>OW818672.1:0-2133997 GCA_942493175.1 Sulfurimonadaceae bacterium
TCTGATCAGGACCAGAAAGACCAAGAATCATATCTGCATTTTTAGCTGCATCCGCCGGTGTTCTATCTGTAGTATCGATAGCGTAAGCTTTCTTTTGCTCATTTAAATCTGTTCTTCCAGTGTGTATAACACCTTTTGAGTCAAGCATAGTGATGTTTTTAACACCAAGCGCCTTATACATATTTGCACAAGCTATTCCGCTTGCTCCTGCACCGATAACTACAACTTTTAACTCTTCTGCTTTTTTACCGCTCATTTCAAGGGCATTAATAAGTCCTGCCGTTGTAATAACCGCTGTTCCGTGTTGATCATCGTGAAAAACAGGAACATTACATATCTCTTTAAGTCTTGTCTCTATTTCAAAACATTGAGGCGCAGCAATATCTTCAAGATTTATACCGCCAAATGTATCTGCAATAGCAGCAACCGTAGCGATTATAGACTCTGTATCATGAACATTTAACTCAATATCTACTGCATCAACATGTGCAAATGCTTTAAAAAGTACACATTTTCCTTCCATAACAGGTTTACCAGCCAAATGACCGATATCACCGAGACCTAATACCGCTGTACCGTCAGAGATAACTGCTACCAAATTACCTTTATTTGTGTAATCGTATGCTGTGTTAATATCTTTTTCTATCTCTAGACAAGGGTATGCAACACCAGGGCTGTAAGCCATCGCCAACTCTTTTACCGTATCACAAGGTTTTGTAATCAGTGTTCCTATTTTTCCGTTGTTATCAAATTGATTTCTAGCTTTGTGGTAGTCTAAAGACTCTTGTTCAAAAGTTGACATATTTTCTCCTGTTTTAGTGTGCGCCGATTATATCAGCGTTATACTAATAGTTTCATTTCGCAACACAAATCACTTCTATTCAACTCTTATTTGTGTAAATTAGAAACAATGAGAATTGTTTCACATGAAACATTCTCATTGTTTCTAATGTTAAAAAAAACTTACTATAAGCGACAAAGTGTATAATTTCACTATATTATAAAAGGTGTTACTTTTGAACTATTTTGCAAAAAGAATTATTCCATGTCTTGATGTTAAAGATGGACGCGTTGTTAAAGGCGTTAATTTTGTTGGTCTTAGAGATGCCGGCGATCCTGTGGAAGTTGCAAAGAGATACAATGATGAGGGTGCAGATGAGATTACATTTTTAGATATCACTGCCTCAAGCGATAACCGCGACACAATAGTTGATATAGTCGCACAAGTGGCACGCGAAATATTTATACCGCTAACTGTTGGCGGAGGAATTAGAAAGCTTGATGACATATATAAACTACTAAATGTCGGATGCGATAAAGTAAGTATAAACTCAGCAGCTGTAAAAAGACCGCAGCTGATAGACGAGAGTGCAAAAAGATTTGGCTCACAGTGCATTGTTACGGCAATAGATGTAAAAAAAGTCGGTAATAAATATCATGTTTATCTAAACGGCGGAAGGGAAGATACTGGTATTGATGCAGTTGAGTGGGCAAAAGAAGTTGTAAGTCGCGGAAGCGGTGAGATACTTCTAACATCTATGGATGCTGATGGAACGAAAGCAGGTTTTGAGCTAAACATTACAGAGCAAATAAGCCGTGCTGTAAATGTTCCTGTTATAGCAAGTGGGGGCGCAGGAACTATGGAGCATATAAAAGAAGCTTTCTTGCATGGTGCAGATGCCGCACTTGCTGCTAGTATTTTTCACTATAAAGAGATAAATATTATGGATTTAAAACGATATTTACATGAAAATAATATTCCGGTTCGTTTATGATAATCTGTGCAGGGAACAACGAAACATTTGACTTTGCTCAACCTATAGGAGTAGGGCTAATTGAAACTGCTATGAATTTAACCAGAGTTTGTCTCTTTGATAAACCAGAGTTTTTGCTGTTTATTGGAAGTGCCGGAAGCTATGGCGAGCACAATATTTTTGACATAATTGAATCTAAAACAGCATCAAATATTGAGCTTGGATTTTTAAATAATGATGCATACACTCCAATTGATAATGTAATTTCTACTAACATAGATAAAACAAAAAGGGATGTTATAGTCAACTCTTCCAACTATATATCAACAAACGAAGAGCTAACAAAAAAATTTCTAAAGCTAGGCATAGCCATAGAAAATATGGAGTTTTTTGCTGTATTAAGGGTTGCCCAAGAGTTTGACATTCCGGCTGGGGGAGTTTTTTGTATAACTAACTACACTAACAAAAATGCTCATGAAGATTTCATAAAAAATCACGAAGAAGCAAAAAGAGTTTTAACTTTGCATGTAAAAAAAAGAATCAAAGAACTAACTTCAAACCAAAGGCTCTTTAAAAAATGAAACAATCACTACTTGATTTTACACTGAAAGAGTTACAAGAACAGGTAAAACCATCTTTTAGAGCTAAACAAATATATGGCTGGCTTTATCATAACTATGTGCAAAACTTTGATGAAATGAAAAACATTCCAAAAGCACTCAAAGATGCACTTGCAGAAAAATTTATTGTAAATCCACTTAAGATAATAAAAAAAGAAGAATCAACAGATGGTACTATTAAGTACCTTTTTGAACTTCAAGACGGTAAAACGATAGAAGCCGTCTGGCTTAAAATGAAAGAAGAAATTACGGACGAAGAGGGAAATATCACTCAAGAGTCAAAATACACTATTTGCGTATCTACCCAAGTAGGATGCAAAGTAGGGTGCGCGTTTTGTTTAACAGCCAAAGGCGGATTTACAAGAGATTTGAGTGCAGGCGAAATAGTCGCACAGGTTGTAAACCTAAAGAGAGATAATAACCACAAACACAACAGAATGATAAACATAGTATATATGGGAATGGGTGAGCCGCTGGACAATCTAAATAATCTCGCAAAAGCGATAGAGATATTTAAAGAAGAAGATGGTTTATGTATATCCGGCAAACGACAAACTGTATCAACAAGCGGACTAAGCAACAAGATAGACAAGCTTGGAGAGTTAGACTTAGGCGTTCATATAGCTATATCTCTTCATGCTGTTGATGATAAGCTAAGAACTGAACTTATACCTATGAATAAAGCCCACAATATCTCATCTATCATAGAAGCTGTTAAACGCTTCCCGATAGACACAAGAAAAAGAGTAATGTTTGAGTATCTTGTAATTAAAAATAAAAACGACGATATAGGCTCTGCGAAAAAGCTTGTAAAACTGCTCTCAGGCATCAAAGCAAAAGTAAATCTAATCTACTTTAACCCATATCCTGAAACAGAGTATGAACGACCGAACAAAGCCGATATGATAGTTTTTCAAGAGTATTTAATCAATCATGGGCTTTTATGTACTATCCGTGACTCTAAAGGTATAGATATCAGTGCGGCATGCGGACAGCTGAAAGAAAAAAACCAAAGTGAATTAATATGAGTTTCGTAGAACTGTTTCAAATCTTATTTCTAGTAGTTGTTTTTGCGGTGGGATTATTTGGCTTTTTAAAAGCTGCTACAGCGGATGATAAAACTAAAGAGTAAATGTTCTTAATTAAACAATTAACAAAACGACCAACACACCAGGGAGGTCGTTTATGAATATAATAATACCCTACTTTTCTTATATAAAAATTATTAATAAAAATTTCTATAATTCTCTTAAAAAAATATTTGCTATCAAAAAAATTACTATTTTTTATCAATATGTGTACTATTCACACATTGCTCTAAGTTGTGAACAATATAGAGAAAAATATAAAAAGAATTAAAAAATTTAGCTTTAATTTAAGAACAAATTTATATAAAAGTATCCTGAATTTAAAAATAGTGAATACGCCTCAAAGCGCCTATCTTAGGAGTTTTTTGATTTTTATTATACATTGTTATATTAATAATCAGAATGTCTTTGAAAGCTACATGAAGTTATTCACATATGACACATAAATTTTAAATAACTTAAAAAAATAATGGAATTATATTTTCATATTTTCAAAACAAACTTTTTCAAAATCCACACTGCTTTTAACATTATAGTTCTTCCCGTATAACTCAAACTCTAACTCATTCGCATGCAGAAGTAATCTTTTTGCTCCACTTAACTCTACTCTTGTATCTCTATCCAATTCTCTATCTAAATATTTAACAATGTTCTCTTCACTCTGTCCATAAACCGGATCACCAACTATCGGATGTTTCACATGAAACATATGGACTCTAATTTGATGTTGTCTTCCAGTGTGTGGAGAACACTCTACCATTGTCATATTTAACTCCGAATAATATTTTAACGGCTTAATATATGTTAAAGAATCTTTACCGCTTGCATCTACTTTAACAACCATTCTGATAAGCGCACTCTTTTCATCATCATATCTAAGCAACGGAGCATCAATACTGAGTTCATCTTTTAACTCTCCGTGAACCATTGCGAGATACTTCTTTTTCATATCCCTCTCATGAAACATCATCTTTATATCAACTTCGCTCTTTTTATCTTTTGCACATAAAACCAGTCCGCTTGTCTCTTGATCTATTCTATGAGCAATATTTGCATCCATTCCAAATTGAGCTTTTAGCTCATCTATAAGAGAGTACTCCGTATGTCTGTTTTGAGGGTGAATAAGCATACCGCTTGGTTTATCAAAAACAACAAATTTTTCATCTACAATATGCGGTGCCAAACCTTTTGAAATCGGTTCAAAATAGATAAACTCAAACTCGCCTTCAAGATAATCTGACGGCTTTGTAATCGGAACACCATTTATAAGAACTCTTCCTACGGCTATATATCTTTGAATATCTCTTTGAGAGTATCCTAATTCTCGCTTTAGAAAAAGAAAAGCACTCTCTCTTTCTTGTGCAAACATTTTTTTAGTTACAAATGGCAATATTTAATCCTTATATTATGGTTTTTTATGTAAAATTACTATCTTTACTTTACACAAATTTTACAATAATCAGGTTGAATAAATGATAGAAAGATACGCAAGAGTTGAAATGAGCTCCAAATGGACAATGCAAGCAAAATATCAAGCTTGGCTGGATGTTGAGAAAGCAGTTGTTAAAGCTTGGAATAGATTGGGTCTTATTCCTGATGAAGATGCGAAAAAAATTATCGATAACGCTAGTTTCAATATCGAGAGAATTGATGAGATAGAAGCAGTTACCCGTCACGACCTTATAGCATTTACCACAAGCGTATCTGAAACTCTGGGGAGTGAAAGCAGATGGTTTCACTATGGAATGACAAGTTCAGATACGGTAGATACCGCGGTAGCTCTTCAAATGAAAAGCTCTTTAGAATTAATCATAGAAGATGTTAAAATGATTATGGAGTCTATCAAAAAAAGAGCGATGGAGCATAAGATGACTCTTATGGTTGGACGAAGCCACGGCATACATGGAGAGCCTATAACATTTGGTTTAGTGTTAGCTGTTTGGTATGATGAAATGGCGAGACACTTAGAGAACTTAGAGCAAACACTTGTTGTTATAAGTGTTGGGCAAGTCAGCGGAGCAATGGGTAACTTTGCACATGCTCCGCTTGAACTTGAAGAGTACACATGTGAAGAACTAGGACTTAAACCTGCACCTGCATCTAACCAAGTTATACAAAGAGATAGATACGCAAGACTTGCTACCGCTTTAGCATTACTTGCTAGCTCTATCGAGAAGTTTGCAGTTCAAGTTCGTCACTGGCAAAGAACAGAGGTATATGAGTGTGAAGAGTATTTTGCAAAGGGTCAAAAAGGCTCATCTGCAATGCCTCATAAACGCAATCCTATACTAACAGAGAACATAACAGGGCTTGCAAGAATGATTAGAGCTTACGCTATTCCTGCTATGGAAAATGTGGCGCTTTGGCATGAAAGAGATATATCGCACTCCTCAACTGAGAGATTTTGGCTTCCTGATTCGTTTATAACAAGCGATTTTATGCTGCACCGTATGAATAGTGTTATAGCAAACCTAACAGTCTATCCGCAAAATATGATGAGAAATTTAAACCTGACTGGCGGACTTGTATTTTCTCAAAGAGTTCTGCTTGAGCTTCCGCTAAAAGGTGTTAGCCGTGAAGATGCTTACCGCATAGTCCAAAGAAATGCGATGAAAGTCTGGGAAGAGATACAGCAGGGCAAACCTACTACAAATGAAAAAGGCGAGAGTTTATATCTAAATCACTTATTAGCAGATGAAGAGTTAAGAGCAAGTTTGAGCGAAGAAGCGATTCGTGAATGCTTTAACTACGACTACTACACTAAAAATGTAGATAGAATTTTTGCTAGAGTTTTCAAGAAATAAATGACAAAATTGTGCTAATATTCCTTTAGCATAAAATGATAAAGTACAAAAACATTAAAAGTACAAACGATAACACTTTTGTATGACTTAGGACATTAAAATGATAACAATTATAAAAAGAAACGGCAGAACCGAAGCTCTGGACATAACTAAAATACAAAAATATACTTCAGCAGCTGTTGAAGGTTTAGACAATGTTTCTCAAAGCGAGCTTGAAGTCGATGCGCAGATTCACTTCCGTGACGGAATTACATCAAAAGAGATACAGCAGACGCTTATCAAAACCGCGGTTGACAAGATAGACATAGACGCTCCTAACTGGACATTTGTCGCATCTAGACTTTTTTTGTTTAACCTATATCACGAAGTAAACGGATTTACAGGTTACTCTTCGCTCAAAAACTACTTTGAAAAAGGCGAGAAAGAGGGAAGACTGCTTTTAGGTTTAAAAGAAATGTACAACCTTGAAGAGCTGGAAAAACATATAAAACCAGAGCGAGATATGCAGTTTAACTATCTTGGCGTTAAAACACTTTATGACAGATACCTTATAAAAGATAGAAACTCTAATCCCATAGAGTTACCGCAACATATGTTTATGGCAATTGCAATGTTTTTAGCTCAAAGAGAAGAGAAAAAAGAGGAGTGGGCTATCAAGTTTTATAACATGGTTTCTACTTTTGAAGTTATGTTAGCTACTCCTACTCTAAGCAATGCTAGAACAACAAGACATCAATTAAGCTCATGCTACATCGGTTCAACTCCCGACAATATAGAAGGAATATTTGACTCTTATGCTGAAATGGCGATGCTCTCAAAATTCGGCGGAGGAATCGGCTGGGATTGGACAAATGTTCGTTCAATGGGTTCTTACATTGATGGACATAAAAACGCAGCAGGCGGAACTGTTCCGTTTTTAAAAATCACAAACGACATTGCTGTTGCAGTTGACCAGCTAGGAACTAGAAAAGGTGCTATCGCTGTTTACTTAGAGCCTTGGCATATCGATGTTAATGATTTTTTAGATTTAAAGAAAAACTCCGGTGAAGAGCGTCGTCGTGCCCATGACCTCTTTCCTGCAATGTGGTTGAATGACCTATTTTTACAAAGAGTAGAAGAGGATGGCATCTGGACTCTTTTTGACCCTTATGATTGTAAAGAGTTGTCAACACTTTATGGTGAAGAGTTCAACAAAAGATATAAAGAGCTTGAAGAGAATGAAAGCATAGTAAAAGAGAAATTAAAAGCTAAAAATCTTTGGAAAAAAATACTAACATCATACTTTGAAACAGGAAGTCCGTTTTTATGCTTTAAAGACAATGCAAACAGAGCTAACCCAAATAACCACACAGGTGTTATCAGAAGTTCAAACCTTTGTACGGAGATTTTTCAAAACACAAATCCTAACCACTATAAAATAAAGTTTATTTTCGAAAATGGAGAGAGCACAAGCCACGAAGAAGATGAGATAATAAGAGTTGACAGCGGGCTTGAGAAACCTGCCAAGAAGGTTACGGCGCTTGACTCAATCGGCGGCAGAGAGATTTATGTTGTTGAAAAAGAGAAGATAAACGGCGATACAGCTGTTTGTAATCTGGCTTCTGTAAACTTATCTCGCATAAATACAAAAGAGGAGATTGACAGAATTGTTCCTATTGCTATCCGTGCTTTGGATAATGTTATTGACTTAAACTTTTATCCGATTGAGAAGGTAAAACGCACTAACATGAAAACAAGAGCGATAGGTCTTGGTGTTATGGGTGAAGCTCAAATGTTGGCACAGCGAGGAATAGCATGGGGAACTCAAGAACACTTCGACAAAATAGACGAAGTTATGGAGGCAGTTAGTTATAACGCAATATCTGCATCTAGCGACATAGCACTTGAAAAAGAGTCTTACCCTGAGTTTGAAGGTTCTAAATGGAGCAAAGGCATTATGCCGATGGACCATGCTACGGCTGATGTTAAAAAACTGGTTGACCGCGGCGGACTTTTTGCTTCATCTTATGAGTGGGAAGAGCTTCGTGCAAAAGTAAAAAAACAGGGTATGAGAAACGGCTACTTGATGGCGATTGCACCTACAAGCTCAATATCTATATTAACCGGAACAACTCAGGCTATTGAGCCGGTATTTAAAAGAAAGTGGTATGAGGAGAACTTATCCGGACTTATCCCTGTTGTTGTTCCAGAACTATCGCCAGAGACTTGGGCTTACTATACTCCTGCTTATGATTTGAACCAAACACTGCTAATCAAAGCAGCGGCAATTCGTCAAAAATGGTTAGATCAAGGTCAAAGTCTGAATATCTTTATAACTCTCGATAAGGCAAGCGGAAAGTATCTGAATGAAATCTATATGTTAGCTTGGAAGTTAGGTCTTAAGTCTACTTACTACCTTCGCTCACAATCTCCTGAAATGTCAAAAGATGTTGAAGATAGAAGTATGGAGTGTGTAGGTTGTCAATAAGATGAGACCTCTTTTAGAAAAGGATTTAAATAGCTTTTTAAAGAGATTTGATAGTTTTAAGGATTCAGAGTTTCGCTCCATAGAGATAATCACTCCTACTACCATTAAAATCACTCTAGCAACACAAGACAGCGCTAGAGGATTTGACTGGTTAACAATAGAGTTGGAATTCAGCGGCGTATTTGACGCAAGACTGTTAGAAGGCTCAAAACTTCCATATATAGATATGAGTGATGGAATAACGCTCATATACACTGATGGTTCTTATGCATTTGGCGTTGGGGCTTATAATAATATTTCAAATATAACAAATTCTATATGTTATTTGAGGGCTACCTCCCTAAAATATAAAGAAAATTCTTTTTAATTAACTTTTTGTTAGTTCTTCATTAGCACTTCGTAAACCTTTTGGTTATAAACTTTTATAACCAAAAATAAGGAGCTACCGTGAAAAAACTGTTTTTACTGTGTTTAATAACACTGACTATTATTTATGCAAAAGATAGCGTTGAGTTTAGATATGCACCAAAAAACCTTGAACGAGTTTATCCCACTAATCAAAATCAAATACTCTCTTATAACAATATTTTAGAAAATGTAAGAACGAGCATTGTGAATATATCAATAAAAAAAGAGATTAACGGCGGTGGTGAGCTTAATGCAAATCCATTTTTTAACGACCCACTTTTTAGAGAATTTTTTAAAGGATACAGAGATATACCGCAAGATAGAATTCAACAAGCGTTAGGCTCAGGCGTTATTATTTCAAATGATGGGTATATAGTTACTAACAATCATGTCGTAGACGGCGCAAACAAAATCATAGTTAATTTAGCAGGTGACAAAAAAGAGTATGAAGCTAAACTTATCGGCAAAGATGAGAAGAGTGATTTGGCTATCATTAAAATAGAAGCAAAAAACTTAAATGCTGTAACATTTTACGACTCAGACAAAGTGAAAGTAGGTGATGTTGTTTTTGCACTAGGCAATCCGTTTGGAGTGGGTGAAACTATCACTCAGGGAATTGTTTCAGCTACTGGCAGAAGCGGTGTAGGAATTGTAGAGTATGAAGACTTTATTCAAACAGATGCTTCTATAAATCCTGGAAACTCTGGGGGAGCGCTCATTAACTCGGCGGGACACTTAATAGGAATCAACTCTGCGATTATCTCAAAATCGGGCGGAAATGTTGGCATAGGTTTTGCAATCCCATCAAATATGGTTACGACGGTTGCAACAAGCCTAATCGAGAGCGGCAAATATACCCGTGCATATCTTGGGGTAAATATCTCTGATATAAGCGATGATATGAGTAAATTTTATAATAACAACTACGGAGCTCTCATAACAAGCATAGAGGATAACTCACCGGCCGCAAAAGCCGGACTTAAGAGAGGGGATTTAATTATTGAAATAAACGGCAAAAAGATAGGAAGTGCAAGTGAACTCAAAAATACAATAGGTTCATATGCTCCGTCTAAAACGGTAACCGTAAAGTTTTTAAGAGATAAAAAAGTAAATACGAAAAATATAACGCTAGCAATATCTGATAACAAAACCGTAAATGGAGAGCTTGAGTACAAAGGCCTAAAATTAACTCAAATTAACTCTACGCATAAACAACAGCTCAACATTACCATCAACGGTGTATTAGTCGTTAGTATAGATGAAAAAAGCGAAGCGTACAGTGCCGGTGTTAGAAAGAATGACATAATCGTACAAGTTGAAGAGAGTGAAATCGCCACTTTAGACGATTTTAAGAGAGCAACTGCATCAAAAGATAAAAAAAGAGTATTTATCTATAGAAAAGGCTATATACTAGCCATCGTACTTTAAGGAGGTTCTATGAGAGTCATATGTCCACATTGCAAAAGCGTCAATAATGTTCCGCAAAAAGAGTCATATACAAAAGCTAACTGCGGAAAGTGTAAAAGCTCGCTTCTTGAAACAAAACCTATCGAGTTAACAACTGTTCACTTTGACGAAATCATCGTAAATAGCGATATTCCTGTAATAGTTGATTTCTGGGCGCCGTGGTGCGGACCATGCAAAATGATGGCTCCAAATTTTGAAAAAAGTGCTGCAAAATTTCCGCTAAAAGCACTATATGCAAAAGTAAATACTGAAAATGAACAACACCTTGGAGCTAGATTTGGCATAAGAAGCATTCCCACAATTATAGTTTTTAAAGGTGGCAAAGAGCTACATAGAGTCTCCGGTGCTTTAGATGAAACAAGTTTAAATAAACTGGTTGCACAATTTTTATAGTATAATTTTTACACATAAAAAGGGGTACATTATGAGCAGAGATACAGTAACACTAACAAACAATCGTGATGGCAAAAGCTACGAATTTCCTATACTTGATGCAACGGTAGGTCCGTCTGTAATAGATATTTCAACTCTTTACAAAGAGACTAAGATGTTTACTTACGATGAGGGTTATACATCCACCGCATCTTGTAAATCTAATATAACATATATAGACGGCGATGAGGGAAAACTTATGTACAGAGGGTATGATATAGCATACCTTGCTAACAAAAAAAGTTTTTTAGATACGGCATATCTTCTTTTAAACGGTGAACTGCCTACTAAAAAGGAGTTAGAAAATTTTACTCTGGAGATGAAAAAACGCTCCTTTGTACACGAAGGGATTAAAAAACTATTTGACTCTTTTCCAGACGGCGCTCATCCAATGGCAATTCTCTCAGCCGGCGTCTCTGCACTCTCAACATTTTACTATAATCACCTAGATATAAAAACTAAGAGTGAGTACACTGAAATGTCAAACAGAATCGTTGCCAAAATTCCAACTCTTGCAGCTTTTTCATACAGATACTCTAACGGTTTGCCTATTATATATCCAGATATGAGCAAAGGATTTACAGAAAATTTTCTCTATATGCTAAGAGCTTATCCTCACAGCTATGTTGAATTAAAGCCGATTGAGATAAAGGCGCTTGACACTATTTTTACTCTTCATGCAGACCATGAACAAAATGCTTCGACAACGGCTGTTAGAAATTTAGCCTCTACAAACGCCCATCCATATGCGGCAATAAGCGCAGGAATAGGCGCTTTATGGGGAAGAAGTCATGGCGGAGCAAATGAGAGCGTTATTCGTCAGCTTGAGATGATAGGGAGTGTTGATAGAGTCGATGAGTTTATAGAAAAAGCAAAAGATAAAAATGATCCGTTTAGATTGATGGGATTTGGACACCGTGTTTATAAAAACTTTGACCCTCGCGCAACAATACTAAAAAATATCCGCAATGAACTTGTAAATGAGCTAGGCATAAATAGTGAGCTTATAGAGGTTGCAAACAAAATAGAGAAGATTGCCTTAAGTGATGAATATTTTATAAGCAGAAATCTATATCCAAATATTGATTTTTACTCTGGACTTATTCTTCAAGCACTCAAAATTCCAAAAGAGATGTTTGCGGTTATATTTGTTATAGGCAGAACACCTGGGTGGATTGCACAATGGAGCGAGTTAAATCAGCAAAAAACTATAAAAATCGCCCGCCCTCGACAACTTTATACAGGTTCAAAAGATAGAACTCCAGAGTATTAATCTGGAGTTAGAACTATTTTATATATGAGCAGCAGTAGTCAGTAACTGTTCTGATTTTAAGGTCAAATGATGAGTTTGCAGGCACGCTGAAAGTCTCAGGAGTATGAAGCATTTTCCACTCTTCGTTTGGCAGTTTTATCTCCAACTCTCCGCTCATTATCTCCATAATCTCGGCAGCATCAGTTCCAAAAGTATAATCCCCCGGCATCATAATACCGAGAGTTTTTTTTGAACCGTCTGCAAACTCAACCGTTCTGCTTGTAACTTTTCCATCATAGTAGATATTTGCTTTTTTTACTACCGTTACATTTTCAAATTTTAAATCTGACATTTCTTTTCCTTAATTTTATTTCATAAAATGAAGAAAACCTCCATTTATTTGTTTACAAAAAGGAACAAGTCCCTTTTTGTATCGCTAGCCGCTAAGGCACTAAAGAGCCTCTTGCGAGGCATATTTTTTAAAATTATATCTTATTCCCAGTCTAACAATCTCTGCTGACCCTCTAATCCTCTAATGTGAGTAACATCTTGAGAAACCTCTATAACACCTTTGTAATTGCCCTCATCATCTCTGATGGCAAAATAACGAATGTGAATAAACTTGCCTTTAAATGTTATCCAAAACTCAGCCTCATCTCTGCGACCTGCTTTAAACTCTCGTAAAATCATTAAAACTTGGTCAACGCTCTTTGGAGGGTGGCAAAACTTTACCTCACGCCCTATAATCCCCGCACTTCTTGGAAATACTCTATCATCCCCACGGTTATAAAAGATAACAATATCATTCTCATCAACATAGGTAATATCAACAGGCATAAACTTCAAAAGCCAGTTAATCTGCTCAGGCAGCATGTAACCCTCGTCAAGCTTGATTCTATTTTCAAGCGAGAAGGGAAGCTTTCTTTTTTGTGTATCTTGAGACGGATGGATATATTCACCCTCAATATGCGGAGGATACGCTGCCGGTGCTTCATCAAACATCCAGCCGATTTCCTCATCTCCGGCTCTCATCTCTTTCCAATCCTCTTCATCTAACAAATTCATGGCATTTGGCAAAAGTCTTCCCTCTTCAACCTGCATGATATGCTCTAAATTACGAAAAAGATTTTGTAGTGACATACTCAATGATGAAATTTCTTTAGTTTGCACTAAATTTTTAGTAACTTTTATAATTGCACGAATATCGTCATGAAATGCCCACATACCCTGAGATGGACCAGTCCAGCCATACTTCTCCAGATATGGAAAAAGTTGATTCTCTTTTCTTGCAAAGTGCTTTTCAACGAGACATAATCTTTTAAATTTCTCTTCAAATTCTTCATAATTTTCTACTATGTTTATGCTCTCTATACTTGCAATTAAGCCTCTGATGAGCATATTTTCTTCCAAATAGACTCTTACAGGATGTCCCTCTGGTAAATTTAAAAACGGATTCATTATTTTCCTTGATTTATATATAATTTAAAAATTATACTATTTTAAAAATTTTACTCTTTGATTTGAGGCAAGATGAAAGATTATTGCAACTTTAGTCTTACTCTTTGCGAGTGAGTTATTGCAACTGCAATTGCATCTGTTATATCAAGCGGTTTTATCTCTTTTTTTATATTTAAAAGCATCTTAGCCATATAAGCCACCTGCTCTTTTGTTGCTTTACCGTTTCCTGTTAATGCTTTTTTTACCTGAAGTGCGGTGTACTCGTTAAACTGACCAAACTGCTGAAGAAGCATAAGCATAATCGCTCCGCGAAACTGTGCAAGCTTTATAGTTGTTTTTGGATTATGTGCATAAAAGATATCTTCGATTGCGACTTCATCTATTTTATGATTTTTAAATATGCTCTCAAAAGCTTCCACCATCTGCGGAATCTGAAACTGCAGCTCTTCGGCTTTTATTTTTATAAGCCCAGCCTCGATTAATGCTATCTTTCCCTTCTCTAAAGAGATAAGAGCATAGCCCATTTTTCTAGTTCCCGGATCTATTCCTAAAATTGTCATTTAATACTTTCACATGTTATATACGAGCTATTCACATAGTTTTAACTTTGTTTATGGGAATTATAGCTACTATTCACATAAATATATAAACTACTATAAAAGGCTTTTTGTGAATATCGGTCAAAAAATTTTACTTCTTTTAAAAGAAGAGATTCCTGAAATTGAATATAACAGATATATAAAACATTTGGTTTATGATATAAAAAAATCAACTGATGATACTGCTATTTTTTATGTTCCAAACTCTTTAGTTTTAAATTGGATAAAAAATAAATATTGTGCCAAAATAAAACATCTTTTTGAAATACAGGGTTTTACGAACATCAATGTTAAAATTTTACTAAAAAATCAATTTGAAAGTAAAAAAGCCCAACAAAAGCCTGAACAAAAACAACAACATTCACTTTTAAATCCATCTCATACATTTGATAACTTTATGGTCGGCGGCTCAAATCAATTTGCTTATGCAACTATAAAAAGTGTAAGTGAAAAACCAGGTGTATTATATAATCCTGTTTTTATTTACGGTGGAGTCGGTCTTGGTAAAACACACCTAATGCAAGCAGCAGGAAATGTATTTCAAAATCAAGGTAAAATTGTTATTTATACTACGGTTGAGCAGTTTTTAAATGATTTTATTCGTCATGTAAGAAATAAAACGATGGAGAGATTTCAAGAAAAATATCGTAAATGTGATGTTCTTCTAATAGACGATATTCAATTTTTGAGTAACAAAGAGGGTGTTCAAGAAGAATTTTTCCACACTTTTGAAGCACTTAAGGGAATTGGAAAGCAGATTATTTTAACAGCTGATAAACATCCTAAAAAAATAGCAGGTCTTGAAAAAAGATTACAGAGCCGTTTTGAACATGGTCTTGTTGCCGATATACAACCACCTGAATTAGAAACTAAAATAGCTATTATTGAAAATAAATGTAAAATAAATAAAGTAATTCTTACAAAAGATATTGTTTACTATATAGCAACAGTTATAGAAAATAATGTTCGTGAAATAGAAGGAATTTTGTCAAAATTACATGCTTATTCTCAACTTATGCATATTAAAATAGATTTGGCTTTTACAAAAAATGTATTAAAAGATCAGTTAAAAGAAAATCGTGCAAATCTTACTCTTGACATAATTACACAAAGTGTAGCAAAAGATTTAAATATAAAACCAAGTGAAATTCGTTCAAAAGGTAGAAGTAAAAATTTAGTATATGCTAGAAGAATTGCTATTTATCTCTGTCGCGAACTCACACAAAATACTATGCCACAACTTGCCCAATATTTTGGGATGCAAGACCATACGGCAATAAGTCATACATTGAAAAAAATTAATGAATTAATACAAAATGATGAAGATTTTAAAGTCAAGATTGAAGAATTAACAAATAAAATTACGACATCTTCATAAAAAATAAAAAAAAAGATATAATTGCTTATGTGAATAAGTGTGAATAGGGCTATATTGGTTCATCACATATATATAACTCTTAAAATAGGGGCTTAACAATGATATTCACATTATCACTGTCTCCTACTACTAATACTATAATTTTATATAATAAATAGGAATTAAAATGAAGATAACAATACAAAAATCTATCATTGAAAATATTTTGGTTCATGCTCAACCGTTTTTAGAAAAAAAAGATACTTCACAAATTACATCACATGTATTTATTGATGTTTCAAACTCTAAATTAACCATTAAAGCTACTGATTATGAAATAGGCTTAATTGTATCTACTGATAAAATAAATATTATTGAAAATGGCAGTGTTACTGCCAATGGTAAAAAATTATTAGATATTATTAGAATTTTAAAAGATGGTGAGATTAATTTAGAAGCTAAAAGTGATACTTTATATATTTCTCAATCACACTCTAAATTTAAACTACCAACTTTTTCATATAACGAATTTCCTGCATTTCCAACTTATGAAGGAAAGCCTCGTATTTTAATTGACTCACACTCTCTTATTGATTCTCTTAAAAAAATAACACCTTCTATCGATATTAATAATCCTAAATTTGAATTAAATGGTGCATTAATTGATATAAAAGATAATAGTATTAATTTTGCTTCAACAGACACAAGAAGATTAGCGGTAGTTAATATAAAAAATGAAAGCAGTGCCCAATTATCTATTATAGTTCCAAAAAAAGCAATTATTGAGATTCAAAAACTATTTTTTGATAATATTGAACTCTATTACGATGAAAATAGTTTGATTATCCATTCAGACCAATATACTTTTTTTACAAAACTTATAAATGGGAAATTTCCTGAATATACAAGAATTATTCCTAAAGAGTTATCAAATATTTTAACTCTTCCAAAAGCTTTAATGATAGAGTCTATTAAACAAATCACAACAATATCTACAGATGTTAAAATAACTTTTTTAAATGATACTATTACTTTTGAATCATTAAGTGATGATAATATAGAAGCTAAAACTGAAATTAAATTTGCAACATGTTTTTCATCCCCGTTTATAATTGCAATTAACAGCAGATATCTTTTGGATTTTTTAAATATAATAAACAGTTCAGAGTTTAATATTGGACTAAATGAGAGTAATTTACCTTTTGTTTTAAGTGACGGAAATTTTAAAACAGTAGTAATGCCAATAGTTATTTAATAAAAATTATATTACCCTTATTTAAATTAATAGGGGTATTTCTCTCTTACACAATATCCAACCAACCATATATAAAACTTCCTTTTAGAATAAATAAGATAAAATATCCTCTAATTATGTCAAATGTTATAATGGAGTATTGAATGGAAAACTACGGTGCTAGTAATATTAAAGTCCTTAAAGGATTAGAAGCAGTTCGTAAACGACCTGGTATGTATATTGGTGATACAGGTCATAGAGGTTTACATCATTTAGTTTATGAAGTTATAGATAACTCTATTGACGAAGCTATGGCAGGGCATTGTGATACTATAAATGTAACTCTTACAAAAAATGGTACATGTAAAGTATCTGATAATGGTCGCGGTATTCCTACTGATATGCATGAGGGTGAAGGAATAAGTGCTGCAACAGTTGTTTTAACAGTTCTTCATGCCGGTGGTAAGTTTGATAAAGATACATATAAAGTTTCCGGTGGTCTTCATGGTGTTGGTGTATCTGTTGTAAATGCTTTATCATCTGATCTTAAAATGACTATTCAAAGAAATGGCGAGATACATGAGCAAGATTTTAAAAAAGGAATTCCACAGGAGCCTTTAAAAATAATAGGTACTACTAAAAAAACCGGAACTACAATCGAATTTTCTCCAGATCCAAGTATATTTACAGATACTATTACTTTTGAATATGAATATTTAGCTCGAAGATTTAAAGAGTTGGCATATTTAAATCCGTTTATAACTATAAAATTTTCTGATGAAAGAACAAATGTAAAAGAAGAGTACCACTTTGAAGGTGGTATTGCTCAATATGTTGCTGATTTAAATAAAAAACAAGAAGTTGCAAAAGTTTTTGAGTTTAATACAAAAATAGAAGATATAGAGTTTGATATAGCGTTAATGTACAATGACACTTATGATGAAAAAGTTTACTCTTTTGTAAATAATATTCGTACTCCAAACGGCGGAACACACGAAGCTGGTTTTAGAGCCGGTCTAACTCGTGTTATTGCAAATTATAATGCTCAAAATGGTGCAGCAAAAGAGAAAGATACAAAAATTAGCGGTGAAGATACAAGTGAGGGTCTTATTGCTATTGTTTCTATTCGTGTTCCAGAACCGCAATTTGAAGGACAAACAAAAGGTAAACTTGGAAATACTTATGTTAGACCGCTAGTTCAAAAACAGACTTACGAGCTGTTAAGCAAATATTTTGAAGAAAATCCGATTGAAGCCAAAGCAATAGTTTCAAAATCATTAATGGCAGCACGAGGTCGTGAAGCTGCAAAAAAAGCAAGAGAGCTAACACGAAGAAAAGATTCTATGAGTGTTGGAACGCTTCCTGGAAAACTTGCTGATTGTCAAAGTAAAGATGCAAGTATTTGTGAGCTTTATCTGGTGGAGGGCGACTCTGCAGGCGGTTCGGCTAAAATGGGTCGCGATAGAGTTTTTCAAGCAATTTTACCGCTTAAAGGTAAAATTTTAAATGTTGAAAAAGCAAGACTTGACAAGATTTTAAAATCTGAAGAGATTACAAATATGATAACGGCTATGGGCTGTGGAATCGGTGAAGAGTATAATGAGGATAAACTTCGTTATCACAAAATTATTATTATGACCGATGCTGATGTTGATGGAAGCCATATTCAAACTCTTTTACTAACATTTTTCTTCCGTCATTTTAGAAGTGTTGTAGATAACGGTTATCTGTATTTAGCACAGCCACCTCTTTACCGTTATAAAAAAGGTAAAAAAGAGATTTATTTTAAAGATGATCGTGCTATGAATGATTATCTAATAGAAAATGGAATTGAATCATTAAATATTGAGACCGTCGGGCATAATGATTTAATCTCATATTTTAAAATGGTTGACCACTACAGAGGTTCACTTGAAGCGTTGGAAAGAAGATATGCGTTAGTTGTTTTAATTCGTCATTTTATAGAAAATCCGGATTTAATAGGTCTTGATATAAAAGCTATGTATGAAAAAGTTGAAGAATTTTTAACACAAACTGGAAATAATATTTTAACAAAAAGTATTACTGAAGATTCAATTCATATTTTTGTTCAAACAAAAGACGGAATGGAAGAGTTGCTTATAAATGATGATTTATTTGCAGCTCCACATTTTTGTGAAGCAAACTTTGTATATAGAAAGATAAAAGAGTGGAACTTAGATTTTAAAGATGATGTTATCAAAGTACTGAGTGATGTTATTGACTATGCTAAAAAAGGTGCGTATGTACAACGCTATAAAGGTCTTGGGGAGATGAACCCGGATCAGCTTTGGGAAACAACAATGACTCCTGAAAATAGAGTTTTATTGCAAGTAACAATAGAAGATGCAGAACTTGCGAGTGATACATTTACTTTATTTATGGGTGATGAAGTTGAGCCTCGCCGTAATTATATAGAAACACATGCTAAAGATGTTAAGCATTTAGATGTTTAATAGTTAAAGGCAACAAAATTCAGATGTTACTTCCACAAACAAAAGAAAGAGAATACCGTTTTAGGTTAGCGCTTAGAATGGTACTCCCTGTTTTTGCTCTAGTTGTCGCTTTAATTTCTCACACTTTTATTACAAGCCAAGATGCTGTAAATACCTCTTTTTACATTGAATCTATTTTAATTTTAGTATTTAGTATCTATTTTATCTTTTATCTTATATATAAGGGTTTTGATACAAAAATAACAGATAATATCTCAAAAGCTTTCACAAGAGAGTACATGTATGAATTTTTAAAAAAAGAGTTAAAAAATAATAAAGAGTACACATTTTTACTTATTAGTATAGATAATTTACATGAGATAAACAATCGCTACGGCATAAAAAATGGTGATAAAGTTCTTTTTGAAACTATTAGATGGATAGCCGAATATTTTAAAACAAAAGATATATATAATTTTCCGGTCGGACGCATAAAAGGCGGTGATTTTATAATTGGGTTTAATGGAAACAAGAACCAATATAAAACTGTAATGGAGTTGATGTGTCTTAAGAGTGAAGATCTTAAAATAGATGATATTGAAGTAGTTATATCCGCCGCTATAAATGATATAACTTTTTCAAACAATGTTGATTATTTGATTGAAAATCTTTTTGAATTACAAACTAAAAATAGAAACTCTAAGCTTCAAGTTAATTTAGATGATGAAATTAATCCTAGTGATTTAGAATATTTTGTTATAAATGCAATTAAAAGAAAAGATTTAACACTTATAACACAAGATATTTTTGAAAAAGATGATAATGAGTTTAAAGAGTGTTTTATTAAATTAAATACACCGAACGGCAAGTTATTACATCAAAAAAATTATATGAAGATTTTAGATAAATTAAGATTGATGAATGAGTATGATTTAATAGTTTTAGAAAAAATTATAGAAATTTGTAAAAAATCTAATAATAAAAAATTTGCTATTTCTATTTCACCAACTTCAATTAGAAATCCGGCTGTTTTAACTAAAATTAAAGAGTTGTTTCATAAAAATGAGTGTGTAAAAGGAAGAATTGTACTACTTTTTAGCGAAAGTGAATATTTTCCGAAGATAGATAAATTCAATACCATTTTACAACAATTAAGAGATATAGGAATTGTGGTTGCTATTGACAGATTAGGATCTTTGCATACAAGTTTTTTATATTTAAGAGATTTAAATATTGATATAGTTAGATTTGACAGCTTTTACAGTAAAAATATTTATGAAAATAAAAACAAAAATATTATTAGCGGTTTTAATATAATGGCCCACGAAAAGGGAGTTAAAACTTGGATTAAAATGATTGAAGATGAAGGTATTAATAATCTAGCAATAGATTTAGGGATTGATTATTTGCAGGGTAAATATTTAGCACAAATAGAAAAAATATAAAATTAGGAGTTAAAATGAAATATGGTGAAAAAATTGTTAATGAGTTTGATGTAGAGAAAGATTTAGAGATTTGGCCAAATGAGCATAAGAGAAATTATCTTATTAAAATGACACTTCCGGAGTTTTCTTGTCTCTGTCCTCGAAGCGGTTATCCTGATTTTGCGACAATTCACTTGGAATATACACCGGATGAGTGGGTAGTTGAGCTAAAGGCCATAAAACTCTATATAAACTCATTTAGAGATAGACACATTTCACATGAAAACAGTGCAAATGAGATTTACAGCGTTTTAGAGAAAAAATTAAAACCAAAATATATGAAAATTGTGGCTGATTATAACCCTAGAGGAAATGTGCACACCGTTATAGAGATTGACAGTCTAAAGCTTTAAAAATTCTTTTAGCCAAAGCAAAGCCTCATCATAGGTTTTAAAACTGCCATGCATCTGGGCTTCATAAGCTTCGTTCAAAATCTCAGAAAATTTGGGTGACGGTTTAAGCCCAAATTTTAGCAACTCTTTTCCGCTTAAAAGAGCAGGAAACTTCTCCTTTAGTATATTTAGCTCCTTTGCCTTTTTATAAATCTCTTCACCTGCACTATAAATTTTAGAGTTGTTTTTAGCAAAATAGATTGAACTGCTTAAAATCAAAATCTCATCTATATTTACTTTTGTAGCGAGTTTATAGAGCAAGTAGTTATCTGAACCATTTTTATATATATTATCTATTTCACTACTTGTTTTTGCTAGTTTTATTACTCTCTTAAGCAGCTCTCTCTCATCACTGAGTTTAAGTATAAAATCTTCTATTTTTGTTTGATTAAAGTTATAGCAAAGTCCTGCTAACATTAAAACCAAATTTGTTTGATTGTCGGCTGTAAGCTGTTTTGCTATCTCATCTACAACATCCAAATTATCTGTATAAAAAACTGTGCCAAACTCCCTTAGAAGTTCAAATCCGATTGATGGCTTTTGTGATTTTAAAAGAAGCTTTTTTACCTCTTCAAATATTCTCTCTTTTGGAAGTTCATCTAACATATGTTTTAAAACCATATCTCTGCATGTTAAAAATAAACTGTGTTCAATTTCAAGGTTAAATCTGGCGCAAAACTGAGCGGCTCGTAAAACTCTTAGAGGATCTTCAACAAAGCTATTTAGGTTTACCGCTCTCAATATTTTATCTCTTAAATCATCTGCTCCGTTAAATGGATCTAAGAGTTTTTTTTCTGCTACTTCATAACCGATGGCATTTATTGTAAAATCTCTTCTTGATGCGGCAGTTTTGAAGTCAAGATTTGAATCTATATGAATTTCAAATCCGCGATGTCCAGAGTTTGTTTTACTATCAACCCTTGGAAGTGAAAAATCTAAATCATAATCACGAAATTTTAATTTACATACTCCAAAATTTTTCCCAACAACATTAACACTTCCAAACTCTTCTAAAATATCTTTCAACTGTGTAAAAGATGTTACACCGTAAAGCTCAATATCTATATCTTTTGATTTAATTCCAAGTAAAGAGTCTCTGACAAATCCGCCGACAATTATTGGTTTTAGACCTAAACTCTTAAGCTTTTCAAATACAATATTTAATTCATTAGGGTAGCTAATCATATAAATCCAAAAAATATAATTTTGTGTTTTGAATATATTATATCACTACTTTTACGCATATATAACATTTATTTGGGTATAATCGCGAAAATTTTTACCCTTAGTTTCGTTAAAGAGACTAAACAAGGAAACCCTTTGCAAAAGATTAGAAATATTGCAGTTATCGCGCACGTTGACCATGGTAAAACAACATTAGTTGATGGATTATTAGAGCAGTCAGGAACATATGGTGCTCATGAGCAACATGATGAAAGAGCAATGGATAGTAATGATTTGGAAAAAGAGCGTGGTATCACGATTCTTTCTAAAAATACAGCTATTCGTTATAAAGATTACAAAATCAACATTATAGATACTCCGGGTCACGCTGACTTCGGTGGTGAAGTTGAACGCGTACTTAAAATGGTTGACGGTGTTTTAGTGCTTGTTGATGCTTATGAGGGTGTTATGCCTCAAACTAAGTTTGTTGTTAAGAAGATGTTAGCACTTGGTAAAAAGCCGATTGTTGTAATTAACAAAATTGACAAGCCTTCTGCTGAGCCAGATCGTGTTGTTGATGAAATGTTTGACTTGTTCGCTGCAATGGGTGCAACTGATGATCAGCAAGATTTTCCAGTTATCTATGCAGCAGCCCGTGATGGAATTGCCAAATTAGATATGAGTGAAGAGGGTGGTGATTTCCAATGTATCTTTGAAACTATTTTAAAGCATATTCCTGAGCCAGAGGGTGATAGAGAAAACCCGACTCAGGCACAAGTATTTACACTTGACTATGATAACTATGTTGGTAAAATAGGTATTTCTCGTATTTTTAACGGTGTTATTAAAAAAGGTGACAACATTATGCTTGCAAAAGCTGATGGTGAGTTAGTAAAAGGTAAAATCTCAAAACTTATCGGTTTTCACGGTCTTAACCGTATGGAAATTCAAGAAGCTGAAGCTGGAGATATCGTAGCATTTGCTGGTTTAGAAACAGTGGATGTTGGTGATACAATATGTGATCCTAAAAATCCAATGCCACTTGATCCAATGCACATTGAAGAGCCAACGCTTACAGTTATATTTTCTGTAAATGACTCTCCACTTGCCGGTCAAGAGGGTAAACATGTAACTTCAAATAAACTAAAAGATCGTTTAGAGTTTGAGATGACAACAAATGTTGCAATGAAGCTTGAGGTTGTCGGAGAGGGTAAATTTAAAGTTTCAGGTCGTGGAGAGTTACAAATAACTATTCTTGCTGAAAACATGCGTCGTGAAAACTTTGAGTTTGGCGTATCTCGTCCGGAAGTTATCGTTAGAGAAATAGAAGGTGTTAAGTGTGAACCATTTGAGCATTTAGTAATTGATGTTCCAGAAAACTTAAGCGGTGCGGTAATTGAAAAACTTGGCAAGCGTAAAGCTGAGATGAAATCTATGGTTCCAATGGGACAAGGTTTCCAAAGAATCGAGTTTGAAATACCGGCTCGTGCTCTTATAGGTTTCCGTGGACAGTTTTTAACTGACACTAAGGGTGAAGGTATTATGAACCACTCATTCTTAGAGTTCCGTCCTTATAGCGGCAGTGTTGAGTCAAGAACTTACGGTGCACTTGTAAGTATGGAAAATGGCGAAACACTAGCTTATTCACTATTTAATATTCAAGATCGCGGTGTTCTTTTCATAGGACCACAAACTAAAGTATATGAAGGTATGATTGTTGGTGAACACTCTCGTTCAAATGACCTTGTAGTAAACGCAATCAAAGGAAAAGCTCAATCAAATGTTCGTTCAAGCGGTGCTGATGAAGCGATTAAACTTGTTCCACCTCGTGATATGTCTCTTGAGAGAGCATTAGAGTGGATTGAAGATGATGAACTTCTAGAGATAACACCAAAAAGTATCCGTATTCGTAAAAAGTATTTGACAGAGAGCGAAAGAAAAAGATACACTCGCAAATAATAGCATATACGCTCGCATACGCCCTCCCATGGCGTGTGCAAAACACTTCTTCATATAAATAAATTTCAATTATTTTTTAACTATGTTATACTTATGCATAAACGGCAAAAAGGATAAAAAATGGATGGATTATTGTACCCAATCTCTTTGGTGGTAGTTGGTTTGATGGCTTTTACCTTTTATAGAGGTAACAGTGTTAGGTTAATGTTGTTTGCTTTGGCTGTCGGTGCATATATTATTTACTCACACGAAACAGGTCATACGGCAACAGAGTATAAAAATGAGGTAGTTGACTCAATAAGTGAATCAGCAACTGAATTTACAAAAGACCGCGGGATAGAAGGGTATGATGAGTCTAAGAAAGTAGCAAAATAATTAATTTTGCTACTTAAATCTTTTTACATACCCGTGACAGTATGGTTTGCTACCCTTTTTTTCATAATAATTTTGATGGCTTTCGTCCGCTGCGTAAAACTCATCTTTTTTCAATATTTTAGTAGCAACTCTATATCCGTTAAATTCAAGTTTAGTTATTAATTTTTTTATGGTTTCTCTCTCTTTGTCACTGTTTACAAAAACAGCAGAGAGGTACTGAGCGCCAATATCAGGACCTTGCCCGTTCATCTGCGTCGGGTCGTGAATCTCAAAAAATATTCTGGCTATCTCTTCGTAAGAGATTTTACTAGCGTCGTAAACAACTTCAACAGTTTCAAGGTGCCCTGTGTTTGTGCGAACAACCTCATAATAACTAGGATTTTTTACATGTCCGCCCATAAAACCAGAAATCACCTCTTTTACACCGTCTAATTTTTCTAAGTAGTACTCTACTCCCCAAAAACAGCCTCCTGCAAAATAAGCATATGAGAGCTTTTCATCTTTGGCATCAGGTTTTTTCTTAAGATTTAGTGAGATAGAATTTACACAGTGTCTTGTGTTTTTTTGTGTAAAGCCCTCACCCTCAAAAACATGCCCTAAGTGCGCACCACAATTTGCACAAACTATCTCCACTCGTCTGCCGTCTTTATCAGGAACTCTTTTTACAGCTCCCTTTATTTCATCATCAAAACTTGGCCATCCGCAGTGTGAGTCAAACTTATCGCTTGAGTCATAAAGTGGAGCGTCACAAAGCTTACAAGTGTAAATTCCTCTTGATTTTTCATTTGTATATTTGCCAACAAAAGGTCGCTCAGTACCTTTGTTAATTATTACCTGTTTCTCTTCATCGCTAAGCTGTTCTATCTTTTTTGTCCAAGGTTTTAAATCAAATGCATTCATAGTTGTTATTATAAGTATGAAAATAGCAATAAATTTCATACTCTGCTCCTTATGTGTATTAATTTTTCTAATTATATGTCGTAGAGTTTTATTGGCATAGGGTTATTTTATTTGAAAAAAATTTATAAAGTTAGTTTTATGAAATCAAAATCTTCATAAAGATATAATCACGAACTAAAATTTTAGGAGAAGAGATGAATAGAAAAAAAATATATAATCCTGAATCAAATGAAAATGTAAATGATAGAAGAATATTTGGCGGAAATCCTACCGGTATATTTGAGCTAAATGACATTAAATATCAATGGGCGTATAATCTCTGGGAGATGATGCTAAACAACACATGGTTTCCAAAAGAGGTTGATATGACTCGTGATGTGAGTGATTATAAACAGATTACTCAAATGGAAAAAGATGCTTACGACAAAGCGCTTTCACAACTGATTTTTATGGATTCGCTCCAAACAAATAACATTATGGATAATATAAATCCATATGTAACATCTCCTGAGATTAATCTGATACTAGTTCGTCAAGCTTATGAAGAGGCTCTTCACTCTCAAAGTTATGCTGTTATGGTTGACAGTATCTCTGCAAACTCTAAAGAGATATATGACCTTTGGCGCAGAGATATGATGCTAAAGAGCAAAAATGACGCAATTGCCGGAGTTTATGAAGAGCTTTCAAAAAATCCGACTGAACACAATTTCGTTAAAGCTTGTTTTGCAAATCAAATTTTAGAAGGCATATACTTTTACAGCGGTTTTGCGTACATCTATACACTTGCAAGAAGCGGAAAAATGTTAGGTTCTGCACAGATGATTAGGTTTATCCAAAGAGATGAAGTTACGCATCTTGTTTTGTTTCAAAACCTTATAAACTCTCTTAGAAAAGAGAGACCAGACCTCTTTAGCGAACAGTTAAAAGAGGAGGTTATTGCGATGTTTAAACAAGCTGTAAAACTTGAATCAGACTGGGGAAAATATATAACACAAGGTCAAATTTTGGGTTTGACTGATGCTATTTTGGAACAATATATCCAATATTTAGCGGATGACAGACTCTCAAGTGTTGGATTTGCTAAACTTTACAATGTAACAAATCCTATAAAATGGGTTGACGATTTTTCAAAATTCAACGACCAAAAAACAAACTTTTTTGAAGGAACGGTTGCAAACTATTCAAAAGGAAGCCTTAGCTTTGATGACGACTTCTAAGGGGAGCGGCTATAAGCTCTGTTCGCTTCTTTTTGATACTACAAAAGAGTATGACGCTAACTTACAAACCCTCTTGGAGTTAGTAAATAAAACATCTAAAAAATCTCTTATTGTCGCTCCTGAGGTCTGTTTGACAGGCTTTGATTATGAGAATTATGAGAAAGCGACTGAATTTTCACATATTGCAAATGAGGAGTTAAAAAAAGCTTCTTATGACAAAATTATAATTCTTACAATGCTCGAAAAAAGAGATGGCGAAGTTTTTAATTTTGCTAAGATATTTCACAATGGTGAAATCGTTTATGAGAGAGCAAAAGCAAAGCTTTTTCGTTTTGGCGATGAACATAAATATATGTCAGAGGGAAGTGATGAAGATATTAAAATTGTTGAAGTTGATGGTATAAAGATAGGTATTTTAATCTGTTTTGAGTTGCGATTTAAAGGGTTTTGGCAAAAACTAGAAGGGTGTGATGTTATAGCAGTTCCATCTTGGTGGGGAGCTTTGCGAACAGAGCATTTCAGAGTGTTGACGCAGAGTTTGGCAATCATAAATCAGTGTTTTGTTGTTGCAAGTGATTCACAAAACGAAGAGTGTACAAAAATGAGCGGAATTATAAGACCCCATGGCGAAGATGAACGAAATGAAAATAGAGCTTGTTTGGAAGTTGCTTACGATAAAAAAGAGATAATAACAATGAGAAGATATATGGATGTAGGCATTGGATAGAATAACAGCAACTAAAACAGCAAAATTAGCCGATGAGTGCCATAAAAAATTCTCTCTAAGCGATAGCGTTAAAAATGCAATCGCTAAAACAAACAGAGAAGAGTTTGTTCCATCCGGTTTTAAACATAACGCTTACAAACTAGATGCTCTGCCGATGGGCTCGTCCCAGTGGATAAGCTCTCCTTTGACGGTTGCAAAAATGACTGAATACCTTCTACCAAAGGGCGCAGATAG
Source organism: Sulfurimonadaceae bacterium (assembly GCA_942493175.1). Taxonomy (GTDB): domain Bacteria; phylum Campylobacterota; class Campylobacteria; order Campylobacterales; family Sulfurimonadaceae; genus Sulfurimonas. Next base: position 27,846 of record OW818672.1, read on the forward strand.
AGTTTTAGAGATAGGGTGCGGAAGCGGTTATCAAGCTGCTGTTTTATCGCATCTTTTTCGCGGAGTTTTTACAATTGAGAGAATTGAGCCGTTAATTCTTGAAGCAAAACTAAGGTTTAGAAAATTAGGAATCGGTAATATTCATACAAAACTTGATGATGGGCAAAATGGCTGGATTCAGTATGCTCCATTTGAGAGAATACTTTTTTCTGCGACCGCAAAAGAGATACCGCAAAAACTTTTTGAACAACTGAGTGATGGCGGAATTTTAGTGGCTCCAATGCAAGTCGGCGCAAAACAGATAATTACCCGTTTTAGAAAAGTGGGGAACTCTTTGCAAAAAGAGGAGTTGGAAGAGTGCGATTTTGTCCCTATTTTAAACGGGATTCAGAAGTAATTAGCTTCTAAGCTTTTTATTGTAAAATACTATTAGTTTAATCTAGGACATAAATCATGGATACAGTTTTTGGAGTAGAGTACTCAAAACCTGAAGTAGTTTTAATACAGGATACCGGTATAGGTGTGGCCGAAGCAGCGGCTAGAACCTGTTACGATTCATTTGAAAATAGCGAAAATGAAGCTATTAAATATATTGAAAATAGTATGCCTGATGATTTTACATGTCAAAAAATAAATGAGATAGAGAGTTCAAATCTTTTAAATGATTTGGCTTGGACATATTTTCATCACTCTATTTTAGAACATGCGAATCTAAGTTTTCTTATAAGAGGAACTAGCAGAGGTGTACTTCAAGAGCACGCCAGACATCGCATACAAGCTATAAGTGTCAGAAGTACTCGTTATACTATGAGCTCTGTAATAAACGCCTTTGTTGCATCACAAACGACTGAAAACAGGGATTTTTTCATAAATAAAGTCTTGGGTTTTGATATGTTTGTAACATCTGATGAAGAGTATAACAGAATCGAAATCGGTGCGATGTATGATAAGTTAAAATATCAATCAAAAAAAGTAGAAGATTTTAATGACATTGCGGTTGCAAAAAGCTCGCTAGAACTTTTCAATGAGTTTGTCGGTAATCCGGAAGCACTTTTTGAAGCATTAGAAGCCGGAAAAAAGAAACGAAATGTCGGAGATGCTTTTAAGCACATCATTACCGATAATGTGAAAGTTGATATGGTAGTTACATTTAATCTTAGAAGTCTTAAAAACTATTTTACACTTAGAGACAGCGGCGCAGCTTATTTTCAGATAAGATGGCTTGCTCAAGAGATGATGAGAAAAACACCATCAAAATATTTAGATTTAATAATCAAAAAAGGGTAATGTCATGTGGAAATATATTTTAATAAGCAGTTTTTTATTTAGCGGGTGCTCGCACTTTGAGTTTAATTTTTCAATGTGTGAAAACATTGGACCCAATAGTGATCCCCAAATGATTGAAAAGTGCAGAAATTACAATGAAGAGGAAGCGCAAAAAGCGTTTGATAAAACAAAAAAAGATTCTACAACAATTCCAGAAGATGTTATAGAGTTTAAAAAACAGTAGAGGAAAAAAAGAATGAGCGTAGAAAAAGAGCTAAAAGCTAGAAGCGGCAATAAATGTGAACTTTGTGGTAGTGTGAATGGGCTTAGTGTTTTAGAAGTCGCGCCATCTGATGGAAGTGTGGAGCAATCCATATATGTATGCTCTATATGCAAGGAGCAGATAGAAAATCCAGATAAAATGGACGAAGCACATTTAAATTGCCTGAATGACAGTATGTGGAGCGAGATTCCAGCTGTTGTGGTTATGAGTTATAGACTATTAAAAGCACTAGGCAGAGAAGATTTGGTTGATATGATTTATATGGAAGATGATGTTAAAAGTTGGGCTGATTCTGCATCAAATAGCACCACAAGCAATGTTGTAGTTAGAGACTCAAACGGTGTTGTGTTAAATGCCGGCGACAGCGTTGTTATCATTAAAGATTTAGAGGTTAAGGGTGCAGGCTTTACAGCAAAAAGAGGCACTATGGTTAAGAACATCACAATTCCCCAAGATGTAGAGGGGCACATAGAAGGTCGAGTAAATGGGACTAAAATCTATTTAAAAACAGAGTTTTTGAAAAAAGCGTAAGACATTTATATTTAGAAATATTATATAAAAGGTGTGCATGAACCCTTTAAAATCTATAGTCATCAATATATCAATACCACTCTTGATATCTTTGGTGTTCGCATTTATGGCACTTTATGAAACTAAAATCCCTAAAGTTGTTTTTAATCTTATTCCTTACCTTTTTTATGCCATAAGTGCACTTATTTTGTGGGTTTCATGGCATTTCAATAGAAATAGATTTATATTTCTAATCATTCCGCTTTTGTTGATACATATCGGATTCTTGTATTTAAGTGCAAAAAAAGCTACCGACCTGTTTTTTTATGTCTCAATGCTCTATCCGTTGCATCTTCTTCTGTTTTTATCTCTAAGAGAGAGAGGACTCTTTTCTATTTGGGGTATTTTAAAGATACTATTTTTTATATTAGAAGTAGGAGTTATCTCATATTTTATTGTTTATCCGAATGGTGATTTAATTGCAATTTTAAAGATAAAATTTTTTACAATATCGTTTTATCCACTGCAAGATTTATCCGTAGCCATTGCAATTTTTGTACTCTTTGTCATTGCTATTTTGGTAATGTACAACAAATATTTACTCTACAATAGCTCTTTTTTCATAATTGTAGTAACTTTTTATATGGGATTTTATTTTATAAAAACACCGCATGCTAATGAACTTTCACTGCTGGCAATAAGTATGATAATATTTATTTTGCTAATTAGAGAGTCTTACCGCTTAGCTTTTTACGATGAGCTTACGGCTCTGCCGGGAAGAAGAGCTTTGGTTGAAGATATGGCAAAATTGGGTATGAAATATTCGCTTGCGATGATTGACATAGATCACTTTAAAAAGTTTAATGACACATACGGGCATGATACCGGCGATGAAGTTTTAAAAATGGTTGCTTCTAAGTTGGCGGCCGTCGGCGGAGGTGGAAAGGCTTATAGATATGGCGGAGAAGAGTTTGTGCTTCTTTTTCCATCAAAAGATGTTAACGAGTCCTACACACACACGGATATTTTAAGAAACGCAATTGCAAAGAGCCCATTTAGTGTTAGAAATAAGAAGAGCTCAAAAACAATATATATTAATATTTCATCGGGAGTCGTGCAAAGAAACTCTAAAGACAGAGATCCGTTTGCGGTAATGAAAAGAGCTGATAATGCTCTTTATAAAGCCAAAAAGGCCGGAAGAAACCAAGTAGTAAAAGCATAAAAGGCAGGTAGTATTAAAATGGAAGCACACGATAGATTTTACGAAATAGACAAAGATTTTAGAAACCCATATGCAAGAGATAGAGATAGAATTATTCACTCGGGCAGTTTTAGAAAATTGGAGTATAAAACGCAGGTATTTTTAAATATAGAGGGTGATTTTTTTCGTACACGCCTTACCCACTCCATAGAAGTTTCTCAAATTGCACGCTCAATTACATCACATTTGGGTCTAAGCGAATCTTTGGCGGAAGCGATTGCTCTTGCGCATGATTTAGGACACACACCATTTGGACATATTGGCGGAGATACGCTTGATGAATGCCTAAAACATGATGGTTTTATAAATGGATTTGATCACAACTTCCAAAGTTTTAGGGTTGTGTCATCGTTAGAGAAGAGGTACAACGGTTTTAGTGGACTTAACCTTACATTTGGAACATTAGAGGGGATACTTAAGCACTCCTATCCGTACAAAAAAAGTTTTCTGCCTTCCATAATTGATGAGCAGTTCAATCTTGAAACACATCCAAGCATAGAAGCTATGGTTGTAGATCGTGCCGATGAAATAGCATATATAACGCACGATATAGATGATGGTGTAAATTCTGGATTAATAAGCTTTGATGATTTAAGAGAGAGTAAATTAATAAAAGAAATTTTAAGAAAGGTTAAAGATGAGGGTGTGTCAGAGGAAGAGGATGAGATGTTTAGATATCGTTTTGTGTCACACCTGATTAATCATCTTGTTTATTCGCTCATAGAATACTCAAAAGATAAGGTTGATAGCAGTAAGATTTGTACGGCAACTCTTGACAGCAAAAGTGAATTACCTATTGGTTTTGACTCAAAACTGGAGTCTGAAATAAAAAAGCTTAAAAAGCTGCTTTTCGCAAAACTTTATCAACATAAAGATATTATGATTAAAATGTTTGCCGGTAAACAGGCTATTAAAGGTCTTTACAGCGGATTAAGCGAGGAACCTAAGATGTTGCCAAAATTTTATTTCAAACAATTAGAGAAAAAAAATAGACACAGAGTAATAGCTGACTATATAGCTTCTATGAGTGATAGGCACGCTTTGTCGTTCTATAATGAGATGTACGGAAGAGTATAGCTACTAAGATGAGAAAGAAATATTTAATACCGATTTTTATATTTATTACTTTAATAATTGCATCTATTTTCATATTTGATGTTAAAAATATTGATAAAAAAAATATTCAATTAAGTAGTGGTAATAGAATTATAAGTAAAACCGAAATGATTGAACAAAACGCTAGTGAGATTGTTTTGACGCAGAGAGTTGAAAAAAATAAAATTATTTCAACTAAAGAGAGAGAGAAAATTTTTCTGCACGAGACCACGATAGATGAAATAAAAGAGCAGGAATCATCCGAAGAGTACTTAGAAACGGATGAAGAGTTTCAAATGAAAGAAGAAGGTATTGCAGAGTTAGAAAATAGAATCTTAGAAGCAACAAAAAAAGAGACTAAGAGACAAAAAAGAGAGAAAGATATTCAAGAAACATTATCCATGGATGATATTGATGCACATATGGAAGAGCTCAAAACAGATAGACAAAGACTGCTTGAGAATGAAAATATTCCAGATTGGCTCAGAAATGGCATTGGAGGTCTGAATTATTTAAAAGAGCGCTATAACTTAGATATTGGTATGGCTTATCGAGGTGTTGCTCAATATGAAGGTGTAACAGGAAGCTTCGGAGGCGGAGGGAATATAGATATTTTTGGTAGATATAAACCAACCAAAAATTCAAGTTTTGGCTTTAATTTAAGAGCAAGACATAATTATGGTTCATATTCTAGTAACGAATTTGCGAATAGAATAGGTTCTCTTTATGCGGTTTCACCATCGTATGAAAATTTAAGTCCCTATCTTACAGAGTTTTGGTATCAATACCTCCTGAGCGACTTGACTGTTCGTTTGGGATTTATAAATCGAAACTCTTTTATAGATAACTCGTTTTATAGAAATCAAAATAGATACTTTTTAAGTAGTACCTTTTCGCTCTCACCATATAATGCCCTTCCTGAAAATGGCTTAGGCTTGGTGCTAAAATATAAAAAACCAAAATATTACACAATAGCTTATGTGGCTGATTCAGATGCAAAAAAAGGAGAGTCGCTAGGAAATGCTTTAGATAGAGACACTAAGTTCTATAGTGCGCTGGAGCTTGGTTTGACTCCAGAGGATGGTAAATATTATGTAACTCTCTGGAATAAAGATTCATCTGACTTAAATAAAGATAAAAACAAGGGTGCGATTTTTTCTGCAAATAAAATATTTGAAAATAATTATAAATTTTTTACAAAATATGCAATCTCATCAAAATCAACCGAGAAAGAGCATTTAGAATTTGGTGTTGGACGAAAAGATATTTATAGAGAGCATGATTTAATTTCAATGGCATTTAGCATATCTAATCCAAGTGAAGATTTAAAAACACAAACTACAACGGAAATATTTTATAGGTACAATATTTATTATGGCGTACAATTAACTACTAGTATGCAGATTGTAAATAATCCGTCAAAATCAGATGAAAATTGGGCTATTTTACCAGGAGTGAGAGTTAGAATGGTTTTTTAGGGATTGAAATTATTTTGTAAATAGATAAAAAACATAGCCCGAAGGCTTATGTTTTATAGGCGTGATTCGTAGCGTCTCATCATATAAAGACGCTTAAGCATTTTCTTACGAGATGCTATTAAGAACTTCTTACGCTTGTCAGTTTTCGTTTCATGGAAACGGCGAGCACGAGCTTCTGTAACGATTAAGTTACGATCAGTCTGCTTTTTAAAACGACGGTAAGATGCATCAAAATTATCATCACTTCGTAGTACTATACCAGGCATATCACATCACCCACTTTCTTTAAAATTTGAACTCGAATTGTAGCACAAATATCTTCATTTAACATTTTATGGGATAAATTTGTAAAATTATTTGTAAAATTGATACAAATCAAGGAGTGTTATTTTTAAATCGGATAAAATTACTCCGATTTAAAATTTAGAGCGTAATGCGTTCTTACCAAAGGAAACAAAATGAAAAAAATCATTTTAGCAGTTGTACTAATGTTGGGTGTCCTCCAAGCAGATAGTATTGTATATTACGATACTCAAGATACAAATACTCCGATTGACAAACCGAATCATCCGAGTACAGATATCTATTAATATCTAAAAGTTTTATTTCTCCTTCTAAAATAGGTCTTACCGTGACCTATTTTAGTGACTCGTATATAACTTCTTAAAAACTCTCTTTAACTAACATTTTTGTATAATTTCCGTATGATTACTCAAGATTCCATAGAAGCTTTAAAAGCACGCCTTGATATTGTTGATGTTGTGGGTTCGTATCTTGAACTTAGGAAAGCCGGCGCAAACTACAAAGCACCGTGTCCTTTTCACGATGAAAAAAGTGCTTCATTTGTTGTAAGTCCATCAAAACAGATATATCACTGTTTTGGTTGCGGTGCAGGTGGAGACAGCATCAAGTTTACTATGGAGTATGAAAAATTAAACTATCCGGAAGCTTTAGAAAAACTCGCTTCATCATATAACTTCTCTCTTGCGTATAGTGACAGCAAAAATAATAAACCTCGTTCCGGATTTATGGAAAAAATCAATGAATGGTACCAGTACTTGCTTACAAAAAATCCGCAGGCGCTCACTTATCTAAATGAGCGCGGCATATATGAGAGTAGTGTTGAGAAGTTTGGTATAGGTTATGCACCTGATTCTGCCTCTTCGATAAACTACATAAAATCTCAGCTTTTTAATATGAATGAAGCGGTAGAGATGGGAGTTATAGGAAGTGAGGGCGGAAGAAGCTTTGCCAGATTTATAGAGCGTATAACATTTCCTATTCACTCTGCCAACGCCAGTATTATCGGTTTTGGCGGTCGAACTATAACAGGACATCAGGCAAAATATATAAACTCTCCCGAAACACCGTTTTTTAACAAATCAAGACTTTTATACGCATATCATCATGCGAAGCAGAGTGTTCACAAAACAAAAGAGATAGTTATAACAGAGGGTTATCTTGATGTTATTATGCTTCATCAAGCCGGTTTTACAAACGCCGTTGCAACACTTGGAACCGCCCTTACTCCTGAACATCTGCCGCTTTTAAGAAAAGGTGAACCAAAAGTTATAATGGCTTATGACGGGGATAAAGCTGGACGCTCAGCTGCATTAAAAGCATCAAGACTTTTAAGTGCCGGTGGATTTAGCGGAGGTGTTGTTATATTTTTGGATGGCATGGATCCGGCCGATATGGTAAAAAATGGCGCTGTTGAAGAGCTTTCAAATATGTTTAGAAAGCCTCAGCCTTTTATAGAGTTTGTTTTAGATGAAATTTTATCGCTATACAATCTCTCTGACCCAAAAGAAAGAGAAGTTTGCATGCAAGATGCAATTGCTTATTTAAAAACACTATCTCCTATGCTCCAAGAGGAGTATAAGTCATATCTAGCTTCAAGATTAGGGCTAAGCCCGTCATTTGTCAGACTAACTAACCAAGCTAACACTAACAATAACAAGCCGCTTATTGATAGCAGTCGTCATAAAGATATGTGGGAGCTTAGTCTTATTAAAACAGTTTTAGAGCATCCTGAGTTTATAGACCAAATACTTGATGTTTTAGACCCATCGCTTTTACAGTTTCACTCAGTTGAGTTTGCTTTGGCACTTAGAGGAGAATTTCATCATCCGCAACTTATGGCAATATCTGTAGATGACCAGATAAAACCTCTTAAAAATGAGGAGGCTCTAAAAGCTGAACTCATTGCATTTTTGACAAAACATTATGAGAGAGAGTACAAAAAGGTAAATCTACAAACAGAAATCTCTTTTGAACAAAAAGCTTTCTATATTCGTAAATTTAGAGGGAAAATCTCACAACTAAAACGCGGTGAACTCGTAGCCTTTAAGAGCTAGGCTTAGAGTCCTCTTTAGGTTTTCGAGCTTTTATAGGTATTATTCTTCCGACATTTTTAGGAGGGCTATATGCTTCTTTTTTGGTGCCGTCATGACGGTGATTTCTATCTCCGCTTTTACCTGAAAATTTAGCTTTTCCGTTTTCATCTTTACCTAAAAATTTATTTGGTTTTTTGTCGTATTTTGGTTTTTCAAAAGGCTTGCGTTCGGAGCTTTCCCCATCTCTTTTAGGTTTGTCGTACTTAGGCTTTTCAAATGGTTTTTTGTCGTATTTTGGTTTTTCAAAAGGCTTGCGTTCGGAGCTTTCCCCATCTCTTTTAGGTCTGTCGTAGCTAGACTTTTCAAAAGGTTTTTTATCATATTTTGGTTTCTCAAAAGGCTTGCGTTCGGAGCTTTCCCCATCTCGCTTAGGTCTGTCGTAACTAGACTTTTCAAAAGGTTTTTTATCATACTTTGGTTTCTCGAAAGGCTTGCGTTCAGAGCTTTCGCCGTCTCGCTTAGGTCTGTCGTAGCTAGACTTTTCAAAAGGTTTTTTATCGTATTTTGGTTTCTCAAAAGGTTTTTTGTCATACTTCGGTTTATCATCAGCGTTGGCATTAAACGCATACTCTCTTTTTGGGGCCGGTTTTGGAGCTATTCTCATTTTTTCTTGCTCTTCATACTCAAAACCGGCAACAATCTCCTGTTTAATAACCCTTCTTAAAAGAGTTTCTATCGGGTAGAGATGCTTTTGTTCGCTTATATCTAGCAAAACAAGAGCGCTGTCTGTTGCTTTTGCCAATCTTGACATGTATGTAGCCGCATCTGATGGTAAATCGTAGCTAATGAGGAGTTCACATTTTAATTCTTGTAATTTTGCTAACTCATCATCGTCTAAAATGGTAACATTGTCAGCCGTTATAGTCTCTTTTATAAATTCTATATTATTTGTTACAGCTACAACTGTTTTTAAGGTGCTGTTTTGAGCTATCAATTGGGTAAGTAGTGAAAGTTTTTTATCATTAGGACACGGATGAACACGGTGTTTATTGTGTTTTATGGAAATTTGATTGTTTGACATTAAGAGTCCTAAGAGGGTATTTAAATATTTAGCAAACATTATATCTCACATTAGCATAAATTATGCTATTATGTATTAATATTAAATTCAGGATTATAATGTCATTTACAACACTAGGTTTATCAGCTCCTATATTAAAAGCTATCCAAGATCAGGGCTATACCGAGCCTACTCCGATTCAAAAACAAGCAATACCGGTGATACTTAGCAGAAAAGATATTTTAGCAGGTGCTCAAACAGGAACAGGCAAAACAGCAGGTTTTACTCTACCGCTTCTTCAGCTTTTAAGTACAACAAAACCGACAAAACCAAAACAGAGTGTAAGAGCACTTATTTTGACACCCACACGAGAGTTGGCTGCCCAGGTAGGAGAGAGTGTAGAGGTTTATGGAAAATATCTTTCATTTAAATCTGCAATAATTTTTGGCGGAGTTAAAATAAACCCGCAGCTTACACAGCTTCGTAGGGGCGTTGATATCGTCATTGCAACACCTGGACGGCTTTTAGACCATATCTCACAAAAGAGCATAGATTTAAAAGATGTTGAATTTTTAATACTCGATGAAGCCGACAGAATGCTCGATATGGGTTTTATAAACGATATTAAAAAGATATTGGCAATTCTTCCAAAGCAGAAGCAGACACTTCTTTTTTCAGCTACATACTCAGATGAGATTAAAAAACTCTCAGACAAGCTCCTAAACTCTCCGGTTTTAATAGAAGTTGCACGCCCAAACAGAGCTTCTGAGAGTGTAAAACAGGCAGTCTATCCGGTTGATCAGGTTCGCAAACGAGAGCTTTTGGTGCACTTGATAAACGAGGGCAAATGGCAGCAGGTATTGGTTTTTACCAGAACAAAACATGGAGCAAATCGTCTTACGGGTCAGCTTGAAAAAGATGGAATAACCGCCGTTGCAATACATGGAAACAAGAGCCAAAATGCGAGAACAAAAGCACTAGCTGACTTTAAAAAAGGCGAAGTAAGAGTGTTGGTTGCAACGGATATCGCAGCCAGAGGAATAGACATAGACCAGCTTCCGCATGTAATAAATTATGAGCTTCCAAATGTGCCTGAGGATTATGTTCACAGAATTGGGCGAACAGGGCGTGCGGGCAGCGAGGGCGAGGCAATATCACTGGTTTGTATAGATGAACATGAGTACCTTGCAAATATAGAGAAGTTGATAAAAAGTGATATTCCAAAAGTATGGCTAAAAGATTTTAAACCAGACCCGACTATAAAAGCGGAGCCTATAAATCAGGGTGGAAACAGAGGTCAAAAAGGTCAAAGACCTTCTAACAAATCAGGCGGCGGCAAAGCAGGAAATGCTAAATCGTCTCAAGGCTCTCCAAAAAGCTCTTCTGGCGGAAGAAGAAATAAGTAGTGTATAATTTCATAATTTAAATTATCAATTTTATAAGGAAAAAAATGAAAGCAATCGCGCTATTTAGCGGTGGATTAGACTCAACTTTAGCAATAAAGCTTATTATAGATCAGGGCATAGATGTCTTGGCTGTAAATATCAACACCGGTTTTGGAAGTACCAAAGACAGACTTGAGCATATGCAGAATATGTGCGCTCAAGTTGGGGCAGAGCTGAAAATTATAGATATAGAGAGTGAATTCTTACAAGATGTGCTCTTTGACCCAAAACATGGGTATGGTAAAAATTTCAACCCGTGCATAGATTGTCATGCAAAAATGTTTTCCGTAGCAAAAAGAGTTATGGAAGCTGAGGGTGCATCGTTTCTTGTAAGCGGTGAGGTTTTAGGACAGCGCCCAATGAGCCAAAACAAAGAAGCTATGCAGACCGTTTTAAATGAGAGCAACTGTAACGGACTTCTTCTTCGCCCTCTCTCGGCAAAAGCGCTAGAGCCAACAATTGCGGAGATAAATGGTTGGGTAAATAGAGAGAAGCTTGAAGGAATTGTTGGAAGAAGCCGCGACAGACAGTTAGAGCTTGTTAAAGAGATAGGTTTGGAAAATTTTGAAAGCCCAGGAGGCGGTTGTCTTTTAACTGATGAAAATTTTGCTAAAAAGATGTTTGACTTTATTAAGTATGATACATTTGAGGTTAAAGATATTCCTTTAATGAAGTTTGGCCGTCATCTGCGCTTAAGTGATGGGGCAAAGCTTGTTGTCGGAAGAAATCAGGAAGAGAATAAGCACCTCCAAAATATAAACAGTGATAAATATTATCATGTTAAAGCAATCGGCTTACCAGGTCCACACTCGATGCTGAGCAAGAGTGCAACGACGGCTGATAAAGAGCTGGCGGCAAAAATAATTCTCACATATTGCAAGAGTGAGAAGGATGCAAGCTATACATTAACCTACGACAAAGAAGAATTGCAAGCTAGCGCTTTTGCTTCGAGAGATGAGATAAAACCTTATACAATAATGTAACAATTTTTATTTTTATTTTTTTTGGATATACTTTTTGAAACTTTAAAACTCGGGGTAGATTATGGCCGGCATACACTTTGGATTTGACAATTTTAGACAACTTTTGGATTTAAGCATAGGTTTGGCGCAGAGACTCGATGAGAATCGTGCCGAGAGCTTTACCTTGCTATATTGTGATTTTTCTACAGTTAAACAATCAGTCATAGACAGCTCACTTGAGCAAATTCTCAGAAATTCCGATGCCATTGTAAACAGCAACTCGGACTATTTTTTCGTACTTCCATATACAGATAAATATGGCGCGGATATAGTAAAAAATATGTTTGTAGAGTTTTTTGCCAAGGATTTAAACTCATTTATGGTGAGCTACCCTGTTGATGGAGAAAAATCCGCAGTATTAATTTCAGAGTTAAGAGACATCGTCGGCGCGACATATAAAAATGATTTGAGATGCTTAGATAGTTTTAATCCCTACTAATTTATGCTATGCACTAAAGAGAACCCGTCCTCTTTTCTAAAGAAACTTCGTTTTGTGGCAGGGACAAAAGTCCCTACAACCCCCCTAAAGCTACGAAAAAAAGTTTTTCGAGAAAATTACGTAAACTATTTGTTAAACCCATACTCTTTAGAGTTTTTATAAAACTCTATTGCATCTGATATCTTCTGCTCTTTATACACCCTCTTATCACATACCAACCTACATGTAACTTTGACATTTTTAGAAGCCTGCAGGTTTGCTTCACTTTTTTTTGTCTCATAAGCCGACATGTTAATATTTTTTGCCTCCAGCGTATCAAACGGAGTCCGTGCAACTAATAACAATGGCAGTAGTAAAAAGAATAATTTATTCATGTGCACTATATCGGTAGCTTTCTAATAAGATTAAGAGTGGAATAGTTTATGCTAATAATTCTAAAATCTTTATAAAAAAGTACAAAGGAGCAGGTAATGATAGTAGCAAATGCCAAAAGTGCCAAAGCATCATCTTCGTCTTCACCGTTAAGTTTATCAACATCAAAAGATAAGCCGTTACTCTCATTTTCAGACCTCTTAAGAGGTGCAAGTGATAAAAAAGATGCAAAGGTTATTCAAAATGGCTCTTTGATTTTAGCACTTGGGAGTGAAGAAAAAAGTGTTAAAACAACAAAATCTACCTCTTCAAAGACAGATTCGCTCCTCTCTCTTTTGAAAAATGAAGAGAATTTGACCCCTCATAAAATGATAGAACCATTGGAATTAAATCCGAAACTGACAGCTGCTTTAACTAAAACAGAGATAAGAGCACTGGTATCAGACGCAAAAAATTATCTAAAATCAAAGATTCAAGAGAGCGACGGTTACAAAAGAGCAGAAATAAAAGAGCTTCCTAACACGCTTAAAGGTTTGGTTGATGTTGCTAAAAAATTTGGTATTGATATAAATAAAATAAGTTTTGAAGAAGTAAAAGCACATGCCGAAGTTAAGGTGCAAACTCTAAAAGTAGAGAAGCAAGAAGAGATTAAATTAACGGCGCCAAAAGAGATAGTTCAAGAGAAGAAAGCAGATTTAGAAAAAGATGCGCGAGTAGGAGAGCCAAAAGAGATAGTTAAAGATAAAAAAGTACCTTTGGAAAAAGAGTTAAAAGTAGAAGCACCAAAAGAAGCAGTTCAAGATAAAAAAGTACCTTTGGAAAAAGAGTTAAAAGTAGAAGCACCAAAAGAAGCAGTTCAAGATAAAAAAGTACCTTTAGAAAAAGAGTTAAAAGTAGAAGTATCAAACGAGATAGTTCAAAATAAAAAATTTAAAATAACAGAAGCAGAAGATAAACAAAAAAATATAGCACTTAGCAAAGAACTAGTTTCTAATACAGAAAAAAGTGAGATAAAAAGTGATGAAAAATTCACAGAGCTTCAAAAAGAGATAAAATCAACACCTCTTTTTAAAGCACAGAGTGTAATTGAACATACTACTACGGAGCAGATTGTTCAAGCAAAAGCAAACGGCAGCTCGTTTAAAGTAGATCAAAAAACATCTAAAGAGAGAGCAGATGAAACGCTAAAATTGCTTCTTCGTGGTGAAAAACCATCTGTAAATAATTCTGCACTAACGGCTGATTTTTCAGTTGCTACTGCTAGCGTTATTGCACCGACAGCTACTACAGAGAGTGCAAAAACCTTAGAACATCTTCTGCATGGCGACTCCTCATCAACAGAGCAAAACGCATCATTAAATAAGATGGAACTGTTGACAACTCATAATAGTGATAGTTTTGAAGTTAAACTAAATGAAGCAAAACAGATGATTAGGTATTTGTCTGCTGATGTTAAAAGTGCTATAGAAGATTATAAATCGCCTTTTACTAGAGTGAAAGTACAACTAAACCCACAAAATTTGGGTGAAATTGATTTAACAATTGTTCAAAGAGGTAAAAATCTACATGTTAATATTAGTTCAAACAATACGGCTATAAATACATTGTCGATGAATGTAAATGAACTAAAAGTTCAGTTAAGCAACAGTGGAATAAATAATGCTACATTAAATTTTAGTAACGGTTCACAAAGTGGTGATGCGAATGCAGGTGGGCAACATCAGCAAAAACAAAATGAGCAAAGAGCTCATGCTGAGTATAACTATTTTGAAAATGAAGAGAAAAGTGAAGAGATTTTAAGCTCTTTAGAGATTATAGTTCCAAGATATACATAAATAAAAAATCTGCCTAGAATGAGGCAAGCTTCAGTGCCCAAGCGGCTAGCAAAGTAAAAAGAACTTGTTCTTTTTACGGATAAATAGGGAAAGGTTCCCTTAAATTTGTGAAATAAATTAAAGGAAAAACAACCATGGCAATCACATCAACAGGCTTAAATGCCGCAACATCAGCTGAGTATGTTTCTTCAAGCAAAGCTAAAGATAAAACAATTTTAGATAAAGATGATTTTATGACTCTTATGCTGGTTGAGCTTCAGCATCAAGATCCGACTGAACCGATGGATAGTGAAAAGATTTTGAGCCAAACTTCGCAGTTGGCAACTCTAGAAGCTAGTGAAAATACAAATAAAGCACTTTCCGATTTGGCCGCATCATTGGGTATGTCTCAACAGTTTAGCACTATATCCGCAATTGGAAAAACTGCAGATATCGGCAGTAACGCGGTTGTATTTGAAGAGGGTTCTGCAACTACTTTCGAGATGTATTTCCCGGATGATGTTCAGCAGGGAAATATAGAAATAACAGATGTGAATGGAAATATATTAAAAAAGCTGGATGTCGGAACTAATCCAAAAGGTGTGTATAAATTTACATGGGATGGAACAGATTCCGGTGGCAACACTCTTGATAGTGGAATTTACTATGCATCCGCTTCTTATACAAACCCAAATGGAGACGCTTTGAAGAGTAGAGTTGGCGCTTATCCGATTGAATCTGTTAGATTTGAAAATAATGAAACGCTGGTTAAAGTTGGTTCTAACTATGTACCACTTTCAAAAATAGTTGAAGTTTATTAAACAATCAAGTTAAGTAGGAGGTGCTATTATGATGACTCAAGCTTTTTATACCGGAATAAATGGAATCAAAACACATCAGTATGGTATTGATGTAATTTCCGATAACTTAGCAAATACAAGCACTATCGGATTTCGCGGATATACGACAGAGTTTTCATCTATGTTTGAAAATGCATTAGTTACTTCACCTGGTTTATCAAGTGTAGATAGTACCATCGGTGTAGGTGCGCAACTAAAAAGTGTTTATATGGATGAAAATAGGGGTGTCTTTCAATTAAGTGATAGAAGTACGGATATGGCTATTTTAGGTGATGGCTGGTTTGGTATACAAGGTGGAGATAAGCCTATGTATACCCGTGATGGAAGTTTTGTATTTGATAAAAATAGAGATTTAGTGACAAATGACGGTTATTATGTTTTAGGGACGATGGGTACTAACATTAGTGATGGAGTATTAACAGAACAGCTCTCAGAGGTTCCACTTGGTGAAGCAAATGCTCAAGAAAAACTTCGTTTTCCAGAAACTCTGCTTTTCCCCGCTCAACCGACAACAGAGGCAAATTTTTACGGAAATTTAGGTCTTGAGGATGAAGTAAGAGTTATAAGTTCCGGGATTGTTGATTCACAAGATAATAAAAATAATTTAAGACTTGAATTTAGAAAAAGTGTTCCTCAAGTTTCTCCAGGAACACAATGGGATATAAGTGCTACTGTTCAAAATTTGGATGGCACAGAAATTTACTCTTCAACCAGTGGAGTGGTAAGTTTTGATGAAGCAGGAGCTTTGATTTCAACAACTATCTCGTCAATAGATAATAACGGTACCAATGTAGCAATAAATTTAGGAACTGAATATGATGGCATTATCTCAATGGGTAACCCATTTAGTGGTTCAAGTTCGGCAAATGGCTTGGATGCCGGAGACCTTCTTGGATATGACATAAACAAAAATGGAGAAGTAATCGCTACTTTTTCTAACGGTATGCAGAGCGCAGTAGGCACGGTTGCCGTATATCATTTTCAAAATGACAGGGGACTTGAGCGTGTAAATGGATCTAGATTTACAGAATCTGCAAATAGTGGCAAACCACTGTTTTTTCAAGACGAAAACGGAAAAAATATTATCGGAACGGATATAACAAACTTCAAGCTTGAAGGCTCAAATGTGAGAATGGAGGTTGGATTGACCGACATAATTATAATGCAAAGAGCATATGATGCTAACTCAAAGTGTATAAAAACAGCAGATGAAATGTTGCAAAAAGCATTAAGCATGCATAAATAAATTGTTTAAGTTGGAACACTTAATGCTACCTATCTTTACTAATTAAAAATATTTTATCTCGAAAGAGGTAAGTTCAGTGCCTCAGTGGCTGGTGTAACTAAGCGTGGCTTTGCTTCGTTTTGTGTTTAAATTTATGATAAGGATTTAACATGTTAAAATCACTTTTTGCCGGCGTTTCCGGACTGCAATCGCATCAAGTTGCGATGGATGTAGAATCAAACAATATTGCAAATGTTAATACGGTAGGTTTTAAGTACTCTCGTGCCAACTTTTCAGATCTTCTTGCTCAAACACGAGCAATAGCAACAGCTCCTCAAGGGGAACTTGGCGGTAAAAATCCTGTTCAAGTGGGGCTTGGTGCTACGGTAAGCTCGATGACTCGTATATTTTCTCAAGGTTCAGTTCAAAATTCAGACAAAAATACGGATGTCGCTATTCAAGGTGATGGATTTTTCATTATCTCTCCAGATGGCGGAAATACATATAAATACACTCGTGCAGGGGATTTTAAATTTGATGCTGGCGGAAACTTTGTTGATAACAACGGGTTTATAGTGCAAGGCTGGCTTAGAGATCCGGCAACTAGCTATGTTGATGCAACAGCACCGATTACAAATATAAATATTCCTCCTGGGCTAACAACTCCTGCGAGTGCAACACAAAATGTTACTATCAAAGCGAACTTAAATTCTGGTCCATTGGTAGAGACTTTTTCGCCGGAATATGAGATTCCGGCTGGAACTCCGCCGGCACTTCCGATACCTCCGGCATTGGATGAAAACGGAAATCCGATTGAGTCCGGTAATATGGGTGTTATGTTTAATGAAGTTGGAGAGGCATTTAATTTGCAAGCCGATCAAGGTATCTGGGCATCATTTTTAAGCTCAACAATTACTGCTCCAGCTACAGTTTCTGCCGGTGCATCTGAGTTAGATTTAACATTTCAACTAGATGATGGTACGACAAAACAGATTACAACGAGCGGTGCCTTAGCTGCGAACACTGCAGACCAAAATGGTGCAAGATTTGTTTCGGCTATTAATGCGCAAACATCAGTAACAGGGATAAGCGCTTCATATGATACGATAACAGATAGTCTTACCTTTACAAACAGTAATTCTAACCCAAATGCTTCGCATAACATTAGAATAACCGCAGTCGGTGCGGGAGATGGCAGTGGTTTTGCCGCAACAACAGTAACTACTGCTTGGAGATACCAATATGATCCGACATCTGCGATTAAAGTGGCCGGTGGTGATAAAACATTTACAACAATGGCTGACCTTCGTGAAGCTTTGGAAACCCAAGCCAATGCTGATGGCGGCGGTGCAACAAGTAATGTTGAGGTAAGCGTAAACAGTGGCGGTAAATTTGAGCTAAAAAATTCAGGCGGAAGCGCTAATGATTATAATATAAATCTATCTATTACTGGAATGAGTGCTGCTAGTATTCCTGGCGGTGGGATAACAGAAAATACTAAATTTACTAGAAATATGGAAGCGCTTAATGCAACTTTGCCATCAGGCAGTGCGGCAACAGCATTTTCACAAAGTTTTAATGCTGCAACACACTCAGCAAGTATTGATGTCTTTGACTCACTTGGTTCTAAGCATACATTAAGAACTGAATTTAGAAAGGTTGCAGTTGATACATTGACTGGAAGCACTTGGAATATGAAACTGAGTGTTCCGGAACCTGGTACAATAGATACAGTAATACCATATAATGAAAAAACAGGTTTTGTAAGATTTAATAGTGACGGTTCATTGGCAACTTTTAATCCGCCGAATGTATCATTTACCGCAAATAATGGTTCATCGCCAAATCAGCAGGTTGCGATTAAGCTTGGTACATCAAACAGTTTTGACGGTATGACAAGTTTTGATGCAGCATCGGCTACATCGGGTATTAGTCAAGACGGTTTTACGGGCGGGGATTTGGTCGGTATCAGAATTGATCAAAGCGGAACATTAATCGGCTCGTTTAGTAACGGTAGAAGTTTTGGACTTGCTCAAATAGGTATGGCAAAATTTACAAATAATGAGGGTCTTACAGCAGAAGGTGGGAATGTTTATATACAAACTGCCAACTCAGGAAACCCTATCATTGGAACTGCTGCAACGGCAGGTCGCGGATTTATGCAATCAGCGGCTTTGGAGGCGTCAAATGTTGACCTTTCACTTGCTCTGACACAGTTGATTATTATTCAAAGAGGTTATCAAGCTAATGGTAAGACCATTACAACTTCTGATCAGCTTCTTCAAACTCTAATAGGTTTAAAACAGTAAGTTTTACATCTTCAATCTAGCCTCTTAGGAGGCTGATTTTATTTCTTCAATTACATTACGATATAATAATCCTAACATTTTTCATTAGGAATTCTCATGCACTTTAGCGCTCCATTAAAATCAAATTCAAAAAAAATCATGCTTCTTGGTTCAGGCGAGCTGGGCAAAGAAGTGGCTATAGAGGCTCAAAGACTAGGTCTTGAGGTTATTGCGGTAGATAGATACCAAAACGCTCCGGCTCATAATGTGGCTCATAGAAGTTATGTTGTAAACATGCAGGATAAAAATGCTCTTTTAGAGATTATTTACCGCGAAAAACCAGACTATATTCTTCCCGAGATAGAGGCTATCAGCATAGATGCTCTTTTTGCGGCTGAAGATAAGGGTTACAATGTTATACCAAACGCAAGCGCTGTTAGCAAAACAATGAACAGAAAAAATATTCGTACTTTTGCGGCGGAAGTTTTGGGACTTAAAACAGGCAAATATGAGTTTGTTACTACGCAAGACGGACTCAAAGAAGCGGCGCAGCGTATGGGATTTCCTTGTGTTATAAAACCTGTTATGAGCTCTTCTGGACACGGACAGAGCGTGGCAAAAAGTGCAGATGACATCGACGCTTCTTGGGAGATGGCAAAAGAGGCTAGAGGCGATGCAAGCGAGCTGATAGTTGAAGCTTTCATTGATTTTGATTATGAGATAACTATGCTTACCGCTAGAAACGGCAGAGAGACAGTTTTTTGTGAGCCAATCGGGCATGAGCAGAGAGATGGTGACTATGTTTTTTCATGGCAGCCGATGCAGATGAGCGAAGCAGCGAAAAAAAGTGCGCAAGAGATGGCTAAAAAAATTACTGATGGTCTTGGCGGACGCGGTCTTTTTGGTGTTGAGCTTTTTATAAAAGGAGATGAGGTATATTTCTCTGAAGTTTCTCCTCGTCCGCACGATACCGGAATGGTAACACTTATAACACAGTCTCAAAGCGAATTTGCTCTTCACTTGCGTGCCGTTCTTGGTCTTCCGTTAGGATTTACTTTTTACGGTTCCGGAGCATCTGCTGCATTTAAATCGGAAGTTAATAACAACGCACCGGTTCTCAGCATAGAGGACACTCTATTTAGCGACAACAGCTTTGTTAGAGTTTTTTCAAAGCCTGAAACTCATAAAGGCAGAAGACTTGCAGTTGCGCTTGTTTTTGATGAGGTTGAAAAAGCGTTGGAGAAATCAAGAGAGCTGATTACAAAAATTAAGGACAGTTAAGTTGAAAATCGTAATTCTTGATGCTCTGACTTTTGGCGAAACACTACTGAGCGGATTTTTTAAACTTGGGGATGTTGATATTTTTCAGACAACTCTGAGCGAGCAGACGCAAGACAGAATAGCCCATGCAGATGTTATAGTAACTAACAAAGTTGTTATAACCGAGGCTCACATCTCAAACACCCCATCTCTTAAACTTATCTGCGTTGCGGCGACGGGAATGAACAATGTTGATTTGGAAGCTGCAAAAAAGAGTGGTGTCGAGGTAAGAAATGTCTCAGGATATTCGACCGACTCTGTTATCCAGCATACATTCTCTATGCTATTTTATCTTATGGGACACTCCAAATATTATGATGAGTATGTAAAAAACGGCTCATACTCAAGAAGTAAAATATTTACAGATGTTTCACATCCATTTTTTGAGATAAAAGGTAAAAGATGGGGAGTAATAGGTTTGGGAACAATCGGGCGAGGTGTTGCAAATATTGCAACAGCATTCGGAGCTGAGGTTTGTTACTATTCAACTAGCGGTAAAAACTTTACTAAAGATTATCTACACTTAGAACTTGACGAACTTCTAAAAACATCTCATATTATCTCTATTCATGCCCCGTTAAATGAGAAAACTCTTAACCTTTTGGATTATGAACAGTTGTTAACCTGTAGAGATGGAGCTGTTGTTTTAAACCTTGGGCGTGGCGATATACTCAATGAGGATGCCATAGCGCGTATAGTTGATGAGAAGAATATCTACTTTGGTTTAGATGTACTAAAAAAAGAACCGATGGAACAAAACCATCCGCTCTTAAATGTAAAAAATAGAGATAATCTATATATAACTCCTCATATTGCATGGGCAAGTGTTGAAGCGAGAGATAGACTGATTGAGAGTGTTATACAAAATATAAAATCTTTTATTATGAAGTAGTTACTATCGCTGAATTTACTCTTTTTTTGTCTGCTTTCTTGGCGGCTACAATTTTTCCCTTTAGTTCTGAGATTCCATTTGTTGCGGCTCTTGCAAACGACATGTCAAAATCAAACGCACTCATATTTGCTTCTAGCGGAAATATACTTGCCATCATATTGAACTATTTTTTAGGCTATCTTCTTTATGAAAAAACAAAAACAAAACTTCTCTCCTCAAAGAGCGGGGCAAAAGCATACAATTATGGGCATAAATATGGGTATTATGCACTTTTGCTCTCGTGGCTGCCGATTATCGGTGACCCTTTGACGCTTGTTGCCGGAGTTGTTAGGCTTAGGTTTGTCTGGTTTGTTTTAATAGCAGGCAGTTTAAGGGTATTAAGATACTACTTTTTAACTCTTGTGGTATAATTTAGTACATTTTAGCTATTGGTCGTGTAATGAGATTTATTTTAATTTTTTTGTCGCTATTTGTCTCTGTATATGCTGGGGAGAAGCCATTGGAGAAGGTTTCACTTCAGCTTCAGTGGCTAGACCAATTTCAATTTGCCGGATATTATATGGCAAAAGAGAAGGGGTTTTACGCTCAAGCCGGTTTTGATGTAGATATAAAAAAATTCAGCTACAGCACAGATGTAGTCGACGATGTAGCAAGCGGTAAAACTACTTATGGAATAGGTCGCTCAAGCCTGATATGGTACTACTCCAAAGGTAAAGAAATCTCTCTCTTAAGTGCAACATTTCAACATTCACCGCTTACTTTAATAGCCCTCAACACTTCAAAAATAGATGATATAAAAGGTTTTAAAGGCAAAACAGTGATGATAACAGAGGATGCGGTTGAAACAGCATCTGTCAATGCTATGATAAATGCTTCTAAGGCTGGTGAAAAAAGTATTAAATATAAAAAACATACTTTTGATATTAATGAACTTATTGATAAAAAAGTGGATTTATATGCAGGCTATATTTCAAATGAACCATTTATTTTAAGAGAAAAAAGGATACCGTATAGGCTTTTTTTACCTAAGGACATGGGCTTTGATTTTTATGATGATATACTTTTTACCTCACAAAAAGAGGCACAAAAAAATCCCCAAAGAGTAAATAGTTTTAAAAATGCGTCTATAAAAGGCTGGGAGTATGCTTTTGAAAATATAGAAGAGACGGTAGAGATAATACATAAAAAATACAATCCGACCAAGAAGACAAAAGATGCTCTGATGTTTGAAGCAATTGAGTTGAAAAAACTAGCCTACTTGGATGGTGTTCCTTTTGGAGCTATTAAAGAAAACAAACTTGAAAGAATTTTGGACATATATAGGGTTATGGGTTTAGTAGATAGTAATGTTGATTTGCAAAAGTTGATATTTAGCACAAAAGAGAGGTTTTTAAGCGAGGAAGAAGAAGAGTATTTAAAACAAAAGAGAGAGATAAATGTATGTGTTATTTCGTCTATGCTGCCGCTAAGCGGTGTAGAATATGGCAAATTTGTTGGAATAGGTTCAGAAATTTTGAATTTAACGAAAGAGAGCATTAATGTTTCATATAAATATATTTATACAGATAGTTGGGAAGGGTCTTTGCAAAACATCAAAGATAAAAAGTGTGATATCTTACCGGTAGCGGTACATTCTTTAAAAGAAAAAGAGCTTAAATATAGCACACCGTATCACTACGAACCGCTGGTTGTAGTTACAAAAAAATCACAAAATTACATAATAGATATTGACAATATTATGGATAGAGAGCTTGCAATTGTTGAAGGAAGCCCTCTTATAGAAAATCTTAAAAGCAGATATCCAAATATAAAACTAAACTATGTCTCTTCGCTACAAGATGGATTTAATGGTGTTGAAAAAGGAAAATATTACGGATATATAGACAACTTGATAATCACAGCATATACTTTTAAAAATATACAAAATGGACATCTAAAAATTGCAGGACAGTTTAATGATAAAGTAAGTGTTGGTTTTGGAGTTAGAAGCGATGATGAGATTTTATTTAATATATTTGAAAAACTCTCACGCAATATTAAACATAGTGACATACATAAATTTTGCAATGAGTGGACATCTATAAATTATATAAAAAATGTTAAATTTGAATATTTGAAAGAGATAATTGTTTTAGGATTGTTAATTATTTTCATAATTTTTTATAAGCAGCATGTTTTAAAGAAAAAAAATATTGAGCTAGAAGAGTTAAAAGATAAATTACTAGTGCTAAATCAGACGCTTGAATCAAAGATTGCCGATGCAGTTGGTGATATGCAAAAAAAAGATACATACCTCCTTCATAAATCTCGTCTGGCACAAATGGGTGAAATGATAAGCATGGTAGCGCACCAGTGGAAACAGCCACTAAATGCAATATCGACACTTCATATAGCAATGATAATGGCAATAGAACTAGAAGAGTATAATCTGTGTAACAAAAAAGAGAGAGAAGATTTTTTAAATTTTTTAAATGATAAATTAAAAAAAATAGGGCTTTACACCCAAAATTTAAGCCATATCGTCTCCGATTTTAGTGATTTTTACAGGCCTAACAAATACCAAGAAGAGCTCACTTTGAACAATCCGGTAATGCAGGCATATTGGCTTCTAGAAGAGAGTTTATCATCGGATAATATAGATTTGTGTTTAGAACTAACTTCCAAAAACAGCATTATGCTTTTTAAAAATGAGTTTGTTCAAGTTCTCTTAAATATTATAAATAATGCAAAAGAGCAATTTAGGGAAAAAAATGTAAATGAAGCTCAAATTTTAATAAGAAGTTTTGATATGGATGATATGGCAGTTATGGAAATAAGTGACAATGCCGGTGGGATAGATGATGAGATAATAGATAAAATTTTTGATCCATATTTCTCTACAAAATTCGATAAAAATGGTACAGGACTGGGTCTTCATATGTCAAAAAATATTATAGAGCAGCACTATAAAGGCAAAATTTATGTTCAAAATATTGAAAATGGGGCAAAATTTATAATAGAAATAAGCGCACATGGAGATGAAAATGAAAAATAGCATAATAGTTGTCGGTGCCGGCGGAGCTGGTCTCGTTGCCGCACTGAATGCTCATAAGAGCGGTGCAAAAGTAATAGTAATAACAAAAGAGTATCCAACAAGAAGTCAGACATCAATGGCGCAAGGCGGTATTAACGCAGCCCTTAGCAGCGTTGAAGAGGATAGCATTGAATTGCATGTGCAAAACACTCTCAAATCAGCTCACGGCTTAGCTGATGTTGACGCGGTAAATTTTTTATGCCAGAGTGCTCCGGAAGCAGTTATGTGGCTTGATAGTATCGGCGTACCGTTTAGCAGAACAAAAGAGAATAAAATTGCTCAAAGAAAACTTGGCGGTGCATATGCCGCAAGAGCTTGTTATGCACAGGATTATACAGGTCTCAAAATTCTTCACACGCTCTATGATAGATGTTTGGCGGAGGAAATTGAGATTTTAAATGAGAGATATCTATTGGAGTTTATCACTTGTCTCGATAAAGATAAGCCATATGTTAGCGGTGTTAGTGTTTTAAATAAAAGAAGCGGTAAAGTTGAAGTTTATGAAGCATGCAGTGTAATAGTCGCAACCGGAGGATACAGCAGAGTTTTTCACAACTACTCAACAAATTCGGTTGCTTCAAGCGGTGATGGAATTGCTTCAGCATTTCGCGCAGGTGCAAAAGTCAGCGATATGGAGTTTATACAGTTTCATCCGACAGCTCTAAAAAACTCCTCTATTTTAATTTCAGAGAGTGCCAGAGGCGCTGGCGGCTATCTCGTAAATGGCATGGGAGACAGATTTACCAACGAACTAGCTCCCCGTGATGAAGTGGCACGCGCGATAAATGATGAGATTACAAAGGGTAACGATGTTTTTTTAGATATTCGCCATCTAGGTGAAGAGTTTATCAAAAATGAGTTGCCGCAAGAGGCAAAACTGGCAAAACTTTATGAAAATATTGACCCAGTATATGATTTAATACCCATAAAACCGGCAGCTCACTACACAATGGGCGGAATAGAGGTTGATGAAAACTCATCTACATGTATAGACGGGCTTTTTGCGGTCGGAGAGTGTGCAAACCACAGGGTTCACGGAGCAAACAGGCTTGGAGGAAACTCACTTTTGGAATTGATTGTTTTTGGTAAACAAGCCGGAGCCAATGCTGCAAAATATGCAAACAGTTTTGCTAAAACGACAAACTTGTCAGGGCAAGAAAATATTGCTTATGAGCAGATTGCAGAGATAAAAAAATATACAAACGAGATAAATTTTTATGAAAAGCAGAGAGAATTAGGCGAACTATTTTACAAATATGTAGGAATTAAAAGAGACAAATCCTCTTTGCAAAATGTTTTAGATGAGGTTGTAAAAATTAAAAAAGATTTTAAAAAAATGGGTGTAAGTGACAAAACAAAAGAGTATAACACAAACCTAATAGAGTTTTTAGAGTTTAAAAATATGTTAGAGCTTTGTGAACTCATTTTAATCTCCGCAATTAGCAGAGATGAGAGCAGAGGTGCACACTTTAGAGTTGATGCCCCAAATATAAACGAAAAATTTGAAGCTCACACTGTTGTTAGTAAAGAGAGGGTTGTCAGTTATGAAAATTAATATCCAAAGAGAGAGTGTTGCTCAGTATGATGTGGAAATAGAAGGTGTAACACTTTTGGAAGTTTTGAATGAGATAAAAACAAAAGTCGATCCATCTATTGCATATAGTAGCGGATGCAGAAGCAGTGTATGCGGAAGTTGTGCGGTGAGAGTAAACGGCAGAGAGGTTTTGGCATGTGTTTGCCATGTCAAAGACGGAGATTTGATAGAACCTCTGAAAAACAGCGAAGTAATCCGTGATTTAGTTGTAAATATGGACAGAGCGTATGGTTTTAACGCAAAAGCAAAAGCATGGCAAAGTTCAATTGTAGAAAATATGTCACTATCACATGAAGATGAGAAAAGAAATGCACTTCAGAGCGATTGTATTTTATGCGGCTCATGTTATAGCGCTTGTCCCGTATATGCTGTAAATAGTGAATTTTTAGGACCATTTTCGCTAACAAGAGTTTGGCGGTATGTTAGCGATATAAGAGAGCAAAATCCAAAAGAAAAAATCGATAACATTCAAACAAACGGTGTTTGGGATTGTACTTTATGCAACGAATGCACACTTGTTTGCCCGCAGAGCATATCTAGCAAAGCAGACATAGAAAAATTAAGAGCAAAGAGCTCAATATTTGGTTATATGGATCCAAATTTTGATTCATTTTCATTTGGCAGTGGATTTGATGGGAGCCCTAGTTTTTAAGTTGTTTTAGATTTTGTTTGTTATATAATCAAAAACTGTTAGTTTTAAAAAATATGGAGTGTTAGTAATGGCAAAAGAGTACTCATTTGATATAAGTGCAAAGATAGATATGCAGAGTTTTAAAAATGCTATAAATCTTGTTGATAAGGAAGTTGCGAATCGTTACGATTTTAAAGGTACAACTTATGAGATTGACTATAAAGAGAAAGATAAACTTTTAGTGTTAGTTGCCTCAAGCGATAACAAACTAGATGCACTGAAGGATATAGTGATAACAAAACTTTTAAAACAAAATCTTAGCTCAAAAGTTTTAGAAGAGTTAAAAACTGAAAATTCAAGCGGTAACAATCGAAAAGTTACTTTTAAAATCGTTGATTATATCGATTCAAAAGAGTCCAAAAAAATAGTTGCGGAGATAAAAAATCTTAAACTTAAAGTAACTGCGCAAATAGAGGGTGATTCTATAAGAGTAAAGGGTGCGAAGTTGGATGAATTGCAAAAAGTAATAGCAACAATTCGTTCTATGGAGTGGGAAGCACCTCTTGTTTTTGAAAATATGAGATAAGGAGAAACACTACATGGCAAAGTTAACTATTTCTGATGCGGCAGAGCAACTGGGTGTATCTAAAGAAGCTATTCATAACCGTATTAGAAGAGGTTCTTTGCAAAGTGTAGTAGAAAATGGAATTAAACTTGTTGTTCTTGGTAAAGACGAGAGTGCTCAAGTAGTATCAAAAAAATTAAATAACAAAACAACGCCTCATAATTTGGACGATAGATACTATAAATTTCTTGAAGAACAAAATGTAAAACTTCAACAAAAAGTAGAGACACTTGAGGGTGAAACAAGAAGTCTCAGAGACCAGAAAGAGCAGATGCTTATAGAAGAGAGAATAAAAATTGAAAACATATATAAAGAAAAAGATGAGCAGCTAAAAAATATACTAAATGCCATCTCTTCAAAATTTATGTTAAACGCTCCGGAAAATAATTTATCAGATACTAATGGTGAGTTGTTTGAAGCAGAAATAGAGGAGAAAAAAAAAGAAAATTTTGTAGAAAATCGCAGGCTAATATCTTTGAATAAGTATCTAAAAAGTAAAGATTTTTCAAAGAAAAAAATTTCAAAAATAAAAGAAAAATTTGAAAAAAATGCAAAAGAAGACTCCAGAATTGTTATAATCGGCAAAAAATATTATATAGATTTGCAAAAATATGATTACAGTGATTTTTCACTATAGGCTCTCGCTAACTCTTCTTAAGGGTTTTTGAGATAAAATTCACATTCAAAATATGGACAGATGGGAGAGTGGTTTAATCTACTACCTTGGAAAGGTAGCGTAGGGAAACTTACCGGGGGTTCGAATCCCCCTCTGTCCACCACATATATATATCTTTACTTATACTAGATATAATACAAGAAAAAGCGGTAGTAATGGAAGCGGAATTAATCATTAAATCTATTATGGGATTGATTGCACTACTTGCGTTATTAGTTATTTTGCTATTTTTTGAACCAAATAAAGAAAAAAAACTCAAAAAAAATTTATATGAAACAAAAGCACCAATCAAAGAAGAAGAAAGTAATCCAAAGAGTGAATTACTTGTCAAAAATATAGATTTAAACAGCTTGGTTAGTGTTATAAAAAATAAAAAATCAGATGCCAAAAAGCTTGAAGAGGCGCTTGATTTGATTATAAAATATCATGGAAATGTTCATAAAAAATTGGGACTTAGACCTCACCCTGATTTTGATATTTATGAAGATATTCTTTTTACACTTTGTAGACATCCAAATGCGAATAAAGATTTGATAATTAATTTTGATAGAGAGCTTGGAAAACTAAATCCAGAGTACAAGCAAGAGATGAATGAGGCTATAACAAAAGGTCTAAACTCCAGAGGAATTTAGAGCTTATTTTGCTTCAAATCTTCCAATCTTTTCCTCTTTTAATATAGCGTTTAAAACTTCTGTGACGCTCTTGCTTGCTTTTTCCGCATCTTTAAAATATGTTATGACATTCGTTGATTGTTCTTCACATGTACCATTGACAACACAATCTATCGCTTTTTTAATGTTTTCATGAACTTCTTTGTGCGGAGTGGTAAGCTTTGAGTAGCTCGGCATTCTGCTGAAGTTTTCTTTGCCTATCCCGCTGTGATACCATTGACCTAGACGGCACTCTGTGTCTGATGCAAAATGACCGTCAACTTGATTTTTAAATACAGTTTTGTAACCATTTGATTTAAATAATAGGTGATCAAGCTTAACAAGAATCATAAATACCGCATTTGTAATGTTTTGATTTTCTTCAACGATAATTCCAGAGCTCTCAAGAAGATTATACATTTTCTCTTGAAGTGAGCTTACCTGTTCATTTGAGTCGGTTGAGAGTTTTTCCATCGATTTTGAGTGCTCATGTACTTCTCGCGTATTTTGTTTTAGACTTTGAACGGTTATCTCTACTTCACTTGTTGCTTTTTGAGTTCTCTCGGCAAGTTTTCTTACCTCATCTGCAACAACCGCAAACCCTCTGCCGTGCTCACCAGCACGCGCTGCTTCAATAGCCGCATTTAGGGCGAGAAGATTTGTTTGGTCGCTTATATCCTTGATGAGGCTAATAACGCTTGAGATATTTTCAACATTTGTGTTTAGGATGCCTACTTGATCGTATGTGCTTGTTATATGCTCAAGTAACGATATCATCGTCTTCATTAGTATATCAACATCAACAAGAGCATCTTTTGCGCTATGGTTGTTAGTTTCGCTTCTTCTATTGATATCTTTAAGCTCGTTTAAATTGTTGCTCAAATCACCTTGTAGACCTGATAAATCACTAAAACAGCTGTCCGTTAAGCCATTAACAAGGGCTTTGATAAGCTCATTCATTGTGTGTTCGCTATCTGCACTTTTAACTTTTTTTTCAAGATTTGAAATTTTTTCATTTGCACGCTCTAGCTCATTTTGCAGGGCTACTATCTCCGCTTCTTTTATCTGCATGGCATCAGCGAGTTTGTTGTTTTTAAAAAACATATAATAGTCCAATCTTTTATTAAATTTGTCTCTAATAGTATCTTTATGCTAGTAAAAATGCCTTTAAATATCGAGCATTTCCGTCACTTTTCCTTGAATAATATGTATATCTCTGGCTTTTAGTTTTTCTAATGTTTCCATGTCGGCAACGCCGACCGCAATAAGAGAGATACTCAGCGTATCTGTTATAAGTCTTAGTGCCGAGAGAGATTGGTCGCTTTGAGTTAAAAAGTAGCTACTCTCACCTTTTATATAAGCCGGTCTTAAATCTTGTAGATATCGATAATCATCACTTTCGCCGATAAATTCAAATATACCAATACTTATATTATATTTTCTAAAGAGTTCTATATATTCTCTAATTAGTTTTGAATCTTGGCGAACAAGTCTGTCCGGTAGCTCAATAATTACTTTAAATGGCAACATTGCTGCATTTGCACGAAGAAGTTCGCTTAGATTATGATAGGTTTCTTGATTTTCTAGATATTCGTGCGGAAGTCTAAGAGCATATGTAGAAGCACTAAGAACCATGCTTGAATTTTTAAAAAGCATGGTAACAATTTTTTTATAGATGCCGTTGCTTAAACCTGATTGAATAGCGGGAGCCATAAATTGAGCATAGCTGTAAGAGCTGTTTTTATCCAGAGTAAGATTTATACTAAGAACATTATGAGAGAGTTTTTTAGTTTTTGTATCTATAACACTCCAAGATACAAAACTAAATCTATCTTTTTCGATAGCTTTATTGATAAGTAGTTTCCACGCCTCTTTGCCCATAACCTCAATCGCATCCTCCGCTTTTTCTAAGTGGATGTTTCCGTGATTAAACTTTGCTTGAGTAAGTGCATTATCAGAGCGTGAAAATAGTTTGGCTATGTTATCGCTGTGTTTGTACTCATAAAGTCCAATGGAAACAAAAGTCTCTTTTGAATCAAGTTCTGCTAAATTAATAATCTCTTGACATGATTGTTGTATCTTTTTTGCTAGCTCTATCGCTTGAGTGTCTGAGTAGTTAGGAAGCAAGAGTGAAAACTCTGTGCCATTTATTCTTGCAACAATTGAATCTTTTATATTTTTAGTGCTGTCTCTAAGAATATCTGCAATTTTTAAAAAAAGCTTATTTACATTTTGTCTTCCAAGTTTCTCATTCGCTTCAATTATTCCGCTGAGCGATATAAGCATATGTATACCACCCTCATAAGAGGCATCGGCTTTTAGGTAAGCCGGAAGTCTGTCTATTAGATATTTACGATTTCTAAGTTGCGTATCTTGATCAACATACTCCAGCTCTTTATGTGCTTTTAACTCCTCGTTTCCTTTATCAAACATAGTTTTAACTTTTAAAACCATATTGTTCATTCCAAGAACAACATCTGCCAACTCTTTTGTATATGGAATCTTATCTTGAATTATAAATTCATTTTTTGTGATAGCAGTGGCTTGTTTTTGCACCTCTTTTAGGGGTTTTAAAATTGCATGCAATAGCAAGTTAAGCGCTGCAAGACCGATAAGCGCAATAATTGTAAAAGAGATAAGCAAATCTATCAAAATTTCGTAAAGCTGCTTGTATGCATAGCTTGCGTCACTCTGTACACTTAGTATTCCGACTTGGCTCCAGCCGGCTGAAACATTTGCATGCGCAATCGGCGCTTTTAAGTTTATTAATGACATAAACCATCTTGGAACAGCCGTTATATCACTTTCTGTCACTCTGTCATAAAGATTCTTTTTTTCAACATCAACAAGGGTAATATGGCGGTAGTTTCCGCTATCAAAGTTCGCATTTATCATGGTTGACATAATTGATAAATCACCATTAGCAGTCCCTAATGAGAGACTGAGTGAAGTTGCAGTATTTTTAGCATCTTCATATAGTCTGTCTTGAACGCCTTTGTTTGCGTTCTGAAAGTTTAGTATCAGTACCGTAGCTAATATGATGAGTAAAAATAGCGATAACATTAAAGCTATCTGTTTAAAGAGTGTCATATTTTTTTCCTTTGCATGTTGAGTTTTAACTCATCCCATTTCTTGTGAGATTTTTCATTGTTTTTATCTGCTTCATCTAGCATATCACCGTTAAAGTTATAGATTGGCGTTAAATCTTTTCTTTGTGATGCCGGAAATATTTTACGATTGTTGTTGTCCAAAATTAGCGGTTCGCTTTTTGGCGTTTCAAAGTAGGTTAAAACCATATGCGGCTCTTTAAAATTTGTTGAGCGGACATATGTAAAAAAAAGTTTTTTATAGTCAACTTCAAGATATCTAAGAGCGAAGTATTTGCTTATAACATAATCTTCACAATCTCCCTTATCATTACCCAGAAATTCCCATGGGGTAGCCCAGTAATCGCTTTTAGCGTATAATTTCATATCTGAAGTGTATCTGACTTCATTGTAAAAGTTATTAACTGCTTCTAGCTTCTCCAAGTCACCTTTGTTTTTTACAGAATCAAAGGTTTCTTGAAGAAAGAAAAATCTTTTTTTAGCAAACACGCCATACTTATCACTTATCTCATTTAGTAATGCCTTATCCACATACGGCTCACTTGCAAAAGCATAATTTGTAAAAAGTAGTGATAATAATATAAGCATTTTTAACTTAAACATGGAATTATTATATCAAAAAATTTCTGATATTACTGCTGTCTTTTATTAAAACCTGATGTTCCGTGTTTATTGTTTAATGATAAATTTTCAGCATACTCTTTTAAGTAGACTGGAACTACCCGCCCCTTTAGTTTCATCATATCATCAAGCATATTTTGCGCTACTGTTTTTTTGGATAAATTTTTAATTTCGCAAAGATATTTAAAAAGCAACTCGCCTAATCTTTGGAGAGAAATTTGCCATGTGGAATCAGTTTGTGTATAAATCCATAGGCTAAACTCATAAAAATTTTCAAATACGCTCTCATCTTGCCAAATAAGCTTTACGCTCTCTTTAAAATTTCCGCTGTTATAGGTTAAATCCCAAAACCTTGAAAATCTTTTCATAGTTTGAATTTCAAAAAACGATAACTGCGAAGTTTGCAAAACATCGTATGGCGGTATATCGCTGTAAATCATACCATGCTCTATGTCATGGCGGTTTATGTAGGTTCCTGAGAGTTTTTTGAGTATGCCTATTTGTATCTCGCAACTGCTTAAATTTACAAGTTCATCGAGATTTTTTCCAAAACTTTGCACTGTTTCGCCTGGCAAACCGACAATTAAATCAAGGTGTATATGAGATTCTGTCTCATTTTCTAAAAAAGCTATATTTTCTTTGATTTTATCTAGCTTGAGAGGTCTTGAGATGTTGTTCGCGATAACCGGATTTAGAGTCTGTATGCCTATTTCAAGTTGTAAAGCGCCATGAGGAAATGAAGCAATCTTGGCTTTTAGTGATTCAGGAAAATGGTCCGGAACAACCTCAAAATGAGCAAAATATGGCGACTCTTTGGCTAAAAAAAAGTCAAGCAAAATGTTTGCTGTTTTTATGTTGAGGTTAAAGGTTCTGTCTATAAACTTGAACGCTCTCGCCCCTCTCTGCCAAAGAAGTTCAAACTCCGCTAAAAGTTCATCAAGATTAAAAGCTCTTACTTTTTCATCCATGGAAGAGAGACAAAATTCGCACTCAAATGGGCATCCTCTTGAAGCTTCAACATAGATATAGCGGTTTTTTATATCATCATCCGTGTAGTATCTATACGGCAGAGCCAAATTTTTGAGCGAAGGCATACTCATTTTTAGAATTCGTTCTTTTGGTGCGTTGTCATCTAAAATATTTTTGCAAAGTTCATAAAATGCCAAATCCCCTTCGCCTTGAATAATAAAATCTGCATTATCTAAATTTACGCGAAATGGTTCATGCGAAACCTCTGGACCGCCGAGAATTATCTTTGTATTTGGAGAGATTTTTTTTATTAGATGTATTAACTCATAAACCTCTGAAACATTCCATATATAAACGCCGATACCTATGATTTGCGGGGATTGAAGAAGGAGTTTTTCTGCGATGGTTTGAATGGCATCGTTTATACTAAATTCCATAATTTTTGCACTATTTTGTAGCTCTTGTAAATTTGCATAAAGATACCTAAGAGCAATCGAAGTGTGTGTAAATCTTGAATTTAATGTTGTTAAAATGATTTTTTTCATAAGGGAAGTTTAGCATAATTATCCGAGCCAAAAAGGGGGAATGGCTGGATAACTAAAATAATTTATAGGTAATATTATCTCTACTATGAAAGGGGTTGAACATAATCGAGATTAGATATTGTATTGATTATAAGTTAATAATGGGTAAATAATTTAAAATTCTTTTACCATATTATCAAGTTGTTTAAAAAGTTCGCTGGATGCATCTTCCATCTCTTTAAAGTTTTGAACGATTTTGTCTACATTTTCGCTCTTAAAGGTTGAATTGTTTTTAATATATGAAAGATTTTCAGCGATTGAGCTGTGAACTTTTTTGTGTACACTGCCGATAACTTTGTACGCATTTGTGTGTCCAAAATATTGTGCTCCATCGCCAGCATACCATTTACCTATGTTGCAGTGTGAATGGTCATTATATACATAAGATTCTTTTGAGTCAAATATAGATGTATAGGCATCCGTTTTAAAGAGTGCCAACTCCACTTTCATAGAAGTTGCCATTAGCCTGCTCTCTATTTTTTTGGACCTATCGGCTGATTGTTCTGCAGAGAGATTGAGTTGTGAGAATGTTTGTTCAAACTCATTTACCACGCTGCTAGCTTTTTGCGCGATTTGTGAAATATTGTCAGAGTTTGCGCGTATGTCATTGGAGTCTTTCTGAAGTGTTGAGATGGTTATCTCTATTTCATGTGTCGCTTTTTGTGTTCTCTCCGCAAGTTTTCTCACCTCATCCGCAACTACGGCAAATCCTCTTCCATGTTCGCCTGCGCGTGCTGCTTCAATCGCTGCGTTAAGAGCTAAAAGATTTGTTTGGTCAGCGATATCTTTGATTAACCCAACAACCACGGATATCTCCTCTGATCTATGCTCAAGATTTATGATAGCGTGATGCGAAGATGAGATAAGATTGACAAGAGAGTTAAAGTTTTCACTTATCTCTTTAACATCATCAAGGCTTTTTTCTGAAAGTGCGGCGGTTGTCTTTGACACATCTGCAATAGCTGTTGAATCGCCCTGAGCAAGCATAATATCGCTATGAATAGTTTCAAAAGCGTTACTTGCTCCACCGCTTAGACCGTTTAGTTTTTGAGAAAGCTCACCCTTTATTTTTGAAGTATACCCCTCTGCTATATAGCCCATGATGTGATTAAGTTCTTTTGATGTGCTATTAAAGCTTCCGTGAAGCCCAGAAGAGTAGGTAAGTCTGTAATTTTTCCCCAAGGATGCGTACTCTATCGAGGCATGAACATCTCTCATAAAAGCTTCAAGCTGGTCTAGTGCATCATTCAAGCTCCATGCAAATTGAGACTCAACCGAATCATTATCCGGTATATGTGTAACACGGCCTTCTAGCTCGCCGTTTGAAACTTCTTTTAAAACTTTAATCATTGACTGATATGTAGGAGATTTTAGTTCGCAATCATTGTCTACTCTGATAAATGTAGAAACCGCCAATGCCACAAGCATCAATGCAGCAAATATGTAGCTTTGAGCATATAGAGCGTATATGGCAGCTAGACAAACGGTAGCAAATAGAAGTGCGCTTTGTTTATTTTTGAAGAGAGATGATAAGTTCGTCATAGCCTATGCCTTTTTCTTGTAATATGTCCGTTAAAACTTTAAATGAGGCAGCAACTCCTTCACTCTTTTCAACTCTAATCATCTCTTTGTAAAGAGGTATGATAACCTCTAGCGCTTTTGAGTTTGGCTTTCTTCTAACCGAGTAGTAGCCTATTATTTTACCGTTTTTATCTACTGAGGCAGTGACATTTGTAAATACCCAGTAGTGGTTATTGTTTTTAGTTTTATTTACAACAAATGCAAAGACTTCCTGTTTTGCAGGAATAGTCTCCCATAAAAATTTGAAAACAGCTTTTGGCATATCGTGATGTCTGATGATGCTGTGTGGCTTTCCAAGAAGCTCATCTTCGCTGTATTCGGCCATCTTCATAAATATCTTGTTGCAGTAGGTAATTTTACCTGTTAAATCTGTTTTAGATACAATGAAGTCATTTTCAGCCATCTCTTTTTGCATAAAAATACCCTTCGCATAATTAATATTTTGTTCATATGTCTTTCAATTATCTCTGAAAGAGTGTCAGAATATTAGCATATTTTTGAATAATTTAAGACACTTTTAATAATTTTTGCATAAAAAAAGTATCTTAAGGGGAAGAGAGAAGTATAATTATTTCTAATTTTTTATCTGTTTTGTAGACTGTTCAACCATTTCATCCAACTTGATAAAAAGCTTGTCTGAAGCGTTCTCCATATCCATAAAATTTTTGATTATCGTTTCAGGATTATTGTTTTTTAGTACGCTGTTCTCTTTAGTAAACTCTTGATTTCTAAAAACTGCATTGTGAACCTCTGCATGGAGTGCATCAAGTTCTGGAAACGCTTTTGTGTGTCCAAACTGTTCTTTGCCTATTCCCAAGTACCATTTTCCCATACGACAATTTTTATGGTCACTAAAAACTTTTTTGGAGTCAGCATCTAAAACAGCGCTGTAGGCAGTTGATTTAAACAAAACATGGTCAACTTTTAAAAGTGTTGTAAACATTCTATTTTGAATTTTAATAGAAGTTTCTGATGATTGGTTGGCAAAAGCGTTGAGCTCTTTAAAAGTTCCTTCGAACTCATTTATAACTTTGCTAGAACTTTGAGCAATTTTAGATATCTCATCTGAATTTGTTCTCATATCATTAGCTTCTTGTTGAAGTGTTGATATATTTATCTCTATCTCTTGGGTTGCTTTTTGTGTTCTCTCGGCGAGTTTTCTAACTTCATCGGCAACAACGGCAAATCCTCTTCCATGTTCACCGGCTCGTGCTGCTTCAATGGCTGCATTTAGGGCAAGAAGATTTGTCTGGTCTGCAATATCTTTGATAAGTCCTGCCACATGAGAAATGTCCCTACTTCTCTGCTCAAGGTTTACAATAGCCCCGTGAGATGAAGCTATTGAATCAACAAGCACATTTAGATTTTTACCAATTTCTATAACACTTTGTAGACTTTTTCTAGATGAAACCGCAGTTTTTTGAGAAACTTCCGCTATTTCTGTTGAATTACTCTGCGAGTCATTAATATCTTTTTGTATAACTTCAAGTCCAGCTCCGATTCCGCCGCCTAGCTCACTAAGTTTGGTTGATAGATTGCCTTTTATTTTAGTTTCATAATCGCTTGCAATGCACGATATAGCCAAATTCAGCTTCTCCGAGGTGGTACGAAATATTCCGTGCAGACCTGCAGCATTAGTTATTCTATATGTTTTACCCATCGAAGCACTCTCTATGGATGTTTCAACATCTCTCATAAACGCTTCAAATTGGTCAAGTACATTGTTTATTGTCCATGCAAATGCTGCCTCTTCTGAGTTGTCATTAGGTATATTTGTAACTCTTCCACCTAATTTTCCATCTGCTGCATCTTTTAATACTTTTATCATTAAATCTTGCATTTGTCGATGTTTGTCTCTGTTTTTGTTAATTTTGAAGAGAGATAATAAGCTCATTGTAGCCTACTCCTTTTTCTGTTAAGATATTTGCTAAAACTTTAAAGGAAGCATCAACGCCACCGCTTTTTTCTACTTCTAACATTTTTTTGTACAGAGGAGCGATTACATCAATGGCTTTAGGATTTGGCTTTCTTCTAACCGAATAGTAATCGATAATTTTTCCATTCGCATCAACAGAAGCAGTAATATTGGCATAAACCCAATAGTCGTTATCGTTTTTTGTCTTGTTAATAACATAGGCAAAAACTTCCTGTTTTTTTGGTATTGTCTCCCATAAAAATCTAAAAACAGCCTTTGGCATATCTGGATGTCTTATGATACTGTGCGGTTTTCCAAGAAGCTCCTCTTCCGTATATTCAGCCATATCCATAAAAATTTGGTTGCAATATATTATACGCCCTTTTAGATCCGTTTTTGATACTATAAAATCTTCATCACTCATTATTTTTAACATTTGAACTCCCTTTTTCTGGCATTTAAATTTATATATAAAAATTGTCTTTAAATTGTCTTTACAAAAAAATTTATATATGAATTTAAGTTTAGAGATAAGTATATCACATCTTTTGTCTCTTTAAGATATAATCTTGCATGTCAATTTTATTAGCAATTTTTTATTTTTTTTACTTCTCAATTATTGGTGTTTATATAATATTTTTGCCAAAAGTTTTATCCATGGTTGGATATTCGGCTAGTGATATAGGTATTATATTTGCAGCAGCGCCTTTGGTGCGCTTTATTGTTCCTTTTGCATTTATAAAAGGACTTAAAATAAATGTACACAGTTTCAATATATCTCTTTTGATAATGTGCTTAAGTGCCCTCTTTTTTTACTTCTCGCTTGAGAGTTTTTATAAACTTCTCGTCTCAAATATTAGCTTAGGCGTAGGACTTAGCATTGTACTTCCTTATGTTGAACTAATCTCTTTGAAGTATCTCGGCAAAGAGAGATATGGAAAAATCAGGCTCTTTGGCTCGGTAGGTTTTATTTTAGTGGCTCTGGTTTTAGTAAAATTTCTAAGTTCGGCAGTCGTTGCACTTATGTATCTTCTTGTTTTAACCCTTATTACGGCATTGATGGGATTTATAATAGCAAAAAAAGCAGATACGCTTTTAGAAAAAGTTCAAGAGACGACCAACGATATAAATCTTTTAAAAGATTGGAGGTTGTGGGTCGGTTTAACTCTTATGCAGGTTAGTTTTGGTCCTTTTTATAACTTTTTCACTATCTATACGACCGACCACGGAGTTAGTTTAGATATAGCAATCTATCTCTGGAGTTTTGGAGTTGTAGTTGAGATTTTTATGCTCTACTTTCAAGGAGCTCTTCTTCGCAGGAATCTTCTATTAATACTTCAAGCTACCACTTTAATAACAGCGTTTAGATGGTTTTTACTATTCTTATTTCCGGACAATATAACTATTTTGTTTTTCTCACAGGCTCTTCATGCTCTGAGTTTTGCACTGTTTCATTCGGCTGCCATCAGTTATCTCTTCTATCTATATAAGCATAAGTCGCTTGCTCAGCAGTTTTTTTCCGGCATAACTTATGGATTTGGAGCATTTTTGGGGGCTTTAATTGCGGGGTATGTGTATGAGTTCTATCCAAGTTATCTATTTTTAAGTGCGACTCTTATCGCACTTATTGCAACTTGGTTTTTATATATTTGGGGGAAAAGTTTAAAAAAAACTAGCTTGTAGCTCTCGAAAAACTTGTTTTTCGTAGCTTTAGGGGGTTGTAGGGACTTTAGTCACTGCCACTAAAACGGACGCGTTCGTTTTAGTGCATCACATCTAGTAGTCAGCAATTAGATTAAATGTAAAAGTTGTATCTGTTGAATTTTTCCAAAAGAGAGCCGGTTTGTTTGTGTAGTCAACTTGATATGACACACCTGCCGAAAATATATCCGATAATTTTGTAGAAAAAGCTGTTTTTGAATAGAAAAAATAGTTTTCAATATCAGAAAACTCTGATCTATAACTTAGCGTTTGATGAAATCTTAGATTTTCCAATACCTGCATATTGTAAACACCTTTTAGCCTGTATGCGAAGTATGATCTATCAACCTCACCAAAGATTTTGTCTTTAGCGTATAAAAGATTTCCATCAACAGTTAAATCGTGAAAATCAGTTTTTATTGTTATATATTTAGCACCGGGTCCGGTATAAAACTGGTAATCAAAGCCGGAAAATTTATCATCTTTATAACCGAGTAGGTAGTCAAGCGATAATCTATCTGACAATTTATAGTCATAAACAAGCTCACCTAAAAATCTATTTCTGTTCTCTACGCCATTGTCGGTTCCATACTGCATAAGCATCAATATTTCAAGTGAGTGAAGATCCCAGCTATTTGTTATTTTTGCATCAGCATTAAATGATTCCGTATTGCTGTTTCCTGAGTTTGAAATATATCCAACTTCAGCGCGGGCATTAAATAGATACCCATCAACCGGCAAATTTCCTTCAAGCTGTTTTAAATTTTCATTTAATTTCTTGATTTTTATTTTTACATCTTTTATCTCATCTCTAATTTCTACCTCAGATGCCGCCATGCAATAGGTGGCAAGAAGCAGAGCAAGTGTTATTTTTTTCATTTTAATCCTTTTTTGTTTGTACATATATTTGTGGCGAAGAAATCAATATACCTTTTTCATCAAATGCAAATTTTGCTTTTTCTAGCATATCGAAGCGAACATCCCAATAGACTTCAGTTTTTACCCATGCACGCAAAACCAGATTGACAGTGCGTTCGCCAAGCTCATCAACTGCTATAAACGGTGCAGGTTCAGCTAGAACTCTACTGTCATTTTGCATAATTTGCATAAGTGTATCTTTTGTCAATTTTAAGTCATTTTCATAACCAATTTTAAATATAAGATCAATTCTGCGGGTAGGTTTGTTTGAGTAGTTGACTATATTGCCGCTGATAATTGAAGAGTTTGGAACGATAATGGTTTTGTTGTCGCCGGTTATCATTATTGTTGAAAAAAGATTTATCTCTTGCACTGTTCCAGAAGCACTTGCGCTGTCTATAAAATCTCCAACCCTAAAAGGTCTAAAGATGATAATGAGCAGTGCTGCGCCAATATTTGATAGAGAATCTTTAAGTGCCAAACCGACAGCCAAAGATGCAGCACCAAACACAGCCAAGAATGATGTTGTATTGATACCAAGCGCATTTAGCGAAGCTAAAACAATAACTATTAGGAGTGCAAAATAGATAACATTTTCTAAAAATTCAACCAGTGTTAAATCTAATTCCGCTTTTAGCATCAGTTTTTTGGTAAGAGTGGTAAATTTTTTCACTCCCCACTTACCAATGAAAAATATAGCTAGGGCCGCAACAATTTTCAAACCATATTCGCCGGCATAAACAATAGCTAAGTCACTGTATTTAGAAATATCCATCTTGTTATATCCTTGAATTTTTTGGAATTATAGCAAAATAGCAGTTAAAGGTTTTGTTTATTTATATATTTTATCTATCTCTTTTATAATCAAATGATATTTTTCTATGTGTAAAGAGTCTATTTTGTTGACTAAATCTTTATATTTAAGG
The DNA here is from genome assembly GCA_942493175.1 of Sulfurimonadaceae bacterium. GTDB lineage: Bacteria > Campylobacterota > Campylobacteria > Campylobacterales > Sulfurimonadaceae > Sulfurimonas. The sequence goes on from OW818672.1 coordinate 68,383, forward strand.
TAGTTGTTCCAAACTTTTTGTGAAGCTTCTATCTTCCCTTTTTTGCGAAGTTCAAAACTAACCGAGGCGTTTATAAAACCTTTTAGAAGTTTTACTTCATCACTCTCTTCGAATCTTCTAGGAAACCATAGAGCCTCCAAATCTTCATGCGCATCGTAAAAGTTCTCATTACGCATATTTAAAATAAAATTATCTAAATGCTTCTCGTACTCACTCATCTAAAACACTCATATTTATGCGCCAATAACCTCTTCCGCCTTTGAGTGAGATGCAGTGATGCAAAGGAAACTTCTTTTTATACTCCCCAAGCCTGTTTAGCGTTGCTTTTCCCGTGTCGCAGTAAAATACAAAGACGCTTCCATCAGGCTCTTTTTGTAGTTCATAGGGGTTGTAAACCACCGTATCGGTACCCTCAATCACTGCTAAAATAGTATCAATCAGCAGAACTTTTACACCCTCTGCTTCAAGCTTTTTTTTGTTTTGCAAAAACTCTTTTTGTGTCCACTCGTTTGGATATTTCATATCAGCTCTTTGATACCTTTTTTGATGTTGCTAAAACTGCAACCGCGGTTAAAAATGCGCCCAAAAATACAATGGCGTAACCAGTCGGCAAATCGTAAAAATATGATATTATAATTGCGCTTATACTAAAAAACCATCCAAAAAAGAAACTCCATAACAAAGCCCTTTTAAAGTTTAGAGATAGAGCGACAAAAGGCGGTGCTATCAGCAGTACAAAGACAACAAAAACCCCAGCAAGCGCAACTGAAGAGGTAACAGTGAGAGCAAGCAGTGAGAAGAAGAGAAGCTCTTTTAAAAATCCGTTTAGCTTTGGGTATAAAAAATATAAAGCAAGTGCAATAAAAGCGTAGATAATAGTACTTTTTATAACCTCGCTAGGAGGCGTGAAGAGTATATCGCTGGCTAGAAGTGATTTGAAATGCTCCATACCCTCCGCCGAGTGAGAGAGCACCATCATAATTCCGCTTGCCCCTAAAACATATAAAATCCCGATAAACGCCTCTAAATGGAGCTTTCTAGTTGAAGCAAAAGCTATAAGAAATGCGCTCAAAAGTGCGAAACCAAGAGTTAAGATGTAGAAGTGCTCCTCGTGAAAATAGCCAAGGCTAACAGAGGAGCCGAGTGCGGCAAACTGAGCAATAGCAAGGTCTGTAAAGATTATGCCTCGTTTTAGTATCTCCATCCCGAAATAGGAGTGGAGCATGACAAGAACAGTGACCAGAGCAATTGGCACAAGCAGAATATCTATCATTTTATCGCACTAGTCAGGTAGTCAAATAGAGATGTTAAATCTTCAACAGAGTCCAACGCTCCGATATCGTGAGGCATTAAAACTATTTTTATACCTGTTTTTTCAGATATAAATTCAGCCGTTTTTGTGGAGTGGTAAACATCATGCAAGATACAGCAAGGCTGCTCTTTTTTTATAAGCTCGATTGTGTCGATGGTATGTTTTGAAGATGGTGGAATCCCCGGCAACGGCTCGATAGTAGCTATATTTTCTATTTTGTATGCCTTGTTGAAGTATGCAAGTATGTTGTGAAACTGTACAACTTTTACCCCTTTTTTATTTAGCATCTTCTCATTCCAGAGCTCAATCTTTTTTTTCCACATGTCAGCAAAAATCACATAGTTTTTCTCATAAACTTGTGAATTTTTTGAATCAATTGTTGACAAATACTCCCTGATGACATTTGCTAAAATCAGAATATTGTTTGGGTCAAGATTGAAGTGTGGATTTCCATCCGGATGCAAATCACCGCCCGAGCGGCTGACGCTTTGAGGTTTGTCTATCATAGAGATATGATTGGAGAGGTTTAGAAATGTTTTGGCATTAACATTTGTTTTTGGATTGCCGGCTTTTTTTATAAGCGGAGGCAACCAGCCTATCTCTAGCTGTCCTCCATTCATAATAAGCCCGTCGGCATTTCTTACTTTTGATATAAGGGATGGTTTGGGAACTATAAAGTGAGGGTCCCAATTTCCATTTGCCAGCACAATGGTCTCCACATTTTCGCCGCCGATACTCTTTGTGAGAGCGCCGATGTAAGGATAACTGACTGCTATATTAAGGTTTGCAAAAAGGCTTAACGGTAAGAGTAATAGTAAAAATCTCATAATTATCTCCTAGAATGAGTGAGCGCCGTGAGCGCCGATAGCAATATTTGCCTGAAAAATAATCGTATCAATTTTTTGTTTTATAGCATCTTCGTTATAAAGTGCTTCATTGCGATTATACTGAAGCCTGAATTTTGCAAACTCGCTTGTTTTGTACTCTATCATTGCGGAGTACCCGTTTAAAGAGTCCGGTTCATTCAGGTTTACGCCACTCTCTATAACATCATTTTTGTAGATTGTGTCATATCTTATAGCCGCAGAGAAGTTTTTATTTATACCATACTCAAGTTGGGTGTAAACTCCCGCCTGTTTTTTTCTCAGATTTGCGGTCGCGGTTACAATGCTTATATCGGCAGGGTCAAGCGTGTACTCTATGCCGTCCATATCTCGCATCAGCCATTCGCTCTGCCATGAGAGAAAGCTGTAAGAGTCAAAATAGTGCTTTATCGTCAAATCGACACCGTAAAGCGAGCTGTCTCCGCTAAATACGCTGGGAGCCTCCTCTTGAGAATGGTCAACTCTTGAGCTTCCGTTTGCGTAAGAGAGACCGCCTAAAATTGTGGTGTCGTCTATATCAATTGATGATTTGATGTACCCGACAAAGAGCGATGGTGCCTGAGAACCTTTAGTTATCGGGGCTTCGGTATCGCCAATCGTATTGTTGCCAAACATCTGCTCATTCTCTCCCTGCAGTACCTCTGCGCCAAACATCAAGTATGTCGATGTAGGAGCCGTCCATTGGAGTTGAGCGCCTATTTCATTGATGGCATGCAGACCTAAAAAGCTTTCATAAACCAGAGGCATATCGCTAAAACTCCATGTGTGGTGATGTTTTTCATTTAAATAACCGAAATTGGAGAGAAATTTACCGCCTTTTACTCTCAGACCGTGACTCAAAGCCGTGGAGGTTACAAACGCCTCTTCTATCTCAAACCCGTGTTCACTGAGGTGAAATATGGCATCCATAGTAAAATAAGGGTCAACAGAGCTTGAGAGTGCAAGTTCGGCATAGTTTAAATTAAATCCATTGTTCGCGTTGTAGGTAGAGTGTGTAACATCGCCGTCAGAGTGAGAGCCTAAAAGCCCGTGAACAACGCTGGGCACCTCAAGATGGGCAACTTCGTCATCTTTTTTGCTTCTGCTTACATAAGAGAGATCAAGGATAAGCGATATATCTGGCATAAATTTTGATTGATCAAAAGCCTCGCTTTGCAGAGCCGCAATTTTTTCTGTTTTTATCGGCTCTTTGTTTGTATTTGTATTTTCAAGTTTTTCAAGTTTTTCTTGTAATTTTTCTATTATTAGCTGCTGTTTGTTCATCTCTAATCTTAACTGCTCTAAATCTGTATCAGCCAAAAGAAATGAAGACGCAACCAATGATAAACATAGCTGTTTTTTCATAGTTCTATCCTAATTGATAATATTTTTTATTTATTTATTTTGCACACTTTTTGAACAAGTCCAAAAAGTTGCGCTAGCCGCTATGGCACTAAAGCTTGCCTCATTTGAGGCAGAATTAAAATAATATTGTGATTTAGGATATTGTTGGAGGAGCGCGGTTTTGGTTGGAGTTTGTTTTGACATGTAGATATGAGATTGGGTTATTTTGTAAAATTTTTTCAAAGTGAGAAATTTCAATATTTGATACAAGTTGAACGGCATCGGCGGAGACAAGATTGTGATTGACCGTACACACCAAACATGTTGTACTGTCATCGTGAACAATGTGCTTAACCTCATGGATGGCGGCAAAGCTTGTAACAATTGCAAAGAGTATTGAGAGCAGTACGTTTAGTTTCATGGGCGAAATTTTATCATACTTTATATAATTATTTAGGCGGGGTATGCTTAAATTAAGCTAGTTAAAACTATCATAATGCCTATATAGCGCTCAGGAGTCACTTATGTTTCATACTAAAAGCGTAGAGGATACCCTGCAGGATTTAAATAGCAGTGCCGATGGACTCAGCAGCAAAGAGGCATCCTTGCGCATAGAGCAATACGGCAAAAATGTTTTGGCTGAGGCGAAGAAGCGTACCCTGCTAAATATATTTGTTGAGCAGTTTAAAAGCCCTGTTATCTATGTTTTGCTTATTGCCGCGGTTATTTCACTAATCATTAAAGAGTACGGTGATGCCGGATTTATAATGGTGGCACTTCTTTTAAATGCTGTGGTAGGAACATATCAGGAGTACATTGCAGGCGAGAGGGCCGATGCTCTAAAGAGAGTAATAAAGACTTTTGCCAATGTTTTAAGGAATGGAAACCGGATTGAGATACCCAGCGAAGATATTACTCTTGGGGATATTGTTTTTTTTGAATCAGGTGTTAAAGTTCCATCAGATATACGTCTTATCGAGACAAATGAGCTTCAGGTAAACGAGTCTCTTCTTACGGGAGAATCACTCGAGGTGGGTAAAAATTCTACTTATATGTCAGCCAATGCAGATGAGCCTATCGGAGAGAGACAAAATATGCTCTACGGCGGTTCTCTGGTTACAAAAGGGAGGGCAATCGGTGTTGTAACTGCCGTAGCCGCTCAGACGGAGGTCGGTAAAATTGCCTCTCTTCTTGCTTTGAAAAAGGTCTCAAAACCGCCATTAATGCTTCGAATGGAGGAATTTTCAATAAATATCTCCAAAATAATAGGCGGGGTTGCACTAATCATTATTATGCTCGGAATTTATCAAGAGATGCCACTCAAAGATATATTTTTTCTGACAGTTGTACTTGCTATATCTGCCATTCCAGAAGGGCTTCCCGTAGCTATTACGGTAGCACTCAGCGTAGCAAGTGCCGAAATGAGCAGACGAAATGTCATAGTGCGGCGGCTCTCAGCCATTGAGGGGTTAGGCTCGTGCACCCTTATAGCAAGCGATAAAACTGGGACTATGACTCAAAATCGTTTAAGCGTTGAGTATTTTGTAACACCTGAGAAAACATACAATTCAAATGAGTATATAAATAAACATCTGCTCCTTGGCGCAAGGCTTTGTAATGAATCGACCTCTCATATAGAGGATGGCGAGTTGATTTTTATAGGTGATCAGGTAGATATTGCTCTTGCCAGATATGCTCTTGCTCTTGATGAAGAACTCTTTAAAAAGCATGACAAACGAAGAGCAATCAACGCCCTGCCTTATGAACCCATCAACAAGTATTCTGCTGCGAGTTATGAGATTGACTCTCAAAAGATACATTTTATAAAAGGCTCTCCAGAGATAATACTCCATATGTGCTCGCTGGACGAGGATAACGCTGTACCTGTTTTAAAGCAGGTGGATGAGTGGGCAGCCAAAGGGTTTAGAAATATTGCTTTGGCATATAAAGTGAGTGATGAGGAGGGCATTGCAAAAGATGGGTACACATATATTGGATTTGCTGCCATCACCGACCCGCTCCGCGATGGAGTAAAAGAGGCTGCAAGAAGAGCCGAAGAGGCGGGAATAAGAGTTGTGATGGTAACCGGAGATCATCCAAATACAGCATTTTTTATTGCAAAAGAGTTGGGTATTGCAGCAAGCAGGGATGAGATAATTGACGGAGTGGAGATTTCCCATTGGATAGGAAGGGGAGCTCATAAAGAGGAGATAGCCCAAAAGAGAGTTTTTGCTAGAGTTTCTCCCGAGCAAAAGCAGCTTATTGTAAAAACATTTCAGGAAATTGGTCATTTTGTGGCAGTCACTGGAGACGGTGTGAATGATGCGCCCGCACTTAAGTTTGCAAACATCGGCATAGCTATGGGAAAAAGCGGCACAGACGTTGCGCGTGAATCAAGCGATTTGATTTTGACAGATGACTCTTTTAGCTCCATTATCAACGGTGTAGAAGAGGGGCGGGTGGCGTATGACAATATACGCAAAGTTATTCATCTTCTGATATCTACAGGATTGGCGGAGATAGTTCTTGTTTTGCTCTCAATGATATTTTTTCTTCCAATCCCTCTTCTGCCGGTACAGCTTTTATGGCTAAATCTGGTTTCTAACGGTGTTCAAGACATGGCACTTGCTGCGGAAAAAGCCGAACCGGAAGTGTTGAAGCGTAAACCGCGCGACCCGAAAGAGCCTGTATTTAACAAAATTATGATGAGCAGAGTGGTTGTCGGAGGTCTTTATATGGGCATATCGGCATTTGCTCTTTTTTATACCCTGCTTGAGCTGGGCTACAAAGAAGATATGGCAAGAAATCTTACGCTGCTTCTTATGGTGTTGTTTGAAAATGTACATGTATTTAATTCGCGCAGTGAAAATAACTCTATTTTTAAAATTAACCACGCTAAAAACAGGTTTTTATGGATATCGGTGTTAGCTTCGCAGGGCATACATATTATATCGATGTATAACCCATTTATGCAGTCGCTACTGAGCATTGAACCGGTTAGTTTGGAGATGTGGACAACACTGCTTTTTATCGCTTTAATACTTGTTGCAGTGATGGAGGCTGAGAAATTTTTTAGAAAGAGATTCTCTTCATAAAGAGAGTTTCTCCTCCAACTCACTCACAACTTGATGCATTTTAAAGAGCGAATCAGGATTTAATGAGATTGAGTCAATGCCTTCTTGAACTAAAAACTCCGTAATTTCCGGATAATCAGACGGTGCCTGTCCGCAGATGCCAATATATTTGCCTCTCTCTTTGCACGCTTCTATCGCCATCTGCAACATTCTCTTTACCGCTTCGTTTCTCTCGTCAAATATATGGGCGATTTTCGCACTTTCCCTGTCAACCCCTAAAGTCAGCTGAGTTAAGTCGTTTGAACCGATGGAGTAGCCGTCAAAAACCTCTAAAAACTTATCAGCCAAAATCACATTTGCAGGTATTTCGCACATGGCGTAGATTTCAAGAGAGTCTTTGCCTTGAATAAGTCCTTGTTCGTTCATAATCTCTATGACTTTTTTGCCCTCCTCTGGTGTGCGTACAAATGGAATCATTATTTTGATGTTAGTGAGCCCCATTTCTTCACGCACTCTTTTAAGTGCCGCACACTCCCACACAAATGCTTCACGATAGCTATCATCATAGTAGCGGCTGGCACCTCGAAAGCCTATCATCGGGTTCTCTTCCTCTGCTTCATAAAGAAGTCCGCCGAGCATATTGCGGTACTCGTTGCTCTTAAAATCGCTTGTTCTGATAATGACGGGTTTTGGATAAAAAGCCGCCGCAATCATCCCTATGCCTTCGCTCAGCTTATGTATGAAAAATTCTTTCGTATCCGTATAAGGCATCATGAAAGAGCATATCTCATCCTCATCTTTAACGCTTTTTCCTTTGTAGATGTCAACAAGCGCCATCGGGTGAGCATTGATAGAGTTATTCATTATAAACTCCATTCTAGCAAGACCGACACCGTCATTTGGCATTTTTGCAAAGTTAAAAGCTTCGGCTGGATTTCCCACATTTACATATAGTTTGGTTTTTGTCGGTTTGAGTTTGCTCATATCTATAGTTTTGACAGAGTAATCAAGCTCTCCCTCATACACATATCCCTCATCGCCCTGCGCACAACTCACCGTCACTATTTGGGAATCTTTTAAAACTTTTGTGGCATTTGCACATCCGACAACGGCAGGAACGCCTATTTCTCGGGCAACGATAGCCGCATGACATGTACGGCTTCCGCGGTTTGTTACAACGGCAGAAGCTTTTTTCATGACAGGCTCCCAATCAGGGTTTGTCGTATCTGCGACTAAAATATCGCCGTCTTTGAAGCGTGCAAATTCGGTCGTATCATTTATAACGGTTACTTTTCCCGTGCCGATTTTTTCACCGACCGCCCGTCCGGATGTTAAAATTTTTGCACCATTTGCGTTAAGTGAATATTGCTCACTTGTCATACTTTTGTTTTGTTTGCTCATTACGGTTTCAGGCCTTGCTTGAACTATGTAGAGCTTAGAGTCATTTCCGTCTTTTGCCCACTCGATGTCCATCGGGCGATTATAAAGTTCTTCGATAATGAGTGCTTGTTTTGCAAGTTCTATCACTTCTTCATCGTTTATGGAAAAGCTCTCTTGCTCCTCTTTTGTTGTTACAATATTTAGAGTGCGTGTATCTTTGCTGTATAACATTTTCTCTTTTTTACTTCCCAAAGAGCGTTTTAAAATAGTGTTGATTCCATTTTTTAAAGTAGGTTTGAAGATAAAAAACTCATCCGCGTTTACTCTTCCGCTAACCACATTTTCACCCAAACCCCAGATGGAGTTAATGAGTATAAGATTCTCAGAACCGCTTTCGGTGTCAAGCGTAAACATTATCCCGCTTGAAGAGATATCGCTTCGTACCATCTTCTGCACACCAACCGAAAGAGCAACTTTAAAATGGCTAAATCCACGGCTTGTGCGGTAGCTGATGGCACGGTCGGTAAATAGTGAAGCAAAACAACGCAACACGCTATCAAGCAGAGCCTTTTTGGTATTTACATTTAAAAAAGTCTCTTGCTGTCCCGCAAAAGAAGCATCCGGCAAATCCTCTGCCGTTCCAGAAGAACGAACTGCCACATCAATATTTTGTGAACCGTATTCGTTTGAGAGAATTTTGTATGCCTCAAGAAGTTCGTCTACGAGTGCTTTTGGGAGTCGTGAGTTTAAGATAAGAGTGCGAACTGCGAGACCGCGCTTTTGAAGATTATCTGTGTCGGTTATATCTAAATCATGCAAGATGTCTGCTATTTTTTCTTTTATATCATTTTCTTCAAGAAGCAGCCAATAAGCATCACTTGTCGTTGCAAAACCGTTTGGGATATTTACACCTTTTGGGGTAAGATTTTGGTACATCTCTCCAAGGGAAGCATTTTTGCCTCCGACAGTCGGAACATCGCCAATGCCAAGTTTATTAAAAAACCGTATGTATTTCATTAAGGTGACCTTTGCGTGAAAATAGTCTATATGTTATCATAAATTGATAATTTCTCACACATTAAAATTTTATTAAAAGTTTGAATTTGATACAATTCAATCATAAAATAGTAATTAAGCAAAGAACAAAGAGGATTGCAATTAAATGAAAATAGCAATAGCGGGAACAGGATATGTCGGACTTAGCAACGGCATACTTCTATCCCAACATAACGAAGTGGTAGCTCTTGACATTATCCCCCAAAAGGTGGAAATGCTAAATAGAAAAATCTCTCCAATCGAAGATAAAGAGATAGAAGAGTTCCTTTTAAGAGACGACCTTAATTTTCGTGCAACTCTCGATAAAAAAGAGGCGTATATGGGGGCTGACTATATCATCATTGCCACTCCGACTGATTATGACTCACAAACAAACTATTTCAATACAAAGAGCATAGAGTTCGTAATTGCCGATGTTTTAAGCATAAATCCAAATGCCGTGATGGTTATAAAATCTACTATTCCCGTAGGCTATGTAAATAGCTTAAAAGAGAAGTTTAAAACCGATAACATCATCTTCTCTCCGGAGTTTTTAAGAGAGGGTTTGGCTCTTCATGACAATCTCTACCCAAGCAGAATTATCGTTGGAGAGCAGAGTGAGCGAGCTAAAGTCTTTGCAAATCTTTTGGCGCAGGGTGCCATTAAAAAAGATATTTCAATCCTTTTTACCGACTCAACGGAAGCAGAGGCTATAAAACTTTTTGCAAACACCTATCTTGCCATGAGAGTTGCGTATTTTAACGAGTTAGATAGTTACGCACAAACACACGGATTAGATACTAAACAAATCATAGAGGGTGTAGGACTTGACCCGCGCATAGGCTCGCACTATAACAATCCATCTTTCGGGTACGGCGGATATTGCTTGCCAAAAGACACAAAACAGCTTCTTGCAAACTACGCAGATGTTCCAAGCAACTTGATAGAAGCTATTGTGAAATCAAACAGTACAAGAAAAGACTTCGTAGCAGACGCAATTATTAAGAAAAATCCGAAAATTGTCGGTGTTTACAGGCTTGTTATGAAAACAGGTTCGGATAACTTTAGAAGTTCGGCTATTCAAGGTATAATGAAGCGTATAAAAGCAAAGGGGATAGAGGTTGTCATCTATGAACCTGCTTGCCAAGAGGATAATTTTTTCAACTCACGAGTTATAAAAGATTTGGCAGAGTTTAAAAAGATAAGCGATGTCATAGTGGCAAATAGGCTTAGCGATAGTATTATGGATGTAAAAGATAAAGTCTATACCAGAGATATATTTAATAGCGATAGTTAAGAGGATTTGATTTGAAGATACTAGTAACAGGCACAGCAGGATTCATCGGCTTTCATCTGGCTAAAAAATTATTAGAGCGGGGCGATGAGGTAATCGGTATAGATAACATAAACGACTACTATGATGTAAATCTAAAGTACGCAAGACTAGCAGAATTAGGCATAAACAGAGATTTAATAAAAGAAACAATACCTGTTGTAAGCAATAAATATCCAAAACATAAATTTATCAAAATGAGTTTAGAAGATACACAATCAATCAACAACCTTTTTGAAACCGAGAAGTTTACTAAAGAAAGCAAAGCTTTTGATGCAGTATGCAATCTTGCCGCTCAAGCGGGAGTGCGATACTCTATAGAAAATCCGCATGCTTATATACAAAGCAATGTGGTTGGGTTTTTAAATATTTTGGAAGCTTGCAGAAACTTTGGCGTAAAAAATTTAGCGTATGCCAGCAGTTCAAGCGTGTACGGGCTAAACAAATCGCAGCCTTTTAAAACCACCGATATGACGGATACTCCTATATCTCTCTATGCAGCAACAAAAAAATCAAACGAGCTTATGGCACACACTTACAGCCATCTCTACGGCATACAAACAACGGGGCTGAGATTTTTCACGGTTTACGGACCGTGGGGCAGACCTGATATGGCACCGATGCTTTTTGCCGATGCTATTTTAAACGACAGAGCTATCAAAGTGTTTAACCACGGTAACATGAGCAGAGATTTTACATATATAGACGATATAGTCGATGGAATTATAAAAGTGATAGATAACCCATCTAAAAATTTTAACATTTATAATATTGGAAATAATTCGCCTGTACAGCTTTTAGACTTCATAGAGACTTTAGAGGCTTCAATCGGCAAAAAAGCCGAGAAGAACTTTCTCCCAATGCAAGACGGTGATGTAGTCTCTACCTATGCCGATGTTAGCGGATTGATAAATGACTTTGGATATAAACCGAACACAAAACTTTCCGAGGGGATTGAGCGGTTTGTGAAGTGGTATAAAGGGTTTTATTTAAAGAAGGATAGTAATAAATGATAAAAATATGTGTAATAGGCTTAGGCTATGTAGGGCTTCCTTTAGCTCATGCATTTAGTGAAAAATATAAAGTAATTGGCTTTGACATAAACAAACCTAGAATAGATGAGCTAAATAGTGGATTTGACAGAACTTTAGAACTTACTGATGAACAAGTAAAAGAGTCAATTAAAAACGGTATGAAATTTACTTTAAATATTGAAGACATAAAAGATTCAAATATCTATATCGTAACAGTTCCAACTCCGATTGATGAAAGCAATGAACCTGATTTAACTCCTATTGTAAAATCAACTGAAACCGTGGGAAAAGTTCTTAAAAAAGATGACATAGTTATTTACGAATCTACGGTTTATCCAGGAGTTACGGAAGAAATATGTGTTCCAATTTTAGAAAAGTTTAGCGGGCTAAAATTTAATGAATCTTTTTTCTGCGGATACTCTCCTGAGAGAATAAATCCAGGTGACAAAGAACATACTGTTACAAAAATTTTAAAAATCACAAGTGGAAGTACTCCAGAAATCGCAAAAAAAGTAGATTACTTATATAAATCCATTATTACAGCCGGTACTCACTTGGCGCCAACTATCAAAGTGGCAGAAGCTGCAAAAGTTATAGAAAATACGCAAAGAGATGTAAATATTGCGCTCATAAATGAACTTGCTATGATATTTGATTTGATGAATATTAATACTCACGATGTTATAGAGGCAGCAGCAACTAAATGGAACTTTATTAATCTAAAGCCAGGTTTAGTAGGTGGACACTGTATAGGCGTTGATCCATACTATCTAACACATAAGGCTCAAAGTTTGGGATATATGCCAAATCTGATTTTGGGTGCTAGACAAATTAATAACGGTATGAGCAAGCTTATAGCAGATAAAGCTATTAAAAAAATGGTTAAATTTGATAAAAAATTAAAAAATGCTAATGTCTTAATATTGGGAGTTACTTTTAAAGAGAATTGTCCAGATATGAGAAACTCCAAGGTTATGGACATTATAAAAGAGCTTCAAGAGTTTGAGTGTAATGTGGAAGTGTATGATTACTGGGTCGATAAAAGTGATAAAGAGTCAAAGCATCTAAATTTTCTAGATAATCTGCCACTAAATAGTAAAAAATATGATTCTATCATAGTAGCTGTTGGTCATGATAAATTTAAAGAAATTACCACTGAGCAATATATAAGCATGTCAAATGGCGAACCAATTATTATCGATGTTAAAGGCATCGTAGAAAAACCAACTTGGAGGCTTTAATGAGTAGTAGGAACTTTGCATTAATAGGGGCGTCAGGATACATAGCTCCAAGACATATGAAAGCTATAAAAGAGACAGGAAATAGCCTTGTAGCTGCGCTTGACCCCTATGATGGCATAGGAATAATGGATAGTAACTTTCCTCAGGCTGATTTTTTTACAGAATTTGAGAGATTTGAGAGTTTTATAGATCAATGGCATAGAGAAGGTAACAAACCAATTGAGTATATAGCGATTGCCACGCCAAATTATCTTCATGCCAGTCATATAAGTTTTGCACTTAGAAACGGAGCCCATGCCATATGTGAAAAGCCATTGGTGTTAAATCTTAGCGATATTGATAATTTACAAAAGATAGAAAATGAAACAGGAAAAAAAGTTTATACAATTTTGCAGCTACGACTTCATGACTCTATCATTGCATTAAAAAATAAAATTGCAAAAGAGCTAGAAACCAATCCAAATAAAGTATATGATATAGATTTGACATATCTTACAAGCAGGGGAAAATGGTATTTTGCATCTTGGAAAGGTGACGAGAGTAAAAGTGGCGGGATAGCTTCAAACATTGGCGTTCACTTCTTTGATATGCTCTCTTGGATATTTGGACCGATAGAAGAAAATATTGTACATATAAAACAGCCAGATGCTAATGCAGGATTTATGAAGCTCAAAAATGCAACCGTTAGATGGTTTTTGAGTGTAAACTATGATTATATTCCTGAAGATGTAAAAGCAACGGGTAAAACTACATACAGAAGTATCACTGTTGATGGCGAAGAGTTTGAGTTTTCTGAAGGGTTTACAGATTTACATACAAGAAGCTACGAGCATATCTTAAACGGCGGCGGATTTGGGCTCCAAGAGGCTAGAAATTCTATAAATATAGTTTCGGCTATAAGAAGATTGGCTCCACTCGGACTTCAAGGGGAGTATCATCCATTTTGTAAAAAGGTATTAAGCTAATGGCTAGTTATTTTGTACATGAATCATGCTATGTGGATGAGAATGTAAACATTGGCGAAAATACAAAAATATGGCATTTTTCACATATAATATCAGGTACTAAAATTGGTAATAACTGTTCATTTGGTCAAAACTGTGTTGTTGGGCCAAAAGTTACAATTGGGAGTGGGGTAAAAGTTCAAAATAACATCTCTATCTACGAGGGAGTAGAAGTAGAAGATGATGTTTTTCTCGGACCATCTATGGTTTTTACAAATGTTATAAACCCAAGAGCTTTTATTGTTAGAAAGCAGGAGTTTAAAAAAACACTTCTTAAAAAAGGTTGTACCGTAGGAGCAAATGCTACTATAGTTTGCGGAGTGACTATAGGTGAATATGCACTTATAGGAAGTGGAGCAGTAATAAATAAGGATGTAAAACCATATGCACTTATGGTGGGTGTACCTGCAAAACAGATAGGGTGGGTAAGTCGCGGGGGAAATACGCTAAAATTTGATGAAAACGGTATTGCAGTTGATAGTTTTGACAATAGCAAATACACAATAAAAAACAATAATTTAATTTTAATAAAAGAGTAAAAATGAAAATAGATTTTGCAAATTTACAATATCAACACAATCTTTACAAAGATGAAATAGAAGAGGCTATGTTAAAAGTCGCCAGGAACTGTAACTTTATAATGGGTGACGAAGTTGCAGAACTTGAAAAAAGTTTAGAAAATTTTACCGGTGCAAAATATGCTATTTCGTGTAGTAATGGTACGGACGCACTGCTGCTTGCTATGATGGCACTAGATATAAAACCGGGTGATGAAGTAATAACTACTCCATTTACTTTTATAGCAACGGCTGAAACAATTGCTTTTTTAGGAGCAACACCTATTTTTGTAGATATTGATGAAAAAACTTATAATATTGATCCATCTAAAATAGAAGCAGCTATAACAGATAAAACCAAAGCTATTATCCCTGTAAGCCTTTATGGTCAGCCATGCGATATGGATGCTATTCAGACAATAGCCGCTAAACACAATTTAAAAATTATTATAGATGGTGCTCAAAGTTTTGGTAGCACTTATAAAGGCAAAACCGACAGCAATCTAGGAGACATATCTACTACTTCATTTTTTCCAGCAAAACCATTAGGATGCTATGGTGATGGAGGGGCAGTGTTTACAAATAATGAAGCTTTGGCAAATAAAATGAAATCACTTAGACTTCATGGTCAGTCAAAAAGATATCATCACAAATACATCGGTATGGGCGGGAGACTTGATACTATTCAAGCAGCAGTTTTAAATGTGAAACTTAAATACTATAAAAAAGATTTAGCACTAAGACAAGAAGTAGCTGCTAAATATACAAAAGCTTTAGAAAATAAAATAGATTTAATTCTCCCAGTTGTAGAAGAAGGAAGAACAAGCGCTTGGGCTCAATACTCAGTCAGAGTAAAAAATAGAGATGAATTACAAGAAACACTAAAAAAAGCTGGGATACCAACAGCAGTGCATTACCCGATGCCGCTGCATCTTCAAGAGTGCTTTGAGTATCTAGGGTATCAAAAAGGTGATTTTCCAATTTCTGAAATAGTTTCAAATGAGATTATGAGTTTGCCGATGAATCCGTATGTTACCGATGAAGAGATAGATTATATAAGTAAAAATATTTGTAAATGAAAAAAATATTAATAGTATTTGGCACAAGACCCGAAGCCATAAAAATGGCTCCGCTTGTAAAAGAGTTTCAGAAATATTCAAAAGATTTTGATACAAAAGTTTGTGTAACAGCCCAGCATAGGGAGATGTTAGATCAAGTTCTTGAGATGTTTGAAATAAAACCGGAGTATGATTTGAATATTATGAAACCAGGGCAAGATTTATTTGATGTGACGGTAAATGTTCTCTTGGGGCTAAAAAATGTATTAAGAGATTTTAAACCTGATGTTGTTCTTGTGCACGGTGATACGACGACTACGAGTGCGAGTGCTATGGCAGCATTTTATGAAAAAATAAAAGTTGGACATGTGGAAGCGGGTCTGCGAACAGGTGATATATATAGTCCTTGGCCAGAAGAGGCAAACCGTCAAATCACGGGAGTGTTGGCAAATTATCATTTTGCTCCGACTCAGACAAGTAAAGAAAATCTTTTAAAAGAAAATAAAGATGAGAAAAGTATTATAGTAACGGGCAATACTGTCATAGATGCTCTCTTTTTGGCTTTAGATAAAATAGAACAAAACAATGAATTGAAAAATAAAATTTTAGAAAATATCAACTCTCACTATAAACTAAAAGAAGCTAAAAAGATTATATTGGTAACAGGGCATAGAAGAGAAAACTTTGGACAAGGATTCATAAATATTTGTCAAGCTCTAAAAACAATCGCGCTTAACAATCCTGATATAGATATAGTTTATCCGGTACATTTAAATCCAAATGTTCAAAAACCAGTAAAAGAGCTGCTTATGGATGTAGAAAATATATATCTTATAGAACCGCTCCAGTATGAAAGCTTTATATACATGATGAATAAATCTTATTTTATAATTACTGACAGTGGCGGTGTGCAAGAAGAAGCGCCATCTTTAGGTAAACCCGTGTTAGTTATGAGAGACACGACTGAGAGACCAGAAGCTGTGGAAGCTGGAACGGTTAAACTTGTAGGGACAGATAAGGATAAAATAGTAAAAGAAGCTCAAAAGTTACTTGATGATAAAAATGAGTATGAAAAAATGAGTAAAGCGCACAATCCTTACGGTGATGGAAAAGCATGCGAAAAAATAGTAGAATTTATAAAGGGAGCAAATAATTAATGACAAAAAGAAAAATATGTGTAATTGGTTTAGGATATATAGGGCTTCCAACTTCCGCACTTTTGGCTAATCGCGGTTATGATGTTCATGGTGTAGATGTAGTGCAAAGCGTGGTTGATACAATCAATCAAGGAAAAATTCACATAGTGGAACCTGAACTAGATACTTTTGTCAAAGCAGCTGTAAATAGCGGTAAGCTAAAAGCTTCTATCGAACCAGACTATGCAGATATATTTGTTATAGCAGTTCCTACACCTTTTCATGATGGATTTGTACCCAATATAGACTATGTCGTATCTGCTACAAAAGCTATAGCTCCTTATGTAAAAGATGGAAATATGGTTATATTAGAATCCACTTCTCCAGTTGGAACAACTGACAAGGTTGAAGCAACTTTAAAAGAAAACGGCATTGATACTTCAAAACTGCATATTGCACATTGTCCTGAGAGAGTTCTTCCAGGGCATATCATGAGAGAGCTTGTAGAAAATGACAGAATTGTTGGCGGTACTACACAAGAAGCTACAAAAGTAACAGCGGAATTTTATAGAGAATTCGTCGCAGGAGAGGTACTTGAAACTGATGCCAAAACAGCAGAGATGGCAAAGCTTACCGAGAACAGTTTTAGAGATACAAACATAGCATTTGCAAATGAGCTTAGTATGTTATGTGATAAGTTTGGTATAAATGTATGGGAACTCATTCGCCTTGCAAACAGACACCCAAGAGTAAATATTCTTCAACCTGGAGCAGGTGTAGGCGGACACTGCATAGCGGTTGACCCATGGTTTATAGTCCATGCAGGACAAGAAACAGCCAAGCTCATAAGAACAAGCAGAGAAGTAAATAACTACAAAACAGAGTGGGTAATAGAAAAAATTAAAAATGCAGCACTAGCTTATGAAAATGAACATGGAAGAAAAGCAAAAGTAGCATGCATGGGGCTTGCTTTCAAGCCTGACATAGATGACCTTAGAGAATCACCGGCACTTTATATAACCAGAAGACTAAAAGCTGATGGTTTGGATATACTAGCAGTTGAGCCAAATATAGAATCTCATAAAGAGTTCGAGATAGTTGATTATAAAACAGCATTGAAAAATGCTGATATTGTTACTTTTTTAGTGGCACATAAAGAGTTTAAAAAGTTAGATATTAAGACGGATTTAGATTTTTGTGGGGTTACAAATACAAAGGAGTCGAAAAATGTTTAACAATAAAAATATATTAATAACTGGTGGAACAGGTAGTTTTGGCAAAAAATACACTGAAATAATCCTATCAAAATACAAACCAAATAAGATAATTATTTTTAGCAGAGATGAACTCAAGCAGTATGAAATGGCTCAATCTTTTTCAGATAATTGTATGAGATATTTTATAGGTGATGTTAGAGATCTTGATAGACTTAATGAAGCGATGTATAATGTTGACTTCGTTATTCATGCAGCAGCTCTAAAGCATGTACCAGTTGCAGAGTACAATCCAATGGAGTGCATTAAGACAAATATTAACGGTGCTGAAAATGTCATAAGAGCAGCCATTAAAAACAGTGTAGAAAAAGTAATAGCGCTCTCTACAGATAAAGCTGCAAATCCTATAAACCTTTACGGCGCTACTAAACTGGCATCGGACAAACTTTTTGTAGCGGCTAACAACATGGTTGGAGACAGAAGAACTAGATTTTCAGTTGTAAGATATGGAAATGTTACAGGCTCAAGAGGCTCCGTGATACCATTTTTCAATAAACTAATCGCTGAAGGTGCTACTGAGCTGCCTATTACAGATGAGAAGATGACAAGATTCCTTATAACACTAGAAGACGGCGTAAATTTTGTGCTTAAAAACTTTGAGAGAATGTACGGCGGAGAGATATTTATTCCAAAGATACCGTCTATGAAGATGACAGATTTGGCAAAAGCAGTGGCACCCAATCTGCCTCATAAAATTATAGGTATCCGCCCCGGAGAAAAACTGCATGAGATTATGTGTCCTGCAGATGACAGCCATTTGACATTAGAATTTCATGATCATTATGTTATAAAACCCACAATTCAGTTTACACATGTAAATGATTTTTCTATAAATAAACTTGGTGAAAAAGGTGTGCCTGTAAAACAAGGTTTTGAGTATAACTCAGGAAATAATACAGAGTGGCTCACAAACGATGAATTCTTAGAAATGTTGAAAAAAGGCTAATAATTTGAATTTCATCCCTTATGGAAAACAGTTCATTCAAGATGACGACATTGCAAATGTTGTTGAGACTTTGAAATCTGACTATCTTACAACCGGACCAAAGGTAAAAGAGTTTGAAGAGGCATTAGCTTCTTACTGTGAAGTAAAATATGTTGTGGCTGTTGCAAACGGAACAGCTGCATTGCATTTGGCTTCGCTTGTGCTTTTAAAAAAAGATGACAAGGTTTTAACAACCCCAAACTCATTTTTAGCTACATCAAACAGTATTCTTTATGTTGGAGCAAAACCAATATTTGTTGATATTACAAAAGATGGAAATATTGATTTGGATTTATGTGAAGATGAACTTAAAAAAGATTCAACGATTAAAGCTATTTATGCTGTTGCATTTTCAGGAAATCCATTAAATCAGGACAAACTAAAATATCTAAAAGAGAGATATAAAGTCGCAATAGTAGAAGATTGCGCTCACGCTATCGGTGCAACTTACAATGGCATTAAAGCCGGAAGTTGCGTCAATAGTGATTGTTCCATTCTCTCATTTCACCCCGTAAAACATATTACTACTGCAGAGGGTGGAGCTATAACTACAAACTCAAAAGAGATATATGAAAAACTTTTACTGTTAAGAGCTCATGGCATGATAAAAACTCCTGATATGAAGCCGTGGGAATATGAAATGAGGGATCTGGGGTATAACTACCGTATAACAGACATTCAATGTGCTTTGGGATTGTCTCAATTAAACAAGCTTCCTGAATTCATAAATAGACGCTTTGAGATAGCAAAAAAATATGACAAAGCTTTTGAAAATACAATCGTAAGACCTTTGTATGCATTTGATGGAAAATCATCATATCATTTGTATGTTGTTCTTGTAGAATTTACAAAGTTAAATATTTCAAAAGAAGAACTGTTTATAAAACTCAGAGAAAAAAAGATAGGTATTCAGTTACATTATATGCCTATAAATAAGCAGCCATATTACATAAGTTTAGGCTATGGAGATGAGATAATGTCTGTAATGGATAAATACTATGAAGAGTGCTTTTCATTGCCAATGTATCCGCTTTTAAGCGACGAAGAACAGGATTATGTGATTAAAACTCTTTTTGAGATACTGAATGGCTAAGGAAAATGCCGTTGCAATAATACCGGCACGCGGTGGAAGCAAACGAATTAAGAGAAAAAATATAAGAGATTTCCACGGACTGCCGCTTATTGCATATAGTATAAAGACGGCTTTAGAGTCAAATCTTTTTGATAAGGTTATTGTAACGACAGATGACGAAGAGATAGCAAAAATAGCAAAAGAGTATGGTGCAGAAGTTCCATTTTTGCGACCAAAAGAGCTCTCCGATGATTTTACAGGTACAGGTGATGTGGTTAAACATGCTGTTGACTATTTAAAAGAGCATGGCGAAGCGTTTGACTATGTTTGTACCATCTATGCAACTGCGCCGCTTTTACAAGCGAAATATTTAATAGAAGGGTTTGAAGCACTTAAAAATTCAGATGCCATTAACGCTTTTTCTGCAACTTCTATGCCGTTTCCGATTCAAAGAACATTTAAACTGGATGCAAACGGCAGATGCGAGATGTTTTGGCCAGAAAACTATTTTAAAAGAAGTCAAGATTTAGAAGAGGCTTATCAAGATGCAGGACAGTTTTACTGGAGTAAGTTAGATAAAAAATCCGGTAATATCATGTTTGGCAAAGAGAGCATACCGATTATACTCCCGAGATATCTAGTCCAAGACATTGACACACTAGAGGATTGGGAGAGAGCCGAATACATGTATGAAGCTGTTAAAAAGTTGGCTAAAAAATGAATATTTTATTTCGAACCGACTCATCGTCCACTATCGGCACCGGTCATATCATGAGAGATTTGGTACTTGCAAAACAGTATTCAGATGACAAAATAGTGTTTGCAGTTCAAGAGTTGGACGGTCATATAAATCATAAAATAAAAGAAGTAGGATATTGCGTAGAAATCCTTAAGTCAAATAGTTTAAAAGAACTAATAGAGTTAGTGAAAAAACATAGTATTGATTTAGTCGTCATCGACCATTACGGTATTGACTATAAATATGAAAAAAAACTAAAAAAGAAAACAGGTGCCCAGATATTGTCATTTGATGATACTTATGAAAAGCACCATTGCGACATACTTTTAAACCACAATATCTATGCAAAAAAGAGAAAATACAGAGATTTAGTTCCTAAGAGCTGTGAGCTTAGATGCGGAGAAAAGTATACTCTTTTGAGAGATGAGTTTATTAAAGAAAAAAATACTAGGTGCCTTAATGGTAAAAAAACTAGATTAAAGAAAAGTGATATAAAAACTGTTTTTGTAGCTATGGGCGGTACTGACCACAGCAACATAAATATAGAAATTTTAAAGGTACTTGAGAAGTTTGATAATTTAAAAGTAAATTTAGTCACTACAACGGCAAATAAAAATCTAAAAGAATTAAAAAAATATGTTAAAAATAGAGAATGGATAAACTTACATGTCAATTCTGATAAAATGGCAAAACTAATGAACAAAAGTGATTTTGCTATTGTAACTCCAAGTGTAACCTTGAATGAAATCTATTTTATGGAAATTCCTTTTATTGCTATAAAAAGTGCAGAAAATCAAGATTACATGTATAGATATTTTAAAAAGAAAAAAAATGTTATGAAATTATTTGACAATAAAAAATTAAAATTCAATATAAATTTTTTATTGTCAAATAAGGATAAAAAAGAATGTTGAATTTATTTATAATAACTGGAACAACAAGAGGGTTAGGAAAATCTTTTTACGATGTTCTAAATAACGACAATAATATAATTATTACTATTAATAGGAAAAAAATTAAATATAAAAATAATAACGTTAATATGTATATGAATTTATCAAAAATTAACATGTTCAAAATAACTGAGTTTGAAGTTTTATTAGAAAATGTTCTTGATAAAAATATAAAAAAAATAATATTTATTAACAATGCTTTTACTATGGGCACTTTAGCAAAAATAGATCAATTGAATAATAATGAAATTCAAAAGAATATTAATGTTAATTTGTTGTCAAGTATTTTGTTAATTAAAAGTTTTATTAATAAAACAAAATATTTATCGGTAGAAAAAAAGATATTAAATATATCCTCTGGCGCGGCAAAAAAAGCGATTGACGGCTGGTCTATTTATTGTATAACTAAATCTGCAATGGAAATGCTAATTGATAATATTAATTTAGAGTATAAAGATTATAAATGTTTCAATATTGATCCTGGTGTTATGGATACACAAATGCAAAAAGATATTAGAGATTTTAAGGAAAGTGATAATAATAAATATTTTGTTGATTTATTTAAAAATAAAAATTTGAAAGATACATATGAAATAGCAAAGAATATCGTTAAGGAATATATTTAATGACGATTGCAGTATTTTCAGATATTCATGGAAATGTATTTTCATTAGAAAAAGCACTTAGGTTAATGGAAGAATTTAAACCGGATAAGTATTTATTTTTAGGTGATATGGCAGGCTATTATTATTATCAAAATGAATCCATAAATTTATTAAGTAATTTAAACAATTTAGTGTCAATAAGGGGTAATCATGATGAATACTTTTTAAATTCTTTAGATAAAATAGAAGAATTAAAAAAGTTAGATGCTAAGTATGGAAAATCATATTCACTATTGTCTAAGTATATAACCAAGGAAAGTAAATTTTTTTTTGATAATCTATTGACACATGAAAAAAACAGTTATTATGAAGCCTATCATGGTTCACCAAATAATTATACTGAAGACTATATTTATCCAAATACAGATATTAATTTTACAAGTGATATCCCTTTTGTTTTTTTGGGTCATACTCACTATCCAATGAATAGGAATGTGAATGGTACAATAATTATAAATCCTGGTTCAATAGGTCAGCCAAGAGATTTTAATCAAGGTTCATTTACAATTGTTGATTTAAAAGATAAAAAAATTGAGAATATTAGATATAAATACAATATAAGTAAACTTGAAGAAAAAATAATTTCATTAGAAGATAACAAGTATCTTATAGAAGTTTTAAAAAGAGCTAAAAATGAAAAAAATTAATATTTTAGTAACAGCATTGGGCGGTGATATAGGTGGGAATGTCGTAAATATTTTATCAGCACAAGAATATATAAAATTTAATATCATCGGAACAGACGTAAATAAAAAAGTTTTTAATTTTGATAAAGTAAATAAATTTTATCAAGTTCCTAAAACAGATAATGCTAATTATAAAATACAGATATTACAAATTATTGATGAGAATTCAATTGATATAGTTTTGCCCATATCAGAACGTGAGATAATATGGTTTAATAATAATATATCTGTATTTGATAGTTTAAAAATAAAAGTAATAATCAACAATAAAAACATTATTGACAAATTTTTAAATAAATTGGAAACAAGCAAGAAATTAAATGAAATATTTGTGAAAACACCGCGAACATTTTTATTTAGTGCTTTTAATAACCAATTAGAGTTTCCAGTTATATTCAAAGGTAAATCCTCTATCACGACAAAAGATATTTATATTATCAAAAGCCAAAATCAATTAAATTATTTGAAAGCTAGCGTTGATAATCATGACGATTATATAATACAAGAGTATGTTGGTTCAATTGATGAAGAATATACAACTACAGTCTATCAATATAATAATAATATTGAAGTAATAAGTTTCAAAAGAAAATTAAGCGGTGGAATGACTTCTTTTGCTACAATAACTAATGAAGTGACTTTAAATGAATATGCAAAGAAAATAGCAAAATCATTAAATTTACAAGGAAGTATAAATATTCAAAGTAGGAAAGTAGGTCGTGAATTTTATATTTTTGAAATTAATCCAAGATTTTCAAGTACTATATATATAAGAAATCATTTTGGTTTTCAAGATTTATTATGGTGGATTGACGATATTTTGGATAATAACAGTTTGTTTTTAAAACAAAAAAACATTGCATTAAAAGGCGATGCTATATTGGGATATCAATATAAATTTTTTAATGAGGAGCACAAATGAATAATGAACTAATAAAAAGTAAACATGGTTATTTTAGTATAAAAAGCTTGCCCACACAACAAGAGTTGGAAGTTTATTATGCCCAAAAATATTATCAAAATGATTCAACCCAATATTCTCATGAATATTCTGAAGATGAGTTGGCATATTTTAACAAAGCCGCAGAAGTTGCAAGTTTTTTATATCATAGCATATATGAAAATGAAAATCAACGCTTATTAGATGTAGGCGTAGGAGAGGGCTTTTTTGCAAGATATTTTTTTAATAATAGTTGGGATGTGACAACATTAGATTATTCTAGTTATGGCATAGAAAGTCATAACGTTATTTTGGCTGAAACTTTAATTCAAGGAGACGTATTCAATTCTATTAATAATTTAATTTTAAAAAATGAAAATTATAATTTGATTAATCTATCAAATGTACTAGAGCATGTGATTGATCCTATTGAATTACTAAATAATCTAAAAAATTTGCTTTCTAGGAAGTCATTATTAAGAATTTCAGTACCAAATGATTATTCAGAATTTCAACGATTCTTATTGGAAAAAAAGTATACCTCAAATACATGGTTGTCGCCTCCTGATCATTTACATTACTTTACATTTGAATCTTTATCTAACCTTTTGAAATCTTTAGATTATGAGGTTGTTGTACAACTAGGTGAATTCCCAATAGAGTTGTATATTTCAAATGAGTCTTCAAATTATGTTAAAAATAAAGAACTTGGTAAATTAGCACACAAATCTAGAATAGAAGTTGATAATTTTTTATTTGAACAAGGAATAGAAAAATATATTAATTATTATAAAGCAAGTGCAGAAATAGGGTTTAGTAGACAAGTCGTTATCTATGCAAGAGCAAAAGAGTGAAGCATGAAAATAGGTAATTTTGATTTAGAAAAAGACGGTACATATATCATCGCTGAGCTTAGTGCAAACCATGGCGCTAAGATATCTATCGCTAAAGATACTATTAAAGCGGCTAAAGAAATAGGGGCAAACGCTATTAAACTTCAAACATATACGGCTGACACAATCACTTTAAATTGCGACAAAGATGATTTTATCATCAAAGGCGGAACTCTTTGGGATGATAGAAAGCTTTATGATTTATATGCTGAAGCTTATCTGCCGTGGGAGTGGCATAAAGAGCTGTTCGATTATGCAAGAGAGACAGGTATAGATATATTTTCAAGTCCGTTTGATAAAAGTGCAGTGGATTTTTTAGAGCAGTTTAATCCGTCTGCTTATAAAATAGCATCGTTTGAAATTACGGATTATGAACTCATAAGATATACGGCTTCTAAATTGAGACCGATGATTATATCAACAGGTATTGCTACGATAGATGAGATACAAGATGCCGTTGATATATGCAGAAGTGTTGGAAATGATGATATAGTGCTTCTTAAATGTACCAGCTCGTATCCAGCACCGCTTGAAGATGCAAACTTAAAAATGATACCAAATATTGCTCAAACATTTGATGTAGTTTCTGGGTTTTCAGATCATACTCTAGGAAGTGTTGCACCAATAGTGGCTGTTACGCTTGGCGCAAAAGTAATTGAAAAACACTTCATTTTAAATAAGTCTATAGGGGGTGCAGATGCTGACTTTTCTATGGATAAAACTGAATTTGCTAAGATGGTTAAAGCAATAAGAGATGTAGAAAAACTTCTTGGCAAAGTTGATTACAGCATGGATGAAAAGAAGAAAAAAAGCAGACGATTCTGCAGAAGTCTTTATGTTGCAAAAGATATAAAAAAAGGCGAGCTCTTTAGTGAAGAAAATATAAGAAGCGTGAGGCCAGGATTTGGGATGCATCCTAAATATTTTAAAGATATTTTAGGTACAATTTCGCATAAAAATTATAATTTTGCTGATAGATTGAGTATAGATAAAAATGGGAGTTTAGTATGAGTAAAACAGTTAGAGAGTTACATGAAAAAAGAATGAAAATGTGGGATAAAAGTATCAGCAATCATAAGCGGTATATTGATAAAAATACAGGTGTGTTTTCTGAAGAATATACAGAAAACAGAAGTTGTCCTGTTTGTAACAGTAAAAATGAACTAGAGATGTTTTATAAAGAGGGTGGAAGATATGTTAAGTGTAAAGATTGTAGTATGGTATATCTAAATCCAGTTTTTAAAGATTCTGCAATTCAAGACTATTATGAAGGAAATCATACAGAACAAGCAGAAGTTGTGGAATCTGATACAGATAATTTCTATGTTAATATTTACAACGGAGGGCTTGATGATATACAAAAACTATTGCCATCAGTATCTAATATTCTAGATATTGGATGCTCGGCTGGAACCTTTTTAGATTTATCTCAAAAGCGAAGTTTAAGGACATTTGGAGTTGAACTTAATCAACAAGAATATGAGTTGGCAAAAGAAAAGGGACATTATGTATATGATGAATTATTAGAAAAAATAAATTTTAATAATAAATTTGATGCAATAACTATGTGGGATGTTTTTGAACATATTAAAGATGGTGAATTTTATCTTAATCAGATGAAAAAACTTTTAAGTAATGATGGTGTGATATTTTTACAAATTCCAAGCTCGGACTCTTTAGCTGCTAAGATATTAAGGGTGGATTGTAATATGTTTGATGGGTTGGAACACGTGAATTTATATGGAGTTGAAACAATTAAGGCTTTGGCCGAAAAATGTGAATTAGAAGTTATAAGTTTAAAAACTGTTATTTCCGAAATAGGTGTTATGAACAATTATCTTAATTATGAAGACCCATATTTGGGTAGCACTACAAATAAAAAATTTATATCAAACCTAATAGATGAGAATAAATTACATGCAAGTTTACAAGGTTATAAATTACAGGTAATATTAAGGAAAAAACAATGAAAATATGTGTGAAATGTGTAATGCCGTCAACAAAGCCTGATTTGCATTTTGATGAAAATGGTGTTTGTGATGCTTGTCAATCGCAGGTTACTAAAGATAAACATATCGATTGGGAACAGAGAGAAAAAGACTTTGTAGCTTTAGTTGAAAAACACAAAACAAATTCAAATTACGATTGTGTAATAGGCGTTAGTGGAGGAAAGGATTCAACTTTTCAAGTTCTAAAAGTGCTAGAACTTGGTTTAAACCCTCTTTGCGTGTGTTTTCAACCATCAGTACCTACAAAGATAGGAAAAAAGAATCTTGAAAATCTTAATAATTTAGGGGTTGATTTAATTCATTTAAAAAGAAATCCCGTTGCATTTAAAAAATTGGCAAAAGAAGCATTTATTAGAACTGGTGATAATGAGTGGCAAGTGCATATAGGTTCCATTACCTCTGTAGCTAAAATGGCTGTAAATTTCAATGTACCATTAATCGTTTGGGGTGAAAGTCCTCAGATAGAGTACGGTGGACCAGCTGCTAGTAAAGATAATAATGGTCTTGATAGGAAATGGCTTGAAGAGTTTGGTGGGCTATTAGGAAATAGAATTTCAGATATGATTGGCGTTGATGGGTTAACTGAAAAAGATTTATCCTTGTATACTTATCCAACTGATGAAGAGTTAAGTAGAGTTGGAGTTACAGGAGTGTTTCTAGGATATTACTTTAAGTATGATTATAAAAAAGTTGTTAAGAAGGCTAGAGAACATGGTTTTAGTGTAAAAGATAGACCAGTAGAGACAACTTATGAAAATTTTGAGAATTTGGATTGTTACAGTAACCATCTTCACGATTATCTTAAATATGTTAAGTATGGTTTTGGAAGAGCAACTGATAATGCGTGTCAAGATATACGACTTGGGTATATATCAAGAGAAGAAGGCATTAGGCTAGTAAATAAATATGATGGAAGACTCCCAACAAAAGCTATGAGAAAATATTTAGAGTTTACAGGTTTTACACAAGAAAAATTTGATGAAATTGTTGATTCTTATACAAATAAACGAATTTTTAAAAGAGATGAGAATGGTAAGTTTTTAAGAGATATTGACGGCTCTTTAATTAGAAAGGAAGAATATATTGTCAAATAATAAAATTGTAATAATTAATTATAACATGGGTAATTTACGATCTGTTCAAAAAGCTTTCGAAAAAGTTGGATGTAATGCTGTTATAACAAATAATCACGATATTATTCGGGAAGCAGATAAAATTGTTTTGCCAGGCGTGGGTGCTTTTAAAGACGGAATGAAGAATTTAGAAGAGTTGGGACTCATAGATATATTAAATGAAGAGGTTCTTAAAAATAAAAAACCGTTTTTAGGAATATGTCTCGGTATGCAGTTAATAGCAAAAAAAAGTTATGAAAATGGTGAAACTGAGGGACTTGGCTGGGTTGATGCAGAAGTTGTGAAGTTTAATTTTTCTAATCAAGATAAAAAATTAAAAATTCCACATGTGGGATGGAATAATGTTCATTATCAAAATAATAGTACATTATTTAAAGATGTGTTAAATAATAGTGATTTTTATTTTGTGCATTCTTACTATTTTAAAACTAATGAAAATATCGTTACGAGTACAACGGATTATGGATTTAATTTTGTTTCATCTATTAACAAAGATAATATATATGCCTGTCAATTTCATCCAGAAAAGAGTCAAATAGTCGGTTTGAAAGTAATCGAGAATTTTATAAATATAAAAGGTAAACCGTAAATGTTAAAACATAGAATAATTCCATGTGTACTATTAAAAGATTGGCAACTTTGTAAAAGTATTGGTTATTCTTCGTTTAGAACGCTTGGTCATCCAACGGCAACATCTAGAGTTTACAATGCTAGGAATGTTGATGAGCTTATTGTACTTGATATAGATGCTAGTTTAAAGAATGAAGAAATTAATACAGAAATTATTACTGATATGGCTAATGAATGCTTCATGCCACTAACTGTAGGAGGTGGTATCAAAACCATTGATGATATCTATAAAGTATTGAATGCTGGAGCAGATAAAATAGCTATAAATTCAAGAGCTTTAGAGAATTTAGATTTTATAACTAAAGCTTCATCTTTATTTGGTTCTCAATGTATTGTTTGTTCAATTGACGTAAAGAAAATAGATGGCACATATAAAGTATTTAATAAAAGTAAAGGCGTGTTAGATATAGATCCTTTGACTTTAGCTAAAAAATACGAAGAACATGGTGCAGGAGAAATACTATTGACTTCAGTTGATCATGAAGGCTCTACTAATGGCTATGACATAGAATTAATAAGATTGTTTAAAGATAAATTAGAAATACCAATTATACTAAACGGTGGGATGGGAGAGCCACAACATGCTGTTGAAGCGATACAAAACGGTGCTGACGCTGTAGCGGCTGCATATATATTTCATTTTTCTAAATATACGCCTAAAGATATAAAAAATGAGTTAAGCAATCGCAATATACCTGTAAGACTTTAATATGTTAATTAAAAAGCTAGATATATTAAATTTAGAATGGCCTGACAGTGATAGGGATATGCATATAGTAACAGCCTCATTATTACATTTAAAAAATAAATATAATATAAGTTATGAGACAAAATCAATTTTTAATGCATATTATTACTTAATAAAATACAAACCAAAAATGTTAGTTCTGTCAAATTTTGTTGGTGCAGGAATAAATTATCAAGTTGCAGATATGGCGTTTAACATGGGTATTAAAGTAGTGTCATTTATATCGGAAGGGAATTTTAAAGAAGAAGAGTTAGATTTATATTTATATGGAAAAAATTGCATAAACAGAAATAATAATATAGTTATTGATAAATATTTTTTATGGAATCGAAATTCCAAAGAGCTGATAGTTAATAAGTATAGTGCTTTAGAAAATATATTATATGTTACAGGTGCAACAGGATTTGATAGGTATAAATTATTAAAATACCCTAGCAAAGATAAATTTTTACTAGAAAATAGTATGCAGTATAAAAAAATTATTGGTATTGCAGGTTGGGCATTTGGAATATTCTTTAATGAAAATAAAGAATATTATATTGGTGCATATGGAAAAGAACAAGTGCTTATGCATCAAGAAGACCTGTATAAACTTAATAATGTATATAAAAATCTAATCATAAATAATCCTGATATACTTTTTATTTTACGATATCACCCTGCTACAATTAATTTAAAAGAAGATGAATTCTTAAAATTGGGTGAGCATAAGAATGTATTTATTTCAAATAAATATCAAAACAATAGTTATCAAATAAGTGATCTAATAAATATTTCCGACTTATGGATAGGCTATGAAACAACTACAGCTCTAGAAGCTTGGCTTTTAAATAAAACAACTTTTCTTATAAATCCTACTAAAAGTGATTTTATTAGAGAAAATATACATAAAGGTTCGCCAATAGTTAAGAATGAAAAAGATGCACAATCTTTGATAGATGAGTATTTTCATAATGGAGCCATAAAACAATTTGAATCCTTACTATTATTTAGAGATGAAATAATAAAAGATGTTATTCAGTACTCAGATGGAAAGAATTATATACGGGCAGCTGGAGAAGTGATAAAAGCATTTAATGAACCTGATAAAAAGATAAAATATAATTTAAAAATTTACAAGGAAGCATCTAAGCAGATTATTAAGCTGATTTTATCAAAAACTCTCTTAAAAAACAGATGGCCAAATTTGAATTACAGAAGTGATTTTGCAAAACCTTATCAAGAAATGTACGATAAAGCTATAGATGTTTAATATTATAATTAAACATGCTCCAAAATACTTAACGGGTTCTGCTATAGCTAGTGGCACAGCACTACTGATGACCAAGTATTATACATGGGTGTTTGACCCTGCTGAGTTTGGTATTTTGGCTCTTTATCTTGTAATGTTTAAGTATGTTACTTCGCTAGCTTCACTTAATCTTGATAGTGGAAGTACGCGGTTTTACTTTGATTATAGAGAGACTCGAAGAGATGAGTATCTTAGTACTATGTTTTGGTTTATCACTTTTGTATCAATTAGTGTATTGGTGTTGGGGTTGCTTTTTATGGCTCCTATATCAAATTGGATAGCCCCAAATAGTGAAATTGTGTATGTGGTAACTCTTATTACCGGAATAGGTGCTGTATATGTAAGTTTTCTCACAAGGGTCCTTTATAATGAGCATAAATCAACTTCAGTTTTAAAACATACTATTTTCCAGACATTTATAAATCATGCTTCATCAGTACTTTTTATTTCAGTATTTCATCTCGGTATATTTGGTCGTATGAGTGGTCAGGGCTTAGGGTATTTTTTAAATATTTTTACTCTTTTAAGAGAATTTTCAAAAGAAAATCTTTTTAAAATAAAAATGACTTTTAACAAAGCCATGGCAAAAGAGACATTTATGTTAACTCTTCCAGGCATGATATCTATGCTTTTGGGAGTGGCATTTATTTATGTTGATAGATTTTTTTTAAAATACTATATCGGTGATAGCGCTGTTGGAATCTATACGCTAGGTTACTTGCTAGGTCAAGGCTTATCAATAGTGTATGACGCAATATCCCAAGCAATGCTTCCAAAAGTATTTAACGACATGAACGAAAACTATGAAAAAGCAAGAGGTGAGTTGGAACACTTCTCATATAGATACTATATAGGATTAGTTATAATCACTATTATAATATCTTTGTTTAGTCCTCAAATAGTATATATTTTTTCAAATGACAGTTATAGTGAAGCGGCAAATGTAATGCCGTTTATAATGGCTGGTTTTATGATGGGCGGGTTTTATAAAATACCGTCTATGGTTTTGGGATATCATAAGGTAGTTTGGTTCTATCCATTTTTGGCAGTTTTTGCTTTTGGAATAAATGCTTTGTTAAATTGGTGGTTGATTCCAATTTATGGGATGATAGGGAGTGCTTATGCGAGTTTTTTTGGTTTTGCAATTAATTCATTTATTATAAGTTTTATGTCAATGAAATATTTGTCTAAAATATCTAATGTTTTCACATTATGTATTTATTTCATTATTTTTGTAAGCACTTATATATTATTTTTGGAGTTAAGATGAAAATTATTATTTTTAGCGATTCATTGGGTAGACCAAGACCAGATATTCATTTGAGCGAATCTACGGAGTACGAAGATGTATATGGTTATTTATTAAAAGAGCATTATAAAATATTACACGAAATAGAAATCATTTATATAGATTCATTAGACACAAATGATGCTATATATTGGTCGCAAAGAATGGTTGCTTTCAGACGACCTGATTGCGTAATATTTCATTTAGGATTGAATGATTGTGTGCCAAGATTGTTTAAAAAAAATAGTAAATCACTATTATTGAACCCATTTTTTAGAAAGGTTTCATTTGATTTATTTTTAAGATTTATGAGCCGTTTTAGACATTTCTTTACTTTTGTAAGAAAGATTACATATGTATCTCAAAAAGATTTTAGAAAAAATCTAATAGAAATTAAAAAAGAAATTGAATTTTATAGCCAAGAATGTAAATTTATTTGTATCTTAATTGCCAAGTCTACAAAACAAGATAGCAGGAGTTTTAGCTACAATAAAAATATTGAAAAATATAATTTAATTTTTAGTGAGATTTTTCAAGATACACTTGATGTTAATAATGTTTTAGTTGAAGATGATTTTATATCAGATGAAATACATTTAACCAAACAAGGACATATAAAAATATTTGAGCAATTGAAAATTTCAATAGATAGGCTTATATAATGTGCGGAATAACAGGATTTTTTTCTTATAAAAATAAATGTGAAACAAAAAAATATTATGAAGCACATAAAAAAATAGCACATCGCGGTCCAGATGATGAGGGATTTATTTATAAAAATGATGATAAAAGTATTGAACATTTGAGCGGTGACGATACAATAGATGAACTGAAAAACAGAGAACTAATTTATAATAAACAATCTTCATCCATGATTTTAGGACACAGACGACTTAGCATTATTGATTTATCTTTTCATGGACATCAGCCATTTTTTTATGATAATTTATATCTAACTTACAACGGCGAAATATACAATTATATTGAATTAAGAGAAGAGCTAAAAGAGTTAGGATATATTTTTGAGACGGATGGCGATACGGAAGTATTTTTAAAAGCGTATCATTGTTGGGGCGTTGAGTCTTTTAATAAATTTAACGGCATGTGGGCAGCTGCTATTTATGATGGCAAAAATGATGATATCTTACTGACGAGAGATAGGTTTGGCATAAAACCACTATACTATTCCATTGTTGATGATAATTTAATATTTGGCAGTGAGATAAAATTTGTATCCTCTTTTTTTAAAGAAAAATATATTAATAAAAAATTGGTATTTTCTTATTTAAGATATTGTAATTTAGAACATACAAATGAAACATTTATAAGAGATATTTACTCGCTAGAAGAGGGCTCTTGTTTTAAATATAACAATAAAGAAAGTTCAATAAAAAAGTATTATAGTTTATTGCATAGAACGAATATTGATATAGAAGAATCATTAAATAACTCTTTAAAGTTGAGAATGCGTTCTGATGTTGAAGTTGGTGCATTATTAAGCGGTGGAATCGACTCTTCCATTTTGGTTTGTAAATTGAATAGAGATTTTGGAATAAAAATTTTTCAAACCTTTACGGCTGATTTTGAAGAAAAAGAATTTAGTGAAAGAAGTTATGTAGAAGATGTTTTAAAACAAACAAAGTTTAAAGGTCACTTTATCAATATAAAAGCGGAAGATATACTCAATAATATGGAGAATCTTTTATACATACAAGAAACACCGGTTAGAAGTATGTCAGTATTTTTGCAATATAAAATATTTGAATATATTAAAAATGAAACAAATGTAAAAGTTACTTTGAGCGGGCAAGGTGCCGATGAAATATTTTCAGGATATACCAATGACTATTATTATTATCTGATTTCAATATTATTATCAGGAAAAATGGGTTTATTCTGTAAAGAGTTTAACATAATAAGAAAAAAGCTAAAACTTAGCTCTATAAATTTAACTAAAAAAATAACTCAAATTTATTTACATGATAATTTTTCTAAAAAAGATAAATATAAAATTTTTATTGAAAACATAGAAGTAGATAAATACAAGAAAAAATATAAAAACTATTTCAAAGATAAATTATATAAAGGACTTAATTTTTCGGCATTAAAAGAGTATTTAAGAGATGAAGATAAAAATTCTATGTATTTTTCTATTGAAAGTAGATTGCCATACTTAGACTATAATGTAGTAGAAGAAGCTTTTTCTTTGGATGATTCTGAATATATTAAATGTGGAGAAACTAAATATAAACTCAAAGAAATAGCTAGAAAATTGGTACCGATTAGTATAGTTAGCAGAAAAGACAAAATGGGATTTATTTCACCTCAGGAAGTGTGGCAGAAAAAAGAGTTAAAAGATGAATTTGATAATGTATTTGAGGATATAAAGAAGAATGGACTATTTGATTTTTTAGATACTGATGAGATATATAAATTATATAAAAATTATCAAAATGGATTATTTGATGATTGGGCACTAATATGGAGATTTTACTCTCTTTATTATTATAAAAAAGTTTGGAATATAGAAGGAGAGCAGTAAAGTGATTTGTATTATAGATTATGGAATCGGGAATATAGGTTCAATACAAAATATGATAAAAAAAATTGGTTATGAATCAATAGTCAGTTCAGATGAAAGCGTTATAAAAAAAGCTGATAAATTATTATTGCCTGGGGTTGGCTCTTTTGATTATGCTATGAAAAAACTAAAAGAATTAAAACTATATGATTTACTAAACGAGGAAGTTGTATTAAAGAAAAAACCAATTTTAGGTATTTGTTTGGGGATGCAGCTTATGACAAACGGAAGCGAAGAGGGAAGTGAAAAAGGATTTGCTTGGATAGACGCGTATGTGCATAGATTTGAAGCGAATGATTTAAAGGTGCCACATATGGGTTGGAATTTAATTAAAATCGAAAAAACTGACAATTTGTCGTTAGATTTATATGATGAAAATCGTTTTTATTTTGTACATTCATTCTATGTTAAATGCAACAATAAAAACGATAAATTATTTAGCACAAACTATGGCGTTGATTTTATTTCCGGATTTTCAAAAGAAAATATTTATGGCGTACAATTTCACCCTGAAAAAAGCCATAAATTTGGGAAAAAATTATTAGAAAATTTTTGTAAATTAGAGATAAAAAATGCTTAGACATAGAGTTATACCGGTACTTCTTTTGCATGATAACGGGTTGGTAAAAACTAAACAATTCGGTAGTCCAATTTATTTAGGCGATCCGCTTAATACAATAAATATACTTAACGACAAAGAAGTAGATGAGCTTATATTTTTGGATATTGATGCGACCAAATATAATAAACAAATTGATTTTGAATTGATAAAAAGCATTTCACAAGAGTGCTTTATGCCATTTGGATATGGCGGTGGGATTAAGACAATTGAAGATATTGAGAAATTATTTTATCTTGGTGTGGAAAAAGTTATTATAAATAATTCATTAAAAAATGAGCAATTAATAGTGGATGCGGTAAAAAGATTTGGTTCACAAAGTATCGTTGCTTCTGTTAATATAAAAAAAGATAAAAACAATAACTATCAAATATATTCTTATTTAGATAAAAAAATAATGAAATATGACTTTTTAGAGTATATAAAAAAAATTGAGCAATTGAATGTAGGGGAAGTTTTTATAAATAATGTTGATAAAGATGGCATGATGAATGGTTATGATATTGAATTAATGAAATTATTGAGTTCTAGTGTAAATATTCCAATGATTGCCTGTGGGGGAGCAGGTAGTTTGAATGATTTAAAAGAAATAATTGTTAATACAAATATTTCAGCAGTAGCAGCCGGAAGTTTATTTGTTTTTTATGGAGTTCATAATGCTGTATTAATTACTTATCCAAAATATGAAGAGTTAGAAAAATTACTGGAGAGCAATTGTGAAAAAATATCAAATCTGTAAGAAGTGTATTATGGATACAACAGATCCATTTATTTCATTTGATGAAAAAGGAATTTGTTCGCATTGTCACTATTTTGAAAAAGTTAGGAAACCAATTTGGTTTCCTAACGAAGATGGAAAAAAAATATTAAATAAAGAGATTTTAAGAATAAAAGAAAGTAGAAAAAATTATCAATATGATTGTATGATAGGACTGAGCGGCGGAGTTGATAGTTCATATTTGGCTTATATATTAAAAAAAGATTATGATTTAAGAATATTGGCTGTTCATGTAGATGCTGGATGGAATTCAGAATTAGCAGTAAGTAATATAGAAAATATTGTAAAAAAATTGGACATTGATTTGTTCACTTATGTTGTTGACTGGCAAGAGATGAAAAGTTTACAAGTTGCATTTTTGAAATCAGGAGTAGTAAATCAAGATACTCCTCAGGATCATGCATTTTTTGCCGGTTTATTCAAGGCAGCAGAAAAGTTTAAAATACATGATTTTTTAGTGGGATATAATATTCAAACAGAATCAATATTGCCACAGGCTTGGCAAGGATTGTCTGCGATGGATACAAGGCAGCTTAGTTATGTAAATAATAAATTTGGTATAAAAAAATTGAATAAATTCCCGACGGTTAGCTTATTTAAGCAACATATTTTTTTCCCATATATTTATAAATTTAATAAATTTGCTCCATTAAATTATATGTCATACAATAAAGATGAGGCAAAAAAAATTATAATTGGTGAATTGGGCTGGAGGGATTATGGTGTTAAACATGGTGAATCAAAATGGACAAAATTTTTTCAATCATATTTTTTACCAAAAAAATGTGGTTTTGATAAACGAAGGGCACACCTGTCTAGTTTGGTCTTGGCTGAAGAAATAAGCAGGGAAGAGGCATTGCAAGAGTTGCAAAAATCTGTTTATGCTTCTGATAGAGAAATAAATGACGATAAAGAATACATTGCTAAAAAATTAGGAATTTTAGTTGAGGATATAAATAAATATATAAATGAGCCTTGTATTCATTATAGTAAATATCCAAATGCACAAAGTATTCTAAACAGCATGAGAAAAATTAAAAATATAGTGTTGGGAAGATAAGTGAAAAAAAATATATTAATTATTGTATATAAATTTCCTCCAATGGGTGGAGTCGGCACTAGAAGATGGGCTAAGTTTTCTAAGTATCTAGCAAGAAATGGATATCGAATCCATATTCTAAGCGCCTATTATCCATATGTGGATAAAGCAAATTGGCTAAGCGATATCACAAATGATAATATTAAAGTACACAACTTTAAATCTTTTTATCCATACTGTCTATTAAATAGCTCTAAAAATAATTTTATTAATAAGGTAAAGCGTATTTTGTCATTTTTTCTGCATAAAATATTTTTTTATATAGATAATGCACAATATGATGCAAAACAGATTTTGTCAAAATCAAAAAATTTAATCGAACAATACAATATTAAAAATGTTATTGCTTCCGGTCATCCGGTATCAATAAATTATATAGCAACATATTTAAAAATAGATTTACCAGATATTAATCTCATCCAAGATTATAGGGATAATTGGAATGACTTGAACACTTATCAATATGGTAGCAAAAATGGTTTGTTATTATTTAAGTTTAAGGAAAAATCAGCATATCAGGAATTTTTTACACTTTATTATTCTGATACTATAATTAATGTTTCAAACGATTTAACTAAGTCTTTAAATAATAAACACAAAGGGCTTTCTGAAAAATTAGTCACTATTACAAATGGATACGATGAAGAAGATTTTTCAAACTTGGAAATATCAAATGACAAATTTGATTTAATTTATACAGGCAGTTTATTTAATAATAGAATAGAAGCTATAAATCTTATTCTGGATGCAATACTTGAATTAAATGATGATTATATAAATAATAATTTAAAAATTATTATTTACTCTAATTATGATAAATCAAGGTTGAACAGAAGGTATGAAAAATTAATGGATAAAAATATTATTTTCAATGATTTTATCAGCCCTAATGAAGTTTTTAATGTTGTCGCAAAGACGCGGTATTGTTTATCAATTAATTCGAAATTGGCTCCATACGCATTTGGTACAAAAATATTTGATTATATGGCGCTAAATAAAAAAATAGTTCATATTTCTAATGGAGGTGAATTATACGATTTATTGGAAGAAAAAGAACAATTTGTTAGTGAATATAATTTAGATAATATGAAAAAAGTATTATTAAATTTAAAAAAAGATTTTTTAAGTGAAGAGAATGAAGCTGTAACAACATTTAAGGAATTTGATTTAAAAGATATAACTAAAAAATTAGAGAAATATTTTGTATAAATTTTTTTATATACATTTATTAGAAAAATTAAAAATAATAATGGATAATTATTTTATTTTTTTACATTTTTTGAGCAGAAAGAAAGGTTTATTCATTTTCGCTCTAGTTTTTGGTCTATTTTTAGATGCCTCAATGAGTTATTATGCTGCTCCATTTAGACTATTTTTTATCATAATAGCTTTTTTTTTCATTTTGGTTGTATTTCTCAGTAAATCAAGAGATGTTTTTTTATTGACTTTGTTTTTATCTTTTTTAGTTGTATTTAATCTATATGCTTATTTTATGCAAAAAAATAATTTTGATTTTAGTTATTTTCATGTTTATATTCTTATTTTAATCGGGTATATCTTAAGTAAAGAAAATTTATTTGAGATGCTAAAGCCATATGTTAAATTTATTATATTGATTAATTTATATTTTTTGATAAATGAAAAAATCACAGGTGCTCCTTTGGTTCCATTGGAAGAAGGCAGAGATATTAGCTTTGTATTTTACGGACAAGGAATATTTGGATATACAAAAAATGCCGCAGATGCGATAGGTCTTTCAGTGCTTTTATTTAGAAAAGATATTTTTTGGAAATTTGTTATTATGATTTCCGTTCTTTTAATAGGAGTGAGATCCGCAATTATTTTTGTTGTATTAATTATTATTGTTGATATGATTCTGCAAAGTCATCATATATTGAAATTAAATTTAAAAAAAGTTTTACTAGGTATAGCATTTGTATTGGTTGCTTGTGTTTTGATGTATACATTGAAAGATTTGTTTTATTTAGATCGTTTGGATTCGCTATTTATGCCTGATAGTTCTACATATTTAAGCAGAGCTCACTATGCTGAAGAGCACTTAAATTGTTTTTCAAACCTAGGTGTGTTTCAGTTGTTATTTGGCAGTGGAACTTACTGTCCTGAAGTAATCAAAAATGGTGCTGAAAATCTTCATATAATGTTTTTTACACACTATGGTCTTGTGCATTATGGATTATGGATGTCATTCTTTATTTATATTATTTTTAAGAAAAGTAACAATGCCATTTTTCTAATATACCCCCTAGTATTATATCTATTTATTGGGATAGGTGTTAGATGGGGACTCGGGTGGATGGGCGGTATTATTTTGTACACATATATATTTAATATATATTTTAATAGAAAGGCAATAGTATGAAAGTAGCTCATATAACTACGGTACATCCTAAAAATGACAACAGAATATTTTATAAAGAGTGTTTAACATTAAAAGATTCTGGATATAAAGTATCATTAATAATTGCAGGTGAAAACTCTGATAATATAAATGATATTGAAATAATAGGATTTAAAAAATATAAAGGCAGAATCAAAAGAATTTTTAAAACATCATTTATTGATTTACTTGAAGTTTGCAAAAAAGTTGATGCTGATATTTATCATTTTCATGATCCTGAAATAATATTTGCAGGTATTGTTTTAAAACTAAAAGGAAAAAAAGTTATTTATGATATACATGAAAATAACCCAGCTTCAATACTCTCAAAACCATATATTAAATCTAAATTTTTAAGGGTTCTATTTTCAAAAATATTTAATATAATAGAACAAATAGCGGTTGTTTTTTTTGACGCCATCGTAACGGCAAGGCCAGATATAAGTGAAAGATTTAAGCATAAAAGATTGATAACACTTAGAAATTTTCCTATTTTACCTGATTTAAATAATATAAAAAATATAGAAGTAAAAAAAACAAGACCTGCAGTAATTTTTGTAGGAGGGATGACAAAACTTAGAGGTATTGAGTATTTGCTGGAAGCTTTTAAGCAGTTGCCTGAAGTTGAACTGTGGCTTTTGGGTCCAGTGCAAGATAGTGTGCTCAAAGAAAAAATAGAAAATGCAGGAAGTAATGTTAAGTATTTTGGAGTTGTAGAAGCATATGATGTTTTTGGCTATATACAAAAAGCTGATATAGGAATAATTACATTTTTAGAAGCCCCAAATCATATTAAAACTTTAGCTACTAAGCCATTTGAATATATGGCATGCGGCAAGCCTATGATTATGTCAAATTTCAAATATTGGCAGGATGTTTTTGAAGACCTTTCTCTATATGTAAATCCAGCAAATTCTCAAGAGATTGTTGAAGCTATAAAAAAGTTACTTAGTAGTAAAGAGCAAATGAGGTTTATGTCAGAGAAAAGTTTAAAATTGTCAAATGAAAAATATAATTGGGAACAAGAAAGTAAAAAATTGATAGAGTTGTATGGGGAGTTAAATAAATGAAAATACTTACTATACTAGGGGCGAGACCACAGTTTATAAAAGCCGGTTCGGTAAGTCGTGAAATAGCAAAATATAAAGAGATAGAAGAAGTTATAGTTCATACGGGACAACACTACGACGCAAATATGTCTGATATATTTTTTGAAGAGATGCAGATTCCAAAACCAAACTATTTTTTAGGCATCGGTGGAAAAAGTCACGGTGCAATGACGGGGCAAATGATAGAGAAGATAGAAGAAGTGGCACTAAAAGAAAAGCCTGATTGGATTATGGTATACGGTGACACCAACTCTACATTAGCCGGTGCTCTAGTTGCTGCCAAACTCCACATAAAATTAGCTCACATAGAAGCAGGTCTTAGAAGTTTTAATATGAAGATGCCAGAAGAGGTGAATAGAATATTAACCGATAGAGTGAGCAATATACTTTTTTGTCCAACCGATGCAGCAGTACAAAATCTCAAAAATGAGGGCTATGAAAATCTTGATTGTAAGATAGTAAAACCTGGTGATGTTATGCAAGATGGGGCACTGTT
This sequence comes from Sulfurimonadaceae bacterium, assembly GCA_942493175.1. Lineage (GTDB taxonomy): Bacteria > Campylobacterota > Campylobacteria > Campylobacterales > Sulfurimonadaceae > Sulfurimonas. The sequence goes on from OW818672.1 coordinate 109,140, forward strand.
TTATAAAAATTTGGCAGTAAAACCATCATTTGACATAAAGGATGATTTTATACTTTGTACGATTCATAGAGCTGAAAACACAGACGATGAAACTAGACTAAGAGGTATATTTGAAGCTTTAGAAGAGATAGCAAAAGAGAAACAAGTTATACTACCTCTGCATCCAAGAACAAAAAAGATAATTGAAAATTTAAAATTAAATATTCTAAATTTGACAATTATAGACCCTGTTGGCTATCTTGAAATGGTATGGTTGATTGATAACTGTAGCTTAGTTATGACGGATAGCGGAGGGCTTCAAAAGGAGGCATACTTTTTTGAAAAACCGTGTATTACACTTAGAGATGAAACGGAATGGGTAGAGCTTGTTGAGGTAGGCGCAAATACTTTAGTTGGTGCAAATAAAGATAAGATTTTAGATGCATATAGAACTCATAAACCACTAAGTACTAATTATCAATCACTAAATCTCTATGGCGGCGGTAAAGCTAGTGAAAAAATCATAAAAGAGTTATTGGAACATTAAATGAACATATGGATATTTAACCATCATGCACTCACTCCAGATATGAGTGGTGGCACTAGACACTATGATTTTGCAAAAGAGCTGATTAAGAGGGGTCATAAGGTAACCATAGTAGCTTCAAGTTTTCACTATTCTAAATATAAAGAGATGAAAGAATATGGAGATAAAGAGTATCTTTTAGAGATTATAGATGACATAAACTTTATTTGGATAAAAACACCTGCTTATTTTGGAAACGGCATCGGCAGAGTAAAAAATATGCTGATTTACATGTTTAAAGTTCTTAAAATAATGCCGACGCTAAATCTATCAAAGCCTAATATTATCATAGGTTCTTCAGTTCATCTTTTTGCGGTGTGGGCTGCTTATAAATTAGCGCAAAAATATAAAACACCATTTATTATGGAAGTAAGAGACCTTTGGCCTCAAACACTTATTGATATGGGTATTTCAAAATGGCATCCGTTTATACTGCTGCTTGGTTGGCTGGAGAGATATCTTTATAAACAAGCAGATAAAATCATCTCCAATCTTCCTTATGCTTATGATTATATAGGGCAATTTGTAGAGAGAGAAAAATTTATATGGATATCAAACGGGGTTGATTTGTCAAATATAAGATATGTTCCAAAAGAGCGAAGTGAAAAATTTGTTATAAGCTACACGGGAGCAATTGGGGTTGCAAATAATCTTCAAATTCTTTTAGATGCAGCAAAGAAACTACAAGATAAAAAAGATATCTATTTCACAATTGTAGGCGATGGAGCAGAGAAGAAAAAACTTAAAAAGTTTGTAAAAGAAAATAACCTTCAAAATGTAAGTATAGAAAATTCGGTGCCAAAAAGTGAAGTTTCAAATATACTGCAAAATAGTGATGTCTTATTTTTAAGTTTAATTGATAGTCCTTTATATAGATTTGGGATAAGCTTGAATAAACTTTTTGATTATATGGCAGCAGGAAGAGTTACAATATTTGCAGGAAATTCAAAAAATAACCCTATAAAAGATGCGAATGCAGGTTATAGCATAGCTCCTGATGATGTGGAGCAATTAGAGAAAAAAATTTTAGAAATTTATAATTTACCAAATGAAGAAAGAATCAAAATAGGAGAAAAAATCAGAAGCTATGCCGAGAACAATTACTCAATAGAAGTTTTAACGGACAAACTTGAAAATCTTTTAAAAGATGAGGTAAAAAAAATTAATGCTTAAATCACTATTCGACAAGCTATTAGCACTATTTCTGATTATTCTTTTTTCACCTATCTACATTATAGTTAGTTTGCTAATATTGTGGAAGATGGGAAGCCCAATACTTTTTAGACAAAGGCGACCTGGGTACAAAGAAAAAATATTTGGCATATATAAGTTTCGTACCATGACAAATGAGAAAGACATTAACGGCGAGCTACTTCCTGATGAGCAAAGACTTGTAGGGATTGGGAAGTTTATAAGAAGTGTCAGCTTAGATGAACTTCCGCAACTTTTTAATGTCATTAAAGGTGAGATGAGTTTTGTGGGCCCCAGACCGCTTCTCATAGAGTATCTTCCTCTGTATAATAACGAACAAAAAAGAAGACACGATGTGAAACCGGGCATTACCGGCTGGGCACAGGTAAATGGACGAAATGCTATAAGCTGGGAGCAGAAGTTTGAGTATGATGTGTGGTATGTGGACAATCAATCTTTTTGGCTAGATATAAAGATACTTTGGATGACCTTTTTAAAGGTTGTAAAAAGAAGTGATATAAGCTCAAGCTCAAGTGTCACTATGGAAAAGTTTAGAGGAAATTGATTTTGTGATATAATACTGTATTACAAAAATACAAATGGAGATTTTATGATTGCTACAGTCCGCCTTGATGATGTTTTAGAGCGTAAATTGAGTAGCCTAGCAAATACATTGCACAAGAAAAAAAGTGATGTAATACGAGAGGCCATAGAGTATTATGCTAAAAGTGTCGAAAAAAGTAAAAAAAGCAGAATACTTAAAGCGGTAGAAAAAACAAAAAATGCAGATAGAGATGAATATAAATTTTTTGAAGGAACTCTAAGTGATGGTTTGTAGGGGTGAACTTTGGCTTACCAATCTTAATCCTGTCAAAAAAAATAATGAAATGGGAAAAGTACGACCTGTGCTTATTCTTCAAAATAATGAATTAAATCATAGCGAGTATCCAACAACTATCGTTATTCCTCTTACCACTTCTCTAATAGATGACGCAGAGCCTATTCGTTATAGAATAGAAAGAAGAGAAAAATTGCTAGAAGATTCTGATTTGGTTATTACACAAATACGCTCAATTGATAATGATAGATTTATAGAAAAATTAGCCTCTTTGACAGGCGAAGAAATGAAAAAAATTAAAGAACTTTTAGATGAAGTGATTTTATGAAAAGCATATATATTTACGGCTCTAGCGGACACGGACTTGTTGTAGCAGATATTGCAAAAGCATACGGATTTGAGAATATTATCTTTATAGATGATGGAGACAATGAGTATTCAACTTTTGAAGAGATACAAAAAAATAAAAATATACCTATTGCTTTTGGAATAGGCGGTAATCAAGTAAGAGCAAAGCTTTTTGATAAAGTGAAAAACAGCGGTTTTGAGATAGCAACTCTTATCCATCCAAGTGCGGTTATATCACCAAGCGTTACTATAGGTAATGGAACAGTTGTTATGCCGAATGCTGTTGTTAACGCGAAAGCTATTATAGGAGATGGTGTGATACTAAACAGCGGATGCATAGTAGAACATGAATGTGTTATAGAAGATTTCGCTCATATCTCTCCAAAAGCGGCATTAGCAGGAGCGGTAAAAGTTGGAGAGTTTACGCATATCGGAATAGGATCTAATGTTATTCAAGGTGTTATGATAGGTAAGCATTGTGTTATTGGGGCTGGCAGTGTTGTTATAAAAAGTATAAGTGATTTTAAAAAAGCTTATGGAAATCCATGTCGAGAAATAGAGGAAATAAATATATGAATAAACGAATTTTTTTAAGTGCCCCGCATATGGGCGGGAATGAACTGAAATATATTGAAAAAGTGTTTGAGAGCAACTATATAGCACCGCTTGGCGAGTATGTAAACAAGTTTGAAGAGAGTATCAAAAGTTATACGGGTGCTTCAAATGCTTTAGCCGTAACTAGTGGAACAGCGGCGATTCATCTGGCACTCAGAATTTTAGGTATTGGGCAAGGTGATGATGTGCTTGCTTCTTCGTTTACATTTATAGGCTCGGTCAATGCCATAATCTATCAGGGGGCAAATCCGGTGTTTATCGACAGTGACAAAGAGAGTTGGAATTTGTCTCCAAAGCTACTTAATAAATATCTGCTAGAGTGCGAGAAAAAACCAAAAGCTCTTATTTTGACTCACCTTTACGGACAATGCGCGGATATAGAAAAAATTGCTGATATTTGTAAGCTGCACGGCGTTTATCTTATAGAAGATGCCGCAGAGAGTTTGGGAGCAATATATAATGGCAAACATACGGGGACTTTTGGAGATTTCGGTATATATAGTTTCAATGGGAACAAAATACTTACGACTTCAGGTGGCGGCATGTTGGTCTCAAACAACAAAGAGTGGATAGATAAAGCCAAGTTTTACAGCACCCAAGCAAAAGAGCCGTTTGTTCATTATGAACATCTTGAGTATGGTTATAACTATCGTATGAGCAATGTTTTAGCTGCCATTGGTGTTGGACAGATGGAAGTGATAGAAGATAGAGTTGCAAAAAAAAGAGAGATTTTTGAGTGGTACAGAGAGTTTTTAGGCGACGCCAAAGAGATAGCGTTTATGCCGGAACTCTCAAATAGTAGAGGCAATAGATGGCTAACGGCTATGATATTTGCTAAAACTGACTACAATAAAGTGATGAAAGCACTCGAAGAGGTAAATGTAGAGAGCAGACCGCTTTGGAAGCCGATGCATATGCAGCCGCTTTTTAAAGATGCTAAATTTTTTGTTGACGGTACAAGCGAAGAGCTGTTTAACAAAGGACTTTGTGTAGCAAGTAGCACAACTATGACTAAAGATGATGTCAAGATGATATGTGATGTTATAAAAGGGTGTGTAGACAATAAAAAAGCTTTTGAGTGATATGGATCAAGGTAAATGGCAAAAAAAAATAAAAAAAACTCTAAAATAAACCAAAAAATAAGAAAATATTTTGACGATGATCCATTTGATGTGGGGGTTGCGAGAGTAAGCACGCAAACGCTCAGCGAGCTCTTTAGCTTTCTTGGTATCTACGACATTGACCAGAGCAGAGATATGCTCATAAAGATGGCAAGAATGTTGTGGAGCGAAGCGGATAGTGATTATCGCGCAGACATTTTAAACTTCTTTGCACACGAGGGCAAAATCTACAAATCCACCACCCAAAAAGAGCCTAATCTTGACAGAGATGATAAGATAGACGCACTTATAGATGAGTTAAATGTTAGCCATGAAGAGGCCGTATTGCTTCATGAGGCATTTATAGATGTCAGAAGCAAAAAGATTACCATAGAGAAGATGGAGTCTAAACTTCGCCACATAAGATACAATCTAAAAAAAGAGCGCATCCAAAAAAAAGTTGACGGTGTTTTTGACATTGATGACTCTTTGGAGTTCAATGCCTCTCTTCATTATGTTTTGTATGGACAGAGTTTTCATAAAATACTCACACTAAATAGTAAAACTTACGAGTATGACTACCTTCAAGATACTGACGAAGAGTTGCTCATAAAAGAGATTGGCGAGGAAAAAGAGCGCGTTGTTGCCAAAAAACAGCAAGAGATAGAAAGCTTTATAAAAAATCTGTCAGACCCTCATCCTTATTTAACTCAAAAAGAGATAGTAAGTGCGCTTCGTGCAACGCCGCCAAAAACAAAAGTTTCATACCCGCTTATAAAAGAGAGTATTCTCTCTAGCATTATCTCCGGAGAGCTTGGAAATGTTGAGATAGAGCTTCACGATGAAGAGCTTTTAGTTAGGATGGAACAGAGTTTAAAACTTCCACATATAGATAAAAATCTGCCATACATTTTAGAATTACATGTCGAACTGAATTCGCTTCTAGAAGATATATGGAAGGGCAATAAACTTGATTTTAGCCAAGTAATAAACGACTCTAAAAAAGAGCATGAAGAGCAGTTTTTAAGCGATTTGGCATCTTTAGTTGATGAGTGTGGCTCTTATGCCTCGCTACTCCATCTAACTCCTGCTGTGCTACACTCTAAAGTTTATGAAGTGTTGCTTGAGCAGTTGAGCGCATCGCTAAATATATCGCCAAAAGTTGCACGAAAAACAGTTAAAAGATTTGTGCACTCAATCCATGACGAGATAGCTAAAAAGCAGAGATATGAACTTCTTGCAAGAACTATAAGGGATTTTAAAAACCTTTTTCCTCTTGCCAGAGACATGAGAAGAAAACTTACTCTTCACATAGGACCGACAAATAGCGGAAAAACATATCAGGCTATGCAGAAGCTAAAGAGTGCTGACACAGGTTACTATCTTGCACCTCTTAGACTTTTGGCGTTAGAGGGTTATGAAGATTTAAAAGAGAGCGGTATTGAAGCCTCTTTGATAACCGGTGAAGAGCAGATTGTTAGTGAAGATGCGACACATATAAGTTCAACCATCGAGATGGTAAATTTTGATGTGGATGTCGATGTCTGCGTAATCGATGAGGTGCAGATGTTAGATGACCGTGACCGCGGTTGGGCATGGGCAAATGCTATCATCGGAGCACCTGCAAAAGAGATTATAATGACTGGTTCGCCAAATGCGAAAGAGGCGATAGTCGCACTTGCTGCGTATTTGGGCGAAGAGCTTGAGATAATTGAGTTTGAGAGAAAAAATCCACTAACACTCTTAGACTCACCTGTTAGTGAAAAAGATGTAGAGGAGAGCACGGCAATCATTGCATTTTCGAGAAAAGATGTCTTGAAATTAAAACAAACATTCTCCAAATACTTTAGTGTTAGTGTTGTTTATGGAAATCTATCTCCAGAGGTTAGACGCGAAGAGGCGAGAAGATTTCGTGCAGGTGAGACACAGATTTTAGTTGCCACTGACGCTATTGCGATGGGAATGAATCTACCCATAAAAACAATACTCTTCTCAAAAGCCGAGAAGTTTGACGGGGTAAATGACAGAAGTCTGCTCCCGAGCGAAGTTCATCAGATTTCAGGTCGTGCAGGAAGATACGGTCTGCATGAAAAGGGGTATGTCGGGGCTTTAAGCGGAGATGTTCTAAATATAATAAAAAAGAATTTTTACAAAGAGGCAAAAACCATAACCATACCTTTTAAGGTGATGGCAAATCTCGACCATATAAAGCTTGTGGGAAGCATACTCGAAGAGAAGTCGCTCCATGAGATTTTAAACTTTTTTGTAAAAAATATGGAGTTTGATGGTCCATTTATGGCAACAAATCTAGATGATATGCTAGAAGCGTCCATTTTGGTTGATAGCTATGATTTGGATATTGCTACAAAGTACCATCTTGCCTGCGCGCCTCTTACTCTAAAATCCCCATATATAGTTGCAGCTTATGAGAGTTATCTGGGAGCGCTGGAGAAGAAAATGCCTATTTCATACACAACTCCGTTACTTGTTGGAAGCTATGCACAGACAACAGATGAGCTTTTGCGTGCGGAGGATATGGTAAAAGAGATTTCGCTATATCTTTGGCTTAGTTATAGATTTAGCGACTACTTTATCGACGCAAATAGAGCCAGAGCTTCAAGAGGAGTTTTAAACAAGTTTATAGAAAATTCACTTCAACAGAGCCAGCTTGCCTCAAGATGCAGAATGTGCAAAACACCGCTTCCGCCGAACTCACCGTATGGAATTTGTCAGGCATGTTTTAAGAAAAATTATACTGGGCATGGCGTAAGCAACAAAGGGTATAGAAAAAAGTAGTGCGTTTATACCTTTAGCAGCTCTTCAAAATGTGATGATTTTTTTTCTTTGCTATTGTTTAGCATTGTCATGATAAAGGTATCTATCTTTATAGTGTTAACATTTTTGGCATTTTTTAGCTCTTCTTCCATCTTCTCTTTCATCTCTTCGATGAGGTTTTTTTTGAACTCATCTACAAGTTTTGCGATTTTTTCCATAGCCTCAGGAGAGTCGCCCATCTCTTTCATGAGTTTCTGTTTATACTCCTCTACCAATTTGTCTATCTTCTCTTGATTTAAGTCGGCTAAAAATTTTGTGGCACCTTTTGTGCGGAGGTCGTGCAAAAATTTCTCTACCGCACTGTTCTCTTCGCTCTGAGTTTGCGTATCTTGAGTCCTCTCTCCCGTATAAGCGGCATCAAAAGCGTTCCAAAATGCCGTGATGCTCTCTTTTGCCTCCGGAGATGCATATCCGCCATTGGTCGGATTTAAGAGGCTATCGACTCTGTTTTTGAGATAATCATAATCCATTGAAGTAGGTTTATATTCACTGTTGCCCAGTGTGGCATTGAGCCTTCCTAAATCCAGTGTAAGCGAGATGGCCATAAGTTTGTCGCCTCCGCCCAAAGAGTCAAGTGCGGCACTAAATGCTTCTTTGACATCATCAGGCATATTTAGAGATGCTAGAGACTCCTCCATTGAAAATTGCTCTTGCGATGTGCCAGACAAGGCACTTTGAGAGTTTTGCATTACATTTAAGCAGCTTTTATAAGCAGTAGAAGTTTCCATAATGACCTCTTTATAATTTGAATGATAAACAACAAGCAAAAACGGTTCCGATAAAATATGACAGTATAAACTGATTGCAAAAAAAAATCATACACCGCCCGACCTTGGCAAATACAAAAAATAGTAGAATGTTTAATCTTGGTTTCGATGTAGGAGGTATATAAAATGAGTACGATTATAATGATGTTTATATTGCCCCTTGGAATAGTGGTATATTTCTGGGACAGACGAAACTACTCTCAAAACCTCCAACTTTTTAGAAAGTATATAGATACGATAAGCCGCTCTGACCTATCGAATGCCCAAAAATTGGATAAGATTGATGAGATGTTCTACCACAATGGGTATAGAGTTGTTGAGCGTTCTGAGCTCTATTTGGTGGTGGCAAAAAAGCATTTTAATATCGGAGTGCTCTTTATTTGGCTGGGGCTTTTGACCTACTTTGGGCTTTTCATCTATCTGCTTTATTATCGCTTTTTTCAAAAACCTCGTATTTTGAAAATAGACTTTAATGCCATACCGATGCTACAGGAGCGTAAAAAATGAATTTTGTCGAGCTAGATGCATATCTGCTCTCAAAAAAAGGTGCGATTTTTGATTATCCATTTGATAAAACAGTGCGAGTCTATCGCATGAGCTTGTTTACGATAAACTTACCAAAAAACAAAAAGAGTTACTCGGTTGATAAAAATAAAAGGATTTTCTATGGATAAAATCAAAAAACACACACTTGTGTCAATGCTTATAAAGCTAGAAGATGAAGAGGGCAACATCATTGATGAAAGCGAGGAGCTTATGTATCTTCACGGCGGTTATAATCAAGTATTTCAAAAGCTGGAAGATGAACTTGAGGGAAAAAAAGTAGGCGATACTTTTCTCGTAGCACTTACTTCTGCAGAAGCATTTGGAGAGTACGATGAGTCTTTGGTTTTAAAAGAACTGCTTAAAGATTTGCCTGAGGATATCGCCGTAGGTACAGAACTGGACGGCGAAGAGGAGGGCATCGTTTATGTGGTTGAGAGCATAGATGGAAAGTACGCAATCCTTAACGCAAATCACGAACTAGCAGGCATCCCGCTCGTAGCAAGCGGCAAGATTTTGGAGATAGAACAGCTCTCGGACGAGGCTGCAGAAGAGCTGCTTGAGGCGGAATATCAGCATTGATAGTGTTTTTGTGACTACGAAAATAGTTTATAATATGCATCAAGTGAGATAAGACATAAATATATAAAAAAAGGTGGATACATGCCAAATAAACATATCGATGAATTTTTAGATTATTATGTGAAAGAAATAGAAAATCCGCAGTATGCAGTGCTTTTAAAGGGTAAATGGGGAAGCGGGAAAACACATTTTATAAATAAATATATGAAACATTTACATGACGAGATAGAAGAAAAATATATTTATGTAAGTCTATATGGTGTAACTTTGTATAATGAAATAGAGACAAAGTTTTTAAAAGCTATACATCCTAAACTTTATAACGATAAAACAATTTTCGCTGGAAAAATTGCAAAAGGACTTTTTAAAGCTACCTTTAAATTTGATTGGGACAATGATGGAAAAGCTGATGGAAGTGCCAGTGTACAAATTCCAAATTTTAAACCAGAGGATTTATTAAATACAAAAGACAGAATATTGATATTTGATGATGTTGAGAGATGTAGTATAAATATAGTTAATTTGTTGGGATATATAAACTATTTTGTTGAGCATCAATCGTATAAAGTAATACTTATAGCAAATGAAGAAGAGTTAGAAAAAACAGAAAAATATAAAGAAATAAAAGAAAAACTCTTAGGTAAGACATTTGAATTTAAAACAGATGTAGATCAAGCATATGACAGTTTTGTAAAAGAGTTAACAATTGAAGATATTTTAAAAAGATATAAAAATACGATCCTAGAGGTATTTGAAAAATCTAAATGTAATAACTTAAGATTATTAAGACAAGGACTTTTTGACTTTAAAAGAGTTTATGAGCTTGTGTTGAAAAATCATGAAAAACAAGAAGAACTAATAAAAGATTTCACCACACTGTACTTTATATTTATTTTTGAAACAAGAAGTGATGATTGTGTATCAATAAAAAGTTTAATAAAAAATGCTGAAAATAATTGGGACAAAATGGTTTCTACTACAGTAGCTAAAAAGGTAGGAGTAGAGGAAGAAAAAAAGGAAAAAGTTATTGTCGACAAAGTATATGAAAAATATAAAGTTTCTATTCAAAGTAATTTGATATTAAGCATAACAAGCTGGAAAGATATCATTGAAGATTCGTATATAAAAAGCGAAGATATTGACAAGGAATTATCAAAGAGTAAATATTATATTGATGAACATACTGAGAGCTGGAAGAGATTATGGCATTACTTAGATTTGGATGATTCAAATTTTGACGAAATATTTAATGATGTATCTAAAAATCTTAAAGAATGCCAGTATAATAATTTATTCCAACTAATGTTGATTTCTTCTACAATTCTAAAACTTAAAGATTTAGGACTTATTAAAGACACGGAAGAAAATATATTAAATATTTTGAAAAAACAAATTGATTATTTATTTGAAAAAAAATTAGTCGATAAATCTTTAGTGCTTCGTAAAGATATTGCTATAAAGCAACATTCTTATGATGGTTTAGGATTTGATACAGATTTTGAAAGCTATAAAAAAATTAAAAACTATATAGAAAATAAAATCTTGGAAGAGGAAAAGAATATTTTTAAAAATTCTTATAATGAAATAGAGACTGCTCTAAAGAGTAACATATCAGATTTATATACACTACTATGTCACTCAAATAAGAGAGAAACTCTTTATGATGATAAACCAATTTTTGCTATTATGGATATGAACAAACTAGCCAAACTATTGATAGAGTCATCGAGCGATGCTCAACATACCTTTGGTGGAATCTTGGAAGGTAGATATGAACATGATTTTTTTGCTTCAAAGTTAGAAGAAGAATTTGAAAAAATTTATAGGTTAAAAGAACTTATTGAAACAGAAGCAGAAAAAAAAGAAGGAAAGATAAGTGGCTATAGATTAAAAAGAAATCTTATTGAACCACTTGAGAAAGCAATTGAACATATAGAAAAGTATAAGAATTAGCATGATATTGAATTTTTCAACCCTAAGCGAATCAAAAAAATACAGCGTGATGAGCAATACAATTTTTCCTCGTCCTGTCGCTTGGATAAGTACAGAAGATGAGGGTGTTGTCAACCTTGCGCCGTTTAGTTATTTTTCCCCTTTGAGTTCCCAGCCGCCTCTCGTGATAGTTTCTATCGCAAAAAAAGAGGATACGCAAGAGTTCAAAGACACATTCGCAAATATTCTCAAGAATAGGGTCTGCACGATAAATCTGGCGCATAAAGAGTTGTTGCAAGATTTGATAAACACAAGCGAAGATTTGCCAAAAGAGGTAAGTGAGTGTGAAAAGTTCGGCATAAAAACAAAGAGTATTTTAGATGATTTTCCGCCGATGGTGGCAGATGCAAAGTGTGCTTTATTTTGTGAATTTGTCAAAACAGTAGAATTAAACAACAGATACGAGCCGCTGATTTTAGAGATAAAATATGTGTATGTCGATGATAAAAATATTGATGAGAAAAATCATATTCATTTAGAGAACATTGGACGAGTTGGGATGGAGTTTTTAGTTGATGCTGCAAGGGTTCATTAATTGATATGACAAATTGCAATATATTTTATTACTCTCTATTTTTCTTGCTAGTATGTTTGTAATTATTTGATTTTTGGAGTGCATCGATGAGACATAAGGAAAAAGACAATGAATAATCAAATCAAGTCAGACATAATCATCTACAAAGATATAAACGGAGAGATAAAGCTTGATGTATCGCTTGAAAACGATACCGTATGGCTGAGTCAGAAGCAGATGGAAGTGCTTTTTGATAGAGATAAGTCTGTTATCTCAAGGCATATAAGAAATATTTTTAAAGAGGGCGAACTCGATAAAAACTCAACTGTTGCAAAAAATGCAACAGTTCAAAAAGAGGGAGGGAGAGAAGTCGTAAGGGAGATTGACTTTTATAACCTAGATATGATTATCTCACTTGGTTACAGAGTAAACTCCAAAAGAGCCACAAGCTTTAGAGTATGGGCAACAAAAGTCTTAAAAGAGTATCTTGTAAACGGCTATGCTATTAACAAAAAAAGGCTGGAGCAAAAAGGGCTAAAAGAGTTAAGCGAAACTATATCACTCCTGCAAAATACTATCTCACAAAGTGAGCTTGAACTTCATGAAGCCAAAGGTTTGTTGGATGTAATACTAAACTACTCTCGTACTTGGTCACTTTTGCAAGGATACGATGAAGACTCTTTACATGTAAACATCGAACCAAAAGAGGCAAAGTTTGTTTTGGATTTTGATGAGGCAAAAGAGGCTATCGCACAGCTAAAAAGTGAGCTTATGAGAAAAGGCGAAGCTACCGAGCTTTTCGGACATGAAAAAGCAGGAGAGTTCGGTGGTATGGTACGAAACATTTACCAAACATTTGGCGGTGTCGATTTACTCCCTAGCGTAGAAGAGAAAGCGGCAAATCTGCTCTACTACATCATCAAAGGGCATCCGTTTAATGACGGCAACAAACGCATCGGTGCTTTTATGTTCATACTATTTTTGTCTAAAAACAATATGCTTTATAAAAATAGCGGCGAGCTTAAAATAAACGATAACGCCCTTGTGGCACTTTCACTCATGACTGCAAAAAGCGACCCACAACAAAAAGAAACCGTGATAAATCTGATAGTAAATATCTTGGGGGAATAGATGGATAAACAACTTTTAGAATTACAACGCAAAAAATAGCAATGGAAAAAAAATAGTTAAAATTTCATAAAACAAATCGGATAAATAATGCAAGATACAAAAAGTACGACAAAATATTTTATATGGATGATTATCGCTATGCTTTTTTGGGGTGTTGCATGGACGGCGGGCAAGGTTGCTGCTGAACATTCAAATGCAGAAGTGGCGGCTTTTTGGCGTTACGCCATCTCATTTATCACAATAATTCCGGTTATTTGGTATCTTAAAACTCCGCTAAAAAGTGATAAAAAAGGTTATTTTTATATGTTTGCCAGCGGAGCGCTCACCTCCCTCTTTAACTATCTTTTTTTTGCGGGTCTCAGCCATGGGCAAGCGGGATACGGCGGTACAATGGTTACGGCACTCTCGCCGCTTTTTACATACGCAATGTCAATAGCAATTTTTGGTACAAAAATTTCAAATAGACAACTAATAGCTCTGTTTGTAGGGGTTTTAGGAGCGCTTATGCTCTTGCGTGTTCCGTACGAAGGATTTGCCTTTTTAAGTGCAGATAGTTCCTACTTTCTAGGGTGTGCGGTGGTGTGGTCGATTGTGACTATCATAGCTCAAAAAGGAATGCGAAGAGCCGACCCAATGTTTTACACACTGGTGGTTTTTGGTATTACGGCTTTTATAAATATGCTCTTTGCCCTGCCGCATCATCCGTTCGATTTTGCGGCGTATGACGCTGTGTTTTGGAGTGTAATATTTTTTATCGGAGTAGTTCCCGGTACATTTGGGATGGCTGTCTATTTTATATCGGCAAGTAAAGTCGGGGCGAGTAGAACGGCAGTTTTTATGTTTGTTGTTCCCATCGGCGCAATAGTATCAAGCGCTGTCGTGTATGGCGAAGTTGTGGCTCTTACGACCGTAGTAGGATGTCTGTTGGCATTTTTAGCGGTAATTTTATTCAATACGAAAAGAGCTTCTATTTGCAAGTGACTCAACTACATTGCTGTATAAAAGTTTCCTTTTTGCGGGTTATCGACCACTACATCGGCACTTTTAAACTTTATGGGAAGTGTTTGCGTTTTTAATTCGCTATCAAGTGTAAATACTGCAAAATGTAAATGCGGACCGCTTGAATAACCAGTATTTCCTGAGTAACCCAAAAGATCGCCTTTTTGAATTGTACTGCCGACACTCACCGCTACACCGTTTTGCATAAGATGGTAATAAGTCGCAAATGTTCCGTCACTATGTTCTATGGTTACAAAATTGCCATATTTTGAGTACTCTCGACCTATTCCGTTAATGTTAGAGTCTGACTTTGTTTTTGCTACTTTTCCTTCTCTTGCGGCATAGATTTTTGTTCCCACATCCATGGCAAAATCTATGGCATATCGACTATGCCCAAAGTGTGTTTTCCCCCCGTTATAGCTTTGAGAAACAATGTACGAACTTCCGAGGGAAAAAGGAAGTCTATAGACATAGCTCTCGTCGTGCAGGGCATTTTTCGAACCTAAAATCCAGCTATATTCTAAAGTGTAGGAGTAAGTATTACTATTTATGGTAGTAAAACGAGTGCACTCTGCGTTTGCGTGCGCTCCAAGAGTGAATGATGAGTATTTTCCTTTATTGGACTTTAAATTACTAAAGTCTGAGTTTATGCTTATTGTAACGCTGTAAGAATTGTTATTGTAAGCATATATTGCTATCTCCTTATCAACTGTTTTTGCTTCAAGATAGACTGCTTGTTGTTTTTGTGCCTTTTTTGAAGAGTCTATCGTATCTGTAACGCTCGCATTTACAAATTCATTTTGATACTCTTCTATAAGCTTAAGTTTTTGAGCCTGTTTGTCTAAAAATGTGCTCTTTTTTTTCTTTTTCTTTTTTTCATAAAATTCCAAAGAGGCATCAAGCAAAGCTCTGTTTTGAAGCAAACCATCTAAATCACAGTTTGTCAGTTGCAAAAATCTTTCATAATCGTCTTCATGTATAGATTTGCTAATTTGCTTATGAACAAGATGCAGGGTATGGTCATACTCATTTTGAAGCTTTCTGAGCTTGAGCAGATACTCTTTTGTCAAAGATGTATCACTTGCGTTTATATTTTTGCCAAATTGTAGTGTTTGCTCTGCGTTTGCAATAAATAAAGTGCAGCTTTTGTTTAAATCTTCTATATCTGAGAGATTTTTTAAAGAGTCCATGGAAGTGTAAAGCGGTGTTGCCAAACGCTCATAAAAAACCGGATATTTTTCGGCATAAACGCTGCTAAAAAGAAGAAAAAGAAAAAAGAAAATTTTACTCATTACTCAAACTCCTTTAATTAAAGACATTATACCAAATCGGCTTGTTGCTAATCAATCCACAAGTAAAGAAGCAAAATATAAAAAAGCAAATTTAAAACAAAAGATAGTAGTATGTTAAATTATAGTTATATCTAAGGTCGTTAATGCTCAAAAAATATTATTATCAGTTTTTTTTACTTACACTTGCCGTTATGTTTTTTTATAATGATGATTATAAAATCATTATAGTCGGTGTCGCTATATTTTTTGTAGGTATGCTTTTTATGGAGGATGGTTTTAAGCTATTTAACAGCGGGCTGCTGGAAAAAGTTTTACAAGTAAGTACAAGCACTATCCCAAAAGCCCTAGCAACAGGTGTTATAGCAACAGCCGTTACACAAAGTTCATCTTTGATTTCTATAATAATTATCTCATTTTTAAGTGCAGAGCTTATCACTCTAAGCGGGGCTGTCGGTGTAATATTTGGTTCAAATATAGGTTCTACTACGACTGCATGGATAATTTCCTCTTTAGGTGTAAAAGTAGATATAGCGACTTATGCGATGCCTTTGATTGTTTTTGGAGTAGCACTTAAATTTTCAAGCAATAAAAATTATCAGGGAATCGGAAAAATAGTGCTAGGACTTGGATTTGTTCTTCTTGGTATTGATTATATGAAAGACGGATTTGAAGGTTTAGAGGGCAGATTTGATTTGTCAAAATTTGCGGTTGAGGGTTATTTTGGTGCTTTAGTTTATGTATCGCTTGGAGTCGCAATAACCGTTATTATGCACTCTAGCGCTGCAGTGATGGCACTTATCATAACTGCGCTTGCAACACATCAAATCATCTATATAAATGCGGTTGAACTTGTCATCGGAGCGAATATCGGTACGACGATTACTGCCATTTTAGGGGCTATCACATCAAATGCGAACGGGAAAAGAGTAGCGTTCTCGCATTTTATTTTTAATGTCATAACAGCCGTAGTTGCAGTAATTTTTCTATATCAATTAAGCGACTTTGTAATATTTTTAGCTTCAAAAATAGGCATAGCAGATAATAATTACGGCATGAAACTAGCACTTTATCATACTGTTTTTAATATTCTTGGAGTAATACTTATCTCTCCTTTTACAAATCAGTTTGTAAAATATCTTGAGACACTTTTTATTGAGGTAAATATTTATGCTCTAAAGCCTCTCTATCTCGACAATGTTGTTATCAATGTACCAAATGCGGCAATAGAATCTATAAGAAAAGAGACAATTCATCTTTACGATAGTGCAATAGAAGCCATTTCGCACTCAATGTTTTTGCATCGACATGATTTTATAAAAAGTACAGATATAGCAAATGTGGTTAAAAACTCCGATATGAGCATAGATACGGATATAAATGAGTTTTACGCAAACAAGATAAAATTACTCTATGGGGAGATAATTCACTATGCAACACTCTCTCAAGAAAATATGAAAGAAGATGACCGAGATAGAGTATATAACCTAAAGCTTGCTTCAAGAGATATTGTAGAAGCTATGAAAAATATGCGGGATTTGCAAAAAAACATCTCTTACTACTCAAAATCAAGAAACACATATATTCAAGAGGAGTATAACAACTTACGAGTATATATCGCTAAGACTATAGATACGATAGAAAAACTAAAAGAACATGACGATGATTTGGATGTTATATCTTCGATTGAGCTTTTAAAAGAGAGCATTAAAATTTTAGATGACATAAAAAATAGTCGAATCGACGCGCTTATAAGAGAAAATAAAATTGACTCAAAAATGGCAACATCACTTATAAATGATAGTGCATTTGCGTATGATGTAACACAAAAGCTGATACAAGTTGCTACAATATTGTGGATAAAAGATAAAGACATAAGAGTATTGGGAGTTCAAAAATGAAGATAAATAAGGTATTTGAGGGCATTGAGAAGCTATTTTTTAGCAAAACTAATGACGAAAAAAAGCAGGAAAAATTAAAAGAAAAACTTCATAAAAAAATAGAACAGACAAAGGTTGAGATAAAAGATGCCAGCACAGACGAGGAGACGCAAGATTTAAAAGCTAAACTCTACATCTTAAAAAAGCTGCTTGAGAGGGTTTAAAGTTTATAAAACATTTTTAGGTGCAGAGAAGTAATACCCCTGAGAGTAGTCAATTCCCAACTCTTTTACTATTTTAAATATTGTTTCATTCTCAACAAACTCCGCAATTGTTTTCATTCCAAGTTTTTTTGAAAATTCTACGATTGTTGAGACAACCAATAGGGCGTTATTGTCCTTATCTATGTTTCTTATAAGTGAACCGTCAATCTTTAGATAATCAGCTTGAAGTTTTATGAGATACTCAAAGTTGCTGTATCCTGTGCCAAAATCATCAATAGCAATTTTACACTTATATTTTTTTACGCTATTTATAAAATTCATAACGCCTTCAAAGTTTTCGATAGATTCAGATTCAACTATCTCAAAAACAACTCTTGAACCGATGTTGTACTCTTGGAGCATCATCAATATATACTCTGATATTTGGACTTCTAGTATATCTTTTATGGACAGATTGATAGAAAATTCAATATCTTTATCCTTAAACATCTCAAATGATTGATAAACAACGGTTTTTGTAATATCAAAATATTGTCTAGTCTGCTTGGCAACTTCCAAAAAGAAGAACGGGGAGATAACAATGTCTCCATCTATCATTCTAACGAGAGCCTCATACTTTTCATAAACCAAATTAGAGTTATTCACAATAGGCTGATAATAAGTAACAATATTGCCCTCTTCTAAAGCATTTGATAATTTTTTTGTAATATTGATATTGTTTTTATACTCATTGTTTAGTGACAAAGATTCATCATATATTAAAAACCCTATATTGCTTTTTTTTGCAATTTTTAGTGCCATATTTGCGCTTGAGAGAAGGTATTCATTTTCTTCAAAAGAGATTCCGCAACTGCAAGAGAGGAGTATCTCCTCATTTTGAACTGTGAATTTCTCTTTGATTGCATTTAAAATATCTTTAATTTTTGGAATAAAGAGCTCTTCATAATAATCAACTGCTAAAATTACAAACTCATCTCCTTGAAGCCTGTAAAATTTAAGTTTTTTATCTTTTGAGATAAGGTTATATATTTTATTTGCAAGAGAGATAATAATAAAATCTCCAAATTGATGCCCATAAAAATCATTGATTTGTCTGAAATTATCAAGATTAAAAATGGCAATTGAGAGATTTTTTAACTCTTCTATATCACTATTTAGTTCAAATCTATTGCCATAACCCGTAAGCGAGTCTGTTTTAGCCGCATCTTCAAACTCTTCTCTATGCTGCATAATTTTAGTTATATCAGTTCTAATCGCTAAGTATTCAATTATTTTGCCATCAATATCTTTGATGGGTACAATTGTAATGTTTGTCCAAAAGTATCTTCCAGTTTTAGCTTTATTTTTTATAATACCCTGCCATACATCGCCTTTTGTTATTGTATGCCATAGATTTTTATACAATTTTTCATCTGTATCATCTATCTTTAAAATATTATGATTTTTGCCAATCAGCTCATCTAATGTGTATCCGCTAATTTCTAAAAATTTATCATTTGCATAAATTATATTACCACTATTATCGGTTTTTGATAATATAGTGCTTATGTCAATTGCCTTCTCATACTCTTTTGATAAATGCATAGAAGAGTCAAAATTTTTTACAGAAAGCATCAGCTGCTCTTCAAAATATTGCGTTATCTTTTTTTGTTGGGTAATGTCTGTTCTTATTCCAATGTACTCTATAATATTGCCATTGTTATCCATTATAGGGTTTATAGTCGCTTTTACCCAGTAGTAAGAGCCATCTTTTTTTCTATTTTTAACTTCTCCGAACCATGGTTGCTTCAAATCTTTTATGGTGTGCCATAAATCTTTAAATACCTCTTTCAACATATCTGGATGTCTTATTACATTATGCGGCTTGCCTAGAAGTTCATTTTTTGAGTAACCGCTTATATTGCAAAACTCATCATTAGCATAGGTAATTATGCCATCTGCATCAGTTTTTGATACTATAAAGCTTCTGTCAACTGTTGATTTATACTGTTCAAGAATTGAAAGAGAATCACTGTATTTTTGCTCTAGTGTATTGGCAGAGGATAAAATTTTTCTTATTATAAGTACCATTAAAAAAGCAAGAGCGATGATAGTAAAAATAAAAAAAGATGTGATTGCTATAATTTTGTAAAAAATAAGATCTAATTTATGATTTATTAATTCTGTTACATGGTTAAACAGCTCATTTTCTGTATCTTTTAACAGATTTATAGATTCCGTTGATTTGTCAAACCAATAAAATGGGTCAATGCCAAAATCAGTGCTATTTCTATTTTTTAGAGCAATATCAATCATCTTAAATGTTTCATCTACCGCTTGACCTTTAAAATGCTCACTATAAAAATCTAGTATCTCTTTTGGTGCAGTAGTTTTAAAGTCATTGGTGTTTGAGTTGTAGGTTTCTAAAGTACCGATTAATGATATAAAAACATTATCTAAAAAGTTATTATTTGTAAAAACTTCAACTAAAGTTGCCCTACTTTGTCCCAAAGACTCTTTTGCACAAGAGAGGTAACTGTAAGTTTGAATATAGTTTCTGTTCTCTTTGTCGTCCATCATCAAGGGTATTGTTTTTATATTATTGAGAAAAAGTGATATATTGTTTGTGTAATAATTTTTAGCATCCGCTATTTCCATATTGAGCAGATTTAAATTTTTTCTTGATTTAATATTGTCTAAAAGCTTTAAAGTATCATTGTCATTTTTGTGTATATATTTGGATAGCACGACTGTTGTGTCATCAATGGCTTTATCTAAATTTTTTCTCGCTGATACAAGAGTGCTGTCCTCGTTGTTTAAGTTGTTGCTTGCTATGAGCACAACAGTAGTAGCTCTTTCTATCTGTAAAAAGTGAATTATTCTTGAAATTGCAATAACTTCATTAATATTATGTTTTGTAAATTCAAGGTCTCTTTTGTTGCTAAAATTTTGAGATAAAATCATAAATGACAATATTAATATAAACAATGTAGGTATGATTGATAAAAAAAGTAGTTTTGACTTTAAGTCTAATTTCATTGTTAGGAAAACCTTCTCGTGTATACATCTAAATAATGTTTTATTTTTTAAGTTGGCATTGTAACATACTTATGGGTATTTTATAATGTTAAAAAACATTACACAGAGTATAAAATACGCTCTACTTCTTCTAAAAGTTCTGCATTATTAACTTTGTTTGCACATGCATAACCGAGTGCAGCACCCGCACCTACGCCCTCTTTAGCTTCGCCATCATCATATTTTTTTAGTACAGGAATGGTCGCCTCTTTGAATGAAAAGCTTGTGTAAACCGCGTGGGGCTTGTAGCTTAAAAGAGATAAGATATGTGCAATATCGGAGTTTTTGTCATTTGCCACCCAAAGCGTTGTTGCAAGAGTGATGTTTTCATCTTTTACCCTCATAAGTACATCTTCTCTGAGTTTGTCAGCCACTAGCAGACACGCTGCCATCTGTGTTCCACCGGCTAAAACCACATGAAATCTTCTTGAAGCGCTCATCAAAAAACCGGCACAAAAGATTAGCATATTGTCACTCACAATGGAGAGCTTTTCAAAATTACTCATATCACTGTTTATCAACGAGAGCGCTTTGTTTATGGTCTCATCTTTGATATTGCTCGGTACATGTAAAAAACTTGAGGAGAACTCATCTTTGCAATCATATCCCAGTGCTAAAGCGGTTGCGGCGGCTGTTGTCGTTCCGCTTGGTGTACTTTCACCTAAAATCAGATAATTTCCCTTTAACTCATAACTCTCTCCTGCAATCATCCCTTTTCTAAAAACAGCTTTTGCATCTATTTTTGCGCCCGTTGCGATGGACTCAGAGGGTTGTATATCAAAATTATGACATATAGAGTTTTGCGGTGTTGTCTGTAATCCCAAATCCAAAATCTCGATGGTGCTAAACGGCACCAAGTTATGCACCGCTCTTGTAATAATTGCGGGAGTCGGCACGCCTGTCGGGGTTTCGGCGAGTTCACCCAAAGAGTAAACTTTCTCATTTATTATAAACTCCGCATCAAGTGTCGGGGTAAGAGGAATCATACCGGGAATTCCGGCTTGAGTTATCCCCTCAATTTCGCAGGTTTTTGTAACGGATGCTGCCAGTAAAAAATCCGCTTTGCCCGTTGGAAGAGTGTCCGGCTCGTTTGTAAATATGTTGTATGTTTTCATTTTTTTCCTATTTTTAAGCTCAATTTCTGTGAGTGAGCAGTTGTCTATTTTTATGCTAAATGCCTCTTGAAGGCTAATGTTGTTTATTATAGAGAGCAAAACCCGAATAACTCCCGCATGAGTTACGACTAAAATATTTTCTTTGTTCAGCGACGGCAAAAACTCTAAGAAAAACTCTTCTATTCTCTCTATATACTCTCTATACGGCTCTCCGTCAAGCGCTTCTATCCATTGCAAAAATTCTTTATACTCTATCTCGCCTTGTGCAATTATCTCATCAAAACTAAGCCCCTCGTGCTTTCCCCACGACTTTTCTCTTAGTTTGTCCGTAAACATTGCATTTTTTACATGTATAGAGTGTTTTATAGTCTCTTTTGCACGCGGCAAGTCGGAGCAAAAAACTGCGTCAAACTTAAAAACATCAAGCTTTTTTGCAAGCTCTTTTGCTTGAAGAGCTCCTTTTTTTGACAAGCCGATGTCGTTATGTCCGTTGTAGCAGTTTTTATATTTCTCTTCCACTTCTCCATGGCGAACCAGAGTTATTTTCATGCAATCAACCCAAAGAGCAAAATATTTAGAAGAACAAGCTCGGTAACTTCGATAGTAAAACCGTAAATATCACCTGTAAAACCGCCGTACCTCTTCATAAAAAAGCTTTTTATAACAAACAAAACTAACAAAGCGCTAACAAGCAATAGAAGTTTGTTATAAAAGAGCACTATCAAAAACGAGTAAAAAAGGGCGGTTAGTATTTGAGGTTTTGTAAACTCGGTTTTGGCTAAACTAGCCATACCATTTCGGCTAACATAAGGATAAAAGTAGATTGCCAAAACAGCGTTCAGCCTTGAGAGAAGTAGAATGAGAGGCAGAAGATAAAAGGCTTGAAAACTAGCTAATGAGGATGCTTTTAAGATAAGAAATGTAACGCTCATTATCATCCCCATCCCGCCGATATGCGAATCTTTCATAACCTCTAAAGCTCTCTCCTTTGGAACATAAAGCCCGTCAACCGTATCGCTGAAGCCGTCAAGATGCAGTGCACCGGTAAGCAAAACCCAAAGTCCAAAGATGATAATTCCAATATGAGTTGAGGTAATATAAGGAATTAGAAGCGAGTATATACCCCATAAAATAGCGCCTAGCAGAAAACCGACAAGCGGGTAGAACATAACCGCATAACCGTTAATCCCTTTGTAAAAATCGTGAATTTTAAATATAGGAACAGTTGTTAACATAGAAATGGCAAGGGCAAAACCTTTAAAAATATCTCTCATTTTATTCTCGTTGATATGCCGGCGATTGTATGGTAAACCTCGTCACAAGAAGATGCAATAAGCTGGGAAAGTTTGCCGCTGATGTCTATAAACTCTCTTGCTAAAGCGTTGTCAGGAATGATTCCCGCACCAACATCGTTTAAAACAAAAACTATACTCTTATCAAGCTCCAAAACAGCCTCCAGTTCTTTTTTCATATCAAGAAAGCCAAACCCGTGGTAGAGCATATTGTTTATCCACATACTAACACACTCTATTAAAACAGAGCTATCACACTTTGTTATTGCGTTATAAAGTTTCAGAGGTTCTTCTATGGTGTTAAATTTGTCGCTTCTGTTAAGTTTATGCTCATCTACTCTTCTTTGCATCTCATCGTCTATGAACTCTGTTGTTGCCAGATATAGCGGTTTTGAGAGAGAATTTTTTAGTATGTAGTTCTGGGCATTTAGCGATTTTCCGCTTTTGATACCGCCGATAAAGAGTGTTTTTTTACTCATAAAGCGCCTTTTGTATAAAATCTATATCCACATGTAAGTTTATATGCTCGGCAAACTCTTTAATCGCTTTTGCTTTGTACTCTTTAAAGTTGTACCCTTCGTATGTCTCATCTATTTTGTAAAACAGTCTATAACGAAACTCATCACTCTCAAAAATCCCGTGTACAAAAGTCGCGTAGAGATTCTTCTTTTTTACTACTCTCTTTTTTGCAACTCCGTTGTGTATCTCATACCCATCAATCATTGAACCAAAAAGATAGTAACACCCTTTTTTGACAATCTTCTCTTTGGCAAACAACACATCGCCTTTTATTCGTCTAAAACCGTGAATCTCTTTAAACTCCGACTCTACCGCATCTGGGTCTAAAATCTTCTCAAACATCATCTCGTAACCGCCGCAAATGGCTACAATTTTTTGTTTTTTTGAAGTTAAAATCTCCTCAAACCCGCGTTCTCTCAACCAGAACAAATCATCTACAACTCTTTTGCTCCCCGGTAAAATTAAAACATCGCACCCTTTTGCTTCACTAGAATTTGAGATAAAAGAAAGCTCTATCTCTTTGTCCGCAACAAGAGGCTCAAAGTCCGTAAAATTACTTATATGAGGTAGTTTTATAACACCGACTTTGATTTTAGCGTTTTTGGTATCCTGAACATAATTCATTATTGATTCGTTGTCTTCAAAGCCGAGATTAAAAGGTTTAAAAGGCACAACTCCCAAAACTTTTATACCAAATTTTTTCTCTATGATAACTCTTCCCTCATCAAAAAGGGTCATGTCGCCTTGAAATTTGTTGACTATCACGCCTATAATATTATCACGCAGTTTTTTCGGCAGAAGTTTATAAACGCCGTAAATGGAAGCAAAAACTCCGCCTCGCTGGATGTCAGCTACTAAAATTATTTTTGTGTTAAACTCATCTGCTACGAAGATATTTGAGAGGTCTTTGTCCATCAAATTAAGCTCAACAGGACTTCCCGCACCCTCGGCGACAATTACATCATAGGTCTCTTTGAGCTTTAAAAATGCCTCTTTGACAATGGGTTTTAGTGTCTCTATGTCACGGTAATACTCCAAAACATCTTTGTTGCCCACACTTTTGCCGTTTACAATCATATGGGCTTTTGACTTCCCGCCGGACTTTAGCAAAATAGGGTTCATGCTCGGAGTGGTTTTAAGTCCGATTGATTCTGCCGCAAAGTATTGAGGAATGGCAATCTCTCCACTCTCAATATCCGTTACTTGTGAGTTGTTTGATACATTTTGCGCTTTAAATGGCGCAACGCTAACGCCGCGATGATGTAGAAGATAAGTTATAGCAAAACTAAGAGTTGATTTTCCCGCATCGCTGCTTGTACCGAATATGCTAAGTGAGTTCATTTAAAGGCTTTTCCTCATTTTTATGCGGGAATAAAATATTCTTTTATTTTACCTAAAAATATGTTTTATATAGAGATTTGTGTTTGAGAAGAGGGAAGAAAAACTCCATCCTAGAACGGATGGAGCGTAAAGTTAAAGATTTTTACTAATCTTAGTAAAGATCTTGATTTGGATGGTTAGGTTTGCTAACTTCTGTATTGCCATTTTTTGTATCGTAAGTTACGATGTTGTCTGCTTGAAGAGCACCTAATGTAAGAGCGATTAATAAAATGATGTTTTTCATCTTGTTTCCTTTGGTAAGAGAGCTTTACCCTCTAGTATTTTTAAATCGGAGTAATTTTATCCGATTTAACTTTTAGGTTTCTTATCGTTTTATATGTAGGAATTTTTTTTAAGTTTGGTTTATAAATTTAGCGCCAAATCTTAAATGCTTGGAATGACCCCTATAAACTAGAAATATTTTATGCCATTGAATAATTTGTTTTTAGATTAAGGAAAATAGGAATAGAATGAGAGGCGTAGGTATTAAATTTAATTTTGAGGAGTTCGTTATGGGTAAAAAAGAGGCATATAAACAAAAAATAGAAGCAGAGTTAGAGTTGGCTCAAGCTAAAGTAGCAGAGTACAAAGCAAAGAGTAAGATTTATGCGGCAGATGTTCATATTAAGTATGTTGAGCATGTTGAGGAGCTTGAGCGTATGTATGACACTACCAAAGCAAAATTAAAAAAGCTTGATGAAGCAGGTGAAGAAAAATGGGAGCATTTTAAAGATGATGTAGAGGCTGCTTGGCACACTCTTAGTACCGGAGTAAAAGACGCTGCCGAAAAGTTTAAAAAGTAAAAATAGCCCCAAAAGGCTATTTTATAAGTGAGTATTTCCGCAGTAAGGACATTTTTTTGCTGCTGCGGGTATGTTCATGGCACATTCGTCGCATATTTTTTCCGCAGGGAGAGGCGGTGGCGCTACATGTTCTGCCGCTCTGAGTTTGTTGTAGCTCTTTACAAGCATAAACATAACAGTTCCTAAAATCAAAAATGAAATAGCATCATTTACAAATACGCCTATTTTTATAGCCGGAGCTCCCGCTTTTTCAAGGTCGGCAATGGTGTTGTAGCTGTTTCCGTCAAGTGCAATAAAGAGGTTTGAGAAATCAACTTTTCCAAGCAACATACCGATTGGCGGCATAACTATATTTTTTACTAGTGATTGTACAAGCGTGGCAAACGCCGCACCAAATATAAAACCAACCGCCATATCTACCATGTTTCCTTTGATGAGAAACTTTTTAAACTCTTCGAGCATGACAAACTCCTTTTCTACAATTATAATCACATAGCTTTCACTATTTCTTAAAAGCTATGAATTACTATAAAGTGTGTTCTCCTAGAATTTTTAAACCAATGCCTATAAGAACAATGCCGCCTAGTTTTTCCGCCTTACTCTCAATATATCCGCCGCCTCTTGAACCTATAAAAACTCCAAAATAACTAAATATATAAGTCACAAGACCAATAACAATCATAGAGACAAACGGGTTTAAGGCAAGTAGGTTTAGTGTAAAGCCCGCTGCCATAGCATCGATGCTTGTGGCGATAGCAAGCAGAAGAAGCACTTTGTTTGTGATGTTTGTAATCTCCTCTTCAGTGTTTTCACCAAAGCTGTCATAAAGCATTTTACCGCCGATTGCACTTAGTAAAATAAATGCTACCCAGTGATCTATCGACTCGATAATGCTTCCAAGACCAAGACTGGCAAGATAGCCAAAAAGCGGCATCAAACCTTGAAAAAACCCAAACAAGAGAGCAACTTTTAGCGCCAAAACTTTGCTAAATTCTCTGTTTTTAACACCAAGTCCGATTGAAACCGCAAAAGCATCCATGCTGAGTGCAAAAGCAAGTAAAAAAACTTCTAACATCGTTATATCCTATTTACAATTTTTAATAGCTCATAGAACCTGCGTTTAAAAGTCCGATGGAGATAGATAAGAATGCCATGAGTATTCCAACAGGGACAACACCCTCGCTTATCTGCTCTTGAAGAGAAAACTTGTTAGGGATTCTTGTAAATACCAAAGCGAAAAAAAGCTGAATAAACATAGCAACGCTTCCCCAGATTAAAAAATCCACATAGGAAACCGAACTCACCAACGCACTGTAAAGCGGGATTGAAAAGCCTATTATCGCACCGCTAAATGTTAAAGATGCAGCCGTATTGTTCTCATGAAAAATGAGTTTATAGTCATCATACGGGGTAACTATGGCATAAAGGTATAAAAACACACCCACAAAAGCAACGGCTGTTATAAAAAACAGACCAAAAGCTAAAAACGACTCTGCCATGCAAACTCCGGCTCATTAAATTTTAAAGATGAATAATAGCGAAACTAAGCCAATTGAAAATAACCCTCAGTGCCAAATGTTATGGACCAATACATTTGTTTGACATTATTTTCAAAAAAGTATACAATATCTTTACAATTCGCCCTCGGGCACACCCACTTTTTAAGTGGGGTCAATCAATCTTTTTATTTTCTCTTGAATCATTTTAAAATTTTTTTTATCAATCATTCCTATTCTTTTCATTAGTCGTTTTGTACTAAAAACTTTTACTTGAAGTATCATCGCCGTTGTTTTGTTTGTACCTTTTTTTTCATGATTGTACTCAAAACTATGAAAGTAATCATCATGTTTTACGGATGTGGTAGTCGGTACCCCCAAAAATAAATCATGAGTAAGCCTTCGTATAATTATAACTGGACGGGTAAAGTTTTCTCCCTTGCCATACTCTTCCGAACCAATATTTACTCCAATTTTCACCCAAAATAGTTCTCTTGGTTTTATGCCTACTTTTCTATCTATTGATTCTGTGGCTTTTTTTGTATCATTCCATTCATCAAATTTTTTCACATTCCCTCATTGCCCATAAATGATAATATATTTATCATAGTAACAAATTTTATTTAGCATGTGAAAATATGTGACAGATTGAAATGTTTTTTCTTGCTCCCATGTTTTACTTGGGAGTGTGTATCATCAGTCTGCATTCCACCTCAGGAGAGGATGGAACGAGAAAAAGTGGAGATTCATTCACTGGGGTGTAGTTTTAAATACTATTTCGTATAAAAAGATGAGAATAACACTAATCAGCAGTTGTTTCTAGATGTATGATATACTTTTAAACACAAATTTTGAAGGAGGGTTCAACAAATGGTTATAAATATTAAAAATGAAACTGGCGGTTTTGAGTTTGTTGGCTCAAGAGGTGCCGGAGAAATAATTAGAAAAAAAATGAAAATAGAGTTAGACAAAGGGAGTAGTGTGACGCTTGATTTTCATGGTATAGAACAAGTTACGCAGTCTTTTATTGATGAATTTTTTGGAATTTTTATAAGAGCTTTCGGTATAGAGTACATAAGAGGGAAAGTTAGACTTGTAAATGAAACGCAAGGAATAAAAGACACTATAAATTTTGTTATTAAGTACTCAAAAGAGAAGACTGCTTAAAAGTAGTCTTCATCTTTATCATCTATTATCTCACTCCATAAATAATTTCTTTTAAAGTAATCCATATCATAATCTATATTTGCCTCATCAAATTCAAATGTAACAACTACTCCTTTCCATGGATTTGATAGTTTTTTTGTTTCAAAAGTGCTATTTTCATATCTAAGCAGAGTATCGTTAGAGATGATAACAAATCTTCCTCCAGTCATTTTTAAAATCTCAAACATAGCATATAAGCCATATCCAGCATTTTTTTCTTGACCATACATTTTTTGGATTGTTGAAGTAACACCTTTTTCAAGTGCTTTAAATATGGCAGTTTCTTCGCTATCTATATCACCAAAATTAAGTTTCAAATTTTTAAGAAAAGCGACTCCTCTGTCTGCTACAACAAATTGAACTTTTTTATTATTTGGATAGTACTGCGTCATTACATAACCGCCAACTTTAGAATGAGAGTGGTCTGCCACATTGTTCATGAGTTCTAAAAATAAATATTGTAAATAATCTCGCAGATCTTTAATGTCTTTGGGGGCTAAGTGTGAGAAATTTTTTAGCATGATAGATGCTAAATTAGTAGATATTTTTTCTAAGCCACTTCTGTTGTGTATTTGTTCAACAGGGCTATATGTTTTTCCCTCTTTAAATTCATATTCGATCATATTTTTAAAATAATCATTTTCTATAAAAATGTTAATTTGTTCATCATTTTGATATGCTCTTGTCATAGCAATAAAAATAGGCTCTACCCAACCAATGTTATTAAAAGTGTCGTTTTCAGAAGTAAATAAATATAGATACTTTTCAATATTTGACATGTTGATGTTGTTTTTCATTTGCTTATTTTCCTTGTTGTTTAGGATGCAATACGATTTTATCAACTTTTATTTTACATGTAGAAAAATATGACAGATTGAAATGTTTTTATATGGTATTACTCGCTCCTATGCTCCTCCGATGGGAACGAGAAAGTTTTTTTTCTCGCTCTCTCGTTTTACTTTGGAGTGTGTATCATCAGTCTGCATTCCACCTCGGGAGAGGATGGAACGAGAAAAAGTGGAGATTCATTCACTGGGGTGTAATTGTGTATTTCAGGTTATTTTATTGTATGCATTCCCATCGAGTACGATGGGAATGAGAAAGAGTTTAATAGTTATCACCTGACCTCCTATTCTCTATTCTCAAACAGCTGTTGAAATTCAATTATATAATTTTGCTTATTTTGAGTTGCTTTCCAAACTTCGTAATAACCCACAGAATTTACATACTGCTTCATTATATCTTGATAAGAAAAAGTCGAATTCAAACCTAATAGACAAGATGAAATTGCATTTGGCTTTAGCTTAAAGAGATAGACGTTATTCTTATTCGTACTTAGACTAGCAAGTGCTTTAGCAAAGACAAAACGTGTAGATTCATCATCAATATCCATAAGCGTTATCTCATAATAGCTCTCTTCAGCATCAGTAAAAGTGCACCAGTCTGAGTTAAGTATTGAATTCTTTACATATTCATTTTCAAGATTCTCAATGTCAAAAATTCTAACCTTATCTGCTTGCTCAAGTCTTAGAATAATGCGATGTTCTTTTTCATATATCCATTCTTCACTTTTTTGTAAAAAAATCTCATAGAGAATTCTATCTGCACCATCAGCAACGATATGAGTGTAATCAAAATCAAATCTGTCGATTCGATATCTTGGCTGTTTTCTGTACATAACAGGTTTAGGAAGCCCATTAAATATTTCATGTTCAAATAAAGCCGATGTACATGATGGAGGGAGTTGGAATAAATTTGCAAACATTCCATTGTCAAAGTCTAATATGCTGAAGCCCGCTACTATGCCTTTATGTTCGTTAGCATAATGTGCCCACATTAAAAGATTGTCTTTAGCTTCCGTGAAACTTATTACACCTATTTGATTCTTGTGTTTTTCAACATATCTAGGAAAACTAACCTTACCATCATCAACATCAAAGACAGAGGAAATATCAAACTGCTTAACAAGTTCTTTTAAGCTTTTTTTGCAATAAAAAGCTTCATAGGGATCATTTAGAGCAGACAATTGAGTTGCTCTGATGTAACCATCATCAAAAAGAGTGTAAGGTGCACTCATATATTTAAATAATGTCATTAATATCTAACCTCTTATAGCTTGAAATAACTTTCATCAAACTCCCTCCACAATCCCAATCTCTTCATCACTCAGCCCGTAAAGTTCATAGACCATTTTGTCTATCTCTTTGTCGGTTTTGGCTATCTCATCTTTTAATCTACATGTTAAAATTTTATCGTTCTCAAAAATGGCTTGCCACTCTTGTTTGAAGTTGCGTTCTGCGAGTTTGTCGGCAAATTTTAGTTTCTTTGCTTTTGCGTATTCGCTCACAAACTCCTCAAACTCCAGCTCCTCAAAATTTTGCAGTTTCTTTGTCAGTTTTTCTAACCCCAGCTCATTTGTAAAGTTTTGTTTTGTCTCTTGGAGTTGTTTGTTTAGCGAGAGCATTCTTTGTGGTTTTGAAAGTGAATCTATAATCATCTGTTTCAATTAAAGTTCATCAGGAAAACGATCATCATCTGCTATATCGTCAACTGTCGGATGAGTACCTGCATTGCGCATTGAGATTGTCTCATTGTATTCTTTCGCTTCAACGATCTTTGTAAATTCAATCGTTTCGCCTAATCTTTTAACCTCTTGCTCAACAAGGTCTAGCGACACATTAAAAAATTCTTTTCTTCCGTTTACCATATTTACGCGATCATCATTAAAGATTACATGGAGATTTCTTTCAAGTTTTGGTGCGTCTTTAGAATAGATCATCGCATGAACATCAAAAAGAAATGGTACGGAGGCATCTCCAAGTTCCCGAACACGATCAAGTGGTTCAAGCCGACGTGTCATACCAATTTTATAAACATTCTCACCAAATGATCCAACATTAGAAATAACATACACATGCCCTGAACGAGTCTGCTGTGCCATAGAAATAGCACGTTCTTTTTTTGCTTCAGCTTCAGCAAGTTTCGCTTCGAGTTCTTTAATTTGACTTTCAAGCGCTCCCAACTCTTCAGCTTTCGCACCGGCTAGCTGCTCATGGGCTTTTTTCAATGCTTTTTGGTATTGTGATTCTTCTTTTTCAGCATCTAACCGTGCTTTTTCAAGTTCTTTTTGAGCTTTTTCTTCTTCACGCATCTGTTCACGGATAGCATGTTGCTCTTCTTTCTCGTCTTGCACTTTTTCGCGGTATTCATGCGTTAATTTTAGTTCTTGAAGCTTTAATTGTAAATATTGGTAAGCAATATTCACTTTATTTGACTCATTGAGCTTATCAATGGTTTCGTACGCCTTGTTAATTCTCTCTTGCATGGTGTTATAATTATTCCATTTCACATTAGAGATGATTACGTCGCATTCGCCATTAAATGCTCGGAGAGTTAGCTTGATAGATTTATCTGTCATTTTCTGCCCTTCTCTCTTATTTCCATCTACTGTCCAGTTAGCAGAACACATTACAGCTGTCTTTGCTTGTATCATCTGTTTTTGCTTTTCTTTGATGAGGTCGAGTTCCTGCTTATATCGCTCTGATGTGTCAAAAATATATGTTGGCTTATAAAATCCATAGCTAGTCAATTCATACTCTTCTTCTACTTTCTTCAACTCTTTTTCAAGATCCCTCATTATTTGTAATTTAGTTTTATACTCGCTTCGCAGGTTATTAAACTCAGTACTAGTTTTGTCTATTTGTTTTTTGATTTTTTCTACTTCCAATTCAAGATCGATGATGGCTGAGTATTTTTCAAGTTTCTTTTTATTTTGCCAATATAAATAACCAATAGCAACAAAGAGAATAATAATGATAATAGATGAAATCATAATGTGAACCTTATATTAGTGGGATTGATCGTTTTAAGGGTATAACCAAAACACTCCTCAAAGAGGTCATGCAAGAAGCCGTCTTGGTACTTCTCCTCTTTTACGCCCTTTACAAACTCTACTTTTGAGAGGTAGTTTTGAAACTTTGCCCATCTTTGAGCGATTTTTGATTCGTCTTGAGTTGTGCTTTTTAAAATTGAGGTTTGAAAAATTGACAAAATTTAACCTTTAAAAATATTTTATTTATTTTATCTAAAAATATATTTCATACCACACAACTCTTCATGATTTTTTTCCACTCAATGTCGAACTTATTTTGAACATACTCTTTGTGGTGAGGGACGGTGCATTTTGAGCAGTCTTGATGTATCTTATCGCCATATACGCCCTGTTCACCATCTTTTGAGTCTATTGCGCAGAAGCTGTATTGTGTTTTAGCATCTATTTTTTTTATGCCGTTGTCGTCAAACCTAAAGTTTGGGCAGGCACATAAATAGCAGTTTAGCTCTTGCATCTCATGGCACTTCTTGTTATCTTTGTAAAGTGGACAAAAATCAATCTCTTCTTTTACCATATTCTCAAAGTCAAAGTAGTCGATTATCTGCTCTTTTGTATAGCCGTGAGCCACAAGTTTATCGACTATTTTTTTATGTTTATCGGCATGTTTCTCAAACCACTCGCCATAACTCATAAAACCATACCTCTTTTTTTACTCTCAAGTCTATCATACATTGCTAACATGTTATAGTAATCGTTATGGAGTGTTATATCTATTAAAAACTCCTCTTTTTCAAGGATTTGCATAGCCTTTTCTACCATCTCGCGCGTGAAAATATTAAATAGTCCCTCTCTATAATCTTCAAAATCAAGCCCGTCTTCATCCATGCGAATTAGTTCGGCAACCACATGTCCGAGTTTGTTTTCTCCTGACTCTAAAAGCTCTAAAGCCGCCTCTCTATCGCCCATAAGCAGATATATATGCGCTTTAAACTCCGCCATCGTGAAGTTGTTTTTAAAGATAACGCCTATATATTTTTCGACATTCAGCGAGTTATCTAGTCCATCTATTTCGTCCAAAATATGCTCTGCTTCATGAGTGCTAAAATTTAAAACCATATCACGGATAGTTTTGCCGCTGTTTTTGTTGTTATAGGTCAAATCCTCTATTGGATAGACTTCTGAAATGCTCGGAATAACAATTTGACAAGAGTAAAATCCAAGGTAGCTGTACTCTCTGATGTACATCTCTTTGCCCATCTTCTTTAAAATGTTCAACAAAAAGCTGTGTTCATCTTCACTTGTTGTGCCATCGTATCTCCACGGTGAAAACTCAAAGCTCTTTTTGGAGCTTAAAAAACCAAATCCGAGCTTTCCGTTTGAGTCCACAAAATGGGATTCAAGATTGAAACTATCCTCAATTATGCTCATGTCAAATGTTGGAGTCTCAAAAGTATCAAGATTCTTCAAAGAGCGCCCCTGCATAAGCTCCGTCATAGTTCTTTCTAAAGAGACTTCCAGAATTGGATGCGCTCCAAACGAGACAAAGAGGGTAGCGTTCTTCGGGTTTATCAGAGAGATTGCGGTTACAGGAAACTCCCCGCCAAGCGAGGCATCAAGAACCTCTACGATGTAGCCCAGCTCTCTAAGGGACGCAACATCTCTGTAAACTTTGTCGTAAGATTTAAGAAGCTCATCTGGAAATTTCGGCAGTGCGTAGCCGTTTTTGATAATTTGGAGTTTTGCATAACGCTCGTAAATTTCGCTAAGTGCTTGAACCTGCGCCTCTTTTGGCGTATTTCCCGTTGCTAATCCATTGCTGACATATAAGTTGTTTAATAAGTTTATAGGAAAATAAACGCTCTCTTTGCTTGAGTGTTTTGTAAATGGCAGAGCAACTATTTTGTCCATATAGTCGCTGTTGTAGTCAACCAAATCTTCACTGCTTAGTTCGCCCTCTGGATCATATATATCGAGCAGTTCTTCATTTAAAAACTCTCCATCAAACTCAAACGCTATTTCATCTGGGTACTGTTTTCTTTTTGGCAGATAAAAATCAGTAAAAAAATTATTTGTCTGAAGCCGCTCGATGTACTCGCCTAAAGCACTTGCAATAGAGGCATTTGAGAGAACTCCTTTTCCGTTTGAGTAGATATGGTTTGGTGCTTCAACTGAGCTTAGATTTACCGAGTAGCAGTGTTCTAGCGGATGTTTTTCTTGTGAAAAAGTGGTTTTGCAGCCAACATCTGCCAAAACGGTTTGCATCTTTACAATCGACTCTTCAAGCGGGGCGGATTTTGATAATAGGTTCATTTAAAACTCACAATAAGATTGGTATTTTTGACAAATCATACCCGTTTTCTTCTAACTAGCAGGTAGATGAAAAACGGACCGCCCAAAAATGAGGTTACTACACCGATGGGCACATCTGAAGCAGTTCCCAGATTTCTGGAGATTAAGTCACACAAAACCAAAAATATACCGCCGTAAAAAAATGTAGGAACTATCAGTTTGTCCGCGCTTTTTTTAGAGACGACTTTTAGTATATGAGGTACGATAAGCCCCACAAATCCGATGGGTCCTGTTATGCTGACTGCTATGCCGATGGCAATTGAAACAGAGATTAGCAAAATAGTATTTACTTTTTTGACCTCGATGCCTTTTAAAAAAGCGTTGTCGTATGAGGTGAGGAGTAGTTTTATATCAATTTTGTATTTAATGGTTATGAGTAGAAGCAAAATAGCAGCAATTACAACGGGTAAAGTCTGCATAATACCGACAATATCAAGGCTTCCCATGGTAAAACGGACAATCTCGTAACTCTGAGTTTCATCGCTTATGTAAAAAAGAATCATCAGTGCGGCGCTGTAAAAAAACGATAAAGCGATACCGATTAAAAGAAGTGAAGATGTTTCATACGCTTTTAGTCTTGAAGTAATTGTAAAAAGAACAATTATAGTTAATAGTGCTCCCAAAAAGCCAAAAACAGCTATAAGAGATACAAGCCCAAATACTATGGCAAAAGCAGTTCCCAAAGTCGCACCGCTCGCAACTCCCAGCGTAAAAGGTGTACTCATCGGGTTTCTAAAGATGGATTGAAAAATTAGTCCGCTTAAACCTAAAAGTGCACCGGTAAAAAATGCAACAACAACTCTGGGCACTCTTAAATCCCAAAATAGTTTATACTCTATGGATGATAGAAAATTTATTTTTGACATATCAATATCAATCTGCCCAAAAAACGGTGCGATAAGGAGCAAAAATAGCGAGAGGATAATAGGGATATATTTCATAGATTCACCACAAAATAGCCCTCAATTTGCTTGATGCTTGTGCCAAAGAGCTTATCTAAGTTGGCTTTTTCAAAAAATTTCTCATTCGTCTCAAAAAACTCTACCGCACCATCAGACATATAGAGAATTTTATATCCGAGTTTATGAGCAAGATTTAGGTCATGAGTTATGATAACTCTATTTTGGATTTTATCACTTGAGAGAATTTTGGCAACTTTTTGCATTTTTTTTGGGTCTAGATTTGCGGTCGGTTCGTCAAAGATGGTCAGTTTTGCACCGTGAAGCAGGGATGAGGCAATAAGGGAGAGCTGTCCTTCGCCGCTGCTTAGAGTAATGCACGGTTTATCTTCCAAAGCTTTTAAATTTAGAAGTTCTAAAACTTCATCAACGGTTAGTTTAGAGTAGAGTTTGCTAAGCTCGAGATACTCCCTGAGTGAAATATACTCATCAAAAATTTCAAGTTTTGGCGGCACATAGTTTACAAGTTGTGAGCGTTGTTTTGCGTTGTACATATTGAGTTTTTTGCCAAAGAGTTCAACGGAGTCTGAGTGAGAAAGAGCGCACAAAACTTTAGCCAAAGTAGATTTACCGGCACCGTTTGAACCTAATATAATGAGGTTTTCGCTCTCGCTTAGATGAAAATTTATGTTTGTCAGTATGTTGTTGCTAAAGTTTGTTATTTTTAACATTTAGTTTCCATTTTTACTTTTATAATCATTTAAAATCTCTCTAAAATCGCGTAAAAAATAGACAAGTCTATCGCTTGGTATGCCTGAATACATCTTGTCTATAATGTAGATTGAGTTGGTTTTAGCTGCATTTATCGGCAACTCTAGCCAAGGATTTACCAAATCCTCTCTGCTTAAACCCATCTCTTTCATTGAGTGTGAGAGAAGTATGACAATGTCCGGATTTGTGGCAATAATTCCCTCCATATTTAAGATGGGCTGCCCTTTTCTTTGGCTTTGAAGAGCATTTTTATTTCCGCTCTCGTTTATAATATCATCAAAATAGAGGTTCTGCCCCGCCACAAATATTCTTGAAGCAAGAGAGGTGTTATGCCCCATAACGATTAAAATCTTTCTCTCTTTTGTTATATTTTTTAGCTTGCTAAGTTCACTATCTATATTTTTTACAATCTTTTTTGCCTCTTCATGCTTGTCTAATATCTTACCGATTTCTAAAATAGAGCCTCTTATGTTTGAGAGTGTGTCAATATTTACTATTTTGGTTTTAATTCCAAGCTGTTGCAGCTGTTGGGACAATTTATAGCTGTTTTGCTGCATGATTACCAAAGTCGGATTTAGGGAGAGAATTTTTTCCAGAGAGGGGTTGAAATAGCCCCCGACTTTTGCGATTTTTGCAGACTCTTTGGGAAAGTCGCAGTAGGTAGTATTGCCCACTACCTTATCCCCGACTCCAAGGGCAAAAACTATCTCATTTATGGAGGGAGAGAGAGCAACTACTCTCTCGTCGGCACTGAGCGTGAGCATAAAAAAAAGTGTTAAAAGAAAAGTTTTTATGCCCACGAGACCTCCTTAAAATCTTAGTTTAAACCCTGCGATGGCAGTGGTCGTGAAGTTTACAGGGTAGATGGCGTCATCTTGAACCCATAAACCGTTTCTTTGGTTAAACAGATTGTTTATTTTAGCAAAAAGTTCCAAATTGTCTTTTGTGTAAGCTACCGATATATCCGTACTATTGTATGCATCCTGCTTTTGGGCGAAGTTGTTGTTAAAATCATCTGCCGCATAAGCCTCTGAGCGGTACACTTGAGTAATCGCCAAAGTAGTGTTTTTGTTAGCAAGATAGCTAAGTGTCGCTTTTATGTTGTGGTCTGAAACTCCGGGTAAATCGTTGCCGGAGTAATCTTCGCCGTTTTCAATCTCGTCATCTATCTTTGCCTTAACGAAGTTATAGTTTAGAGCTACATTGAACTCATCTGAAATAAGCCATTTGTTGTAAATATCAAGACCGTATTTGTGAGATTTGTCTATGTTTGTGTTTCTGGAGTTAGTCCAAGCAGGGTCGGAGTAGTAGTAAATCTCATCTTGTAAATCAATATAAAAGAGAGAGATTTTAAATTTATTTTTTGGAGTGATATTGTTGTAGCCAAGCGTGTAGTTATGAGCTTGTGACGGCTTGACATAACCCATAAATGCACCAGTATTCCACTTAAAAAGCCTGTCTAAACTTGATGATTGAAATGAGTGTGAGTAGTTTGCAAAGATAGATTTTTCTTTGTCAAAAGTATAGTTGTAGCCAAGTTCAACACCATGAAGTTTGTCTTTTTGGTCGTCTCCGGTTTTGCTGTCAAACGAGATATCTTCATATCTATAACCGACTTTGAGCGTATTTTTTCCAAGATATAGTTCGCT
Source organism: Sulfurimonadaceae bacterium (assembly GCA_942493175.1). GTDB lineage: Bacteria > Campylobacterota > Campylobacteria > Campylobacterales > Sulfurimonadaceae > Sulfurimonas. The sequence goes on from OW818672.1 coordinate 146,921, forward strand.
GGCTAAAAAGAGCGCACCGTTTCTTTTTGTAAGGTCATTGTTTGTGTTTACAAGATTACCCTCAAAGCCATCAACTCCTGCGGTAATTGCCATGCATCTGCTATTATATTTAAGAGATGCTTTTGCAGAATTATAGACATAATCCGTGATGGATGCATAGGTTACATAGTTTGACATTTTCTCTTCGCGGTTCACATCGGCATTTAAAGATAATTTGTCGCTAAAGTAGTAACTTACTCCTGCGTTAAGGGCATCCGTATCGTACTCTTGTTCATTTGAACCCCAGTTTGTAGCTCCCGCTTGTTTTGGGTCGTTGTTGTACTCATCGAGTGTTAAATAGCTTGCGTAAATTACTTTCTCTCTGGCAAATGAGGCACCGGCTCTTAGTTCTAACTCATCTGTCGGCAAATAAGTTATGTTCACTGTGCCTGTTGTCAGGCTATTCTCATCTCTGTCTCCGCTGCTATTTATATTGCGGATGCCGTCGCTTTTTTGTGCTTCACCGCTTGCCGAGAGGGAGAGTTTTTCATCATTATGGCCTAGATAAAAAGAACCGTCTGCAACTCCATTGGTCCCGCCGTATATGGTTATCTCTTTGGAGCTAGTTTGCTTGGTAGTTATATTTATAACCCCAGCATTTGCCCCGTCACCGCCGACAACTATACCGCTAGACTTTATAATCTCTATTTTTTCAATAGAAGCAGGCGAAATAGCCGATAAAAGAGGAGGTACCATATCGATATTGTTGATTTTTCTGCCATCTATCGTTATAACTATGTTTTGATAGCCATCGCCTATGCCGTAACCTCTAAAATCAAGTTTTTGAGAAAATGAATTACCGTAAGAGGGCATTGTGATAACTGAAGTTTGGCTGTTTAAAAACTCATAAACATTTTGCACATGTGCCATTTCTATATCTTCTGTCGTGTAAACCTCTACCGCATCGGTTGACTGTAACTCATTTGTTCGTATAGCTGTTGAGGTTATGCTCAGCGGTTCTAGCTCAATGTTTTGAGCGACTAATATTGTTGAAGCCAGCAGTGATAAAAGTATCTTTTTTTTCATTATTATTTTCCATAATTATTATTTTTGTAATTCAGACTGCCGCGTAACTTCGTTCCTCGCAGTGACGGTGCTTGTTGCTGAGAACTATGCTCGCAATGACGATAACTACTCGTGGTCATTGCGAGGAACTTGTGACGAAGCAATCTCTTTGTTGCATTTAAATATGGCGGAGAGATGGCGTTATTTAGGTTTTTAAAATAGTTAATATTTAGTTTTTGAAAAGGGTGTAGTTGCAGTGTTTTTTTTGTGCGTTTAAAGTAGTAACAGTTACAATGGCAAGGTTTTGAAGAGAGAAAGAGCGTGCAGAGCGTGGCGGCGAGCTCTTCTTCTTCCAACTCGGCTTCAAGCTCATCGCTTTGGAAGTTTAACATGTGAAAACTCTGCACACGCGAAGTGTTGGCATTTAGTGTAACTTGGTTAGAAGTTGCGGTAATCGCTCTTAGCGTAAAGTAGTTTTTGCCAAAGCCCTTTGGAAGTCTCACAAGTTTCTCACATGTTGATTTCTGAAAGTATATCAATATTTATTTAAAGTAATTTTTTCTCAAGTCGGTTTTCAAAAAACATATGTATAATAAAACCTCAAAATACGAAAAAAGATGGGGGGGAAGAAAAATGAAAAATACAAATTCACAAAGCTATAAAAGTGCATTTTTTATCTCACTAATATATTTTATATCGGGCGTACTTTGGATAATTTTGTCTGATTATGCCGTTGTGTCAATCGCAAGTAGTACAAAAGAAATAACTCTGTTGCAGTTGTACAAGGGGTGGTTTTTTGTTTTTGTCACTACCGTTATTCTATTCTTTTTAATCTATAGATATTTTCGCTCAATGCAGGTGCAATATAATAAAAATTTGGAACAGATTCAAAAGTGTCAATCAACAAAAGAGAGCTTAACAATTTCTCAAAGCGAACTTTCAAAGTATGATGCTCTTTTAAACACTATAGTAAACAGCTCTCCGGATGCCATATTTGCAAAAGATATGGATGGAAAGTTTATTCTCGTTAACACGGGTGTGGCAAACCTTGTCGGCCAGAGTCGGGAAAATATAATAGGAATGGATGAGTATGCCATCTTCGAAGATGAGACTGCAAAGAAGCATGAGGAGATGGAGAAAAATATTATAGTAAACGGCGAGACTGTGACTTTTGAAGAGACGAACATAACAAAAGATGGCAAAGAGAGCACTCAGTTAGTCACAAAAGGTCCCATTCTTGGTGATAATGGCAGTACTTTTGGGATTTTTGGAATAGCCAGAGATATAACAAGCCAAAAAGAGCATGAGCGTTTCTTGCTGGAATCAAAAGAAAAATTTTACAAGCTCTCATATCTTGATGCGGTTACAAGTCTGCCAAACAGGCTCAATATTAGTGAAGTTCTTGTGGAGAAGTGCTCTCAAAAAATTCCGTTTTCTCTTATCATCCTTGACCTTGATGAGTTTACAATAGTCAATGATTCATACGGCCACCGTTTCGGGGATAAACTGCTCTGCAAGGTATCTAAAGTTCTTTTAGAAGTTTTTGACTCAAGCGCTTTTTTAGCAAGAATGGGCGGAGACGAGTTTGGAATAGTTGTAAATTCAAGCGATAAAAAAGAGATAGAGGCATTGATGCAAAAAATGCACAATAAGTTTAGCAAGCCTTTTGAGATAGGTATGATAGATGTTTACATTACCGCAAGTTCGGGAATCTGCATCTACCCTGATGATGCACAAAGCATGGAAGAGATGTATCAGGCTGCTGATACGGCAATGTATCATGCTAAAAAATTTGCGAAAAATAGCTTTAGCTTTTATGACGCGGAGCTTAAAAAAGAGGCTGTTGAATATACGCAGATGGTTACAAATCTAAAACAGGCTATCCAAAAGAGTGAACTTGAGCTCTATTTTCAGCCTCAAAACAGTGTGAAAACAGGCGAGATAGTCGGAGCAGAAGCTCTTTTGAGATGGAAGCATAAAGATACAATGATACCGCCTGATGTTTTTATCCCCATTGCCGAGAAGAGCGGACTTATTATCGAGGTAGGTAATTTTGTACTTAAGAGCGGTTTTGAAACCGCAAAGAGATGGCATGAGATGGGCATATTAAAAGGCAGAGTCGCTATTAATATCTCAACGAGACAGCTTACTCATTTGGAGTTTGTAGCTACTTTAAAACATATGCTAATAGAGAGCGGATGTAAAGCATCATGGATAGAGCTAGAGATTACGGAGAGTTCTGTTTTGGAAAATCCTGAGCTGGTAATAAACCTGCTTCTCTCACTAAGAGAGCAGGGCTTCGATGTTTCGTTGGATGACTTTGGAACAGGTTACTCTTCGCTCTCCTATCTCAAAAATCTTCCAATTGACAAGCTCAAAATAGATAGGTCTTTTATTGTAAACATACAGGATGAGCCAAAAAACCAGATAATCGTCAAAACCATTATCTTTTTGGCAAAAGAACTTGGCATACATATACTTGCGGAGGGTGTGGAGACCGAGGATGAGCATAGCTTTTTACTAGAGAACAATATAGACTCTATTCAAGGTTACTACTACTCAAAACCGCTTCCGCGTAATGAGTTTGAGAGGTTGCTACAAGTATAACCGCCTCTTCGTCGTGTGCAATTCTAAGAACTCCATACCAAAAACCGCCTATGATAGTACCGATAGTTGCTAAAAGCATACCGTCACTGTCTTTAATGAGAAACTGTGCAACCAGAGTAAACGAGATAACCAAACCAATGTTAATAAAATATTTCATCTTTAATCCTTTTTTTGTGCTAAACAATCATTTGTTTCAATTTGAGATTTTGTATAAATCCCAAGCAGACCTTTTAGACCTATGCTCATAATGATGTTGTAAAGAAAAATCACAAACGCCGCCATCATCATGGCACCGCAAAGAGCAGCTAACACCATATAAGTGTTGTACTCGCCGTTGTAGTAAATGGTGCGTCTAAGCATTCCGTCAAGTCCTGCCATGCCCATAAAAGCACCCATACCGATACCTCCTACAAGATGCAGCCAGAAGTGCAAATTCGCTAGTTTTTGACTATAAAGTTTTACCCCGTTTGTTAAAATCGGAAAAAGAACATATATCGCACTGTAAAGCGTCATTGTAAGACCGACTAAAATAGCGACATGCACATGGTTACCGATAATCCACTGAGTATTGTGTAAAACTCTATTCATTCCAAGGTCGGCTTGAATAATCCCAGCCGGAACAGCCAGCATAAAACCTAAAATACCGCCAAGTAAGAATTTAAGCTCATTAGTCATTTTAAGAGGTTTTGCTTTGTAAAGTGTCGTTAAAACAATAAATACTGCTATACCCTGAGTGATAAGTTCAAAAGCAGTTACAACCTCGCCTGATAAAACTTTTAAGAAGTTTGATTGCCCCTGATCGCTCATCAAGTGATGCGACCAAACCGTCCATGAAACTACCATCTCTAAAAACAGTGCAGCTCTTGCGATATTTTGCATATATAAATCTTTTCCCGAAATTATCATAGCAAGCAGATACCATGTACCTGCAACAAAAACTAGTACAAGCCCATCTGCAACGAGGTCAAGACCCCACCAAAATATATTTTTGTACAAAAGTGCATCAACCCAAGTGTGATCAAGAGAAAGTCCCATAAGACCGCTTCCCACAAAATATATAAGTATTAAAACTCCTGCACTCATAATAACAATGGCATTGAGACCAACATCAATCGTCCCTCTGGCAATAGCAGCAATTGGAAGCGGAACCAAGTGCTTTGTTTCTCTTTTTTTAAAGAAATTTGCTATTGCAGTGAGCCCAAGCGCTGATTTTAAAAGTTCGACCGATGGCTGTTTCTCCCACCCCTGCGGAGTGTAAACAATAGTTTTAAAGATATTGTATGTATAAAGAAAAGTACCAATCATAATACCGACAACACCGACTATATAGACAATCCCGCCTATTGCAGAAAACTGTTGCATATCGGCAGGCAGCGGCCAGTAGAGAGTATATAACGGGGCATAACTAAACAGAAATCCAGCCAGCCACATAACAAGCGTACCGCTGCCGATAGTTATCCAAGACCAGTTCGCCATTTTTAGGCTGTATATGGGTTTTTCCATCAAGTAGGGTGTTAAAAATAGGAATGCTCCAAATACAATCATATAAGACGAGCCAAAAATTCCAACCATAGGATGAACCGTCATAATCGAGAAAAAATGCGTCTCATCTATAAATGGAAGAGGTTTAATCTCATACATCCTCATAAGCATACCCTCAAGGGCAGCCAAGCCGTAGTAGAGCAAACCTATTACGACAAATCTCATTGCAATCTTTTGCATCGGCGTCATGCCCTCATGCTTAAGACCGCCTTCGTTACCGTCAATAAGTGTTTTAATAAAACTCATATGTCTGCCTCCTTTATTTCATAGAGTGGGAGTCATCTTCTTGACAACCACTTACTATAATTGCATCTTCTACAATCATTTGTGAACCTTTTGGACCCGAATACTCCGTAGAACGGACATAGTAAGTTCCGTTTTTATGAAATATCCACATAAGATCATTTCTGTTGTTTGGAACGACTTGCATCTGCGCAACTAATGTATGGTTTTGTCTAAAAATCCCAAAGCCGTAAGTCAAATCATTGCTATGCGCATCAAATACGACATACTTGCCGCATGGAACCTGCATCGGCTTCTCTTCAAGAGTGATGTTATGGTTTTCATAAACAATTTTGAAACTCTTTTCAGCTTTGATGTTTGCTCTGTTTAAGTCCATTGGTACCCACGGTACGACATTGAAAGTTAAAAAGTGCAACCCTGTTCCTACAACCACTAAAACAGTTGCATAACTCCAAAAATAGATAGGTTTAACCACCCTTTTAGCTTCCCCCGCTTGTGTAATGCGATAGCCATACCAGCCGATAAGCGAAATAGCCAGTAGAGCATAAATTGTATATACAAGCTTTAATGTGCCCAATATATCAACCGAATCTGCCATTTTCTCTCCTTAAATATATTTTAATTAAAAAATTAATAGTAAAACTTTATCATTATTTGTGAATTTAAAAGTCAGTTAATTGTATAAATATTAATCACTTATATTTGTTAAAAAAATAGACAACTATCGTATAATCATTTTTATAATTAAACTATTTAGGATTTTAGATGATTAAGTCAGTATGTGGATATTGCGGTGTAGGCTGCGGAGTAATTTATGGCGATTTAAAACTATCAGGAAATGCTTCATACCCCGTAAATAACGGAAGCCTCTGCCAAAAAGGCGCTTCGGGACTCTTAAGCATTCACCCGCAAAATAGGCTTACAAAACCTCAAATCAGAGAAAATATAGAAGATGTTTTTATGACTTCTACATATGAAGAGTGTATATCAGCGATTGCGGACAAAATCAAACAAACCTCAAAAGAAAAAGTAGCATTTTACCTCTCCGGACAGCTTTTAACAGAGGATTACTACATAGCGAACAAGCTGGGCAAGGGGTTTATAGGCACGAACAATGTAGACACAAACAGCCGTACATGTATGTCCAGCGCGGTTGTTGCACATAAAAAATCAATAGGTGCGGATTTTGTTCCGCTTAGAATGGATGATATTTTTAGAGCAAACTTGCTAATTTTGGCGGGAGCAAATACGGCAGAAGCGCATGTAATCTTTCACAACAAGATAAAAAAAGCAAAGAAACAGGGTCTAAAAGTTGTTGTAATCGACCCACGATTTACAGAAACCGCAAAGAGTGCGGATATTTATCTGCCCATCAGAGCGGGAAGTGATATAGATTTTTTTAACCTTATTTCTAAACGCCTTATAGAGGAGGGGTTGTACGACAAAGAGTTTGTGCAAAACCATATAAACAACTTTGAGTTGCTTAAAAATGGTCTGAGCGAGTTGAATTCAGCCGAGATGTTAGAGAGAACAGCTCTTTGCAGTGAGCAGTTTGAGGAGTTTTTTTTACTCTACAAAGAGAGCCAAAATATTATCACTGCATGGACTATGGGACTAAATCAATCCTCTCAAGGGGTGGATAAAAACTTAGCACTCATCAACACTCATTTGCTTAGCGGAAAAATTTTTAAAGACGGAAACGGACCATTAAGCCTTACCGGTCAGCCAAACGCAATGGGCGGGCGAGAAGTTGGCGGTCTTGCTACTATGCTGGCGGTACATCTTGGTTTTGATGATGAGAGCGTAAAAAAAGTCTCAAACTTTTGGAAAAGCGATAAAATAAGCAACAAAGCAGGACTAAGCGCGACCCAGATGTTAGAGGCGGAGCTTGAAGTTTTAATAATCTGCCATACGGACCCTATTTATCACCTTCCAAACAGAAACAAAATGGAAGCGCTTATGCAAAAAATTCCGCTGGTTGTGGAGATAAATGCTTATGAAAATTCCCAGAGTGCAAAGTTCGCCCATATAAGGCTTCCCTCAGCTCCGTGGGGAGAAAAAGAGGGAACGCAAACTAACCTTGATCGAACCATAACGAAGCAGGAAAAACTTGGTAAAACATTTCAAAATATCAAAGCTGATTGGGAAATTTTTAAACTTTTAGCATGGGAACTTGGATATAAAAAAGAGTTTGATTATAAAAATCCTAAGGAGATATTTGAGGAGTATCAGGAGATGACAAAACTAAATAGTTATATGGATATAAGCGAAGCCTCTTATGATGAACTTTCGCATAAACCCTTTGTTTGGGGAGAAAAAATCAAAAACTTTTTAACGCCGGACAAAAAAGGAAATCTCTTTTTTGTGCAAAATCAAGAGCTTAGCGAAAAAACAACGCAAGAGTACCCTTTTGTGCTGCTAACGGGCAGAACAAGAGACCAATGGCATAGCGGAACAAAATCAGCTTCCGTACCGTCACTTTTAAAATACAAAGAGCTCGATTTTTGCGAGATACACTCGGCAGATGCCGATATGTTGGGCATAAAAGAGGGTGATGAGATAAAAGTTTCTTCTAAAAGAGGTTCACTTATTACAAAAGCTATTGTTACCGAGTGCATAAGAGAAAAAACTATATTTATACCTATAAGCAACCGTGAAGTAAATTACCTGACAAATGATTTGTTAGATAAGGAGTCGTTTCAGCCAGACTATAACCATAGTGCCGTAAAAATAGAAAGGCTGTATAAAAAGTAATCAATAAATTGCCTACCATTATTTTTGTAACTGCTAAAATTGTGATTATATTCGATAGAGATCGGAGTTACAATGGAAGAGCTGCAAAAAGCTTACGAAGCAAGAGCAAAAAAAATTAACAAAATAGAAGAGTTAAAAGCACTTAGAACTCCAAAAGAGGCGTTTGAGCAACTGGAGTATTATGCAAAAAACGGGTACGACTCCATAAGCGAAGAGGATAAAGATTACTTTTTAAAATGTTTTGGGATTTATGATAAAAACTCTACAACTCCGCAAAAATTTATGCTTAGAGTAAGAGTCTCAGGCGGACATTTAAACGCAAAGCAAGCCAGAGTTTTGGGGCTTATTGCAAAAGAGTTCGGGCAGGATTACATTGACATTACAACTAGAGCGCAAGTAGAGTTTAGATTTCTTGATATAAAAGATTTTCCGACAATATTTCAAAAAATGCAAAGTGTCGGAATAAGTTCGTATCAAACAGGAGTGGATAACTTTAGAAATATTTTAAATGACCCGCTTGATAGTTACGGATTTGACAACATATTGCCATCGCAGGAACTTTTGGAGAGATTGCAGAGCAAATTTTTGCACAATTATGAGTGGATTTCGGCACTTCCTAGAAAATTTAACACCGCCATTACAGGTTCAATCTCTAACAGATGCAATGTTTTTGGGCATGACTGCTCTTTTGTTTTGGCTCAAAAAAACGGTCTTTACGGTTACAACATGTATCTCGGCGGAAAAGTGGGCAAAATCGCAAAAAGCGCAGATATTTTTCTCTCATCTGCACTTGAGGTTGAAAAAGCGTACGATTCCATAATAGATATTTTTAAGAAATTTGGTTTTAGGGACAACAGAAACAAAAACAGACTTAGTTTTCTTATTGAAGCCGTCGGAATGCAAGAGATAAGCCAAGCCATAAGAGAAAATGCGGGAATTGATTTTGCAACTGCCGGCGAGACTATGACAAAACTTGATTTTAACGACCCAGATCAGGGAAGAGTTCAGCTTCGCGATGGAAGTTTTGCACTTCATATGGTGGTTGCAGGCGGAATTTTTAGCGGAAGCGATTTGGTTGCCGTTGCAGATGCCAGCGAAAAATTTGGAAACGCAGAGATAAGATTTGATGTTGAGCAGAGCCTTTATATACTCGGCGTAAAAGATGTGGAAGCACTTTTAAAAGAGAGCATATTTGAAAAATACAAAAGTGTTGACTCTGTTTATAAAAATCATCTAATAGCGTGTGCGGGTTCACAGCACTGTCCGTTTGGAGTTATAGAGAACAAAAGCGATGCTATAAAAATGGCGGAGTATTTAGAAAAAAAAGTACCGATTTTTGATGGAAGAGTTAGAATGTACTGGTCGGGATGCGTAAAAGGGTGTGGTTTGCATGGGCTTGGCGACATCGGATTTGAGGGGTGCAAAGTCAAAGTAGACGGTGAAATGGAGGGAGCAGTAAATATCTCAATCGGCGGAAAACTCACAAGCGAGGGTGTTGAGGGGTACACAGTTGTCAAATCTGCTCCGCTTAGATATGCACATTTTTATGTTGAGAGTTTGATGGTTGAGTATAAGAAACATAAAGGCGCTTTTGAGAGTTTTGAGGAGTTTGGCGAGAGAATTTTAAAACTCTACACTCCAGCAGCAATCGGTTTTATGATGAAACTTGGAGCGTACTTGCGAGAGAAAAACATTGACATTGAGATAGGTTTTAGCGATAGAGTAAATACAGGAAAAAATGAAGAGTTTGAGCTTTTTGAGATAGGGCGAAAGGTTTACTACAAACTATCAAACAAAGAGCCGTACTCGGCGTATGAGAGATTTACAAATGCGCTAAAGAGTGAAAAGTTGCAAGATATCCGAGAACTAACTCTCGGAGTAGATGAAAACTTGGCGTTAATGTGTGAGAGAATTTTGGAGACAAAAGAGCAGAACAGGGCGGTGGTATTTTCTGAAGTTGCTCAATTTATATCTCTTTTTTAGTCTCATATGGATAAATCGTAAATACATTAAACCCATCTTCATGAGTATATGAAAGCTCAAAATGATGTTTGTCCAATATTCTTTTTACCAAACTAAGTCCAAGTCCGTATCCGGTTTGATTTCTAGAGTTGTCGCCTTGCGTAAACGCTTCGCATAAAAACTCTAGCGGTTTTTCTAGCTTTTCGCCTTTGCCTTTTACGGATATTTTTTTATCTTCTGCCATGATATATATAGGTTTTTGCACGCTATATTTTAGTGCGTTGTCTATTAGATTTTTTAGAGCAATAGAGAGGTAACTTAAATCAGCATCAATGCTGAAGTTTGATTCTATTGAAACATTTACACTCGTTTCATCTTCAATAAAAAGTTTTGAGAGAGATTCGTTGATAAGTGTTTCAATATCAAAAGTTTGTATATTTAATTTATTTTGGTTTGCATTTATTTTTTCGATGGACAAGAGTTCATTTGTCATCTCATCAAGTTGAAACAGAGCTTTTTTTAAGATTTTTTTGTATTTGCTCTCTTCTATCATCTCAATTGCTATTTTTGATTTTGCAATGGGTGTTTTTAACTCATGTCCTATGTCTCTAAGAAGTCTTTGTCTGGATGTGATTAAATCTTCAATATTTTCTGCCATTAAATTGAATGTTTTGGCAACTTCCCCTATTTCAGCTTTACAGCTTGTTTTTATCCTTACGCAGTATTGTCCCTCTCCAAATCTTTTTATACTTTTGCTTATCTCTTTTAGCGGATATGTCATCTTCAAAATTATTAAAAATAGAGTTATTATAATGAGTATATTTATTAAAATCATATAATTTAGAAGTTCTTTATCTTCAAAATTTTTCTTTTCTAATTGTTGTAGAGCGAGTATTTCATCATCAAGATATTTCATATAGAGCAGATATTTGTCATCTTCATATTTTAAAATTTTTATGCTTGATAGTTCAGTGGTGTAGTCGTAAATGGTGCGAGATGATTTTAAGTAAGATTCTTTATCCTCAATAATTTTAAAATTTAGTTCTTTAAATTTTTTTTCCAAATTTAAAGTATCACTGTCGGTTAAATATTTAAACAAATCTTCTGAGATATGAATATATTTATCTTCCAAGACGGTTTCAATGGTAATTTGAGTCAGTTTATTTGCTTTATATGATACAAACATCATTGAGGCTAGGCTAATTATGAACAAAACTATAACTTTACTAAATATTGACATGATTCAACCTATAAATTTATATCCGATTCCCCATACAGACTTTATGTATCGGGGGTCTTTGGGGTCATCACCCAACTTGTGTCTTAGATTGCTTATGTGCATGTCAATAGCTCTATCCTTGGAGTTGTACTCTATTCCGGCAACGGCATTGGTTATGGATTCTCTTGATAAAGGTTTAGCTATGTTTTTTAAAAAAAGATATAAAATATCATACTCAATTTTTGTTAAATCAAGCAGCAAACCATCTATCTTTATCTCGTGAGAGCTCTCATTTATCTCAAAATCACCTACTATTTTGCTTTGGCTTGTATTTCTTCTTAGAATTGAGTTTATGCGTAAAACCAGCTCTCTTGGCTCATAAGGCTTTGCAAGATAATCATCGGCACCAAGGTCAAATCCCAATATTTTGTCGCTCATCTCTCCGCGTGCAGAAGATATAATAATTGGAACATTAGACATGCTTCTGATTTTTTTACATACATCAAACCCGTCCATTTGAGGCAACATCAAATCAAGTACAACAACTGAATATAAATCCTTGTTCTTTTCAAGATGAGACAGTGCATCATTTGGTTTATCAAAAGAGTTTACTTGAAACTCATAGTTTTGAAGATAATCCCCAATAAGCGTCTGCATATCTAAATCATCTTCAATAAGTAAAATATTGTGCATTACTCTACCTTCCATTCATCAAAATAGTGTGTAAACTCTTCTCGTTGCTTTCTGCTTAAAACAGTATGAATATTTCTTAAGAGTTTTACTTCTATCTCTTTTGTTTTCTCATACAGCCCGTTATATAGTTTGTTTAACTCTTCTTTGTTGAAATTATCTTCTATAAAAACTTTTTTTATCTCGTCATCAATATTCTCTTTAAAGTTTCTATACTCCTTTAAATCTCTTTTGAACTCTTTTAAAATCCCTTTTATTTTTTCATTTTGTTCTTGCGATAGATTTAAGTGTGAAAGTTCTTTGTTAATATGCTTTTCATTGTGATCTTCAAACCCGCTAGAGAACAACAGGCCGGAAATAATGAGCAGTAGTATTAAAAGTTTCATAATTAGACTCCTTTTGCTATTTGAATATCTCTGTCATTGAGCAAACCGCTTTCTATATTTTTATGACACGCTTTGCAGTTTGATATATTACCAACCTTTTTGCTTTTAAAGATTGATTTGTCTATGGCATCGTGCTTATTTTGCCAATATTCAGTTTTTGTTACGGCTATTGTATCACTATTTTTTATACTTTTGAGAATTTTTTGAGCAGACTCTTTCGTTGAAGTTTGCGCAGAATTTTTAACTAAATAATCTTTTATGGAGTTTTTATCCGCTTCATCAAGCGAAGCATCATCTCCAAAATGGTTCTCTAAATCATCCATCATTTTAACCCAAGACTCTTTTGGAAGCAGATATGGCGGGTAGAGGGTGTGACAACTAATGCACTCTTTGTAAAATTGTTCATGTTCAGCTCTATAATCAATTGCTTTATTTGAATCTTTTATCAATATGTTTGATGGAGTCAAAAGAAGATATGTAAATAGAAAAAGCGGCAAACCAATCCATAAAACTCCAAAAAGCTGCTGAAATATTGTAAGTTTTACACTTTTGCCATCACCCTCTTTGTACCCGTATATCATAGACTCAACTGCTTTTGACTTGTGCAAAATTCTATCCAGAAGCGCACCCGCTATGTGAATGAAAATTACAAACATAAAAGCATTTGTAAAAAACTCATGCATATCTTCAAAAAAATCCATATCTTTATAACGCGAAGTGTTTAAAAAAGATAAGATACCCATGCCCTCTTGCGTGCCATAAACGACAACTCCGCTTATGACAGAAGCTAAACCTAAAATAATCATAGCGATTATCGCCCAGCTCGAAGCTGGGTTATGCCCCGCATACTCTTTTTTATTGCCAAAGATATTTAACATGTACTCTTTTAAATCTTTGATATTGAAATTAAAATCTTTAAATTTAGAGTGTTTTACATCCAAAAATCCCCATGCAATGCGAAACAAAAGAAGTAAACCGATTGTGTAGCCGATTATTGCATGGTAATCAAGCAAGTTTTCAAATTCTGCTATTAAAAAAATCGCAAAAACGGCAATAATCAGCAGTATATGGAAGAGCCTTGTAAAAAGGCTCCAAGTGTAGGTCTTAATCATTTTCCCATTTTCCGTAATTTGGAATATTTATCTCTCGCTCACTATACGAACCTTTGTCGGCTTTTGTATGACATGCCATGCAGTTTGCCAAAGATTTAACATCTTTTTGCTCTATCATTTTAGGTTTTAACTCTCTATGCTTTTGTATAAAGTATCGTGTCTTAGTTACAGCGATTGGAGTTTCAACCGCAGGGATACTGTCATTTATTTTTTTACTTCTCTTATAGTTTGTAAATTTTTCCGCAGAATTATCAACAAGATACTTCAATATCTTTTTCTTATCTTCCGGCTCTAACGACGCATCGGTTCCAAAGTGGTCACCCAAGTTTTCCATAACCTTTTTCCATGATTTGCTCGGAAGAAGACCGGGTTGATAAGCAAAGTGACAACTTGCACACTCTTTTATATAAAAATCATCCGTTACCTGAGCCACACCTTTTTTAGCGCCAAAAAATTGACCATCAGCCACTAAACTTCCAACTACCAACAGTGATGCAAAAACTATTTTTTTCATAATATCTCCTTTTATTTTTTATTTATAATGTAAGTAACTACATCGCCTTGTTCTAGTGCAGAACCTTCTCTTCCATAAACATCGTTAAAGTTTCTTCTTAACCATTTTTTTACCTCTTTTACATCGGTGAATCTCTCTTGATTTGCTAATGGAGAGAGAGGTTTTATAACTTTATTTGTATTTGGATTTAACCCATTGACCGATAAGTTACTCGTATGGCAAGTAACGCACGAGATTGGATTGCCTTTTTTATCTGTCTGCTTTGATGTAAAAATCTTTTCACCTCTTGCAAAATCAAAATCTTTAAAATTTGGATTTTGTTTTTTTGCTTCGGTTCTTAAACCATTCATAAACTCTTGCATTTGAGGATTTAACTCTTTTGCCTGAATCAATGAAACCATAACCAATGAAGCAAGTACTATTTTCTTCATTTTTAAACTCCTATATTTTTTAGATATTAAAAGTTTAAAACAAGATTGTCAAGAACAGCATGACAATGTTTTGACAAATTATTTACAATTTAACCGGTGCTACCATATTAATATAAAGAACATTTTGTACCAAATTTTTTTGACTTAACACCAATAAATAAAACATATAGACATTACAGAGACTTTGTAAAGAAAATGTAAAGAGATTGTCATGCTGTTCTTGACAATCTTGTTTTAAACTTTTCATATCTAAAAAGTAAATTACTAAGGGGTCAAAAATGAAATTATCAAGAGGAACCGCTCCGTTTCTAGCTCTGTTGTTAGCAACGGCTACATACGCGGTTGAAAATGTGAAAGTTGACGGCGAAGCAAAGCTATGGTATCAGACCGGTAACAAAAGCATAGATTCGTTCGACATGTTCAGACAAGAGAGCAGTGTTGGACAAGCTGCATTGGAACTTGGTGTAAAAGCGGACCTTTATGATGGGCTTAGGGGCAATGTTAGAGGAATTGTTTTAGATTCGCTTGGTTTGCAAGATGATTATATACAAGACATTTCATCAGCTGGCGCAGGGTATGAACACGGTTCTTACTACAAAACTCAAATATGGATTTCAGAGGCAAATCTTGATTATAAGATTTCAAACACCTCTATTATTGCAGGTCGTCAAACACTTAATACGCCGCTACTTTTTACAGAGCGCTGGAATGCGTCATATAATACTTTTGATGCCGTTGTTGTAATAAATAATGATATTCCAAAAACTACTTTGGTAGCCGGATATGTCGCTCAACACAATGGTGGTGCTCATGCAGGAAATGCAACTGAAATCGCTGCTTTTCCAAGCACAACAATGCATGGCGGTGAATTTTACGGTTTTGGCAGCACTTATGACGGCACTAGAGTAACTGATGGTGAAAAAGGGGCTTACGCTTTTGGTGCGATGATTAAACCGATTGATAATCTTGCTGTTAACTTGTGGTATTACGATATTAACTCAAACTTTACCGCTTATTGGGCAGATGCTGAGTACAAGATATCAAATGTTCTTGTGGGAATTCAAAACAGCGGTATTGATAGAGCGCTTTCTAGTGCAGATAATGCAATGATTACCGCAGGAAAGATTGGTTATGCAGTAGATAAGTTTGATGCAGATGTTTCTTATTCAACTACTAGTGAAGGAAATGCCGGAACAGCTACTATTGCCAATGCTGCAACCGGTGATAAATCAAAAGTATATACTCAGTCAGTGTTCCAAGATGGTGCAATGGTTGGTACTCGTGATACAACGGCATGGAGAGTTAATGCAGGCTATAAATTTAATCCTGTAAAACTTAGCGCTTCTGTTCAAAACACAAAACAAGATTCTAGTACAAGCATGAAAGAAGGCACGGAGTTTGACCTTATTGCTACGGCTAACATTGCTAAACTTGTTGATTTGACTGGTATGTATATACATAGAGATGTTGATATGAAAACGGCAAGAGATTTTGAACAAAATGCTGTTCGTTTGATTGCTTCGGTTAAATTCTAAAAATCGATATCTATTGCGTGACTTACAAAAACTCTCCTACAAGTAATGAGTAGGTCACCGCAATATTATAAATTTAAATCGGTGTTTCTTAGTAAAGAATACCTTTATCTGGGTGAACTTCTTCGCCCATGATTGTTGCTTTGTCATCACTAGCTGTTTGAGTCGCACTAAGAGTTGCTGTTAAACCAAGTATTAAAAGCATAGCTGTTATAACTTTTTTCAATATACAGACCTTCCTTTCATCGATTTTAATTCACAAACTTTTTCATTATTATTAAATTTATGAACTATTACTAATGTTATAACAAAATAGTGTTAATATCAATAATTATTATGTTGTCATAACAAAAATTTATCTAAAACAGAGACGATATTACACATTTTGTTATGAATTTATCAAGACAAGAAGAATAAAGTTAATTATTGTCATAACAATAAAAGCACTTTTATAAAAAGCAAGTGGTGAACGCTCTAAGATTGAACTGTTTTTTTCAAAGAACGGCTCTACTTTTTGCGGGTTTTTAAGTTCATACATCATTTCCGAGTAGTGGGCATATCTTTGATTTTTATCTATGGCGATAGCACGAAGTATTACACTATCGAGCCAATGCGGTATATTTTCATTGTAAAAACTTGGTTTTTTTGCCTCTTTAAATGTTGGAGTTTGAAATGGCTCTATTTCACCATACGGATACTTTTTTGTAAGTGCCAAGTAGATAGTAACTCCAATGGCAAATATTTCGCTTGATTCGCATATAGCTTCATTTAAAAACCTCTCAGGAGATAAAAAACTCGGCGTTCCTGCTTTGGAGTTTATAGAAAAAATCTCCGTAATTGAACCAAAGTCAATAACCTTAAAAGTTATATTTTGTCCATCAGCTTCAAGCATAATATTTTGAGGTTTTATGTCACCATGAACCAGATCACTCTTTAGTAAAAATTGTGACATATCTAGCAAAACTCTGCCAAGGTTTACTGCATCATCGATTGTTAGATTTTTTCTTTGGAGCATATCGCCAAGATTTTCACCTCTAATGAGCTGCATAACATAGTATCTCTGAGTTCTGTTTTTTGGGATAACTGCTTTTGGAAAAAAATCAGCCTTTAACCTTTTGGCATTCCACGCTTCTTTAACGAAAAAATCCAATACTTTTTCATCATCAATGGCTTCAGGCAGAGGAAATTTTAAAACATACTCTTTTGTTTTTTTGAAGCATAACCAAGTTCTATCGTTTTGAATAAGTGATTTTTCAAGTCTGTAACCATCTATGATTTGCTCTTTTTTTAATTGGTTTGGAATCGGCAATTTTTGATGTTTGAGTATCTCTAATTCACTAGTTTCTAAAATTTCAACAACAACTGCTGTTGTGTCATCATCAAGGTTATCATTTACTAA
Organism: Sulfurimonadaceae bacterium; assembly: GCA_942493175.1. Classification (GTDB taxonomy): domain Bacteria; phylum Campylobacterota; class Campylobacteria; order Campylobacterales; family Sulfurimonadaceae; genus Sulfurimonas. The sequence goes on from OW818672.1 coordinate 164,356, forward strand.
AAAACTGGCTTTTTTTACCAAAGAGTGAGCACCTAAATGTATGTTTTTTTCAAGTAAATCAAGACCTAGAGTATTGTAGAGTCCATCGCTGCAAAGAACTATTTTGTCATTTTGAGAGAGAATATTTTCAAAGTAAAACGGCTCAACGCTTTTTTCGCCACCAACTGCTTGAGAAAGTATATGACTTCCTTCTTGCTCGACATGATCAAACGAGAGCTGCGTCAAAGAGCCGTTTCTGTGCAGATAAACCCTGCTGTCTCCCACATTTGCGCCATAAAGCCTGTTCCCCTCTATCACCACAAGAGATAGAGTTGTCAGAAGCTCGGCTCTTTCGTAATTTACCATGCTCTCTTGATATAAGATGGAATTGATTGCAGAGATGAAAGTTCGTATTGATTTTTCGATGCTCCAAGCACGAGGGCGGATTTTAAAGTTGTTTAAGAGGTAGTTTGTAGTGCGTTTTGCCGCCTCGCCTCCTGCTTCAGCACTTCCCACACCATCACATACGATGGCGATGGTAATGCTTCCGCTAGAGACAACGGCGTAAAAATCATCACTTGTTAAATCTCTCCCTTTTGCTAGGGAAAATGCAGAGCTTTTTATGTTTTGTGTCAAATTCTACCACCGGCATTTACGCCCCATGTAGTTCTCCATCTAGTTTTTACCAAACTTATTCCAAGAAGTGCAACCGCAACAAGTCCGCCAAAAATCAGAAATCCTGCAGTGTATCCGCCAAAAGTCTCTTTACTCCATCCAAGTATATTTATAAGCAAAGTTCCTCCAAGTCCACCGCCGGCACCGATTAGTCCTGTCATAATTCCTATATCCTTGCCAAATCTTTGAGGAACAAGTTGGAAAACCGCCCCATTTGCCATACCTAAGTTTGCCATAATCAAAAAGAGAACTAAAATAGCAAAACCAAACGGTAGGGCAACCAAAGCACTTAAAAGTATCAAAGCAAAAACTAAACCAAAAAATATGTAAAGTGATTTTACTCCGCCAAGTCTGTCTGCTACGGCACCTCCGACGGGACGAAGAATAGCTCCTGCAAAGATACATAAAGCGCCAAAATAACCGGCTACAACTTTAACATTTGCCTCATCTAAAACCTCTAAACCAAATGCGCTCATATCGGCTTGATAAGTGTTCATAAGATAAACTTTCATATAGCCGGCGAAGCCAACAAATCCGCCAAAACTTATGGCATAAAAGAGGTTAAACCACCAAGTATCTCTGTCTTGAAGCAGTTTGCCATAATCGCGAAGTTTCTTTACTCTAGGAGTGTAAACCTCTGGGGGAGCATCTTTTGCCATAAACATATAGGTTACAAAGATAATGCTTGACAAAACTGCACCGACTAAAAATACGCTCTCCCAACCCCAAAGTTCGGCAATTTTTGGAGCAAATAAAAAGTCGATTACTACACCGATGTTTCCGGCTCCGGCAATCCCTAAAACAACACCTTGAAGTTTTGGCGGGTACCATTGACCTGCCTGCGGAAGAGCAACCGCAAAGGATGCACCTGCAAATCCAAGTCCCATTGCAACGACCAAAAGCTCATCGTAAGAGATGTTTGCACCTCTAAAATATGCATAAAACAAAACTGCAATAACTAAAAGTTGAGAAGCAAGAGCAGTTTTTTTAGCACCAAACTTATCGACACCAAACCCAAGAACTATGCGAAGAATTGCTCCGGCTAAAACGGGAATAGATAGAAGCGTTGCGGTTTGTGATTCGCTCATTATAAATCCGCCAACTGCCAAAGATTCTGCAATCTCGCTAGAGAGCGGTCCAAGCATAGTCCAAACCATAAAACTAAAGTCAAAGTATAAAAATGCAGCTAAAAGTGTCGGCCAATGTCCTTGACCTCTTAGTGCGCTAAATCCAGCCATAACAACCTCCTAAAAAAGATAGGAAAATTATAGTGACAATATTGAGCCATTTTTACAATTAATTGATTAAAAAATAATCAGTAATAAAAAATATTACGATTAAAAAATAGACATTTACTTTTATGTATTTCATTTTATGTAAAAATTTAGGGCTTTAAACAAAATTGTTTTAAGTGTGATAAAATCTCTTTATGAAACTATCACACTTAAAACAGATAACAACTTACCTACAAAAATTTACAAAAATATCAGCTATTTACAGGGTAAGCGACACAATTATAAAAGTTGCGTTTGACAGAGATGATGAGCTTTACTTTGAGATGCAGCGTTCAAATTCAAAAATATTCAAATGTACTTCTTACGCTCGTTCAAAAGTCTATAATGCCCCGTTTGATGTGCTTCTTGCCAAACGATTTAACCGCGCAAATATTTTAAACATAGAGCTTTTCGGTGGTGATAAAATTGTAAGGTTTAAAACCTCTGTGGCTTCGGCGTACAAGGAGGAGATAACATTTTTGCAGTTTGAATTTACCGGAAAATATACAAATGTGATTATCTTAGATGAAGATGAGACAGTTCTTGAAGCACTTCGACATGTTGACCTTTTTTCATCGTTTCGTGAAGTGAGGGTTGGGCAGAAACTTTTAAATGTTCCGTCTGCTCCGTTTGAAGCAAAAGAGTATCCTCTTGATGATGTTGAGCAGTTTTTGCGTGATGAGTATGCAAGAGAAGAGCAAGAGAAATTAAGTTCACTAAAAAAGCAAAAAATTTCACTTTTAAATAAAAAACTGAAAAAATTAGAGAAGCTCATCGGTTCGTTAGATGATGAAAATGCTTTGGAAGAAGAGGCCTTAAAATATCAGCATTACGGAAATCTTCTTTTGGCAAATATGCACAATATCAAGCCATATCAAAAGATTGTAGAGCTAGATGACTATGATGGCAAAATAGCTAAAATAGAGCTTCACAAGGAGTTTTCATCTGCCGCAATGATGGCAAATTCGCTATTTTCAAGAAGTAAAAAAGCAAAACAGAGAGCTCTTCATATGCATATAGAAAAAAGTTCTCTAATCTCAAAGATAGAACATATGAAACTATTTATTCATACGGTTGAGGAAGCAAAAGATGTTGCAAAAATACAGCTTCTTTTCCCAAAAAATGTTCAGGCTAAAAAAATAAAAACAAATGATTCTATTGAGACTTTTTGGGTAGACGGGTATAAAGTGAGCCTTGGAAAAAATGAAAAAGGCAATGTTGAACTGCTTCAAAATGCAAGAGCAAAGGACATCTGGCTTCATATGAAAGAGAGACCATCGGCGCATGTCATCATAACCACCGACAAACAAAATGTTCCAGATAGCGTTATAAAAGGGGCGGCGAGATTATGCGTTGATTTTACAATGTTTCAGCAAGACAGGTATTTGGTCGATTATACCCCAAGAAGAGAAGTAACAATTCAGAGCGGTGCGAATGTACTTTACAACAAGTATAAAACCATAGAGATAGATACGAGGAGCTAAAGGTGGCAGTAGGTTTAGTGGGAAATACTATTTATGTCAATCAGCAAACCGCGAGTGTCTCATCGCTTGTAAACACCTATAACAGCCGTATAGATTTTCAAAATATGGCAACACAGGTAGCGGCGCAGGAAAAAGAGAAAGAGGTTACTGAAGTTCGTCCGACGGAAGAGACTCATCAAATAGACCCAGACCGTGAGCATGAAAAGAATGAAGCAGATCAAGAGAGTGCAAGAAATAAAAAACAAGAAAAATCAGAAGAAGAGGGCGAGAGTCATCCACCTCTGCATATACTAGATATTAAAGTCTGATAGGTTATAATTAGCCAATTTTAATTAGGAATCGCAAATGAGCATACTTACAAGTTCCAAAGAGAGAGTTACTACAGGCTTAGTCCTCGCAGGCGCTGTACTTCTTATTGGTTTAATAAACAACTTTTATCTTATGTGGTTATTCTTGGGAGTAGTCTATATTTTAGCGTTTAAAGAAGCTATGAAGCTTTTTGATATTCACAGCAGCAGTTTAATATACTTCGCTGTCGGACTTTGGTTAATCGCTGCAGTATATCCGCTCAGTGATGACCTTTTTGTGCTAGCCGGTGTGGCTTACGCAAGTGCTGTCGCTTTTAATAGAAATCTATCTTGGAAAAATTTTCTTCCGTTTATCTATCCAACGGCAGGAATGCTTTTTATCTTAACTATGTATCAAGAGTATGGCGTAATGTCCCTTTTGTGGCTTTTAATAGTTGTTGCTATGACTGATATCGGGGCTTATGCAGTCGGTAAAAGCATAGGTAAAACTCCATTTAGTGAAACTTCTCCAAACAAAACAATAGAGGGTGTCCTTGGTGGAGTAGCTGTGGCAACAATGGCCGGTATGTTTGTTGGGCTTAGCATAGTTGATTTGGGCATATCGATTATAATCTCTTTTGTAGTTGCGGTTAGTTCAATTTTTGGTGATTTGTTTGAGAGTTCGTTAAAAAGAAATGCCGGAGTAAAAGACAGCGGAGATATTTTACCGGGGCATGGCGGGGTACTTGACCGCATAGATGGCTATCTTTTTGGCGGTATCGTAATGTTGGTACTTCTTCGCGGACTCGTGTAACTGTGATACTTCTCGGCTCTACCGGTTCTATTGGCGTAAATACGCTTGAAGTTGCAAAAAAATTCTCAATGGGTGTTGAGGTGCTTGTTGCCGGCAACAACATAGAGTTATTAAACAAACAGATAAAAGAGCATAACCCAAAAACCGTTGTTGTTGCAAATAAAGAAGATGTATATAAGATAAATCACAACAATGTTTTTTATGGACAAGATGCGATTTTAAGAGTTATAGAAGAGTCAAAGAGTGAGTTGGTCGTAAACGCACTTGTCGGCTTTTTAGGACTTCGTCCGACACTTGCCGCTCTAAAATGTGGCAAAAGAGTAGCTCTTGCCAACAAAGAGTCGCTTGTTGCATGTGGAGCATTTATAGATACAACCAAAATTCAACCTATTGACAGCGAACACTTCGGGCTTTGGTACTTGATGCAAAATCGCCCCGTAGAGAAGATGATAATCACTGCAAGCGGCGGAGCATTTCGTGATTGGGATATAAACAAACTGCAAAATGCCACTCTAGCCGATACGCAAAAACATCCAAACTGGTCAATGGGGCAGAAAATAACCATAGACAGCGCCACAATGATGAACAAAATGTTTGAACTCTTAGAGGCAAGATGGCTTTTTGGAAAGGGCAAATATGACGCTATCATCGAGACAAAGTCGCTTATTCACGCACTCATAGACTTTAAAGACGGCTCAACCACCGCACATTTTGCCCATGCGAGTATGCAGCTCCCCATCGCTTTTGCACTTGATGGCAAGATGCAAGAAAACATCCTCCCGCATGTAGATTTGCTAAAAGTCGGCTCTTTGGAGTTTCGAGAGATAATGCATGATAGATACCCGATTTGGCAGATAAAAGATGACCTTCTAAAAAATCCTTCTCGTGGAGTAGTTGTAAATGCCGCAAATGAAGCGGCTATCGAGAAGTTCATATCTCGTGAAATAGGCTTTATGGATATAGCAAAAATAGTAATAAATGCTTATGAAAAATTTAGTGCTTTACCAAAAAGCGTTGATGATGTTTTTGCTCTTGATGAAGAGGTGAGACGTTCTATAAGATAGATTTTGTGTTTATATAGTATAAATATCTTTACTTTTATACGATGGCATAGTATAATATCTCAAGTTATTATACTTTAGGAGAATATTGTGGAAGAATTATTTTATAAATCAAATCCTTGGTGGGAAGAGAGCTATGTATTTGAGGGTAAAAAAAGAGAACTCTATCTGCAAAAACTAGAAGATAATTTTACAAATAAAGATATCATATTTTTGACGGGGTTAAGACGCGTCGGAAAAACTTCAATACTAAAAAGTTTCATATCACAACTTATAAACGAAAAAAACATCACTCCAAAACATATTTTCTACATTAGTTTAGACCTTATCGCACTAGAAAAATTGAGTATTACCGATATTTTGCAGGAGTATAAAAAACTGCACAAAATAGCTTCAAGCCAAAAAATCTACCTCTTTTTAGATGAAGTAACTTCCAAAGAGAGCTATAGCCAAGAGTTAAAAAACCTCTATGATTTAGAAGATATTAAAATACACGCTTCAAGCTCATCGGCTTCACTTTTAAGAGATAAAAACGCTTATCTTACAGGCAGACAAAGAGTTATAGAGGTAATGCCGCTTGATTTTAACGAGTATCTTGAATTTAAAAATGTCAAAGTTAAAAAATCCGATGCTTATTTGTTAGAGGGCTACTTTGAAGAGTATATGAGTGATGGAGGTATGCCAGAATATGTTTTAAATGGCGATATAAGTTACCTTCAGAATCTCATAGACAACATTCTCTATAAAGACATCATCGCTTACCACAATATAAAAAATGAGCAAGTTGTGCGTGATTTTTACAGACTTTTGATGGAGAGAAGCGGCAAGCAGTTTAGCCTCAACAAGATAGCAAATATCTTAGAAATAGGGGTTGATAGTGCGAAGAGATATTTGTCCTATTTTGAGGATACATATCTTATCTACACAATCGAAAAATATGGCAAATTAAACGAGAGGTTGAAAAGCCCTAAAAAAGTTTATGCTGGAGATGTAGGTCTTAAAAATATTGTTACAGGTTTTAGAGACAAAGGTGCTATTTTTGAAAATCTTGTTTTTTTAAAGATTAAAAACCTACGCCCATCCTACTTTTATGAGGGCGGTATAGAGCTTGACTTTATGACGGAAAATAAAACGCTCATAGAGGTAAAATACAAGTCCACGCTAAATGAAAAACAGCAAAAACTCTTTGATGCTACAGAAGCAAATAAAAAAATAGTCGTGGACGGGTACAGAGCTTTTTTAGATATTGAGGCTTAAGGAATTTGTAAAAATGAAAAGTTTAATAAATTGAATATTAATGGAGAAAAATATTGTGCATAAAGATTTGACATATTCGGAAGCCATTGAGCTAGTTATACTTGATAATGGTGGATACGCACCATTAAAATATATTTATGAAAATATTGAAAAATACCGAAAAAAAACAGGACTTACGCCGGATAATACAATTCAAGAAAGAGTTCAAAGAGACAATAGATTTACAAGAATCGCAAAAGGTGTTTATGCTTTAACTGATTTTGTTAACAACTTAGAAAATAGTGATGATAAATATATTGAATTAACTGATAGTGAAGTAGTGATAAAAAACATTAAAAGAACAGAAACTGAAAAAATAATAAGTCAAAAAATTAGAATAGGTCAAAATGATTTTAGACAAGCTTTATTGAAAAGTTTAAAAAAATGCCCCATTACAAACTTAGATGAAAAAAGATTATTAATCGCAAGTCATATCAAGCCTTGGGTATATTGTAATAATAATGAAAGACTTGATATAAACAATGGATTTTTGCTTTCTCCCTTGTTTGATAAGCTTTTTGATAAAAGTGTTGGTCTCATTACATTTACGCCAGAAAAAGAAATTTTAATATCAAACAAATTGACAAAAGACAATATTCAAAAGTTGGGTGTAATACATAGACAAATAATTGAAAATTTGCCTATTAACGGTAGAGAAGATTTTTTAGAATATCATAGAAAATATATTTTTCAAGGATAAGAACAAAATGAAGAAATTCAAATATCAACTAGAATTAGAAGTTGTAATTGATGAGAGAAATATCAATGAAAAATAGCGATTTGAAAACCAAATTAGAAACCATAGAGCAAACCATATTTTCAAGTATCTGCATATTTTACAAAAGGATAAATTTTGATACTCTCAATTGAAAGCTCATGTGATGACAGCGCTATCGCTATTACAGAAATCGCCACAAAAAAGCTTATCTTTCATAAAAAGATATCGCAAGAGTTAGAGCATTCTGTTTACGGCGGTGTTGTTCCCGAACTGGCGGCAAGGCTTCACGCAGAGGCACTTCCTAGGATTTTAGAGGAGTGCAAGCCTTATTTTGATGGTTTAAAAGCGGTTGCGGTTACTACAACTCCAGGATTAAGCGTTACTCTTGTTGAGGGTGTTGTTATGGCAAAAGCTATCTCTATTGCGTTAAATATTCCTATTATTGGAGTAAATCATCTTGTGGGACATATCTACTCTCTTTTTATAGAGAAAGAGACACACTTTCCACTAACTGTTTTGCTGGTCTCAGGCGGACATACGCAAGTAATGGAAGTAAAGAGCTTAGATGAGATAAAAACAGTTGCCAAAAGTATGGATGACAGTTTTGGAGAAAGTTTTGACAAAGTAGCAAAAATGATGAACCTTGGCTATCCGGGAGGACCTGTTATAGAAAAGTTGGCAAAGGGTGGGGATAGAAAAAGGTACAACTTTACGGTTCCGCTTCATCAATCCCCGCTTATCGCTTTTTCATATTCTGGGCTAAAAAATTCGGTTAGACTTGCTGTTGAGAGTGCACATGAGAGCGATTATGGAGATATAGCGGCTTCATTTGAGCATATCGCATGCGCACACATCATACAAAAACTAAAAAAATATTTCAAAGATGTCCAACCGCAAACATTCGCAATAGTCGGCGGAGCGAGTGCCAATCTCTACCTCCGTTCTCGCATTGAGGAGCTTTTAAAACCGTATAAGGCAAATTTACTTTTAAGTGAGCTAAAATATTGTTCAGACAATGCGGCGATGATTGGAAGGGTAGCTTTAGAGATGTACAACAGAGATATGTTCAGCTCAATTGATAAGTTGGAAGTTTGTCCCAAAAGTGTCATTTAACTTAAAATGTGCTTAGTATCGGGCTCTATTTTTCTAATTAAGAGTTAAATTATCCGATTTAAAATATACTTCCTCATCAAAATAGATAATTAAAATAAAACAAAAGGAGCCAAAAATGGCAACTACAAAATTCAAAGGTACAGAAGTAAAACTTTTAGGAAATCAAGTTAATGTAGGTGACAAAGCGCCAGAGGTTACAGTTGTAAATTCAGCTGGTTTAGGTGATGTAGTTGTTGGTGGTGCTCAAGGCGTTAAGCAACTAATCATAGTTGTTCCATCACTAGATACTGGTGTATGTGCTACTGAGACTCGTAACTTCAATGCAAAAGTTGCAAATTTAGAGGGCGTAAAAGCTACTATCGTTTCTCTTGACTTACCATTTGCTTCAGGAAGATTTTGTGCTGCAGAGGGAATTGACAAGTTAACTGTTACTTCTGACTTCAGAAACAAAGATTTTGCTAACGCTTACGGTGTTTTACTTGGCGGTTCGGTTCTTGCAGGTGTTACTTGTAGAGCAATTTTCGTTGTTGACGCTAAGGGCATTGTAATATACAAAGAAATCGTTCCAGAAATCACTGAAGAGCCTAACTACGACGCTGCAATGGCTGCGGTTAAATAATTAATCTATTCTACACTCCCCAACTTTTCTATACTAAAGGGCCTCGCGCCCTTTAAAAATCAAGTAAAAATTTGCTACAATAATTCTATCTTTAAATAAGGATTTTATTTATGAAAAAAGTTTTATACACACTTACATGTATGTCTCTTTTAGCTTCAAGCGTGATGGCAGATTTTACTAGAGTCGAGATGGGTGCTGGCGCGTGGATGCAAACTCCAAAAGGCGATGCGTTTTACACTGACGGCGGAGCTAACGGTAGTTATGTTTCAAGCGAAAATGATAAAACTGAGCCTTATGTTTGGATTCTTGTTAAACATCCGGTTCCGCTATTGCCAAATCTTAGAGTTGAGTACGTTTCCATAGAGGATAGCGGTCTTGCAAGTGGAGAGTTTAAAGACTTTGATATCTCTCCGGCTCCTTATACTACGCTCTCTTACGATATGAAACAGTATGATATTATTCCATACTACAATATCCTAGATAATACGACTTGGTTTACACTTGATTTGGGGCTAGACATTAAAATCGTTGACGCATCTTATGATGCAGCGCCTACAATTGGATTTGCAGGGTACAAAGACAGCGTTACTTTTGCCGTTCCGCTTCTTTACGCAAGAGCAAGAGTTGAGATTCCATCAACCGATATCGGTCTTGAAGCGGATGTTAAGTATGTAACAACAGGTGATTCAACGGTTTATGATGTTAGAGCAAAAGTTGATTATACGCTGGATTTTGTCCCTGTTATTCAGCCTGCTTTAGAGGTTGGTTACAGAGCTCAAAAAATAGATATAGATGAGAGCGGTGTCGATGCAAAATTAGACATTGAATTCTCAGGATTTTATGCAGGTTTAATGCTCCGTTTTTAAGCTTTTCAGTCCATCCATTTTCGAGGGTCGTAGCCGTCAGTCGGTCTTACGACTTTCTCTTTTGGCAGCTCTTTTATCATGGTTATAACTTCGGCTCCGTTAATCAGACTATTACTAAAAGAGTTTTTAACTTCAACAAATCCATGCTTTTTAAAATATTTTACTGTTTTTTCATTGTTTAAAACACTCACGCTCATTTTCTCAAAAAGCGCTCCGGCTTCCAAAAATAGCTGTTCCAGCATTGCAGAACCGATACCCATTCCCCTAAATTCAGGCATAACCGCGATTGTGAGTATAGGAGTTTTCTCATCTATAAAAGCGTTTGCCTTGTCGTCCTCTTTTAAAAGTCGTATCCAAGCACCGCCTGCGATTTTATGTTCGCTTAAAGCATAAAGCCCGAGATCTTTTGAAGAGAGTCCATAAAAACTGCTATATATTTCAAGCTCTGGAAAATCTTGGAGTTTTTTGTCAGTCTCATCAAGGCGGTAGGCATAGTGGAGCATATCCGTTGCGATTTTTTGCTCCGAAGACCTTAGAAAATAAAGTGTTGGTTTCATTTTTGTTTTATATCAGACTAAGTCCGACTTTTCCTTTCTCTTCATCTATTGAGACAACCTCTATTTGAGGCAGATATTGGTTTAGAGATAGAACTTCGAGCGGATGGGAGATTTTGGTTGAACTCATCTTTGAGATGTGAATCATCCCGTCATTTTTCAGACCGATATCTACAAAAGCGCCAAAATCAGCGATATTTCTAACTACACCAGAGACAAAGCTCCCGACACTAAGCATTTTAATATCCGTTATACCGTCTTTAAAAGGAATAGGCGGCAGCTCTTCTCTAGGGTCAAAACCGGGTTTTAGAAGCTCTTTTATGATGTCTTTAAGTGTCTCTTCTCCAACGCCAAGCTGGGCAGCTTTTTGCTTAATATCAATAGTTGCCAAATCCAAACCGATAAGTTTTTTCGCAACTTCATAACTCTCAGGATGAATTCCGCTGTTGTCAAAAATATTTTTGCTGTTCTTTATGCGGATAAATCCGACAGCTTGTTCATAAGCTTTTTTACCTAAACCTTTTACTTTTAAGAGCTGCTCTTTTGTTTTAAATACACCATTTTCTTCTCTAAAAGCAATGATATTTTGGGCAACTTTTGCCCCAACTCCCGCTACATAAGCCAGAAGCGAAGCCGATGCCGAGTTTATGTCAACACCGACACGGTTTACTAGGTCTTGTGTAACATCGGTTAGTTTTTTCTCTAAAAGTTTTTGGTCAACATCGTGCTGATACTGCCCTATGCCCAAACTTTTCGGGTCTATTTTAACAAGCGCCGCCATCGGGTCTTGAAGCCTCTGTGCGATTGAGATAGCGCCTCTTATGGTCACATCAAGGTTTGGGTACTCTAATGATGCTATCTTTGAAGCGGAGTAAACTGAAGCACCGGCTTCTGAGACAACTGTATAGTTTAGTACAACAGCCTCATCTCTGTTTATACGGGCAAAAAACTCCTGAGTATCCCTTGAGCCGGTTCCGTTTCCGATAGCCACACCCGTGATGTTATACTTCTTTGTTAGTGTTATAACTCTGTTTTTAGAGTTTTCATAATCCCTCTGAGGCTCGGTCGGATAGATGACGCATGACTCCAGATAGTTGCCGTTTTCATCAATTACGGCTAGTTTGCATCCGGTTCTAAATGCGGGGTCAACTCCTAAGATAACTCTTTTAGTTACCGGCGGAGTCATAAGAAGCTGGTTTAGATTTTTACCAAAAACAGATATTGCGGAGATGTCGGCTTTCTCCTTTAGCTCTGAGTGCACTTCTCTCTCGATGGATGGAAGCAAAAGCCTTTTTAGTCCATCTCTGTATGCTTCAAAAAGCAGCTCTTTCGAGCTTGAAGCGTTGCGGGGGATTTTGTACTGTTTTATATTTTCTTCAATATGGTTTATGTCAATTGTTATCTTTACGGAGAGCTCTTTTTCATTTACTCCACGCATGACGGCAAGGTAGCGATGAGACGGAATGTAGGCGACTTTTTCGCTTTTTCCTGCAAAGTTTTTAAAGGTTCCGTTTTCGTCAAAATTCTTTGTCTTTTTAACCTCTAAAACGCCTTGTCGAAGCATACTGTTTCGGATAGCTTCACGCTCACGGGGCATATCGGCGTAACGCTCAGCTAAAATATCCTGCGCACCGGAAATGGCTTCATCAACCGATGCAACATTGCCTTTTATAAACTCTTTGGCTTTTCTTTTAAACTCTTCAAGGCTGAGCTGTGCTTTTTCTAAAATATTAGCAAGAGGTGTCAGTCCATTTTCCATAGCAGTTGTGGCACGAGAGTTTTTCTTCTCTTTGTATGGACGGTAAATATCCTCCAAAACTCTCAAGTTGTCGGCATCTTCTATGCTTTTTTTGATTGTCTCAGTTAAAGTGGCTCTCTCGGCGATTAGCCTTGAGACTTCCTCTTTTCGCTCCAAGAGTTTTTTGGCACTTATATAGATAGTTTCAAACTCACGAAGCACTTCATCGTCGGCTCCGCCCGTCATCTCTTTGCGGTAGCGGGCGATAAAAGGGATAGTTGAGCCCTCATCAAGAAGCTTTAAAATATTTTCTACATGTTCTTTTTTTAGGGCAGTTTTTTTGGTTAGTAAATCGATTAAATTATTAATATTTTTTTCCTACGCACTCAATAAAATCTTTTTCGCTCAAATCTTCTATAAGAGTTTTAAAATTTTTAAGAGCAAATAGTTTCATATCTTCGCCTTTAAGGGCTTTAAGCTCATTTGAGAAACCGCCCTTTGAGATAATTACGGAGATATCCGGTGTCAGTTCTGCTGCCTCACACTGCTCTTGGAGTTTTGTAAGCTCACTTTTTTTTGCTTTGGAGTTTGAGTATTTGCACACACCGGCAACAATTTTACCTGACGCAGTTTTTGCCAAGATGTCGATTTGCGTATTTCTGTCCCAATAGCTTCCTATCTCTACAATAGGGTCATCTTTGAAGCTTTTTTTCATAACTTCCATTGATAACTTTTTAAAAGTAAGCTCGTAAAACTCGCTCTTGCGATTGGCAAACTGCTCTTTTGCCTCTTTAAAATCGCCCTCTTTTATGGTTTTAAAATAGGGCGAGACAAATGCAAACCAAAAACGCATAAAAGGGGTGTTAAAATTTAGCTTCTCATCAATCTTTTCATCTGAATCGGGCGGAGATTCTAGCGGAAATTCAGTTTTTAGGAGATTTTTACTGCAAAGTGCGTCAATGGCATTTTCGCCCTCATTTCTTGATATGCGAGCTCTCTTTAGCGCTGAATGAACTCTTCCATCTCCCATTGCAACGGCACTAAGAAGTGAGTGACTCACTTTGTCGCTCTGCGTAATCTTTGTAATATCACCGTGAATGTAGGTATAGTTTTTTAAAACCTTGCCCTCTATAAGCTCCTCAAGGCTCTTAGTCATATCAACACTCCAGCTTGTCCCGCCAAAAACAGAAAAATACTCTATTGCCTGCTCAAGCTCTTGAGGTTTGTTTTGAAAGCAGAAAGAGCGAAACTGCTCTAAAATTGTGGGATGTTTTGCCATAGTAGAAGCCTTGGAGTTATTTTTGAAATTATACAGGAATATTGGAATTAAAATTTAAATCAGTGAGCTTTTGCCTCTTTATTAAAGTTTATAGTGGTAAAATCTCGTCTTTATTTATCTCTCCTCATCGCTTAACAGGATAAAGCAGTCCCCTCCTAAGGGATAGCTCGAGGTTCGATTCCTCGTGGGGAGACCAACTCTGCAAAATATCTTATTTTTTGATTTTACACTATTTTTAAAAACTCATTCAGCGGCGAAGAGTCCAGCGGTTTGTTTACCTCTTTGTTCTTTCGTGCAAAATCAATCTGAGACATTACTCCGCTTGTGCCGTCTTCATTAAGAAAAAGTCCGTTTGCCCTGATACGCCCGAGCGTCTCATTTGCCTCATTTTTAATATCAAACTCTCCGTCGCTGCTGCCAAGGTAAATAGCGCCTATACCCACTTCGCCCAGAGCCACTAAACGCTCCTCATCTCTGTTTTTTACCCAGATGCGAAGAGAGTCTAAAATCGGGTCATTTTCATCTATCCAGTTATTGTTGTCGCTGTCATATCGTTTTAAATCTGCAAACCCGTTTCCGTTTTGCATGCCAAAGAGCTCAAGTCCGTCATCGATTTTATCGTTTTTATTTTTATCAAGCGCTAAAAAACCGCTTCCGCCCTTAAGCATCGATATCTGGTCACTTTCGCCGTCTGCATCTATATCAAAAGAGAAATTTTGAGTATCAAGGTTTGGCAGTTCTCCGTCAAAGTTGAGCACTAAAGGGTCATAAAACTGCTGTCGTATGATTTGATGATTTGAGACAAAAGAGTGTGACATGGAAATATCGATATTTATCTCAATCTTTTTGCAAGATGTTTGAATAAAACCGCTCATGCTGACATCGAGCTTTTGCGACTCTTTGTACTCTTCATAGACTGAAATCTCACGGCGGGTAAACTCGCTTATATCCATCTCTTTAAACTTGAATTGGCGATACTCTTTTGAATAATCTTTCATATTTAGTGCAGACATAAGCTGCCCAATCAACTCAAACTCAAGCCGTTTGCAAAATTCAACCTGTCTGTTTATAGCCTCGACCTCTTCTAGGCGTTTGGCATTTTGAGACTCCAGTTCACCGACAAAGGTTGTGATTGCGGTGCTGCAGCTCTTTGATGATTCAGAGTGAAGATTAAGTGCAAAGTTCTCTATTTTCATAACTTCTCCTATATAAAGCTCATATAATATGAACAAAGTCCATATTATATTCAGTCACTAAAATTTCGCTTTTGGCGAAATAATCAACATAGTTCTTTTATTGTTCAATAGACAAATATATACAGCAAAACTTATTCCCATCTTTTTATTTTTCTCTATAAATGATATACTTTAGCATGATTAATTTATCGCTAAATAAACAACTCGGTATTGTTATGTTAAGCACAAACAGGGCGTTGGCAGTAGTTTTAGAGCAGGCGACTCCAAAAGAGCTTGATACAATTTTAAAAGATAAAGATTTAAAATCCATTGTGAGTTCACTTCTTAAAGAGAGTGCCCAAAGTTCAGAGTCCGACAAAACTCTTTTAAATCTTGTAAAGAACAATCCAACACTAAAAGATTTGGGCAATGTCTCAGGCACCATAAAAGAGTTGTTAAACACTCTAAAATCAGATAAAAATCCTCTGCCGATTGAGACTACTCTAAAAAAATTTCTTATTGATATAAAAGAGCTTAATGAACCTATCTTAAAGCAAAAGCTTGAAAATTCAGGTGTTTTTTTAGAATCAAAGTTAAAAAATGTGCAAAATCCTCAACTGGAGCTGAAAAATCTGCTACTCACACTTGAAAAAAGTGTTGCAAAAAGTGAGATACCTAGTGCAAAAGTCATACATCAAAACATCAAAGAGCTTCTTGCAACTTCAACTTTAAAAGAGGCAACAAATAGCGCCATTTTGCAAGCCCAAAAGAGTGAAACACCTATTTTAAAAGAGATAGCAAAGAGTGTTGAAAATATTCTCTCAAAACTCACGGAGAATCTAAAGGGCGCCGATGTCATAACTACCAAAGGGTTTGAGAAACAGCTTGCCAAGATGGAACAACTTATAAGTCCAAAAATGTTGAGTAGTGAAAATTTTAAACTCGCCTCACTTCAAGATGTGTTACAACAAGTAAGCACACAAATTTCACAAAGTGCACAACTCTCTCAAAGTGCAACACCTGAAGCAAAAGGTTTACTAGATGCACTCGGTAAGATTATTGAATCACTTAAAGTCATAGAGCAAAGCGTTACAACTCCAAAAGCAGCTCTGGACTCTTTGTTGGAGAAAAAAATTCCTCAAGAGATTCGCACAACTGTTGAGGTTATAAAAAGTGTGATTGAAAAAGCCGACCCTCTCTTCTCAAAAGAGACTCTTAGTGTTACATCCAAATTGACTCCTTTTAGCAACCCGCAAAGACTGGCACTCCAAGAGGGTGTCAAAGAGATTTTATCTGAGGATTTAAAGGCAGTTTTGTTAAAAGCCGGTGATGAGATAAGCAAATCATCGCATCCAAATCAAGCGGAGATTTTAAAACATGTAGATAAACTGCTGCTTCAAATAGATTATTTTCAATTGCTCTCCCACCTCTCAAACTCTTCTTCGCTCTATCTGCCATTCTCATGGGAACAGCTAGAGGAGGGGAATATAAACATTAAAAAAGATAAAGAGGATAAGTTTTACTGCGACATTGATTTGAAATTAAAAGAGTATGGAGAACTCAAGCTTAAGTTGGCACTTTACGATGAAAATCAAATAAATATTCACATCTACTCAGACAGCGCTGAATTTAAAGAGATTGTAAAAGAGAATGTTGCTTCTTTGCGTTCGGCACTTATAGAGTCTCAAATCACTCCAAGAGAGATACGGATTTTTGATGCAGTTAAAAAAAATTCACCATATGAGAGCAGTGACAATCATATAAACATCGGATTTGAGGTAAAGGTATGAAAAAAGCAGCCGCCCTAAGATATGACAAAGACAAAGAAAATGCTCCCAGAGTTGTAGCCAAAGGGCAGGGAAACACGGCTGAGAACATCATAAAAATAGCCGAACTTCACAACCTGCCTATAAGAAAAGATGAAGACCTTATAGAACTTCTCTCAAAAGTCGAATTGGACAAAGAGGTTCCGCAAGCTCTTTATCGAGCCGTTGCAGAGGTGTTTAGTTTTATATACAAAATGACGAAAAAGAGCTAGTTATTGGTACTCTTTTATTTGGGTTATATCTATCCCTTTTTCCTTTAGCTTGTTTCCCATCTCAAGGACTATTTTGTTGTATTTTTCGGTTTGCATAAAACCTTCATATGCGTCCATTTTTTTTTCATACACTTTTGCTGCAATATCCTCTATCTCTGCAAGTGCTTTTTGTAGCTCTTCATCTAACTCTTCAACTGTCTCTTCCATAAAAATCTCCTTTTTCATAAATTTTTATGTATTTTAACATAACAGATAAAACAGATATAATTACATATATGATTTAGAGGACAAATGATGGGTGGCACAAAAAGAGCAAATATTAAAAGCGGTATGAGCGTGGCGATTGTACTCAAAGAAGACCAATCAAGCGGACGATTAACAGACGGCATAGTTCGCGACATTTTAACCTCCTCTGCGACTCATCCTCATGGAATCAAAGTTCGCCTTATGAGCCGTGAAGTCGGACGAGTAAAGGAGATATACTGATGAATAGTAAAAATTTTTCAAATCTTCCTCTTAGTAAAGAGATGCTTCATAACCTGAATGAAATAGGCTATAAAGAGATGACGCCGATTCAAGCAGAGAGTTTGCCATACATACTTGATGGCAGAGATGTAATAGCTCAGGCAAAGACCGGAAGCGGTAAAACAGCCGCATTTGGCATAGGTCTGCTTCATAAACTCCAAGTCAAAAAATTTAGAGTTCAGTCACTCATACTCTGCCCGACTCGTGAACTTGCAGACCAAGTTGCAAAAGAGCTTCGAACTCTTGCTAGATTTTCTCATAACATAAAGATTTTAACTCTATGCGGCGGAACTGCTTTTGGTCCTCAGTTAGGCTCACTTCGTCACGGTGCACACATCATTGTAGGTACTCCGGGTCGGATTTTAAAGCACCTAAAAAAAGAGACACTATCTCTTGAGGATGTCGATATGCTCGTGCTTGATGAAGCAGATAGAATATTAGATATGGGTTTTAGCGAGGAGATAAATGAAGTTTTGGGCTTTGTTCCAAAAGAGAAACAGACGCTTCTCTTCTCCGCCACTTACACGGATGAGATAATGGGTATCAGCGCTTCTATACAAAAAGATGCCGTAAATGTAAAAACAACATCAACGGAAGTTGCCAACAAAATAACGGAGCGTTTCTATGAAGTGCAAAACTCAGAGAAGCTAAAAACCGTTATAAATATTTTGAGTAATTTCAAACCCGAAAATGTTATAGTTTTTGCTAACACAAAAGCGGAAGTTCAAGAAATTGCAGAGACCTTGCAAAAAAATAGAATCGACGCACTCGCTATCCACGGCGATTTGGAGCAATACGAGAGAAACGATGTGTTAGTTCAGTTTGCTAACAAAAGCTGCCCCGTGTTAGTGGCAACAGATGTGGCGGCACGAGGGCTTGACATAAAAGAGCTTTCTATGGTTATAAACTATGACCTGCCTCACGGCGAAGAGACTTACACTCACCGTATAGGCAGAACAGCACGAGCCGGAATGGAGGGTTTAGCTTTTACACTATTTAGTCCCTATGAAGCAGACAAAGCCTATGAGTATAAAAACGAGAGCCGTCTTTTTGAAGATGCCAATACTCTAAAAGTTGTTAACGGTTTTGAGATGAAACCGCAAAATATAACGCTTGTAATTGAGGGCGGAAAAAAAGACAAAGTCCGTGCAGGAGATTTACTTGGTGCTTTGACAGGGGAGGCTGGACTTAGTGGAAATTCTATCGGGAAGATAGATATTTACGACAAACAGAGCTATGTTGCGATAGAGGCTAGTAAAATTGATGAAGCACATGAAAAGCTAAAAAACGGAAAAATCAAAGGTAAAAAGTTTTCGATTTGGATTCTTTAAAATATATTGCCCACTACTCAGAAATAACAAAAACACAAGTTTTAGAGCTAATAAAACAAGATAAATTAGCTCTGCACCTAAAAACTAAGTACCAAAATCAGCATGCGATAAAAACAGATAAAGCACTCTTTAGCTATGTAAATGAGCTTAAAAATGCCCACATGAAAAATGTAGCTCCTCTTAGCAAAGCTCTTTATGACGGCAAAATAAATGTTATTCACAATGCTTTAGGCACTCATCATATTATCTCAAGAGTTCAAGGCTCAAAACTAAAAAGCAAAAATGAGATTCGCGTATCTTCGATGTTTAAGAGTGTACCACAAGAATTTTTAGAGATGATAGTCGTGCATGAGTTGGCGCATTTTAAGGTTAAAGAGCATAACAAAGCATTTTACAATCTATGTGAATATATGCAGCCCTCCTATCATCAGGTAGAGTTTGATGTAAGGCTATATTTAACGCAGATGGATATTTTTGGCAAGATTGATGAGTGGAATTAGATTTGCTTAATCTCTAGAATATAAAGTTCTAAAGGAACAGTCGGTGAAAAAAGAAGTTTGTTTATCTTTAATTCAGAGTGTAGTTGATTTAGAAGAGAATTTGATTGTTGTTTTTCAAAATGGTGACCCAATCCTGATAAACAAAGCTTTTAAAAAGTTTTTTGTAGTTTCATCGGTAGAAGAGTACAAAAATGAGTTTGACTCTTTTATAAACAGCTTTGTTCCGCATCCATCATACTTCCATGCAGAAAAAATCACAAAGAGTGAAAATTGGTTTGATGCAATCTCAAAACTCCCAGAGATAGAGAGAGTTGTAAGCATGATGACACCAAATTATGAACCGCACGCTTTTTCCGTACATGTAGAAAAAATAGATGAGTATGTTATCGGTACATTTACAAATATTACGCAGACGCTAATTAAGCGAATTATGATTGAAAATAACACAAGTATCGACAAGCAGAGCGGTGCTTACTCCAAAAACTACTTTTTGCATATGTTAACAAGTTATCAGGATGCAGTTGTATTTAGTAAAAAAACAGTCAGTGCAATTTTAATTAAAACAGAAAATACAGAAGAAAATAATCTGGTTGAGTTGGTTAATTATTTCAAAAGCAAAATACGACAAGATGACATGTTGATTCGCTGGTCAAATGGTTCTTTCTTGCTTATATCTCTTGTTGATACCCAAGTAAATGCTAAAAAAATGGCTGAAAAATTGTATAAAGAGAACTGTACTTTTTCTCTTATAACCCAAAAAGAAAACGAGAGCATTAAAGAACTTATAAAGAGAGTTTAGGATTAATCTGACTCTTTTTTACTAAAGAAGCAGTATCTGTTTCTTCCGCTCTGTTTTACCTCATACATTGCCGTATCTGCATTTTTAAATAGAGTCTGCTGATCAAGCCCGTCCTCAGGATAGATAGCGATACCTATTGATGCTGTGACATACATATCGCTTCCGTCAAACTTGCACGGCGTGTCAATTATCACAAGAAGTTTTTCTGCTATGTGTGAAGCTCCTGCGGCATCGGTATTTGGCAGTAAAAAAATAAATTCATCTCCACCTAAGCGAGAAACCGTATCTGCCTCGCGTAAAATAGATTTAAATCGTCTAGCCATTTCAATCAACAGAGCGTCTCCTGCATCATGTCCGAGGGTATCGTTAACCTCTTTAAAATGGTCAAGATCTAGAAACATAACGACAAACTCTTCGCTGTTACGCTTTGCTATGCTTACGGCGTAGTTGACACGCTCTTCAAGCTGAAATCTATTTGGAAGTTCGGTAAGAGAGTCAAAATTTGCAAGAAAACGGATACGCTCTTCTGAGCGTTTTTTATCTGTGATATCCTCTTTAATGGCCATATAGTGCGAAATTGTTCCATCTTCTTGAAAAATTGGTGACGCTTTTACGCCCTCAATGTACTCCAAGCCGTTTTTGTTTTTGTTTATAAACTCTCCGTGCCAAGTTTTTCCAAGTTTTAAGTGAGCCCACATATCGTCATATGCTTCGGCTCCTGTTTTTCCTGACTGCAAAAAGCGTGGATTTTTTCCTATAGCTTCATCTTTTGTATAACCGGTAGTTTTTGTAAAAGCTTCATTGGCATACTCTATATTTCCATCAAGATTAGTAATTACAATTGTGCTTGGGCTCTGCTCAACCGCTTGGGAGAGTTTTATCAGCTCTTGAGCCTGAATCTTGAGCAGATATCTGCTTTTAAAGAGCATTAAGATAATAAAGAGGAGTGAAAATTGAACTATTAATCCAGCGGTTGTCATCAAAAGAGGATATATTACATCTAGAGAGTTGTCAAACTCTTTGGTGCTTGAGAAGAGTATGTGCCATGTTGTATTATTTAGCTCAATGACTTTTTTTGTCGTGAATTTTGACTTATATGAATTTGATTTAAATGACCTATAAAGCAGATGTTCTGCAGAAATATCCTCGCCGTCATATATTTCAAAGTTCAAAATCGATGATTCTAAAACAATTTTATTCATAAGGTCATTCATGCGAAAAGGACTGTAAACGAAGCCAATCAAAGCTTTTCGTCGCTCATTTACACTCTCTAATTTTGCCCCCTTTTTATATAGAGGGAGGTACATTAAAATTCCTGCCTGCACATCTTTGTCAATCTCTTGCATAAGGGTTACTTTTCCAGAAATTGTCGCCTCGCCAGTGTCTATTGCTCTCTCCATTGCAGCTCTGCGCACCGATTCTGAAAACATATCGTATCCGATAGCCGCCAGATTTCGCTCATCCATAGGCTCAAGGTAGAGGATAGAGCTATATAACTCACGTTTGCCGGATGGTTTTATGGAGAATGATTTTAATCCGTCATTTCTCATCTTCTCCTCTATTTGTGCCACTTCTGAGGGGTTAATCATTTTTGAAAAGCCGATGCCCTGAATACCGGGGTAATTCTTTTTAAGATTTAGCGTCTCTACAAAATCATGCCACTCTTTACGACTAACATGTTCGCTTCCGTGAAAAAATCCGATTCCGCTTTGGAGAATATTTTTATACTTTGATATTCGTCCATCAATCATATCAATATTCTCATTGACGGCAGTCTCAAACTTTTCTGCGGCGATAGAATGGTAGTAATTTTGAGCCGCATTCCAAATAATAGCTCCGACGAGGAGCGAGAATAGAATCGCTATGGAGATGGTTGCTCTGTTATAGAAGAAACCGTTTCTCAATACTCTTGCGGAGCTATGGTTTAATAACATCTTTTGCCAAATCCCGCTTTTTTTATTAAATATCTCCTATATACTAACATAAAACGACTTTTTATTTATTCGCTATCGCCAAATTCGGCAATTTTTTTGTCATAATCGTTTGTAATCTCGTCAAACTCGCTTTGGACAATTTCTAGTAGTTCAAACATTTTCTCAACCTCTTTTTGCTCCAAAGAGACAAGTTTTGAAAACTCTATAATCTTAAAAGTATCACCCTTGTTTGATGCTTCAAGCAGTTTTTTTTGATGAGAAGCCAAAGTCTCTTCACTTTTTATGATGGAAGCTTCAAGCTTTTCGATCTTTTTCTTTATCGGCGAGATGAGTTTGTTTTTATCTCTGATTAGGTCTGCTTTTGCTTTTTTGTTATCTTTGAAAGAGCTTTTTGGTTTTTGTTTTACAAAATCATCATCTTCTTCTTCCCAACCCATTTTTTCTAAAAAGAGGTCATATCCGCCGTCAAAATATTCCGCGCCATTTTTTGCAAAGATAATAAGTCTATCACAAACACGGCGAAGCAACTCTTCTGAGTGAGTTACGACAATTACTGAGCCTTTAAAGTTTTGAATAGCCACCGTTAGAGCCTCGATGGAGTCCATATCCAAGTGGTTTGTTGGCTCATCAAGAAAGAGAAGATTTACATCTCTGGCTAAAATCTGCCCTAGCATTACACGGCTTTTTTCCCCGCCTGAGAGCAGAGAGACTTTTTTATCCGCACTCTCTCCGCTAAACATCATAGCACCCGCGATGCCGCGAATATTTTGTGCGGAGAGCTTTGTATTGGCAGAGTGAATTTCGTCAAGCACTGTGCTGTTTGGATGCAGTCTTGCAATGTTTGTCTGTCCAAAGTGAGCAAATGATGTACTTGTATGAAAGTTTACCACCCCGCTAAGCGGTTTTAGCTCGCCCGCAATGGTATTTAAAAGGGTTGATTTACCCTTGCCGTTCTTTCCGATAATCCCAAGACACTCACCTTTTTCAAGCACGAAAGAGATATTTTTAAACAGAACATTATCCGGTGTGTAGCCGAAGCTTAAATCTTTAACATCAAGCAGAACTTTCGCAGGTGTATCCTTGTAGTTAAAATCAAATTCTAAAGATGAGTCGTATCCCAAATCCTCAAGCAAATCCATCTTCTCTAGCTGTTTTACTTTTGACTGTGCAAGGGCAGCGGTTGAAGCACGAGCTTTGTTTCGGGCTATAAAATCCTCAAGCTCTTTTACTTTTTTATCCTGTGCAATTTTTTGTTTTTCATAGAGCTCGTCATTGGCTTGGAGTTGCTCATAATATTTGTGCGTGTCTCCTGCAATCAACCTTATATTTTTGCGTACAATTCCCATTGTGTGAGTTGTAACGGCGTCCATAAAATCTCTATCGTGAGTAACCAAAATCACTTCACCCTCAAACGCTTTTAAAAAGGTTTTCAGCCATCTAAGAGAGAGGATGTCGAGGTAGTTTGTCGGCTCATCCAAAAGAAGCAGGTTTGGCTCTGTCACCAAAAGTTTTGCCAGATTTATTCGGATTTGATAACCGCCTGAGAACGAGAGAGGATTTTTTTCTAAGTCATCCTGAGTAAAACCCAAACCAAACAGAATCTTCTCAACTCTATAAACATCATATTTCATATCCTCTTCAAGCGCTAACGCTGCCTCTTCTCTTAGAGTGCTCTCGCTAAAAACAAGATGCTGTTTTAATGCACCTATTTTGTACCCTTTTGGGATGGTTACTTCACCGCTATCGGGGGTGTCTTCACGCAATATAAGCTTAAAAAGCGTTGATTTTCCGCTTCCGTTACGACCTACTAAACCGACTTTGTTGCCAGAGTTTAGTTTAAAATTTAAGTTGGAAAAAAGCTCCTGTTTGCCGAAACTTTTCGAAATATTTATTAGTTGTATCATAAGACTCTTTCATTTTGATATATTTTTTATCTCTTCTAAAATCCATGGCCACTCGCCATATCCGCTATCCGTGTTTATGTGTCCTGCATCATCTAAAACTATCATAGGTATATTTAGCGCAGTTTGAAGCGACTTGGCTTCATCTACACTCATGTATGGGTCATTTGTCGATGCCACTATCAGAGCCTCTTTCGCATAAAGATTTGTCGGTATCTCACATGGAAAAAAACTCTTCAACTCTTCAATCTTACACTCTAAGCTTGGCGGAGCAACAAAAAAAAGCTTCTGGATTTGAGCAGACACAGAACCATTGCAAATGTGAAACCAGAGTATATTTGCTAGAGAGTGGCAAACTATAATATCCGGTCTGAAATCTTCCAACTCTTTGAGTAGCTCTTCTATCCACTTTTCTTTGTTTGGAAAGTCAGGATTGCTAAATTTTAAAAAATTTACACATCCATAATCTTTGGCAATCTCACCCGAGAGCCAGCTTTGCCAGTGTGGAAAATCACTTCCGCCCCAGCCGTGAAGAATTAAAACTTTTTTCATTCTTTAAGAGTTGGCTGTTATCGCGCTGTTAATTCTTGAAATCGTCTCATTTTTCCCTATTATCGCCATTACGCTGTCAAGTCCCGGGCCGCTCATTTTTCCAAGCAGTGCGACACGAAGGGGCTGACCGATTTTACCAAAACCTATCCCCATCTCATCAACTACCTCTTGCATTAAGTGGTGGTAGTCGCTTGGGAGATGAAGTTCGCCGGATGCCGCTACTTTTGCTGCAAAAGCATTTAAAACATCTACTGCATCGCCTTTAAATGATTTTTCAACAGCTTTTTCATCATAAGAAGCGGGAGCGATAATTATCTCATTTACAAGCAGAGCCATCTCTTTAAGAGTTTTTGCACGCTCTTTTAGCGCATCAAGTAAAATCTCTTTTTTGTCATGTGAAGTTAGCAGCAGACCGTAGGGCTCAAGCATCTCTGAGAGCTTATTGTTTGGAGTGTTTTTGATGTAGTGGGAGTTTAGCCAGTCCAGTTTTTCAGTGTTGTAGATTGATGCGGAGCGGTTGATATTTTTAGGATTGAAATATTCCATCATCTCATCCATTGAGAAAATCTCTTGGTCTCCATGACTCCAGCCAAGACGCACTAAAAAATTTAAAAGTGCTTCGGGAGTGTAGCCCATCTCTTTATATGCCATAACATCCGTTGCGCCGTCTCGTTTGGAGAGTTTTTTGCCCTCGTGATTGTGAATCATAGGAACATGGAAAAATTTCGGAACTTCAAATCCAAGCGCTTCATAAACCACTATCTGTTTTGGCGTGTTTGATAAATGGTCATCACCGCGAATAACCTCCGTAACGCCCATCAAATGGTCATCTATTGCTACAACGAAGTTATAAGTCGGTGAACCGTCACCTCTTGCAATAACAAAATCATCCAAAATATCTTCAGCTTGAAAAGAGATGTCGCCTTTTACGCCGTCACGAACTAGAATCTCACCGCTAAGAGGCGCTTTTATACGGATGACATATTCTGCATTTTCCGGCGGAGTACCTGTAAAATCACGATATTTGCCGTCATATTTTGTTCGCTCTTTGTTTGCCATTTGAGTTTCACGAAGCTCCGTGAGTTCATCTTTTGACATATAACATTTGTAGGCTTTGCCCTCATCCAAAAGTTGCTTGATATAGATTGCGTAAATATCATCTCTTTGTGATTGATAAACTATCTCGCCGTCATGCTCTAGCCCTAGCCAATGAAATGCTTTTACAATCGCTTCTGCTGCTTCTTGTGAGTTTCTTGCCTTGTCCGTATCTTCAATGCGAAGAAGAAATTTACCGCCGTTTTTTCTAGCCCAAAGATAAGAAAATAGAGCAGTTCTTAAACCGC
Organism: Sulfurimonadaceae bacterium; assembly: GCA_942493175.1. Taxonomy (GTDB): domain Bacteria; phylum Campylobacterota; class Campylobacteria; order Campylobacterales; family Sulfurimonadaceae; genus Sulfurimonas. Next base: position 190,211 of record OW818672.1, read on the forward strand.
CGATATGAAGATAGCCTGTTGGGCTTGGAGCAAAGCGAGTAACAACCATAAAAAGCCTTTATAAAATAGTTCCGCAATTTTAGGCTATCATTTGTTAAAAGCGGGTAAAATACCATTTTTAATTTACAGGAAAACAAAATGTATAAAATATTTTTATCTCTTTTTTTTGGTGTAGTGTTGAATGCAGAGCTAGTTAGCGGGGTTAGCGTTGTAGTCAAAGGGGAAGCAATTACTCTTTACGATGTCAAAGAAGAGATGCGTATGTCAAATGTTGATGCGACCGCTGCGACTGACAATTTGATAAGAAAAAAGCTCGAAGAAGCAGAGATAAACGAGAAAAAAATCAGCGTAACAAGCACTGAAGTTTATGACGATATTAAAAAAGTAGCAGCTGCAAATAAGATGAGCATAGATGAGTTTTATGACGCTGTACGAGAGTCAAACGGACTTAGTTCTGCGGAGTTTAAAGAAAAAACCAAAGAGAAAATTTTATCTCAAAAACTGTACTCAGCGATAGCTTACTCATCAGTTGAAGCTCCAACCGAAGATGAGATTAAAGAGTATTATGAGCTTCACAAAGAAGATTTTTCACGCCCGACAGCTTTTAAAGCAACGGTATATACTTCAAAAAATAGAGACATCCTCCAGAAAAAAATTAGTACACCCGTATTTAACTCTAATGAGATAAAAATAGAAGAGCAGGTATTTCCATACGATAGAATCTCTCCGGAGTTGGCTCAACTCTTAGAAAAAGCACAAATCAACAGCTTTACTCCTATAATCATGGACAACAAGGGCTCTTTTGTGAGCTTCTATCTAAAAGAGATTCAAAAGCCTAGCAAAAGCGCCTTTGATGATGTAAAAGAGCAAATAGTCAACTTGATTATGGGACAAAAAAGAGAGCAGGTTTTGGGTGACTATTTTGCAAGACTAAGAGGTAATGCAGATATTCAAATAATTAGAAAAGCTGAGTAGATGTTAAGTGATGAAAATTTTATAAATATTGCGTTAGAGATAGCAACCGCCTCAAAATGTGTCTCTAAGCAGGTTGGTGCCGTAATAGTAAAAGATGGAAGAATACTAAGTACCGGCTATAACGGCACACCATCAGGGTATATAAACTGTCGTGAGCACTGGGATGGAGAATATACATCAGAGCACCATGAGTGGTCAAAAACTTACGAGATACACTCAGAGATGAATGCAATTATCTGGGCAGCAAGAAAAGGGATTTCAATAGAGGGCGCTACAATATTCGTAACGCTAGAGCCTTGCAGTGAGTGCAGTAAAAACATCATAGCAAGCGGAATAAAACGAATTGTTTATCTAAAACCGTATGAACATAATCACTCTGCTACCATCTCAAAATTTATCAAAGACAACGGTGTGAGCATTGAAATGCTTAGTCAAAAAGAGTAGGCTATGAACGAACAAAAAGAGATAGAAACAGAGATAGGCAAACATCTTATGCAGCCCGAAAATTACGGGAAACTAGAAAATGCCGATTGTGTAGGGGTGGGGATAGACCACGCTACAAAAAGCTATGTGATTATGTATATAAAAAGAGATGAAAACTCTATCATAGATGTAATGTTTGGCACAAACGGCACGCAGGATACAACTACATTAGGGTCGCTATTTACAGAGATGATAAAAGGCGATACAATTGGGGGTGCGATAGAGACCACCTCTGCACTAGATAAAGATTTGCAGGAGAGTTACGCTTCTATTCCCGCTCCAAAAGTAGATACCTCAAAGCCCGAGGGCGAACAAGTTGAGCGTGTATCAACCGAGCATCAAGATAGTGCAAATATGGTTCTCACCGCTTTTCGTGCTGCGATGCGTCATTACGACCGCAAACAGGATGGTATAGATGAGGAGCAGTTTGAGATGAGCATAGTGAAAACCTGCCCATACTCAACCACAGAGTGCCACTTTGTTACAAAAGAGAAGAAAAACTCTTAGTTAAGTCTAAATATTTTTTAAGGATAAGCAGTAAAAATTCCTAAAAATAAGGAGTTTTTATGTCACAAGCAAATCAAGTTGAGAGAAACAAGCTCTTGTCTCATTTCCCGCGTCTACATAAGCTAATTGCCAAAACAATGGAAGTAATTAACAAACACAATAAGATTTTTACGAGTTTGATGCTATTGAGGCTTCACAAAATTAGGTTTTTACTGAATAGATAAGTGTCTATGAAAGCGGGGTCATTCCATAGTAAGTATTGAAAAATTTATTTTTAATACTTTGAATTTTTAAAAAAAGGTGTTTTTATGGCATACAATTTAAAAGATAAACTCGTTGTAGCGGTATCTTCAAGAGCGCTCTTTGACCTTGAAACAGAAAATAAGATTTTTGAAGAAAAAGGTCTGGACGAGTATTACAGTTATCAGCTGGAAAATGAAAACTCTCCCATCTCTAAGGGTACAGGCTTTAGGCTCATAGAAAATCTACTTAAGATAAACAAGCATTTCAGCGAGAAAGAGAGGCAGGTTGAAGTTATCATTCTCTCAAAAAATAATGCAGTCATCAGTCTTAGAATAACAAATGCCATAAATGAGTATAAGCTAGATATTGCTCGTTCAGGATGGACAAGCGGGAGAAACCTGTCTTCGTATCTGCAAGCTTTTAAAGTAGATCTGTTTCTCTCTGCCAATGATGCGGATGTTACAAATGCCATCAAAAATGGAGTCGCCGCCGCAAAAATACTTCCAACAGGCAAAGATGTTCACTCCTCGCTCGGTGACCAAGTCCGCATAGCTTTTGACGGTGATGCTGTACTTTTTAGCGAAGAGTCGGAACTTATTTATAAACAGCATGGTTTAGACGCTTTTATTGAGCATGAGCAACAAAACAGAGATAACCCTCTAGGACAAGGTCCTTTTGCAAAACTGCTCCTTACCATCTCCGCCATTCAAGAAAAATTCAAAGACAAAGAGTCGCCCATACGAACAGCACTTGTAACCGCAAGAAGCGCACCTACTCATGAGAGAGTTATAAAAACGCTAAATGTCTGGGGAGTGAGAGTGGATGAGGCATTTTTCTTAGGCGGAAGTGAAAAGTATGAAGTTCTAAAAGCTTTTGGTGCAGATATATTTTTTGATGACCAAGATGTGCATTTGGAGTTATCATCCTCAGTTGTTCCAAGTGCAAAAGTGATACATGAGAGCATAGAGGCGCATAAAACCCCTTAGCTCCTTAAAAACTCTGCAATCTTTTCGGTAGGTCTGCCGATAATCGCTCTATCTCCTTTTATGATGATAGGGCGTTCTATTAGTTTTGGATGATTTGCCATCGCATCGATTAGAGCCTCATCGTCTTTTTCATCTTCGAGTTTCAGCTCCTTATAAACATCCTCTTTTGTTCTCATAAGCTCTCTTGGCGAAATGTCGAGCATTTTTAAAACAGTTTTGATTTGGTTTTTATCAGGAGCGGCTTCCAAATATTTCACTACTTTGGTTTCACATTTGTTATCTTGAACTATCTCCATAGCTTCGCGAGATTTAGAGCATTTTGGATTATGCCAAATAGTGATTTCTTGCATTTTGACCTCTTTTTTGTCGGCATTTTACACTATAATTGAAAAATTAAAAATTTAATGAAGGGGATGGGATGGTTGATATAGTTTTATATTTTCATATTTTAGCGGCAACCGCATGGATAGGGGGAGCGCTTTTACTTTTTATTTTGGGGATTTTTTTAAAGGGAAAAGAGGCGCAGGCTCAAACATATGAACATCTCGGACCGCTTTATGGATATTTTGAATCTTTTTGGTTGGTAGTGCTGCTTAGTACGGGGGCATTTTTATTTTTTAACTTCAATCTTGTTTCTGTGCTGACACTTGATTTAAATGAGTCAAAGCTTGGATATATGATGAGCAATAAGCTCTTTTATGTAGCAATTATAACAGTGCTTACCATTATTCATATGAACATAGCATTGAAAACGCATAAGGGCGAGCGTACGAAGGTTCAGAAGATTGTATCTCGTGCAAGTTCAATGATGATTTTCTTTTTAAACCTAGTAATACTCTGGTACGCAATGCAGTTAAGATACATACTTTCTTAAGAGGGCACAACAATACTTTTGTCCAATTTCATCGTTAAAGTTAAGTAAAATTTTCTGTTAAAAAAGTTTTCTTAACTTTTGTAAAATCATATACATTTTACAGCCAATGCAGTAGTTAAAACCTACCTCTAAAAGTGCGCATATAGTCAGCATTGCCATGACTAAAACCGAAGCTGTTGTCTCATCTGATAAAAACATTATAAAAGAGATGAATACAAATAAAAAGCCGATTTTTAGAGCAAACTCCTTTGGCCCTGCATCAATCTCCTCTTTTTTCAGCTTCAATAGTTTTGAAATAATTTTTGCTAAATAAAACAGAGGACTTATCTTTTTATAATCTAAAACACGCACCAAAAAATCGTATAGCAGAACAATTAAAATAGATAATTGCGGAGCTGTGATAAAGGCTATCCCTAAAGCAGAGACTAATCCCGCCATAACTCTAATTACATTTTGGTCAACTTTTTTAAATATGACTGGACAAGACGGCATCTGTTTTTCCTTATATTGAGTAGTTTAAAAATTTATTTTGATAGTGAGAGAGTTTAGTAATATTTATGTCGAAAATATCCTTTACACTCTCACGCACATCTTCAAAAAATAGATTTATTATTGGGTGCTCAACTTTTGCATCAACAATTTTTAAATCATCTTCGAGCGCAATTAGTATATCCAGCACTTTAATATCTTCGGGAGCACGCGCTAAAACATAACCGCCTTTAGCACCCCTTATGCTTTGTACGATTCCAGCGCGTCTTAGTTTTGCCAGTAATTGCTCAAGATAGTTTTGAGGAATTTTTGCGTTTTGTGCTATCTCTTTTATCTGCATCGGGGAGTCATCTTTATGTTTACTCAGTTCGCAAATTGCTGCTAAACCGTAAGTTCCCTTGGTAGAAATGAGTGGCATAACAACCCCCTTTAGATATATCGTTGAGAAGTATACACTTTTTTTTTAACAATGTAAAGTGATTTAGTCGTATTTAAATAAATTTTTTATATATAGGGTTGTAGCCCTGTTTATAGGCTTGTATTCATAACCATACTGATTTAGTAAAGTATAACACAACGGTTTTGCTTGACATTGCTTTTAAAATCAATTATACTTTCACTCAAATAATAGAAATGGGAGAATAATTAACATGTCACAAATAAAATATAAAACACAAAATCTTGTTGATGAAAATCAGACACGAGCGCACGCAGGGCTATTAGTTCTCTTGATGGTTGCTTATCTTTTTAGCTCAAATATAGTTTTTATATACATTTTGGTTTGTGACTTTTTAATGAGAATATATGTGACGCCCTATATGAGTCCGATATATTTAATCTCTACTGCTTTAGTCAGGATTGTTGGATTTAAAGAGAAGCTTACGGATGAAGATGCAAAAGAGTTTGCTTCACATATCGGTCTGACAATACTATTTGTTGCTTTAGGTGCAGAGCTTTTAAACCAAACAACAGTTGCTTTTTCGCTGATTGCTTTTTTAACTTTGTGGAAAATAGTTGAAGCTACAAAAGAGTTCTGTTTTGCTTGTAAATTTTATGAGCTTTTAAAAAGTAAGAATATTACAGTGGAGTCACTATGAGTTATGTAACTAATATAGTTTTAGGCTCTGATGCAGGGAGCAAAGATGCAGGAAAAAGCATATAGGTCGGTTATAAAAACCATATCGTGGAGAACGCTAGGAACGATAGATACTATGGTCATTTCATACTTGGTAACCGGTAATTTAGTTATGGCGGCATCAATAGGTTCCATAGAAGTTGTGACGAAAATGATTTTGTATTACTACCATGAGAGAGCGTGGAACAAGATAGATATAGGCAGATATAAAGCCGTTACCAATGATTACAATATATAGGAAAAGTTATGAGAGAAAAGATAGAAAAGTTAAATGCAGAGTTTAAAAATGTGGATATAAAAGAGCTGCTAGAGTATTTTTTAAAAGAGTACAGAGGCAAAATAGCTCTCTCTTCAAGCTTTGGGGCTGAAGATCAGGTTTTAACAGACTTGATTTTAAAAATTGACAATGAGGCAAATATATTTACGCTTGATACGGGAAGATTGCCATACGAAACATACGATGTGATGGATAGAACAAATTTAAAATATAAAACAAAAATAAAAGTCTATTTTCCTCGCAGCAAAGATGTAGAGAAACTCTATCAAGAGCAGGGAATAAACGGTTTTTATGACTCTGTGGAGAATAGAAAAGAGTGCTGTTACGCTAGAAAAATCGCTCCTCTAAAAAGAGCTTTAGAGGGTATTGATGTCTGGATAACAGGTCTTAGAGCCGAGCAGAGTCTTACACGGGAAAATATGCAACTCTTTGAGTGGGATGAGGGAAATAGCGTTATAAAACTAAATCCTCTTATTTTTTGGAGCGAGGCGGATGTTTGGAACTACATCAAAAAAAATAGTGTTCCCTATAACGCTCTGCATGAAAAAGGATACCCAAGTATAGGATGTGCGCCGTGTACAAGAGCAGTAGAAGAGGGCGCCGATATACGAAGCGGACGATGGTGGTGGGAGAGCCCCGAACATAAAGAGTGCGGATTGCACATAAAGGAGAAAAAGTGATAGATACAAAGAGATTAACGCATTTAAAACAGCTTGAGGCCGAATCAATTCATATACTTAGAGAGGTTGTCGCGGAGTTTGACAATCCTGTGATGATGTACTCTGTCGGAAAAGATTCTGCCGTGATGTTACATCTTGCACTAAAGGCTTTTTTTCCTGCAAAACTGCCGTTTCCGCTTCTGCATGTAGATACCAGATGGAAATTTAAAGAGATGATAGCTTTTCGAGATAAAAGGGCGAAAGAGGAGGGGTTTGAGCTTTTAGTTCATACCAATCCTGATGGTATAGAGAAGAATATCAACCCGTTTGTTCACGGTTCGGCGGTTCACACGGACATCATGAAAACTGAAGGGTTGAAGCAAGCTCTAAACAAGTACAAATTTGATGCGGTTTTTGGCGGGGCAAGACGGGACGAAGAGAAGTCCAGAGCAAAAGAGAGAATCTACTCTTTTAGAGATAAAAACCATAGATGGGACCCTAAAAATCAGAGACCGGAGTTGTGGAATCTGTACAATGCAAGAGTTCACAAGGGCGAATCCATAAGGGTTTTTCCTCTCTCAAACTGGACGGAGCTTGACATCTGGCAATATATCTACTTAGAGCATATCCCGATAGTCCCGCTCTATTTTGCCAAAAAACGACCGGTAGTTGAGAGAGACGGCGTCAAGATAATGGTTGACGATGAGAGAATGCCCCTTGGAGAGGGCGAAGAGATAAAAGAGGAGATGGTGCGTTTTAGAACTTTGGGCTGTTATCCTCTAACGGGCGCGGTAGAGTCAAATGCAACAACTCTGGGCGAAATTATCCAAGAGATGCTTTTGACAAAAACAAGCGAGAGACAAGGACGCGTTATTGACAACGACTCATCTGGGTCAATGGAGAAGAAAAAAATAGAGGGGTATTTTTAACATGTCAATTTTAGAAACAAAAATAGCAACGGATATAGAGAGTTATTTAAAAGAGCATGAAAATAAACAACTGCTTAGATTTATTACATGCGGAAGCGTTGATGATGGCAAGAGTACCTTGATTGGAAGGCTTTTGCATGACTCAAAAATGATTTTTGAAGATCAGCTGGCAGCCATTAAAAAAGATAGCAAAAAGAGCGGAACGACAGATGGCGAGTTTGATTTAGCACTTCTAGTAGACGGTTTGCAAAGCGAGAGGGAGCAAGGAATTACAATCGATGTTGCGTACAGATACTTTACAACCGATAAGCGAAAATTTATCATCGCTGACACTCCGGGGCATGAGCAGTACACAAGAAATATGGCAACCGGGGCTAGTACGGCGGATTTGGCAATAATCTTAATCGATGCAAGATATGGGATTCAGACGCAGACAAAGAGACACTCTTTTATAGCAAAGCTGCTAGGGATTAAACATATTGTCGTTGCTGTAAATAAAATGGATTTGATGGATTTTTCTGAGGATGTTTATGAAAATATTAAAAAAGAGTATCTCTCCTTTGCAAAAGAGATAGGGCTTAGTGAGGACATTACCCTCATCCCGCTATCTGCCTTAAACGGGGACAATGTTGTTGATGCAAGCCAAAAAACTCCGTGGTACAAGGGCGAAACGCTTCTGCATCTTTTGGAGAACATCGAGATAGAAAGTGACAGGGATTTGGTTCATTTTAGACTGAGCGTGCAGTATGTAAACAGACCGAATCTGGACTTTAGAGGGTACTGCGGGACAATAGCTTCGGGCGTTATAAGCATTGGCGATGCTATTACCGTTTTGCCGTCGAAAAAAAGCTCTAAAGTAAAAGAGATTGTGACTTATGACGGCAATCTGAATTATGCCTATGCACAGCAGGCTATCACGCTAACACTTGAAGATGAGATAGACATAAGCCGCGGAGATATTATCGTAAAGAGTGATGAACAGCCCGACAGTGCAGATGCTTTTGATGTAAATATCGTCTGGATGAGCGAAGAACCACTGCTTAAAAACAAGCAGTACTTTATAAAAAGAGCTTCGTCTTTAACGGTTGGAAGCATAGATAAATTTTATTATAAAACGGATGTAAATACGCTGGAGAAACAGAGTGCAAATCTGCTTAATATAAATGAGATAGGGTATGCAAAATTGGATTTAGAGAGCTCTTTGGCGTATGACTCATACATCAAAAATAAGGCTATGGGGAGTTTTATAATCATAGACAGAGTTACAAACAACACGGTTGGAGCCGGAATGATTGTGCAAAAATCAGATGAAGCATCAAAAGCAAAACATTTGGAATTTACACCGTTTGAGGTGGAGTTAAATGCACTGGTTAGGAAACATTTTCCTCATTGGCAAAGCAGAGAGATTTTTTAGGAAAACAACATGTCAAAAGAGACAAAAGCACAGAGGGTTGAACGGATAAAGAGAGAAAAAGACGGCTTGGATGTCTTAGAGGATATATACCGCTACGCACAAACAGCAGAAGAGGTTGACCCTGAAGATATAGACAGATTTAAGTGGTACGGGCTTTATACCCAAAATAGAAATCTTCAAGACAAAGATGACAACACGCTCTACTTTATGTTAAGAGTTAAGCTAGAGGGCGGCAGGCTGGATTTAAAACAGCTTGAAGCGGTTGCGGAGATTTCAAAGAGGTATGCAAGAGGTACGGCTGATTTTACAACGAGGCAGGATATACAGTTTCATTTTATAAAAGTTGTGGATTTGCCGGCAATTTTTGCAAAGATAGATGAGGTAAATCTAACCACGATTTTTGCAGCAGGAGATGTTCCAAGAAATGTCGTTACCTGCTCTGTGAACGGGATTGACAAGCAGCAAATCTATGATGTGAAGCAGGTTGAGAGAGAGATAAATGAGTATTTCAGTGCAAACAAAGAGCTCTCAAACCTTCCGCGAAAATACAAAGTGAGTGTTAGCGGATGTTCTAAGCACTGTATTTCTCATGAGATACAGGATTTAAGTTTTAATGCCGCAAAAATGAAAAGCGGGGAAATTCTTTTTGATGTAAGTGTCGGCGGCGGTTTGGCTTCAAACAGACGAATTGCTTCTCATATCGGGTATGTATTGCCACAGCAGGTTTTAGCGGTCGCTAAGGCTGTTACGGAGATTTACAGAGAGTACGGAAACAGAGAGAACAGAAACAGAGCGAGATTGGGGCATCTGCTCGACTCTTTTGGGGTTGAGAGATTTATAGAGATATTGCACTCAAAAACAGGATTTTTTCTTCAACAGGGTGATGTGCAGTCATATACTCCTTATGCAAAGAGGGAGCACTTCGGTATTCACAAGAGCATACAAGAGGGCAGAAGCTATATCGGTTGTGCGATTAACGGCGGAAAAATAGGAGCCGATGGGTTAGAGGGACTTTTAAAGATAGCTAGAAAATATGGGATTAGCAGTATAAGAGCGACGACAACGCAGAATTTTGTCATTACCGATCTGCCGAGCGAAAATGCCTATGCCGCTGCAAAAGAGCTCGAAACCATAAGTATTGATGTTAATCCATCTCCTTTTAAGGCAAGAACGCTCTCTTGCACGGGTATGAATTTTTGTAAATACGCTATCTCTGAAACAAAAGATTTGGCAACAAAGCTAGTGGAGCATTTGGAAAATAAATTTCCGCATTTTGAAGAGCGTCTCTCCTTTAGCGTTAACGGATGTTCGCACTCATGCGCCCATCCGCATATCGTTGATATAGGGTTATTGGGGTGCAAAGTTAAACACAACGGCGAGAGCGTTTCCGGTTTTGAGCTTCTGCTCGGCGGTAACTTAGAGGGAGAGGGGAGCAGTTTTGGAAAAAAAACAGGCATAAAATTTATCCCAGAAGATGCCATCGGAGTTGTTGAGAGCATAATCGAGAGTTATCTTAATAGCCACTACAAAAATTTTTATGACTATGCATCTGGGGCACTCTATGAGTAAAGATTTATTTAGACCGCTTATAAATAGTAAAAAAGAGTTAAAAGAGGAGATAAAAAATAGTATTATCGGAGTACATAAAAAACAGTACTTTGATTATACCGCTTCGGGATTGGCATATAAAGCAGTGGAGTCTCGCATTCAAGAAGTTCTTAAAACCTATGCCAACACGCACTCAAAAGAGGCATCAATGGCGGCAAAGATGGATTTTTATTACAAAGAGGCACGAAGGCATCTAAAAAATTCGCTGAAGCTTGAGTCGGATTTTGCAATTTTGCCAAGCGGATGCGGTGCGACATCAGCGATTAAGAAATTTCAAGAGATTATAGGCATATACATACCCCCTGCTACGCGTAAACGGTTCAATTTTCAAAGTGACAGCCTCTCTCGACCTTTAATAATCATAGGACCGTATGAGCACCACTCAAATGAGGTTAGTTACCGCGAAGCGCTCTGCGATACGGTGCGAGTTGGGATTAACAGTGAAGGAGTGATTGATTTAGAACAGCTTGAGGAGATTTTAAAAACAAGCAGATATAAACAAGTTATAGGAACTTTTTGTATCGCTTCTAATGTAACCGGAATTATCACCCCTTACGAAAAAATCTCCGCACTTCTTCGTAAATACGGTGCAATTGTCTGCTTTGATGCGGCCGCTTCATCCCCATATATGAATGTTCCTTGCTCTTTATATGACGCGATGTTCCTCTCCCCTCATAAACTAATAGGAGGTCCAGGCTCATGCGGACTTTTGGTTATAAGAAAAGAGTTAATTGATGAGAGTATTGCGCCTACTTTTGCAGGCGGAGGCACTGTTGAGTATGTTGACCGCAACACTCACAATTTTATTGATGAAAAGGAGTCAAGAGAAGATGCAGGAACTCCCGGGATATTGCAGTTAATTCGTGCCGCATTGGCGTACCAGCTTCGTAATGAGATAGGATTTATCTGGATAAAAAAAGAGAAAAATAGACTCTTAAAACATCTGCTTAATGGACTTTTAAAAATACAAAGATGCAAAATTTATGGCAATTTACAAGAGGATAACATCGGAATCGTATCATTTAACATAGAGGGTATTGACCCGTATCTGCTCTGTTCTTATATGTCAAAACAAGACGGCATACAAACTCGTGCCGGTTGCTCGTGCGCGGGACCTTACGGGCATGATCTATTAGGTTTGGACGATAACTCAAGTATGGAAGAGAAACCGGGATGGCTTCGCATAAGTATCCACTATTCACAGGAGATTGTGGATATAGATTATCTGCTAAGTGTAATAAAGAAGAGTATTTTAGAGATAGATAAAAATTGTTTAAAGAGAATTAAGAGCCATTAAATATTTGCAACTGTACAATTTAATAAAATTTCAGGGGCGTAAAATGGTTTATGAATTGTCAAATCCGGTTACAAAAACATTGATTGCACATCTAAGAGACCAAAGCAGCGACGCGCTCCGCTTTAGACATACGGTTGGCGAACTAACGAAGCAGCTGATGTATGAGGCGCTAAAAGAGCCTGTCTTGACACAAAGGAGCATAACTACATGGCGCGGCAAAGAGAGTTATGATGTTATAGACGAGGACAATATAGTCGTTGCGACTGTTTTAAGAGCAGGTATGCCGATGCTAGACAGTGCCGTGGACCTTCTGCCGGGAGTATCTGCGGGATTTTTGGCTATGAAGAGAGATGAGACAACGCACAAGAGCGTTTTATACTACGACAGACTTCCTGATTGCAAGGGAAAAACTGTTATTTTGGTTGACCCGATGGTTGCAACGGGCGGCTCTATGATGGACGCGATAGAGCTTATAAAAGGCAGAGAGCCGCTAAAAATAATAACGCTAAACATCATAGGCTCGCCTGAGGGTTTAGAAAAAGTAAGCAAGGCATATCCTGAAGTCGATATCTACATCGCGCAGATAGATGAGCGGTTAAACAGCGACAAGTTTATAATACCGGGGCTTGGAGATGCCGGTGACCGCTCTTACAACACTGTCAAATAATGATTATTGATTTAAAGAAAAAAAGCTCAACGGAGATACTTGAGTACTTTGAAAATCTAAAAGCAGAGGGCGGTGAGATAGTTGAGGTAGAGTTTTTAGAATCCGACATAGAGAGTTTCGGTTATAAAGCTTTTGCAGATTTGGCACAGCTCTTTTTTATGAAACTTTTAACCCCGATAAAAAAAGATGAAACAACTACTATTTTGAGATTTCAAAAACTTCGTCTTGAGAGCTCTTTTCACAACAGTGATAAGGGCAGCGAAAAGTACGGTGCAGAGAGCGAGTTTTTTGCCATTGATAAAACAGCGCAGTTTAGTTTTTTATACCACTATCAAAAAGCTCTAGAATTTGTAAACATTAAGAGCAAAAAGAGAGTTTTAAACCTCGGAGTTAACCGCGGTGATGAGTTTAAGGTTATCAAAGAGATGCTCAGCAGCGATGAGTTTGAAAATATAGAGTTTGTCGGAGTTGACTACTCTGCTTCGGCAATAGAGTATGCCAAAAGAGATTTTTCAGCGCATAAAAATGTAGAGTTTATCTGCCATGATATAAACTCTCTTGAGGAGTTAAACTTAGAAAAATTTGATTTGATTATCTCCATCGGAACACTGCAAAGTTCAAACATTGATTTTAACGCTACTTTTATGTCTATATACCAAAACCACTTAGCAAGTGCTGGTGCGATGATACTCGGTTTTCCAAACTGCAGATGGATAGATGGGGAGATGGTTTATGGCGCAAAGGCTCCAAATTACAGCTTCAGCGAGCTTAGTCTGGTTCTAAAAGATATACACTTTTGCAAAAAATATCTCCAACAAAAAAAGTACAGAGTGGTAGTAACAGGGAAGGATTACCTCTTTTTGAGTGCAAGAAAAATCGGTTAAAAATCTTATATGTTGTTAGTATTGAGATATAATTTTTTAATTAAAAATCTTTGAAGGCTTATATATGATTTACGATAAGATAATTTTAGGAAACGAGTTATTTCAAAAGAGTTATTTTAAAGCTTATGAAAAAGAGTTTCTGCAACTATCCAAAAAGGGACAAACCCCAAAAGCCTTATATATCGGTTGTTCAGACTCTAGGGTACTTCCAAACTTAATAACAGGAAGCGCACCGGGGGATCTGTTTGTTGTCAGAAACATCGGCAACTTTGTCGCTCCTTATAAACCCGATGAAGATTTTCACTCAACGGCTTCGGCAATCGAGTATGCGGTAAGCGTTTTAAAGGTAAAAAACATTATCGTGTGCGGACATACTCATTGTGGAGCAATAGAGGCAATCCACACTAAAAGCTGTGCAAGCGATCCGGAGCTTGTTCACACTAAAACATGGCTTACATTGGGTGAGAGTGCAAAATCACAAGCTATATTGGCTCTTGGTTTAAAAGCTGATAAAGAGGTTCTGTACCGTTTGACAGAGAAACTCTCCGTTATCTCTCAACTTGAAAATCTTTTAACATATCCGTCTGTTGAAAAGAGGGTTGAGAGCGGGGAGATAGCAATCCATGGCTGGATTTATGACATAGAGAGCGGTGAGATAGAGTATTTTGACCCGGAGATCTCGCAGTTTCTTCCGCTTAGCTCGCTTAAAGTCGAAGAGTAATTACAGCAGATACTTTTTAATCCAAACACTCAAAACATAAAGCCCCCAAATGTGTTGCTTGAAGCCCCCGCTTGAGGCTTTTTGTATCTGCTCATCAAGCGCTTCTTTCTTAAACATACCGGTTTGTTTATTTACCTCTTTTATCAGCTCAATTTTTTTACTATTAACAAGATATTCCATATAGGGATTTGAAAATCCTTTTTTTCTGCGTGAGAGAATTTTTTTATCTACAAGCGGAGCCGCAACTGACTTTAGAAGCGATTTTGTAACTCCATCCTCATAGCGAAGTTTCGGGTCAATGCTAAAGACGGCAGATGCCAGTTTATGGTCTAAAAAAGGGGTGCGTGATTCGATTCCATGAGCCATACTAACACGGTCAAGCTTTGTTAAAAAATGCTCCGCTTGAAAAAGGTTTAAATCAATATAGCTGTACCAGATGCTCTCATCCGTGTGAGCGGAAGCCTCAAACCTCTCTCGGTAGCTATTTATATATTTTAGAGATTCATTGTCCCGCACATTTCTTCTCATAAGAGCATTTTTTTGAAGGTCCGTAAAATTTTCACCACTTGTGCGAAAGAGCAGAGTGTTGTCAAAAACTCTTTTGTAGCGCTCCCACTCTCTGTTTTGGGAGAAATTTGAGTGAAAATATCCGCTTAGCCAGTTTTTGTTTTTCAGTTTTGTAAGGTTTTGGATATCTAAAAATTCAAAATATTGTCTATACCCAAAAAAGAGCTCATCGCTTCCCTCTCCGCTTAAAACAACTTTGATACCATCTTTTTTTATCTCTTCAAACAGCAGGTAAAGCGGAACTGCGGCAGGGTCGTTGAGCGGCTCGTCAAGCGTATCAAGGGTTTTCTCAAGTGCTTCCAAAAATTCATTTTGTGAGATTTCAATCTGCTTGTTTTTAACTCCCAGAAGTTCCGCACTCTCTCTTGCGTTTTGCCTCTCGTCATACTTTGAAAACTCTTTATATCCCATCGTATATGTCTGCAGATTTACGCCGCCTTTAAGCGCATAAGCATTTATAGTCGCACTGTCTATCCCGCCGGAGAGCAGAGAAGCCATTGGGACATCAGCGTTTAGTCTGATTTTTATGGATTCATCAAGTAGTTTTTCCAACACGCAAACAGCTTCATCTCTGTTTGTGATGATGTTTGGTTTAACATCAAGCAGGTCAAAATATCGTTTAATCTCGACCTGTCCATTTTGAAATATAAGATACTCTCCAGCAGCTAATTTTTTAATATTTTTGAAAAAAGTAAACGGCGGAGTGGGTGCTAAAAACGAGAGGTAGCCAAGAAGCGCGTCCTCGTTCATCTCAATTTTTTGCAAAAACGGTATGAGAGCTTTTATCTCGGAGGCAAATATAAAGCTTTTGTCATGCATGTAAAATAGCGGTTTTTTGCCAAGCCTGTCACGGAAAAGATAGAGTGTCTCATCATCAAGCAACGCAATAGCAAACATACCACGCAGATGTTTTGCAAAATCTACTCCCCACTTCACATAGGCTGCAATTATTACCTCGCCCTCACTTCGTGTTTTAAACTCAAATCCATTTTTTAGCTCTTCCCTTAACTCTTTGAAGTTGTAAATCTCTCCGTTAAATGAGAGCAAAATCTTCTCATATGAGAGTGGTTGGTTTGAGGTTGATGAGGTATCGATTATGCTTAGTCTTTGGTGAGCAAAAAAGAGATTTTGTCTTTGCACAACTCCGCAAAAGTCAGCTCCTCTGTGAGTAAGTGTGCCAAGGGCTTTTTTTGCCAAATTCTCATCATATTCGCCGATGATTCCAAAAATAGCACACATTAGATAGTTTCTTTTAAAAACATAACCGTTATGTCATCTTCCATGTAATCATCTCGTAAAATAACACTGTTAACGCCCAACTCAAGAGCCATCTGCTCTATTTGCGCAGTTGTTAGGTAGTTGTAAGTTTCGCTATTTTTATCTCCGTGAAGAATATTAAAGATGAATCCGATGTTGCAAGAAGAGAAACAGTTTCGTACAAAAAGATGAGTCTCAAACTCCTCTAAAACATTCATTGCGCCGCTGCAGATATAAAAGTCGGTTGTAGGGAGTTTGTCTTTACAAATATCGGCTATAACAATTTCACACCCTGTTCTATCGCTTGCAATCGAGTACATGTCTATCAGAGAGTCTATGCCGATGTACTCTTTTGGAGCTTTTTTCTTTTTTAACATGTAGAGATACAAGTCACCAAAACCACACCCTGCATCGGCAACGCTGTAACCGCTTATATCGCTTGGCAACATCTCTAAAATAATGTCAAATCTAATTTTTTGAGACTCTTTTGAGTGCCAGTTTACGCCTTTGGCAGTTATGCCGTACTTGTCAATAGCAGATGAGTAAAATTTTTGGCTATCAACGCGAGGCATGGCATATCCGAGTAAAAGATTTAGTTTGCAAATTATAGTATAAAAATATTTATTTTATTGTGTTAGAATATCTGCAATTACCAATAAGGATTTATTATGAGCCATATGTACAATCTTGCGATAATAGGCGCCGGTCCAGCCGGAATAGCAACTGCTGTTGAGAGTTATCTGCAAGGCATTAGGGATATAGTTTTGCTAGAAAAAGACCAAAATCATAACTCCACAATACGAAAATATTATAAAGACAACAAGAGGGTTGACAAGGACTGGAAAGGTCAAAAAGTTGAGCTTGACGGCAGAATCTATTTTGTAGATGGCACAAAAGAGACTACTTTGGATTTTTTTGATGAGATTTTAGCACATCACTCAGTTGAGCTTAAAACGCATACGGAAGTTCAAAAGATAGAAAAAAAAGAGGGCTACTTTGAGGTATCTATTGCCGGCGGGAGCATAAGAGCAAAGTATGTGGTGGTAACAATAGGCAGAATGGGCAAGCCTAACAAACCGGAGTACAAGATACCGCCTGAGATAAAAAAGAGAGTAGGGTTCACGCTTGATGATTGCCTCGGGGGCGAGAGTGTTTTGGTAGTCGGCGGCGGTGACAGCGCAATAGAGTACGCGGTTGATTTGAGCGCTAAAAACGAGGTTTGCATCTGTTACAGAAGAGAGACATTCAGACGGGCAAATCCTACAAACCAAAGAGACATAGCAAATGCCATAATGCACAAGGAGGTAGAGGCGATTTTAGGCGTTGATATAGAGTCGCTTGAAGATGACAACGGCAGAGTTAGAGTGATATTTAACGAAATAGAGCCGCGAGTATTTGACAGAGTCATCTACGCAATCGGCGGAACAACTCCGAGTGCATTTCTTGCAAGTTCAGGCATACAAGAACAAGACGGCAAGCCAGTCCATGATGAAAATTACGAGACTAACATTAAGGACTTGTTTGTAGCAGGAGACATAACGCAAGAGAGCGGCGGAAGCATAGCACTTGGACTAAACCACGGGTACGCCATTGCATGCCACATACAAAAACATCATAACTAGTTATTTCAACTGTTTTAAGAGATTTAGAAACTCTGCCTTGCTAGAAAAACCAACACTCTCGTGAAGAACTTTTTCTTCGCTTGCTTTTACGAAGAATACACTCGGAACAACCGGTGCAGTCAAATAGCTTGGAAAATTTCCCTCTTCTTTATTGATGATAAGAGGGATATATTTGGACTTTAGGGCACTATCTACGATTTTATCCGTAAGTGTCTTTTTTTCAAACTTGGTACACCACGGGCAGAAGTTTGATATCATCAAAACCATAATATTTTTGTTCTCTTTTTTTGCTTTGTTTAGCGCCGTTTCATAGTTTGTCTCATACGACATCTCTTTGGCAAACTCTTTGTACCCCTCTGCAAACGAAAGCGTGCTCATAAGGGCAAACAAAACCAGTTTTTTCATAAATTATCCTCTTTATACTGTGTTGCAAATTTTTCCAAGAGATCCTCCGCGTTATCAAGCAAATCACTCTCCAAATCCTCAACGATAAATGTGCGTCCGCTCATGTATGAGATGACAAAAACTTCCTCTTTTGCGTCCATCCTTAGAGCAGGCTCACCTATGAGAAGCTCCATTTTTAGGGCCACTGTATCGCCGACGCTAGTGAAGCTTATAAGTAACGCCAACGACCTTGATGAGAAGTTTTTTGTTCCAATGCCAAGCTCGGCTGACTTCTTTGCAATCATATCAAGCAGAATCTGTTTATATTTTTTATCTATTTTGTCTGTGTTTATCTCAACTACGGGGTAGTAGCTCTTTATGCCACTCAAATCAAAAGGTGTTTGAGCCTGCAAGAATGGTGTAAAGAGTAACAAAAGCAGAAGCAGTTTAAATGTTTTCATTTTTAATCTTTTAAACCGATTTTGCCACGCCAAGATTTAAAGATTTTAACATCTCCAAATCTTTGCTCATAGCTCGTCCGCTTGTTGTAAGATAGTTTCCTATAACAATTGAGTTGGCTCCATATGAAAAAATCTCATTTTGCCTATCGCCAAACATAAGCTCTCTTCCGCCTGCAACCATAATCCTATGCGCATCTGGAATAGTCTCTCTTGTCAACTTTATGAGCTCAAATGCCTCATCAATGCTCAGCGGATTTGGTTTTAGTTCCAACGCTTCGTTGTGATGGTAGAAATTTATCGGAACAGATGTAGGATTTAGAGATTTTAGAGCCTCAAGCATTGAGATTCTATCCTCTTGGCTCTCTCCAAGCCCGAAAATTCCGCCGCTTATAAGAACCAAACCTGCCTCATTTACATTTTGGCAAGTCTCATAGCGTTCGTCCCAAGAGTGGGTTGTGCATATTTGCTCATAAAACTTTTTTGAAGTCTCAAGGTTGTGGTTATATGCTTTTATGCCTGAAGCTCTTAGCGTCAAAAGTTGTTCAACTGTTGCCGTTCCGTTGCAGGCGATAAGCCTAAGCTGCGGCACTTCTTTTGTTAAAACTTCGGCAATATCGCAGACAAAAGAGAGAGTTTTATCGTTTAGCCCCTTATCGGCAGTAACTAGACAAAAGCCCAAAGCACCGTTTTCATACGCCTCTTTTGCTTCTTTTAAAATAATCGTCATATCTTTTTGTTTATATCGTTCTATGTCGGCTTTGTATCTTACGCTTTGAGAGCAAAATTTGCAATCTTCATTACAAGTACCGCTGTTTATGTTGCAGATTGAGCATAAAAAAATCTCTTTATTCACTGCTTTGCCTTGCGTATTTAAACTCTTGCCTTTGAATCTCTTCGCTTTTGTTTACCCTCGTGTAGGCGGTTACCGTAAACTCGCTCTCTTGTATCTCCAACATTGCCCACTCAGAGATAGGTTTGTTTCTTGCACAAATTTCTCCGGAGTTTAAAAAGAGCGTATTGTTCACAAACTCGGTTGAAAATTTATGAGTATGACCAAATATGACAACATCGGCGTCAGGGAGCATATAGAAGGGCAAGTGCATAAGTTTGAACTTTATATCCGCCATTTTAAAGTAGTACGGCTCCTGAACAAGGTTAAATTTACTGTGAAATTCTGCTAAATGTGCATCGTTGTTTCCATAAACAGCCATATACTTAAGACCGCTGTTCTTAAGTGATTCAAGAGTCTGAACTTCAACTATATCGCCCGCATGGATAATAAATTCGGCACCGTCATTTTTAAGCGTCTCAATAGCTCTGTTGGCTTTTTTGACTTTAGTATGAGAGTCTGAAATAATGCCTATTTTCATAATTTTCCTCGTATTTCAAACTTGCTTTGGAATCTACTTTATCTCTTCTACGGGTGTTCTTGTTTTACACTTTATGCACTCATAGACTTCTTTGCCTCTGTAAACTCTTGAAGCCAAAGCGCCATCGCAACCCTTCTCTTTACATTTTATGGTTGATGGTTCAAATTTGGAGATAAATTTACATTTTGGATAGCTTGAACATCCCCAAAATGGACCTCGTCTTGAATTTTTTAGGCTTATCTTTCCGCCGCAATCAGGACATGGAGTAAGGCTTATCTTCTCTTCAATATTCATACTCTTCGTGTTTTTACACTCCGGATAGCCGCTGCATGCTAAAAATTGACCGTTTCTGCCGTTTTTAACAATCATCTCTTTGCCGCATTTATCACATATTTCATCGCTTGATTGAGAATTTGCTTGCTCTTTCTCTTCGTTGGCGCCTTCTATCTGCTCTGTATATTTACATTTTGGAAAACCGCTACATGCAATAAACTCTCCAAATCTACCGGAGCGAAGAAGAAGTTCGGCACCGCATTTAGGGCAATCTCTACCAAGCGGTTGAGCCGTTTTTAGCGAGATAATATTTGTTTTACCCTCTTCAACTTGCTCTAAAAACGGGAAGTAAAAATCACTTAAAAGTTTTTGCCAATCATTTTGTCCCTCTGCAACTTCATCAAGCTTCTCTTCCATATTTGCCGTAAAAGAGACATCAACTATATTTGCAAAATTTTTCTCTAGTATTTCCGTAACGGTAAACGCCATTTCTGTCGGAATAATCTGCTTTTTCTCGATAGTTACATATGTTCTGTTGCTTAGAGTTGCAATAGTCGGAGCGTAAGTTGAAGGTCTTCCTATCCCCTCTGCTTCAAGCTTTTTGATTAGAGCAGCCTCGGAAAATCTTGCAGGCGGTTCTGTAAAGTGCTGCTCTTGTTTGATTTTTTGTATCTCGGCTGTTTCACCCTCTTTTAAAACAGGTAGCAGTTTATCTTTATCTTCTGCTCCCGTTAATGCGTAAAAACCGTCAAAAATAAGTTTTCGCCCAATAGCTCTGTATTCGTTATTTTCGCCACTAAAGGTTATGCTTTGTTGCTCAAATATAGCGTCATTCATCTGACAAACCATAAATCTCTCATAAATAAGACGGTAAAGCTTAATCTCATCCGGTTTTAAAAAGCTTTGCGCTACCTCTGGAGTAAACTGCAACATTGTAGGACGAATAGCCTCGTGAGCCTCTTGTGCGCCTTTTGCTTTTTTTGTATAAACTTTAGGCTCAGATGGCAGATATTTTTTGCCAAATCTGCTCTCAATTACACCGCGAACTGCGCCAACTGCCTCATGTGCCAAATTTAGTGAGTCCGTTCTCATGTATGTAATTACACCGCTCGTTCCGCTTGGAGTTTTAACACCTTCATAAAGAGCTTGAGCAACCATCATTGTTTTTTTAGGAGTAAATCCTAGTTTGCTAGACGCTGTCTGCTGAAGAGTTGATGTCATAAACGGTGGAGGTGTTGCGCTTCTTCTCTCTTTTGTTTCAATCTTTGATATAACAAATGAGTCAGCTTTTACGCTCTGGACTATAGAATCAGCTCTCTCTTTGTTTGTAATTGATAGTTTTGAGAGTTTCTCATCGTTGTGAGATATCAGGGTTGCCTCTATATCTTTTTTAAAGAGAGTATCAATTGTCCAGTACTCCTCTGGAATAAACGCTCTTATCTCTCTCTCTCGGTCAACCACAAGCTTTAGAGCTGAAGATTGAACACGACCGGCTGAGAGACCTTTTTGTATTTTTGAACTCAAAAGAGGCGATAGCTTATAACCGACAACACGGTCAAGAATACGACGAGCCTGTTGAGCATTTACCATGTTTATATCGATTTTACGGGCATTTTCTAACGCATGGTTTATTGCGGTTTTGGTTATTTCATGAAAAACTATTCTTGGAAGTGTTTCAGGGTCTTTTTTTATAGCATGCGCTATGTGCCAGCCTATCGCCTCTCCCTCACGGTCCTCATCGGTCGCGATATATATAGTGTCGCACTTTTTTGCTAAAGCATTTATCTCTTTGACTGTTGCGGCATTCTCTTTTGCAACGCTGTACGCCGGAACAAGATTGTTGTCTTCATCTATTGTGATTCCAAAACGAGATTTTGGAAGGTCTCGAATATGACCTTTGGATGCAATAACCTCATAATCCTTGCCAAGGAAATTTTTAATAGTTTTAGCTTTAGCCGGTGATTCGACGATAATTAAGTTCAAATAGCTTTCCTATATATATAGTATAGATGTTTTAATTTTGGAAGTGTAGCAAAAAAAGTAGAAATAATGAAAATAGACAATTTTTTAAAAAAAATATCTAAATTAATTAAAGTTATTTTTTTGAGTGTCGATTTAGTTAACATCAAGGCACGGAAGCCGAGATTAAAATTTAACTAGAGCGTAAGGCTCTGCCCTAAAAGGATTTATTATGGGATTTAGAATTAACACAAATATCGGTGCTATGAACGCACACATGAAATCTACAATGAACAATGTTGGACTTGATAAAAGCTTAACTGCTCTCTCTTCAGGTTTGAGAATTAATAAAGCGGCAGATGATGCTGCTGGTCTTTCGATTGCAAACAAACTTTCAGCTCAGTCTCAAGGTTTAGGTCAGGCTATCAGAAATTCAAATGACGGTATCGGTTTAATTCAAACTGCTGATGGTGCTCTTGAAGAGTATGGCAATATCATGAAAAGAGTAAGAGTTCTTGCTACTCAAGCAGCCAATGATACTCAAGATACTGCGTCACGCGGATATATTTCACAAGAGATTACGGCTCTTATGTCTCAAGCGAGTGATATTGCGGCTAAAACTAAATTTAACGGTATTGCGATACTTGATGGAACAGGTGGTACACTTGGTGCATTTACTTTCCATACAGGTGCTTATACTGCTGATACGCAGGCTGTAACAATAGGAACGGCAACTGTTGCTGTCATGGTAACGGGTGCTTATACGGTTGGTGATCAGGCAAGTTCTGAGACTACGATTGCAAGTATGGATGTTGCTATTGCAAAAGTTGACGCAAAACGCGCGACTCTGGGTGCTGCTCAAAACAGATTAGAGTCAAATGTAAGAAACATTTCAGTTACTCAGGTAAATATTACAGCGGCTGAATCAAACATCAGAGATGTTGACTTTGCAGCAGAGAGTGCTAACTTTGCAAAACATAATATCTTGGCTCAGTCAGGAAGTTATGCAATGAGTCAAGCTAACGCTGTTCAACAGAATGTATTGAGATTATTACAGTAGTTTTTAGGTTTAATCGATACTTATTAAAGTTATTTTTTTAAGTGTCGATTTATGAATGTAGTATTCAGCATGGAAGCTGAAAATTTAACCGGAGCGTAAGGCTCTACCCTAAAAGGATTTATTATGGGATTTAGAATTAACACAAATATCGGTGCTATGAACGCACACATGAAATCTACAATGAACAATGTTGGACTTGATAAAAGCTTAACTGCTCTCTCTTCAGGTTTGAGAATTAATAAAGCGGCAGATGATGCTGCTGGTCTTTCGATTGCAAACAAACTTTCAGCTCAGTCTCAAGGTTTAGGTCAGGCTATCAGAAATTCAAATGACGGTATCGGTTTAATTCAAACTGCTGATGGTGCTCTTGAAGAGTATGGCAATATCTTAAAAAGAGTTCGTGTTCTTGCTACTCAAGCAGCCAATGATACTCAAGATTTGGCGTCACGCGGATATATTTCACAAGAGATTGTAGCTCTCATGGCTCAAGCAGATGATATTAACAGCAAAACTAAATTTAATGGTATTGCGATACTTAATGGAACAGGTGGTACTACCGGTACATTTACTTTCCATACAGGTGCTTATTCTGCTGATACGCAGGCTGTAATAGTTGGATCTGCTTCAACAGCGATATTGGTTACTGCTGCAGCTGGTTACCAAGTAGGTACTCAGGCTCTTGCTGAAACTACTATTTCAAATATGGATGTTGGTATTGCAGCAGTTGACGGTAAGCGTGCGACTCTGGGTGCTGCTCAAAACAGATTAGAGTCAAATGTAAGAAACATTTCAGTTACTCAAGTAAATATTGCAGCGGCTGAATCAAACATCAGAGATGTTGACTTTGCAGCAGAGAGTGCTAACTTTGCAAAACATAATATCTTGGCTCAGTCAGGAAGTTATGCAATGAGTCAAGCTAACGCTGTTCAACAAAATGTTTTAAGACTACTTCAGTAGTCTAAAACATTTCTTTAGAAAATGTACTCAGATTGTTGCAATAGCAACAATCGGTAAAGCTATTAAACGGCCTTATTTTGGCTGTTTAATTTCTCTCTTTTCATTTCTCCAATCCATCAATATATAAATCTACTATTTCTAGCAAATGAGCACACAACATTATTTGTATTTTTTTGACAAATATATTGGCATCATCCAAAATTTCATGATTAAAAAAATCAAAAATATATGGCGAGATTATCTTAAGGTACTCTTGATAGATAAGTGCTAGGTCATAGCTCTCGTTTGAAGAGCTGGAACAAAGCTGTTGTATTAATGTGCCAAGTGATTCTAAAAACTCTTTGCTTGTAGTAAAGTTACTCTCTTGCCATGATATTAGAGTGCTTTTAATGCTTTTTGCATTAAGGATTCTTTTTATAATTTCGTTAGATTCATTATCGCTAAGGCAATTTGAGCTTTTCTCATTAAACTCATTCTCTATATTAACATGTAAGATTTTTTTATCAATGGTTGAAAAATTATTCATTTCAAGAGAAGTTGTGTGCGTTGCAATGGTATTGCTGAATTTCGCCCCGTCACTGAGATTATATACATGTTGTTTGGCTTCTTTAAATCCGGTTGAGACGGTATTTATAACATCTATTGAGTAGGCAAAATCAGGCGTTGTAAAAACTGTTGACCGTAAGTTGCCCTCAGCTGTTATAACAGTATCTCTAAAGGTGATAATATCTACTTCATCAAGATTTTTTGAGATGTTTAGTGAGCGTGAATCAGGATGACTGGTTATGTGAGTTTTTCCTGTATTAAAATCAAGGGCTAAATCCAGCCCTAATAAGTACAGCTCCGACACACCAAGCGCTATAAGCAAAAAGTAGGTTGTTGAGCCTACACAAAATGCCGATAGGTTCCCAAGCTCTTTTTTGTAACTGGTCCCGTTTTCAAAAAAGAAGATAGACTCTTTTTTTAGCATAGAGACTATTTTATGCGGCGCTCTAGCGGAGAGAAAGAAGATGGTTTCATCAAAGAATGTGATGTCGTTAAGTTCTTCAAATAGGATTGCACTGTGTTCAAACCCATCTATATGAACGGCAATATCCGGCTTTATCCCTTCTCTCTCTAAAATTCCCAAAACTGCAGAGACGGCAACGATAATAAATTTTTGATGATTTTCTTTCAGCCATGCCATATTTAATTGCAAAGAGGGACCGGCCGCTAACAATAAAACAGGATTTTTCCCAAGAGATTTTTGTTCATGTTTTTGAAGCATATCTAAAAATTTAAATTGCTGACGGATATACTCCAGCGGACGCAAATATTGTTCTAAAATTGCGTTATAGAAAAAGTTATGGTGTGATTGTGATGCAATTTGGATTTGAAATTGTTGATATTTTTCCTCTGAATGATTGAGCATATGAAAATATTTCAGGTAATGATTACGGAAAAAATCTATATCTAAAAAAAAGGTAGCTTTGTTTGAAAATTCAGATTTCGTGTCAAAGATGGAGAAAATGAGTTTGCTTCTTTCTGCTAATTTTTGATAAGGAGTTGTAAATAAAGAGAGTCTAAAGAGTTCCAAATCATCCTCTATAATCAAATATGCTTTAGCAGATATTTTCGCATCAATTTCTACAATGTGGGTTCCTAGCCCAACACCAAAAAATATAAACTTTTCTATATTCTGCATAATATTTTTAGAACTTTGATGCTTCTGCAGATAGTTTAAAATATCGGCGTACCCGCTGATGCTATTTTCATACATGGTCATTTTTTGGTATTTAGGTAGATCTTCATCTGAAATAATAGTATCTCTAAATGTCACAAATGTATTTGAATCATGTAAAAAATTGATGCTTTTAGCAGCCAATGATGCGTAATCATCGCTGTTTGAGCCGTATAAACGGTTATTTGATGAGAGTTCGATAACATCAAAGTAGTTGTTTTCATATATCAGATCATATCTATTTTCATAAAGACCTTGTTCGATGGCTGAGTCGAGACCGGCAAGTTTTTTATAAATAGTAGAATGATTTTTTTCAAAGTAGGCAATATTTTGTAAAAATGTCTCTTTTGCCACCTCTTCTACGGAGAACTCTTTTTCTATTGGAGTTGCCTTGGCATGCAACATATTGCCATTTGCTTCAAAAGTATAATCTAGCGTATCACACGGGTATGAAATTTTTTCAACTATTTTTTTACTCTTTGGCTCTAATTTGAAGAGATTTGGAAGTTCACGCGCGATGAGTGTTTTAATTGACATGTTCATACCATGCTCTAGGTTTTTGATAAATTTTCCGTCTACATAGCTTTCGTTGTCTATAATATTTAATGTCGCATCAAATCCAAGCAGATTTAAATTCTTATAAAAAAGCTCTTTGTCTTCTATGGGAGCGATAACATCAAAAGCTGAATGAAAAGATATATATTTTGTTTTTATAACAGATATCTGAGATAGTTTTGTTAAATGTTCAGTGTCTGCAATATCTCTTATTCTAAATCTGTCGTTGGAAAAAAAGTAGGGTGAAGTTTTATCTAAAGTCCAGTGTGTTTTTGTATAGCCGTATAGTTTAATATTCTCTTTATAGCTACCGATGCACTCGGGAATATTGCCACTATACTCTCTGCCGACAATGTAGCGGTATGGTGGTTTTATATATGATGAGTTGTCTATGATCAAATCAATACTGTTTGGCGCAAATTTAGCGCATAAATGGGCAATATAGCCGCCATGACTGCTTCCTACAAGTGCGACAGGTGCATTTTTTTCAAAGTTTAAAGAGCTTTTTTGAAGAAATTCTAAAACATTTAAATGATCAAGTGCCTGAAGAACGCCAAAATTTTGATACTCGCCCTTTGCAGGCATAACAGTCATGGGAACTGCTACTGTTGCATCTTGAGTAACTTCACCGCTCTCTTTTAGCTCCCGTATTTTTTCATCAAGCTTTTGCAATGTGGCATCTAGACTATTGCTGTCACTCTCAATGTTGTATTGTTGAAAATATTTTCCCATAGCAGCTTTATCAGCTTCATCCGGATAAAAAAGAGCACCATTATTTGGTCTTGCGCCAAAGCAGTGATAAAAAACACTAACGCATAGGACATCAAATGTATCGGCTGTATATTTATGTAAATTATTAATATATTCGTCGGTGGAGTCCTCTCCAAATCCGGCGATAAGAAATACAATTCCTTTGAGTTTTGTCGATTTTTTGTATGTATATCTAAAATTTAGAAGATTCTTTCTCTCTATTTGAAGTTCGAAGTCATCGTTTGATTTTATAGATTCATTTATCGTAATTATTTTAGCCATTATGTTTTAAACCTTTTTTATAGTAAAAGTCATTTTATGAAAGAGTAGAATCAAAAAAAGATTGCAACCCGTTTTCATAACGCTTTATGATTTTTAAGAGCTGTGAAAGTAAAATAGCATCAAGCTCTTTAATATGTTTTAGTGGATTGACAAGTTCACGAGTATTGAAGATATCAAAAATTATAGGAAGCGAATATTGAAAATATGAGTACAAAACATTAGAGAGATTTGCAGATTCTCGTGTTTTTGGCTTTATCAAATCCGAAACAAGACCCAAAAGGTGGTAATAATAACCGTCTATGTCTTTGTAGCGGATTTTCTTATATTTTTTTAATTGATTTTTAGCCCATATTACATGCTCCATGCGGCGATGCATGGATAGCATGTCCTCGTGAGATAGCTCAAGAGAGCTATGCTCTGATAATGAGGAGTAAATTGCTGCATGTAGAGCTAATTTATCGATGGCGTCCATGACAAATGTCTCTATATTTTGAATAGGTGTCGGCAGAGTTTCTGGCAATAGAGCGCCGTCATTTAGGTTATAGATATTTTGATGTTTGGCTTTTACGGTTGGCATAAAGCCATAAACTGCCTGTATCGAACTGTCAAGTATTGAGGTGGTGTATACACTTTTTTGAAAATTTCCTTGAACCAAGAAAGTGTTTTTTTCCATATTCATAGTCTCATTGAGAGAGATTTTGTTGATATCTATTTCTTGCGCGTAAAAATGGTCGTCACCATGCGTTTTTCCTGTTTTTTGGTCAAGTGCCAAATCAAGTCCAAGCAAATAAAGTTCAGATGTGCCCAATATAAGCATTAAGGCTAGCGTTGTGGTACCGACACAAGGAGCAGAAAGTGACCCAAAGTTTTCGAAATAGCGTGTTTCATCTTCAAAATAAAAAATCTTCTCTTTATTAATCATCTCTCTTAATGATTTGGGCGCATATGGTCCCAAAATAAATAAAGTATCTTTGAGATAGCTTTCTACGGGGATACCATCATAGTGGAGCATACTCATTTCAAAACCATCAACATGGGTTACGATATCGGGAACGATATCTTCGGCATAGAGTTTTTTCAAGGTTGCAGAGATAGCGACAATAATGAACTTCTCTTGATTGCTCTTAACCCATGCAATATTTTTTTGCAATGAAGGACCTGCCGCCAAAAGTAAAACAGGTTTGTCTAAAAATGGAGAATTGTTCTGTTTTTGAGTAAGATTTAAAACACGAAACCCACGGTTTATATATTCTAATGGGCGTAATAGTTTATCCAAAGTGAAGTCGTATGTAAAAATCATAAATGGTTGAATTGAGAGTGCGTTTTGAATGAGTTTGATTTTTTCTATATCATGACTTTGCAGATGGTAATATTTCAAGAAACGGTTATTCATAAAAGTACCGCGAATAAAATTGTTAACAACAACGGCGAATTCATTTGCCCTCTGCGCTATAGAAAAGTGTAAAACAGAGTTTTTGCCAAGTTGCTCGTAGTCGGTCGTAAAGAGAGAGAGTCTGAACAATTCCAGATTGTCTTCTATGATTAGATACTCCCCTGAGCGTATCTTTTTATCTACTTCAAGCAGGTGTATGCCCAGCCCTATGCCTATAAAAATAAATTTCTCTATTTTTTTCATGTGCATGGTTGAGTTGATATGCGTATTTGCGTAGTGCATAATGGGGATGAGTTCTTTTAAAATATCATTGCCCGCGATATCCACCACTCTTTTGTCGGTGTCATAGATGCGAAGCCCGTCAAAGAGATTATTGTTTTTTTGAGTATTGACGCTTTTTGCTACTGCTTTTGCATGCTCTTGAGAGTTTTCGTTGTATAAGAAGGCACCTGAGGCTTCTTCAAAAACATCGAAATAGCCATCTTTGTACTCAAGCTCATATTTTGGTTTGTATAAATTTTGCTCTAGTGCAGTGTTAAAAAGGGAGATTTGCTTGAAGAGTTCTTGGTGATTGTCAGATAAATATTTAAGATTACTATTATATCTCTTGATAGCTTCTTGCTCTATAGTGTGCATAGTATTCCATGTTTTAAAATTTAGAGCAAAAACTATGCCAAAATAGGAGATTTTCTATAGACTAAATCCATCATCGACTATGATATTTTGACCATTGACATATCTGCTCATATCGCTTAAAAGATAAACTAGAGTACCTCTTAAATCACTTTTGTCTAGCATCCCTTTGTTTAGGCATTGCTTTTTGTAGTTGGCTAAAAACTCTTGGGGCTGATTATCGAAAATTCCGCCCGGACTTATGGCGTTAACTCGGATATTCATTGCCTTAAAGTATTTTGCCATATATTTTGTGAGGTGCAGAAGCCCTGATTTGATTGCCGCATACTCTACGGGCATTGTCATAGCAGTATGTTCATAAATCTCAAATTTTGGAGCTACAACCCCATAGATAGAGGAGATATTGATAATATTTCCATAGCACTGTTTTTTAAAATAGTTTGCAAATTGCTGAGAAGTTAGAAAATATCCGCCTAAATTTAAATTTGTGTTTTGGCAAAAATCACTATATTCTACATCAAAAAAATGTTTTCCGTAATTTTTGTTGCGAGGGTAGGCGTTGTTGACAAGTGCGTCAACTTTGCCATATTTAGTGTTAAGATAGTTTATGCACTGTTGAAGTGATTCTTTTGATGTAATATCTAACTCTACAAAATCGATATTTTGAGTGTTGAGTTCAAGAGACAAGCTCTCTTTGGCACTGTTTCCTATATCTGAATTTATATCTGCAATGATTGCGATGCCATCATTCTCTATGACGGCTTTTATGAACTCTTTTCCGAGCAATCCGGCTCCGCCAGTAATCACTACCACTTTATTACTAAGCATTTTGTTTCCTCATCAAAAATTCTACAAATTCAAAATCAAGTTCATTGTCTATATCTATGGAGCGCTCCTCAGGCATAACATAAAGCCCTGTTTTCTCTAAAAAAAGAGAGTTTTCGTTCAAGATGGCATCTCGCTTCCAGATATAAATAGACGCATTCATATCATAGCTTTTTGGAGCATCCTGTCTGCGTAAAACAGTGCTCTCTAGTTGCTTGGATAGTGCAACTTTGCCATTTAAGTCAACTTCTACCAGATTAAAATATGGGCTTCGCCTGCTTGGCATAGCGGTGATAAGATTGTCATTGTTGTTTTGCAAAAGCTGGTTAAAAGAATTGATAATATCTTTCACGCTTCTAAGCGGTGCCGTAGCGTCTAGGTCGATGAGATAATCAAAAGTCTCTTGATAATGAGCCTCTGAACGGACAAACGCATCTCGGATAACATCCAGCTTCCCTGCGGTATCGCTTGCCATCTCCGCACTTCGTTTAAAAAAAACATCTGCACCATACTTTTTTGCGACAGATGCAATGGCATCAGAGTCTGTGCTTATGACAATATGTTCAAAAAGTTTTGAGGCTTTGGCTTGTTCTATCGTGTAAGCAATAAGCGGTTTGTGACAAAGCTCTTTGATATTTTTGTTTTTAACCCCTTTAGAGCCGCCTCTTGCACAGATTGTGCATAATACTTTAGCCATTGTTCTGTTCCTGAATCATTGAGATAGTTTGCATAAGTGTTTGTGCTTCGCTATATGTACATGCACTCTCTTTGGTTGATAATATGGAGTGGTGCATAGCGCTAAACATACTGTTTCTTTCCATATTTTGCAATGTTTGAAGCTCCTGCTCGCCATTTTTATTTTGAATCAGCAAAGTATTGCCGATAAAATCTAGTTCATATGTGGAATCTATAGTGTTTATCAACATCCTGCGATGGATGATTTTGCTAATATAATCTATTGTGAGTGTGAGTCTGACATTTTTATCTGTTTTGGCAATAAGTGTTACAAAATCATCAGAATCTATCTCTAAATCAGAAATTTTCTCTTGGAAGCTGTGACACTCTTTTATAACGCCAAACAGCCACTGCGCATAGTCGAGTTCATGGCTTAAATCCAGCAAGACGCCTCCGCCTTTGGCACGAGAAGCACTGTAAGAGTTTTTATAATCAACTCCTTCTCTCCAGCGTGGCAGATAGTGTCCGCAGCTCACCGTGGCACTTATAATCTGCTCGTTTTGCAAGGCATTTTTTAATCTTTGAAGCAGAGAGTGAAAACGCAAAACATACCCTACAAAAACAGTGTTATTGCTTATGTTCAACTCTTTTTTTGTCTCAAAAAGAGGTTTTTCACAAAAAATAATTTTATTTTTGACTCTGCTTTCTATGTATGAAAGTTGTTCAAAGTGTTTGAAGGTTTCAGAGGCTATAACGAAATAGTCATAAATCTCTAGCTGCAAAACACTCTCTAAGTTCTTAAATGTGGCAAATTGCGGAAGGTTTTGAGATGTGACAATATCGATTTGTTTAACTGTATCGATTTGATTAAGCACCTCGTAATGCCTCTTTCCGATGGAGCCATACCCAACAAGCAATACTTTCACTAAAATACCTTGCTGTATTCGCTGTTTGCCTGTTCATAGTCGTGGACTCTTCCAACATCAAGCCAGTAGTCATGGATAGGAAACGAGACCAGGGTGTTTTTGCTTTTTATCATCTGTTCAAACAATGTTGGCATATCGAAAAACTCATTATCTGGGATGAATTTTAAAATTTCAGCTGATAACATGTAGATACCGCCACTTACAAAAAAGGTATAAGTAGGCTTTTCGCTGATAGATACAATTTCACCGTTATTTAGGTTGACTACCCCGTATGGAACTTGAAACTCATAGTTTCTTACGCCCATTGTCGCGATGGTTTTTTGAGAGAGGTGAAAATTATGAAAATGTTCAAAATTAACATTTGTAATCAAATCGCTGTTCATCACGAAAAACGGTTCTTTTAAATGCTCCTTCATCAGGCTGAGCGCTCCTGCCGTTCCCATACGCTTGTTCTCATGTATGTATGTGATTGAGACTCCAAATCTGCTTCCGTCCCCGAAATACTCTTCAATTATGTTGTATAGATAGTTTACGCTAATTATAAAATTTACATAGCCGTACTGCGCAAAATTCTCGATAATAGTTTCTAAAATCGGCTTGTTTCCAACATGAAGCATTGGCTTTGGAGTTGCTTTTGTAAGTTCTCCCAGCCTTGTCCCGAGTCCTCCTGCCATAAGCACTACCGGAGTTGTTTTTATTTGTTTGGATATGAGTCTATCAAGCGTTTCAAGTCCTATTGGTCGTCCGTCTGCATCAACAACCGGGATTTGATGTATCTTTTTACCGGTTGCCAGACGGATAATGCTCTCTTTTGTATCGTTTATATTCGCAACAGCCGGATTTTTAAAGTAGATGTTATCAATAGTATTGGCAAGCTCGGCTCCCTTTAGCAAACCTCTTCTGATATCACCGTCGTTTAGCGTACCTACTAGCTTTCCTGTTTCATCCACAACCAGCAAAATCTGCTTTGAACTCTCATCGATGATTTTTAGAGCCTCTTTGATGGTAATGGTAGATAAAACGGTTATATCTGTTATGCTTTGCATTAGTTCTTCTCTTTCCAAATCGGGTATTTTAGTTCCCATTTGCCGTTAATTTTATCCCATAGATGAGGTGAGCGAAATTTCTCTATGGCATCATGATATTGTTGCAATGTTATATCCATATAATCACAACAATCTTTTATATACTGTTCAGGAAACTCTCCGTCAAATCGTTTAATAAGAGCGATTCCCTCATCTCTTGTGATATCTCCGTTTCTAACCTCTTGTGCCGAGTCGTAAGTGGCCCTTCCTATGCCAAACTTGATAGTCGTAGTGTGGTAGTGAAGCCAATCTATCTTGTCATCCAGTGAGCTGTATTTGCTAAAACTTCCCTCTGTTCTGTGGTCGTTTGGCATAAAATCCGTATTTTCAATAGAGTAGTAATATGTCTCTTGCGGATGCCATTTTACATAGTAACCTAAATAGTGAACCGTTGTTCCAGTTTTTTCTATCTCATAGGGATTGACCGGAAAGTAGGCTTCAAGATCTGAGAGTTTGAAGCCAAAATCATGAATAAGGTCCTTCGCCGGAACACCGCCAAGGACTAAATCTTCGATACTGAGTTCGGCACTATAGTATTTTGGGTCTCTTGTGGGTTTGTAGTTATCCTCTATGGCATTTCCGTACTCTGCTTCATTTTCTCCAAATATAACAAGCGGAATATCAAGCAGCACAGAGAGTCTTGGTGCTAGATTTTTTGCCCCAAAATAAAGGGCTGAAAAGGGTGCCCAAGATTTAAAAATGCATTCTTTGTTAAAAATTTGTGAAGTTTTTTATTCTGATTATAGGTGTAGTTTGCAAATCCTGCATTAAGCCAAGAGTCAAAATTTCTCCTGCCGATATCTGTATAAAGAGCCGGCGGCCAAGTGATTAGAATAGGGTTCATATTATACTTGTATTTGAGCATATGAGCTGCCTGAACGCTATCTTTACCGCCGCTTCCCGGAACTACAACATCGTATCTTCCGTCATTTCTTCTATATTTATTGCAAAGTTCAATAAGCTCTTTTTCACGCTCTTGCCAGTTTATGCTCTTTTTCATCTCTGCGTATCTGCACGCTTCGCATATTCCGTCATCGCCAAATGCAAGAGTTCTCTTTTTTTCACCCTCTTTTTGTTTAAACTCAACGGTAGAAGATGGTCGCTGATTGTTCATAGTACATTTTTTACAAAATTTTACTTCAAGAGGAAGCCCGTATTTTCCAAATAGTTCGCTCATGCTCTTCTCCTATAACTCTATAAAATTTTTAAACAGTTTGATACCGGCTTCACGGCTCTTCTCCGGATGGAATTGCACCCCATAAAGATTGTTTTGCTGGAGAGACGAGACAAATTTATGCCCTTCATACTCAGTTAATGCAACGATATTTGTATAATTTACCACCTCGTAAGAGTGCATAAAGTAAAACTCCTCATTTTCCAAACCATTTAAAAGTCTGTTTGATTTTACAACATCAATTTTGTTAAAGCCCATGTGCGGTACTTTCGCATCTACTATCATAGGCTTTACTTCGGCGTTTATAAGAGAGAGCCCTTCAGTTTTTCCATACTCAAACCCGAGAGTTGAGAGTATTTGCATGCCTAGACATATGCCGAGTGTTGGTTTTGTTGTAGCGGCAACCTTTAGTGCATCAAGCAAACCACTCTTTTGCAGCTCTTGCATCGCATCTTTAAAGCTTCCGACTCCCGGAATAACCAGTTTTTCAACAGATTCCAGCTCCTCTTTTGTATTGATAACTTTAACCGTGCCGCCGGCTTTTTCAATCGCTTTTTTGATACTATGGATATTTCCGGCGATTCCATAGTTGATAAGTCCGATGATATTGCTCATTTTGAAACCTCTATACCGTTAAGTCCTAAATACTCTTTGATATCTTTTATTGTAAATTTGTTATAGTGAAGCAGACTGGCAATGGCTACACCGCTTGGTTTTGCGTACTCTATAAGCTCTTTTATATCCTCAAGGCTGCCTGCACCGCTTGCAACTACTACCGGTATATTTACACTCTCAACTACTCTTTTTGCAAGTTCTATATCAAAACCTCTTTGTCTCCCATCACGATCTACGCATTGAAGAAGTATCTCGCCAGCGCCTCTAAGTTCCACCTCTTTTGCCCACTCTATAACATCTTTGCCTGATTGGATTCTTCCGCAATCTGTATAACATTCATACCAATGTTCCCATTTTTTGGCTTCAATATTTATAACAACCGCTTGATTTCCAAAAATTTGTGCAGCCTGGTTGATTATATCTGGATTATCTTGAACGGCAAAAGTGTTTAATATGACTTTGTCATCCCAAACGTGAAAGAGTTTTGAGAAGTCATCAATTGTTTTTACTCCGCCGCCAACGCCAAAGGGGATAAAGAGTTTATTTGCCGTTTTTTCTATCTCATCAAAAAGTATCTCTCTTTGGTATAGTGAAGCAACTATGTCTATATACATTACTTCATCGGCACCTTGTTCATAATATTTTTTAGCTAGTTCTGTTGGCAATCCCATCTTTCTCAAGCCTTCAAAATGGACAGGCTTTACAACAAAAGGAGGTTTTACATCTAGTTTTGCAATTATTCTTGTTCTCATATTTTCCCCTCAAACTCTATGTTGTAGAACGACTTTTTTAAAATATTATTCAAATCGGCCTTTTTAATCTCTTCTATTATTTTCAAACTGGCACATCCGTCTCCGTAAGGGTTTTGAACACTTTTTAGAGTCTCTTGAAACTCTTTTGAGTAGAGTTTTTCAAATGCTTGTTTTATTGCTTCTTTGTTCGGCTCACAATCTATTACGCTGTTGGCTTTTATACGCCCTTTTTGTCTCTCACCGATGTTTATAGTTCCTATTTTAAAACTAGGGGCTTCTGCCAAACCGCTGGAACTGTTGCCTACCATAGCATCTACAAACTGCAAAGCGCTTAAGTATCTCAGTTGTCCGAGTGATGCAAAGCAAACCGCTTTATGAGAGTTTTTAGTTACATACTCTTCACACATCTGGTTTATAACTCTTCCGTCTGTATCGCTGTTTGCTTTTGTAAAGATTATGTTTGTATCCTGAAGCTCATCTAATGCATACAAAAGCTCTCTAAATTGCTCTTTTGCGGTTGATTTTTCGAGCGTAACAGGATGAAAAGTAACCAAAATATTTTTGCTGTTAAGTTTAAAATCAATAGATTTTTCAAACTCTTTCTTGCCTAAAAGTTTCAATTTTTTGATATTTTCTATCCCCATCCCGCCTACATTAAATACCATTTTTGGTTGTTCGCCAAGCTGAATAACTCTGTTTTTATACTCTTGTGTCGCTGTAAAGTGGAGATGGCTCATTTTTGTAATGCTGTGGCGAATTGACTCATCAAATGCGCCCTCTGTCGTCTCTCCGCCGTGAAGATGAGCTATGGGAATACGAGCTATCATAGCGGCACTTGCAGCACTAAATATTTCATATCTATCCCCTAAAATAATTATAATATCAGGCTTTAACTCCTCATAAGCCTCCGCAAAACTTATCTGAGCAAGCCCCATAGATTTTGAGATTCCGACTGAAGTATCTGAAGATAAAAGCATCTCTATTTTTTTATCAATCTTAAACTCTTTTTCTATCTCTTTGTATGTCAGTCCAAATTCCGGACTTAGATGCATTCCTGTAACTATAATCTGAAGTTCTAAATCTTTGTCAGCTTCTATCTCTTTCATTAGCCAATAGAGCAAGCCATATTCGGCACGAGTTCCTGTTACTACACAAATTTTTCTCTTCATATCATCTCATCTTCTTGATAATCTTTGGTTGCAATAGTTCCGATAATCTCATTCCATCGCATCGGATTTATTCCATTTCCTGGTCTTTTAATTGCAAGTTTATCTTCGCTAAGCAGTTCGCCTTTTTTTATAGGTTTGTTTGCTACTATCGACTTTCTGGCAACCTGTATATTTGGCATCTCGCTTTTTGAAGGTTTTTTGATACTGCTTCCAAGCGCGAGCTCTATGTTTCGTATGGCTTTTACCATCTCTTTTAGCTCTTTCGGTTCAAGAGAGGCTTTGTGGTCGGGTCCTTCCATCGTACAGTCAAGCGTAAAGTGCTTTTCTATACAACTAGCACCCATCGCAACTGCGGCAATGTCGACTTCTATACCCAAAGTGTGGTCACTGTATCCGTAGGACACATCAAAAGTATTGCCTATGGTTACCATGGCGTTCAAGTTTACATCCTCCATCGGTGTCGGGTACATAGTATTTGCATGCAGAACTGTAATATTCTCTTTTTTTGTTCCGGCTTCTATGAGAATATCAAGAGCATCTTCTATCTCGCCGATATCTGCCATGCCTGTTGAGAGGATTACTTTTTTATTTAGTTTTCCTATATGCCTAAGATATGGAAGATTTGTTATCTCTCCGCTAGGAATTTTAAATATTTCAAGCCCTAAAGTGTTTAAAAGCTCTATGCTGTCGTGATCAAATGGCGTGGAGAGAAACATTATATTTTTACTTTTGCAGTAGCTCATCAGCTCGTGATGGGTTGCCTCATCAAGTTCAAGTTTTTTTATCATATCAAACTGCGACTCAGCTCTATCTGTTGTCTGCTTTTGATACTCGGCTTTCCCAGCATTTTTGCTTACCAATTTTTCAGCTTTAAATGTTTGAAATTTAACGGCATCGGCTCCCGCAACACTAGCCGCATCGATAAGCTTTTTTGCTAACTCTGTTGAGCCATTATGGTTAACACCGGCTTCTGCAATTATAAATACTTTGTTCATTCTGCCACACTCCCGGCTTTTATAAATCCGCTTACTTCAACATACTCTTTTGAAGTTGCATTGCTTCCGTAGAAGGTATCTTTTTTGACAACAACACCGCCGTTTACAACCGCACCTGTTGAGATGTGACAATTGTCTTCAATTACACAATCATGTTCAATTAGGGCTTTTGTGTTGATGATACAATTTTTACCAACTTTTGCATTTGAATTTACTAAAGCATGGTGCATAATAACACTACCCTCATCTACAAAAGAGTGCTTAGATACATAAGCAAGAGGAGAAATTATTGAGGGCAAGTTAAAACCTATTTTTTTTAACTTATCAAACACTCTAACTCTGGCCTCATTTGACTTGATTTGTCCAACTGTTATTAGAGCATTTTTACATGTAGCAAATAGAGCTTTCAAATCATCATCGCAGCCGATGATTTTATATCCTAAAACATTTTGCCCGAGCAACTCTTTTTTATCCACTATTCCGACTATCTCGTATCTGTTTTGCATCTCAATCACATCAATGACAGATTTACAATGCCCGCCACCGCCGATTAGAATAATCTTTTCCATTATATCCTCACGCTGCTTGGAATATTTACAACTCTCTCTTCAAGATAAGTTGCATTACTCAAATCACCGTTTTGACACTCTTTAAACATCTCAAGTCTGTTCATCAGCGTCCAGATAGGTCTTGTCATAACACCGTTGTTGTTTGAAAACTCTAAAAATTCATCTCTTTGTTTTTTGTCTTTTAAAATAATCGCATTAAGCCAATAGTTTGATCTGCTGCCCTTTGGTTCTGTGACAAATTCTACATGTTGATTTTTGAAAAATTCTTTATACTCCTCTGCTAAAACTCTTTTGTTTTGCAAAAAATTCTCAAGCTGTTCGAGTTGTGCTACCAAAAGTGCCGCATTGATATTTGGAAGTCTGTAGTTGTAGCCTACCATATCGTGAGAGTATTCCCATCTATGAGGAATCTTGGCGGTTGTTGTGATATGTTTTGCTTTTTTTGCCAAAGTTTCATCATTTGTGATTATACATCCGCCGCCGCCCGAAGTGATGATTTTATTTCCGTTAAAGCTGATTGCTCCCAAAAGTCCAAAAGTTCCTGTATGTCTCTCTTTATAGTAGCTTCCTAAACTCTCGGCTGCATCTTCAACCAGTGCTATATGCCAAATATCACAAATCTCTTTTATCTCGTCGATTCTGCACGGATGACCAAAAGTATGCATCGGAACACAAGCTTTTATTGTTTTACCGCTGGTTTTATTTCTACATGTACTATTTACAATCTCACAATTTGCACTTAAAAACTCTTTGAGCGATTTTGGAGACAAACCCATGGTGTCCAAATCTACATCCACAAAAACCGAAGTTGCTCCCGTATAGTTTATGGCATTGCAAGTAGCTATAAATGTCAGCGGCTGGGTTATAACTTCATCGCCTCTCTCAACTCCTACTAAAAGAAGAGATATGTGAAGTGCAGAAGTTCCGTTTGTTGTTGCAACTGCATACTTTGCGCCTGTGAATTGTGCAATTTGCTTCTCAAACTCATCTACAAACTTCCCAACGGAAGAGACGAAAGTGCTGTCAATACACTCATTTAGATATTTTTTTTCATTGCCTATAAATCGCGGCTCATGCAACGGAATAAACTCCGCGCTGTTAAAAGTTTTTCGTATGAAATCAACTATATTTTGCATATTACATCTTTGCATCTAGATATTTGCCCGTCTCTTTGTGCCCAAAGTCCGGTAGAAGTTTAAAAAATTCTTTCACTATATCATCTTTTGTCCAAGATAGATTTGATTTTAGATTTTTAATTGTACTTTCAAAACTATTTAATTTATTTTCATCATATATAGGCTCATTTTTTATAATACCAAGATTCTCAAACCTATCCATATCAAGAGTTTCAGCATCTGTAAAAAACTCCTCGAAATCTTTCTCTCCGGTTGTATCGCTTGCAGCAAAAAGGCAAGGCCATTTTCCCTCTGCAGGCAAAGTTTTTGAAAGCTCTCTTGCTTCGTCTTCATTCTTGCACAGATACGGCTCATACCCCTTTTCTTTGAGATACTTAACTGCTATATCTGCAAAAGTGATAAGGTGCAAATCTTCGCTTAGTTTTGGAAAAAATATATCGCGATTTTCTCCAAATATACAACTCATCAGACAAAGCTCACCGCTCTCTTGAGGAGTTACGAAATATCTTTTTATATCATTTGGTGCAACAATGGGCTGATTTTTCTCTATTCGTTGGTTAAATCCATGAAGAAGACTCCCGTCGCTAA
Source organism: Sulfurimonadaceae bacterium (assembly GCA_942493175.1). GTDB lineage: Bacteria > Campylobacterota > Campylobacteria > Campylobacterales > Sulfurimonadaceae > Sulfurimonas. The sequence continues at coordinate 230,111 of OW818672.1, forward strand.
AAGCAACATTTGCAAATCGTGCCATCGACACATTAATTTGCTGTGATTTACGCATAACAAACATCTCCATAATCCGCTTGCTTGCACCCATCATATTTACGGGATTTGCCGCCTTGTCCGTGCTTACACAGAAGTATTTTTTAACTCCGTTTTCAATAGATTGCTTGAGTGTTTTATCGGTGTTGAAAATATTTACATCACACATTCTCATAAGAGTAAACGGGTCTTTTTCGCTTCGCACATGTTTAAGTGCAGATAGATTCAAAACATAATCATATTTTCCGTCAGCTTTTATAAAAGCATCGTACTCAACTGAACCGACATCAAGGGCAAATGTAGCAAAATCACCCTCTATATAGCCAAAAGAGCTTCTAATATCTCTTACAAGTTCGACCATATTGTTTTCGGAAATATCAACTACATGTAATTTTTTTGGATGGCGTTTAAATATTTCCTTTGTTACGGCTTGACCAATGCTTCCGGCTCCGCCGATTACAAGAAAAGATGATAGTGATATGGTATTTCGAAGCTCAATCTCATATTTTGAGATATCATCGCAAAATAATCCCATATCTCTGCCTATTAATTTCAGTACATGCAAAACAGTTCCTTTTTTTTATTTGTAGCAAATAAAGTACCATATAAAAACTTTCAATACTTTGTTAAAAAAATAATAAAATTTGTCGATTTTAGATGTATTGAAAAACAATAAACGATGTAAGATTGTTATAAAAAGGATTTATCATGGGTATCGGTTCACTTGGCGTTGGTTCTAGTATTTTAACTCAGGATGTTTTGGATCAGTTGCGTGCCGCAGATGAAGCTAAATATTTATCTCCGATAACCGCAAAGATTACGGCTGAAACAAAAAAACAAGATTCGCTAGAAGTTATTGATGCGAGTATGAAAAACTTTATTGACAGTATTGATGCTATGGGAACGCAAACTCTTTATGATGAGCGCTTAACAACGGTTACCGGTACATCAGTAGCGGTAACTGCTGCTGCAAATAGTGATATTCAGGACTTTACGCTAAATGTGACTAATTTGGCTACAAAACAGATTGAGCAGTCCGCCTCTTTCAGTGCTGATACTGATTCTGTATCAGCGACTGATGGGCAGATAAATCTTAATATAGATGGTCAAAATTTCACCATAGATTATCTTGCCGGAACAACTCTTAAGGAGTTAAAAGATCTTATAAATGGTGTGGCTGGGGATAAAGTAGATGCTACGGTTGTTCAAGTAGGTGCTACAGATTTTCGTCTGTTTATAAGTTCGGCTGATACCGGAGCGACCCAAAATATTACTATTACAGACAATACCGGAGCAATAGACGCTCGTTTAACCACTGGATTGTCAGCTATCCAAACTGGAATAAATGCAAATTTTACATTTAACGGGCAAGCTGTAACTCGCACAAGCAACAATATAACAGATTTGGTTACAGGGCTTGATATAACGCTAAAAGAGGTTGGATCTTCTAGTGTAAGTGTTGCTCAAAATCGTGATGATATCATGGCAAAAATAGATAGTTTTGTTGAAAAATATAACTCTGCTATAACAGAGCTAAATAAGGCGACTAAAACAAGTAAGGATTTAGCAGATAGAGGTGCTTTTTCAGCAGAGAGTACTATAAAAAATATGAAGCAGGCTATTGAAAATATGTTTGCGTCGGTTGGCGGCGGGGTAGGTTCATTATCTGATTATGGGTTTGATATAGATAAAGACGGAAAAATGAGCGTTGATAAAACCATGCTTGGAACTAAAATGGACGATGATATGGACAATGTTCAAGCATTTTTCTCCGGCGGAACATTTACAAAAGCTGATTTATCTACTGTTACGCTCACGGGAGCATTTGTTGAAATGTCCACAATTGTTAAGAAATACACAGACAGCGGAGAGATGCTTGATGGGCTAAATGATTCCATAAGTGAAAGTATCACCGATCTTAATGAGAGAAAAACTAAAGCTATAGAAAGGCTTGATGCTAGATATGAGATACTAAAAAAACAGTATGCTGCATATGATGCAATAATAGCAAAATTAAACAATGCTTCGTCAATGTTTATAGAGATGGCAAATGCCCAAACAGCGTCTCAAAATTAATAGATATATATAGAAAAAATTAAAGAAAGTCTTCAAAATGTCGATTTGTACCAGATGAAAGAAACAAATAAAGATAGTGAAAAAGGGTCTAATATGTATGGTAATGTAGCTCATAATATTTATGCACAAAACAATGTAGGGATTGAATCTCCAGCAAAGCTTGTAGAGATGCTTTATGAAGGAGTTCTTCGTTTTAACGCGCAAGCGAAAAAAGCTATTAAAGATGGCAATATTGAAAAAAGAGTTTATTGGATAAATCGTTCAATCGCAGTGATTACTGAACTTATCTCTGTATTAGATTTAAAGCAAGGTCGTATTGCTGGGTATTTAGAGGGTCTTTATAACTACGAAATCCAACTTTTAACTCTAGTTAATGCGCATAGTGACGAAATTAGACTTGATGAAGTTAATAATGTTTTTAAGGCTCTGCTAGATGCTTGGAGAGAAACTACTGATGTGGCTAAATAAGCTAAAAATAGCTATCATTGAAAAGAATGGAGAAGCGTTAAGTGAGTTGCTTGACGATATTCCAGAGCTCAAAGATGAAAAAAAAATAGAAGAGGTAATTTATCTTTTAAAAGAAGCAGCTAGCTTGATGCATACTTTAAAAAATGAGACTTTAGAGTCTATGAAACAGATTAAAAAAAATCTGGATTTTTTACGCTCAACTGATATCCCTACATCTAAAAAACTTGATGTGATGTCATAACCTTTTTTTAGAAATTCCAAAATATAAACTTATAATATTGCAGTAAAAATGCTATTTTTTTATGATAGAATAATTTAAAAACATAATGTAGATTGGACTTAAATATGCCTATTTTAGATGCAGATTATTCAAGAGTAGATTACGAAGAAATGGCTAGAGCTATTGGGTTGAAATCTAAGCATATTCCGATATTGATAGCAAATTTTATTGAAGAATCAGTTTCAATATTGGATGTGTTGGAAAAAAGTATAGCTTCTAAAGATTATGAAAAAATCAGATCAAGTGCACATGAAATAAAAGGAAGTGCAGGAAATTTAAAATTTAATGAGGTCTATGAGATGGCAAAAGAGATGGAACTCTCAGGTGCAAAACAAGATATAAATTTTAAATATGAAGATTATTTTGATGCGATTAAGAGTGCAATAGGAACAATATCGTTATAGCTCTTTGTTATTTTAGCTTTTTTAGCTATAATTGCGTCGCTTCTCTTTAGACCTGTGCAATGGTGCTTTGAGGTACTGTGTCAGGGTAGGAATACAGCAGCACGCCTTAGAGTGTTATGTGCCGCAGGTATCTGGAGAGGAGTCTTTTTAAGACAATGCTTTTGCTAAATTTCTTCGTTGAAATGAAGTGAATTTTCGTCATTTACCACAAGTAAACTCCTCAAATTAACTTAATTTCGTCTCGAACTTTAACAAAATCAGTTGCCTTTATCTCGGCGCAATTTTTTTTTGTGATTAATCTTTTCTATGTTTAGAAATTCCGCATGCCTGATTCGGTTTTGGCGGATTATTTTTTAAGTATGTCAAATCATCCAGCGTTTGCGTTAAAACTCTTTTTTGCTGCAGCAGTGGAAGCATACGGTTATCTTTTTCGTTCATTGGCAAACTCATATCTAAAAGTACTGCCTCAACCTCTTTGTCTAAATCAAGTAATGCATTGTTAATATGTTTAATAGAATTCATCTTGTGAGTATAACAAAATTTTTAAAAATTTGGGTATAATTGCGCTTCAATTTACAAAGGAGTTTCGATGCCAAAAATGAAATCGGTTAAAGGCGCTGTAAAGCGTTTTAAAGTTAAGAAAAATGGTACTGTTAAACGCGGTACAGCTTACCGTAGCCATATTCTAACAAAACAAGATTCAGATACTCGCTCTAAGCAGCATAAACCAAAAGTTATTGCAAAAGTTGATGAAAAAAATGTAAAGGCTATGATTAACTAGTATTTAGCTAATCGTTCAATCTCCAGAATAATTTCTGGGCAAGACCACCAATATGTGGCACCTTGAGCACAAAAAGTGACTAGGTAAAGAAAAAAAGGAAAAATATGCCAAGAGTAAAAACAGGTGTTGTTCGTAGAAGAAGACACAAAAAGATATTAAAACTAGCTAAGGGTTTTTATAGCGGTCGTCGCAAACATTACCGTAAAGCTAAGGAACAAATAGAACGATCAATGTATTATTCATTCCGTGACCGCAAGCAGAAAAAACGCGATTTCCGTAAACTATGGATTATCCGTATAAATGCAGCTTGTCGTCTTAATGGTATGAACTATTCATCATTTATGAACGGTATTCACAAATCTGGCATCGAACTTGACCGTAAAATTCTTGCTGATATGGCTATGAATGATGCAGCAGCATTTAGTGTAGTTGCAACTTCAGCAAAAGCAGCATTAAGTAAATAGTAAAATTAGATTCCGTGCTTGTCACGGGATTTAAATTTTATGTAAAAAAAGTACAGAGTTCCCGACACCGTTATAATAAACTCCCATCGACGATTTTTTTGAAATATAAACACCTCTTCCATTGAAAGATGTTGATTTTTTAAATAATTTGCTTAATATGTTAGTATCAAAACCATCTCCTTCATCTTTAATTATCGTGACTATATATTTATTTGTGCCATGCTCAATTGTATGAAGTTTTACCGTGATATTTTTGTTGCAATTTTCTTGCATCTCTTCTAGTTTTGTAAAATATGTATTATCATTTAATAATTTATGTTTTGTTTTAGCATCAAGACCAAGATTGCCGTGTTCAAAAGCGTTCATAAAAAGTTCTGAAAAGACAACACCCGCATTATATGTAAGTTTGTAGTTATTGCTAAGATTTCTCCAAATATTTGAATACCAATCATTAGCTTCTTCAATGGCGTCTAGATTACTTTGAAACACTTTTTCTGTAAATTTATTATTGATATTTAAATCTAATTGATTTATTATTATGAAGGTTATATCATCTTCTTGGGAATAGATTCTGCGTAAGAAATTGTTTGCCATCTCTTCTTTAGAGAAAGAATTTAAAAAATCATTTCCAATGAACTCTGCATATTGTTTATCGTTAGTAATAGTGCTATTCTCAATCATACCATCACTATAAAAAAGAAATTTTGAAATATTTTCTGTACTGTAGGATGATAAAGTTAAATCTTTAGTATATTTGCTCATTGGAGGATTATTAGATTTTATTTTAATAATTTGCTCATCTTTTGTTTGCATGAGAATTGATGGCATTGCAAATTTACTGTAATTGATAATATGCTCTTGGCAATTAATAGTTATAAAATCTACCGATAAAGCTTCTTCATCAAGCAAAATAGGTCTTATATACTCTAAAGACATTTCTACTAAATTTTTAAGATTAAAATTACTATCATTTTTCATTTTATCTATTGTGTGGTTTATATATGAAGTCATTAACATTGAGCTCAGTGATGCAGACAAGCCCTTTCCCATACCATCAACAATAAAGTAAAATGCAATATTATCACTTATTTTTCTCACACTGTATGCATCCCCGCTTAAAACATCAAGGGGTTTATAAAAAAAATCTATTAACGCGGTACATTGATTGTCAATCATGTGGTAGTAAAAATCATTTCTAACAATATTTAGCTCTTTTGAGAATGCCAACTCTTCTTGGTATGAGTTATACTTCTCTTTTATTTCAAACTCTTTTATCCTCTTTTCTCTTTGCTCTTTTATATAGTTATTTGCAATGAGAAGCTTAGATACATTTTCAATCGCTTGCATAACTTCTATCGCAACAATTGGTTTTTTAATAAAATTATTTACATTGAGTTGAAGAGCTTGTACGATTACATCTATATCTTGTATGGCTGAAACCAGAATAATAGGAATATCTTTATCTACATTTCTTATTTTTTTAATCATATCTATGCCGTTAAGAACAGGCATGTCGTAGTCTGCAATAATTATATTTATATCTTCGTCATAAAATTTTTGATATCCATCTTCTCCGTTATTGGCAAAAATAATTTTTTTTACTAAATCTTCAAAGATAGAGTCATATAGAAGCTGTGTAGTTTTATTATCTTCAACACAAAGAAGTGTTAAAGATTTTAAGTAATCTAATACCGACCTATCAATATTGCTAAGCATTAGATTCTAAATTTGCTCAGTTCATTTTGCAGTCTATTTGCATCACTTGATAGTTTTGTAGCAGCTTCATCAACAAGGTTTCTGTGCTCTGTATTTTTTTGAGAAATCGCAATAATTTCATCCATATCACGAATTAATTCTTTTGTTTTAGTAGCAATATAAGTACTTTGATGCATAACATCACTAGATTTGTCTGTTGTAACTGAGAGATTATCTTTTGTGTCTTTCGCAGATGAGATGAGAGCTTGCGCCGAATCTGCGATGTTATTCATATTTTTTGATGTTTTTAGTGTCTCTTCCGAGATTTCAATAACATTTTGAGTTATAAGATTTACATTAGCGCTAATTTCACTAAGGCTTTTCTGTGTTCTCTCTGCTAGTTTTCTTACTTCATCGGCAACAACGGCAAATCCTCTACCATGTTCTCCCGCTCGCGCCGCTTCAATAGCGGCATTAAGTGCAAGTAAGTTTGTTTGGTCTGCAATATCAGAAATAATAGCTAAAACATCTTTGATATTTTTAGCTTGTTCTGTTAAAGATGAAACTTTTTGAACTAAATCTTGCTGATGTTCACTTCCATTTTCAATAGCCTCAACGACAGAGTCAAGCTCATTGATGAACCCATCTAGTACGCCAAATGTTTGTTTTAAGTCTTCTGTTACTGTAATTGAAGCCTCTTCAATAGCATCTAAGCGAGTCCCTACTTCACTTACTAAAACATTTATTTTTGAAATTTTACCATCAGCAAGTTCGCCATTTTTTGTAAGTTCTTCAACAATATTATTAAGAACTTTACTCTCTCTTGATGTTGTTATAGAGACATCTTTGGCTTGGTATACACTCTCTTTAAATGCAATAATCATCACATGCAGAGCTCTTGAGATTTGTGAAATTTCATCTTTACCTTGAACAATAACTTCACATGTTAAATCTAGGTTGCTAGATACGCACTCTATTTTTTCTAAAGAGCTGTGGACACTTCTGTTTACGCCCCTGCTAATTATAAATATGATTAAAAATATAGCAATGGCAAAAACAGTGTAACTAAGTAGAGTTATTGTTGCGCTTGCGTTTTCTTTTGATTCTGCCTCTTCAAGCAGCAAACTATTTTGGTTAGCAAGCTCATCATCAATTTCTTTTAGAAGATTTATCTTATCGCTTATTGTTTTAAACCATGCAACGCTGTCAACTCCAAAGTCACCCTCCAAAGCCTTCTCTTTCGCGATAGCTCTCATTTTGTTTACTTCCCCGATAGCAGGAGAATTCATCTTTTGCTGGTAGAGTGCTTTTGAACTATCGGTTGCCATTGATAAATAAGCGTCTAAAAATGCATCTTGTTCAGCTACAAGCGTGACCCATTTGGCAAACATGCCGTCTCCAAATTTATTGGCAGCAAAGGTACCGCTAAGTACTGCTCTCTCAATCCCTGCGCGTTCTTTTGATTTTAAAAAATTAGTGTATGAATCAAGAGCTTTTACTAACTCTTGAGTATTTGCAAGTTTTGCAGTAAGTGAAACAATGTTTAAAATCTTTTTATTCATGTTCGTGTAGTAAGAAACTACATCGGCAACACTTATTGAAAGAGAATCTACCTGTGAGCGAATCTGTGCTATTTTGCTCATATCACTTTCAAAAGCAGATAGTTCACTTTGAAGCTCTTTGGGAAAAACTTCCAAATTAAGAGAGGCAACATATTTAACTAAATCTTCATGTTCTTCTTTTGTCAAGTTTCTCTGCTTTGGCAAGATATCACCAAACTGAGCACCTTTTGAGCCTATGTAACCAGCACTCGCTCCGCGCTCTTTTTGAGTCTCATGAATCAAGTGGCTTAATCTTTTGGAGAGTTCGTTTAAACTCTGAGCTTGATTCATTATATTATGGTTCGTCATCGCTTTGTTCAGCGTTATAGCAATGATTACGAGAGCAAAAGAGACTACTATGAGTGTGATTAAGTTTAGTTTATATTTAATTGTCATTTTGAACTTCTTTTTGCTTTGAATGTTGCTATTAAATTGAGATCATCAAGAAGATGCAACAGTTGTTCATTCCCGACTGTCATACGAATATCAATATTGTCTTTTAAAACAAGCTTATTAAAATAGCCTATAACAGAAGATGTTATAGATAGAGAATCTACTATATTTATATTGATGTGCTTATGTTGAATAGTCATGCTATCCACAATTTGTTTAATGCTTTGAAAATCACTAATGCTTTTTATATTACCGGTTATTGTAACACTGTTTGACGATGTTTCTATTTCCATAATCCATATCCTTTGTATAATACTACAATATTATATTTTGTTGTAGTTTATAGTTTAAATAATTAAAGTTAACTAAAATAGCTTATCTGCTCCATCCAATCTTTCATTTTTTTCTCATATCCAATATCTTTAAGCTCAACGAATTTTAAAGGTTTTGACATGTATGTCTGTTTTACATATCCGCCAAAATCGTGCGGATAGAGGTACCCCTCGTTTTTTTGCCTGATATTTTTGGGAATATCCAGCATAATGCCGTCATTTACAGCTCTTTGAGCTTCATTGATAGCCAAATATGCAGAGTTTGATTTTGGAGAAGCACAAAGATAAATCACTGCTTGGGCTAAAATAATTCTAGCTTCAGGATAACCGATTTTTGATACACTTGTCATGGCGCTTGTTGCCAAAGTCAAGGCTTGCGGGTTTGCGTTTCCTACATCTTCACTGGCAAGTATCACAAGCCGTCTTGCTATAAAATCAGCACTCTCTCCTCCATCGATTAATCTTGCTAGATAGTAGATGGAAGCATCCATGTCAGAACCTCTGATTGACTTAATCATTGCACTTGTCAAATCATAATGAACACCTGCTTCGCTACTTCCTGTACTAAGGGCATTGGGTCTTAGAGATTTTAAAATTTCCAATGTTATGTGCGTACTTATGTTTGAAGCGAATTCTAAAAGTTTTAACATCGAACGGGCATCGCCACCGCTGCTCGCGATTAGATATTCGGCTGCGTTTTCATCACATACGAAATAGGAACTTGAAACTGCTCTGTAAAGCAACTCTTTTAACGCTTCGTTTGAGATGTAGTGGAGTTCAAAAAGCATAGAACGGGAACGAATAGCAGAAGTGAGTGAAAAAAATGGATTTTCAGTAGAAGCACCAATGATTAAAACAGAGTTGTTCTCCATAACCGGCAACAAAACCTCTTGCTGATTTTTAGCCAATCTATGAACTTCGTCAATGAAAATAAGTGGTTTTTGTAGAGTGTTTTTATATCTATCAAAAATTTGTCTGAGTTGTTCGATTTTGATGCTTGTAGCGTTGAATTCATAAAACGGTAAATCCATTTTTTTGGCAATGATTCTGGCAATAGAAGTCTTTCCGCAGCCCGAGGGTCCAAAAAAGAAACTATGTCCTAAAACACCTTTTTCACACAGCACTCTAAGAGGAGCCTCTTTAGCGCTTAAATGCTCTTGTCCTATTAAGTCATCAAAGCTATTTGGTCTCAAAAGATGTGTAAAATCTGTCAATTTTAACTCTTCTTTTTAGTTATTTTCTTATCTTTAAAACTTGTTTTTTTACCATCTTTAGCAACGCTTGGTTTTTTGTCTTTAAAGCTTGGTTTTTTATCATCTTTAGCGACGCTTGGTTTTCTTTCTTCTTTGAAATTAGATTTACTCTTTTCTTTTAACTCTGCTTTATTCTCTTCTTTTAAAAATTTTGATAAGGCCGAGTACTCGCTGCGGCTTAAAAATCTAACTTTTCCCTCTGGAAGATTGTTAAGTTCAATTTCTGCAAAACTAATTCTCTTAAGGTCTGCTATCTCTGTTCCAAAATGAGCAAAAAATCTTCTAAGTTCGCGATTTTTACCTTCACTGAGAGCTACTTTTAATATAGAGTAGTTCGGTTCATTTTTTTGGATTTTATAGCCAATGAAAGGTTTAAACTCCATAGAAATAACTTTAGAGTGACTATGTCCGCCGGCAGTCGCATCATCAAGAATCATGCCGTTAAGCATGGCACTCTCCATCTCTGATGTAACTTCGCCTTTAATTTTAATCTTGTAAATTCTCTCTAAATCTGATTCCATAAGAGCTGACGCAACTTTTGAAGCATCTGTCAAAAGAAGCAATCCCTCAGAAGCGTAGTCAAGTCTTCCAACTGGGATGTAGTGCTTATACTCTTTGCTTAGAGTATCATAGATTGTTCTTCTACCCTTTGGGTCACTCTTTGTTACAAGCTCGCCTTTTGGTTTATTGTAAACAATTACTGTGTATTTATCTCTTGGGGATACCTGCTTACCGCTGACATAAACAATGCTTACGCCCTCTTGTACATCGGTCGCCGGGTTAGTCTGAATCTCTCCATCAACTCTTACATAGCCATCTTGTATGGCTTTATCAGCTTCTCTTCTTGAGTAGCTTGAGTGGTGGGCAATATATTTATTTAATCTCACGATATACCTTTTTCTATGAGAGTATGGATGTGAAGCACGCCTTTTACTCTTTTTTCTTTATCTGTCACAACTAAAAGTTGTATCTTCATCTCTTCTATAAGTACAAGTGCTTCACTTGCAAGTATGTTTTCATCTTCTATCGTCTTTGGGTTTAGTGTCGCATATTTTAAAACACCATCCTCAAGTGAAAAATCTTCACTCATAAGTGCTCTGCGAATATCACCGTCGCTTACAAGTGCCAAAAGTCTGTTTTGCTCATCTGTAACCAAAACTGTCCCAAGTCTGCCTTCGCTAATCTTTACAATCGCATCTTTTAGTTTTGTGTCGGCACTTATTATTGGCAAATCTTTTACTCTCATCAAATCACTGACTTTCACAAACAGCTGTTTTCCTAAAGCTCCACCCGGGTGAAACGAAGCAAAATCACTTTTTTTGAAGTTTTTTGCCTTCATAAGACAGACTGCAAGGGCATCGCCTAAAGCTAATGTTAGAGTTGTTGAGCTTGTCGGTGCAATGTTTAGCGGGCATGCCTCTTTTTCAACTACAACATCTATAACTAAATCACTATATTTTCCAAGTGTAGAGTTTCTATCTCTTGTCATACCGATGAGCGGAGTGTTAAATCTTTTTACATGTGGAAGTATTGAACTTAACTCTTCACTCTCTCCGCTGTAACTTATCGCTATAACTACATCCTCTTTACCAATCATTCCCAAGTCGCCGTGAAGTGCTTCTGTCGGATGAAGAAAAAAGCTGGGAGTTCCGGTTGAAGCGAATGTTGCAGCCATTTTTGCGCCGATTAACCCTGATTTTCCAACACCTGTAACGATAAGTTTGCCTCTGCAGCTAAGAATAATCTCAACCGCTTTGTCAAAAACATCACCAATGTTTTTTGCACTCTCTAAAAGAGTATTTGCTTCAATTTTGAGGGTTTCTTGTGCTATTTGTTTGTAATTCATGGTGCAATTATACCCAAAGAGGGTATAAATTGCGTAAGAGTTATTTAATGTCTGGTTTTGGTGTTTTAGAAGTTGATTTAGGAAGTTGTGGAATAGTAATCGTGTCTTTTTTTCCTTCAAGCGCTTTTAGGAACTCTTCAATTGAAGCAGCTTCTTTGTCGCTGATTGTCGTTCCAAGTTGAATGCGTCCCATCTCAACTATTGCTTCTTTTAAATCCCAAATTTGTCCGTTATGGAAATACGGCGCAGTTTGAGTGATGTTTCTTAGCGTAGGTACTTTAACCATTCCGTTTTTATTACCTTTAAAGTCACCTACATTTTGAAATTTGTATGTTCCCGTGACATTAAATGCATTCATCTCTCCGCCAAGAGCGATACCGTTGTGGCATGTAACACAACCTTTGTCAATAAAAGTTTTTAGACCATCTTTTTGAGCATTTGTAAGTGCCTTCTCTTTTCCATTTAAGAAGTTATCATAAGCTGAAGGAGTAACAAGTGTTCTCTCAAAAGTAGCAATTGTATCTGCAACTTTTTCAAAAGTGATTTTCACATCTTTACCGTAAGCCTTTTCAAACTCTGCAACATACTCCGGCATAGATGTAACGGTTGCAACTACATGTTCAGGTGTCGCAGCCATTTCAGGAGCAGCTTGGATAGGACCTTGAGCTTGTGCCTCTAAGTGAGGGTCACGACCATCCCAAAATTGAGAAGAGAAAAATACGGCATTATAAACCGTCGGCGAATTTAAATGATGAGGATTTGCTGTCCATTTATGACCGATTGCAGCGCTGATTCCGTCATCTCCGCCTTCACTTAAGTTGTGGCAGCTGTTACAGCTGATAAAACCGCTTTTTGAAAGTCTAGGGTCAAAATAGAGCTTTTTGCCAAGTTCAACTTTTGCATTTGTAATAGGGTTTTTTGGGTTGTCAATAAGCTTAGAAAGCTCTACTTTAGATTTTGGAATTGGTTTTAGTCCGGCATTTTTTGCATCATTAACTAAATTTGACGCTAAAAGTGATGAAGCTGTAAAAGCTAAAGTCAAAAGTGTTTTAGTGTACATGTGATTCCTTTTTTTGAAAGTTTGTCACAAATCTTACATTTTTTTAGCTTCAATAAATATAATTTATTTTATTAGCGCAAAGCAATGATTTTATTTATAGGAGATAAGCTATAATAAATGTTAAATTTTTTAAAGGAAAAATTATGAGAGATAGACTTGGAAAATATGTAAGCAGTATAAATACATTAAAAGTTGAAGAGAGAGTTTTATATTGCAACACTTTAATCTTAGCAGAAGAGGGTGCCGGCAAAACAAATTTGGCATGTAAAATAAGAAATTATATCATTGACAACAATGTTGCAACGCTATATCTTGATTTTTCTAACTCTGATGAACATAATATAGAGTTAAGATATAAAGATGAGCATTTTAACTACATAAGATTTGACGAGAGTGATGATTTTCAAAAAAGATTTAACGAGCTTGTTGCTCAGAAAAAGCATATCTACATGGCAACAGACCCGAACTACTTCTCAAATAAAAGAGATATAACGAGCAGATTGACGCAAACTCTTCAAAATAAGGGGCTTTTAGATAACTACTACTACTTTTTTCACGATATTGAAAACTTAAATGGCTTTTATACAAAATTTGAAGACTTTTTGCTCTACATGTTAAATTTTTTAAATCTAAAAAAATATGGGTTGACATTTTTAGCTCAGCCTCACAGTACCTTTGAAAATCCGCAGATAAAACTTCTGTTTACTTTTTTGTATCTTGGCAAATGTTCAAATCTTGAGTATTTTAACACCTCAAATCTAAAAAAAATACCAAAAAATAGATTTTTTTATCAGTACAGGACGAATTACCGTACGCTTTTATTTAACGATATTAAAAGCAATATAGTTCAGATAGATGAATACCTTTTTGAAGAGTAATTATGCAAAAACTTTTTGATGAGGTAGCATCTTTAGATAAAAGATGCTACGAAGAATTTTTTTTAAGTGAAGATATCTTAATGGAGAATGCATCCAGCGGCATGGCTAATTATATTTGCAACAACTTTAAAAATAATTCAAAAATCATTATTGTATGTGGAGGCGGAAATAACGGGGCTGATGGAATTGCTCTTGCAAGGCTTCTGCACCCTGACTACGATGTTTCGATATATTATGCAAAAAAACCAACATCAAAAATGGCACTATTGCAAGCAAAACGAGCAAAAGTAGTTGGTGTAAAAGAGTGTAAAAAGCTCAAAGAGTGTGATGTTTTAGTTGATGCCATCGTTGGAACAGGTTTTAACGGCGAGTTTAACGACGGACTAAAAGCTACTTTAAAAGAGATGAATAGTTTGATGGCATTTAAAATAGCTTGTGATATTCCATCCGGTTATAAATTTATCGCAGATGTGACTTTAACTATGGGTGCCTTGAAAAAGAGTATGTTTTTGGACGAAGCAAAAGAGTTTGTCGGAGAGATAAAGGTTCTAAATCTTGGACTAAGCAGAGAGGTTTACGAAAAGCAAAGTAACTGGAGAGTGCTTGATTTAGAAGATTTAAAAGTTCCAAATAGAGTAAAAAAAGATTCTCACAAGGGCTCTTACGGTCATCTGGCACTGGCTTGTGGGGAAAAAAGCGGAGCAAGTATCATAAGTGCACTTTCAGCTTTAAAATTTGGTAGCGGATTAGTTACCCTTGTAGGTTTTGAAGAGATAGAGATACCGTATAGTTTGATGTATTCGCATGAAGTCCCAAAAAATACAACTGCTTTGGCATTAGGTATGGGTCTGGGAACGGAGTTTAGCGCAATAGAGCTGGATAAATTTTTAGACAATAAACTTCCATTGATAGCAGATGCAGATATTTTTCATATGTCGATTATTTCAAAAGTTTTAAAAAGAAAAAATATGGTTATTACTCCCCATGCCAAAGAGTTTGTATCACTTTTAAAAATTACTAAAATAGCTGATATAACGGTTGAGGAACTGCAAAAAAACCGTTTTAAATATGTGGAGGAGTTTTCTAAAGCTTATCCTCATGTTACGCTTATTTTAAAAGGGGCAAATGTCATAATTGTAAAAAATGATGAGTTCTATATAAATCCACACGGTACATCATCTTTAGCAAAAGGCGGAAGCGGAGATGTACTCAGTGGTTTGGTCGGTTCACTTTTAGCCCAAGGCTATGACCCTTTAGATGCGGCAATAAATGCTTCTTTGGCTCATGTAAAATTGGCGCTAAATTACGGCGGTGCTGATTTTTCAATCACCCCTGATGATTTGATTGAACAAATAGGTAAATTATAAGATAGCGTATGTTATAAAACATAGAACTAAATATTTAGGAAAAAATATGGAAAATATATTAAAAATTGGAAAATATTCACTTGGGTCTCGTTTGATTGTTGGAAGCGGAAAATATAAAGATTTTCAAACAACAAAAGAGGCAACTTTGGCAAGCGGAAGTGAACTTATTACTGTTGCCGTTCGTCGTCTAAACATTACAGACCCAGATAAAGAGAATCTTCGCGATACATTTAAAGGTACAAATGTAAAATTTTTGCCAAACTCTGCTGGGTGTGTTACTGCGGAGGAGGCGATTACAACTTTTCGTCTGATGCGTGAAGCTACCGGAATTGATTTGATAAAGCTAGAGGTTATCGGCGATACTCAAAAAACTCTCTATCCTGATGTTTTAGAGACTATAAAAGCTTGTGAAATTTTATCAAAAGATGGTTTTACTATTATGGCTTATACTTCTGATGACCCGATAATGGCAAAAAGACTTGAAGATGCTGGAGCTCATGCTATTATGCCTCTTGCAGCACCTATTGGAAGCGGACTTGGAATCCAAAATCCATACAACATCGTTTTCATTCGTGAAGCCGTAAGTGTTCCCGTAATAGTCGATGCAGGAATAGGTTGTGCAAGTGACGCTGCTTATGCAATGGAGTTGGGTGCAGATGGAGTTTTAACAAATACGGCAATCGCTTGTGCACAAAACCCGATGATAATGGCTCAGGCAATGAAACATGCAGTAATGGCAGGGCGAATGAGCTATTTAGCGGGAAGAATCCCTAAGCGTCCATATGCGACAGCTTCTTCACCTATGAACGGGCTTATACAGTTTTAAACTTCTATATTTTTTGAAAGATGGGTCATAAGTAAAAGTTGCCCCATTCCTTCAAAAAACTTTTCAATACCACCCTCTTTTGAATTTATTGATTTTTGCAAAGCAGCTAAAAAGATAAGTTGCGACTCATGTGAAGCCATCATAAATGTATCTATTATGTACTCAAAAGTTATTGTTTTTGTTTTATCATTGATTTTAAAATCTATTTGCGAAAGTATATCAATACCCTCATTTTTCAAAAGTTCTCTACATTTAAAAGCTATTGCGTTCATATTATTGCCTCTTTTTAGTTTATATTGCCAAAAAATTTACCAAAAACCGACCCTTTAAACTATGTAAAAGTATTGTAACAAAGTAATCTTAATCTCTTTTTGTGTCACATTGTGAAAAGTTTTAAAATATGTAAAAAATACTATTGACATTTCAGTGGTTATTGACTATAATTTCGCCTCATTAATCAGCTCTAGGGCTGTCTTTAATGTGTAGGTCGGGGTGTAGCTCAGTATGGTTAGAGTACCTGGTTTGGGACCAGGGGGCCGAAGGTTCGAGTCCTTTCACCCCGACCACTTTTATATTTTTTTAGAAACATGGTGGGATTAGCTCAGTTGGTTAGAGCATTGGTTTGTGGTGCCGAGGGTCACGGGTTCGAGCCCCGCATCCCACCCCATAACAAAAAAATATAGAAAAACCTAATAAAAATAATAAATTTTGTGGCGTTCGTGGCTCAATTGGATAGAGTTTCGGACTTCGAATCCGACGGTTATAGGTTCGAATCCTATCGGGCGCACCATTTATAAATGAATGCGCTCTTAGCTCAGCTGGATAGAGCAACGCCCTTCTAAGGCGTAGGCCAATGGTTCGAATCCATTAGGGCGCACCACTTGAGTTAACAATATGCTAGCCACTATGGCGCTAAAGCTTTGACTTTTAAATAGAGTCAAGAAATTAAAATATTAGACTACATGCGGATGTGGTGAAATTGGTATACACGCCAGACTTAGGATCTGGTGTCGCAAGACGTGGAAGTTCGAGTCTTCTCATCCGCACCATCTTTTTTTAAAAACAAATCAAAATTAAACTAAATCTTTTGTCAATAAAATTATCACAAATTTTCAATCAATAATTAAAGTTATAAGTATATTTTATGTATAATATAAACTAAAAAAATATAAGGTTTAGGTTGTGCATATAAATATTAAATATTTGTCGAGAATATTAATAATTCCCTCGTTCTTAGTTGCACTGCTCATAGCTATAAGCGCCAATTTACATTATCTTATATTTCACACATTTGCCGAGTATTTTGCTATTTTTGTAAGCATTGGAATATCTTTGGTTACATATTATACATACCCGTTTACCAAAAATAGATATCTGCTATTTGTTGGACTTGGTTATGTATGGATTGCCGCGCTAGATATGCTACACACTCAAACTTACTTAGGAATGCCTTTTCATGGCATTGAGAGTTCGGATATATCAACAACATTTTGGGTATGTTCTCGCATGTTTGAAGCTTTTATACTCCTGTCTGCATCATTTATGAGGTATGTAGAGTACAAAAAATACAAAGTTACTCTGCTATTTTCCATAATCACTATTTCCGTTATAATTTTAGCGACTAATTTTACTCCTAAGATGTTTGTTCAAGGAGAGGGGCTAACAGCGCTGAAAATAGGGCTTGAGTATTTTATCGTCACTATTTTACTATTAACACTCTATACAAATAAAAGACATGAAAAAGAGTTTACAGATGTTGTTTATAGAGCCATAAAATATGCAATTATCTTAAAAATATTCTCAGAACTATCTTTTACGCTTTATATTGATGTTTATGGAGTTATGAATGTTACAGGGCATATTTTTAAATTTTTATCTTTTTGGATATTGCTTCAAGCTATTATAAGAACATCTCTTGAAGAGCCTTTTACACTAATGCAAAAAAGTGCAACAACTTATGAGGTTATTCCATATCCTTCAATTATTGTAGATAAAAATGGAATTATTAGACAAGTAAACAGAGCTGCTTGTAACTACTTAAACAGAGAAAAGTCAGCAATCATTGGTGAAAAAAATCATGATTTGTTTCATCCAAAAAGTATTAAAGAGGAGTCTTGTCCTATATGCCAATCAATTCACAGTTGTGAAGAGATAGAAGATTGTATTATTGGAGATAAAGATTCAGGTAGTGTCAAACAATATTCACTTAGCCCAATACACAGCAGTGAAAATAATATAAACGGTATGGTTCAGGTAAGTGTAGATATAACTCACACCGTTTTGCTTGAGAAGTCACTTTTGTATCAATACAAACTTCTTCAAAATATTATAGATACGGTGCCGGTAAGAATATTTTGGAAAGATAGCGACGGCAAGTTTTTGGGAGCAAATAATCTATTTGTACAAGATGCAAAACTCTCTTCGCTTGCTGAACTTATCGGTAAAAGCGAGAGTGATCTTGGATGTGAGGATGAAGATATTCAGCACCATCATATAGAAAATGATAAATATGTAATGTATAGTGGAGAGTCTAAGCTTCAATATGAAGAGATAAGGAAAAATGAAAATGGCGAGAGCATTGTATTCTCGACATCAAGGGTACCACTTAAAAATGACAAAGGTGATATAATCGGTGTTGTAGGCACTTATGAAGATATTACAAAAAGAAAAAACCTTGAAGATAAGCTAGAAAAACAACAAGAAATTCTAATACATCAGGCTCATTACGATGTACTAACGCATCTTCCTAATAGAATTTTATTGCAAGATAGGCTTATTAGTGCTATACACAGAGCTAATCAAAATAATATGCAGTTTGCTCTGCTTTTAGTAGACCTTGATCAGTTTAAACAGATAAATGATACTCTTGGGCATCAAGCCGGTGATGAAGTTTTAAAGATATTTAGCACAAGGCTTAAAAACTCAATTCGTCAAGAAGACACATTAGCTAGATTAGGCGGTGATGAGTTTACAATTATAATAGAAAACCTAAAATCTGTGGATGATGCTTCGAAGCTTGCACAAAAGATTATTAATAATGCTAAACAATCCATAAATATTGCAGGGCACACTCTGTACATAGCTTCAAGTATAGGGATTAGTTTATATCCAAAAGATTCCACGGATATGCATGATCTGCTAAAGTATTCTGATAGTGCTATGTATAAAGCAAAAGATGAGGGGCGAAACAATTTTCAATTTTACTCTCCTGAGATGACACAGATTGCTATGAATAAAGTTGTTATACAAAATGATTTAAGAAGTGCAATAGAGAACGAGGAATTTGTAGTTTACTATCAGCCTCAAATAGACATAACATATAATAAAGAGAGGTTAATAGGGCTTGAAGCATTGGTAAGGTGGGAACATCCGGTACTTGGACTGATTCCACCTTACAAATTTATTCCTATGGCTGAAGAGACGGGCATGATAGTAGAACTTGACAGACTAGTTATGAAAATGGCAATTACACAAATTGCTAAATGGTATAAAGAGGGGTTAAATCCTGGCATATTATCATTAAATCTTGCCATGAAACAGCTTCATCAAGATAATTTTATACCAACTATTAAAAAAATAATAGAAGAGAGCGGATGTACAAATAAAAAATATTTATCATTTGAAATTACGGAAAGTGACTTAATGGCAAACCCTGAATCCTCCATTGAAAAATTAAACATACTTAAAGAGTTAAGTATAGAGATAGCTATTGATGATTTTGGAACTGGCTACTCATCGCTCTCTTATTTAAAACGCCTGCCTGTTGGAAAGCTTAAAATTGATCAGTCATTTACAAAAGGAATTCCAAATGACAGAGATGATGTAATCATTGTAAAAACAATTATAGCGCTTGCAAAAAATCTTAACATGAAAGTCATCGCCGAGGGTGTTGAGACGAAAGAACAAAAAGAGTTTATGTACGAAAACGGCTGCCATGAAATTCAGGGCTATTTTTACGCAAGACCGATGACGAGCGATAAAACAAGAGAGTTTATAGCTTCATATAAATAGGTTTTTAGTTAATTTTTAAAGCTTCTTTATAAAATCTCTCAAGTCCTTTTTTAGCCTTTGCGTCAAAGTTGTAAGAGATGTGTTTTAAATAGTTTAATATATCTTTTTGAGAAATTTGCGTTCTATGAGAGGCCTCATCTAAGATATATCTAGGAATTTTTATTCTACTTTTTAAGAAGTTTTTTTCGACTTTTTTATAAAAATTTTTATCTTTGTGAAAACATAAAAGTGCAAAAACGAAAGGCAAATTATATTTTTCATTCCACTTTTTTGCCAAATCTACATGCGGTTTGTTCTGCAGATAGTATCTAAGCGCTTTGTCGCCTATTAGAACTTCGCCTTGCACATTTAATATTTTTGCAAGTACATTTGAAGTCTCTGAATCACTGTCGCTTAAATTTTTTACATGCGGAATTACTAAAACACTTAAAACCTCTTTTTTAGCGATAATTCCTAAGTTTACATGTTTGTGTTTTTTTGCTCTAATGCTTGATATAAAAGCAGCGTCCACTTTATGCGAGAGAAATTTTTTATTGATTTTTGAGGGGACGCCTCTGTTGTAGTGCATGCTCATGCTCTGCTGGCTACTTTTTGTAAAGCGTTTCATAAAAACATGAAAAGGTAAAAGATTTAGATACTCTATTTTTCCAAAAACCAATGCCGTCTCCAACTGTAAATAAGCGAAATTATACAGCTCTTAACTTATAAAAAAGATGAGTTTGATATAATCATGGCAGTAAAAATAGTTTGGGAGCAATCTTTTGGTAAGAGTGGAATTTTTAGGACCAATACAAAAAAAACCTTTAGAATTGAATATTACAAATTTAAATGAGTTGGCAAAGATACTTCAAGAAGACAAAGAGATGGAATTATGGCTAGAAAATTCCGCAGTTGCAGTAAATGATATGCTTGTTAGCAGTAGAGATGTTGCGTTAAAAGACGGCGATAGAGTTGCTCTTCTTCCGCCTGTTTGTGGAGGTTGAGAGGTGCTTTATTTATATGAAGGTCCGTTAGATGTTCCAACTATCTTAAAAGAGTGGTATGAGCAAGAGGCTTGTAGCAATTACGGGGCATATATCCCATTTGTTGGGACTGTAAGAAGTGAAGATAATATTGAGGGACTTAGCTTTGATATTTATGAGCCCATTTTAAACTCTTGGTTTGAGGCTTGGCAGACAAGAGCAAAAGAGAAGGGTGCTGTTATAAAAATGGCTCACTCTAAGGGAGATGTGATGCTACATGAATCCTCATATATTGCTGCTGTTTTCTCTCCAAAACGCCGTGTTGCACTGGAGTTTATTGATGAGTTTGTAGAGGATTTCAAGGCATCTGCTCCCATTTGGAAGTATGATTTAAAGGGCGGTAAAAGAGTTTATGCGCTTGATCGCTCAACTGCTATAAAAGGGAGCGGAATATTAAAATGAGTCTATTATCTTATGAAACAAGCCAAAATATGTTGGATTTGCTGCAAGTAAATTCTCAAAGAAGCGAAAATGTAGCACTTAGCTCATCTCTTGGAAGAGTTTTGGCGGAAGATATTGTTGCCAAGTACAGCGACCCTCAATTTCCGACAGCTTCAATGGACGGATATGCAGTTATTCACAGCGATTTGGATGAAAAAATTATATCGATAGTCGGAGAAAATCCGGCAGGCAGTGATGAGAAGCGAACTATAAAAAGCGGGGAGTGCATAAAAACTTTTACCGGTTCTATGATGCCTCACGGAGCCGACACCCTAATCCAGATAGAAAATGTTACGGTTGAAGATGGAAAAATCATTATAAATGAGAGCGTTTCAAAAGGCTCATCTGTTCGTCCTATTGGCGAGGGATATAGAGCTGGAGATGTACTTATTAAAAAAGGTACAAAAATAGGCTTTGTTGAAATCGGTGTTATGGCTGCACTGAACTGCGTGATGGTTAAAGTTGCAATAAAACCGCGTGTTGCTGTTATATCAACAGGAAGTGAAATTTTGGATCTTGGTGTAAATAGTGATAATCCTGCGCAAATAAGAAGTTCAAATAATTATACTTTAGCTGCACTTTTTGAACAAGCAGGAGCTGAAGTTGTACAACTTGGAACCGTTGGAGATGATAAAAATTTAATAATGCAAACATTTCAAAATGCTCTTTTGAGTGCTGATATTTTAGTTAGTACAGGTGGAGTCAGTGTTGGAGATTATGATTTTGTAAAAGATATTGTTCCTCGTCTTGGAGCAGAAGTTATCTATAAAGGCGTGGCAATAAAACCTGGCAAACATATATTAGTGGCGCAAAAAGCAGACAGATTTGTTTTAGCACTTCCTGGGTTCGCATATTCATCAACTGTAACGGCGATACTTTATGTACTTCCGCTTATTGCTAAGATGTTAGGACGCGCGAGCGCATATAAAATTGTGGCGGCAAAACTGAGTGAAAATTTTACAAAAAGAAGTTCTCTTACAGAGTTCACTGCTTGTAATTTGGTTGTTGAAGATAATGAATATTTTGTAAACTTTAAAGGTAAAAAAGTCGGCAGTTCGGCAATATTGACTAATATGTTAGACTCAAGCGCCTTGATGATTACCGGTGAAGATGACGGCAATCTCTCTGAGGGCACTTTTGTAAATATTATACTTTTAGATAATTTTTAAAAAAGTCTAGGTGCAAGCGCTTTTAGCTTGTAGCTTTTTCTGTGAATTTCTGAGTAGCCGTGCTTTATTATCATCTCTATATGTAGAGCCGTTCCATAACCTTTATGTTTTTCAAGCTGATATTGCGGATACTTTTTGGCTAACTCCATTATGTCTCGGTCGTGTGTAACTTTTGCAAGTATTGAAGCGGCACTGACCTCTGCAACTTTGCCATCCGCCTTTATCATAGTAGGTAATCCTGCTATGCCAAAATTTGAGTTACCATCAAAAAGATACTCTTGACATGTCAAATTTTTCATTATCTCTTGAAGCCCTCTTTTTAAACAAATTGAGATTCCAAACTCATCAATCTCTTTTGCGGAGAATTTAACTATATGGTAGGTAGAATTTTTAATTATTACCTCATAAAGAGATTCTCTTTTTTTCTCGCTAAGTTTTTTTGAATCATTTAAACCATCAATAAATCTGTTTAAAATACATCCTGCAATTACTAAATCGCCTGCAAGCGGGCCGCGACCAGCTTCATCAATGCCGCATAAATTACCAAATAACATACAACTTAATCTCCAATTGCCCAAATATCAAACGGAATCATCTCTACGCGTGAGATAGGGTGACTCATACTTCCCTCTGTGCTCATGGTAATGGTAATCACTTTTTTTACTTGATATGTAAACAAAAATGCTTCTATGGCTTCCATTTTTTTAAAGAGTGTTCTCTCATCGGCAAAAGGCATCCCTAAAATTACCTCGTCACTTTGCGGCAGATAAAAATCAATACCATCATCGTAAAAACACTCTCTGTTTGATTTTAAAAGTTCTAAATATATCATATTTTCAAATAGTTTACTAAAATTTTTATCTATCGTTAGGGCAGACTTTAAAGATATGTCGCATAAATAGATTTTTCTAATGGCTTTTGGATGATTAACTTTTTGAAGCTGATGAATGTACCCTTTTTCGCTTAAGCTCTCAAAAGATTTATATAGTTTATCTTTTGATATTTTTTTTGTATGTTTAAGTCTCTCATAAACAGAGAATGGAGATATTTTTTGTGCCATCATCTTTGTACAAAATATTAAAATATCCAACTCCATGGCACTTAGTGTATGTCTTAATATTTTTTGAATGTAGATAACTCTCTCGTCGTTACTAATCTTGTGCATGGAGGGAAAACCGCCAAGTTTAAAAAAGTGATTCAATGCAGTAGAGTCATACTTATGCTCATATGCCAAAAATTCCTCATAATCAAGCGGATATAGTTTTACACTTGTTAAAAAATCAATTTTATGGTGCAGTTCACTGCATATAATCAGTTGAGGTACATTTACAATGTGAATATCTTCTATATAGTTGTCAAGTACAAGAGTATTTATTTTGTATTTATTGCAAAAAATTGAAAGCGTTTTGTTTAGTTCTTCTACATCTATACGCAAATCTCTGCAATCAATATAGATATAACTACTCTTTTTGAGCCCCAAAAGATAATTTTTTACAAGTTTACTCTTCCCGCTTTGTGAAATTCCATTTATTTGGTAGCTTAAATCTTCCAAAAATAGTTTTCTAAAGTGGAATTTTTCTAAATTAATATCGGTTTTATATAATTCTTCAAGTAGTATTTCCATATCGCAATTCTACCATTTCCTTATTAAAAGGAAATAAATTTATACAAAATTCAAATTTTAGCCAATATATTCTTGAATAATAGAGATAGTTTGGATACAATTCCGCTCCCTTAATATAGTTAGGCTAGACCTGACGAGTTCTTTAGAAGGAAAAACATGGAAAAAATTCGTTTAAAATTGAAAGCTTATGATCATCGTGTTCTTGATAGATCAGTTGCATCAATAGTTGAGGCTGTAAAGCGTACAGGCGCGGTAATTCGTGGTCCAATCCCTTTGCCAACAAAGATTCGTAAATATACGGTTATTAAATCTCCACACGTAAACAAAAGTTCTCGTGAGCAGTTTGAGATTCGTATGCACGCTAGAGTAATTGATATCGTTTCTGCAACGCCAGAAACAGTAGATTCTCTAATGAAACTAGATCTTGCACCGGAAGTGGATGTCGAAGTTCGCTCTATGGATAAGTAGGAGGTCATCGTGGAATATATTGTTGAAAAAATCGGTATGAGCCGTACTATCACAGTTCCTAGTAAGCCTGTTACTCTTTTGAGAGTATTAGATACTAAGGTGTGTGAAGTTAATAAAGAGACTGCAATTGTTGCGTACAAAAGCGGTAAAAAAATGAATAAGTCAATTGAAGGTCAGCAAAAGAAATATAGCCTTTCATCTGAGTTTAACCGTTTTGTTACTTTAGAAGTAGCAAACACTGAAGCCGGTGATTTAGATTTAACACCTTTAGCAGAAGCTAAAGTTATAAAATCTACTTTTACTACTAAAGGACATGGTTTTACTGGAGCAATGAAACGCTGGAATTTCTCTGGTGGTCCTGCTGCACATGGTCATAGATTTGGCCGTAGAACAGGTTCTATCGGTAATGCAGAGTGGCCAGGTCGCGTTATGAAGGGCAAGAAAATGCCTGGACAACACGGAAACACACAAAATAGTGTTAAGAACGAAATCGTTTCTTATGATGCTGAAAACAAAATCATTGCGGTTGTTGGTTCAGTTTCTGGAGCTAATGGTTCTTTAGGTCGTGTAAAGGTAGCTAGATAATGAGCGCAATAGTTCTAAATGAAAAAATGGAAAAAGCTTCTGAGTTAGCTTTACCGGAGAGTTTTTCTGGTATTAACCCTCACAACTTATATCTATATGTTAAGTCTGCGCAAGCAGCTATGAGAGCTAACAGTGCATCAGCTTTGACTCGTGCAGAAGTTAGAGGTGGTGGTAAGAAGCCATGGGCTCAAAAAGGTGGCGGTCGCGGTCGTGCTGGTTCAAAGCGTGCTCCAACATTTGTTGGCGGTGGTAAAGCGTTTGGTCCTAAGAACAATCGTAATTATGATCTTAAAGTTAATAAGAAGCAAAAGAAACTTGCTCTTAACTTTGCGTTAAATCAACACGCACAAAACGGTAGTTTATTCATCGTTGACAGCATTGAAATAGCATCTGGTAAAACAAAAGATGCTGCGGCAATGTTTAAATCGTTAAATCAAAGAGATACTCTTTTTGTAAAAACGGTTTTAGATGAAAAAACATATTTAGCATTTGAAAATATTTCAAGTACATATGTAATTGAAGAGAATGAATTGAATGCTTATTTAGCTGCGAATTATCGTTCACTTGTGATCGAAAAAGCGGTATGGGAAAATCTTGTAGGAGAGGCTAAATAAATGGCAGATATTACAGATATTAAATCTATACTCTATACAGAGAAGACACTTGGTATGCAAGAAGACGGAATCATCGTTGTTCAAACTTCTCCTCGTATGAGTAAAACTGGTCTAAAAGAGGTTTTTCGTGAGTATTTTGGAATTATTCCAACAAGAATTAACTCACTTAATCAAAGCGGAAAAATAAAAAGATTCCGTGGTGTACAAGGTAAGCAAAATGACTTTAAAAAGTTTTATGTTAAGTTACCTGAGGGTGCACAAATAGAAAGTTTGGCGGTTTAACATGGCAATTAAAACTTATAGACCGGTAACTCCGTCTCGTCGTTTTTATACTAATGTTGACAGTGGTGATATCACTTCAAAAGCGTCTGTGCGTTCTTTATTGATTAAACTTCCGGCAGCAGCGGGAAGAAACAATAACGGTCGTATTACATCTCGTCATAAAGAAGCTGGTGCTAAAAAACTTTACCGTATTATTGATTTTAAAAGAAATAAATTCGGTATACCTGGTACAGTTAGCACAGTTGAGTATGATCCATACCGTAACTGTCGTATTGCTTTAGTTACATATGCAGATGGAGATAAAAGATATATTCTTTTACCAAAAAATTTAAATGTAGGCGATGCGGTTATTTCTGCTGAATCTGGCATTG
The DNA here is from genome assembly GCA_942493175.1 of Sulfurimonadaceae bacterium. Classification (GTDB taxonomy): domain Bacteria; phylum Campylobacterota; class Campylobacteria; order Campylobacterales; family Sulfurimonadaceae; genus Sulfurimonas. The sequence goes on from OW818672.1 coordinate 256,458, forward strand.
ATATTAAACCTGGTAATGCAATGAAACTTATGAATATACCTGTTGGTACATCAGTTCATAATATTGAGTTAAAAGTTGGCAAGGGTGGACAAATGGTTCGTTCTGCTGGAACAAGCGCTCAAATTATGGGTCGTGACGGCAAGTATGTTTCACTTCGTATGCCTTCATCTGAAATGCGTTTAGTACTAGGTGAGTGTATGGCTACTGTCGGAATTGTTGGAAACGAAGAGTATATTAACATCGTTATCGCAAAAGCAGGTCGTAGTCGTCATATGGGTATTCGTCCTCAAACTCGTGGTTCTGCAATGAACCCAATAGATCACCCGCACGGTGGTGGTGAAGGTAAAACGAATTCAGGTCGTCATCCGGTTACTCCATGGGGTAAACCAACGAAGGGTTCTAAAACTCGTCGTAAAAAAGCAAGTGATAAACTTATTATTACTCGCCGTAAATCTAATCCGAAGAGGTAGTTAAATGGCAAGAAGTGTAAAAAAAGGTCCATTTGTTGATGATCATTTAATGAAAAAAGTAGTTGCAGCCAAAGCAGAAGGAAATAAAAAACCTATCAAAACTTGGTCTCGTAGAAGTATGGTTCTACCTGATATGGTTGGCTTGACTATGAATGTTCATAATGGGCGTCAATTTGTACCTGTATATGTAACAGAGAATCACATTGGTTATAAACTAGGTGAATTCGCACCAACTCGTACATTCAAGGGCCATAAGGGCTCTGTACAGAAGAAAGGTTAATCATGGCTAGAGCATTATTGAAATTTATCCGTGTTTCACCGATGAAATCTCGTCTTATTGCAAGAGAGATTCAAGGTATGAACGCTGAAGCGGCATTAGCAGCTTTAGAGTTTACACCAAACAAAGCAGCAAAAATTATTGCAAAAGTAGTTGCGTCAGCAGTTGCAAACAGCGGTAACGAAGCTAGCGATTGTATAGTAACATCATGCCGTGTTGATAATGGTCCTGTACTAAAGAGATTTCGTCCGAGAGCTCGTGGTATGGCATCAGGTATTAGAAAACCGACAGCGCATATTTTAGTAGAAGTAGAGGGTAAATAATATGGGTCAAAAAGTTAATCCTATTGGTTTACGTCTTGGTATCAACCGCAATTGGGAGAGCCGTTGGTTCCCTAATTTTAAGACTGCAGCAGCATACTTAGGCGAAGATTACAAGATTCGTACATATTTGAAAAAAGAACTTTACTATGCGGGTGTTTCTAACATTATCATAGAAAGAACAGCTAAGAGACTTCGTGTAACTATTATTGCTGCACGCCCTGGTATCATTATTGGTAAAAAGGGTTCAGATATTGAGAAGCTTAAAGACACTCTTCAAGCTCTTGTAGGTAAACCTATATCAGTAAACATTAAAGAAGAGAAAAAAGCTCAAATTTCTGCGCAACTTGTTGCAGAAAATGTTGCTACTCAATTAGAGCGTCGTGTTGCTTTCAGACGCGCTATGAAAAAAGTTATGCAAAACGCACAAAGAGGCGGAGCTAAAGGTATTAAAGTATCTGTAAGCGGTCGTCTTGGTGGTGCTGAAATGGCTCGTACTGAGTGGTATTTAGAGGGACGCGTTCCTTTACATACTCTTCGTGCAAAAATAGATTATGGATTTGCTGAAGCTCACACTACATACGGTTGTATCGGTGTAAAAGTATGGATATTTAAAGGTGAAGTTCTCACTAAAGGTATTCCGGCTGAAGTTAAAGAAGAAAAACAAGAGACACGTCGTCCGAAGCGTGCTCCTAAACGCGAAAATAGCGGAAAGGCTGAATAATCATGTTGATGCCTAAGAGAACTAAATATCGTAAAATGATGAAAGGTCGTAACCGTGGTTACGCTCGTTCGGGTTATACATTAGCATTTGGTGATATTGCCCTAAAAGCAGTTGAAGCAGGTCGTATTAACTCTCGTCAGATTGAGTCAGCTCGTATTTCAGCTACTCGTCACATAAAAAGAAATGGTAAAATTTGGATTCGTGTATTCCCAGCTAAACCGTTAACTGCAAAACCTCTTGAAACTCGTATGGGTAAGGGTAAGGGTTCAGTTGATCAATGGGTAATGAACATTAAACCAGGTCGTATAATTTTTGAGATGGCTGGTGTTCCGGAAGAACTTGCTCGTGAAGCATTAACTCTTGCTCTGCACAAGTTACCTTTCAAAACAAAAATAATTACTGCGGAGATGAGCAATGAAATATTCTGATTTAGCAGATAAAACCGTAGCAGAGCTTCAAGCAATGCTAAAAGAGAAAAAGACTCAACTCTTTACTCTAAAAATTAAAAAACAGATGATGCAACTACAAAACACTAGCGAACTTCGTATCGCTAAAAAAGATGTTGCTAGAATCAGCACTGCACTTAGTGCAGCGAAATAGGGGCTGGCAATGACACATAAACGTGAAATTCAAGGTAATGTAGTTAAAATTTCAGGCGATAAAACAGCAAGTGTTGTTGTTGAGCGTCGTGTAATGCACCCTCGTTACCATAAAGTTGTAAAGCGCTTCAAAAAGTACCTGGTACATGATGAGCGTAATGAGTTAAAAGTTGGCGATAAGGTTATTGCAATCGAATGTCGTCCACTTTCTAAGACTAAATCATATAGACTTAAAACAGTAATACTAGGAGCAGAATAATGATCCAAGGTTTTACTCGTCTAAATGTAGCTGATAATACAGGTGCAAAAGAGATTATGTGTATTAAGGTACTTGGCGGTTCTAAGCGTCGTTATGCAAGAGTAGGTGATGTTATCATTGCTTCTGTAAAAAAAGCGACTCCTACTGCTAAAGTTAAAAAAGGTAAAGTTGTAAAAGCTGTTGTAGTTAGAACTGCTAAAGAGATTCACCGTGAAAATGGTTCTCTTATTCGTTTTGATGATAATGCAGCTGTTATACTTGATGACAAGAGAGAGCCAATCGGTACTCGTATTTTCGGCCCAATAGCTCGTGAAGTGCGTTACGGTGGTTTTATGAAAATCGTATCTCTTGCGCCGGAGGTTGTTTAATGGCAAAGTTTAAATTCAAAAAAGGCGATACTGTAGAAATTATCGCTGGTGACGATCGCGGAACAAAAGCTACTGTACTTGAAGTATTACCAAAGAAAAACAAGGTAATAGTTGAGGGTTGCAAAATTGCTAAGAAAGCTATCAAACCTACAGAAGATAACACTAAAGGTGGACATATCAATAAAGAGATGCCTATAGATGTTTCAAATGTTCGTAAAGTGGAGGCATAAGTAGATGGCTCGTTTAAAAGAAAAATATTTAAGTTTAAAATCTGAATTACAAGCAGACTTGGGGATTAAAAACCCAATGCAAACTCCTTCATTAGATAAGGTAATTATCTCTGTTGGTGCTGGTTTTGCAATGAAAGATAATAAACTTATCCAAAACATTGAAGATACTATTACAAAAATTGCCGGTCAAAAAGCAAGTACTGTAATAGCAAAAAAATCAGTTGCTGGTTTTAAAGTTCGTGAAGGAATGCCTGTTGGTATTCGTGTAACGCTTCGTGGTGAAAAGATGTACAACTTTTTTGATCGCCTAGTTTCTATTGCTCTTCCGCGTGTGAAAGACTTCCGTGGAGTTCCTAGAAATGGTTTTGACGGTCGTGGTAACTACAACTTTGGACTACAAGAGCAATTGATTTTTCCAGAAATCAGTTATGATTCTATCATGCAAATTCATGGTATGAATATCACAGTTGTAACGACTGCTGATTCAGACAAGGCAGGATTTGCTCTTTTAGAGAAAATGGGTATGCCTTTTACTAAAGGGAGCAACTAATGGCTAAGAAGTCGATGATTGTAAAGGCTTCTAGAGAGCCAAAGTTTAAAGTTCGCGGTTACACAAGATGTCAGATTTGTGGTCGTCCACACTCTGTTATCCGTGACTTCGGAATATGTCGTGTATGTTTTAGAAAAATGGCAAATGAGGGATTAATCCCAGGCGTTAGAAAGTCAAGCTGGTAGGCAACAGTCTACCCTTGAAACTTCTGATGATTAGCAAAGGAAAAAAATGATAAATGATTTAGTATCGGACGCGTTAACTCGTATTCGTAATGCTGGTATGAGAAGATTAGATGTTACTACGCTTGTTCACTCTAAGAGTATTGAAGCAATGGCAAACATTTTAGTTGAAAAAGGTTATATTGAAAGTTCTAATGTTGTTGAAGACGGCGTTAAAAAAACTATCAATGTTGTATTAAAATACGGTGAAAACGGTAAAAGTGTTATTAATGAAATGAAAAGAATATCTAAGCCTGGTCGTCGTGTATACAAAGGCAAAGATGAGATTAAGCGTTTCAAAAATGGTTACGGAACTATTATTGTTAGTACATCACATGGCATTCTACCAAACGATAAAGCTTTCCAGCTTGGCGTTGGTGGCGAAGTTATGTGTACGATTTGGTAGGAAGGAAATAACATGTCAAGAATTGGTAAATTACCCGTACAATTTGCATCTGATATAGCTGTTAGTGCAAACGAAAATGTTATAACTTTTGCTAAAGGCAAAAATAGTGTTGATTTAGATACAAAAGGAAATGTTGCTTTCACTTTAGATGGTAATATTTTAACTTTTGCAACACTATCGGATTCTCGTGCTCATAGAGCTTTCTGGGGTACATATCGTGCACTGGCTCAAAATGTAGTTACTGGTTTAACAACTGGATATACAAAAGCTTTAGAGATTAATGGTGTTGGTTACCGTGCTGCTGTTAATGGTAGCGTACTTAACCTACAACTGGGATATTCACACGATATTAACTATGAATTGCCAGCAGGTGTTGAAGCTGTTGTTGAAAAGAATGTTATTACTCTTAAAAGTCATGACAAGCAATCGCTTGGTCAAACTGCTGCCGAGATAAGATCATTCCGTCCACCAGAGCCTTACAAAGGTAAAGGTGTTAAATATGTTGAGGAAGTTATCGCGCGTAAAGCCGGTAAAACTTCTAAGAAATAAGGGAGGAGTATAGATGAATGCTAAAGTATTAAAAAGCAAGATAGCTAATCGTTTAAAACGAAAACGCCGTATTCGTGCAAAAGTATCTGGTTGTGCTTCACTTCCTCGTGTTTCTGTATTTCGTTCAAATCGTTATTTGAGTGTTCAAGCTATTGATGATGTAACAGCTACAACTTTAGCTGCTATTAATTCAAAAGTAACAGGTCATAAAGCAAACAAAGAAGGTGCAGCTGCACTTGGTGAAGTATTCGCTGCTTCGTTGAAAAAAGCTAACATTTCTGAGATTGTATTTGATCGTAATGGTTACCAATACCACGGTGTAATAGCTGCATTTGGTGACGCACTTCGTGCAAACGAAATTAAGTTCTAGGGGTTAAAATGGAAATCAATAGAGAAGATTTTGAAGAATCAATAGTAAATATAGGTCGTGTTACAAAAGTTGTAAAAGGTGGGCGTCGTTTCCGTTTTACAGCATTGATTGTAGTTGGTGATAAAAAAGGTACTATCGGTTTTGGTACTGGAAAAGCGAAAGAAGTTCCAGATGCTATTAAAAAAGCCGTAGATAATGCATTTAAAAACTTAAGTAAAGTTAGTATCAGAGGTACTACAATTGCACATGATATTGAGCATAAATACAATGCAAGTCGTATTTTATTAAAGCCGGCATCAGAAGGTACAGGGGTAATCGCGGGTGGTGCTACTCGTCCTGTTCTTGAACTTGCAGGTATAAAAGATGTACTTACAAAGTCAATCGGTTCAAACAATCCAGCTACACTAGTGCGCGCTACAGTTGAAGCACTTGGTCGCTTAAAAGGATAGATGATGGGTATTGAAAATTTAACACCTGCTGAAGGTTCTACGGCAAATCGTAAAAGAGTTGGGCGTGGATGTGGTTCTGGAATGGGTAAGACTTCTACACGCGGTGGAAAAGGTCAAACTGCTCGTTCTGGTAGTTCAAGAAAAAGAAACTTTGAGGGTGGACAAACTCCGCTTGCAAGAAGATTGCCTAAAATTGGATTTACATCTCGTGTTGTAAAACCATATGTAATCAATGTTGATAAAATAAAAGCAGTTGCAGAGTTAAGTGAAATTACAATAGAGAGCATCCGTGGTGTTCATAAAATTGCCGCTTCTGTAACAAAAGTTAAGTTAGTTGGTGCTTCTGCTAAAGATTTAGCATCAAAAATTAAAGACGATAACGTTACTACTACGGGTAAATAGTCGTGAATAAAAATCTAGTTAATAAGATATTTATTACTATCGGTTTTTTATTTATTTATCGCCTACTGGCATATGTGCCAGTTCCAGGCGTTGACGCTGCTGTTATAGCTTCATTCTTCGATTCTCACCAATCAGATGCACTAGGCCTATTTAATATGTTTAGTGGTAATGCTGTTGAGAGAATGTCAATCATAGCTCTTGGAATTATGCCTTACATCACTGCTTCAATTATTATGGAGCTTTTAGCTGCTACATTTGCTCCGCTTGGACAGATGAAAAAAGAACGAGATGGAATGGTAAAGTATATGCAAATTATTCGCTATGCGACAATTGTAATTACAATAATTCAAGCAGTAGGTATAAGTGTTGGACTGCAAAGTTTAACAGGACCTAATGGTAACAGCGCAATACTAGTTGATCTAAATACATTTATCATGCTTTCTGCTATCTCGATGTTAGCCGGAACTATGTTGTTGATGTGGATAGGTGAACAAATTACTCAAAGTGGTATAGGTAACGGTATATCTTTGATTATTTTTGCTGGAATTGTTTCGGCAATACCAAGTGCAATAGGTCAAATGTTTACAATGGTTAATACAGGTGCTATGAGCTTTTTAACTGTAATTGCAATTCTTGCTCTTGTATTTGGAACAATTGCTGTTATTATTTATGTTGAGCTTGGTGAGCGCCGTGTACCTGTTACATATGCTAAAAAAGTTATTATGCAAAATCAAAACAAAAGAGTGATGAACTATATTCCTATTAAAGTTAATTTAGCTGGTGTTATTCCAGTTATCTTTGCTAGTGCAATATTAATGTTCCCTATGACTGTTTTGTCTAGCAGTAGCAACCCTACAATTATTGCAATTGCAGATTATCTAAATCCAAATAGTTATTTCTTTAACTTTTTGACATTTATTTTTGTTGTTTTCTTTGCATTCTTTTATGCATCAATCACTTTCAATGCAAAAGATATATCTGAAAATTTAAAAAAACAGGGTGGATTTATTCCTGGTATCCGTACTGGAAATGCAACGGCAGAGTTTTTAAATACGACAGCTAGTAATCTAACGGTTACCGGTGCTCTTTATCTTGGTTTAGTTGCAACATTACCGTTTATGATCATCAAAGGGATGGGTGTTCCATTTTTCTTTGGTGGTACGGCAGTTTTAATTGTTGTTCAAGTTGCACTTGACACAATGAGAAAAATTGAAGCTCAAATTTACATGAGTAAATATGAGACGCTAAGTGCAGTTGGTCTATAAATAATGGCCATTGCGCTAAGACAACCAGTGGAGATTGAGAAACTTCGCGCTGCCAACAAAATTGTTGGCGGAGCACTAGAACTTCTAAAACAAAATACAAAAGTAGGGATTTCTTTAAAAGAGCTTGACGCAATGGCAGAGGATTATATTCTCTCTCAAGGTGCCAGACCATCCTTTAAAGGTCTTTACGGCTTTCCTAATGCAGTATGCACCTCTCTTAATCAAGTTATTATTCACGGTATTCCAACCGACTACATACTCCAAGAGGGCGATATTATAGGTTATGATATTGGAACTGAGCTTGATGGATGGTTTGGTGACGGAGCAATTACGGTAGCTGTCGGTAAAGTAAGCGCTAAAGACGAAGAACTTATCGCATGCGCTAAAGATTCTCTTTATGAAGCGATAGCGTCAATTAAACTTGGTATGAGATTTAAAGAACTATCTGCTATATTGGAAAAATCAATTCGTTCAAGAGGTTTTGTGCCACTACATAGCTTTTGTGGTCATGGTATTGGAAAAAAACCTCATGAAGAGCCTGAAATTCCAAATTATCTAGATGGAAAAGATGCAAAAGCAGGTCCAAAGATAAAAAACGGAATGGTTTTTTGTTTAGAACCGATGATTTGTCAAAAAGATTCAAAACCACTAATTTTAGAGAACAAGTGGGATGTTGTTAGTGCCGATGGTCTACGCGGCTCACACTACGAGCATACTGTTGCAATTGTCAATGGTAAAGCTGAAATTTTATCTCTGGCTTGAGAAAAAAAGGATTAAAATGGCTAAATCAGATGTTATCGAAGTTGATGGCAAGATTATAGAGGCTTTGCCAAATGCAACATTCCGTGTTGAGTTAGAAAACGGGCATATTATTTTATGTCATATCGCTGGTAAGATGCGTATGCACTATATAAAAATATTACCGGGTGATAAAGTTAAACTTGAACTAACACCATACTCTCTTGATAAAGGTCGTATCACTTACAGATACAAATAAAAAGAGGGTAATACCTCTTTTATATATTAAAATGTTTGAGTATTTCTAAATTCCGATATCTCTGTCTCAACCATCTCGTTTATCATAATTTTAAAAAGATCAGAAATCATATTTGGAGAGACATCAGCTTTAATTGCGGCATGACGAACTTTTTGCAAGATGAAATCGACTCTGTCTTCGGCTTTAACCTCTTCTATACTGTTTTTAAATTGCGCAGCTTGGCGCACAAGGTGACTTCTTTGAGATATAAGTTCAACGATTAAATCATCAATTTTATCTATCTCTTGTCTAACTTCTTCCAATGAATTACATTTTTTAACTTCTGACATGTAGCTTCTCCATTTCTTGTAATGTATGTTAACCAAAAAGAGATAATAGTTTAGTTGGTTATATTAAACTGTTTTCTATAAGCTTCATCTAAAGGCATAGTTTTGTCTTTATAATCTATGATGTCGCCTATCTCTATCTCAATAATCTGCTGCTCTATAGAGTCGTTTATTGCTGATTTTAAAATAGCATCTGCTTTTGAGCGTATAAAAACAGGAAGAATTGCAAGCCTATTTTTGATTGCAATAATTTGAGAACCCTCTTTAAACTCTGTAAGCTCCGCATCCGTTTTGTTTCTGGTTCCCTCTGGAAAGATAAAAATAGAGTTGCCATCTTTGACACAACTTTTTATATCTTTAAAAAAGCCGCTCATCTGAGAGGCTTTGCGGTCAAGAAGAATTGTTCCCGCATTTCTGGTGAATTTTCCAAAAAAAAGTGAGTCATAGAGCTCTTTTTTTGCTATCCAGTATCCAAAAACCGAGCTGTTTTGTGTAGCAATTTCAACAATTAACGGATCAATTATGCTTCTATGATTTGATATTAGGAGATATTGCCCATCCATTGGAAGCTTCTGCTCATTAATAACTTTTATTTTTATATTTAGCTTATCTAATAGTTGATGTGCATACTCAATTCTGACTCTTTTTTTATCTTTTGAATCTTTGATTTTTGTTAGTTTGAATCCATATAAGTTAGTAATAACCGTGGAGTAGATAGCCATCTTGATTTGGTTAAATGTCAAAAACAGTTCCTTAAATATTAGTTTGGTTTAATGATTTTTTTTATCTCTTTTGGCAGATGAGCAAAAGGGATAGTTTTTACACCTTCTTTAATGCCATCCTCAAACACCATAACATCTACGGTCATTTTGGAAGGAAAAAATCGTATAATATTATATGAAACTCTCTCTGAAATAAAAGATATTTTTTTATCGGAGAGCTCTATACTTTTTTTGTTTTTTGCCATTTTAGCCCTTTAGATAAATACCGCTATCTTTAACTTCGATAGCTCTACTCTCTTGCAGAGCAGTCAGTGAGCGTTTGAACTCTTTTTTACTAAGCCCGAATACATCTTGAATAAGCTGAGCATCGCTTTTGTAATTATAAGGCATACTTCCACCGCTCTTTTTTAAAAGAGATAAAACCCTCTCACTTGAGAGATCTTTTTGTTTGCTTCCTCCGGCTTGAAGGCTTAAATCGATACAGCCGTCTTGTCTGATAGTTTTAACAAATGCCACTCTTTTGTTTCCAATATCCACTTTTTCAAATATTTCATTGTGATATATCAAGCCTTCGTATTTTCCCTCTACGATACATTTAAAACCAAGAGGAGTTTTTGCAATAATGAGTATCTCTACCTCCTTATGAGGAGCAAGTCCTTTAGGTCTTTTATCAAAAAAATCACCTAACTTTTCGCTTCCGACAAGACGATGAGTTCTCTCATCATAAACAACTCTTAAGAATCTTTTGTCGCCTACTTTAAATGGCGTTTTTTGAAACATATTTGGAACAAGCAGATCTTTTGCAAGTCCCCAGTTTACAAATGCCCCAAAGGGTGCAACATCAACTACCTCAAAAAGAGCAAATCCATCAAGCATAGCTTTTGGTTTTAATGTTGTTGCTATCAGTCTATCTTCTGAATCGGTATATAAAAATACCTCAATAAGTTTATCATCATGCATCTCATCTGTAACATAGGCTTGTGGCAAAAGTACATCTTTTTCATCCAAAGATTCTAAAAATATGCCGTGAAGGGTATGTCTATCTATTCGTAGGCAGTTAATGACTCCGAGCTCTAAGTGTTCGTTTTGTTTCAAAATATTTCCTTGTAATTCCGTCTATCTCAACTTAATTGAGAATTATATTTGGCATTATATCTACTTTAGCACACAAGATAACTATCTTCTCTTTTTGAATTGTAGAAATATTTAGTTAAACTTATAGAAAATAATTAAGAAGGTTAAAAATGCTACTTAATATATTGATTATAATGATCGGGTTTTTCTATTGGTATCTTACGGAACATACCGTACCTGTTTATATTGGTTTGGCACTACTTGTCAGTTTGTATAGTGATAGTTTATATTTTGTTTCTCTTGTAATTTCAGCTATTGCTATTAGTTCTATAATTTACTTTTTTTGGGCTGATTTATACTCTTTTAGAGTTGGTGAAGAAACATTGCATTATGGTGTAGGTGTAATATATATGTTAGCTCTTTTTTTAAAAGCAAAAACCATATTTAATGCGGATAGAAGATTATTAAATTAGTATAATTTTTTTAAAATAAAAACTTTGCAATTTGCCATATTTTTAAAATTTTAATTTTTTTATAGTTATAGTATTATAAAAAAGAGTGTGAAATGATTTTAGGAAAATGCCCATATTGTGATAATGGAAATATTGAAGTCAGGGATAAAGAAGTAAGCGGCAAAAAAGTAAAACTGTATGCATGCTCAAATGCTAATTGGAAAACTGAAGATGGCGAGATGTTTGAACTCACAAAGAACTCTACATGTAATTTTAGAATTTGGCAAAATTCACTTGCAAAATATGGAAAATGGCTCTCATATAAAGAGATAAGAGAACTTTTGGAAGATAAAAGTATAGAAGTAGAGTTATTGAGTAAAAAATATGGTAAAAAAGTTTACTACAATAAATATATAGTTCTAAATCAAGAGTATGGGGTAAGTATTTTATGGGATTAATTTGTAAAAAATAGAGTTAATATTTATTAAAGTAAATAAAATAAAGCAACTTAATAAATCTTTTACATTTTTTTGTGTATAATCCTCATCCGCTTTGCTGTTTTAACAAAATAGAAGAGTATTTTTACCTATAATAAATATGTATAGATAAAAGTATTGGTAAGCTAAAATTGTTTGCCTACAAACAGCAAAGAGTAGGGTAAAGCTGGACTCTGTTCAGATTTTATGAGAATGTATTAATTCTCGCCGATAGGCGTAGCTTTAGTGACTGAATAAAAGCTGGACTCTGTTCAGATTTTATGAGAATTTATTGTAAGGACTTTCGATGAAAGTAAGAGCTTCAGTTAAGAAGATGTGTGATGATTGTAAAGTTATCAAAAGAAAAGGCATTGTAAGAGTAATCTGCAAAGTTAAAAAACATAAACAGAGACAAGGATAACCATGGCTCGTATTTCTGGTGTTGATTTACCTAAGAAAAAAAGAATAGAGTATGGTCTAACATATGTCTATGGAGTTGGTCTACACGCTTCTCGCAAAATTTTAGATGCGACAGGTATAGATTATAACAAGAGAGTTTACGAACTAAGCGAAGATGATGTAGCGGCAATCACTAAAGAGATTCGTGCTAATCATGTAGTAGAAGGTGATCTTCGTAAACAAGTTGCAATGGACATTAAGGCACTTATGGATTTAGGTTCATATAGAGGTCTTCGTCACCGTCGTGGTCTTCCATGCCGTGGTCAAAAAACTAAGACAAATGCGCGTACTCGTAAGGGCAAGCGCAAAACTGTCGGCGCAGCGTAAGGGATAACAGATGGCAAAAAGAAAAGCTGTTAGAAAAAAAGTAGTAAGAAAAAATATTGCACGCGGTATAGTTCATATCTCTGCATCATTTAACAATACACTTGTAACTATTACAGATGATATGGGTAATTTAATCGCTTGGAGTTCTGCTGGCAGCCTTGGTTTTAAAGGTAGCAAAAAATCTACTCCGTTTGCAGCTCAAGCAGCTGTTGAAGATGCGGTAGCAAAAGCACAAGTGCATGGTATAAAAGAACTTGGTATTAAAGTTCAAGGTCCTGGTTCAGGAAGAGAAACTGCAACTAAAGCAGTAGGTTCAATTGAAGGTATTCGCGTAACATACATGAAAGATGTTACTCCACTACCACACAATGGATGTCGCGCGCCTAAGCGCCGTAGAGTTTAAGGAGATTACTGATGGCAAGATATAGAGGTCCAGTAGAAAAAATCGAAAGAAGATTTGGAGTTAGCCTTAACCTAAAAGGGGAGCGTCGTTTAGCAGGTAAATCTGCATTAGAAAAGCGTCCGTATGCTCCAGGTCAACATGGTCAGCGTCGTAAAAAAGTATCTGAGTATGGATTACAATTAAACGAAAAGCAAAAAGCAAAATTCATGTATGGTGTTTCTGAGAAGCAATTCCGTGCACTATTCGTTGAAGCTAAAAGAAGAGAAGGAAATACAGGTACAAACCTTATTACTTTAATTGAGCAAAGATTAGATAATGTTGTTTATCGTATGGGATTTGCATCAACTCGTCGTTTTGCTCGTCAACTTGTTACTCACGGCCACCTATTAGTAGATGGTGCAAAGCTAAATATTCCTTCTTACCGTGTTAGACCTGGTCAGAAAATTGAGATTCGTGATAGCAGCAAGACTAATGTTCAAATTAATCGTGCAATTGAACTTGTTAACCAAACTGGAATAGCTCCATGGGTTGATATTGATGCTGATAAAAAATTCGGTATCTTTACTCGTTTACCAGAGCGTGAAGAAGTTGTTATCCCTGTAGAAGAGCGTTTAATCGTTGAGCTTTACTCGAAATAATAGTTTAAATACAAAGGCGTTAAATGAAAAAAATTAAAACTACTCCACTTGCTCCTCAAGAGTTTGAGGTAGAGCAGATTAGTGAAAATGAAGCTAATATTATGGCATACCCGTTTGAAACGGGATATGCTATCTCTTTAGCTCATCCACTTCGCCGTTTTTTGTTAAGCAGCTCAGTTGGTTATGCACCAATAGCTATTAAGATTGAAGGCGCTAAGCACGAGTTTGACTCAGTGCGTGGTATGCTTGAAGATATTTCAGATTTTATTTTAAATCTTAAAGAGATTCGCTTTAAGCTACTTGGTAATGTTACAGAAACAGAGATTAACTACAGTTTTGCGGGTCCTTGTACGATCAAAGGTGGTGATCTTACAAATAATGAAGTGGAGATAGTAACTCCAAATACTCATCTCGCTACATTAAATGAAGATTCTACGCTTAATTTTAGTATTAGAATTGCACAAGGTATCGGTTATGTTGCAAGTGAAGATACTTATGACAGCTTAGAAGAGGGATATATAGCGCTTGATGCTTATTTTACTCCTGTTCGCAGCGCAACTTATAAGATTGAAAATGTACTCGTAGCAGATAACCCTAACTTTGAAAGAGTAATTATAAATATTAGAACTGACGGACAAATTTCTCCGTTAGATGCATTTAGAAATTCATTAGAAGTTATGTATGCTCAATTAGCGGTATTTAATAGCGAAATTAGTGTTAAAGCTCCAACTACAATAGAGAGAGCAGAAGAGAGCCCAGATCTTAAAAAATTAACTGCACATATCGACAGTTTAGGTTTAAGCGCAAGAAGTTTTAACTGTCTTGATCGTTCAAGTATTAAACTTGTAGGTGAAATAGCATTGATGAGCACTAATGATCTTAAAAATGTTAAAAACCTAGGTAAAAAGTCATATGACGAGATTGTAGAAAAACTTCAAGAGTTTGGTTATGAAGTTGGTGGCGATCTTGCAGATGATGTTGTTAGTGCATTAAAAAAGAAAATAGAAGCTTTATAAGCTTAATAGAGGAATTATAGATGAGACATCGTCATGGATATCGTAAACTAGGTCGCACAAGCGCACACCGTGCTGCTTTACTTAAGAACCTTAGTATTTCGTTAATAGAACATGGTAAAATTGAAACTACTGTTGAAAAAGCAAAAGAGCTTCGTTCTTATGTTGAAAAGCTTATTACCATTGCAGGTAAAAACGATTCAAATGCTCATAAAGCAGTATTCGCGGCGCTTCAAAGTAAAGAAGCAACAAAGACTCTAGTAAATGAGATAGCTCCTAAGTATGTAGATCGTCCAGGTGGTTATACTAGAATTATTAGAACACGTATTCGCCGTGGTGACGCTACTACTATGGCATTTATCGAGCTTGTTTAATAAGCACACAAAAGGAACAAAGTCCCTTTTGCTACGCTGACGCTGAGTTTGTACCACAATGGTATAAGCAACTCGGCGTCAAGCCCATACCCCGAGGGCACTTAGTCGGGCGCGCGCAGTAAACCATGCTTAACAATATATTTTTTGATAAAATTTCCCAATCCTAAAATACTTAATTTATAGAGTGAGATATTATGAGTAATTTCGCATTTGGAACTTACAGAATCAGTGATTTAAATCCGCAGCATGTAGCAAGCTTAAAAGAGGCTATTGAATCCGGTATAAAAATGATAGATACATCTTCAAATTATATGAACGGCGGAGCAGAGCGAGCTATTGCGCTGGCATTTAGAGAGTTTGATGAAGATAAAAAAGACGAAGTCGAAATAGTTAGCAAGTTTGGTTATATCCAAGGCACTGATTTAATTGAATATAAAGAGGATTCTTCTACGATATGCAATCCAGAAGAGATAGTAAAATATAGTCAAGATTGCTATCACTCTATATCAAAATCTTTTTTGCACAATCAATTATCAATGTCGTTAAAGAGATTAGAGCTTGATAAATTGGACTGCTATCTTATACATAACCCAGAATACTATATTTTAGATGCAATAAACAGAGCTATTCCAAAAGACGAAAGACTCGATGAGATGTACAGAAGGCTTGAAGAAGCATTTGTCGGACTTGAGGAAGAGGTTAAATATGGAAGAATTGGCTCTTATGGTGTAAGTTCAAATAGTTTCTCTTTAGCAGAGTTAAGTGATGAATTTTTACCATACGAAGATTTGCTTACATTAGCTCAAAATGCAGCAAAAAGAGTTGGAAATAAGATACACAGTTTTACTACAATAGAACTTCCTATTAATATCTTAGAAAGAGATGGACTTAAGTGTGCTTCTTGGGCCAAAAATAGCGGTTTGAGAGTTTTGGCAAACAGACCATTAAATGCAAAGTATAACAACAAGATGTATCGCCTTGCCGACTATGAAGAGAGCAAAGAGTACTATCATCACTTTAATGAGTTGATAAATATTTGTGATAACGAGGCACTAAGATCACTTTATAATCTTTTAGAGCAACTAGACGCAAATAAGCACAAGTTTAGGTGGATTGGTGATTATGATATTTTTTTATTTACACAAATAATACCACTCATAAAAAAAACATTAGAAAAAGTTGATGATAGAAATATTCAAACAATGCTAAATTTTATAGATTTATATCTTGCAGCGTACAAAAAAATGGTTGCTTATGAGTGCTCAATAAACACAAAAAAAGAGCTTAATGAGTTTTTTAACGAGTGTCGCTTATCAATGCAAGAGTGTGCAATAAGATTTTTAATGCAAAGTCAAAATGTCGATTATATACTCGTTGGTATGAGAAAACCAAGCTATGTACATCAAATTCTTTCTTTATAGAGATAAGTGATATTTTTTATCACTTGTTAAGGGATTTTGTCATATCTTATGAAGATAATAAACATATAAATTTTAAAGGATGGGTATGATTCCATTTACAGATGAAGAGTTAATGAGCCCAGTAAAAAATGTTATAGATAAGGTTCGTCCTTCATTGGCGCTTGATGGCGGAGACATAGATTTTATAACGGTCAGAAATTCAAAAGTATATATACAACTAAGGGGTGCCTGCATTGGATGTGCAAGTAGCGGAACAACCCTGAAATATGGCGTAGAGAGACAGCTAAAAATGGATATTCATCCAGAACTGACGGTTATCAATGTGCCCATCGGTATGGAAAACGATATAGATAATTTATAAATAAGTGCGGATAATTATGTCAATAAGTAAATTTAAAACATTATCACAGGCAAAAGATAGCTTTTCTAAATCAGATTATAAAAATGCATTAGAAAAATTCGCAACAGTTTTGCAAAATTTTCCTAACTCCAAAGAGGCTTATAACGGTGTTATTCTTGCAGAGATGGCGATGAGCGGAGAGGGCGGGGCAGAGGCTCTTTTTGACTATTATGAAGTTCTAAAAGAGGAAGATAAAGAGCAGGCTGATATTATTATGAGCCAAATACTTCAAAATATGGATGGCTCGTTAGAAAAACTTAGAGAAGTTTTTGCAGAACCGCTTCGTGAGAGAGTAGAGTTTGAAGATGGGATTTTGTATAAAGATTTTAAAACTCTTGTTGATGAGGGTGGAAATTTTAAAGAAATTTTTGAAAATATCATGTTTTCAACGAGAGTAATTATTACTCAAAAAGAGGATTTTGTTGATTTTTTAGATAAATTAATAGAGAATGACTTTGCGGAAATGGCGTTGACATATTTGGAAAATGCTCTGAGTGTATACCCGAGCGATAAACTGCTTAAAAAACTACTGAAAAAATTAGCAAAAGGCGCAAAAGTTGAAAATTGAACTTCAGGAGCAAGAGTTTAAATATATTACAGAAAACTCACAGGATTGCGATAAAGAAACAGCATTTGTTTTGACTCCGCAAAATGAAAAATATCTTCAGAATGCAAAAGAGAGAGGCGCTCACTCTATTATAAATATTAAGGATGTTGCAAAATTATTTGGAATAGATAAGATAAAAATTGTTGGAATCACGGGAACAAACGGTAAAACAACAACGGCAAGTGCTATTTACTCATTTTTATTGGATTTGGGATATAAAGTAGCTATGCAAGGTACTCGCGGCTTTTTTATGAATGATGAGATGGTGGAGGGTAAAACGCTTACTACACCGTCTGTTTTAAACACATACAAGCATATTTATCAAGCGGTTGAGTCCGGTTGTGACTTCTTTATTATGGAAGTAAGCTCACATGCGATTGCTCAAAAAAGAGTTGAAGGACTTAATTTTGAACTTAAAATTCTTACAAATATCACCCAAGATCATCTAGATTTTCACAAAACTATCGGTGAGTATATAGCTGTAAAAAATAGCTTTTTTCAAGATGATGGTAGAAAACTTATAAATAAAGATGAACCAAAAGCATCATTTAATTTTAAAAATACTTTCACTTACGGAATAGAAAATTCTGCTACATACAGGCTGATTGCATACTCTTTAAATAATGCATCAAGCGGGATTATTCAACACTTTAAAGATGTTGTTCCTTTTACATCATCGCTTCATGGTTTTTTTAATCTCTATAACTTGATGGCTGCTATTTCTGCGACACATCTTTTAACCGGAAAAAAACTAGAAGAAGTTGCAAATGTTGTAGAGGGTTTTGCCGGAGTAAGCGGGCGTATGGAGCAAGTAAGCGAAGTTCCAAATGTTATTGTTGATTTTGCCCATACGCCAGATGGAATTCAGCAGGTATTAAATGCACTCAAAGAGAAAGAACTCTTGGTTGTTTTTGGTGCAGGCGGAGATAGAGATAGAACTAAAAGACCCTTGATGGGTAGGATTGCAGCAAGTTTAGCAAAAAAACTCTACATAACAAGTGATAATCCAAGAAATGAAGACCCGCAAGATATAGTCAATGATATTTTAGAAGGTATTGAAGATAAAGCTGTTGTAAATGTTGAGCTAAATAGAAGAAAAGCTATTGAAATGGCACTTCGTGACCAAACAGATGATGAAGTTGTTGTTATTCTTGGAAAAGGCGATGAGAACTATCAAATAATATATGATGAAAAATTTCCTTTTGACGACAGAGAAGTAGTGAGAGAGTTATTGAAATTAAAGTAATTTCATTCTTAAGTATAAAAACTTCTTTGCGTGTGTTATTATTTATGAGGTAATTTTTGATATAATTTCGAAAATTTTTACAAGGGTGGTATTTATGGGAATTCCTCAACCGGCATTTTATATATTTAAATGTGAACAATCAGCTCCTCCAGGCATGCCAAAACCATCGTGTGTTACTCCGCAAACTCAAGATTTATTTCAGCATTTGGCACAAAAATTGATGAAAGAGGGCGTGATGGGAACAGTTCAGCCTATTCGCACATCATGTCTTAATCGTTGTAGTTCAGGTCCTGTTATGCTAGTGGAGCCGGGACATTTTATGTATGCAGCATTAACTAAAGAGAAAATAGATAGAATCATAGAAGAGCATATCATCGGTGGAAATGTTGTTAAAGAGTATTTAATCGGCTCCGACATGTGGGATGAGCCAATTTCTCCATGTGATATGAAAAAACAGATGGGAATGTAGGAAAATAAGATGACTATAGAAATGTTGTACAGCAAAATTCATCGTGCTACAGTAACTGATGCAAACCTAAACTATGTTGGTTCTATTACCATAGATCAGGAGCTAATGGAAGCTGCAAGGATGAGGGTTGGACAAAAAGTTGAGATACTAAACATCAATAACGGTGAGAGATTTTCAACATATGTTATTCTAGGTGAACGTGGCAAAAGAGACATCTGTTTAAACGGTGCAGCTGCTAGAAAAGTTCACAAAGGCGATAAAATAATCATCGTTGCTTATGCTACATATGATGAAAAAGATTTAGAAACGTATAAGCCAAAAGTTGTTTTAGTAGATGATAATAATGATATCGAAGAAATTTTAGAGAGCATTTAACATAATGTTTGGAAACTTGGGCGACATGGGCAAAATGCTTGAAGGAATGCAAGAAAATGCTAAAAAACTTCAAGCTGAGCTAGAGTCTAAAGTTTTTAATGTAAAAAGCGGGGGCGGTTTAGTTGAGATTACTATAAACGGCAAGAGCGAAGTTACAGACATAAATATTGACGACTCGCTTCTTGGCGACAAAGAATCACTACAGATTTTACTAATCGGCGCTATTAATGATGCTAATAAAATGGTGGAAGACAACAGACAAAACAGCGCTCTGGGTATGCTTGGCGGCATAAATCCATTTGGGAATAACTGAGTGTTTAGGCTATTTTTAGCGCTAAACTTTCTTTTTTTAAATCTATATGCGTGTAAAGGCGGCTCTGAGTTATGTAAACTTAAAACGATTGATTCAAAATCAATTGTAAATCAAACGCTTCAAATACCTCTGCCAAATAATCAAAAACTAATTTTTTCTACAACTGTTCCGGATGCAAAAATCATTAAGCATGACCCATATCTATCACTATATCTTGTTGAAGAGACAAATAATTTCAAATACCCCTTTAGAATAAATATGAATCCTGCTTCAGCTGTTTTTGGAGTAGACAATAAAAGAATAGTCAAGGGCAAAATTTTAAAAAGAGAAGTCGGACTAGAGAGTTTCGCAACATTTAGCGAGCCACTCTCTGTGCCTAGTTTACTTTTAAACAGTTGCTGCGCCTTAGAGGGGATAGTTACACCGCTCGGAATAATTGAAAAAGAGTATATAGATAGGTTTTTAAAAATAAAAAAAGTCTCTTACGGTGATTTTGGAATAAGAATCAAAGATGTTAATTCTGCTGTTGTGGTTAGCAGCTCTAACCCGTTTAAGAAAGATAATCCATTTAAAAAAAATGACATTGTTTTAGAAATTGACGGTAAAAAAGCCAAAGATAGCGCAATGCTTATGCGAAATATACTTTTTAGCGAAATAGGCTCTGTTCATAAAGTGAAAATAAAACGAGGCAGTGAAATATTGACTTTGAGTACAAAAAGCCAAAATAAAAGAGGCGGCGGTTATCTAAACGATGCTTTCTTAGAACTTTTAGGGATATCTTTTGATAAAAATCTCTCAATTATAGGTATAGATAAAAATGCTAAAAATTACGGTCTTAAACTGGGTGACAAACTTCTTCAGATAAACACAAAAGATATAAAAGATGAGCAAGATATATTTAATATATTTGATGACTCTAAAAAGTCTGTAAATCTTCTTTTTGAAAGAGACCATTTTCAGTTTTTTGTGAAAGTAAATTAGATACAATTTCGCATGCAAAACTTTGAGAATTTTTTACTAAATAACCTGCCGACTTCAAAAAGCATACATCCAAACTATCAAGAGGCTCTGCAGAGGATGCTTCTTGCCGGTGGAAAGAGATTTCGTCCGGCACTTTTGCTAGGCGTTGTAAATGCCTACAATCCTCTTCTTGTCGGCGGAGCGCATCATGCTGCTTATGCGATTGAGCTTTTGCACACATACTCTTTGATTCATGACGACTTGCCGGCGATGGACAATTCGCCGCTTCGCAGGGGAGAACCTACCCTTCATGTACTTTTTGACGAAGTAACTGCAATTTTGGCAGGTGATGCGTTAAATACCTACTCGTTTGAAGTTTTGAGCAATGCCCCATTTTCAGACTACACGAGAGTTTATCTCATAAGAGAACTTGCAGCAAACGGCGGATTAAACGGAATGGTTTTGGGTCAAGCGATTGACTGTTATTTTGAAAACAGACCTCTTGGCATAGAGGATGTAAAAGTTTTACATACAAACAAAACCGCTAAATTGATTGCTGCTTCGCTTAAGATGGGTGCTATAATTGTCAATAAAGAGAAATTGGGTGAAAAGTTATATGATTTTGGGATTAAACTTGGACTTCTGTTCCAGATTCAAGATGATATTTTGGATGTTACTCAAAGCAGTGAAGCAGCTGGAAAGCTGACAAACAACGATGAAGCTAAAAATAGTTTTGTCACACTCCTAGGACTTGATAAAGCAATGGACGAAGCGAATGAGTTGGCAGAGACGCTTATAAAAGAGATGGATAGTTTTGATGAAAAGCTAAAAGATGAGCTATCGCCGCTTCTTACGCAATATATAAATAGACACAAAGGTTCGGTCTGACGCTTTAGCGTCAAGCTTTAGTGCCATAGCGGCTAGCGAAGATGGCGGAATTACTTCCGACATCGGTTAACAAAATGAAGGGTTTCTTTCATTTTATTTCATAAAATTAAGGAACAATGAGATGAGTAAACAAATACGCCAAAAAATGGCAAACACTATAAGATTTTTAGCAGCCGACATGGTTCAAGCGGCAAATTCCGGTCATCCGGGTGCACCGATGGGTCTTGCAGACATTGCAGTAATTTTAAGTGAACATTTAAATCACAATCCAAAAAACCCATCATGGTTAAATCGTGATAGATTAGTCTTTTCAGGCGGACATGCTACCGGACTTATCTACTCTCTTTACTATCTTTGGGGATATGGTCTAACGATAGAGGATTTGAAAAACTTTCGTCAGCTAGACTCAAAAACTCCGGGGCATCCTGAATTTGGACATACGGCAGGTATTGAGATAACAACAGGACCTCTTGGTCAAGGTGTTGCAAATGCAGTCGGTTTTGCGATGGCTTCAAAGTTTGTAGGCGCACAGGTAAACTCAGAGACGGCAGAGATTATCAACCATAAAGTTTACTGTCTATGTGGAGACGGGGATTTGGAAGAGGGTGTTAGTTATGAAGCTTGTTCGATTGCAGGACATAACAAACTTGATAATCTGATTCTTATATATGACTCAAACCGTATCACGATTGAGGGTTCAACAAATCTAAGTATAAGTGAAAATATTCACGGAAGATTTATTTCTCAGGGGTGGGATGTTTTGGAGTGTGACGGTCATGATTTCAATGAGATTGAGGGTGCGATTAGAGCAGCAAAAGGCAACTCAAAGCCAACTATTATCATAGCAAATACAACTATCGCAAAGGGTGCCGGCAAACTTGAGGGCTCTCACCACTCACATGGTGCTCCTCTTGGCGACGATGTAATTGCTGAGGCAAAGAGTGCTTGCGGATTTGATGCGACAAAATGTTTTCATGTAGATGAAGATGTGATGGCTCGTTTTAGATGTGCGATAGAAAAGGGTGATTTACTTGAACGAGAGTGGATTCATAGTCTTAAAACTCTTCCGCTGATGGAACAAAATGAGGCTTTGGCAGCTCTGCAAAATCCTGATTTTTCAAGAATTCAGTGGCCGACTTTTGATAAAGCTGATGCAACAAGAAATACAAACGGAAAAATTTTAAACGCTATTGCAAAAGCACTCCCTTGCTTTTTAGGCGGAAGCGCAGACCTTAGCCCTTCAAACAAAACTGAACTTGTAGATATGGGCGTTTATCCAAAAGGCAGAAACATCTACTTTGGAATCCGTGAACATGCAATGGCTTCAATTACTAATGCAATGGCGCTTTATGGACCGCTTATGCCGTTTTCAGCAACATTTTTTGTATTTTCAGACTACCTAAAACCGGCAGCTAGAATCGCGGCGCTTACTGGAATCCAGCAATTCTTTATCTGGACGCATGACAGTATCGGAGTTGGTGAAGATGGACCTACTCACCAGCCGATAGAGCATTTAAGCCAGTTTCGTGCACTTCCAAACTTTTATGTTTGGAGACCTGCGGATGGCGCCGAGAATGTTGAAGCATGGAAAACGGCACTGGACATGAAGAAATCTCCATCTGCTTTTGTATGTTCACGCCAAAATCTCTCAGTTCTTCCGACTGCGATTAAAGGAAGTGCCGCTAGAGGCGGATACCTTCTTGCAAGCGATGAGGGTGCAACTATAACTTTGATGGCAAGCGGAAGCGAAGTAGAACTTGCTCTAAAAGTAAAAGTTGCTCTAAATGAAAAAGGAACTAAAGCAGATGTAGTTTCTGTTCCGTGCTATGATCTCTTCATCGAACAAGACAAAGCGTACATCGACTCGATTATCAAACCTAATAGTAAAAAAGTGGCTATTGAAGCGGCTCGCGGTTTAGAGTGGTACAGATTTGCTGATGAAGTTATCGGTATGGATACATTCGGCGCCTCAGCTCCAGCTGATAAACTTTTTGCAAAATTTGGTTTTTCTGTTGAGAGTATCTTGGCTAAAATTATTTAATTTTGTTTGGGCATTTTTGCCTAAACAGATTTTTATTGTAGTTCTATTGTTATCGACTGGGGTTACAACTCTTTTACACCGTCTTCATAGCTCTTTTTACATTTTCTCAAAGCGGTTTTTATATGCTCAACCATAGGTTTTGGCGCATAGTGAAGCAATTCTAAAATCTCTCTCGCATCTTTTGAGTAACGCATATTGTACTCAGTCGCATACTCGATGTCAAAGCGAAAAAGCTCCTGCTCATCAACGCCCAAAACTTCTGCAATGTATGGGATAAATTCTACCTTCAGTTCTCGCTTTCCATATAGATAACCTAATATAGTTTGCGCCGATGGCGACTCACCGGTTCTTTTTAGTTTAGGCGAGAGGGAGACAAGTTTATTTGCAAACTTTTGCTTTGTAATTTTTTCCCAAACTTCCATATATTTTAAGCCTTTAGTTTTATTTAATTTGTTACAAAAATAGTAAATTAACAATATAATATTAAATATTGTTAAATTTAATGTTTATCTTATATTAATAAAAGTAAACTCTATCATCTTTTGTTAAAAGGAGTTAGAAATGAAGTTGCTTTCGTTATTGATTATTGGAGCTGTTTTATGTTTTGGAGCGGTAGATATTAACAGAGCCGGTAAAAATGAGCTTATGACTATTAATGGTGTTGGTGAAGTAAAAGCAAATGCTATT
Source organism: Sulfurimonadaceae bacterium (assembly GCA_942493175.1). Taxonomy (GTDB): domain Bacteria; phylum Campylobacterota; class Campylobacteria; order Campylobacterales; family Sulfurimonadaceae; genus Sulfurimonas. The sequence goes on from OW818672.1 coordinate 280,585, forward strand.
TTAGAGTATAGAAAAAAGAATAACTGTTTTAAAAATATTCAAGAGCTAAAAGAGGTAAAGGGTATCGGTGATAAATTTTTAGAGAAAAACAGAGCCGGTATTATGGCTAGCGAGTGCAAGAAAAAGTAGTTTTAACGCCAAATCAAATATTTTTCAAAAAACATCCAGCACCGTACGGTTTTTTCGAGTAGAATTTTTTACCATGTGCTACTATAAGAGCGTGAAACTCTTGGTAAGTTTTTAGCAGTTCTTCTTCATCCGTTACAAACTCTTTTAAAGAGCTCTCCATCATAGTTTTTATCTCGTCGTATTTGGCTTTTTCATCCACAAAATCTAATTCTACCAACATTCTTTTTGTATAGGCATCTACTTTAAATTGGAGTTGGTTGTAGCCGTATAAAAGCATAGAGTCCGCCGTTTCTTCTCCAATCCCGACTATATTTAAAAGCGCTTCTCTTGTTGGGGTAGTTCCGTTTAAACTTTTGTAAAATTTTATAAATTCCAAAATATATCTGGCTTTTTGGTTAAAGTAGCCTGATGGTCTGATTGCCTCTTTTAGCTCTTTTAAGTCCATGGATTCTATTGCGTTTGCGTTCAGAGCATTTTTGGCATAGAGGTTGTTTAGCGATTTTTCTACGGAAGTAAATGTCGTGTTTTGAGTAAGGATTGAGCCTATGCAGACTTCAAATATTTCATTGTCGTTTCTTGGAAAGTTGTACTCTGACTTATGATAACCATAACCAGCTATCGGCCACCACCCTTGAGTGCCGTATTCAGCAAATAGGAATTTATATATCTTGTAAATTTTGTTCATAAATATGTCAAAACCTTAACCCCGACAAAAATCGCACCTAAAAAAATAACCGAAGAGATAAATACAAGTGCGGTTACAACTCTGGGTTTAGAGTCGTAAAGTGAAGCAAGATTAACATTAGCAATCGCCAGAGGAACCAAAAGCTCTATAAAAATTATTCCTTTTATCGTCGCGTCCAGTTCTATATTGTAAAGAACCAAAAAAGCGACACTTGGTATAAAAATAAACTTCATACCCATAACCCAGATGGTTAAACTTCTGCTTATCTCCTTTATTTTTGTGCCATAGAGATATATTCCAAACAAAAAGAGCTGCATGACCATTGAGCCGTAAGCACCCATCATAAGCATTTTCATTATCTCTTCGCTTGGTTTGTAATCATTCAGGCTTAAAAATATGGCAACGCTGGCTGCCCAGAGAATAGGGAGTTTGATTATGTTTTTAAGCGATGTCTTTGCATCAAAACTGCCTCTTGAGTAGTAGTAAACCCCAACCGTGTAAACCACAAACACATTCATGAGATTTATAATGGTTGTGTACGGGATAGATTCTTCCCCAAAAATGGCGATGTTTAGCGGTATTCCCAAGTTTCCGGTATTTCCGATAATTGCTGCTACTGTTGCGATGGAGTACTCTTTTTGATCAGAGAAAAGTTTTTTTGCTACAACTGCAGAGATAATCAAAACCAAGATGGTTATAAATAGATAGATTGAAGGCGCAAAAAAGAGAGTAGAATCGATAGGACGAATCAGAAGTCCCCAAAATGTTAGAAAAACCTGCAAAAAATAGACATTTATAAGTGTTATAGTTTTGTCATCAATAGCCTCTTTAAAGCTCATCTTCGCTATAAAACCCATGACAATAAAGATATAGATAGCCAAAATTGAAAATATTATTGAACTCATAAAGGGATTATAACAGATAGTGTATAATTTCGCATAAAAAAAGAGGCACTAAACCATGCAAGATATAGAAGATATTAAAAAAACAATAAACAAAAACTTGGCGGTAATGCTCTACTTTTCAGCGCCTACATGTAATGTTTGCCATGCGCTAAAACCAAAGCTTTTAGATGCGATTGATAGCAACTTCAAAGAGTTTGAAGTTGTAAGCATAGATACTTCGTTTGAGCAGGAAATTGCAGCTCATTTTAGCGTTTTTGCCATCCCTACCGTCTTGGTTTTTCTAGGCGGCAAAGAGTTTTTGAGAAAATCACGCCACATGAGCGTCGATGAGGTCGTGCGAGAGATAAAACGACCGTATGAAATTATGACGAGGTAATTATTTCATAAAAGCGATAAGCGAAGCCGTAACCGCAACATTTAAAGACTCAACTCCGCGGTTCATCGGGATGCTGATAGAGTCGTTGCACAGTTTTTCAACTTCTTTTGAGACTCCCTCGCTCTCGTTTCCTAAAACAAATATAGACCTATCGCTCTTTTTTATATCGTAGATACTGTTTTTAGCATGTGAAGAGAGAAGGTAGATTTTTGTACCCTCTAACTCTTTTAAAATTTCATCAAGCGTGTTGCAGTAGTATATCGGAAGTTTAAAAAGCGTTCCTGCACTCGCTTTTATGACAAGCGGAGAGATTTTTGCACTGCTTTTTTTAGGAAGAATTATCCCATCTACATATCCGGCGGCACATGAACGGATAATCATTCCGAGGTTTTGAGGATTTTGGATGCCGTCAAGCGCTAAGAGTTTGAAGCTTTTTAAATTTTTTATCTCATTTGCGTTTTGGTATGAGGAAGCGATAATGTCTACTGCCACACCTTGGTCCTGCTTGGCATTTTTGCTGATTCTGCTAAGCGCACTTTTATCGTGGTAAACTACCTCAATGCCTCTTTTTTTTGCAAGACTAAGGATGGTTTCTACGGCACCGTCAGGCTTATTTGAGTTTGACATGTGAATTTTGTGTATTGTGATATTATTATCTTGTAAAATTTCTATAACGACATTCCTGCCATAGAGAGTGATTATCTTTTCAAAATATGCTTTTTTATTTTTATACTCTTGTGAATCTTCCAAAATGAACCTTTTGTTTATATGAGTGGAATTCTACACTATTTTTAGTATGGTAGTGGGCAAAATAGTGTTATACTCAATAAAATAGAAATTGGAGAGTTTAAATGGATAGCAGAATTGATGAGATAGTACAACAGATGAAAACTCTTGAAAATGAGTTAATGGATGAGTTGAAAAAGAAGCAGGATGAGTTTTTTTACACACTTGAAGATAAAAAAGTTAAATTTGAAGAGAGTGTTGTAAAAGAGGGCAGAGCAAAAATAGTCAGCTCAATAAAATACCTATCCTCTTTTCCTGTTTTGGTAATTTTAACAATACCATTTGTCTGGTCTATGATGATACCGGCACTCATAGCAGATATTTTTGTAACTATCTATCAAACGGTATGCTTCCCGATATTTAAAATACCAAAAGTAAAAAGGAAAGATTATATAATCATCGATAGATACAATCTTTTTTATCTAGACAGAGTTGAGAAGATAAACTGCTGGTACTGTGAATATTTCAATGGTGTAATAGGCTATACAAGGGAGATTGCAGCAAGAAGTGAGCAGTTTTGGTGTCCCATAAAACACTCAAAACCGCAAATTGACATGCACTCAAGATATGATAAATTTTTTCATTTTGGCGATTATGAAACTTATAGAAAAGAGCTTGAGAAGAGAAGGTCAAACTTTAAAGATTTGGAAGAAAAGGTTTAAATAATTTGGTATCTATTTTATCAATAAGGATGGCAGAGATATGAGCCTGAAAATAGAAACAAAAGCTGAAGAACTAAAAGACCCTGTTTGTGGGATGAGTGTATCAAGTGATTTTAAATATTCATACCGTTATAAAAATGAGGATTACCTATTTTGCTCTGAGCACTGTCTTGTCAAATTTAAGGCTCATCCTGAAGATTATCTCAAAGAAGAGAGCTCTCATACTCTTGTAACAGATAAAGAACCAATCTGCACTAGTGAAAATCTCTGCTCCATAAACACACAGTCGTCTTACATAAAAGAGGAAAAGGCGACAAAATACACATGTCCTATGCATCCTGAAATAGTTCAAGACCACGCAGGAAGCTGTCCTAAATGCGGTATGGCACTTGAACCTGTCGTCGCAAAAGCAGTTGAAGAAAAAAATGAAGAACTCATAGATATGAACCGCCGTTTTTGGGTTAGTACGGTTCTTTCTATTCCTGTGTTTACTTTAGCAATGATTTCAGACTTATTACCTTCATTCTTGCCTGATGCGTTAAGCATGAAGATGGTTCAATGGATAGAGTTTTTACTAGCCACACCTGCTGTTTTTTGGGGTGGCTGGCCATTTTTTGTCCGAGGTTACAAATCTCTGCAAACAATGAATTTAAATATGTTCACACTGATTGCTATAGGTGTGTTCGTTGCTTGGGCTTATAGTGTAATCGCTTTGTTTATACCGTATATTTTCCCGCCTATGATGCAGATGAGCGATGGTCTGGTTCATGTCTATTTTGAAGCAGTAGCAGTAATTACAACGCTTGTTCTTCTTGGACAGGTTCTTGAGCTTCGAGCCCGCTCACAAACTAACGCAGCAATCAAACTCCTGCTCGGACTTGCTCCAAATACGGCACGAATAGTTAGAGATGACGGCAATGAAGAAGATATAGCACTAGAAAAGGTTCAAGTCGGAGATATTTTGCGTGTTCGTCCAGGAGAGAAAATTCCGGTGGATGGAGTGGTTACAGAGGGTCAAAGCAGTGTAAATGAGTCAATGGTCACAGGTGAGCCGATTGCTGTAAAAAAGTTTGCAGGCGAGAAACTTATAGGAGCTACGATTAACTCAAGCGGGACTCTTCTTATGAGAACCCAAAAGATTGGCGCAGATACTTTGCTTTCACAAATAATAAATATGGTCTCAAAGGCACAACGTTCCAGAGCGCCTATACAAAAACTGGCTGATGTCGTATCTTCTTTTTTCGTTCCTGCTGTTATCGGTATCAGCATAATAACATTTTTTGTCTGGTGGATATGGGGAAGTGAACCTCGTCTGGCTTATGCTATTGTCAGCGCTGTTTCTGTACTCATTATTGCCTGTCCGTGTGCACTCGGTCTTGCTACGCCCATCTCTATAATGGTAGCAACAGGACGAGGTGCCATGAGCGGAGTATTAATAAAAAATGCCGAAGTCTTAGAAATAATGGAAAAAGTTGATACTCTGGTAGTCGATAAAACAGGAACGCTAACGGAGGGAAAACCTAAACTGGTAAATGTACATGTAGAAGATGGATTTAGTGAAAATGAACTCTTACGTTTGGTCGCTAGTTTGGAGAGAGCGAGTGAGCATCCGCTCTCAGAAGCTATTGTAGAGGGTGCGAAAGAGAGAGGAATAGAGTTGGTTAAATCTGACAACTTCAAATCTATAAGCGGCATGGGAATAACAGGCGAGGTTGATGGACGGGCAGTTGCAGTCGGTAATTTAAAACTGTTTGAGAGTTTAAATATAAACGCGCTTAAATTGTCAAAAAAAGCAGATATAGAACGCTCTGATGGCAAAATTGTTATGTTAGTTGCCGTTGACTCAACAGCAGTCGGTTTCATTGCCATTACCGACCCCATCAAGGAAAGTACGGCAGAAGTTATTCATAATTTACATGCACAAGGCATAAAAGTGGTAATGCTAACAGGCGACAGCCAAACCACAGCAGAAATAGTCGCAAAGAAACTCGGCATAGATGAAGTACATGCTGAGGTGTTGCCTGAGCAAAAAGCAGAGATAATTAAAGAGTTTCAGGCAAAGGGACATATCGTTGCAATGGCTGGTGACGGTATAAACGATGCACCTGCACTTGCTCTTGCACATGTTGGCATTGCCATGGGAACGGGAACCGATGTTGCGATGGAAAGTGCCGGTATTACCTTGGTAAAGGGTGATTTAAGAGGAATAGTCAGAGCAAGAGTGTTAAGCAGAGCGACAATGCGAAATATCAGGCAAAATCTCTTCTTTGCTTTCTTTTATAACTCTGTAGGAATTCCAATCGCTGCAGGACTGCTCTATCCGTTCTTCGGCATACTACTATCGCCCATGATAGCGGCGGCGGCAATGAGTTTTAGTTCCGTATCGGTAATTACCAATTCACTTAGGCTTAGAGGAATAAAACTCTAGTTTTATTCCGTAATATTGTAGATAATTTCTGTTTTGTTTTTTATGACTTTGATTTCTTTAATGCTCAAACCTTCTATCTCCAAGGACATAAACTCTTTTATGGAGTTTATGTTGTTTTGTGCAACCGCCCTTAAAACTAAACCCCTGTAAGCTTTTGCCCAGTGACTAACAGTTTTTTTGTCTTTTAAGAGCTTTAAAGTCGTGTATGGTTTTTTAATTTCATAAAACTTGTCATAATATCCTGCTCGAAGATCTAAGATATCGCTGTTTCCAAGATATAAATCTAACTGATACGAAAATCTATCTCTGTAAAATTTATCAGGCACAAAATCGCCGATGTTATTGCCTTGTTTTACTTTGTAGTTTGCTATTGTATCTCCGCCAAGCAAGGGACCGTAAAGGTTTGAAAAAATAATGGTATTTGATTTTGCGTATTCTTTGGCTTTTTCATCAAGTGAGTCAAAATCCAGATAATCATAAGCCACGCCGTCATATCGCTCAATTGCGCACATAAGTGGAGAGCCGAAGATGTCGTTTATATATGGCTTAGAGTCGCTAAATTTTTTAAATCCGAAAAGCTCTTTTATTTCATACTCATCGCCTCGTTCAAGAATGGCGTTGTACTCGCTCAGTATGCCTTCTCTAGCACTGTTAGAACCGAAAAGCTCTTTTTTTGCTTCATTACCACCGCTTTTTTTACCCTCGGCAGGGGAAAATAGTATCTTTAACATGTGAGCACACCTTTAAAATATGGGAAAATCAAGAAATTAGAGGCAAATAATAGCTGATTTTACATAAAGAGTTAAATATTATTTTTTTTTAGCCAAAAACTCTTGACATTGAATATATATTGCACTATAATTCTGGCTCAAATTCGATGCCGACATAGCTCAGTTGGCTAGAGCAGCTGATTTGTAATCAGCAGGCCCGGGGTTCGAATCCTCGTGTCGGCACCATTGAATGCGAGAATATTAGAAACAGTGTTAGACCAGATAAAACATTAAATTGTATAGATGGTGAGATAGTCAAGTGGCCAACGACGGCGGACTGTAAATCCGCTCCCTACGGGTTCAGAGGTTCGACTCCTCTTCTCACCACCATTTCAATGGCACATGCGGGCGTAGCTCAGTTGGCTAGAGCGTCAGCCTTCCAAGCTGAGGGTCGAGGGTTCGAGTCCCTTCACCCGCTCCATTGAAACATTCTGGAAGCTGAAGTACAAGTTCAACCTACTTCATATTAAACTAATTGTTTATATTTGTAAATATTTACATAGCTATCTACACAAAAAAATCTGATATTAAAAATTTTATAAAAAATTATGCAATTATTGCTTGTTATTTTTTACTGTGTTTTTTACTCTGCTCTCGTGGCTCAGGGGTAGAGCACTTCCTTGGTAAGGAAGAGGTCGGCGGTTCAAATCCGCTCGTGAGCTCCATCAGATAAAATATAGGTAAAATTTAAGCAATAATTGAATAATTTTTGGGTATAATTCCATTTCTATTCACAAATTAAGTCGGAGGACACTATGGCAAAAGAAAAATTTGCGCGTAATAAACCACACTGTAACATTGGTACTATCGGTCACGTTGACCATGGTAAAACTACATTAACAGCGGCAATTACGGCAGTATTGGCAGTAACAAACGGTGCAAAAATGATGGATTACGATCAAATCGATAATGCTCCAGAAGAGCGTGAGCGTGGTATTACAATTGCTACATCACACGTAGAGTACGAAACAAATAATCGTCACTATGCACACGTTGACTGTCCAGGTCACGCGGATTATGTTAAAAATATGATTACAGGTGCTGCACAAATGGATGGTGCTATCTTAGTTGTTTCAGCAGCTGATGGTCCAATGCCACAAACACGTGAGCACATTCTTCTTTCTAAGCAAGTTGGTGTTCCATATATCGTTGTTTTTATGAACAAAGAAGATATGGTTGACGATGAAGAATTATTAGAATTAGTTGAGATGGAAATTCGTGAACTTCTTGACATGTATGATTTCCCAGGCGATGATACTCCAATCATAGCTGGTTCTGCAAAAGAAGCATTAGAAGAAGCAAAAACTGGTACTCTTGGACCATGGTCAGCAAAAATTCAAAAACTTATGGCTGCAGTTGATGAGTATATCCCACAACCAGTTCGTGAAGTTGACAGAGATTTCTTGATGCCGGTTGAAGATGTTTTCTCGATTTCAGGTCGCGGAACAGTTGTAACAGGTCGTATTGAGCGTGGTACAGTTAAAATCGGTGATGCAATTGAAATCGTAGGTATCCGTGATACTCAAAAAACTACTGTTACTGGTATTGAGATGTTTCGTAAAGAGATGGATCAAGGTTTGGCAGGAGATAACTGTGGTATTCTTGTTCGTGGTATTGGTAAAGATGATGTTGAGCGTGGTCAAGTACTTTGTAAGCCAGGTACAATTAATCCTCACACAAAATTTACAGCTGAGATTTATGTACTAAGTAAAGAGGAAGGTGGTCGTCATACTCCATTCTTCACAAATTACCGTCCACAATTCTATGTTCGTACAACAGACGTTACTGGTGCAATTCACTTACCTGAAGGTACTGAAATGGTTATGCCAGGTGATAACGTAAGTATTACTGTTGAGCTAATTCACCCAATCGCTATGGAAAAAGGTACTAAGTTCGCTATCCGTGAGGGTGGAAGAACAGTTGGTGCTGGTGTTGTAGCTGAGATTCTTGCATAATTCGCTTTTGCGAATTTGCATTAATCCTTTAATAAGGTTAATAACATGAGAGAAGCAATACATTTAGGATGTGAAAAGTGTACTCGTCGTAACTATCACACAACTAAAAATAAAAAAACTCACACTGAAAAATTTTCAGTAAAAAAATATTGTAAGTTTTGTCGTGAACATACTCTTCATAAAGAGATGAAACTCTAATATAGTTGCAATTTAAGCTTAAGTCTTTTGACTTGGCTTTATTGTTTTTTAAATAGGCGTGTAGCTCCAACGGTTAGAGCACCGGATTCCAAATCCGGGTGTTGGGAGTTCGAATCTCTCTACGCCTGCCACATTGATTATTTGTAGAGCTTTAGAGCTTTATCTGTAATTAATGACTATTAGGAAAGTTAAATGAATTTAGGTACACATATTAGAAATGCAAGATTAGAGCTAAGTAAAGTTATTTTTCCTACTAAGGGTCAGGTTAAACAAGCTTATATCTCAGTTGTAATCGTTGTAACAGCAATTGCTGCTTTTTTGGCTCTAGTTGATTTAGTTATGTCATCAGTTATGTCAGCAATCTTAGGTTAAGGGGTGGCAATGGAGAAGAAAAAAAGTAATCATCAGTGGTACTCTATACAAACATATGGAAATGAGAGAACAGTTCGTTTAGCAATTTTAAATATGATAGAAGAGATGGGGTTACAAGATAAAATAACAGATGTTATAGTTCCTACAGAAGATGTTATTGAAGTTAAAGACGGTAAGAAAAAAATAAGTGAGAGATCGCTTTATTCAGGTTATGTATTTGCTAGAATAGATCTTACTACTGAGGTTCAACACCTCATACAGTCTATACCAAAAGTATCTGGATTTATTGGTGAAGCAAATACGCCTACGCCGCTAAGTGAACATGATATAAATGTAATATTAGATCGTGTTCAGAATCGTGCAGCACCTAAGCCAAAAGTATTTTTTGACAGTGGTGAAACTGTGCGTATTACAGATGGACCGTTTGCAAACTTTACGGCAACTGTGGATGAGTATGATTTAGAGCATGGAACTCTAAAGCTTAATGTTTCGATTTTTGGTAGAGCGACTCCGGTTGATATCTCTTACACTCAAGTTGAGAAGATAATTTAAATTTTAAAAAGGAAAAAAAGATGGCAAAAAAAATAATGGGCTATATTAAGCTACAAATCGAAGCTGGCAAAGCAACACCTGCACCACCAGTTGGACCAGCTTTAGGACAGCGTGGTGTTAACATCATGGAATTTACTAAAGCATTCAATGAAAAAACAAAAGATAAAATGGGATTTAAAGTTCCTGTTGTAATTACTGTTTATACTGACAAGAGTTTTACTTTTATAGTAAAACAACCACCGGCTTCAGCACTATTAATGCATGCAGCAGGTCTTAAAGGCGGTTCAAGTAATCCACTTAAAAACAAAGTGGCAAAAATTACTCGTGCCCAGTTAATGGAAATTGTAAATAGAAAAATTGAAGATTTAAATACAGATGATAAAGAAGCAGCAGCTAATACAATTGCTGGTTCAGCTCGTTCAATCGGTATCGAAATAGTAGACTAGTTTCTAAACATATCATCGACCACAGTGATATAAAATTTTGTGGCAGAATTACATAGGAGAATTTGACAATGAGCAAAAGATATAAACAACTAATAGAGAAAATAGATATAACTAAAGCATACAGCATGGATGAAGCATCTGCTGTTGTAAAAAGCTTAGTAAGTGCAAAGTTTGATGAAACGGTTGAAGTTGCATTAAACTTAAATGTAGATCCAAGACATGCTGACCAGATGATTCGTGGTGCGATAGTACTGCCTCACGGTACAGGTAAAACTGTTCGTGTTGCAGTTTTTGCTAAAGGCGTTAAAGCTGATGAAGCAAAGGCTGCCGGTGCTGACATTGTTGGTACTGATGATTTAGTACAACAAATTAAAGATGGTATTTTCAACTTTGATATAGTTGTTGCTGCACCTGATTGTATGGGTCTTGTTGGTCAAATTGGTCGTATTCTAGGGCCAAAAGGTATGATGCCTAACCCTAAAACAGGTACTGTAACACCAGATGTTGCAACTGCTGTTAAAAATGTTAAGGGTGGTCAAGTAAATTTCCGTGTTGATAAAAAAGGAAATATACATGCAGGTATCGGCAAGGCAAGTTTTGATGCAAATAAAATAGCGGAAAACTTAGCATCTTTTGTTAAAGCTATCAATAGACACAAGCCTGCATCTGCTAAAGGTCGTTATATTAAAACTTGTGCACTTAGTTTAACAATGAGTCCTGCTGTTAAACTTGATGTTTTACAATTAATAGATATTAAATAAGCGGTAGTTTTTAGTGCTTTATTCGTAAAGCACTATCAAGTTACTACTTTGGTAACTGCATTTTATGGACTGAAGATATAGGAGCGAAAGCTTAATTTGTTAATTTGTAATTAACATGCCTGTTGAAGTGTTGTCTGGAAAGGAGATATTCTATGACAAAAACACAAAAAGCTGAAATTATTGAAGTACTTTCAAATGAATTCAAGGATGCTCAAAGTGTAATCTTCTGTGATTACAAAGGATTAGGCGTTTCAAAACTTGAAAATTTGAGAAAAATGGCTCGTGCTAAAGATGCAAAAGTTCAAGTTGTTAAAAACACTTTAGCAACTATTGCATTGCGTAATGCAGAGCTTACAGGTGTTGAGCTAAAAGATACTAATATTTTAGTATGGGGTGCAGACTCTGTTGCTACTTCTAAAGTGGTTGCTGATTTTGCTAAAGATAATGATCAGTTTGTTATCAAGTCTGCTTATGTTGACCGTGCACCTGCTAATGCTGCTAAAGTTGAAGCATTTGCTAAACTTCCTGGTCGCGATGAGCTTCTTGCTATGCTTGCTGCTACTTGGATGGCGCCGATTACATGTTTTACAATCGGACTTGATGCGTTAAGACAAAAAAAAGAGGCTTAATTATTAAGCTTCGCATTGATAACGGGACTATTTCCGATATTGTATTAATAAAAAAATAAAATTAAGGAGCTATATTATGGCTATAACTAAACAAGATGTATTAGAGTTTATCTCAGGACTTTCTGTATTAGAACTTTCTGAATTAGTAAAAGAGTTTGAAGAAAAATTTGGTGTATCTGCTCAGCCTGTTGCTGTTGCTGGTGGTGCTGTAGCAGCTGCTGCTGTTGAAGAGCAAACAGAATTCAATGTTGTTATTCTTGATGCTGGCGATAAAAAAATCAATGTAATTAAAGTTGTTCGTGCTCTTACAGGTCTAGGTCTAAAAGAAGCTAAAGATGCAACAGAAAATGTACCTTCAACAATCAAAGAGGGTGTAGATAAAGAAACAGCTATGGATGCTAAAAAGCAACTAGAAGAAGCTGGTGCTAAAGTAGAAGTTAAATAATTTTTACTACATAGTCGTGGGCACAGAAAAACTAGTTTTTCTGTGTATTCCACGAGCTTTTGGGCGCTTTTACGAGTGGATATTTATCTCTTCGTAAAAGTGCCCTTATGTCGTTTATAAGCACTGTAAAAAAAGCTCTAACTTTTGAGCTAAAAATCATCTAGGGACGCCTAGATACGATAACCTTAATCTTTATGATTAAGTCTTAATAACAACTCATCGAGGTAGCCTATGTTAAATACTTTATATTCCGGAAATCGTCTTCGTGTAGACTTCGCTAAAACCCCTCAACAAATAGAAGTACCGAATTTACTACAACTACAACAAAGTTCATATAACAAGTTTTTAATGCTTGATGAAAAAGACAGATCACAAAGTGGTGTTGAGACTGTATTTCAATCAGTTTTTCCTATTCACGATACTCAAAACAGATTGACTGTTGAGTATATTGACAGTGAAGTTGGCAAACCAAAATATACAGTTAGAGAGTGTATGGAGCGTGGTCTTACTTACGCAGTATCACTAAGAATGAAAACTCGTCTTGTGCTTTGGGATAGAGATGAAAATACAAAAGAAAAATTAGGTGTAAAAGACATTAAAGAGCAAAGTATATTTGTTCGTGATATTCCGCTAATGACGGAAAGAACATCATTTATTATTAATGGTGTTGAGAGAGTTGTTGTAAATCAGCTTCATCGTTCACCGGGTGTAATTTTTAAAGAAGAAGAGTCGGCAACATCTGGCAATAAACTGATTTATACGGGTCAAATTATTCCAGATCGCGGTTCTTGGTTATATTTTGAGTATGATCCAAAAGATATTTTGTATATGAGAATAAATAAACGCCGTAAAGTTCCTGTAACAATCATGTTTCGTGCGCTTGGTTACTCTAAGCAAGATATTTTAAAACTATTTTATCCAATTCAAAAAATCAGCATTGTTGAAAATAGATTTTTAATGCCATTTAATCCAAATGACTATTCTGCAAGATTAACATATGATTTAATTGATAAAAATGGTAAAGTACTTTTAGCTTCCGGTAAGAGATTGTCAGCTAAAAAATCACAAAAATTTATTGAAGACGGGTTACAAGAAGTTGAATATCCTCTAGAAGTATTGATGGACCGTTATTTGGCAAAACCAATTATAGATCCAGAAACCGGAGAAGTTCTTTTTGATACTATGACTCGTATGGACGAAACTAAACTTAAAAAAATGAGTGAAATCGGTGTGAAGAGTTTTAGTATTGCGAACGATTTAGCAGAGGGCGTTGATAGTTCAATAATTAACGCATTTAATGCTGATGTTGATTCACTAAAATTACTAAAACAAACTGAAGATATCGAAGATGAAAATGATTTGTCTGCAATTCGTATCTATAAAGTTATGAGACCGGGCGAGCCGGTAACAAAAGAAGCAGCAAAAGTTTTTGTAAACCAACTTTTCTTTGATCCAGAGAGATATGACTTAACTAAAGTTGGTCGTATGAAGATGAATCATAAGCTTGGGTTAAATATTCCTGAATATGTAACCGTACTAACTCATGAAGATATTATAGAATCTGTAAAATATGTTATTAAAGTTAAAAATGGTCAAGGTCATATTGATGATAGAGACCACTTAGGTAATCGTCGTATTCGTTCAATCGGCGAGCTTTTAGGAAATGAGTTACACAATGGTTTGATTAAGATGCAAAAAGCGATTCGTGACAAACTATCAACAATGAGTGGTCCAATGAATGAGCTTATGCCACATGATTTAATCAACTCTAAAATGATTACTTCAACAATTATGGAATTTTTCTCAGGCGGACAACTTTCACAATTTATGGATCAAACAAATCCACTATCTGAAGTTACTCACAAACGCCGTCTATCGGCACTTGGTGAAGGTGGTTTGGTTAAAGAGCGTGCCGGCTTTGAGGTGCGTGACGTTCACCCTACTCACTATGGTAGAATCTGTCCGATTGAGACTCCAGAGGGTCAAAATATCGGTCTTATCAATACTCTTGCAACTTACTCTAAAGTAAATGAGCATGGATTTATTGAAGCTCCATATAAAGTGATGAAAGATGGAAAAATTACCAATGAGATTGTTTATCTTACAGCAACTCAAGAAGAGGGTAAAAAAATTGCAGCTGCGTCAAATAAACTTGATAAAGATGGTCAATTTATAGATAAGATGGTTGTAACGAGATATGACGGTGAGATACTGCACCGTTCAGTTAGCGAATGTGAATATGCGGACCTTTCATCACATATGGTTGTAGGTGTTGCGGCTTCTCTTATTCCATTCTTGGAACATGATGATGCTAACCGTGCACTTATGGGTTCAAACATGCAACGCCAAGCAGTGCCTCTTATCAAGCATGAAGCACCAATGGTTGGAACAGGTGTTGAAAAACTTGTTGCCCGCGACTCTTGGGAGTGTGTTAAGGCTAAGCGCTCTGGTATTGTAGAAAAAGTTGACGGCAAGCATATTTATATAATGGGCGACGATGATGGAGATATTTATATAGATTACTATCCATTACAAAAAAATCTTCGTACAAACCAAAACACATCATTTGGACAAAAACCGATTGTTAAAATTGGACAAAAAATTGAAAAAAATCAGATAATTGCTGATGGTCCAAATATGGATCAGGGCGAGCTGGCACTTGGTGTTAATGCTATGGTTGCTTTTATGCCTTGGAATGGTTACAACTTTGAGGATGCTATCGTAATTTCTGAGAGATTAATCCGCAAAGATGCGTTTACATCAGTTCATATATATGAAAAAGAAGTTGAAGCAAGAGAGTTAAAGCATGGAGTAGAAGAGATTACCCGTGATATCCCGAATGTTAGAGATGATGAGCTTGCTCACTTGGATGAGAGCGGTATCGTTAAAATAGGTACAACTGTACTGGGTGGTATGATATTAGTTGGTAAAGTTTCTCCAAAAGGCGAAGTAAAACCGACTCCTGAGGAGAGACTTCTTCGTGCGATTTTCGGTGAAAAAGCAGGACATGTTATAAACAAATCACTCTATTGTCCTCCAAGTATGGAAGGTGTTGTAGTTGATGTTAAAATCTTTACTAAAAAAGGTTACGACAAAGATTCTCGCACGCTTGAACTTGAAAAAGAGGAACGAGATTATCTAGAGCGCGAGCACTATGACAGACTTCTTATGATTGATAAAGAGGAGATGTTAAGAGTTACTAAACTTCTTACAAAAGAGCCTCTTATTGTTGATATTAAAATCGGTAATACTAACTATAAAGCCGGTGATATAATCAATGGTGAAGATTTAGTTGAAGTAAACCGCTTTGCCATGAATGCAATCATTAAATCATTTAGTGAAGATATTCAATCAGAGTACAACAAAACTAAAAACTATTTTCAAAAAGAGAAGAGACTTTTCCGTGATGAGCATGAAGAAAAGCTTAACATTTTAGAAAAAGACGACATTCTGCCAAATGGTGTCGTTAAGTATGTAAAAATCTATATTGCTACAAAACGACAGCTAAAAGTCGGTGATAAAATGGCAGGACGCCACGGAAACAAGGGTATTGTTTCTATTATTGTTCCTGAAGTTGATATGCCGTATATGGAAGACGGAAGAAGCGTTGATGTATGTCTAAATCCGCTTGGTGTACCATCTCGTATGAATATCGGTCAAATTTTAGAGATGCACTTAGGTATGGCAGGTCGTGAACTTGGTAACCAAATTTTAGAGCAGTTTGAGAGCAAGCAAAAAGATTTCATAGAGAACCTTCGTTCTAAAATGATTGAAATTGCAGATGTTGCAAACATGATGAATGCTGCGCAAGTAATAGGTGAAATGAGTGATGAGATATTTTTAGGATATGCTCGTGACTGGTCAAAAGGTGTTAAATTCGCATCTCCTATATTTGAAGGTGTAAATACACAAGAGTTTGAAAAACTTTTCAAATTAGCTAAAATGAGCACTGACGGTAAAGTTGTTCTCTATAATGGTTTAACCGGAGAGAAGATAAAAGAGCGTGTAAATGTTGGTTATATGTATATTCTTAAACTTCACCACTTGGTTGATGAGAAAATACATGCGCGTTCAACTGGACCATACTCTCTTGTAACTCAACAACCAGTCGGTGGTAAAGCACTGTTTGGTGGACAAAGATTTGGAGAGATGGAAGTTTGGGCTCTTGAAGCTTATGGAGCAAGTGCTGTTCTTAAAGAGATGTTAACTATCAAGTCTGATGATGTTGATGGGCGTGTTCGTGCGTATAAAGCGATTACAAAAGGTGAATTGATACCAGAATCCGGTATCCCTGAAACACTGTTTGTATTAACAAAAGAGCTACAATCTTTAGCTCTTGATGTAGAAATTTTTGACGAGGTAGAAGACGATGAGTAAATTGGTAGCTATTGAAGTAACTGAAGAAAAAAGACCAAAAGACATAAAACAACTGCAGTTTCGTTTGGCTGCTCCTGAAAAGATTATGTCTTGGAGTCACGGTGAAGTAAAAAAACCTGAAACTATTAACTATCGTACACTTAAACCAGAACGGGATGGTCTCTTTTGTGCAAAAATTTTTGGTCCTGTAAGGGATTATGAGTGTCTTTGCGGCAAGTACAAAAAGATGCGCTATAAAGGTGTTGTTTGTGAGAAGTGTGGCGTTGAAGTAACAAGCACTAAAGTTCGTCGTATCCGCATGGGTCACATAGAACTTGTAACTCCTGTTGCACACATCTGGTATGTTAGTTCACTACCTTCTCGTATCGGTACTCTTCTAGGTATCAAAATGAAAGACCTTGAGCGTGTACTTTACTATGAAGCATATATTGTTGAGAGCGGCGGGGAAGCATACTATGATGCCGAAGCAAAAACTCCTGTTTTAAAATATGATGTTTTAAATGAAGAGCAGTATCGTACTTTAGTATCAAGATTTGGTGAATTAGGCTTTAAAGCTCGTATGGGTGGTGAAGTTGTTCGTGATTTACTTGATTCTATTGACTTGGTTGACGCGTTTTCTCAGCTTAAAGAAGATATTGAGCTAACAAAAAGTGAAGCAAAAAGAAAAACAATTGCTAAAAGATTAAAAGTTATTGAGTCTTTTTTAAATTCAGGAAACAATCCAGCATGGATGATGTTAACAATACTTCCTGTTCTTCCGCCGGACTTAAGACCTTTGGTGGCTTTAGATGGTGGTAAATTTGCAGTTTCTGATGTTAATGATTTGTACCGTCGTGTAATAAACCGTAATCAAAGACTTAAGCGTCTAGTAGAGCTTGAAGCACCGGAAATTATTGTTAGAAATGAAAAAAGAATGCTTCAAGAGTCAGTTGATGCACTTTTTGACAACGGTCGCCGTGCAAATGCTGTAAAAGGTGCAAACAAGCGCCCATTAAAATCTTTAAGTGAAATCATTAAAGGTAAACAGGGTCGTTTTAGACAAAATTTACTTGGTAAGCGTGTTGACTTCTCTGGGCGTACTGTAATCGTTGTTGGACCATCTTTATCTATGGATGAGTGCGGACTGCCTAAAAAAATGGCTTTAGAGCTATTCAAGCCGCATCTTATCGCAAAACTTGAAGAAAAAGGTTATGCAACCACAGTTAAAGCTGCTAAGAAGATGATTGATGACAAAACAAATGAAGTTTGGGAGTGTTTAGCAGAGATAGTTGACGGTTATCCAGTTTTACTAAACCGTGCACCTACGCTTCATAAGCTCTCTATTCAAGCATTTCATCCAAAGCTAATTGACGGTAAAGCAATACAGCTTCACCCGTTAGTTTGTGCTGCATTTAATGCTGACTTCGACGGTGACCAGATGGCTGTTCACATACCTTTAAGCTCAGCTGCAATTGCAGAAGCTAAAGTTCTTATGATGGCTTCTATGAATATTCTTTTACCGGCTTCCGGTAAAGCGATTGCAACACCATCTCAAGATATGGTTCTTGGAATCTATTATATTACATTAGAGAAAAACGGTGTAAAAGGTTCAAATAAACTTTTTGCAAATGTTGATGAAGTAAGAATTGCTATTGAGCATGATGCACTAGATATTCATGCAAAAGTTAGAACTAGAGACGAGGGAAGAATTATTCATACAACCGCAGGTCGTATGCTTCTTAAAGCAGTTTTACCTGATTTTGTTCCGGCAGAGCTTTGGAACAGAGTTATGAAGAAAAAAGCAATTAATGAGATTGTTGATTATGTTCAAAAACATGGTGGCATAGGTATTACAGCTGGATTCTTGGACAGACTTAAAAACTTAGGTTTCAAGCATGCTACTGAATCAGGTGTATCAATCTCTATCGATGATATTAAGATTCCAGAAACTAAAGCAGCAAAAATTGCTGATTCAAAAAATAGAGTTTTTGAGATTCAAAAACAGTATGAAGCAGGTCTTTTAACAGAACAAGAGAGATACAATAAAATTATTGATGTTTGGACAGATACAAACAATACTTTGGCTACTCAGATGATGGACTTGGTTCAAACTGATAAAAACGGTTTCAACTCTATCCATATGATGGCAGATTCTGGCGCTCGTGGTTCTGCAGCTCAAATTCGTCAGCTTGCCGGTATGCGTGGATTGATGGCTAAGCCAAGCGGTGAAATTATTGAAACCCCGATTATCTCTAACTTTAAAGAGGGTCTTAATGTAATCGAGTACTTTATTTCAACTCACGGTGCTAGAAAAGGTCTTGCCGATACTGCACTTAAAACAGCAAATGCTGGTTACTTAACTCGTAAGCTAGTTGATGTTGCACAAAATGTTAAAGTTGTTGAGCACGATTGTCATACACACGAAGGTATTGAAATATCTGATATCAGTGATCAAAATACTCTAATTGAGTCGCTTGAGGATAGATTAAACGGTAGAGTTTTAGCCGATGATGTTATTGACCCAATAAGTAATGAAATACTTTATGCCGAGGGAACTCTACTTGATGAAGTAAGCGCAAAAGTTATTTCAGAAGCAGGAATAAAAACAGCTTATATCAGAACGCCTACTACATGTAAAAGTGAAAATGGTATTTGTGCTCTTTGTTACGGTGTTAACCTAGCAACCGGTCACATTGTTCGCAGAGGCGAAGCAGTTGGTATTATTGCTGCTCAGTCAATCGGTGAACCTGGTACTCAGCTTACTCTTAGAACATTCCACGTAGGTGGAACAGCAAGTTCGACTGCTCAAGAGAGACAAGTAGTTGCTGAAAAAGAGGGCTTTATTCGTTACTATAACCTTAAAACTTATGCTTCTAAAGAGGGTAAAAATATAGTAGCAAATCGTAGAAATGCTGCTGTACTTTTAGTAGAGCCTAAAATCAAAGCTCCGTTTGCAGGAAAAATTGAAATTCAAACTATCCATGATGAAGTAATCATCAGTGTGTCGTCAAAAACTGAAACTATTCGTTATGTACTTCGTAAAAACGAAATTGCTAAGCCAAATGAGTTAGCAGGTGTTGGCGGACAAATTGAAGGTAAATACTACTTCCCGTATGAGAGTGGTTCTGAAGTAAAAGAGCATGAGTCGATTGTTGAAACTATTAAAGATGGCTGGAATGTACCAAGCCGTATTCCTTACGCATCTGAAGTTTTAGTTGCAAACGGTGCACCTGTTACTCAAAAAATTATTGCAAAAGAAGAGGGTACTGTTAAGTATTTCCTTCTAAAAGGTGATTATTTAGAGAGAATTGAAGGTCTTAAACCTGGTTATGAAGTAGTTGAAAAAGGTCTTTTTGCAACTGTGGTAGATGTTAATAACCGTGAAGCGGTAAGACACTATATTGCTCGTGGTTCTATAATTGTTGTAGAAGATGATGCAGTTGTAGATTCTAAAACTGTTATAGCTAAGCCAAAAAATGATGAATCAACTGTGATTGCTGAGTGGGATCCATACTCTAATCCGGTTATTTCTGAGACAAACGGTGTAGTTCATTTTGAAGATATTATCATCGGAACAACGGCAACGGAACAGTACGATGAGCTAACAGGTAAAACTCGTTTGATGATTAGTGATCACATATCTGCTGAGTATAAACCGACAATCGTTCTTGCGAGTGAAGACGGTGAGCTTTTAAGATACCAAGTTCAGCCAAAAACATCTATCTATGTTGAAGATGGTGCTAAAGTTAAAGTAGCGGATATTATTGCAAAAACACCAAAAGCGCTTCAAAAATCAAGCGATATTACCGGAGGTCTTCCTCGTGTAAGTGAGCTTTTTGAAGGTCGCCGTCCAAAAGCAACAGCTCTTATATCTGAAATTGATGGAAATGTAACATTCGGAAAATCACTTCGCGGTAAAATAAGAATAATGGTTGCATCTGATAGCGGTATTGTTAAAGAGTATTTTGTTGACAAATCACATACTCCGGTTGTAAACACTGGTGACTTTGTTCATGCTGGTGAGAGATTGACTTCAGGTATTATCTCTTCACATGAGTTACTTCGTATTATGGGTGTTAAAGCGCTTTATAATTACCTTGTAAGTGAAGTACAGCAGGTTTATCGTTCACAAGGTGTAAATATTTCTGATAAGCATATTGAGGTAATATTTACTCAAATGCTTAGACAGGTTAAAATTGTAAAATCTGGTGACACTAAATTTATAGAGGGTGATTTAATCTCTAAAGCTAAGTTCGCACAAGAAAATGAAAAAATTATTAAATTAGGCGGCCGTCCTGCGATTGCTGAGCCATTCTTGGTTGGTATTACTCGTGCGGCTGTTTCAGCTGATAGTATTATCTCTGCTGCATCATTCCAAGATACTACAAAAGTATTGACAGAAGCTGCGGTCAGTGCAAAAATAGATGATTTAAATGACCTTAAAGAGAATGTAATCATTGGTCGTACAATTCCTGTTGGAACAGGTATATACAAAGATCAAGAGATAGTTTTCGGAACTTATGAGGATTAATATTTATCCTCATAAAATATAGCCTCTTTTAAAGAGGTTATATAATTTCAAGTAAATATTTTATTCTACATTTATACAATCAGCCATTATTTCTCACTTAAAATCCTATATATTAATTCATACTTAAAATAAGCCAACTTTTATTATATTTTTATTATAATCACGCGTCTATAACTCCCTAAAAAATAGTGAGTTAAATTCTACTGGAAAAATTAAGTAAAGGAATTGTATGCCTACAATCAATCAATTGATTCGCAATGAGCGTAAACGCGCGGTTAAAAAATCAAAATCGCCGGCTCTTGTATCATGTCCACAGCGTCGTGGTGTTTGTACTCGTGTTTACACAACAACACCAAAAAAACCTAACTCGGCTTTAAGAAAAGTTGCAAAAGTTCGTTTAACTTCAGGTTTTGAAGTTATTTCTTATATCGGTGGTGAGGGTCACAACCTTCAAGAGCACTCAATCGTTCTTGTTCGTGGTGGTCGTATCAAAGATTTACCTGGTGTTAAATACCATATCGTTCGTGGTGCATTAGATACTGCGGGTGTTGCAAATCGTACTGTTGCTCGTTCTAAATACGGAACTAAGAGACCTAAGAAAAAGTAAAAAAAAGTAGCACAGGATATATCTTAAGTGATATATTTTGAGTAAATTTAAAAAAAATTGAAGTAAGGAAAATTACAAATGAGAAGAAGAAAAGCTCCCGTTCGTGAAATTATGCCAGATCCAGTTTATGGAAGCAAAGTTTTAACGAAATTTATCAATAAGATAATGTATGATGGTAAAAAAAGTACAGCTGAAAAAATTATTTACAGCGCTTTAGATATCATAAGTTCTCGTGGAGAGAAAGTTGGTATCGATACATTTAACAATGCTATTGAAAACATTAAACCAATTATTGAAGTTAAAAGTCGCCGTGTTGGTGGTGCTACTTATCAAGTTCCAGTAGAAGTGCGCCCAGTGCGTCAATTATCTCTAGCAATTAGATGGTTAGTTGATGCTTCTCGTAAAAGAAACGAGAGAACAATGGCTGAGAGATTAGCAAATGAATTAATGGATGCTTCATCTGATAAAGGTAACGCATTTAAGAAAAAAGAAGATACTTATCGTATGGCTGAAGCAAATAAAGCATTTGCTCACTATCGTTGGTAATAGGATAAATTTATGGCAAGATCACATAAACTAGAAGATGTAAGAAATATTGGTATTGCTGCTCACATTGATGCGGGTAAAACTACAACAACTGAGAGAATATTATTCTATACAGGGCGTGAGCATAAAATAGGTGAGGTTCATGATGGCGCTGCTACTATGGACTGGATGGAACAAGAGCAAGAGCGTGGTATTACTATTACTTCTGCTGCAACAACATGTGAATGGGATGGCAAGCAGATTAATATTATCGACACTCCGGGTCACGTTGACTTTACTATTGAAGTTGAAAGATCTATGCGTGTTCTTGATGGTGCCGTATCAGTATTTTGTGCTGTTGGTGGTGTTCAACCTCAATCTGAAACTGTTTGGAGACAAAGAAATCGTTATGGCGTGCCATCAATCGTATTTGTTAACAAAATGGACAGAACTGGTGCAAACTTTTATGAAGTTGAGAGACAAATTCGTGATCGTTTAAAAGGTAATCCGGTTCCAATTCAACTTCCTATTGGGCAAGAAGAGAGTTTTGCAGGTATAGTAGATCTTGTGAAAATGAAAGCTATTATATGGGATAAAGATGCTGAAATGGGATCTAACTATCATGTGGAAGAAATTCCTGCAGATATGTTAGATAAAGCAGCAGAATATCGTGAAAAAATGATTGAATCTATATCTGAAGTTGATGGTAACGAGCACCTAGCTGAAAAATATTTAGAGGGTGAAGCGTTAACTGAAGAAGAGATTATTGCAGGAATTAAAGCTGCTACAATCGGTATGCATATAGTTCCGATGACTGCTGGAACTGCATTTAAAAACAAAGGTGTTCAAACTCTTCTTGATGCTGTTGTTGCATATCTTCCGTCTCCGGTTGAGTGCGCTCCGATCAAAGGAACGATGATGGATGACGAAACTGTTGAAGTTGTTGTTCCATCAACTGATGATGGTAAATTTGCATCATTAGCATTTAAAATTATGACAGACCCATTTGTTGGAACACTGACTTTTATCCGTGTTTACCGCGGTTCACTAGAAGCAGGTTCATTTGTTCATAACTCAACAAAAGATAAGAAAGAGCGAATTGGGCGTATTGTTAAAATGCATGCTATTAAACGCGAAGAGATTAAAGAGATTTATGCCGGTGAAATCGGTGCAGTTGTTGGTCTTAAATATACAACTACTGGAGATACTCTTTGTGATCCGGATGATACAGTTGTTCTAGAGCGTATGGTTTTCCCAGAACCGGTTATCTCTGTTGCAGTTGAGCCAAAAACTAAAGCTGACCAAGAAAAAATGGGTCTTGCTCTAGGTAAACTTGCTGCTGAAGATCCATCTTTTAGAGTTCGTACAGATGAAGAGACAGGTCAAACTATCATTTCAGGAATGGGTGAACTTCACCTTGAAATCCTAGTTGACCGTATGAAGAGAGAGTTTAAAGTAGAAGCTGAAGTTGGCGCGCCACAGGTTTCTTACCGTGAGACTATCAAAGACACAGTTAACCAAGAGTACAAGTATGCTAAGCAGTCAGGTGGTCGTGGTGCATTTGGTCACGTTTACTTAACAATTAAGCCTGGTGAAGCAGGAACAGGTTTTGTTTTCCACAATGAAATCAAAGGTGGAGCAGTTCCAAAAGAGTATATTCCAGCTGTTGAAAAAGGTTGTGCTGAGACAATGAGCAATGGTGTACTTGCGGGTTATCCAATGGAAGATATCGATATTACTCTATATGATGGTTCATATCATGAAGTTGACTCAAACGAAATGGCATTTAAACTTGCTGCTTCAATGGGCTTCAAAGAGGGATGTAGAAAAGCTAGACCGGCTATATTAGAGCCACTTATGAAAGTCGAAGTAGAAGTTCCAGAAGCTTATATGGGAGATGTAATCGGTGACCTTAACCGTCGTCGTGGACAAGTTAGCAATATGAGTGACCGTTCAGGTAACAAAATTGTTGATGCGTTTGTTCCACTTGCAGAGATGTTTGGTTACTCAACTGATCTTCGTTCTGCTACTCAAGGTAGAGCTACTTACTCTATGGAATTCGATCATTATGAAGAAGTTCCAAGAAATGTATCTGAAGAGATCATTAAAAAGAGAAATGGCTAGACAAATTTAATAATACTTCTTTTTAGAAGTATTATTACCCTCTTATTTTTCTAAAAAGCTTAACAATCAGCCTAAAAAATCCTACAACAACATAAACCGCAGAAGTCCAAAGCAGTGGATGCAAATAGTTCTCTTTTTCCGCCATTAAATTAGCTCTTTGTAAGGGAGAGTGCAGTAAATCAGAGTGTTGTAAGACGGCTAAAATCAACAATATAACGCAAAAGTAAATTAGTTCAATTTTTATTTTTTTAATCATGGCGTGATTATATCAATATACGGATATTTTTTCAATTTAATTGCTTTAAATCCATTTTGGTTCTTCATACATTTCAGGCCTACCGCTCAGCGTAATATATGGTTTATAGTGCGATTTATATGAGAGAGATGGGCAATCTTTAACATAGTAGCCAAGATAAATCCATTTTTTTTGATTTTGTTTTGCAAGCATTATCTGGTAATATAAAGAGAGTTTGCCAAGCGAGTATTGTGTATAGTCAGGGTCATAATAAAAATAGATAGATGAAATTCCATCTTCTAAGATATCAATCAAATCTACCCCGATAAGTTTATCATCCATATAGTATAAAACTTCATACCCAAAGTCATTATGTCCATCTACAAAAGAGCTGTAATAGCTTTGTGCAGTTGATGGTGTGTGGCTCCATCCTTTTTTTTCTTTCATGAAAAGATGGTATTTTTCAAAAAGCTCTAGATGAGATCTGCTCATAGACGGTCGCTGGATATAGCTATTAATGCTAGAAGCTTTTCTTATAACTCTTCTTTGTGACGAGGAAAATTCGAAATTTTCTACATCAATTTTTATACTTTTGCACTCATCGCAAAAAGAACAGACAGGTCTAAAATACATCTTGCCAAATCGTCTGTATCCTCTCTCGATTAACTCTTGAGTATACGCTCTAGAACACTCCTCAATGACTTTATAGTGTGTTGTTTGCTCTTTATCTGCCAGATAAGAACACTTATCATTAACGCTGAATTCTTTAAGTACATTCATGTCGGAGATTTTTATCTTTAAACCTAAGAACGATTTTGTGAAATTAGTACATCTTCAATCATCTTGTCAATGTCTCCGTCTAAAATTGCACTTACATTTGAGTATGCAACATTGCTTCTTGTATCTTTAATCTGCTGATATGGCTGCATAACATATGAACGGATTTGATGTCCCCAGCCAATTTCACTTTTAGCAATTCCCGCAATTTGAGCTTTTTGAGCTTCCAGTTCTAACTCATATAGTCTTGATTTTAGCATCTTCATAGCAGTAGCTCTGTTTTTGTGTTGACTTC
This sequence comes from Sulfurimonadaceae bacterium, assembly GCA_942493175.1. GTDB lineage: Bacteria > Campylobacterota > Campylobacteria > Campylobacterales > Sulfurimonadaceae > Sulfurimonas. Next base: position 306,134 of record OW818672.1, read on the forward strand.
TGTCATTTTGACATTGCACAACCACATTTGTTTTTAGATGGGTTATGCGGATTGCTGATTCTGTTTTGTTGACATGTTGTCCGCCGGCACCACTTGAACGGTAAGTATCTACGCGGATATCTCTGTCTTCTATCTCTATGTTTATATTATCATCAACTTCCGGAGAGACCATAACAGAGCTGAATGATGTGTGCCTTTTAGCATTAGAATCAAAAGGAGAGATGCGAACAAGTCTATGAATGCCGTTTTCAACTTTTAGGTAACCATAAGCATTCTCGCCTGTTATAAGAAGAGAGACATCTTTTATGCCGGCTTCATCACCCGCTTGATAATCCAGCACTTCAACACTCCATCCTCGTCTCTCTGCAAATCTTTTATACATTCTAAGAAGCATAGAAGCCCAATCTTGAGACTCTGTTCCGCCGGCTCCAGGATGAATTGAGAGTATGGCATTGTTTGCATCAGTCTCTTCGCTTAGAAGAACTTCAATTTCCATTGTGCGTATTAGCTGCTCAATCCCATCCGCTGTGCTAAAACACTCTGCAACTAAATCTTCGTCATTTTCATCTTTAGCCATTTCATATAGCTCTTTTGCATCATCAATGGCATATTTAGCAAGGTTGTACTTTTTAAGCTTTCGTTCGCACTGAGTTTTCTCTTTTTGAATTACTGCGGCATTAGCTGCATCGTTCCAAAAATCTTGTGAATTTTCCAGCTTATTGATTTCCACCAGTCTTGCTTGAAGTTTATCCGGTTCAATAACATCAGTAATATTGTTCATTTTTTTTGAAAGATTTTTTAAAAGTTCTGTATATTCGTAGTTATCCATAAAATTTGTTCCATTGTTGTATAATTGCGATTATATTAAATTGAGGCTTAAAATGAAGATTATTTCTAGTCCCTTAGAATTAAAAAATTATTTAAAAAATTACAATTGTTCTGTTGGGTTTGTGCCGACAATGGGTGCTTTGCACGAAGGGCATATGTCACTTATCAAAAAAGCAAAAGAGCAAAATGATTTAGTTATAGTTTCCATATTTTTAAACCCGACTCAGTTCTTAAAAGATGAAGATTTAGACAAATATCCCAAAAAAGATGAAGCCGATAAAAAGTTATGTCAGCTAGGTGGAGTTGATGTTCTCTTTTTTCCGCATGTCGATGATATTTATGCAGAAGATGAAGTTTCAGTATTGGCACCAAAAGTTAGAGGTTATGTTTTAGAAGGTTCAAGCCGACCGGGGCATTTTAATGGCGTTTTAACAGTTGTAATGAAACTTTTAAATATAGTAAACCCGACAAGAGCATATTTTGGAAAGAAAGATGCGCAACAGTTAAACCTTATCTCTTTAATGGTAAAGCAATTTTTTATGAGCGTAGAGATAGTTGCTGCTGATACAGTCCGTGAAAAAGATGGACTTGCTCTTAGCAGCAGAAATGCCTACTTAACTCCATCACAAAGGGAAGAAGCTCTTAAAATAGCCTCATCTCTTCGTAATGCGACTGTAATGGTTACAAGAGGAGTGCTTGACTCTAAGGAGATAATATCCGGTATGAGAGAAATTCTTTCACCATTGCATATTTTTTATGTTGAGATTTTAAATCGAGATTTCAATCAACTCGCACATGTAGAAATTGGAAATACGATTATTTTAGTTGAAGTAAAAGTCGGTACAACCAGACTACTAGATAACATTTGGCTTTGAAGAGTTATCTTCAATAATTGTCGGTTTTAAGTAACCGTCTTCAACTAAAATGTCAATTGTTTTTTTAAAGACCGGTACAGCTGTTTGAGCGGCAAATTGGCTCTTTTTTGGTTTTACAACAATTACGCCGATAGAGTATTTGCTCTCTTTGTCGTTAGCAAAACCAATAAATGCAGTATTGTATTCATTAACATATTTTCCCTCTTCAACTATATGAGCCGTTCCTGTTTTACCGCCTATTTCTAGCCCCGCAGTTTTCGCTTTTACTCCGGTTCCCTCATTTACGGTTTTTATGAGAATACTTTTCATTCTATCTGCAGTTGTGCCTTTTATAACTTGAATCTGCTCTTCGTTTGGAATTGCTATCTCTTTTCTGTGATTGTCTATAAAACAATTAATTATTTTTGGAGTAACAATTCTTCCATTATTGTTAAAAGCGCTATATGCTCTGATGAGTTGCATTAGGTTTGCGCGCATACCATAACCATAAGCGCAAGTTGCCTTGTATATTTCATTATTTAATTGCATAATAGTTGGAACAGAGCCGACTTTTTCATATACAAGATCAGGAGTAGAAGCTTTAGAAAAACCAAAATCTATCAAACCCTGGTTAAATTCAGATCCTGTAAGTTTTTGAGCCAATTGAGCAATTCCGACATTTGATGAATGAACTATAATATCTTCAGCACTAAGCCAATCAAACTTATGTTCATCAGTTATTGTTTTTTTACCAATTGTATAGCGACCATTATGCCCATTTACCATATCATAAGGATTGACTAAACCTTTGTCTAGAAGAATTGAGAAGATAACAGTTTTAATAACACTTCCCGGTTCAAAACTATACTCTATCATAGAGCTGTTAAGAGCTTGATAGTCCTCTTTTTGTATAGATTTAGGTAAAAATCTGTTTGAACTAGCCATGCCGATGATTTTGCCGTTGGTTGAGTTCATAATTGTTGCAATTATCTCTTTTGCTTGCAAATCTGCTTTCATAACATCAAGCATATTTTCAACTCTTATTTGAAGCGAAATGGGAATATTTAGCTTTACATCTAAACCGTTAATTTCTTGCTTTGTAAAACTGTTTTTATTTAAAATTATATAGCTGTTGATATCCCTTAAACCTTGGCTTAACTCATCTTGTTTCGGTTGAAGTTCATTTTCAAACTTTTTTTCTAAACCCTTGACGCCTTTTATATAGGTGTATCCGTCCTCTTCAACCTTATGAGGATAGCCGATTATTGGCGTTAAAAGTTTATCATATGCATACTCTCTGCTCTCTCCGCTTTCAATAATGCTAAGCCCATGAAGCGATGTTTTGCCGGTTATTGGATTTTTTCTCTCAATGAAAACTTTAAGTCTTCTAAGCTCGAATGTCAGCTGTTTGAGATACTGTGCTTGTTTTTGCGGTAAGTTGTAACTAAGTACGGCTATACCTTTTTGTTTGCTTAGCCTTTGTTCAACTTCTTTGGCATCTATTTCCGAGTAAATACTAAATAGTTTTATAAAAAGTTCTCTCTTTTGAGGGTCGATATAGTAGGTGTTTACTACTGCTTTATAGAGTTTTGTAGTGGTTGCAATATGAAAACCATCAGCGCTTATTATTGAGCCTCTAGATGCCTTAGAACTGTTTTGTGCATATAGCGATGGGAGATCTCTGTATTTTATAGTTGTGATAAGCATTACGCCTAAAAATAGTAAAAAACCAGCCACAAGAAGTGAATAGAGAAGAAATATTTTTTTGCTTTTATTTTGATTATTCATATTTTAATTGTCTTGGTTTTTAAAAAGGATTATAGCATTTTAAGTTGATGAAGTTGTCAGTTATATTTGAGTTCTTCCTAATTCTTTATATGCGTTAAGTGCTTTGTTTCTTATCTCTAGCATAAGCTTCATGCTTGTTTCAGCTTTTCCGATGGCAAGTGCTGCTTGATGTAAATCTTTTACCTGTCCTGTTGCCATATCGCCTAAAGCATTTTCGCTTTTTTGTTGAAGTTCATTTACTTCATTTAGGGCAGATTTTAAGTGCTTTGCAAAAGCATCGTCACTATCAACACTCCCTATTTTGCTTTTTTGTTTTAATAAATCGGCAGAAGAAATGCCTGAAATACTCTCAATACCGCTCATAACTTATCTCCCTTTTACTGTAACAGCGAAATTGCGCTGTTAGCTATATTTTTTGAACTCTCAAAAGCTGCTACATTAGCCTGATAAGAACGAGTTGCTTCTACTAAATCGGCCATTTCGATAACAGGATTAATATTTGGATAGGCAACATAGCCGTTTGCATCTGCATCCGGATGTGCAGGGTCAAACTTCATCTTAGGCTCTCTGTCATCTCGTGAGATTTTATCGACTATAACGCTCATTATAGCAGGATTTACTTTTTTGCCAAAATCTCCCTCATTTAAAGGGTCTTCATATTTAGCACTCTCTGTCATCCCATTTATTGCTTTGTTAAACTGTTCATTAAAATCAATAGCTTTAAATACAACTTCTTTTCTTCTGTAAGGTCCGCCCTCATCAGTTCTTGTCGTTTGTGCATTTGCAATGTTTTGAGAGATAGTGTTTACACGAACCCTTTGGGCTGACAACCCGTAACCGCTGATATCAAAACTGCTTAAAAAATTAGACATGTACCAATCCTTAACTTATTTTTGAAGATGAATCTATAACATTTGTAAAAATTGCTGAATCTTTTTTTAGTGCGCTAACAAGAGCACTAAACATAATAGAGTTTTTACTCATCTCTGTTGTTTCAACATCCAAATCAACACTGTTTCCATCGTTTCTTGCCATATGCCCATCTCTAAAATAAGTCGTAGGAAGCTTTGAATCAGAGACTTCTTTAAATGCTATGTGAGCACCATTTGTTTGTGCCATCTCTAGCTTTGGACTATTTTGATTTAAAATTTTAGCTTTTTCAACTGCTAAAGCATTATCAAAACTAATATCCCTTGGTTTATAAAATGGAGTGTCGGCATTTGCAATATTTGAAGATATCATATCCTGACGGATAGCTCTATAATCAAGGGCTTTAGCAGCTAACGCATGTGTTGCAGAGACTTCTATGCTCATATGAACTCCTTTATTTTAAATTGTATAAGCAATTAGAGTTCCAAAACATAGTTTTTATGTTTAAGCATATCTTAATCTCATCTGCTTCATAATGTTTACCAAGGTTATTAGAGTAACCCGAATTTTTGTTTATACAAGGAGTTCTTATGAAAAGAGCTGGTTTTACTATGATAGAGTTGATATTTGTTATCGTTATTTTAGGTATTTTAGCTGCGGTTGCGCTACCGAGATTTATCGGTGTTTCTGAGCAAGCAGAGGCTTCTAGATGTGATGCTTTTGTTGGCACTTTAAATAGAACTGTTTTGCCAGCGTTATGGTCAAACATGGTTTTAAATGATTTAAATGATAGTGTTGCTTTTGAGGAAGCTGATTTGTCAAGTCAGATTCAAGTTCCAGATGGTTGTGGTGCAATAGGTGATTATGCTGCGGCTGTATCCCCAGGTACTCCTTTTACTGTTACAATTGGTGGAGAGGACTATAACATAAGCCGTCAAATAGCTCCTACTACTACTGAAGCACCTAGACTTGGATGGGATAAACTTAATCCATAAATTTATCTCGTTCCCAAGCTCCTGCTTGGGAATGCATATGTAAAGTAGTTATTTTCAAGTTATTTTAGAATAGTTTTAAAATTATTACCTAAGGTTTTTTATGAAATTTTCTCGTGCGTTTACTGTTATTGAACTTATTTTTGTCATCGTTGTTTTGGGAATCTTGGCGGCGATCGCTCTTCCAAAGTTTGGACAAACTAGAGAGTTGGCTGATACAGCAAAAGGCCGTGCAGATATTGCTACTATTAGAACTGCAATTGTAAATGAGAGACAATCCAGACTTATACTCGGTGATGCTACTTATATAGCAAAACTAAGTAGTAGCTCTACCACTCTTTTCACAGGAGATGATAGTACGGCACCAGATAGAAATCTTTTGACATATGGCATAAAAGCAGGAACAAGCTCAGGAGATTGGGCAAAAACAAGCGATACTGTTTATACTTATAAAGTTGGCGCAACAACTACAACTTTTACTTATGATCCAAATAACGGAACATTTACATGTACTGCTGGTTCTGGCAACTGTAACGCATTAGTTGACTAATTAATTTTATTTTCCCAAAGTATCGGACTACCTGAAAATTTTGTATTACTACAACATAACACTTTTAAGCTCTCCGCTGGAACCATTTACATATCACAGTTCAAAAATCATAGATATCGGCACAAAAGTAAAGATAAAAGTTAGAAATAGAGAATCTTTTGGTGTAGTTATATCTGATTGTAAAGAGCCTGATTTTAAAACAAACGAGATTTTAGAGGTTTACGATGCTATCTACTCTGATAAACAGCTCTCCCTCTCCAGATTTATCTCCACTTACTATTTTTGTTCACTAGGCGAAGCGCTCGGGATTATGTTGCCGTTTTCTAGTTCCCAAGTTTCACTTGGGAATTCAGATATAAGTATGCATTCCCAAGCAGAGCATGGGAACGAGGAACATTGGAGCGAGGTTGATATAAAACTCTCAAGTAATCAAAAAGAGGCTCTTCTTTTTTTAAAAAAGCATAAAATTTCACTTCTTTTTGGCGACACAGGCAGCGGAAAAACAGAGATTTATATGAAATATTTCGAGGAGATGATTGCACAAAAAAAACGCTCTATTTTTTTAATGCCTGAAATTTCGCTAACTCCGCAAATGAGCCAAAGATTGCAAAATCATTTTGGCAATAGTGTTGTTATGTGGCACTCAAAACTTACACCGCTTCAGAAGAAAAAAGCACTTAGTGCAATTTATGACGGAACTGCTCAGATAATCGCCGGTCCCCGCTCTGCTCTTTTTTTACCGATTAAAGAGTTGGGTTTGATTGTTGTAGATGAAGAGCATGATGACAGTTACAAATCATCTTCGCGCCCTCGCTACAACGCAAGAGATTTAGCAATATATATGGGGAAAATTTATGATATTCCTGTTGTTTTAGGAAGTGCTACACCATCTTTAACAACTTATGTAAAGTTTCCACACATAAGACTCAAAGGCGGATATTTTAACTCACAAAAAGAGTTTATTTATGAGCGAGGTGCAGAGAGACTATCGCCTTTAATAATGAGTAGTTTAAAAAAAAGTGTAACAGCTAAAGAACAGGCAATACTTTTTCTTCCGACACGAGCAAATTTTAAGTATCTTATCTGCGGGGATTGCGGGCATACGCACAAATGTGTTTTTTGCAGTGTCGGAATGAGCATTCATCAAAAGACTCGTTCGCTTAAGTGCCACTACTGCAATTTTGCTCAAGCCATTCCACAAGTATGTATAGAGTGCAAAAGTACTTTGCTTACAAGTTCAAGACTTGGAACTGCTGAGGCTGTTAAAAATATAAGAGAAGAGTTTTCGAGTGCAAGGGTAGAGCAATTTGACAGAGATGTTATAACTACGACAAGTAAGCTTAAAAAAGCTCTAAAGAGTTTTAATGATGGAGAGATTGATATACTTGTCGGAACACAGATGTTAAGCAAAGGGCATGATTATCACGGGGTTACTTTGGCAGTTGTTTTGGGAATGGATAACATGCTAAATATGAGCGATTATAGAGCCAGAGAAAAAGCGCTTTCAACTCTCATCCAAGTAGCTGGGCGAAGCGGGCGAAAAGAGAGTGCAAAAGTTTTGGTGCAAAGTTTTAATGAAGCTTTTTTTAGTGCCTATGTCGATAAATATGAAGATTTTTTAGAAGATGAAAAAGAGTACCGCAAAGAGCTGTATCCTCCATATAAAAAGCTTTGCAGAATACTATTTTCGCATAAAAACGGCATAAAAGCTCAAAGCGAAATGAATGAGATGCAGGAGTGTTTACAAACTGCTTCAAACATAGAGATAGTCGGGTTTGGAAAGTGCGGTATTGAAAGAGTTTCAGATAAGTATAGGTTTGAGATACTTCTAAGAGCCGATAAAAGTACGGATATTATCAGAGCAATTTCGACATGTAGAAATAGTTTGGCTGAAATAGATATGGACCCTATTGAATTTGGATAGTGTAAATTACAGAAAGTTTGTGTTATTTAGTTTGGGCTTAGTTTATCTTGTACGCAACTCTCTCCATCAAAGAAGTAACAAACCGTGTCAGGCATAGAGATTCTTTCAAATTTAGTCTCATTTTTAAGATGAAGATTTATACTAGCATCATAATTAGTTTTTAGTTTTAAAAATGCAATTTTTTCTTTGCCTTTTAATATTTTTGTAGCCAGTTGAACAACTCTAAGAGGATCAATAGCACGACCATCTTGGTAGAGTCCAAAGTGAAGATGGGGACCTGTTGATAGTCCAGTGCTTCCGACATAACCTATAATTTGCCCTTGTTTAACAGACAAACCTTTCTTTATCCCTTTTCTAAAAGAGTTCTGATGCGCATAAAGGGTTAGATATCCATCATTGTGCTGGAGTTTTATTATATTGCCATAGCCTCTTGTTTCACCTATGAAAGCAACTTTTCCGTCACCCGCAGCTAAAATTGGAGTGCCACGCCCAGCGGCATAATCAACACCTTGATGAGCACGATATTTTTTTAATATTGGATGAAATCTTCTTGTTGTAAATTTGGATGATACTCTTGCGTTTCGCACAGGGTTTGCAAGCAAAAACTCTTCAATCTCATTTCCATCTTCGTTATAAAATCTGCCGTCATTGTCATTTAAATAAATATAGTTCTTTTTGTTGTTCATTTCTATCATGGCAACTTTTAGTGTCGGCATTGAAAAAGGCTTTCCTAAGCGATATTTTTGCTCATATATCATAGCAAGCGTATCGCCTTTTTGTAGCTCTTTCTTGAAATTTAGTGAGTGTTTGAAGCTTGAGACAAATATTGTTGCAAGTTTTTTAGAACCCGTTTCTCTTATGATATCCAAGTAGGGAGAGTGGTCTATTTTAATAGTAAGAGCTTCGGTTTTTGTTTCACTTATGATGGGAATAGTTTCAAAAAAATACTCACCCTTGTTTTTATATATGTGAATCTGCAACTCATCGTTTAGCGGTACAAATGTTTGCTCAATTTCTCCCTTGTCATTTTTCGATACTTGATAATGAACACCGGCAATAATCTCTTCACTAAGTTGTTGCTCATCTTCATCTAAGTCGTAGTAAAGGGGCTTTAGAGGAAGTTTATTTCTTTCTAAAAAAGATATATAAGTCTCTCCATCGCTCCAACGAAATGTTTCTACACGAGAGCCGAAGAGGGATGTTGCTAAAAATAAAAGTAAAAATAATCGCATCATAATATTAACCGTAACCAATAAATTTTAAAAAATAATTTTAAAACTTTAACAAAATTTGCCTTAGTATGAGGTTTGTTTGATATAATCGCATTATATTATTTACAAAGTGAAAGAAATGAAACAAGTATTTCTGTTTTTTATTATAGCGTTAGAACTTTTTGGAAATGTAGTTAAATCCCCTGTTATTGGGATTAATGAAGATGCAACTGAAGTCACAATTAAAGTTGAAAAGATTGATGTGGGAGTAAGTGGTTTTATTGTTCATGAGATAGCCGATGGGCATACGACAATCTTGAAAAATGCAGTTGTTACAAGTTACGATGAGGGCAGCAAGGTAGCAAAAGTTGAAACAAGCGAGTATAGCGCACTTGCCAGCAGTGCTTTGCCGGATGGCAAATGGGAAGTAAAAATTGGCGATATGGCTGTTTTGGCTTTTGGATATACAAGAGGTATTTTAATAGCTCCGAATGAAGAAATTTATTATAAAATTACTAAAAATTCAAAACTTCAATGGGTGCATCCGGACATTTTTGCAACTATTCTTTCTTTTAATGGGCATCCGACACCGCTTAGAAGCGATTTTACTCAGATGAGTATTGATGGTTCAGTAGGTTTGATATTTATATTTTTGGACAACAGAGTTTATACGCTAGATGCTAAAAGTTTTAAAATTTTAGCAATTACAGATGCAAAAGTAGAACAAAAAGAGGTTGGCTTGCCGTTTTATACAAGAGTTCCAGAGATTGATGCTGCTTGGTGGGGAGAGGGAAGTGATGAGCTTGAGGAGTATGAGCCTCACTACTATGAGCTAATAATAAAAGCAAATCCTAATGATAAGGCGCTTTATGAGATTGTTAAAAGCGGTAATGAAAAATTGAAAGATTTACTTGATGAGTTTGATTTTGAAGGAAAAAAAGATGATAGAAAAAAAACATTTGGACTATTTTAGTCAAATAGTAGGCAATGAAAATATCTATAGCGACAAAGCGCATCTAATAGCATACTCTTATGATGCGACAAGGGAACATTTTGAGCCTGATGCTGTTATATTTCCGCGAAATGAAGATGACATAAGTAAGATTTTAAAATATTGTAATGAGCATAGAATCATTATAGTTCCTCGCGGTGCGGGAAGCGGGTTTACGGGCGGGGCACTTCCAAGCAGCGGCGGGGTTGTTCTTGCTATGGAAAAACATATGAATAAAATTTTAGAAATAGATATGAAAAACATGGTTGCAGTGGTTCAGCCCGGAGTTATCAACATGGAGTTGCAACGCGCAGTTGAAGAGGTCGGGCTTTTTTATCCGCCAGATCCTGCAAGCCAAGAGTACTCTAGCATCGGCGGAAATGTAAGCGAAAATGCCGGCGGAATGAGAGCTGCAAAGTACGGAATCACAAAAGATTATGTAATGGCAACCCGCGCAGTACTTCCAAACGGCGACATTATAAAAGCGGGGAAAAGAACCATAAAAGATGTGGCAGGTTATAACATCAGCGGTATTTTAATCGCATCAGAGGGAACTTTGGCGGTACTTAGCGAAATAACTCTAAAGCTTATCCCAAAACCGAAAATGACAAAAACCGCAATGGGAATTTTCCCGACAGTCAGCATGGCTATGGAAGCGGTTTATAAAACTATGGCAAGCGGAATAACTCCTGTTGCTATGGAATTTTTGGACAATCTAACCATAAGAGCCGTCGAGCAGACTTTTAAAAAAGGGCTTCCTGTTGATGCAGGTGCGCTTTTGGTTACCGATGTTGACGGAAATCTGGAAGAGGATTTGGACTATCAGCTTGCGCAAATTGAGAAGGTGTTCCGTGAAAACGGCTGCAGTGAGTTTAAGATAGCAAAAGATAAAAAAGAGGCTTCTGATATCTGGTTTGCAAGACGAAACGCATCCCAATCTCTTAGTGTTTATGGAAGCAAGAAGCTAAATGAAGATGTAACAGTTCCTCGCTCAGCTCTGCCGGAACTTTTAGAGAGATTTTATGCGATTGCCGACAAGTACAACATTAAAATCCCGTGTTTTGGGCATACCGGTGATGGAAATGTACACACAAATGTAATGGTTGACGGTAAAGACCCAGAGCAGGTAAAAATCGCTTATCAGGCGATAGAAGAGGTGTTTCAAGCAACTATTGACTTGGGCGGAACACTTAGCGGAGAGCATGGCATAGGGCTTGCGAAAGCACCTTACATGTCAATGGCGTTTACACCAGAAGAGATGGCACTTTTTAAATCGATTAAGATGGCGTTTGATCCAAATAACATTCTAAATCCTGCAAAAATGGGATTAAATTAATAATCCCATTCCATCTAATTTTTTCTAAAACGAGTTTTTCATCTCTTCATTTTTAATCAGGCCCTGATCAAAACAGACAACCTGATTTCTTCCGTGCTCTTTTGCATGGTAGAGCGATATGTCGGCATATTTAATACATTTCCAAATACTCTCACTATCATCAGGAAACATAACAGCCCCGACGCTAAGTGTTTTTGAAAATGTCTCAGAACCGGCAGAAATAACCTGTTTTGCAAAATTTGTACGAATCTTCTCAGCAACATCTTTTACATGCGCTTTATCGCAGTTATGAAGAAGCACGATAAATTCTTCGCCGCCAAATCTTATAGGAACATCTGAGGAGCGGATAGACTCTTTTATAACTCTGGACACTATTCTTATTGCCTCATCGCCTATGTCATGTCCGTATGTATCGTTAATCATCTTAAAGAAGTCAATATCTATCATCAAGATACCGTATGGAGTTTTGCTTCTGAGTGCTTGTGGGATTGTTGTATCTGCAAATTCATCAAGATATTTGCGGTTAAACATTCCGGTTAGCTGATCTACTCTTGCCATTTTATTGAGTATTTGCATCAGCTTTTTACTGACAATTGCCGGTTGTGCAGTAGCTATATAATCCTCAATAAGACCGACTAGATTTCTAACTCTAAAACTCTCTTCTTTGTCCTCAGTTACTATTGAGATTATAAGATTTAGCTCATTTGAGATTGAGTATGGGATACATAAATATTGCAAATCAGGTTTATGAAATTTACTACATGTATCATCAAAAATTGTAGAATCAACTATAGTATTTATGCGGTCTGCACGGCATTGACCATCTGCCAAATCACAGTGACAACCATTTACGCTGTAAACGACATTTTTTATGCCGCTATGAGTATCTGCTTCTATAATAGTAAAATCTTTAATCTCAAACTTGGTTTTAAAGACATAAGCAAGTCTGTTATAGATGTCCTCCAAACTTTCATCATGCTCTATTGTTTGCTTAAATTTATAGATTTCCGAGAGCTTATCGATTGTGTCGTTGATGTTTACAAGAGGGTCGTGCGAGATCTCTTTATTTTTATTTTGTACAAAAATATAGACTTTTTTATCAATCTCATCAAAAACTTTTTGCAGCTTTTCAAGCAGTGAGTTGAGCATTTGAGCAACTGATTTGCTCTCACTTAGCTCACCTCCATCAACTCGTTTTGAGTAGTTTCCGTTGTATGCCGCTAGCATAACATCCCTGATTGAGTAAAAAATATTCACATAAGGTTTTAGAAATTTATTTACGACAAGAAGCACAAGAAGCATTATTATCACGGCTAAAATGGCTGTGTACCCGACTGTAAGAAAACTGCTTCCGCGCATGTCGCTTATGTCTATAACCATGCTTACTGCCCCTAGAACCTCTCCCTCTTTGGCATCGTGGCACGACATACAGTTTGTAGCGCCAAAAGCTGATGCGGCAAAGGGAATAGTCATACGAATCGTGCTCTTAGTCGCAGTCTCGGTTATTTCGCGCTGAATTTCTCCGTTTTTTAGCACTTTTTTGTCTATCTCGTCACGCGCAATTTCGTTGTTAAAACCCTCTCCGTACTGTTTTATAACTGCAGGTGAACGAGCAATCCAGAGTGCACTTATGTTGTCAATGTTTTCTATCTGCTGAAGAAAATAGTTGCGTTTGTCCATTATGCCATTGACCATATGAGCTGTTAATCCGCTCTTAACAACTTCAGCTGTAAGCATAGCTCTTTTTTCCGCGCTCTTTATCCCGAAATCTCTAAAACTGAGTGAAACGATTATAATCATCGCAATAAAAAATACTAAAAAAAGTCCTGATAAAATTAGTGTAATCTTCTGTCTTGTACTCATTAGAATTGCCCTTATAGCTTTTTGCAAATTTTGCTTATTATATCACAGAGAAATATACAGGCTAAATTATTTTTGTAAATAAGTGTTATTGTGTCATAATAAAACCTAGATATAGAGATAGGGAGTTTTTTTGATGCCAATTTTTCATAAACTTTATAATCACATGAGGTTTTTTATAATATCGTTTATAGATAAAGACCTTACTTTTTATGCTGCAAGTCTTAGTTTTTATACAATTTTTACGCTGATTCCGCTTCTGCTTATTGTGCTTACTCTTTTTACATCAATGCCTAGTTTTTCGGACTACTATGTAAAAATGCAAGAGTTTATATTTTCAAACCTTATGCCTGTAAACTCCGAAACTTTAATGGGTCATATAAATGGATTTTTACAAAACTCTGTTGAGATGAGCATGATAAGTTTTGTTGCGGTTATCGTCTCTTCACTTCTGTTTTTTCAAAACTTTGAGTATATTGCAAATAAGATTTTCCGTGCAAAAGAGAGGGGCATTTGGGATAGTGTGACAACATTTTGGACACTTCTTACTCTTACGCCAATAGGTCTTGGAGTCTCTTTTTATATAACTGGATATGTCGCATCTTTAATGGAGAGCAGCGAGTACACTTCTGCTATTGACATCCTTCCATTTGTACCATATCTTATCATCTGGGCGCTATTTTTTCTAATATTTCAAATTTCTGCAAATACTAAAATCCATCCAAAAGCCTCCCTTATTAGCTCGTTTGTGACATCTACAATTTTCAGTATTGCAAAAAATCTATTTATCTACTATGTTTTTTATAACAAAGCCTATGAGACTATGTACGGCTCATTTTCTATTCTTATGTTTCTGTTTCTGTGGATTTACGCTTCATGGATTATATTTGTTTACGGACTTAAGTTATGCTACATTATAAATCGCGTATATGAAAATAGAGCTCGAAAAGAGGGTTAAAACCCACATGCCGCCTCTGCTCCATATTGCCACAAAAGAGAGTGTTGCGTGGAGTAAAAAGAGATAAAGATTTAGTTCTACTTTTGTTCCGTCTTCGCCTAAAACCAAAAGCCACTCCAAAAAAGTATCAAAAACATCTCCAAAACCTATTACATGCAAGAGTATGCTAAGCGGATAAAAGGGGGTAAAAAGTATTGCAAGGACAATTGAAAACGGATGGTAGATGCTAAAATTTTGAAAAATAAAGAGTGAAACCGGCAACATAAAGAGATAAACAAGTACCGAAATGCCTATAATTTGCCAAAGTAGATTTAAATTTTTGAAGTGAATCAAAAATAAAAATATATAAAAAACTCCGCCTGCAGAGAGCCAAAAACCAAGCGAAAAGGCGAGTCGCGGAGAAAAAGCAAGAAGCAGCAAAATCGTTACAAGAAGTGTCTGCATGGAGAAGATTTCAATACCTCTGTCATAAAGCACAAACCCGACAACAAACATCCCAAAAGAGCGAACCAGCGATGGGGGTGAATCCAAAAACAACATGTAGGCAAAAAGCACACTCACTACTATAATAAAAAGGTCTATTTTTGAGTTTCTATATGAAAAAAATCTGTTTTGTGTAAATTTATAAATCGGCTTTAATAAAAAATAGAGCAGCAGACTTAAAATTCCAAGATGAAATCCGCTAATTGCGACTATGTGTGAGACTCCGAGATTTGAAAACTTGTTCTGTATATCTTGTTCTACCGGAGCGTTTGTGTAGAGTGCCTGATAAACATTTGAAATGCTTTTGTTTTCATGCGAGGAGGAGATGTATGAGTCGAGCTTCTGTTTTGCGCTTACATTCTCTTTTATATTTATAATTTTGCTTTTTGCATAAAAGTTAGTAAGATAGCCGTAAAAGTCCAAGTTTGAACTCCAAATTTCAAGTTCTAACTTTTTATCTTTGACATCTTGGAGCGATTTTTTTGCAGTTGTATAAAAAGTAAGTCCATCTTCGCTTTTTAATTTTAACACCTGATATGTTCTGTTGTTTTTGCTTTTTGTGTACTGTTTTAATACTGTGGCTTCAACAAGCGCTGAATCAAAGCGCTTAAACTCCGAAAAGTTTTTGTACTCTAAAAAAAGTGAAATAAGGAGGATGAGCGCAGATATAGAGATAAAGAGGAAAAAGTCTCGTTTTTTGTTAAATAACGAAACTCTCTCTATCATCTATTTAAAGGGGTGGCATGGAAATCGTGTCATTTCCAAAACCAATATTTGCAGAGCGGGTATCTACATTTTCGTAGATTGTCTCCACACCTTTTGCATAAGGAGTGCCATCAACAAATTTAGTCAATTTTTTCTGGAAAATAAGTTTTACATGTCCGGTCGGACCGTTTCTCTGTTTTCCGATGATAATCTCTGCATCCTCATTCTCTTTCTCTTCGTATGTTGGTTTAAACTCTTTGCCCTCTGCTTTTGCAGCTTTTTCTCGCTCTTTTTCCTCTTTGTAGAGGTAAACATCATCACGGTAAACAAATAGAATTATGTCCGCATCTTGTTCAATTGAGCCGGATTCACGAATATCGCTAAGCATTGGTCGCTTGTCGTTTCTGCTCTCTAACCCACGGTTTAGCTGAGATAGTGCGACAATCGGCATATTCAGTTCACGAGCAAGCATTTTAAGTCCGCGAGATATTTCTGAGACTTGTATGTGCCTGTCTTGATTACCTATACCGCTCATAATTTGGAGGTAGTCGATTACCGCTATCTCTATTTCTGGGTGCTGATTTTTTAGTTTTCTAAGTTTTGAGCGAAGCTGATTTATATTTATACTTCCATGGTCATCAACATAGAGCTTGGCACTGTTCATTCTGTCTATCGCCCCGTTTAAAGAGCTCCACTGGTCATCATTCATATCTCCGACACGAAGTTTTTGAAGAGGAATGGAAGTCTGGATACTTAAAAGTCTTAGCATTAGCTGTTCTGCGGGCATCTCAAGCGAGAAAAATGCCACCCCTTTGCCTTTTGTGATGAGGTTATTTACAGTGTTTAGTATAAAACTTGTTTTTCCCATGGCAGGGCGAGCCGCGACAATTACCAAGTCGCCTTTTCCAAAACCTGTTGTCATTTTGTTTAGTTCATGAAATCCGGTATCAACCCCGACTAAAATGTTGTTTCCGCGAGATTTCATCTCTTTGATGTACTCCATGGTGTCAAAAGTCATCTTTGGAGAGTCTTTAAAGTCGCTTGTCTGGTTGTCTTGAGTTATTTCGTAAAGTTTTTTCTCTACTATATCGATAACTTCGGCACTCGTAAGCTCCTCTTCTACCGTAACCCTTTTTATCTCGGTTGTTAGTGTTAAAAGATGGCGTTTTAATGATTTGTCTTTTATCTCATCAACATAAGCTTTTGTGTTTGAGATTGGATTTGCCGAGAGAATTTCAAGCATAACGCTCTCATCAAATTTTTTCATCTTGATGAGCTCTTTTTTTATAAACTCCTCATCAATCGGCTGGTCTTTTTGTAAAAGCAGAGTCATAACTTTGAAGATATCTTGATGGGCAGGAAGGTAGAAGTCATCTCTTTTGAGTGCAGTGCTAAGCTCATCAAATTGGCTTGGTTCAAAAACTATTGAACTTAAAATACTTCGCTCAAAAGCTAAATTGTATAAATTATCGTGCATTACTGTGCCTCTTTCGCCATTTTTTCAACTTCTTCTACAAATCTATCTACAAGTTCATTCTCATCCAGATTGGCAACAACTTCGCCCTTTACCATGACAAGACCTTTTCCTTTGCCGTATGCGATGGCTACATCTGCATGAGCCGCTTCGCCTATGGCATTTACTACGCATCCCATAACCGAGACATTAAGCGGTGCTTTGATATGAGCTGTTCGTCTCTCTATTTCGCCAACTGCGCTTACCAAATCCGCTTCAATGCGTCCGCATGTAGGGCATGAGATAATATTTAGCCCATCTTTTGCCGCACCGCTGTCTTTGAGTATTGCTCGTGCAACGGTTATCTCCTCTTCAAGCTCTCCTGTGATTGAGACTCTCATTGTATCGCCGATACCATCAAGTAAAAGTGCACCAAGCCCTATGGCGCTTTTAACTGTCGCGTGAAACAGCGTTCCCGCCTCTGTAACCCCAAGATGAAACGGGTAGTTGTTTTTTGGACGAAGCATTCTGTATGCATCAACTGTTCTCTGCACATCGCTGGCTTTTAGAGAGATTTTAATATTGTCAAACCCTAAATCTTCAAGAAATTTAATGTTGTACTCCGCTGAAGCCACCATTCCCTCGGCGCTCTGTCCATGCTTGTCTAAAAACTCTTTCTCTAAACTCCCTGCATTTACGCCTATTCTAATTGGAATATTTCGCTCTTGACAAGCTTTCACAACCTCTTTTACACGCTCTTTTGAGCCGATATTTCCAGGATTTATGCGTATGCAGTCAACTACCTCTGCGGCAATAAGTGCGAGGCGATGGTTAAAGTGAATATCTGCAACAAGCGGTAGTGAAAT
Organism: Sulfurimonadaceae bacterium; assembly: GCA_942493175.1. Classification (GTDB taxonomy): domain Bacteria; phylum Campylobacterota; class Campylobacteria; order Campylobacterales; family Sulfurimonadaceae; genus Sulfurimonas. The sequence continues at coordinate 323,803 of OW818672.1, forward strand.
CTGCTCTTTTATCGCTTTGAGTGCAAGGGCATCTTCCATCTGAGGAACAGCAACGCGAACTATGTCGCATCCGGCAAAATGGAGTCTTTTTATCTGTTCAACCGTGGCTGCAACATCAGAAGTTTTTGAGTATGTCATTGACTGTACGGAAATAGGCGCATCACCGCCCACTGCTACATTGCCGACAAATATTTGTTTGGTTGGGTATCTTTTTATCATAAAGAGATTTTATCTCTTTTGGTATAAAAAAGTGCTTTGGTTATCTCCTCATGCAAAGCGCATGAAGAAAAAAAAGGTGTTAAAATTTAAAATCTAGGTTTGTGTAAATATATCTTCCCGGTTCATTAAGAAGCATAGTATTTGCTCCTCCGCTTAGAAGTATTAAATCAACATAAGAGTTTGATTGGACATAAGTTTTATCAAACATATTGTTAACTCCTAAAGTAAAATCAACATTTTTTGTAAATGCATGTTTTACTTTTGCATTAAAAATAGCCCAACCGTTTAACTCTTGTTCACCGCTATCACTATCTATAGTGTCCCATTTATCAGAAACTTGCATCTCAAGAGTAGCTACGCTTTTGTTCATGTACTCATAATTTAGAGCTATATTTCCACGAAGAGGTGCTATATCTGCCAAATCTCTATCTGGCTGTGTTGCGCTGCTCTCTTTTTTACCTTTTTTATATGAGGCGCCCATATCTATTGTAATCTCATCGGTTGCAAAATAAGATGCACTTATTTCAGCACCGTAAACTGCTGCATCTATATTTTCAAAAGTATAAGTTGTCGGTGCAGTATGTTTAAGATAGATATAATCTTCTAACATCGAATAAAAAGTTTTTACTTTAACTTCCATTAAATCATCTTTCAATTCATACCCTAAATCTACTTCTCTGTTTTTTGTCTGCTTTAACTCTTGGTTTCCTGTAATATTATCAACTACCGGATAGAGCTCTCTTGCGTCCGGTACACGAGAAGATGAACCAAAACCTAAGAAGATTTTATTCTCCTTGTCCAAATTGTAGGTTGTAATGATGTTTGCATTTAAAGCATTGTAGCTGTTTGAGTGTTTTGTTGTGTCATCAGGCGTAATCTCTGTATCATCAACTCTAACACCGGTTTCAACTTTAAAACCACCGAACGATTTTTCTATTTTTGCAAATATTGCACTATTTTCTGTTTCGGTGTGTGTTAAACTTACTCCCAAAGGCGTAACGACTCCGGTTGCAACATTGGTTGAGTATTTTTCACCTTCCCAAGTTCTTCTGCTTCCATCAAGACCAACTAAAAGTTTAAGACCATCAAACTCAAAATTGTTTTTAAGTTTCAAGCCCTGCATAGATGTTTTTAGATGATTCGTCATATAGTTTGCCGCACCGCTATTTCTATATCTTGTGTCCATTGGGTGCTCAACATCAGAGTAGTAGTACTGTAAGTTTACATCTTTATAAATGTCAGAGATATCTTTTATAGCATACTCTACACTATAAATATTTGAGTCATCATAAGCAGCATCCATTTTAGAGTTTGCATAGAGAATATCATCGCTTCTGTTTCCTGTATAGCTTAAGCGAAGCTCTTGGTCATCAGTAACATCTACAAATATTTTAGCCATTATGCTTTTTTTGGTGTAAGCATTCATATTTTCATATTGTGTTTGATATTGGTTCGCCAGAGGAGCTTTTAGCTTTGTTTGCTCGGCTAAAGTATTTCCATCACCGTCCTCATATTGACCGCTTGATTCGTTAGAGGCGCTGATTAGGGCACGAACTTTGTCTTCACCACCGCTGATAGTTGCACCGACTTTTTTATATCCCCAGCTTCCAAGCCCGAAATTAACTTCGCCTTGAAGCTTTTGGGTAGGTTTTTTGGTTGTTATTTTAAGTCCGCCACTCATAGTTCCAAAAGTTTCAACATCATAAGGACCTTCTATTATCTCAATTTCATCAATCTGACTTGCTAAGATATGAGAAACGGGCGGGTCCATTCTGTTTACACAAGCTCCGCAAACTTTAGTTCCGTCAACTTCAACAGAGATGTTATCTCTCTTTTGTCCTCGGATATAGATATCGTTTGCAATACCGCTTCTGCGGTTCATATCTATGCTCGGAACAGTTGAGCTTAAAGCTTCGGCCAAATCAGCGGAAGTTTGAGCTTTTTGGCTAACTTCTGTAATGATAGTTGATTCGACGCTTATTTTAGGAAGTTCAACTTCGGCAGCATTTAGTGAAGCAATAACAACTAACGATAAGGGGATGAATTTTTTATGTAACATATGATAAACCTTAATTTTTAAATTAAGAAATTGTATAAAGTTAGTGTTACATAAATGTTAAGAATTGACAAAATTTCGCTAAAATTTCGCCATGAATAAAATAGAAAAAATAAAAAGAGTGATTTTAATAATTTTAGGTTTAAGCCTCTCGGCTTATCTGATGTACAGCGGGTTTGCTATTTTAAGTCAAGAGGACTCCGTTGGCAAAGTTCATGGTGACGCAGTGAAGTGAACCGTGCTGTTTTATGAGTGAGAAGCAGTTGATTCCTATAATCTCTTTTGTCGGAAATGTTCGCTTGAAAATCTCTAATGCCTCTTCATCCTGTTTAACTCCGTAAGTTGGGACTAAAACCGCATCGTTAATAAAAAGAAAGTTTGCATAAGTTGCAGGCAGTCTCTCTCCGTCAAAGTAGCAAGCATCACTCATCGGAAGGGCTATGAGCCTAAAGCCGTACTCATTTCTAAATGCTTGAAGTTCATCTTCCATCAGTTTTAACTCACCAAAGTGTTCATCGCTCTCGTTCGTGCACTGAACATACATTATGCTCTTTTCGTCAATAAATCTAGCCAGCGTATCTATATGCGAATCGGTATCATCACCCGCTAAATAACCGTGATTTAGATATAAAATCCTGCTCATTCCAAACTCATCTTGAAGTCTTTTACTCATCTGGTCTCTGCTTGACTTGGCATTTCTATTTTTATTTAGCATACACTCTGAAGTTGTAAGAATGGTCTCAACTCCGTTGCTCTCAACTGCTCCACCCTCTAAAATCAAATCTACTTTTTTCAGCTCTTTATCGTAACATTTTTTTATTGCACTGCTCATGGCATTGTCTTTTGAGGCTTCAAATTTTGAGCCCCATCCGGTGAATGTAAAATCAAGAAGTTTTATACTGTTGCCATCTTCAATACAAAGAGCGGAGCAATCCCTTGCCCAAGTGTCATTTGTTTCATACTCTACAAAATATAGATTTTCATTCTCTTTAAATCTGCTCTTTACGCTCTCTACATCATCGCAAACAACTAAACACTCTTGATATTTTGTAATCGCATTAATAATATTTACAAAAGTCTCTTGTGCCTCTTCTAAGTAGTCAACCCAGTCACTTTTTGCATGTGGAAATATAATTTGCGTAAAACTCTGTTTTTCAAACTCTGCAATTAGTCGTCTCATTCGGTATAATTCCTCTATGGCTTATATAATATTAAATAAAAATAATTTTTTTAACAATCTCGACATTATTGCTAAAAGTACCAAAGGTATAGCTAAAATAGCGCTTGTTTTAAAAGATAATGCTTATGGACATGGACTTTTAGAGACGGCTCACATGGCAAAAGAGTATGGAGTTGAAAAAGCAGTTGTCCGTACATGTCAAGAGGCAGACAAAATAGAGGATTTTTTTGATTACATCTTGGTTTTAGGTGAGATACCCACTTCTAAAAGTGATAAGATAAGATATACGATAAATGATGTAGATAGCATAAGCAGATTTCCCAAGGGTACTAAAGTAGAGTTAAAAGTAGATACGGGAATGCATCGCAACGGCATCGCTATGATTGAGCTTGATGTCGCTTTTTCAAAAATCAAAGAATCTGGTCTTGTTTTGGAGGCAGTTTTTACCCATCATAGAAGTTCCGATGAGCTTACAAGCGAGTGGTTCTGGCAAAATGATAACTTTAAAAAAGTAAAAGATAGAGCAAAAGAGTTGTCACAGAAGTTTGGTTTTGGCACTCTAAGATTTCACTCTTCAAACTCTGCTTCACTTTTTCGACATGTAGATTTTGACGAGGATATGGCAAGAGTAGGTATTGCAGCTTATGGATGTATGAATTTGCCCAAAGCGTTAAATACAGAGGGTTTAAAACCTGTTTTATCGCTCTGGGCAAAAAAAATTTCATCAAGAGATCTAAAGATAGGTCAGAGAGTTGGATACGGTGGTGACTACAAAGCTTTAAAAGAGTGTGTTGTCAGCAACTATGATTTTGGTTATGGCGATGGTTTTTTAAGAGCAAGTGCTTGCGGTTATAAAACTTCAAATGCTATTGAGCTTGTTGGCAGAGTCTCTATGGATAACAGCACATTTATGAGTAGCGAGGATGAGCTTTTAATTTTTGATGATGCCATAGAGGTGGCAAAGTATGCAAAAACTATAAGCTATGAAGTTTTAACTTCACTAAAGCCAGAGATTAAGAGAACAATTATATAACTTTTTTAAAATTTTCATTTAAACCACTTTCTGGTTTTCCGATATAGTAGCCTTGAATAAAATCAACTCCCATTTTTTCCAATAAGTCCATAGACTCTTTATCTTCTACAAATTCGGCAATTGTTTTTAAACCGAGATTTGAAGCAAAGTTGATAATGGTCTTTACTATTGCTCTTGAGTTTTCATCTTTTGTTATAAATTTTACCAATGAAGAGTCGATCTTTAGATAGTTGACATTTAGCTCTAGGATGTGCGAAAAGTTAGAGTAGCCGCTTCCAAAATCATCAATTGCGATTTTACACCCATGTGCTTTCATCTCTTTTATAAATTTGTTCAGTTTCTCGTAGTTCTCAACCCTATCGCTCTCTAAAATTTCAAAAGTTATATTTTTTGGATTTGGAAATTTTTGTACTTCACCTAATATAAACTGCATAGTTTTCCTGTTTTCTATGTCATGAATTGAAATATTGACTGAAAATTCATAATCTTTTTCTTTAAAAAACTCAAATGACTTTCTTACAATTGATTTTGTTATTTCAGGATATAACTTAGATTTGATAGCGATATCTAAAAATCTAATAGGCGGTATGACTTCACCGCTTTGTAAAATTATCCTAGCAAGAGACTCATACTTCTCTATTTTTTTTGTAGCGGTATTATATATAGGTTGAAAATATGGAACAATCCTATCCTCTTTGATTGCATTTTTAAGCAGCAATACACCCTCTATATTTTGAGTTATTCGCTCTTTTGTATCTAGTGAATTGTCATAAACTACAATACTTTTTGAGTTGTTTTTTGCCATCTGCAGAGCTACATTTGCTTTAGTCATTAAGGAATCTTGGTTTGATGCGATTCCGCAGCTGAGCGTAATAAAAATAGAGTTGCCGTTAACTTCAAATTCTGCTTCTTGGATTTTTGCAATAAGTTTTTTTACAATCTTTAGAAACTCTTTTTGAGGTACATCCGCAGTTGTTAAAAGTGCATATTCATCAGAGGGGAGTTTATAAACAGAGTTTTTATTTTCACATATATTTTGTGCAGCAAGTGCAACCTGTTTTAAAATTTTATCGCCTACTTCATATCCATACAAGTCGTTAATATCTTTAAATCTATCTATATTTATAAGCGCTAAATGTAAAGATTTTGAATCTGCGTTAAGAGCTATGTCGTCTATAAGCCTTAGTCTGTTTGGCAGACGAGTTAACCTCTCAAGAAGAAGAGAGTTTTTAAGCTCTTCAGTTTTCTCTTTTACCTTAGTTTCAAGGACTGTATTTAATTCTTTGGATTTGTTGATTAGGTAGCTTATTCCCAAGAATAAAAATATAAGTAAAATAACATCATATATTATAGAGTAGAAGAAGATTTCTAGGAAATATTTTTTTAAATTTTTTGTAGGGATATTGATGCTTATAATCCCTCTTACTTCACCTATATTATAGTTATATGCGCTACTGTAATTTTCTTTTATAACTTTTGGAGCATCATCTATATTTCCATGGCATTTTAGACAACTTTCATCAACTTTTAAAACATTTGCAAATTGGTAATACTCACTATTTTCACTGCTGAAATACTCTGTCTCATTTTTATTTTCATTAAAATATTTTATAGCTTTTAGTTCATCGGCATTAGCTTCGTTTGTGACATTTCTAGCGTTATCAGAAACTGTCTTAACTGTAATGTTTAGTGAATTTTTCTCTGAAAACTCTTTTGATATGACGCTTGAGCTAAAAGAGGGAAGTACTTTTATAGTATTGGAATCCAGTTGCAGGATATTGTCAATAAACAATTTTCTGTGATAAGCTCTGTTTGCAGCTACATAGTCGTGTAAAACCTTAGCTTCTTGTTTTGCAAATGTGTACTCTCTTTTTTTTACATCATTGTATGTGTACACTACCTTCGAGATAATCACAGCTAAAAAAATAAGAGGAATAATTTTTAAAATTTTACTGTTTAAGTCATACATCCAATTGCACCATATTCAAAAAATTTATGGTTATATTATAACAGAAACTTTTATTTAAAATCTTTCATGAATTAATTTTTATTACTGTATTAGGGAATATAACCCCATCAACTCCAAGTAGTGCTAACTCTTCAATTTCATCCTCTTTTTCAATGAGAACTAATATTTTTGCATCAAAAAGATAGTTTTCAGCTACATTTTGAGCAGTTTTTGCCAACTCCTTTTCTACTACTATAAAAGAGGCATTAAAAGATGAAGCATAAAGAAGCTGGGTGACATTTTGTACATATATGGCAGTAGGCATCGAGTTTAAAAAAGCATGGGTGATAATATCTAGATTTGTTTCACTAAATTCTATATATAGAGTAGAAGAGGATGGCGTGTTTTGTATAGCTTCGATACTTGAGATATGATAAAAATTCTCACTCTCTATAAATCTATGTCCAAAAAATATCATTTTGACTTCTCCAAACACTCTTTAGAGCAGTAGTATTTTCCGTTGCTTAAGAGGGCATCATCAATGGAGCAGTAAATTTGACATGTAGAACACTCGACCATGTCGTTGCTCTGTGGCTCATCTTTTTTCTTTGTCTCTTTGGTGTTTTGCACCTGTGGTGTTTTCTTTATAAATATGAAATAAACTACGGCAATAAGACCGACTATTAGTAAAATTTTCAATATCATATATTTTCTCCAATAAGTAAATAGTGTCTATTTTGTGTTTTTATAATTTTGTGTTTTAAATCATGCGGGGCTTCGTCATAAACCCTCTCTCCTTTATAAAAAAGAAGTTTTGAGTGTTCATTGCGAAAGTTTTCGCTTAGTTTTAGGAGCATATTTGTATCAACAACAGCTCTTGAAGTTATAAGCTCAAAAATCTCACTCTCCATCTCTTCGACCTTTTTTTTCACAACTTTTACATTGTCAAGCCCCAAATCAGCTTTTATAAACTGTAAAAAGCTAGCTCTTTTTGCCAGAGGCTCTACAAGAGTAACCTCTGTGTTTGGCAGTCCCATGGCTAGTATCAGACCGGGAAAACCAGCTCCTGTTCCGATGTCTAGAAGATTTTTGCACTTTGGTAGAAAAGTTATCGGAAAAATAGAGTCATATATAAACCCATCTATTGTTTTCTCATCTTTTGCACCTGTTAGGTTGTGAATTTTATTCCACTTGAAAAGATGCTCTTTATATTTTTGAATATTATGAAAAAAGTTGTCTGGCAACTCTATTTTTTGCTCAAGGAGCGCGGTTTTTAAATTCAAAAATATATCCTTTTTTTTAAAGCAGATGCCCCATACTCTCTTTTTTTACATTTAAGTAATCTTCATTATACTTATTTGATTTCATAATTATCGGTATTCTCTCAACTATCTCAATATCGCTGATAGATTTTATCTTATCAGGATTGTTTGTAAGCAGCTTAATTTTATGTATATTAAAGTGATGAAGTATATATGTCACCATCTCATAAGTGCGCTCATCTGCTCCAAATCCCAGCTGATGATTTGCTTCGATGGTATTTAGCCCTTTATCTTGCAGTGCATAGGCATTTATCTTGTTAAGAAGCCCAATATTGCGTCCCTCTTGTCTTAGGTAAATAACCATTCCGTTTGTCTGTGAAGCCATAGTCAGCGCATACTCTAGCTGAGCTCCGCAATCACACTTCAAGCTCCCGATAGCGTCACCCGTTAAACACTCTGAGTGTACCCTTACTATTGGAATTTCGTCTAGGGCTTCTTTGAAAATTACAAGATGTTCTTTGTTGCCCTCTTTGAAGGCTTTTACCTTAAAATCACCAAATTTTGATGGCAAATTTGCTACTTCTGAAATTTTTATATTCAATTAATGTGCCTATTTTTAACTTTAAAACGGTAAAATATTTTTTAAAATTATAGCTAAAAAGGTTTAATAATGTTTCAAAGATTTCGTAGGACTCGTCTAAATGGTCATCTTCGTTCACTGGTTCGTGAAACAAGCGTAAGCGTGAATGATTTTATCTATCCGCTTTTTGTTCGTTCAGGCAAAGGGATTAAAACTGAAATCGCATCTATGCCCGGTGTTTTTCAGATGAGCGTTGATGAGATAATAAAAGAGTGTGCGGAGTTAAAAAAACTTGGACTTTACTCAATTATACTTTTTGGTATTCCTGATGTAAAAGACTCTATCGGTTCAGACTCATTATGTGAACATGGGATTATTGCAAAGACAATCCGCGCGATAAAAGAGGCTCATCCTGATATGTTTGTAGTGACTGATTTATGTTTTTGCGAGTACACAGACCACGGGCATTGCGGAATAATTGATGAAAAGCTTCAAACGGTAAACAATGATGCGACACTTGAAATATCTGCAAAGCAGGCGATTGTTCATGCAAAAGCGGGTGCAGATATGATAGCACCTTCGGGCATGATGGACGGGATCATTCAGACACTTAGAGATGCTCTTGATGGTGCTGGATATGTAAATCTTCCTATAATGAGCTACTCAACAAAATTTTCTTCAGGATACTATGGGCCGTTTCGTGATGTGGCAGAATCAGCGCCTAGTTTTGGTGATCGTGCAACTTACCAGATGGATCCCGCAAACAGAAGAGAAGCAATAGCGGAAAGTATTTCAGATGAGGCGCAGGGAGCAGATATACTTATGGTTAAGCCGGCTCTTGCATATCTGGACATCGTTAGAGAGATTAAAAACAGTACTTCACTTCCAATGGCTGTTTATAATGTAAGCGGAGAATATGCAATGATAAAATTTGCCGGAATGAACAACTTGATTGATTATGATAGAGTTGTAATGGAGACAATGATTAGTTTTAAACGCGCTGGTGCGGATATTATAATCTCATACCATGCAAAAGAAGTGGCAAAGATGTTACAAAAGTAATCTTAAAGAAAATTACTATAAACTTGCATCTTATTTAAGAATTTGGGGAAAAGAATTGAGACATTTTTTAACACTAAAAGATTTCAGTAAAGAAGAGATTTTAGAGATTATTGATATTGGGCTTGAGATTAAAAAAAAATTAAAATTTAAAATTTACAAGCAAGAGCTTAAAAATCAAACTCTTGGAATGATATTTGAAAAAAGCTCAACAAGAACGCGTGTTAGTTTTGAAGTTGGAATGTTTCAGCTTGGCGGACATGCTCTATTTTTATCAAATCGCGATATTCACTTAGGTCGTGGTGAGCCTGTAAAAGATACGGCACGCGTAATCTCAAGCATGTGCGACATGGTAATGATACGAACTTTTGAACACTCTAAAATAGAGGAATTTGCAGCCTACTCAAAAGTTCCTGTGATAAACGGACTGACGGACTCTTACCATCCTGTGCAGCTTTTGGCAGATTATATGACTTTAGTTGAGCATAAAGCGGAGAAAAATATTGTAGCAGCATATGTAGGCGATGGAAACAATATGACTCACTCTTGGATGATGCTTGCCGCAAAACTAGGTTTTGAACTTCGCATTGCTACTCCAAAGGGCTATGAAGTTGATGAAAAAATCCTTCAAGTTGCGTTAGGCTTTGCAAAAGAGAGCGGGGCGGTAATAAAAACTATGAATGACCCTGCAGAGGCTGTTCGTGGTGCGAGTGTCGTGACAACTGATACTTGGGTTTCTATGGGACAAGAGGATGAAAAAGAGGAGCGCATAAAAACTTTTAAAGGTTTTATGGTTGATGATGAGATGATGTCATTGGCTCAAGATGGTGCTAAATTTTTACACTGTCTTCCGGCATATAGAGGATTAGAGGTTAGTGAAAGTGTATTTGAAAAACACTCAGAGATAATTTTTAATGAGGCAGAGAACAGACTGCATGCTCAAAAGGGTTTGATGGTTTGGTTGGATAAGCAGAGAAATCTATAATTTTTTTGAAAGATTTTGTTTTGCAAAGTACATTTAAGCACTTTGCAAAACGGGTAGCTGCATAGATTAAAATCTATAGCCTGCTTTTACTAAAACACGCATATTGTCTAAATCTTCTTTTGTCCCTGAACCGTAATCTTTTTCATCTGTCCACTGCCAACGAAGGTCTGCACCAACAAGAAAGTTATTCATATAGTATTTTAAACCTGCACCTGCTTGATAGGCAAAAGACCATTTGTCTTGACCATTATCAGGGTTGCCGTAAACACCGGCAATACCAGGTCCAACGCCAAGAAGAAGGTCTTTAGAGAGTTTGAAAAAGTAGTAAGGGTTCATCTCAATAACTGTTACTTCAAAATTATTTCTGTCATAACGGCTAAGACTTAGTTGTTGACGAAGTATATGATCACCAGGAAGAGTGAAAACAGGACAATCAAATGATAGTTCAGCCCCGTAATTAACTCCGGTTTTTAAGTTATTGTCAAAGTTTGTGCTTCCCATAACCACGGCAACTTCAGTTTGCCCACACCAGTTAGCATCTGTAAACACCGGTAACACTTTAAATTCTCTATCGGCTGCGAATACAGATGTAGATAAAACAGCGCTAGCTAAAAGCGCGCCTAAGCCTTTTTGGATATTTTTCATATATCACTCCTAAAATTAATTGGGTGTATGTTAGTTGAATCTTGCTAAAAATATAATTAAATTATCAAAATAAAATATATATTAGTATCTTATCCCCGTAACACTTCTTATCTTTTCGATTGTTGGCATTGCTGCCTCTCTCGCTTTAGTAGCACCCGCTTTTAGAATCTCTCTAACTTCATCTTGGTGAACTTCAAAGTACTCTCTGCTTTGTCTAAAATCTCTAAAATACTCCCACATAACCTCCGCTAGATACATTTTAAAGTGACCGTGACCTTCCCCGCCTCTTTTATATCTCTCTTGAAGAGCCAGAAGATTGTCACCCTCTAAAAAAAGTTTTGCCATACTGTAAACATTACAATTTTCAAACTCTTTTGGCTCTTCCAATGCTACATTCTCTGTAACAATTTTTTTGATTGTTTTTAACTGCTCTTTCTCTTGTCCGAAAATATTTACTATATTTCCATAGCTTTTTGACATTTTTTGCCCGTCAATTCCGGGAACGGTTGCAACTTCCTCTTGAACTCTAAACTCCGGAATTGTTAAAATATCTCCATATTGGTTGTTAAATTTTATAGCGATGTCTCTTGCAATTTCAACATGTTGAATCTGGTCTTTTCCAACCGGAACAACATCTGAACCAAAGAGCAAAATATCTGCTGCCATTAAAACAGGATAAGAAAAAAGCGAGTGGTTTGTTGCAAATCCTTTGGCAGTTTTATCTTTGTAGCTGTGTGCTCGCTCTAAAAGTCCCATTGGTGTAAAAGAAGATAATATCCAGTATAGCTCAAGCACCTCTTTTACATCAGACTGTACCCAAAATACTGATTTTTCAGGGTCAATTCCAAGTGCTAAAAAATCCGTGGCACATTGCATTGTAAGCTCAGCTAGACGCTTACCATCACTTACGCTTGTCATTGCATGATAGTTTGCTATAAATGCAAAAGTCTGGCTTTGAGACTGAGCCTCTACCATCTGTTTTATGGAACCAAAATAGTTTCCAATATGCAAATCACCGGAGGGTTGAATACCTGTTAAAACTCTCATCAATATAACTCCAAAAATTTCTAAATTTTATTTTTGATATTATACATATTTTAGCTTTATTTCGATATGATTAAGCAAACTAGGGCAGGTAAAACTGCCAACAAAAGGATTAGAAGATGAATGTACAAGTTCATGCAAAAGGTGTAACGCTTCACGAAAATACAAGAGCTCATATTGAAGCAGCGATTGAGAGTTTCAAAAAATATTCTTTGGATATTACTACGGTGAATGTTAATTTAAAAACAGAAAAAAAAGGTGTATTGGTAGAGTTTGATATTCATATTGCACACGCTCAACCTGTGGTTATCAACCAAATTGATGATGATTTGGATACAGCGATTGACTTGGCTATTGACAGAGCTACAAAAGCGCTTCGCCGTTTACACGATAAAGTTATTGCTCACCATGCAACTTCAATTAAAGATATAGAAGTAGTAGTAGATTAATATGTACAGTTGGGTAGTTTGGTTCCATATTATTTCATTAGTTTCATGGTTTGCGGCACTCTTTTATATGCCGAGACTTTTTGTTTATCATGCTGAAAATATTGATAATGAAGGTTTTGTAAAAGTTGTAAAAGTTATGGAGATGAAGATTTACAAGTATATAGGTCTTCCTGCAATGTGGGCAACTATAATCAGCGGTGTAACTATGATTTTTTTATCTACTTCGCATTATGGCGGGGTAAATATTATGTCAACCGGCGGCTGGATGCATGCTAAAATATTTTTCGTTTTGGTTTTAGTGGCTTACTTTTTTTCACTTGGGTTTTTTAGAGAAAAATTTTTAAAAGATGAGTGCAAAAAGAGTGGAAAGTTTTTTAGGATTTATAATGAGGTTCCTACAATTTTGCTCTTAATTATTGTAGCAATGGTTATTTTGAAACCGTTTTAAAAAATCTACATGTAAAAGGAAAAAATTTCCTTTTACTTCTCTCCGCGTTTTTTAGCTTTGAAGAGAACAGGTGTTCCTGTAAAGTTAAAAGCTTCTCTTAGTTTATTAGTCAAATATCTTCTGTATGTAAAGTGAAGACCTCTTGGTTTATTCATAACAATAGCTATTTTCGGCGGTCTTGTTTCATACTGTGTTGCGTAGTAGATTCTTATAACCTGTCCACGCATGCTCGGTAGCTGATGTTTTCTTAGTGCTTTTTCTAAAACTTCATTTAACTGAGAAGTTGATATTCTTTGAGAGTAATTTTCGTTAATTTCTAAAATCATATCGTAAAGCTTATCAACTCTCTTGTGAGATTTTGCAGAGAGTGTAATGATTGGAGCATAAGCTAAAAATTTAAATCTATCTCTAACATTTTCTATAATTTTGTCATAATCTTCTCTGTTTGCGATATCCCATTTGTTTAAAACTATAATACAAGCAAGACGGTTGCTGTCAACTAAACCTGCGATTTTTTCATCAAGGTCTAAAAGTGGTTCACTTCCATCAAGTACGACTAATGCCATATTTGAATTTTCAAGCATCTCTTTTGTTCGCATAAGAGCAAACTTCTCAATTCCTAGAATTTTACCTCTGCGTCTTAATCCTGCTGTATCAACAAAAGTTAGTTGCTTGCCTTTGTACTCAATGCTCTCATCAATGGGGTCAATAGTAGTTCCAGCCACGCTGCTTACAACTGAACGCTCTTCGCCCAAAAGAGCATTTAAGAGTGAACTTTTTCCAACATTTGTGCGCCCGATAATAGAAATTTTTATATGATTTACATCATCCTCGTTAAACTCTTTTATCTTGTCGTTTTGAGCAAAAATAGAGTCATCTTCAAACTCTTCTTCATTTACATCTGTATAAAAGAAGCCGTCATCCTCATCATCATTCTCTTCGTCTTGGTCAAAAAAATCAAATTCACTGCCATCTTCTTCAACAATATTTACATCATCTTCATCATCATCATTCTCTTCTTTGATAATATCACATTCAGGAATTCTGTCATATATCCACTCAAGAAGAGGAACCACGCTTCTGTTGTGTGAGACAGATATACCAAAAATAGCATCTGTTCCAAACTCATAATAATCCCAAAGATTATCTTTCATTTTGTCATTGTCAATTTTATTTACAACAAGAGCTACATCTTTTCCTAATGTTTGAAGTTCGTAAAATAGTTTTTTATCTGCGTCTTCTGGAATAGTTTTTCCATCTACCATATATAAAATTATGTCAGCTTTTTTTGCAGCTTCTAGTGATTTCTCTTTTATTCTGTCAAAAAGTTCGCACCCTTGGTCAAGTCCGCCAGTGTCTAAAAGCAGAGCCTGCTTGTTTATGATAGTGACATGTCGTCTTTTAACATCTCTCGTAGTTCCGGCTATATCAGATGTAATAGCATCTCTTTTTTTAACAAGTCTGTTGAAAAGCGAGCTTTTACCAACATTCGGACGACCAATAATGGCGATTTTTTTCATATTTTTTACCTAAGTGAAGAAAGTTGTAGTTTATTTGGAATTATACCGAAATATAAGAAGAATTTTAGGTTTATGGGGAAACTAGCTTATAGCAGGAGTTATAAGCTAGTTAAAAATTTATTCTGTTGGGAAATCTTTTTCAAGACCTTCTAATGCATTTTTAGCTTTAAATTGTTGCCATAGTGCTTGGTCGTTTTTGAGACTTGTTTTGATGTTATTTCTTATCTGCTCATTTGCAGAATTTTGTGAAACCGTTACCAGCATAAAGATAGCGCCAGAAGGTGCAGTCCAAAAATCAATAGATTTAGAGCCGACCAAATCAACCTTTGCTACTTGTTTAGTTACCGTTTCTATAGCTCTATCAACTGTTTCGCCGCCGCCAACACCTGTTGTTCCCGTGTAGATAGTTATTTTATCTTTAACTTGAGATTGTATTTGCTGAGCTAAGTCTGAACGACCGTTAGCAAGAGCCACTCTTCTCATGTGATCCATACCTGCTGCGCTTTTTTCAGCTATACCTACACCGGCATAAGAGTTACCTGCACTTGGTATACAAGTCCAAGTAGGAGCTTTTACATTCTCTTGTTTACACTCAAAATCTGATCTCTCCTCTCCTACTTTAACTTCTTTGCTACAACCTGTTATTGAAAATGAAAGCAAGCCCGCCAACGCAACCAACGAAATAGTTTTGATCATTTTTTGATCTCCTTTGTTTTTCTAAGGTCATTCTAGCAGGTTTAATCTTAAATAATATTTACCGATTAAAGCAGCTATTTGTTTTCAATTCCAATGAAATTAAAGAGATCTAGTTTCTTAATTTTTGTCTGCATATCTATGGAAGCATGCTCTTTCGCATCTTTATAATCTTTAGATGACTGCCCGACGAAGGTGTGCTGTCTAAAGGCAATCTGTTTTTTTTCTTTATCAAATATTGTAAATTTAACGAGAGATTTTGATTGCAAAAAATTGTAATTTTTGCTCTCTTGCGTATCAGAAGTTATCAGCAGTTTTACAGAGTTTTCATTTTCAAGAGAGTTTTCTGTATTTAAGCCTTTTTGGGTAATTGCAGCTTTTATTTGGTTTGCAAAAATTTTTGAATTTGCATCGCTTAAAACATAAATATTGATAGTTGATTTTAGGTGATCATATTCGCCCCTCATCTCTTTTAATAATTTAAATTCATCATCAGCATTATAAGAGGGTATTAAAAAATTTTTATAGCCGGTAAGTGATGCAACTCTTGGAAAATTTTTCATCAACTCATCCATAAAAGCAAGTTTTTTTATAGCAACACTGTTTTTATGCATCTTGTACTCTTGCTTCATGCGTAAGAAAAGGGCATCAGACACAGGTTTTAATTTTTCAAACAGTTCCAGTCTCGGGACACTTATAAGAACCAACTCTCGGCTATTAATTTTTTTTGATTTTTCCAATTTTATTTTTTGAAATGAGAGTTTTTTTGATATGTCAGAACTTTGTGCAAATATTTTTTCAAGAGTTTCATTGTTGATAGGTTGAAGTATATGAGTTGTTTTTTTAAATCTGCTGTTTAGTTGCACGCTTAAACTCTCTCTCATTGATTCTACTGCGGCTTTTGTTGCATTTTCTATCGTGTCTGAAGTGCCGACTGCATAGTAAAATTCAGAATTGGCCGGTACATTTGTGTACCACTCCGGTGCAATATCGGGTTTTGGAGCAGAACATCCAGCCATAAAAGTTATAAAGAGCGTGAGCAAGATATTTTTATACATAAACTTCTCCTTGTTTGTAGGAAATTTTAGCAAAAGAGCTTTAAAATAGTATAATGCTGACATGAAATATTACAGTTATGAAAATTTTAAAAATGATACGAAAGTCTTGATAGAAAAAGTCAGAGTCTCTGACTTTGAAGCAATAGTCGCAATAGCAAGAGGAGGGCTTACCCTTTCACATGCAATGGCTGAAGGTTTAGATATACGCCAAGTTCAAAGCATAAGAACTGAACTTTATGACAAGAGCAAAAAAAGAGAAAATATCACTATTTTTGGAGCGTGCGAATTTAAAAATATCAAGCGCGTGTTGGTAGTTGATGATATCTCAGACAGCGGAGATACGCTTAACGCGGTTATGAACCATCTTGTTGGCGAGTTTAAAGATATAGAGTTTAAGTCTGCGACTCTTTTTTATAAAAAAACATCTATTTACGAGCCAGATTTTTGGATAAACGAAGCTGATGATTGGATTGACTTTTTTTGGGAGAGAGATTTTTTAAAATAATCTCTCTTAGGATTTCTATTTTTTGTGAGCCTTTATCATCTCGTAAGCTTGGTTAATCTCTTGTGTTTTAGCGGTTGCTTCTTGCATATAAGCATCATCTTTGCCTTGTGATTTTATAATATCTGGGTGGTACTCTCTTATTAATTTTCTGTATGCTTTTTTAACTACATCCATATCATCACTCTCTTTTACACCCAATAGTTTATATGCATCACCTATATTTGCTTTTGGTTTTATGTTGTGCATAATTTTTTCAAACTGATCAAATATAGCATGATACGCATTTGGGTCAAACTCAAAAGCTTCGGCGATTACTGATAAAATCTCTTCTTCGCTCTTACTAACCTCTCCGTCAACAAATGCAAGTTGAATTAAAAAACCCATAAACTGATGCTGTTTTGTTCTGTCTCTTTTGATAGCATGACCTAAAGTTTTAGCAATCTCTTCTAGATTGTCAAATCTATCTTTTTGTTCGTTAAATATCTCTTTTAGTATATCTTTTGTTTTTTGCGGCTCTGGAAATATGGATGATATATCATCAAACATAATGCCGATAAGCTCAGCCTCCAGAGCATCAACTTTTCCATCTGCTTTTGCAACTTTTGCAACAAGGGAGACAAAAAGACCCAAATCACTCTTTTGCAGAGACTCTTTACTTATGGCAAAATTTTTAAATGCTTCTTGAGAGTAAGTCGTATATTTTGAATAACTTTTAAATATCCAGTAAAAAAATCCGCCTACAACTGCCAATAATAATATATTTCCCATAACTATCCTTTAATTTTTTGAAATTTCATGATAAACTCTTTTTGCGCTCATTTTTCCAATCCAAAAAACTTCATCCATTAAACCCTCTTTTAAAAATCCGTCACTGTCGTATGCAACAAGCACATCAACTATTTTGTCATCTTTGTCTAATGGTTCAACATGTAGATTATATATGTTTTCAATGCCATCAGAAAAGTTCAATATTGCGGCTTCTTTTTTTGTGCCTTCAAGACATGAATAGGAAACATTATTTTTATCGTTATGTGCTCCAATTGCTACAATTGTATGTTTTTTTAGTTTTGAAGAGCAACCATATTTACTATTTAGATAAGAACTTAATGCGTCATTATCTACATAAGTATCAAGTATCTCTTCATTTTTTGATTTTTCCTCTACCTCTTTTAATTTCAATGTAAAAGTCTCAGAATCAAATTTCATTCTATTTACCATTTTACTCTTTTCTTCAATAAGTGTAATCTCTTCTTTATTGTGGTCAAAATAGTAAGTTTGAACTCTTGTTTTTTTTGTTGTCTCTTTTGTTTTTATAAAAATATCTGGAATATATTTGCCATTTTTAATTTTGCCTTTACTTGTAAAAGTTTCAACCCTATTACTTAAGAGCACCGCTGCAATATCAATAGTTTTTGCAACAAGTTTTATCTCATAGTTACCGCCACTCTCTTTGAGGGTAACATCTGCATAACCAACATGACCAAACATAGTTACATGAACATCGTAACGAGTTGAAATATCTCTTGCAAAAATAGAGCTTATCAACAAAAATAGCATAAATAAAATTTTCACTTCAACCCTTTTTAGTATATTTTGTATTATATCAAAATTTAGATTTAATTATAATATAAAATTATATTAAACTTTTTAATTTATGATTAATCAATATTTCCAAAATAAAAATCTACATAAAATTTCAACATGTAATTAGGGTCATAATCGTACTGTCTATGAAAACTGACACCGGGTTGAACTTCGTATGCAATCCATTTGCGAAAAATATTTTGACGCCAAGAAGCAATGGTTGAGTATTCGCTTATACCACCGTATGGCTCTGGGTGTTCAAGACATACATACTCAGTGTTGCCCCAAAATTGCTGTGAAATACTAAAGCCTTTTCTTTTTGATAGTGTTAAGTAGTATGAAAAGGCAGCCGCATAGTTAAATCCATCAATATGTGCTTGTGTTTTGCGATGCAGAGTTGTTCTGAAAAGGGAGTTTTCCTGTAACTTTCTGTCAAAATATATGTTTGTCTCTTCGCTCCAATCTGATTCAAGTGAGTATTTGAATTGTTGGGTTGGTTGTATTAACCATTTATCAAATATAAAATCTTTAGAGTATCTGGCCCTTGCATAGGCTACTAAACTGCTAATGCCTATTGAGTATTTTGATTTAATGTTATAGCGTACTTCAGGAGTGTACTTAACTCCTATTTCTGTGCTTTTTTTAGTTGTTTCAGTAGGAGTTGTATTATCAAAATAATTTTCTTCAACATCATCAATAAAAAGCTGAAAGCTTTTCTTAGTTCTGCTTAGCGGTATTTGTGCTCTTATTTTATAGTTAAACTCGGCTGATTCTTTTGATTGAAAAACTGAACCAAGACGAATGCGAAGATAGCTAGCCTCAGTCTCATCAATATATTTATCGCTTTTAAAAAATTGATCTATTGCGTTTTGATCTTTTAAAAAATCATCATCAAGTTTAACCTGCTTCTCATCGCAAGATATGTTATCGTCATAATCATCAATCCATCCGTTTATGTGCTTGTCAACACTATCAAATAAATTAATAACTTTTTTAGATAATTTTTTTTGTTTTTCATCTATGTACTCACGATATGTTTGCTTTGTTACATTATCATCTGCAACAGCATTGACAGCTAAAAAAAAGTATAAAGCAAGAACAACAATGCGTAATGACATATAATCTCCTTGACACATACGGATGATTATAGCGTATTTGAATTAAAAAAGATGGGTATACTTTCGTCCATGAAACTAATCAAAGAATTAAACAGCGGCGTTAAGTATATGCTCTTTGCATCATTTCTATTCGCAATAATGGGTGCATTCGCGAAGCTTGCTTCTGAGCATATGAGCTCGCTTGAAGTTGTATTTTTTAGAAATATTTTTGGTGTTGCTATAATAGGATACGCACTTTACAAAACACCAATGAAACACAAAGGCGGAAGACCATTTTTGCTTTTTTTCAGAGGCTTGATGGGCTTTTTAGCACTTTTGGCATATTTTTACAATATTGCGCATATTCCGATGGGCGATGCTGTTACATTTTCAAAAACAGCACCGATTTTTACGGCAATATTAGCCTGGCTTTTTTTAAATGAAAAGCTCTCTTTAAATGGGTGGCTTGCTGTTTTTGTTGGATTTGGAGGTATTTTACTTATAGCTCAGCCGAGTGGAGTCGGTTTTAGCAAGTATGATTTGCTTGGAATTTTCAGCGGTGTCGGTGCAGCGCTTGCATACACTTCCATCCGTGAACTTAAAAACTATTACGATACAAGAGCCATAGTTTTATCGTTTACTTTAGTGGGGACGGTAGCTCCGATAATGCTTTTTATCTTCTCAAAATATTTTTATATAGATGAGCTTGATTTTATGTTAGGCGAGTTTGTGATGCCTAGCGGAGTTACTTGGTTTTATGTTGTCGGGCTTGGGGTTTTGGGAACGCTCTCGCAGTACTATATGACAAAAGCTTACGGCGAAACAAAAGCAGGAATTGTCGGTGCTGTTAGTTACTCTAACATCATTTTTGCAATTTTAGTCGGAGTAATACTTGGCGACCCTTTACCAAATTTTATAACTACGAGCGGGATTGTTCTTATTATTGTTGCCGGAATAATGGTAGCAAAATCAAAATAATTTTATATTAAATCCATTATGATATAATCACTCTCTATTTTTCAAAAGGTAAATATATGAAATTACTCGCTGGACCTTGTGTTATTGAGAGCGAAGAAAATATTTTTAAAATTGCTAAGGCTTTAGAAATTTATCAAAATGATAAAACAATTGATTTTTATTTTAAATCTAGTTTTGATAAAGCTAACCGTACATCACTGAATAGTTTCCGCGGTTTGGGCATCGAAGAGGGACTTAGAATTTTAGAAAAAGTTAAAAATGATTTTGGATATAAAGTGGTTACTGATGTGCATGAATCGCATCAAGTAGCTCAAGTTGCCGAAGTTGTAGATATGCTTCAAATACCTGCGTTTTTATGTCGTCAAACAGATTTACTTGTGGCGTGTGCAAAAACCACCAAAGAGGTAAATATCAAAAAAGGGCAGTTCATAAACCCGCCGGATATGAAATACTCTGTTGCAAAAGTGCTTAAAACTCGCGGTTGCGATGAGGTAAGTTATGAGGCTTCTAAAAAGCACGGAGTTTATCTGTGCGAGAGAGGAAGCTCTTTTGGCTATGGAAATATCGTTGTAGATATGCGCTCACTTGTAATTATGAGAGAGTTTGCACCGACTATTTTTGATGCAACGCACTCTGTTCAAGCTCCGGGTGCACTTGGCGGAAAAACAGGCGGAGATAGAACAATGGTGCCTTATTTGGCAAGTGCGGCAGCAGCGGTTGGAGTTGACGGTTTCTTTTTTGAGACGCATTTTGACCCAAGCATTGCATTAAGTGATGGACCAAATATGATAAAACTAGACGAGCTAGAAGCTCTAATAAATAAAATTAAAAAAATACGGGAGATATAGATTATGAATCTAATTGAGGGAAAATTAAAAGTAGTAAACGGCAAAAAAATTGCAATTGTAAGTACAAGATGGAATCACTTTATTGTTGATAGACTTGTTGAGGGCGCAAAAGATGCATTCGCTCGTCACGGCGGAGATGATGCTGATTTGACACATGTATTGGTTCCGGGAGCATTCGAGCTTCCAATGATAGTTGATCAGCTTCTTGCAAGTAAAAAATATGATGCAATCTGTGCACTTGGCGCTGTTATCCGCGGAGCAACTCCTCATTTTGATTATGTTTCGGCTGAGGCAACAAAAGGGATAGCGACTATGAGCCTTAAGTATCAAAAACCGGTCTCTTTTGGACTTTTGACAACTGATACGATTGAACAGGCAATTGAGAGAGCCGGTACAAAAGCGGGCAATAAAGGTTTTGAGGCGATGACTGTTGTTATAGAGATGCTAGATTTGTATGAGAACCTTTAATTATGGCAACTAGACATCAAGCCAGAATGGCAGTTGTAAGTCTTCTCTACGCATTTGACTTGGGAAACGGAAATATTGCAGAGCATACAGATGAGATTTTAGAAGAGAAAAAAATTCGTAACAAGCAAAAAGATTTTGCACTCACACTTTACGAGGGCGTTATGCAAAATATAAAAGTTGTTGATGAAGCAATAGTCAAACACTTAAAAGAGTGGGATTTTGAGCGCCTTGGAGCCATTGAGAGAGCAACTCTTAGACTTGCAACTTATGAGATACTTTTTGGCGAACTTGACTCAGCAGTGGTCATAAACGAAGCTGTTGAAATCACAAAAGCATTTGGAACAGAACAGTCTCCAAAATTTATTAACGGTGTGTTAGACGCAATATCTAAAGATAAGTAAAAAATGAAAAGATTAACAAAAGAAGAAGCGCTTCATCTCATAAAGCATGCGGATTTAAAAGAGCTAGGTCGCATGGCAACGGCGCGTAAAAAAGAGCTTCATCCCGATAACATAACTACTTTTGTGGTAGATAGAAATATAAACTATACTAACATCTGTTGGGTTGATTGCAAGTTTTGTGCATTTTACAGACATGAAAAAGATGCGGATGCTTATGTTCTGACATTTGATGAGATAGATGCAAAGATAGACGAGCTGCTTGAGATAGGCGGTACGCAGATACTTTTTCAAGGCGGAGTGCATCCAAAACTGAAAATTGAGTGGTATGAGGATTTGGTCGGGCATATTCACACTAAATATCCGACTATTACCATTCACGGCTTTTCATCCATTGAGATAGATTTTATCGCTAAGGTTTCTCATATAAGTGTTGAAGAGACTCTGCAGAGACTTCACGCTAAAGGTCTAGCTTCTATCCCTGGGGCAGGGGCGGAGATACTGAGTGATAAAGTTCGCGACATAATTGCACCTAAAAAGATTGATTCTGAAGTTTGGGTGGACATACACAGAAAAGCGCATAAACTTGGCATTATGTCAACTGCGACCATGATGTACGGAACTGTTGAGAGCGATGAAGACATAATAGAACATTTTGATATGATAAGAAAGCTTCAAGATGAGACAGGTGGTTTTCGCGCTTTTATAATGTGGAGTTTTCAGGGGCAAAACACTGAGCTTTTAAGATTGATTCCAGATATGGAAAAACCATCGTCAAACCGCTACTTAAGACTTCTTGCCGTTGCAAGACTTTACTTAGATAATGTACCAAATATCCAAAGTTCATGGGTAACACAAGGTCCTTACATAGGTCAAATGGCTCTGATGTTTGGAGCGAATGATTTAGGCTCGACTATGATGGAAGAAAATGTCGTAAGCAGTGCCGGAGCTGCGTACAAAATGGCAAAAGAAGAGATGGTTCATCTTATAAAAGATATAGGCGAAATTCCAGCAGTGCGAAATACTGCATATGAAATTTTAGAGAAGTTCGCATAAATGAAAAAAATAGTTTTTACACTACTAATTTTAGGAAATATAATAATGGCAGCAACAATAGAAGATATAAAAGTTAAAGATACAAATGTACCTGTTATTTTTGAACAAGACAAGAGATTGCCTCTGGTTACAATACAATTTATTTTTAAAAATAGCGGAAGCGTAGCAGACACGACAAAAGTAGGTTTGGCAAAATTTAGTGCAAAAGTAATGAACGAAGGCACTAAAAAACTTGGTTCAAGTGCGTTTGCCGAAGAGCTTGAGAGCAAAGCAATCCACATATCTGCTTCAACCGGAAAAGAGACTTTTGTTATAGAAGTCGGATGTTTAAAAGAGGAGCTTGATAACGGGCTTAAGTATTTTGACATGCTGCTAAAAGATCCAAATCTTGCACAAGATGCAATAGATAAGGTAAAAACTACGACTCTTGGTTCTCTTGCCAGAAAAGAGAACGATTTTGATTATATAGCTTCAAATGAACTAAATGCGCTTCTTTTTGAAGGCAGCGTATTGGCAAAACCATCTTTAGGAACGGTTGAGAGCGTAAAGAGCATTGAGCTTGAAGATGTTAAGAAGTTTTTAACAGATAATTTAGTTATATCTAAACTGATGGTGGTAGTCGGCGGAGATATTGAAGCCGAAGATGCAAAAACTAAAGTAATAAAAATTATAAAATCTATGGCTGTCGGTGAAAATGGGGATGTGAAAAACTACTCCGTTGCTAAAGAGCCCAAAGAAAAAATAGTTAAAAAAGAGACTGAACAGGCTTATATTTATTTTGGTTCACCATACAATATCAGTGTTAATTCAGAGGATTATTACAAAGCGAGAGTAGCTACTTTTATCTTGGGCAGCAGTGGTTTTGGTTCAAGACTTATGGAAGAGATTAGGGTCAAAAGAGGTCTCGCTTATTCGGCTTACGCAAGGATAGATGTTACTAAATCAAGCAGTAATATGAACGGCCATTTACAAACAAAACTTGATTCACTTGAAGAAGCTAAAAAAACTGTTAAAGATGTTGTGGCGGATTTTGTAAAAAATGGTGTTACAAAAGATGAGCTTGAACAGACTAAAAAGTTTTTGCTTGGAAGTGAACCTTTGAGGGTTGAGACTATGAGTCAGAGGTTAAATAGAACTTTTATGGAGTACTACAATTCTCAAGAGCTTGGACATTCGCTCAAAGAGTTGGAGCTTATTGGAAATTTAAGCTTAAAAGATTTAAATGATTTTATAAAAGCTCATAAAGAGATTTTAGATATGAGTTTTGCGATAGTAACAAAACTTTAGTTTCTTTAGAAAGCTTTAGCTTCTTTAGAAAATAAATATTGCAAAACGCAATATTTTTAATATGTAGTTCATAAAAATAGGTAGTATTAGATACTAAGGATTTAAGATGAACATAACAAAAGAGCAAGAGAGTAAGTTTGAAAAACTAGGTGTTAGCAGCTACTGCGAACTTGCTCTTCTAATCCCTTTTTCTTATGAAGATTTACGACTTTCAAATAAACTCCAAACTCACGCAATGGGGCTCATTGACGCTACGGTAGAGTCAGTTTATAGAGCTCCAAATTCCCTTCAAGTCACATTTTTTGCCCATAATTTCGGACATATTATTACGGGTGTTATATTTCGTCCAAAACCATATATGATGCATCAATTTAAAGTTGGCGAGAGAGACTACTATTATGGAATGATAGAGTGTAAGAGCGGTTTATGCAGCATAAGTATGCCAAAAAAAGTGATAAATATCGGTGCTATAACACCAAAATACAAATCTCCTCTTAGAAGTGATGTTATGCTTCGTCTAGTGCAAAGTTCACTAACAAAAGAGAGTTTAATCTCCGAGGGTTTAAGTGGGGAAATTGCAGAGGAGCTTTTAAAATTTCATTTTCCAGAAGAAAACATACCAAACTTAAGAGATTTAAGTCAAAAAACCATAAACGCACTTAAATATACAGAACTTTTTACATATATGAAAAAACTATCAAATAAAAGAAGATATTTTAAATCTTTGACTTCTACATGTAACAATTACGAAGAGTGGGCAGAAACACTTCCATTTAGACTAACAGATGAGCAGGTAAAAACTATTGAAGATATAAAAGTAGATTTTGCCAAAGATATATCAGCTAGGCGGATGATAGTCGGAGATGTCGGAAGCGGAAAAACGATGGTAATCCTCGCATCTGCACTTATGATGTTGCCAAATCGCTCTGTTTTAATGGCACCGACGACAATTCTTGCAAATCAACTCTTTGTTGAGGCAAAAAAATTTCTTCCAAGTGCGCCCTGTAAGAAGTACCCTCGGGGTATTAAAATTGCTTTAGTAACAAACAAAACAAAAAACATAAACCTTGATGAGTACGATTTTATCATCGGCACTCATGCACTGCTCTACAGAGAGCTTCCAAAAGCTGCACTTGTTATGGTTGATGAACAGCACCGTTTTGGAACTGCTCAGAGAAAAATGCTTGAAAAATTGGTTAGCGAGGGCAGCCAAAAGCCGCATTTTTTGCAGTTTTCAGCCACTCCGATACCGAGGACTCAAGCTATGATAGAGACTGCGCACATAGATGTTTCACTCATTACAACAACGCCTTTTAAAAAAGATATAACAAGTAAAGTGATTCATAAAAATGATTTTAAAGATTTGCTGGAGCATATAAAAAACGAGATAAGCAGCGGCAATCAAGTTTTACTGGTTTATCCGCTTGTTGAGCAGAGCGAGGTTTTAGAGTATCAGAGTATTGATGAGGCAAGAAGCTTTTGGGAAAAGAGATTTAGTAATGTTTTCGTAACTCATGGAAAAGATAAGGAGAAAGAGGAAGTTTTGTTGGAGTTTGATAAAAAAGGAGATATATTAATAGCTACAACAGTCGTTGAAGTCGGAATATCTCTGCCTCGTCTTAGTACGGTTGTTGTTGTCGGCGCTGAGAGATTGGGACTTTCTACTCTTCATCAGCTCCGAGGTCGAGTTAGCCGTACCGGACTTAAAGGGCACTGTTTTTTATATACAAACCAAAGTTCATCAGAACGACTAGATAGATTTACGCAAACAATAAGCGGGTTTGATATAGCAAATCTTGATTTAAAGTTTAGAAAAAGCGGAGATTTGTTAAAAGGACATAACCAAAGCGGAAGTCAGTTTAAGTGGATTGATTTGGCAGAAGATGAAGAGATTGTAAAAAAAGTGAAAAGTGATTTAATTTCTGACACGAAGAGTCAATCTTTAGTAGCCATAGCGGCTCTAGCGAAGTAAAGGGAATTACTTCCCTTTACGAACTAACTAGTACAAGCCGAATCTTCCGTCATTTCTTTTATAAAGAACACGAGTTTTACCGTCATTGTCTATAAATATTTCAAAAAGTTTCTTATTTTCTTTTATGTCATTTAAAACATCTTCTACCTCACGCGGTTTGTAAAGGGGGAGCTCAACAGGTACAATCTCATCTTCCATCGCTTCGCTGGCTTGATGTAAATCTATACTCGTATTAGCCTCATTCTTGGCTTCATTCATTCCTTCTTTATGATGCCCATTATCTTTGTCATGCATACGGCGCATAGCTTTTTGAGCTCTAGCAGTTGCCAAATCAATAGCAGCGTAGAGGTCTTGGTCGCTTTGTTTGATAACAATAGAATTTTTATGAGCTAAGTTGATAACATACTCAACTACTAGCTGCTCTTTGCCTTTTTTTGTTTGTGATGTTGCAATAACATTCACAGATATTATGTCCATATGATATTTGCTTAATGTCTCTATTGATGTAGTCATATGAGCTTTAATAGCGTCTGTAAGCTCTAAATGTCGTCCTGTTAATGATATATTCATTTTAAATCCTTTAGTCTCTAAATATGAAATATTATAACATTAAATAGTTTACAATATTTTACAATTTAGAGTTTTTGGATGCTTCTTCTAAAGTAACGGATGGGTTCTGTTGTTATGCTTGGATCATTGACACTCACGGTTACATCCATAAGCACTGAGCCGCTCTGTTCAGGAGTTGTAATGTTAAAATAATCAGTACATCCTCCGATGCTTGTTTCATAAACATATCTCATTGTGACATTGGCAGTATAAATTGACCCATTAAAAGTAGTATTGTAATTATCTGTACACCCATTTTGTGCTATATCCAAAAGAGCTAGCTCTGCAGCGCTTTTTGCATGCAGTGCTACCTGCTCATAAAGGTACAAGTCTACGGTTCTTTTGCTAGTTTGAGCTGTTAGAGCTAGAGAGAGAGCCATTATCGTAGATACAACTAAAACAACAATTATCGCCATAATCATTGCAAAACCTGAGCGCTTCTTTAGAAACACAGCTCTTCCTTTGTGAGGATTGCTTTTTAAAATATAGTTTTTTCTTTGCATAACGAATAATCCTCCACTACATCAGAATTTACACACACCTGTATTTTAATAACAGAACCGACAGCTTTAAACTGGAATGTACTTACGTTTTCCATAATAGTGGCACTTTTTCCGTTTGTATAGCTCTCACCCTCCCACGGTTGGTAGTCATACCATAGTGTTAAAGTACCTGTATTTGTACCGGCATTATAGTCTGTTATTCCTACAGCATATGCGGTCCATGCAAGCTGATAATATTCATATACATCAACCCCGTTGAAGTTGTTGTCTGCGCCGGTTAAGCCATTGGTCGGGATAAACTGATTGCCACCTCCGCTTCTTATTGGGTGCATAGCAACATCTTGAGATGTAACAGCTCCTCCCCATCCATAGCCTGTCTGTATATCGCTGTCAGAGCCTATAAAGTAGATTGCAGCATTGTTGATTCCGCTTCCACCATCAGAGAGTTTGCCTATAAGTGTATTTAACTCTACCGTGTCGGTTCCAGGAGAGGTTAATGCAGTAGAAGAAGATAGGTCAATGTCGATTATCCCGCTCCAATGAGGAAGAACAGCCGTGTTTCCTCTAAAGCCGTCAATATCACTGCCTACCCATTCAAGTATCGGAGCTGTTAAGTCGGTGTTGCTTGCTAGTGCCTGATAAGCTCCGCCTGGCTGTTTTGCAATAACAGAATCTTTTATGCGGTATTGAAGTCTTGCGGCAATTGATTCTACTGCTGCCGCGCTGTTTGATTGAAGAGCATTATTTATACTTGAGAATATAAAGCTTTTGTAAGCTTGAGCCAAAAGCTCAACACCAAACTTACTAAGAATCCCGATAATCACTATAACAAAGATTAGCTCTAGAAGTGTAAAGGCAGATTTACGCATTAAAATCTCCTTCTATAGTAGTCAATTTCGCCTATGTTTGCGCTATACATTCTTAGAGAAGTTAGCAGTGTTGCCCCATCCTCTGCAAATATAGAAACTGTCAGCTCTTTTACATTATTATCGCCTAAGCCTTGGGCTATGTCCATTTGACTTCTGTATATTCGTTTATAGCCGGCAGCTTCTGAATTTGGATTGTCAAACATTATTTGAACTCCGTGCACACTTCTGTTTAATCCTACTCCAGTTCCTTCACCGGCATTATAGTTTACACCGCCGGCAGCGTTACTGTCTAAACATCTTCTATGAAACGGCTGGTTTATATGCCCGAGTCTTAATCTGTCTGCATTACAATCTCCATCAACATCAACAACTCTCTCTAAGCGGCTAAGATCCATATCTTCCGTTGATCTGTTATCGTCCCAGTAGTATGCAGTCGCCCCCATAAGTTCGGCAGAAGCCGCAAATATTGCTTCTTGGACTATGTTGTCTTCTATTCCTTTTGATGTCATCTGAGCCATCATAGGAAGAGATATAACGGCGATAGATATAACAACAATAGCAAATATCAGCTCTATCATAGTAAAAGCAAATCTACCTAGAGCAGTTTTTCTGCTTACCACATTATTCTCCTATTTGTTGTCGTTGCAGCAGGAGTTGTTGTAGTGGTGGTTGTCTCTTTCTCGCCTGACCAGCCGCTTTGAGCATCAAACTCGACTTGGAACTCATTTCTGGTAGCTGTTGGGTCACTTTCGTTGTAGATTAGCCACGGCGAAGCTCCATTTTCCATAGTAGTTTTATATGGGTAACCTTTTGTTCCGTCATATCCAAGCGTGGTAACAGATGGATTTCCAATAGGATTATCTGTTGCATCTACAATATCAGCGGCCGCATTAGTCTCGCCTTTTTGAACAACTATGCTAATGTTACCGTCATTTGTTGTATTGTGATTTTGATTCCAAAACCATCTCACATCATCGGTTCTTGTAGAATTGATGCTGTTTGGAAGCAGAGTTTTATTGCAAAGAGCTCCAAAACAAAAGGATTCAAAGTAGATGTTCGCCGGACCTGTATTTCCGTTATATCTCTGTCTTGAAGCGTGTGTGCGGCCGTATGTATATGTTGCGTTGTTGTCAATAGAAATATCAGTGCCTGTTACAGCATCGGCATCAGTAACATCTATTTGAGGAATCGACATTAGAAACGGGTTGATAGGAAGCGTTATATTTCTGTCAAAATTAAGGCGATAGTTTAGGTTTCCAACTCCATTTGTAAAACGAGCAGCAGGGTATAAAGGTGTTATTGTATTGCCTATAGCTGTACTGCCGATTATAGAGTTATTTATATCGTCGTACCATAAAAGTTGTGTCAGCTCACCGGTAAGCGCAGGTGCAGTAAGAGCAAAGCTAATCGTACTGCTTCCGCTTTTTGCATAACATTCACTTGAGTAGTTTAAAGTAGTAGTGTTAATGTTAAATGCTTTTGCAGTAACAACAGAATTTAAAATGGCAGATATACCTAAGTCTAAAGATGCATTGTTTTCAAAGTTGTTTAGGTATGTAAAGCCGCCTGCTGAGCCATTTGTAAGTGTTCCGTTTACATCGAAATGGTCAGGAATAACTGTTGGTGTAGCGGTAAATCTCGTTAAACAACCGACTCTCATATCTGCATCTAAAATATTTGTATCATCATTTTCTATACATTCCTTCGGATTTTTTGTGCTGTCAACAGCAGTCCAAGTCGAGTCTGTTATATTGAGATCAAAAACACCCACATCTCCAAATTTTATGTTGTTTGAAATGTTTGTATCAACACCGTCAAAAAATATAGCACCAATAGGAGCATCCAAAGAGTTTGTCAGGTTTCCATCAGGTACGGCACAGATGTCTATCTGTGTTTGCGGTGTAACGGCAGCTATTCCATTATAGCCGGTTAGAGCAGTTCCGCCAACTCCTTTTGCTACGGTTGTAATGTCAAATTCTTGACCGGCAATAAGCGGAGCAGGACCTGTAAATACAGCTGTATAAGTATCTGGTCTAACAGCAAAATTATCGGTAGTACAGCCAATCTCTCCAATATGTTGAGATATACATTGGTAACATCCGTATTCATTGTCAAATGGTGCGTCAGGCAATCTGCTTCCTGCATAAGATGAGCCGTTACATGGAGCATCTCCTGCATTAGACTCTCCTAGACTATTTGCTCCTGCACATGCCAGAGCAACAGCAGGACCAAAAAGACATTCAATGTTGCTTGTTACACGTCCATATTTGCTGCACATTCCTCCCGCTGCCTCTAAACATTGAGGAACGCCCTGCAGTGTAGAACCTCCAGTGTTACTGACACTACAATGCAGAGCACTTAAATCCGGTGCATAATCACTCCAGTTAATATAGTTAAATGCTATTCTCTTATCTGTTGATGCATCGCTTGATGTAAGTGCGTTTGCAAGGTTTACTGCAGGTGAAGATACTGTTGTATCCCCCTGTTCAAAATCAACATACGTGTCATGACTTAAGGTGTATAAATCTGTTAGCTGGTTTGCGTAAGTTTGTGTGCAGAAATCAGTATTTACAGGGAAGAGATAAACCCTGTTTCCAAGAGGCAATGCATACGGCGCAATATTGCCGCTTGAATCAAGGGAGACTACATTGAGCTGGAATGGCTGATTTGCAATTTTTGATGTAATTACACGGGCATTGCTGCCTCCAGCAATAGATGTTTCGCGAGCATCAAATGCAGAATCTGTGATTATAACAGACGGAAGTACTCCAAAAGTGTTGTCAAACTCCTCACATTTTACAAGCTCTCCTTCGTATCTAAAGCCAATAGTAGGCATTGTATATGCGATTTGGTAAGAAATAGAAGTGTTTCCGTCGAAATTTGCCGTAGTGCCATAATTAAAAATAGCCTCTTGCCCAAATGTAAAATCCCCGCCTTGGTTGAAAGTAGCACCTGTGCCTGCATGAAGCGAAAAAAGTTTTAAAGGCGTACTATAGTCAAATATATCGCCATCTAAAGCGTCCGTGACAGAAGTTGTTACATTTGCCATTTTGTCAGCAATTGTAACTCCTGTTGGGTTAAGCTTATAACCTGTTGAGCTTGGAGTGTAAGGTAATGTAGTATCGAAAGTTCGATAAAGCATAACTTTTTCAGCAGGTTCATTCATATCATTTTTTAACAATACTTTTACATCAATAGCACTTCCTTTTGCTACAAGTGAACCAGTTGTAAGCAAATCCCCATTTGAGTCATAAAGCTTTTCATAGTAGCACATACGAGGGTGATAAACTTCAGTTGAGAAAGCGAGCATAGATGGATAAAAATAGTCAATTTCTCCTCCGGTCCAAAGCTTAAAGCTTATGCTGCTTTGAGAATTTGAAAGAAGATTCTTTCCTGCAGTTCCGATTTGGTAGGTTTCTATGTCGATACCTTGATTATTATTTAAGGAAGGGACTCTTGTACCTGATGATACAATACTTGAATCAAAAGCATTATCTGCAGTTCCTAAACTGACCCATGAACTAGTACTATTTTTATAGCCTTGAAAATTATCCCCTGTTCGGTATTTATCACCCTCTGCAGCAAATATCGAAACCGCAGAGTCGATACTTCCGCTTGTCGGCGTATAAAAATTATCCACGGTAATTGTTGCAGAAGTTGAAGCACCATTACCTGTAATTTTTTGCCATCCGTCATAAATAGAAACACTTTTAAGCGGTTTTGAAACATTCTCATATATGACGACCAATGACCACGCACCATATTTACCGATAACTGAAGCACTACCCTTAATAGTATCTGTTGTTACGGGAACATTTGCAATAGTATAGCTTCCATCCTTCCAGCTGTTTGCAGTAAACTGACTTGTTACATCAATGAAAGCCGAATAATTATCATAATTTGTTGAATTTGCAGTCGTATATGAGCCATAATTGACAACATTAGGAGTACCGACATTAACATAGCTTCCGTTATCTTTTTTAATTTTTACACTCATAGATAAAAGAGCTGAAGCATCACTGTGTTTCACTACAGATTGCAAATATAATCCAGCCCATTTGATAGTACTGCCGGCAGGAATATTAAGTTCGGCAGTAGTCGCATTGAGATTAGAATCAGGTTTATAACTACACAAGTAAAGAGATTGATTATCTAGACTTGGTGTATCTGTAAGAAAAGCACCGTTTGTATAAGTGCTACAATATGTTGTTTGAGTTGCTGATGCCGGTTGAGGGTCAGGTGGAACAACAAGTGTATTTCCAACTGTTACCATATCACCAAACAAAACAGTCTGTTTACGAAGACAAAAATTGCGTTCAGCATTTACAAGACCTGTTGCGGTACATGCTGAGCCGATACCTATCTGAAGTGTGCCTGTTGTTACGCCACCTCTTCCATCACTTACTGTATAGGTATATTCATCCGTCTCTCCTGTAAAATAGCCGGGAGTGTAAGTGAACGCGCCATTGGCTGCGATGGTAATAGAACCAAAACTTAGAGTAAAAGTTCCTGTGTTTGTTACTGCAATAGCGTCCCCATCTAAGTCACTGTCGTTTGTTAAAACATTACCGCTCACCGCGGTATGCGATGGAGTATTTACTAGGTCGCTAACAGTAACGGGAGGACGGTTAAGTGTTACCGTTACTGATGATGTATTATTTGCTAGAGTAGAATCAGCAGGTGAGTTAGTTACTACTGTGGCAGTGTTGCTAAATGTTACTGCGCCACTACTTGCCGATGTTGGAGCTGTGACATTTAATGTTAAAGTTGAAGTTGTTCTTTTGTCTAATATAGGTTTCGTACAGGTAACGATTACAGGTGTGCCAGCACCGCTACAAGTCCAACCGGTACCGATACCGCTGCTAAATCCCATATCTGCCGGGAGAATGTCAGTTACAGTTGCGCCAAAAGCATCGTTTCCATTGTCATTATTGGTTACAGTCAAAGTATATGACATTGGTGAAGATTGATTTACAATAGAAGCAGAAGCAGTCTTTGTAATTGATATATCCGCCGAAGGCGCTCCAAAGAGATAATTAGGAAACGATACTGTAAACAAGACAACTAAAAAAGAGCGAAATAAATTCATTGGGTCCTCCAAGTAAAAGCACATGCGTGACTTATTAATCTTACATTATACTATCAGTTGTACTTAATAAGCGCTTAATGATTTTAGCGAGGCTGAGAGATTACTTTGCGGTTAAATTATTTCTAAATTTTTTGAAAAGAAAACTACTTCTTCAAAAAATCAGTCAGATACATTTGTTTTTATCTCTTTTATAAAATTTTTAAAATCATCTATTGACTCTAAAAAGGCGTATAGTTTTTCAGAGTCGATGGCTGCATATTCATGAATTAGAAGGTTTCTTAGCCCTATCATACTTATATATTTTTTTACATGTAGTGTGTTTAAAAAGTTAAATTTTCCAAGAAGTTCTATACATTCTCTATAGTTTTTAGGATTTCCAAGATTGTAATGACTTGTAATTTTGCAACTAATATCTATCATTATTTGAATGGACTCAAATAGACCATATCTGAGTTCCCATTCATAGCGTTTATTTGTGCTTATGTCTTCTAATTTAACATCCTCTTTTATATTTTCTAATATGGAAATATTTTCTTCAAGCAGTTTTAATTTTTGCAATAGTTCCATTTTTTACCCTTTCAAGAAATGCTATGTTTTGCTCTTCTATAACATGTTGAAAATCCAAATAGTAATGCAGCGCATTTTCTTTGAAATCATTATATGCCCCAGTGTCGGTTATATATACTGGTTTATGAGATTGATATATGTTATATGCAAGAAGAGGGGATTTTTTGTATAGATTGTTTAGTAGTACTAAATCAATTTTTAGTTCTAGTGTTGATTCTAAGTTTGAGATAATTTCGCCAAGCTCAAAAACATCTATTTCTTTGTTGGTTTGCATTGCAATGTCAATATCACTCATGCTATTTTGTTTATCTGTAGCGTACGAACCGAAAATCAAAACATTAGTTATAAAATCATATTGACTTAATAGCTCTTTTAGTTTTAATTCGATTTTCATAAGCTAAAGCCTTTTACTTCTTCAAAAAATTAGAAATCTTTTCTGCAACACCGTATTTTGTGGATTCTGATAAGATTACTTGAGCAGCTTTGTTGTTGTTTGTGTTAAAAACCATCGGTCCTATAAAGTTTATTACAGAATCTTCTATCGGTGTTTGTATTAGAACTATATTTTGAACAATAATATTTGAATCTTTATCAATACCTAGTAATTTTTGTGTGTTGTCCGGAACTTCAAAGTCATACTCTCTTAGAACAAAAGGATTAATTAGGGTAAAAGATATATATTTATCGTCAACTGATTGCATTTTCATAAAAACATCATCAATCTTTTCTAGAGTTACTTGCTTTACATTTTCAAACCCTAAAATAGGTACACATATATCAAATTTCATAAAAAACCCTTCTCTCATATTTTGTTAATTGTATCACTTTAAGCATAAAATGTACCTAGTTTAATGAGTGTTATATATCTTTTGGATAAAATATCAACCTATTTATAATTAGGAATATATTTTATGAAATTTAAAAACCGCATAATAATCTCTCTTTTGCCGTTAACACTGCTTTTTACCAGCTGTTCAAAAAGTGTTGAAGAGTATAACAAACCTGCAATGTATTGGTACTCTAAAATAGTAGAAAATGTTTCCGATGGAGATTTAGAGCGTGCAGATAGCTACTATAGCTCACTTCAAGGTGAGCATATCGGTTCTCCATTGCTTCCAGAAGCAACTATGATACTTGCAATCGCTCACATGCAGCAAGAAGAGTATCTTTTAAGTGAGCATTTTTTAGATGAATACATAAAAAGATATGCAACGCCAAACGAAAAGGAAGAGGCTGAGTTTTTAAAGATTAAGGCAAAGTATAAAGCTCTCCCAAATCCAAGACGCGATCAGGTTCTAATAGAAGAGGCGATAAAAGAGGGGGAAGCGTTTAAGTTAAACTACTCAAACTCTATGTATGTAGAAATTGTAAATACGATGCTTACTCGTCTATATCTCGCACAATTTGTGCTAAATGAAGAGATAACCGACCTATACGATAGGCTAGATAAGCCAAAAGGTGCCGCTTATTATAGAGGTGTAAATCCTCAACCTTGGATAATATCAGAAGATATAAACAGAGCAATTGCTCCTTGGTATCGTGCTTGGTTTGAGGGAGACGGCACTTCAAGTTGGTATAGTTTTATGATACCTGATACAAAAAGTGTTGTATCTAGAAACTCTATATCAGAAGATATGAACGAAACAAACACTAGTAAAAATAAGTAATAAAAAGGTAGGTAAGTAATGAAACTAAGTGATTATAGTAACTTCCCGACAAATATACCGGTTATCGCAGAGGATGATATTTTCTTATACCCTTTTATGATTGCACCGCTTTTTTTAAGTGATGAGAGCAATATTGAAGCTGCTACAAAAGCCATAGAAGAGGGTTCTTTGGTAATAGTTTGTCCAACTAAGCCTTCACAAGAGGGCGAGAGAGAATTTGAATCACTTTATGATGCGGGCGTAGTCGGTTCTATCATGAGAAAAGTGGCACTTCCTGATGGTAGGGTTAAAGTTCTTTTTCAAGGCTTGGCTCGTGCAAAAACCTTTGCAAAAATTAGTCAACATCCACTGATAGCAACTGTAAATATAATAGAAGCGACAAATGTAAATTCTCTAAAGATAGATGCAATACTGGAAATTCTTCGTGAAAAAGTTAGAACGCTAGCAAGTGTAAGCAACTATTTTCCGCCTGATTTGCTTAGAACAATAGAAGAAAATCATGATTATAATCGCATAATTGACCTCATTTGCAGCACCGTTAAGTTAAAAAAAGAGCAGGCTTATAGCTTGTTCGTAGAATCAAATACGGAGAAGAGATTTTTAGACCTCATAGAGCATCTCATCGATGAGATTGAAGCAAATAAGCTTCAAAAAGAGATTCGCTCAAAAGTGCATACCCATATAGAAAAAGTAAATAAAGAGTATTTTTTAAAAGAGCAGTTAAAACAGATTCAAAAAGAGTTGGGCGCAGATACAGCCAGAGAAGAAGAGTTAGATGAATATAGAAAAAAACTCGAATCTAAAAAAGATAAAATGGGCAAAGATGCTCAAAAAGAGATTAGTAAGCAGATAGAGAGATTTTCTCGGATGCATCCGGATTCTTCAGATGCTTCAATGACTCAAACATATCTTGATTGGGCATTGGAGATTCCTTTTGGAGATGAGAGTAAAAAAGAGCTAAAAATCAGTGAAGTAGAGAATCAACTCGATAAAGACCACTTCTCACTTGAAAAACCAAAGCAGAGAATAGCAGAATTTTTTGCTGTTAAAGAGTTGATGGAGTTAAGAGGTATAAAAGGTAATTCCGGTGCAATTAT
Source organism: Sulfurimonadaceae bacterium (assembly GCA_942493175.1). Lineage (GTDB taxonomy): Bacteria > Campylobacterota > Campylobacteria > Campylobacterales > Sulfurimonadaceae > Sulfurimonas. Next base: position 360,576 of record OW818672.1, read on the forward strand.
CTGTTTTTGGGGACCTCCCGGTGTCGGTAAGACTTCATTGGCAAACTCGATAGCGGAGGCTCTAAAAAGACCGCTTGTTAGAATAGCACTCGGCGGGTTAGAGGATGTAAATGAGCTAAGAGGACATAGAAGAACTTATGTCGGAGCTATGCCGGGACGAATAGTGCAGGGGTTGATAGATGCTAAAAAAATGAATCCTGTTGTAGTCTTAGATGAGATTGATAAAGTTGCAAAAAGCGGAAGGGGTGACCCGACTGCTGCACTGCTTGAGATACTTGACCCTGAACAAAATAAAGAGTTTCGCGACTACTATCTTAATTTCAATATTGATTTGAGCAAGGTTATATTTATTGCGACCGCAAATGATGTTGGAAATATTCCCGCACCGCTTCGTGATAGAATGGAATTTATCGGTATTAGCTCATACACTCCTCAAGAAAAATTTGAGATAGCTTCAAGGTATCTTCTTCCGCAAGAGCTTAAAAAACATGGACTTAGAAAATCAGAAGTTAGCATCTCAAAACCGGCATTAAAAGATTTGATTCACAGCTATACTCGTGAGGCAGGCGTTCGTAATCTTCGTCGTCGTCTTGCAAATATGTCAAGAAAAGTTGCCAGAGAAATTTTGGAGCATCCGGAGATATCAAAAGTTACATTGACTCAAAAAAATCTCAAAGATTATTTTGATAAAACTGTATTTGAGATAGAAAAAACAACAAAAATTCCAGTTGTAGGTGTTGTTAACGGTCTTGCTTGGACGGCAGTCGGCGGAGATGTTTTAAAAATAGAGAGTATCCGCATAAAAGGCAAAGGGAGTATGCAGTTAACGGGAAGTCTTGGCGAGGTAATGAAAGAATCGGCAATAATCGCATACAGCGTTGTAAAAACTCTAATCGATACTAAAAAATTAAAAATAGACGCTAAAAATATTCCGCTCTTGCCAAAAGAGATAGAAGATAAAGCAGAGGTTGACTCTAGCGAGGTTTATAAACGGTATGATCTGCATATACATGTTCCAGACGGTGCGACTCCAAAAGATGGTCCAAGTGCCGGCATAGCATTAGTTAGCGCTATCTCTTCAATACTAAGTAATAGAAAAGTTCGTTCTGAAATTGCAATGACCGGAGAAGTTTCACTTAGCGGAGATGTGCTTCCAATCGGTGGGCTAAGAGAGAAGCTCATTGCAGCACACAAAGCAGGCATGAGTAAAGTTCTTATTCCGTTAAAAAACTATGAGAGAGATTTGGAAGATATTCCTAGTGAGGTGAGAGAATCTTTAGAGATTGTCGGAGTTAGCAGAATAGAAGAAGTTTTAAAGCACATTTTGGTTTAAAACTTCTTTTTGCTTAATATTTTTAAATTATAATTGCTTCTATCTTTTGAATCAACTCAACACTTCTTATCGGCTTCATTAAAAAATCATTGGCACCAAGCTCTAGTGCTTCTGTTTTTTTTGTCTCATCTGTTGTAAGGACAATAATAGGAATCTGCTCTATATTTTCATCTGAACGAACAACTTTAAGTACCTCTAAACCATTCATGATAGGCATAATAATATCTAAAAGAATAAGATTGATATCACTTCTTGATTTAATCTGGCTAACAGCATCAGCCCCATTTTTCGCTTCGAGTACTTCTTTAACATCTGGATTTTTCATCAGCATTGACTTTAATAGTTTAAGATTAATTAAATCATCGTCTACTGCAAGTATTATCAGCTCTTTTGACATCTATTTTTTCCTTTTATGCATATTTTGTAAATAAGGATTTTAATAAATCTCTGTTTACAACATTATCTATAATTTCATCTACATACTCTATATGCTGTGAAGCGTCTTTTTGTATGGAATCGTCAACAAGCACAACATGAGTTTCAAGTTTATTTGAGATACTTAATTTTCTAATACTTGATGCTATCTCTTGCACATCTAAATCACTATACTCTTTGTCAAAAAGAACAACTTTATAAGAGTAGTTGTTTATCAACTCTTGAAAATCTATAAGAGAAGATGCGATTTCATAAGTTAAACCACCCATTGCTTCAATTACTTTAATATAGAGCCTGGTTTCAAAAGCACTTTTTTTAGCTATTAGTATGTCAGCTCTATATTCTGGAGCCGTATGATTTTGTGATTCACTAAGTTTTTCTACTATAACATCTTGAATATTTGCATTTTCGGTGTGCTCTGCCAAAACTTTTGGCATATCATCGGTTTCAACGATAAACTCTGCTAGGAAATTGTTTAGTACAGAGATTATTTCTGAACGAACAAGAGGTTTTGTTGTATATTCATCAAGTCCGGCAGCTAAAAATTTCTCTCTATCTCCTTTTAATGCATTGGCTGTTAGTGCCACAATAGGTGTGTGAGGCTGATTGTAATCATGTTCCCACTCTAATATTTCTGTGGTTGCTTCAACGCCATCCAAAAACGGCATCTGAATATCCATAAAAATGAGGTCATATTTCCCATCTTTTCTTTTTTGAAATGCATCAAGACCATTGTTTGCAATAGTTATAGTTAATCCTAAATCTTCAAGTGTTCTTTTAATAAGTTTTTGATTTATAATATTGTCTTCTGCAACTAAAACATTAGCAACAAATTTAGATTTGTTTAAATCAAATTTTTTACGAGATTGCTTTTTAACAATTTGCGTAGTTGAATGTAGTAAAATATAATTTTCTAATGTCTGTTTTAGCTTGCTTGAGTGTACAGGTTCGTATAAAATCTTAAAAATATTAAAACCTAATAAATCAATTCTCTTCATAAGATTTGATTTTGTTAAAACTATAAGTTCTTGCGGAAGCTTTGCAAACTCACGAAGAGTATCTTCCGTTACATAATCATAATCTACAAACAGAAGATTGTAGTTTGTCTCTTTTTGAAGTATCTCTACTTTGCTTATATCTTTAACTGTTGTATAACCCACTCCAAAATAGTCAAGATACTCTCTTAAGTATCTGTCTTGTTTTTTTATTTTTACAGAGTCGCCTAAAATCAATGCTTTTAAGTTGTTAAAACTACCTTGTGAGCTCTCGTTTAGTGTTTCAACCTCTTCGAAATCAATAGTAAAGAAGAATGTTGTTCCTTCTCCTATCTTACTCTCTAAATCAAGTTTACCGCCCATAAGTTCAACGAAATTACTTGAAATTGTAAGTCCAAGTCCCGTTCCGCCATATTTACGCGTAATCGATGTGTCTGCTTGAGAAAATGCTTCAAAGATTTTAGATTTTTGCTCACTTGTAACACCTATACCGCTATCTTGAATCTCAAATTTAACTCTTGTTTTTCCAATTTCACTTGAGTTAACTCTTCTGATGTTAACATTAATCGACCCAGCGTTGTTTGTAAATTTAACAGCATTTGAGAGAAGGTTGATGATAACTTCTTTAAGTTTTGTAGGATCCCCTTTAAGTGGAAACTCAAGGCTTGGATCAATAAAACAACCAAGATTGATATGTTTTTCACTGGCTCTAACGGCATAAACTTCAACAGCACTTTCAAACTCTAAAATAGGGTTGAATGCAATATGCTCGATTTCAAGCTTATTGCTCTCAATTTTAGAAAGGTCAAGAATATTGTTAATGATTTCAAGCAGGTTTTCAGAACTTTTTTCAATAATATCGACAAATTCACTCTGCTCCTCTTTTAAGCCTGAATCTTTTAAAAGTTCTGTAAATCCAACAATACCATTTAATGGAGTACGAATCTCATGTGACATATTTGCCAAGAACATTGATTTTGCTTCACTTGCTTCTTGAGCAGAGAATTTATCTCTTTTTGTCTGCTCGATAATCTGTTCTAAAAGCTCATATGCTAAGTCAGTACCTTCAGATGTATGAAGATTGATTTTTCTATCTTGTGAATCATAATCCTCGGCAACTTTTTCTAGAACGCTCTCAAGGTGTTTGATGTTGTTTGTAATCTCTTTAGAGAGTAGATAGCCAAGGATAGCAAGGATAATTGCTACAAGCCATACTGAGAGTGTAATTATAAGAACTTGCAGAGAATTTTTTTGTACATTTCCCGCTCTTTCATTCATAGCGTTTAGAAGTAGATTTTCCGCTTCAGAAATAATATTAATCTTCTCAGACAGCATGGTAAACCAAATACCGGAGTCAATCTCATACTCTCCACTATCTGCAACTGAAATAATTGCCGTTCTTTCATTGTTTATATCTTCAAATAACTCTTTATTTTCTTCTTTTTTAAAGAGGGCATCTAGCTTAGTTGCTAAATTTTTGTTCTGTATTCTATCATAGTTGATTGCATCAGCTTTACCGATGATAGAAATCCATTTGTTCAAATCTTCGCTCTCTAGTGCTGTTGAACGAGATATTATATATGCCATATAGCCTCTCTCGGTTCCAGAGGCTTCTTTAGCATTAACCATTGAGATATATAAAGAGTAAAGCTCAGTAATCTCTTTATCTACTTGATTATTTGCAATTTGTTCTAACTGCTTAATGTAAATTTCTTGAGCTGAGGTATAAACATTCATAAACATTTCAGTAAACTCAATCTTATGTTCATCAACAAGCGGTCTAACTGATTTGATTTTAGCCATAGAAGAGATAATGCCATCTATATTTACACATGCTAAACAATCTGATTTACCATTATTCTCTTTATGCGTATGGAGCGTTTTATTGTTATTTGAATACTCAAGATACTTGGTTACTTTTTCATCAACAACTTTTCTCTGCTCATTAAGAGATTTCAAAATATTTTCTGTTTTATTACCAAGATACATAGCACTCATACCGCGTTCTCTTGCAACATTCCCGACTATTTCATTTAAATATTTATTTTGATCCAATTTGCTTTGAAGCTCTTGAGCCGCACTGAACGCTACATAAGAGTTATAAAGATAGTAACTCGTTACTGAAAATAGAATAATAATTGGTAAAAGACTTATTACTCTTAATCTATTTTTTAATCCAAGTTGCATTATTTACCCTCTTTTTTTGAGATCAAATCTAGTTTTGAAGCAACGCTTTTTACAAAACTTTTAGCACCATCTGAATCTTTCGAGTTGATAATAGCTTCTAGAGAATCATCAAAATCATGAATTCTCATATTTTCACTCATTCCTTTTAATTTTATGGCAGCATTTTTGCAGGCTAATAAATCATTTTTTTCAACAGAGTTACTCATTGCTATTGATAACACTTTCGTTTCATTTAAATAATCTTCAAATAATTCATTGAAGCTATCCATATCTAAGCCAATATCATGTGCTATTTTTTTCTTGTCATAGCTTAACGAAGTTTCTAAAATCTCTTCTTGAGCAATGCTCTCAAACTCATTTAATGTTGATAACTCCCCATCACTAATCATATCTTCTTGTATGGTTGCAATAGGCTTTTGTTTTAAAAATTCATCATCAGCTAGCTCAGGAATATCTATAGAATCGGGAACATCTGAATCACTGATTTCTACAGTTGAAAAATCCTTAGCTGCATCTGTTTTTTTAGCAGGAGTAAAACTATCATTTTTAAACGATAGAACAAAATCCTCTTCAACTTCTTTAGGCTTATCAATAGTAACTGCAGGCTGAATTATTATATCTTTAGCGTTACCCAGTCTGTTTACAATTCTATATAGTCTGTCTAAGTTTGCTAGAATTTCATCATAACTGTTTGATGTGTTGATTATCGTTAATGCATCTAGCGCATCTTCAATTCTAAGATTTGCGGCAACGCCTTTAAGTTTGTGCGACTGTATTTTTAAATTATCAATGTTTCCGGTTTTTGCAGATTGATAGAGATCGTTTTTAAAACTATTTGCTTGAGCAATAAAATCTTGTATGAACTCTTCTACTAAATCGATTGGTAAACCAAGCTCATCCGACGCAACACGCGGGTCATATACATAGTTTGCAAAATGATCATCTTCTATCTTATGCTCATCTTTTTTCTCAACAATTAGTTTTTTAATAGGTTCTTTAATAACAGGTTTTTCTTTTTCAATAACAGGTTCAACTTTAACTACTTCTTTTTTATCCTCAGCGCCTATGTCAAGAGGCTCGGCAACATCAAAGCCAAAATCCGGAGTTTCATCTTCATAAACATCTTTAATTATATTTGTGCTTAGTTTATCATGCTTTGGTTCATATTTTAAAGGAGCTACCGGCTTAAGGGATTCTTCAATTTTTTGTTCTGCGCCGATGGCTATTTTTTCATTTTGAGCTTGTGATAAAGCTCTGACATTTAGTAACTCTACTATGTATGCCTTTTTCGCTGGATTGTCAACTAAATAGATTGTTTTAATACCTATGATTGCTGAATAATTTTTGCCTTTAACATTAATAATTACTTTTGAGTCTATACTGCTATCACTGCATGTAATATAGTCAATCCAATGAACATGCTTAAAATTATGAATGTAGCCGGGTGATTTTACAAAAAAATCAGCAAAATCAGCTACTTCCGCTTGCAACTCCGCAAGACCAGAAAGACCAAGTGTTTTTAAATCACTCTCATCAATTCCTAAAAACTCTTTTTTATAATTATAGATTAACATGTGCGAACCCTTTACTATTTATTATCAGCATTTTGAAGATATTTTTCATTCTCTTGAATGTTTTTTCTTGGGGAAGGCTTACTTACGGAAATGTATCCTGTAGTTTGACCTTTTTTGTCGAGTATTGGAGCGATTTCTATATCAGTCCAGTAATAACTGCCGTCTTTGCGCAGATTTTTAAGCATACCGTTATAAACTTGACCGCTACCTAGCGTTCTCCACATCTTTTCATATATGGCTTCGTCAACATTCGGATGTTTAATTATGCTGTGGCTACTATTAATAAGCTCATCAAGCGTATACCCAGATATTTCACAAAATTTTCTATTAACAAAAGTTATGTTACCTTTTAAATCCGTTTGACTAATGGCCACTTTGCCTTCAAAAACATACTCTTCATTTTTTGGTACAACTTTGTTCATAAAAACCTCTGTGTAATGTAGTAAATATCATAAACTTGACTAAATATATCATTAATAGTTTAAAAAAAAACTTATATATAAATATTTTTTATTATATTTGCATCTTTTAGGTTTAAAATAGAACTTATTTCTTCAACGCTTGATTTTTTTAACGCATCAAATGTTCCAAAATGCTTTAATAGCTTAATAATCTTTGCTTGAGATATTCCTTTTAGTGTTAAAAGTTTACTCTCTTGGTCGAGTTTTAGTTTGGTTTTTTTATGAAAACCAATAGCGCATCTATGGGCTTCATCTCTTAATTTTTGAACCCAATGGAGTCTTTTATCACTCTCTTGGAGTTTAAAAATTTCATCTTTTGTATGAATAATGTCTTTTGCCTTTCCCTTTGCGCGGTGAGCTTTCGCATCTATTTTTTCCTTTGATATTGCAATCACATCCAAAAAAATCCCGTTAGATTCTAAGATTTCAAGCGCTAGATTCAAAAGTGTACTTCCGCCGTCAATAATCCACAAATCAGGAGGAGAATTTTTAGAAAAACTTTCCACTCTTCTTGTGAGCGTCTCTCTCATTTGGGAGTATTCATCTCTTGCATCTAGATGGTAGATACGATAGCTTTTTTTATCAAATTTTCCATTTTCATAAACTGCCATAGCTCCGACACTCGCTGTTCCTGACATATGAGAGTTGTCAAAAATTTCAACACGATTTGGAGTTTTTTGCAAAGAAAATAACTCTTTAATTTCAGATAAAATTTCAGTGCTATTTTGATTTTTATCTTTTTTTAGAAGTTCCAGTGCATTAATCAGAGCCAAATCTATAAGCTGCTTTTTATTTCCTGTTTTTGGTATTTTTATATGTGCTTTTTTTTCAAAGAGTGTTGTGAGGTAACTCTCTATTGTATCTCTGCCTTCAAAATCAGAAGCTACCAAAATCGGTGCTATTATCGGAGGTTTGCCGCTAGAGTAGAACTCCATTATAGCCCTTTGATATACCTCGTCTTCATCATACCCTTCATTTAGCTGAATATAATCGTAAGAAGAGGAGATGATTTTACCCTCTCGCATAAAAATTCTTACAACAACAGCTCTGCTTGATGCGTTTTGCACTACAAAAATGTCATAATTTTCATCGCTTGCAAAATCTATTTCACTTTTAATCTCTGAACGGCCAATTCTCTCGCATCTGTCTCTAATCTCACCGGCCTCTTCAAATCGGAGATTTTCGGCATAAAAAAGCATCTTCTCTTCTAGTTTTTTTATCAATATTTTTTTGTTTTGAATCAACTCTTTTGCCGTGTCAAGCTCTTTTTTGTAAGCCTCTTCTGAAACCTCCAGCTCGCAAGGACCCAAACATTTTCCTATCTGATAGTAGAGGCAGAGTTTTTTTGATTTTAGAGCCCCTTTTTTTTGGACAAGCTTGCATATCTCATAGATAGAGTCTAAAATATCTCTTGCACCGACGGAGTACGGACCATAGTATTTAATATTTGGAGATTTTATGATTTTTCTTGTTATCTCAAACCTTGGATACTCTTGTGAATTGTCTATATAGATATATGGATATGTTTTGTCATCGCGAAGCAGAATATTATATTTTGGGCTAAGTTGTTTTATGAGTGAATTTTCTAAAATTAGTGCATCGTTTTCTGAATTTACGACTATATAGTTCATAGTGTGTGCTTGGGAAATCATCTTCGTGATTCTGCTTGAGAGATTTGGGTTAGGTTTTAACTCAGGTGTGAAATAAAAATAACTTTTTACTCTTTTTGCCAAACTCTTTGCTTTTCCAATGTAAAGCAAGTGCCCGTCTTTATCAAAATATTGATATATTCCGGCACTTACTGGTAATTGTTTGATAGTTTCTTCAAGATTCATTACTGTTTATTTCTTTTATAATTTTTTGAATACTGCGAACTAGTGAATTTAATTTTTCATTATCTATATTTATCTCAAAATCTCCGCTTGAGCGCTCTTTATAGACTTGTTTTACCTCTTTAAAATTTTCTATATTTTTTTTCGGAGTATGTGTCACAAAAGCTTTTATATCGTCAAACAGACTCTCTTCGCACTCTTTACACTCCTCGGGCATATAAAACTTTAAAGCACTTTTAATGCTTTGTATATTATTATCAAACTCTTGTTTCCCGATAGGGTGATTAAATACGAAAAATAGAGTTCTGTTTTTTATATATGCAAAGTTAATCATTTTTTGTACAGGTGCAGTAAACATAGATTGTACTATTTTAATACACTTATAATAAGATAGTTTAGAGAATTGAGGTCTACTTTGAATAGAGTTTATAATTTGAGCAGCGTTTTTCATTTAGTAATTATAGCAATGTTTTTATTAAGTTTGAGTGGATGTGGATACAAGGCAAATCCATATTATTTAGAGAACGCACCGCAGGGCGATAGTAATGTAAAATTCATTATTAAAAAGCCAAGCAGTGATAATAATGAAAGCGATAATGTAAATAAATGAAATATGATGTGATAATCGTAGGTGCCGGTGTAGCGGGTCTTTACGCCGCTATGCATCTGCCTAGAGAAAAAAAAGTTCTTATTATAAACAAAAGAGAAACTTTTAAATGCAACAGTTTTTATGCTCAAGGCGGTATAGCTCTGGCAATCGATAAAGATGATGTTCCTCTGCATATAAAAGATACTCTTGATGCCGGAGCAGGACTTTGCTCAGAAGAGGCGGTAAGAGTTTTGAGTGAAAGCTCAAGGGGTGTTATTGATGATTTAATATCACACGGATTTGAGTTTGACAGAGACAGAGACGGAAAATTGCTCTATACAAAAGAGGCAGCCCACTCAAAAGAGCGCATACTTCATGCCGGAGGAGATGCAACCGGCAGGTACATGCACTACTTTTTGTTGGAACAAAATCCTCATCCAATGCTAACGGATGCCAGAGTTGTAGATTTGCTTATAAAAGACGGCGAGTGTTACGGAGTAACGGTGCTAGACCACAGAGAGAGCAGAAATATATATGCCGAGAGTGTAATAATTGCAAGTGGCGGAGTAGGCTCGCTATATGAATACCATACAAATGCGCCATGTATCAGTGCCGATATGCAGGGGCTTTGTGTTTTAAAAGGGATAGAGTTAAACGACATGGAGATGATGCAGTTTCATCCGACTGTTTATGTGGATAACGGTTCTGCTCAAAAACTGCTTCTTACAGAGGCTTTAAGGGGTGAAGGCGCTACCGTTGAGGATGAAAAAGGAAGAAGATTTTTATTTGATTATGATGAGAGAGGCGAACTTGCTTCAAGGGATATAGTAAGCAAAGCGATATATGATCATAATAAAAAAACAGGTATGCAGACATATCTATCTTTTAAAAATTTTGATCATGTCTATTTTACAAAAAGATTTCCAAATTTATATAAAAACTTACAACTTTTAGGATTTGATGTACCAAAGCAGAGAGTTCCTATATCTCCTGCTTTTCATTATGCTATTGGCGGAATAAAAACAGACATAAACGGTGCGGTGCCGAGTGTCAAATCTCTTTATGCCGTAGGCGAGGTTGCTTCTACCAAAGTTCACGGTGCAAACAGGCTTGCTTCTAACTCTTTGCTTGAGGGGCTTGTATTTGGAAAAAGGGCTGTTGAAGATATTTTAAAGAAGCCACATGCCAAAAAAGATGTTAAATTTGAAGTCGCTGATGAGGTGATGAGTCTCAAAGAGGATAAAGAGAAAAAAAATCTTCTTAGAAAAATTATGTGGGAGAATGTCTCAATCGTTAGAACAAAAAAAGGTTTAAACAGCGCGTTAAATCAAATCAATGCTCTTTTAAATGAAAAAATCGGCAAACTTCTAAAATTTCGCCTGCTTACCGCAAAAGAGATTGTTCTTGCGGCACTTGCCAGAGATGAATCAATAGGGGTGCATTATATAAAAAAGGATGATAGTGATTAAGCTGTTAATTATTCTCTTAAGCACTACTCTTGCATATGCCGGTTCAGGCGGTGTAGATGCAGAGGTTATTCCAAATTTAACAATGACATGGGTTGGGTTTGCTTCTCTTGCTATATTTATAGTCGCATACTATTTTGTAGCTACTGAGGAGAAATATCATATAGACAAAGCTAAACCGGCGCTCTTTGCCGGAACATTTATGTTTATTTTAGTAGCTTTTTACTATGCAATAAACGGTATGGATATGAATATGGTTCATACTCAGGTCGAACATATGATTTTAGAAATTGCAGAGATTTTCTTCTTCTTGTTTGCTGCTATGACTTATATAGAGTCGATGATACACATGGGCGTTTTTGATATACTCAAATACAATCTTGTATCAAAAGGCTACACATATAGAAAGCTTTTTTGGCTGACGGGGTTTTTAGCATTTTTCATCTCACCGGTAGCCGACAACCTGACAACAGCGCTTATTTTATCAACTGTTTTAATAACTATTGAGAGAAAAAACAAAGAGTTTTTGGTCCCAGGGGCAATCAATATCGTTGTTGCGGCAAATGCCGGCGGTGCATGGAGCCCGTTTGGAGATATTACAACTCTTATGGCTTGGGCGTCTGGCAAAGGAGAATTTGTTGACTTCTTGTTTTTATTGCCGGCTTCAATCGGCGGATATGTTATAACAGCATATCTTTTGAGTATGTTTGTTCCAAAAAAGGTTCCGCACTTTGATGCAGGCAGCGAAACCAAACCAGAGATGATGAAGGGTGCAGAGGTTGTAATCGGGCTTGGAGCATTTACTGTTTTTGCTGCCGTCATATCTCATCAAGTGCTTCATTTGCCGGCGATGTGGGGTATGCTTTTTGGTCTTTCACTTCTAAAACTTTATGCTTACAGACTTAAAAAAGTTCATAAAAGCGAGTTCAATGTTTTTCACTCTATTGCTAAAATTGAGAACAATACACTTCTCTTCTTTTTTGGTATCCTAGCAGCTGTGGGAGCACTATATTTTGTCGGTTGGTTGGGGTTGGCGGCAATAGTTTATGATTCGTCCGTTTTAGGTCCTACATGGGCAAATATCGGTGTAGGTTTTCTCTCCGCCATTGTTGACAATGTTCCCGTTATGTCTGCAATACTAAAAGCAAATCCTGATATGGGAGTTGACCAATGGATGCTTGTAACTTTGACAGCCGGTGTTGGTGGTTCGCTTATCTCTTTTGGTTCTGCTGCAGGTGTTGGAGTTATGGGTAAACTTCCTGGAATTTATACATTTGGTTCGCATATGAAATACGCATGGACTATTTTCATAGGGTATGCGGCATCTGTGGCTATTTGGTATGTTCAGTATCAGGTTTTAGGTCTATATATTAAACATTAAACAAATTTATTGTATCCTTTTGCTATCAAAAGGGTACGCCCTCTTATAGCCATTCTTGGCACTTCAAAACACTCTTATTAAAGGCATTTAAATGACAAATGTTAGCATCATAGTTTTAGATTTTGGTTCTCAGTACACACAACTCATAGCTCGTCGTCTTCGTGAAGATAAAATTTATTGTGAAATTCTTCCTTACCACACAAAAGTAGAAGATATTAAATCAAAAAATCCAAAAGGAATTATTCTTAGCGGTGGACCGTCTTCTGTTTATAACAAAGATGCATATGTTGTAGATCAAGGCGTTTACCAAATGGGAATTCCTGTTCTTGGCATCTGCTACGGTATGCAGAGAATTGCCGTAGATTTTGGCGGCAGCGTGGTTCGTTCATCTCATCATGAGTATGGAAAAGCTGAACTTAAAATTAAAGATGTCGGTGAGAACTGCTCGCCGCTTCTAAAAGATTGTGATGACGACAGAATTGTATGGATGAGTCATAGCGATAAAGTTGATGTTCTGCCAGAGGGCTTTACGCCTATTGCAACATCGGCAAATTCTCCTTATGCAGCTATTGCGGATGAGAAGAGACGCGTTTATGCAATGCAGTATCATCCGGAAGTTCAGCACTCTGAAGAGGGTTATCTGATGCTTCGCAACTTTGCAAGAAATATCTGCGGAGTAACAGAGAAGTGGAAGATGGAGCATTTTTTAAAAGAGCAGATTAAGATTATCCGTGAAAAAGTAGGAAGCGGAAAAGTTCTTTGCGGACTCAGCGGCGGGGTTGACAGTTCTGTTGTTGCTGCTATGCTTTATGAGGCTATCGGCGATCAACTTGTTCCGGTATTTGTGGACAACGGTCTTTTACGCAAGGGCGAGAGAGAGCAGGTTGAAGAGGTTTTCAAAATCAATCTAAAAGTGCCTTTGGTTGTTGTAGATGCTAGAGAAAACTTTTTAAGTAAACTTGCGGGCGTAAGCGATCCTGAGACAAAAAGAAAGATTATCGGGCATACTTTTATAGAAGAGTTTGAAAAAGAGGCTAAAAAACATGACGGAATTAAGTTTTTAGCTCAAGGCACACTCTATCCGGATGTAATAGAGTCTGTATCTGTAAATGGTCCATCAGAGGTTATAAAATCTCACCATAATGTTGGCGGACTGCCTGATTGGATGGATTTTCAGTTAATCGAGCCGCTTCGTGAACTATTTAAAGATGAAGTTCGCAAAATCGGTTTAGAGCTTGGTCTTCCGGAGTCTATGATTAACCGTCATCCATTCCCTGGACCGGGACTTGCGATTCGTATTATGGGTGATGTGAATGAGGCAGATTTGACACTTCTTCGTGAGGCAGATGTGATTCTACTTGATGAGTTAAAAGCGAGCGGATATTATGCAAAAACTTGGCAGGCATTTGTAGTTTTACTAAATGTAAAATCTGTCGGCGTAATGGGCGATAACCGTACTTATGACAATACTGTTTGTGTTAGAGTTGTTGAAGCGGTTGATGGAATGACGGCAACATTTGCTCATCTTCCTCATGATTTGCTAGAGAGAATAAGCAGAAGAATTATAAATGAGGTAGATGGTATAAACCGCGTAGTATACGACATATCATCAAAGCCACCTGCAACAATAGAGTGGGAATAAAATTAGTACATGTCAAAAAAAATTTATCTCTTTGCCACATCAAAAAGCGAGCATGCTATTAATGTAAAATCTTTAGATGTCAGGTTTTTAAAGCCTGATATTGATTTTGCAAAATATGACTATCTGATTATCACATCAAAACAGACCGTAAAAGGTTTGGAACAGTACAATAAAAAAGATTTTATAGATATTCCTGCACTTTGCGTATCTGTTAAAACGGCAAATCTATACAATGAGTTTGGTGGTAAAATTTTAGCAATAGGCGATGGTTACGGCGACAATCTTATTAAAAATATAAAAGAGTATCCAAAAGAGACGACTTGGCTCTATCTTAGAGCAGAGCTTATAGCTTCTGATTTTGTTCAAAAGAGCAGAGATGATGGATATGTAATAGATGAAAAAATCCTTTATGTTAGTGAGTGCTCTAAAGAGATTCTAGATGTAAGAGTGAACGATGATTCTACTCTTATCTTCACATCGCCATCATCAATAGAGTGTTTTTTGAAATATAACACCATTAATCCAAAAGCAAAAGTTATAGTAATAGGTAAGACAACAGCCAATTATCTGCCGCAGGGCATAGAGTACATAGTTAGCCAAAATACATCGATAGAGAGCTGTGTAGAACTGGCACTAAACATAAAATAGCATTTTATAAAAGAAAATCAAGAATTATTTTGTATAATAGTACTAGTAGTCTGGGTAGTTCGACATATCGCGTAATGAGGGTTCTACATTTTCAAATTGCGAACTAGTAGTGTTTTCGTGTGTCGGTGTTATCGTTTGAGATATGTTAACTCTGTCGAGATAATGCCGCCGATAGAGAACTCTCGCTTCGCCCAAATACGGCTTTTTAGAACCGAGCCAAATGCGAGACGGCTATCCGGGCTATCTTTGCAGAGATGCTTATTTAGTACATTTCGATGTTTTAAACAGGTGTTTTTTAACTTATTTATGGAGTTTTGATGAAAATTTTAATATTAGGTAGCGGTGGAAGAGAGTACTCGATAGCCCGTGCAATTTTAAACGAAAAAGAGGTTCATGAGCTTTTTTTTATGCCTGGGAATGGTGCGACAAATTCTCTTGGAACGAATCTAAATATTAAAGATTATAATGAGTTAGCAGAGTTTGCTAAGAGCAACGGCATTGAGTTGACTATTGTTGGACCTGAATCTCCGCTTGTAGAGGGCGTTGTTAATATATTTAAATCTCACGGACTCACTATTTTTGGACCAAGTAAAGAGGCTGCAAGGCTTGAAGGCTCAAAAGTATATATGAAAAACTTTTTAGCAAAGTATAACATTCCTACTGCTCGTTATATTGAAACTTCCTCAATAGAAGATGCATTTAAATTTGCAGATAAATTAACTACCCCGATTGTTGTAAAGGCTGATGGTCTTTGTGGTGGCAAAGGCGTTATTATCGCCCAAACTCATGATGAAGCTAAAATTGCAATCTCTGAAATGTTAAGCGGGAAAAGTTTTGGGGATGCTGGATTGAGCGTTATTGTAGAGGAGTTCTTAGATGGCTATGAACTCTCAATGTTCGCTGTTTGTGATGGCGAGGATTATATTTTACTTCCGGCAGCTCAGGACCATAAAAGACTTTTAGACAATGATCAAGGACCAAACACCGGAGGAATGGGTGCATATGCTCCAACTCCGCTTGTAGATTATGAGCTTTATCAAAAAGTAAGAGAGAGAATCATCCGCCCAACATTAGACGGTATGAAAAAAGAGGGCGCTCCTTTTGAAGGCGTTCTTTTTATCGGAATAATGGTTGTAAACGGTGAACCGATTACTTTGGAGTTTAATGTTCGTTTTGGGGACCCAGAGTGTGAAATTCTTATGCCGTTAATGACTTCAAGCGTAAGTGATATGTTCTATAAAGCTGCTACAAATAGGCTTGGTGAAATCAAGGTAGAGTTTTCTAAAGAGTTTGCGGTGGGCGTGGTTATGGCGAGTGCAGATTATCCATATAAAAATTCAACTCCGGCAGAGATAATAGTAGATGATGTACATCATGAAGAGATTGAAAAATATACACATATCTCTTATGCGGGTGTTAGCATGATGGATGGCAAGCTTTATGCTGATGGCGGCAGAGTTCTCGTTTGCGTTGGTATAGGAAGCACTATAAAAGAGGCAAGAGACAGAGCATATATGAGATGTGGACAGGTTCATTTTGCAGGCAAAAAACTTCGTACAGATATAGCTTATCAAGCTCTCTAAAAGAACTTAAGTGAACGAAGAGATTCAAGATATTCTCCATAGTGAGGGAATGAGTTTGGCATCAATTAAAAAGAGAGCTACAGCATTTTTTATAGATGAAATGTTGTTGTCACTTTTGCTTATTATTGCTTTGTCTGACTCATTTTTTGAAGCAAAAACAGTTGAGGAGATGATTATTTTAACAAATAAGTTTGTTTTAGAATATATGGCGATGAAGATTTTTTATCAGGCTTTTTTTGTTATGCAGTATGGCGCGACATTGGGCAAGCTTCTTATGAAAATAAGAGTTGTAGAGATTAAAACGCTGCAAACCCCAAATGTTATCGTTGCACTCAATCGTTCAATCGTTCGAGTTGTAAGCGAGATGCTGTTTTATCTTGGATTTTTATGGGGCGTTATGGACCCCGCAAGACAAACTTGGCATGATAAAAGTGCCAAAACATTGGTTGTAAATGTTTAAGTTTTTTATATTTTTAATCGTATTTATTACATATGCAATAGGTGATGATAAAGTTGAAATATATGCAACAACAATGGATACTAAAGACAATATTGTTACTGCCGGCGGGGAGGTAGTTGTAGTATATCAAGATTATCATTTAAGCGCACAAAGAGCAATTTACGATAGAAATAACGGTGATTTGGAGTTATTTGGAAATATTCGAGCAAGTCAAGGCGAAAATATTAAACTTCTAGGAGAGTATGCAAAACTCAACATAGCTCAAAAAGAGAGAACATTCAAGCCATTTTATATGTTAGAAAAAACATCAGATGTTTGGATATGCGGAGATGACGGATATGCAAAAGATATAGAGGTAGAGATAAAATCAGGGGTTATGAGCGGGTGCGACCCAAATGACCCGCTTTGGAAAATGGAGTTTACATCATCAGAGTATAACACGGATACGATGTGGCTAAATCTTTACAATGCTAGAATTTATATATATGATATTCCTGTTTTTTATACTCCATATTTTGGGTACTCTCTTGACACAACGAGAAGAACAGGTGTTTTACCTCCAATGGTTGGATTTTCAAGCAAAGAGGGTTTTTACTATGAGCAAGCACTCTATATAGCTGAACAAAATTGGTGGGATTTAGAACTAAAACCTCAGATTAGAACAAATCGCGGTTCTGGTATGTATACAACATTTAGATTTGCAGATAGTAAAATTTCTAAAGGTTCTTTAACCGCCGGTTACTTTAAAGAGAAGCAGGAGTACTTTGAAGAGAGTGCTTTGGCGAATAAAAAACATTACGGATTCAATTTTTTATATGACAACAGTGATGTGATAAATCAGTGGTTTGGTACAAAATTCAATGGGCAATCAGGTCTTTATGTGGACATAGTCAATATGAACGATGTTGACTACATTAACCTCTCAACAAATGACACGACGCAAAATGCTACAACAACGCAACTTCTATCAAGAATAAATCTATTTTATAATACAGACAATAATTATTATGGTTCATATTTTAAACATTATAAAAATTTAAACCTAGAGAGTAATGAAAAAACTCTTCAAAATCTTCCGGCACTTCATTACCACAAATATTTAGAAACACTGCTGGATGAGCATTTTTTATATAGCCTTGATGTGCAAAGTAATAATTACTACAGAACTCTTGGTAAAAGTGCTGTTCAAACAAATATAAACATTCCCTTAACACTTCAAACATCGCTTTTTGATGAACATCTGAATGTTTCATATAAATCATATATTTATGCACAACATACAAGCTTTAAAGGCGAAGAAGAAGTTCCAACAACGGATGAGTACAGTAGCGGTTTTTTTGCAAGAAACTATCATGTTGTATCAGCGTCCACACAGCTGACTCGTGCTTTTGATGAAGTTACACATATAGTAGATTTTGGTACCCAATATCAGGTCGGTGGTTCCGATATGGAAGATGGATATTATGATGAACAAAAAGATTATTGTTCCATAAAAGAGAATAAAGCAAAACCAATCTGTGAATTTTACAATATCACAGAAATAGAAAAAAGCCTGCAACTCTATTTCTCGCACTATTTATATGATATCTCCGGAAAGCAAATATTTTATCACAGAGTTGCTCAAAACATCTCTTATGAGGGTGTCGGAGGCGGAGCAGGTGAGCTTGAAAATGAGCTAGACTATCAGATGACAGACAGCTTAAATTATTATAATAATATGTTTTACAACTACGATGAAGGGACCTTTTCTAAAAATTTTAACAAAATATGGTATAAAAATGATACATTTGATATTGGTCTCTCTCACATGTATAAAAATTTATTTTTGCCATATACGACTACGACATCACCTATTACAAGTTATTTAACATCAAGCGTGGATTATAAATACAATCAACACTACTCTTACGGTTTCAAATATAACTATGATTTGGAGAGAAGTGAAAAGAAAGGGTTTGAGGTTGGCTTTTTATATCAAAAAAGATGTTGGGATTTTGGACTTAGATATGTAGAAAATAACAGACCTATTCTTAATCTAAGCGGTGTATCAGATTCAATTTATGATAGATATATATATCTCGTAATAAGACTTAAGCCAATAATGTCTCCAAATAGCACTGCAACAGGTTTCGCATATAGATTCCCTGACAAATCGGGAACAAATTAATAGTATGAAAAGATATAAAAATATTTTAAAAAACCGTGAAGATGCAGCAAAAAAGCTCCATGAAGTTATACCTATGCAAAAACTTAAAGATGAGAATTGGAGGTTAGTTGCAGTATCTAGAGGCGGTTTAGAACTTGCGTATCATATACGGGGAAAGTATAAAAACAGTATAGACATTCTTTTTTCAGAAGCAATTATGGCTCCAAATAATCACGAGTGTGAGATTGCCAGAGTTTGTGAAGGTGAAGAGATGGTAATAAATGAAAATTTAGTTTCTAGTTTTAAAATTAAGTATGACTATATTTATGGTGAAGCTCATAGAAAACATGAGGAGAAGATACTTAGCTACATATATCAATATAGAAAGGGGCGTCCTTTTATGTCGATGCACAATCAGATAGTTTTGTTGATTGATGAGGGAACAGAAACAGGATTGAAATTTTTAACCGCACTTAAAGCGATTTTAGCAATGAAACCAAAAGCAATTTATATTGCTTCTCCTGTTATACCTAGTGATGTTTTAGAGTTTTTGGAATCATTTGCTGACAATCTTTTTTATCTTTATAAAATGGATGATTATGTTGAAACATCGCTCTATTATGAAGAGTTTAGTAAGATTGACGAAGATAGAATAGAAAAAATATTAGGAGAAAAAAGTGAAATATGAAGTTAAAGTAGATTTAAAAAATAGAAGTGAAGAGTACTCATTTACAGAGGTTGCAAAACAGGCAAACGGGTCGGCTTGGTTAAAAAGCGGTGATACGGTTATTTTGGCAACAGTTGTTATAGATGAGACAGAGATAGTAAAAGATGATTTTCTCCCTCTAACAGTTCAGTATATTGAAAAAACATATGCAGCAGGAAAAATTCCCGGCGGATTTTTTAAGCGCGAAACAAAGCCAAGCGACTTTGAAACTTTGACATCTCGCATAGTTGACCGCTCGCTTCGTCCTCTTTTTCCAAAAGGGTTTGGATATCCGACACAGATAACGATTATGACTTTTAGTGTTGATAAAGAGTCCGATCTTCAGGTTTTAGCTCTAAATGCAGCTTCGGCGGCACTATTTGTAAGTAATATTGATATTAATACATCAGTATCAGCGGTAAGAGCTGCTAAAATAGACGGAGAGTTGGTTTTAAATCCGACTTTATCAGAGCTTAACCGTTCTACACTTGACCTCTATCTCTCCGGAACGAAAGATGATCTTTTGATGATTGAGATGAGAAGCATGGGTGGAGAAAAAATAGATAGTAGCTTAGTTATTGATCCACTAATGGACCCTACTCTTAGCGCTCCGATTATAACAACTCATGTCTCAAATGCCATCGGCGAAGATGAGTTGATAGCTATTTTTGAAAAAACAGAGCAACTTCTTTTTGAAAGTAACGCTAAGTATGAAGAGGCTTTTAAAGCATTTAAAAAAGAGACGATGGAGATAGAGTATAAAGCACATTTGCTAAACGAAGAGATGGTTAAGTATGTGCGTGAAAACCATTTTACCGATATAAAATCTGCAATGAACCAGATGGCAAAATCTGAGCGCTCGACTGCACTTAGAAGTCTTAGAAAAAAAATAATTATTGAGCAAGAAGACTGGAATGAAGTAGAGTTAAAAGATGCAATTGAAAATGTAAAAAAAGAGCAAGTTAGAGCCCAAATTTTAAATGAGAGAGTGCGTGCCGACGGAAGAGCATTAAATGAAGTACGACCAATATCTATAAGTACTAATGTACTTCCAAGAGCTCACTCGTCATGTCTCTTTACTCGTGGGCAAACTCAAGCCTTGGTTGTTCTTACGATGGGCGGACCAAAAGATGCGCAGATGTTTGAAAATCTGACTGACAATGGAACGCAAAACGAGAACTTTATGGTTCATTACAACTTTCCTGGATTTAGCGTAGGCGAAGCATCTCCGATTATGGGAACAAAGAGAAGAGAGTTGGGCCACGGCAATTTGGCTAAAAGAGCACTGGAGCCAATAGTTAATCTTGATGGGCAGACAGTTCGCATTGTTTCTGAAATCTTAGAGTCAAACGGTTCATCATCAATGGCAACGGTTTGCGGCGGATATATGGCTCTGCGCGCTGCCGATATAGAGACTAGTGATGTTATCGCCGGAATTGCCATGGGTATGGTAAGTGAGGGCAATAAATACGCAATACTTTCAGACATTATGGGACTTGAGGATCACGATGGAGATATGGACTTCAAAGTAACAGGCTCTAAAGAGGGTATTACTGCTATGCAGATGGATATCAAACTCGGTGGAATCAGCTTAAATGTTCTAAAAGAGGCGCTATATCAGGCGAAAGAGGGCAGAGCTCACATTATAGATATTATGGTTGAAGCTGAGAAAAATATTGAGTTTAATGACGGTGTCTTGCCAAGTACGGACTTTTTTCATATAGATCCAAGCTTTATCGGAGAGATTATCGGTCAGGCAGGCAAAACCATCCGTGAAATAATTGAGAAGTTTGAAGTGGCTATCGATATTGATAAAAAAGATGGAAAAGTAAAAGTAACAGGAAAGAGCAAAGGCGGTGTCAAGTCTGCAAGAGACTATATTGAAGGTATCGTAAATGCTCCAAAAGTTGCAAAAATTGAGTATAAAGTCGGCGATAAACATAAAGGTATAGTTAAAAAAATAGTTGATTTTGGGGCTTTTATAGAGCTTCCAGATGGAACGGACGGACTTATGCATATCTCTAAAATATCCGACCAAAGAGTAGAAAAAGTAAGTGATGTTTTAAAAGAGGGAGAAGAGATAAATGTTGAGATTTTAGAGTTTAAAGGTAACAAAATCTCTCTAGGTCGTTGGCATTAATACTCAAATAATATGAACAAAGTCCATATTATTTTTAAACACTAAAGCTACACCTTTGGTGAGAGGATTTACATGTAAAACTAAATATCTACATGTAAATTCTAGCTTTTTAAAAATTAAACTATCTTTTAGCACTTCTTATGTATAATCCGCAATCAAATTTTAGTAGGGAAATCTTTGCATTTATGTAGGGATTGCTATATTCATTGGAATATGGTTACGCTAGCCGAAAAATTTTGTAATAATTTTAATGGAGAAACTATGAAAAAAATTCTTTTCTTAATGGTAGCTTTGGCTACTGCTTTGTTAGCTGAAGATGCAGAGGTTGCAAACCAAACTCTTAAAGCTTACTCAATGATCGCTGCTGGTCTTGGACTTGGTCTTGCTGCATTAGGTGGAGCTATCGGTATGGGTCATACTGCTGCTGCAACTATCGCTGGTACAGCTCGTAACCCAGGTTTAGGTGCTAAACTTATGACTACAATGTTCATCGCTCTTGCAATGATCGAAGCTCAAGTTATTTATGCACTTGTAATTGCTCTTATAGCACTTTACGCAAACCCATATTTAGGTTAATCACTTAAATATTAAAACGCCTTTGGGCGTTTTAAACCTCTTCTTTCTTTAAATGCGACCGTGGTGGAACGGTAGACACGCTACCTTGAGGTGGTAGTGCTTTCGGGTGTGGGAGTTCAAATCTCCCCGGTCGCACCAAATTTAACTATTTAATAATAGTAATACAATCTTCACTTTTTGGCACCAAGCATAAAAAACTATAAGCATCTTCTCCAAGCGTTTTATAACTATGAGAGAGACCTGCTGGAATTAATAAAATATCACCGGCTTTTGCTTCAAAAGTTTCATCTCCGATTTGAACAAGTGCACGACCCGATAAAACATATTGTTCATGCTCAATAATATTTGTGTGAAGAGGCATATGCCCGCCGGACTCTATTATAAAGTTTCGCATTGCAAAGTTAGGCGATTCATCCGGTGAAAGAAGCATCTTCATAGATACTCCTGTTCCCGCTTTTTGAGACACTGCCTCAATAGAATCAATTTGTTTGTGTAGGTACATGATAATAGCTCCTTATTATAAATTTTTTGGTAGCATATCATAAAAATGTTTGATTTATTTGGAGAGTATTTATGAAAATTGCAAAAAATATAACGGAGCTAATTGGAAATACTCCTCTGGTTAGACTAAATAAAGCTTCAGAGCGTTGCGGGGCAAATATAATAGCAAAGTGTGAATTTATGAACCCGACAAGCTCGGTAAAAGATAGAATCGGTTTTAATATGATTCGTAGGGCTATTGAAGCTGGTGATATAGTAGAGGGGACAACTATTATAGAACCAACAAGCGGAAATACCGGCATTGCATTGGCGGCTTGCTGTGCTGCTCAAAACTTAAAGCTAATTTTAACTATGCCAGAATCTATGAGTATAGAGAGAAGAAAGTTGTTAAAAGCATTCGGGGCAGAGCTTGTTTTGACACCGGCTTCGCTTGGTATGAGCGGCGCAATTGCCAAAGCTGACGAACTAAAGAGTGAAATTCCAAACTCGATAGTTTTACAGCAGTTTAAAAACCCATCAAATCCAGAAATTCATATGTTGACAACCGCGCAAGAGATACTGCGTGATACAGATAAAAAGCTTGACGCATTTGTTGCTGCTGTCGGAACCGGCGGTACTTTAAGCGGAACCTCAAGGGTGCTAAAAGAGCAGATAAAAAATATAGCAATATTTGCAGTTGAACCGTTAAACTCTGCAGTTCTCTCTGGAGAGTGCGCCGGTGGGCACGCAATTCAGGGAATAGGTGCAGGATTTATTCCAGATACTTTAGATATAACGGTTTACGGTGAAGTTATAAAAGTTAGCAATGAAGATGCAATCAATACTGCTAAAATGTTAGCAAGAGAGGAGGGTCTGCTTGTCGGTATATCGGCCGGTGCAAATGTATTTGCTACAATGCAAATCGCCTCAAGAGATGAGTTTAAAGGTAAAACACTTCTCACCATTCTTTGTGATACCGGCGAGAGATATTTAAGCACAGACCTTTTTAGTGAATAAAACTTTTTTAGAAACTATCAGAGCAGTCGATGGGGAGGTTTTTCATATCTCTTTTCATCAAGAGAGATATGAAAGCGTTTTAAAAAAGTTTGGCGTGCAAGATGTAAAAAATTTAAAACAATTTATAAAACCTCCAGAAATCGGTCTATATAGATGCCGCTTAACGTATGATTTGTCAAAAGCACAGCAAATAGATGTAACTTATCATGAATACAAAAAAAGAGATATAAGCTCTCTAAAGCTTGTTTATGACGATGAAATAGAGTACGCTTTAAAATCTACGTGTAGAGAAAGATTGGATGCTCTGTATGACCAAAGAGGCGAATGTGATGATGTTTTAATAGTAAAAAACTCTCTTATTACAGATACAACCATAGCAAATATAGCTTTTTACGATTCAAATAGATGGGTAACTCCTGCACTGCCACTATTAAAAGGCACAACAAGAGAGAGACTCTTAAGAGATGAAAAAATATTTGAAGAGGAAATAACCATAAAAGATTTGAAGAAATTTTCTAAAATCGCTATTATGAATGCTATGATAGATTTTGATATAATTACACAAAACACAAAGGATTTCTTTTGCTAGATAATGTGATAGAAGATAAACATTTTGCAAATGTAATGCAAAAAAATATACAAAATTTGATAATTTATCTATTTGAAAAAGATGAACATTTTGGTATTCTTTGCAAAATAGATCAGATAACATTTGAGCCTCCGCTTCCAAAAGAGATAAGTGCAGAGTTTAGGTCGATGACTCTTTTCTTTTTGGCAGGATATACATTTGATACGGCTACTATTTTAGATGATAATTTAGTATTTGAAGCTGGATTTGGAACAGATAATTTTGGCAGTATTGTCACTGTTCCGCTTTTGGGCATAGTGCAGATAATCATAGATGAAACACCACTGCTTATAAATTTGGCAAATTATAAAAAAGAGAAAAAAGTGGTTAAAAAGGTTGATAATGGCGGAGTCGAAAATTCAATGGCTTCTTTTTTGTCAAATCCTGAAAACTCAAAATTTTTAAAAAAATAGATTTTTTGCAGAATATCTCGTGAGATTGACTCACAAGATTGCTAAAGTTGTTTGATTTATACTTTATTTAGGGAGAGCAGAAAGTTTACAACATTGTCAACAAAAGCGTCATGTTTTCTATCTTTTAAATAAGCTATATAGAAATGTCTTTCTATTTTATAATTTTTAAGTCTTGCTTCAAAAAGTTTTCCTTCAGCCAGTTCAGCAGCAATTACATGCTTTGACATAACAGAAACTACCGGTCTTTCAGTGTGTGGGTCAGCATGTAAAATAGACTCTTTAATCGCTGTTGGACTTCCCAAAATACCAAGTACGCTAAAATTATTGCACTGAACTCCCATCTCCTCAAAAACTTCACTGGTAAGTTTTCTTGTGTGCGAGTGCTCATCACGGCATATCCAGTCAAAATCAACCAAATCATCGGCAGTTAAATGTTTTTTCAGTGGTTGGTTAGAAAATACGACAAGCTCATCCAAAACCCACTCTCTATACACAATCCCATCTCTAAAAACAGGTGATTCAATAAGGGCAACATCTATTTTTTTATCTTCTAGTTGGTCTATAATTTCGCATGAGAGAGCAACATTCATATAGACATTATTATTAATTCTTTTTTTAATTTCACTAAGATAGTTTGGTAAAACATAGTTTCCAATTGCATTTGATGAACCCATAATAAAAGTAAAATCTTTATTTATGATTTTCAAAACCTCTTTTTCACTATTTGCTATTGCTTTTTCAAGTCTAGAAGCAATTCTAAAAAGATCTTCACCCTCTTTTGTCAACAAAATACCGTTCTTTTTTCTGTCAACTATTTTTGTATCAAGATAATCCTCGATAAATTTTATTTGCTGTGTAACCGCAGGTTGTGAAATGCCCAGTTTTGCAGATGCCTTAGAAAAACTCTTCTCTTTTATGACCATCAAGAAAGTTTGTAATTTTGCAAAATCTTTTAACATAATAATTCCTATAAGTTTAAATAATAGTCAAAAGTATAACTCATTATTATAATTAATGCAATAGTTTCGTATAATTTATATCTTTTTGGCTATAATAAATTAAATCAATAAAGTGGTAAGAGATGGAAAAAATATTTGAAAAATTAAACGCTTCGCAGGCTGACGCTGTTAGACAGACTGAAGGTCCGGTGCTAATTTTAGCGGGAGCCGGCAGTGGAAAAACTACTACGATTGTTTCTCGTTTGGCTTACCTCATAGAGGGGCTTGGGATTCCTGCTTCAAATACTCTTACATTAACATTTACAAACAAAGCCGCAAAAGAGATGAGAGAGCGTGCCGCAACGATGATGAACAATCCTGCTTATCCTCCACTTTTATGTACTTTTCATAAATTCGGATTGCTTTTTTTGAAATTTAACATTCATCTTTTAAACCGTCAAAATAATTTTGTAGTTATTGATACTGATGATAAAAAACGCATCATTAAAAAGATAAACAGTGAAATTCCTACACCGCTTATAGCCAGTGAAATATCAAGATATAAAAATTCGCTTTTAACCCCTGATGACGCTTACAAACAAGCAGAATTTTTTAATTATCAGCAGATAGCAAAGATTTATGAAGAGTATGAGACTTATCTTTTAGAGAATAATTTAGTAGATTTTGATGATTTAATTGCTCTTACATTTAGACTGTTGGATGAGAACCCAGAACTAGCTCGTGCTACATCGCAAAAGTATCGTTACATCATGGTAGATGAGTATCAAGATACGAATGAGTTACAGTTGAAGCTTTTGCAAAAACTTTGTACGACACATAACAACATATGCGTTGTAGGCGATGATGATCAAAGTATATATGGTTGGCGTGGAGCGCATATAAGAAATATTATGGAGTTTGATCAGGACTTTAAAGATACTTCTGTTTTCAAACTTGAAGAAAATTATCGCTCGCGCGAACCGATACTAAAAGTTGCAAATGCGCTTATAGAACATAACCGCTCAAGACTTGGCAAAAAACTTATTCCTACCCGCGGAGGCGGCGAAGATATAACTATCTTAAACTCCAATGATGAAAATGAAGAGGCAAGAAAAATTGCTTCAAAGATTACAAAGCTTCTGGACTCAGGAGTGGGAGCGGAAAATATAGCAGTGCTTTATAGAGTGAATGTTTTAAGCCGCTCAATAGAAGAGGGACTAAACCGCGCAGGTATCGCATATAAACTTGTCGGCGGCCTCAGGTTTTACGACAGAGCGGAGATAAAAGATTTAATTAGCTACATTAGGGTTATCACAAATTTTCATGATGATTTCTCATTTAAGCGCATAGTAAACAAACCAAAAAGAGGTTTGGGAAAAGCTAGCGTTGATAAGATAGAGTTAGCTGCGCACGCAAACGAAACATCTATATTTGAATATATCAAGAAAGTTCCAATCGCAGAGTTGGAGCTTTTAGTCAAAACTAAAAATGCAAAAACTCTTAAAAAGTTTGTTAAAGATATTCAAAATGTGGCAAAAATTGTAAATGAATCTACATACAATTTTATAGATGTTTTGGAAGAAACATTTCGTCTTAAGGATATCTATATAGGTATGCCGGATGAGGTAGAAAGAGTTTTAAATATGGATGAATTTTATGGGCTCTTTAGGGATTTCGTAAAAAATTCTCCAGACTCTTCATTGGATGAGTTTTTAAATGAGCTGACACTTCAGAGTGAACAGGATCAAGTAGAGGGCGAGAGCATCTACATGATGAGTATTCATGCATCAAAAGGGTTGGAGTTTGACCATATATTTATAATTGGGCTTGAAGAAGGTTTCTTACCGCTTGTTGGTGATGGAAGCGACCTTGAAGAGGAGAGAAGGCTCGGATATGTCTCTTTTACCAGAGCAAAAGATACGCTGACGCTCTCACACGCTGATAGTAGATTTTATAAAGGTCGCAGAAGCGATTTGCAAAAGAGCAGGTTTTTTAATGAAGCCGGATTATGTGAAGGTTCGTTGATAGTAGAGAAAAATACAGCTTTTAAGAAGGGTGATTTAGTTCGCCACAAAATCTTTGGAACTGGAAGAGTAAATGGCGTTAGCAAGTCTGGAAGAGAGTTTAAATTAAATATTAACTTTGCAGGTACTTCAAGAGATATCTTAGCATCGTTTATTGAAAGACTATGAATAGACTTTTTGTAGCATATAAACCGACAGGGGTAGGTTCAAATTTCTTTTTAACAAAATTAAAAAGAAAATACAAAACAAAAAAAGCCGGTTTTTCTGGAACTCTTGACCCTTTTGCAAAAGGGGTTCTTCTTATAGGCATCGGCAGTTATACAAAACTATTCCGTTTTTTAAATAAAACCCCAAAAACTTACAGAGCGACTCTATGGCTTGGTGCAAATAGCGATAGTTTGGATACGGAACTGATTCAACATGTAGATATTTTAAAAGAGTTTGAAGAAGCAGAAGTTTTAGAGGTTTTAAAATCTTTGGAGGGTGAGCTTGAGTATGAGCCGCCAATATTTAGCGCAAAACGAATAGGCGGGCATAGGGCGTACGACTTGGCAAGAGCGGGCAAAGAGTTTACTCTGAACAAGATACATTCTACTGTTTATGAGACAAAACTGATAAGCTACTGCCATCCGTTTGTAACTTTTGAAGCAACTGTTTCCGAGGGGACATACATTCGCTCATTGGGACTTATGATTGCCAATAAACTTAGAGTAGAGTACGGAGCTCTTAGTGCTTTAGAGAGACTGAGCGAAGGGCAGTTTAGATACGATGATGAAAAGCCGTTGGATATTAAAAAATCTCTAAATATAGAGCAAAATTTTTACCATGGTGCGAGCGATAATCTAAAATATGGAAGAGTTCTTGCTTTGGATGATTTAGAGATTAAAGAAGATGGACATTACTGGCTTGATAGTGGTAGTTTTATCTCAATTATAAATATAGCAAACACAGAAGTAAATTATGAATTAGGTAGGATTGAATGTTAGTACTATCAAGAAAAGTGGATGAATCGATTGTTATCGGCGACAATATTATAATAAAAGTTATATCTGTTGACAAGGGAGTTGTTAAGTTAGGGATAGATGCGCCTAAAAATGTCTCCATAGTTAGAAATGAACTGCTTGAAGATGTAAAAGATGCAAATATAGCGGCTTCTAAAGAGACAAAGCTAGATGATTTAACTACTCTTAGTGCTTTTATCAAAAAATAAGAGATAAGTTATGAAGCTATACAAAGCTTATGCAAAAGTAAATATTTTTTTAAAAATAACTGGCATAAGAGGAAACTATCACGAAATTATTTCTAGGTTTATGAGAGTTGATTCTCTTTATGATGAATTATCATTTGTAGCTAAGAGCGGCAGTGATGATTTTGAAATTATTGGATCCTTTTCATGTGATACAAAACAAAACACTATATATAAAGCATATGCGGCACTTTTAGAATTTTTAAATGTCGACTCGGCTCTTTCACTCAAAAATTTGATGTGTAAATACGGAGTACATGTAAAAAAAAATATCCCTGCATTTGCCGGTCTTGGCGGGGGAAGCAGTGACGCAGCAACATTTTTAAAAATGTGCAACGAGGTTTTGCATCTTGGACTTAGCCAAAATGAATTGGCGCTTATAGGGTTAAAAGTCGGTGCGGATGTTCCATTTTTTATTTACGGATATGATAGTGCAAATGTAAGCGGAATAGGCGAGATTGTCGAAGAGTTTAAAGAAGAGCTGCTTGATATTGAGATTATTACGCCAAAAATAGAGATAAGTACACCAAAAGTTTACACAAGTTATAGAGAAAATTTTTATAATCCAATAAACGGTTTTGAAGCGGAAAGGCTGAAAAAAACAGCATCATTGGATATACTAAAAAATATGAGTGCGGATGAGGCAAACGACCTCTTTAAACCAGCACTGGAAGTCTATAAAGAGCTAAAAAACCATTATAGACACGGATACTACTTCAGCGGAAGCGGAAGCAGTTTTTTTAGAGTTAAAGGTGCGTAAATGGCACTAAGCTGGAATGAGATAAAAAACAGAGCTATCAACTTTTCTAAAGAGTGGGAAAGCGAGGCAAGAGAACATGCCGAATCACAAAGTTTTTAGATAAAATCGAGACAATTTACTATTTAGGATATAACATACAATGAGTGATGAACAAAAGAGAATATTACAAGAAAAACTTTGGGGTATAGCAAATATTCTTAGAGGAAAAATGACAGCCGATGATTACAAAGATTATATACTAGGCTTTATATTTTATAAATACCTTTCAGAAAAAATTGAACTTTTTATTAATGCCGAGCTTTTAAGTGAAGATGATTTTAAATTTGCAGATATTAATAAATCTATGGAAGATTATGAAGGGTTACTTAAAGATTTACAAAAAGATACGGTTGAAGAGCTTGGGTATTTTTTAAAACCTAATGAGCTTTTTTCATACATAGCAAAAAAAGGCAATAATCAATCAGAGGGTGAATCAAACTTTATTTTGGATGATTTAGAAACCATTTTAAAAAATATAGAATCTTCTACAATGGGTACAGAGTCTCAAGAAGATTATGAAAACCTTTTTGAAGATTTAGACTTAACCTCTTCTAAACTTGGTAAAAATGAAAAAGCCAAAAATGAGCTTATTTCAAAAGTCTTGGCAAAACTTGATGAGATAGACTTCAAATTGCACGATACGAATGCAGATATTTTAGGGGATGCTTACGAGTATATGATTGGCAATTTTGCAAGTGATGCGGGTAAAAAAGCAGGAGAATTTTATACTCCTCAAGAGGTATCAACTCTTTTAGCCAAAATAGTTACAAGTAAAAGAAAACCAACCACTATTTATGACCCGACATGTGGGTCTGGTTCACTTTTGCTTAGGGTTGCAAAAGTACTACCAAAAGATGAACATCCAAAGTTTTACGGTCAAGAACTTACAAGAACAACCTACAACCTTGCTCGTATGAATATGATACTTCACGGGGTGCATTATCGTGATTTTGACATAAAAAATGAAGATACTCTTGAGCATCCACAACACCGTGGAATGGAGTTTGACGCAATAGTGGCTAATCCTCCCTTTTCCGCTCATTGGTCGGCTAGAGAACTATTTTTGAGTGATGATAGATTTTCTCACTATGGAAAACTTGCACCCAAAACGAAAGCAGATTTTGCTTTCGTGCAACACATGATTTCTCATTTAGCAGAGAGTGGAACTATGGCGGTTGTACTACCTCACGGAGTACTATTTCGTGGAGGATCAGAGGGACATATACGAAAATATATGATAGAGGATAGAAACTATATAGATGCGGTGATAGGATTACCTGCAAATATTTTTTTTGGTACAGGGATTCCTACATGTATTTTGGTACTTAAAAAATGTAGAGAAAACCCTAATGATATAATTTTCATCGATGCTAGTGGCGATGAAAATTTCAATAAAGTTAAAACTCAAAATAAACTAAGACCTCAAGACATAAAAAATATAATAAATACATACAAAAATAGAGAAACCATAGATAAATACTCTTATAAAGCATCACTTGATGAAGTAAGAGAAAATGACTACAACCTCAATATTCCAAGATACGTAGATACTTTTGAAGAGGAAGCGCCTGTTGATTTAAATGTAGTAAGTAGTGAATTGAAAGCTCTTGAAATTGTTATGAAAACTACAGATGAAACTATAGTGAAGTTTTGTACTGAGCTTAGTACAGCTACACCATTTTAAGAGTAAATCATGAGTGCAAGCAAGTTAAAAGAGCCAAAATTAAGATTTAAAGAATTTAATGGAGAGTGGGACAAAAAAAAATTAAATGATTTATTATTTGAGCATAAAGAAAGAAATAGTGAAGGGAAATTTGACAGAAATGATGTTTTATCTGTTTCAAAAGTTTATGGTATTGTTAATCAAATAAAGCATTTGGGTCGTTCATATGCTGGAATTTCTTTATCAAATTATCACATTGTTAGAAAAAATGATATTGTATATACAAAAAGTCCTTTAGCTTTAAACCCCTATGGGATTATTAAAGCAAATAAAAATCAAGACGGCATAGTTTCAACTCTTTATGCCATATATAGATGTAAAAAAAATATCAATAGCAGTTTTATTGATTATTATTTTTCACTTGATTCTCATTTAAATAAGTACTTAAGACCTTTAGTTCAAAAGGGTGCTAAAAATGACATGAAAATAAATAATCAAAAAGTATTAATTGATTCCATATACATTCCAAAAAAAGAAGAAGAACAAGAAAAAATTGCTTCATTTTTAACGGCTATTGATATTAAAATAGAAAAATTGACAAAAAAAGAAGAGCTTTTACAACAATACAAAAAAGGTGTAATGCAGAAAACATTTAATCAAGAGATTAGATTGAAAAAAGATGATGGAAGTGAATTTGACGAGTGGCAATATAAAAATGGTAATAAAATTTTTAAGCCAGTAACAAATAAAAATCATAGTTCAGATTTACCTATATTAGCAATATCTCAAGAGTTTGGAGCAGTTCCAAGAGAAATGATTAATTATAAAATTAGTGTTACAGAAAAAAGTATATCAACTTATAAAGTTGTTGAAGAAGGGGATTTTATTATTAGTCTTCGTTCTTTTCAAGGTGGTATAGAATATTCAAACTACAAAGGCATATGTAGTCCAGCATATATTATTTTAAGACCGTTTATTGATGTCAATAGAAATTTTTATAAATTTTATTTTAAAACAGATAGATATATTAAACTACTTAATAGGCATATTGAAGGTATTAGAGATGGGAAAATGATAAGTTATAGACAATTTTCTGATATTAAGTTGCCTTATCCTTCATCTGAAGAACAAACAAAAATAGCAAATTTTTTATCATCTATTGACTCTAAAATAGAGAAAGTACAAAATCAATTAAAACAAACCAAAGAGTTTAAAAAAGGACTATTGCAAAGGATGTTTGTATGACTATAGAAGAAGTAGAAGTAATAAATAATGCTCAAGAAGATTTTGAAGAGTTTATAAATGCAATTATCAAAGATAAAAAATATTTTTACTGGACTTTAGAATACTTTGAAAGAATGGAATACATCTCTTTCAAACATTACAATCTAACCGCTTTGCAAAAAGAACAAATCAACGAAATTGCCAAAGATCTGTTCTTAGATAAAAGTGTTGTTTTCTCGGTAAAAAATAGCTCCACAAGAAATGAACTGAGTATAAAAAATATTACAAAAATAACAAAAGCACAAAAACCT
The DNA here is from genome assembly GCA_942493175.1 of Sulfurimonadaceae bacterium. GTDB lineage: Bacteria > Campylobacterota > Campylobacteria > Campylobacterales > Sulfurimonadaceae > Sulfurimonas. The sequence continues at coordinate 393,473 of OW818672.1, forward strand.
GTTGAATTTATCCTTGAATATACTTTGTTTAAGATCTTATCTTCAATAGCAGAAGAGCTTGAAATTGAAATAAGTGGCGAGTCAGATGAAGAGCTTAAAAAAATATATAGCATTGATCTTGAAAAGTGGCGAGAGATTTTACAACTTCAAAAAAACAACTTTATTTTTACATGTTTAAAATACTATTTGGAAGAAGATGAACCTATGTTTTTTGAAGGATTTAATAAATTTGGTATATTTGGAACTCATAAAGATTTTTTAATTGAATTTGAAAAGAAAATAGATTCTAATCTAAAAGAGAGAATTGATAATTTATGGCTTAACAAAAAATTTGAACGAATGATGAACTTTGTATTTAGCTTTTCAGATAATGATGATAAAGAAGAACTTAGATTTACATTGCAATATTTGACAAAAGAAAAAAGTCATCAAAAAGAGTTGTATTTTAGGGGGCAAGCGTATTCTAATTGGCTACTAAGACCTAGTATTGCGAGAACTGAACAGCTTTTGAAAAATGAAAATGACCTTTTTCATAAGATTTTAGCCCTTAAACCAAATGACTTTAAAAATGACCAAACAGACTATGAACGACTTATCACAATGCAACATTATGGATTGCCTACGAGACTTTTAGATGTGACAAGAAATCCTTTAGTTGGACTCTATTTTGCATGTAGTAATTTACTAAGAAAAGATGAAGACGGATTAGTTTATATATTTGAAGAGAATGAAAAAAATGTATTTTTAAATCCTGATGATGAAAAAGTCAAAAATTTAACAAATATTGTAAAATTGGATCATAACAAAATTCTTACACAAGACAAAGAATATCTAAAAAATAATCACTTCATTAGGGGTATCGCAAAAAATAAAAGGATAGATAACCAAAGTGGAGATTTTATTTTTGTTGGTATAAGTGAAAATTCAAAAGAGAATAAAGATGTAGAAAAATTGGTTACAAGCTATTTAGTTATAGATTATGGAGTTAAAAAATCTTTACTTGATAATCTTGAGGTAATGAATATACACGGTGGCTCAGTATATCCAGAGCTTGGTAATATGAGTAACTATCTGCATCATAAGTATAAATAAGTAAGGGTTTTAAAGTGGCTAAACAATCAGAATACTTTATGGAAAAAGAGTTGATAAGACAACTTGAAAATTTAGGATATAGAAGAGTTTCAATAAAAGATGAAAATGAATTGCTCTCAAACTTAAAAAAGCAACTCGAACGACAAAATGATATAGAGCTATCAATGAATGAATTTAAAAGAGTTTTAAATCATTTAAATGATGGTGCTATAGTTCAAAGAGCATTTATACTAAGGGATAGGTTTCCGCTACAAAGAGATGATGGAACGACTAAAAGAATACGATTTTTCAATATGGAAAAATGGTGTGAAAATGAGTACCAAGTAACCAATCAAATAACTATAGAGGGTGCTTACACTAATAGATACGATGTAACTATTTTAATCAATGGTTTACCACTTGTACAAATCGAGCTTAAAAGAAGTGGAGTAGCACTAAAAGAAGCATTTAATCAAATAAACAGATACCAAAAAGATAGCTTTTGGGCAAGTCACGGGCTTTTTCAATATGTGCAAATGTTTGTTATCAGTAACCGTGTAAATACAAAATATTTTGCAAATGAACCTGAGCAAACTTTTAAACAAACTTTTTCTTGGACAGATGAAAAAAACAATCCAATTTCAGAGTTAAAAGATTTTACGAGGATATTTTTAGAGCCTTGTCACTTATCTATTATGATAGGTAAATATACGGTAATCAATGAAACTCAAAAAAAACTTATGGTGCTTAGACCTTATCAGTATTATGCAGTTGAGAAAATTGTAAAACAAGTTAAAGATTCTGTGGATGGCGGATATATCTGGCATACTACGGGAAGTGGGAAGACTCTTACATCTTTTAAAACATCTCAAATCATCAAAGATAATTCAAATGTAAAAAAAGTAATTTTTGTTGTTGATAGAAAAGATTTGGATTATCAAACTGCTCAAGAGTTTAATAGCTTTAAAAAAGGTAGCGTTGATAGTACTGATAATACATCTAAACTTATAGAACAACTTTTATCAAATACGGAAGATACAAAACTTATAGTTACAACCATTCAAAAATTAAATAATGCAATTTCAAAAGAGAACTTTAAAAAGCAAATTGAACATTTACAAAATGAGAAAATAGTGTTTATCTTCGATGAGTGTCATAGAAGTCAATTTGGTGAAACACATGGGAAAATTAAAGAGTTTTTCCAAAACAATCAAATGTTTGGATTTACTGGAACACCAATATTTAATGACAATGCCGTAGCAAATAGCAAAGGCAAAAGAACAACTGCTGATTTATTTGGAGAAAAACTACATACTTATGTCATTAAAGATGCTATTAAAGATGAAAATGTATTGAAGTTTTCAGTTGAATATATAGGTAAATATAAACAAAAAGAAGATTCAAAAACAAAGATAGATATAGATGTTTCTAAAATTAATAAAAAAGAGATAATGGAGTCTGAAGGTAGAATTGAAAAGATTGTAAATTATATCATCGCTGTACATGGTAAAAAAACTCACCAAAGAAATTTTACTGCGATGCTTTGTGTCGGTAGCGTAGAAGGTGCTATAAAATATTATGAACTATTTAAAAAGAAGAAGGAAAATCAACTACATAATTTAAATATAGCAACTATATTTTCGTATGGGCAAAATGAAGAAGCAAAAGAGTCTTACGGAATTATAGAAGAGGAAAAATTAGAGATAAACTCTTCGCAAATAAACGAAACATATAAGTCTAAGTTGGAGTCTTATATTGAGGACTTTAACAAAAAGTTTGAAACAAATCATTCACTCAAAGATACACAAAGTTATTATACTTATTACAACGATATAGCTAAAAAAGTAAAAGAGAAAAAAATAGATATATTAATCGTAGTAAATATGTTTTTAACAGGATTTGACAGTAAGAAGCTAAGTACTCTTTATGTCGATAAGAACTTAAGATATCATGGACTTATTCAAGCGTATTCAAGAACAAATAGAATTGATAGTGAGTTAAAGAGTCAGGGAAATATTGTATGTTTTAGAAATTTAAAAGATCAAACAGATGAAGCAATAGCACTGTTTAACGATGAAGAAGCAAATGAATTCGTAACTTTTAAAAATGTATTTTTAGAAACATACGAAGAGTATCTTGAAAAATTCAAAGATGCTTTAAATAATTTAAAAGAAGTAGCTCCGAGTGTTTCCAGTGTAGATGATTTAAAAGATGAAAAAGAGGAATTGAAATTTATCAAAGCATTTAGAGAAATTATGAGACTTAAAACTTCAATGTCTTCATTTTCAGATTTTTCTTGGGATGACTTAGGTTTGAGTGAACAAGAGTTTGAAGATTATGTAGGTAAATATCTTGATTTAAACGATAAAGTAAAAAGAAATCAAAATAATGAAAAAGAATCAATTTTAGACGAAGTAGATTTTGAACTTGAACTATTGCATAAAGATGACATTAATGTTACATATATTTTAGAACTGTTAGCAAAAGTAAGACGAGGAAGAGGCGAAGATTATCATAAGCAAAAAGAAGCTGTAATAAAAATGATTGTCGGTGAATCGAAACTTAGAAGTAAAAAAGAGTTGATTGAAAAATTTATCGATGAACATTTAATGAAACTAAGTGAAAATGATAATATTGAGCAAGTATTTGTGAACTACTGGGATAATGAGAGAGAGAAAGCTATCAATTTACTTTGTGAAGAAGAAAGTTTGAATAAAGAAGGTTTTTATAAACTTATCGAAACATATTTATCCAAAGGCGATGATGCACGAAGTACGGAGATTATTAATCTTTTAGAAAAAAAACCGTCATATCGTGAAAGAAAAATAATAGTTGAACGGTTGAAAAAGAAAATAGGTGATTTTATAGAAATTTTTATTGATGGGGTACATTAATATGGATGTAAGTTTTGCATATACACATAGAAAGAAAAATAATGAAGTTACATTAGAAGATATTGAAGCTTTAGAGTAATGGATTTAGAATAATCAAATGAAGAGGCTAGCCCATGAACTATAAAATATTCTGTAATGCAAGCAATCATTTACTTAACGACAGTTTAAATATCATGGTAAAGTGTAATATATTGCAAAATGACAAATAAAATCATCATTTTCAAACAGTATGCTATTATGAGTCAAAAAGGTTTCTAAGATGGCGAAAGTAACTGTGCTGGATAAAGAGATAAATATTATGAAAGTTCAAGAGAATGATTATATTTCTCTTACGGATATGCTCAAAGCTAAAGATGGTGATTTTTTTATTTCCGACTGGCTGAGAAATAGAAATACGATTGAATATATAGGCATTTGGGAAAGAATTCACAATCCTGATTTTAATTATGGCGAATTTGCCATAATTAAATCTCAAGCAGGACTTAACAATTATAAAATCAGTGTAAAAGAGTGGGCAAATAAAACAAACGCTATCGGCTTAGTGGCAAAAGCGGGACGATACGGCGGCACTTATGCTCACTCGGATATTGCGTTTGAGTTTGGCATGTGGATTAGTGCTGAGTTTAAAATTTATCTCATAAAAGAGTTCCAAAGACTTAAAAATGATGAACAAAAGCAGTTTGGCTGGGATGTACGAAGAAATCTTGCCAAGATAAATTATCATATCCATACTGATGCCATCAAAGAAAATCTTATTCCAAAAGAGCTCAATGCGCAACAGATTAGTTATGTTTATGCCAGCGAAGCGGATATTTTAAATGTCGCACTGTTTGGAATGACTGCAAAAGAGTGGAGAGATATAACTAAAAGTACACATGGCAATATAAGGGATGAAGCAAATATGAGCCAGCTCGTTTGTTTGGCAAATCTTGAGAGTTTGAATGCTTTATTTATCGGTGAAGGGTATTCGCAGTCTTTACGGCTAGCAAAACTCAATGAGATTGCGATTAGTCAAATGAAGATACTAACATCGCATCAAAACCATCAAACATTGCAAAAGAAGCTTGTGTAAATAGCGCTTCTGAAGTAGCAGACCACCCCGTTGAAGTCACCGAGGTGGTTCACATCAAAAAGCAGGCAAAATTGGAAAAAAAATAGATATAATAAAAAAAAATAAAAAGGAGAAACAATAGGCAATGGGTGAAACAATAGCAAAAAATAAAAAAGCCTATTTTGACTACTTTTTAGAAGAGAAGTTTGAAGCAGGATTGGTTCTTAAAGGAAGCGAGATAAAAGCCATAAGAGCAGGTCGTGTGAACTTAAAAGACAGTTTTATCCGTTTTGTGCAGGGCGAAGCATTTCTTTTTAATGCTCATATAGGCAGGTTGGAGACAACTCATCACTTTTACGCGCATGAGGAGCGAGGAAGCAGAAAGCTTCTTTTGCATAAAAAACAGATAGCAAAAATGATAAAAGCAGTTGAAAAAGATGGCTATACCGTAGTTCCTTTGCAACTCTATTTTAATGATAGAAATATTGTAAAAATCCAGATTGCCATAGCAAAAGGAAAACAGCTTCACGATAAGAGAAATGATTTAAAAGAGAAAGATATGAAACGCGATATGGAGCGTTCTATGAAAGATTATTGATGAGGTTGTTTCTTTTTTTTCTTTTTTCTACATGTACAATTTTTGCATTTGAGGTAGAGATAGTAAGTTCAACTGTTTCAAATGGAAAAACTGCTCTTTTAGAGTTTAAAAAAGAGAAAAATATCAGCTATGAAAATATAGAAGTTGATAAAAAAAGATACAAAATTTTTGATAATCCGGTAAATGGTGAAAAATTTTACGCATTGATTCCAATAAGTTATGAAGAGAAGCCGAGTGATAAAAAAGTGGAAGTTTTTTATAAAGAGGCGGGTAAAGAAAAAAGCAAAATCATTTCTTTAAGCATAAAAGACGCAAAATATGAAAAAGAGACATTGAGTGTTGATAGCTCAAAAGTCACACTGAGTGAAGAGGACCAGCAAAGAGCTTCAAAAGAGTATGCCGATGCGATGAAGATATACAGCAGAGCTACGCAAAAAAGCTACATGACATCAGATTTTATAGTTCCAATGGATAGTAAAATAACAAGCGATTTTGGAAAAGCGAGAGTTTATAACAATACGCTTAAGAGTTATCATGGCGGAACAGACTTTAGAGCTCTTGTAGGGACTCCATTTTTGGCAAGCAATAACGGAAAAGTTGTTTTGGTTCAAGATAGATTTTACTCCGGCGGTTCTGTTATAATAGACCATGGACATGGGATTTATTCCTGTTATTTTCATATGAGCATGTTTGGTGTCAAAGAGGGTGAAGATGTTAAAAGAGGCGATGTTGTAGGACTCTCAGGCGATAGTGGTAGAGTGAGTGGACCACATCTTCACTTTGGATTTAGGGTTGGCGGTGAGCAGGTTGACCCACTTCACTTTATAGAACTTATAAATAAAAATTTACTAAAAGGCACATTATGACACTATTTCAATTACTAATGCTAGGTGCTTCGGCATTCTTCGCATTTAAAGTTTATGAGCACATAAAAACACTAAAAGATGGCGGATCAGAAGGTATTGATAGTTCGTCGCAAGATAATAAAACAGCAAGTACATTTTCTCCATTTGACCCTGAAGCACTAGTGATAAAGGCTGACGAAGAGTTTGAAGCCGGTAATTTGCAAAAAGCATACGCTCTTTTAAACGAAGCAAATGCAAAAAAGTCTCAGAATTCTGATGTTTTATTTAAGATGGGCTATATTTTACAACAGCTTGGTGATAATGAAGAGGCGCTGAAATATTATAAAGAAGCTCTCGAGCAAGATAAAGAGAACGAGTTTATCCATAACTCCATAGCTAGTATTTATAGAGCAAAAGGTGAGTTTGTATCGGCTAAAATGCACCTGAGCGCGTCTTTGGCGATTGATGATAAAAATCCAATCACATGCTATAACTACGGAAATCTTTTGGTGGATATGAAACATTTGGATGAAGCAAAAGAGATGTATAAAAAAGCGCTAGAGCTAAAGAGTGACTTTAAAGAAGCTAGAGAAGAGCTTGAAAAACTCAGCTAGGAGAGCAGATGAAAACATCGGAAATTTATGATTTTTTAGATAACTTATCTCCTTTTGAGCTTCAAGAAAGCTGGGATAACTCAGGTCTGTTGCTTGGAGATTTCAATCAAGATATACAAAAAATAGTTTTGAGTATAGATGTAGATGAAGCGCTTATAGACTCCATGGAAGAAAACACTCTGTTAATTACACACCATCCGCTTATTTTCGGTGGACTTAAGCAGCTGGAGTTTAACAAATATCCCGCAAACCTAATCCATAAAATGATACAAAAAAATATCTCAAATATCTCAATGCACACCAACTTTGATCAAACACATCTAAACGAATATGTAGCAACGGAAATTTTGGGGTATAAGATTGCACAAAAGGATGGATTTGTTGCATATTTGGATATAGATGAAGATTTTGATACTTTTGCTTCAAAAGTTGCAGCCGCATTCTCTCTGCCGCATGCAAAATGTGTAAAAAGCTCTCCAAGGGTAAAAAGAGCAGCTTTGACAACAGGTTCAGGATGCTCTTTAATTAAATCAATAAAAGCTGATTGTTTTTTAACAGGAGATGTGAAATACCACGATGCAATGGAGGCTAAAAGCATAAATTTGTCGCTTATTGACATAGGACATTTTGAGAGTGAACAATTTTTTGCGGAGATTTTGCTGAAATATTTGAAAAATTTAGGTTTAGAAGCTATAATTTCATCATCAAAAAACCCTTTTACTTATATATAAGAAAATCGGCATAACTATTTAATCCAAAGGAGATTAATGAACTTACACCTAAAACAGCTAATTGACCTATCACATGTAGATAAAGCGATAGATGCTTTTGAACCGCAAATAGAAGAAGCTAACTATAAATTTGAAGCAGCCCTTGCAAAAAAACAGAGTATTGATTCTGATATTGAAAATTTAACTAATGAAATCAGAGATGAAGAGATTAAAAAGAAGAAAAATGAACTTCATTTGCACGAGCTTTCTCAAAAACTTGTGGATAACTCTAGAAAAAGTAATGAAGTTAAGACTGAACGCGAGATGAAATCACTTCAACTTGAAGAGGAAATTGCTAAAGAGCAAGTGACTTTTGCAAATGAAGAGATAGAAAGACTTGAGAGAATTGTTGAACTAAAAACAGAACAAGTTGAAGCCGCAAAAAAAACATTGGTGGAACTTGATGCTAATTTGGCGTCTATAAAAGCTGAAGTAGATGAGAAGCTTGAAGTTATCAATAAATCTCGCCAAGAAGTTTTTGTAAAAAAAGAGAAGCTAATCTCTGAAATGAATCAAAAAGGTTTAGCGTTTTATCAAAAAATTCGCAGATGGGCTAAGAACTCTACTGTAGTTCCTGTTGAAGAACAAGCTTGTATGGGCTGTCATATGCTTATAAATGATAAAATTTATGCAGATGTTATAAAAGCTGAAGAGATTACAACTTGTCCACACTGCGGACGTATTCTCTACATGGAAACCGACAAAGAATAGGCTTGAAGCCATTTACCTTTCTATACTTCATATTAAGCGCAGTGCTCTATCTTGTAGCACTGCCGCTTTTAGTATATCTCTCATTTAAACAAAAATATAGAGAATCGATTCCATCTCGTTTTTTTCTTTTCAACAATCCAAGATTTAAAAACGGTAACGGAATTTGGTTTCATGTATGCTCGCTTGGCGAAGCAAGGGCGCTAAAACCTCTTTTAGAACTTTTAAAAGATCAAGATATAAAGATAACCACCATAACACATACTGGGCACGCAGAAGCCAGAAGATATGATGCAGAGGTTAGGTATTTGCCATATGAGATGTTTGTGCCGTTCTGGGCTAGAGGGCAGAAGATACTCATAGTCTTAGAAGCGGAGTTTTGGTTTATGCTTTTTAGTGTTATGAGAGCTAAAGGAACGAGAATTATCCTTTTAAATGCTCGAATATCAGAAAAAAGTGTTAAAAAATATCTTCAATTTGCATGGTTTTACAAAAAATTGCTCTCAAATGTGGAGATTATCTATGCGCAGAGCGAAGCTGATAAAAATCGTTTTTTAGCACTTGGGGCTAAAAATATCGAGGTTATCGGAAACATTAAACTAGCCGGTAAAATAGAAAAAACAAAAGAGTATAAAAAGCCAGAAGTAGAGCTGATAGTTGCTGGAAGCACACATGATGGCGAAGAAGAGAGTGTTTTAAAATCATTTGTGGAGTATCGAAAACAGAGTGACGCAAAGTTGGCTGTCGTTCCAAGACATCCGGAGAGATTTGAAGCTGTGTATGAGCTTATGAAAAAATATGCAGACAAAAATTCTCTGACACTAAGCCGATTTTCTCAAGATAGAGAGTTTAAGGCAGATATGGTTTTAGTAGATGCTATGGGCGAGTTAAATAATATCTACGCAATCAGCGACATAGTAATTTTAGGCGGTGCTTTTAGAGAGGATGTCGGCGGGCACAATCCGCTTGAACCTGCTCATTTTGGATGTAAAATAATTACGGGAAAGCATTTTTTTCATCAAAAGGAGCTTTTTAAATATGTTCATCATGTCCAGTATGTTGAGAGTGATGAGATTCATAAAGCACTTATGAGATGTAAAGAGCTGCCGCCGAGTATGGTTGAAGAAAAAATCAACCTAGAGTCTGTAATAAACAGGATATTAAAAAATTAAGGAAATAAAATAAGATGGCACTAGAAAAAGCATATAAACTTTTAGCAGCACAAGAGGGAATTTCAAACTCAGAGGCAAAATCAATGATAGACCGCGGTTTAGTGTATGTTGCTAATAAAAAAGTAATGATAGCTCGCGGAGATATTGATGCAAAAACTCTATTTAAAGTCGAAAAAGTAGAAAAAATAAAGCCTATTTTTGAGAATGATGATTTGATTGTCGTAGATAAACCGGCACATGTTAATTCAGATGAGATAGAGCGACAGTTTAAGCCTGCAGTACTTTTACATAGGCTCGACAAAGAAACAAGTGGAGTTTTGATGCTTGTAAAAAATGAAGAGTTTCGCCAAAAAGCAATAATGGAATTTAAAAAAGATAATGTTTACAAAGAGTATATTGCATGGGTTGAGGGGATTATAAGTGAGCCTGTTGATATTGATAAACCAATTTTAACAACTAAAAAAAATAATCGTGCAAGCTCAAATGTGTCTGCAAAAGGAAAGCCTGCAAGAACAGAGGTATTTCCAGACTTAGTGAGCGGAAATAAGACAAAAATAAAATGTATTATTCATCATGGAAGAACTCACCAGATTAGAACGCACCTAAGATATATTGAACATCCAATTGTCGGCGATGAGCAATACGGGGGAAGACGAGCAAAACGAGTAATGCTTCATGCATATAAGGTAAGACTTCTTGATATGGAGTTTGTAGCAGCTGAACCAAAAACATTTGTTACCTTTGAATAGTCAAAAAAGCTCGTGGTATATTTACATGTTAAAATGCAGTGATGAGACTGTATATACAGGCATTACCACAGATTTAAATAGAAGGGTTGATGAACACAACAACTCGCCAAAAGGTGCAAAATACACACGCATAAGAAGACCCGTAGAGTTAATATATTCTGAATCTTATGAAGATAAAAGCAGTGCATCAAAGCGAGAGTATGCGATAAAACAGCTCTCAAAAATTCAAAAACTCTCCCTCATAAAATAATGCGTATTTTTGTTGATGGAGACGCTTTTCCAAACCTGCTTAAACCGATTATATTTCGCTCAATCGAGAGATTAAACTTAGAAACTTTTGTAGTTTCAAACAAACATATAACCATTGGTAAATCTAAACTTATTACTTATATAGTAGTAGAACAGGGTGCAGATGAGGCGGATAACCATATAGTTGAGCTGGTAAAAGAGGGCGATTTGGTTATAACGGCTGACATTCCGCTTGCCGATAGGGTTATAACTAAAGATGCACACGCAATAGACCATAGAGGCGAACTTTACAGCGTTGACAATATTAAACAATATCTAGCTATAAGAAATCTGATGGAAAAAATAAGAGAGAGCGGAGAGATGACAAAAGGTCCAAAGCCGTTTGATCAAAAAGATGCTCACCAATTTGCAAATCAGCTTCATAAGTTTTTAACTAAGTATTGCAAAATTTAAAGCAAACTTAAAGTAACTTTCAGATAACATTCGCAACTTTTTACACCCATATAATTTAAAAGAGGAGGGTTTTATGTTTGATATATTAACAGATTCGTTTACAAATGCTATTAGAAAAATTCGTTTTCATGATGACGAAAAAGCCCTGACTAAAGCTCTTGATGAGTTAAAAAAATCTCTTTTAAAAGCGGATGTAAACCATAAAGTTGTTAGAGACCTAATCTCTAAAGTTCAAATAGAAACTAGAAAAAACGGGATTGGAAAAGACCAATTTTTGGCTGCTCTAAGAGATGCACTGTATGAACTTTTAGAAATCGGCGGAAACAGAGGCTTTATTTTTGCTTCAAAACCACCGACCGTTATTTTAATGACTGGACTTCAAGGTTCCGGAAAAACGACTACAACAGGCAAACTGGCACTATATCTGAAAAATAAACAGAAAAAAGTTCTAGTTGTTGCTGCTGACTTACAGCGTTTAGCGGCGGTTGAGCAACTCCGTCAAATAACAACTCAAATAGGAGTTGAACTTTACGAGAATGAGAGTACAAAAAATCCGGTTGAAGTTGTAACGGCAGCGCTAAAAAAAGCAAACAGCGGTATTTATGATGTTGTGCTTATAGATACTGCCGGCCGTTTGGCGATAGATAATGAACTTATGAATGAGTTAGAAGCGGTTAAAAAAGCAGCGAATCCTAGTGAAATTTTTTATGTTGCAGACTCTTTGACTGGGCAGGATGCTATTAAAACTGCTACAACTTTTAAAGAAAAAATCGGAATAGACGGTGTAATTCTAAGTAAATATGACGGTGATTCAAAGGGTGGTGTTGCTCTTGGATTGTCATCGCAAGTTCAAGTTCCACTTCGTTTTATTGGTAGCGGTGAAAAAATGGAAGATTTAGAAATTTTCTTGCCAGATCGTGTTGTAAACCGTCTTATGGGATTTGGAGATATTGAAGGATTGGCTGAGAAAACAGCATCGGCAATTGATGAAAAACAGGCTAAAAAACTTACTTCAAAAATTAAAAAAGGTGAGTTTAACTTTAATGACTTTTTAGAACAGATGGAAAGCATGAAGAAAATGGGCAGCATGAAGTCTTTAATGGGTATGATTCCAGGTATGGGAAATATGTCAAAAGCACTTAAAGATTTTGATCTTGAAAACTCTGGTGAACTTAAGAAGATTAAAGCGATGGTATCTTCTATGACAATGAAAGAGAGAGAAAATCCTGATTTGTTAAATAACTCTCGCAAGCAAAGAATCGCCAGCGGATGTGGTCTTACGCAAGTTGAGATTAACCGCATGATTAAACAATTTAAAAATGCCGGTAAAATGGCTAAAAGATTTTCCGGCAAAAGCGGCATGAAAGACCTTCAGGCGATGATGGGTCAAATGGGTGGTGCCGGAGCTCTTCGAAGGTAACTTTTATTAGAAAGTAAATCTATAAACTTTTTGAAGTTTATAGATTTGCATTCAAAATGCAAAATTAAACATATACAGCAAGTTGAAATATGACTTGCGCAGAGAAGGACAAAACATGGCAACAGTAATTCGCCTAACTAGAATGGGAAGAAAAAAACAACCTTTTTACCGTATTGCGGTAACAGACTCACGCAAAAGAAGAGATGGTGGTTGGATTGAGTTAATTGGACATTATAATCCAATGGTAGCAGAGAAAACAATGGTTGTTGATAACGAAAGATTAGATTACTGGTTAAGCGTTGGCGCTAAAATGAGTGATCGTGTTAAAAAGATAACAGGTCGTTAAGATGATAGCTGATTTTGTCGCACAATTTGCAAGACTTATAGCATCCAACCCTGATGATGTAAGAGTTGAAGTAAAAGAGGGCGATGAAACAACTGAGATTCTCCTTTATGCTAATCAAGCTGATATCGGTAAGTTGATTGGTAAAGAGGGCAAGATGATTGGTGCTATTAAGACCGTTATATCCGGCTGCAAAGCTAAAGATGGTGTAAGTTACCGTATTAATGTCGAAGCAATTAAGTAACTTACTTCACATCGCAACAATCGGCAAAACTGTCGGTTTAAAAGGTGATATGAAGATTCATATCAAAAGTGATTTCCCAGAACAATTTAAAAAAGGTGTCTCTTTTTTTATTAATGAAAATGAGAGTATAACTCTAAGTGAAATAAATCATGAAAGAGGTCTTGTAAAATTTTCTGGATATTCTTTAACCGAAGATGCTAAAAAACTTACAAACAAAAAACTATACACAACCATAGAGAGAACAAGAAATGAGTGCCATTTAGAAGATGGCGAATATTTTTGGTTTGATATTGAGGGTTGCAGCGTAGTTGAAAATGGTAAAGTTTTAGGCGTTGTGGAAGAAGTAGATAGAATTTCTGTTACTAATTACCTTTGTGTAAAAACCGATGAAGCTTTAGTAAAAGAAGGTTTTGCAAAAAGTTTTTTAATTCCTTTTAATAAACCATTTACGATAAACACTGACATAAAAACAAAAATCATAACCGTTAGTGGTGCTATGGATATTCTAGAAGCTTCATAATGAAATTTACTTTTGTTACTCTTTTTCAAAATATTGTAGATGGATACTTCCAAGACTCTATTTTAAAAAGAGCAATTGAGAAAAATATTCTACATGTAGAATATATAAATCCTAGGGATTTTAGTAGCTCAAAACATAATAAAGTTGATGACAGTGCAGTTGGTGGCGGTGCCGGAATGGTTATGAATCCGCAACCGCTGTATGATACTTTAAATGAATTAAAAGCAAAAGATAAAAATGTACATGTAATTTTTTTAACTCCTGTTGCAAAACCTTTTAGGCAAAACGATGCTAAAAGATTGGCAAACAAATCTCATATAGCTTTTGTGAGTGGAAGATATGAGGGGATTGACGAGAGAGTTATTGAAAAGTATGCTGATGAGGTTTTTAGCATTGGTGATTATATTTTAACCGGCGGAGAGCTGGCTTCTTTAGTTATTTGCGATGCCATCTCCAGAAATGTGGACGGTGTTCTTGGGAATAGCGACTCTTTAACCGTAGAGAGTTTTGAAACCAATTTGCTAGAAGCTCCATCTTTCTCCAAACCGGAAAATTATGAAAACAATTGTGTTCCATCAGAATACTTAAAGGGAAATCATAGTAAAATTCGCTCACTAAAATTAGCTCTGTCTGAATGTAAAACCAAATTCTTCAGGCCAGAGCAGCTTTTAAAGCACAGAAGAAGGAAATCTTATGAGAAATAAGTACATAGAAAACTTTGAAAAAGCACAAGTAGCTGAGAAAAATATTCCAGACTTTCGTGCTGGTGATACTGTTCGTTTGGCAGTAACAATTACAGAAGGTGACAAAACTCGTGTACAAAATTACGAGGGTGTTTGTATTGCAAAAAGAGGTCAAGGTACTGGCCAAACTATTACAGTTCGTAAAATAGGTGCTAATAGTATAGGAATTGAAAGAATATTCCCACTTTATAGTGACTCAATTAGCGAAATAACAGTGATTCGTCGTGGTCGTGTTCGTCGCGCTAAACTGTTTTACTTACGCGATCTTGCTGGTAAAAAAGCTCGTATTAAAGAACTTAGAAGAAAATAATCTTCTAAGTTTCTGCTCTGTCTTTCTTTCACAAATTAATTTAACACTTTCATTCACATAATCAGTAAAAAGCTTCAAACAATATTTTCATAATCTCATAAAGATTTATTAATTAATTAGACAATCTAGTAAAGACAATCTTTTGAAACTATGCTTTATATATTTAGAAACTTCATACTTTTACTATATTATTAAATTCTTTCAAAACTCTCATAATAATTAAGAAATAAATAAGGGTAACTTGCCTATAATTCCCCTCCACAAACAGAGAGACCTAAAGTTTAGGTTTAAAAATCGAAGTTTGAGATCATTGAAAACTAAGCAAGTAAATAGACTTTAATAACTAGAAATAGTTAAATTGGTCATTAATAAGTTTACTTAGAAATAACTAAAATAACAACAACCGTCTATTCTCTTTATAACCAAAGAAGAGTATAGATACTATACAAAAAAAGTCCACTAACTATTTATAGATAGTGGCAACAAAGCCAATGATTTTTAAATCTTGGGCAAAGATTAAGCAATTCAATTATGGAGAGTTTGATCCTGGCTCAGAGTGAACGCTGGCGGCGTGCTTAACACATGCAAGTCGAACGGTAACAGGAAGTAGCTTGCTACTTTGCTGACGAGTGGCGCACGGGTGAGTAATATATAGTTAATGTGCCTCGAAGACTGGGATAGCCACTGGAAACGGTGATTAATACTAGATACACCTATTTGACATAAGTTAAATAGGGAAATGTTTTTTCGCTTCGAGATCAGACTATATCCTATCAGTTAGTTGGTGAGGTAAGAGCTCACCAAGGCAATGACGGGTAGCGGGTTTGAGAGGATGATCCGCCACACTGGTACTGAGACACGGACCAGACTCCTACGGGAGGCAGCAGTGAGGAATATTGCACAATGGGGGAACCCTGATGCAGCAACGCCGCGTGGAGGATGACGCATTTCGGTGTGTAAACTCCTTTTATATGTCAAGAAAATGACGGTAGCATATGAATAAGCACCGGCTAACTCCGTGCCAGCAGCCGCGGTAATACGGAGGGTGCAAGCGTTACTCGGAATCACTGGGCGTAAAGGACGCGTAGGCTGGCTGACAAGTCAGATGTGAAATCCTATGGCTTAACCATAGAACTGCATTTGAAACTGTTAGTCTAGAGTATGGGAGGGGGAGATGGAATTAGTGGTGTAGGGGTAAAATCCGTAGATATCACTAGGAATACCTAAAGCGAAGGCGATCTCCTGGAACATTACTGACGCTAAGGCGTGAAAGCGTGGGGAGCAAACAGGATTAGATACCCTGGTAGTCCACGCCCTAAACGATGAACACTAGTCGTCGGAAAGCTTGTCTTTTCGGTGATGCACTTAACAGATTAAGTGTTCCGCCTGGGGAGTACGGTCGCAAGATTAAAACTCAAAGGAATAGACGGGGACCCGCACAAGTGGTGGAGCATGTGGTTTAATTCGAAGATACGCGAAAAACCTTACCTGGCCTTGACATTGATAGAATCCAGCAGAGATGCAGGAGTGCCCTTCGGGGAGCTTGAAAACAGGTGCTGCACGGCTGTCGTCAGCTCGTGTCGTGAGATGTTGGGTTAAGTCCCGCAACGAGCGCAACCCTCGTCCTTAGTTGCCAGCAGGTTAAGCTGGGCACTCTAGGGAGACTGCCTTCGTAAGGAGGAGGAAGGTGAGGACGACGTCAAGTCATCATGGCCCTTACGGCCAGGGCTACACACGTGCTACAATGGGGCGTACAGAGTGTTGCAATACCGCGAGGTGGAGCCAATCACTTAAAGCGTCTCTCAGTTCGGATTGAAGTCTGCAACTCGACTTCATGAAGCTGGAATCACTAGTAATCGTAGATCAGCATTGCTACGGTGAATACGTTCCCGGGTCTTGTACTCACCGCCCGTCACACCATGGGAGTTGATTTCACCCGAAATTGGGAAGCTAACCTTCGGGGGGCTACCACTTACGGTGGAATTAGCGACTGGGGTGAAGTCGTAACAAGGTAACCGTAGGAGAACCTGCGGTTGGATCACCTCCTTTCTAGAGTAAAGAGAAAACATTCATTTGTTTATCTCATACAAAGAAAATCTCACAAAGAGAAATAGTTATTTTAGTCTTTTACTTGCTTAGTTTTCAGTGATCTATGTTCATTTGAATTTAAAAGATAATCTGTCTCGCAAGAGACTAGCTTTAGTGGCCACAGCGGTCAAAGCGAAGGAAAAGGAACGAGTTCCTTTTACGGGCTATTTAATATAATGGGGAATTAGCTCAGCTGGGAGAGCGCCTGCCTTGCACGCAGGAGGTCAGCGGTTCGATCCCGCTATTCTCCACCATTTTTTGATTTATAAGCACCAAAGCTTGAAACTCACGTACTACAGTATGCTTCGCTTCAACCTTTAGCACTTCTAAACCAAAAAACTAAATATAAGTTCTCAAATAAGAGAATTTACATTTGGTTTTACACCAAAAAGTTCATTAAATTATTATTGTTAAAGTCAACATATATAGTTAGAAGAGACTATTGATATATGAAAATATATTAGAAGTCGATTATTAATTATATCAACTAAATAACTACAATTAAACAGACACTGCTTTACATTAAGTAAGGTAGTGAACGCAAATTAGAATAAAAAAAGATATTAAGGGCCATAGGTGGATGCCTTGGCTAGTAGAGGCGATGAAAGACGTACTAGGCTGCGATAAGCCTCGGGGAGCTGCCAAGAAGCTTTGATCCGGGGATTTCTGAATGGGGCAACCCAGCATGGTGCGAATCATGTTACCCTACGGGGAGCGAACTCAGGGAAGTGAAACATCTCAGTACCTGAAGGAAGAGAAATCAAACGAGATTCCCGGAGTAGCGGCGAGCGAAATGGGATTAGGGCACTTAGTGATAATATATTTGTTAGCCGAACACTTTGGAAAGAGTGAACATAGAGGGTGATATTCCTGTAGGCGAAAACATTTATATGGTACTAGACTAAGGAACGAGTAGGTCGGGACACGTGTTATCTTGACTGAATATGGGGGGACCACCCTCCAACCCTAAATACTACTACTAGACCGATAGCGAACAAGTACCGTGAGGGAAAGGTGAAAAGAACTGCGGTGAGCAGAGTGAAATAGAACCTGAAACCTATGGCTTACAATCATTCGGAGCACTATTATATATAAGTGTGACGGACTGCCTTTTGCATAATGAGCCTGCGAGTTGTGGTATCTGGCAAGGTTAAGCGAACGCGAAGCCGTAGCGAAAGCGAGTCTTAATAGGGCGAATTAGTCAGATGCTGCAGACCCGAAACTGAGTGATCTATCCATGAGCAGGTTGAAGCTGGTGTAAGAGCCAGTGGAGGACCGAACCCATTGACGTTGAAAAGTCTCGGGATGACTTGTGGATAGGGGTGAAAGGCCAATCAAACTCAGTGATAGCTGGTTCTCTCCGAAATATATTTAGGTATAGCCTCGAGCATTAGCATGAAGGGGTAGAGCACTGACAGGGCTAGGGCTGCTTACCGCGGTACCAAACCCTATCAAACTCCGAATACTTCATGTGCAACCTCGGGAGTCAGGCGGTGGGTGATAAAATCCGTCGTCAAAAGGGGAACAACCCAGACTAGCAGCTAAGGTCCCAAAGTCTTGTCTAAGTGGAAAAGGATGTGGAGTTGCTGTGACAACCAGGAGGTTGGCTTAGAAGCAGCCATCTTTTAAAGAAAGCGTAACAGCTCACTGGTCTAGCGATTCTGCGCCGAAAATATAACGGGGCTAAGACAAGCACCGAAGCTCTAGGTGCACCTTTTAGGTGCGCGGTAGGAGAGCGTTCCAGTCAGCGTAGAAGCCATACCGGCAAGGAGTGGTGGAGCGGCTGGAAGTGAGCATGCAGGCATGAGTAGCGAGAAAAGGGATGAGAATTCCCTTCGCCGTAAACCCAAGGTTTCCTACGCGATGCTCGTCATCGTAGGGTTAGTCGGGACCTAAGTCGAGTCCGAGAGGGGTAGACGATGGCAAATTGGTTAATATTCCAATACCGACGGATGTTCGCTTGAGTGATGGGGGGACGCATAGAGTTAATTGAGCTCACTGATGGAATAGTGGGTCGAAGGACGTAGGTTGTATCATAGGCAAATCCGTGATACATTAGACCGAGATCTTACAGGCAGAGCAATCTCTTCGGAGAGCGCTTTGAATCAATGATACTGTCGTGCCGAGAAAAGCCTCTAAACGAGAACAGCCGTTGCCCGTACCGTAAACCGACACAGGTGGGTGAGATGAGTATTCTAAGGCGCGTGGAAGAACCCTGGTTAAGGAACTCTGCAAACTAGCACCGTATCTTCGGTATAAGGTGTGCCCTAAGCGTTAATGGACTTGCTCCATGAAGCGCCGACGGGTCGCAGCAAAGTGTCCCTCCCGACTGTTTACCAAAAACACAGCACTCTGCTAACTCGTAAGAGGATGTATAGGGTGTGACGCCTGCCCGGTGCTTGAATGTTAAAAGGATTACTTAGCTTCGGCGAAGGTTTGAATTGAAGCACAAGTAAACGGCGGCCGTAACTATAACGGTCCTAAGGTAGCGAAATTCCTTGTCGGTTAAATACCGACCTGCATGAATGGCGTAACGAGATGGGAGCTGTCTCAACCAGGGATCCAGTGAAATTGTAGTGGAGGTGAAAATTCCTCCTACCCGCGGAAAGACGGAAAGACCCCGTGCACCTTTACTATAGCTTGACATTGCTATTGGGATATTCATGTGCAGGATAGGTGGGAGCCATTGATTCTATGACGCCAGTTGTAGATGAGGCATCCTTGAGATACCACCCCTGAATATTCTGATAGCTAACTCGGTACGATTATCTCGTGCGAGGACAATGTCTGGTGGGTAGTTTGACTGGGGCGGTCGCCTCCTAAAAAGTAACGGAGGCTTACAAAGTTCGGCTCAGAAGGGTTGGAAATCCTTCGTAGAGTATAATGGCACAAGCCGGACTGACTGTAAGACATACAAGTCGAGCAGAGTCGAAAGACGGTCATAGTGATCCGGTGGTTCTGTGTGGAAGGGCCATCGCTCAAAGGATAAAAGGTACGCCGGGGATAACAGGCTGATCTCCCCCAAGAGCTCACATCGACGGGGAGGTTTGGCACCTCGATGTCGGCTCATCGCATCCTGGGGCTGAAGCAGGTCCCAAGGGTATGGCTGTTCGCCATTTAAAGCGGTACGCGAGCTGGGTTCAGAACGTCGTGAGACAGTTCGGTCCCTATCTTCCGTGGGCGTAGGAGAGTTGAGGAGAGCTGACCCTAGTACGAGAGGACCGGGTTGGACATGCCACTGGTGCACCAGTTGTTCTGCCAAGAGCATCGCTGGGTAGCTACGCATGGATGAGATAACCGCTGAAAGCATCTAAGCGGGAAGCCAACTCCAAGATGAACTCTCCCTGAAGTACGCTTGAAGACTACAAGCTTGATAGGCTGGGTGTGTACGCAGAGTAATCTGTTTAGCTGACCAGTACTAATAGTACGTTTGTCTTTTTTTACAGTTTTTTAAATAAAACACAATTCGTTCACTACCTTACTTAGTGTATAAGTGTCTGTAGTAGTTATTTAGACCGTTGACTTTAACAATGAGAATCTTCTCTAACTTAAAAACAATCATTTTTAAGTACACACAATAAAGTGTATTTAAATGTGATTGTCTAGGTGGCTATAGAGAGAGGGAAACGCCTGGCTCCATTCCGAACCCAGAAGCTAAGCCTCTCATCGCTGATAATACTGCATCTGTCAGGTGTGGAAATGTAGGTCGCTGCCTAGTTGATCATTTACTCTAGCAATAATCCAAAATCAATCATAAAACAATTTATAATCAATCAATCAAAACTCAATACAACTAAAATTAAAATAATTACTTTATTATAGAGTTTTCTATATTCCAGTTATGTTCTAAACTCAGCATATTTACTTTATAAAGTCTGTCTAAAAAATATTCTCTACTCACCTCTTTTGCACCTAAACTCTTTAGATGATTTGTCGGTACTTGACAATCAATAAAATCATATCCCCAGATTTTTAGATGTTTTATTAATACGGCATATGCAGATTTTGAAGCATCATTGACATATGAAAACATAGATTCGCCACAAAATACTTTTCCAACTACAACGCCATATAATCCACCGACAAGTTTTCCATCCAAGTAACTCTCAATGCTGTGGGCTATGCCCATATCGTGAAGTACACCGTAAGCTTCAATTATCTCATCTTGTATCCATGTGCCATCTTGATTATTTCTTGGGACTAAGCTGCAATTTTGAATAACTTCTTTAAAGTTCGAATCAAATTTATATTGAAATTTTTTCATACTTTTTTTTAGTGAGTTGCTCAATTTGAAATCATCAAATTCCATAATTAATCTTGGGTTAGTTGACCACCATATTATCGGATCATCTTTGGCGTACCATGGAAATATTCCATTTTGATATGCGCGAATAAGTCTGGATGGATTTAAATCACCTCCCCACGCAACAATACCGTTCTCATCTGCATCATTGGGATTTGGAAATGTTAACTCATGCTTTAAGAGTTTTGGTATCATCTTTTTCTTTAAACTTTAAAATCAATTTTTTATTAAATGATACTAGTACGCTTCCGCCTTTTTTTAGTTTGCCGAAAAGTATTTCATCGCTTAGTTTATTTGTAATATTATCTTGAATAAATCTTTTTATCGGTCTAGCACCCATCTCTACTGAGTAAGCACTTTGAGCTATATACTCTGCTGCTTTTGGAGAAACAGATATTGTGATTTTTTTCTTTTTAAGCTCGCTGTTTAACTCATCTATGAATTTGTTTACGATGTTTTTTACTACCTCGCCACTAAGTTGGTTGAACTCTACAATAGCATCTAATCTATTTCTAAACTCAGGCGTAAAAAATAGTTTTAACTCCTCATTTTTTGACAATGAGCTGTCTTTGTTGAATCCCATTACGCTTCTAGCAGTTGCACCGATATTTGATGTCATAATAAGTATGACATTTTGAAAGTTAGCTTTATACCCATTGTTGTCTGTTAGAGTTGCATTGTCCATAATTTGAAGCAAAATATTAACTAAATCAGGGTGCGCTTTTTCTATTTCATCTAGCAATAAAACTGTGTACGGATGTCTTTTTATAGCTTCTGTGAGCAAGCCGCCCTGCTCATACCCGACATATCCTGGAGGTGCTCCAACAAGTCTGCTAATAGCATGTTTTTCCATATATTCACTCATATCAAATCTCTCAAAATTGATGCCTAATATTTGGCTAAGAGACAAGGCGAGTTCTGTTTTACCTACACCGGTTGGTCCTGAAAACAAAAAAGAAGCAATAGGTTTATTTTGCGGAGTAAGACCGGCTTTAGAAATTTTTATAGCTTTAGTTACTTCTGCAACGGCTCTCTCTTGTCCAATTACTTTTTTTCGTAGATTTTCTTCTAAGTTGACAAGTGAGAGTGTCTCATCATGTGTTACTTTTGAGCCTGAAATACCGACAATTTTTGAAATAGTATTTTCAATATCAGATGAACTAACTACTCTTTTTTTATTGTTTTTCAGATGAAATGATGCAGCAGTTTCATCTATAAGGTCAATTGCTTTATCCGGCAAAAACTTGTCAGTAATGTATCTTTTTGATAACTCTATTGCCGTTTTTAGAGCTTTATCTGTAAATGTAACATTGTGATGCTCTTCATATTTACTTTTTAGTCCTTTTAAAATTTTGTAAGTTGTCTTTACTGAAGGCTCATTAATATCAACTTTAGAAAATCTTCTGCTTAATGCTTTGTCTTTTTCAAATCCGTTTCTATACTCTGCAAATGTTGTAGCACCCATACATTTTAGCTCGCCTGAAGCGAGAGCCGGTTTAAGCTGATTTGCTGCATCCATAGTTCCGCTTGTTGAGCCCGCACCAATAAGAGTGTGAATTTCATCAATAAATAAAATTGCATTCGGGATAGATTTAAGTTCATCCATTACCCCTTTTAATCGTTTTTCAAAATCTCCTCTATATTTTGTGCCTGCAAGCATTGCGCCCAAATCAAGCGCAAATAACTCTGTGTTTTGTATAATTTGAGGTACTTTATGTGCAACAATGTTTAGTGCCAAGCCCTCTGCAATAGCTGTTTTTCCGACTCCGGCTTCCCCGACTAAAATAGGGTTGTTTTTCTTTCTGCGGCATAAAATTTGAGTAACTCTCTCTATTTCATCTTTCCTGCCAATTACAGGGTCTATTTTTCCCTCTTTTGCTTTTTTGAGCAGATTAATGGAATACTTTTGCAGATACGACTCTTTTTCACCGCTATTTTCTTGTTTGTCCGTATGCGAGATAATTTCTAAAATATCCAACTTTGAAATATGATACTCATTTAATAACATGTAAGCAAAAGAGTTTACTTCATCGTATATAGCAACAAGTAAATCGCCTATGTCTGCACTATGTTGTCCAGAACTTTGAATATGTTTTACCATTCTATCAATCAGTCTTGAGAGAGCAACACTTTCAAAAGGCTCTTCATTTATATTTTGCGGGAGGGTGTTAATATTTGAATAGATGTAATTTTTTATAAGTTCTTTCATCTTTTGAACATCTCCGCCGCAAGCAAAGATGATTTTTGCACCATCGGGAGAGTTTAAAAGTTGATAAAAAATATGTTCAATTGTTATGTACTCATGTTTTAGCTCTTTTGCGTAAATAATTGATTTTTGAAAAACTTCATTTAATGATTGACTAATCATTACTCTTCCTCCATTTGGGCTCTTAGTGGAAAACCGCTGTCTCTGGCTTTCTTATGTACCTGCATTACTTTTGTTTCTGCAATTTCATGCGTATAAACTCCACAAACACCTTTCTCTTTTTTGTGAACCTCAAGCATTATCGCTTCTGCCTCTTGGTAGCTTTTGTGAAATATGCTCATAAGTACATCTATCACAAACTCCATGGATGTATAGTCGTCATTTAAAATCAATACTTTATATTTTTTAGGATACTTGAGTGATATCTCGTTGATAGTTTCTAACTCTGCATTTGTTGCCATAATTTTCCTATAATAATTAACTTTTAACAATTGATAAATTATAACGAAATAGAGGTAACTATGACAAAACGAATTTTTGTTACCGCGACAAATACAGATATCGGTAAAACTTATACAACAAAACTTCTATTGAAAGAGTTTGCTTCGCGTGGCTTTAGCGTTGGTGTCATAAAACCAATTGAAACAGGTGTAGTTGATGGTTTAGCGCCCGATGGTGAGGAGCTTTTGGAGTGCGTAAAAGAGCTTAATCCAAAACTATGGTCTTTAGAAGTTGAAGATATTGTTCCAATAACTTATGAGTTAGCGGCGGCTCCATTTGTGGCATCAAACAACACTCCGCTCGATTTAAAAAAAATTAAAATTAAGCTTGAAGAGATGGAAGCCTCTTGTGATATTGTTATCATTGAGGGAGCGGGTGGGCTTTATGTGCCTATTGATGATAAGAATATGATGATAGATTTGATTTCACATTTAAATGCCGTTGCACTGTTGGTTACACACTGCTCTCTTGGTTGCATCAACGATACACTTCTTAGTAAAAAAGCTCTTAAAGATAAAAATATATCACATGCAGTAGCCTTTAATTGCAGAGAGTGTGATGAGAGTTTTTCTCAAATTTCAGAGCCATATTTTTTAAAAACAGGTTTTGAGGTATTAAAAGTAAGTGATGATATTGAAAAAATATGTGATGTCTTGTATAATCTATAAAATAAATTAGATTCCGTATCAAGTACGGAATGACGAGCTTAGGGGAAAAATGAAACATTTAATTAGAACGGATGATTTTACAACTTCAGAGATAGAATCTATTTTAAAAGACGCGAAGCTCTTTAGCATAAAAATAAAAGATGGCAGTGTAATTGATAAAATTTTAAAAGATAAAATCATTATTACACTCTTTTTTGAAAACTCAACAAGAACCAGAAGCTCTTTTGAAATAGCAGCTAAAAGGCTTGGTGCCGAAGTTATTCATCTTGATGTCGCAAACAGCTCTACTAAAAAAGGTGAAACTTTAGTAGATACCGCAATGAATTTGGATGCTATGAATCCGCATGCAATAATTGTCAGACACCAAAACTCAGGTGTTCCAAAAATACTTTCTAACCATACAAGAGCTTCTATTATAAATGCAGGAGATGGTGCCCATGCCCATCCAACACAATCTTTACTTGATTTGTATACTTTAAAAGAGCATTTTGGAGATGTAAAAGGAAAAAAAATAGCGATTGTCGGGGATATAAAAAATTCAAGGGTTGCAAACTCAAACATTGAGCTTTTAGGCAGATTCGGCATGGAGGTTATTTTAGTTGCTCCTCCGCAGTTTTTACCAAAAACAGACTTAAGAACAACGCACTATATAAATGAAATAATCGATGAAGTGGATGTTATTATGAGCTTAAGAACCCAAACAGAGAGACACTCATCTCAAACTTATGCCTCACTCAAAGATTATGCAAGTGATTTTTGCATAACAGCGGAACTTGTTGGAGAGAGGGATATAGTTTTGCTTCACCCTGGACCGGTGCATAGAAATATAGATATCAGTGATGAACTCTTAGCGGACAAAAGATGCAAAGTTTTAGAGCAGGTTTCAAATGGCGTAGCAGTTAGAATGGCAGTGCTTAAAAAATTGATTAATGACATTTGATGATTTAAACTCTCTTGGTAAAAAGAGAGAGCCGTTTCTTTTTATAACTGATTTCAAAGCTCAAAATATAGTAGTTATTCCGCTTGATAAACTGAATGCAAATGATGTTGAGTTTTGCATTGATGAAAACTATCCCATTAAAACACATTTAGATTTTTTAGACAAATATGCACTTTCATTTAGTGAATATAAAAAAAAATTTGACTATGTCATAGAGAAAATAAAAGCCGGTGACACCTATCTTTTAAATCTAACACAGCCTACCTCTGTTAAAACACCGCTTGCATTAAACGAGATATATGAGTGTGCAAATGCACATTACAAGTTGAGATATAAAGATGAGTTTGTCTGCTTCTCTCCTGAGAAGTTTATTCAGATTAAAGAGTCAAAAATCAGTACTTACCCTATGAAAGGGACTATTGACGCATCAATAGCAAATGCAAAAGAGAGTATTTTAAACAACGAAAAAGAGATGGCAGAGCATGTCATGGTTGTTGATTTGCTAAGAAATGACCTCTCAATTGTTGCAAAAGATGTAAAAGTTGAAGAGTTTAGATATATCACAGAAATAGAAGCTGGCGAAAAAAAACTTCTACATGTAAGTTCGCACATTAGCGGAGATGTCGGAGATGATTGGCATGACAGAATAGGAGATATTTTAAGTTCGCTTCTTCCTGCTGGAAGCATAAGCGGTGCGCCAAAAAAAAGCACATTGGATATAATTGAAAAAGTTGAAGGATATGAACGCGGATTTTTTAGCGGGGTTTTTGGTGTGTATGACGGCAAGACGCTGGATAGTGCGGTTATGATAAGATTTGTTGAGAAAACAGAAGATGGATATATTTATAAAAGTGGCGGTGGCATAACTTTAGACAGTGATGTCAAAAGTGAATATAATGAACTTTTAGATAAAGTCTACTTACCATAAATGGAGATATGTGACAATGTTTAAAAAAATAGACGGTTTCTTTACAAGCGGATGGGTATTTGATGAGTCAGAAGAAGATTTAAAGAATAGATACCAGATGGTAAATATAGGTATTTTGCTATCTAGCAGTGGGCTTATTTATGGGGTTATCGGAAATTATATAAGGGATGTTTCAGGTTTCATACCGCTGGAGTTAACACTTTTATGTATGAATTTTATAATGTTTTTTGCATTAAGAAAATATCGCCATTTTTTTGAATTTTTTGCGATAATCATGACTCTTCAGTACACTTTTTTATTTTTGTTTCTCATTTACGCGGGAGAGCCAAGTGATTTGAAACATCTTTGGATATTCACATACCCAATAATACTTCTCTATTTCCAAAAAACAGTGCATGCTGTGTATTGGCTGGTGTTTATTCTTATTATGTTGATAATTGCCCCATTACAAGGTTTGGCAGTAATAAAGTACTCTATGTATCAAGTTACATATATCTCATTTGTATTAGTCATAATCAGCATAATTATCTATTTTTATCAGCGAAAAATTGATGAAGCAAAATATATTATTTTAGAGAAGCAAAATATGCTACGCAATTTTAATAAAGAGCTTGAAAAACAGGTAAAAGATAAAACAGCAGAACTAATCAAGCTTAATGAATCATTAGAGCTTAAGGTTGAGCAAAAACTAGAAGAGTTAAGGAGTAAAGACCAAATTTTAGAGGCACAATCAAAACAGGCGGTAATGGGTGAGATGATAAGCATGATAGCCCATCAGTGGAGGCAGCCTCTCTCTACCATAACGCTTCAAATAGCAAACTTGCAGTTTAAACAACTGCTTGGTAAAGATAGAAATAGCGAAGATATTGATGATGCGCTCAGCAATATAAGTGATACCATTGTTTATCTATCTGATACTATTGATGATTTTCAAGCATATTTTCATCCAAATAAAGAGATATTGGAAATTGAAATTCATGATTTACTTCAAAGAGCGGTCAATTTTGCCATATCAAGGGTGCAGGATAGAGGGATAAAAATATCAATTAATAATATTGTTGATATTAATGTTACTACATATATAAATGAGCTTATTCAAGTGATTTTAAATATATTAAACAATGCAATAGATGCGCATGTCGAGATAAAAACAAAAGACCCGTTTATTACGCTAAATGTTAAAGCAGTTGGAGAAAAAGTTTTGATTTATATTGAAGATAATGCAGGCGGTATAAAGAGTGAAAATCTGCCACATCTTTTTGAGCCATATTTTAGCACTAAGGGTAAAAACGGAACTGGACTCGGGCTATATATGAGTAAGATGATTATAGAGAAGCAGTTTGGCGGCGAGATTGATGCAATAAATGCTAACGGCGGAGCAATATTTATTATAATAATTCCTAAAAATATTACCTAATGTGATAAAAATACTCTTTTGTAGAGAGTTTAAAAAGAATTGAGAATTTTTGAGATATAATTTATCAAAACAACTAAGGTTAATGCATGTATTTAAAAGATTTGAAGTTCTCTTTGTGGGCAGATTTTATTGAGAGAAACTACTTAGATAACGAGTTTAAGGAGTTGATAGAGCAGGGGGTAATCAACGGTGCAACTTCCAACCCTGCAATCTTTAAAAATGCGATACTAAGCTCAGATGCTTATAAGGAGCAATTGTCCACGCTTGCTTCTTTAACTCCAAAAGAGAAATATGAGGCTCTCGCCATATATGATATACAAAAAGCAGCAGATATATTAAAACCGCTTTATGACGCAGGTGATGATGGGTATGTAAGCATAGAGGTAGACCCATATCTTTGTGATGATGCTATGGCAACTATTGCAGAGGGAAAAAGACTTTTTGAAACAATAGGTCGAAAAAATGTAATGATAAAAGTTCCAGCAACAGAGGCTGGATATGTAGCAATGCGTGAGCTTGTTTCAAATGGAATTCCTGTAAATGCGACACTTATATTTAAGATAGAACAGGCTGTTTCATGTGCTGAAGCATTTAGAGAGGGTGCGGCAAAAAACGGGGTAGAGGTCGATACGGTTATAAGCGTTTTTGTAAGCAGAATAGACAGAGCTTTGGATGAGGTACTAGCTAAAAACGGCGTAGAAGTGGCGCTTAGCGGAATATATAATAGCGCAAATATATATGCAGAAGTAGAAAAGATGGGCGTTAAAGGGTGCAGAACACTTTTTGCAAGTACAGGCGTAAAAGATGATTCACTGCCGCCTTACTACTACATAGAGAAGCTTTTGGCGTATAACAGTGTAAACACAGCCCCCGTGGATACTATAAAAGCGTTTCATTTAAATCCAAACAAGGAGAGTGCTTTGCCAATTCCAACTCAAATTATAGAAGAACACTTTGAAAAAATAAAGAGCTTAGGTATAGATTTTAACGCTGTTTTAGATAAGCAAATATCTGATGGATTAAAATCTTTTAAAGATGCATTTAAAGATATATTGGAGTCATTATGAGCGAAAATAGAAATGAAGTAGATATTAGTCAATTAACTTTTGAGCAGATAAAAAAGATTAGAGAATATCTTAAGAAGCTTATTGAAAACGGTGGAAGTGACTTACATGTCAAATCAAACGGTGTGATAAGAGCTAGAATTAACGGAACTATAATTCCATTTTCGGGAAGCATATTTTCTTATGAAGATGCTATGACTTTAGCAAAAGAGATACTTAGAGGCAGATATACGGAACTTGTTGAGAACAAAGAGGTCGATTTAGTTTATCAATTTGATGAACGAAACCGCTTTCGTGTAAATATTTTCTTTCAAACAGATGGCCCCTCTTTTGTATTTCGTGTTATTCCTATGACTATTCCGACTATTGATCAGATGAATTTTCCAGAAACCATAAGAACTTTTACTAAAGAGTCACGCGGGCTTATACTAGTTACCGGAACTACTGGTAGCGGTAAGTCAACAACGCTTGCGGCTATGATACATGAAATTAACATAACGCAAAAAAAACATATTATAACTATTGAAGACCCGATTGAATTCGTTCATAAGGATAAGGGATGTATCATAAATCAGCGCTCAGTCGGGCAAGACACGCTCTCTTTTGACAGAGCTCTTAGGGCTGCTCTGCGCGAGGACCCAGATATCATACTTGTAGGTGAGATGAGAGACCGTGAAACAATTGAACTCGCACTTCATGCAGCAGATACGGGACACTTGGTTTTTTCAACGCTACATACAATTGATGCGAAGGAAACAATAAATCGTATCGTTGCAATATTTCCTAATGATGAGCAAAATCGCGTTCGTCTATCACTTGCAGGAGTTTTAAAGGGGATTGTTTCTCAAAGACTAATCCCAACGGTAGATGACAAACGAGTTGCGGCGATGGAGATACTTGTAAAAACTCCTACAATTGAGAAGTTAATCTTAGAAAATCGAGATTATGAAATTCGTGAGGCAATAGAAAAAGGTCGAGAGCACTATAAATCGCAAAGCTTTGATCAACATATTTTGGATATATACAATGAAGGAATTATTACAAAAGAGAGAGCAAAGGATTATGCAACAAGTGCAGCTGACTTAGAACTAAAAATGAATGGATTAAATACCTCTAAGCCGTCTGATTATACAAATATAGCTGAGAAAAAAGAAAAATATCAAAAAGTTGCCGACGAAGATATTTTTGAATTGAAATAATCTTTTTTAACTGCAATTAAAGCTTAAAAAGGTATAATTCCAAACATTTTTTATTAAGGATTTAATATGTTAGAAGGCATTATTAGAGAGAGTATTGGCAAAAAAGGCACAAAAGCGCTTCGCCGCGATGGTTATCTAATTGCGAACATTTACGGAAAAGGGCTTGAAAATATTCACGCTGCGTTTAAAGACAATGAGTATATCCGTACTGTTCGTAACAAAGAGACTTTAGCATTCCCTGTTTCGGTTGGCGGAAAAGTGATGAATGTTGTTGTTCAATCATATGAAGCACATCCGTTAACAGCTAAACTTTTACATGTAGATTTAATGGTAGCACAGCCAAATGTTTTAACACACTATCATGTTCCGGTTGTAACGCAAGGTGATGCAATAGGTCTTAAGAATAAAGGTCTTATACATATCTCAAAACCTCGTTTAAGAGTAAAATCTACTATTGAAAATCTTCCAAGTAGTATTATTGTTGATGTTACTAAAATGGATGTTGGTGATTCGAAACTTCTTCGTGATATAGCAAAAATTGATAATGTTACATTCACAGATGCTGATCGTGTATCTGTACTAAGTATAATCAAAGCTAAGTAATTATGCTGATAGTCGGTCTAGGTAATCCTGGTCCGAGTTATGAGCAGACTCGTCATAACATAGGTTTTATGGTTATTGACGAGCTTTTAAGACGACAAAACACTCAAAAACTCTCATCTTCATCATTTGACGGTGAACTTTTCAAATTTTCAAATCATTTTTTATTAAAACCACTTACTTTTATGAATCTTTCCGGCAATTCAATTTTGGCAGTTAAAAAGTTTTATAAGATTGATGAAGTAGTTGTAATACATGATGATTTAGATTTGCCATTTGGTACGCTTCGCTTCAAAAAAGGCGGTGGTCACGGTGGGCATAACGGTCTTAAATCTACCGATGAGAAGATTTCAAAAGAGTACATTAGAGTTAGAATGGGTATAGGCAAACCTGAACATAAAGGTGAAGTTGCATCATATGTATTAAGCAACTTTAGCGAATATGAGCAGAAGCATCTAAAAGAGTGGGTCTCTTTTGCATGCGAAGCTATTGAGCATTTGCTTAGCAACTCACTAGAAGATGTCAGCTCTAAATATACAATTAAAAAATTTCAGCTAAAATAGCACTGAAATATAAAATAAATTTCTCGCCGAGAGGCGTAGCTTTAGTGACTGAATATAAGCTGGACTTGTTCAGTTTATATGCGAAGGATAAAAATGCTAGCTTTTAAATATATCTCTTTTCATTACATAAGGTATTTTTTTATTATTTTATTAGCATTAGTCATGTTTTTAGTTGGATTTGACTATATGGGAAGTACAGAAAAGCTAGATATTTCAGCAAATTTACTTCTTATATATGTAGTTTATAAAACATTTTACGCTGTCGATATGCTTCTTCCGCTTTCGCTTGTATTTGCCATGATAAGTACAAAATTATTTTTAATTCGCTCAAATGCGCTAGTTTCATTTTACTCTCTTGGCTATTCAAGAGCTGATATTCTTAAGCCTTTTGTGGTTGTGTCAAGCACTATTATTATTATTTTTATCTTTTTGCATTCAATATCAAATTTTGCCAGAGCTGATGAATTTGCAAAAAATATTCGCAAAAATGCACAATATCTAAGTCCTACACGAGATCTGTTTTTTACATACAAAGATAAATTTGTATATTTTTCAAGATTGCTGCCTCTGCAAGAGAGTGCCGAGAATATTCGTGTTTTTAGTTTTCTTGACAACTCATTAAAAGAGGTTTTGGTTGCCACAAAGGCAACATATAGAAATGATGCATGGCATATAGACAAGGCTGATATTATTACAAAGCCTGATGATATAAGTTTTGACTCTTTAGGGATGAGAGTTACAAGTCAGAAAAATTTGGAGATTCTCCAAGGGTTTAGACCAAAAATGCTAGATCAGGTTTATGAAGGCAAAGTGAATTTTACTATAAAAGATGCAATAGACGCGTATATTCTTTTAAAAGCACAAAATATAAATACGGCAATTGTAAAAAGCGCTCTGTACAAAATATTTGTGTATCCATTTTTTGTGCCTAGCTTAATTGTTATTATATTCTTCTTCGTTCCGGTTAGTGTAAGATTTTTAAATATATCGCTATTTAGCTTTGCTGCAATTATCTCATCGCTTGTGGTCTGGGCACTTCTTTTTGCGCTTATTGAACTCTCTAGCCATAAAACAATACCTAGCGAATTAGGCATAATAGTTCCTACTTTTATGCTTTTTTTAATCGCTATAAGACAATGGAGAGTGTACCGTCTGTCTACTTGAGGTTTTATAACAAAAAAATAAGTACTTTTTGGATAAAATGCCCTAAAAATATTTAGGATTTTTATGATAAATTTTAAAAAACTAGCAGCTACATATAAAACCCCGCTTTATATATATGATTTAGACTATATGACTTCCCAGTACCAAGAGCTAAAAGAGGCTTTTAAAGGCAAAAAGTCAATTATGGCATTTGCAATAAAATCAAACTCAAACCTTAGTATTATCAAGCATTTTGCGACTTTGGGAAGCGGAGCTGATTGTGTTTCAATAGGCGAAGTTCGTCGTGCTTTTTTAGCCGGAATTCCGAGTTATAAGATTATTTTTTCCGGTGTAGGAAAAAGTGATGATGAGATTAGAGAAGCAATAGAGAAAGATATTTTATATATAAATGTTGAGAGTGAAGCTGAGCTAAGTCGCGTTGAGCTAATTGCAAAAGAGCTAAAGACAAAATGCAGAATTAGCGTAAGAGTAAATCCAAATATTGATCCGTTAACCCATCCTTATATTTCAACAGGACTTCATGACAACAAGTTTGGAGTAGAGATAGACGCTGCAAAAAGAATGTATATCAAAGCAAATAACTCTGAGCATTTAGATCCCGTTGGAATCCATTTTCACATAGGTTCACAGCTTACAGAGCTTAAGCCTATTTATGAATCTGCCGAGATAGTTGCTGATTTGGTTCGTTCCCTCTCAAGCATAAAAATAGAACTGAAATTTTTTGACATAGGTGGCGGACTTGGTGTCAAGTATAAAGATGAAGTCACTATAAAACCTTATGATTACGCACAGGCAATTTTAGGAACGCTTAAAGGTTTAGATTTGACGATTATTTGTGAGCCGGGAAGATTTTTAACTGCTAATGGTGGATATTTTTTAACAAAAGTATTATATGAGAAGCAAAACGGCGCGAAAAGATTCGTTATAGTTGATGGTGCGATGAATGACCTTCTTCGCCCTAGCCTATATAAAGCGTATCACAGAATTGAGGCAATTACAGACAGTAAAACCCAGACTAGTGAGGCTGATGTAGTCGGTCCTGTTTGTGAGAGTGGCGACTTTTTTGCAAAAAATTATCAATTGCCTATCTTAGAGCATAATGATTTGCTTGTAATTAACAGTGCAGGAGCTTACGGTTTTGGAATGGGCAGTAACTACAATACAAGAGGAAGAAGCGCTGAAGTATCTATTAAAGGTGATGAGGTTAAACTAATCCGAAGACGCGAAGAGTTTGAAGATTTGATTGCTCTAGAGAAAGAATTTTTGGTTGACTAAAATGTACTTTATTGATGTTCAGGGTACTTTGATTAGTGATACAGATAAATCTCCAATCCGCGGGAGCATAGAGTTTATCAATATGTTAAATGTTAAAAAAATCCCCTATATGATTATCACAAATAACACTAAATATGCTTCGAGTGATTTTTATACATATCTTAAATCAATAGGTTTTAATTTTGATT
The DNA here is from genome assembly GCA_942493175.1 of Sulfurimonadaceae bacterium. Taxonomy (GTDB): domain Bacteria; phylum Campylobacterota; class Campylobacteria; order Campylobacterales; family Sulfurimonadaceae; genus Sulfurimonas. The sequence goes on from OW818672.1 coordinate 427,331, forward strand.
TTTCTTCTTATCTTGATCCCTTAATGATGCTCGAATCAAATGTGGCTAAGGACGGTGTAGCGGCTTACGGCACGCCTGAATTTTTAGATGTTTTGATAAAAATGGGCTTTGAATTAAACTACAAAAACCCTAAAACTGTTTTGGTTTCCATAAAAGAAAATTTTGTTAATGATGAGTTCGCTCAAATGATAGATTTTTTGCTTGGGGGCGCTTCTTTAGTAGGTATGCACGAAACATCTATATATGCTAAAAATAACAAAAGATATCCAGGTGTCGGGGCAATTTTAAAGATGCTTGAATTTGCAACATCTTCAACTTATAATGTTGTTGGAAAGCCGAGTGTTTCATTCTATAAAGAGGCTTTAAAAATGCTTCAAAAACAAAAAAGTGGTGCCAAATTTAGTGATATAGCTATTATTAGTGATGATGTAAAAGGCGATTTGGGCGGAGCAAAAGAGATGGGAATGAAAACAATTTTTGTAACAAGCGGAAAATACAAAAGCGCCGATGAGATAGTTCCTTTTTTGAAGCCTGAGCTGAGACCTGATTTCGTTTATGCTGATATGAAAGAAATTTTGGATCAAAACAAGTTGGAGAGTATATGAAAACTTTAGAGGAATGCAGAGAAGCGATTGATGTTATTGATGATGAGTTGCTAGAACTTCTCAACAGAAGAATGGAGATTGTCAAACGAGTCGGTGAGATAAAAAAAAGTAGCGATACTGCAATTTACAGACCTGAGAGAGAAAAAGCTATTATTCAAAGATTGACGCAAGAGAGCATCAATCAAAAAGGACTTTTAAATTTAAGTGCCATAGAAGCTATATTTTTAGAAATTTTTGCTGTTTCAAGAAATCTAGAACTTCCGGAGCGTATAGCATATCTTGGGCCAGAGGGCAGCTTTACGCATCAAGCCGCAGAGAGTAGATTCGGGGCAATGAGTGACTATCTATCCATGCAATCAATACCGTCCGTTTTTAAAGAACTTGAAACAAAAAGAGCTAAGTTTGGCGTTGTTCCGATTGAAAATTCAAGAGACGGGATAGTCGGCGAAACACTTGATTTATTGGCAAACAGTAGCGTAAAAATAGTAGCAGAGTTGTATATGCCGATTCACATGTCGTTTGCTACAAAAGCAAAAAAACTATCGGATATAACTAAAGTTTACTCAAGAGACAAGGGTTTTGGACAGTGTAGAGAGTTTCTTCAAGAGCACAATCTCATAAATGTTGAACAAATTCCCGTAGAATCAACGGCAAAAGCTGCTATTTTAGCTTCAAAAGATGAAAATGCAGCTGCAATATGCAGTCACATCGCAGCGAAGCTTTACGGTATTCCGACAATGTTTGACCACATTGAAGATGATATAGGGTCTCAAACAAGATTCGTAATACTTAGCGATTTTAAAAATGCCAAGAGCGAGGATGATAAAACTTCTATATTGGTAAGGTTAGAAGATTCCATCAAAGCTGGTTCGCTTGTCCACTTTTTGCAAGATTTTGACGAACAAGATATAAATCTTTCAAAAATAGAGTCTCGCCCATCAAAAGACAAAGGCGGTTTTGACTACTGGTTCTTTATAGATTTTTATGGGCATGTAGATGATGAAAAATTTCAAAAAGTATTACAAAAACACAAAGGAGAAGTAACTTGGCTAGGAAGTTACGTTAAAGGACAAAACATTGAAGTTCAATAAAAATTTAGAAAATATTAAAACATATGAAGCTGGAAAACCGATTGAGTTAGTGGTTAGAGAGTATGGAATCGAGCCAAAGGATATAGTAAAACTCGCTTCAAACGAAAACCCTTATGGAACATCGCCAAAGGTTATAGAGGCCGTTAGCACCATAATATCAAAGATGGCTCTTTATCCGGATGATTCTATGATAAAGCTTAAATATGCGCTAAGTACAAGATTTGATGTTAAAGATGAAAATGTAATTATTGGTTCCGGAAGTGATCAGGTTATAGAGTTTTTAATTCATGCAAAAGCGCATGATGGTTCAAAAATTTTAATGAACTCCATTACATTTGCAATGTATGAAATATATTCAAAACATGTTGGTGCCGAGGTTATCAGAACGATTTCACAAGAGCATAATTTAGATGAGTTTTATGAGTTGTATAAAAAAGAGAAGCCGGAAATTATATTTATATGTACACCGAACAATCCAACCGGAGATGCTTTGGATGCTGAGGAAATATATAGCTTTTTACAGAAAATAGACAGCGATACCTTGGTGGTTATTGATGCTGCTTATCTTGAATATGCAGTTCATAAAGATAGTAAAAAAAAGATAGTCGTAAAAAATCTTATAACAAAATTTGATAATGTAATATATCTTGGTACCTTCTCTAAGGCTTATGGGCTTGGCGGAATGAGGGTAGGATATGGTGTTGCGGATGCAAAAATAATAAAAGAGCTTTACAAGCTCAGACCTCCTTTTAATATTACTACTTTATCTCTTGAGGCTGCAAGTGTAGCTCTTGGCGATGAGGAGTTTGTGCAAAAAAGTGTAACTCTAAATTTTGAGCAGATGAAAAGATATGAAGAGTTTGCAAAAGAGCAAAAAATAGATATAATAAACAGCTATACAAATTTTATTACGCTGTGTCTGAATTCGAGCCAGAATTCTACAAAAATAGCAAATCAACTCTTACAAAAAGGGATGATAGTCAGAGATTTGAGTAGCTACAATATGAACGCAATTAGAGTTACAATAGGTACGCAAGAGCAAAATAGTCGTTTTTTTGAGTTAGTGACACAATTTTTATAATGTTAAAATGGGAAGTTGATGGATTTTAAAGTACTTTTTTCACAATTAGTTGTTCTATTTGCTAAGCTAACAAAGCAACAGAGGATTATTATTGGTTCTGCTGTTGTCGGTATTGTAGCATTTGTGATTTTTTTGGTTGTTTATACTGCAAAAAAAGATGAACTTAGTAAGTATGAGGTACTTTTTGATACTTTGACTTCAGAAGATGCTGCAAAAGTTGTTGAGCAGTTGGAAAAAGATAATATTCCTTACGAAATACTAGATAAAAATGTTATAAAAGTTCCTAAAAATGTTGTTTATAAAGAACGAATTGCTATTGCTTCACTCGGAATTCCAAAAAACAGCGGAGTAGGTTTTGAACTATTTGATAATCAAGAGTTTGGAGCAACTAGTTTTGATCAAAATGTAAAATATCTCCGTGCGCTTGAGGGAGAGTTGTCTCGTACAATAGACTCACTTGCACCGATTGAGCGTGCAAGTGTTAGTTTGGCTCTGCCAAAAGATACGCTTTTTGTTGAGAAGCAGACAGAGCCAACCGCATCTGTTATGATTCAGCTGGTTGAGGGAAGCAACCTCTCTTCAAAACAGATAAGAGGCATTAAAAATTTAGTTGCCGCGGCAGTGCCAAATCTTAAACCCTCAAGTGTCATGCTTATCGACAATGATGGAGAAACACTAGGTGATGAAGATGAAATGGCTCAACTTAGCGAACTCTCATCCGCACAACAAAATTTTAAAACAAAAGAAGAGAAGAAGAAGCAAAGAAAAATTATAGAAGTTGTTTCTCCTTTTGTCGGCGGAGAGCAAAAAGTTGTAGCTCAGGTTACCATTGAGTTTGATTTTTCCATTCAAAATTCAACTTCAGAGGTATTTGATCCTGAAAATGTTGTTAGAAGCGAGCAGGTTAGTGAAGAAAAAAAAGAGGGAGCAACTCCGAGTGAAGTTGGCGGTGTTCCCGGAGCTGTGAGCAATATAGGTCCGGTTGAAGGACTTGTGGGTAGTAATCAAAGTAGTGAAAAATATCAAAAAAATACAGGAACAACTAATTATGAAGTTGGAAAAACCGTATCAACAACAAAGAGTGAGTTTGCACGCATAAAAAGAATTACGGCTGCTGTGGTTGTAGATGGAAAATATAAATACAAAGTTGGTGCAGATGGTAGCCAAACAGATGAGTTGGAGTATGAAGCACTATCAGAGAGTGATTTAGAAGCTCTATCAGCACTGGTTAGCCGTTCTGTAGGTATTAGTGAAGAGAGAGGCGATCAAATAAGTATCCAAAATTTACAGTTTAAAGCACCGAATGAAGATTTAGCAAAAAATAAAGTTAATCAAGCTGTTCTCTTCTCTCAAACATATTTGGCGCCATTTTCTGAACTGTTTAAATATATCTTTGTACTTCTGCTACTTCTTATTATTTACAAAAAAGTCATCTCTCCTTTTGCAGAGAGAATGCTTGAAATTTCAAAAGAAGAGGATGAACTCGGCAAGCCGCATTTGTCTATAGAAAATGATGAAGCTGAAGATTTAGTTGAAAAAGTTCAAACAATGCGTCGCAAAGTTGAAGAACAGCTTGGCGTTGGAGAAGGGTTTAATGAAGATGAACTTAAATATGATGTTCTTCTTGAGAAAATTAGAGCTATGGCTGAAGAATCTCCTGAAACAGTAGCCCAAGTTCTTCAAGCTTTGCTATCAGAAGAATCTGATATTACCAAGTAAAAAGTGGGAGAAAAAAAATAGATGAATTTAAATCTAACGCAACAAGCTAAGTTTGATGAGATGAGCATGGGGCAAAAGATTGCGATTATGCTTATGCAAATTGGAGAAGACGCTACAGCTGCAATATTCTCAAATATGACAGTTGACGCGATTACAGAAATTTCAAAACATATTGCCACAAATAAAAGTGTAGAAAAATCTGTTGCAGCCGCAGTACTTGAAGAGTTTTATGCAATTTTTCAATCTGGGCAGTTTATTACGGCCGGCGGTTTAGAGTATGCAAGAGAACTTCTTTATAGAACTCTTGGACCGGAAGAGGCAAAAAAGATTTTAGAAAAACTCTCTAAAACTATGCAAGATACTCAAAATTTTGCATATTTATCAAAAATCAAGCCACAACAGCTTTCAGATTTTATTATCAACGAACATCCTCAAACAATTGCACTTATTTTAGCTCATATGGATGCAACGGAAGCTGCTGATACACTTCAGTATTTCCCTGATGATCTTAGAAGTGAAGTTTCTATGAGAATGGCAAAGCTTGGAGATATCTCTCCTTCTGTTATTAAAAGGGTTTCGGCTGTATTAGAGTCAAAGCTTGAGTCTCTTGCTTCATACAAAGTTGAAGTCGGTGGTCCTCGTGCTGTTGCTGACATCTTTAACCGTCTTGGAGCTAAAGCGTCAAAAGAGACACTTGCTAAGATTGAAGAGAGAGATGAAGAGATGTCAAATCTAATTAAAGAGATGATGTTTACATTTGAAGATATTTCAAAACTGGATAAAAATGCAATTACCGAGATTTTAAAAGCTATAGAAAAACCTGACTTAATGCTCGGATTAAAAAGTGCACCTGAAGATCTTAAACAGAAATTCTTCTCTGCAATGAGTGAAAGAGCAAGAGAAGCGTTTGAAGAAGAGATGCAGTTTTTGGGTGCAGTTAAAATGAAAGAAGTTGAAGGTGCTCAAAGAAAAATCGTTGAAGTGGTAAATGGACTTGCTGAACGAGGGTTAATTCAATTAGGAAGCTCATCAGAAGAGATGGTGGGTTGATTTGGCAAATATAATAATCACAAGTGATAAAATTAAAAATCATAATGTTGATAAGTATAATTTTAAGGTATTGGCATATGGTGCAGAATCAGATGATGAGTTTGTAGCGTCTTCGTTTGTAAAAAAACAGCCTGAAGTTGAGGCACAACATCAAGCAAGGGATAGAGAAGTAGACTCAAGCGCTATGACGCAAAGCTCTAAGGACTCCTTGATAGAATCTCTGCTTAATAAAACTGATGAGATGTCGTCTAACTTTATTAAGCTTCAAATGAAGCTGGAAAATATGAGTGATGAACATAAAGCGGAGCTTCAAATAATCAAAGAAGAATCCTATGCAGCCGGATTAGAAGCAGGTAAAGAGAAAGCTCTTAAAGAGGATGAAAAAAATGTCTCAGCCGTCGTGGCTCAATACAGTTCATCTATTGAAAAATTAGAAAAAAGTGCAAAAGAGTTTGAGAGTGCATTGGAGCGGATTAGAAGTGAGCTGATAAGTGCTGCTTTGGATATCTCTAAAGAGGTAATTAAAATTGAGCTTAGTGAAAACTCAAATAAAGTTGCAACAATACTAGCACAAGAGCTAATTAAAGAGTTACAAAGCGCCTCTAAAGTTGTTCTTAAAGTCAATAAAAAAGATCATGGGACAATTTCGCAAGCAGTCGGCTCTTTGGCACATATTGAAGTTATTTCAGACGGTGCGGTAAGTCTTGGCGGGGTTATAGCAATAAGTGATGCCGGCAATATAGACGCACAAATTTCGAAAAGATTTGAACGAGTTAAAAGGGCAGCCTTAAGTGAGTAAAAAAGATTAATGAATATAAAATTAACTAGAATAAAAGAGTTAGAAAATCTTTGTAAAGAGATTAGAGAAGAGATATTAAGGGTGGTAAGTAAAAACGGCGGACATTTAAGCTCAACCCTCGGTGCGACAGAGTTAATTGTAGCAATGCATGAAGTTTTTGACTCTGAAAAAGATCCCTTTATTTTTGATGTATCGCATCAATCATACGCACATAAACTTTTAACAGGGAGATGGAAAGAGTTTGACACCCTAAGACAATTCAACGGTTTATGCGGATATACAAAGCCAAGCGAGAGCAAACATGACTATTTTGTAGCCGGACATAGCTCAACATCTATCTCTCTTGGAGTAGGTGCGGCTAAAGCTATTGCACTTAAGGGTGAGCAAAACTCAAGAGTTCCTGTAGTTATGATTGGCGATGGTTCCATGACGGCAGGCATGGTTTATGAAGCTCTTAATGAACTCGGCGATAGAAAATATCCGATGGTAATAATACTTAATGACAATGAGATGAGCATTTCAAAGCCAATCGGAGCAATAAGCAGAATTCTCAGCTCTGCAATGGCGTCACCGTTTTATCAAACTTTTAAGAAACATACTGAAAATTTTGTAGATAATTTTGGTGAAGGTGCGCATTATATTGCAAAAAGAATGGAAGAGTCTCTTAAAATTATTACTCCTGGAATTATGTTTGAAGAGATGGGCATAAACTATATTGGACCGGTCGATGGACACAATTTGGCTCAACTCATAGATATATTGCAAAAAGCAAAAGAGCTAAAAAGACCTGTAATTATTCATGCTCAAACCATTAAAGGCAAGGGTTATGAACTGGCTGAAGGAAAAGATGAAAAGTGGCACGGTGTCGGACCTTTTGATATTTACAGTGGAGCAAGTGCAAAAAAAAGCGGTGCGAAAAGTGCTACTCAAATATATACAGAAGCACTGCTTCATCTTGCAAAAAACAATGAAAAAATTGTCGGTGCAACTGCTGCAATGCCAAGTGGGACAGGTTTAAGTGAACTTATAGAGCTTTACCCAAATAGATTTTGGGATGTGGCAATAGCCGAGCAGCATGCAATTACATCTATGGCAGCACTTGCAAAAGAGGGCTTTAAACCGTTTTGCACCATATACTCTACATTTTTGCAACGCGGGTATGACCAGATTATACATGACACTTGTTTGATGAACCTTCCTGTTGTTTTTGCGCTTGACAGAGCCGGAATAGTCGGAGAGGATGGAGAGACGCATCAGGGTGTTTTTGATATAAGTTTTTTAAGAGCCATTCCAAATATGACACTTTTTGCCCCAAGAGATGAGAAGAGTTTTCATCAAGCTATGGCATTTGCAGCCGAGTATCCGTACCCTTGCTCGCTTAGATATCCAAGAGGCTCGTTTACCGAGACAGATTTGCCTGAATCTTTAGGGTTTGAGTTGGCAAAGTCTCAACTGCTTCGTTCAAGCAAGAGCGATATTTTATTTATCGGTTATGGCAACGGTGTGGGGCGTGCTTATGAGACGGCCGGCTTTTTGGATTTTGAAGTAGCCATTTTGGATTTGCGATTTGTAAAACCGCTAGATGTTGAGATGCTTCGAGAACTTTCAGATAAACATAAAAAGTGGTTTGTCTTTAGCGACAGCTCAAAAATGGGCGGAGTCGGAAGCGCTATCTTAGAGTTTTTATCCAGTGAAAAAATTCTGCATGTAGAAGTTGTAAGTTTTGAATATGAGGATAAATTTATAACTCACGGAAACACAAAACAGGTAGAGGAGTCATTAGGGCTTTTGCCAGAACAGCTTGCACAAAAGGTTAGAGAGTTAATTTAATTGTTTATAACTCTGATATAATCATAGAAGTTTAATACAAGGGAGGCAATAATGAAAAGAGTTGTTAGTGCGGTTTTGATTTGTCTTTTTACATCGGCAAATGCTTTAGATTTTGATGTTGGCGTTTCAGGCGGAGATAGGGGCGTTGATGGGTTTTACTTTTCCATAGGCAATTATTATAATGTTCCCCAGAGAGAAATTGTCGTAGTTGAACACTCTATTTCAAGAGAAGATGTAAATGTTGCCTATTTTTTAGCGCGAAGAGCACATAGGGATGTAAGCTTTATTACAGATTTACGACTTAGCGGTAGGAGTTGGTGGGATATAAGCTTGCGTTTAGGGCTTGACCCTCATGCAATTTATGTTGTAGATACTTATAACAGTTATGGTCCTCCTTACGGCAAAGCCTATGGATATGACAAAAAAAATAGAAAGCACCGCCTAGATGATAGACAAATTGCAGAGTTGGTGGATGTTCGTTTTTTATCTGAATATCACGGTATAAGCCCAGATGAGGTAATAGTTCGCAAACGAAAAGGTGATGATTTTTATCATAACAATAATAAGTATCGTGAAAAAAAATATAAAACAGAGAGAAACAAAGAAGAGAGATACGAAAGAGATAGAGAAAGAGAAGAGTATAGAAGCGGACGAGTGATACATGAAAAAAATAGATATGAAAAAGAAAAAAAAGAGATAAGAGAAAAAAGAAACAATGAAAACAGCAGGGGCAGAGAGAGGTAATTCTCTCTGTTCTACTTTAGCCGGATAATTCCTGCAAATCTGCCTGTTTTTGGCTCTGCTCTATATGAAAAATATCTATCGCTTCTGCAACATGTACATTCGTTCGAAAACTCAATATTCTCTTTTTTAATTCCGCATACAAGCAGTTGGTTGTTTAAAATTTTGTTTACATCAAGATAATATTTTTCGTTTATCTTTTGCACTGCATACTCAAGCCCTAACTTTTTGGCTTCGTCATAAATCTCACTTCCCACTTCATAGCAGCATACTCCGATGCTGGCACCCACACTTACATGTATATTTTTTACATCGCTTCCAAAATCATCTACGAAGCACCCGATAACATTTTTTACAATGTTTTTAAATGCTCCTTGTCGTCCTGCATGAACAGCAGCGATAACCTTTTTTTCATCATCGTAAAAGAGCAAAGGGGAGCAGTCAGCCACCATAACCATAAGCGGGGTATTTTTTTTGTTTGTGATGAGTGCGTCGCATTTAGGCGGAGTTTGAAAGTTCTCATCCGTGACAATATGCACAAGACTAGAATGAATCTGCTTCATATGCACGAGAGATTTTTTTTCGTAGTTTAGTGTCTCTGCAAGAACCACATGATTTTTTTCTACATGCAAAGGGTCATCTTCAACATGAAAAGCCAAATTTCCACTCTCTCTTGAAGTAAAAGCGTGTGTTAGGTTTACAAAAGTGTTTAATTTTTTACTATAATAGAGTTTCATGTAACGATTATATCAAAAAAGGAAAATATTTGAATAATTTTAGTTTATACCCTGTTACGCTGGATGGCTTGGAAGCTGAGCAAAAACGAGAAGAGATAAGAGCCTATTTTCAAAACACTTACGATATATTTGAGAAGATTTTCGAGGTTTTAAAAAGCGATGAAGTCTTTTATCAAAAATCAGAAATTACCCGTCATCCGATGATATTTTACTTTGGTCACACCGCCACTTTTTTTATAAATAAACTAATTAATATGAAGATAATCAAAGAGCGGATAAACCCGGAGTTTGAGTCCATCTTTGCAGTCGGTGTTGATGAGATGGCATGGGATGATATAAATAGCAATAATTACAGTTGGCCAAAGGTAGAAGAAGTCAGAGAGTATCGCAAAAAGGTAAGAGTCGTCGTCGATGCGCTTATTACGACTCTTCCTCTGACTTTGCCCATTACCCAAGATAGTGCGATGTGGATTGTGCTTATGGGTATAGAACATGAGCGGATTCATATAGAAACCTCACTGGTTTTACATCGTCAGATGCCGCTAGAGTTCGTAAAAGATGTAAAAGAGTTTAACATTTGCCCTCATAGCTCAAACGCTCCAAAAAATGAGATGTTCTCTCTTAGCGGTGCAACTGTTGTTTTGGGAAAAGAGATTTCTCATAACCTTTACGGCTGGGATAACGAGTATGGAGAGTACCGTGAGAGCGTAGCCGATTTTAGCGTTTCAAAGTATCTTGTGAGCAACGGCGAATTTATGGAGTTTGTAAATGAGCGCGGTTATGAAAATGAGGAGTTTTGGGATGAGGAGGGCAAAAAATTTTTAGCCATGAGCGGTGCGAAATATCCGTCGTTTTGGATTAAGGATGACGATATTTTTAAATACAGAACCCTAAGCAGACTGATAGATATGCCGCTTGATTGGCCGGTAGATGTAAATGCTCTTGAAGCCGAAGCATTTTGTCGTTATAAAAGTAAAAAAGATGGAGCTAGCTACTCTCTGCCGAGCGAAGCGGAGTACCGCATTATCTATGAATACGCAGGGCTAAAAGATATTCCAGAGTTTCATCAAAGCAGGGCAAATCTAAATTTTTACCACTACTTTAGCTCATGTCCCGTCAATGAGTTTGGTTTTGACGGTATCTATGATGTTGTAGGAAATGTTTGGCAGTGGAGCAGAACGCCTATTTTCGGTTTTAATGGTTTTGCCATTCATGAGGCATATGATGATTTTTCAACCCCGACTTTTGACAACAGACATGCGCTCATTTTGGGCTCATCATGGGCAAGCAGCGGAAATCTTATCATGAAACACTCCCGCTATGCATTTCGTAAACACTTCTTCCAAAATGCAGGGTTTAGGTATGTTGTTTCTGCTTTACAAGCAAAAAAAGAGACAGATATTTATGAAAGCGATGAATTGGTTTCTCGTTATTGTGAATTTCAATACGGAGATGAAAATTTCGGAGTTAAAAATTTTGCACAAGAGTGCGCAAATATAGCCTCTAAGTTTGCAATAAATAAAACAAAAGCACTTGACCTTGGGTGTGCAACGGGAAGAGCAACTTTTGAACTTGCCAAGAGTTTTGATGAGGTAGAGGGAGTTGACTTTTCAGCTAGATTTATCGGAGTTGGCGTTAAGTTAAAAAATGAAGGCTATGTCGCATTTGTTTCAAAAACAGAGGGCGATTTGACAGTTAAGAAAAAAGTAACCATACAAGAGCTTGGTTATGAGAGCATAAAAGAGAAAGTCTCATTTTGGCAAGGAGATGCTTGTAACCTAAAACCAAATTTTAACTCCTACGATTTAGTTATGGCAACAAATCTCATAGACAGACTCTACAACCCGCGACTTTTTTTAAACAGTGTTCATGAGAGGTTAAACAGTGACGGTATTTTGATTTTAACCTCCCCATACACATGGCAGGAGAGCTCTACAAAAAAAGAGTTTTGGCTCGGTGGTTATAAAGATGAGAGCGGCAAAGAGATAAAAACCATCGATACGCTTAAAAAGATTTTGAGCAAAGATTTTGAACTTTTACATGTAGAAGATTTAGAGTTTGTCATAAAAGAGACGCACAGGAAGTTTCAGCATAGCGTTGCAGAGGTTAGTGTTTGGAGGAAGAAAAATATTGCAAAATGACAGATTTTGCAAGGCAATACGATGAACACTAAAACCGTAACCGACGCTATTTCTAATAAAATTCACACTATCCATGGGCTTCAAGTAATGCTTGATAGAGATTTGGCAGAGCTTTATGAAGTAAAGTCAATTAGACTTAGAGAACAAGTAAAAAGAAACATTAATAGATTTCCCGATGATTTTATGTTTCAATTAACCGAGGATGAAGTTAATGTTATGGTATCGCAAAATGCGATACCATCTAAACAACATCTTGGCGGGAGTTTGCCTTATGCATTTACAGAGCAAGGTGTATCTATGCTAAGTGCTGTTTTGAAAAGTGATATTGCCGTAGATATAAGCGTAAAAATTATCAGAACTTTTGTAGAGATGAAAAAAATCATAAGTTCAAAAAGTTTGCTTTTTTCTAAAATAGAATCTTTAGAAAAACGGCAAGTTTCGTATGAAATAAAGACAGATACAAAAATAGAGCAAGTCTTAAATGCTCTGAAAAACAAAATCAAAAACAGGACGAGGGAATATTCTTCGAAGGGCAGGTGTATGATGCTTATGCTTTTATAAATGATTTGTTAAAAAGTGTAAATATAGAGCTAAAAGAGTTTAAACGCGCTCACGATAGATTTGATAATTGATGGTAAAGAGGTGTATCACATCGGAGCAAGTATCAAAGATTTGGGCAAAAAATGGTTTGCGTTTTCCAAGTTTTTCTCGTTCCCAATGTCCTCGTTGGGAATGCATACTGCAATACAAATAATCAGCCAAAAATACAGGTACACACTCCCAAGATGGAGCTTGTGAACGAGAAGAAAATTTAAAATAATTATGAGGATAACATAAAAAACATAAATACATTTTATGATTTTATGATACAATCATTAAAACTATTTTAGGAAAAATATGAAAATAGACTATTTTATAAGAAAGCAAGAGCTTCTTATCGCTAAACTCTCTGCTAAATACATAAGAATCAGATATTTTGAAATTCTCTCTTTGGGTGAGAGGCTTATCGGGCTTATTGGCTCAAGAGGTGTCGGTAAGACTACGGTTTTACTCCAATATATCAGTCAAAGTAAACAAAAAGCGCTCTACTTTAGCGGCGACGACATAGAATTTACAAATAGTAAAATTTATGATTTGGTAGATGAATTTTACGCTTTGGGCGGGCGAGTGGTGGCAATAGATGAGGTACACCGCTATAAAAACTGGGCACAGGAAATAAAAAATATCTATGACAGTTTTCCTGATTTGACAATCAGGGTTAGCGGTTCATCAATGCTCAATATTATGTATGAAAAGTATGATTTGAGCAGAAGATTGGTTTTGCATAAAATGGAGTGTCTGAGTTTTAGAGAGTATTTTGAGATGCAAAAAGATATTAAACTTTCAACTTATTCTTTGGATGAGATACTCTCAAATGCAAGCGTTATAAGCAAAGAGCTTATTTTTAAGTATGAAGATTTATATGCTCATTTTAAAAACTATCTTGTGTATGGGGCGTATCCGTTTTATCTTGAGGGGACGGATAGCTTTAATAAAAAACTCTTCAACGCTCTTGATAAAATCATTCATGAGGATATTCCGTCGCTCAACAAGATTGATTATTCGCATATTTCCATTTTTCAAAAGCTTATTTTTTTGGTGCTATCGGCGAAAACACCTTTTAGTGTGAGTATTGCATCGTTATCTCGGGAGTTTGGAATAACGGAGCCGACGCTCTACACCTACATGGAGATACTCGATAAAACAGAAATATTTAAATCTATGAGAAAACAGTCTAAAAATTTATCTAAAAAGCCCCAAAAATTACTTTTTGCAAATACGAATATTTTATACAGTTATAGTAAAAAATATGAGATTGAAGTAGATGCGGGAACACTAAGAGAGACATTTTTTGTGAGTAATTTTGATACTATTTTTTATAGTGATATAGGAGACTTTAAAGTTGGTGAATATATTTTTGAAGTGGGTGGGAAAAGTAAAGATTTTAGCCAAATAAAGGATGTGACAAATAGCTTTCTAGCTCTTGACATCGACTTTACTACTAATGATAAAAAAGTGCCGTTGTGGCTATTTGGGTTTTTGAAATGAGTTACGATTTTTCAACTTCAGCACCAAGAGAAGATACAAATGCAGAGAAGTATATGCTAAGAGAAGAGCTTTTTGGAACCAGTGATGTACTTCCAGTATGGGTTGCGGATATGGACATAAACACGCCTGACTTTGTGCTAAATGCTGTTAAAAAAAGGCTTGAGCATCCGATATTTGGCTATGAAGAGGTGCCGCGTAGTGCATTTGAAGCTCAGATAGAGTGGATGAAAAGAGAGCATAGCGTTGAGTTTGCTTTAGAGGATATGCTCTATTCTCACTCGGTGGTTGCAAGTATGAATGCGACAATCGAAGCATTTAGCAGCGTCGGCGATAAAGTCATTGTTCAAACTCCGGTATATCCGCCATTTTTTCACAGTGTTATGGAGCATGAGAGAGAGCTTTTGAAAAATCCATTAAAGCTAAAAGATGATGGAACTTACACTTTTGACATAGAGGATTTGAAATCAAAGATAGATGAAAAAACAAAACTTCTGCTTCTTTGCTCACCTCACAATCCAGTTGGGCGTGTTTGGAGAAGAGCAGAGTTAGAACAGATTTTAGAACTTTGCTTGGAGCATAACATAGTCGTTTTTAGCGATGAGATTCATAGTGATTTGGTTTATGCGCCAAATTTACATATTCCGTTTGCATCTTTGAGCCAAGAGGCGAGAGACATAACCGTAACGGCTATCGGTGGGGCAAAAACTTTTAATATGGCAGGGTTTGCAATAAGCAGTGTCGCAATACCGAATAAAACTCTTAGAGAGAAGTTTTTAAAAATTTACAAGCGTATCCATTTTGCCAATGGAAGCACTCTTTCTCATGTGGCTTTTGAGACGGCATATAGAGAGGGCAGGGAGTGGTTGGAGGAGCTAAAAGTTCATCTGTTAAAAAATTACTATATGTTAAAAGAGTTGAGCGAAAAATTTCAGCATCTTATAAAATTGACTCCAATTGAAGGGACATATTTGGCTTGGCTTGATTGCAGAGGTTTGGGGCTTCGCGACAAAGAGCTGAGAGAATTTTTTGTTCATAAGGCAGGACTTGGACTAAGCGCAGGAATAAGCTTTGGCAGAGAAGGGAGCGGGTTTATGAGGTTGAATTTTGCCATCTCTTCTGCTAAAATGTTGCAAGTGATAGAAAAATTGCAAAAAGCATTACAAGAACATAGGAATTAAAATTGATTAAAATAAATTGGGACGAATTCAAATTTTTTAAACAGTACAGTGAAAACAAGAGTGATAATTTTGAAATACTGTTAGAATTTTTAAAAAGCCACTACAAGATGACATCGCCAAAAGAGATGTATGAAACGATGGCAAACGATGACACTGCGCTTCTGATGTTAAATAAAAGAGAAATAAATAGCTTAGAAGATTTAGAAAAGCGTCTTTATAAGAATTTCAGTGCAAAATGATTTAGAAAAAATAGACTCATTTTTGGCAAAACATCATGTTTTAAGTTTGGCGACGAGTGACGGTTTTGAGCTTAGCGCATGTAACCTTTTTTACGCTTTTGATGTGGCTGAAATCTCTTTTGTTGTGGCAAGTAGCAATGAAACAACACATGTAAAAAATATCTCAAAGAATAGAAATGTTGCAGGAACAGTTGTTTTAGAGACGAAAATTGTAGGCAAAATAGAGGGAGTTCAGTTTAGAGGCGACTTTTTGCCTTTAGAAGATGAGGCTTTAAAAAAGCTTTACTTCAAGAGCTTTCCGTATGCGCTGGCTATGAATCCGACACTTTGGCAGATAAAAATCAGCTACTTTAAACTAACCGATAACACTCTTGGATTTGGCAAAAAAATTATTTGGACAAATTCTTTTCTTTAAACATACTGCAATCGCTTCCACTGCTTTGAAAAACAACCAAAGATGGTATCTGAGGCGATTTAAACCCGTATGCCTTGCACCCGTGAGGTCTTGGGGCTTCCCATGTAACAAAATAGTATTCACATTTTCTGCAATTAATTCTTTTCATATAAATCTCTGTTTTAAGTTCGATATTTTAGCATATTTGGTACAATGCCCAAATCAAATAAAGTAATAAATTAAAGGAAAATAATGGATAAGATATTACTTATGCTACAACTCCAAGCTGATTTAAACGAGGCTACAAATGGCGACAAATGGACTAGCGGGATTACAAAAAACAACAAGGTTATCAACTGGAAGCGATGTGTCTATATGGAATGCGCCGAGATGATAGATAGTTTTACATGGAAACATTGGAAAAACATAGATAAAGAGGCGGATTGGGCTAACTTGCAGATAGAAGTTGTAGATGTTTGGCACTTTATTATGAGTTTGGCAATTGAGAACTACTCTCAAACTCGCAGAGGTCGTATTGATGATTTGGCACAAAATATATCAGAGCTGGATAGTTTTGCAAAGATTGATACCAAACATGCGCTTTTTGCAATGCAAAACGATGTTATAGAGAAAATAGAGTCCATTATGATAGATACGCTCTCAAGAGGAGCATTGAATCTTGAAAAACTAATAGCTGACTTTTTTGATTTAGTTCTTATGGCAGGACTTGATTTAGAGAGTTTGTATAAGCTCTATGTAGGAAAAAATATTTTAAATCAGTTTAGACAAGATCACGGTTATAAAGACGGCTCTTACATAAAAATTTGGGGCTCACAAGAGGATAATGTCTTAATGAAGAAAGTTTTGGATGAAAACAGCAGTGTATCTCCAAGTGAACTATATAAAGAGCTTACAAAACTTTACATAGCTCTCAATAAGAGATAGTATTTGAGCGCAGTCTTAGAAGTTGAAAATTTATCGTTCGGGTATGGAAAAAACAAATTGCTTTTTGAGAATCTCGTCTTTTCTTTAAAAAAAGGCGAGATAAAAGCGATAGTTGGAGCAAGCGGAGCCGGAAAAAGCACCATTTTTGAACTGATACTCGGCAACCTCAAGCCCCTCAAAGGGAACATTAAAAGTTCGTTCTGCTCTGAGGTATTTCAAGACCCGTACAGCTCTTTTCATCCAAGCTACACTCTTTTAAATCAAATTAGCGATGTAGCAAAAATTGATGAGCTGGAGTTCTATTTAAAGAGTATAAATCTAGATTACGAGCTGCTTTTGAAACTTCCGCATGAACTCTCAGGCGGACAACTCCAGCGTGCTTCAATATTAAGAGCAATGCTTATGAAGCCGGATTTGCTTCTGCTAGATGAGCCGACATCCGCACTTGACAATGTCATCCAGCTAGAGGTCATGAGTATGCTTGTTAAACACCTCGATAGAATGGGAATGCTGCTTATTACACACGATTTGGATTTGGCAAAATGGTGTGCAGATGAGATTATTATGCTTTGAGAAGAAACTTCACTATATAAAAACCGCTTCCTGCCATAAAAATAGAGCCAAACGCATTAAGAGAGATATTTGCAATCGCTAAAGCTATATGTCCGCTGTTAAGCAGAAAAAAACTCTCTATGGCAAACGCCGAGTAAGTTGTTAACCCACCTAAAATCCCAGTGGTTAAAAAAGATTTTACATGCATGGAAAAGAGTGTTGTGTACATAAAGTAAGCTATCAACAAGCCCATGACAAAGCTACCGATTAGATTTACTCCAAGAGTTCCAAAAGGGATGTCATGCGGCAGTCTATGAGATATGACTCCGTTTAGATAAGCACGAAGCACTGCGCCTAAAAAACCGCCGCTACCTACGGCTAGGATTGTTTGCCAGCTCATCATCGTACACCTTTTGCATTTTTATTCGTAAATCATTTAACCAATTTTTATCACTTTTGTCTGCGACAAATGAGTCCATGAAAATAACTGTAATTCGACCTGGTTTGTAGTAGAAATTCTTCATATTATAATATTTTGAAGTCTGCATTAGCACTATCGGTTGGACGCAAAGTTTGTTTGCGTCTGCTACTATTTTTGCACCTGATTTAAATGGAAGCATCACATCTTTTGTAGAGCGGGTACCTTCTGGAAACATTGTAATAGCTCTGTTTGTTTTAAGTACATGCTTGGCATCTTTTAGAAGTTTTATAAGCGATGTTTTGCTCTCTCTCTCAACTGCAATGTCTTGGGGCAGTTTTAGAGCCAAACCAAAAAAAGGCATGTCAAAAAGCTCTTTTTTAGCAACCCATGCAAGGTCTCTCTTTGTTATCGTCTCCATAATGGCTATATCTAAATCGCTTTGATGATTGAGCAGAAACATTTGCGCGTTTGGATCTTCTTTGCCTTTAATTTCAACTCTAAAAAATATGGTAACTCTAATTAGCCAAGCAGAGAATTTCCTGCTGTATGGTCTTGGAAAAATACGAAAAGTTAAAATCATAAAGGCAAGAGAAGTAATAATGATTATTGTTGCAAATAGCCAACTAATTTGAGCAAATATCTTCATCTTTTACCCAACCTATTTTTTTATCTTTCAATTGTACTTTTGCCCATCCTTTTACTTCATACTCTTTTTGCAAACTGTATTGGCTGGAAGTTGTTTCAAATATTGTTCCATTGGCTACCGGAAGCAGATATATGCTTGAACCCTCTTTTATACATATCTCTTTTGAGGGAGTGCCTGTGTATAGAACATAAACAAGGGGAATAATAATAAAAATTAGATAGATGTACTGTTTTTTCCACAAAATAATTAAAAAAGCAATAATAGCCACAATAGTAGCTATACTCATTTTCAATATTTCATGAGATTGGTCTTTTGGTTTTAAGTCGCTTTGAGTAGTTACGCTGTCATCATTTACTATAATTGGAATGTCTATCTGTATAAATTTATCTTTTATTATATTGAAGTATGAAAATGTTAAATTTTCTACTCCTTTGTCAATTATTGCATAGTATGTGATTTTAGAGTTTAAATAAGAATCTGCAACCGATTCTATTCCCTGTTTATAGACACCGTTTAATTTTAAAGCGGAAATATTAGAGTTTGTTGCAGCTGCAACAAATACAACTATGTTATATTTGGCATCATAACTTGTTGTTTTATACTCAACTATATCAAATGAGTTTGCTATTATGTTTGAGAAATCACTTTTAGGGTTTAGTGAAATAACATTTAATTTTTCACCCTCAAGGGTAGTTGTATCGTATTTGTTATTATTATAATCAAGAAGAGTTGCTTTAAAATCAGGAAGTTTAGCGTTATCTGAAGTTGCTAAAAAATAAAAAGTTTCAAGGTAGTGTTTTGGGTCTGTCTCTCTTGATGGAAAATCACTCAGTAGTTTTAAGCCCTCTGAGCCTGATAATTCATATGTAATATCTACAAAATCTTTGACGACGCAGAGTGTTTTAATGGTTACTTTAAATATTTCACCTTTTATAACTCTTTGAGGAATTTTTTCATAGCTCAAATATATAACTTTTTGAAGAGCATCGTTTTGAGTTATCTCTTCTTCTGTGTTAGCCGAATTAACAGAGCTGTCTATCTCTTGTGCAGCATTATCTACATTCGCGAAAATTACACCATAAAGAAATAACCATACTATGAGTAATCTAATCACGCTTCTAAAAATCCTTGTAACATTTTTACGCCATCAGCACTTCCAAGAAGTGTTTCCATTGCTCTCTCAGGATGAGGCATAAGTCCAAAAACAGTTCTCTCTTTGTTGCAAACACCGGCAATTAAGTCAACACTGCCGTTAGGATTTTTGTCTTTGCCGTTCTCATCACAATATTTCAGAAGAATTTGATTGTTATCATAAAGCTCTTTTAAACCGTTCTCATCAATGTAATAGTTTCCGTCATGGTGAGCTATCGGAACATTAATGACATCATTTTTGTTAAGTTTTTTTAAAAATATATTATCATTGTTGATAACTTTAAGATGGTGGTGTTTTGAGATAAAATGCAGACTCTCATTTCTCTTAAGCGCACCGGGAAGCAGTCTTGCTTCTGTTAATACTTGAAAACCGTTACATATTCCCAAAACTTTTCCGCCATTTTTTGCATATTCGCTTACAGCTCTCATTACAGGGCTAAATTTTGCGATAGCACCGCTTCTTAGGTAGTCTCCGTAGCTAAAACCGCCGGCAACTACTAAAAGGTCCGTATCGCTCGGCACAGCTTCAGCTTTATGCCATAAAATTTCAGTTTCGGCACCTAGCGATTTAAAAGCATTTTGCGTGTCGTACTCGCAGTTGGTGCCGGGAAATTGTAAAATCGTTACCTTCATTTTACTAGCTCAATAGTATAATCTTCAATTACCGTATTTGCAAGAAGCTCCTCACACATTTTTGTAACATCTGCCATAGCTTTTTTATCATCGTTCTCGTTCATTTGCAAAACTATCTGTTTTCCTACACGAACATCGCTTACATTGCTAAAGTGTAGAGACTCTAATGCATGATGAACCGCTTTACCTTGAGAGTCTAATACACCGGCTTTTAAAAACACATTTACAATTACTTTCATCTATTATTCCTTAATTTATTTATCAAGTATTCGGTTTAGAACTTGCTCATAAGCCATTTTTAAACCGCCTAAGCCTTGGCGAAATCTGTCTTTATCCATTTTTTCTCCGCTTACCATATCCCAAAAACGACAATTATCCGGACTAATCTCATCAATTAAAATAATATTTCCGCTTTTGTCTTTTCCAAATTCAAGTTTAAAGTCAACTAAATTAAGACCTTTGGACGCAAAATATGGTTTGAGTATATCGTTTATTTGTCTTGACATACGACGAAGTTTATCAAGCTCATCTTGAAAATCAACCAATCCTAAGATAAGAGCATGTTGGTCATTTAATTTTGGGTCATTAAGTGCGTCATTTTTATAATCAAACTCAACAAGTGTAAACGGAAGAACTGTACCATCTTTTATGCCAAGGTTTTTGCTTAGGCTTCCGGTTGCGATATTTCGGACAATAACTTCAATCAATATAACTTTAGTTTTTTTATGCAACATATTATTATCATCGAGCATTTTAACAAAATGCGTTTGTATGCCATTGGCTTCTAAAAGTTTAAAAAGTTCTGTTGAAATTTTGTTATTGAGTGCACCTTTACCTGCTTCGCTAGATTTCTTTGCTCCATTAAATGCAGTCAAATCATCTTTGAATTCTGAGATAATTAAATTTTCATCATCAGTTGAAAAAAGTTTTTTTGCTTTTCCTTCGTAGAGTAATTCTCTTTTTTCCATCTGTTACACTCCTTTTGTAATAATTAATGCTTTTATGATATCGGTACCGACTTTAAGCTGAATGTCTTTGTTCATTATCTCATCAGTTATGATATGTTTTGAGTCTTTTTTAGCCTCTTCCTCTGCTTCTTGCACACCGTCAACTTTTTCCAACTCTTCTGCTAGATGCTTCTTTAAGTCAGCCTCTTTTAATGCGTACTCATTTTTATTTGTTTTAACTTCACCCGGAAAAACTTCAATATCAGGCTTCACGCCGACAGCTTGAATAGTTCTTCCGCTTGGAAGGTAGTATCTAGCAATTGTAAGTTTTATAGCCTCTTCTTCAGTTATAGGAAGCACAACTTGAACGCTTCCTTTTCCGAATGTATTTTGACCGACTATAATTGCTCTTTTATGATCTTGAAGTGAACCGCTTACGATTTCACTCGCACTCGCACTTCCGCCATTTACCAGCACGACTAACGGTGCTTCGGTTATAGTATTTTCAGGTTTTGCCGTATAAACTTCATCATCAGCTTTGTTTCTGCCTTTTTGAGAAACTATGTCACCTTTATCAACAAATAAATCTACAAGTCCGACAGCTTGATCAAGAAGTCCGCCAGGATTGTTTCTTAAATCAAGAACGATTCCTTTTGTAGTTGCTTTTCTTTGTTTGATGGCTTTGGCAACATCTGCTATAACTTTTTTGTCAAAACTTGTAACTCTGATATATTGAATATCATTGCCGATAGATTTTGCATATACAGACTCTATCGTGATGTTTCCTCTTACTATTTTGATTTCAAGAGGTTTTGTTTCTCCCTCTCGAACAACCGTCAATTTAATAGGAGTGCCGACTTTGCCTCTCATAATTGAAACAGCTTCATCAATAGTCATACTTAATGTAGATTTTTCATCGATTTTAAGGATAATATCGCCCGCTTTTATACCTGCTTTATCTGCCGGAGTTCCTTCAATAGGAGCAATTACGGTAAGAGCACCGTCTTTTACCCCAACGGTAATTCCAAGTCCGCCAAATTCACCGTTTGTCTGAACTTTTAAATTCTTGTAATCTTTTTGTGTTAAATAGTTCGAGTGAGCGTCTAAGTTGCTCATCATACCCTCAAGTGCTTTGTCCATAAGCTCTTCAATTGTCACATTATCAACATTGTACTGCTCAACAATACTAATGACTTTTGTAAATTTTGCCAAAGCCTCAAGTCTTGATGCTTCTTTGTTGTTTTCTTTATTCTCTTTCTTCTGCGTCTTATCTGTGACGGAGGCAAATAGATTTGTAGAAAACAACAAGGCTAATGCAACTGCTACGGAAGCAAAACCAAGAGTAATTAACTTTTTGTTTTTCATTATTTATCCTATCTGAATTAAAAAGGCTATTATAGTAAAAAATAGTAAAAAGCTGTTTAAACAATAATTGGAATTGATTATTGATTCGTGGTAATTTTTATTTAAATAATTTTTAATATAATACGAAAATTTTAATAATCAAGGTATAAATTATGAGCACGATAAAAGAGTATTTAACTGCAGATCATGGTCGTTGTGATGAGATTTTTGCAAATATGGAAGATGCCGTTGCAAAATCAATAGAGAGTGCAAAAGAGGCATATGAAGAGTTTGCAAAGGCAACTGAGAGACATTTTCAAATGGAAGAGCGCGTTATGTTTTTTGAGTTTGAGCAAAAAACAGGAATGACGCAGGGTCCAACTGCCATGATGAGACACGAACATGTTCAGATGAGAAACCTAATAGCAGATATGGGTAAAGCGATAGAAGCTAAAGACAAAGATAAGTTTTTCGGCAACAGCGAAACACTTATGATTTTAATGCAACAGCACAATATGAAAGAGGAACAGATGCTTTACACTATGGCTCAACAGCACTTAAGTGCCGAGTCTGAGCGTATTGTAGATATGATGCAATCATTGATTGTTCAATAAATAGAGGAGGCGGATATGGATTTTGACGGATTGTCGGTTGACCAAGCACCACCCATATCAGCACCGCTTAGATTTTTTTTAACAGCGCCTCTTTTTGCTATATTGGCGGGGATTTTAATCCTCTTAAGCGATGCGCAAACGCTATCTAGTCGCTACTCTATGGATGCGATAGCAATTACACATGCGATAACTATCGGTTTTTTAAGTTTTGTGATGCTCGGGGCATTGACTCAAATGTTGCCGGTTTTAGCCGGAGTAAAAATTGCAAAAGTTGATATGGTTGCAAAAATATCTCACATTTTTTTGCTATTTGGCACTCTCTTTATGATTTTTGGTTTGCAGTATGATTTCTCAAAACTTATCTTAAGCGCATCACTATTTTTGGGCATCGGTTTTTTGACAATGATATTATCAATGCTAATCGGTTTGAGAAGTGTTGTAAATGCAACTCCAAGCGTAAAGGCAATGATAACAAGTTTAGTGTTTGCGTTTATTATAGTTTTGATTGGAATGCATCTGCTCTCATCGCATGGGATGGGCAAATTTTCAGAGCTACATGTACTATTTGCAAATATTCATAGCGTTTGGGCTATTTTTGGCTTTGCAGGGGTTTTAATCATAGGCGTTGCTTTTCATATTTTGCCTATGTTTTATGTAGCACCGAGATTTAAAAAGTTTTGTAAACAGAAGGTCGTTTGGCTTATAAGCTTTGGACTATTTTTATGGTTAATTCTAAATCTATTTTTTGATTCTTACAGTGTAGTAGCTAAAATATGGGTAGCTCTCTTCTTTTGGGCATTTGCAACAACAGTCTATTTAAAACTAAATGCCCGCCGCCGTCCTATCAGTGATATAACGGTCTGGTACTGGAGAAGCGCGGCTATTTTTATGACGCTAGGTGCATTTGCATGGGCGATAAACGATTTTTACGACGGAAAATATATTGTAGTCGTCTCTATACTAATCGGCGGTGGATTTATCTTTTCGATTATGTCTGGAATGTTATATAAAATAGTTCCGTTTTTAGTCTGGTTTCACCTCAATGCCAATGGATATATGAGCATTCCTACAATGAATGATATGATTGACAAAAGATTGGCTAAAGCTCAATTTATACTCTTTATAACCTCTCTTGTCGGCTTTATAATTTCATTTTTTCTCCCTTATCTTTTAGTGATTTTTGCAATTACATTTATAGCAAGCATGATAATATTAGAGTACAATATCGTTATTCCAGTTTTGATTTATGCAAAAATTATCAAAACTAAACCAGATTTCGACATGAGTATGTTTACAATGAAAGTAGAAAAGTAGAAGTGAAAAATATTATTTTAGTTGGATTTATGGGCGTAGGCAAGGGCAGTGTGGCTCGTGAAATTATCAAAATATCTGACTACATGTCGATAGACACAGATGACTTGATAGAGAGCATGGAAAACAGAACTGTTAAAAAAATATTTGAAGATAGCGGCGAAGAGTACTTTAGAAATCTAGAGAAAAAAGTCTCTTTATGGTTACAAAACAGTGTTACAAATACTCTTATTTCAACCGGCGGCGGATTTTATAAGCAGAAAAATTTAAAGGATATTGGAATTGTTGTTTTTTTAAACTCACCTTTTGATAAAATACTAAAGCGAATAAAAAATCATCCAAATGCATCGAAAAAACTTAAAAAAAGACCGCTATTAAATGATTTGAAAAAAGCAAAAGAGCTCTATAAAGAGCGTTTACCGGAATATACGGCCGTTGCGGATATTGTAATTGATGTGACCGACAAGAGCGCACTTGAATGTGCTAAAGAACTTCTATTAAAGGTGAAAACACATGCGTAAATTTTTTATATACTTAATACTAACATTGGCAGTAAGTGCGGCAGCTTCCGATATAAAATGGGCAAAAGATTACCATGAAGGAATTAAGGATGCACGAAAAGTCGTAAAGCCGGTTTTGTTTGTCTCATCAAGCCACACATGTAAATATTGTGTAATTTTAGATGAAACAACATTTAAAGATAAAAAAGTAGTAGAAGAGTTAAATAAAAATTTCGTTTCAATAATTTCGTATAGTGATGAAAATGATTTTACGCCACAAGAGCTATGGCAACCGGGAACTCCTGCTATTTGGTTTTTAAAGCCAAATGGAGAGCCAATGTTTCAGCCGCTTATGGGAGCTATGGATGTTGAGAATTTTTTAAAGGCGCTCTCTATCGTAAAAGAAGAGTTTAGCAAAGGGAAAAAGTAGATAATGGTTTTTACAAATTCAAAAAGCACTGATTTTAAAGCCCAGTTTGATGAGCTTCTTGGACGAGGCAGGATGGATATGGCACAAGTAGGTGCTATTGTCGGAAATATTATAAGCGAAATAAGAAGCAACAAAAATCAAGCCTTAAAAGATCATATAACAAAGTTTGACAAATGGACTCCAAAGAGTGACGAGGATTTGAAAATATCAACTGAATCTATGAGCAGAGCCTATGCTAATCTTGATAAGAAACTTAAAAATAGTTTGCATTTAGCATACGACAGAATTAAAGTTTATCATGAGAAACAAAAACCTAGGTCTTGGTTTGATGATGAACCAAACGGGATAATACTTGGGCAAAGAGTTACTCCGGTTGATAGTGCAGGGCTTTATATTCCCGGAGGCAAAGCCGCTTACCCATCTTCACTTCTTATGAATGTTATTCCGGCTCAAGTTGCAGGAGTAGAGAATATCGTAGTCTGTACACCTACGCCAAATAATGAACCGAATGAACTTCTTCTTGCGGCTTGCCATCTATGTGGCGTGAGTCAGGTCTACAAAGTCGGCGGAGCAAGTGCAATCGCAGCGATGGCTTATGGAACAGAGAGTATTCCAAAAGTAGATGTGATTACCGGACCGGGGAATATATTTGTGGCAACTGCAAAAAAGATGGTTTTTGGTGATGTAAATATAGATATGATAGCAGGACCGAGCGAGATAGGAATATTGGCAGATGATAGTGCAAATCCTTCACATATGGCTATTGATATGTTGTCTCAAGCAGAACATGACGAGATGGCAAGCTCTATTTTAATAACTCCGTCACAAAAGTTGGCTGATGAAGTAAAAATTGAGATTGAAAATTGGCTATTAAAGCTTCCTCGCCAAGAGATTGCAAGAAAATCCATTGAGGAACGCGGGGCGATTATCGTTACTTCGGATATGGAAGAAGCTATTATGTTAATGAACCAAATTGCACCAGAGCATTTAGAGGTTGCGACAATCTCTCCTTTTGAGCTGCTTCCGCTAATAAAACATGCGGGAGCAATTTTTTTGGGGCATAATACTCCTGAAGCAATAGGCGATTATGTGGCAGGTCCAAACCATACACTGCCAACAGGTGGAACCGCAAAGTTTTACTCTCCGCTTGGAGTTGAAAACTTTATGAAAAAGACATCAATTATCTCTTTTAGTCAAAAAGCAATAAATGAGATAGGCGAGGGGTGTGCACTTATCGCAAATATAGAAGGATTAACCGCACACGAGCAGTCCGTTAGAGTTAGACTTAAAAAATAAAATCTCTCTTTATATATAAGAGTTGATTTTAATCCTAAAACCTTCACAGAAATAAAAATTATTACAATATTATCACATTTTTATAACTAATTTAAGCTTTATGTAGGTAGTATTCTCATGCAAGAATTTCTATGTTTTTTTTAGAATGAGGATTTCTTTTTAAAAAGATTAACAATAGTTATGAATCTTAACATTTGTCTATATAAAAGGCTATAAGGAGAATATATGCAATTAGGCTTCCTAGTTGATTTACATCTGTGTATGGGATGTAAAGGGTGTGAAATCGCATGTAAAGTGGAAAATGAAGTTCCGCTTAGTACATGGAGACTTCGTGTTAAATATGTTGATGTTGGAACTTTTCCTGAAACAAGAAGAACATTTACACCGCTTAGATGTAATCACTGCGAAAATGCACCATGTGAGAGAATTTGTCCGGTTAGTGCACTTCACTATCTAGACAATGGCATTGTAAATATCGATAAAGAGCGTTGTATCGGTTGTGCTGGTTGTGTTATGGCTTGTCCTTATGGAGCAATTTACATAGACCCTCAAACTCAAACTGCCGATAAATGTACATATTGTGCTCACAGAGTTGCTTCTAGTATGATGCCTGCTTGTGTTGTTGCTTGTCCTGTTCAGGCAAATATTTTTGGTGACCTTGAAGATCCAACTTCAAATATCTCAAAATATATTCAAATTAATCAAGGCGGAGTTCAAGTTCGTAAACCTGAAAAAGGTACAAATCCTCACCACTTTTATGTTGGCGGCGGGAATGTTACTCTTAATCCTCTTGCATCATTTAGAGGAAACGGACACTCACTCTTCAATAATATAACAACACTTCCAGTAGGAGGACACCACTAATGGCACATGAAATATTGGCAGCAACAAACGCTGTAGTAACTCTAGATGTAGCACTTCCAGGGATAGTTTGGCCTTGGCTGGTTACGGTAAATATGTGGGCAAAAAGCATCGGTACGGGTGTTATATTTATGCTCTTTATGCTTCTTAGAATGCATCCGGAGTCAGCTAAAAGTTTAAGACTTCCAACTGCAATAGTAGCATTTGTTTCTATTAACATTTTCTTACTTTTCACATTGGCTGATTTACATCAACCATTTAGAATGTGGCATATTTTTGTTTACTCTAACTGGACTTCTGCAATTGCTATCGGTTCGTTTATGGCATCAACATTCTTAGGTCTTTTAACACTTCTTGTGTTTTATGCTTGGAAGAAAAATGATGAAGCTTATGATAAATTATTATTATGGGTAACAATTCTTGCAATTCCGGTTACACTTTATACTGCCTCTCTTATGGCACAGTGTACAGCTCGTGAACTCTGGCAAATGCCGACAGAATCTGCTCAAATGATTTTAGCAGCGTTGCTTTCTGGCTCTGCGGCTATGATTTTACTTGGCGGAAATAAATTTAGCAGTGAAGCAAAAAACACTCTAGCGGTGGTTCTTGGCTTGAGTGCGTTGATGGCATTTATTATCTATATGTCAGAGTATATATTTGGACCAATGAAAGCAGAAGAAGTTGCCGCAACTCTTGATTATATCAAAGGTCATGGACAATACAGTGTAATGTTCTGGCTAGGTCAATGGATGGCTTACCTTTTACCAATGTTGCTAATAGTATTAAGCAGAACTAGTAAAAGTGAGAGTATTTTAAAACTTGCAGCGATTTTAGCATTAGTCGGTTTGGCGATAGTTAAACATGTATGGCTGATGATTCCACAATTATTACCAATGAGTTAGGGAGAATATTGAATGTATTTAGAAAGTAGAAGAACATTTTTAAAAGGCGCTGCGTTTACTGTTGCAGGTGCTACTATTGCAAGAGGCGTATTTACAACTGATGCTATCGCTGAATCTGTTAGCGAAAGCAAGTTTACAAATACTCCGAATTCATTATCATTTTATCCCCCGATGAATGAGTGGAATGACTTTAAAGAGTTAGACGGTAATGATTGGAAAAGAGGCGGTATTGATCGTCACGGTGTAAGAAGCGAATCAAACCCTGATGGTATAGAAGTTAATGATTATATGATAATACCAACTGCATGTTCAAACTGTGAAGCTTCTTGTGGCTTAACCGCGTGGGTTGATAAAAAATCATTTACAATTAAAAAATATATGGGTAACCCTTTCCATCCGGGAAGCCGTGGTCGTAACTGTGCAAAAGGTTATGCAGTTCAATCTCAAATGTATGATCCAGATCGTATAGCATTCCCGCTTAAGCGTGCTCCTGGTTCAGCTCGCGGAGAGGGTAAATGGATTCGTACTACTTGGGACGAAGCTATGACTACCATTGGTAACAAAATGGCTGAGACTATTGAAAAAGGCGATGAAATCTCTAAAAAATCAGTAATGTTCCACGTTGGCCGTCCAAATGAAAACGGTTTCGTTCCGGCGATTTGGCATACACTAGGTTTGGATTCTTATAATTCACACACTAACATCTGTTCTGCAAATGGACGTACTCCGACTATTCAATTTGCAAACGATGACAGAACTTCTCCGGACTGGGCAAATGCTAAACTGATTTTCCTAAACTCTTCGCATGCTGCAGATGCGGGACACTACTTCGCTCAATCAGCGGCATTTATTGCTGATGCAAGAGCTAAGGGCGCTAAGATGGTCGTTATGGACCCTCGTCTCTCAAACTCTGCTGGTATGGCTGATCTTTGGATTGCTGCATGGCCTGGTACTGAACCAGCTATATATCTTTACTTAACACAAAGAATTCTAAATGAAAACAAAGTTGATAAAGCTTTTGTAAAAAAATGGATAAATTGGGAAGTATTTTTAGATAATAAAAAATATTTGGAGTATATGGTTAGTAAGGGATATATCTCTAAAGTTCCAAGCGGAGATGATTTTGATACTTTCTTAGCTGTTTTAAAAGAGTTATACTCTCCTTATACTCTTGATTTTGCCGTAAAAGAGACACATGTTCCTGCATATAAGCTAGAAGCACTTTATGATATGTTTATATGGGCAGGCGAGTCTATATCTACATATTTCTGGAGAGCATCAGCTGCTGGAAATCGTGGTGGCTGGATGGGTGGCCGTACTGGTTATTTCGCTCTTGCTCTTCGTGGTGCAATCGGACCGGAGGGTGGAACATTTTTCCACCACTGGCATGTAATTTCTGTATCTGGCAAGGGCGGAAGCTCAACTGTCGGTCAGGGAATGCGCGGTGAAAATATTGCAAAAGTTGATGTTTATAATGAGTTGACATATCCGCCGGAATGGCCTTTGTCATCTTATGAAATGTCATATCTTCTGCCACATCTTTTAACTGACACTGAGTGGCAAAACAAATGGATAGCAAAAGGGCTTAAAGTTCCTCAAAAACTATCTGTATATATCCCTCGTATGTACAATCCTGTTTGGATTAATCCAGATGGATTTAGATGGATAGAGACTCTAAAAGATGAGTCTAAGATGGAACTTACTATGAATCTATCCCCGGTATGGTCTGAAACAAATTGGTATATGGACTAT
Source organism: Sulfurimonadaceae bacterium (assembly GCA_942493175.1). GTDB lineage: Bacteria > Campylobacterota > Campylobacteria > Campylobacterales > Sulfurimonadaceae > Sulfurimonas. The sequence continues at coordinate 457,330 of OW818672.1, forward strand.
ATTTTACCGGTTGGATTGGCTGGAGAGAGACATGACCAACACTCAGAAGCGACAATGCCTGCAAGATGGACATCTTTCCGTCAACCGGTTTTAAGAGTTGCTTTAGAAAAAGCTGGATGGAAACCTAAAAATCCTGCACGAGCTACACTTGAAGCTCATATAAAAGCTGGTCTTGGTGAAGTTTGGGAAGATAATGAGTTCTGGTTTGAAATGTGTGTTAACTATATTGATCCAACCGGAAAACTTGGTATCAAAAAAATGTGGGAATCTAAAAAGAATCCTGGTAAGCCTGTTACTATTGCTGAGTGGTATGACGCTGCATTTGGCGATAATTTACCAAATCTTAAAGCAACTGCAACAACAGACGAGAGATATAAAAATGCTGAGTACCCTGTGTATGAGTATTTAAGAGATTACGGTGCTTGGATGGAAGAGAATAAAATTTATTCACCACAGGAAAGAGTTGTAAAAGATGATGGTGAAAATTATATTTCTCACGGTCATAAATATGAGAAAAAACATGTTCATATCAACAAAAGAACCGGTGTTATGACTGCAGAACATAATGGTGAAAAAACAAATATGGGTATAGAGATTGACGGCATTAAAATGGAAGGATTTGGAACACCAGACAAAAAACTCGATTTCTTCTGTGAGTGGCTTGCAGATGATTGGAAATGGCCGGAATATGCTATTCCATTCTATCCAAGAACTGATAAAGAGAAAGAAGAGATGGTTCATCTTGTATCTCATGTAAATCACTCTTATATGACAGAGAAAAATTCATATGCGTTAAATACAGTTTTCCGTTTGCCGTATAATATCCATACGCGTTCAGCTAACTCTAAACACCTTATGGAGATTTCGCAAAATCATGACCCAATCTGGATTTCAACCGGAGATGCGGCTCGTCAAGGGTTTAAGCGCGGTGATGCTATCCGTGTTAAAATCGTAGATAGCTTAACTGGTTTAGAATCAGGTCATTTTGTGGCGATGGCAGTACCTACTGAAGGAGTTCTTCCTGGAACTCTAGCATGTTCGCATCACGGTGGTCGCTGGAAATTAACTAACTCTGTTGCTGTTCCAAATGGAGTAAGCGATGGAAAAGTTGATTCGCAACCAATACCAAGAAATATTAATGACCCTAAATTTATTGCACACACACCTGAAAATGTTGGTAAAGATGGTGCACAAATTAAAATTGAAGATTATAGCGGTAAAAGCGGAATTAATAGCTTTGGTGTACCTACTGCTGAGCTTCAAATGGATGGTAAAGAGGGTAAGCTCAAGTATATAGAGGGAATTAAGCCATTTAAAGCAGAGAGATTTGCAAATTACAACAGAGACAGCGGAAATATTTGGTGGGATGGACTAAGCGGTTCATGGCAAAATGCTGTTGCCGCTCCACATCCGGATCCAATCTCTGGTATGCACTGTTGGCACCAAAAAGTTATTTTAGAACCCGCTCAGGCAGGTGATAAAATAGGTGATATCCATGTAAATTATGATAATAACTTTAAAGTTTATCAAGGATGGAGAGATCAGCTTACTCGCGGATTAGATGAAAACTCTACACTACGCCGTCCAATGCATATTAAGCGTCCATGGGTACCTTTAACAAATAATGCATACGTTGTTAAAATTAGTAAATAATTTTATCATTATAAAATGAGCTCGTGTACCCTCACTTTTGGGTATCGCTCGTTCTTATGCCTCGCAAGAGGCAAGCTTTAGCACCATAGCGGTTAGCGTAGTAAGATAAACTTGTTTATTTGCGTAATACTATAAACTTGCCCACCACATTCTAAGCCAAAGTCCTAAAGTACTTGTATAACCCACATCACTGAATATTACTTCGCCATTTTTATCATAAATTATAGTAGTTGGAAAGATTGAAATACCAAATTTATCCACAAACAGACCATCATTATCATTAACAACATTAAAATTTAAATCACTGTTTTTTAGATACTCCTCTATTTCAGCGTCACTTCCTGATTTTAGTGCAATTGTTAAAACATTGTAACTTTTAGATATGGTTTGTATGTTTGACGCTTCAACTTTACATGTAGGACACCAAGATGCCCAAAAATGGATTAAAATAGGTTCATTCTTTGGCAATACATATAATTTACCATGCAGTAAAGTTACAGTTGATATAATTAGTGCTTCTTTATTTAAGTCATTGCTTCTATACAAGCTTAAAATATTGGCAAAAATAGTCATTACAATAAAAAAAAGAAGAATCTCCTTGAAGTACTTAATTATTTTATCTTTCATGTCAATCCATCTTTTTCTTTATTTTAACACTATAGTAATCATTTCTTGCTAACATTACATAAATATAGGAGTAATAGATGTATAAAAGAACGATTTTAGTCCTAGTTATACTTTTATTTATTGGTTGTAGCTCACAAAAAGATATTGTTGGCAAAGCAGCAGGGATGTTTCAAAGTGTCAATAAAGAAGAGGCGATTTTGCTTCAGGATGGCGTAGATAAAAATTTTTGTCCAAGATGCGGAATGGATTTAATTAAATATTATAAAACAAGCCACAGCGCGACATATAACGGTAAAACATATCAATACTGCTCTTTGCACTGCTTAGAAGATCATCTAGGCGACGGTGTGGAACTTAAAAACCCAACAGTTGTTGATGTAGAGAGTTTAAAATTTATTGACGCTACAAAAGCTTATTATGTTGTGGGTAGCAGAGTGAGAGGTACTATGAGTAAAATCAGCAAGTATGCTTTTTTAAATAAAGATAAAGCCCAAAAATTTCAAGCCGAGTTCGGCGGTGAAATTATGGATTTTAATAAAGCTTTGGATATTACCAAGCAGGATTTTAAATACAATAAATAATTTAAAAAAAGAAGCTTCTCAACAAAAGAGAAGTTTCTTATATAATGAAAATATTATTTCGTGATAAAAATAAAATTTAGACAGTAATAAATCGTTGAACTCAGTACTGCGGTTACCGGCAAGGTAAAAAGCCATGAGAGCAAAATAGTCTTCACTGTACTTTTCTGCACACCTCCTTCTGGCTCTGCAACCATAGTTCCCGCAACGGAGCTAGATACAATATGTGTTGTACTAACTGGAGCGTGAGCAAAGTTTGCCAAGAGAATTGTCATCATCGCCATTGCTTGTGCAATCGTACCTTGCATATAACTAATCGGCTGAGATCCAATTTTTTCACCAATTGTAATAACGATTCTTTTATAGCCTATCATTGTTCCGATACTGAGCGCAAGTGCAACAGCTATAATTACCCAAGTAGGAACATACTCAGTTGCCGACACCATGGCTTTTCGTTGTGTTACTATGTAATCTGATTTATCTTTGTCAGTTAACAAATACATTTTTTCCACTTGACCAAAAAAGTTATCTGAACATAAAATAGCCGTATGAACACTCCATCGATCTTGTGATGAGAGTTCCGAATAAGATTTAAGGCCATCAAGTTTAGTAGCAATAAGATAGGTTGTATTGTAAACTTCGTTAACATTACACTCCGCAATTGTATTTTTTGTTTTAAGCGCGCTTATAAGATGTTTATCATTAACAAGTTTGTTGAGGGTTTCGTTGTTTTCAGAATAAAACTTTGCTAAATTCTCGGCACTGTCCCTTGTTTGCTGGATTTTATATTGATGCGAATTCATATCGAGCGCATAATAAGTCGGTAATATTCCGATAAGGATAATCATAATAAGACCAATCCCTTTTTGCCCATCATTCGAACCGTGTGCAAAACTAACACCGGCACCCGTTACAATAATACTGATGCGCATCCAGAAGTTTGGACGTTTTCTTTTCACCTCACTAGCAGGTGTTTTAAAAAATTTTGGACTATGAATAAATTTTTTTGTTGCCCTCATGAGTAAAAATGCAAAACCAAATCCCAGCAACGGAGAAAGAGCCAATGCCGCCAATACACCATATAAAGCTTTCCAATTCACACTTTGCGAAAACTCAAAACCGTTCATAACGCCAAATACAGCACTAACTCCGATAAGGGACCCAATTAGCGAATGTGAACTAGAAACAGGTAGGCCGAAATACCATGTGCCGAAATTCCATATGACTGCGGATATCAACAGGGAATAAATCATAACTAATGTCGCATTTTGATTGGATGCGACCATAATATCCAGCGGTAATAAGTGAACAATAACATAAGCAACGCCTATGCCGCCAAGGATAACACCGAAAAAGTTCATAATACCAGACATGATAACAGAGTATTTTGCATTCATGGAATTAGTGTAAATAATCATTGCTACTGCATTAGCGGTATCATGAAAACCGTTAATCATCTCATAAAAGAGAGCTATAGCCAACGATAGAAGTAATAGCGCAATAGTTATCGTGCTGACATTATTTAGTGCTTCCCAGATTACAGACATGTATGGTTATCCTTAGACTTAATATTAAGCAAAAATTCTAGTTTAGCTAATTGCTAAGCAGTAAATTTGGTTTGGTTTTTGAAGTTTTTTATCGCAGTATATTCTATTTGTTACTTTGTAAAACTTCAATATTGTAAAATCAATTATAAAGTAATTAGAGATATTACAAATTTCACTTTTTGATATATGCTTTTATAATTTTTTGCTCTTCTATCGGTTTATCTCCGCTATTTTGTCCAAGAGTAGCAACATTGTTAAGTTTTTTTACAACACTAATGGATTGTGCAGTTACTTGTCCAAAAATCGTATGTCTTCCATTCAACCAAGGAGTAGGAGCGGTTGTTATGAAAAATTGACTTCCGTTTGTATGAGAACCTCTGTTTGCCATAGCAAGAACGCCAATCCTGTCAAATATTTTGTTTGTAAACTCATCTTTAAAATCTTTTTTCCAAATACTCTCTCCGCCTCTGCCTGTTCCACTAGGGTCTCCGCCTTGAATCATAAAATCTTTTATAATTCTGTGAAAGATAAGTCCATTATAATAGCCATTTTTAACATGTGTAGTAAAATTTTCTACTGCTAAAGGAGCTATTTCCGGAAAAAGCTCTAGTTCTATAATTCCCTGATTAGTTTCCAAAACAACATGTGGGTTTTTGCTCTCTGCACTAAGGTTTACTGAGAGTATCATCAGTAACGCAACTATTATTTTTTTCATTCTATCTCCGTTTTTATGTATGTAATAATTATATTGTATCAACTTTTATTGAAAAATAAAATGTATAAATAGGTTTATTGATAAAGATTTATTAAGATAAGAGTCTAAAAACCTGAGTTTATTGAAGAGAAGGATTTGCCGCAAAAAAATTGCGGCAAATTAAGGTCTATTTACCAGCTGCAACGCGGTCTTTAAGACCTTTACCAGCTTTAAATTTAGGAACCATTTTATCTTTTGTAGTATAAGTTTTGCTTGTACCAGGAACTTTACCACTTTTACCTTTTTGTAATGAAGCGCTAAAGCTTCCAAATCCTACAAGAGAAACATCTTCTTTTTTTACTAATGCAGATGCTACTGCATCTGTAAATGCTCTGATAGCTGCTTCAGCTTCAACTTTAGTTTTGTAATTGCCACTTGCTTGTACTAGTTCAACGAATTGAGCTTTATTCATAAATCTACCCTTGAATTTATAAAGATTTTCCGAAACTACTTAGGCTTTAAAACAAAATTTTATAGCAAAGTAATTCAGCTATAGACACTTTATAGTTTATTTGCTTAAAGATTTCTTCTTTTTATCAAAAAAGGATAAAAAATATGATGTTTTTCTCTTTTTGAGTCCGAATTTTGCACGCTTTAGCAGTTTTGATGCAGCACTGCTAATATTGCTTGCTATAATTAAAGACGATAATTCTTTAAATTTTTTATATCTATCGTCATTCGTATGTATAGATAAAAATACATCCTCTAAGCCATCTCTTTCTTGTTTTGTTAGTGCGCTCATTAACTTAATCCTTAAGTTTATTGATTTTTCTTACTGCTCTAATAATCTCTTCATCTTCTAGTTTGCCAAGCATTTGCATAACAGTAATCGCAGCTTGTGGTTTTGCACGACCTAGCTTCCAATCTTGATATGTGCGCATAGATACTCCCAATGAATCAGCCATATCTTTTAGGGATATTTTTTTTCCATTATTTTTGGACTCTATTGAATTATGAAGAATATTAAACAGATCATTAATTTGCATAAACAGATTGTACGGAATAAATACTTAAACATACATTTAATTTATAATAATATATTAATAAAATACTTTTATATTCTATAAACAGTGTAAAAAGATATTTATAAATAGTTAAAGGTATTAAATACAATACCAAATACACGGAATACCGTATTATATTTAAACAAAAAAACTATTTTAGGCTGAAAAATAAAATTTTTTTATTTAAAAATTAGGGCTATTATGAGTTTTTGGAGATTTTTTTGTTTGTTGGGTGCAGGGTAATATAGTTGTCTGATTCTACAATATAGAATGGTTCATAACTCTTCTCTTCTGTTTTGAAGGAAAGCTCTTGAGCATTATTTAATGTAAATGTAATTGTATTTAAGCCTCTTAAAGGTTCTTTAATTGTGATTTTTGCATGTTTTACTCCGTTTACAATCATATCCTGCTGAGCTTTTAATTTGTTAATTTGCTCTTTTAGAATCGGAACCTCTGAGGGAGTATGTTTTTGAGCACCTTCAAGACGGTATTTTAAATCTTCTATCTCTCTTGTCACAAAATTATATCTGCTGTTTAGAGTAGGAATATCTTTATAGTTAATCTTAAATAGGTTGTCTTCCCCGCTCACAAGGTTAATGTTGATTGAGTTAGATGCGTAAACTTTGAGATTATTTTTCACATGCCCAATTGTTACATTCTCTGCATAGATTGTACCGCCAAGAGAGCTCTCTATCTCAACATTAGTTGCGTGAACTTCGCCACCTTCTAAGAGTTTTATTTTAGCGCTGTGACATCTAAGTTTACCTTTGTGCCTATTTATCTCAGCATATTTTGCCTCTTGTGATGAGTCTTGATGTGTTGCACCATCTATTGAGAGGTTAACAGCTCTTAAATTTGATTTTGCGCCGACATGACCATTTATGTGTATGGTTTCTGATGTAAGTTTAACGCCTTCTCCTACGCTATCGAGCGAAGTGTCGTGTTGAGAAATAATAACTTCTATATTATTTGCTTCATCTTTTGCTACAGAGTCTTGAACACGGGATAAATGCTGCATCTGTATTTTGTTATCAATATAAAAATCATCATCATCAAGATGAACATAACCCTTCATTTTGCTTTTATAAATTTTTCTATCATCATTTTCTACAATTTCTATGCTTTTGTCATCTACTCGACACTTTAAGTCATCACTATTATTTAAGTAACTATTATCAATAATTTCACCAAATACATTTAATCCATTTTTTCCAAAAACAGGTTTGATAAATTCAACTAAAATCTCTTGTTCGTTAACCTCTATAACTTGATGAGTTGTCTCTTTTTGTAAAAAGCGCATTATAAGTTTACTGTTTCTTCTTATCTCTGGTTCAATTCCACTAAAAAGCGGAAGTTTAATTTTATTTATAAATTTGTTTTTGTACAGATGGTTAACAAAAGCTTTTAGTTTTTCTCTCATCTCTTCATCAAAAATATTTATCAAAATATTGTTTTTAGCTTTTATATTATTTAACTCTTTAAGTAAAAGCAGGTATATCTCTTTTGGTTGGTATTGTTTATATGGAATTTCTGATTCAGGATTTAATATGATATTCGCGTTCGCATTATTATCAGAAAATTTTAAAGCATAGTTTAGTTTTATTATTGACTTAAGACTCTGTTTGAGCGTAACGATGTATATCTGCCTAAATCTCACATGCTCATTAATCATTTTGTCATAATCTCTGTAATAGTTTAGTGAATCTTCATTGTATAGTTTGAAATCATCATCAGAAGTTGTTTTGATGTAAGTATCAACGCTGTCGATACTAAAAGAGAATTCAAGTGGTGAACACTTGTTCTCCGCAGCAAATTTGTTGATTGTGGCAGTGATATTTCTAGTTTTAAATTTTTTAGTAAGCAAGCAAATCACTATAATCGTATTTTGAAAAATCTAGGTACAATTTACCGTCTCTATGTATCACTCTAACATCGTTGTCATAGACATCCAAAAATCTTTTTTTAATTGTTTTTCTCTGAAAAGATTTAATATTTAATGACTTTAAATACTCTTTTAATTCAACAAGTTCAAAATCGTCCACCAATTTTGCTTCATCTTGGTAATTAAAACTCTCTATTTCATGTATTGTTGCATTTTCTTTGTCAAGTTTCATTTTTTTATTTACAAGAGTCAGAATGTTTTTAAGTTGCTCATCTTTAGAGCTATAAATTTTTTCTATTTTATCTCTCTCATCACGCAGCATCTGCTCTTTATCGTCTATTAGCTTGTCTACTTTAGTCTCTAATTGAGCTATTTTGTCTTTTAAAAATTTATTTTCTCTTTGATAGAGCGCTATAACCGTAGCAACAGTAGTTTTTGGTTTAGCTATTTGAGTGTTTTCTCTAGGTATAACATTTTTTTCTTGATGAATCTCTACTCTTTTTTCTTTGTCAAGAGAGCTTCTTGTTACTATAATATATGTCATACCGTCTTCAATAATATAGTTTAATTTTTTTGCTTTAATCTTCGAGTTAATCATCTCTTTGGACATCTTAAAATATTTACAATACTCATCTATTGTTAGTCTCATTTGAATCCCCGATAATTTTTTGGTTATTTTAGCATAATAAGTTTTTATAAAAGTTATTTTAAATGAAGCCTGTAATACAATTAGGCAAAAATTTTACAAAAAGAGTCTAATAATGGGTGTTTTAAATATTGTAAAGCCAGGAGTATTATTTGGCGATGATGTACAAAAAGTTTATCAGTACGCAAAGGAAAATGGATTTGCTATTCCAGCGATAAATGTTGTAGGTACTGATTCTATAAATGCTATATTAGAAGCGGCAGCGAAAGTAAAATCTCCTGTAATTATTCAATTTAGCAACGGCGGAGCATCTTTTTATGCAGGCAAAGGGCTTAGCAATGAAAATGAGAAAGCCGCGATTGTCGGCGCAGTTTCAGGAGCTTTGCATGTACATATGATGGCTGAAGCTTATGGGGTGGCTGTTATTCTTCATACTGATCATGCTGCAAAAAAGCTTCTTCCTTGGATTGATGCTCTTCTTGATGAGGGCGAAAAGCATTTTAAAACTTACGCTAAGCCACTCTACTCTTCTCACATGTTAGATTTATCCGAAGAGCCGCTTGAAGAAAATGTTGCTATTTGTAAAAAATATCTACAAAGAATGAGCAAAATCGGCATGAGTATAGAGATAGAACTCGGAGTAACTGGTGGAGAAGAGGATGGCGTTGATAACTCAAATGTAGACAACTCTCTTCTTTACACTCAGCCTGAGGATGTTGCATACGCATATAAAGAGTTGAGTGAAGTTTCTCCAAGTTTTACAATTGCTGCATCTTTTGGTAATGTTCACGGTGTCTATAAACCGGGTAATGTTGTACTAACGCCAAAAATTTTAAATAACTCTCAAAAATATATTCAAGAAAAATTTAACACTAGCGCTAAGCCCGTAAATTTTGTTTTTCACGGCGGTTCAGGCTCAACGCTTGAAGAGATTCGTGAAGCAATCAGCTACGGCGTTATCAAGATGAATATCGACACAGATACCCAGTGGGCAACATGGATTGGCGTAAAAGAGTATTACGAGAAAAACAGAGATTATCTTCAAGGTCAAATTGGAAATCCTGAGGGTGAAGATAAGCCGAATAAAAATTATTATGACCCTAGAAAATGGCTAAGAGATGGACAAAAAACGCTAGTTAAGAGAGTTGAAACAGCATTTTCGGATTTAAACGCAATAAACAGAAACTAAATTATTTAAACAAAGAGCTAGGCTATTTTCAAATGTTTGCTTAGCTCTATCTCTAAGAGTCTGTTATCAATCGGTTTAGACATAAATCCATCCATTCCTGCATTTAAAAACTTCTCAATATCTGTCGTTAGTGTATTTGCAGTAACTGCAATAACAGGTGTTTTATTTAAACTGTTTTTTGCTTCGTACTCTCTTATTTGTATCAATGCGCCTAAACCACTGAGTTCAGGCATGTTTTCATCCATTAAAATCAAATCAAACTTCTTCTCTTTAAATATTTTAACAGCTTCAACTCCATTGTTAGCGAGATCATAGCTAATGCCATAATTATCTAAAATAAGAGTCATTAGGAGCTGATTTGTTTTGTTGTCTTCGGCAATTAAAATATTTGCATTAAATTTTATGTTACTACTTTGCATATTGTAATTACCAAGCTCTTGCGTATCATCCTTTTTTCGTATCCGTTCTTTTGACACATTATCAATGGCCTCTATAAATGACATAGGCGTAAATGGCGCAAATAATGAAGCTATATGCTCAAGGTTAGGTAGGTTTACTATGCTAGATTTTAGTATTGCAATTGCTGGTTTTTTTGCATCAATTATTTTTTTGTTATATAAATCATTAGGTGTAAAAAATAGTATATCGTAGCCATCATCCACATGTTCTTCTATCTCTGTAACTTCTGTTATTCCAAAATCATTTAGATATTTTTTTATTAATTGTACAAACAAAGTGCTCATTTCTGGGCTATTTAAGATTGCAAATTTATATTTTTCTATTTTCTTTAAATCTACAAGCTCTTTTGGAAATTTGTCTATAACTTTAATGGGAATATTTAATTTAAATGTTGAACCAACATCTTCTTGAGATATAAACGAGAGCGTGCCGTTCATTTGTTGCGCTAGTTTAAATGATATTGACAATCCCAAGCCTGTCCCGCCGTACTTTCTTGTAGTTGAGCTGTCAGCCTGAGTAAAAGGGGTAAAAATTTTACTTTGACTTTTTAAAGGAATTCCAATTCCGCTATCTTCAACACAGACGATGAGCGAATTATCTTTAATGCAAATATTAATATGCACAAAGCCGCCATTGTAGGCAAATTTTATTGCATTGCTCAGTAGGTTTGATATTATCTGTTTTACTCTTGTTTCATCTACACTTATTAATCTTGGCAGATTAGGGTCTATATAGACAGCATAAGAGATATGTTTTTCATAAGCTTTTGAAGCAAAAAGGAGTGTAATACTACTAAACTCATGAAGAGGATCAATATTGCGAGGTGTAATTGTAAACTTACTGCTTTGGATTTTTGAAAAATCCAAAATATCGTTGATTATATAAAGAAGAGAGTTTCCGCTTGTGCTTATAATATTTAAGTAATCTAAGGATTTGCTATCTTTTATTCTTTGCTCGAGAATGGTTACAAAGCCTAAAATTGCATTTAGCGGGGTTCTTATCTCATGGGACATATTTGCTAAAAATTCATCTTTTGCTGTTTCAGCTTTTATTGCATTATCTCTTGCTTTTGTTATCTCCAATATCTGTTTTGTAAGCTCGGCGGTTTGTTCGTTAACTTTATCTGCAAGTGTTTTATTTAGAGTTTCTAGGGAGTTTGTCTGTTCAGTAATTTTATCGGATATTAACTCGGTAAGCTCATTGAAAACAATTTTTAGGTTTATGAGATATGGATTTGCCGGATCAAAAGATGATTTTTCATAAAAAATACCATCTTTCATAAGGTGAACTATCTGCGTTGTTTCGTTTATAAATCTTCTGTCTTTTTCTAGCTGTTTTTCAAGTGATAGAATCTGTTCATTAATTTTATTCGCTATTGCACTCAATTCATCTTTTGAATTAATATCTATTCTTTTTGGAGCATTGGTTTTAAAGTTTAAAAAATCAAAAAATTTGTCCATTCCGGATGCTAAATTTTTTAAAGAAGTATCAATATTTTTTGCGAGCAAATAAGCTCCAAAAAGCAGAGCAAATATTGCTGATAGAGTAATTATTATCTGATAGATAAAAGAGTTGTAAAGCTGTTCGTTTCTTATTTCTATATCTGAAACTATTTGAGAAAAAATATCACGCCCTAAAGTGTGAAAATCATTAATTCTGACGGTTGATACACTCCACCACAACTCTTCATCTATCGAAAATTTGTTATCATCTGAATTTTTAACTATTTTTCTAACCTCGTTAAAATAGTTGTTCGTATTTTTTTTATCAATCTCTTCAAGTTGCTTATCAATTTTTGAGTTTCGTAAAATAGTTTTAATATTGGCGTATAGGTTGTACTGTGCCTCAAACAGAGTATCGATTTTTTCTAAATTTTTCTCAGACATACTGTTTCTATTTATCTGAAGAACCAAGGCCCTTTCTTGTCCGCATATTTCTTGAAGAAGCAGGATTTTTTTAAGCGCCATTATCCTGGTTTGAATCATTTCGTCGTTTGAATAAAACTTAATACTATCCACAAGTTCTAACAGCTGACTATTTGTATATGAGAAATAGGTAAAAGAGTTCTCATGAGTCATATCGCCATTGTATATGCTTTCTCTTATATAAATTATAGATTTAAGTAGAATATCAATGGCGTTAATTATCTCCTGATTTGCTATTTTGAGGCGCTTTTCATTGAGATTTCTTATGAAGGTGTTGTAATTTTTAATTGCTTTGTCGGTTTGCAAATGCTGCGCCAAAAGCATCTCCGTAAAATGCAGGTTACCGATACTGCTGTTTTTTATATTGCTTGAGCTGAGTCCTCTCTCAAGCTGAAGTTCATGTAGTATGTTTGCAGTGTGGTTCATTAGCGTGGAAGAGGATATTAAAAGATCATGATTTTGGTACGAGTTATATTTATCTACTGCATGGTTTATAGAAAAAAGTAAAATAGTGACAGTCGGCAATACGGTTAATAGGAAAAGTTTTTGCTTTATTGTCATCAACCCCCCCCAAATAATTTAATTAAATTGAGTTATATTATAGTAATTTGGCTAAAATTACAAGCTAGGAAATCTAATGAATGATAAAATATTTACAAAACCGATAAAAAAACAGTTTGAATTTGATGAAGAGGTTGCCGCTGTCTTTGATGACATGTTGCAAAGAAGCGTACCCTTTTACAAAGAGTCGCAGAAGATTACAGAATTTTTTGCACATAAACAGTTGGAGAATGGCGGGATTGCTTATGATCTGGGCTGTTCAACTGCAACACTTCTTATAAATATAAGCAGAAAACTAAAATGTAAAGCAGTTTTAATAGGGCTTGACAATTCAGAAGCGATGCTTGAGCAAGCTAGAAAAAAATGTGAGGCATTTAATGCGAAGATAGAGCTTGTAAATGCTGACATATTAGAGTACGAGTATAAAGAAGCGGAGTTATTTGTCAGCAATTATACATTACAATTTATTCGCCCGCTTATTCGCGAAGAGCTTGTTAAAAAAATATCAGCTTCACTCAAAAAAGATGGACTTTTTATATTTAGCGAGAAAGTGATAAGTCATCACTCAAAACTGAATAAAGATTTGATTGAGTGCTATTATGACTTCAAAAAAGAGCAGGGCTACTCAGAGTATGAGATAATGCAAAAAAGAGAAGCTTTGGAGAATGTATTGGTTCCATACAGCGAAGAAGAAAATATTAAAATGGCTAAAAATTGCGGTTTCTCACACTGCGAAGTGGTCTTTCGCTGGGCAAATTTCGCAACTTTCATTGCTATAAAGTAAAATTGCTTCATATTTCTTCGTTGTTTTTCTTGATGTACTACAGTACATCTTCAAAAAAACGCCTAGAACTATATTGCGATTTTAATTTATAGAATTTTTGTCAATCGCATAAAACTGTTTTGTATTTTCCACTTAGATTTCATTGCTATACGAAGTGAACGATTCTGCAACGGAAGGGTCAAATCTAGTAGTGCTAGATTTGGGGTACCCACCGTGAAGCCTTAGTGCGCGAGTATGGTTATGAAAGGACTCTTTGATAGAAACCCCTTCACCAAACATTTCCTTTTGGCTTCTCTTCTTCAGCTCCGACAACATAGTCGACTACTTCGTCTGTTTTTTTACCAAGCTCTTCATAGGTAATAATATCATCTTTGCCGCACTCTTTGTGGTAGTAGCCCTGAAGGTCGTAATACTCTTTACAGTCGCTGTAATATTTTGCAGAGATGCCGTGCTTATTAAAGCATCCCAAAAACAAAAATAGCGGTAAAATAATAAATAAATATCTTGTCATAACTCTCTTCAAGCAAATACCAATCCAATTTTATTTTAAACTTTAAAACTCTCTTTTGTTTTACAGTATGAGGTTAAAAAACACTCTTCACATTTTGGATTTTTTGCTTTGCAGATGTAACGCCCAAACAGCACCATTCCCTGATGAAGAGTGCGGAGATTGTTTTTAAATTTTTTAACAAGCGTTGCTTCTGTTTTTATGGCTGTTGTGTCATCGCTAAGACCAAGTCTGTGTGAAACGCGAAATACATGTGTGTCAACTGCCATTAAATTAGCTCCTGTATACTCTATCATTACGACATTTGCGGTTTTTTGTCCGACACCGGCGAGAGTTATGAGCTCTTTTTCGTCCATGGGAATCTCGCCGCCATATGTCTCTGTTACTCTTTTTGCCATCTCAATTAGATTTTTTGCTTTATTGTTAAAAAATGAACAACTGTTAATAAGCTCTTTTACCTCTTTAATATCTGCTTCTGCCAAACATTTTGGGTTCGGATATTTTTTAAATAGTTGCGGTGTGATAATATTTACTCTTTTGTCCGTGCATTGAGCAGAAAGGGCAACCGCTATAACAAGTTCGTATGCATTTTTATAATCAAGTTCAGTTACTGCATCGCTATATTTATCAATAAAAAGTTGATGAATCTCTTTAATTTCTTCTTTTATGGCTTTTTTCATGGCAGAATTATATATAAAATGCTCTTTGTTTAATAATCATTAGTATTAACAAACTAAAATTTTTATAATTAAATAAGGAATCGTAATGAAAGCAGTAACAAAATTAGTAGCGTCTCTAACTATATTATCAACAATGTCAATGGCACAAACTCTTGTGAGTGTAAATGGCACGGCTATTACTCAGCAAGATGTTGATAGAGAGCTTATGACGGCGACACAGGGTAGATTTAATCAAGTTCCGGCAGAGAAACAAGCAGAGTTTAGAAAACAGGTTTTAGAGCAGTTAGTTGCTAAAGAGTTAGTTTATGATGATGCAAAAAAAATAGGTATATTGAACTCGACTGAGTATAAAGAAAAATATGAAGAAGTAACTGAGAGAATTAAAAAAGAGATAGCTATTCAGGTTTGGCAGAAAAAAGAAGTAGACAAGATTGCCGTTTCAGATGCTGACCTTAAAAAATATTATGAAGCTAACAAAGACGAATTTGTTGAAAATGAAAGCGTTAACGCGCGTCACATACTTGTAGAAAAAGAAGCTGATGCAAAAAGTATTATCGCTCAATTAAAGCCGTTAAAAGGGGATGTTCTTAAAAATAAATTTATAGAAATCGCAAAAGCAAAATCAACATGTGCAAGTGCTTCAGATGGTGGAAATTTAGGTTATTTTAGTGAAGGTCAAATGGTTCCTGAGTTTAATAATAAAGCATTTTCAATGAAAGTTAAAGAGTTTACGACTGAGCCTGTAAAGACTCAATTCGGATACCATGTAATTTATATTGAAGATAAAAAATCAAAAGCAACAAAAAACTTTTCTGAGGTAAAACCGTTTATTGAGCAGAGACTGAAAATGGAAAAAGCAAAAGCTATTATGTTGACAAAAATGAAAGAACTAGAGAAAAAAGCAGTAATCAAGTAATTTTTATGCACTCTCCTATCTCTAAAATAAATTTAGACGGGAGAGTTTTTTATGTTAAAAGAGATGATTTAATTGATCCTTTTTTAGCAGGAAACAAATATCGAAAACTATACACACTCCTCCAAACTCCTTCAAATAAACTTAGTAAAATTATCTCTTATGGCGGAACTCAATCAAATGCAATGTTGGCAATTGCCGCAATGTGTAAACAAAAAGGTTGGGAGTTTAAATATTACTCAAAACCGATAAGCCAAACTTTAAAAAATGAAAATTGTGGCAATTTTTATCATGCAAAAAATATTGGAATGATACATGTAGAAATTGAGCAGCAGTTTTATAAAAATTTTATAGCCTCTTTGCGATTTAACCTAGATGATAAAACATTTATAATAGACCAAGGCGGAGCGGTAGAAGAAGCAAAATTGGGGTTAGAAGTTTTAGCTGATGAGATAAGAAACAGCGGCTTAGATGTAAAATCTTTAGCTACTCCTTCAGGAACAGGCACAACAGCCCTCTATCTGGCTCTGTCTTTACCTGAGTACAAAGTTTACACAACACCATGCGTGGGTGATGTATCGTACCTAAAAGAGCAGATGAGTGCACTTCATGAGATACCGAAAAATTTAACAATTTTAGAACCACAAAAAAAATACCATTTTGCAAAGCCGTATAGAGAATTTTTAGAGATACAACAGAAGCTCTTATCAGCCGGAGTTGAATTTGACTTGATTTATGCACCTAGTTTATGGAAATGTATAATCGAGCAGACCGATGAAGAGATAACCTACATTCATAGCGGCGGCGTAAGCGGAAACGAGAGTATGCTTGAACGCTACAAAAAAAAATTTAAATAATAAATGTCACATTTTCATTTAAATCAACTCTGCTTGGTCGGTATTCGTTGATTTTGGCATCTTTATCTTCATAGCCGATAACTATGCTATAAAGAAGTGCAAGGTTTTCAGGAGCATCCAATACTTTTGCTACAACTTTTCCAAACTCTGTTGTCGAGCCTTGCGGACAAGTTCCTAGCCCAAACTCTCCGGCAGCCAACATAATAGTTTGCATATATGCGCCACAATCAATAAGTGCCCCGTGTGCGTTGTCTATCATTGCTTTATCGGTGAAGACAAAAAATACGGTCTGTGCTCCAAACCATCTAAAGTTATCGTGCCACATTTGTGTTCTTTTTTCAACATCTTTTCTATCTACGCTCATTAAGCTATATAAACCCACACCGGTTTCTATTCTTCTTTTTTTATAAGGAGCTTTCCAGTTTAGGGGGTAGTACTGGATAAACTGGTCGTTTTCTACGCCGCTGTTCATTTTTTCAATTATAGCATCGCCAATATTTTTTAAAACTTCCTGATTGCTGATAGCATAGGTTACCCAAGGCTGCATATTTGCGCCGCTTGGCGTCATTGCAGCGGCATCTAAAATTTTTTCTTGAATATCTTTAGGTACAGGCTTTGGAAGATATGCTCTTTTTGATGAGCGATTTTTGATTGCATTAATAATTGTTGACATTTGAGAAATCCTATAAAAATTTTTGGAATTATATTACAAATAAAATTAAAATCACATATACAATACATAGACTAAATATATTTGACAATAAGTCACTCAACTTGCTATAATATTTGTACAAAATAAAATCAAGGAATTTAAGAATGAATAATATATTTGAGAAATTAACAAATAACATGAGTGAATCAATCGAGTCGTCGGTGTCATTGGCGTTGCACAATAAAAATCAAGAGGTGGAGCCGGTACACTTTTTGTGGGCTCAGCTGACTAACTCAAATTCTGTTTTAAATCAGATGTTTAATAAAATGAACATTGATAAAGTAGCAATAGAGTTAGATGTAAAGAGTTTAAGTGAGAAGCTGCCAAAATCGTCTAGCATTTCAAAAGAGAATATAAAATTGTCTAGAAATTTTGTTCAAACCTTAGAAAACGGCGTTGGACTGATGACAAAAAATGGAGATTCGTTTTTAGCGGTTGATACCTATATACTAGCAAATATAAAAAATGAACCGTTTTTTAGCCTACTAAAAAAATATATAGATATTTCGGAGTTGGCTAAAAATATAGAAGCATCTCGTGGCAGTGCAAAGATAAACTCTCAAAGCTCCGATGAGACACTGGAGTCTTTGAAAAAATATGGAATAGATTTGACCATGGAGGCAAAAGAGGGAAAACTCGCTCCCGTAATCGGACGGGATGAAGAGATTACCCGTATGATGCAGATACTAATCCGTAAAACTAAGAATAACCCTATGCTTTTAGGTGAACCTGGGGTTGGAAAAACTGCTTTGGTTGAAGGGCTTGCTCAAAGAATCAGTGATGGCAAGGTTCCTACATCGCTTCAAAACAAAAAAGTAATTGCCCTTGATATGAGTGCGTTAATTGCCGGTGCAAAATATAGAGGAGAGTTTGAAGATAGATTGAAAGCTGTTATTGATGAGGTTAAAAAGAGCGGCAACATTATACTTTTTATAGATGAGATTCATACAATTGTCGGGGCTGGAGCTAGTGAGGGGAGTATGGATGCTGCAAATATTTTAAAACCGGCTCTTGCTCGTGGAGAACTTCATACAATAGGGGCAACAACGCTTAAAGAGTATAGAAAATATTTTGAAAAAGATATGGCTCTTCAGAGACGATTTTTGCCTATAAATTTGAGTGAGCCGACTGTAAATCAATCTCTACAAATACTTAGAGGTATAAAAGAGAGGCTAGAGACTCACCATAATGTAACCATTACAGACAGCGCACTGGTTGCGGCCGCGAAGCTTTCTGACAGATACATTGCAGATAGGTTTTTACCAGATAAAGCAATAGATTTGATAGATGAAGCTGCAGCCGAACTTAAGATGCAGATAGAGTCAGAGCCGCATGCACTAAGCAACGCAAAGATAAAAAAATCAGAGTTGCGAGTAGAGCAAGAGGCTCTAAAAATGGAGGAGTCCCCTGCAAATACAAAGCGACTTGAAGAGATAAAAAAAGAGCTTGCTGATGTTGATGAGAAAGTTAGAACTCTAGAGGCGCAATTTGCATATGAAAAAGAGGTATTTGGAAAAATATCAAGCATAAAAAATGAAATTGAAGCAAAAAGAAGAGAGGCTCATATAGCTAAGAGTACATCAGAATTTAATCGTGCGGCAGAGATAGAGTATGGGGAGATTCCGGCACTTTTAACTCAAGAAAAAGAGATTACAGAAAATTGGGAAAAACTTCAAAAAGAGGGAACACTTCTAAAAAATAGTGTTGATGAAGAGTCTATTGCCTCTATTGTCTCTAGATGGACCGGTATTCCAGTTAAGAAGATGCTTCAAGCGGATAAAGATAAAATTTTAAATGTTGAAGATGAGTTAAACAGAGAAGTTATTGGTCAAAGCAAGGCTACCCATGCTGTTGCTCGTGCAATCAAAAGAAATAAAGCAGGGCTCTCAAGCGGTAATTCTCCGATAGGAAGTTTTCTATTTTTAGGACCGACCGGAGTGGGTAAAACTCAAACTGCTAAAACTCTTGCTAAGTTTTTGTTTGACTCTCCTGATGCCATGATACGAATAGATATGAGTGAATATATGGAGAAACATTCGGTCTCTCGTCTTGTCGGTGCAGCACCGGGGTATGTAGGGTATGAAGAGGGCGGACAACTGACTGAAGCAGTCAGAAGAAAACCATATAGTGTAATTCTTTTTGATGAGGTAGAAAAAGCCCATCCTGATGTATTTAACATCTTGTTACAGGTTTTAGATGACGGAAGATTGACAGATAATAAGGGAGTTACCGTTGATTTTACAAATACGATTATCATTTTAACTTCAAATATTGCAAGTGATAAAATAATAAACAATCCAGACTCAGATGCACTGCATGAGATGGTTATGGGTGAGTTAAAAAAGTCGTTTAAACCTGAATTTTTAAATCGTTTAGATGACATAGTTATATTTAACGGTCTTGGTCGTGAGCAGATAGTCGGTATTGTTGATATTTTCTTTAGTGACATTGCTAAAAAGGTTATTCAAAGAGATATAACATTAACTCTAAGCGATAGCGCAAAAGCTTACATAGCGGAGGCTGGATTTGACCCTGTTTATGGAGCTAGACCGCTTAAACGTGCTCTGTATGAGATAGTAGAAGACAGACTTGCAGAACTCATATTGGAGGGCAGTGTTGTAGAGGGTTCACATGTTGATTTTGATTTTAAAGACGGTGAGATAAAAGTAAAAATATCTTAGGAGTTATAGCTTATCATGAAGTATATAATTTTAATTTTCTTTTTTGCAGTGTCACTTTTTGCCTGTACGGGTGACTGTATGTCGTGTCACCCAAAGCTTGTTCCGACAATAAATGAGGATTTAATACACAAGCCTATGCTTACATGTATAAATTGTCACTTGTCAGATCCAAATAAGATGGCAGATTGCGGTGCTGACTGTTTTGCATGTCATCCAATGTCTAAGATATATAAAGCAAAAGTCAAAGAGCATGATGTAATCGGGGAGTGCAGAGATTGTCATGTTGGAGCCAAAGAGAAACTTTTTGATGTTGCAACATCGTTCAATCAATCGCATGTGGAATCATTAAAAGATTATTTAATCAAGTAAAAATATAACCTTAACCACGCTTTAAGTAACTTTTTTGTAACATTGCGGACTTAATTTTAAAGAAGGATATGTCTATGAAAAGAACATACCAGCCTCATGGAAAACCGAGAAAAACAACTCACGGTTTTAGATTGAGAATGTCAACAAAAAATGGCCGTCGTATAATTAACCGTCGTCGTGCTAAAGGTCGTAAAAAATTGTCAGTTTAGGAAATTTCTATACGCTAAAACTTCATAAGGAGTTTCAGTATGTGTATAGAAAAGGAAAAGATGCTCATACAAGTAGTATCGTGCTTTTTTTTCTCCCCGCAAATGAAGTACATAAAGTGGGATTTACAGCTACTAAAAAAATTGGTAACGCTGTAAAAAGAAACAGAGCTAAGAGAAGACTTAGGGCTCTGTTTATTGAATACTCATCTTCACTCAAAGATGGCACATATATATTTGTAGCCAAACAAACAATCCATGAAACAACACACCAAAAACTAAAAAGTGATTTTGAAAAAATTTTGAAGCGTTTGGATACAGTTAAAAAAATATCAGATGATTAAAATATTTTTACTCAAACTGTTATGGTTTTATCAGAAGTTTTTTACACTTATTGGATACGGTAGTTGTAGATATTACCCATCTTGTAGTGAATATGCAAGAATTCATTTCGAAAACAACTCCATTTCAAGTGCTTTTTACCACACTTCTACTAGAATACTGCGTTGCAATCAATTATTTGACGGAGGTATAGAGTATCCATTACTCGATAAACTGTCATTGAAACCCACAAAAATAGGGATTGATTCTATAAAATATTGGTTGGTTCCAAATAAAAAAAACCGTTTTTATATCATAAAAAATTTTTCATATAAAGGGTAGCCGTGTTAGACAAAATGTCATCAAATCAAAGATTATTAGTAGCAGTACTGCTTTCAGTCTTATTTTTCGTAGCTTATACAGCAATTTTTCCAGCAGAGAAGCCAGAATTGGCAAAAACAGACACTCAAAATGTAGAAAGTGCACAAAAATCACAAACCTCAAATCAGCCTCAAATTTCAAAAATGGAAGAAGAGATAGTAGCAAATGATTTAAATACTTTGGTAACTATAAATAATAGTAAGTTTATAATTAAGCTAGACACACTAGGGCGTATTTCATCAAAAATATTACTTCAAGATAAATATAACAACAAAGAAAATCAGCATGCAGAACTTATCCCATCTGCTGGAATGAAGCCGCTTTTTGTTAGATTTTTTGATTCAAATCTAAATGATGAATCGACAAAAGTTGCCTATACAGCAGATGTTTCTGAGATTTCTATTGAAGACAAATCTCAAAAAATTACATTGACTCAAAAATTATCAAATTTAACAATCACAAAAGAGGTTACATTTTATCCAGATGGACATTATGATGCAAAAGTATCACTCTCTGATGAGAAGAGACACTTTATATATTTAGGACAAAGACCTCATATAACTGAGCAGATGATGACGGTTTCTGGAGCTATGGTCTATACTGATGATAAAATAGTAACAATTGTTGAAGATGGCGATGCAGAGGGGCGTAAAACATTCAGCGGAGTTGAACTTATTTCTGCGTTTGATCAATACTCGGCATCAATTATGTATGGATTTACAAAAGAGACAAACATAATAGTTGAGAGAGACAAAGAGAATAATCCTGTTATCTATTTTGAAGCTCTAAAAGATATCTCATTTAATGGATATATAGGGCAAAAAGAGTACAAAGTATTAGACGGTATAAACCCTGTTTTAACAAATGCAATAGAGTACGGGTGGTTTACTTTCGCGTCTAAGCCGTTGTTTCAACTTCTTTCGTGGCTACATGGAATATTTGGAAACTGGGGCTGGTCAATCATAGCACTTACTCTTTTGATTAGAGTTGTTCTCTACCCGCTTACATACAAGGGTATGGTCTCTATGCAGAAAATGAAGGATATTGCTCCGCAGGTTAAGGCAGTGCAAGCCAAATACAAAGGTGATCCACAGCGTATGAATGCTGCTGTTATGGATTTGTACAAAAAACATGGAGCAAACCCTCTTGGCGGATGTCTTCCAATGTTGTTGCAGATTCCGGTATTTTTTGCTATTTATCGTGTGCTTTTAAATGCTGTTGAACTTCAAGGTGCTCCATGGATATTCTGGGTTAATGACCTCTCTAGAATGGACAATACATTTGTATTGCCT
The DNA here is from genome assembly GCA_942493175.1 of Sulfurimonadaceae bacterium. Lineage (GTDB taxonomy): Bacteria > Campylobacterota > Campylobacteria > Campylobacterales > Sulfurimonadaceae > Sulfurimonas. Next base: position 479,859 of record OW818672.1, read on the forward strand.
ATATTAATGGGTGCTTCTATGTATTATCAGCAAAAGCTTACACCTAGCAACTTTACAGACCCTATGCAAGAGAAAATATTTAAATATTTGCCGATAATTTTTACATTCTTCTTCATAACATTCCCATCAGGTTTAGTTCTTTACTGGTTTGTAAATAATCTATTTTCAATAGCTCAACAGTTTATTGTAAATCAACAATTTAAAAATGCTAAAGATTTAGAGATAGCTGCTCATAAACATGTGGAGAAAAAAGATGATTAAAATAGAATCAAACACTCTAGAGCAAGCATGTAAAGATGCTGCAACTGCTTTGGGCTGTTCTGCTAGTGAACTAATAATAGAAATTGTTCAATCACCAAGTAACGGTTTTATGGGGCTTTTTAAAAAAAATGCGATTATAGTTGCTGCAAAGAAAAAGCAAGAGTTTGCCAAAGCAGATACTCGTTTTGTGCAAAAAGAGAGCCAAAAGCAAAATATTAAACCAGAGCCAAAAGTAGAGACAAAAACAGAGCCAAGAGTTGAAACGAAAAAAGAGTTTAAACAAGATGATAAAAAACTAAAAAAAGATGTAAAAACTCCTGCTCGTCCTGCAGTTAATGATACATTTATGCCTCAATCATTTGTTAGTATGCAAGACGATGATTATGATATGGCCGATATCAACTTTACTGCTGATTATGAAGAAGAGGATGAGGGCAAGTATGAGAGTTCTCAATCAACTGTTAATGCTTATGAAGTTGCCAAAATCGTTGAAGAAGAGATAAATGAACTTTTTGAACATATCTGTTTCAAAATTGATAAAATAAAAGTAAGTGCATATGATGAAGCAACGCTTCTTGTGGAGTTTAAAGGCGAAGACGCCGCTCTGCTCATAGGAAAAGAAGGGTACAGATATAAAGCACTTTCATATATGATTTTTAACTGGATTAACACAAAATACCAGTTGCAACTTCGTCTTGAGATTGCTGAATTTTTGAAAAATCAAGAAGAGTCTGTTGCTAGATATTTAGTTACTGTTTGTGAAAATGTAGAGAGAGACGGTCGCGCACAAACTAAAATACTTGATGGTGTTTTAATCCAAATTGCATTAAAAGAGCTTCGTGATAAATATCCAAACAAGTATGTAGCAGTTCGCTCTACTCGTGATGGACTTAAATTTATCATTATAAATGATTACCATAACTAAGCAGTATGAACAGTGATACTATAAGTGCCATTGCAACGGCCAATGGCATAGGCTCTATTGCAATTATCCGCATAAGCGGAGATGGAGCTTTGGGTATTGCAAAAAAACTTTCTCGCAAACTAGATTTCTCTCCAAGATACGCAACTTTAACAAATATATACAATTTTAATAATGAACTTATAGATGAATCCATTGTTATTTACTTTAAAGCCCCTTTCTCTTTTACTGCCGAGGATGTTGTAGAGATACAGTGTCATGGCGGTTTTATAGTTGCTCAGAGCATCCTAAAGGCTACCATTGCCTACGGTGCGAGACTTGCAACCGCCGGCGAATTTTCTAAACGAGCTTTTTTTAACGGTCGAATTGATTTGAGTGAAGCAGAAGCTATCGCACAGTTGATTGAAGCAAAAAGTGAAGACGCGGCAAAAATTTTAGCACAGCAGATGAAGGGCTCATTAAAAGAGTATATAGAAAAAATACGTGACGATATTATCCATATACTTGCCTACTCTGAGGTTAGCATAGATTATGCGGAAGAGGATTTGCCAGAGGATTTGGTTTTGCAGATTGAGGCAAAACTAGAAGAGTTGAAAAAATCTCTTGAAAAAACTCTACTTGCGAGTAGAGCAAGAGAGGGACTTATGCAGGGATTTCGTGTGGCAATCATAGGAAAACCCAATGTCGGCAAAAGTTCACTTTTAAACGCACTGTTAAATTATAACCGCGCTATTGTCAGTGATATCGCAGGAACGACCAGAGATACGATTGAAGAGCAGGTTAAAATAGGCACACACCTTATACGCATTGTGGATACGGCTGGAATCCGTGAAGCTAATGATGAGATAGAACGCATAGGGATTGAGCGTTCTCTTGAAGCTATAAAAGAAAGTGACATAGTAATTGCGCTTTTTGACGGCTCAAGAGTTGCAGATAGTGAAGATGAGCAGATATTATCGCTTGTAAAATCAGATGCTAGTGATAAACATATTTTACATGTCAAAAATAAAATAGATTTAGAGCCAAAATTTGTACATTCAGATATAAAATTTGATATTGAGTTAAACTCTAAAGAGAGCGTTGATGAGCTAATCCGCTCTTTGGAAAACATAATGAATATTGCAAACAGCTCTGATGAAATGATGCTTATATCGCAAAGACAGATATCAGCAGTAGAAAATACGCTTAAGCTTATTGATGAAGCACTGTTTCCTCTTCAAGACCAAGAGCTTGAGATATTCTCGTTTTGCCTAAATGAAGCCGTAAAAGAGATGGCTTCAATAACCAGACCTTTTGAAAATAATGAGATGCTTGACAAGATGTTCGGCTCTTTTTGTTTAGGAAAATAGAGTTGAAATATATAGCTATTGATTTGGGTTTGAAACGCATAGGTTTGGCATACAGCGCACACAAAGATTTGGTAACTCCGCTAAAAGCAGTTGAGCGAAAAAATAGAGAGCAAGCCTCAAGAGATGTCAAAAAAGTTCTTGATGAGTGGGAAGTTGATGCCGTTGTTGTCGGCATACCTATGGGTGGGAGCAGTGAAGATGAGATGAGACGCCGCGTTGCGCATTTTATGAATCTTGTTGATTTTGGGGGCGAGATTTTTTATCAGGATGAGAGCAACTCCTCCAAAGAGGCGGAGGGTATGATGAAGGGCGAAATAAAACATATTCGTGACGGACGAATTGATTCAATCTCTGCCATGATTATTTTGCAAAGATTTTTAGCTAAAAATAAAAATTAGTAAAAAAGTAATAATTTAAACTTTTTTACTAAGTGCTTCGATATCGTTGCTGTTACCAAGAACAACAAAAATATCACCCTCTTCAAGAATATCATCTTTTTCAAATGAGGTGTGCCATTCGCCTTGATGCTTGTATGCAATTGGTTTTACTTCGAAATTTTCTTTAAATACGGAAGAGAGTATTGAAGTTCCAATCCAAAATTTTGGAACAGTCATCTTGGCAAGCTTCATTGTAATTGAGAGATCGATAGTCTCATAGTGCATATTTTTAACAATTTTTTTAACTAACTTTTTTGCAGATTCCATCTCTGGATAGATTACTTTTGCTGCGCCCAATTTTGATAAAATTTGCCCATGCACCTGAGTAATTGCCTTGGCGAAAATCGTCTCAATACCGAGCTCTTTAAGTGCCATAACGGTAAGTATGCTTGCTTCAAGATTTTCCCCGATGCTTACAATTGCCATTTCTGCATCGGCTATTCCTGCTTCACTGAGTGCTTTTGGATCAGAAGAGTCAAGAACTATGGCATCTTGAACAAACTCGCCGATATCTCTTATCTTCTCTTCATCGTTATCAATAGCAATAACCGTTTCCCCTTGTTGTGCCAACCCTTTGGCTACATGGTATCCAAACTTTCCTAGTCCAATAACAACATATGTCATATAATCACCTTTCCTTCTGTATATTTAATTCGGGTTTGCACCGCTTTGCCAACTATTACTATAGTAAAAGCAAAAACACCAACCCTGCCCATCAACATAAGCAAGATTATGTTGAGTTTTCCTAAATCACTAAAGAGTGCACTATAACTAAGCACACCGCCATTTCCTGTAGATATACCCACCGTGGCAAACGCCGAACATGTTTCAAAAAGCGTTCTAACAAAGTGAAGGTTCTCACTCTCATTTAAAATAACCGTTGATATTAGTATATAAAATGAAGCAACAAAAATAATTGCATACGCTTTATTTATCTGGTACGGAACTAGACTTCTGTGAAAAATATGGGGATTGTTTTGACCGCGAAGAGTAAACCAAACTCCGATTACGGCAAGTGCCAAAACCGTTGTTTTAATACCTCCGGCAGTTCCTCCGGGGCTACCGCCTATAATCATAAAGATAGTTCCAAAAAAGAGATCAGAGTCATTGAATGTTGAAAAATCAATACTGTTAAATCCAGCGGTTCGATAGTTTACTGATGCAAACCAAGCAGCGATAATTTTTTCCATTGTATCCATAGCGCCGAGTGATTTTGGGTTGTTCCACTCTAGAGACAGAATGATGGCCATACTTGCAAGAATCAAAATAGCAGATGTCCACAAAACAAGTTTTGTATGGGTAGATAGGCGTGTCAGTGATTTTTTACGGTAATTGTATAGTTCTAAAAGTACCAAGTACCCCAATCCACCGATAATAATCAAGAGAGGAATGGTAATATTTATAACCAAATCACTGCGAAAACCCATCATATTATCGCTAAAAAGAGAGAATCCGGCATTATTAAATGCAGAGACAGAGTGAAAAAGCCCAAACCACACTGCATCATCAAGCGGCATATCAACTAAAAAACGCAATGTCAAGATGACTGCACCGACAATTTCAATAATCACAATGCTGGCAAAGACGATTTTTAAAAAACGAAAAATTCCGCTCACACCTGGGTAATTTAGTGACTCTTTGAGGATAAGACGGTCACGATAGCCAAGTTTTTTACGACGCATAATTGCCAAAAAGGTAACTGCCGTCATATAGCCCAATCCGCCGATTTGAATCAAAGAGAGGATGACAACATGCCCAAAACTAGTAAAATCAACCGGAGTATCTTTGACTATGAGTCCGGTAACACAGACGGCAGAGGTGGCGGTAAAGAGTGCATCAATAACAGAAAGTTCTCCATTATGAGCAAACGGAAGCATTAGCAAAAGGGCGCCAACACCGATGAGAATGACAAAGCTCATAAAAACAATTTTAACATCTTGCGTTTGCGTTGGAAATCCTTTTAGTTATTGCAACAAAATCTATAGCCGATGCCAGATTCCGTTTTTATATAGTTTGGTCTTGTGCTGTTTTGCTCTATTTTTTTTCTCAAAGTATTTACATAAGTTCTAAGATACTGCATCTCATTTTGGTATCCAATGCCCCAAACCTCTTTTAGTATCTGTTTGTGCGTAAGTGTTTTGTTTGTGTTGAGTAAAAAATATTTTAACAGCTCATACTCAATCGGAGTAAGTTTTAACTGCTCTTTTTTGAAAAAAATATCTCTAGATATGATATCAATCTCTAACTCACCGCAAAAAATTTTGCTTGGTACATTTTCATCACCTATTTTTCGTCTAAGATTTGCCCTAATCCTTGCTAAAAGCTCATTTACGGAAAATGGTTTTGTGATGTAGTCATCGGCACCTGCGTCAAGAGCTGCTATTATCTCTTTCTCATCATGCCTTGCGCTAAGCACCACTATTGGAAGTTTTGATATCTCTCTTACCTGCTTTATAAACTCTTTTCCGTCTCCATCGCCAAGACCTAAATCAACGATAACCAAATCCGGATTATGACTTAAAAACATTATCATAGCATTTTTTTTGTTTTCACAAGAGATATGGTTAAAGCCATACTCCCTAAATGTTATCTCCAATAACTTTTTTACTGAAGGATCATCTTCTATGATTTGAATAAGATAACTTTTCATACCAATCCCGCTTTTTTAACTATAGGCAGTTTTGCCTCTATAAGTATGCCGCCATCAACCGCGCTGGCTTTGATATTTCCACCGTGAAGATTGACTATGCTTTTACAAATTGCAAGTCCTATGCCGCTGCCTGAAATGTCATTTGTATCTTCAAGGCGATAAAATTTGTCAAAAATACTTTTTAATTTTGTCTCATCAATATGGCTGCTTTGGTTAAAAACTTCTATTTTTACGCCATTGTTGAAGTTTACTATTTTTAGAGTTACTTTTGTAGAGCTTTTGGAGTATTTAAAGGCATTGTCTAAAAGGTTTACAATTAGCTGCGTCAATAACATATTATCGCCCCAATACAACCCGATATCATCTATCTTTACATCTAGCAACTCACTATTTTGTTTTTCTGAAAAATCTTCTAAAGCAACACCGACTATATCTTCAAAATCGCACCAATCAAATTTTAAATTTATATCTCCGCTTGAGAGTCTTGTGCTGTCTAAAATATTAGTAATCAATCTTTTCATGCGCAAAGAGGCATAGTTTACATCCTCTAGTAAACCTTTTATACTATTTTTGTCTAAATTTTGATTTGATAAAATAAGATTTATGGTTCCATGAATAGTAGATAACGGTGTTCTTAAATCATGCGAGATGATATGAAGTAAACTCTCCCTCATCTCATTTTGTCTGGTTTGTTTGTATAGGTTTTTGGCTTGAATAGTAATAATCCATCCGACAATAGCAAAAATAACAAAGCTCCACAGATAGAGTTCATTATCCACTTTAAAGCTATAAAGTGGAGGAATGTAGAGAAAATTAAAAAAAATCAGACTCAAAACAGTAATAAAAATAGTTGCTTTCATATTTCCGTGAACGGCTACTATAACTACGGGAATAATATGTATCAATCCAATATTTATAATATCTAAATGCTCACGAAAAATATGGCTTATAACGGTAATAATAGACAAAATTCCCAAAGCTTTAAGGATATATTCATATATTATATAGTTAGAACTAATACTTTTCATTAAGCATTCGGCAGTTTTATAAGTACTAAGATTGTTAAAATGGCTATCACTGAGAGCATAGCAATATCTGATATGGACATATTTTATCTTTATTTTTAGTTTGTCTATTATAGTTGAAAAATTATCAATAAGTTATCAATAAAATTATGAAAATATCAAGATTTTATAAAAATTGCGACTGCTAAACCTTGTTTATGTTTAAAAGTATTTTTTTTAAAAGAGTGCTAAAGAGATTTTTTTCTTTGTCGCTAAATGCTTCAAAGTATTTACTGCACTCTTTTGAAATCTCATTTAAAGATTTTATTATAAGCTCTTCTCCTTTTTGTGTTAAGCAGACAAGCATACATCTTTTGTCCGCTGTATCCTCTTTCCTATATATCAAATCTCTCTCTTGAAGTCTTTTTAATACTTTTGTCATGCCGCCTGAGGAGAAGATTGTCAAATCATAAAGCTGAGTCGGAGAGAGCACTTTGCCGTGTGTATAGAGAGAGGCTAAAACATCGGTTTCCGAGTTAAGAAGATCAAACTTCTCTTTTAAAAAACTCTCCGCATGTGCAAATATTGTTTTTTGAATAACCGCGATGGGAAAAGTCATCAAAAAAACTTCAGGAAGTTCTTCCGAATCAACTTTGTCGTAAAAATTTGTGATTAGGTCAGTGTGTACTCTATTTTTTTTCATAACTGCATTATAGCAAAAATATATCTTTCTAGCAAGATATGTTTAAGAGTTTGTATGATACTATTTCGTAAAATCGAATGAAGGAGAGCAGTTGAGACTTTTTTTTCCAATACTTTGTCTGCCAATTTTTCTCTATGCATATACTCTTGAAGAGTTGGTAGAGTTGTCACACAAAAATAGAGTAGTAGAGTCTGCCTCGCATCTTTTAAACTCAAAAGAGAGAGCTTACGAGAGTACAAAAAACTCATATCTGCCAAATATTGAACTGGGGGCGACCTACCAAAATGCGTATGAGGAGAGCCCTTCATCTCCCCAAAATGCGCTTAAAGCTCAAGCGAGTTTGAAGTACACCGTTTATGACGGAGGCAAAGAACAGAGCCTCTACTCACAGCTGAAATCAGGTATTGATTCAAGCAAAATGAGTGTTGAAGCTCTTAAGATGAGTCTCTCTCTTGATATATCAAGACTTTATTTCGGCTATCTTGCGTTTGACGCGGACAAAAGAGCAAAACTTCAAGAGATAGAGCAGCTAAGGGCGGAGTTAAATAGGCTTAAACTTTTCTATGAAGCCGGTTCAATAACACATGATGAACTTGACAAGATTGATTCAAGAGTTAAAAATGCAATGGTAAAACTCAATGAGATAGAGCTTGAAAATCAAAAGATTCTTTATGCATTTGAGTACTACACTTTGCAAAAAATAGATTTAGTTGAAGATGGTTCACATGTTAAGTTTGTTAATGAGCAGGACCCATCCACAAGAGCAGATATTAAAGCGCTTGAACATAGTGCAGTATCAATACTTCATGAAGCGCAAAGTAAAAAGAGCCAAAATTTGCCGCAAGTTACTTTTAACAACACTCTAAGCTACAACGATTACTATTTTGACAATAAAAACTTAGAGAGTAATTTTTTAGTTGAGACGCAAAATATAGCTATGGTTAATCTTTCATGGAATGTATTTGATTTTGATACTGTTGCAAAGAGCTATGAATCAAAGTTTGAGGAGTATTTAAGTAAAAAATCCACGCTCGAACATGAGAAGCATAAAGCAGATGTTGAGTACAGACTTGCAAAAAAGTCACTTGAAATTGCGAAACTTAAAATCGACGCATCCAAATCTGCACTTGATGCCGCAAGTGCGACCTATGACCTTGTAAAAATAAGATATGAAAACAGAGCCATTGACAATGTTGCATATCTTCAATCACTTAGCGAAAAGTTTGACGCACAGAGAGATTATGAGAGAGCGCTTTTGGATGTAGAGATGAAAAAAGCTGAGTTGATTTATTATAGTGGAAAAGATATAAAGGAGTTTTTATAGATGAAAAATTTAGCAATTTTTATAGCAGCGGTATCACTGCTTTTTGTTGGTTGCAGTGATGAGAAGAAGAGTGCTAAATCTGGAACGCAAGCAGTTCAGATGCCTCCATTGCCTGTAAAGGCCGAGGTGGTTAAGTTTGAGAAAGCAAATTTTACAAAGAGTTATTCTGCTGTACTTAAACCTTTTAAAGAGGTAGAAGTTGTGGCGCGTGTCAGCGGAGTTTTGGCAAAAGAAAATTTTACAGAGGGTGCAGTTGTAAAAAAAGGCGATAGGCTTTATGAGATACAAAAAGATGAGTATGAAGCAAAATTAAATGAGTCAAAAGCAGCACTGCAAAAGGCTGAAGCAAACCTAAATAGAGCTTCTAAAGACTGGGAGAGATCAGACTTTTTATTTAAAAACAGCGCAATCAGCGAGCAGCAAAGAGATCAGTTTTTATATACCTATGACGACGCAAAGGCGGAGGCGCAAAAAGCAAAAGCAGCTCTCAAAAATGCACAAATAGAGTTTGACTATACAACCATAAAAGCTCCGATTGGCGGTATTGTCGGACTTAGCAGCAGCGATGAGGGAAGTTACATTGATAAAGAGACGCCATCCTCAAAACTTACAACCATAACGGCATTGGAGTCGGTTTATGCAGAGTTCTCTATACCGAGCAGCGATATTTATAAATACAGTTCTCAGATAAAAAATGGCGCAAAGGTTACGCTAAATATCGGCTCAAAAACGTATGAAGGTTTAGTTGATTTTATATCCCCGAAAATAGATCTGCAGACGGATACGCTACTCTTAAGAGCAAAGTTTGAAAACAAAGAGAGAGTGCTGATAATAGGCTCTTATGTTGAGGTATCTTTAGGGGGACTCAGTTATGAAAGTGTTGCTAAAATCCCGGAAATCGCTCTTGTAAAAACACCTGATGCGACTATTGTTTACGTGATAGAGGGCAGTGCTGTCTCTATGAGAGCCGTTAAAATATTACATGTAGATAACGGCATCGCTATAATCGAGAGCGGAATAAAAGATGGTGAGCAGATAGTTATCAGCAATATGGCAAAACTAAAACCAAACTCAAAAGTAACAGTTATGGACGGTAAGTAAGATGTTTTCTGCCTTTTTTATAAAAAGACCGATTTTTGCATCAGTTATCGCCATCATAATTGTTCTAGCAGGCGCAATCTCGATGTTGTCTCTTCCTGTTGGAGAGTACCCGAGGGTTATACCGCCTCAAATCGTTGTTTCAACCTCATACCAAGGTGCAAGTGCGGAGACTATATCAAAAACAGTTGCGGCACCGCTTGAAGAGGAGATAAACGGAGCAAAAGATATGCTCTATATGAACTCTCTCTCGAGCGACAGCGGAATATTAAGTGTAAATGTATTTTTTGAGGTAGGAACAAACCCAGATGATGCAAAAATAGATGTAAACAACCGAGTTCAGGCAGCTCTCTCAAAACTTCCAGAACAGGTTCAAAGACAGGGAATAAGGGTTTCAGAAAAATCACCGGACATGCTTCAGGTAATTATTCTTCACTCGCCAAAGCAGAGCAGAGATATTACATTTTTATCCAACTACGCGCTTATGAATGTCGTAGATGATTTAAAAAGAGTTAAGGGAATCGGCGACGTAACCATTTTCGGCGCAAAAGATTACTCGATGCGCATCTGGATAGACCCGCTAAAGCTAAAAAAATACTCCATAACGGTAAATGATTTGATTCTGGCAATAAGAGAGCAAAACGAGCAGTATGCCGCAGGAAAGCTCTCAGCAGAGCCTGTTGCCGGAAATGAGATGTTTACATATACACTTCAAACGCCGCAAAGGTTTAGCGAACCATCAGAGTTCTCAAATATCATAATTCGCTCCAACGAGGACGGAAGTTCGCTGAAGCTAAAGGATGTGGCGACGGTTGAACTTGGCTCTCAAAGCTACGATATGAAAACCAAGCTAAACAACTCTCCTGCCATCCCGATAGGTATATTTTTACAAAACGGCGCAAACGCGATAGAGACGGCAAAAGAGGTTAGAAAGGTTATAACCTCCATAAGTGAGAACTTCGTAGATGATGTGGAGTACGTAATTCCCTACGATATTACCGATTTCGTTGAGGTTTCAATAAACGAGGTTATAAAAACGTTTATAGAGGCTATCATCCTTGTTATTCTCATCATTTTTCTCTTTTTGCAGAGCTTCAGAGCGACGCTAATTCCTATTTTGGCTGTTCCCGTCTCCATAATCGGCGCATTTGCGGGAATGTACATGTTAGGTTTTAGCATAAACCTTCTTACATTGTTTGGGCTTGTTTTGGCCATCGGGATAGTAGTTGATGATGCTATTATCGTTATAGAAAGTGTAGAGAGACATATGAAAGAGGGGCTCTCCGCGACTGAAGCTTCTTTGCAGGCGATGAGAGAGGTTTCAGGCGCGCTTGTAGCCATCGTTTTGGTACTCTCTGCCGTATTTATCCCTGTGGCATTTTTAGGCGGGCTTAGCGGCGAGATGTACAGGCAGTTTGCCGTAACCATAGTTATCTCTTTGGCTATTTCTGGGTTTGTCGCACTTACTTTGACACCCTCACTTTGCGCTTTGATGCTAAAACCTGTACACAAAGAGCCGAAATATTTTTTTAAATGGTTTAACAGTTTTTTTGATTGGGCTACGCGCGGTTATTCAAAGACTCTAAAAATGACCATAAGATATTCGTTTTTAAGCATGCTTCTATTTGGCGGGCTTGTGTATGTTACTTACGACCTATTTAATAGTCTAAAAACAGGGCTTGTTCCGACCGAAGACAAAGGAACGGTTTTTGTCTTCAGCTACAACCCTCCCGGTGCATCGCTTAGCAGAACGGATGCGCTGACTTCCGAGGTATATGACATCGTCTCAAAAGACAAAGAGAATATAAAAAATGTCATCCAATTTGCCGGAATGGACTTCGTTACATCTTCTTTAAGAACAAACTCTGCGGCTACAATTTTAAAACTTCAAGATTGGGATGAGAGAACAAGACCAGAGCAACATGCAGCTTATATAGCGTCGCAGATGGGCAAAAAACTCTCACGAACGAGCGACGGTTTCTCTTTTGGCATCGTTCCTCCTCCGATAAGGGGTATGGGAATTGCCGGCGGATTTGAGCTTTATGTGCAAGACAGGACAGGCTCAGATATAAAAGAGCTTCAAAAATATGTAAATGAGATTATTCAAAAAGCGGGGCAGAGAGCTGAACTAGAGGGAGTTAGAACAAATCTAAATACGAATGTCCCAAAATATGAAGTGAGCGTGGATAGCGAGAAAGCAAAGGCAAAAGGCATTGATATTAAGCAGATATATCAAACTTTGGGTGCTACTTTTGGAAATTTTTACGTAAATGATTTTAACCTCTTTGGCAGAACATATATGGTTAATATGCAGGCAACGGAGTCCTTTAGAAAAAATCCTGAAGACCTCAATAAAATCTATGTCAGAAGCGACAAAGGAGAGATGCTTCCTCTTAGCTCTTTTGTTGGGCTCAAACAGATTGTAAGTGCTGACTTGGTTGAGAGATTTAACCTCTTTAGCGCGGCAAAGATTTCCGGTCAGCCGAGTTTAGGATACAGCTCAGGTGATGCGCTAAGAGCCATAGAAGAGGTGGCGAATGAAGTCTTGCCACAAGGGTATACCATAAGCTGGATAGGAACGGCATATCAGGAGAAGCAGATTTCAAGTGCAGGCGGTTTGGCATTTATGTTCGGGATAATCTTTTTATACCTGATTTTAGCGGCACAATATGAGAGATGGCTGATGCCGATATCTGTACTTTTGGCAGTTCCGTTTGGCGTCTTTGGAGCGGTTGTCGCAAACCATTTAAGAGGGTTGGAGAATGATATCTATTTTCAGATAGGCATACTTGTTTTAGCAGGGCTAAGTGCGAAAAATGCTATTTTGATTGTAGAGTTTGCTATGCAAAAGAGAGAACAGGGCATGGAGCTGGTTGACGCTGTTTTAGAAGCCGCAAAGATTCGTCTTCGCCCTATCATCATGACCTCTTTGGCATTTACGCTAGGAGTTATTCCTCTTGCAATAAGCAGCGGTGCAGGGGCGGCGAGCAGACACTCAATAGGTACGGGAGTTGTCGGCGGAATGCTTGCTGCTACATTTTTGGCTATAGTTTTTATACCTCTTTTTTATGTTCTTGTTTCAAAACTAAGAAAAAAAGAGGGCAAATAGTATCTGCTAAATTACCTTGAAAAACTCGGCGGCTTCGAGTTCGTCGTCGTTTAAGTTATCTTGCGCAAAATCTTTATCTTCGGCTATCAGTCGCTTGATTTCTCTATGGCAAAAATCAAACAAAATGTCTCTTGCGTTTGTCAAATCATCCACAAAGCCAAGTCCGCTGAACTGGTACGGCTCTTCTTGCTCTATGCAGATAAGAGTGCCATCACATTTTTCTTCCAAAACATCGACTAAAGTTCTGTACTTGATGTTAAACTCGGAAGCATGCCAGCCGATATTTTCCATATCTTTTGTTGAAAATTCATCAACGCCGTCCGCGGTCGTGTCATCATATGTAGCCCTTGGAGAGTTAAAACCTATAATTTCTTGCCAATTTGAAAATGCTTTTATAAGAACTCTATCACTATCTTCCAGCACTTGATAATTTTTGCCAAATATAGTTTCTATTGGCAAACTTGTATCGGGAGTACCTCTGTATATTAAAATGTCATCCAATGTAAATGGTTCATAACAGATATTTCCATCAACTCTTATGCCAAATAGCTTGCCTGAGTTGATGGCTTCTGCTAAATTATTTCTGTCCGTAATGATAATTTCTTTAAAAAGATTAAATTTTTTCACAAATATTCCTCTGTTTTTGCTGACATTATAAAAGTTTTTGCTTTATTTTAGTATAATGCCAAAAAATTTTTAAGCATTTAAGCTTAATATAATTCAAGGAAAAACGATGGCATTAACTGTTTACTATGATAAAGATTGCGATATTAATTTAATCAAGAGCAAAAAAGTTGCAATGATTGGTTTTGGCTCTCAGGGTCATGCTCATGCAGAAAATTTAAGAGATAGCGGTGTTGAAGTAGTTGTTGGTTTAAGAAAAGATGGCTCTTCTTGGGCTAAGGCTGAAGCAAAGGGCTTTAAAGTTATGACTGTTGCAGATGCAAGTGCTTATGCTGATGTTGTAATGATTCTTTTACCGGATGAAAACCAAGCAGAAATTTACAAAAACGAAATTGAGCCAAACTTAAAAAATGGCGCAACTATCGCATTTGGACACGGTTTTAACATTCACTATGGAAGAATTCACCCAAGAGCCGACATAAATGTAACTATGATTGCTCCAAAAGCTCCGGGACACACTGTTCGTTCTGAGTTTGTTCGTGGCGGCGGTATTCCAGACCTTATAGCTGTTGGACAAAATCCAAGCGGAAAAACTAGAGAATTAGCGCTTTCTTACGCATCAGCTATCGGCGGCGGTAGAACTGCGATTATTGAAACAAGTTTTAAAGATGAGACGGAAACTGACCTTTTTGGAGAGCAAGCTGTTCTTTGTGGTGGAGCAGTTTCACTTGTTCAAGCTGGTTTTGAAACTTTAACTGAAGCTGGATATGCTCCGGAGCTTGCTTACTTTGAATGTCTACATGAACTTAAATTAATTGTTGATTTAATGTTCCAAGGCGGAATTGCAGATATGAGATACTCAATCTCTAATACTGCTGAGTATGGTGACTATGTTTCTGGAAAACGCGTTATCAATGCAGAGTCTAAAGCTGCAATGAAAGAGATTCTAAAAGAGATTCAAGATGGTAGATTTGCAAAAGATTTTATCCTTGAAGGTCAAGCAGGATACCCAAGAATGAACGCTGAGCGTGCAAATGCAAAGGCTTCACTGATTGAGCAAACAGGTGTTAAACTTCGTTCTATGATGCCGTGGATATCGGCAAATAAAATAGTAGACACAGCTAAAAACTAAAATAGCGACGCATTTTCTGCGTTGCTTCGTTCGTCACATACTTCAGTATGCTTCCTCTCTTTGCGCCTTGAAACTCCATCACTCTTTTAGTTTTTAAAATATTTAATACTACTTTTCTTATTCTTTTCTTTAAAGCTAAACACATTAATATACTTTTCATTATGCTTTATATATAATTTTTACAACTACAAAAAGGTTTACATTATGATAAATGCACAAATACATACGAAGCTTGCTGATTTTGGAAGAGAGTTGCTGTATAAAACCTCTCTGGCGGAGGGGTTACCGCTTGTCTCAAAGTATGCAAAAGAGATTATAGGGGCGGACAGATGCTCTATGTTTATATATAATCCGGATAAAAATGAATTTTGGACAACTCTTGCTGATGGAGTTGACAGAATTGTTATGTCTGCGGATAAAGGGATAGTTGGAGAGACATTAAGAACAAAAAAACCGATTTTAGAAAATGCCGTACACTCAAACCCTTATTTTATGGGAGATTTAGACAAAACAACCGGATATACAACAAAAAATGTCATTACGGCACCGATTTTTAATTATAAAAAAGAGGTCGGCGGCGTTTTAGAGCTTTTAAATAAAGAGGACGGATTTCAAGAGAGCGATTTAAAATATATGAAGTTTTTTGCACAATATGTCGGTGAGTTTATAGAGTTGATAAATCTGCATGAAACAAAATAAAATGAGACTAAAGTAACTGTTGAACTCTTATAAGCGTTGATAAAAGTATAGCGTTTTTATCTACATGTGAACTTTTCATTTTAAGTTCGCTATTCAATAGCAACTCATGAAGTTTGTAATATATTAGAGGTTTTATTTTTATAGACATTGTAGCCTTGTCATCAACAACAAATTTAGGAGCGTTATAACCTAAAATATCAATTGCATTTGGAGCTCCGTTTACTCGTATGTATATGTTAAACATATACAGAGTAGTAAGATAAGAAGTTATGGCAGTTAACACTCTTATCTCATCTTCTCCATGCTCTAGCAGGCTGACAAGGTCTGCTTTAAAATCTTTTTTATTTAATACTTTTTTTATAAAATCATCTATATTAATCTCGGCTAAACCAAAAATCATATTATCTATATCTTTAACGGTTATTGCTCTATCATAAATTTTCAACTTATCAATCTCATTACACGCAAGCGCAATATCCCCACTATGTACGCTTAGAAGATGATTTATGGTATAGCTGTCTATATTTACACTTTTTTCACGAGCTATCTGAGATACTGTGAAAACTGCTTCCGAATGGTTTGGATGAAAAAATCTGACACACATTGTTTTTGTTTTTGCAGGCGGTTTTGCGTAAGCCGTGTTGTCAGTTCCGTAATATGCATAGACAAAAATATTGTCTGAATTTTTTTCACACTGTTCAATAAGCGTATCCAAATCTTTTTTAGGGATTTTTTTTTCACTTTTAATGATTAGAACATTTTGGTCGCCAAAGAGTGAAGCTTGAGAAAGATGCGCTTTTGCAGAGTTGAAATTATACTCATCATGATAAAATTTTAGAAGCAAGGCACCCTCTTTGTTTGTAAGGGTTTGTGTGTATCTGTCTATGAGAAAACTACTCTCTCCAAAAAGTATAAAACTGTTTGAGAGTGAGTTGTTTTGTATATGCTTATCTAGCTCGTTTTTGTACATAATTAGATATCTTTTTCTATTATCTCAACAACGCTTGCATAAATTTTAGCTTTTGGAATGTCAACTTTATCAATTCTAACCATAACATCATCAAAAAGAAGAGCATTAAGGTTTTGGGTTATAAAAAATCTTGCACCCTGAATTTCATCATGAAGTTCAGCTTTAAAGAAAGGCTCTGTTGATGTTATTCTGGCTTTAAAAGTTTTATCTATATTTTCATCAGCCCAGCGAGCAAATTTTCTAGCCATAAACTCAACCTCTATCGTTGCCGCCTCTCTCTCTTTTTCACTAACACTTATACATAGCGACTCTATATTTCTTAAAACATAAGAGCCCTCGGTAGTGTCATTATTTGCAATTGCTTTTAGTAATCTATGAACAATAAGGTCGGAGTATCTCCTAATAGGCGATGTAAAGTGCGTATACTCTTCAAAGCCAAGTCCAAAGTGTCCGGCATTGAGCGGTGCATATCTAGCCTGCATCTGAGATTGGATTATCAGAGTATCAACTTCTGATGATAGATTCATCTCTTTTGCCTGCTTTTGTATCTCGGTGATGGTCTCTTTGATGGATTTTTTTATATCGATAAACATCCCTATACCGGCTAGCTCTTGATATAGATTTTGTAGTTTCAGTTGGTTCGGAGGCTCATGAATACGAAATATACCTCTCTTAAATCTCTTAGCAGCCTCTTTATTTGCCAAAAGCATACAATCCTCAATAAGCGCATGAGAGGGTGTCTCCTGTGCATAAGTTGTATGTGTAATATTTGAGTTTTCATCAATAAACATCTCCAGCTCATTTGAGCGAAAATCATAACCGACTTTGAGCCTTTTTGCTTTTAGGGCATCCGTAATTACTCTTAGTTTTGCAATGTAGTCAAAAATTTTCTCTTCAGAGCTGTTTTTGGCTTTTAATTTTCCTTCGAAAAACTCATCAATCTCTTCATAGTTAAATCTTCTTTGCGAGTGGATGATGGCTTCATAAACCTTTGAGCTGCTTACCTCCAAAGAGGCAAGGTCGAGCTTCATCTCAAAAACATAAGAGAGTCTGTCTACATGCGGTTGCAAAGAGCAGAGCGTTTCGCTTAGTTGTCTTGGAAGCATTGGGATTGAGCGATGAGGAAGATAGATAGAGAAGCTTCTATAAATTGCTTCATTGTCAATCGCTCCAAATGGAGTTACATACTCACTGACATCGGCTATTGCTACATATAGCGTAGTTGCTTCCTCATCGTAGCAGATTGCATCATCAAAATCTTTTGCGGTAACTGGGTCAATTGTGCAAAAAGGCAATTTTCTCAAATCAACTCTAGATGGATATCTTGAAGCCTCAACCTCTTTGAATGATGACGCTAACGCCAACACTTCATCACTGAACTCATCATGTTTGTTAAAGTGGGCAAGAACTATTTTTTCGTCAACAAGAGGGTCTTTTATATTGCCCAATCGCTCCATTATGGTGAAATCTTGATTGTTGATTTTAAAAACATCGCCATCATTATAAGAGTTTAGTGTCTCTTCGCTTATCTCAACTCCGGCTGGAAATTCAGTTTTTAAGTCAAGCAGAGATTTTTTACCATCTTTAGAGGCTATGTAGGCAACACTGTATGTCTGTGCACGACCTACAATTTCAACTATTTTAGCACTAGGAGCTCCTCTTTTGCCAAGCAATCTTTGTGCTATAACAAGGTCGCCCTCTGTTGCTTTGATTGTTTCAACATCGTCAATGTAGAGGTCTCTGACATATTCGCCTATAACATTTAGGTATGCAGTGCCATTTTGAACAAGCCCTAGCGTTCCGGCGCGGTATTTTGAGTTGAATTTGTAGATACTCTCTTTTTTTGTAATGTATTCTTTTGCTAAAAAATCATTTACGAATTTTAGTTCATCTAAAGAGATATCCTGTTCATCCAAACCATTGGTGAGTCTTATTAAAAGAGATTTCATTACAATTATTAAATGTTTTGTAAAGCTTTGTCAAAACTTTCCATATCAAGATTGTACTTAGTTATCAACTCTTTTGCTTCAGCCGTGCTTTGCTCTGTAATAACACCGTTTATCGGCACTGCAGTGCGAACAACTTGCAAAATTTGTGCAGCTTTTTTTATTCCTTCTTTAGCACCCTCAGGATTTTGGCAGTTGCGTATAGTCTCTACAAGCCCTGCTTCAAATCTCCAGTGTTCAAAAATAGTAGCACTGACTTCCGGAGTGTCTACTCCCGCAACTTCTCTTTCAGCTGCTTCTACATTTTGAAGAGTTATTAGAGCCTCTTTAAATTTTTCTTGCGTCTTATCGGTGATGATTTGTTGAGCTATTAAAACTTTGCCGATTTCAACTAAAAAAGCCGCCGGAGATAAAATGTTAAGAAGCTTATTTTCATTTCTTATGCACCACGATGTTGTAAGGGCATGCTGTTTTTTTGAGAAATTAGAGAACATATCGTTGTCAATTCCATAAGGAGACAAATCAAGAGTAAAACTTTTTTTGACAATACTAGCAAGAGCAAAGCCTCTAACTGTGCCCATTCCAAACAGACCGACCGCTTGATTGATTGTATTTATCTCACGGCTGAAGCCGTATAAAGGAGAATTAGCGGCTTTTAAAATATCTGCCGTTAAGAGAGGGTCCTTCTCTAAAATCTTAACCATGTCATTAAAAGTGCTATCTGGATCTTGATAAACAGCTTCTATTTGCATTGCAGACTCCGGAAGCGGCGGAAGTTGTTTGATTTTTTTTAGTATATCATCAGTCATTTGACTCTCTTTTGCTATATTATAAATTGAGTAAATGATACATAGATATTCATAAAATAGCACTGAATATTTACAAATAACTGATATTATTTTTTTAAATTTTTATAAAAAGGAAGAATATGCAAAAAGAAGCGATGTTAACACAATTAGGTTATGTGCCAAATGATGCCCTACTTAAACAACTGCAAAAAATTGAAGAAAATACGGCAGGATATGAGAAAATACAAAAACATATTATGGATTTGCATGATCATTTAAAAGTTGATGATTCGTATGTTGCCATGTCAAACACAAATGACTGTTTTAAGATAAAAATTGACTCCCCAAGTCAAGAAATAGCTAAAGAAGCACATGAGAAAGTTAAACATTTTAGTGAAAAATATAAAGTAACAGTTAATAAATTAGAAAATAAAAATACCTACTACATAGTAGGGTTTAACCACTAGGTGTTTTAAAATTGCAAGAGCCTATGAGCATTGAGGGGTATGACCTTTTAATAGAAGAGTTTAAGTTTTTACTTGAAGTTGAAAAGCCTAAGGTTGCGGCAGAAAAATTAGTTGCCGCAGCCATGGGAGACAGAAGTGAAAATGCCGACTATCATGCTGCAAAAGAGAAACTTAGACACATCGATAAAAGACTTTTTTATCTAAACTCCGTGATACAAAAATCTCAAATTATAGATTCTTCTAAACTCTCGCATACAAGGGTGAGTTTTGGAAGCAGTGTAAAGATTTTGAATATAGAAACAGACGAAGAGGAGTGTTATACCATCTGCGGAGTTTTAGAATCAGAACCGGAGAACGGGCTTATAAGTATTCACTCTCCGCTAGCTTGTGCCATGCTTGGTAAAGAAGTTGATGATCAGTTTAAAATCCAACTTCCTAAGAGTAAAAAAGAGTATGAGATATTGGAAATTTGGTATAAAAATATCTTTTCGCTTAAGAAAAATATCCGCACAAAATCGCACTTTTCTTTCCATTAAATTTTCTTTATCGACTATTTTGGATATAATCCATTTTTAAAAACCAAATTTTTAGGAATACTCCGTGAGCCAACAACTAAAAGATATAGAAAAAGTACTTAAATCACATAAGCTATCAAGCGATGATTACATACATATAAAGAAAATTTTAGGGCGTGAACCAAATTTAGTAGAGATAGGTATCTTCTCTGCTATGTGGAGCGAACACTGTAGCTACAAATCATCAAAAGTTCATTTAAACGGATTTCCGACAAAAGCTCCGTGGGTTATTCAAGGACCGGGGGAAAATGCAGGTGTTATTGACATTGGCGGCGGATATGCTGCTGTATTTAAGATGGAGTCACACAATCACCCGAGCTTTATAGAACCTTATCAAGGTGCTGCAACGGGTGTCGGCGGAATTATGCGCGATGTTTTTACAATGGGCGCTCGCCCTATTGCAAACCTAAATGCACTAAGATTTGGTAATGTGTTAAAAGATGATAAAACATCAGCTCATCAAAGATATTTAGTTCGCGGTGTTGTTGCTGGAATCGGCGGTTACGGTAATTGTATGGGTGTTCCTACTATCGGCGGAGAGACAAGTTTTGATGAGTGCTACAATGGAAATATTCTTGTAAATGCTTTTACTATTGGTCTTGCAAAAAGTGATGAGATTTTTTACGGAAGAGCTGACGGTATCGGAAATCCAGTAATATATGTAGGTGCAAAAACCGGTCGTGACGGTTTAGGCGGCGCTGTTATGTCGTCTGATAGTTTTACAGAGGAGAGTAAATCTCTTCGTCCAACTGTTCAGGTTGGCGACCCGTTTACTGAAAAACTTCTGCTTGAGGCTTGTTTGGAACTATTTAAAACTGACCATGTTGTCGGTATCCAAGACATGGGAGCTGCGGGACTTACATCTTCATCTTTTGAGATGGCTGGAAGAAGCGGCAGCGGTATGATAATGCATCTTGATAAAGTTCCTGCTCGCGAAGAGGGAATGACTCCGTACGACTTTATGTTATCAGAGTCTCAAGAGCGAATGCTTCTTTGTGCGAAGAAAGGAAGCGAAGCGGAGATTATCAAAATCTTTGAGAAGTGGGATTTAGATGCTGCTGTAATCGGTGAAGTAACGGCAACTGGAAATATGGAACTTTTTTGGCACGGAGATAAAGTAGCAGAAGTTCCTGTAAATCCTGTGAGCGAAGAGGCTCCAGTGCTAAAACGCCCAATGGTGCGTCCGGCATACTTAGATAAAATTGCAAATGTAACAATCAACGATTTTGCAAAAGTTTCAAATCAAGAGGCATTTAACAAGCTCACAAAATCCATGGAAGTGGTTGATAAAGCTTGGATATACACTCAGTACGACTCAATGGTTCAGACAAACACAATCAAAAAAGGCGGTATGCTTGACGCTTCCGTTATACGCGTAAAAGAGAACAAAAAAGCTCTTGCAATGTCGGCTGATTGTAATGTTCGTTACTGCTACATAGACCCAAAAGGCGGAGCTGCTGCGGCGGTTATTGAGTCTGGGCGAAATGTTGCGATGAGCGGTGCTAGACCTTTGGCGATTACGGATTGTCTAAATTTCGGAAACCCTGAAAATCCTGAAGTAATGTGGCAGTTTGGCGAGAGCTGTTTAGGGATTAAAGAGGCTTGTTCTGCACTTACAACACCTGTAATCGGCGGAAATGTCTCTCTTTATAATGAGACAAACGGCGTATCTGTATTCCCGACTCCTTCAATCGCAACCGTGGGTGTAAATGATGATGAGAACAAAGTTTTGATGTCAAGCTTTCAAGGTGAGGGGAACACGCTTTATCTAGTAGGCGAGTCGAAATCTGAATTTGGCGGCTCTCTTTATATGAAAGAGATTTGCCAAAATGTTGCCGGAAAACTTCCTGAGATTGACTACAAAAAAGAGTTGGCACTTTGGGATTTGGTTATTGAAGCAAACAAAAAAAGTCTTTTAGAGTGTGCAAAAGATGCAAGCAGCGGCGGTGTTGCAATAGCCCTTGCTAAAATGTCGGCAGTAAGCGGACTTGGATGTGATGTGAATATGAGCGTTCTTGATGAGAGAGATATATTTGCAGAGAGCATGAGCCGTGCAATCATAGAGGTAAAACCTGAAAATTGTGCAGAGTTTGAAGATATGCTGGGTTCTCTAAAATGTGAGCAAATCGGAACAGTCGGCGGCGATACCGTTAAAATCAATGATATTTCTATGAGCATGATAGAGCTTCAAGACAACTACTTTAATACGTTTAAAAGAGTTATCGAGAGAGATATTTAACACTGTTTTTATTTTAACATGTAGCTTTTCTACATGTTAAAAAATCTTCTAATCCACTTTCATATATTCAAGTGACAAATCCCCTGAAATTCTGTTTGTAACGCTCATCTTATATGACGGAGCAATTGATGAGATTGCCAATATTTTCTCTAAAATATCTCTATATTTAATCGGATTTGCAAAAGCCATATTCGCATCCAATATGGAGACTTTACTATCATCTTTTGATACCACGCTTATGCTATCTCCGGATTCTACAAAACCCTCTTGAAGCACTCTGTAGTACCAGCCAGTAAGCCCAGTTGTATATATCTCGTTTGTGAATTTTTTATTACTCCATCTTGCGGCAATTTTCCAGCACGGTTTTCTCGGCTGTGATACCTGCAAAAGCGCGGAACCGATTTTATGTATATCGCCCAGACAGACATTGCTTTCATGAAGTCCTGAGATTGTGAGATTTTCAGCAAGTGCGCCAAATGGAATGGCATCAAGAGCTAAAAACTGTGCCCACTCTGCGTAGTTTTCATAGCTGTTTGCAAACACCGCTTTTTCAAGCCCGCCGTGATGGATTTTGTCTGCTACTTCATCGCCCTCCAGACCTGTTTTGCCTACAAAAACCATGCCATCGACAGCATCTTTAACCGAAGCGCTCTCCCAATACTTTTCTAAAAACTCTTTGTTCTGTTTGTTGCCGTAAGATTTTACACGTCCGACTTGAGTTGAAATTAATCTGATGCTCATTTATAACCCCTTATAAAAACAGTTATTTTAGCAAATAATTTAAAAAAAATTATTTCAACATGTAAGTTTTGATTTTAACTACATGAGTCAATATTCAAAAATCTTTACTAACATTTTTGATATCTCTTTGGAGGTATCTTTATCAACTTTGCCGATTTTTTTAACTAATCTTGTTTTGTCTACAGTGCGTATTTGGTCGAGTAAAACAAGTCCATCTTTATCTTCAAATTTTATCTTAGGTCTAAAAATAAAATCAAATCCTTTGCTTGTCATGGGTGCGACTATAACCGTATTTAAAACATTCATCTCGTTTGGAGAGATTATTATGCAGGGTCTTGTTTTTTGAATCTCAGAGCCTATTGTCGGGTTTAGTTTAACTAGATAAATCTCAAATCTTTTAATATCTGCTACCATTGGTAATCTTCTAAATCACTGTCATTTAAAAAATCGCCCAATAAACCCTCGTCTTTTGAGCCTTTGTTTTTTGCTAAAACTTCCTTGATATTATCTTCCCAATTATCTCTTGCAGGGTTGTTTACGGGCTTGATAAGAAGTCCATTTTCAACTATTTCAAAATCAATTTGAACATTTTCAAGATGAGCCTGTTTTATGAGTGTTTTTGGTATTCGGACACCTTGTGAGTTACCAATTTTTGTAAGCATTGTCATGACAAACTCCTTTTTAAAAAGTAATTATATTGTAATTACTTTTTGAAGTCAAATAAATTTTATTTTATTGCTAATAGCCAATTGATAAGAGCAATTCGCACATTTTTTGTAGGTTTTTTAACATACTTTTTGTTCGAAAAAAGTATCAAAACTACTTGCAACTGGCGCATAAGTCTGGGTAGCATAGTGCGTCACTTTGGATTTTAGTCTTTTTGACCTAGTAGAAGCGTGAAAAAAATCAAACTGTTTGAGGAACGAAGTGACGAGTTTTTGATTTTTAGCTGAAACGATTGAAAAAAGGCGTAAAGAAATCCAACTTGTGACACGATTTTTGGTTACTTTTGTAAAAAAGTGACATATAAAACACTATTTTGTATAGTTATTCAAGTATAAAAAACTTGATAAACTAAAATTCCAACATTTATAATTGCAATTAGAATATTGAAAATAGCAATATAATTATTTTTTTTGCTCACAGCGTGAAGTTGTTTATGCATTAGTAATTGGATTTTTCTTTCATGTTCAGATTTGGCATCTTCATCACCAAAGCCACCACCATTATCATGAAATGATATAAGCTCTTCTAATTGTTCATCAATGCTTTTTTTATTTTTCAAATTTTACTCCAAATAAAGAATATATTTTATAATTCACTAGAATTTCTCCATCCTAAAAACTTCATAAGCAACTTCCTCATATGGGTGAACTTCTTTTAGTCTTTTTACCGCTGCATGTATAAGTTCGTCAATACAAATCATCTCCACTTTATACTCTGACACATGTTCTATTTTGTTGAGTTCTCCGATATGTGGATGCGCCTTGTTTATGGGTTTAAACTGCCCAGAACCGAGTGTTTCAAAAGAGCAGCATTCGTAGTTTTCATATCTGCCGACACCCATAGCAAACAGTGCCTCTTTAACTCTCTCTTTGTCCTCTGATGGTACAAAAAAGTTTAATTTATACATTTAAAACTTCTTCAAATAGCCCAAAAGCTCGCTATCTAGTTCATATTTTTTGTTCGCAACTTCATCTATGCTTTTGTACTCAAAGCCCTTTTTTGTGTAGCAAATCACGCTCTCATTTTTCTCATCAAGTAGACCGTCGATAGCGTGAGTTACAAATTTATATGCCATAAGTCTGTCGTAAATGGTAGGGTTTCCGCCTCTTTGCGTATGCCCTAAGATAGTCACTCTTGACTCTAATCCTATCTTCTCTTCAAACCACTTAGAAATCTCGCTTGAATTCTCAATTATCCCCTCTGAAACTACGGCTATGAAATATTTGCGTCCACTTTTTACTTGCTCTTTGAAGCTCTCTTCATACTCTTTTAAATCATAGTTTAATTCAGGGATGAGGCAGAGCTCTGCACCGCTGCATAGAGCTGAAACAAGGGCTAAGTAACCGCAATTTCTTCCCATTGTCTCTATGACAAAAGCCCTTGAAAATGAGGCTGCTGTATCTCTAATGTTGTCGATGGAGTCTTTGATGACATTTAGTGCAGTATCGACCCCCAAGCAGTACTGGGTACCGTTGATGTCGTTGTCTATGGTGGATGGAATACCGCAAAATTTAACACCATGCTCTTTGTAAAAAATATCCATCCCTCTAAATGAGCCGTCACCGCCCAAAACAAGTAACATGTCAATTCTAAGAGCATCAAGATTTTGCTTGGCAACCTCTCTAAACTCTTTTTCTACAAATCTTTTGCTTCTTGCAGAGCCGATTATCGTTCCGCCTCGATTGATAATTCCGGCAACATGTTGATGGGTCGCTTTGTATATTTTATTATCTATAAGCCCCTCAAAACCGTCATAAACAAAATAGGGGGTTAAACTATTTTGCAGTGAATACTCAATAAATCGTTTTATGGCAGGATTCATACCGCTTACATCCCCACCCGAGCATAAAATAGCTATATTTTTCATCTGTTATTCTCAATTTTCATTTTTTTAAGTTTACCATTTTCTAATCTCAATTGAGATAAAATTCCACAAAATTAAAAATATTTCTCTTGCCGATAGGCAAAGCTTTAGTGAGAGGAATTTTTCGAGAAATTACTTTCTTGAAAAAGGAGAAAAATATATGAAAAAAGCGTTGGTAAGCGTAAGCGACAAAAGCGGTGTGGTTGATTTTTGTAAATCTTTAGTAAAAAACGGTTTTGAAATCATCTCAACCGGCGGAACTTATAAAATATTGGTTGAAAATGGCATAAAAGCTATCGAAATAGATGAAGTTACAAAATTTCCTGAGTGCTTTGAGGGGCGTGTAAAAACTCTAAACCCATTCGTTCATGGCGGGATTTTACATAGACGCGATAAACAGTCTCATCTGGATCAGGCAAAAGAGCTTGGTGTTGAAGCGATTGATTTGGTGTGTGTAAATCTCTACCCGTTCAAAGCTACGATAGAGAAGACTGACGACTTTGAAGAGATTATAGAAAACATAGACATCGGCGGACCTGCTATGGTGCGTTCGGCTTCTAAAAATTTTGATAGCGTGATTATTGTTACGGATGTAACTGATTATGCAAAAGTTATAGATGCGTTAGAGAATGAGAAAAATACGCTTGAATTTCGCCGTAACCTTATGATAAAGGCGTTCGAGCATACCGCTTCTTATGACAGCATGATAGCAAACTACATGAACAGCCGTTTCAACGGCGGTTTTGGAGAGAAACAGTTTATAGTAGGAAATAAAGTAATGAACACCCGTTACGGTGAAAACCCTCATCAAAACGGTGCATTGTATGAGTTTGACAAACACTACTCAAACAACTTTAAAACCCTAAAAGGCGAGGCAAGTTTTAATAACTTAAATGACCTAAGCGGTGCTGTTAAAATTGCTTCTGCTTTTGGAGAGGAGAATGCCGTTTGTATTACAAAACATGGAAATCCATGTGGGTTTGCTATCAAAGATACACTTTTAGAGGCTTATGTTGAAGCTCTAAAATGCGACCCGGTTTCTGCATTTGGCGGTGTTGTAGCGGTTAACGGTGTTGTGACAAAAGAGCTTGCTTTAAAAATGAACGAGATTTTCTTGGAAGTTATCATTGCAGGGCGTATTACAGAAGAGGCACAAGAGGTTTTTGAGAGTAAAAAGCGCATAAAGCTCTTTGAGATGGGGCATGATAAGTTAGTTCTTGCAAGAGACGCTAAAGATTTTAAACACATTGACGGCGGATTTGTTTATCAGGATGCCGACAAAGTAAATGATGATGAAGTCAAAAATGCAAAACTTATGACGAAAAAAGCTGCTACTGAGCAAGAGAAAAAAGATATGGAGATAGCGTACAAAGTGGCATCTCTTACAAAATCAAACTGTGTTGTTTATGTAAAAAATTCTGCCATGGTGGCAGTCGGTATGGGGATGACAAGCCGTGTAGATGCAAGCCAATGTGCGCTTAAAAAAGCAAAAGAGATGGGACTTGATGTAACTGGTGCCGCACTTGCAAGTGAAGCATTTTTCCCATTCCGTGACTCAATCGATGCAGCTGCAGCGGCAGGCGTGAAGTCTGTAATCGAACCGGGCGGAAGTATAAGAGATGATGAGATTATAGAGGCTGCAAACGAGTTTGGTATGAGTCTTTATTTCTCAGAAGTTAGACATTTCTTACATTAACGGTTCTGATAATAGAATAATAAGAAATCCATAAAATAAGAGCTTTCTTATTGTGTAGAATAGAAATTTTAAAACTATATTTTTCATATATATTTCCTTCGATATTTTAATTATGTGGAAATAATAGGACAATAGTTAATTTAGTCAAAGTAAAGTTTCATAAGTGAAACAAAAATTTTACATTAGCTATATGCTAGAAATTTTTTAGCATGTGAAAACTTTTATTAAACCTTCTCAATAGTGAAGAGATATAGAGCTAAATAAGACCCCTGCAGTGGAAGGGTCAAAATCTTTTGATTTTGGGGGTACCCACCATGAAGCCGTCTTATATGCTTAGTATCTCTGAACGGAACCTTGATTGACATCCACTCAACTCCTATGATATAATCCCACTTAATAAAAATAATATAAGTTTTAGGAAAATAATAATGAGCAAATCTTTATACGAAACACTTGAAATATCAGAAAATGCAAGTGAAGCAGAGATAAAAAAAGCATATAGAAAATTAGCAAGACAGTACCATCCGGATGTAAATAAAGATAAAGGCGCTGAAGATAAATTTAAAGAGATAAATTCTGCATATGAAATTTTAAGTGACAAAAAGAAAAAAGCACAATATGACGCGCATGGCGACAACATGTTTGGCGGGCAAAATTTTCATGACTTCTCTCGTTCACACGGCGGAACAGGCGATTTAGATGAGATTTTAAGAAGTATGTTCTCAGGTGGTGGTTTTGGAGGCTTTAGTAGTGGTGGAGGTTTTGGCGGTGGAGGTTTTGGCGGACAGCAACAGCCAAATCTTGACATTGAAACAAGCGTAACAATCCCTTTTAGCGTATCTATTTTAGGAGGCTCCCACTCTGTTGCAGTTAATGGAGAGAGGTTTGACATCAAAATTCCAGCAGGTGTAAAAAGCGGTGAAAAGATGCGTGTTAAGGGCAAAGGACATGCTCAAGGCGGAAGAGCAGGAGATCTTTTTTTAAAGATAAATGTAGCTTCAAACCCTGAATATATAAGAGAAGAAGATGATTTAGTTAAAACATTTGATGTTCCGCTTTATGCAGCACTCTTTGGTGAAAAAATATCTGTACAAACTTTGGAAAAAGAGATTAAATTAAAAATCCCGCAAAATACTAAAAACGGACAGAGATTTCGTGTAAAAGAGATGGGTGTTATGAATCGCAAGACAAAAGAGCGCGGGAACTTATATTTGGAAGCAAACATAGTTTTGCCAAAAATTGAAGATTTGGATGAAAAGTTAGTTGCAATAATGCAAGAAAAGTTACCAAAGGAATAAAGCCATGATACACCAATATGATGAGCCAGTATATCTCATAAGCATTGTTGCTAAAGTATTAGAGATACATCCACAAACTCTTAGACAGTATGAGAGAGAAAACCTTGTTACTCCCTCAAGATCAAATGGCAAGATTAGACTTTACTCTCAAAAAGACATAGATAGAATCAAGCTGATACTAAGGCTTACACGCGAACTTGGTGTAAATTTAGCTGGTGTAGATATTATTTTGAGATTGAAAGAGAATGTTGATAGTATGGAACAGGATATTTTGCTTTTAAGACAAGAAGTCCTAAAAGCAAAAAATTCTCAGACCGTCTCGCATGACAAAGCTTTAGTTACCAAAAAAAGCATCTACGAGATGATAATTTTTAAGAAGTAGCTACTCTTTTAATCTTTTAATATCTGCGCCTACATTTTGCAGTTTTTTTTCTAAAGAGTCATAACCGCGGTCTAGATGGTATATACGATGAACATTAGTTATGCCTTCTGCCACAAGTCCAGCCAAAACCAGTGCACTTGAAGCACGCAAATCTGTTGCCATAACATCAGTTCCGCTAAGTTTTGTTCCACCGTTTATAGTTGCAACATGTCCATTTAAGGAGATATTTGCACCCATTCTTTGAAGCTCGCTGACATGCATAAATCTATTTTCAAAAAGTCTTTCTTCTATGATGGAAGTTCCATTTGCTTGAGTAGCAAGTGCTAAAAATTGAGCTTGCATATCAGTTGGAAATGCGGGATACTCTTGTGTTACAATTTTTACAGCTTTGATAACTTCTGATGGATGAATAGTAATAGTGGTGTCGGTAATTGTAAACTTGCTTCCCATCTCTTCTAATTTTGAAATAACAGCACCCAAATGTTTTGCATTTGCATCTGTTAATGTAAGCTCTGACCTAGTTATTGCGGCTGCACATAGGTAAGTTCCAGCTTCAATACGGTCTGGTATCACGCTAAACTCATCTATGTGTAAAAGTTCTCCGCCTGTTCCGTGAATAGTTAGTATCGCCGTTGCTATGCCATCTATTTTTACGCCGTTTGCGTTTAAAATTTCGCAAAGTTGAACGACTTCAGGCTCTCTTGCGGCATTTGTAATTGTTGTAACTCCCTCAGCCAATGCTGCTGCCATAACAATGTTTGCAGTGCCGGTAACGGTTATCTTGTCAAAAATGATATTACACCCTTTTAGACCATTCGGTGCCGTAGCATGAATGTAACCCGCTTCTATGTTTATAACGGCACCCATCTGCTCAAGAGCTTTTAGATGCAAGTCAACAGGTCTTTGACCAATCGCACATCCGCCAGGAAGTGATACTTCGCAATGTCCAAATCTAGCTAAAATAGGACCTAATACTAAAATAGAAGCGCGCATAGTTTTTACAATGTCATAAGTTGCTTTTGTTTCAGTCAAAGAAGAGGTGTCAACAGTTGTTATATCGTCACCCCTGTTGCATTTTGCACCTAAGTTTGATAATAGTTTTAAGAGAGTGTTTATGTCCGCAACATGAGGCAGATTTTTAATACTAACGCTGTTTTTTGCAAGTATAGTCATTGCTATGAGCGGAAGAGAAGCATTTTTAGCACCGGAAATTTTTATCTCTCCGTGAAGAGAGCCGGCTTTTTTTATTTGTAAGTAATCCATATGTATCTTTTGTTTTAAATGCGAAATTATATCTAAAATAGTTTGGGTTTTTGGTATAATCACTTAAGTAAACATAGGAATAACGATGAGTTCAGCCTTAGATAGATTAAAAACTTTGACAAATAAAATATCGAGTTACGAGCGTGCCAGAAAAGATAATTTGGTACTCTTGCAAAATTTATATAATGAATTAAATATAAATCAAAAAGTTGAAGAGTTTAGTGAACTTTTTAATTATAAAGCTATAAATTTATCCGGAGCATCACTGCTTAGTGAGAGTATGGGAGAGATAAAAAAAGGCAAATATTTACAAATATTGGCAATCGGTTATGATAAAGATGCAGTTGTAAAGAGTAAAAACATCTCTCTTGGTTATTTTGGAAAAGCTGAAAATGTGGATGAAGAGTTAAAAAATAAAATTGTGGAGTTTATAATCCGCTTTAGGTTTGAAAAAAGTTTTATGACACTTGAACACTATTATGGAATGTTAGAGCCTTTTAAAGTTAGTGAGTAGATGTTAATATTTTTAGATGTAGAAACAACAGGTTTAGAAAAAAGCGATAAAATCTGCTCAATAGGCATAATAGCAGCAGGTGAAAATGAGCTTATTTCAAAATATGAGCTTGTCAATGAAGGCAAAAAAATTTCTCCAAAAGCTTCAAGTATAAATCACATTACAAATGAGATGATTAAAGATAAAAAGGCGTTTAAAGAGAGTGACGCATGGAAATTTTTGCAAGAACATAACAATGAAAACTCAACCATTGTCGCACATAATGTAAATTTTGATATTAAAATGCTTCTTGTGAGTGGATTTATTTGGCATGGTAAAATCATTGATACACTTCGAGTTACAAAACATCTGATTCCAGAGTGTGAATACTTCTCTTTACAATTTTTAAGATATGAGTTAAAGCTTTATAAAGATGAAAAAATAGAGGCTTTAAAATACCCTCTACTAGCTCAAAACAGTGAGTTTATGGCACATAATGCACTTAGTGATGCTCTGTATGTAAAACTTTTGTATGACTATTTAAGAGAGATAAAAAAACATGATGAGTTAGTTGAATTAAGCTTAACGAATGTGCTTATTGAGAAATTTGATTTTGGCAAATACAGCGGTCGTTATATTGAAGAGATAAGCATGTGTGACAGAGGATATTTGGAGTGGATGCTTCTAAATATAGCAGATTTGGATGAAGATTTAAGATATAGTGTAAATAGATATTTATCCGCTTGATATGATATACTTCTCAAAAATTTTTAAGGACTGTTTTTGAAAGTAGCCGTTGAATGTAAGTCACCGCTTTTACAAAAATCACTTGAGCTTTTCTTAGGTAAGCATCTTAGCTCACTAAAAAATTGCGATATTGCCATAAGAGATGTTAAGTTCGTAGATGATGATAAATCTTTTTATATCTCTAGCAACAAAGATTCAGATTTAGTTAAACCATTTTCAAAATCTCAACTTATTTTAGCGCTTGAAAAAAGATATAAAAGCATGAATAAGGGTAATTTATACTCAACCATCAAGCAACATGTCGAAGATGAGTTTGCAGATAATGAAGAGCTTGATTTTGATATTTTACAAAAACGCATAGAATCACTGACAAAAGAGTATCAAGATAATATTTTAAGAACGGTACGAGCGTTTTATGAGAAGTAGTGATATAACAAAAAAAATAGTATCTGGAAAATTCAAAAATAAGATTTTAAAACTCCCTTCAAAAACTACTACAAGATCTTCAAAGGCCATAGTTTTAGAATCTTTTTTTAATACTATTCAGTTTGAAATAATAGATGCAACATTTGTTGAACTTTTTTCAGGAAGCGGTTCCATTGGGCTTGAAGCACTTAGCCGTGGCGCAAAAAAAGTTATCTTTATGGAACGCGACCATGATGCGCTTAAGATTTTAAGAGAAAATATTGCACAAACTGACCCCTCATCGTGTGAAGTTTATAAAGGAGATACTTTTATAAATATTGCAGCTGTTGTAAAAACTCTCCAAAAAAGAGGCGAAAAAGCATATTTTTACATCGACCCTCCTTTTAATACAAGAGAAGGGATGGAAGATATATATGACAAAACTATATCTTTGATAGCTTCTTTGCCAAAAGAGTGTGTAAATCTTATAATAATAGAACATATTAGCGGTTTGGAAATTCCTACAACAATTGGTAGTTACAGCATAAAAAAATCTAAAAAATTTGGCAATACGACTCTTACATATTTCGAGAGTGAATAAAGTGGAATAGAGTTTGCTCTAACATCGTTATATTCAAGGATTAGCGATGAGAGTGTTTATTTTATTTTTACTTACTATCACAACTATTTATGCTGCTAAAATAAGTGATGTTGCAAATGTTGTCGGAGTTAGAGACAATCATCTTATAGGCTACTCTTTGGTCGTTGGTCTTCAAAAAACTGGTGACGGCACAACTTCAAAATTTACTCTTCAATCAATTGCAAATATGTTAAAAGCTATGAATATTGATATGAAACCTATTGATATAAAATCAAAAAATGTCGCTGCTGTTGTTGTTACAGCGGAACTTGCCCCGTTTGCAAGACAAGGTGACAAAATAAATATAACAGTCTCTTCAATAGGAGATGCAAAATCGCTTGAGGGCGGAACGCTTTTGATGACTCCATTAAAAGGAGTTGACGGCAAGATATATGCGTTAGCTCAAGGTGCGGTAACTATCGGCGGAAAAAATTCAAAATCTGCAGGTGAATCACATCCCACTGCCGGTTTAATCTATGACGGCGGACTGGTTGAGAGGGAAATTAACATTGACCTTTACAATCAAGAACATGTAACACTCTCCCTTAGAGATGCAGATTTTAAAAATAGCGTGTCAATTCAAAAAACAGTGAATGATTTTTATAGCACTGAAGTTGCGGTAGCGATGGATTCAAGAACAGTAAAGTTAAAAAAACCGCAAAATAAAACAATGATAGAATTTTTAGCAGAAGTTCAAGATATTGAGATGGACTACAATGTAAAAGATAAAATAGTTATAAATGAGAGAACTGGAACAATAATTTCTGGAGTTGGAATTATGATAAAGCCCATCATTATGACGCATGGCGGTATAACAATTAAAATCACAGAGCAGGAAACTTTAAATAAACCTGCCGGTTCGATGAGCATAGATGAAAATATGATAATTGGAATTAATGAGAATGAGTTATATACAAAATCAGGAACGACAACGGTGGCAAACTTGGTTCGTTCTCTTCAAAAGCTAGGGGCCACGCCAAAAGATATAATCTCAATTTTAGAAGCAATGAAGAGTGCGGGCAGCATCTCTGCTGAGCTGAAGTTAATATAATGAACGGTGCAAATTCTATAAATCTGCAAGCTGCGTTTATGTCGCAACAACATCAGATTCCTAAAATTGATGCTAAAGCAGAAAATGCTCAGCTGAGAGAGCAAACCGACGCTTTTGAATCAGTTATTCTTAAAATGTTGATGGATAATGCGATGCAGGATGAAAAAAATCTTTTTTCACAAGCAAATGACCCGGGCGATAAAATATATAAATCTATGTACAGAGATGAGCTTGCAAAAGCAAGTGCCGGTGGATTTGGATTTTCTCAAATGCTTTATGATTTTTTGAGCCAGAAAAGTTAATTTTTTCTTTATTATGCCGATATAGTTAAACACAATTATAGTAATAAATGTAAGAAAAAGGATAGATTATGATTTCACAAGTTAATGGTGCAAATGTCCGTAGCGCTTATGCCAACAGTTTTGGCGAAAGCAAGGAAGTTTCACAAAAAGCGGGTGTTACTGTTTCAAAGCAAGGCGATACAAGCAAGGTTGAGCAAATAAAAGAGGCTCTTTCTGCTGGTGAGTACAAAATAAACATACAGACTCTTGCTGAAAAAATTGCCCAAGAGTTAATGTAGTTTTAAACAAATAGAAGGATTTTACGATGCTGTCTTATCATTTACAAAGTGCGTTAGGCGACCTGAGAGATTTAATTAAAATAACAGAGTCTGATGTAGAAGATATAAAACTAGCAAACCACAATCCTCAATTTGACAGGCTGAAACTCAAAGAGGAGAAGCTAAAAAGTTTTGAATCTAAAAAAGCTATGATAGACCATGAAATTTCCTCTCTTATGATTGCAAGTCCAGATAAGGATTTACCGGAACTTTTGAATGAAGAGCAACACAACTATTTAGCAGAGCTTAAAGTTGAATTGTCAAATCTTCGTGATGTAAATAAGCGTTATGCAAAGTTGGTGTTGGCGGTTAGCAATTTATATAATACTTTTTTAGAGAGATTGGTTCCAACAGAGATGCAAGGTTATACAAAAGTTGCTTCAAAAGATTCATCAATTTTGAAAGTGAGAGTGTGAAATGGGATCTATTTTTAACACACTAAGTATTGGTTATAGCGGGCTAAGTGCTGCACAAACTGCTGTAAGTACAACAAGCCATAATATTTCAAATGCAGAGAGTGAAGGCTACACAAGACAAAGAGTCGTAACTGCTGCTGCTACACCTATATTTGCCGCTCCAGGAAATATAGGCAATGGTACTCAGATTATGGATATTGCCAGAGTCTTTGATAATTTTGTTTACGATAGATACACGGGAATTTCATCCGATAAAGAGTATTCAGATTTTACAAAAGAAACTCTTGAAACACTCTCTACATATTTTCCCGAAATTGATAATGTCGGAATAAAATCAGATTTAAAAGAGTACTACAATATGTGGCAAACATTTGCGGACAATCCTGACAATGATGCCATTAAACTAGCTCTTGCAAAACAGGCTGAAACGCTTTCAAGTAGTATAGCTACAACGCAAAATAAAATTATGGATTTGCAGTCAAGTATTAACGAGCAACTTTTTGTAAATGTAAAAGAGGTAAATTTATTAGCGGGAGAGTTGGCAAACATAAATAAATCCATAGATGTTGCTGAATCAGGTGGTGCGTATACGGCAAGTGATTTAAGGGATAGAAGGAATTTTATAGAGTTAAGTTTGTCAAAACTCATTGGAGCAGAGTCAAATATTGGAGAAATAGAATCAAATATTAAAATAAATAGCTCATCAAATGAAGGATATGGAAGCTATACATTGAGCGTAAATGGATTTAATATTGTTGATGGGGGAACATATCATCCAATTCATATATCAAGCAGCAACAATTCAAATGGATATTACGAATTATCATACGAGAGACAAGATAGTGTTTTAATACCTATGAGTGAGAGTATCTCCGGCGGCAGAATAGGGGCAATGTTAGACTTAAGAGGAGACAAGATTGCATCGGACTCTTCAGGTATTCCTACTAATGGAGCTCTGCAAAAAGTTATAGATCAGATGGATTCTTTTGCAACTACTTTGATTGAGTCAACAAATAATATTTATGCTTCTAGTGCAACTGACAGAATGGTCTCTAATACTATCGGTATAAACAGTACGCAATCTCTGGTTGATTCACATATAAATATAAAAGAGGGTGCATTTGATATTGTAATTTATGATATAGATGGAAATGAAACCGCAAGAAGAACTATAAATATTAATCAAACTACGGTTATGACAGGAGTCTCCGGCTCTAACTCAATTGAGGGTCAAATAGTAGCAGAGGGTGACGATAATGCGGATGCAAATGCAAATAATGATATAGACGATTTTATTCAATTCAATTGGGCATCATATGCAAGCGGCGAGAATGCAATAGAGTTTGTTATGGATTCTGCTTCTGCTGCAAAAGGGTATAAATTTGCGATAGAAGATAAGCTTCAAACAATAGAATTTGACTCAGGTTCAAATTTTGCAGGGGCACTTGGTTTAAGTAGATTTTTTGATGGTAATAGTGCAAGCAGTATGAATTTAAACTTTGAATTAAGAAGTAACCCAACAAAAATAGCAGCAGGCAAGGCTCCTATTACTGGAGATAGTTCTTTAGCATTAAGTATGATTCAACAGCAGTTTGAAGTTTATAATTTCAGCGTTGGAACTGCTGTATATCAATCTACAGTGTATGGAATGTTTGATGTCGTAGCTACTGAAATTGGAGTTAGAGCAAATGAAGCAATATTAAACAATCAAACAATAACAGCTCAATTTAATGCCACAGAATTGGAATACTCTTCCATCTCAAAGGTAAGCATAGATGAAGAGTTGACAAATCTTATTAAATATCAAACATCATACGGTGCAGCTTCAAAAATAATAACAACAATAGACCAGATGATGCAGACACTACTTGGAATTAAGCAGTAATCTTTAGATGCCGAAATTTAGTATTTTTATACTTGTATCTATGGTTGTTTTCTCTTTTTTTGGTGCATACGTTTACTCTGTTGACGCATATGTACTAGACAGTTCTGCTATATTGTTTCCTCCGTCATTTGAGCACTATTTGGGAACTGACAGGCTGGGCAGGGATGTCCTCGCAAGGTTAATAGAGGGCGGAAAAGTATCTCTTATTATTGGTGTTGGAAGTGCTTTTATCGCTTCTGTAATTGGTCTTGTTTTAGGCTCAATGGCAGGATATTTTAGAGGCAAAGTTGATAAAGGCTTTATAATTTTAGTAGATCTATTTTTAACATTTCCTACATTTTTTCTTCTTTTAGCTCTTGTCAGTTATGTAAATGCCTCATCTTGGGTTTTGATTGTTATTATATCCATAACAGGCTGGATGACTACGGCAAGACTTGTTCGCGCAGAGAGTTTTGGGATAACATCTCAGCCATACATAAAGATACTAAATATTGCAAAAGTTAGCAGATTAAAGATACTTTTCAAGTATTACGCTCCTCTTTTAGCACCAATATATTTTGTCAGTTTTACTTTTGGAGTAGGCGGCGCGATACTTGCAGAATCAGGACTTAGCTTTTTAGGACTTGGAATAGTAGCACCTCAAATGAGCTGGGGAACAATACTAAGCAGCGGAAAAGATGTTGTTGAAATCGCTTGGTGGGTTAGCTTTTTCCCTGGATTTATGATATTTTTAGTGACATTTTCTTTGATAAACATCTCAAATTATTTACAGCAATTAACCAACAAAAAAGAGATTCAATAAAATAGAGACGCAGAGTTTAAATAAGTGAAATAAAAGAGCAATATAGATATACTGCCTCATACAAATTTAGGATAAATTATGATTTTAATGATAGATAATTATGATAGCTTTACTTATAATATAGTTCAATATTGCAGAGAGTTAGGGGCTAATCTTAAAATCATAAGAAATGATGAGATGAGCGTGGAGGAGATTGAGGCATTAAAGCCTGAGAAAATTATTATCTCACCCGGTCCGGCGACCCCTGATGATGCAGGTGTTACACTAAAAGTGATTGAGCATTTTAAAGACAAAGTGCCTATCCTTGGCATCTGCCTAGGTCATCAAAGTATTGCGCAGGTCTTTGGCGGACATGTTGTTCGTGCTAAAAATATGATGCACGGTAAAACTTCTACCATGAGACGCACAAAAGAGTGTGCTATATTTAAAGATATTCCGCAAGAGTTTATTGCAACTAGATACCACTCATTGATAGTAGATAAAAATTCACTTCCTGATACCATAGAACCGACTGCATACAGTACAGATGATGACGAAATAATGGCTCTAAAAGTCAAAGATAGAGAGATTTATGGAGTTCAATTTCATCCGGAATCAATAATGAGTCAATATGGACACGAAATAATTGGAAATTTTTTAAAAATATGAGCACTAGGTTCATCTTATTCTTAATATTGGGATTAGATGCGCTTATCCTTATATTTCAAATTGATGAATTATCAATATCTTACAATGAAACACTGCTTTTAAACGGTAATTTTTCTTTTCTTCAAATTTTAATAAAATCTTCAATTCTTTTTTTAGGACAAAATGATTTCGCTTTGCGATTTCCCATGATTATTTTACATATATTAAGTGCAATACTGCTTTACAAAATATCCAAAAAATATCTAAAAGTAAACAAAAATAGAATCTGGTTAGTTTTAATCTTTGTGCTTTTGCCGGGAGTAATTAGCTCGGCAATAATACTAAACAGCGCTGGACTAATCTTATTTGGTTTATTGTTATTTGTATATTTATATGAAAATCATTCCACTTCATTTATATATCCGCTGTTAATTTTTTATATGTTAATTGACGGCAGTTTTGTCTATCTTTTTATGGCATTGGCACTATTTTCTATATATAAAAAAGATAGAAACTTTTTTCTTTTTAATGTAGTGTTATTTTCAATTTCGCTTCTAATTTATGGAATAGACACGCATGGCTCCCCAAAAGGTTACTTTTTAAACTCTTTAGGGCTTTATGCAGCAATTTTTACCCCAATAATTTTTATTTATCTCTTTTATGTTTTATACAGAAGGTATTTAACTAAAGATATAGATGTATTGTGGTTTATATCGACGGTAGCACTTCTTTTTTCACTTCTTCTTTCGTTTAGACAACGAGTCGGCATAGAGTATTTTGCGCCATATGTAATCCTTGCGCTTCCACTTGTCGCACAAACATTTGAACACTCATACAGGGTTCGCTTAAATATATTTAGAAAAAACTATAAATTGATTTTTATAGTATCTTTGGCGTTTATGCTAATAAACAGTTCTGTAGTTTTTTTAAATAAATATCTATATCTGGTAATCAAAGAGCCGAAAAAGCATTTTTCTTATAATATGCATGTTGCAAAAGAGCTCTCGTACGAGCTTAAAAAGAGAGGGATAAGCTGTGTTGATACAAACATGAAAATGTCCAAAAGATTGGAATTTTATGGTGTAACAAAATGCAACAATTATCTGCTAGAAGAAAATAACACAAATCAAACAAATTTAGATGGTGTAACAATTAGTTACAAAAATAGAGTTGTTTACTCTGCAAATGTTACTAAGATAAACATAAATTAAATCTATCCAACAGTTAATCTACTCAAATGGTAGTAGATTAGTTAACATGTGATAATATTTCATAAATATTAAAAACAGGGAGTTGCAATGGCTCAAAAAGCGATTAGAGAATATGATGGGAAAGCATTATTTTCTAAGCAATGGGAAAATTATTTTAGTGGATTTCATTATGGATTCAAATCTGTTTTAGTTTCTAGCGGAGCAGAATTATTAGAAATTGCCAACAAACACGGCTTTGAATGGTTAAAGCAAGAAGCTCTTGTCGCAAAACCAGATATGCTTTTTGGTAAAAGAGGCAAGAATGATTTAGTTCTTTTTAGAGATAAAAAGCCAGGTGATGTAACACTTGCTCAGGCTGCTAAATGGATAGATGAAAAGTCTGCTCATAACACTACGCTTTTATCCGGCCAATCTGGTATTTTAACTCACTTTATAGTTGAGCCATTTACTCCACACACTCAAGAACAAGAGTACTATATTTCTGCAACTACGGTTGGCGAAGATGATGTGCTTTACATGTCGGCTGAAGGTGGAATGGAAGTTGAAGAGGGATGGGATGAAAAAGTTATTGAAGTTGTAATCCCAATTTCTATGAGCGATATAGATATGGAACATGCTGTAAAAGCAAATATTCCACATGATATTCCGGCAGCAAACAAACAAGCATTTGCAGCCTTTGCAATACAGTTTTTCAAGTTTTACAGAGATATGAATTTTGCATATTTAGAAATTAATCCAATTGTTATGCTCGAAAATAACAACATGGCTATCTTGGATTTAGTTGCAAGACTTGACGATACAGCCGGTTTTATGATGAGAGATACTTGGGGTGATATTGAGTATCCGACTGCATTTGGCATGGAAGACCAAACACCTGAAGAGAAAGCGGTTGCAGATGCAGATAGCAAATCAGGTGCTTCACTCAAACTTACAATCCTCAACCCAATGGGAAGAATCTGGACAATGGTTGCCGGCGGTGGCGCTTCTGTTGTTTATGCAGATACAATCGCTGATTTTGCTGAAGCAAACGGCGGTAGCATAAGTGATTTGGCAAACTACGGAGAATACTCTGGGGGTCCAACTACAAGTGAAACGAAATTTTATGCGGATACTGTGATTGACTTAATGACAAGACATAAAGACCAGCATGGCAGAGATAAAATCTTAATCATTGGTGGGGCTATTGCTAACT
This sequence comes from Sulfurimonadaceae bacterium, assembly GCA_942493175.1. Classification (GTDB taxonomy): domain Bacteria; phylum Campylobacterota; class Campylobacteria; order Campylobacterales; family Sulfurimonadaceae; genus Sulfurimonas. The sequence goes on from OW818672.1 coordinate 520,214, forward strand.
TTACGGATGTTGCAAAAACATTTACGGGTATTATTCAATCCTTTGATGCAAAAGCTGAGAAGATGAAAGCACATAATACGAAGATATATGTAAGACGCGGTGGACCAAACTATGAAAAAGGTCTAAAAGATATCAAAGAAGCTGCGGACAGATTAGGTCTTTATATTGAAGTTTATGGACCAGAAACGCATGTTACAGACATCGTGCGTATGGCACTAGAGAAGTAGGGAGAGAGACATGGAAAAATTATATACAAAAGATACACAAGCAATTTTTTGGAATAACAATACATCAGCGATTCAAAGAATGTTGGATTATGATTATACAATTAAAAGAAAAAAACCATCGGTGGCAGCTATAGTGGCTCCAACAGGTGGAAATAAATTTGAGAAGTTTTTTTACGGACCAGAAGAAATTATGATACCTACTTTTAAAACTACAACAGCTGCAAAAGCGGCACAGCCACAAGCTGATGTGCTTTTAAACTTTGCATCTTTTAGAACCGCTTATGATGTAACTATGGAAGCATTGAATCTTGGTGGATTTAGCTCAATCATGATTACAGCAGAGGGAATTCCAGAGAGATTGGCTCGTAAAATGAATGAGTTTGCAAGAAACAAAAATGTTACTGTAATCGGACCTGCGACTGTAGGTGCTATTGCACCTGGAGCTTTTAAAATTGCAAATATCGGTGGGACAATTGAAAATATTGTTCAATCAAAACTTCACCGTGCAGGTTCATGCGGGCTTGTAACTCGTTCGGGCGGTCTATTTAATGAGCTTTCTAACATAATTGCAATAAATGCTGATGGTATCGCCGAGGGTGTTGCTATCGGTGGAGACAGATTTGTCGGTTCAGTTTTTATAGACAATATACTTAGAATGGAAGCAAATCCAGAAGTAAAATATATGATTTTACTTGGAGAAGTTGGCGGTACTGAAGAGTATAAAGTTATTGATGCAATTAAAGCTGGAAAAATCAAAAAACCAATTATTGCATGGTGTATTGGCACAATTGCTAAACATTTCAGTTCAGGTGTACAGTTTGGGCATGCTGGCGCTTCAGCAAATGCAGATGCAGAAACTGCTGCAGCAAAAAATATTGCTATGGCAGAGGCGGGCATGTTCGTACCTGAGAGCTTTAATGCACTTCCAAATACAATTGCTGAAGTTTATTCAAAACTAAAAGCAGATGGCATAATTGGTGATATTGCCGAACCAGATATGAACACATGTCCAAGTGTTAGAAAATCTAAGGAGTTTATCTGTACGATTTCTGATGATAGAGGCGATGAGGCTACATATGCGGGCTTCCCTATCTCTTCTCTTGCAACTCCTGACACTGGAAAAGGAATCGGTGATGTTGTTTCACTATTATGGTTCAAAAAACAGTATCCAAAATGGGCTACTGATTTTATTGAGACTGTAATTAAAACTGTTGCAGACCACGGTCCGGCAGTTTCGGGTGCTCACAATGCTAAAGTAACAGCAAGAGCTGGCAAAAGCGTTGTTGAATCCCTTGTAACTGGACTTTTAACTATCGGACCAAGATTTGGCGGCGCAATCGATGATGCTGCAAAATATTTTAAATATGCAAATGACAACAAACTCTCTCCAGCTGATTTCTTAAATCATATGAAAAAAGAGGGTATTCCTATTCCTGGTATCGGGCATAGAATCAAATCTCTTAAAAACCCGGACTTGCGTGTTGAAGGTCTTAAGAAGTATGCTGCTAAATGTTTCCCTGCAACTCCACTTTTGGATTATGCATTGACTGTTGAACAACTAACTACATCTAAAAAAGAGAATCTGATTCTTAATGTTGATGGAACAATCGGTATTTTGATGGTTGATATGTGGAGAGCACTTGGTTACACTGAAGAGGAGATAAATGAGTTTATCACTTCAGGAACACTAAACGCATTCTTTATTGTTGGAAGAAGCATTGGATTTATCGGTCATGTACTTGACGAAAAAAGACTTGCAATGCCAATGTACAGACATCCAATGGATGATATTTTATACGATGTTCAAGTCGCAGAAAAAATATAATCTATTTTTCTAACTTCAAGGAGAACCCTCTCCTTGATTGTTTATCGACGACCATACAGCAATAAATCTTACACTTTCTTTCTGATTTTCATATATTTTTGATATACTTGTAGCAAATAGATTTAACTGGATTACTATGAAAAAAGCATTTACTATGATGGAATTAATTTTCATAATTATTGTAATTGGGATTTTAGCTGCGGTTGTAATTCCAAGAACCGGATCAAATAAACTTCACGAAGCTGCAATACAAGTTGTTTCACACATAAGATACACTCAGCATTTAGCGATGATTGATGATAAATTTGATGTGAATGATGCTACATGGTATCAAAACAAATGGCAAATTAGATTTAGACTTCTTATGAACGAAAGTGGATATGTAATTTTCTCAGACTCTGACACCCAAAAAGCAAATGCAAATAATAGTGAAATGGCTCTTGATCCATTAACAGGCGAACGAATGAATGGATTTGATCAATACAAGCCAGCGAATTTGACACTAAGCTATTACATTAAAGGTGATGCGACGGGGATAGTGCAAAGCTGTTTTACTGCTGATGGAAGTTTGGTAACATCTAATAGAGGAGTTTTCGCATTTGATCATCTAGGACGACCTTATTCTGGGTTAAGCAATGCCACTTCGGCAACACAATATTTAATAACTGCTAATTGTGATATAACTTTAACTGATACCAATGGAGCATCTGTGATAATTCGTGTCCATCCTGAAACTGGGTATACTTGTATATTGGATGCTGGTGGAAATTGTATTTAAAAATTCCCCCAAAGATTAAGAAATAAATAAGGGTAACTTGCCTATAATTCCCCTCCACAAACAGAGAGACCTAAAGTTTAGGTTTAAAAATCGAAGTTTGAGATCATTGAAAACTAAGCAAGTAAATAGACTTTAATAACTAGAAATAGTTAAATTGGTCATTAATAAGTTTACTTAGAAATAACTAAAATAACAACAACCGTCTATTCTCTTTATAACCAAAGAAGAGTATAGATACTATACAAAAAAGTCCACTAACTATTTATAGATAGTGGCAACAAAGCCAATGATTTTTAAATCTTGGGCAAAGATTAAGCAATTCAATTATGGAGAGTTTGATCCTGGCTCAGAGTGAACGCTGGCGGCGTGCTTAACACATGCAAGTCGAACGGTAACAGGAAGTAGCTTGCTACTTTGCTGACGAGTGGCGCACGGGTGAGTAATATATAGTTAATGTGCCTCGAAGACTGGGATAGCCACTGGAAACGGTGATTAATACTAGATACACCTATTTGACATAAGTTAAATAGGGAAATGTTTTTTCGCTTCGAGATCAGACTATATCCTATCAGTTAGTTGGTGAGGTAAGAGCTCACCAAGGCAATGACGGGTAGCGGGTTTGAGAGGATGATCCGCCACACTGGTACTGAGACACGGACCAGACTCCTACGGGAGGCAGCAGTGAGGAATATTGCACAATGGGGGGAACCCTGATGCAGCAACGCCGCGTGGAGGATGACGCATTTCGGTGTGTAAACTCCTTTTATATGTCAAGAAAATGACGGTAGCATATGAATAAGCACCGGCTAACTCCGTGCCAGCAGCCGCGGTAATACGGAGGGTGCAAGCGTTACTCGGAATCACTGGGCGTAAAGGACGCGTAGGCTGGCTGACAAGTCAGATGTGAAATCCTATGGCTTAACCATAGAACTGCATTTGAAACTGTTAGTCTAGAGTATGGGAGGGGAGATGGAATTAGTGGTGTAGGGGTAAAATCCGTAGATATCACTAGGAATACCTAAAGCGAAGGCGATCTCCTGGAACATTACTGACGCTAAGGCGTGAAAGCGTGGGGAGCAAACAGGATTAGATACCCTGGTAGTCCACGCCCTAAACGATGAACACTAGTCGTCGGAAAGCTTGTCTTTTCGGTGATGCACTTAACAGATTAAGTGTTCCGCCTGGGGAGTACGGTCGCAAGATTAAAACTCAAAGGAATAGACGGGGACCCGCACAAGTGGTGGAGCATGTGGTTTAATTCGAAGATACGCGAAAAACCTTACCTGGCCTTGACATTGATAGAATCCAGCAGAGATGCAGGAGTGCCCTTCGGGGAGCTTGAAAACAGGTGCTGCACGGCTGTCGTCAGCTCGTGTCGTGAGATGTTGGGTTAAGTCCCGCAACGAGCGCAACCCTCGTCCTTAGTTGCCAGCAGGTTAAGCTGGGCACTCTAGGGAGACTGCCTTCGTAAGGAGGAGGAAGGTGAGGACGACGTCAAGTCATCATGGCCCTTACGGCCAGGGCTACACACGTGCTACAATGGGGCGTACAGAGTGTTGCAATACCGCGAGGTGGAGCCAATCACTTAAAGCGTCTCTCAGTTCGGATTGAAGTCTGCAACTCGACTTCATGAAGCTGGAATCACTAGTAATCGTAGATCAGCATTGCTACGGTGAATACGTTCCCGGGTCTTGTACTCACCGCCCGTCACACCATGGGAGTTGATTTCACCCGAAATTGGGAAGCTAACCTTCGGGGGGCTACCACTTACGGTGGAATTAGCGACTGGGGTGAAGTCGTAACAAGGTAACCGTAGGAGAACCTGCGGTTGGATCACCTCCTTTCTAGAGTAAAGAGAAAACATTCATTTGTTTATCTCATACAAAGAAAATCTCACAAAGAGAAATAGTTATTTTAGTCTTTTACTTGCTTAGTTTTCAGTGATCTATGTTCATTTGAAATTGAAAATGGGTCTATAGCTCAGTTGGTTAGAGTGCACCCCTGATAAGGGTGAGGTCAGAGGTTCAAATCCTCTTAGACCCACCATTTTTGAGTTATTTGCACTTAAAAAAGTTACTCACATACTTTAGAGTATGCTTCGCAACTTTTTTAAGCACAACTAATCTCAAAACAAAGTTTCTTTAGAAAACTAAGTTTTTTAAAAAACTAAAACTAAATATAAGTTCTCAAATAAGAGAATTTACATTTGGTTTTACACCAAAAAGTTCATTAAATTATTATTGTTAAAGTCAACATATATAGTTAGAAGAGACTATTGATATATGTAAATATATTAGAAGTCGATTATTAATTATATCAACTAAATAACTACAATTAAACAGACACTGCTTTACATTAAGTAAGGTAGTGAACGCAAATTAGAATAAAAAAAGATATTAAGGGCCATAGGTGGATGCCTTGGCTAGTAGAGGCGATGAAAGACGTACTAGGCTGCGATAAGCCTCGGGGAGCTGCCAAGAAGCTTTGATCCGGGGATTTCTGAATGGGGCAACCCAGCATGGTGCGAATCATGTTACCCTACGGGGAGCGAACTCAGGGAAGTGAAACATCTCAGTACCTGAAGGAAGAGAAATCAAACGAGATTCCCGGAGTAGCGGCGAGCGAAATGGGATTAGGGCACTTAGTGATAATATATTTGTTAGCCGAACACTTTGGAAAGAGTGAACATAGAGGGTGATATTCCTGTAGGCGAAAACATTTATATGGTACTAGACTAAGGAACGAGTAGGTCGGGACACGTGTTATCTTGACTGAATATGGGGGGACCACCCTCCAACCCTAAATACTACTACTAGACCGATAGCGAACAAGTACCGTGAGGGAAAGGTGAAAAGAACTGCGGTGAGCAGAGTGAAATAGAACCTGAAACCTATGGCTTACAATCATTCGGAGCACTATTATATATAAGTGTGACGGACTGCCTTTTGCATAATGAGCCTGCGAGTTGTGGTATCTGGCAAGGTTAAGCGAACGCGAAGCCGTAGCGAAAGCGAGTCTTAATAGGGCGAATTAGTCAGATGCTGCAGACCCGAAACTGAGTGATCTATCCATGAGCAGGTTGAAGCTGGTGTAAGAGCCAGTGGAGGACCGAACCCATTGACGTTGAAAAGTCTCGGGATGACTTGTGGATAGGGGTGAAAGGCCAATCAAACTCAGTGATAGCTGGTTCTCTCCGAAATATATTTAGGTATAGCCTCGAGCATTAGCATGAAGGGGTAGAGCACTGACAGGGCTAGGGCTGCTTACCGCGGTACCAAACCCTATCAAACTCCGAATACTTCATGTGCAACCTCGGGAGTCAGGCGGTGGGTGATAAAATCCGTCGTCAAAAGGGGAACAACCCAGACTAGCAGCTAAGGTCCCAAAGTCTTGTCTAAGTGGAAAAGGATGTGGAGTTGCTGTGACAACCAGGAGGTTGGCTTAGAAGCAGCCATCTTTTAAAGAAAGCGTAACAGCTCACTGGTCTAGCGATTCTGCGCCGAAAATATAACGGGGCTAAGACAAGCACCGAAGCTCTAGGTGCACCTTTTAGGTGCGCGGTAGGAGAGCGTTCCAGTCAGCGTAGAAGCCATACCGGCAAGGAGTGGTGGAGCGGCTGGAAGTGAGCATGCAGGCATGAGTAGCGAGAAAAGGGATGAGAATTCCCTTCGCCGTAAACCCAAGGTTTCCTACGCGATGCTCGTCATCGTAGGGTTAGTCGGGACCTAAGTCGAGTCCGAGAGGGGTAGACGATGGCAAATTGGTTAATATTCCAATACCGACGGATGTTCGCTTGAGTGATGGGGGGACGCATAGAGTTAATTGAGCTCACTGATGGAATAGTGGGTCGAAGGGCGTGGGTTGTATCATAGGCAAATCCGTGATACATTAGACCGAGATCTTACAGGCAGAGCAATCTCTTCGGAGAGCGCTTTGAATCAATGATACTGTCGTGCCGAGAAAAGCCTCTAAACGAGAACAGCCGTTGCCCGTACCGTAAACCGACACAGGTGGGTGAGATGAGTATTCTAAGGCGCGTGGAAGAACCCTGGTTAAGGAACTCTGCAAACTAGCACCGTATCTTCGGTATAAGGTGTGCCCTAAGCGTTAATGGACTTGCTCCATGAAGCGCCGACGGGTCGCAGCAAAGTGTCCCTCCCGACTGTTTACCAAAAACACAGCACTCTGCTAACTCGTAAGAGGATGTATAGGGTGTGACGCCTGCCCGGTGCTTGAATGTTAAAAGGATTACTTAGCTTCGGCGAAGGTTTGAATTGAAGCACAAGTAAACGGCGGCCGTAACTATAACGGTCCTAAGGTAGCGAAATTCCTTGTCGGTTAAATACCGACCTGCATGAATGGCGTAACGAGATGGGAGCTGTCTCAACCAGGGATCCAGTGAAATTGTAGTGGAGGTGAAAATTCCTCCTACCCGCGGAAAGACGGAAAGACCCCGTGCACCTTTACTATAGCTTGACATTGCTATTGGGATATTCATGTGCAGGATAGGTGGGAGCCATTGATTCTATGACGCCAGTTGTAGATGAGGCATCCTTGAGATACCACCCCTGAATATTCTGATAGCTAACTCGGTACGATTATCTCGTGCGAGGACAATGTCTGGTGGGTAGTTTGACTGGGGCGGTCGCCTCCTAAAAAGTAACGGAGGCTTACAAAGTTCGGCTCAGAAGGGTTGGAAATCCTTCGTAGAGTATAATGGCACAAGCCGGACTGACTGTAAGACATACAAGTCGAGCAGAGTCGAAAGACGGTCATAGTGATCCGGTGGTTCTGTGTGGAAGGGCCATCGCTCAAAGGATAAAAGGTACGCCGGGGATAACAGGCTGATCTCCCCCAAGAGCTCACATCGACGGGGAGGTTTGGCACCTCGATGTCGGCTCATCGCATCCTGGGGCTGAAGCAGGTCCCAAGGGTATGGCTGTTCGCCATTTAAAGCGGTACGCGAGCTGGGTTCAGAGCGTCGTGAGACAGTTCGGTCCCTATCTTCCGTGGGCGTAGGAGAGTTGAGGAGAGCTGACCCTAGTACGAGAGGACCGGGTTGGACATGCCACTGGTGCACCAGTTGTTCTGCCAAGAGCATCGCTGGGTAGCTACGCATGGATGAGATAACCGCTGAAAGCATCTAAGCGGGAAGCCAACTCCAAGATGAACTCTCCCTGAAGTACGCTTGAAGACTACAAGCTTGATAGGCTGGGTGTGTACGCAGAGTAATCTGTTTAGCTGACCAGTACTAATAGTACGTTTGTCTTTTTTTACAGTTTTTTAAATAAAACACAATTCGTTCACTACCTTACTTAGTGTATAAGTGTCTGTAGTAGTTATTTAGACCGTTGACTTTAACAATGAGAATCTTCTCTAACTTAAAAACAATCATTTTTAAGTACACACAATAAAGTGTATTTAAATGTGATTGTCTAGGTGGCTATAGAGAGAGGGAAACGCCTGGCTCCATTCCGAACCCAGAAGCTAAGCCTCTCATCGCTGATAATACTGCATCTGTCAGGTGTGGAAATGTAGGTCGCTGCCTAGTTGATCATTTACTCTAGCAATAATCCAAAATCAATCATAAAACAATTTATAATCAATCAATCAAAACTCAATACAATTAAAATTAAAATAATTACTTTATTAAGATATTATAATTTATACAAATATTTTTATCTATTCTTGAAACTTTAACAATTGATTATATGGTATTATTTTACATACTATTTTAGGGCGTTATGTGAAAAACTATATTAAAGATCAAATAAAAAAATCATATGAAACAAAACAAGCTATTTATGAAAATGATAGTTTGATAAATAAAATCGAGCAAGTATCTAAACTATGTGTAGAGCTATATAAAGGTAAAAATAAAACAATACTTGCAGGTAACGGTGGAAGTGCAGCGGACGCTCAACATATCGCTGCAGAACTTGTAGGTAGATACGGATTTGATAGGCCTTCTATCCCATCTCTTGCTCTTACAACCGATACATCATGTCTAACTGCTATTGGAAACGATTATGGATACGATAAGGTATTTTCACGTCAATTAGAAGGCATGGGGCAAGAGGGAGATTTGTTTATAGGTATTTCAACTTCAGGAAACTCAAAAAATATAATCAATGCATTTGAAATTGCAAAACAAAAAGGTATAACAACCGTTGCTTTGGTCGGTAGAGATGGCGGAGAAATGGCTAAAATGGCTGATATAGCTTTAGTTGTGCCATCTGACTCCACTCCAAGAATTCAAGAATCCCATATACTCATCGGTCATATTATTTGTGATATTATAGAAAAAGAGATATTCGGCGATGGTGTTAGTTAATTTTTATGCAAAAAGCACTTTTTTTAGACCGTGACGGTGTTGTTAATGTTGAAATAAACTATCTTTATAAAATTGAAAATTTCGAGTTTATAGATGGCATATTTGAACTTTGTTGCCATTATCAGAATATGGGCTATGTTATATTTATTGTTACAAATCAATCCGGCATAGACAGAGGATATTATAGTGAAGATGATTTTAATATTTTAACTAGATGGATGATAGAAGAGTTTGCTAAGCGTGGAATTGAGATAAAAAAAGTTTATTTTTGTCCACATCATCCAGATATTTCTGGTTTATGTAATTGTAGAAAACCAAGTTCCGGAATGCTTTTAGAAGCTCAAAAAGAGTTTAATATAGATTTAAAAAATTCAATTTTAGTCGGTGATAAAGAGAGTGATATTGAAGCGGCAATTTCTGCCGGAATCAAAAAGACATATTTTTTTGATGAGAAAAAAAGTAATAAAGAGTCAAAAGCTACAAAAATAGTTTCAAAATTAGAGGAGATATACAATGCTGATTTTAAATAGCGGCGGTACTTTTAATAAAAAATACAATCCATTAAGTGGAGAGTTAGAAGTTCCATATAATAATAGTGCAATTGAACAAATTTTAAAAAGTGTTGACTTTAAATATGATTTAGCTGGTGTTGTTTATAAAGATAGTTTAGAGATGACAATGGACGATAGAAAAAGAGTTGCAAATATTATAATGGAATCCAAAGATGATACATTTATTATTGTTCATGGAACGGATACTATGCATCTAAGTGCTGAGTTTCTCTCTGAAATATTTGAAAATAAAAAAATTGTTTTTGTCGGTGCAATGAAGCCCTTTGAGATAGACAATATAGAAGCTAGTTTAAATTTAGGAATGGCGATAGGATTTGCAAAGGCTGTTTGTGAAAATGGTGTTTATATCTGTATGAGCGGACATGTAGAGCAATGGAATAAAATTCACAAAAATACAAAATTTGGAAAGTTTGAAGTTGTCATCTAAAGTTCCTTGCTCTCACTGTCATTTAGAATTTAACAAATCCGTAATGATTAAAGATGAAAATCACTACTTTTGCTGTAGCGGCTGTCAAGGAGTTTTTCATCTCCTTAAAGATGAAGGACTTGAAAGCTTTTATGAAAAAAGCAAAAACACAACACTATCCCCTCCGTCTCAAAATTTTGAAGACTCTTCGAGTTTTAACAGCCAATCTTTTTATGATAAATTTGTAAAAATAAACAGTGACGGTTTTTGCGAAGTTTCCTTGATTATAGAGGGAATTCATTGTTCAGCATGTGTGTGGCTAAATGAAAAAGTTTTGCATAAAATGGATGGAGTAATCGAGGCAAATATAAATTTTACAAACAATAAAGCAACAATTGTTTGGGCTGATGATGTTGTAAAGCTGTCAGCCATCATAGATACAATTCGTTCTATCGGTTACAATGCATTTGCTTATGACTCTTTGGCACAAGAAACGCACGCTAACAGAGAGAGAAGAGCTTACTACTTAAAGATGGCGGTTGCGATATTTGCATCTATGAATATCATGTGGATAGCAGTTGCGCAATATGCAGGATACTTTAGTGGCATTAAGCAAGATGTGAAAACTATACTAAATATTGCAGAGGGTATTTTAGCAACACCTGTGCTTTTTTATAGCGGATGGGTCTTTTTTAGAGGCGGCTATTACGGATTAAGGGCAAAAGTCATAAATATGGATTTGCTAGTAGCAACAGGAGCAACACTAACCTACATTTACTCTTTGTATATAACAATTATTCAAAAGGGTGAAGCATATTTTGATTCAGTAAGCATGATTATCACTTTTGTATTAATCGGCAAGTTTTTAGAGATTTTAAGTAAGAAAAATGCGGCTGATACTCTTGATAAAATTGCAAATAGTATTCCTAGCGAAGTTAAAGTTGTTAAAAATAGTAAGATAGTTGCATGTAAACTTGACGATGTTCAAGTAGGAGATATTGTAGTTGTTGCTTCTGGAGAGAGAATTTTGCTTGATGGCGAGATAATCAAAGGAAATGGCTCGTTTGATGAATCAAATTTAACAGGCGAAAGTGAGCCGGTATATAAGAATGAGGGGATGAGTGTAATAAGCGGTACACTTAGTATTGACGCTGATATACACTTTAGAGCTACTAAAGATTTTAAACATTCAACTCTATCCAATATTGTAAAACTTTTAGAATCAGCTATAAACAAAAAACCAAAAATTCAGCAGATGGCAAACAGGTTGTCTGAACATTTTTCATCAATTATTTTAACACTTTCTCTTTTGACATTTTTAGTATGGTTCTTTTGGCCACATAGCTTTGAAACATCCTTGATGGTAGCTGTATCTGTTATTATTATAGCTTGTCCGTGCGCATTGGCTCTTGCGACCCCTGTTGCGACTTTAGTCGGGCTTGGACTTGGTGCTTCAAGAGGAATTCTTTTTAAAGAGGCAGCAGGACTTGAGATTATGGCAAAAATAGATACTCTTGTTCTGGATAAGACGGGAACTATTACCATTGGAAAGCCAGAAGTTATAAAAGAGCATATTTTTGTGCAGTTTGATAAAAAATTACTATATTCACTTGTCAAATCTTCAAATCACCCGGTAGCAAAAGGCATGGCTAAGTATATTAAGGAACAGGATGAAAATATTGCTGATACTGTTTTTGATGAGTTTATTCAAATACCGGCACAGGGCATCAGAGCTAAATTAAGAGATATTGAGTTGCTTGGCGGCAACAAAAAACTTCTTGAAGAATATGGTGTAAAATTAGATTTTTTTAGTCAAGAGACACTTTTTTATTTTGCAGTAAATCAAAAAGTAGTAGCCATCTATGAACTTGAAGATAAGATAAAAGATGGTATCAAAGAGCTGGCTAAAACAATGAAAAAAATGAATATTGATATAGTTATGCTTACTGGTGACAATGAGAGTGCAGCAAAAAAAGTGGCATTAAAAGTTGGTATTGAAAATATTATTTATGAGCAAACACCACAGAGTAAAGCGGAGTTTATAAACGAACTTCACAATAAGAATAAAAGCGTTGTTATGGTTGGAGACGGCGTTAATGATATATTGGCTCTTGCGTCAGCGGACATAGGTATAGTTATGGGAAGCGGAAGTGATATAGCTGTCGAAGTCGGCGATGTAGTCCTTTTAAATAATTCTATAAAATCATTAGAAGACGCTTTTAAAATAAGCAGTACTACTTTTGGTTTGATTAAGCAAAATCTTCTTATATCATTGGCCTATAATGCTCTGACAATCCCATTAGCAATGGCTGGATATGTTATACCTTTAGTAGCGGCTATCTCAATGTCGGCTAGTTCACTTTTAGTTGTCGGTAACTCAATGCGAATTCGACATAAATGGAATAAGGATTAGATTTTGGATAATTGGGTAATTGCAATGATGCTTGGCGTATCTATATTTTTGGGTGCGGTTGCACTCTTTGCATTTTTGTGGGCAATAAAAAATGGTCAGTTTGATGATAAAGAGAAATTTTTAAATGCTGCAAAATTTGACGGCGAAGATGAGTTAAATGATGCTCTAAAACAGGAGCAAAAAAAAGCTAGTTTGAAAAAAAACTATAAGCCAGAATAAAAAAAATTTTGATTTTAGAGAGAGAGTTGAATTGCCCATCTGGGCAATTCTGGTAAATTATTTACCGATAGTTTGTGCGAAAGCGTCTAATTCTTCGTTAGAATATTTAGCAACTTGACCAACCATAAGAGCTTTTTTAGCTGCACCATAAGTACCAGCTTTGTAACCTTTAAGCGCAGCAGCGATATCAGCTTTACTCATATCAGCAACTTTTTTGTTTCCCATATCAACTTTTGTCCAGTCAGCAGCGTGACAAGCAACACATGCAGCTCCATTTACAGCAGCCATTAAAGCAGTAGTTGCAGTTAAAGCAACAATCGTCATAACTATTTTTTTCATTTTTACACCCTTTGATTTTAATTTCGAGCAAATTATAATGACTTTAATCTTAAATCAAAATTAATAACTTAAATGATATTTTTTTGTCAAATTTTAGAGGATTTTGTGTGTGAATGAGAATTGCCTAAAGAGGCAATCCGAATAGATTATTTACCGATAGTTTTTGAAAATGCTTCTAAATCAGTGTCAGAATATTTAGCCACTTGACCTTTCATTAAGCCAGCCATTGGTCCACCGTAAGTACCGGCTTTATAGCCTTTTAGTGCAGTAGCGATGTCGGCATGAGTCATTATTGAAACATTTTTAGATTTTCCTAGAGCTATTTTAGTCCAATCCTGACCATGACATCCTTGACAAGCACCAGCTTCTACGGCAGCCATTAAAGCAGTAGTTGCAGTTAAAGCAACAATTGACATAACTATTTTATTCATTTTTAAACCCTTTGATTTTGAATTTCGGGCAAATTATAGTGACATAACTCTTAAATACTTGTTAATAGATTATCTGTTATTATTTTGTTAAACTTTGCGGGCTACAGTACATAAATGAGATATATAAATAACGATTTAAAAGTGAAAAAATGAAAAATTTTAAAAATTTTACCCCAAAAATTTTGGTTGTCGGTGATTTGATGATAGATCACTATTTATGGGGAAGTTGCGAGAGAATTTCACCGGAAGCTCCGGTGCAAATAGTTGATATTGCTAAAGAGACAACTGTTCTTGGAGGTGCTGGAAATGTTATAAACAATCTTAAAGCTCTCGGTGCAAAAGTCAGCGTAAGCAGTGTCATAGGCAGTGATGACAATGGTGTAGAATTAATTGAAATGTTAAAAAAAATAGGGGTTGATACAAATAGAGTAATAACCCAAGATGACAGAAAAACATCTAAAAAAAGCCGTATTATAGCTACTTCACAACAAATTCTAAGATATGACAATGAGAGCAAAGATGACATTCCAGGCTCTTTTGTAGAGAAAATAGTGAACTCTCTAAGTGACACGATTTGCGATTACGATGTTGTTATTTTGTCGGATTACGGAAAAGGTGTTTTAACTAATGAGCTGTGCCAAAAAATCATAAAACTGTGCAATAAAAACGCTATAAAAGTTTTAGTTGACCCAAAAGGAAGCGATTACAGCAAATATAGTGGCGCATATCTTTTAACTCCGAATAAAAAAGAGGCGATGCTAGCTACAAAAATAAATATAAAAGACAAAGCAAGCCTAAAAAAAGCGCTTTTAAAGATGAAAAAAGAGTGTAATTTAGGCATATCTCTTATCACGCTATCAGAAGACGGAATTGCTACATTTGAAGATGAGATGAAAATTTTTCCAACTGTTGCAAAAGAAATTTTTGATGTAACGGGTGCCGGAGATACCGTTATTGCTTCAATTGCCTTTGCAATCAGTGCCAACAAGAGTATAGAAGAGACTTGTAAATTTGCAAACCTTGCCGCAGGGGTTGTTGTTGGAAAAATTGGTTCTGCAACGGTTACTCTTGATGAAATAGAGGAATATAAAGCAACTCTGCACAAAAGCACATCTGATGCACATATAAAAAACTTTGATGAAATAAACGCAGTTGTAGAGCGTTACCGTGCAAATAGCAAAAAAATTGTCTTTACAAATGGTTGTTTTGACATTTTACACATAGGACATGTAAAGTATCTTCAGGAGGCTAAAAGCTTCGGAGATATCTTGATAGTCGGATTAAACTCTGACGCGTCTGTTTCAAGGCTTAAAGGTCCTACAAGACCTGTAAATATTGCAGAGGATAGAGCTTATTTGTTGGCGGCTCTTGAAGCGGTTGATTTTGTTGTGCTATTTGAAGAAGATACCCCTTATGAGCTTATTAAAATGATAAAACCTGATATACTTGTAAAGGGCGGAGATTATGAGGGCAAAAGTGTCGTCGGAACAGAGTTTGCTTTAGAGTTGAAGCTTGTTGACTTTGTAGATGGAAAGAGCACTACAAAGACGATTCAAAAAATAAAAGGAGATTAGATGTTCAAAAAGATATCTTTAATAACACTCGGTGCGGTATCTGCTTTTGCAATGCATAGTGCGGAAGTAAATATTAACAACTCAGATTTGGAGTTATCAGCTAAACTTGACATGGGTCAGTTTAATAAAAGTGTTGAGCCGGATACAATTTTTCTGGGTGCAAGATATATAAATGCCGATGACAGACATAGTGATGTTAATAATATAGATGACTATTATGAAGTGAATTTTTTGATGCAAAAAAATGTAAATAGTGATTTTAGATTGGGTCTTGGTGTTAAGTTAAACCATACAGATGAGTTTGTTTCAATTCCTTTAGGTTTAGAGGCTCTTTATAAACTTCCTGTAACTTCAAGCATACCGTTTTATATCGGCGCAAGCATATACACTGCTCCTGAAGTACTCTCTTTTGACAAAGCAGACAGCTTTTTGGAGTACAGATTTACTTTAGAAGCAGAAGCAATAAAAAACGGTTTTATAACATTAGGGTATAGACACCTGGATACAAACTATGAGAGAGGTGACGTAGAGTATAATGAGTCACTATACTTTGGTCTAAAGTTTCTGTTTTAGTTTGTTTTAACGCTATGGGAAGTGATTCCTTTAGCTGAATTTTAACTCTTTTTTGTATGGAGTTATACGCCGTCTTTTACATAAATATAGAGCGGTGATGAGCCGATGTTTAGCGTTTCACTCTCTATCTTCTCCCCATCACCGGAATAAACTGTAAAAAAATCTTCATTTTTGAGCGTAGTCGGTTTGAGCGACCAATGGATTTGAAGAAGTTTATTATCAACTAAGCATTGAAGTATATAGTAGCCTCGTTTTATGTCAAGCCTTAAAAATTGGGCATTCTTCAGAGTTTGAACCATAAATTTGTATGTATTGAAAGCAGAGCGTTTCTTAATGCCGTCTCTGTTGTCAACAAGCCCGTACCCCGGAGCAATTAGCTGATGCCAAGAGACGGAGTCGACCTGCTGAGAGGCAAAAGCAAGCAGATAATATCTTAACATGTAATCAGCATATAACTCTTCGCTGACACACTCTCGTTCACTAGTTGGAGCGTACGGAGCAGTACCGGAGATTGGCCAGTTGGTCTCTGTGATGTGAAGCTCATGGCTGCTTTTTGGACTTAGCCAGACCATCGTGCTAAGCAGTGAGATTTTGTCTTGGAGGTTAAATCCCATCTGCATATTTTCAGGTGCGCCTCGTCTATCAACATAAAGAAGTGCGGCAACTCCATCGTAGTGATATTTGAAGAGATTAAAAAGAGTGTGTGCAGTAAAGTGATACTCAAAGTCTATAACACTGCCCCCTATAAGCTTTATATGCGGAAATCTTGAGATTTTCAAATCATATGCAGTCTGATAAAAGCTGTTATACTCATCGACGCTGAAAAATCCCCATTTTGCTCTGTTGATGGTTGAACCAATCTCGAAAATATCTACATGTTGATTTAGAGCGGTAAAAATTGCTTCTAAATCTTTTTGTAGAAGTGTCAAATCTTCTATATGTTCTCTGTCTTGAAGAATTTTAATGGTTATTTTTTTATTTTTACATAAAAGTATAAAATCTTTTAAAAGCGGTAGTTTTTCCATCTCCCAAAGTTTTACTCTTAGCATAATTCTCTCCACCCTCAGCTCTTCTATCATCTCAAGTGTGGCTTTTTGATTTCGCTCAAAGTCGACACCGAGGCAAAAGAACTCATTTGAGTCTATCTTTTTTCTTTTTACAAAAGGGGTCATTATGATTGAAAACGGCAATACTAAAATGGATGTTAAAAAAGTTCTCAAAAGTGAGGCTGATTGACTTTTTCGCATCTTTTTTTTATAGCTTTGGTCTTGTAGCGGATATGGCTGGTCGGAATAGTTATCCCATCTGTATGGTTGTTTCATAAGGCGAATTATATCTTTTTTGAGATAAAATGCACTAAAATAATGATTAATAAGTGATTTGGAGCAGTGTGAAACTAAAATCAATAAGTGAAGATTATATAAAGCTGCTTCAAGAGATTAGAATTTACTTTAAAAATTCCAAAAACTCAATTCATAAAGCAAGAAATGAAATCAAAATAATCGATTATAAAGATAAAAGTCTTGTTGTTAAAGCGTTTAAAGTACCAAATTTATTTAACAAAATTGTTTATACATTTTTTAGAGATACCAAAGCAAAAAAGTCATATTACAATAGTCTTAAAATTGCAGATTTTGTTCCAAAAGCTATCGGCTATATAGAGTTTAAAAAATTTGGACTTCTGTATGATAGTTATTTTGTCAGTGAAAAATTTGATTATGATTTTTCTATTAGAGAAGTTTTGCTTGATGAAAAATTTGACAATAGAGAGGCTATATTTGCTGAGTTTTCAGAGTTTACATTTGCCTTGCACGAAAAAGGTATTTTACATAAAGACTACTCACCCGGAAATATATTAATTAAAAAAGAAGATAATAGTTATATATTTAAGATTGTTGATATAAACAGAATGGAGTTTAAAGAGCTGGATATTGAAGAGAGATTGAAGAATTTCTCACAACTCTGGGCTAATGATAGCGATTTGAAAATCATCATAGATGCCTACTTAGAATTTATGACAGAAGATAGAGAATCTTGCTTGCAAAAAGCTATAAACTATTCCAAAAAGCATAAAAATGTAAAAAATTTTAAAAAGCGGTTAAAAGGTAGAAAAGTTGTTGATTGATAATATTTCTGTTGTAATAATGGCAAAAAATACCGAGGAGACGATTACTGAATGTTTGGATAGTTTGGTTCGTTTTAAAGAGGTGGTTTTATATCTGAACGATTCTGTTGATGATACTGAAAAAATTGCAAAAAATTATGATAATGTAAAAATTGTTCACGGGGAGTTCATTGGTTTTGGACCGACAAAAAACAAAGCGGCAACATACTCTTCAAATGATTGGATACTCTCTTTGGATAGCGATGAGATACTAAATGACAACCTAATAGATGAAATTTTGTCTCAAGATTTAAATAATCATAATAATTTATTTGTGTTGCACAGAGATAACTATTTTTTAGGACATAAAACTGTAAGCAGGGATTACATAGTTAGAGTATATAACAGAAAAAAAAATATATTTGACGATAGTCTTGTGCATGAAAAAGTGCAAGTGCATGAGTATAATAAAAAAATAGTTTTAAAAAACAGCTTTAAGCACTTAAATATCATAAATATAAATCAGACACTATACAAGACAATAAAATATACAGATTTAGGAGCGCAAGGTAAAAAAACATGCTTTTTTAGCATTGTAATTGCTAAGGCGTTTTTTGCATTTTTTCACACATATGTGTTGAGGTTTTATTTTTTAAACGGATGGGTAGGGTTTACCATAGCAATCACAAGCGCAAACAGAAGGTTTTACAAGTATTTGAAGCAGTTTCTAAATTGCAAAAACGGTTCTTAAGTGTATATCTTAGTAGTAAAAAAATACAATTGGTAGGTAAAATAATGAGTAATGAAAAAATTTCACAAGCTTCTTTGGGCATAACAAATGATGTTATGTACGCGTTGATAACAAAAAATATTACAGATGATAGTTGTAAAATTCTAGATTTTGGCGCTGGAAGAGGGTATATGAGTCAACAAGTCGGCAATTACTTGCAGAAAATAGGTAAAAATCCAAAAGATTGTTTATATGCTGCTGAGATTGTCCCAGAAAACTTTATGTATAAAGAGATTGAGTGTAAGAAAATATCTACTGATTCAATCATTCCATATGATGATGAGTATTTTGATATTATATATGCTATTGAGGTCATAGAGCATATGCCAAGACCATATGAGTTTTTATATCAAGCTTTTTCAAAATTAAAAAAGGGCGGCTGCCTGATTTTTTCGACACCAAATATCTTACATTTAACATCAAGACTGCAATTTTTATTTACCGGCTATCCAACAATGTACGAGGCGCTATCTGCTTATGATAAAAATGCAGGAGAAGTCAGTGGTCATATTATGCCGTTAAGTTATAATAATTTTCATTATGGCTTACGAAAAGCGGGTTACAGCTCTGTTGAATTGAGTATAGATAGAAGAAAATCAGGTTCAATTATTTTGGCAATAATAATGTATCCATTTTTAAAACTTGCAAGTTTTAAAACAAAATCTAAATTGCGTAAAGTTAATTTAGAACTTTTTGAAGAAAATATAGATGTTATGGGAAAAATAAATTCTTTAGATATGCTTACATCAAGAAGCTGTATAATTGTCGCAAGAAAATAAATCAGACCCCTTTAAATCAGTGATTCAAAGTATTTGATATATTTTTCAACCGTAGTTTTGTGTGACATCTCATTTTCTATCTTCTTTATACAGTTGTCAGATAATATTTTAAGTTTTTCCGGTGAGTTGTAAAGCTCTCTCACCCTATCTGCTATCGCTTTTGAATCTTTAATCGGAACAATGTACCCGTTATATCCATCATCAATAATCTCCATGCTTCCTTCATTTTCCGATGCAATAACAGGAGTACCTGAAGCTATAGACTCAAGAACTACACGAGGCAAACCTTCTTTACGGATAGACGGATGAATCAATAAATCACATGCCGCCAATATTTCAGGTACATCATGTCTGTAG
Source organism: Sulfurimonadaceae bacterium (assembly GCA_942493175.1). GTDB lineage: Bacteria > Campylobacterota > Campylobacteria > Campylobacterales > Sulfurimonadaceae > Sulfurimonas. The sequence goes on from OW818672.1 coordinate 539,935, forward strand.
CCGGTTAGATGAATCCGCTCTTTCATACCGCTGTTTTGTATCTCAGACAGGTAAGGCTCCTGTGAAATTTTAGTACCAATCAGCAAAATATGTAACTCTTTGATGTCAGCTAAATCATGAGCTGCTTTTATAGCATAAATTAAACCCTTGTGAGGTCTTACATTTGCCACAAATGCAATGTTAAAATTTTTTGTATTTGTACCAAACTCTTCTAGGTCTAATGCTTGTTGGCTATACCAGCTTACATCATGACCTTTATGTATTGTTATGATGTTTTTTGATGCGGGTGAAAAAACTTGCTTTGTTACATGTCTGTTAATAGCTTCTGAAACACATATAACACCATTTACTCTAGGATTCAAAATATTTAAGTATGAAGTAGGGTCGTGACGATATAGTCCGCCGGTAGTACCTCGATATGCGACTAATTTCACATTTGTACCTATACAGGCAAATATGGCGCTAGAGATGGTTCTTGAACTTGTTGCATAAACAATATCTATGCTCTTTTGTTTAATAATTTCTCGAGCTTTTTTAATTGTTTTTAAGCTTATTTTTTCTTTATGAGAAGCGTCTATGACTTCTATGCCGTTTTCAATATATTTAGGAGTATATTTGCTCTCTTTGCTTGTCATAATAGTTATATTGTGTCCGGCTTTTGATAAAGAGATATAAATTTCTGATTCTGGTCTTAAGCTGTTGATTGAGTGTCCGGTTGGCGTCAGTACTAATATATTCATAATAAACAATGTTCCTCTGTTCTGCATTTAAAAAAATTAAGCTTCATTTTCTATCCTGTTTTGAGCTATAAAAATACCGCTAAAGAGTGTAAGAAGTGCAGCTGAAAACTGCTCATGAAACATAGTCTCAACTAAACTTGAAACAGAGTATACACTCACAAAAATAATCATCAGGTTAAAATAGTATCTATCCCCAATTTTTAATTTTAAGATACTGTAAAAAATCATTAAATATAAAAATAGCCCGATTATGCCCAGATGTACCGCGCTTTGTACATAAATATTGTGGTAACTTGGCAGGCGAACAATACAATTTTTATCTGGGTGAGAAGCTTTAACACGACTTCTCATTTCATCCATGCTTTTAACAACACCAGAACCGATTATTGGGTTTTCCAAAAATATCTCACTGCCGACAATCCATAAACCAAGCCTTGCACCAAAAGAGCCGCAAAATGCTCCTTCTTGAGAAATGTTGTGCGTTTCAGCAACTGATGCATCAAATCTATTTTTAAAAACAGGACTTACATTGTAGGCTGTGTAAAAAATTGTTACAACTAAAGCTAGCATACTGAAAAATGCCAAAATTTTATTTTTTATATTTAAAAATCCAACAACAAAAATAGAGACGGCAAAAGCCAGATGACCTGTTCGACCGCCGTTTAAAAATAGATTTGATGTTACTGTTAAAAAGTATAAAAAGTAAAACACTCTCAATTTTAGTTCTTTTTCATAAAAAAATCTATTCAAAAGAAGAAGTGAAGCAAAAGTTAAAAACATTGAGTATTGGAGATGATTCATAAATGGAGTTGGATCATTTGGACTTCCGTGCTTCCACTTAATCAGCTCAAAAAAGATACTATAAGAGATTATTTCGCTTATAAGCATACCAGCCAAAAATGCTGAAATTCCATATTCTATAAACTTTTTTTGAATGGCTGTTGCAATGACTAAAATAACCAAAAAATACCAATATTTTCTTATATATTCCAAGCCATCGTATGCGTCGTTTGACCAAAAGAGAGAAAGCAGACTAAAGCCTACAAAAGCGAGAAAATACAAAATGACTCTGTTTGATTTTATAAACTCTATTTTTTTGTTAAAGTTACCTGTAAATAACCAAAGAACAAACAATAATGTTGTTAGTATTGATATGGCACCTCTTGAAATCGGCAGTAAAAAAGCGTATAGAAGAAATATATAGTTTATGTAATCATTTATGGTTATATTTTTAAATTTTTGTACTCTAGTTTTTAAGGCAAGTAAATTCAAGCTAAAATTTCCTTTGCTATTTTTACAATTTCGTTAGCTTCTATCTCGCAAATAGAGAAGTCGTTTTTATTCAGTTTGTAGTGATTTATAATACTATTTGATTTAGCAACTCTGTTTATCGGCGTGATATAGACGCGATTTGTCGGAGTCGGACCAAAGATGGTAATTGAGGGTACATTTAAACCCCATGCCATGTGCGTCGGCCCCGTATCGTTTCCTATAAGCAGAGAACATTTTGAGATGACGAATTTTAGCTCATCCAAAGAGCCTTTCGGGAGTACATGTAGATATTCAGATTGCTCTTGCATCCAGAGTGCTTTTTGATGCTCCTCTTCGCTTCCCCACACTATGTAAGTCACGGTTTTTAAAGCTCTAGCAATCTCTACAAACTTCTCTTTTGGATAGTTTCTGCTCTCCCATGTCGAGCCGATAACAAAAAGGTTGAAAATCTCAGGCATATTTTCTACATGTGAAGCTGAAAATAGAAATTTTTCTTTGTTTATGATTTTTTCGCTCGTAACTTTTATGCCGAGCGGTTTGCAGATTACGGTTGCATTTCGCTCAATTGTGTTTGCATCGTAGGCTATATGGACTTTTTTGTTGTAAAAAAAAGATGCAATGCCTTCGCGAATTGAGTCTTTGTCAAATCCTGCGATGATTTTTGCCCCTATGATTTTAGAGACGATTGCTGATTTTAAAAGTCCTTGAGCATCAATGACAATATCGTAGTTATTTTTTGAGTATTTTTTTAATATTTTGTATTGATTGAAAATCTCGCTTTTTTTCTTTTTTATGGACTTAAGGTTTATGGGTAAAATATTGTCTATGTGCGGATTGTTCTCTAACACGCCTCTAAATCCACTCTCAACCACCCAGTCTATTTGAGCGTTTGGAATCTCTTTTTTTATAAACTGAAGTGCTACCATTGCGTGGATTATATCACCCATAGCGGATAATTTTACTATACATATTTTCATAAGTGGATTCTACAAAAAAAATGATGAAAATAAGATAATATTAATAATGTTTTTATTTTTTAGGTAAAATACCTTCAAATTAACGAATTTTGGAACAATTATTGAGAAAAATTTTTAAACGCTATCTGCCATATTTAAAAGATTATAAACTGCAATATTTTTTAGTTTTTGTAGGAATACTTCTTACGGTTACTGCGACAGCCGCGACCGCTCACATCATGAAACCTTTGATGGATGATATGTTTATTGCCAAAAAAGAGGAGATGCTTTATCTAATTCCTTTTGGTCTGGTTGGAATCTACCTGTTTAAGGCCATCGGCAGATATGTTCAGACTGTTTATATGAACTATATCGGTCAACATGTTATAACAAGATTTCGTGAGATACTTTTAGAAAAAATGATAAACCTTGATATGAGCTTTTTATACTTAAATCGCAGCGGTGAGCTTATATCCAGAGTTACAAATGATATAGAACGAATCCGTTACTTTGTCTCAAAAATGTTGCCGGATCTCTTAAGCGAGAGTTTGACGGTAATCTCTCTTGTCGGCTATACCATATACTTAAATCCGCTTTTGGCATTTTACTCATTGGTTGTTCTTCCTGTCATTATCTATCCAATTATTTTGATAGCAAAAAAGCTAAAAAAATACTCTCGCCGTTCACAAGAGAAGAATGCAGATGTGGTCACAAGGCTTACGGAAGTTTTTAACAATAGCGAAATTATAAAAGCAAATGCAACTCAAAAATTTGAGATGGAGCGATTTGGTGTTCAGAACTGGCAATTTTTTAAGATAAATATGAAGTCGGTTTATGTCGGAAGTATAGTTTCACCTATGATGGAGATAGTCGGTGCTATAGGACTTGCGGCAGTTATTTTTGTCGGCGGACGAGAAGTTTACAATAATAATATGACGGTCGGAGAGTTTAGCGCATTTTTAACTGCCGTAGGGCTTGTTTTTCAGCCGATTCGCCGCATAGGTTCAATTTACTCAAATATACAAGACGCGGTTGCCGCAAGCGAGAGAGTTTTTGAAATCTTGGATACCCAGAGTAAAATTGTGGATGGAAAAAAGATTTTGGAAGATGATATTACACATATAGAGTTTAAAAATGTAAAACTGAAATATGATGATTCTTACGCACTTGACGATGTCAGCATAGAGATAAAACAGGGGCAAAACATAGCACTTGTCGGAGATAGCGGAGGCGGAAAAAGTACATTTATAAATATGCTGCTTCGTTTTTATGACCCAGATAGCGGTGAAGTATCGGTAAATGGAACGAACATAAAAGAGTTTACGCAAGATTCGCTAAAGCATCATATATCTTTGGTAACGCAGAGAATCTATATATTTCAAGATACCCTTGCTGCAAATGTGGCTTATGGACAAGAGATTGAAGTGGACAAAGTAAATAACGCTCTCGTATTGGCGGATGCTTCAAGCTTTGTCTCTTCTCTTGAAAATGGCATATACACCAAGATGGAGGAGTTCGGCTCAAACCTATCCGGCGGACAGAGACAAAGGGTAGCGATAGCAAGAGCCATCTACAAACACTCCTCGGTTATTATTTTTGATGAAGCAACATCGGCTTTGGATAATGAGAGTGAAAAGAGAATTCAAAACGCTTTAGACGAGTACACAAAAGATAAAATCACTATAACAATCGCCCATAGATTGGGCACTATTAAAAATGCAGACAAGATTTTGGTTATGCAAAATGGTAAAATTGTTGCAAGCGGAAATCATAATGAGCTTTTAGAGAGTTGCGAAGTTTATCAGAGATTAGCAGGGCAGTTTAAAAGCTAAAGAGGAAATGAAATTAATGAACAAAATTTTAAAACATATCGGCAGAGAAAAGGAACTTTTTTGCGATGATATCTCAAAATATGAGATTGAGCTTCGAAATACCATATCACTATCATCTTTTCTTGTAATCGGCGGAGCCGGAAGCATTGGTCAAGCCGTAACAAAGGAAATATTTAAACGCCATCCAAAAAAATTACATGTAGTTGATATTTCCGAAAACAATATGGTCGAACTTGTAAGAGATATTAGAAGCTCTTTTGGCTATATAGAGGGTGATTTTGCTACATTTGCCCTTGATGTCGGTTCAATTGAGTACGATGCTTTTATAAAAGCTGACGGAAAATATGATTATGTTTTGAATCTATCTGCACTTAAACATGTGCGAAGCGAAAAAGACCCGTTTACTCTTATGAGAATGTGTGATGTAAATATTTTCAACACCGATAAAACACTCAAGCAATCTATTGAAAACGGAGTTAAAAAATACTTCTGTGTAAGCACGGACAAGGCGGCAAATCCCGTAAATATGATGGGTGCAAGCAAGCGGATTATGGAGATGTTTGTTATGCGTAAATCACAGCAAATTAATGTGTCGATGGCACGATTTGCAAATGTTGCTTTTAGCGACGGGAGTCTTCTTCATGGATTTAACCAACGAATAGAGAAAAATCAGCCCATTGTTGCACCAAATGATATAAAAAGATATTTCGTAACTCCTCAAGAGAGCGGTGAGCTTTGTCTGATGAGTTGTATATTTGGAGAAAATCGCGATATATTTTTTCCAAAACTAAGCGAAGATTTGCACCTTATCACTTTTGCAGATATAGCAGTTAAGTATCTCAAAGAAAAGGGGTATGAGCCGTATCTGTGCAAGAATGAAGACGAAGCAAGAGAGCTTTCAAAAACTTTGCCTGCAGAGGGAAAATGGCCTTGCCTTTTTGCTGCAAGCGATACAACCGGAGAGAAAGATTTCGAGGAGTTTTTTACAGATGCTGAAACTCTTGATATGGATAGGTTTGAGAATCTTGGTATTATAAAAAATGAGCCTATATATGATGAAAATAAATTAAATAGTTTTGAAAGTACAATTAAAAATCTAAAATCAAATCTATCTTGGACAAAAGATGATATAGTGAAAGAATTTTTTAAACTTCTACCGGACTTTGGGCACAAAGAGACGGGCAAATATCTAGATGCAAAGATGTAATATGCAAAATATAGTTGATTTCATACGAAAAACTTTTAACAGCGCGGAGTTTATTCCGTTGCATGAGCCGCGATTTATAGGCAATGAAAAAAAATATCTAAATGAGTGTATTGACAGCACTTTCGTCTCTTCCGTTGGGAAGTTTGTAGATGAGTTTGAGAAGCAAATTGCACAATTCACAGGCGCAAAGTATGCAGTTGCAACAACAAACGGAACTTCTGCACTTCACATATCTCTTCTTTTAGTAGGAGTTGAGAGAGGCGATGAAGTTATAACCCAGCCGCTGACATTTATAGCTACTTGCAATGCCATAAACTATACGGGAGCAACTTCGGTTTTTGTGGATGTAGATTTGGACACCATGGGTTTGTCTCCAAAATCGCTCAAAGAGTTTTTAAGTGCAAATTGTGAGATTGTAAATAGTACATGTAGAAATAAAACCAGCGGTAAAACAATAAAAGCTTGTGTTCCGATGCATACTTTTGGTCATCCGTGCAGAATCGACGAGATAAAAGAGATTTGTGATATTTGGCATATAGCACTGGTTGAAGATGCAGCCGAGAGTTTAGGAAGCTACTATAAAGAGAGACATACAGGAACTTTTGGACTTTTGGGAGCAATCAGCTTTAACGGAAATAAAATCATCACTTCGGGCGGCGGCGGATGTATAATCACAAATGATGAAACTTTGGCAAAAAAAGCAAAACATATCACAACAACCGCCAAGATTCCTCATAGATGGGAATACTCTCACGATATGGTAGGCTACAACTACAGACTTCCAAATATCAATGCGGCACTTTTGGTAGCACAACTCGAACAGCTTGAGAATTTTTTGCAAAACAAAAGAGTTTTAGCAGAGGAGTATAAAGAATTTTTCAAAAATCAACATGTAGAATTTGTCACAGAACCAAAGGGCAGCAGATCAAACTATTGGCTTAATGCGATTATTTTAAAAGACAAAAAACAAAGAGATGAATTTTTAGAGTTTTCAAACAACAACGGTGTTATGACAAGACCTATCTGGACGCTGATGAACAGACTTGAGATGTTTAAAGAGTGTCAAAACGGTGATTTGAGTAATGCAACTTATCTTGAAGAGAGAGTTGTAAATATTCCAAGCAGCGTGAGGATATAATGGAAAAGATTATTCTAATCGGCGGTGGCGGGCATTGTAAATCTGTCATTGATGTGATTGAGATGCAAAACAGATACGAGATAGTCGGAATAGTGGATAAAAAAGAGTTGCTCGGGCAAAATGTTTTAGGATATAAAATCATCGGCTGCGATGATGATTTGAAAGCTCTATTTGCTACATGTAAAAATGCTCTAATAACAGTTGGACAAATCAAGTCAAATGAGGCCAGAGTTAGAGTGTTTGATAAGTTAAAAAAAATAGGTTTTAACTTGCCCTCAATAATTTCTCCTCTTGCTTATGTATCTAAGCACTCTTTTGTAGATGAGGGTAGTGTTATTATGCACCATGCTTTAGTAAATTCAAATGCAAAAGTTGGTAAAAATTGTATCATCAACACAAAAGCCCTAATTGAACATGATTGTGTAATTGAAGACAATTGTCACATCTCAACAGGTGCGGTTGTAAACGGCGGTGTTGTTGTCAAAAAAGATACCTTCTACGGAAGCAATGCAACTTCAAAAGAGTATGTTGAAGTAAGCGGATTTATAAAAGCCGGGAGTGTGGCAGAATGAACAAAGTATTTATAATTGCAGAAGCCGGTGTTAACCATAATGGCTCAACAGAGTTAGCAAAAAAGCTTATCGATGCGGCTAGTGTTGCGGGAGCCGATGCCGTTAAATTTCAAACATTTAAAGCTGAAAAATTGGTAAGCAAAAATGCTGGGAAAGCCGAGTATCAAAAGCAGACAACAGATAGAGCTGAGTCGCAGTTTGATATGATAAAAAAACTTGAACTTGATGAGGCAACCCATCACGAGCTGATGAGCTACTGCAAAAGTAAAAATATAATGTTTCTCTCCACGCCATTTGATCACGACAGCATAGAGCTTTTAAACACTTTAGGGCTTGAAATATTTAAAATTCCTAGCGGAGAGATAACAAATCTTCCATATCTTAGGCATATAGGAAAACTAAATAAAAAAGTAATCCTCTCAACAGGCATGGCAGATATCGGCGAGATAGAAGATGCTCTTGATATTCTCATAGAAGCCGGAACAAAAAAAGAGAATATTACAGTTCTGCATGCAAATACTATGTACCCGACACCGATGGAGGATGTAAACTTGAACGCCATGGTAACCATAGGCAATACTTTTGATGTGTCCTACGGATACAGTGACCACACTTTGGGTATAGAAGTCGACATTGCCGCAGTTGCGATGGGTGCTAGTTGTATAGAAAAGCACTTTACGCTTGACTGTACGATGGAAGGACCCGACCACAAAGCCTCTCTTGAACCGAAAGAGCTAAAAGAGATGGTAAAAGCCATACGAAACATAGAGCTCGCGCTTGGAAGCAGTATCAAAAAACCTTCAAAAAGCGAGATGCCAAATATACAGGTTGCCAGAAAGTCGATAGTATCAAACAAACATATAAAAATAGGCGAACTGCTTAGCGAAGATAAACTTGCAATTAAAAGACCAGGAAATGGAATAAATCCGATGCGATGGAATGAGATTATCGGAACTATTGCAACCAAAGATTATCAAGAAGATGAGATGATATGAAGAGAAAAATTTGTGTAGTAACAGGAACTCGTGCCGAATATGGCTTGCTCTATTGGCTAATGAAAGAGATAGAAGCTGACAAAGATTTAGAACTTCAGATTATAGTTACAGGAATGCATCTAAGTCCGGAATTTGGACTGACATACAAAGAGATAGAAAAAGAGTTTAAGATTGATAAAAAAATAGAGATGCTTTTATCTTCAGATACTTCAGTCGGAATCTCAAAATCTATGGGGCTTGCTCAGATAAGTTTTGCGGAGGCTTATGAGGAGTTAAAGCCTGATATTATAATTATTTTAGGGGATAGATATGAAATATTTAGTGCTGCAAGTGCCGCTATGATAGCTCGTATTCCCATAGCTCATCTTCACGGCGGAGAGACGACAGAGGGCGCATTTGATGAGTCAATTCGCCACAGCATTACAAAAATGAGCCATCTCCACTTTACAGCGACACAAGAGTATAAAAACAGAGTTATTCAGCTTGGCGAACAACCAAAAATGGTATTTAATGTAGGCGGGATGGGGATAGAAAATATCAAAAAATTGAAACTTTTAGGCAAGAAAGAGTTTGAAAAATCTATTGATTTTAAACTTAACAGCAAAAATATTTTGGTTACTTTTCATCCTGTTACGCTCGAAAAATCAACCGCAAAAGAGCAATTTAGAGAGCTTTTGTATGCATTAGATGAGCTTCAGGATACAAACATAATCTTTACAAAAGCAAACAGCGATACAGACGGAAGAGTTATAAACCAGATGTGTGAAGAGTATGTAACTAAAAACTCTCATAAAGCGGTTTGCTTTGCATCACTCGGACAACTGAGATACTTAAGCGCTTTGCAGTTTGTAGATGCTATGGTAGGCAACAGTTCCAGCGGTTTGGCAGAAGCCCCTAGTTTTAAAATAGGAACTATAAACATCGGTGAGAGACAAAAAGGGCGTATAAAAGCCAACAGCGTAATAGATTGTGAGCCGAACAAAGAAGCAATAAAACAAGCATTTGAAAAACTCTACTCAAAAGAGTTTCAAGAGACTCTAAAAAGTGTTCAAAACCCTTACGGAGACGGATGTGCCAGTTTGAAAATAATAGAAGAGATTAAAAAGGCCGATTTGAATAATATTTTAAAAAAGTCGTTCTACAACATAGAGTTTGAGGGGGAAAATATGAGAACAAGAATAATTGCAAAACTAGATGTAAAACCTCCTTTTGTTGTAAAGCCTGTCCATTTTGAAGGCTTGAGAAAGATGGGATTGCCAACAGAACTAGCTAAAAAATATTATGAACAAGGTGCCGATGAAGTAATGTATATAGACATAGTTGCTTCACTATACCAAAGAGAGATACTTTTTGATGAGATAGAAAAAACGGCAAATAAACTCTTTATCCCCTTTGGCGTTGGCGGCGGAGTAAAAACAATTGATGACTTCTCAAAACTCTTTCACGTTGGGGCTGACAAAGTCATATTAAACACTTTTGCCGTTCAAGATAATCCAGATATAATCAACCAGGCTGCACAAATTTTTGGAAATCAAGCGGTTGTTATAAATATTGAAGCCAAAAAATGGGAACATTGGTATGAATGTTATACAGATTGCGGAAGAATCCAATCAGGCAAAGATGTTATAGAGTGGGCAAAAGAGGTGGAACTTAGAGGCGCTGGCGAGATACTTCTTCAATGCGTAGATCGTGATGGGAGACAAAGAGGTTTTGATATAGAACTTGCAAAAAGAGTAGTTGAGAGTGTAAATATACCGGTAGTAGTTGCAAGCGGTGCAGGCAGCCTTGAGGATATAAAAGAGCTTATAGAGTACGCAAAACCAAGCGGTGTAGCCATTGCCAGTCTGCTTCACTATAACAAATTTACAATAAAAGATATCAAAGAGTATTTAGGACTTAACGGTATAGAGGTTTCAAAATGAGCAATATCATCGGACTTATCAACTATGGAATCGCCGGAAATATCCATAGTATCAAAAAAGCGATTGAAAAAGCCGGCGGCACGGTTAAAGTTATCAATACAAAAGAGGAGCTGGAATCTGTTGAAAAACTGGTTATTCCGGGAGTCGGAAGCTTTAAAGATGCGATGCAAGAGCTGCAAAAGAGTGGTTTGCTTGATGCACTAAAGGTTGCCGCTACAACAAAACCAACACTCGGCATATGTCTAGGCATGCAAATACTCTCAACTCTCGGGTTTGAGTATGGAAAAACTGAAGGGCTCTCTCTTATAAACGCCGAAGTAAAGCCTATGATAGTAGATGCGAAAGTACCGCACATGGGCTTTAACAAAATTGATGTTGTAAAATCAAACAGACTTTTAAATGGTTTGGAAAATGAGGAGTTTTACTTTATGCACTCTTACGAGGTGGTAAATTATACAAATATCGTTGCATTAACTGAGTATGAAGGGCATAAATTTGTCTCGTCTCTCCAGCAAAACAATCTTTATGGGGTGCAATTCCATCCGGAGAAGAGCCGTGAAGCCGGTATCAAACTGTTTAAAAATTTTATAGAGTTATAGGAGAAGAGCATGAGCGAACTATTTGGAAAATACGGGCTTCCTCTTGAAGTAAAATTTTGTAAAAAATGTACTATGAACAATCAGCGACCATCTTCTACCGTTGAGTTTAAACAAAAAGAGGGTGAAAAAAAGAGAACTCTTGCATTTGGCGATGACGGAATATGCGAAGCGTGCAGATACGCAGAGATGAAAAAGAGCATAAACTGGCAAGAGCGTGAAAAAGAGCTTATTGAACTTTGCAATAAATATAGAAGAAATGACGGAAGATACGATGTTGTAGTTCCGGGAAGCGGCGGTAAAGATAGCGTTCAGGCAGCTCATATGCTCAAATACAAGTATAATATGAACCCTATTCTAATCACTTGGCCGCCGGCTCTTTATACAGATATCGGCAGGAGAAATTTTGACTCTTGGCTTAATGCAGGATTTGCAAACTACACCTATAATCAGAATAAAAAACTTCACAAATTTTTAACAAAGAATGCATTTTTAAATCTTGGGCACCCTTTTCAGCCCTTTATTTTGGGGCAAAAAAATCTAGCACCAAGACTCTCTGTGCTGCTTGATATTCCGCTTGTTATATTTGGAGAAAATGAAGCAGAGTACGGAAATGCCATAGAGGATAACTACAAACCCACAAGAGACCCAAAATACTATAGTGCCGAACTCAGTATCGAAGATTTAGTCCTTGGCGGTGTTCCGGCGAAGGACCTTATTCATGATTTTGGCTTCAAACTCTCAGATCTTGAAGCCTACTTTCCGGTCAATCCCTATGAGATAGAAAAAACTGGAACAACGGTTCACTATTTAGGTTACTATGTAAAATGGCATCCGCAAGAGACATATTACTACTCTATTGAAAATACGGATTTTATGCCAAACGACCACAGAACAGAGGGAAGTTTTAGCAAATACAGCTCACTGGATGACAAGATAGATTGGCTTCACTACCACACTACGACTATCAAGTTTGGCATAGGAAGGGCCACTTACGACTCGGCACAAGAGGTTAGAAACGGAGATATCACAAGAGATGAGGGAATCGCTCTTATTAAACGATTTGACGGAGAGTTTCCTGAACAGTATATAAAAGATTGTTGTGATTATATGGATATAACATTGCAACAATATCATGATGCCATAGAGAAATTTCGCTCACCTCATCTATGGGATAAAATTAACGGCAAATGGGAACTAAAATACCCGATTTGGAAAGAGAAGAACTAATGCAAAGCATAACAGATATAACCGTTTTATCTACCATTACCATCAAAGAGGCTCTAAAAATCATCGATGAGAGTTCAAAGCAGATTTTGCTGGTTGTGGATGAAACAGGAAAGCTTGTGGGAACTCTAACAGATGGAGATATAAGAAGGGGACTGCTAAAAGGGCTAGATTTAAACAGCTCTATTGAAAGTATAATCTTTGCAACTCCTACTATTGCTAAAATCAGTGATACCAAAGAAGAGATTTTAAAAATAGCACTTTCTAAAAAACTGCATCAAATACCTATAGTTGATGAAAATGGAAAAATTGTAGGTATTCAAGAGATAGAAGAGCTTATAAAGCCAAAAGAAAAAACAAATAAAGTAGTTCTTATGGTGGGAGGACTTGGTACAAGACTTCGACCACTTACTGACAATACTCCAAAACCGATGCTAAAAGTAGGAAACAAACCGATACTTCAAACCATCGTGGAGAAGTTTGCAGAGTATGGGTATACAAATATAGTGATGTGTGTCAATTATAAGTCACATGTGATTAAAGACTATTTTGGAGATGGTAGTGAATTTGGCGTGAATATTGAGTATGTATTTGAAGAACAACGAATGGGAACAGCGGGAGCATTGAGCTTGCTCAAAGAAAAGCCGACAGAAGCATTTTTTGTGATGAATGGAGACTTGCTTACTAATGTAAACTTTGAACATTTACATGACTATCACATGTCAAATAGTGCCATGGGAACGATGTGTGTGAGAGAATATGACTTTCAAGTACCTTATGGTGTGGTAAATATCGAAGATAGTAAAATTCTTTCCATTGAAGAAAAGCCTGTGCAAAAGTTTTTTGTAAGTGCCGGTATCTATATGTTGTCGCCTGAAATTTTAAAATTTATTCCACAAGATGAGTTTTTTGACATGCCGACACTTTTTGAAAAGCTCATAAGTGAAAAGAAAAATGCTATATCTTTTCCTCTTAGAGAATATTGGTTAGACATAGGAAGAATGGAAGAATACAAAAAAGCAAATGAAGAATATGATGAGGTGTTTTAGTGTATAAAGATAAAACTTTTTTAGCGATTATTCCCGCAAGAGGTGGAAGTAAAAGGTTGCCTAGAAAGAATATACTTGAGTTGGATGGAAAGCCTCTTATCGCTTGGAGTATAGAAGCCGGAGTGAAAAGTAAATATATGGATAAAATAATTGTCTCAAGTGATGATGATGAGATATTGAGTATTTCTAAAAGTTTGGGAGTAGAGACTATTAAAAGACCTTATGAATTGGCTAGTGATACAGCTACGACATTTGATGCAATAAAGCATACTATTGATAATATTGAAAGATATGATTACATAGTACTACTCCAGCCAACAAGTCCACTTAGAAATTATAAACATATAGACGAGGCGATAGAACTTTTAGAAACAAAAAATGCAGATGCGGTAGTGAGTGTATGTAAAATGGAGCATAGTTCTCTTTGGAGCAATACTTTACCACAAGATTTAAGCATGAATAATTTTCTAAAAGATGAGATACTGAATAAGCGAAGTCAGGATTTAGAAAAGTATTATAGAATAAATGGAGCTATCTATGTCTGCAAAACAGATAAACTTTTAGAAGAGAAAAGTTTTTTTATAGGAGATAATATTTTTGCCTATAAAATGGACAGAAATAGTTCTGTGGATATTGATGAAGAAATGGATTTTTATATAGCAAAGGCAATACTTAATGGAGGATAATTTGAAGAATTTATTTATAGTAGGTACCCCGTTACAACTGTTGAATGCAATTGAGGCGGCGCGGCAGTTTAAACTAGAAAACAATATATTGGTTTTAGTACATAGATCATTAGAAGCAAATAGAGTTCAAATGGAAACTTTAAAAAATTTATATGATTGGGAAGAGATAATTGATATAGAGTATAGCCGTCATTCAAGTATATTTAAATACATTGATTTGGTAAAATATTTAAAAAAGTACAGTTATAAATATATATTTATTTCAAAACTAGAAGTAGTTCCAAAAATAGTTATACCGAATGTGACCAAAGAGAAAGTTTTTCTTCTGGATGATGGTGCATTAACTATTGAGATTTATGAAAATCAGATTAAACCTAATAAAATTAATAAGTATGATTTTAAAGAGTTAAGATTTTTATTTTTTGGATTAAAGATTAAAATTAAAGATAAAATCAATCTTTTTACATATTTTGATTTAAAGCCAGTAAATGGTATTTTAGTAGTAAAAAATAATTTGATTTTTCTAAAAGATAGTTATTTGAAAAATGCAGAAAAAAACAGTGATACTATCTATTTCGTAGGCCAGCCCATATATCATATTATCGGTATTGACAATTATATAGGAAATTTAGAAAAATTGATAAATAGCAGTAACAAAAAAATAGTTTATATTCCTCACCGCGGAGAAAAAAAAGATTTTTTGCAACTACTCTCTTCCCTTAAGAATCCATTGTTGACAATATTGGAGATAGGAATGCCTATTGAGTTATATTTTTTACAAAATGGCATATACCCATCTCGTGTAATATCCTATTATTCAACGGCATTAACAACATTAGATATTATTTATGATGACTGTGAGATTAATCCTATACGCGTTCCTAAGAGTTTACTCAAGAACGATAAAACTCTAATTGAAGCATTAGACATATTTTATAAACACTTTGATGAGGATAAAATTATATCATATGAAAAAATTTGATTTTTTAATAACTTAGGTAATTGCAATGAATAAAAATGAAAAAAAAAGATACCTATTTTTTATATCTCAAAATTATAGTTTTCCTATATTAAGACCGCTTCAGCAGAAGATATTGATGCGAGAGGATGAGGTAAAATGGTTTATGTATGGGGATGAGATAAATACTGAATATTTAAATGAAAATGAAAAGCGATTATTTGATATTAAAGATGTTGTTGAGTATGCCCCACATGCAGTTTTTGTTCCTGGAAATGTGGTTCCATCGTTCATTTCAGGGCTAAAAGTTCAGGTTTTTCACGGTTTGCCAGGTGCCAAAGTAAAAAAGAATGGGCAAATATATCATTTTATAATTAGAGGAATGTTTGATTTATATTGCACACAAGGTCCAAGCTCAACGCAGAAGTTTCAAGAGCTTGCAAAACAATATGTTTTTTTTAATGTAGAGGAGACGGGATGGTGTAAGCTTGACCCTATGTTTCCAATAGAAAAAAAAGATGATACTACAAAACAAAAATCAATCTTTTTTGCGTCAACCTTTGGTCATAAATATTCCAAAGCGAAAGTTTTATATCCTCTTCTTTTTAGTATGATGAAAAAATATGATTTTAATTGGTATGTCACTTTACATCCAAAAATGGATTCAAGCATCGTAGAGCTCTATAAATCCATAAATTTGCCAAATGTAAAATTTGTCAAATCAACAGAGTTGATTGAGAATTTTAAAAAATCAGATTTGATGCTGTGTGATTCATCTTCAATTATATATGAGTTTTTAACTCAGTTAAAACCGGTTATAACATTTCAAACACAAACCGATGGACCGGAGTTGATTAATGTAGAAGATATTGATAAGCTCGAAGAGACGATTTTGTCAGTTTTAGACAATTTAGATATAAACAGGGAAAATATAGAAAAAAGCGTAATGCAGTTTCATCCATATATAGACGGTAAGTCAAGCGATAGAGTGCTTATGGCTGTCGATAAGATGTTAGAAGGTAAAAATATGCCTAAGAAAAAAAAACCTCTAAATTTGATTAGAAACTTCAAGTTAAGAAAAGAGCTTGGTTATTGGAAATGGAAGATTTAGAATTATAATAATATAAATTTATCATTATTTCAACACTTTTTAGAGATAATCGCTTTAATTATAAAACAATGGATTATTAACATGTTAGATTTTGCAAAATTCACAAAGTACTCAAAACCGGGACCTCGTTATACAAGTTATCCGACAGCATTGGAGTTTAGCGACTCGTTCGGGTATGACGAGTATATAAAAAAGTTAAAAGCTCAAGACTCATCGCGTCCGCTTAGTCTCTATTTCCACCTTCCTTTTTGTAAAAATGCATGTTACTTTTGCGGATGTAATGTCGTATTTACTTCAAAAGAGGATAAGATGCTTCGCTATTTGGAGTATTTAAAAAGAGAGTTAAAGATACTCTCTTCACATGTAAACTGCAACCGTCAAGTGATTCAGATGCACTTTGGCGGGGGAACACCGACATTTTTTGCAGCTCCTCAGCTTGAAGAAGTTATCAAAGAGATAAGATCTTTTTTTCCAAATTTCGTAAAAGATGCTGAGATAAGCTGTGAGATTGACCCGCGCCACATTGATGAAGATCAGATGAAGGTTTTAAGTGACAATGGTTTCAATCGTGTAAGTTTTGGTCTGCAGGATTTCAATGAAAAAGTTCAACAAGCTGTTCACAGAATTCAGCCTTACGAGATTACGAAAAATGCAATGGATTTGGCTAGAAAGTACAATATGGATTCCGTGAATGTTGACCTTATTTACGGGCTGCCTTACCAAACACTTGAAACATTTAAAGAGACTCTTGATCTGGCACTTACATTAAATCCGGATAGATTTGCAGTATTTAACTATGCGCATGTTCCTTGGATGAAAAAAACAATGCGCAAGATTGATGAGACGACTCTTCCTCTTCCGGATGAGAAGCTCCAAATTATGCAATATACAATAAATTTTTTAACTTCTCACGGTTATAAAATGATTGGAATGGATCACTTCGCAAAACCTGAAGATGAGCTCTTTAAAGCGATAGAAAAGGGAGAGCTTCATAGAAACTTCCAAGGCTACACAACAAAAGGCGGAGCTGATTTGATAGGAGTCGGGCTTACTTCCATCGGTGAGGGAGTGGCTCATTATGCTCAAAACTTTAAAGAGATGAGAGATTATGAAGAGGCTATTGACGCAGGAAAGCTCCCGTTTGAGCGCGGTATCGCTCTTAATGAGGATGATATTATCCGCCAATATGTAATCATGGAGCTTATGAGCAATTTCAAGCTTGATATAAAAAGATTTGAAAAGCTCTTTAACATAGAATTTAAAAAATATTTTGCGGATGCAATAGAAGCGCTTAAGCCTTTTGTTGCGGATGAGCTTTTGAGTATGAGTGATGATTTCATAGAGTGCAGCCAAACAGGAACGCTGCTTATTAGAAATATTGCGATGCCTTTTGATGCCTATATGAAAAAACATGCCGCAAGCTCTAAAACATTCTCTAAAACGGTTTAATAATGAGCAAAACCGCGCGAGAAATCTTTAACTTTGGTGCAACGACAGATGAGTGCATAAAGTGTGGAAAATGTATTCCCGTTTGCACCATTCACAACGTAAATTCTGACGAAGTTACCTCTCCCCGCGGATTTTTGGACCTTTTGGGAGCTTACCAAAGAGGCAATTTAGAGTTAGATGAAAATGCGAAAGCCATATTTGAGAGCTGTTTTTTGTGTACGGCATGCGTTGAGGTGTGTCCAAAATCACTCCCGACAGATATGGTAATAGAGCAAGTAAGAGCAGACATAGCGCAAAAATTTGGAATTGTTTGGTATAAAAGAGTGTTTTTCCTGCTTCTCCGTCATCGTTGGTTAAACGATATAGCCTTTAAACTCGGCTGGGTTTTTCAGACATGCGGATTTAAGATAAAAGCAGATGTTGACTCTATGAACGCCCGATTTAATCTGCCGATGTTAAAAGCGGACAGGGTTTTGCCAAGTCTTAAAAAAACATCATTTTTAAACTCACATGCAGAAAATATAAACAACGGCGGCAAAAGAAAAGTCGCCATTTTTATAGGCTGTTTGGGGAATTATAACTATGTGGATGTGGGTAACTCGCTTTTAGAGATTCTAGAGCATTTGGAGATAGATGCATTCTTGGCGAAAGAGCAGAAGTGCTGCTCCGCTCCTGCTTATTTTACAGGCGATTTTTATACGGTTGATTATAATGCGAAGTTTAATATAGAGTATTTTGAGAGTTTTTCAAAAGACGTTGAAGCCATCATAGTCCCAGAGGCTACATGCTCTGCAATGTTAAAAATTGACTATGAGCACTATTTTCACGACCAGCCGGAGTGGAAGGCAAGAGCAGCTGCAATTAAAGATAAAATCTTTATGGCGACAGAGTGGCTACAGCATCACACGCAGTTAGAACAGCTTTTGGCTTCAAAGAAAAAAGATACAAAAATAGTTACTTATCATGACCCATGCCATGCTAAAAAGATGCAGGGAATCCACATGGAGCCTAGAAATCTTATAAGCAAAAACTATAATATTGTTGAGATGAGCGACCCAAATAGTTGTTGCGGATTTGGCGGTGTAACAATGCAGAGCGAGAAGTACCATTTTGCAAAAGCAGCAGGTATTCCAAAGGCAGATATGATAAATAAAACAAAAGCGGATGTCGTTAGTGCGGAGTGTAGTGCTTGTAGGATGCAGATAAACTCATCTTTGGGTTATACGGATAGTAAGATAGTGTTTAAAAACCCGATAGAGCTTATTGCTGAAGCGTTGAGAGATTAATGTCAGCATGGAATAATATATACGAAACATTCGACCCTATCGCTTTTACGCTATTTTCTATACCTATTCATTGGTATGGAATTATGTATGTTTTAGCTCTTTTAAGTGCTTTGTACATCGGAAAATATTTTATTAAAAAAGATAAATTGGATTTTAAAAGCAAAGAGCTGGACAGTTACTTTTTTTATGTAGAAATAGGTGTTATATTGGGTGCTAGACTTGGTTATATCCTTTTTTACGATACGCAGACGCTCTATTATCTCTCTCACCCTTGGCAGATATTTAACCCTTTTGCTAACGGTGAATTTGTCGGGATAAGAGGTATGAGCTACCACGGCGCGGTTTTAGGCTTCTTGATTGCAACTTACATGTACTCCAAAAAACATAAAATCGCTTTTGGTAAAATTATGGATTTAGTCGCCATAAGTGTGCCTTTGGCTTTTGTTTTTGGACGAATAGGAAATTTTTTAAACAAAGAGCTCATAGGTCGTGAAACCGATGTGCCTTGGGGGATTTTAGTTGATGGGATTTTGCGGCACCCGTCACAGCTTTATGAGGCTATTTTAGAAGGTTTTGGAGTTTTTATAGTTGTTTATCTATACAGAAAATTCCAAAAGTTTAGCGGAGAGTTGATTTTAGTTTATGGCACAAGTTACGGGCTATTTCGTGCGATAGCTGAAATTTGGCGTGCTCCGGATGTTCAAATAGGGTATATTTGTTGCAATTTTATAACTTTTGGACAAGCCCTAAGCCTTGGTATGAGCTTAATAGGAGTTGTTGCGTGGTTATATTTTAAAAATAAAAGTAAAAAGATAGACAGTTTTTAGTATTAAACTTGACAAGAGTTGCCTTTATTTAACATTCTTTTTACTATAATGACCATCTTAAATAATTAATTTTTTTTGCATAAATATTTAGTTTAGAAACTTGTTTTTATTCTTGAATATTAATTGACTAAAGGCTTTCGTGGAACATTTATTTATTGATTGGCTTAAGGAGTATGGTTATATCGTTCTCTTTGCTTGGAGCATTTTAGAGGGTGAACTTGGACTTATTATGGCCGGTATTATGTCTCATACAGGAGATATGTTTTTGCCGTTTGCCCTATTTGTAGGAGCTTTTGGCGGCTTTGTAGGGGATCAGATATATTTTTATATCGGGAGATTCAATAAAAAATATATTCACAATAAAATTCGTTCCCAGCGTACCAAATTCGCATTGGCACATTTGCTTCTTAAAAAATATGGTTGGCCGATTATTTTCGCTCAACGATATATGTACGGGATGCGCACTGTAATTCCTATGGCAATAGGACTGACAAAATATTCAAGTCGCCAATTTGCAATAATTAACTTTGTCAGTGCTATTTTTTGGGCTTCAATTACAATAATTCCGGCTTATTTTTACGGCAATGAACTTTTAAACCTTCTTAAGTGGATTAAAGAACATTGGTATTTTGCAATACCGTTAATTATTATTATTGTTGTTACAATAGGGTACAATTTAAATAAGTTTGAAAAAAATCTTGTAGAAAAACGACGAAATCGCCGAGATTTATTAGAAAAATAAAAAAAAGTAGGTAGACAATGTCATTCGAAAAATTAGGAGTTATAAAACCTCTTCTTAGTGCTATAAAAGATTTAGGCTATGAAAAACCTACAAACATACAAACAAGA
Organism: Sulfurimonadaceae bacterium; assembly: GCA_942493175.1. Classification (GTDB taxonomy): domain Bacteria; phylum Campylobacterota; class Campylobacteria; order Campylobacterales; family Sulfurimonadaceae; genus Sulfurimonas. The sequence goes on from OW818672.1 coordinate 560,607, forward strand.
GCGATACCTTTGGTTTTAGCAAAAAGTGATGTTTTTGCAACAGCTCAAACTGGAACCGGTAAAACTGCCGCATTTGGACTTCCTATGCTTCAGAGACTTAGAAAAACAACGGTTGATGAAAACAGAGCAGTAAGAGGAATTATAATCGCCCCAACACGCGAACTCTCTATTCAAATATATGAAGATTTACAGGGTTATGCAAAAAATATGATTATGAACATCGCTGTTTTAGTCGGTGGAAAAGATTTGGAGAGCCAGCAGAAAATTCTAAAAGAGGGAGTTGATATAGTAATAGCAACACCCGGTAGAATTATGGAACATATTGAGAAGGGTCTTAATCTCTCAGGTGTAGAAATTTTTGTGTTAGATGAAGCAGATAGAATGCTTGATATGGGCTTTATGAAAGAGATAAGAAAGATTCATCCTCTCTTGCCAAAGAGACATCAAACGCTTCTTTTTTCGGCAACATACAGTGACAAAGTTAGAAAGCTATCAAAGCTAATTCTGACAAAACCGGCATTTATAGAGGCGTCTAAAAAGAACTCAACAGTTGACACCATCAATCAGGTTGTTTATTTGGTTGATACTGAAAAAAAAGCAGCACTTTTGGCTTACATAATCGGTTCAAGAAATTTTAGACAAGTTTTAGTTTTTACTAGAACAAAAGCAAGTGCGGACGAGTTAGTGCTTGAACTTAAAAAAGACGGTTTAAAATGCGGAATTATTCATGGCGATAAAACTCAGGCAAATAGACTTAAAACTTTAAATGATTTTAAAGAAGGCAAAACCAAAGTTCTTGTTGCAACGGACATTGCTTCAAGAGGTTTGGATATTGAGGAGCTGCCGTTTGTTATAAACTATGAACTTCCATCGATTCCTGAAGATTATGTTCATAGAGTAGGGCGAACAGGTCGTGCTGGCAGAGATGGAATGGCAATAAGCTTGATTGATATTTATGAGAAGTATGATATTAGAGATATTGAAATACTTATAGGGATGAAAATACCACAAGAGACGGTAGAAGGGTTTGAACCAGACCCGACAATACGCAGAAAAGATCAAGATGAGATAAAGTTAAAGAGTGAGCATAAAAAAGCGGAGGCAAAACGCATAAGAAAGCCATATGTGAAGCCTGATAAAAATAAAAAAGATGCAACTTATAAAAAACCGGTAACCACAAAAAAAAGAAAAACAACAAAACGAGATTAGTAAATATTGTTAGAAATTTTATATAGAGACGAATTTTTGGTAGCCATAAATAAGCCATCTGGGCTTTTGGTTCACCGTTCGCCCATTGACAGGCATGAAACAGAGTTTGCAGTTCAGATTCTTCGTGACCAGATAGGGCAGTTTGTATATCCTGTTCATCGCCTAGATAAGCCAACCTCTGGAGTTTTACTTTTTGCACTTGATAAAGAGAGTGCCAGAGTTATGAGTGAGCAATTTATGTCAAGAGAGACAAAAAAAAGTTATATTGCGGTTGTCCGAGGCTATACCAATGAGAGCGGAGAAATTGAACATGCTCTGACTCTAAAGCTTGATAAAATCGCAGATAAAGATAGTGCTAAAGACAAAGAGGCTCAAGAGGCAACAACAAGATATGAGAGATTAGCAACCATTGAGCTTCCATTTGCCGTTGGAAAGTATGACAAAACCCGTTATTCGCTTGTAAGGCTAACTCCATTAACAGGACGAAAACATCAGCTTCGCCGCCATATGAAACATATCTCTCATCACATTTTGGGCGATACAAAACATGGAAGAGGCGAGCATAATAAGTTTATAAGAGAAGAGTTCGGTTGCCATAGAATGCTTCTGCATGCTCATGAACTTCAAATCAAGCATCCGTTTACAAATGAGATGTTAATAATCAAAGCACCCTTAGATGAGACATTTAGGGCTATATTTAGCTCTTTTAAATGGGACGATAAGATAGTATAATCACACTTAATTTTAAACAGGAGTTACAATGGAAGCAATTTATCCATACGCAAATATAATACACTTGATTTTAGCAATCATCTTCTTAGGCTATGTTTTTACAGATGTAGTTATGATATCGGCACTGAAAAACAAGTTTACTAAAGAGACAGATAAAGAGATAAACCAGACTTTGGGTGCAAAAAGTTTTAAAATTTTCCCTATTTCTCTTCTTGTTATTGTTTTAACCGGCGGCATGATGATGTCAAGATACATCAACTCAAATCTAGGTTATTGTGAAACTACTTTGCAAAAACTTCTTGCTATTAAAATAGTTTTAGCACTTATCATTGCTTCAGGTGTGCTATTTAACCTTTTTATAAAATTTACAGGTCGCAAAAAGCCCCTTTTTATGCAAGAACATTTTCATAAAGTAGTTTTGGTTTTAGGCTTTTTTATAGTAGTTCTTGCAAAAATGATGTTTAGTGCATAATTTCTTAAAACAGTTTAATGAATAAAATTAAACTTATAGCCGCTCTGGTGGTTATTGCCATAATATTTTCAGTAATCACAAAAGAGAGTAAAGATAATTTGTCCTATGTTGAGCTTAAAAGAGACGCAGTAATACTTGCCTTTGGTGATAGCATAACTTACGGCTACGGTGTGATGCAAAAAGATAGCTATCCCGCTCAGCTTCAGAAAAAAACTGGACTCCGCGTTATAAATGCAGGCATCTCAGGCGAAGAGTCCTCAGAAGGGCTGTCGCGTCTTCCAAAACTGCTTAAAGAGAAGCCTGATTTGGTCATCCTCTGCCACGGCGGCAACGACATCTTGCGTAATCGTTCAGATGAAAAACTAAAAACAAATTTAATTGAGATGATAAATCTTATAAAAGAGAGCGGCGCAAAGGTTTTGCTAGTAGGAGTTCCAAACTTTGGCATGCTGGGATTTAAAACGCATCCACTTTATGAAGAAGTTGCCGGTGAAACGGAAGTATTTTTTGAAGCGGATATTTTATCGATGGTAGAAACAGACAACAGACTAAAAATAGATGCAATTCATCCAAATGAAAAAGGGTATAAAATTATGGTGGAGGCTTTTATAAAGCATCTAAAATTTATTTAACAGCTTTTAAACTCAATCCATATAGACACCATCGGTTTGGTTATACAATCTAAACTTAGGGCTTGTAGTTGCATTGCCATCTCTACAATGAACCTCATAATTTTTTCCAAATAGATAGCTGACAAAAATACCGTCACTGCTCTCATTACAGTTAACAAGTGCAGGGGCAGAGGCATAATTTGGAATAATTTCTATATATTTCTCTAAATCAGCATCGTAATCAGCAAAAGCAACACTCCCGTTCCGATTATTATCTATCGAATGAAACCAGATGGCAGGACCCACCGATCTGTTGAGAGTCCCGACAAAAGATTTGAGCTGAGCTTCTTTTGAATTACGCGTCATATTGCCCATTTTTACCATCACAACGCTTGATAATATACCTAAAATTATTATTACAAAAATCAATTCTATAATATTAAAAGCACCTCGTTTCATGAAGCACCTCCTATTTTTATTACAGAGCAGTTTTGCATATTTTTTCTAGCTTCTTCCAAAAGTGAAATAGAACTATTTTCTGTGCAGGTCGCCACTCCTATGCAGAGATTGATTTTAATTGTATCACTTGAAAATTTTGATTTAAGCTCTTGTTGTAGTTTATCTGATAATTTTTCTATATTTGCCAAAGAAGCATCTGGAGTGATGGACGCAAAACAGTCCTTTTCGATTCTGCATACAGTATCGCTGTGTCTAAAAAAATGACCAAATATAGTTGCAATTTTTTTCAACTCTTTTTTATTTGAGCTTTTACTCAGTTCATTATAGTTAGCGATAAGAAGAATTAGCAGTGAGAGTGGTTTATTCTCGCGAACAGCCAGCAGTTGGGATTTTTTTAAAACGCTATCAAAGTATTTTTTATTGTAAAGCTCTGTTTCATGGTCATAAATCGCATGTTTTAAAAATTGTAATCTTATATAAGTGCGTACAACAAATATCAAGACAATTATTAAAAGCATTGTAACAGCAATAGAAATATAAAGGTTGTCTAAAGCCATCTCAATTTTATATGACATTATCTCTTGAACAGTTTTAGAAAAAGTATTTATTTCAACAGATGTTTTTTCAGCTAAAATTTTTGCCTCTCTAGTGTTTTTAAGTGACTCTTTTAGCTTTATATATGATTGTTTAAATATATTAAAGACATCATCTGCACGAAACAGATTTACATACTCTTTGTTTGGTTGGAAATTTATAAATTTTTTCTCAACTTTTTCCAAAGAGGAGTCTATTTTACTTATAAGGGCATTTTTTTCATTTAAATCTTCTGTATTTGAGAGAGTCGGCAACGCTCCACTAATAAAAACAAGATTATTTAAGGTTGTGGCATCATTTTGCATGCTCTCGAAATATTTTTTTGTAAAATAATAGTTAAGAGGAACCATCACGACGATGAGGTAAAGCAAAAGAGTAATTCTAATAGCAGACCAATCTTTTTTCATATATAACCCCTTACGATATGTATGTTAAATAGTACACTCGAGAAGATTAAAAAGTATTGAATTTGGTCACAAGATGGCTACCATATAGCTACCTGAGAATTTTGAAGCTCTGAAATATCGTGTTTTAGGGGTTTTAAAAAGGGTGGCTCCGAATACTGGAGCTAACTATATAGACTAAACAATACCACTTAATACCGTATTTATGGAGTTTTCACAAAAGTAAAAGTTTAAGTATATTGATTTGGTGCTAATAAATAGCACCGAGACGACACCGAAATTATTTACAAGATAATTTATACAATATTATTTAATCCATAGAATAGCTCTTTTATAACCACAAATCGATTGTTTAAAAAATTTATATATTGATCAACAGTAAAATCTTGGTCTACGAAATCCATATCAGCTTCAGTGGTATGTGTGTATTTTTCTATATTTTTTATTTCAATATCTGATTGTGACTGTGTTAGTTCAGCATTTGTTACTTGCTTTTTAAAGTATTGATAAAAAGTTAAACTTCCTTTTGATCTATTAAGACTTTTATCTAATAAACATAAATTAGGAAAAGCACTTATTGGAATGCCGTTTGGTTCTGCTATTTGTTTCAACTTGTCGACAGGAATAAGGTGTTCAATTTCATAAGTAATACTTGATATTTCTTCATATGCACTTAGTGAATAGCTATAAAGATATTTATAGAATAAAATGGAACTTTCTTTTAAATTAATTCTTGTTTTTTCTTTCTTTGACAAGTCTTCATTAAACCAATCGGTAAGCGCAGAATCCCAAGTAATTTTTGCTATTACTTGTTCATATCTATCGGATGATATTAGATCAAATGCTCTTGAGTCACCACTACCTTTCCAGTTGCCTTTTATTATGTCATACAGATAATGATAGGATAAATTAGCTTTGAGTTTTTCACTTGTTGTATTCCAAGAGCTTTTTTCGGTTAAATCTTCATTATACTTACTATGAAATACTTTTCCAATCATTGAAACAATTTGAAGTTCTGTATGTACTATAGAGACTTTTGTGCGAGAATTTTGGGAATTCATTTTTAAAGTTATATGTCCCTTTAAACTATTAAATACAAAATCTATGGAGCTTATAATGGATTGCTCGAATGCTACAGTATTATAATTTTTTAGTTTTGATGGTATTTCACTCATTCTATTAAATGGTAAACCCAAACAAATATTCGTTACATTAAACCCAATAGAGTCTTCTTGCTCGCTTTTTGAAGAACCATTAAACAAATATGGATATTTACTACATAAGTGTTTTCCAAAGCCAAATAAATATTCAAATGTTGAAAATTCAGAAGTAAAAAACTTAGGTGACGGGTCGTAATTTTCTACTTCATATCCTTCTTCTAGTAATAGATCATATTTATTTTTTATACCTAAAATTATTTCTCTATTATCAATTTTGAAATGTGGATATGTAACCCAAGTTGCTGCGTATATTTGATATTTACTAAGTTGAGTTCCTTTAGAGTTAAGTCTCTCAAAAATTGTAGGTAAATGACTTTGATCGCCAGTATAAATTAAAAAAGGTATTTTGAATTGACTAATGTTAGATTCAGATTTAATACTTTCTAAAAAAGGTATGAATAAAGAATGAGTTTTAGATACTTCAATTTTGGATAAATTTAGAGAAAAAATTTCATCTAAATGAGAACTAAGATTATAAGAACTAAAACCATCGCTTTCTTGGAAACCTTTGAGTGTGGTTATCCATGAAATAATTACTTTAGATATATCTTCCTCGGTTAATGGTAGCCCTTTTGAGGTTGCTAAAGTGAGTATTTCGTTAATTAATTCTTTTGATAAGTTTGTTTCGTCAAAAAATTGTGTAGGTGCTTTGATATATTGATTGATTGCTGTTGATCTTTGCAAACCATCAATGAGACTAAACATAGTATTTCCATCTTTATCATTTAATTTATAAAGTAGGATAGCTCCAACTGGAAAACCTTGCTTTATAGAGTCAATAAAATCTTTTTGTTGATTTTTGGTCCATACTAATGTTCTTTGAAACTTTGGTATTGTGATTTTTCTTTTTTTATTTGGTGTATCACTTAATGCACTAATAATGTCTTCTACTGTCCAAGTATCTGTATCTGTGTAATTAACTATCATTCATGGCTACCTTTGTGAAAAACATATTTTCAAATTATACCTTTTTTAGTTTGTTTATAATTTTGAATATGTTTTGCTTGACATTTTTTATTATTTACTTTAGAATATCAATTAGTATTTTAATTTACTATCTAAAATACAAAATAAATTAAGAGGAGTTACCATGTTAAGTAAAGCAATAAAGTTAGCAAAAGGTACTGAAGAACCTAAGATAGGTTTGAGTGTGCAAGTACCAAAAAGTTTAAAGGATGAGTTTGAAACCATTTGTAAAGAAAACAATGTATCAATGTCATCTATGTTGTTGTCATTAATTCAAGTTGCTATAGATGAGTCTAATACTGAAAATAGAAGTATCAGTGATATGCAATCTGAATTAAAGAAACTGTATCAAGCAAGAAAGTCTTATGAAGATACTATGGAAAAAACTGGAGAGACAGTTTTAGAAATGTCAGATGGCACTATATGTTACTTAGAAAGAGATTTAGGTGAAACTAACTTTCAAATTAGAGCTTTAGAAGTTGAACTTCAAGAAGCATTAAAAAATAGATAAAGGATGAGAAATGAACGCAGAAATACAAGGCTTCTATAAAGGTAGTCACATAAAAGAGTTTAAAGATAAAGCTACTGGATTGCCAGTTCAAGGTGATTTAGTTGTTCAAGTAGAGCAAGAAATACACTTACAAAATAATCAAATTAAATTTGAAAGCTATGATATACCAGTAGATATTTCTTTACATAAGCAATATGCTGATAAAAAGCGTGGAGATATTGTAAAAGTGCCTTGTAACATATATGCAAAAGCAATTAGTGCTGATTTTGCAACACTAGGTATTGGCAAAGTAAAATAGTTCTTTAACAAGAAGCATCAGAGAAGCTCATCTTGGCGGAGAGCTTCCCTGACTGTAAATCCCGACAAAAGGAAGTACAAATGAATTGTACCAAAAACACACATGGAAATAATAGTGCCTTAGGCAATGCTCACTGTTTCGGCTCGTTGCGCCTAAGCAAGAGAGAAACTGTTAGCTGTGCCGTAGGCGCCTTGACTATTTATAAAGAAGTTGTGGACATTGACATGACAGAGGCAATAAAAGAGCGTCATAAAAAAGTTCATTATGGTTTGTCTAAAGATGAACTGGAGAGCGTTTCTAAAAAATTAAAAGAACAAAAGAACTTTTTAGAGTTTAGTTTTTTATACGACAGAATAAACCAAACTAGAATCCCACTCTCTGATTTAATCATATCAGCAAATCACTCACCGCAGAGATACTACTCCGAAATCCAAAACAGAGTAAACACTTTAGAGAAGATAGCAAAGCAAAGAGGCTTAAAACCTCTCTTTATGACATTAACTCTAGGGAGCCAATATCATAGATGTAAAACAACTAAAAAAGGTCTCTTGGTACCTAATCCAAAGCATAATGGTATAACCCCAAAAGAAGCAGTAAAAGCACTCACAAAAATGTTTGCAAGACTTAGACAAGATAGAGCGTTAAAAGAACTCTCAAAAGAGCAGAGAATATATTTTAGAGTAAATGAGCCTCACAAAGACGGAACACCGCACACTCATATATTAATCTATGTTCCAGTTGATAAAGCAGAGAGAGTAAAAACAGCTTTTAAAAGATTGTTTGATGGCAGAGGCAACGATATACAAGACGATATTAACAAATCAACCGCTTACATTATGAAATATATCAATAAAACGCTTCCGCTCTCTAAAAAAGAGAAGTTGAGTGAAAAAGAGAACTATCTTAATGCGTGGTATTCGCATAACAGAGTTGTACGCTTCAATAGCTCAAAAACTCTGGCACCGCTTAGTATTTATAGACTGCTTCATAAAAGATACTCTATGTATGCGCTCACAAGGCTTATAAATGAGGAACACTTTAAAATCTATGTGACACTAGATACAAACAAAGTTATGGAGATTATAGATGAGTGGGGTGATGTTGTTTATGCGCGTAGCAGTAACTTTGATGTAAGACTTATGGGGAGTTATGTAAATAACTCGCAAACAAGCGATAGTGCGATAGGGTGTGTAGCATGAACATTTCACTAGAACACTTGGAACTGATTCCAAAACTCCTCAATGAGATAAAGTCTTTAAAACTCACTCAAGCTATGAGCAGTGAAAAACGGTGGTTAAATACAAGAGAGCTTAGTGATTATATAGGCTATTCGCTAGATGCAATTAACAAAATGGTTAAAGATGATATTTTTATAGATGGAGTTCACTACTATAAACCATCAAAAAAACTACTTTTTGATAAAGAGCAGGTTAATAATTGGATAGTCGGCATCAAAGATGATAAGCAAAAACAGCGGGTTAATATCGCAGTTGAAAATATTTTAGCAGGTATGAAGTAGAACACTTTATCAATAAGTAACTACTAATACCCTATAATAAAAACTTGAAAACTTCGTATATGGTATTTGTGGTTACTGAAAAAAGGTAACAGACAGATGAAAATATATATAAAAAAGGTCAAAAACTCAAACGGCGATATCAAAGAGTGGCTATGGGTAAGATTTTCGCATCAGGGTAAAAACTATCGTAAAACTCTGAATTTAGAAAACACCAAAGCTAATATGAGATTAGCCAAAAACGAGATTATGCCAACCTTACAGTTAAAACTGGTAAATGGCGAGTTATTTGAAAAGAGTGTACCAACTGTTGATGAGTACTCCAAAATGTCATTTGAGATACATAGCTCTACTAGAAAGCAATCAACGCAGAACGATTATAGAATCTCTTACGAAAAGCATATCAAGCCCTACTTGGGTAAAAAAAGACTTGATTCAATCAAGCCCAGTGATATAGCTCTTTGGCAGAATAAGATTTTAGAATCAGTTAGTCCGAGAAGATTAAAAGCTATTAGAGCAGTTTTAAGTACTATCATACAAGATGCAATGAGAGATGAGCTAATACTAAGAAACCCATTGCCACTTGTAAAACTCCCACGAGCTGACAAGGTAGAGATAGAGCCATTTAGTATAAGCGAAATATTCACTATACTAGACAAAGCACAAGAGCAGTATAAAAACTTCTACGCTCTTGGATTCTTTAGCGGACTTAGAAGCGGAGAGATGATAGGCTTAAAATGGGAAGATATAGATTTTTTTAGACGTGAGATAAGTATAAAAAGAGCTATAAAAATGGGTGTCGTATCTACTCCTAAAACTTTAAAGAGTGTAAGGGATATAGATATGATAGATTCACTTCTTCCTTACTTAGAAAACCAGTACAAAATTACTGGCAAGTATAAGAGCTATGTTTTTTTAAATGAGAAGCAAGAGAACTTTTATGACATAAAACGCATAAGAGATACTCATTGGAAGAGGGTGCTAAAAGAGTGCGGTTTTAAGTATCGTCCTATTTATCATACAAGACATACATTCGCAACGATAATGCTTGAAAATGGCGAGGATATTCTTTGGATATCAAATATGTTAGGTCATACTGACTCAACAATGACTTTAAGCAGATACGCTAAATATATAAAGCGTGATGATAGAAAAAGAGCTACATTTTTGGAAAGTAAAACTACTACTATAGATACTTATTCTCTTGTAGTATAATGTTGTAAATTATTTTTATTGGAGAATATATGCAAAAATTTATTTTACTTTTTGTGGTAATAGTTGCAGTTTGGTTTATCAATAAAGATACAAAGACTGAAGTTGTCGAACCAATCTCGACTACAAGTTATACAACACCCAAAAGTATAGCCTATGAAAGTAGTGTATATGAATGTGATGGCAGACAACACTGTTCTCAAATGACTTCATGTGCAGAAGCAACATATTTCTTAAATAATTGTCCTAATACAAAAATGGATGGTAATCATGATGGTGTACCGTGTGAAACACAGTGGTGCAACTAAAATAAAAGTGTACTGAACGACACCGAAATGACACCGAATATTAAAAAAGTTGGTTGAAGTGGCTATTTTATGGGGTTTTAAAAAGGGTGGCTCCGAATACTGGATTCGAACCAGTGGCCAAGTGATTAACAGTCACCTACTCTACCGCTGAGCTAATTCGGAATCTTAAAAAATGGTGTCAGAGGGGGGACTCGAACCCCCGACCCCCGGCTTATGAGACCAGTGCTCTAACCAGCTGAGCTACCCTGACATCTTTTAAGAGGCAGAATTATACTTATTTAAAACTTTAATTAACCTAAGATACGAAAAAAGCCAAAAAATAATATTACTATCAACAATCTTAAGTAAGTTGTATAAATAAACTTTAGTCGCATAGGCTAAGACATTGACTTTGTTACCTTTTTTGTATAAAATTCGCGTTACAAATTAGATTATTTAAGGAGTTTAAATGAATTTTCAACCATTAGGAAAAAGAGTCCTAGTAAAAAGAGTAGAAGAGGCAAATACTACGAGCAGTGGTATTATTATTCCTGATAATGCACAAGAAAAACCTTCAAAAGGTAAAGTTATGGCAGTTAGTGCAGAAGTTACCGAGCTGGCTTGTGGCGAAATAGTAGTTTTTGGAAAATTTTCAGGCAGTGAAATTTCACTTGATGGTGAGAAGTTTCTAGTTTTAGAAACAGATGATATTTTTGGAATAATAAAATAATTTTAAAGGATTTTTAATGGCAAAAGAGATAATTTTTTCAGACAGTGCAAGAAATGCGTTGGCTCGCGGTGTTGCAAAACTAACAGATGCGGTAAAAGTAACAATGGGACCTCGTGGTCGTAATGTTTTGATTCAAAAAAGCTACGGCAGCCCAATCATCACAAAAGACGGTGTTACCGTTGCTCGTGAGATAGAACTTAAAGATAAATTAGAAGATATGGGTGCTCAACTTGTAAAGCAAGTAGCATCAAATACTGCTGATGAGGCAGGTGACGGTACAACTACGGCAACAGTTTTGGCAAATGCGATATTTAGCGAGGGTCTTAGAAACATTACTGCAGGAGCTAATCCTGTTGAAGTTAAACGCGGTATGGACAAAGCTTGTACGGCTATTTTAGAGAACCTAAAAGCGGCTTCAAAAGCAGTAAACGGTAAAAAAGAGATAGCTCAGGTTGCAAGCATCTCTGCAAACTCAGACACGCAAATAGGCGATATGATAGCCGAAGCTATGGAGAAAGTCGGTCAAGACGGTGTTATCACTGTTGAAGAGGCTAAGGGTATCTCTGATGAGCTTGATGTAGTTGAGGGAATGCAGTTTGACCGTGGTTATTTAAGCCCGTATTTCATTACAAATACTGAAAAGATGGTAGCTGAGATAGACAATCCTTGGATTTTACTATGTGACAGCAAGATAAATTCACTTAAAGATTTACTTCCTGTTTTAGAGCAGGTTCAAAAAACTTCTCGCCCGCTTCTAATTATTGCTGAAGATGTAGAGGGAGAAGCTCTTTCTACTTTGGTTGTAAACAAACTTCGCGGTGTTTTAAACATCTCTGCCGTTAAAGCTCCAGGGTTTGGTGATCGTCGTAAAGCGATGCTTCAAGATTTAGCAATACTTACGGCAGGTACTGTAATTTCTGAAGAAACAGGGCACACTTTAGACGGTGCAACTCTTCAGCATCTTGGTCAAGCATCTCGCATTGTAATCGACAAAGATAATACTGTAATCGTAAATGGCGCTGGGAAACCTGAAAATGTAAAATCTAGAATTGCTGAAATAAAAGTGCAAATTAGCTCAACTACAAGCGAATATGACAAAGAGAAACTTCAAGAGCGTTTAGCAAAACTTTCAGGCGGAGTAGCCGTTATCAAAGTCGGTGCAGCAACAGAGACTGAAATGAAAGAGAGAAAAGACCGTGTTGATGATGCACTTAGTGCTACAAAAGCTGCGGTTGAAGAGGGCATTATTATAGGTGGCGGAGCTGCTTTAGTTCGTGCCGCTGCAAAGGTTAATCTTGATTTAACAGGCGACCAAAAGATTGGTTGTGAAATTATTCTTCGTGCCGTAAAAGCACCGATGAAACAGATTGCTCAAAATGCAGGATATGATACAGGTGTTGTTGTAAATGCAGTAGAAAGTGCTACAAATGAAAACATTGGCTTCAATGCTGCCACAGGCGAGTATGTTGACATGTTTGAAGCAGGAATCATCGACCCGCTAAAAGTTGCGCGTGTGGCTCTTATAAATGCTACCTCGGTTGCAAGTCTGCTTTTAACTACTGAAGCGGCTATTTTTGAAATCCCAGAAGAGAATCCAGCACCTGCTAATATGGGTGGCATGGGCGGTATGCCGGGGATGATGTAATTCACTTTTAAAATAACTTCTCCTCTCCCTCTTTGCTAAGAAGAGGGATTTACTCATGGTTCGACAGGCCCACCACGAACGGCTCACAACAAATAGCTTACCACGAACGGCAATTGAGTTAAGCAAAAAATCTATATAATTAAATTATAAAAAAATATTTGGTGAATTTATGAAAAAAGAGATTTTAGAACGCTATGAGCATACGGATAGCGGAGAGGTTATTATTGACATCTCTACACAAAAAGTGGAAGATTTGTATAGCAATTTTGACAAAAAATCCCACTTTTTAAAAAAAGATTTAAATCAAGATTTAGTTGAATATATGATTGAAAGTGCCAATGAGATTGAGCAAGAGAGATTTATAATTCGATTTAATTTTGAAACAGAGGTGGATAGTGAAGCTACGGCAAGTGTCGTAAATAGCGTAAACAGATTTTTTACATATTTGCAAGAGCATGAACATAGAAAAATGAAAGATATGCTCAAAAAATCAATTTCCCTGTTTATTGTTGGAGTAGTAATTGCCGGTATTTCTGCGTTTATGAGTCAAAGCATCTTGATGGAGAAAAACATTTTATTTGCCGTTATAGCAGAAGGCTTGACCGTTGCGGCATGGGTCTCTTTGTGGGAATCTCTAGCTACTTTTCTCATAAGATGGATGCCATATAAAAAGAAAATTGTACTTTATGAGCGTATAGCAAATGCCAAAATTATATTTATTTCTGGCACAAAATAACATTTATATCCTGAAAAAATCAGGATAAAAGAGGCTATCTAGCCTCTTTTATAGCCTCAAGCGCTGCCTCGTAATTAGGCTCTTTTGTTACCTCTTTTACAATCTCTTTGTAAACGATTGTACCGCTTCTATCCACTACAAAAACAGCTCTTGCACTAAGACCTTTGAGTCTGTTGTCATCCATCAAAACACCGTAAGCCTTGCTAACACTTTTATCTAAGTAATCGCTTGCAACTGTTAGATTTTCAATGCCTGAAGTTGTACAAAAACGCTCAGAAGCAAAAGGTAAATCCATAGAGATAACGGTGGTTTCACAAATGTCTAAATTGTTAACATCTTCGTTAAATCTTCTAGTTTCGGCAGCACATGTGTCCGTATCTAACGAAGGAACAGTAATAATTAGTTGTATTTTATCTCTTGCTCCGCCGACCTCTACATCATTTAAATCAGTACCAATTGCAGTAACTACCGGTGCGCTGTCACCAACACCGATAGCGTCTCCGATTAAAGTAACCTTTGTCCCGTTAAACATCGTTGATTGCATAAACATTCCCTTAATATTTTTTTAATTATATTATCATAAAAATGCTGATTTTTTTGATAAAAATCGTTCCATAATTCTGTTAAATTCTAAAATATCTATAGGTTTGGCAATAAAATCATCCGCTCCTGCTTCAAAAAACTTCATTTTGTCATCTTCCATTACATTTGCAGTAAGGGCAACTATAGGCGTGGCTTCTAAGTTGTGCTTACGCTCATAGTCTCGTATCTCTTTTAGAGCTTCAATACCGGTCATATTTGGCATGCTGTCATCCATTAAAATAAGCTCAAATTTTGATGATTTAAACATCTCAACAGCCTCCAACCCGTCTGAAGCTATCGTACACTCAAGATTATATTCCTCAAGCAGTATCTTCATAAGCGTCTGATTCATCTTATTGTCTTCCGCAACCAAAACATTCCCTGAGAGCTTGCTGTAGTCAAAATCTTCTGCCGAGTATTGAGCCTCTTCGTTTGAGGCGGTTTCGCTAGAGATATCACAAATTTTTACAGGCAGTAAAAGGGTAAATGTGCTCCCGATTCCAAGAGTGCTTGAGAGCTCTATTTCTCCGTCCATAAGTTTTGCAAGTTTTAAAGATATTGAGAGCCCTAAACCTGTACCACCGTACTTTTTGGCCGTAGTGCCGTCTGCTTGCTCAAACGGGTCAAAGATTTTCTTTTGAGTCTCGCTGGATATGCCGATACCCTCATCTTGTACGGAGATGCTCAGGAGAGAGTTTTCATATTTGATATCTATAAAGATTTTTTTGTCCTCAGAGGAAAATTTAATGGCATTGCTTAGAAAATTGAACATTATCTGTTTTATTCTTATCAAGTCGCCCTCTAGGCACTCTGGAAGGTTTTTATCTACATTTGTAAATAGCTTGATAGATTTTTCAGCAGCAGAGGCTTCAAAAAGTTTTAGGCAGTTGATTAGCTCATTTTGTGGATTGAAAGGATGTTTATTGATTGATAGTTTGCCGTTTTCTATTTTTGAAAAATCTAAAATATCGTCTATAAGATGCAACATAGTTTTAGAGCTTGATTGAATAATATTGATATATGATAAATCTTTCTCTCCCTTTACACTGTTTTTTAAAATATTGACAAAGCCTATAATGGCATTCATCGGAGTGCGAATTTCGTGGCTCATATTTGAGAGAAATTCCTCTTTTGTTTTTTTTGCTTCCAGCGCTTTTTTAGTCTCATTCTCGGCAATGAGTTTCTCTTCTTGAGTTGTCTTAAATCTGTCCGCCAAAGCAAAGGAGAGCAAAATCGTATCGATAATCATACCGTAATCTATGGCATGAAGCCCCGCGTCCGTGTAAGGTATCAGTGCCATTACGGTGAGTGCTGTAACCAAAGTTCCAAGCAGCCCTGCAGTAATAGCAAGCAAGAATAATCTTGCATAGTGACTTCCCATAATAATAGAGTAGATAGTTATTCCAAATACATAAATGCTAAAGAGCACTGAAAGGCCTATGGCAAACGCAACATGGTATTGATAACCTAGAAATATAGTAGTTAGCATAATGGTAGTGTAAAAAAGGAGAAGAAAGTTTGTAACCAAATTTAGTCTTGGAAAATAGTTTTTTAGATTTAGAAATGATTGCGCAAATAGTATTCCGCCCATAGAAAACAGATATATAGTTGTTGATTCAAACCAGTTTTGAAGTGTAGGATAATCATAAAAAAACCACTTAAAAGTGTAGCAGTTGTAAGATGCGTTCATAAGCAGAAAAAGACCGAGATATAGTACATAAAAGCCGTAATATGAAATTTTGATTCTAAAAAATAGAATCAAATTGTACAAGAGCATTGCCATTATGATTCCGTATATAAAGCCTGTATAGTTTGCGTGACTGGCATCTTCATGCAGAAATATCGAGCTGTCCATAACAGATATTGGGACTATAAACGGATCAAGCGTCTTTACCTGCACATAAACTTTTGAGTATCCGCTTAAAAATTCATGTTCAAAATTTGTATAGGTATGGTCTATTGTTCTGTTTTTATAAGGAAAATTATCTCCACCTTCGTAGATTGAGGTTTGTGTATTTTCATTTTCTACATGTACTTTTACGCTATCAAGCCAAGGAATGCCTAGAACGATTAATCTTTTTTGCGGAGTTGACTCTTTGTTGTAAACATCAAACTTATACCAAAAAGCAGATGTTGTGAAAAGCTGGCTGTCAACCTCTTTGTTTAGAAGTTTAAACTCATCTTTGGGCAAATTTTTGATTTGGCTAAAATTCATTTTTGCACTTTTATCTTCTATGTAGAGGATATTTTTACCTATATTTTTATTTTTTTGTGATAAATCTATTGCTGGCTCTACCAAAGATGCGTGGGCAAATGAGAGAAAAAGAGATATTAAAATATACAAAATTTTTTGCATCTAAGTGCTTCTTTTTAATTAAAATTCAACATATGATATAATAAGCTTCTTTAAGATATATAAAATTTGTCACTTTTGTGACACAAAAACTGCCGGAGATTTAATGCAAAACCCTTTTGAAACAGGTCACATAAAAAATTATATACTTTTGTATGTCAGCGTAGTGATAATTATGATACTTTTTTTTATAGCAACTACACTTTTTCATGATGTTGATAGTGTTGAAAAAAAGGTATTTGATGTTGATAAAGATAGTACAAAATTAGTCGATAAAAGAGAGCAAAGCGTAGAACAAAACTCTACGCAAGAGAGGTTTAAGCTTTTAGAGAAAGCTTACTGATTACTCTTTTGTAATTATATAGAGCTGTTCGTGGTTTAGGCGTTTTAGTATATCCATCACACTTACAAAATCTTGAAACTTTGACTCTTTATCGCTTCTAAGAACAACTGTTTGCTCTTTTGAAATTGCAGATAGTTTTACCTCAAGTGTTTTTAAATCAACTCTCTCTTTTTCAAAAAAAAGCTCACCTTTGTCATTTACATAGATTGTTATCTCTTTTTTAGCATCCTCTTTTTTGGAAGCTTTTGCAGTCGGTAGTTCAATGGGAATAATCCCTTGATTTACAAATGTTGCGGTTGTCAAAACCATAACTAAAAGAACAAGCATGATGTCAATAAACGGGATAACATTTATTTCATCAAATCTTTTTCGCTGTTTTTTAAATTTTGCCATATCTAGTTACTTGTTTTTTTGTCTTGGGCAATATCAAAAATTGTCAATATTTTTTCCACTTTGCGAAGAAGTACAGTGTAGAAAATTATAGCCGGCATTGCGACAACAAGTCCCATAGCGGTAGCTTTGAGTGCAAGTGCAAGTCCTACCATTATCTTTTTTGCATCAATCGTTCCGACTTCACCCATTGTATAGAATGTAAGCATAATCCCGATAACGGTTCCCAAGAGCCCGACATATGGAGCATTTGAGCCGATAACGCTTATAACACTTATATTGTCCGTTAAATCCATCTCAAGTTTATCTCTGTTTTCATAATCACTAATTCGAATAGTGCTGTAAAACATCATTCTTTCTATAAATAACCAAAGAGTTACGACACTCATAAGTATAAGAAGTCCCATAACTCCATAGTTTAATGTTACTTCTGCATACGCTAAAATACTGTTTTCCACTAATTTTCCTTGAATTTTAAAATAACTGTTGTTCCAAAATTTGGCTTGGATTTGAAATTTAATAAAATTTCATTTGCATCACAAAATCGCTTAACCATGCTAAGCCCGATACCAAAACCTTGCATATTTTCGTTGCTTTGGTAATATTTGTCAAAAATTTTTAAAAGCTCTACTTCATCCATACCGCAACCGTAGTCTTGTATAGATAGAGTTTGGTCTTGCAATTTTATACTTATTTTGTGAATATTTTGTGAATATTTTACAGCATTGTCTATAAGATTGTCAATAACTTTTGATAAGCCTACTTTATCATTGTTAATTTGCATAGGCGTTATTTCAAGACTGAATTCTATATGCGGATAAATACGGTTTAAAAACTCAACTCTGCTTTGTATGAGTTCATCAAGATTGATGATTTCATATTTTATCTTTGAGCTTTGCAATTTTATCATATAATCCAGCTCATTATATCGCTGCTCAAGCATATCGCAAGCGCTCTCAATCCTAGAAATTCTCTTTAAGTCTTTTTCACTTGTTAGATTTTTTTTTAGCATGTGTATATTTGTCTTAATTGTGCTTATTGGAAGGTTTAGCTCATGAAGAGTCTCTGTTGAGAGGTTTTGAAGATTTGTTACATGCTCAAACAGCGGGTCAATTGAGAGTTTCGCAATTATTACGCCCGTAAATGCAATCAAAACAAGCAGTATAAGCAGCAGTAAAAAGATATTTTCTATCTTTATTACCGCTATAAAATAGTATAAAATAGACATAAGAGAGATGACTGTGAGTGCGAAGTATATAAAAATATTTATGCGAAGATTACGAAACAAGTTTGTACCCGATACCGCGAATATTTTCTATACTTATTTGTGGAATAAGCTGCTTTATGCGGTTTATATAAACCCTTAAAGCCCCGTCACTTCCGCCCTCGCTGCTGCTCCAAAGCTCATCTAAAATCATCTCTTTTGGTACGGTGCTGTTTGCATGTCTCATCAGGAGCAGAAGAAGCTCATACTCTTTTTTTGAGAGTTCCAGTTCTTTGTCGTCATATAAAATACGCTTGTGAGTATTGTCATTGCAGAGCAGTCCCACACACTCTACGCCATCGTTTTTTACTCGCTTTAGAAGTGCGTTTATGCGAAGCAGCAGTTCATCAGAATCAAAAGGTTTGGTTAAAAAATCATCGCCGCCGCTCATAAAACTTTTTTTGAGCATCTCTTTGTCTTTATGGGATGTTAAAAAAAATGGCAGGAGTATTGTCGTTTGAATCCCTTAGCTCTTTAAGAAGAGTTATTCCATCAATCAGAGGTACATTTATATCAAGAAGATAGAGGTCAAATTTTTGTACAAATGTTGTATCTAAAGCACTTTGCCCATTTGGTACATGCAGAACTTTAAAGCCGTTTTCTTCTAGCAAATCTACGAGAGTGTCCGCAAAAAGCGAGTTGTCCTCTAAAAGTAAAATTTTATTCAACGCTTCTAATTGCCCAATTGATAACTTTGTTTGCATACATAGGTACAACATTTCCATAGCTTGCCGGTACGACAAAAGGGCGTTTTTCTAGAATAACCTCTTTAAATTCGGGACAAAGTTTATATACACTCTGCGCATTGTCGCTGACAAATGCTTGAAGGTTGTCAAGTTTGTCATACTGCTCAAAAATCTCACAAAGAAGTTGCAGGGCAATAGGTGCACTAAATACCCCAGCCGCACATCCTGCACTCTCTTTTTTATCTCTTGGATGAGGTGCAGAGTCTGAGCCGAACATAACTTTTGGATGAGCTTCAAGGGCTACTGTTAAAAGTGCGTCCAAATCCTCCGGTCGTTTTGCAATCGGTTTGCAGAAGTTGTGAGGCATCATCATTCCTCCGACAACATCATCAAGTGTAAAAATCAGGTGGTGAGCGGTTATGGTTGCGTAGAGATTTTTATATTTATCCAGCATATCAACCGCTGCTTTAGTCGTAATATGCTCCATTATAATTTTTAGATTCGGAAAGTTTTTGGCAAGCAGTTCGTAAATGCTCATAAATTCAGCTTCTCTATCCATAACAAAGCCGTCAGTTTCTCCATGAACGCAAAGCGGAATTCCCAAAATACTCATCGCCTCAAGTGTTTCGCGCATCTCTTCTATGTTAAAAGATGAAACACCTCCCTCGGAGTTTGTTGTAATTCCGGCAGGGTAGAGCTTAATCGCAGTAACATGATCTACAATAGTTGCTAAGAATTTTTTACTATAATTTTTATAAAACAGCGTCATATACGGCTCAAAATCATCATTTGGAACTGCTGCCATGATTCTGGCTTTATAAGCTTTTATATCCTCTAATGTTTCAACCGGGGGAACAAGATTTGGCATAACAAGTCCGCCGCTAAAGCTGTAAGCACTAAGAGGAGCAACATTTTCAAGCATTACTCCATCGCGAAGATGAAGATGCATATCAAGCGGCATTAAAAGAGTATGAGTTTTCATTATATTCCTTTTATAAAGAGTTCTTAGCTTCTAAAATCAAATCGTTTATAGCTTTTTCATAGAGTTTTGCCTCTTCTTGTGAAGTTGACTCGAAGCGGGTAACCAATACCGGAGTAGTGTTGCTTGCTCGCACAAGCCCCCACCCATTTTCAAAGTTTATACGGACACCGTCCACATCGATGATGTTTTTTATTTTTGGAAATGATGCAGGTGGATTTTTTAGAAGCTCTTTTACTCTGTTGATGATTTTAAACTTCTCTGATTCTGTTGTTTTTACCTTTATCTCCTCGGTCGAGAAGACATGAGGAAGTTTTGCCAGTTCAGCGTCCAAGTCTATGCCATCGTGAATTAGTTCTAGCATTCTAAGAGTTGCGTAGATGGCATCATCATAACCGAAATAGCGATTTTTGAAAAATACATGTCCGCTGACTTCACATGCAAGGTCTGCGTTTGTCTCTTGCATTTTTACTTTCAGGTTTGAGTGACCCGTCTTGTACATAATTGCGGTAGCACCGCGTTTTTCCAGCTCGTCATACATTACTTGAGAACATTTTACCTCTCCGATTACGGTAGGTTTGTCCATCTTTAAAGAGTATAAAAGAGCCATCATGTCGCCCTTTATATTGTTTTTATGGGTTAAAACTGCAATACGGTCAGCATCACCGTCGTATGCAAAAGCTATATCGCCGTCAGTTGCTAGAAATTTTTTAATATCTTCTAAGTTATGCTCATCCGAAGGGTCTGGATGGTGGTTTGGAAATGTTCCGTCTGGATTTACAAAAAGCCCTTTTGCATTAAGTTTTAAAGCGCCAAAAATTCTCTCTGTAACGATACCGGCAACACCGTTTCCGCAATCGTAAACTATACGCGTCGGCATACCTTTTAGATGTTGAAATTCGCTAACTAAAAAGTCAACATAGCGAGTAAGAGCATCTATTTTAGTAACTTCTCTTTTTGTTTTTGCCGGAAATTTCATAGTTTCGCATTCGCGGCCAAGAGCGTAAATATCTTCGCCAAAAAATGGAGCTTTGTTTATAGTGATTTTAAAACCGTTGTATTCGCTTGGATTGTGTGAGCCTGTAATCATTACAGAGGCAGAAGAGAGTATGCCGTCAAACTCATTATAGTTACAAAAATAGTTAACCGGAGTCGGAACCATTCCCATGTCTAAAACTTTTTTACCTCCGGCATTTAGCCCGTGAACAAGGTACTCAAAAAGGATGGGGGAGTGGTCTCTGGCATCATAACCCACAGCTACATATTCGCCGTCTATTTTTGAAGCAAGCGCATAACCTATGCGAACAACACTCTGCTCATTTAACTCTTCTTGGAAAACACCTCTAATGTCATACTCTCTGTAAATGCTCACTGTTTATGCCTTTAATAATTTTATGAATGTAATTTTACTACAAATGAGTTTAGAATATTATAATCAGTGAGAGAGTCTTTAAATGCGGGCTAATAAATATCGCCTCTATTATCGCCATTTTTAATAGACTTCTTGCAAAACCTAGATCTTGAATCAAGTTCAGGACGACGAAAACTCATATACTCTGTCATTCCAAACTTGATTTTCTTCGATGTAGTTTCCATTTGCAATAGATGCTCTTGTTTTTTTTACTCTTTTTCTAACTTCTTCAATGCTGCTTAGTGTAAAGTCAGGTTTATTTTCATCTTCTACTATATAAAAATTTAAATTCGGGTATTTTTTTAAAAATGACATGAGTTCCACATAAATTCAATCGGGAATATTTAGCTTAAGTGTATGCATTTTATACTCTTCGTGTTGCAGCGGTATTTTATCAAAATAAGACATAGATTGTAACATTATACTACATGAACTTATAGAAAATAAAGACTCTTGCACTTTCTTAGCACAAAAGCCTATAAGCAGAAAATTTATCGGCTAGAGCGGTAGCGACTATTGTCTAGTTACTAATTTATGCTCTTTTATCTTGCTGATAAGGTTTGTAATAAATGAAGTTTTTTCTTCCTCTTTTTCTATTGATTTTGTAGCATTTAGGTTGAAAAGTTCCATTTTTTTATCTAGGTAGCTTGTATCTAGTTTTCCGGCAATAAAATCAGCATCCTTAACTATTTCTCTATGAAGAGGAATGTTTGTGATAACGCCCTCAACATAAAATTCATCTAAAGCTCTTGAAGCTTTTTTTACAGCGCCTTCCCAGTCAAGTGCCCAAACTATGAGTTTTCCAACCATTGAGTCATAGTTTGGAGGGATTGTGTATCCAGCGTATGCACTTGAGTCAATCCTAACACCCGGACCACCCGGAGTAATATAGTTTGTGATAGTTCCGGCTGATGGCATAAAGTTGTTTTGAGGATTTTCGGCATTTATTCTAAACTCGATAGCATATCCGCGAAATACAATCTCTTCTTGTAAAAATTTCAGTTTATCGCCCTCTGCAATCTCTATCATTCTCTGGATTATGTCTATTCCGGAGATTATTTCAGTTACCGGATGCTCAACTTGAACCCTTGTGTTCATCTCTATGAAGTAGATATTGTCGTCTGCATCAAGTAGGTATTCTACCGTTCCAACGCTCTCGTAGCCTAGTTTTAGCATCGCTTTTGTTGAGATTCTGTAAAGCTCTTTTCTCGCTTCAGGGCTTAGTCTAGGAGATGGAGCGATTTCGATGACTTTTTGGTGTCTTCTTTGAATAGAACAATCTCTCTCGCCCAAGTGTACAACATTTCCGTATTTGTCGGCAACAATCTGGATTTCGATATGTCTTGGATTTTCAACATATTTCTCGATGAAAACTTCGCCTTTTCCAAAATATTTTACCGCTTCATTTGTTGCAGAGTCAAACATCTCGTCAAAGAGTTTTGCGCTTTTAACGATTCTCATACCTCTTCCGCCGCCGCCAAAAGCAGCTTTTATGATAACTGGAAAGCCTATCTGCGCAGCAACTTTTGCACCCTCAGCTTTATCTATAACCGGCTCATCCGTTCCTTCTAAAACCGGAACACCAATAGCTTTCATAGCAACTTTTGAAGCCATTTTGTCACCAAAAAGTGCGATGTGCGCAGGTTTTGGACCTATAAAAATAAGTCCTCTGTCTTCACAAGCTTGTGCAAACTCTGCATTTTCAGATAGAAATCCGTACCCTGGGTGAATAGCGTCACAATCTGCTTTTAGTGCTAAAGTGATGATTCTGTCATAGTTAAGATATGCTTGAAGTACATCTCCCATAATCGGATAACACTCATCAGCTTTTTTTACCCAGATTCCCTCAACATCAACTTCAGAGAAAATAGCTACACTTTTTATATCCAACTCTTTACAAGCTCTAATAATTCTTAGAGCGATTTCGCCTCTGTTTGCAACCAATATCTTGGTGATTTTTTTCATATATAAACCTTGTGGGTAAAATTTTAGCGCTATTTTACACTTTAGTGATTTAAAAGTAAGTAAATTTACTATGCACAAAAATTTTAAATCAGCGCCACTGTGATATTATTATAAAAAAATTAAAGAGACAGTATGAGCAGAGTAGAAACTATTTATTTAAAAGATTATAAGGCACCTGAGTTTACCATTAAAACTTGCGATTTGGTTTTTGAGCTTTTTGAAGAGCATACGCAAGTTACAAATTTGATGAGCATTACAAAAGTAGACAAAAGCTCAAAGAATTTGGTACTAAACAGTGTTGATTTAGAGTTAATAGAGATATATTTAAATGATGCAAAGCTTGATGAGAGCAGATATGTTATCGAGAAAGATACACTGACTGTTTTAAATGTCGGCGATGAGTTTAAACTTATAATTATCAACAAAATCTATCCGCAGTTAAACAGCGAACTTGAAGGGCTTTACAAGTCAGGAAACATATTTTGTACGCAAAATGAGCCTGAGGGTTTTAGAAGAATCACTCCATATATAGACCGTCCCGATGTTATGGCGGTGTTTAAAACAACTCTTGTGGCAAGCAAAGAGCTATACCCGATTTTGCTAAGTAACGGAAACAGAGAGTCAAATTTTAGGTTAGATGACGGAAGACACGGCATCACATGGTTTGACCCGCATCCAAAACCGTCATATCTTTTTGCTCTGGTTGCCGGAGATTTGGGAGTTATGGAAGGTAAATTCATAACAAAAAGTAAGAAATATGTAAGAATGTACATCTATACGGACAAGGGTAATGAATCTAAATGTAAACATGCCATGAAATCGCTCAAAGAGGCAATGAAATGGGATGAAGATGTTTATGGCAGAGAGTATGATTTGGACCTTTATAACATTGTTGCGGTAGATAGTTTTAACATGGGAGCGATGGAGAACAAAGGTTTAAATATCTTTAACTCCACCTATGTTTTGGCGGATGAAGAGACAGCTACTGATGCCAATTTTATGGGAATTCAGAGCGTTATTGCACATGAATATTTTCACAACTGGACCGGAAATCGCATTACTTGCCGTGACTGGTTTCAACTCACTTTAAAAGAGGGTTTGACCGTATTTCGTGACCAATGTTTCTCGGCGGATTTGAACTCAAAAGAGGTACAGCGAATAGAAGATGTAAAAGCTCTAAGAGAGAGACAGTTTGTTGAAGATAGCTCTCCGACAGCTCATCCCATCCAGCCGAACTCATATATGGCTATAAACAACTTCTATACGGCAACGGTTTATGAAAAAGGCGCTGAGGTTATTCGCATGATTTACACTCTTTTGGGCGAAGAGAAGTACCGTAAAGCTACTGATTTGTATTTTGAGAAGTTTGATGGACAAGCTGTACGAACTGATGATTTTTTATGGGCAATGAGCAGTGCAGGCGGAGTTGACTTGAAGCAGTTTGAGAGATGGTATCATCAATCAGGCACGCCAAAATTAAAGGTTGATGAGAAGTTTGATGGTGGCAAATATAGTTTAACTTTGACGCAAATAGTTCCAAATGCGGTGGATGGCAGTGCGCAAAAACCATACTTTTTTCCTCTGAAAATTGCTCTTTTAGATGAGAGCGGCAAAGAGATAGAGGAGAAAACACTTATAGTTTCAAAAGAGATAGAAGAGTTTGTTTTTATAACTTCAACAAAACCTATTTTGTCGATAAACAGGGATTTTTCTGCACCGATAATTATTGAGCAGACTCACAATAATTACGCTTTTTTAATGAAGCATGATAAAAATAGCTTTGTAAGATATGAGTCGGCTCAATCTTTTGGCGTTGAAACAATAGAAGCTATGATGAGAGGCGAAAAGATAGACGAAGAGTTCGTTAAATCTTACGGGCATATTTTAGGTAGCGAGATGGATTTGTCTTACAAAGCATTGCTCTTAGAACTGCCAAGTGTTTCAGCAATTATGCAGAGACAAAACGAGGTTGATTTTGAGCCTATTTATGAAGCAAAAGAGAAGCTACAAAAACATTTGGCTATTACATTTAAAGAGAAGCTTTTAGAAATTTATACTCAAAATCACAAATCTATATCTAAAGAACTTGATGCAAAAAGCATTGGAGAGAGAAGTATAAAAAACCGTTGTTTAAAACTCCTCTCTGCCCTAGAGAGTAATGAGGTTATCATGATGGCAAATGCTCAATACAATGGCTCAATAACTATGACGGATAGAGTTGCGGCACTTGATATTTTGGAAAACAGTTCGCCCGAGTTCTCCGCAGTTGCGTTAGAGCATTTTTATAAAAAGTATAAAGATGATACTTTGGTTATGAACAAATACTTCTCAATCTTGGCAGCTTCGCACAGAGACGGGACGCTTGATAGGGTAATGGCACTTCAAAATGATGATGCGTATAATGAGTTGGTGCCAAATTTGGTGCGTTCACTCATCGGTGTCTTTGCAAGAAACTATAAACATTTTCACGCAAAAGATGGTCTTGGATATAGATTTGTTGTAGATAAAATCATAGACATAGATAAGATAAATCCGCAGATAGCTTCAGGGCTTGCAGGCGCATTTAAAATATATGAAAAATTAAACAGTGTAAATAAAAAGTTGATGAAAACAGAGTTGGACAGAGTTGTGTCCGAGCCGTCAATTTCAAAAAATGTATATGAAATCGTCAGTAAAATTTTAAATTTCTAATTTATCTGTTTAAATTGTGTTAATATAATCACAGTTTGTACAATTTTTAGATATTATTGAAGCGAAGTTTTTTAGACTTATGAAAAGGATTTTTTTATGGCAAGATTAGTTGTTCTTGGCGGAGGTGTTTCAGGTCATACTGCTGCAACTTTCGCAGCAAAATGGTTAGGCTCGGCTCATGAGGTAGTTGTTGTAACTCCAAATTCGAAATGGAATTGGATTCCATCAAATATTTGGGTTGGTGTTGGTGAAATGAGTAAAGAGGAAGTTACTTTTGATTTAGCTCCTGTTTACGCTAAAGCGGGTATTAATTATAAACAGGCAAAAGCTGTTTCAATTAACCCAGAGGGTAGTGAATTAGTTAAAAAGCCTTTCGTTACTATTGAGTATACGCTTGCCGGTCGTGAGGGTATGACTGAAAATGTAGAGTATGATTATCTAATCAACGCTACTGGACCAAAACTTAACTTTGGTGCTACTCCGGGTCTTGGTGATGCTAATGGGCTTGGAGAATTTACAGTTTCGGTTTGTACGGCAGATCACGCTGTTCATGCAAATGAAGAGTTTCAAAAGTGCATCCAAAAGATGAAAAAAGGCGAGCGTCAAAAGTTTTTAATCGGAACAGGACATGGATTATGTACATGTCAAGGTGCTGCATTTGAGTATATCTTTAACATAGAGCATGAGTTAAACAAAGCTGGCGTTCGTGATATGGCTGACTTGAAATGGATTTCAAACGAATCTTTCTTGGGTGACTTTGGCGTTGGCGGATTGCACATGAAAAGTATGGGATTTGCAGTTAGTTCAAAAATCTTTGCTGAGTCTCTGTTTACTGAGAGAAATGTTGACTGGATTATCGGCGCGCATGTAAACAAAGTAGAAAAAGGAAAAGTTAGTTATGAACTTCTTGATGGTTCTATGGGTGAAGAGGAGTTTGACTTCTCAATGCTGATTCCTCCATTTGCGGGAGTTGGCTTAAAAGCTTACGCAAAAGACGGAACTGACATAACTGCTACTGTTTTTGCTCCAAACGGATTTATGAAAGTTGATGCTAACTATGCTGCAGGTGCTTATGAGAACTGGAAAGCAAGTGACTGGCCAAAAACTTACCAAAATCCCACATACGGCAATATGTTTGCTTGCGGTATCGCATTTGCACCTCCGCATCCAATCTCTAAGCCGATGAGTTCTCCAAACGGAACGCCAATCAACCCGACTCCTCCAAGAACCGGTATGCCATCGGGCATTATCGGTAAAGCGGTAGCGCACAGTATTTGTGACCGTATCCTTCAAGGTGAAAACGCTCCTCTGCATGAGGCTTCTATGGCTCACATGGGCGCTGCTTGTGTTGCTTCGGCTGGAAAAGGTATATTTGACGGAACAGCAGCTGCTATGACAATCTATCCTGTTGTTCCTGACTTTGAAAAGTACCCTGGAACGGGTCGTGATACAGATTATACATTCGGCGAGATTGGTCTTGCCGGTCACTGGATTAAACATATTCTTCATCACTTGTTTATTTGGAAAGCTAAGCTAAAAGCCGGCTGGACATTAATCCCAGAATAGAAACAAAAAAATATCAAAGGAGATATGATGAGTAAAAAAGTAGAACATAATATTAAAGCGTATGGTAATAACTTTACAACAATGACACCTGGTCCGTTTGCAATAAAGTTAAGAACATGTAAGATTTGGCAGTTCATTAGATTTATTGTTATTAATATCAAAATGTTAGTAGTAGTAAGAAAAAGCCACTAACATTCATCTGCAAAGACCTTAGATTTTCTCTAAGGTCTTTATTCAAGAAAAGCATTAGAACCCTCAATAAAAAAATATTTTAACAAGGCATATCATGATTAGAGAGATAATTACATATCCAACTCCGCCAAGCGTAGAGTATGCAACCGATGTAAGAGTTTTCAATGAGGAGATATTTTCTTTAATCCAAGATATGAAAGATACAATTCAAGCTAACTCTTTAGATGGTCTTGCAGCTTTTCAAATTGGCAATTATTATAATGTTGTGGTTGTTAAAAAAGAGCAAGGTGAAGATTTTTTAGAACTGATTAATCCAAGAATAATAAGCCAAAATGGTAAAGTTACGACAGTGGAAAAAACTGCCTATTTTCCGAAACTAAGTGCAAAAATAACAAGATATGAGACAATTGGTTTAGTTTATCAAGATAGATTTGGTAACCAACATTCACTCAAAGCTGATGGAGATTTTAGTATTTTACTTCAAAGAAAAATTGATTATACATTTGGGTCAAGTTTTTTAAATAAGCTAAGTAAAGAAGAAAAAAAGCTCTTTACTAAAAAACTAGAGTTTGGAAGCGATATTGCAATTTCTGAGAGTTGCCCTACTGTTTTTAAAAGAGATTATATAATTAAAGTTATAAATATAGTTATGATAGCAATGATAATTTTACTTATAGGATCACTATTTGTCAATGATGAGACATCAGCAGAACTTTGGCAATATCAAACATATCTTTTTTCCACTGCAATTGTATTAAATATTATTTACTTTTTTTATGCCCAATATGAAGGCAAACGCTTTACTTCTTGCACAAGCTGTCAAATAGGAAATATAATCGGCACATCTGTAATATTATTAGTAAAACTAGGTGTAATTATGCTTTTGTCATATTTTATATTGTAGGAAAATAAAAATTTATGAAGAAAAAATTACCAAATCTTGTACAAAAACAGAATATTTTTATAGCGTCAAAAGAGTCTATACTTTTGCAATGGATGTCATATGGGGCACCGCAAGAGATACTGAAACTTCATGATATAGATGTGGATAATTTTTTAAATGAGTATGCCGGCGGTGTCTTTGACTATTTTATGGGTGTAATATCCGATAAAGTGGAGATTGGCAATTGCCCTATTATGGAGAGTCTTTTAGCCTACCTAAAAGATAGAAACATAAGAGCTGATGAACTTTTTGAGATTTGTACCCACTTTAGAAAATCTATGATTGACTTTACATATGATGCCAAGTTAAATTCAAAAGAGCTTTTTGATGAGATGTCATATATTTTTGATAAAAATTTAAAAGGTATTTTAAAATATTACACGGACACGATTTTTCAAAAAGAGCAGGAGATAAATCGACATGTCAGGTTGCTTAGCGAATATCAAAAAGCACTTGATGAGAGCGCAATAATTTCTAAAACTGATATGAATGGCACAATAACATATGTAAATGATAAATATGCAAAATTAAGCGGTTACAGTGTTGATGAGCTTATTGGAAGCAAGCATAGTATTGTAAAACATGAGGATATGCCGCAAGGTTACTTTAATGATTTATGGTTTCAGCTTGAACATAGAGGTATCTTTAGAGGAACAATCAAAAACAATAAAAAGAATGGAGAGTACTTTTACATCGATGTAACCATTGTTAAAATTACAGATCCATATGACAACTCCATTGAATACATGTCAATTGCCAATGATGTTACAACGCTGATTGACGCAAGGCTTGAAGCCCAAAAAGCTTCTCAAGCAAAAGAGTATTTTTTATCCAACATGTCACACGAAATAAGAACTCCTCTAAATGCTATATTAGGGTTTGTTAATCTTCTGATTGAGCAAGATTTATCAAAGCAGCACAGAAGATATTTGGAGATTATTTTAAACAGCGGAGAAAATCTGCTTAGTATTATTAACGATATTTTAGATTTCTCAAAACTTAGAAGCGGTGAGTTTACAATTGAGCCTAGAATATTTTCTATTCATGGTGAGATAAGCCATACGCTTGAACTTTTTGTTGCTTCCGCAAATGCAAAAGATATCACAATCACATCTTTTATAGACCCGACAATACCAAAAGAGCTATATGCTGATTCGCTAAGAATAAAGCAAATTTTGTCTAATTTACTAAGCAACGCAATAAAATTTACAAAAGTCGGCGGACACATAAATGTCGAAGCAACATGTAAAGACAAAATATTAAAAGTAAGCGTTCATGATAATGGAGTCGGGATATCAAAAGAGGATATAAAAAATATATTTACGGCATTTAATCAAGCTGGGCGAGGGGAACTAGAGCATTTAGACGGTACAGGGCTTGGACTCTCCATCTGTCATCAGCTCTCTGAGCATATGGGCGGAAGTGTTCATGCTCACTCTGAGCTTGGTCAAGGAAGCACTTTTTGGGTTGAACTGCCGGTTGAAATTCACAGCAACGAGTGTCAAATTTTTAGTGATTTAGATGAACTAAAAGCTCTTAAAACAGTTTTTTATTCAAAAGATATGAAAAAAGGGTACAAATCAGACTCTTTTTTAAAGTATTCTAGTATGTTCAATATGAATATAGAGATGGTAGATAAAATTACAAAAGAGCAAGATATAGTGATTTTTTTAGATGAGTATGTTGATGATAAATTTAAAGAAAATATTTTAAATTCTGATAAAAAATATATAGCACTTACCAGTAAACCGAGTGCTATATATGAGAAATATTCAAATATCGGAAGCATATGTTTTCCGCTTTACTGCTCAAAAATCAAAACTACATTTGATGAACTGCTTCATCCTGATTCATTCTCTCCTCATAAACATGTCAAAAGTATGAAGTTTCAAGGACATATATTAGTAGCAGAGGATAATGAGGCAAATCAGGAATTAATAAAAATTCTTTTAACAAAATATGGACTCACTTATGATTTGGCAACAAATGGTCTTGAGGCGGTAAATCTATACAAAACAAATAATTATGATTTAATTTTGATGGACGAACAGATGCCGATTATGGACGGTAATGAGGCAGTTGCAGCTATTATAAAGTATGAAAGGGAAAAAGAGCTTAGACATACACCGATATCTGCACTGACGGCAAATGTAATCAAGGGTGCCAAAGAGAGAGGTTTGATGAGCGGTTTTGACTCATTTTTAGGAAAACCTATCGTTATAAAAGAGCTTGAGAGAGTATTTGCTAACTATTTAAAAGTTACAAAAGAGGATTTTGTAGAGTTAAAACCGACTGCATTGAACAATAATATTGAGGGTTTAAACTGTGATAAATTAAACCAAGAGCTGATGCTTAGCGGTGAAGAATTAAAAATGCTTATAGAACTTTTTATAAAAAAGATGTCAAAGCAGATACCTGAAATGGAATATGCAATAAAATCAAGAGATTATAAAAAAATAGCACTTATTGCTCACAGCATAAAAGGCTCAAGCGGTAATTTCAGGCTTGAAGAGGTACAAGATGATAGTTCTAAAATGGAGAAAATGGCTAAGAATAGAGATAGTGACTATAACTATGAAGGCACATTTGAAAAAATAAAAAATAGGCTCTCTAAGATAAAGATTGCCTAACTATTTTTCTATGTAGTAGCCGATTCCAGAGGCATTTTTAATTATGTCTGTCGGGAGTTTGCTTCTAAGTCTCCAGACAAGCGTTCTTATGCTGTTTTCTGTTGCTCCGTTATCTTTCCAAACATAGTCAATAGCATGACTAAAGCTAATAACATGACCATGTTTTGCAACAAGAAGACGCAAGATTGCGTTCTCTTTTTTTGTAAGCTTAATTTTTTCATTATTGTAAAATATCTCATCCTTAGAAATATCTATATAATAATTATCTCCAAAGAGTACAATCGGTCTCTCTGCTTCTCTTTTTGCATAGAGTAGTTTTTCTATATTTTGCTCATCAATTTTAGAAGCATTTATCTCTTCATATCTCTTATTTTCCATCTCAAATTTAAAAATCGCCATCTGTATAGTAGCGTGAAGAGAAGATGGGTCAAAAGGTTTTACTATGTAACCGTACGGCTCTGTTTTTATAGCCTCTGCTATTATGTCATCATCACTGTAAGAAGTTAGATATATAAACGGAATCGTGTAGTGTTGTCTGATTGTTTTTGCTAATTCAATGCCGTCATTACTCTCTTGAAGTGATATGTCAATGATGATAACATTAGGTTTAAATTCGTCTATTTTTTCTCTTGCTTGAGCTGCATTATCACATACAGCTATGATTTCGTACCCATGCTTTTGTAGAGAAAGTTTTAAATTTAACGCTGTAATTTCATCATCTTCAACAATAATGATAGTGTGTTTTTCCATGATTTACCCGAGTATTTATATCTATAACTATTTTTGTTCTATTTATTATAGTGACATTATAGTATAAGTTTTTTTAATCTATTATTTGAAATGTAATAATTGTGACAATATTGTTACAAAATTACACCAAAAGGAAGTTGCTAGTCTTTAAACTTTGAGCGGATT
The DNA here is from genome assembly GCA_942493175.1 of Sulfurimonadaceae bacterium. Taxonomy (GTDB): domain Bacteria; phylum Campylobacterota; class Campylobacteria; order Campylobacterales; family Sulfurimonadaceae; genus Sulfurimonas. The sequence goes on from OW818672.1 coordinate 593,119, forward strand.
TCCAAAAAAAGTACCCAAATGCCTAAAAAAGATATCAACCAAAACAGGAACAAAATGCTTTCCGCTTTTATTTTTGATAAGTTCAAAGATTTTTTCATCTTCCCATGCTTTTTTGTAACATCTGTCACTTCCAAGCGCATCAAATACATCAGCAAGCGCAGTTATCCGACCATAGATATGAATATCTTCGCCTATTAGTCCTTTTGGATATCCGTTTCCATTCCACTGTTCATGATATTCCACTTATCTTGGGTTAGTTTGCTGTGTTTATTTAATATTTCATCAGGTATGCCGACTTTGCCGATGTCATGCATTGGGCTCGCCATTTTAAGAAGTTCTGCTTCTTGCTCATCTAACCCATAATGGATATCTAAAACTTTGGAGTATTCTGCGACGCGTTTAACATGATTTCTAGTCTCTTTGCTGCGAGTTTTTCCAATAGTACCCATAGTGTAAACAAATATCTCTTTGTGTTTCTCTAATCTAATCTTGAGCTACTATTAGGTCGGTAATGTCATGTAAAACAACCATATACTCTACAATATTATTGCTGTTGTCAAAAATAGTATTTACAGAAGTTTTCATAAATATAATGCTCTTGTCTGCTCGCTCAAACGGAACTACACCAGACCATACACCATTTTTAAGTAAAGTTTTATTGATAGACTCAAAATGAGATTTAAAAAATTGAGATTCTAAAATATCTGCTATATTTTTTTTGAGCATACGCTCATTGGTAAAGCCATAGATATCACAAAAAACATCATTAACATACGAAATAGTATAGTTTGAGTCTATGCGAAAAAATGCACTGCTTAAATCTACTATTTTTTCGTATTGTTTAAGCATATATGCTTTTTTCTTTGTCATTTCCTCTAATTGATTTACGGTACCTTCTAAATACTGCTTTCTCTCAACTTCTTCGGTAATGTCATCTCGTATAGATACATATTCCATAATTTTGCCATCTAAGTCAAGGATTGGAAAAACATAAGAACGGACATAGTAAGGGCTACCGTCTTTTGCTCTATTTTTAACAATTCCCCTCCAGCTATGCTTCTGTTTAATGGTATCCCACATCTCTTTATAAGCAGATGAGGGCATATCTCTATGACGAACAATATTGTGAGATTTTCCGATGAGCTCCTCTCTTGTATATCCGGAGAGCTTCATAAAACGCTCATTTACATCGGTAATAACGCCTTTTGTATCCGTAGAAGAGTAAATAGCTGACTCTTTCATGATGTTTTTAAACTGAAGTAAGTGGTTGTTTTTTTCTTCCAACTCTTTTGATGTCTGCTTGATTAGGTGTGTAAGAGCATTTAAAGTTCGTGTTTTTGATGTTATGGGTTTTGCCTCAAAATCTATATTGTAAGAGAGATTTGAGTTTTCACTTAATCCTATAAAAGTAGAAGAGACATTTAGCAATTTATTGCATTCACGATGTCTAAAAAATTCTCCATATGTAATAAATCCACTTGTAGGAGCTATTTTTTGAAGCATCTCAAATTCACTGCTTAGATGCTCTTTTAAAAAATATTTTCTAGCAGAACATGAGTAGACAAAGATACTCTCTATTGGATTTTTGGAAAATTCTTTTATAGTTTTGATTGCATTTATGTCATTTTGGGAAACATTTCCAAATCCAAATTTTACAGTTGAACCCTCTTTTATATGACCTGCCATAATGAGTTCTCCGTTGTCGCCAACAGCTACTGGCGCACGAGCTATATATAAATCATCTTCAGCAAATATAAGAGGAAACTCAACGCCTGATTGAGGAAGATTTTTTGCTACATCATCTCCTAAGAAATGTCTATAAACATCAACTGCTTTTTGATTGTTTATCTCATAAATTATGCTTTTTTCGGCTCTTGTTATACTCATTCCCTCGCCGATAGTTTGCCAATTTAAAAGATGTTCATTAAATACTTTTAATCTCTCAGAATCAAATATTGCCACAGCAATTGCAGTTGTAGATAGCTTTTCGTTAACTCCAACAACTGTTTGTTGGGCAAAATCACCGTTGTCGCCTGCATTTCCGCCTGCAATTTTTACATGCGGAATTTTACTTTCTAGGGCATTTAAGAAAATTTCACCGTCATTTGCATAAACATTGTTAAATGCAATGATAAGCTTGGTTTTAGAAGTTGTCAGAGCAGCTGTTTTATCTGCGATTTCATTTTCATCTTTGCCTTCAACAAGTTCAACATGTACTTTTGTTGATTCAAAAATAGTTAAGGATATAACGGTTGTGTTTTCCACCAACCTGCCTTCAATAATTTCTCCTGCCGTTGAGGTTGCAATGATTGAAGCTTGCGGTAAAAGAGTATTTATAATATTTAGTACATTTTGTAAATTTTTATGGTCATTATTTCCGACAAATAGCTGGATAAATGGTTTGTCATCTTCACTGATATTGTGTTCCAAGAGAAAAGATTTGAATCTATGCTCTGAAGTTAAGATGTAATTAAAAGTTTGCAAACAGTGTCCTGTGGTTTTTGTTAGATTCTATATTAATATTTATTAAAGTGGCATTAATTGTCACAAACAGTATAAGAATTGTGCTTGACTTGGTTTTTTTTAAGTTTTTTTAATGTATTCTCTATGAATAAGAATAATTCTAAGGATTTTAAAAAATGATTAAGAAATTTTGCACATTGTTAATTGGCTTATCTATAAGCCTCTATGCTAATATAAATAAAGAAGAGTTAAATAAACTAAATGTCGGTGCGTTGCTAGTCAAAGATATAAGTTCTAATAAGATGCTTTATGCAAGAGAGGCGTTTAAAGAAGTAAAACCTGCTAGTTTAACTAAAGTTATAACGGTTTTGATTGCAATTGAGCAAGGAAATTTAGACCGTCCAGTGACAATCACGCGTGAGATGACCAATGTTGAACCAACGGTTGCAGGATACAAACCGGGCGATGTTATTCGCTTAAAAGATTTGATTATGGCAGCAATGATTAAATCTGACAACGATGCTGCCAAGGCAATTGCAATTGCTGTTGGTGGAAATGAAAAGCAATTTGTCAAGATGATGAATGCCAAAGCTAAAGCAATAGGGATGAAGCATACTAACTTTACTAACCCATGCGGATACGATATCAGAAATCACTATTCAACGCCTAAAGACCTTCTTGTAATGACTGAGTACGCAATAAAAAATAGACAATTTAATAATATTAGTAAAATGAATCAGTACACTTACTTTTCGCTTAATAAAAATAAAAAGTTTCTTGCTTACACGCATAACCGTCTCTTAAACAGCTATGAATATGCTGTTGGTGTAAAAACAGGCTATACATCTAAAGCTGGACCATGCTTGATAGCAAGAGCGAAAAAAGATGGCAAAGATTGCCTTATTGTTATGATGAATGCAAAAGAGAATCGCTGGAAAATGGCAGAAGATATTTTTGAACAAGTTTTTGTACCAAAATCACTTAAAAACAGGCAGTTAAATATTTAATTCCTTAAAAATTAGTCATTTTTGTGCACATTGAGTAAATTTGTTGTTTGGGAAGACCGTATTTAATGGGTTATAGAAGATATGGCTCCGAATACTGGAAAATCTAAAATATACTAAAAAGCCCAGAAATAGCCACTTTTTAAACTCTAATCTATCAAAATAAGACATTAAAAGACATATGTTTAGCTACCAAGTAGCTAAATTATTCATTATTAGAAATATATAGCATTTTATCCAATGCACATAAGTTCTTTCCGTTGAAATACTATAATGTTTAAACCTGATTTTATCACGGACAATATCTAACAATTTCTTTTTAATCTCCATAATTAACACCTCTCGCTTAAGGGACATCATGTGCTTTTAATGGGTTATTTGACAAATAACGAAACACTTTGTCCAAATAACGGCTAATTTCATGCTAAGTGGACACTATTTTCATTAAGGATAATAATGTAAATGATGAATAAATATCAAAAGTATGACAATTTGTCATTAAATCACTTGAATTTATATTTTTGATAGAACATTTATCATGTTCCTTTAATAATTACTATTCAATATTCTTGTGCTATAGTGTTCCTTGAATAAATAGTTAAGCATTACCAGCCATAAATACAGGAGTTTCTAATGTCACAACAAATATATAGAACCGTAAGTCACATTCATGGGTGGGAAGGTCTTCCTCAGTATGAAATTAGAGGCAATCAGATTTATCGAACTGTATCTCACGTAGATGGCTGGGAAGGCTTGCCCCAATATGAAATTCGTGGAAATCAAATTTACCGTACCGTTTCACATGTAGATGGTTGGGAGGGACTTCCTCAATATGAAATAAGAGGCAACCAGATATATCGCTCAGTTTCTCATGTGGACGGTTGGGAAGGTTCGCCACAGTACGAAATCAAGTAATGCTTAACAAAGCGCTCAAACAAGGACGCGCTAACGCGCGCCGCTTAGCTCCACGTTATCCTAAAAAACATTTGGAGTATAAATGAAAAAAGTAATTTTTTATTCATGGCAATCAGATTTACCTAATAATACAAATAGAGGTTTTATAAATACTGCCTTAGAAAAAGCTATAGCAGACATAAATTCAGATGATAATTTTTCAATGATACCTTTTTTAGATAGAGATACAATTGGAGAAAGTGGTTCACCTGATATTTCTACCACAATATTTGATAAAATTGATAATTGTGATGTTTTCATATGTGATATATCCATAGTTAATAGTTCTTGTGTTGATTCAAGAATAACACCAAATCCAAATGTACTTATTGAACTAGGGTATGCAATAGGTACACTCGGATGGAAGAAAATAATATTAGTTATGAATGAAGCATATGGGAGAATTGAAACACTACCTTTTGATTTAAGAGGGAGAAGAGTTCTAAGCTATAAAATTGCAGAGGACACAATCGATAAAGCTATTGAAAGAAAAAAGATAGCATCAATTTTAAAAAATGGAATAAAAGATATACTTTTGCACTTTAAAGATATTGATGTATCTCCTAAACAACAATTTGAACAAAAAGATAATAAATTAGAAGAAGAAGCAAATCATAAATTAAAAGCTATATTAAATATTAGTTATATTGCTCAAAAAAATCAATTTTTAATAGATGAATCAAATAAATATATTAAAATAGAACGATATGATTTGGCAGTATTATTTGCAATTGAAATTAGTTATATTGCTCAAAAAAATCAATTTTTAATAGAAATCGCAAATAGAAGTATTGATAATAAAGATTCTATTACAGCAGAAAAAGCAATAAGCGGAATAACCTATATAGCTCAAAAAAATCAATTAAGTATGAAACTGTTAGATATAATGTAGCCATAAATGATAACAAAACGCAGGAGCCAATATTTGACCCAAGGGCGGGTCAAATATTGCTCTCCTTAAACGTTAAACACACAAAGGAATTTATATAAAAAATTATGATTTAAAACAAAATGTAAAACAACTGATTGACAGTGAAATATTATGATGGAAAATAAAAAGGAAATTATATAAAATGAAAGTCTTGTTATACAGTGGGGTTGTTATCATCATTGTTGTCTTAATATTTTTATTTTTATTTATTACTGAATATAAGAATCTAAAAAAACCAATAACCATATACACACCAACAGAAGCATTTTATAAAATAATGCAACAATATGAAGACAATAATACAAAGGGAACAAAATGATTACTTCGCCAATTCAAGTAAGTTATCTATTTGAATACTTAAGAGAACTTAACATAGACATTGATGGCTCTAGCACATTCAAAGCATTACTTTTAGAAGATATAAAAAATAAAAACAGCCTTCCTGATTATAAAGCAAGCATACAGAATACCTTGAATGCTTTATTATCAAATATTCGAGAAGACGATAAAAAACAAATAATTAAAGACTATATAGATAACAAAATTTAATGCCACCAAATACAAAATATATCTTTTTCATAATAAAAAGGGGAAATAATTGTCAATCAAAAAAATACTAACAACACTATTATTTTCCACATCACTAGCTTTAGCAAGTGACCCGTATCTACACCAATTTTTCAATGACAAAGTTTGTGACCGAGTACTTAACAACGATGGCTACTTCCAAACTTGCTATGACTATAAAGCCAAAGGTGCTAAATATGTGGCTTACACGCTTGACGGCTCTTTAGTAAATAGCGAAGGTATAAAAAAGAGACCTCGTTTTTATGAAGTGTCAACGGCGGAGTAAACTTCTTGAAAAAGTAGAGCTTCCATATCAGAGATTATATGATACACGCTCAAGCTTTGCAACAATGATGTTATCAAGCGGAAAGTTCAGTATCAATCATATAGCGCAAATGATGGGGCATACAAATGTAGAGATGTTGATACATAAATACAATAAGTTTATTCCAGCAGAAGTTAGAAAGATTGATAAATCAATTGGATTGTTTTAGTAGTAGTGGTGGTATTATAAAAAGTAATACTTAAAAAATATTTTAGCTACCATATAGCTACCGTAGATTTTTAAAGCTCTGAAATGTCGTGTTTATGGGGTTTTAAAAAGGGTGGCTCCGAATACTGGATTCGAACCAGTGGCCAAGTGATTAACAGTCACCTACTCTACCGCTGAGCTAATTCGGAACATTTAAGAAGACGGAATTATACTTTATGAGGCTTTAAAAGTCAAGGATTTTCGTGTTACTTTGAGCGTTTTCTTTTCTCATTTTCATGCAGGATAAAAAATTCCAAATTTCCGACCTTTTTGGTAACTATTTTTGACTCAGATATTAGATTTTCCAGCCGTTTTTTGCTCTCTTCATCAAACAACAGGTTTATATCTTCCATGGTTAGCGGTCTCTTGTCCAGCGTGTTTAAAATCTCTTCATCGTCATAGCTTGAGTTGTTTGGCTCGGCGTGAACTCTAGAGGCAATATGGATAGGCAGAGAGCTATCAAAGAGAAGTGAAGCGTCATGAAGTTCTCTGTAGCTAAGTCCTACAACTGGATATGCAGGCGGTCTGTCAATGGTGCCTAAATCAATTCTGGTTACATGTAACTTTAAAAGAGTCTCGTTTAGCTTCTTTATCTCCTCTTTTGTGTCGTTAAGGCCATGTACAAAAAGTATCTCGATAAATAGTTTGCCTTTGTAGATATTGCTAAAATTTATTACTTTTTGAACAATATTTTCAATCTCAATTCCGACATGAGGTCTGTCAATGCGTTTAAAAACATTTTCGCTTATGGCATCAAGAGAGAGTTTTACTTGGTCAAGTTTTAAAAGAGAGTTGAAAACTTTTTCATCGATTAAAGTAGCGCTGTTTGTCAATATAAGAGTCTGTGTGCTGTTTTTAATTTTGTTAATCTCATTAATGAGCTCATCAAGATATGGGTAGAGAGTAGGTTCTCCGTTTGCGGTTATTGTTATGACATCTATCTTGTCGTTTAAATGCTCTTGAAGTTCAGCTATTATCGTAGAAACTTCTACTATCTCTATTTGCTTATCGGTTGTAGCACTTGGAGCGAGTTCACAGTATAGACAGTCAAAATTACACTGTTTTAGAGCAGGGGAGAGGTCTATGCCCAAAGAAGAACCGAATCTTCTTGAGTTTACTGGGCCAAAAATCGTTTTCACTTACTTTTTACTGACTCTGTGACATTCAGCTATAAAGTGTTTTGCGTTTTTTACAGGAACATCAGGAAGAATTCCATGACCTAGGTTGAAGATGTGTCTTTTTCCGCCCATGATTTTTTGCAGTGCTTCTACACATTCTGTTGTTGACTCTTTTGAGTACAATCTGCATGGCTCCATATTTCCTTGAAGAACATATTTGTCACCTAGTTTTTCTTTTGCATATCCCATCGGAGTTGACCAATCAACACCAAATACATCAAAGTTTCCGTAAACTTTGTCTAAAAATGCAGGTATGCCTTTTGGGAACATGATAATCGGAATATGTGGATATTTTGCTTTAAGATAATCAGCGATTTCAACCATATATTTCCAAGAAAATTCATCATATTTAGATGGTTCAATTGCTGCAGCCCATGAGTCAAAAATCTGTACTACATCTATTCCTGCTTCAATCTGTTTTTCCATATATATTTTTACGACTTCGGTTACTTTTGCTAAAATTTTATGTAAAAGTTCAGGATTTGAGTACATCATTTTTTTACAGATATTATAAGTTTTTGTACCTTCTCCCTCTATCATATATGTAGCCAGTGTCCAAGGCGCACCTGTAAAACCAATGAGAGCTTTATCATCTGCTAACTGCTCTTTTATAAGTTTGATTGTGTCGTAAACATAAGATAGTCTTGATGCCGCCTCTTCGCCGCCTAAAAGAGCATCTAAATCAGCTTGATTTTTTATAGGTTTTTCAAAAACAGGTCCCTCTCCTGTAAGAAAATCAAGTTTCATTCCCATTTCGTTTGGAACAACTAAAATATCACTAAATAAAATTGCCGCATCAACCCCGACAATATCTACAGGCTGAAGTGTAACTTCTGCAGCAAGTTTCGGATTGTGGCAAAGATTTAAAAAATTTCCGGCTTGTTTTCTTACTTCCATATACTCTGGAAGATATCTTCCAGCTTGTCTCATCATCCAAACCGGAGTGTATGGAGTCTCTTTACCAAAGCACGCATCTACAAAAATTTTACCCATTAATTACCCTTTTTTATATTTATAACTAGTGACTTTTTCCAACTTTCCCTAAGAAGAAAAGTCCAACTGCAACAGCAGTAATTGATAGCCCGAAGTATAGCATATCTAGCGCACCATTATACTGGGTATGACCAACTTTTTGAAAAAAACCAACTACAAGTACCATTACGATAACTTTTGATATTTTATCTTTAAGTTGGTCTAGTGAATGGATGGCTAAAAGGCTGTTTTCCTCTCCGTTTTCATCTTTTGCAGGATCAATATCCGAGATAAAAAGTTCATATAGTCCAAAAGCAAAAAGAAGCATTACAACGCCAATCAGGTATAAATCGACCGCACCGATGATGCCTCCGACAACATCTTGATGGAAATTTTCAGGATGTTCTTGATTTATATATGTCATCAAGACATATTTTGCCGTGTCATATATGTCAAAACTTGCTACTATAAATAGTGATACAGCACCAATAAGACCAAAAATAACAGCAAGGATTACTATAAATCTTGAACCCCATAAGCCATTTTCAAAGATTTTTTCAATCATGATTATTTTTCCTCATCCATTTCTATCCATTTTTGAGCGATTCTAACGGCATTTGTAGCCGCACCTACTCTTAAATTATCGGCAACAATAAATAGGTGGAGCATATTTTTAGAGAAGTTGTCGCCTCTTATGCGACCTACAAAAGTTTCATTTTTTTCCAAACATGTTGCAGGCATCGGGTAGATTGATTCTGATGGAGTGTCTAATATAACAATATTTGGAGCTTTTCTTAGTATTTCTCTAGCATCGTTTGCATTAACTTCATTTGCAAATGTAAGAGTTAAAGCCTCTGCATGACCGCGAAGAGTCGGAACACGAACGCATGTAGCACTTAGAGGAATCTTTTTGTGCATGATTTTGGCAGTTTCGTTCACCATTTTCATTTCTTCTTTGGTATACCCATTTTCTAAAAAAGTATCTATTTGAGGAATTACATTTAAAGCTATTTGGTGTTTAAATGCTTTATGCTCACTTTCACCTAATCTGAAAGTAAAAAAGTCTTTCATTTGGTTTACTAACTCTTCCATAGCGCTTTTTCCTGCACCTGAAGTTGCTTGATATGTGCTTACATCAACTCTTATTAAATCATAAGCTTCATCAAGTGGTTTAAGTGCTTGAACCATCTGAATTGTAGAGCAGTTTGGATTTGCGATTATTCCGGATTTTTTCCATTTGGCAATATCCTCCGGATTTACCTCTGGCACAACAAGAGGAGTGTTTTCATCCATTCTAAAGTGAGAAGTGTTGTCGATTACTACAGCACCGGCTTTGACGGCAAAAGGAGCGAATTGTGCGCTTACGCTTCCGCCCGCTGAAAATAGTGCTATTTCAATATTTTCATCTTCAAAAACAGTGTTAGTTAGCTCTTTAATAGCTATCTCTTTATTTCCAAACTCTACGCTTTTTCCTAAGCTTCTAGAGCTGGCCAATGGAACTAATTTGTTTATTGGAAATGAAACTTCATGCAAAATTGCTAATATCTCTTCTCCAACTGCTCCGTTTGCTCCAACAACTGCTACATTATATTTTTTTGACACTCTTGCTCCTTTGTTATTTTAATTAAGCCCGCGAGATTCTAAAAATAGCTCTTGGGATGTTATTTCACTGTTTTCGCTTAAAATTACCGCTCTCTCTACCACGGAGATAAGCTCTCTTATGTTTCCAGGCCAGCTGTATGCTAAAAGCTGCTTTTGCGCCTCATCTGAAAATATTTTTAATTCAAAACCGTATTTTATACAATTTTGCTCTAAAACTTTTTGTGCAATTTGTAAAATTTCTTCTTTTCTCTCTCTAAGAGGCGGGATATTCAGAGGTATGGTGTTTAAACGGTAATATAAATCCTCTCTAAACCCACTGTTTTTTATCTTATCAGAGAGATTCGCATTTGTAGCAGAGATTACTCTTATATCTATTTTTATGCTCTTTGATGAGCCTAATCTTCTTATCTCTTTTTCTTGTAGTGCACGAAGCAGTTTAGCTTGAACGCCATATGGCATCTCGCCTATCTCATCTAAAAAAAGTGTTCCGCCGTTTGCAAGTTCAAATTGTCCTGCTTTGGATTCGCTTGCATCCGTAAAAGCACCTTTTTCAAATCCAAACAACTCGCTCTCAATCAGATTCTCAGGAATGGCCGCCATATTGATTGCCACAAATGGTTTTTTAGCTCTAGGAGAATTTTCGTGAATGAAAGAGGCAAAAACTTCTTTGCCGACACCGCTTTCTCCTAAAAGTAAAATACTTGCATCTGTTTTAGAAGCTTTTTTTGCAATATTCAGAGCTGATTCCAATGCTATTGATGTGCCGAGAAAGCCATCAAAACCGCTTGTCTTGCTACTTGGTACTACTGTTTTTTTTACTTTTTGTATCTTGTCTTCTCTTTTGATAGCGGTTATTAGGGTATCTACATCAAAAGGTTTTAATAAAAAGTCTTTTACACCAAGATGAATTGACTCGATTGCTCTTTGGAGCGTTGCATTTCCAGTCATAATAATAACTTCAAATTTTCCATTTAAAGCTTTTACAAACTCGATACCATCCATACCCGGCATATTTATATCAGTAATTATTAAATGAAAACTATCATCAATACCTTTTAGTGCATCTTTTGCATTTTTAAATGTTTTGATTTCAAACTCTTTATAATCACTCATAGCGATTTCAAGAGATTTTCTCATATTGATATCATCTTCAACTATTGCAATTTTCACTAATGTTTGCCTTATTTTAAAGGGGCAATTCTAGCAAAATTATCATTAAAATCGACTTTGAAGCAAGTAGTTTTAAGAGTGAGCGTTGTCGTTGAGCTATTTTGTAAATTGGTAGTTGTCTCTTTATGTTCAATATGAAGACCAAGTTTATGTATATACTCTATAAATTCTTCTGAATTTGCAAATATAAGTTCTTTTAAATTATCACTATTATTGTTTATTAAAATTAACTCTTTTTGCGGTTTGCCATCACATTTTGTCATAGCATCTGAAATAAGCAGTGTTTCATTGTAGAGGATAGCATCTTTTACTATATATTTATAGGAGATAAGATGCTCACTAGCATTAACTGCAAGTGAGCTAAAAATTATTATTGAGCAAAGTCTGAGTGAGAAATTACGATTTCCATCTCTACTTCGCATAAACCCTCTTTGAAAGTTGTTTCAACTATATTTGCATTTTTAACCATAGCTTGAACATAAGTGCGTATTGTAGATTTTTGCATCATCATATTTTTTACCGTGTCTTGACCATCAACTCTTACGCCTTTAACTTTCTCTGCAATTGCTCTATAAGCATCTGCAATCGCCGCTCTTTTTGCAAGCGCATAAGCTTGTGCAGGAGAAGCTGTGTTCATCGGAGCAACACCCTGCCCAATGACGGAAATGTGCATAGATTTATTTTGTTTTAAAAGTTCTTCCTCTGCCGCCATCGAAGCTAACTCTTCTTCTTTTTGAGCTTTAACTTGAGTAAGTTCATTTATTGCTCTTTTGCTATCTTCTTTTGCTTTAGCTGCTTCTATTGTAGCAAGTGCAGCTTCTTCTCTGGCTTGTGTCGCAGCAGCTCTAACCGATGCAAGCTCGGCATTTGTTTGCTCTATGCTATTAGTATCAGCCGCTTTGTCGGCCCCAAATAGTGATGAAACACTTAAAAGCAGTGCAAGTAATATAGAATATCTCATTGTTTGTCCCTTGACATGGTTTTGTAATAATCGTACTTAAGCAACTACTATTCCAATTCCAGTGTTCCTAGAAGAGAATCATCTTCCTCATCATCTTCTAGAGGCTGTTTCGGACAACGAGATACACTTGCAACATCATCACCTTTTACAATGAAAACACCGCTTGTATTTCTGCTTGATTTAGAGATTGTTTGCATATCAACTCTTATCATTTTGCCGGCTTTGGTTAAAGCCATCATGTCCATCTCTTCATCAACCATCAGACATCCGACAACGAATTTACCTGTTTTAGCAGTCATTTTCATAGCAATTACACCAGAACCGCCACGATTTGTTAAACGGTACTCACCTGCATCAGTGCGTTTTCCGATACCTTTTTCACTTACAACTAAAATCTCTTGCTCGTCATTAGTAATAATATCTGCATCAACAACAACATCATCTGCATGTTTAAACTTGATACCTCTTACACCTCTGGTATTTCTACCTTGGTCTCGCGTTTTTTCCATATCAAATTTTATACATTGAGCCATTTTTGTCATTATAAAGAGATATTTTATGCTTTGGTCTGCGATTTTAGCAGTTATGATAGAGTCATCGTCATCAAGGCTGATTGCTTTAACTCCATTGCTTCTAATATTTGCAAATTCACTTAAATTTGTTCTTTTTACAACACCTTTTTTAGTGAAGAATACCAAAGATTTCTCTTCACTAAAGTCTGTTGTAGGGTTGATAGACTGAATCTGCTCGTCTGCTACAAGGTTAAGCAGGTTTACAACCGCTTTACCTTTAGCTATTCTGCTTCCTTCAGGAATTTTATAAACTTTTAACCAGTGAAGCTGTCCGCGGTCAGTAACAAAGAGAAGCGTGTCATGTGTGTTACATGTAAAGAATCTTTCAATGAAGTCATCCTCATAAGTAGTAACGGCAATTTTGCCTTTTCCGCCTCTTTTTTGTTTTTCATACTGAACAAGAGGAACTCTCTTGATATAACCTCTATGAGTAATAGTTACAACCATCGGCTCATTAGGGATTAAATCTTCAATATCAATATCATCATAATCATCTTCAATTTCGGTGCGTCTAGCATCCGTATAAGTAGCAAGAATTTCATCAAACTCTTGATCGATAATTCCATGTAATATTGCTTCACTTTTTAGAATAGATTCTAAATATTCGATTAGTTTGATAAGTTCAAGAAGTTCATTCTCTATTTTTTCTCGTTCTAAACCGGTTAATCTTCCAAGACGCATATCAACGATGCTTTGCGCCTGAATAGTTGAAAAATCAAACTCTGAAACAAGGTTGTCTCTTGCATCTTCAATGTTTTTGCTAGATTTAATAACTCTTATAATTTCATCAATAATATCAAGAGCTTTTTTTAGACCCTCTAATATGTGAGCTCTGGCTTTTGCTTTTTCAAGGTCAAAGATAGTACGGCGGATGATGATGGTTTTACGGTGATTTATAAAGTGCTTTAGAATGTCTATTATTCCAAAAACTCTAGGCTCTTGGTTTAAAATAGAAAGCATGATAATACCGAAAGTAGTCTGCATGCTAGTATGTTTGAAAAGATTGTTAAGAACTATCTCGCTCATGGCATCTTTTTTTAGCTCTATAACAGCGCGAATACCGTCACGGTCCGATTCATCACGAATTTCGGAAATACCCTCAATCATCTTATCTTTTACAAGATTTGCAATGTTCTCAATCAGACGAGCTTTATTTACCTGATAAGGAAGCTCATCAATAACGATAACATCTCTGTTACCCTTTTTTTCAATATGAGTTTTAGCACGAACTTTTATGCGGCCGCGACCTGTTGCATAAGCGTCCATAATTCCTTTTTTACCAAATATTGTCCCGCCTGTCGGAAAATCCGGAGCTTTAATATGCTCCATTATTTCGTATAGTTCGATATCTGGATTAGCAAGAAGTGCTTTTAAGCCCATCATAACCTCTTGAGGATTGTGTGGAGGGATGTTTGTTGCCATACCAACCGCAATACCTGAAGAGCCGTTTATAAGAAGGTTAGGAACACGAGTAGGCATAACATCCGGCTCTTTTGTGGTTCCGTCATAGTTATCTATCATATTAACTGTATTTTTTTCTAAATCTTTTAGAAGTTCGCCGGCATATTTTGTCATTCTAGCTTCGGTATAACGCATAGCAGCAGCGCTGTCGCCATCAACTGAACCAAAGTTTCCTTGACCGTCAACCAGCTCCATTCTCATAGAGAAGTGTTGAGCCATACGAACAAGCGCATCATAAACTGCAGTGTCACCGTGTGGGTGGTACTGACCGATAACATCACCGACGATACGAGCTGATTTTTTAAACTTAGAACCGTGTGAGAGGCTTAGTTTATCCATAGCGTAAAGAATTCTTCTATGAACGGGTTTAAGTCCGTCACGAACATCAGGAAGCGCACGGCCTACAATTACACTCATAGAGTAATCAAGATAGCTGTTTTGAAGAGTCTCTTCAATGTTTATAGTTTGTATATTGTCGTTGTTTAGCAAGTTGCTCATATATCACACCTAATCTTTATAAAATTCAAAAATTAATTCCATGGATGGTATCTGAATATCGCTTAAGAGTTATGTAAAAATATGAATTTTTTTTAGAAGTTGTTATGTGTGTGAAAATGCGTTGCAGACTTATTAAATATTTCTGAATATGCAGAGCCAAACCGTCGTTTAATTCACTTTGAAAAATTAAATAGATTTTTTCATAACAATTTGGCACAAAAATAGCAATTGATTAAAAATTAGGCATAATTTTGCCTATTGTCAAATTTTTAGCATGTATAATTTGAGTAGATTTCTTATGTAAAGGATAAAAAATGAAGAGATATTTTTTGAGTGTGTTGTTGCCGTCATTTGTATTTGCAGATGATGTTTTAAGTAGCGGTGACACTGCTTGGATGCTTGTTGCTACCGCATTAGTAATGCTAATGACGCCTGCCGGATTGGCACTATTTTACGGCGGTTTAACCAGAAGTAAAAATGTACTTAATACTATTGGTATGAGTTTGGGTGCTTACGCTGTTGGAACTTTGGTGTGGGTTTTGGTGGGCTACTCAATAGCATTTGGCGATGGTGACATTGTTGGAAGCGGCAAGGTATTGTTATCTGGAATTACATCAGATACGCTAAAAGGAACTATACCGGAGTTACTTTTTGTAGCATTTCAAGGAACATTTGCGGCTATTGCAGTTGCAATTGCAAGCGGTTCTATGATAGAGAGGGTTAAATTTTCTACATATATGGTTTTTGCGGCTCTTTGGATTGTAGCTGTTTATGCACCGGTAGCTCACTGGGCATGGGGTGGAGGTGCATCACTTAATTTTGCTGAAATGGACTTTGCAGGTGGAACGGTTGTTCACCTAAATGCAGGTGTGGCAGGCTTTGTGGTTGCAATGATGTTAGGGCGCAGAAGAGATTACGGCAAAGTGGCTATAAAACCGTTTTCGCCTATTTTAGTATCGCTTGGTGCAGCACTTTTATGGTTTGGATGGTTTGGTTTTAATGCAGGTTCTGCATTGGTTGCTGATGGTGTTGCCTCATCTGCATTTATGGTTACAAATGTTGCTGCTTCACTCGGTGTGATAGGCTGGATAGTTGTTGAGTGGTTAATTTATAAAAAAGCAACAATTGTCGGCGGAGCTTCAGGAGCAGTTGCAGGTCTTGTAGCGATTACTCCTGCTTCTGGTTCGGCTGGAGTTGAGGGTGCGATTATTATCGGTCTAATCGGTGGTATTTTGGGCTTTTTGGGTGTTGCAAAACTCAAAAATATGTTTAAAGTCGATGACTCTTTGGATGCGTTTTGGATTCATGGTTTGGTCGGTATCTGGGGTTCGGTTGCGACGGCGATATTTATAGCTGATTATGCAATGGCAGAAAATTACAGCATGGCTTCTCAACTTGTAAATCAATTTAAAGCTATTGGATTAACTGTTGTTTATAGTGCTATTGCTACTGCGGTTGTTTACTTTATAGCTTCAGCTCTTACAGGTGGCGGCAGAGTTGATGATGAGAGTGAAAATAGAGGACTTGATGAAACAGTTCATGGTGAAAAAGCACTAAATCTATAAAAATGTGGTTACAATTTTAAACTAAATTTGGAGATATTATAATGAAAAGAATAGAAGCGGTTATTAAACCATTTAAATTAGAAGATGTAAAAGATGCTTTGGCAGAGATAGGAATTACAGGTATGACGGTAAGCGAAGTGAAGGGTTATGGTCGTCAAAAAGGTCATAGCGAACTTTATCGCGGTGCTGAATATGTCGTAGATTTTTTGCCTAAAATAAAAATGGAGATGGTAGTTGAGGACGAGAGTGTTGATCAGGTAATCAACACAATCGTTGAGGCTGCAAGAACCGGCAAAATCGGGGATGGAAAGATATTTGTAAGCGATGTTGAAAAAATTATCCGTATCCGTACAGGCGAGACAGACAGCGAGGCAATATAATAATTGATTAAAAATTAATCAATCAAAAAAAAATCTACATAGTTTCTAAGCTATAATTTCCTTTAATTTTTTGAAGGATTTTACATGCTAGAAGCTGATTTCAAATATATCATCGACACTTTTTTTACCATTTTTGCAATGACACTAATTATTTTTATGGTTCCAGGGTTCGCTATGCTTGAAGCCGGACTTGTGAGAACAAAAAATGTCTCCGCTGTTCTTACTATCAATGTGATGATTTACGCGGTCGCTTCATTGGCGTTTTTGCTTGTCGGTTACAAACTTGCTTTTGGGAGCTGGGATAGCGTAAACAGCAGCATTTGGGCTGTTTTCATGTTTCAAATGGCATTTGTCGGTAAAACTGTAAATATTATGAGCGGCGGTGTTAGTGAGCGTGTTCGTATAATTCCTTTGGCCATTTTTACAGCTGTTATGGGAGCAGTTATATATCCGCTTGTAGTCAATGTTAGCTGGGGTGCCGATATGATTAAGGGAACACTCTTTGATATCGAGATGTATGATTTGGCAGGTTCTACCGTCATACACTCAACCGGTGGCTGGGCTCTTCTCGCCGCTATAATGATTATCGGCTCAAGAAAAGGTCGTTATGTCGAGGGCAAAATAAGAGTTATTCCAGCTTCAAATATCCCGCTTGTCGTCCTCGGCGCACTTTTGCTTTGGATAGGCTGGTTTGGCTTTAACGGCGGAAGCGTAGGTTCAATCTCTAGTGTTGAGAATGCAAATCTTGTTGCTAAAACAATAATGAATACAAATACCGCTGGACTTTCAGGTGCGATAATTGCCGGAATTATTATGTATGTAAGATACAAACTTCTTGATATTACTATGATACTCAACGGTGCTTTGGGCGGTTTGGTAGCGGTTACGGCAGCCGCAAATTTTTATGACATGTACACACCGATATTGATTGGTTTAGTCGGCGGTGCTTTAGTTGTTTTTGCAGTTCCGGTGTTTGATAAGTTTAAGCTTGACGACCCTGTTGGAGCACTATCTGTACATCTTGTTAACGGAATATGGGGGACATTGGCTGCAGGAATATTTGTAGATAGTATCTCATTTACGGCGCAGTTAAAGGGTGTAGTTCTTGTTGGAATTTTTACATTTAGTGTTTCGTATATTGTCTTGTATCTAATCAACAAAATCTCTCTATTTAGAGCAAGTGATGATAATCAACTTGAAGGTATGGATGTCAATGAGTGCGGAGTTGAAGCATATCCGGAATTTAAAAGAGCTATTTAACGAAATAGTAACAATTTTTTTGTTACTATTTTAGCATGGTTAGACACAGCAACTCCCTTCTTATCTCTCTTTTTATACATGCCAGTTTACTTTTAATACTTTTTTTTGCATGGAAGAGTTATTTTGAAGTTGAAAAAGAGGAGCAAAAAAAGATTTGTCTGAAGCTTTGCAGTGTAGAGCTAAGTAAAAATGCAATAGAGCCAAAAGAGGCGCAAAAAGCAGAAGCCGTTATGCAAAAAAAGCCAAGAGAGATAAAAAAAGTAGAAGAAGTTAAAGAAGTTAAAGAGGAAAAAAAAGTAGAAAAAAAGATAGAAGTAGTTGCTGAAGTAAAGCTGATGAAGGCTCCTGTTGCTAAGATAATAAAAGATGAAGTTATTGCTGATATTTTGTCAGAAAAGCTAGTAAAAATCCAAAAACCTCTTGTTGAGCAAAAAATAGCTCAAAATATTCAAAATGAGTATGATGAGATAAACAAACAAAAGATAGCGGAGCTTATAAAAGAGAACCTTTACTATCCAATAAATGCAAGAAAAAGAAATATTACCGGTTTGGTAAAAGTAAGTTTTACTTTAGGCATTGATGCAAAAGTTTGTAACATAAAAATTGTTGAATCAGGTAGTGATATTTTGAGTCGAGCGGCGATTAAAACTATAGAAGATTTATCTACAAAGTTTCCAAAACCGCCAAAAGAGATTACTCTGAGCATTCCTATAAACTATAATTTAAAGTAAATAAAAAACTTGTTGATGTTAATCAAATGTCTTTTAATAATTACATGCTAGAATTTTGTAATAACAAAAATATAATTTAACAAGTAAAGGGTGTGATAATGTTGCATTATTTCAGAGATTTTTTATCTATAAGAAAAATAAATTTTTTAGTTACTATTTTTCTTACTATTATCCTTTCAATGACAACTTTTTACACCTACGGTGTGGCTAAAAAACATTTTAAACAACAGGACATTGAGCAAATAAAGGGAGATGTTTTAGAGTTAGGATACTCTTTAGTATCCTCTATAGAGAGAGATGGAGTAGAGAGTTCTCTATCCGTTTTATATAAAAGTTTGGCGACACACAAAGAGTACCAATCACTCTCAATTGCAATAGGGGATAAAATTGTTCTCTCAACTGATGAAAAACAGATAGGAAATATATATAAAAATTACTTACACATAGATCAAATAAATAGTGATTCTATGCGTGAGAATGTTGTACTTTATTCTGATTTTAACTATTTTGATAAAGATAAACAAATAGTGTTTAATCTGATAGTAGACTTGAATGATGAGTATCTATTAAGTGCTGAAAAGAGCGTCCAAGCAATGATTGCAACATTTGCGTTCTATTTTATTTTAATAATGCTGGCTTTTCTTCTCTTCTTGTATTTTTTAAATATATATCCGCTGATTAAACTTAAAAATTGTATTGAGAAACAGGAGTGTGTACCATCAAGTCTTTTCATCAAAGAGCACTTTTTTTTATATCACTCATTGATGGAAAAATATAACGAGATAAAGCTTTTAAATAAAACATTGGAAGAGAAGGTTGAGGATAGAACAAAATTGCTATCTCAAACAAATATACTATTTAAAGAGGCTCAAAAGCTTGCCCGCATAGGCAATTGGGAGTGGAATATAAGTGATAATTCAATAGTATGGTCCGATGAAGTATTTACAATTTTCGGGCATGAGCCGCAAGTATTTACGCCTACATACGATGCCATTATGAAATCTGTTCACGCAGATGACATCTATTATGTAAAAGATTCAGTAGACAAAGCTATAAAAAGCGGGATGAATTATTCGATACACCATAGAATATTGCTGCCAGATGGGACTCAAAAAGTTGTTTATGCGAAGGGAAGAGTTGAGTATGATGAGATGCAAAATCCGATGCGAATGGTCGGGACAGTTCAGGATATAACAGAGCGATATAGAAAAAGTCAGGAGTTAGAGTTTCGGTCAAAATTGCTTAACTCTATAACTGACTCTATATTTGTGCATAATGTGGATGGAACTTTTAGATATGCAAATGAAGCTGCATATTTAAATAGAGGATATACAAAAGAAGAACTCATGAATATGAGGGTGCAAGACCTTGATTATCATGATGAAAAAAGCTCCGATAAAGTGTATGAAGAGAATATAAAAAATATCAATAAACAACTAAAAGAGAAAAGACAAGCAATTTTTGAGGTTTCACACAAAACTAAAAGTGGTGATATTATTCCACTTGAGATAACCAGCAGATTGATTGAAGAAGATAATAAAAAATATATTATAAGCATAGCTCGGGATATTAGCGAAAGAAAGGCTATGAGTAAGAACCTTAAGATATCTGAAATGAAGTATAAAAATTTAGTAGAAAATTCACAGATAGGTATTTTTAACACAAAGCTTAACGGTGAAGTAGTTTATGTTAACGATGCTGTTGTAAAAATAATGGGCTATGAATCTCAATCAGAGGTTCATAATAAAAATATTGTAGAAGCGTATAAAGATTCTACTCAGCGTGAAAATTTTGTAGCTGAGTTGATTAAAAATGGCAAAGTTGATAAGGTTGAATTAGTAGTATTGACTAAAAATAAAGAGGAAAAAATTATACAGGCTAGCGCCCATGTTGAAGGCGATATAATTTCCGGGGTGTTTACAGATATAACAGAATCAAAGAAAGCCATCGAAAAAATTACAAAGCTCTCAAAAGCGATAGAAAATATTGATGATATTATTATGATTACGGATATAAACGGTGTACTTACTTTTGTTAATGATGCATTTGTAAAACATACCGGCTACAGCGCTGAGGAGAGCATTGGTAAAAATGCGTCTATGTTGAAATCCGGTAAGCAGGATAATAAATTTTATGAGACTATGTGGGAAACTATTTTATCCGACAAACCGTTTAGAGGATTGTTTGTAAATAGAAAAAAAAGCGGTGAGCTTTACTACGAAGAAAAAACAATCTCTCCTATACAAAATGATGATGGCGTTATAACCTCGTTTGTGTCAACCGGTAAAGACATTACTCAGAGAATTGAGATGGAGTACAATCTTGAAAAAATGGCATCTACGGATAGTCTTACGGGAATTTTAAATCGACATAAGTTTGAAGAGATGTTTAATATAGAGATTGAGCGTGTTTTAAGATACAAGAGTTTTTTAGCATTGATAATGCTTGATATAGACCATTTTAAGAATGTAAATGACACTCACGGTCACGATGTTGGTGATTATGTTATAAAAAATATTGTAGATATTGTAAAGAAAAATATTAGAAATATAGATATATTTGTAAGATGGGGTGGAGAGGAGTTTATTATATTATGTCCTGAGACCGACGCTTTAAGCGCAGCAACTTTGGCGCAAAAGCTAAGAAGTGCCATTGATGGCGCTTCATTTGATAAAGTTGGAAATATTACATGTAGTTTTGGGGTAGCTTCATTTAAAGATAATGAAAGTAAAGATAGTTTTATAAAGCGTTCAGACAGTGCGTTATACAGAGCAAAAGATGAAGGAAGAAATAGAGTGGTTGTTGCTTGATATTTAGTTGGTGACCCCGAGGAGAATCGAACTCCTGTAACATGGATGAAAACCATGGATCCTTACCGCTAGACGACGGGGCCAAAAAAATATAAAAGTGGTGTCCTGTGATGGATTCGAACCATCGGCCACCTCATTAAAAGTGAGATGCTCTACCAGCTGAGCTAACAAGACGACAACAAACATAGTGTTTGTGGACGCGAATTATAGACAAATAGATTCTTTATGTCAAGAAAAAAAATGCTAAATTTTCAAATTTTTTGATAGAATACAAGTAATGAATTTTTTTAGCTTTGAATATCCATATATCATACTACTTTTAGCTCCGATAATCTACTGTATGTACAGGTGCAAGGAGCATATAAAACCTAAATTTTTTGTGCATCTTCACTTTTTATCAGCCAAGAAAAGTTTGCCGAAATTGGAGTGGATTTTAAAAATAGTCACTTTTATATTTTTGTGCATGGCTATTGCTTCTCCCATTCTCATTGACAAAGCAAATCCTTTAAATCGAGATGGAAAAGATATTATTTTGGCAATTGATGGAAGCGGTTCTATGAACTCATCAGGATTTGATACGGAAGATGAGGTAAGTCGTGGAGAGCGTTTAAGTAGATTTGAGATTACAAAAATTATTGCAACAGACTTCATAAAAAACAGAGTCAGCGACAATGTCGGTGTTGTTTTATACGGGGATTTTGCTTTTATCGCTTCACCTATAACTTATGAAAAAGAAATAGTCAGTGATATGCTTGGCTACCTAACACACGGTATGGCAGGGCAAAACACGGCAATTGGTGAGGGCATTGCCATGGGTGTTCGTGCATTTAAACACTCTAAGGCTAAGTCAAAAGTCATTATACTCTTAACGGACGGCGAGCATAACAGCGGTGAAATCTCTCCAAAAGACGCAACGGCTCTCGCCAAAGATGAAAATATAAAAATATATACAATCGGCATGGGAAACAAAGGTGAGGCAGATGAGGCGCTTTTAAAACAAATAGCGCAGGAGAGCGGCGGAGAGTTTTTCAGCGCAGTTTCTGCAAAAGAGCTAAAAGGCGTTTACGGCAAGATTGACGAAATGGAATCCTCAAAGATAAAGAGCAAAGAGTACCTGCTTAAGGATTATTACTATTTTATAGCTCTTTTTGGAGCGCTGGTTATTTTACTCTATCTGCTTTACAGGGAGGCAAGAAGATGAGCATACTCCATCCGCAATATCTGCTGCTTTTACTCCTGCTTGTGCCGTTTTTTATAAAGAGGGATTTTAGAGAGTTTAGAGTTACTTTTTACGGCTACATGTTAAGCGCCCTCTTTATAATTATCGCACTTAGCCGCCCCGTCATAGAACAAGAGCCGATAGAGTCAAAACAGACACTCAGCGATGTTATAATCGGGGTTGATTTGTCATACTCTATGCAGACAAATGACATTGAGCCGACAAGGCTCGTTTTTGCAAAAGAGATGCTCAAAAAATTGGTTGAGAAAGAGCAGAAGAGCAGATTCGGTGTTTTGGGTTTTACGACTAATGCCATTGTTTTGTCTCCTCTTACTGAAGACAAGGAGCTTTTGCTACACCTTTTTAGCTCCATTGATGAAAAGCTAATCATTACAAAAGGCAGCAGTGTAATGTCTGCGCTTGAGCTTTCACGAAAAATGTCAAACTCAAAAAAAGCCACGGTAGTGCTTTTTAGCGATGGAGCGGATGAACTTGGCTATGAAGCAGAAGCAAACTTTGCGAAGAAAAACAACTTAAGAGTAAATATTTTTATGACTGCTTCAATAATGGGCGGAACTATGAAAATAGATGGCGGCGAGCTCTTAAAAGATGAGCTTGGCGACATTGTTGTAAGCAGAGAAAACAGCGCGATAAAAGAGATTTCAGATGCCACGGGCGGAGTTTATACAAAAGATTTTGATGAACTTCTTGAAACGCTTGAGTCTCAAAAGACAAAAGATAAAGAGAGCAAGACAACAATAGTTAGAAATCTGGAGCTTTTTTACTATTTTATAGCGCTTGCAATAGTTGCATTTTTAGTCAGCGTTACAACTCTCAAAAAATTTGTAGTTGTGTTTTTACTCCTTTTTGGCGTGCATGCAAATGCGACTCAAAATATGGATTTTTTCAATAGAGCAACAGAATTTTACAGAAGCGGCGAGTATGAAAAAGCGCTTGAGAGTTATGAATTGGTAAAGTCAAATGACCCGCAGATAAAATCGATTATCTACTACAACATCGCAAACTCGCTCGTTAGGCTTCAAGAGTTTAAAAAAGCAAGAGAGGCGTATTTGAAATCTTTGACGCTTTCATACTCAAGAGAGGCTGATGAAAATATGGAGTTTATAAGAGATGTGGAAGAGAAAAAAGAGATGAGCACTGGAAAACAACAGAGCAAAGATAAATCATCACTGGCAAAAAAAGAGAAGAGTGATAAAAAACAAAAAGAGGGCGGCGGTTCAAACATGAAAGTCAGCGCTCCATCAGGCAATGCTTCGGATGATGGCGGTAAAAAAACAAAATCTCAAAATCAGGTCAATCTCGATGGCGCTAAAGCAAAACTAAGCTCAAAACAGTATGAGCTTATAAACAAAAGGACAATCAATGAAAAAAAACCTTGGTAGAATTTTTTTAGCACTTTTAATCTTTTTACAGGTAGATATTTTTGCCTCAACTTATACATGGAGCGCAACCTCAAATAAAACAACCGCCTATGTAAACGAGCCTATCTATCTAAAATATATTTGTGAGTTTAGTGACAGTGCGGAGCTTTTTACGATAGATTTTAATATAGCTGGCGATTATGAAAAATACAGAGTTAAAAACTTAAGAGAGAATCAAAGCATTATAGATGGAAAAAAAATAAACAGTTATGAGTTTGTGGTATATGCTAAAAAAGCGGGAGAGATAAAGTTTGATTTTGAGGCGCTAATGAAGCAAACAAACAAAGAGTCTGTTGAAAATATGGTAATCGGAAGAGACAATATGAAGATAGGTGAGTTTGTAACAAAAACAGTAAAAGAAAAAAAATTAACAGTAGAGATAAAAGAGACTAACAGCACTTTGGTTGGAGAGTTTAGTATAGATATTAAAAAAAATGAGCCGCGAGTTAAGGCGTATGAGCCATATCATATGAAGGTTATAATAAAAGGAAATGGAAATTTTGAAGATTTAAAACCGCTCTCTTTTAATATAGAGGGAGTAAAGGTTTTTGCAGGAGAAGTTGAGCAAAAGCATGAGTTAAATGAAAATGGACAGAGCGGAGAGTGGAGCCAGAAATTTGCATTTGTAAGTGAAAAAGATTTTAAAATTCCCGAGATAAAAATAGAGTATTTTAATCTTAGGGAGCAAAAAATAGAGAGTTTGGTTTTAGATTCGGTGAATGTCAGCGTTGAGAAAGGTTTTGCCAAAGAGGAGTTGCTTGATAAGGTAGATGATAAGAGCTTTAAATTTAACTACAACTATCTTTACGGTATCTTGATTTTTATAGCCGGTTTTTTGGCAGCAAAGATAAATATAAAGAAACAGATACCAAAGCAGAGCACAGATGAAGAGTTTAAAGAAAAAATCAAGAGCGCAAAATCGTTAAATGAGCTGATGATTCTTTTGGTTTTAGAGGATTCAAAAAAATATGAGCAAATAATATTGGATATAGAGGCAAAAAAAATTACGGTATTAAAAAATGCAAAAGAGGCTATATTTAAGTAAGATTTTCTTTTATATAGTAGACTTTTAAAAAAAATAGGTGGATTTTATGAGAAAAGATATAGCGACTTTATGTGCAACAGCTCTGCTTTTAGCCTTTGGTGTTAGTTTTAGCGGTTGTAGTGCGATGAATACCGCAATAAAAAAGAGTGAGTTAGCGGTTGAGAGCAAACTTAGCCAGAGTGTATTTTTGGAGCCGGTTTCTCCTAAAGAGAAGGTTGTGTTTGTTGATATAAAAAATACATCTAATCAAGAAGTCAATGTAAAAAACAGAATTGAATCAGCTCTTATAAACAGAGGATATCGTTTAACGGATGATCCAAAAGAGGCGCGTTTTATGATTCAAGGAAATGTTTTAAAAGTAGATAAAACTGACCCAAGAGAGGCAAGAGAGTTTGCAAATTCCGGTTTTGGCTCTGCAGTCTCCGGTGCGGCAATTGGTGCAGCGGCAGCTTATGCTCTTGGTGGCGGAAATAAGACTATGGTTGCAGCGGGATTGGCGGGTGCAGCGCTTAGTATGGTTGGAGATGCGATTGTAGAAGATGTTATGTATGTGATGGTGACAGATTTGCAAGTTCGAGAAAGACCGCTTGATGGCGAAGTTGTAACGCAAACTCAAAAATCAACTCTCTCTCAAGGAGAATCTACAACTATAAAACAGAGTGTTTCAGGTGCAAAATCAGAGTGGAAAACATACCAAACGCGTGTAGTTAGCACTGCAAATAAAGCAAATCTTGTGTTTGAAGAAGCAAAGCCTCTTCTTGAAGGTGAATTGTCTCGTATTATTAGTGGAATTTTTTAAAAAATGTATAAATATCTATTGATACCACTGCTACTTTTAGCAATGAACGGCTGTTCACAAAAGATAGTTGTGCGTGCAATAGAGCCGGCAGAAGTTGACCGTGCAACGCTTACAAGAAAAATAAGTGTTGCGGACTTTACTTATGATGATGTCGGTCTTGCAAACAAGATAGAGACAACGCTTCTAAATCAAAAATTTGACAACAAAAACTATTTCACACTTATAAGTAGACGCGATTTTAACAAGATTATTGCCGAACAGAGGCTGCAAAGCAGCGGTTTGATAGAGTCCTCAACTGCCGTGCAAGTCGGCTCTCTTATAGGTGCGGAGGCTATAATTTCAGGACATGTTGCAGATGCATCTTCAAAAGATACACACTACTATGAGGAGAGAAGCAGTTGTGTAGATAAAAAATGCAAAGAAAAAGTTGTTTATGCTGTTTCATGCGTAAAGCGAATAGTCTCATTATCTGCTGATATTCGTATGGTAGATGTTGCAAAAGGTGATATTATCTATGCGGACACGCTCACAAGAGGATCTAAATGGAGCCATTGCCGAGGTGATTACGGCTCTCTTCCGACAGAAGGGGCTGCACTGCAAATTTTGGTTGAAGATATTGCGGTAGATTTTTCACGCAAAATAACGCCTCATTATAGATACTTTGAAGTGTTTTTATTGGAAAAGCCGGATATCTCTTACAGCAATGAGGCAGAGCGGCTTTTAGAATCTTCAGTTGAGTATATCAAACAGAGCAGGTACGACAAGGCAGAGAGACTTCTTATAGAGTTAGTTGACCTAACAGAGCAAAAAAGTTATGTTCCTTTTTATAATTTAGGTGTTATAAAAGAGGCGCAAGCAGACTACAAAGAGGCTAAAAAGTATTACGAGATGAGCGATAATTTAGCCAAAGAGCCTGTTAAAGAGATTGATAGAGCTTATTTACGCATTCAAGACCTTATCAGTAAAAATGCCAGAGTTAAAAACCAGTTGCAATAGGCTATTATGAGAGAACTTTTTTTTACTATTTTTGTTTTTATATTTTTTTTATCAGGGTGCAGTTCAAAAGAAGAGAGAGCGCCTTTGCTTAAAAAAGAGTTGCCTTCATGGTATGTAAATCCTCCAAAAGATTCAAAAACAACACTTTATGCAACAGGCGAGGGCAGAGATAGAAAAGAGGCTGTTGCAGATGCTCTTAACCTTCTTGCTTCAACGCTAAGCGTATCTATAGAATCGCAATTTACTTTGCAACAAAATGTTGAGGAGGGGTCGGTCACTTCGCATCAACAAAGTTCGCAAAGCCAGATAAAAAGTGTTGTAGAGAGGGTGCGAATAAGCAATTATGAAATAGTTGATTCACAAGAATTTGGCTTTAAAAAATATATAGTTCTTATAAAATCAGAGAAACAAAAACTCTTTGACAGCTTGAAAAACGAACTTGAGCAAAAATTTAGCGCAGCGCAAAAAGAGCTTGAATTTGCAAAAGAGTCACATGCGCTACGAGAACTTGAGATTTACAAAAAGATAAAAACAGAGTTTGTGGATGCCCAAAATACGCTTATGGTTATGCATGCTTTACAAAGTGATTTTAACTCGCTTGCGTATCTAAAAAAAGCTCAAAGTTTCAGAAATCTGTATGATGAGCAGTTGTCAAAAATCTCTTTTAGCATAGTGTGTGACGATGGCTCAAAAAGACTTCAAGCTCCAATTGCAGAGGGACTTGGTTTAAAAAAGATTCAAATAAAGCAAAAGAGCAACAAAAGAGAACATTTCAACATTGAGGTACACTCAAAAACAAAAGAGAGTTTTGCTTATGGATTTAATATGGCATCTTCAGCCATAGAGATTGTCGTAAAAAACGCTAAAGATACAATCATCGGCAGCAACAAGCTAAACATTACGGGGCAATCTATCCATAATTTTGAGATGGCGCAAGAGAGCGTTGCAATGAAGTTAGACGAGATGATAAAAAAAGAGGGAATAGGTAAAATAATCGGTCTTGATTTATAGTTGTTTGACCGACTGTTAACGCCCTTTTGATATACTTTACACAATTTAAAAATAAGGCGAAGAACTTATGATTTCCAAAATAGAGTTGATTAAAAAAGAGGTTAGTAAAGTAGTTGTCGGGCAGGAGAAGATGATTGACTCTCTTCTGATTGCTCTTTTATGTGAAGGACATATCCTGATAGAGGGCGTTCCGGGACTTGCAAAGACTACAACGGTTAACGCATTGGCTAAAAGTTTGGGGATTGATTTTAAAAGAGCTCAATTTACTCCAGACCTTCTCCCCTCGGACATTTTGGGGGCTGAGATATACGACCCTAAAAACAACAGCTTTAAGATAAAAAAAGGTCCTATTTTTACAAATCTTCTTTTGGCAGATGAGATTAACCGCTCTCCCGCAAAGGTTCAGTCGGCTTTGCTTGAGGTTATGCAGGAGAAGCAGGTAACACTAGGTGACACCACTTTTAAACTCTCTCCTCCGTTTTTTGTAATGGCTACCCAAAATCCCGTTGAGCAGGAGGGTGTTTACCAGCTTCCTGAGGCTCAATTAGATAGATTTATGCTAAAACTCATTGTAAACTACAACACAAAAGCGGAGGAGCTTGAAATAGCCAGAAGAGTTTCAAGCGGCAACTTTGAAGCCATAGACGCGGTGGTAACTAACGATGATTTAAATGAGATAAAACAGGCGATAAAAAATGTACATGTAGATGAAGAGGTCGAAGAGTACATGATAGATTTGGTAAATGCGACAAGAAATCCTAGCGATTATGGACTTGAGAGCATTAAAGACTATATCCAGTTTGGAGCATCGCCTCGTGTCAGCATTGATATGTTTAAAGCGGTAAAAGCGATGGCATTTATGCGCCAAAAAGATTTTGTGACTCCAGTTGACGTAGCGTACATTGCAAAAGAGCTTATGAGACACCGCATTGTTTTAACCTATGAGGCGGAAGCTGAGGGCATTACAACGGATGAGATTATAGAAAAAGTGCTCCAAGCCGTAGCAATACCGTAGATTTGGAATAGAGTTATGAGCAAGCTGCAAAAAATCTTAGTTCGTGCAAGACGTCAAGTCTTTAGTGAAATGGTAGGAAACAACCCGTCTGTTTTTCAGGGCGAGGGTTACGACTTCATTGAACTTCGCGAGTATATGCCAGGTGATGATATTCGTCATATTGACTGGAATATTACCGCTAAGATGCAGCGCCCTTTTATTAAAATATTTCGTGAAGAGAGAGAGCTGAATGTTGTCATAGTCTCTGTTTTAAACGGAAGCGTGCATTTTGGTTCAAAAAAATTTAAACAAGAGACTATTGCTGAAGTTGCAGCTCTTTTAGGATTTTCTACTCTTAAAAACGGGGATTTGCTAAGCTCATATATCTTTACGAACGAGATGGTTTCATATACAAAACCTAGTAAAAAATTGCACCAAATCCATAGAAGTGTAGAAGATATTTTAAATTTTGATGCCATAAACAAAAAAGTTGATTTCAAAGTTATAGCCGATACGCTTTTTAAGAGATTGAAGAGAAAGTCGCTTATTTTAATCATAGGCGACTATTTTGAAATTCCTGATTTCAGGCTTTTGGCGAGAAAACATGAGGTTTTATCTGTCATAGTCAGAGACCGCCTTGAAGAGCATCCGCCCGAGATGGGTTTTGCATCTTTAGTTGACCCTGAGAGCGGGGCGGTTTTGGAGGGTGATTTTAATGCCCAAAGCGTAAAATTATACAGCCAAAAAGTTGCAGCGCATGACCATAGGCTCTTTGATACGCTAAGACGAGATAGTATAAGATTTACAAAAATATACACCGATAGTATTGCAAGTGTAGAGCTTCGCAGACTTTTTGAGGGCAGATAATGGCGCAAGAGCAGAGTTTTGATATTCCACTTCATGATATTAAGCCGATTTTTGAGGTAGATGAGTACTCTTTTTACTATTTTTTAGGCGCAGGTTTTCTTGCTCTGATTTTAGTTTTGGGAGTGGCTTACCTTATCTACATGTTGCGTCAAAAACGCAACAAATTTAACATCAGAAAAGAGCACTTCAAGCTTCTTAACTCTCTGGATTTAAGCGATGCAAAACGCTCTGCATACGATGTAACAATTTACGGTGCGACATTTAAAAATGACAGTCCGAGGAATCAAGAGATGTATGATAACCTTATAAACAGACTTGAGGTCTATAAATACAAAAAAGATGTTGATGCATATGATGGCGAAATCATAGGATATATAGAACTTTATAAGGGAATGATTGATGTTTGACGGACTTTATTTTGAGTTCCCCAAAATAATTTTTCTCATTTTTCTCTTCCTTGTTTGTGCCGCTCTTTGCAGGATGAGACTTACCTCTATCTATTTTCCGCACACGGCAGAGTTTTTAAAAAACTCCATTTCAGCATCAAAAACACTTTTTTTTCTAAAATGGCTTGGGGTTATTATGCTTATTTTAGCCCTTATGTCACCTATAAAAGATGAGCCTTACGAGCTTGAGCCAAAAGACGGGTATGAGATAGCTCTTATTTTAGATGCCTCTGAGTCTATGAAAGCAGAGGGATTTGATGCAAAAAATGCTCACCTTACTAGATTCGATGTTGTAAAAGAGATAGTGGGTGATTTTATCTCGCAGAGGAAAAATGACAACATGGGTCTGGTCGTATTTGGAGCCTATTCATTTATAGCTTCGCCGCTAACTTATGATGAAAATATTTTAAATAAAATTTTATCGCAGCTCCACATAGGAATGGCAGGACAATATACGGCACTAAACACCTCCTTGGCTCAAGGGGTAAATCTTTTTAAGATGAGCAAATCAAAAACAAAAATTGCTATTTTGCTTACAGACGGATACAGCACGCCGCAGATAGATAAAATCCCACTCGAAATTGCTCTGGAGATGGCAAAAAAAGAGGGTGTTAAGGTTTATCCGATAGGAATAGGTATGCCTAACGAGTACAATCAAGAAGTACTGTTGCGCATTGCAAACGAGAGCGGCGGGGTTGCTTTTGGGGCTTCGAGTGCCGCAGAGCTTCAGGAAGTCTATAAAAAAATAGACGAGTTGGAGAAGTCTGAGATAAAGAGAGAGAGTTTTACACAAACAAAATATTATTATCAGTTCCCGCTTTTTATAGCGCTTATTTCTTTGATGCTATATATCTATCTTAGAAATAGAAGAGGGTACGCATGACCTTTTTGCACCCTGAATTTATCTACTATATGCTGCCTCCGCTCTTTATTCTCTTTGGGCTTCTGCTTACACAAAAAGAGGCGCATGCAGACTTCTTTAGCCAAGATGTTATGGAAAAACTTCGCGTAAATGCAAATACGTTGACGCTTAAAGCCAGAAACGCTCTCTTTTTCCTTATGGCATTTTTTATGATAATTGCTCTTGCACAGCCTGTTCTAAAAGATGGCAAGGTTGAGATAAAAGCAAAAAGTGCAGATATTATGATTGCGCTTGATATATCCGACTCTATGCTCGCAACCGATGTCTATCCAAACCGTTTAGAATCCGCAAAACAAAAAGCACTTACACTTTTGGATGAGGCGCCAAATGAACGAATAGGCATAGTCGCATTTGCGAAAAATTCATATCTTGTTTCGCCTCTTAGTTTTGATACGGCATCAGTCGCGTTTTTGCTTAGAGGGCTTGACACCTCTTCCATTACTGAAAAGGGGACTGACTTTTTATCAATTCTTGAAGTCGTGAGCAAAACTCAAAAGAGCCAAGGGAAGAAGATAGTTCTAATTTTAAGCGATGGCGGGGATAAAGATGATTTTAAAGAGGAGATAGAGCTTGCGAAAAAGCATAACATAACAGTTTTTATTTTAGGTGTTGCAACTAAACAGGGTGCACCGATAAAGCTTCAAGACGGAACTTTTATAAAACATAACGGCGAGATAATTATCTCAAAACTAAATGAAAAAATAGCGGATTTGGCAATAAAAACGGGTGGCGTTTACATAGAAAGTACAACCTCTGGCGATGATATAAAAAGAATGTTTAACGAGATAATGAGCATGAGTGAGCAGAAAGAGTTAAAGAGCCAAGAGATAGAGAAGCACAGACCTCTTTTTTACTATCCGCTTGGTATGGCACTTCTTATTTTACTTATAGCAACCAGTTCTATCGGTAAAAGAGTTCGTGCGACTATCCCATCTCTATTTATCTTATTTTTTCTTCTTTTTGCAAATCAACATGCAGAAGCCGGAGTTTTTGATTTTATGGATTTAAAAAAAGCAAAAGAGGCTTATGAAAATGGAAATTTCCAAGAATCAGCAAAGCTTTATGAAAATTATGCGAATGAGAGTAAAAACGGTGATGGTTATTATAACGCCGCAAATGGCTACTATAAACAAAAAAAGTACAAAGAGGCGATAGAATCATACAAAAAAGCAACTTTTGAAGATAAAGAAAAGAGAGCAAAAAACTTCTCAAACCTTGGAAATGCATATGCAAAAGATGGCGATTTGCAAAAAGCGCTAGAGGATTATGAGGAGTCCTTAAAAATCAAAGAGGACAAAGAGACAAGAGAGAATTTAAAAGAGGTGGAGAAGCTTCTTAAAAAGCAAGAACAAGAGCCTGACAAAAAGAGTAATCAGGATGAGAAAAATAGAGAACCAAAAGATAGCGAACAGAAAAAAGATGATAAAAAAGATAAAAAAAATTCAGACAAAAAAGAGAATCAAGAAGCAAAAGAGTCTAGTGAAAAAAAATCTAACGAAATTAAAAAAGATGAAAAAAAAGATGAAAAAAACAAGCCTTCACAGCTAAAAGAGTTAGACAAGGAAAATAGTATGAGTGATGCAGAAGAGCAGAAGTGGATAGAGCAAATAAATAAGAAATCAAACAGCTATATGTATAAACTAAATGACAAAGAGAGTAAAGCCCTTAGCTCTGATGAAAAGCCATGGTAGAAAACACTCAAAAGGAAGAAAATTGAACAATATTACAAAATTATTATTTTTATTACTTATCGTCTCAAATACAGCTTTTGCGACACTTACTGCAACGGTTGACTCTAAGACGGTAGAGCTTGGCGAAACGGTTACATACTCTCTTAGCATATCTGGAGAGAAGATAAAAAAACCAAATATTCAGAGATTGTGCAACAGCGATGTACTCTCTACAAGCTCTCAAACAAGTATACAGATTATAAATGGAAACAGTAGTAAAAGCTATACTCTTAGTTATAAATTTTTACCGCAAAAGAGTTGTAAGATTGAGAGAGTTGAGCTTGAAATTGACGGCAAAATTGAAGCTAGCAGTGAAATAGAGATAGAGGTAAAGCCTGTAAGCGCAGCAAAAGATTTAGATTTTACATTAGAACTAAGTAGTGAAAAAAAAGAGCTTTTTGTCGGTGAAGCTTTTGATATAACATTAACATTTAAACAAAAAAATGATGTTGGTGCTGTTGATAGTGAGTTTACTCCTCCAGAGTTAAAAGGTCTTTGGGTCAAAAAAGAGTCAGAGCCAAAAAGGTATCAGGAGGATAAATACACGATTACTAAAGTAGTTTATAGAGTTGCACCTCAAAGAGCAGGCGAGTTGAGAATTACAAAGGCACAGATGCGGATAGCTTCAAGAAACAGCAGAGAAAACAGTTGGGGTGCTTGGATTCCAACTATAAAGTGGAAAACTTATTTTTCAAACGAATTAGATTTAAATGTAAAACCGCTTCCATCCGGAGTTGATTTAGTCGGAAATTTTACCATAAATGCAACGGTTGAAAAGAAAGAAACAAAAGCAAATGAAGCCCTAAATGTTACGGTAGAAGTGCAAGGTAGCGGAAATTTAGAGGATATAAAAAGTTTTAAACAAAACATAGACGCAGTAGCCGTTTTTGATGAAAAAATAGTGATTAGTGGTGCAAAGCTTACTCAGAAGATAGCTTTTGTTGCTGAGAGAGATTTTGTTATTCCTTCGTTTACTCTAAACTATTTTGATCCTAAGATAAAAGAGATAAAAACCATCTCAACAAAAGAGATTCCTATAAAAGTAAAAAATGATAAAGCTACACAAGAGTTGGTTGTTAAAAAAAGTAGCATAGACGAAAATATTGAAGTAAAAACAAGAAGCAGTGATGAGTATGATAAATTAAACTATATTTTTATTTTTATTCTTGGTCTAATTATCGGTATTTTGACAATGTTTGTTAAAGAAAAAATAAAATTTAAAAAAAATAAAAAGAGTGATTTTACAAATAATCAAAAAACTTTTTTGATGAAGCTTCTTCCATTTAAAGATGATTTGGAAGTAAAAGAGATAATTGAGAAATTGGAGGAAAAAATATACTCAAATAAAGAGATAATATTAGATAAAAAAGTTTTAAAAAATATAAAGAATAAGTATAAAATTGAGTAAAAAAATATATTTTTTAATCTATTTGTTTCATAAGGTTACTAATCATAAAATTTGCTTGTAAATTAATTTTTGTTTAAGATTATGAGCATATAATTCCACTCGTTAATAATAACAACAAAATTAAGTTGTTAATTATATTAGGAGAAAACATGAAAAAGTTAATCGGTGGTTTATTAGTTGTGTCAGCACTATTTTTAGGTTGTGATAAAAAAGCAGAACAAGCTCCAGTTGAGGCTGTTGCTCCAGTTGAAACAGTAGCTCCAGTTGCAGCTCCAGTTGAAGCTCCAGTTGAAGCAAATGTAACAGCTGAGACTCCAGCTCCAGCAGCTAACTAATTATAACTCTTAGGAGTGGCACAATTTTGTGCTGCTCTTTCCCTACTCAACTCAAAAAATCGCTAAAAACACTCACAAAAAATTTTATTATATCTAATCCAAAATATCGTGAAGCCTATTCCCTGCCTCTATATTTTTATGTACTTTGTCCCACTCTTCATTCTCAATATTTTTTTTAAGAAGATTTAATTCAATTTCAAAAAGCTCTATCGCTTCTAATAAATTTGTTTTGTTTTGTCTGAAAATATCTTCCCACATGTTTGCAGAACTCTTTGCTAAGCGGCTCATTGAGCGAAATCCACCGGCTGCAAGAGCTAAAATATTGTGTTTATTCTCTTGATGCATAACCGTATTTGCAAGAGAGTAGGAGATAGCATGAGGCATATGTGAAATAAAAGCCGCATGACGATCATGTTGGCTTGCAGACATAAAATGCTTTTTCATGTTTAGAGCTTTAAATATTTTTTTTGCAATTTTTACTTGAGCTTCTCCGCTATTTTCCAAATCGCATAAAACTACAACTTTATCATCATATAAATCATCAACGGCAGCACGAGGTCCAAAATTTTCCGTTCCCGTCATTGGATGCGCTGCTACAAAGTTTTTTCTTATTTCTAGTGGAACTGAAGCGACTATCTTAGCTTTCGTACTGCCAAGGTCAATAATTGTTGCATTCTCTTTTATGTCAATAAGATTTTTAAGTGCTGAAATAACGCCATCAACAGGTATTGCTAAAAAAATTACATCATAATTTTTAACTTCGCTAAACTCTACAATTTTATCAACAAGAGCAAGTTCCATAGCCTCTTTTTGGTGAATTTCATTATGGTCACTTCCAACAACACTTTCTACAAAATCTAATTTTTTTAAACTCTTAGCGAGCGACCCACCCATAAGACCTAATCCTATAATTGCTACATTCATCCTGATTCTTCTTTTTTATTTGTCAAATTATACAAAGTTTACTTAATATTAACCTCATAAAAGGTAAAATCTCTTCTTATTTTATAACTATGGAAACTCAATGAGAATATTTTTAGCAATCCTGCTAACCCTAATCGCCGTAAACTCTTTCGCATACACAATAAAAACCATAAAGTATGATGGCATGGTTCAAATGTCAGAATCGGTAGCACTTAGAATGTTGAAATTTGATATTGGCGACAGTGTCGATGACAAGATGCTTGATGCATCAATCAAAACATATTATAAGCAGGGTTATTTTGAAGATATTTGGATTGACATAAAAGAAGATGGAGTTTTGACATTTCACTTTAAAGAAAAACCACTTATCTCTAAAATAGAGTTAAAAGGTTGGAAAGAGAATGATTCTGAGGCAATGGATAGCATTATCCAGATAAAAGTAGGTTCACAGTACGATGAAAAAAAGCTTGAAGCTGCAAAAAAAAGAATTGTTGAAGCAATAAATCAAGAAGCAAAAATTGACAGTGTTGTTGAGATTTCAAAAGAGCTTCTTGATAATGGAAGTTATAAAGTTACTTTTTTAGTCAATGAGGGCGAAGAGATAATTATAGAAGAGTTGCTTTATAGCGGAGCAGTAGGGCTTCAGAGTGATGAATTTGATGACATGATAGCAAACAAAGAACGAGAATTTATGGGCTGGTTTTGGGGCAGAAACGATGGGAAAATGAAAGTTGCTGATTTGGCATATGACCCTCTTAGAATTCGCGATTTATATATGCAACATGGGTATTTAGATATTGATGTCAAAGAGCCGTTTGTAAAAGTTAATTTTGACAACTACACGGCAGAGATGAGCTATCAGATTAAAGAGGGCGAAGTTTATACCATCAGCGGAATAAGCATAGAGCAAGAGAAGCATGTGGTTGATGATGCTCTTATAAAAGAGTTGATTAAATTAAAGATAGGCGAAGCATTTAATGTGCAGACTTTTCGTGATGATTCACAAAGAATCAAAACTCTTATCGCAGATTTAAGTTATGCCTTTGTTCAAATTGTTCCGGATTTGAAAAAAAATAAAGAAAAAAAAGAGGTTGAAGTTGTTTTTAAAATCATGCCGGGCGAAAAAGTTAAAATAAGAAATGTAGTTATTTCCGGAAATAGCCGAACGCTCGATAGAATTGTAAGAAGAGAACTCTATCTCGGACCTGGTGATATGTACTCATTGACGGATCTCTCCGACTCAAGAAATGCACTTGGAAGATTAGGTTTTTTTGATGGAAACACCATTGAAGAGAAAAGAATAGATAGCAAGACCATGGATTTGGTTGTTAAAGTTAAAGAAGCTCCGACTGGAAATATTCAACTTGGCGGTGGATACGGAAGCTATGGTGGACTACTGGTTAGTGTTGCCGTAGATGATAGAAATGTTTGGGGCTCTGGAATTGATGTTGGAGTAAAAGCTGAGAGATCATCACTGACTTCAAACTACTCTTTTACTATCTCAAATCCGAGACTCAATGACAGTGATTTTAGCGGTAACTTCTCTGTTTATACATCTGATTATGAGTACAATGATTACTCTGTTCTTTCAGATGGTTTTACAACGGGAATAGGGCATAGATTTACAAGATATGTCAGCGGACATGTCGGCTATGGATTTTCAGCTAATAGTTATGATATAAAAGAGGATGCTAATTTAACGGGTGTAGCTGCTTATCTTTTTGAAAATTATACTAAAAGTTCAATTACCGTAAGTGCAAAGTATGACAACACGGATGATTTTTATCTTCCAAGAAAAGGTTTTATGCTTAGTCAGAGTATCGAAAAAGCAGGTGTTGGCGCAGACGCAAACTTTCTTAAATTTAGAACAAATTTTGGTGCATTTAAAGGGCTTGAAGAGTATGTTGGTTTTGATTTGATAGCAAGATATAAAGCTAGATTTTATTATGCAAAAGAGACTGGATATTTACCGGAAGCTGAAAGATTTTACATGGGCGGAATAGGAAGTGTCAGAGGTTACGAATCTTACTCTTTATCACCAAAAACGGCAGAGGATGTTAACGCTACGGATGGAATAAGAAGATACGGTGGGGAATATACAGCGTCAAATAGCTTTGAACTTAGTTTTCCTCTTGTGCCAAAAGCAAAAATGCGCCTTGTAACATATCTTGACTGGGGTATCATCGGAACTAGCGAAGAGACAACGGTCGATTATACAGTTAAAGATGTCTCTCGTGGCGGATTTGGTGCTGGGCTTGAGTGGTTTTCACCGGTTGGACCTATTCAGCTGATGTTCTCAAAACCTTTAGCAGAGGAAGATGGCGACAAAACAGCTGTATTTGAATTTACAATGGGACAGAGGTTTTAAAGTTTAAAGCAGTAAGTTACTGCTTTTTACGACTTATAACCATCCATTTTCCATCTATTTTTTTCGTTACAAATGAGATTTCATTTTCTGTTTTGTTATGAAGTACCGTAACTTTTACATAAGCACTATCTTCTGATATTTCTTCTGTTTTTATATCTTTATATTTTAAATTTGAATATTTTTCTCTAAGACACTCATTTGTTCTTTTGATATCGTCACTATCTTTTTTTCTCTCAATACTACACTCTTTTAGTGAATCGCTTATTAGCGTAATACTCATCGCCTCTTCTACATTATTTGCCAGTTTAATGCTATTGCCTTCTTGTAATGCTTCATACATGTTTGCTACAGCATCTTGAGGTGTATTGCTACAACCGACAAAAAGAAGCGCAGATATAGCAATAAGAGAAAATTTTTGTAATTTCATGGTTTATTCCTTTTAGTTTAAATTTGTCCAATTCGCATCTGTTTGCGAGTATATTTTTAGTTTTAAAGTGAGAGTATCGTACCAAAGAGCACCATTTATCGGTGTTACAGGTTCTGTCGCAGAAACAATAGCGCTATTGTATCCTCTTGTCTCAGTAATAATATCAGAACTGCCATAAAGTTTAAAGTGGTTTAGCTCCCCGATACCAATTTCAAGCATTATGTCATCACCTTGAGCTATGCTGTGCGTTGCATCAGTAGAGAGTTTCATATCTTCGCCTGAGCTAATTAAACGGCCTGCAATATTACTATTTGGTGATATAGAAGTGTTAGTGTCTGCATATAGTGCATCAATAGTATTGGCAGCTCCAAGATCTACGGTAGAGTAATATATAGCTTTTCCCCAAGCATCGGTGCCAATACCTACAGAAATTGGCAGTGTATTGTTTGCATCTTCATTTAATAGCTCAAAGTATGAGTCACTATCAGGATCTGATGCTAAGTTTAGTAATCTACTTCTTATAACTTCGAGTATAGTCTTAGTATTTTGTTGTTTTAACATACTTGATTGAATATTGGTATAGTAATTCATCATAGTAAAAGCAGCAGCAACAATACCTGCAATTATTATTGCAATCATAGCCTCTATTATAAAATAAGCATGGCGTATCAATTGAAAACACCGGTTTTACTCATGTCTATAAAACCTTTTTGAATTAAAATTTGTGTTAGTACAACAGTGTAATACTCAATAAATACGGCAAATGCCATCAAGAATATTGACATTACAGTGATTAATCTGAAAAATTTTGTTGTCATTTTTAAAGCATCTGTTCTAGCCCTGTCACTTATCTCAAGCATAACTGAACCAACTTGTTTTGAAGAACCAACCCCAGTAAGAAGCCCTTGTTCTATATTATCGTATAGGCTTGAGTGAAGTATAAACTTGCCGTCATGCTTTATAGAGTCTAAAGTGATTTTTATAGCTTTTTTAAACTTCATAACTGTTGTTGTGGATATTGCTGAACTCATTGATTTTTGAAAAGATATACCACTCTCTAGCATCTCACCAATAATACTAAAAAGCATAAACTTCTCAAATTTCATTACTATTGATGAAGTAAATGGAAGCATTAAGCTTAACTGTTTTGCAATTGCTTGTATAGTTCTTGATTGACTAAATAGTGAAATTAGTAAAATAAAGAAGTAACTTGATATAACAATTAAACTGGCAAAGAGTATATCCGTCATAATTTGCGCTATATATAAGTGATGAGCAACTAAATCCTTCATCATTTTATGATAGTTTGCTACTTCTGCCATTTGGTAAGGTACAGCAAAAAACTTTACTCCTATTACAATCAACGAGGCTATGCTAAAGTAGATAACAGGAAGGGTGGTCTGAGAATTTGATTCTCGTTGAAATTCATCTTTAATTTCTATATAATGAATTATTTTTTCTAAAGATAACTTAAAATTGGTACCTTTTTCAGCCATAGCGATAAAGTTTATAATATCTATAGATATACTTTTATCTTTAGAGAGTGCTTGTGAAAGGCTATTTCCTTCTTTTATATCATTGTATATTTTATAATAAATTTTTTTTTCACTTCTTGTTTTTGCAGAATTAGCTAGAAGCTCCATCCCACTAGAGATACTTTTACCGTTTTGTATTGTAAAAAGCAGTGTTTTAAGCATTGCATATACATTAATCTTCATCTATATATCCTAGTGAAAACAACTCTAATGCAAGTGAATCATAGTCGCACAACCCTTGTTCAAAAAGATATTGAGCAGATTGATAGTAACTAAATGTAATAAATTGGTCCCAAGCCTGCAAAACCGTACTTTTTTTAAGTGCCATATAAAAAGTGTAGCGTGTTTTCATATCATGTGGAACAAAGACCATATCTGTTAATAGT
This sequence comes from Sulfurimonadaceae bacterium, assembly GCA_942493175.1. GTDB lineage: Bacteria > Campylobacterota > Campylobacteria > Campylobacterales > Sulfurimonadaceae > Sulfurimonas. Next base: position 633,584 of record OW818672.1, read on the forward strand.
ACTCTTGAGCTATATCCAGTAAAGTTACATAAAATACACCCTTTTTTTTCATACCCTGCAATATTGGATTTAAAATATTTTTTAGCTTTTTCATTTGTTGAATTTATTTTGCAGTCACATAATTTTGGAACAAGTCTTTGCGCTATAACTCCGCTAAGTGAATATGCCAAAATAAAAAGGTCACCACCTTCATCTCGTATTCGTTCAAGCGCCATATAGGAGTTTGTTGTATGAAGTGTAGAAAATACCATATGCCCGCTGTGTGCAGCTTTAAGTGCAATATGGATACTTTGTTTGTCACGCATCTCACCTATTACTATAACATCCGGATCTTGACGCATAACTGACTTCATTGCTTTATCAAATGTGAAGCCTATTTGCTCATTTACTTGATATTGTGTTATAAAATCTATCTTATACTCAATAGGATCTTCAATTGTATAGATAATTTCATGCAGTCTGTCTCTTTGCGTAAGTATTGCATTAAGAGTTGTTGTTTTACCACTTCCGGTAGGTCCAACTGCTAAAAAAAATCCATTTTTTTGATTTATGAAATTAAAAATATGTTCAGACATAGGATGCGTTTTTGGAAAAAGCTGAGAAAGTGATTTAAGATTATTTGTTTTATCTAAAATACGGATAACAATATTTTCGCCAAAATGTGATGGTGCAATTTCAATACGAAAATCTATAATATCATTTTTAAAACTCTCTGTAAAACTACCACTTTGTGGTGTTTGAACATTTATAAGGTCAATATTTGATTTCTCTTTTATAATAAGTGAAAATCTTTGAGCCAACTCTTTGTTTAGCAGGTATTTTGCTTGAACTTTGCCATTTTGTCTATATCTAAGCCAATAAAACTCTTCGTATGCGTTAATATGTATGTCGCTGACACTATTTCTAATGCCATGTTTTAAAATCATACTAAAAAGCTCTAAAATTTCAGTATCATCAGAATCAAAGGCATTAAATTGCTTTATTTTTTTTTCAATTACTTCTGGGTCTATGCTTAGTATTGCTTCAAATTTTTCTTGAAACTCACGGACAGGTATAGTCTTTTGAACAACTGACTTACTTAGTTGTTCTTCAAGCTCAGCTAAGCGTTTAGGACCAATAAGCTCTTTACACTCTATATAAAAATGAGCTTTATCTTCATTGACAATTATGATTTCATATTTTTTTATTAATTCAAGGCTGTGATGATTATTTTTTTCTTTTTTTTGAATGAAGTTATGTTCTATTGCAATTTGTAAAATATTTTTTTTAATACCTATACGCTGAAAATAATTTTTTTCTTGTTTACAAATATCTATCTGTTTTGGCGTTAAAATATTTTTTATATTCATAATACTTTTTTAAATAATTATACCATTATATTTAACGAGAAAGGTAAAATTTTAGGTAAGCCGTTGTTGCATCGTGGGTAAGTACATACTGGTTGGTAGAAAAAGTACTGTTTAGCTCTTTTAATACTTCATCATTGATTGAGTCTATAGCAGTTGTCGTGCTAAAATAGAACTCACTTGCAGTTTGCGTAGCTCTATATGTCGTAAAGTTTTCTAATGACGGAGGAATAAAGCTGCCTTTGCCACCGTTAAGTAAATAGGGTGTTGATGTGTTACACTCTAATGTGTCCAAAATTGTATTATTTGCCAGCGAACCATCGCTTTGAATTGGAAAAACATTGCTATACTCTTTACACTGTAAAATGACAGATGTAATTACATTGAAGTGTGATTGTAGTTGCGTTTTGATGTTTTGTTTTGAGATAGATGCGGTATCTAGGTAAAAAAAAGATGCAGTGTATGCCATAACCCCTGAGAGGGCTATGGCGATAAATATTTCAAGCAGCGAAAACGCTTGACGCATTAGTAGATTTTTGTCATGAATAGGAACTGAAGACCATCAGCATTATCTGTTGCATCTGTATCCCAGCAGAAGAATGTGTTGCTTACTTTTGTTGCAGATTCATTTACATCATCAAGAGCTAAAGTAGCTGCACTCACAGCATAATTTGTTACACCATTTGACGCTATGTTGTTAAGCGCATTACAGTAATCCATTCTATCAGCGATAGCAGTCGTTGTACCGTTTAAGTCATATGTAATTACCTGATCTGCAAGCGTTGTACCACCAAGTGAAGTAATTAGAGTACTGTCAATGTCCATTCCGCCTGTGTTAAGTATCCAACCTTGATCTGACATGTCAGGAATTGCAGCTGGAACCTCAGTAATAATACTTTGAACAGCTAATTCATTTAAACCTTGAGTTGTATTAACATCAGCGCCAAACTTAACTTTGTAAAGCTCTAGAGCATTTTTTAACTGAGCAGCTTGCTCAATAAGAACAGAAACTTTAATCTGTTTTGCAGAAAGTGATGTATCAAAGTAGTTTTTGTAGTAGTTGTAACCAACTGACGATAAAATACCTAGCAAAATAATTGCAACTAACATCTCCATTAAAGAGATACCCTTTCTCATTCCTCTGTGACCTCTTGCCACGTTACTTCCATGTACCATTTTATATCCTTTTTTGTGTTGTAAGATTAACCTATATCGGCAGCCGCTATTTTAACTTTAATAAATATGGCTTAATTTTTATTAAAAATCCATAATCGTTATCTGCACACTCCTTTCCAACGCAGGCGCTGATGAGGTTAACTTCATCGTTTTTGATGATGTTTAGTAACCTTTTTATTAAGATGTATGAATAATTGTTGTGAATTTCACCGCGAATGACGATACTATCTTTTTCTAATTCAGCGATAGCATCTATATTTAACTCTTGAATTATTTCGTTATAGTTAAAAACTTTTTCTTCAAGCTCTGCAGCGTTTGCGTAAGTAACTATCGGTTTGCCTGCAATGCGTTTGAGATCATATAGCAATTCAACATCTTTTTTTACCAGTTTATCTTTATATATAATATCGAGATAGAAAAAGTAACTCGACACACTGATTGTAATAAGAATAAGAATAAAAAGAATAACTAAATTATATTGTTTCATAGCAGTATTGTATTATCCCTTCTAATTTATCATTACGCTTTATAGTTACATTTTGCGGTAGCATACTTACAAATGGCTCTGTTTGCAGTGTTTTCACTTCAACACAAACATTTTTTTCACTATACTTCACTTGTCTAAGGGTTGCATGTGTTGCTTGTGTTAATTTCTCAATGTCATCAAGCACACTTACTATATCAACTTTTTCTACAATTTTTTCAGATTTTTGAAACTCATTTTTTACTATTTCTTTGTATTGTGCAGCCAATGACTCTTGATTGCCTTTATTTATGTCGGTTTCTTGCATATAATAAAAACCGCTATAAAAAATTGTTGTTGTCAATAGTATAGTAAATCCAAGAGAAATAAAGCCTGCTTTTGCTCTGCGATTGTTCTCGTCCAGATTAAATGATACCAGTTTAACACCATCGGCATTATCTACAAAAGCGGTTTCATATCCTCTTTCTTGCGCAAACTCTTTTGGCTTGTCTAAAATATAATCAGTTATTCTTCTATATTCACACACAACCCCGACATATTTATAATCAAGCTCAAAAATGACTACTGTACGGTTTTCACACTCAGATACTTTTTTTAAAATATTTTCTTGAATAATTTTATCTTTTGGAAGAAATGCTATAAAATTAATGCATGTAGGTGATTTTCTTACAGATATTTTCATGGCAGGTGAGTCTAGATCGTGTCTAGCTAGCTCATAAACACGAGCACGAATCTCTTTGCTATCGTTTGTTGATTCGATACATCCTGCTGTAAAAATTGCCATTTTTAGTCCATCACTTCATCACATACTTAATAACTCTGGGAGTTACGATGATTACCATTTCGCTTTTAGACATAGATGTGTATTCACTTCCGCCTACAATTCGCGCACTAGTCTCTGCTACACCAGGTATGCCTTTGTAGCCCTTGTCATTTTTGTGCCTAAATAGTCCAGAAATTACAATAGGCACTCCCGGTTGTACTCTTATGTTGTTGTTAATGGTTTTGGTACGAACTTTTGGTTGCGTGTAAGATGTGTCTCCTACACTAAAGTCGCTATATCCGACAATATCATTTACAATCAAGTTTATATTTGTGATTACGGTTCCATCCATTATATTTGAGTTCAATGTAATTTGTAAACCACTTTGAGCAGTTGCATTTTGAGTGGTGGTCTGTATTCCAGTGTCTCCAACAGCAGTTGAAGTTAAGCCAGATATGTATTGCTCAGATTGACCGTCAATGAGAGTTACATTTGTACCTGCTATTCCGAGAAGTTTTGGTTTTTGAATACTTTCTACGGTTCCAAACTTAGTTAACGCTTCTCCTATCATAGCTGCAGAAAAATATTTATTGTTAAGTAAAGTTCCAAACATTGCTGATGTATCTGCTGCCCCCGCAGCACCAAAACTGGAAGAAGTTGTAGAAGTAAATTCCAATTTTCTGGCCCCAGTTGGCATTAGGCTCCAATCTATTCCTAAATTATAATTATCATTAAGCAAAACATCGTAAATAGCTATGTCATACTCTATTACATAAAGATTGTTTCTAAGTATAGTAAGATACTTCATTATGTCTTGATACTCTTTTTCTCTCGCAGAAAATGTTACAGTTGATGTCACTGTATCTTGTACAACATTTATTGCGCCAAGGGATACTAGTGTGTTTTTCATCTGTAATGCTAGCTCAGAAATAGATGGTATTTTTAATGTTACAGTTTTTACATATCCAAGGTAGTAAGTATCATCTTCATAGTTAATACTTAGTTTATCACCAACAGTTTTTTGAAGTAGTTTTCCAAATCCAATATCTGATGCAGATAGAAAAACATTAGCAGTGCCTGTTTCTTGATTTCCAATATCCAAATTGACATCATATGCTGGATTATTATTGTTGATTTGATTATTGTTATTGTTGAGTTGATTATTATTGTTTATCTGATTGCCGTACCTATTGTTGTTATATTGGCTGTTGTTATATTGGTTGTTTGTGTTCAATAAAGAGGATTGTGTTTGAAATATAATATTTTGGTTTGTAGCCTCACTAAGTAGTGCAATTACATCATCTAGCGGTGCACCTAGTATTTTTATTCGTTTTATCTGCTCATTATCCGGAATTATATTTTCTGTAACTTTAAAATTTTCAGCACTAACCTCTATAACTTTAATTGCAGATTCTTCAGGCATTTGTTTTGTTAACTCATTAAACTCTTCTTTTAACTCTTTTTTGAGTACTTCTTGTTTGTATTCATTAGAACAGCCATGTATAAAAAGTGTTAATACAACTGAAATAAATAAATTAGTTTTGCTTAACATTATTATTCCGTTCAGGTACTTTTGAGCTAAAGTATATTGTTTGAGGAGAGTTATAACCATCTTTTAAAATTATGAAATTGCTCGTAAGGTTAATAACCTCCACTACTTTTTCTCCAATATATACTGAATCTTTTTGTTTTAAAACTATATTTTTCCCATTTATTTTTACTAATGCGAACTTTCCTTTGTCACTCTCTATAAATCCAAAATAACTTACCTGTATATCCGTTCTTTTAGCAACAGGCTCAGGCTTTTGAACAACAATTTTAACTTCTGCTTTTTTAGGCTTTGGTGCTTGCTCATCACTGAAAAAAGGGTTATATGAAGCATATATAAAAGTAGGAATAATAATAAATATTACTAATATTTTTTTCATATACAAAAACCTTTATTGCTATTAATCTAAATGTAGAGCAATAATCGTGCCAAATGAAGTTTATATGTTGATTATAGATTATGAAAAAGAGATATTTATATTACTATTTTTTAGGTTTTCTAATTTTCTAATGTTTTCTTTTGCTAAATAGAGACTATTTTTAGACTCAATTTTCAGTTCAGAGTTTTCAAAATTTAGTGAAAAGTCAATATTTCGAGGCTGATGACTAAGCAGGGCAACACTTAGCGATAGAAGATAACTAAGAGCATTTAGTTGATTTATGTCAGGAAGAAGAGCCTTAAAATTATCTACATGCGAGGACGATGGAAGTTTTCTTTTTGAGTATCGTGCCAAAGTTGCAATAAGAACTATCTGTTTATGCGTAAAACCAAACTCTAAAGCGTCCTCTATTAAATCATAACTGTGCTTGTTGTAAGAGTAGTAGTGAATCGTACTTCCGCTCATACAAAGTTTTGCAGCCATAGCTAACTCATAGCGATACTTTTTATCTATTTTAAGCTTTTCGTGCATCAAATCAAATAGTTGTTTTGCAACTCTATTTAATTGATTAGAGTGTGAAAGATTATCTATATGTGAATCTAATATATATCTTAGTGATGTATTATAATTTGTTGGAAATTTATCTTTAGAAGTTCTAAGTAAATCAGACAAAAAAACACCTTCTCTAACTCCAACTCCGCTAGTAATCAACTCTTTTATTTTAAATTTTTTAAATACTCTAAGAAGTATCAATGCACCAGGTTTTATAACATCAAATCTGCTGTTTTTTATTCCTAATTTTCTTAAATTATCTTCATCAGAATCTAATATTTTACTCAGAAGCGTTTGAAAATCATCATAGTTTGGTTCATATGCATGAAGTTTGTCTAGGGGATAGTCGCCGTTGGTTAGTATGGCATAGGATATTGCCCTAAATGTTCCGCCTATCCCAATTATTGTTGATACATCGATACCGTCTAGTTGAGCCAATTGTAAATCTATATATTTTTTAGCACCCTCAATATCATTAAAATCAAAAAAGAGCTCTTTTAATCTCACAGTACCAAGATTAAGTGAGATATTTGAACTTATATCTTTTTTATTAATCAGAGAAAATTCTGTAGAACCTCCGCCAATATCTATGCTTAGAGCATTATCTTGTTCAGGCAATAGGTTTGCACATGCAATTGCTCCAAGATAAGCTTCCCTTTGACCATCAATAACTTTAATATTTAATCCAATGGAGTTTTTTATTTTGGTGATAAAATCTTTTTGATTGGGAGCATCTCTGAGTGCGGAGGTAGCAACACAGAGAGTTTTTCTCGCTTTAAAGGAAGAGATAATGGTTAAAAAATTTTCTAAAGCTTCATATGCTCTTTGCATAGGAATTTCTTGAAGATTTCCACCATTTTGATAAGCATTTTCGGAAATTCTTACTCTGCTTTTTGCTTCATGAAGTATATGAAATGCAAATCGAGAAGTTTTTTCATAGATTACCATCCTAACTGAGTTAGAACCTATGTCTATGACTGCTACTCTTTTTGCCAAACCTCTACTCTTCTGCTAGAATATTTTTATATTTAAACTGAAGTTCTGCGATAGATTCTACATTGTCTTTATCAGGAATAATACAATCAACAGGGCAAACTGATATACATGCCGGTTCATCATAAACTCCAACACATTCCGTACAACGATCCGGATCTATAAAATAGATTGGGTCGCCCTCTTCAATAGCTATAGTAGGACACTCTTCGCGACACGCATCACATGCAATACACTCATCATTTATTATCAAAGCCATTAAAATACCTCGTAGTTATAGTCCAATTTAAATATGTTTTTTAAAAACATATTTTTATGTGCCCGATTTATAGCGAAATAAAGCTTTATAATTTTTTAAATATAACTATTTTCTAACCAGTTGGCAAAATGCATGAAAGTTTTGAGTTTAGGTTCAAGCTGGCAATGGTTCCGACAACTCCATCAGTTCTGTTTTTTATACTTATTTTTGCGCCCAAAGCATCTGCAGCACTCTTTGCCAAAAAGAGTCCAAGACCCACACCGGGTTTATTTCCTTCTCGCTTAAACGGTGCAAACAGATCAGAACTTTCATCTATCCCGCATCCCTCATCTATTACTTCTATAAGCAAACCGTAGTTATTTAGTGAACTTCTTAGGGTTACGCTTTTATCTTTTGGTGTAAACTTTAGAGCATTTTGAAGAAAGTTTTGCACTATTTGGTTTAAAAGTCCGACTTGAAGTATTGCCGTAAAACCGTTTGGTTCAAAATGCATGTAAAGTGTCTTTCCTTCATTTGCAGCAAGAAGTTTAAAATCATCCGCTTTTTGAATTAAAATCTTTATTACATCTACCTCTTGGGGTTTTTCAAGCTGCATACCCTCTTGTCGGCCTATGTTTAAGATATTTGAAACAATTATATTCATCTCATCTATTGTTTTGTTTGTCACTTTAAGGGCATCTATATACTCCTCTGCGGAGCGTTTTTTTATTAGGGTTACTTGATTTTTTAGTTTTATAACAGCAAGTGGAGTTTTGAGCTCATGAGCTGTTCCGATAAATAGCTCTTTTTGATACTTAACAAAATTTTGTATTCTTGCAATAAGATGGTTTATAGTTGCACCAAGTGGCTCAAACTCTTCAGGTAGCTCTTCTACTTTTATTGAGCGCATAAGATGTTCGTTCATGTTTGATAGTTTGTTGCTTAGAGTTTTAACGGGCGCTACAAGCATTTTAGACAATCCAATGGCGTAAATTACTACGAGTAAAAATCCTGCAATGTTTATAATGAAAAGATAGTGAAGTATTTTATCTAAAAGCGCTCTTGTGGCTGTTATGTCTTTTGTTATTTTTAGGTAGCTTAGTTCATCTAGATTAAATGGATAAATAAGTGTTAGATATGATTTTTTATCTTTTGTTGTTTCATACAAATCAATATCAAGGTGCTCTTTATTTAGGTGCATTATTTCAATGCTTAATCCTAAATATATATCGGGGGTTGGCACTTCAGAGCCATAAATCGACTCATTAGAAGCCGCATTTTTTGCATACACAAGAAGTTCTTGGTGTTTTTCATCAAAAATAGATTTTTCAATGTAAAAATATAAAACAGAAGAAAATATTAATATAAGAGAGAAAGAAGCAATGATAAGTTGAATTAAAAAACTTAACCTTATGCTTCTTTTTGAGAACATTTTTTACCTACAGTTACAAGTATTTGTGATTATAGCTAATTAATTTATCTCTTTTGGAAAGCAGAAACGATAACCGCGACGACGAACTGTTTCAATAGTAGTTATGTTCAACGGTTTATCCATTTTTTGTCTAATTTGATTAATTGCAACCTCAATTACATTTGGAGTAACAAGTTCCGGCTCTTCCCAGATTGCATCAAGAAGTTGTTCTTTAGATACGATTTGATCACGGTGGCGAGCTAGGTGAGTTAATACTTCAAAAGGCTTACCTTTAAGTTCTATCTCTATATCTTTATATGTAATTTTTTCTTCTTCCGGATTGATAATTAAATCTTCAATTTCAATTATATTGCTACCGCCAAAACGAAGACGAGCTTCAATTCTAGCAACCAATACATCAAAATCAAATGGTTTTCTGACATAATCATCAGCACCACTTTTTAGAGCTTCAATTTCGCTTTCGTTATCATCTCTGGCAGATAAAACAATTACGGCAGTTTTAGGAGTTTTTGTTTTTATATCACCTATGATATCAATACTGTTTCCATCCGGAAGCATCCAGTCCATTAGTACTAAATCATAGTTACGAATATCTAAGTAGTATTCTCCGTCTTTAAGAGTTTCTACTACATCGCTTTGGTAACCAAATTCTTTTAGCCCCTCTGCAAGCATTTTATTTAATGTAACCTCATCTTCTATAATAAGAATGCGCATAAATTTGTCCTATAAGTGAATATTTTGGCGGAATCATATCATAATTTTAGGTTAATTTAAAGAAAATTTCAATTTTTTTTAATAAAATTTTAACTTATATTTAAGATTGAGATTTGTAATAATTACTTACACTTACCTTGCAGCCTTGTAAAATTGATGGTTTTGTTATCTTCAGATTAATGCTTTTTATGGAGTTGAATTCTTTAATTAAGTTTAAATTTACGCCCTTTAGTGCATCTTCGATAAGCAAAAATTCACTTTTTATCATAGTTTCTTTAATAATTTCAACAATTATCGCATAATTTATAAACTCTTTTTGATACTCGTATTCAATAGAAATATTAATAATTACATCTTGAGGTTTTACCCTCTCAAAATCTAAAATTCCAATAATACATTGAAATTTTAAATCTTCTACATGTATTGTCACTAAATTACTCTTTTTTCTTCACCCTTAAAAAGACGAATAATATTTGGAATATGTTTGTAAAAAAGTATAAATCCTATTATTAAAACGGGAGAGTGAGCCATATCTGGATGAATTATAAAACTAGCAACAATAAGAGCAAGAAGAGCACTGAGTGATGATAGTGAAGAAATTTTTATAAATTTTGCTCCAAGCGCCCAAACAACTAGTGCAATAAGAGTTTCAAAAGGGAGCATAAACATCATTACGCCCATACCGGTTGCGACACCTTTTCCACCCTCAAATCCTAAGTATGGAGAGAAGCAGTGACCAATAACGGCTAAAACGGCTATGCCCCAAAGTGTTGCTTCGCTTAATCCCATAAAATATGCAACAGCAAGAACCAAAACACCTTTTATGGCATCTAGTGCGAGTGTAGCAGCACCAAGTTTTTTTGCCAAAGATGGGTTAGTCTCTTTTACAACTCTTAAAACATTTGTAGCACCGATACTGCCGGAACCACTTGTTTTGACATCTACGCCAGCAAATTTTTTAGCTAAAAGCAGACCAAATGGGATTCCGCCGATTAAATAAGCTGCAATAAAAAACTGAGCATTTGTGTTGAATAAAAAATCCATTTAGTACCTTCTGAAATATTTGTGGCATTTTACTTTACATATGATAATAAGTAGATAAAAATAGGCAATTTTGAGTTTATATAGTTATGCAACGTAATAGGCAAAATATACAAAATAAAGTATCACAAAAGAAAAACTATATATATCAACCAACTTATAATCTAAATTTAGTGGATTTTATGTATAGTTTCATCACAAGATATTATTTAAAAGATTTGCAAATATGAATTTAAAACTCAAAATATTTTTTACACTAATCTTAGCTGCTAATGTTTTTTTTATTGTCTATTATCAAGCTTTTATATATAAAGCTTTTTTTAACTCTGATGCAGCTATTGCAAATATATTGGCGCAAGAGATAATAAATCAAGGTTCTTATTATCCAAACAGCTGGTGGTATGTTAACGGTGATATTTGGACTGTTTTCAAACATACTTTGGCTATTCCCTTAACACTACTTGAATTTTCGGCATACAATGTCCACACTGTCGCAGTTATTGGTTTTTTTGCTTTTTCGCTTTTTGTGACATACATGTATTTAAAAAAAATCGGTACTGACGCAGTAGGTATATTGATAGCATTTATTGGAATGTCAACTCTTTATTCACCTATGTATGCAAGAGAAGTTTTTGGAGAGAGTGCCTATATTTGGTACTACACGGCACTAATTTCATATCTGTATTTTTTTTATATTTTAACTCAAGAAGAGGCAAAAACAAAAAAAGTTTGGATAGCCGGTTTTTTTATTATTTTTTTAACTATTGTTTTTGTCGCAGAAAATCCAAGCAGATTTGCAATCTATTTCATAGCTTCGCTCTTTGTTCCTCTTTTTTTATTTTATCAATATATAAATATTAAATACAAAAAAATTGTTATTTTTTTTGCGTTTGGCATACTACTGGGTATAGTTTACAGATACTATATTCTCACGCATATTCAGATGCAAGTAGGTGTTGAGAAAACATTTTTAATATCATATGAAGAGTTGCCGACTCACATATGGAGATCTTTTGTTGGACTTGCAAATTTTTATGGAGCAGATTGGGGAGAGAGAACAACATTTGCTTCATTTAACGGCGCAATTTATATGCTAAAATCGTTGCTCTTTCCTATTGCCTTTTTTGCTCCGCTTTTTTATGCGATAAAAAATAGAAACTCTCTGAACTCTTTTGAAATTTACACCGTAAGTGTCGGATATATATCTTTTATTATAGTTTTTGGAATTTATTGTATTACATCTTTGCATTTTAACGGTTTATATGCTGCAAGAGAGAATATTAGATATATAATTCCATTTGTGTTAGTTATCTCAATATCAAATGGAATTGTGTGGAAGTTTTTTTCACAAAAAATTAAATTATTACTGATAGTTTCAATACTTTTATCGTTTGGTTCTATTTTAAATACATTGAAAATAGAAGTATCTAAAGAGATAATCGAAAATAGAGAGGAAGTAATAGGAACTTTACTTGAGAATAATCTAACAAAAGGGTACGCACCCTATTGGCATTCACATATTTTTACGGTTTTAAGCGATAACAAAATAGAAATAAGACCTATTGAAGATGATGATAATAAAAGAAAAGCAGGTGAGTGGCTTACAAGCAGTAGTTGGTACAATAGAACATATATTGATAAAAATTCTTTTATTCTTCTCCCAAAAGAAAAAGTTGAAGAGTTTGAAAAAGCTTCAAAAGAGTTCAATTTAACTGAAGCAGTAAATAAAATTGAGCTCAAGGGTTATAACATATATGTATATGATGAAAACCCTATTAATGATAAAAAGTAAAGGTTAAAAATTTATGGAAATTAGTGTAATCTCGCCAGTTTATGGATGCAGAGAATCAATCGGGGAGCTTTATGAAAAAGTAACCGCAACTCTGCAAAAAATTTGCAGCAGCTATGAAATCATCTTTGTAAACGATAACTGTCCTCAAAACTCTTGGGAAGTAATATCTGCTATTGCAAAAAATGATAAAAATGTAAAAGCCATAAAACTATCAAGAAATTTTGGACAGCATTATGCGATAACCGCCGGAATAGACCACTGCAGCGGTAATTATGCTATTGTCATGGATTGTGATTTACAGGACAAGCCAGAAGAGATGGAAAAGCTTTACAAAAAAGCGTTAGAGGGTTACGATGTTGTTCATGGCAGAAGAGTTGAGAGACAAGACAGCTTTTTTAAATCTTTCACTTCAAAACTTTTTTACAAAACTTTAGAGTATTTTACGGACACTGAGCATGACTATACAATTGGAAATTTTGGAATATACTCAAGAAAAGTAATAGATGCCGTAAAAGAGCTAAAAGAAAAAAGCAGAGATTTTTTGCTGCTTGTCAAAATTGTTGGATTTAAAAAAACCGAGATTGCCGTAGAACATTCAGAGAGAGTGTATGGAAAATCATCTTATAACTTCTCAAAGATGCTAGATTTAGCTATTGATTCGATTGTGTCTCACTCAAATAAACCGCTAAGACTTATAGTTCAATTTGGATTAATGGTCTCGATGCTCTCTTTCTTTGTCGCAGTAGGGTTGGTAGTTGCTCACTTTACATACGGCTTTAGTGTTGAGGGATGGACGAGTTTAATGGTTTCTATGTTTTTTCTATTTGGAATACTGTTTGGAATTTTGGGAATAATCGGACTCTATATAGGTAAAATTTTTGATCAGGTAAAAAACAGACCTCTCTATATAATTGATGAGATGATAAATTGAAAAAAGTAGCTATTTTACAATCAAACTATATACCTTGGAAAGGGTATTTTGAGATGATAAATATGGTTGATGAGTTCGTTCTTTATGATTGTGTTCAGTACACAAAAAATGATTGGCGAAACAGAAATCAGATAAAAACACCTAACGGTGTTGCGTGGCTTACAATTCCATGCCGTTTTGAGTCAATGAATCAAAAAATTAACGAAACAAAAGTAACGGATAAGCTGTGGGCAAGTAAGCATTTTAAAACCATCACTCAAAACTACTCTAAAGCAAAACATTTTAAGGAGTATGCGCCTATTTTTGAAAAGCTTTACAAAGAGGTGGCAGACGAAGAGTTACTGAGCAATATAAACTATAAATTTCTGATTGCTATCAATGATATTTTAGGGATAGAGACAAAAATTTCAAAATGTGAAGATTTCAATCTCATAGAGGGACAGACTTCAAGGTTGGTTCAAATTTGCAAAGATGCAAAAGCTACTCACTATCTAAGCGGACCATCGGCTAAAGATTATCTAGATGAGAGCTTGTTTGAAGATGAAAATATTAAAGTAGAGTGGATGGATTATAGCGGTTATAGCGAATATGAACAGATGTATCCGCCGTTTACGCATGGTGTAAGCATAATCGATTTGATATTTAACGAGGGTAGCAAAGCTACAAAATTTATGAAAAGTTTTAAGGAAGCAAAATGATACCGTTTAACAAACCGCCACGAACCGGAAATGAAGAGAAATATGTTTTAGAGTCAATGAGAAGTGCAAAAATCTCCGGAGATGGTGAATTTACAAAAAAATGTAATAAATGGTTTGAAGAGAAACTTCTTTGCAAAAAAGCGCTTTTGACAACTTCTTGTACACATGCGCTAGAGATGGCTGCAATACTTATCGATATAAAAGAGGGCGATGAAGTTATTATGCCTTCATATACATTCGTAAGTACTGCAAATGCTTTTGTTTTAAGGGGTGCAAAAGTAGTATTTGTTGATATTCGCCAAGATACTCTAAACATAGATGAGACAAAAATAGAGCAAGCAATTACGCAAAAGACAAAAGCAATAGTGCCGGTTCATTATGCAGGCGTGGCATGTGAGATGGATGTCATTATGGATATCGCTTCAAGACACAATCTTTTTGTAGTTGAAGATGCAGCTCAAGGAATGATGAGTACATATAAAGGCAAAGCTCTTGGAACTATCGGACATTTTGGAACATACAGTTTTCATGAAACTAAAAACTACACAAGTGCAGGTGAGGGCGGACTTCTTATAATCAATGATGAAAAGTTTGTACAAAGAGCCGAAATAATAAGAGAAAAAGGGACAAACAGAAGTCTTTTTTTCCGTGGAATGGTTGACAAATACTCTTGGGTTGACATCGGAAGCAGTTATTTACCAAACGATATGAGCGCCGCTTATCTTTGGGGGAATCTTGAGAGAGCTGATGAGATAAACAGCAACAGACTGGGTAGCTGGCAAAAATATTATGACAGACTCCAAGAGCTAGAAAAAGAGGGTATGATTGAGCTGCCTACCATACCAAACGGATGCGTTCAAAATGCGCATATGTTTTATTTCAAAGTCAAAGATTTAGAAGAGAGAACTAAGCTTTTAGAAGCATTTAAAAAAGAGAATATCGGAGCTGTTTTTCATTACATTCCTCTTCACTCGGCGCCTGCCGGACTGAAATACGGCAGATTTAACGGAGTTGATGATTTTACTACAAAAGAGAGTGAGCGACTTGTGCGACTTCCGATGTATTATGGTTTGAGTAACGATGAGATTGATACCGTTTGTAATGTTATAAAATCTTTTTACGGTAGGTAATTATGGGACATTTATATATCTTTGGAACTATATTTTTTACTGTTTATGGACAACTTATCATAAAATGGAGAATAGGCAATTATGGCTCACTGCCCGTTGAATCGATTGAAAAGCTTGTTTTTTTGCTAAAACTTTTTTTAGATCCTTTTATCTTTAGCGGATTTATAAGTGCATTTTTGGCGTCTATGTGTTGGATGGCTGCCATGACAAAATTTGAGTTAAGCTATGCTTACCCTTTTATGGGGCTTACATTTGTCTTAGTTTTTATCTTTTCTATATTTTTTATGGGAGAAAACTTTAATATTTATAAATTATTGGGACTTTGTTGTATTATTTTAGGTATTTTTTTAACATCAAAAGGATAGACAAAAAAAATGACACGATTATTTAAAAAGGAACTTTCTTGGAACTTACATCTGAGCAATTAAAAAATAAAATTAACGAATATAAAAAGAAGTTAAGCGTAATAGTTGTT
Organism: Sulfurimonadaceae bacterium; assembly: GCA_942493175.1. GTDB lineage: Bacteria > Campylobacterota > Campylobacteria > Campylobacterales > Sulfurimonadaceae > Sulfurimonas. The sequence continues at coordinate 649,277 of OW818672.1, forward strand.
GCACATCACTACCAAAGGGACGAAGTTTTTGAAGTGGGCGACATCACCGGAGATTCTCTTGAATTAGCACAAAAAACCAAGATAGATGAGTCGGAGTTTGTAGTCTTTTGCGGTGTCGGTTTTATGGGACAGAGTGTAAAAGTTTTATCTCCAAATAAAAGAGTTGTTATGCCAAAAGCAGCTTGCTGTGCAATGGCTAAAATGATAGACGGCATGCAGTTTGACGCATCAATAAAAGCGCTCAATGAGGCTGGAGTGCCAAATGAAAATATTTTGCCGATAACTTACATTAACTCAAATGCTGATGTAAAAGCAAAAGTCGGACAGATGGGCGGTATGGTCTGTACAAGTTCTAATGCAAAAAAAATCATAACGACAGCACTGCAAGAGGGCAAAAAAATACTTTTTGTACCGGATAGATGTTTGGGGCAAAACATAGCAAACCAGATGGGGTTGAAATCGTGCGTAATTGGGGATGGAACAAATTTGGCTGACGCAGATATTATCTGTTTTAACGGCTTTTGTTCGGTTCATCAGCTCTTTAGTGTAGATGACATAAATTTTTACCGTAAAAAATATCCTGGGATTTTAATAGCTGTTCATCCAGAGTGCGACCCGGCTATCTGCGGGGCTTCTGACTTTGTAGGTTCAACATCTCAACTTATAAAATTTATTACAGAGTTGCCTGAGGATCAAAAAGTTGCGGTCGGAACAGAGTTCAACATGGTTAACCGCCTTCGTTCAAAAAATACTTTCGTCTTATCTTCTACAAAACCGGAGTGTCCGACCATGAACGAGACAACTCTTAAAGATGTTTATGATGTACTTAAGTCCATTGATGAAGGCGCACCGTTAAATGAGATATTTATAGATGAAGATACCCAAAAGTGGGCAAAAATCGCACTTGATAGAATGTTGGCATTATAATGGAAGATTTTGTAAAAACATCACTTGCTCAGGATGTCGGTCGTGGAGATTTGTATGCGCTGGTTGAGCCAAGCGTAAGCTCATCTGCAAAAATTATTGCAAAGAGTGATGGAGTTTTAGCTGGGGTAGAGTATGCAAATGTATTGGCAAAGCTAGAAAATTTTCAAATAAGCTGGAATGTGTATGACGGCGAGAGTTTTGTAAAAGGCAATGTTTTAGCAAATATCAGTGGAACTTCACATGTGCTTTTAAAGATTGAGAGAACTCTTCTAAATATGATTCTTCATGCAAGCTCAATCGCAACTTTAACAAATAAATATGCGAAAATTGTTGAGCCATACGGCGTCAAACTTTTAGACACAAGAAAAACAAGACCTCTTCTAAGAGTTTTTGAAAAATATGCAACAAGATGTGGAGGAGCTATAAACCACCGTATGGGTTTAGATGACTCATTGATGATAAAAGATACGCACTTAAAAACGATTGATGATTTAAAAAGCTATATAAAAAAAGCAAGAAAAAAGATCCCTTTTACTTCAAAGATAGAGGTTGAGGCTGAAACATTTGAGATGGTAAAAGAGGCTTTTGCCTCTGGAGCCGACATTGTTATGTGTGACAATATGACACCGGAACAAATTCACGAAGTCGTGAAATATAGAGATGAAAATTTTGCACATGTGCTTTTGGAAGCCAGCGGAAATATATCGCTTGAAACCATAGAATCTTATGCTAAAACAGGTGTGGATGCCATAAGCAGCGGCTCACTTATCCATCAAGCAAATTGGATAGATTTGTCTATGAAAATGAGTTAATAATTATCTATGGCTGATGATCAAGAAAAAACCGAGGAACCCACCGCCAAGAAGATAGAGGACGCCAGAAAAGAGGGTAATGTTCCAAAATCTCAAGATGCTTCGGGTGTTTTTACTCTGTTTGTTGCAATTTTGGCTTTTTTACTTCTTTTTCCATATATGAGTTCTCATATGATTTTTATATTTAAATATTATTTTTCGCTTATCGGCGTAACAGTTGATAGAGCTTTGATGGTCAATATGACAATAGTTACAATCAAAGAATTTCTTTTAATGGTTATGCCAATTTCTATTGCAGTTGCTATTGCCGGTGTTGTAGGAGCAGTTGCTCAGTTTGGTTTTTTGTTTACGACAAAAGCGATTATGCCCGACTTTAAAAAAATAGACCCGATTAAGGGAACAAAAAACCTTTTTTCAATGAAAAAAGCCGTTGACGGCATAAAAATAACTTTTAAATCATTCACAACATTAGGCGTAGGGTTTATTTTTTTCTTTCTTTTTATACTTGAACTTCCGACAGTTGCTCTTTTTGGACTTGGTGATCAGATGATATGGCTTAGAGATAAAGCAATTATTATCGCATTTGTAATGCTTTTAATTATTTTCATATTTGCAATAATTGATGTAATCATTGTTAGAAAACAGTATTTTGACGGCTTAAAGATGAGCAAGCAAGAGATTAAGGATGAGATGAAAAATATGGACGGAGACCCGCTCATCAAAGCAAAAATCCGTCAAATTCAGATGATGGCATCAAGAAAAAGGATGATGGCAAATGTTCCAACAGCAGATGTTGTTATAACAAATCCTACTCACTACGCAGTTGCTATAAAATATGATGAAAAGAAGTCGCATGCACCAATCGTGGTAGCAAAGGGTATGGACAATATAGCTCAGCAGATTAAAAAAGTTGCTAGAGAAAACGGAGTACATGTTGTTCAAAATCCACCGCTTGCAAGAAGCTTGTATGCTCAAGTGGAGCTTGACAAGCCAATTCCAAGTGAACTATTTGCAGCGGTTGCAGAGGTCTTGGCGTACGTTTACAAAATGAATAAGAAGTAGTATATAATCACAAAAAAATAGGCAAAAAGTAGCTCTAAGTTGAATGAAATATTAGAAAAAATTGACAAAGCCAGCCATATTGTTATCATATCAGATATAAATCCTGATGCCGCCTCAATTGGAAGTGCGAGTGCGATGTACAGTTTCTTGCTTCAAAATCATAAAAAAGTTTCATGGTTTTGTAAAACAGAAGCGGTGAGTTATAGATTGTCATTTATTGCGTGGGTTGAAAAGATAAGAGATTCATTTCCGGCTTCTGCTGATTTGGCAATTTCACTAAATTGCGGCGATAAAAAATATTTGGGCATAGAGCCAAAGTGTGATTTGATAAACATTGAGCGTCATTTTTTGTATGATTTTTTTAAAGCAAATGAGGTAAAAATAAATAAAAAAATGGCAACTGCTTTATACGCAGAGCTTCTATATGATTCAGATGCTTTTTTATCTGATGAGGTCGATGGTACAACATTTGCTTTGGCAAAAGAGTTAATAGAGTGTGGCGCAGATTTTAAACTTTGTAATAAAAATATTATGAAAAGTGTGTCACTGGCGGCTTTAAGATTAAAAGCCGTTATGTTTAAAAATATGTCATTAGAGTGTGATGCCAGAGTCGCAGTTTTTTGTCTTAACGATGAAGATATGAGACTGACCGGCGCTGCTACTGAGGATTGCGAAGCGGTGCTCGCGGAGTCTTTAAATCTTGTACATGTAGAAGTTTCTCTGCTTTTAAAACAAAATAATGATTTTACGACTAAAGGTTTTCTTTGTTCAAATTCAGAGGTTGATTGTGCAAAAATAGCAGCAAACTTTGATGGAGAAGGGCATAAAAAAAGAGCGGATTTTGATGTAGATAGCCTAGAACAGCTAGATGATATAAAAAACAGAGTGTTAAATTTAATTAAAAAGGAAATAATAATTTGAGAAGAAGAGAAAACGGGTCTTTATATGGCGCATTGTTGATATTGGCGATTGCAATAGGCGGAGCTTTGTATGTATATTATTCTGTAATGTTTGAGAGAGATGTTCCTGCTATTTCAATGAAAAATAGTGGTTATTGGAATTTAAAAGATTCGTTAGATGTCGCTATTGATGATATAAGCGGATTGAAATCATATAAAATCAGTTTAAAAAGCGATACTTCTGAGACAGTTTTATATGAAGAACAATTCATGGAAGCGCACGAATCTGTTCATGTAAAAATAGATCCGCCAAAAAGCTCTTATGCAATGAGTGATAAAAATATTAAGATAGTCGTTGAAGCAAGAGATGCAAGTAAATGGAACTTATTTAAAGGAAATATTACCAGAAGTGAGTTTGCATTAAAAATTGATAAAAAAAGGCCACTGGTAAATATCATTCTAAACTCATATAAGATAAACAAGGGCGGTGCAGCACTTGTAATATTTAAAGTAGAAGACGAAAATTTAAAAAATGTCTATATTGAAACAAATTTTGGTAAAAAATTTATTGCGCAGCCATTTTATAAAGAGGGGTACTATATATCGTTATTAGCTTGGCCTATAACTTCAGTAGATTTTAAAGCAACAGTTATTGCAGATGATTATGCACTAAATAGTACACAAGCATATGTTCCTCTATATTTACAAGATAAAATTTATAAAGTTTCAAACATCAAAATAGATGATAATTTCTTAAAAGGGAAAATTGCCGAACTTGCCGATGAATTTGAAGAGACACAGGGCGTTACTGACCCTATAAAGCAGTTTAAAATTATAAATGAAGATGTAAGAATTAAAAATGAAAAGTTAATTCATGAAATAACATCAAAAGTTTCTGACAAGATGATAAATGATTTTAAAATAAATAGCATGTATCCTCTTAAGAATGGTCAAGTTGTTGCTCACTACGGAGATCATAGAATCTACTCTTACAACGGAGAGGATATCAGTGAATCATATCATATGGGTTTAGACTTGGCAAGTAATGCAATAGCAGATATAAAAACTCAAAATAGTGGAAATGTTGTTTTTTCTGAGTACAATGGATTGTATGGAAATATGCCAATAATAGATCATGGTCTAGGTTTATACACACTTTATGGACACTGTTCAACTACCAATGTAAACAGTGGAGATACCGTAAATGAGGATGCAACAATAGCAAACACAGGCAAAACCGGGTATGCTATGGGAGATCATTTACATTTTGGAGTTCTTGTTCAGGGTATTGAAGTTTATCCGGCAGAGTGGATGGATGATAACTGGATGAAGTTAAATATTACCGATGTAATAAGCGGTGCCAAAGATATTATAGATAAAAAAATATAGAAATCATTGATTTTGATTGCAGGAATGTAAATGTATCAAACAACTATAAAAAAGAGTGTTGAACTGGTTGGAATAGGTCTTCATAAAGGCTCTGCTGTTAAGTTGAGACTTGAACCGCTAGAATCAAACAGTGGCTTAATCTTTTATAGAAGCGATGTTGATGTAGCTATCCCTCTTATTCCGGATAATGTTGTTGATACAAAAATGGCTACAGTTATCGGTAAAGATGGGTATGTAATCTCAACAATTGAACATATGCTCTCTGCCATTTATGCTTATGGGATTGACAATCTTAGAATAGTTGTTGATGCGGATGAAGTTCCTGTAATGGATGGAAGCAGTGCAAGTTTTTGTATGCTTTTAGATGAAGCAGGTATTGTTTCGCTTGATGCGCCTAAAAAAATTATGCGAATAAAAAAAGAGATAATTGTGCAAGAGGGCGATAAATATGTAAAACTCTCTCCATCGCCTGATTTACAATATGGCTTCACAATTAAATTCCCACACCCTGTAATTCAGCAACAAGACTATATTTTAAATTTTACTAAACAGAGTTATAAAGATGAGATTTCACGCGCTAGAACTTTTGGTTTTTTACATGAAGTACAATATCTTCGTTCAAAAGGTCTCGCACTCGGCGGTTCGCTTGAAAATGCCATCGTGTTAGATGATAAAAAAGTTTTAAATCCTGAGGGTCTTAGATTTCCAGATGAGTTTGTAAGACATAAAATACTTGATGCTATCGGCGATATGGCGCTTATCGGCATGAATTTTGTAGGAAATTATGAAGCAATGGCAGGAAGTCATGACTTAAACCATAAACTCACTCTTGAACTCTTAAAAGATGCCCAAAATTACGAAGTTATAGAGCTTGTTGGCGAGAAGACAAAAGAGTTAGAAAAAGCGTATGCTTAAAAGCGTTGATTTAGTTTTTATTACTTTATCATCTCCAATTCAAGTCGGAGTATATGAAAACAATGTGCTCATAGAAACAATCTCAACCAATGAGAAGAGCTCCGATGTTTTGCCAAATATATTTAATGAACTCTCAATCAAATATGATATAAAAAAGCTTTTCTATGCCAATGGACCGGGTAGTTTTATGGCAATAAAGATTGCCTATATCTTTCTAAAATCTATGAGTATATTGAAAAATATACCGTTATTAGCTACCGATGCATTTTATTTTAATAAAAATCAACCAATCAAAGCGATTGGAAAGCTATTTTTTGTTAAAATCCACTCAGAAATAAAAACTCAAAAACTAGAAATAGCACCAGAGGTGAGCTTTATGCTTCCGGATGTGCTTGATTATAGTGAGTTTAGCACAACTGCTACGCCTCTTTATGGAATCGGAGCGGTTGGATAGGAATAAAGTGACAGTAAGTGTGCCGGCAACTAGTGCAAACCTTGGACCGGGGTTTGATTCTTTAGGTTTAGCAGTTGATCTACGCAATGTAGTTGAATTTCATCCATCAAAATTCTTTAGTGTAAATATTAAAGGTGAAGGTGAAAACAATCCAAAGCTAAAAGGTAATAATCTATTTATCAGTATTTTCAATGAGCATTACAATCGATTGACTAAAAATCGACAAAGTTTTAAATTTACTTTTTATAATCAAATACCAATGTCAAGAGGACTCGGAAGCTCATCAGCCGTAATTGTAAGTGCAATAGCAAGCGCTCACGAAGCAGCAGGCATTAATGTCTCAAAAAGAAGAATACTTAATCATGCTCTAGTGTATGAATCTCATCCGGACAATATTACTCCGGCTGTAATGGGTGGTTTTAACGCTGCAACCGTAGAAAAAAACAAAGTATTTTCTCAAAAAAAACATCTTCCTGATTATATTAAAGCGGTTGTAGTAATACCAAATAAGCAGATGAGTACATCAAAAGCGAGATTGCTTCTTCCTAAATCATACTCAAAAGAGAGTGCAGTTTACAATCTCTCTCATACCGCACTCAGTGTTGCTGCATTTTTCAATGAAGATTGGGAAATTTTAAAACTTGCTTCTCAAGACAGGTTTCATCAAAAAGCAAGAATGAAAACACTGCCTGAACTCTTTAATGTTCAAAAAGTGGCATATGAGAGTGGGGCTTTAATGAGCACTCTCTCAGGAAGCGGATCTACATTTTTTTCAATGGCATATGATGAAGATTCGGCTGTGATAGCCAGTAAACTTGCTCAAAAATTTCCTGAATTTGTTGTAAAAGTGTTAAATTTTGATAATGATGGGCTTATTGTAGAAAAGTAGGTTAATTTACATCTTCTTATTAAATCAAGGAACTTTTGGATATAATGGCAAAAAAATTTAACCAACCTCTTAGAATGTGCATATCTTGTAGGCAAAGAGATGCACAAATTAATCTTATCAGACTTCAGTGCTTAGATTCACAGTTTAGTCTTTTTATGGGTAGTGGCAGAAGTTTTTATATATGTAAAATTTGTCTTGAAGATAGTAAAAAAGTATTAAAATCACTTATGCGACAATGCAAAAGTGGAGATAGAGACAAATTTTCGAACATACTAAAGGAGATCATCACTGATGACAGAAAAAGTTAGAGTACACGAAATTGCTAAAGAGCTAGGAATCGCTTCTAAAGATGTAGTTAAGAAAGCTTCAGAGATTGGTATTGAAATAAAAGCAGCAAGCAGTTCTGTATCAATGCAAGAAGCTGAGAGCTTAATGAACTATATAATGAGCGGTGAACATGCAGAAACACCAAAATCAGAGATAAAAGTAGAAGCTAAATCAATAAGTGATACTCAAAAAGAAGAAAAGACTCCTAAAGAAGAAATAAAACAATCTGAAGCAAAAGCTACTGCAAAAAACAAAGATACTCAAGCTAAAGATAGTAACATAATAGAAAAAAACGAAGAAAAAATTGAATCAAAAGTAAAAATTCAAGATGAAGATGTTGAAGAAGAGGTAAGTGTTGCTGACCCTAAAAAAATGTTGATTAAAAAATCTGGACTTACGATTGTAAAGAAAAAACAACCAAAAATTGAAGAAAAAAGTGATGATGTATATACTTCATCAACAAAACAAACAACTACGATATCTTCATACGGCAAGATAAGCGCTGAAGTTTTAGAAGAGCTGGCAAATAAGAAAAAAGCAAAACAGAGCATATCCGGAGCTAAGAAACAAGAACAAGGTGTGAAAATTGATATTTTTGGTGGCTCTTTAAGCGAAGTTTCTATGGATATGGATGACCAGATTGTTCTTCTTGACTTAAATGCTACAGAGAGACGCGAAATTATTGCAGAAGAGCCTAAAAAGCCTAAAACTCCAAAACCTCTCGGTAGAAATTCAAATAAAAAATCATCTTCTAAGGGTAGAAATGTTTCTCGTGATAAGAGAAAAAAATATACTAAAGATAAACCGGAAGATTTAGTTGTAACTCATGTAGAGATTCCTGAAGATATTCGCGTTTATGAATTCGCAGAAAAAGTTAACCGTCCTATAACAGATGTTATAAAAGTTCTATTTAGCCTAGGTTTGATGATGACAAAAAATGACTTTTTAGGTCATGATGAGATTGAAATATTATCTGAAGAGTTTGGCGTTGAAGTAACTATAGTTGACCCTAAAGATGCCTTTAATTATGAAGAAGACTTAGCACATGAGATAGATGCAGATGCTACTGAAAGAGCGCCTGTTATTACGATAATGGGACATGTTGACCACGGTAAAACTTCGCTTTTAGATGCAATCAGAAAAGCAAAAGTAACGGCTAGTGAAGCCGGCGGCATTACGCAGCATATCGGCGCTTACACGATTGAGCAACACGGCAAAGCTATTACATTTATAGATACTCCTGGTCACGCTGCGTTCTCATCAATGCGCCAAAGAGGTACTGATGTTACCGATATAATCGTTATTGTTGTAGCGGCTGATGATGGTGTTAAGCCTCAAACTGACGAAGTTATAAAGCTGGCAAAAGAGTCTAAAGTTCCAGTAATCGTTGCATTAAATAAAATGGATAAAGAGAGTGCTAATCCAGATATGGTAATGGGTCAGATGGCTGAGCGCGGACTAAATCCTATTGCTTGGGGTGGAGATATTGAGTTTATTCCTCTATCTGCAAAAACAGGAATGGGAATTGATGATTTACTTGAAAATATTCTTCTTACAGCAGAAGTTTTAGAACTTAAAGCAAATGAGAACGCAATGGCTAAGGCTGCCGTAGTTGAATCTTCGCTTGAAAAAGGTCGCGGTCCTGTTGCAACCGTAATTGTACAAAACGGAACACTGAGAGTTGGTGATTATGTTGTTTGCGGTAGTTCATATGGTCGCGTTAAAGCTCTAATAGATGAAAATAAGCAGCAGATTAAGAGTTTAAAACCAAGTCACACGGCGGTAGTTGTCGGTTTAAATGAAGTACCGTCTTCAGGTGAAATTATGATGGCCGTAAATAATGATAAAGAAGCTAGAGAGTATGCGCAAAAGCGTCATGAATACGATAGACATAAAGAGCTTTCACATAGCACTAAATCTACTTTAGAAGATATGACAAGCATGATTGCAGAGGGTAGATTAAAATCACTTAAAGTTGTTCTTAAAACAGATGTTCATGGTTCGTTAGAGGCAATTAGAAGTTCATTGAATGAACTTAGAAATGATGAAGTTAAAATCAATATCATATCATCAGGTGTCGGTGGTATCACAGAAAATGATGTTGAGCTTGTAAGCAATAGTGAGAACTGCGTACTGCTTGGATTTAATGTTCGTCCGACAGGAAGCGTTAAGGCACTTGCTAAGCAGAGAAATGTTGATATTAAAACATACTCTATTATCTATCAGCTTCTTGATGATATGACTGGAATGTTAACGGGTATGATGGCGCCTAAGTTCTCAGAGATTAATACAGGTCAAGCAGAAGTAAGAAATACATTTAAAGCACCTAAAGGTATGGTTGCAGGATGTGTTGTTGTTGAGGGTAAACTAATACGCGGCGGTCTTGTTCGCGTTATCCGTAACGGCGTTGTTGTGCATGAGGGTGAACTTACTTCACTTAAGCGATTCAAAGATGATGTTGAAGAGATTGGCAACGGCTATGAGTGTGGTGTTATGATTAAAGGTTATGACGATGTTATCGTCGGCGATGTAATTGAAACATTCAAAAAAGTTGAACAAAAAGTATCTCTGTGACCGAAGCTCAAATAAAAATCAAGAGAACTGAATCAATTTTACTTGAGTTGATTCCAGAGGCTCTTGGAAGTTTAAATGACCAAAGATTACATAAGTTGGATGTAATCGATGTTAAATGTTCACGAGGCAGAAGTGATGCTAAGATTTATCTTGACCCAGCTTCATTTAGTGAAGAAGAGAAGAGTGATTTTATTAGATTGCTAAAAAATGCCAGACCGATTGTAGAAACTTATTGTATGAAAAATCAAGGTTGGTTTCGTTCTCCAAAGTTCACATTTGAGTTTGATGAGCAGATGAAAAAAGTTCAAAGCATTGAAGAGTTGTTTAAAAAAATAGCTAAAGAGTAGGCGGATAAATTTATGAGTTTAGAAAAAGATATAGAGTCGTTTGTTAAATCGGTAGGGTTAGAACTTTATGATATTTCTGTTGTAAGAGAAGGCGAAGATACTATTTACAGAGTAAGCGTTATATCAAACGATATGCAAGACGAAAGAAAAAGAAGTGTCAGTTTAGATGAATGTGTCAATCTAACTCACCTTATTTCACCTCTTTTAGATGTAACACCGCCTCTCTCAGGAGATTATAGACTTGAAGTCGGAAGTCCCGGCATAGAGAGAAAAGTAGGTACATTAAAACAGTTTGAAATGTCAGTTGGAGAAAAAGTTTCTTTTGTATTAAAATCAAAAGAAAAAATCAAAGGAACAATTCTTAGAGTTGAAGATTCTAAAATTATTGTTGATGCTGAGGGCGAAGAGATTATTGTTGATTTTCCTCAAATTGTAAAAGCTAAAACATATTTTGAATGGTAATAGATAGTAACTTTTATATGAAATTAGCCTTGGACGAGGCTTGGAAGTATCAGTGTTTAACTTACCCAAATCCGGCGGTTGGCTGCACAATTGTCGGAGACAGTGGCGAAATTTTAGCGATTGAAGCTCATAAGAGAGCCGGAGAGCCGCATGCCGAAATTGAAGCTTTAAAAATCGCCTACTTTAAACTTACAAATGACAAAAATATTTTAGAGATTAACTTATCATCAGAAATACACAAATACCTCTTAAACAATCACAATGAGTGCTTCAAAAATATTTCACTTTATACAACTTTAGAACCATGCTCACATATTGGAAAAACACCCTCTTGCGCAGCTCTTATTGCCGATTTGGGCATAAAAAAAATATTTGTCGGCTCAAAAGATATCAACAAAGAGGCCTCCGGCGGCAATGAAATATTAAAAAAAGCAGATGTACATGTACAAACAGATGTTTTGCTAGATGAGTGTGAAAATCTTCTTAATCCTTTTAACTCGTGGAATGAAAAAAGATTTGTTTTTTTTAAATGGGCACAGAGATTAAACGGCACAATTGATAATGGAGTTATAAGTTCAAAAAAATCCAGAATTTTAGTTCATGCGATGAGAGATGTTTGCGATTTACTTGTTATTGGCGGCAACACGGTTAGAACTGACAGACCAACATTAGATGCAAGATTGGCTAATGGAAGAGCACCGGATGTTTTAATAATTTCAAAAACTAAAGAGTTTGATAAGAGTATTGGGCTATTTGGTGTTAAAAATAGAAAAGTTATAATTTCAGACAATTTTTCGCTATTTGAAGATTATAAAAATATTATGATTGAGGGCGGAGAAAATATGTTTGAACTTACTAAAGATTTTGTTAAATATTATCTATGTTTTATCTCACCTTCTATTGGCGGAGAGAAATCGTTTATTGGATTGGACTATAAATTTGATATTTTAAATATACAAAAAGATGAGCAAGATATAATTATGTGGATGAAGCAAGAGAATGACAGAGGAAGCAACTAAAATGGAAAAACAGGAAAAAATCGTATCAATGTTTGATGATATAGCACCAACATATGACACCGCAAATCGTGTTATGAGTATGGGCGTAGATAAGAGCTGGAGACGAAAAGCCTGTGATTTAGCTTATGGGTTCTATGCAAACGAATCTATTGATAAGATTGTTGATGTTGCTTGCGGTACGGGTGACATGATGGATTTTTGGAAAAAAAGATCAATTTCAAACGGTATTGCCGTAGGTGAGATTGTTGGAGTTGACCCATCAAAAGGGATGGTTAATGTAGCAAGAGAAAAATATCCTAAATTTAACTATCATATATCAACGGCAACACAAATACCACTTCAAGATTCCAGTGCGGACATACTCAGTATAACATACGGAATTAGAAATGTTGTAGAGAGAGAATCAGCCTTAACAGAGTTTAATAGAGTTTTAAAACAGGGCGGTCTTGTGGTAATACTAGAGTTTATGAAAAATGAAAATCCATCAATTCTTGGAAAAATAAGAGATTTTTATATGAGCAATATTTTGCCGAAAATTGGCGGTTTTATCTCTAAAAATTTAGAGGCATATGAGTATCTGCCAAACTCAATAGAAGATTTCTCAACAGTAGAAAATATGAAAAAAGAGCTTGAGACTGCTGCCTTTGAGATAGTTTATACGAAAAGTTTTTCAATGGATATTTCAACGCTTTTAATAGCAAGAAAAAAATAGGTAAGTAGTGTACACGCTTAGTGTCTCATCACTAAATGAGCAGATAAAAATTCTGCTTGAGAGCACATTCGAGAGGGTGCTGGTTGAGGGAGAGTTGTCTCGCGTAACTTTTCACAATAGCGGACATATATATTTTACGCTCAAAGATGAATCTTCGACAATTAAAGCCGTTATTTTTAAAACAAATGCCGCAAAACTTAAGTTTAAGCTTCAAGAAGGACTGAAAGTAGTTCTTGATGGGGCAATTACACTTTACAAACCTCGCGGCGAGTATCAGATAAACTGTTTTACTATTCAGCCATCAGGCCACGGCGCTTTGGCTCTGGCTTACGAGCAGTTAAAAAATAAGCTCTCAATGCAGGGATATTTTGACACATCAAGAAAAAAACAACTTCCAAAATTTCCTAAAAAAATTGCACTTATAACTTCAGCTACCGGTGCGGCATTGCAGGATATGCTTCGTGTTGCTCGTAGCAGATACAGAGCGATTGAGATATATATTTATGATGTTTTGGTTCAAGGGGAGAGCGCTGCACCATCTATTGTAAAAGCGCTAGAAAGTGCAGATACAAAAGGTTATGATGTTATTGTAGTAGGTCGCGGCGGCGGAAGCATTGAGGACTTGTGGGCTTTTAACGAAGAGATAGTTGCAGATGCCATATTTAAAGCTGCGACTCCAATTGTTTCTGCAGTTGGGCATGAGATTGACTGGGTTATAAGTGACTTTGTAGCGGATTTAAGAGCTCCTACGCCAAGCGCCGCAATGCAGATGGTGCTTCCGGATTCTAATGAACTTTACCAATATATCGACTCTTTGTATTCTCAGTATAACCAGACAATTATACAAAAAATTTATAACTCAAAACAAGAGCTTTCTCATTTGGTAAATCTATATTCACAGCACTCAATAGAAAAAAAAATAAGTTATAAAATAGATGAAATCAAGCAGTTTCGCGACTCTTTTAACCAAACTATTTCGTTTAAAATGCAAAGTTTCTATAAAGAGGTTGAATCCATAAAAATCAGATTCCCGCATGTAATAGAGAGCAGGATAAATATTGCTCAAAATCAAGTGTTAACTCTGCAAAAAATGCTAGAATCCAACCATCCGAAATTAAAGACAAAAAAAGGTTTTGCGCAGATTTCCAAAGACTCTAAAGTTATCGATATAGAGTCGTTAAAAGTTGATGAAACTTTTGATTTAATGAGTGATAGGGTTATCGTAAGGGCGAAAGTGCTTAATAAAATAGATATATAGGAGTTTATATGAATTATCCAAAGTTTTTTGACACTGTTGAGAGTATCAAAGTTGTAGATCCTCTTTCAAATGTTTTAGGTGCCTTTGAAGGCGGCGTGTATGAATTTAACTATTTAGAGATAGTTAAAGCGGCAGGACATAGTTGTCCTACGGTTGCAGGTGCATACATTACAACTTTGGTTGGATTAAAAGCTCTATATCCAAACTCTCCTGCAATCAGAGGAGAGATAAAAGTTGAGTTTAAAGAGTCTCTTGAAGATGGTGTTGCCGGCGTTATAAGCAATGTTATTTCACAAATTACAGGGGCAACTGACAAGAGTGGATTTAAAGGATTGAGTGGAAAATTTGCAAGACACTCTTTGATGAAGTTTGATGCAAAAATAAGCTCTTCAGTTAAGTTTACAAGAGTGGATAATGGCAAAAGTGTAGATGTTTATTATGACCCATCATTAGTTGGAGGAAGCCCAAAAATGCAACCTTTAATGCAAAAAATGATGGGCGGCATGGCAAATCCGCAAGAGATGAGAGAGTTTGGCGAGCTTTGGCAAGATAGAGTAAAAAGAATTTTCGAAAATATGCCTACCGTTGTTAAGGTTATTATTTAGTACCTGTAATTTTTTTGTAATCAATTGATTATACACTTCTTCGTAAAAATACGAAGGAGTAGCAGTGGTTTATTTTGAGAATGCAAAAGTAGAAGACAATATTTATGATTTAGTATTTGGCGCAGGTAAAATCGCTAAAATATTTGATAACAGCCACTATAAAATTATGGTAGATTTTAAAAATGGTTATGAAGTTCCTTATACGGAAGATGGAATTTCCGGTTGGGGAAATTTTAGCAAACAGACACTTTTTTATAAAAATGAGATAGATTTGACCGATGTTGATTTCTCTCCTGTTTCAAAGGTACTTTCAGTTAAGAAAATCATAAAACTAAGAGAAAAAAATAGACTTCAGGTTAGATTTCCTTCCGGTGTTTGGAAGAATGTAAAAAAAGCAGAACCCTCTTATGTCGAAGATTTGCTTGAGAGAGAAAAATATTATATGTTTAGAAAAAAACCTGAAAAAAAATAGTAATATTTACTTCAATACCAAAGCTGGAAAGTATGTGTGAAGTGTAACTGCCGTTTGAGCTGATATTTTTTTCACCAACTTATCAAATTTATCTTCTTCATTCCATACGGGTTTAACTACTCCGCTAAGCTCTGCTAATCTATTTTTGGCATCATAACCGACACCTATGCTGTCTACTAAGCCTACATCTTTTGCTTGATGAGCTGTAAATATGTGAGCATTTGCATAATCATCTCTTTTATTTATATCTAATCCTCTAGCGTTTGCAACATCCGTTGTAAATAAATCATATGTTCCATTTATAACTTTATTTAACTCATCTGTTTCATACTTTGTCCACTCTCTATCTGGCGCTCCTACTTTTTTATATTTTCCGGCTTGAACGCTTTGAGATTTGATACCGATTTTACTCATAAGCTCGCTTACATCAGCACCTTGCATGATTACTCCGATACTTCCGACCATAGACCCAGGATTTGCAACTATCTCGTTTGCCCAAATGCTTGCATAGTAACTTCCACTCGCAATTGTTCCGCTTGCATACACAACCACAGGTTTTTTCTCTCTGGCTCTTTTAATCGCATATGCCACTTCGATAGATGGTGCAACCGCTCCACCTGGTGAATCAACATTTAGCAATATGCCTTTTATATGCTCATTTGAAGATGCTTCATCTATTTGAGTAACAACTTCTGAAACTTCCATAATCGGACCACTCAAGTAGATTTCCTCAAGGTTATTTGGTTTTAAATCCTCATTACTGGTTGGTGCAAATATCAAAAAAACAATGAGCAAGAAAATCATCGCCTTGAAATGTTCTTGAATAAACTTCATGATTGCTAAAATTGGAGAGAATATATTTTTTATAAACTGCATTTTCTTAATGTCCCATTAATATAAATTTTTGAGATATTATATCTATGAAGTATTAAATGAATGGCTAACTCATCGCTTGGCTCTTTGTCCAAATCAAGAACAATCATATCGGCATTTTTACCCTCAGTTATTTCACCGCAGTTTAATCCAAGAGCATTAGCGGCATTTATAGTAACACTGTTTATAAGTTTTTTTGCTAAATCCAGCAGAGGCATATTTGAGTGCATAAACAAGGCAATCTTCATCTCTTCAAAGAGGTTAAGTTCATAGTTTGAACTAAGTCCGTCAGTTGCGCATATCCAGCTTATATTATGCTCATCAAGTTTTGCTAAATCAAGTGCGCCGTTGCCTAAAAGTCTGTTTGAAATTGGGCAGTGGATTACCGTATGTTTATTTAGTGATAAAGTTTTAAGCTCACTCTCGTTTGCTTTGACAACATGGGTTAATAGGGTTTTTTGTCCATTAAAATGTTCTAAAAATTCACTTGAATCACTAACGGCACTGTTTTGTTTTAATAAATTCTCGAAAAAATCTCTAAAGTCACCGCTGCTATTATCAAGCCAATCTCGCTCTGCGTTACTTTCCATAAAATGTGCGGTTAGTTTAAGATTTTCATTTTTAACTTTTTGGAGTGCTTTTTTGATTAAAATCGGGTGAACAGAGTAGGGTGAGTGAATAGCAACTGCCGGATGAAATCCCTCTCTTTTTACAGCTTTTGACGCATCAACCCTTGCCAGAAAATCGCCAAAAAGCGCATCTGCCATAGTTGCTTGTGAACCGATTAGTTCGTTAAAAAAAACAACATTTTGAGGTGCATTTGCACAAGCTTCCAAATCCATACCATGTGAGCTGATTGCGCCAAATGTAGTAATTCCGCTCTCCAGCATAGCGTCTATTGCCTTTGCCATACACCCATCACCACAGCCGTTTATAAGCTCCTCTCGGTTTTCTATAACACTGTAAAGCCAAGAGATAAAATCTCCATAAGAGAGGTTGGTTTTATTTGCGCTAAATTCAATATGTACATGTGCATTTATGAGTCCGGGCATAAGAAGTGAATTTTTCCCCAGTTTTGTTATCTTAGCATCTGGAAACTCTTTTGTAAGCTCTTCAAGCGGAGCAATTTTTCGTATTGTTTTATCAAAGGCTATCGACATATTTGAGAGCAGAGTATTTGGCGTTAAAATATAATCAGGAGTTATTATTTGCATATTTTATCTTTTTCAAAAATTTAAAATAGATTATGCTTAATTTAGATAAAATAGCTCCTTAAAAAAAGTAATTATTAAATAAAAAGGTAGAAGATGAAGATAGTAGTAATTCAAGGACCAAATTTAAATATGTTGGGCGTAAGAGAACAGCAGATTTACGGTTTAATGAAATTAGAGCAGATACATGCTCAAATGAAAGATTTTGCAACTCAAAGCGGTATGGAGATAGAGTTTTTTCAAAGCAATTTAGAGGGTGAGCTTGTAGACAAGATTCAAGAGTGTTACGGCGATGCAAGCGGTATTATCATCAACGCGGCTGCATACACTCACACCTCAATTGCTATTCGTGATGCTATCTCTGCTGTAAATCTTCCTACTATTGAAGTTCATATCAGTAATATTTATCGTCGTGAAGAGTTTAGAAAACAAAATATGATTGCACCGGTTTGTTCGTCATCTGTTGTAGGATTTGGTCCGTTTGGGTATCATTTGGCGATGGTTGGAATGTTACAAATAATGAATGAGATAAAAGCAGTTCAAGAGATGCAAAAACAGGCGCCTCAAGCTTAGCAAATATGTATATCAAGCGTAAATTAAGCGATAGTTTAACTACTTTAAAAGATTTGCGTTACGCTAAGACAAACAGACAAAAAAGTTTCCACAGACATAGAGTTACAGTCGGTGTAGGTGGAAACCTCGGTGATGTGAAAAGAAGATTTAAGCATCTTGGGGTCTACTTTAAAAAAGACAAAAGAGTTGAGTTATTGCAAACATCATTGATTTTGAAAAATCCTCCTTTTGGTTTTGCCAATCAGGATGATTTTTTTAATTCAATTATCGTACTAAAGACAAGTATGCAACCAGTGATTTTTCTGAATTATTTGATGAGAGTAGAGAAAAAATTTGCCCGCAAAAGAAGTTTTGCGAATGCTCCAAGGACACTAGATTTGGATATTATTTTTTTTGATGACAGAGTTGTTAAAACATCTAAGCTTCAAATCCCGCATGCACAGTGGTCAAAGAGAGAAAGTGTGCTAATACCATTGATGGACATATATAAATGAAGATATTAACTTTTACCGGAAGAACGCCATCTGAAGCTCTGAAAAAAGCAAAAATGGATGTAAATTATAGTCAAATGCTTCATATTGATACCAAAGAGATTCAAAAAAAATCATTAGGCAGAGAGCCTATTTATGAAATAATTATGGGTATAGAAACGGACTCTATGCATGAAACTTATCAAAAAACAAATACTATGCCAAAAGACGGCAGACCGCTTACTCAAATGAGTGCTGATGTTTTGTATGACATCTCATATGCGGCAAAACAGATATCAAAAATTGCTGATGTGAGAGACCCAGTTTATGGGCATCAAGAGCAGATAGCACAAAATACTTTTGAACCAAAAGAGCTAAAAGAGATAAAATCAGAAATAGCGAAACTTGGTGATAAAGTTAAAATAATTCAAAATATGTTTTGGGATGAGAAAGCGCCTGATTTAGAGAGCCATATCCCATCTGAATTTGCAGAGATATACAGACTTGCTTCTCAAAGCGGAATGAACAGAGAACATCTTGATGCTATTATGAGAATGACGCTAGAGCATATGCCTTTTAAAATGAGAGAAAACTCAGCGACTGTTAAAAGATATTTTCAAACAATTCTCAGAAAAATGGTGCCTGTTAGATTGGAGGCTACTCCATCCATAGGAAATAAAAAAGTTATTATGCTGGTCGGTCCGACAGGCGTTGGCAAAACGACATCAGTAGCAAAATTGGCTGCGAGATACTCTTACTTGATGCAGAAAAAATATAAAGTCGGGTTGATTGTGCTTGATACTTACCGCATAGGTGCAGTTGAACAGTTGATGCAGTATGCAAGAATGATGAAATTGGGCATTGAAACGGTTGTTGATCCGTTAGATTTTGGAAGTGCTCTTGATTCCCTTAAATATTGTGATTATATTCTCATTGACACAATGGGTTCAAGTCCATACGATAGAAATAAAATTGAAAAAATATATGAGTGTTTAGATGGAAACGATGCTAAATATAACATTGATGTTGTTCTGGTGATGCCAAGCTCTATAAAATATGAGGATTTAAAAGCTACTTATGAAAATTTTTCATCTCTTAATGTTGATACTCTTATGTTTACAAAACTGGATGAAACAAGAGGGTTTGGAAATATATTTTCACTTGCGTATGAAACAAAAAAACCTATAAGCTACTTCTCCGTAGGGCAAGAGGTTCCTGAGGATTTGGTTTGTGCAAGCAGTGATTTTTTAGTAGAGTGTTTGTTAAATGGCTTCAATAGGAGCAAAGCATGATTGGACATCAGGCAAAAAAGCTGGAAGAGTTAGTTTCATCTTCTGCACAAAAAAAATCTAAGAAAACCCGTTTTATTGCAATTACAAGTGGTAAGGGCGGAGTTGGAAAAAGTACAATAAGCTCTAATTTAGCTTATGTTCTTTCTCAAAGCGGACTTAATGTTGGCATATTTGACGCTGATATCGGTCTTGCAAATCTAGATGTCATGTTCAATGTAAAAATCAAAAAAAATATTTTACATGTACTAAAAGGTGAAGCTACCGTAGCGGATATTTTAATCCCTATTACAAGAAATCTCATACTTATTCCTGGAGAAAGTGGTGATGAGATACTAAAATATTCGGATAAAGCTCTTTTTGAGAGATTTATGAATGAAGCTGAGGTTTTAGATAAATTAGACATTATGATTATAGACACAGGTGCGGGAATCGGAGAACATATACAGATGTTTTTAGATGCTGCCGATGATGTTATTGTTGTGACAGTTCCAGACCCGGCAGCAATAACTGATGCTTATGCAACAATAAAAACTATTGCTGTTTTAAGGAATGATATAAGTTTAATTATGAATCAAGTAAAAAATGAAAAAGAAGCAGTAGCAGTATATGAGAAGATAAAAAAAGTTGCTTTAGCCAATATTGGAACCAAATTGGATTTAAAATTAATTGGAAAGATTAATAGTGATGTAAAAGTTTCATCTTCGGTAAAACAGAGAGCGCTTTTTAGTGTTGCACATCCTGATTCAAGTGTACATAAAGATATAATTGCCATTGCAAATACAGTTTGTAAGAATTTGGAACGAAATGTGCTAGTTTTACCAAGTGAAAGTGGGTTGTCAGGGCTTTTTAGGCGTTTGGTAAAACATTTCTAAATCAAATCTAAGGCTATCGTGGATGCTTGGCGAGAATTTTGTATATTTTTTTACTGTTCAAGGCTTCTTTGTCGGGATAGTTTTTGGTATATTAAAATCATTTGACGCAGAAGGTTTGCTTGTATATACATTTTTTATAACTATATTTTTTTATCTATTTTCACATGTAATTGTTGCTTTTTATTACAGAACCACAATCTCAAAAAATCATTTTTTTCCAAAAGATTTACATGAAAAAAAGCTAGATTTTTATGTTCTCGAGATAAACAAGAGAGAAAAACTTATAGATTCTGCAATTAAGATTACAGATGCCGCGGTTAAAACAAATGCTCGAGATTTAAAGGGTAATTTATGATTGCTGCATACACACAAGATTTAAAACATAAAAAAGATGAACTTGCTATCCAATATTTGCCGGCTGTTAAGGCTATGGCATTTAGATTAAAAGAGAGACTTCCTAGTTCCGTTGACTATATGGACCTCTCTGCCATTGGAACGGAAGAGCTGATAAAACTTGCAAGAAAATATGATGAAAAGTTAAATGACTCTTTTTGGGGATATGCTAAAAAAAGAGTTTATGGCGCTATGCTTGATTATTTAAGAAGCCTAGATATACTTAGTCGTTCTAGCAGAAAACTTATAAAAGCGATAGATTATGCTGTTGAAGATTATAGAGCTATTCATGATGAAGAGCCTAGTGATGAGCAGTTGGCAACTATTTTAAACGAAAGTATAGAAAAAATACATGAGGCGAGAATTGCTTCATCTATATATACTGTTATGCCCCTTCAAGATCAGTTGCAAGCAGGAGATGAAGGTCTGGCACTTGCAAATATAGAAAGAGATGAGTTAATTAATGTTATAAAAACAGTACTTGGTCAATACAGTGAGAGAGAGCAGTTAATAATACAATTTTACTACTTTGAAGAGCTCTCTCTTAAAGAGATTAGTGATGTTTTAAATATTACTGAATCAAGAATTTCACAAATTCATAAATCAGTAATACATAAAATTAGAGAGAGTGTAGGAGCTTAATATGGCAGATATACTTTCACAAGAAGAGATAGACGCGCTTTTAGATGTTGTTGATGATGAAGGCGATGATGGGTTTGATGAGAGTGATGATTCTCCTATTTCCCAAAGACAAGTAACGCTTTATGATTTTAAAAGACCAAACAGGGTTTCAAAAGAGCAACTTCGTGCATTCCGTGGTATTCACGATAAGATGGCAAGGTCTTTAGCTTCCCAAATATCTTCGATAATGCGTTCAATCGTTGAGATTCAGCTCCACTCTGTTGATCAAATGACATATGGCGAATTTTTAATGTCACTTCCAAATCCAACAAGTTTCAATGTTTTTTCAATGAAGCCATTAGAGGGAAGCGGTGTTATAGAGATTAACCCGTCAATTGCTTTTCCAATGTTAGATCGTCTTCTAGGCGGAAAAGGTGAACCGTTTGATGCAAGTCGTGAATTTTCAGATATTGAACTTAGTCTTTTTGAAACTATTTTAAGAGTTATGATGAGCACTCTAAAAGAGGCTTGGGGACCGGTTATGGAAATCTTTCCAAATATTGAGTCAAAAGAATCAAGTCCGAATGTTGTGCAAATTGTTGCTCAAAATGAGATTGTAGTAATGGTTGTAATGGAGATTATTATTGGGCAGAGTTCAGGAATGATGAATATCTGTTATCCTGTTATTGCTCTTGAACCAGTGTTGCCAAAACTTGCAAGCAGAGATTTGATGCTCAATGAGACAAGTACAAAAAAAAGCAGAAATACAGAACTGCATGTACTTCTTGGCGGTGCAAAAGTTGGAATTGAGGCCATGCTTGGTAATGCAGAACTTACACTGCGAGATGTTTTGGAGTTGCAAAGCGGTGATATTGTTAGACTTACAAGCCCTGCAGATGATGTTGTAACTGTTTGTGTTGATGGCAAGGATAGATTTCGCGGTAAAATTGGATTAAGAAGATTTAGAAAATCAATACAAATTACCGAAGTGATTGACACAGAAAAAGACGCAGTAAAAAGAGCGTTAGAGAATCTTGAATTTATAAGACGCGAAAAAATATCCGGTGTAAAAGAGATTATGCTTGATGATGAAAATGAAAATGAAATAGATGAGGATTAGACAATGAACAATTTTATGAAGCTCTTTGAGAATGAAACCGTAGGCACAATAGAAGCATTAATAGGTCAAACTCCATCTTTAAGTTTAAAAGAAGAACAAGAGTTAAGTATAATTTCAAATATAGTTCCTCCTATTGTATTGCTTCATGTTGTAGTAAGCGGTGATGTGAACGCTTCGGCAATGATTGCTCTTACTCCAAATCTTGTTGCTTCTCTCTCAGATATGATGATGGGTGAAGAAGAGAGTCACAGAGAAGATGTTACAGATGATGATTTAGACGCTGCAAAAGAGATAACATCAAACATCTTTGGAGCAATTTCAAATAGTCTCGGTGCTCAAAAAGAGTTGCCTTCACTCTCTTTTAGTATAGAAAATGTCGAATATATTGACGAAAACAAAGAAGTTTCTTTAGAGAACTACTATAAGATGTTTGTTTATCATTTTAAAATTGGAGATGTAAAATCTCTTTTTATGTTTATAATGGATGAAAATTTACACAAGGCTCTATTTAAAACTGCAGCAGTCCCCAGCGAAGAAAAAAAAATTGAATCATTTAAATTTCAAGATAGTTCGCAGAGTATTTCTCTTAACAATGATGAGATGACCAATATATCTCTGATTATGGATGTTAAACTTCCGGTTAAGGTTAGAATCGGAAAGAAAAAAATGCTCTTAAAAGATGTTTTAAATATGGATATCGGTTCTGTTATAGAGCTCAACCAATTAGCTAATGATCCACTAGAGATATTGGTAGATGACCATGTTATAGCAGAGGGAGAGGTTGTTATTGTTGATGGTAACTTCGGTGTGCAGATAACTACTATCGGTACAAAAAGAGAGAGATTAAATCAGCTAAAATCATAGCGAGGATTGCCATAAATGCGAAAACATCAGGATGATTTAGCAAAAAAATATGTAAAAGAGATAAAATCCGCTGATACATGGAGTGTTTTTAGGATACTTGCCGACTTTGTAAAAGGTTTTGACGACCTTGGAGAGCTGGGTCCAACCGTTACGATGTTTGGAAGCGCAAAAGCAAAAAGCAGCAGCAAATATTATAAAAAAGCCGAGGAGCTCTCTTCTATGTTGGCAAATAAAGGGTTCAATGTAATGACTGGCGGCGGGCCAGGGGTTATGGAAGCTGCAAACAGGGGCGCTTTTCAATATAAAAACATAGAATCCATAGGACTTAACGTAGATCTCCCTTTTGAACAGGCGCCAAACAAGTATACTACTATAGATTTGAGTTTTGATTACTTTTTTTCAAGAAAAGTAATGTTAGTAAAGTACTCAATCGCATATGTGATTTTTCCAGGTGGCTATGGGACATTGGATGAGCTGTTTGAAGCTTTAACTCTTATTCAGACAAAAAAAATAACCGGTGTAAAAATTTTTGTATTTGGGGTAGCTTTTTATAAACCAATGATGAAATTTATAGAAAATAAATTATATAAAAACGGTATGATTAGTGAGCAGGACCTTCGTATTATAACACTTACGGATGATTTAGAACAGATAGTGAGAGAAATTGAAGCATCTGTTTTAGATCAAATAGATATTTTAAAAGAGTCTGGGCTCGACAATACAAAATATTATAAATCGCTTACTGAGTTTTTTTTAGAAGAAAAAGCAGACAACGAAGAGATAAGCAATGAAAATGAAAAATAAAAAAGTTTTAGTCGGAATGAGCGGCGGTGTAGACTCAACGATATCCGCATTACTTTTAAAAGAAGAAGGTTATGAGGTAGAGGGATTGTATATGAAACTTCACTCTAAACCAGGGTATCATGAAATTCATCAAGCAAGAGCAGAGAAGGCCGCAAACTTTGTAGGCGTAAAATTACATGTAATAGACTTACAAGAGATATTTGATAAAAAAGTTTTTCAGCCATTTATAAATACATATGCCGAGGGCAGAACACCAAACCCATGTGCGTTATGTAACAGAAGTTTAAAGTTTGGTGAAATGGTTAAATTTGCAGATAAAATCGGTGCAGATTTTATTGCGACTGGACACTATATAAAAACAGATGGAAAATATTTTTATGAAGCAGATGATGATACAAAAGATCAGAGCTATTTTCTCTTTTATGTAAACAAAGAAATATTGCCAAGACTTCTGTTTCCATTGGGAGATAGAAAAAAAAGTGATATTAAAGAGTTGGCAGCGTCAATTAAGGGATTGGAATCATTCGCTTCACAAGGCGAATCTTCTGAAATATGTTTTGTGGAAACAACATATACAGACCTGCTTAAAGATTTCGTAGAAGTAGATAAAAAAGGCGAAGTTTTAGATAAAGATGGAAATGTCGTTGGAGAGCACAAGGGCTATATGCACTATACTATTGGAAAAAGAAAAGGCTTTAGTGTAAATGGTGCACATGAACCACACTATGTAATTAGTATTGATGCTAATAAAAATCAAATAACAGTCGGTAAAAAAGAGGATTTGGCATGCAATAGTGTAATTTTAAATGATTTAAATTTGTATACTAATGAAATAGAGTTTGATACTACTGTAAAATTAAGATATAGAACTCAAGCGGTGCCATGTCATGTTGTTCTAAAAGAGAATCGAGCATATGTAACTTTAAAAGAGAGTGTTTTTGGTGTTGCTACCGGACAAGCTGCTGTTTTTTATGATGGCAATAAGCTAATCGGCGGCGGTTGGATAGAAGAAAATTAATCTTAAATTTTCTCAAAAAAACATCTTCTCAAAATTCTTTCAAAACTCTCATAATAATTAAGAAATAAATAAGGGTAACTTGCCTATAATTCCCCTCCACAAACAGAGAGACCTAAAGTTTAGGTTTAAAAATCGAAGTTTGAGATCATTGAAAACTAAGCAAGTAAATAGACTTTAATAACTAGAAATAGTTAAATTGGTCATTAATAAGTTTACTTAGAAATAACTAAAATAACAACAACCGTCTATTCTCTTTATAACCAAAGAAGAGTATAGATACTATACAAAAAAGTCCACTAACTATTTATAGATAGTGGCAACAAAGCCAATGATTTTTAAATCTTGGGCAAAGATTAAACAATTCAATTATGGAGAGTTTGATCCTGGCTCAGAGTGAACGCTGGCGGCGTGCTTAACACATGCAAGTCGAACGGTAACAGGAAGTAGCTTGCTACTTTGCTGACGAGTGGCGCACGGGTGAGTAATATATAGTTAATGTGCCTCGAAGACTGGGATAGCCACTGGAAACGGTGATTAATACTAGATATACCTATTTGACATAAGTTAAATAGGGAAATGTTTTTTCGCTTCGAGATCAGACTATATCCTATCAGTTAGTTGGTGAGGTAAGAGCTCACCAAGGCAATGACGGGTAGCGGGTTTGAGAGGATGATCCGCCACACTGGTACTGAGACACGGACCAGACTCCTACGGGAGGCAGCAGTGAGGAATATTGCACAATGGGGGGAACCCTGATGCAGCAACGCCGCGTGGAGGATGACGCATTTCGGTGTGTAAACTCCTTTTATATGTCAAGAAAATGACGGTAGCATATGAATAAGCACCGGCTAACTCCGTGCCAGCAGCCGCGGTAATACGGAGGGTGCAAGCGTTACTCGGAATCACTGGGCGTAAAGGACGCGTAGGCTGGCTGACAAGTCAGATGTGAAATCCTATGGCTTAACCATAGAACTGCATTTGAAACTGTTAGTCTAGAATATGGGAGAGGTAGATGGAATTAGTGGTGTAGGGGTAAAATCCGTAGATATCACTAGGAATACCTAAAGCGAAGGCGATCTCCTGGAACATTACTGACGCTAAGGCGTGAAAGCGTGGGGAGCAAACAGGATTAGATACCCTGGTAGTCCACGCCCTAAACGATGAACACTAGTCGTCGGAAAGCTTGTCTTTTCGGTGATGCACTTAACAGATTAAGTGTTCCGCCTGGGGAGTACGGTCGCAAGATTAAAACTCAAAGGAATAGACGGGGACCCGCACAAGTGGTGGAGCATGTGGTTTAATTCGAAGATACGCGAAAAACCTTACCTGGCCTTGACATTGATAGAATCCAGCAGAGATGCAGGAGTGCCCTTCGGGGAGCTTGAAAACAGGTGCTGCACGGCTGTCGTCAGCTCGTGTCGTGAGATGTTGGGTTAAGTCCCGCAACGAGCGCAACCCTCGTCCTTAGTTGCCAGCAGGTTAAGCTGGGCACTCTAGGGAGACTGCCTTCGTAAGGAGGAGGAAGGTGAGGACGACGTCAAGTCATCATGGCCCTTACGGCCAGGGCTACACACGTGCTACAATGGGGCGTACAGAGTGTTGCAATACCGCGAGGTGGAGCCAATCACTTAAAGCGTCTCTCAGTTCGGATTGAAGTCTGCAACTCGACTTCATGAAGCTGGAATCACTAGTAATCGTAGATCAGCATTGCTACGGTGAATACGTTCCCGGGTCTTGTACTCACCGCCCGTCACACCATGGGAGTTGATTTCACCCGAAATTGGGAAGCTAACCTTCGGGGGCTACCACTTACGGTGGAATTAGCGACTGGGGTGAAGTCGTAACAAGGTAACCGTAGGAGAACCTGCGGTTGGATCACCTCCTTTCTAGAGTAAAGAGAAAACATTCATTTGTTTATCTCATACAAAGAAAATCTCACAAAGAGAAATAGTTATTTTAGTCTTTTACTTGCTTAGTTTTCAGTGATCTATGTTCATTTGAAATAAAAATGGGGAATTAGCTCAGCTGGGAGAGCGCCTGCCTTGCACGCAGGAGGTCAGCGGTTCGATCCCGCTATTCTCCACCATTTTTTGATTTATAAGCACCAAAGCTTGAAACTCACGTACTACAGTATGCTTCGCTTCAACCTTTAGCACTTCTAAACCAAAAAACTAAATATAAGTTCTCAAATAAGAGAATTTACATTTGGTTTTACACCAAAAAGTTCATTAAATTATTATTGTTAAAGTCAACATATATAGTTAGAAGAGACTATTGATATATGTAAATATATTAGAAGTCGATTATTAATTATATCAACTAAATAACTACAATTAAACAGACACTGCTTTACATTAAGTAAGGTAGTGAACGCAAATTAGAATAAAAAAAGATATTAAGGGCCATAGGTGGATGCCTTGGCTAGTAGAGGCGATGAAAGACGTACTAGGCTGCGATAAGCCTCGGGGAGCTGCCAAGAAGCTTTGATCCGGGGATTTCTGAATGGGGCAACCCAGCATGGTGCGAATCATGTTACCCTACGGGGAGCGAACTCAGGGAAGTGAAACATCTCAGTACCTGAAGGAAGAGAAATCAAACGAGATTCCCGGAGTAGCGGCGAGCGAAATGGGATTAGGGCACTTAGTGATAATATATTTGTTAGCCGAACACTTTGGAAAGAGTGAACATAGAGGGTGATATTCCTGTAGGCGAAAACATTTATATGGTACTAGACTAAGGAACGAGTAGGTCGGGACACGTGTTATCTTGACTGAATATGGGGGGACCACCCTCCAACCCTAAATACTACTACTAGACCGATAGCGAACAAGTACCGTGAGGGAAAGGTGAAAAGAACTGCGGTGAGCAGAGTGAAATAGAACCTGAAACCTATGGCTTACAATCATTCGGAGCACTATTATATATAAGTGTGACGGACTGCCTTTTGCATAATGAGCCTGCGAGTTGTGGTATCTGGCAAGGTTAAGCGAACGCGAAGCCGTAGCGAAAGCGAGTCTTAATAGGGCGAATTAGTCAGATGCTGCAGACCCGAAACTGAGTGATCTATCCATGAGCAGGTTGAAGCTGGTGTAAGAGCCAGTGGAGGACCGAACCCATTGACGTTGAAAAGTCTCGGGATGACTTGTGGATAGGGGTGAAAGGCCAATCAAACTCAGTGATAGCTGGTTCTCTCCGAAATATATTTAGGTATAGCCTCGAGCATTAGCATGAAGGGGTAGAGCACTGACAGGGCTAGGGCTGCTTACCGCGGTACCAAACCCTATCAAACTCCGAATACTTCATGTGCAACCTCGGGAGTCAGGCGGTGGGTGATAAAATCCGTCGTCAAAAGGGGAACAACCCAGACTAGCAGCTAAGGTCCCAAAGTCTTGTCTAAGTGGAAAAGGATGTGGAGTTGCTGTGACAACCAGGAGGTTGGCTTAGAAGCAGCCATCTTTTAAAGAAAGCGTAACAGCTCACTGGTCTAGCGATTCTGCGCCGAAAATATAACGGGGCTAAGACAAGCACCGAAGCTCTAGGTGCACCTTTTAGGTGCGCGGTAGGAGAGCGTTCCAGTCAGCGTAGAAGCCATACCGGCAAGGAGTGGTGGAGCGGCTGGAAGTGAGCATGCAGGCATGAGTAGCGAGAAAAGGGATGAGAATTCCCTTCGCCGTAAACCCAAGGTTTCCTACGCGATGCTCGTCATCGTAGGGTTAGTCGGGACCTAAGTCGAGTCCGAGAGGGGTAGACGATGGCAAATTGGTTAATATTCCAATACCGACGGATGTTCGCTTGAGTGATGGGGGGACGCATAGAGTTAATTGAGCTCACTGATGGAATAGTGGGTCGAAGGACGTAGGTTGTATCATAGGCAAATCCGTGATACATTAGACCGAGATCTTACAGGCAGAGCAATCTCTTCGGAGAGCGCTTTGAATCAATGATACTGTCGTGCCGAGAAAAGCCTCTAAACGAGAACAGCCGTTGCCCGTACCGTAAACCGACACAGGTGGGTGAGATGAGTATTCTAAGGCGCGTGGAAGAACCCTGGTTAAGGAACTCTGCAAACTAGCACCGTATCTTCGGTATAAGGTGTGCCCTAAGCGTTAATGGACTTGCTCCATGAAGCGCCGACGGGTCGCAGCAAAGTGTCCCTCCCGACTGTTTACCAAAAACACAGCACTCTGCTAACTCGTAAGAGGATGTATAGGGTGTGACGCCTGCCCGGTGCTTGAATGTTAAAAGGATTACTTAGCTTCGGCGAAGGTTTGAATTGAAGCACAAGTAAACGGCGGCCGTAACTATAACGGTCCTAAGGTAGCGAAATTCCTTGTCGGTTAAATACCGACCTGCATGAATGGCGTAACGAGATGGGAGCTGTCTCAACCAGGGATCCAGTGAAATTGTAGTGGAGGTGAAAATTCCTCCTACCCGCGGAAAGACGGAAAGACCCCGTGCACCTTTACTATAGCTTGACATTGCTATTGGGATATTCATGTGCAGGATAGGTGGGAGCCATTGATTCTATGACGCCAGTTGTAGATGAGGCATCCTTGAGATACCACCCCTGAATATTCTGATAGCTAACTCGGTACGATTATCTCGTGCGAGGACAATGTCTGGTGGGTAGTTTGACTGGGGCGGTCGCCTCCTAAAAAGTAACGGAGGCTTACAAAGTTCGGCTCAGAAGGGTTGGAAATCCTTCGTAGAGTATAATGGCACAAGCCGGACTGACTGTAAGACATACAAGTCGAGCAGAGTCGAAAGACGGTCATAGTGATCCGGTGGTTCTGTGTGGAAGGGCCATCGCTCAAAGGATAAAAGGTACGCCGGGGATAACAGGCTGATCTCCCCCAAGAGCTCACATCGACGGGGAGGTTTGGCACCTCGATGTCGGCTCATCGCATCCTGGGGCTGAAGCAGGTCCCAAGGGTATGGCTGTTCGCCATTTAAAGCGGTACGCGAGCTGGGTTCAGAACGCCGTGAGACAGTTCGGTCCCTATCTTCCGTGGGCGTAGGAGAGTTGAGGAGAGCTGACCCTAGTACGAGAGGACCGGGTTGGACATGCCACTGGTGCACCAGTTGTTCTGCCAAGAGCATCGCTGGGTAGCTACGCATGGATGAGATAACCGCTGAAAGCATCTAAGCGGGAAGCCAACTCCAAGATGAACTCTCCCTGAAGTACGCTTGAAGACTACAAGCTTGATAGGCTGGGTGTGTACGCAGAGTAATCTGTTTAGCTGACCAGTACTAATAGTACGCTTGTCTTTTTTTACAGTTTTTTAAATAAAACACAATTCGTTCACTACCTTACTTAGTGTATAAGTGTCTGTAGTAGTTATTTAGACCGTTGACTTTAACAATGAGAATCTTCTCTAACTTAAAAACAATCATTTTTAAGTACACACAATAAAGTGTATTTAAATGTGATTGTCTAGGTGGCTATAGAGAGAGGGAAACGCCTGGCTCCATTCCGAACCCAGAAGCTAAGCCTCTCATCGCTGATAATACTGCATCTGTCAGGTGTGGAAATGTAGGTCGCTGCCTAGTTGATCATTTACTCTAGCAATAATCCAAAATCAATCATAAAACAATTTATAATCAATCAATCAAAACTCAATACAACTAAAATTAAAAAACAATTATTAAACTTTTTGAATAAAAATAAATAAACTGCTTTTCCGTTCGCCCTGAGCCAGTCGAAGGGTTAGTTCATGGTTTCGGCTCTTCGGCAAGCTCAGAGCTCACCACGAATGGCAATAAGCTCACTATAAATAAATCTCGTAGACTAATGCATATTTAAAATCTCATAATAGCAAAGAGATTGATTGGTATATTAATTGATTTTAAATGTTGCTACAATTGGCAGGTGATCAGAGTAACCTTTACCTTTATGTTTTCTAACTTTCGCACGAGAAATTTCCCACCTGCTTATATTACTTTTTTTAAATAGATACTCTTTGTTGAAATTTGTAACACTTTTATTTATATAAAAGATTCCTTTTTTACCTAAAAGTGATTGAGATATTAAGATACTGTCCAGTGCTTCTTTTTTGCCTTTATATATGTATGTATATCTATTTTCTTCATTTGTGTCATACCAAAGATTATAAAAACTATTTTTGGTGTAGTTTAAATAGGAAGTGTAATTTCTCTGATTTATAGTTCCTAGTATGTGATTAATCCCTGTTATCCCATTCGTATCATTATGGTTTCTTTTTTTTACAAATTTAAGATGCTCTTCGTAATCGGAATTGAAATCTCCTAATAAAATAATATTTTTGTCATATCCTATCTCTGTAATTCTATTTTTCAAAGTTTTTGCAGAGACTAATCTCATACTCTCAGCTCCGGCTTTTGATTTCCAGTGATTTACAAAAATATAGAGCTCTTTATCATTAATTTTAAATTTTGTCTCTAAAATATTTCTATATTCGTATGATTGAGTTACGCTAAGCTCTTTTGAGTATAAAAATGGAATTTTGCTAAGAATTGCAACTTTTACCGTTGTATTTTTTTTATCAGCAATGGCGTAGTGTTCATAGTACAGACCGCTTTGCTTTAGTGCAAACCGCAAATCTAACAGTGCCTGAAGTGATTCTATCTCTTGCAATGCAATTATATCTGCATCAACATCTTTTATAACATGCGCGATATTTTTTAGTTTGATTTTATAATTTTTTTGATTCCACTCTGATGAACTGTTAGGAACATACTCGCTATACTCATACCCGCTCTTTTGTAAATCAAAAAGATTTTCTACATTGTATGTTGCTATTTTCAAAATTTTATCTCCAAAAAGTGATGCTGAGAGCAAGAGAGCCAAGAGTATATATTTCACTATAAAATTCCATTTAATCTTAACAAGCTGTCAGGATTTGCTTCTCTGCCCATCAGCTCTTTAAAGAGCGTATTCATACTTTTAGCACCACCACCGTTTAAAACTACATTTAGATATTTTTTAGCTGTATTAGAATCAAATATACCCTCATCAACAACCCTGAAGAAAGCATCTGCACTTAGTACTTCTGCCCATTTATAACTGTAATATCCGGCTGCATAACCGCCGGCAAATATGTGTGAAAACCCATTTTGAAATTTATTATATGATGGCGGTTTTATAAGTGCCGTCTCTTTTCTTATTGAGTCTAGCAGGTTTTGAATATCGTCGCCTTGATAGAGTTTTGTGTGAAGTTTAAAGTCAAAGATTGAGAATTCAAGTTGTCTAAGCATCCCAAGAGCAGATAAAAAGTTTTTGCTTCGCACCAGCTTATCTATCATCTCATCGGGAATAATCTCTTTTGTTTTATGGTGAGATGCAAATAATTTCAGCACATGCGGCTCATAAGCAAAATTTTCTAAAAATTGTGACGGAAACTCGACTGCATCCCACTCTACGCCGTTTACTCCGCTAACTTCATTCTCGTTTACACTGCTTAGCATATGGTGAATTGCGTGTCCCATTTCATGAAATAGAGTTACTACATCATCATGTCTTAAAAGAGACGGATTTTTATTTTTTGACGGCGGAAAATTGCATACTATAACTGCTGAAGCTAGTTGCTCATCTCCTTTTTCATCTCGGCAGTGTGTTTGAAAGTTGTTCATCCAAGCACCGCCTTGTTTGCCTTTTCTTGATTCTAAATCAAGATATAGTCTAGCTTTTAGTTTTTCATCAATATATATATCGTATGAAAATGCTTTTTTGTGCCATAGTTTTTCATCTGTTTTTTTAAAGGTAATCCCAAAGAGCTTGTTTAAAAAATCAAACATACCCTCTACAACTCTCATCTGCTCAAAATATGGGCGGTACAACTCTTCGTCAATCTCATACTTCTCTTTTTTTAGCAGTTCGCTGTAGTATGCAGTGTCAAAACTTTGAAGTGGTTTTTTTGCTATTTTTTCTATCTCTTGTAACTCTTTTTTTGCCTGTGTTTTAGAGTTATTGATTAGTTTTTCTAAGAAATCAATAACACTTTTTTCGTCTTTTGCCATTTTACTTGCAAGTGAGTATGAAGCGTAATTATCAAACCCCAAAAGAGAGCTCATCTCATTTTTTAATGATAACAGTTCATCAATAATACGCGCGTTTTGCGGTGCTCTTGTAACATAAGCACGATAAAGTTCTTCTCTTATCTTCTCATTTTTACCATATGTCATATAGGCTATGTATGATGGCATTTGAAGTGTAAATTTAAATTTTGTAATGCCGTCTTCTTTGAATTTTGCACTTATGAGGTCGCTCGGCGGTATGCCCTCTACATCTTTCTCATCAGTGATAATATATTTGTACTCATTTGTGGAATTTAAAAGATTTTGAGAAAAATTGTTTGATAACTCACTCTTTTTTATATTTATTTCTTGAAGTCTCGCTTTGGTTTTCTTATCCAGATGAGCACCGCTTAGTTCAAAGTTGAGTATATTTAACTCTAAAACTCTTTTTTGTTCTTGATTTAGACTTTTTTCTTCACTCTTTTGTATCTCTTTGTAAGCTTTGTAAATTTCTAAATTTTGTGATAGCTTTGTGGAGTACTCGGTTATAATTGGTAGAGAGTCCGCATATACTTTTTGTGTCTTACTTGTGTTATTTACCGAGTTTAGATGTGAGAGCGGAGTAAAAAATTGTTCCAAATACTCATCCATCAACTCAAGAGGTTTTACAAAATTTGCAAATGTTTTATCTTTTATCTTTAAAAGCTTTCTGACTTTTTTGTTGTTTTTCTCGACCCTCTTATTTAGCTCTATTATGAAACTATCCAAATCTACTCTAAACTCTAAAAATTTTGACATGTATAAAATCCTTTTTTTAATCTTCTTCATCTCGTTTTTGTTTTGTAGCATTAAACTTCTCAATTAAAATATCATCATAGCTGTCTGAGTATTTTAGAAGTCTCTCGAAAGCTATTTTTCCCTCTTTAAGTGTTAATGATGAGTCAACAATCAGGTGTGAGAGGTATACAAAATTTTCATTTATTGAGAAGTGCAAATATGAAAACTTTTTGTTCTCATCAAGAAGATAATCATAAATTTTAGACACATTCTCCTTGGGAATAACGCATAGTTTTGAGTCACCTATTATTATTCCGTTCTCATAGTAGTTTATCTCAATGCGGGCAGTGCCGTAATCAATCCTCCAAGAGGCTTGAGATCTTCTTGCAAGAGTAACATTAACATCAAGAGAGGTTAAAATTTCTTCAAGCAGTTTAGTGCTTCCAGTCGGGTTGTAGCCTTTTCTTCGCAGTTTTGCTATTTCAAGTTTTATGCCGCACTCCGGACAGTAGTCATTTTTTATATCTCTCTCGTCAATCAGATTTTTGCATGATTGACACTTGATAATATTTTCTATTTTTAACTTTTTGTAGCTCTTTAGAGCATCATCTACATAGAAATATGGCAGAGCAAATCCTAAGTTGTTTGAGTCTTGTATAATAAATGTATTTACTCCTATTACTTCACCATTTGTATTTAGCAACGGACCGCCGCTGTTTCCCGGATTTATGGCAGCGTCAATCTGTACATATTCTAGCTCTCCGTAAATTCTTGAAGCTTTTGAGACAATTCCCTCCGTTGCACTATAATTTAGCCCATAAGGATGCCCTATTGCTACTACCGTATCTCCGTTTTCAACACTTTTTGTGGAGAGAGAGAGTGGATTTTTTGGCATCTCAAAATCAAAACTGATAAATGCCAAATCATAATATGCATCATCATAAACAACTTTTGCGATACTTCTTTTAATTTTTTTTGAGCTTATAACCACCTCTTTTAGTCCGGCAACGACATGTGAGTTTGTTACAATTAAATCACCAATAATAAAGCCTGTTCCGCTTCCATATGGCGACATAATCTGTATGATATTTTCGATATAAGTTTCTAATATTATTTGAGTATTCATCTCTATATCTCTTCATAATTAAGATTTTTTAGTTGCAGATAAAAGCTATTGCTAAACTCATTTAGTGATGTAAAATTAAGTTTATCTCCAAAAGGCTTTAAGAGTTTAAAACGACTTTGATACGGCAGGATAATACTCTCAACTTTTGAAATAATTGCCCTCTTTGCAAAAGCAGAATTATCAACATCATAGAGCGTATTGTAGCCGAGTGCTTTGAAAAAATCAGGATTTTGAATCTCAACCAATGTATGAAGCAATCCCTTTGTAACAGGGTGCAAACCGTAATTATAAAGCAAATACAGGGCTATATATTTGTACATTGTCGGAATAATTTGATGGTATCTATTGTTTTTATACCATCTGATTTTTGCTAACGATTCGGTTATAAAAATATCTATCTCTTCATTTGATGCTTTTTCGGTAGGATTAAACGAATATTTTGCATCATAAAAATTTGTTTTAAACTCTTCAAAATCAATCTTGCCTAGCTCATTTATGTAATTACGCAACTCCTCATTTTTTGCTTCAACCGTTAAGTTCTCATCGCTAAAATACTCTTGAACTTTTTTGCTTGATTTTTGAAATATGGAAAATTTTGGTACTATGAGATAATCCATTTTAAAAATAAAATAAAGAAGAATAAACGACTGCATACCGGCATTATCGTTTGATGGCAGCGTGGATATTTTAGCTGTTATTTCATCAATCCACTTATGTAAAAAATTATATTTTATATGTAGTTCACTCTCGTCCAAGGGCTTTAAGTGAACTATGTCTTCGATGGTTATCTCCGGAAACTCGCTTTTTATATACTCTTTATCAAAGTCGGCATTTAGTGCAATCTCTCTAAGAGGAAAAAATACTTTTTGTGGACTCATGGTGATGTTGTCAAGGGATAATTTTAGTTTTATATACTCATCGTCGCTAAAGTAGTAGGTATAAGTTAGCTCATAATTTCTCTCTAAAATAAGCCTCTTAAGAGCAACATTGGCAGATGATTTTTTAGTAATAATAGCCTCAGCGTAGAGATTTTCTTTTGTTATAGTGCCGTTAATTCTTGCACTGCCTTGAAATATTTCAAAGCTTAGTTTTTCATCTGTTTTTGTAAATATTATATTTTTATTTGAAATTTCATTTGAGTAGTTAAAAAGAGATTTGAAGAAATACTCATACGCGTTTAATATATCCTTTGCTTCAAATGCTTCGTAAGATATATTGAAAAAATCTTCTTCATCTTTTGAGAGATTTGCATTTATTCCTCTGCCAAACTGATGTTTCAACTCTGTTTTTGTTTCAAAAAAATTTAGCCAGCTCATCGACTCACTTTTTATATATAATTTATGAATTCACCCATATCAGATGAAATTAATTCCTGTCATTATAATGAAACCACCCTTATAAAAGAGCAATAAATAGCACAAGATAAGCAATGTGCTATTTCTATATGTTACTTTTTAAAGCGCTCTTTTTTTTGTGAAATATATAAATAGTCCTAATGTAAATATGAGTATAGAAACCCCGCAGATAAGATAAAAGGCATGAAGCATCTGCGAGTAGTCATCAATAGCAATTTTAAATACAACCATAAGAGACTCTATGAGTAGGGCGATAATAATAGTAATAGAAAATTTTGTCAAAACCCTATACTCAGCATCACTGTTTTTTGAGTAGCTTTTAAATACTACCTCTTGAGCAAAAACTGTTTTAGCAAGGTCAAAGATAGCAAGACCAAGTGTAAGAGCAATTACAGGTTTAAAAATTAACTCTATGGAGAGCCCATTTTTTACAAATAGCGAACTTATAAATTCAAATATTGAGTAGCCTATGGTAAATAGCGCCAAAATCATCATAAGAGCAGCTGTGATAAAATAAAAACTTTTGCTAATAAAGTTAAAACCGCTATGTATCTCTATTAGCCCTAATCTTTGAAGCAAAGCAGAGACATTAAAGTCCAAAAAATAGACTTTATCACCCTCTTTTTTTGCAACCGTAACACATGTCTCGCCAGTCGCACTGCTGATATATGTTTTGGATATTGCTATATTTTTAGAGTCAAAGTGTATTTTTTCAAGCAGGTAGTTTCTATCTCTGCCTATTGGGATATTGCTTGTTTTGTTTCTATATATGTTTTGAGATATTTGAATCATACTTTTTTCATCGCATACATATATCAACTCCAAAGAAGGAAAAACTTTGAAAACTTTTACAAAGTTGTTGTTCTCGCGCTCATGAAGGCTTCCTAGATTAAAAACTGTCTCAAGTAAAAAGTTTTCGATATAGTCGATGTTGTTTTTGTATGTGTCCATAAACTCTTGCATAATTTACTCCTTTTTGTACAATTATATCTGCAAGGAGAAAGATAGAGTGCAGAAAATTGAGTAAAAAATATGCAGTATGCTGAAAATAAAATATAACTTTAAAAAGTGTTTATTGCCGTTATTGGTGATATATCTTTAAGCTTTGCTGATGTAAAATTGATAAGTATCTGTTATTTTATGTGAAGAGAAGAGAGTTATTATGAGCTGCTTAGGCAAAAAAAATAAAAATATTAGATATTTTATAATGTTGGCGGTTGTGCCGCTTTTAGCCATTGTCGTTATGTTCACATATGCCTTGTTTCATGTTCAAAAAGATGTTAATTTTATACATCATGAGATGACAGGGTTGGAGATAATAGTTCAGATAGAAGAGATAGTTTTTAATATCCAAAGGTTAAGAGGATTGGTGTGTATTAAAGAGCCAAATAACGGCTCTTCTGAGGTTATGGAGCATATAAAAGAAACTATCAGCAAAGATTTAATAACGCTAAAGCAAAAACTATCTCGCACAGAGGAGAAATCTTCTCTTAAAAAAGAGCTATTAAAGCATATAATATCCATAAATGAGGGCTCTTTGGAGTATGCAAATTTTAACTACCTATCAGGAGTTATTTCTGATTTTATGATGTTTTCACATCGTATCTCTTATGAGTGCAAGCTGATATTGGACCCCGAAGTTCATTCGTACATATTGATTACAAATATTGTCAGTTATCTTCCTGAACTCATTGAATATAACGGACAGATAAGGGCAATTGCCTCTTCTACCCAAAATGAGCTATTAACTGAAGATGATAAACAAAAAATCCGCGTGCAGATGAGTAAAATAGAAGAGAATATGGGCATGATGAGATACAATATGACCTTGCTTAACGACTTTATAAATAATAAAAGAACAAACATAGTGTATGAAAAAATGCTAAGCGCACAGAATAGAATTTTAAATTTTACAAATAACCGCTTTTTAGAGAGAGAAAAACTTCCATTTAGAGCTGATGAGGTTAACTCTATGATAACAAGAAATATTGAGTTAATTATAGATCTTTATCGTGAGAATTTAAAGTTATTAAGTACTTTGCTTGAGAAAAGACTTGATTACAGCAATAGACTTATTCTCTATATAGTTGCAGCGGAATTTTTATCTATTTTGTTTATTCTGTTCATAAATATACTTTTTTATAATAAAAATAAAAAATTTGTTGAAAAAATAGAGGAACTATCGGTAACGGACTCGATGACATCTCTGTACAACAGAAGATATTTCGACCTTATATTTGACAATCTTTTAAAAGCGCAAAAAAGAACTAAACAGACACTTGTCTTTATTATTCTGGATATAGATTTTTTTAAGCAGTACAACGACACATACGGACACCAAGCAGGAGATGAAGCTCTAAAGAGCGTTGCAAAATGCTTGAATAGTTCTTTAAAAAGAGATGGAGATTTGGTTTTTAGGCTAGGCGGTGAGGAGTTTGGAATTTTATGCATGGGGCTTGATGACTCTCAAGCTTTTGAATTTGCAAACAACATAAGAAAAAGAGTTGAAGAGGAGAAAATAGAGCACAAAAACAGCTCTGTATGTCAGCATGTGACTATCTCCATAGGGCTTGTGGTGATTGAACCTGAGCTTATTTATAATGTAAACGATATATATAGATATGCCGACCAAGCACTATACAAAGCAAAAGAAAACGGAAGAAACCAAGTGGCTCTTCATTGTTTTTAGTAGCTTTTATATCTTTACACCGTTATAGTTGTTATTCTGTTACAAATCCATATTTTTTCATGATGGCATCAACTGTTTTTGTGTTCATAAAGTCATAAAACTTTTTGCTTAAAGCTTTGAACGAGCCTTTTTTTGTGATGCCGTATCCCTGCATAAGCGGCTCATGAAGTTTTGAATCAATAAGATAGTATCTATTGTGTCTAGTTTGTGCGATAGTAGGAGCTAGGGCTAAAGAAAGCGCAATTACCCCGATATCTGCCGCTTCACTTGCAATGAAGCCTGCTGTTTGAGAGATGTTTTCACCAAGAACTAGTTTTGGCTCGATTGTTTTAAACATCTTCATAGATTCAAGTGCTTGTTTGGCTTTTTCTCCATAAGGTGCATGAGCGGGATTTGCGATAGCGATTTTTTGTACCCAATCTTGTGTTAAGTTCTCAAATCCTGCTTCGGGATTAAACTCTTTGTGTTTGCTCCAGATGACAACTCTTCCAACCGCATAGAGTTTTGGTTTTGTCGTAACATCCCCTTGTTTATAGAGTTTTTCTACAAAAGTCATGTTTGCGCTAAAGTATATGTCATAGGGAGCACCGTTTTCTAT
The DNA here is from genome assembly GCA_942493175.1 of Sulfurimonadaceae bacterium. GTDB lineage: Bacteria > Campylobacterota > Campylobacteria > Campylobacterales > Sulfurimonadaceae > Sulfurimonas. The sequence goes on from OW818672.1 coordinate 689,048, forward strand.
CTGGTGCATCCCTTTTCCCGAACTCCCAAATATCATCTCAACTTCATCTTTAGAGTTTTGTTTTAAAAACTCCTCTTTTATTTCGCTAAGCGCATATCTTAAATCTGCTGCTGCAAATAGCGTAATTTTTTCTGCAAGCAAACTTGCATTTATTGCTAAAATCATAACAGCGGCCAAAAGTAATTTTTTCATATTTTTCTCCTATTTTTTGCTTCTAAAAGCCGATTAAAAACTATATGTAAACTGTGCAACCAAACCAAAAGCATTATTATCAGTAATAAAACTGTTTTTAGTCATTGCCTCTTCTATATAACTTCCGCTCATAAAGTAGCCGACACCGAGCAGTAAATCTATATTTTTTGAGTATTTATAAGTTCCAAATATATCAAATTCATCTCCGTAATGATCGTTTTGCATTGAAGCAATCGTATAGCTCATCCACTTGTTGCTCTGCTCATCCGCATAAAATTTATGGTACTCTGCCTTAATATTTATTTTTTCATTTGGCGTGAAAATGGCAAAAAGCTCATAATCTTTAATGTTTGACCACTGCATAAGATTAAGTCTGCCGTAGTACTTGTCGCTTGCTCCAAAAACGGCATCAAAACTTTCATTATTTGAAGTGTTTGGGTTATCTCCACTTGCGTATGAGTAGCCTAACCCAACTCTTGTATCTATTGATTTAAAGTTGTATCCGCCGTCCATATGCAAACCAATTCCGTCAATAGAAACTGTTTCGTTATTTAGTTTTGTGTAATCTCCAAACGATTTGATATATGTAGCATCGTAAAAGAAGCTCTCTAAGTCGGTGTCATAGATTCGCGCTCCGGCATAGAAACTTTCAAGCGAATTGTAGATTTCATTTTTTTTGTCATTTATTTTATAGGCTAAAATCGGCTCAAACGCAGCATCTTTTTTATAAACATAGTGTCCATATACTCCTGCACCGTGATAGCCATGGCGATGGTTTAGGCTAAAATCATCAGGGTCGTGAAGCATGGTGGCTCCATAAAAAAAGTCTAAAAAATTCTCACCCTCTTTTAGTGAAACTTTTACAGCATCCCAAACCCATTTTCCGGAGTTTTTCCACTCTCCTGGACCAAAAGCTCTTAAATCACCGTAACTTATGCTTTGTCTGCCGGCAGTAACGGTTAAGTTGGAGTTTTTATACTCCAAATATGTTTTGCCTAGCTCAAAAAAATCTGTTTGCGTACTGTTGACCTGCCCAAACTCTTTGTTCTCCCAGTCACTGCTCTTAAATCCCCAGTCAAAAACTCTAGCATCTTGCATAGAAACTTTTGCGCTCCAGTTGTCGTTGAAGTTATATTTAAGTCCAAGTTGCACTCTTGTCATAAGATAGCCATCATGGCTCTCTCCGACTTTTGGATTTGTTCCGTAATACTTTTCGTTCATATTATCAAAACTTTCATATCGAAGTCTTACTTGTCCCTCATAACCAAGCTCTGCATGGAGTGTGGAAGCAGCCAGCAGTAAAAAAAAGAATTTTGCGGCTCTGTTTTTTATTCTGTTTTTCATTCTATTTTCCTTGTTTTCGATATATAATAAAATGTATATCGCTATGTAAATTTTTTTACCACAAACCTATAATTATGCTCTTAGGCTTGCAAAAAGATACGACTTCCATATCTATTTGCAAACCTAAATCATCAAATATTTCAATAGGCATAGTTGAGCAGAGCGTATTTGAACCTTTGAGTTGCATTATCACTTCACAGTTAAAGTTATCGCGGTTAATGCGGATGATTTTTCCAACAAATCTATTCATATCACTTTTTTGAAGCGTTAAATCTTTGCTGATTGTGAGCGCATTTGCTTTAAAAAGCGCGTAAAGTTCGATGCCGACACTTATTTCTAGCAGTTCAAGCGAGTCATTTGTAATAACCGCCATCAACTCTTCATCTTCACCAAGCTTAAGAAAAAGTTCGCTCTCGATAGTGCCCTTTTGAATTTTTACCACCTTCGCTCTTAACTGATTTCTTGCACTTATGCGAACATCAAAACTTTTGAGCAGATGCACATGTCCGTTTTTTTCGCTAATGCGTTTTGATAAATTGTCTAAAAATTGGTTATGCTCTTCTTGTAAAATATTATAAGTTTCGATAAGCTCTTTTGCATAGGCAGTCAGATGTGTTCCGCCACCGCCTTTGCCCCCCTTTGAACTCTCTACAAGAGGAAAATCTGATAAGTTATTCATAGCATCAACGGCGTCCCATGCAGCTTTGTAGCTCATTTTCATAGCTTTGGCAGCTTTTGTTATAGACCCGCTTTGATTAATATTTTTAAGAAGTTCAATGCGTCCTTGCCCTAGAAAATTATGTTCGGATTTGTTTATCCAAAAACGACCGTTAATACTGTTTTGCACAAAAAATCCTAAATGTTTGATAGCGAAGTATACTAAAATATATTACGGGTGTCAAATAAATATATTGTTATGGTAATAATTTCTTAAACAAAGCAAAACAAAAGCCAAGTTTAAGTACAATCCGCGTAATTTTAATAAAGGAATTGCATGGCTAACAGACGGGTATTGGTTAAGTTTTCAGGCGAAGCTCTTGCAGGTGAAGCAGGTTATGGAATTGACACAAAAATTTTAAATTACATCTCCCAAGAAATCAAATCTTTAGTAGAAGCAGGTATTGAAGTCGGCATAGTTATCGGCGGCGGAAATATTATTCGCGGGGTAACTGCGGCTCAAGACGGAATTATAAAAAGAACTTCCGGCGATTATATGGGAATGTTGGCAACTGTAATTAACGGAATAGCAATGCAAGAAGCTTGTGAACATGCCGGACTTCAAGTTCGTATGCAAACGGCAATTAAGATGGAACAGATAGCAGAGCCTTATATAAATCGTCGTGCAATTCGTCATTTAGAAAAAGGTCGTGTTGTTATTTTTGCAGCGGGAACAGGAAATCCATTTTTTACAACGGATACGGCTGCAACACTAAGAGCGGTTGAGATAAATGCGGAAGTTATCATAAAAGCTACAAAAGTTGATGGTGTTTATGATAAAGACCCAAATAAATTTAGCGATGCCGTAAAACTGCCTGAATTGACATACGAACAGGCACTTAATGATAATATTAAAGTAATGGATGATACATCAATTGCCCTAGCAAAAGATAATTCACTGCCAATTTTGATATGTGATATGTTTAAAAAAGGTAATCTTTTGGATATTATAGTAAATGGTAATATGCAAAATTGCTCAATAGTTAAATAATTTTAAGGAGATAAAATGAAAGTAGAAGTACTTACAGCAAAAATATTAGACAATAACCCGAATATGGATCGTTACCAGTTGGCAATAGCTGTTGCAAAAAGAACCGATGAGCTTTTAAACGGCGCAACAAGCAAGCTTAATGTTTCAAAAAAAATCAAAGTAGCTGATTTGGCACTTATGGAAATAGCTGAGGGCCTTATAATAATTAAAGGCTTTGTTGATATAAAAAAGTAATAAATTGAGTTTGAGTCAAGTGGATATCCAAAAAGTTAAACATATAGAGAGTGTTGACTTAGCAACGGAATATCTTTTTACTCAAATGCCGCCGAGCAATGTTTTAAAAAAAGCGCTGGAATACTCTAAAGTAGCTCATGAAAAACAGTTTAGAAAGAGTGGTCAGCCCTATATAATCCATCCGATACTAGTGGCAAGTATTGTTTCATCGATAACAAATGATGAAGCAATGGCGATAGCTGCACTTCTTCATGATGTTGTAGAAGATACGCTGGTTAACATAGATGAGATAAAAGAACTTTTCGGAGCCGATGTTGCTCACTTGGTAGAGGGTCTTACTAAGATAGATACTATCAGAGACGCCGAACTTATTCCTTCCAACTCAAATGAAAAACTAGTCGTCTCGGCACTCTCATTTCGTAAAATGCTTTTAGCAAGCATAAAAGATGTTAGGGTTTTGGTTGTAAAACTTTGTGACAGACTTCATAATATGTTAACCCTTGATTCACTATCTGCTTATAAACAAGAGCGGATAGCCGAAGAGACACTTGTTGTTTATGCACCGATTGCACACCGTTTAGGTATCTCTTTTTTGAAAAACTTATTAGAAGATTTAAGCTTTTCATACCTTTTTAAAGAAGAGAAGCAGCAAATAGATAATTATCTTGACACAAATTATCATGCTATTGAGATGAAGCTCGATGAGTTTAAAGAGTCAATCAATAAAATCTTAGTTCAAAATGGTTTTTGTGAAGATGATTTTGAGATACTTTATCGTGTAAAACACAAATATTCTATATATCTGAAAATGCAGAGAAAAGGTGTGGGAATAGAAGAGGTTTTAGACCTTCTAGCAGTTAGAATATTAACAACCGACCCTGTCAAGTGCTATAACATTTTAGGGCTTATCCACCTCAATTTTCAACCGCTCTCTTCAAGATTTAAAGATTATATAGCAGTGCCAAAAGATAATGGTTATAGAACAATCCATACGACGGTATTTTATGACACTGCTATTTTTGAAGTTCAGATTAGAACTTATGATATGCACAAAACGGCTGAACTTGGTGTTGCGGCACATTGGAAATATAAGAGCGGTGGAAATGATTATATTAAATTGGATTGGTTGCATAATCTCGGATACCAAAATGAATCTGTTGAAGATTTTTATGATTTGATTAAAAATGATCTTTATAGTGAGGATATATCCGTTTTTTCGCCAAAAGGGGAGGCTTTTACACTTCCTCGCGGAGCTGTTGTGCTTGATTTTGCTTACGCAGTTCATACGCATGTAGGAAATCGTGCAAAATCCGCTTTAGTAAATAAAACAAAAACATCACTTTTAAATGAGCTTCATAATGGCGACATTGTAAAAATAGAAGTTGATGTAAATAGTATTACCAGATGCAGTTGGATTGATGCGGTTAAGACATCAAAAGCAAAAACCAATATGAAATATATCTGTAATGCCAGAGTTAGAGATATAGATTCAAAGTCCAGTGTAAATATTGTTGCAACTGCTATGAATTTAAACAGTTCAAGGGTGGAAGAGTGGTTAGATATACACAATTGCGACAAAAGAGCAGCTATTCCTACTGATATAGAACATTTTCGTGATGTGATTCATAAATATACAACGGATATAAGTAAAAACAGCCGTTTTAAAACATTTCTGTCTCGTCACAGATTTAAATTAAAACTTTACACTTTTAATGGCATAGAGATATATAGTGCCGTACATATAAGTGATGTTGTATTCGATTATTGTTGTCATCCAAAAAGCGGTGATGAAGTTATGGCATTTTTAGAAAAAGGAAAAGCGCATGTGCATCATAAGATGTGTAATAGCGCAATTAAAAAACTAGAAGAAAAAGAGCCGATGGTATTTGTAAGATGGGAAAAATTAAATATCTACAAATACAACATGATAATTTCACTTCATAGCGGTGTCGGCACATTGGCAGAGTTTTTAAATTTTTTAGCAAAACTAAAAATAGATATAAATCAGATAGAGCTTGGAAAAAACAAAAGTGAATCTACCAGATATTGTGAGATAGGATTTGAGTCAAAAGAAGCTGATATTAACTCACTTCGTGCTAAAATCGAACAAAAAATAAAAGTTATACATCTTATTCGTACTGATGATGCTTACAAATAATTTATAAATTAGATAGGAATATATATATGTTACAAGAAGCTCTAAGAGAGATAAAAAGAGGCACGGCTGAAATTATAGACAGCCAAAGAATTGAAAAATTGTTAAAAGCGTATTTTGATGAGGGTAAAACATATACCGTAAAAGCAGGATTTGACCCTACTGCACCTGATTTGCATCTTGGGCATACAGTGCTTTTGCAAAAACTTGCAACTTTTCAAAAATATGGTGCAACTATACAGTTTTTAATAGGTGATTTTACTGCTCAAATAGGTGACCCTACAGGTAAAAGCGCAACAAGAAAAACTCTTAGTGCCGTTGATATTCAAGAAAATGCAAAAAGCTACAAGGATCAAGTTTTTAAAATTTTAGATGCTTCTAAAACAGAGGTTGTTTTTAACTCAGAGTGGATTAATCTTCTTGGAGCTTCAGGTATGCTCTCTCTTACAACTACATTTAATGTTGCAAGAATGTTAGAACGCGATGATTTTGATAAAAGATATAAGAGCGGGACATCAATCTCAATCAGTGAGTTTATATATCCTCTTCTTCAGGGCTACGACAGCGTTCATTTAAAAAGCGATATTGAGATAGGCGGAACTGATCAAAAGTTTAATCTTCTTATGGGTAGACATCTTCAAAGAGCGTATGAGATAGGAAAAGAGCAGTCAGTTTTAATGATGCCTATTTTAGAGGGTCTTGACGGTATACAAAAGATGAGTAAATCTCTAAATAACTACATCGGTGTAGCAGATGAACCAAATGACATGTTTGGAAAAGTGCTAAGTGTCTCTGATGAGTTAATGTGGAGATACTATGAGCTTTTGAGCACAAAAACTCTAAGCGAAATTGAATCCTTAAAAAATGGCGTGGCTGATGGCTCTTTGCATCCAAAAAAAGTTAAAGAGGATTTGGCTTTAGAGATTACTGCTAGATTTCACTCTCTCGAGGCGGCAAAGTGTGCAAAAGATGAGTTTGAAAAAGTTCATTCAAATAACCAAATTCCAACAGAGATTGATGAGTATAGTTGCAATGGAGATGTTTGGATAGCAAAAGCTCTTGTAGATTGCAATTTAACACCCTCAACTTCTCAAGCTAGAAGAGATATTAAGCAAGGTGCTGTTAAAATAAATCAAGAAAAAATTGATGACGAACAGTTACAATTAGCAAACGGGGAGTATATACTTCAAGTCGGAAAAAGAAAATTCGCAAAGTTAAAGGTGAACTAATGAGCTTTAAACCATTAAAAATCGGTAAATATATAATAGAGAAGCCTATAGTTCAAGGTGGAATGGGTGTCGGTATAAGCTGGGATAAACTGGCTGGAAATGTATCAAAAGAGGGTGGACTTGGTGTAATCAGTGCAGTTGGAACAGGTTACTATGAAGATAAAAAGTATGCTACAAAATTAGTAGCGGGCAGACCTCTTGATGCTCTTGGGTTTTATTCAAAAGATGGACTTACTGCAATAATTAAAAATGCGAGAAAAATATGCGGTGACAAGCCGCTTGCAGCAAATATCTTATATGCGATAAATGATTATGGGCGCGTTGTTGCAGATGCATGTGAAGCAGGAATTGACATTATTATAACAGGAGCTGGGCTTCCTACAAATATGCCGGAGTTTACCGAGGGCTATCCAGATGTTGCACTTGTGCCGATTGTTTCATCTGCAAAAGCATTGAAAATTATCTGTAAAAGATGGCAAAAAAGGTACAACAGAGTTCCTGATGCCGTAATTTTAGAGGGTCCAAAAAGCGGTGGACATCAAGGTTTTACATATGAACAGTGCTCAATGCCTGAGAATCAGTTGGAAAACTTGGTCAGACCAGTCGTTGAAGAGGCTGCTCTATGGGGAGATATTCCTGTTATTGCAGCGGGTGGCGTATGGGACAAAAACGATATAGAAGAGATGATGTCTCTAGGTGCTCGTGGTGTTCAAATGGGGACTCGTTTTATCGGAACTTTTGAGTGTGATGCACATGAAAATCTTAAAAAAGTTCTGCTTGATGCTAAAAAAGAGGATATTCAGCTTATGGCATCTCCAGTTGGTTATCCGGCTCAAGGCATAAGGACTAACTTGGTGAAGCTAGTAGAAAAAAGAGAGGGACCGGCAATTAAATGTATCTCTAACTGTGTAGCACCTTGTAATCGCGGAGAAGAGGCTAAGGAAGTCGGTTTTTGTATTGCAGACAGATTGAGTGATGCATTCGAAGGCAATGTTGAAACTGGGTTATTCTTTTCCGGCACTAACGGATACAGGCTTGATAAAATAATTTCTGTAAAAGAGTTAATGGACAAATTGGTTAACGGCGAATAATTCAACTATGATTAAACTTTTTTTACTATCTCTATTTTTATTTATCTCTATTGAAGTGTCTGCTAATAATGAAATTTTAGATAGAGCAGACAAATATATGCAAAGCGGCACGCAAAGTGATATTTTTCGCGCATATAACGACTACAAAAATTTATATCTCAGCTCTGTTATGGATGAGAATCTGGCTTTAAAAATAGAGTCGTTAAAAGGTATTGTAAAAAGCGGAGAAAAGTTAAATATAGATGTATCTATATACTCAAAAGAACTTCAATCGCTCTCTTTAAAAAGCAGTTATAAACAGCCTGAACCAAAGCCTATGAAAAAAACAAAGCATATCGAAGATGTGCAAGTGGGTTCTTTACATAAGTTAAAATCAGTTAGTTGGGAGGATGATGTACTACTTTTAACTTTTGATCAACAAATCGGCAAAAAACAGATTGATTATTTTACACTGCATGATGAACATAAAAAAAGTTACAAGTATGTTTTTGATATAAAAACATCAATGTTTACAAGTTCGCAAAATATTAACAAAAACGGTATTGATAATATAAAAATAGCTCAATATAACCCAGATACATTAAGGTTGGTTATTGAAAACAGCTCAGCAGTTGAGATAAGCCACGAATTAGACTCTACAATATTAAAAATAAAATTAAAAATAGAGTCACGCAAAATAGCAGAAGCAATAGATAAAACAGATAAAGCAATGCCGATTAAAAAAAGTATGGATAAAACAATTGTTATAGATTCCGGTCATGGCGGTAATGACCCCGGTGCCATAGGATATAACAAATATCAAGAGAAAGATGTTGTTTTAAATACCGCAAAAAAATTAGAAGCAATTTTAAAAGCGCGCGGTTATAAAGTTTTTATGACTAGAGATAGCGATACATTCGTAAAGCTAAGCAGAAGAACAGAGTATGCTAACGAAAAAAGTGCAGATATATTTGTAAGTATTCATGCAAATGCAGTTGCAAATGGAAGAGTAAACGAAGCTCAAGGGATAGAGTGCTATTTTTTATCCCCGTCTCGTTCAAGCAGAGCAAAAAAAGTGGCGGCACTTGAGAACTCGGCAGATATGAGCGATATGAACATGTACGGAAAAGATAGCTATTTAAACCTTCTAAATCATCATAATATTTTGGCATCAAATAAGCTTGCAATAGACTTGCAAAGAGGAATGCTCGGCTCTCTTAACCAAAAGTATAAAGATGTAAGAGACGGAGGAGTTCGAGAGGGACCTTTTTGGGTCTTAGTTGGAGCCCAAATGCCTTCCGTTTTGGTTGAAGTTGGTTTTATAACTCACCCAAAAGAATCAGAGCGTCTGGTAGATGATGAGTATATAAAAAATATGGTTAAAGGATTAGCTGATGGTGTTGAGAGATATTTCGCTAATAATTAAGACTCTTTTTTAAACTCCAGCTCACCGGCAACGGACTCTTTTTCATTTATTATCTTTTGTATCTGTTTTTTTACCAAGTCATAGCGGAACTGCTCTTTAAATCCTATAATACGACCGCCGGCAGCATTCGGATGTCCGCCTCCGCCTGTCCACTCTTTAGAGATTTGAGAAACGCTTACTTTGTTGTTTGCTCTTAGGCTTACAGTTCCTCTGTAGCTTACATCAACAATAAAATCATATTCTGGATATGTTAGTAAAAATCCGTTTCCAATGATAGATGTGTTTCCAACGCCATAGCTTAAATATCCTCTATACCCTTTGTAGTAAATCGTTTTCTCATCTTTGGCTTCACCAAGCAGCTTAACTATATACTCTGTTACCAAGTTGTCAAGGGTGTCATTTTTATCTTTTTTAAAAAAATCTTTTTTTAACATGTGAATTTTTTCATCTAAAACTATTGGCGCATTCTCTTTGTCAATATATTTTGTTGCTTCAAGCAGAAGCGATATTTTGTAGTTGTTATCAACATCTGCAAACATAATTTTATTTAGTTCTCTTGTCTCACTGACAAGACGCATACAAACTTTTCCGTACTCAAAGTTTTCTTTCTCTTCCATCTTCCATAAATCAACGGCGTTGACGATATTGACAAATTTTTTCATCCATTGCGGTTCATCTAACTCAAAATTTTCTTTAACATAATCATATGTTATTTTAGTAGCAGATCTAGAAGTGTCTAAAAAGTACCAATCGTATTTTTGCGCGCTATCTTCTCCTGTGCCGTGATGATCCAAAAGCAGCAGTGTTATATCTTTTTTATTTTCATTTAGTTTAATAATTTCATTATTTAACCATCTTGATTCATCGGAAGTCAAATTTAAATCAGTTATTAAAATAGTTGCACTTTTGTTATCACTGATAACATTTTGCAAAATAAGTTCTAGTGTCTGTTTTACCTCTGCACCGTAGTTTGCATTGTAGTTAAGCAGTTTGTACGGCGTATATTTCATAACAAGCTGACAGCTGTATCCGTCTAAATCAGTGTGTGAGAGGTGGTGGACTATTTTATTATTCATTTTTTTCCTTAAAGTTGTTTATTTATTGAGATGGAGCCCATTACTTCAAAAGTAGCACTAGAGTCTATCTCCGCATGAGAGAGTGTAACTACCTCAAGAGAAAATCGCTCAAATATCTCTGCAATACCGCGACGCAATTGCGGGTCTACAATAATTACTACCGGAGAGATGCCTTTTTGCAGCAACTCTGCCGCTTTTGCGCTTGTTGCTTGAATAAGGGCATTAATCTCGGCTACACTTAGCAGAAGAGTTCTTGTTCCATCACGCTCTTGTGATTTTTCAAGCATTAGTTGTTCAGATGCAGTGTCAAATGTAAGAAGTCTTATAACTCCATCATCACCAGAGTACATTTGGGTAATAATGCGAGAGAGTTTAGCACGAACTTGCTCTGTGATTATGTCAACATTTTTAGTGTATTCTGCAATATCAGCAATAGTTTCTAATATAGTCAACATATCTTTAAGAGGAATTTTTTCATGTAAAAGAGCCTTGAGAACTCTCTGGATAAGCCCGATAGATGCAACTTTTTGAACATCATCAATGATAACAGGGAAGTCAGTTTTAATTTTTGTTACTAAAGTTTGAACTTCTTGGCGCGTTAATAAATCCTCGGCATTTTTCTTGACAAGTTCGCTCATGTGCGTTGATATAACGGTAGCAGGATCTACAACCGTATATCCGTTAATGATTGCATCCTCTTTTTGATTTGGAGATATCCACAGAGCATCAAGTCCAAAAGCCGGTTCTTTAGTTGCCTCACCCTTTATATCTCCGGTTGCCATACCGCTATCCATTGCCAAAAATTTGTCAGGCATAATTTTGCCCTCGCCGATAGAGATGCCCTTTAGCAGTATCTGATACTGTTGTGGCTGCAGGTGCAAGTTGTCTCTGATACGAACTTGAGGCATTAAAAAACCAAAATCTGATGCTATTTTTCTTCTCATAGAACGAATTCTCTCTAGCAAATCCCCGCCTTGAGCACTATCAGCAAGTCGTATCAGTTGATAACCAAGTGTGAGTTCAAGCATTTCAACTTTTAATATATCTTCAAGTGCGCTCTCTTCCTCTTTTGCAATCTCTTCATTGGTTTTTGCAGGTCTTGTGGCAGCCTTATCTTTTGCTTGAAGCTCTTTTTCTTTTGGTGTCAATAGACCGTCTATGTCAAGTATGCTTAATTCACCTCTTTCATATTTGTAAATAGACCAACCAAGAAGCGCAAACATAATTCCGACAAACCCCATAGAAGCGGTTGGAAGACCGGGAACAAGAGCAAAAAGAATCATAATGAAACCTACAATCATCATGATTTTAGCATTGCCCATTATCTGGTTAATTGCGCCCTCTGCAAAATTATCTCCCTCTCCTGAAGAGCGAGTAATCATAATACCGGTTGCGGTTGACATGATGAGTGCAGGAATTTGAGCAACTAAACCATCTCCGATAGTTAAAAGCGTAAATGTTGAGGCACTATCGGCAACTGTCATGTCGTGCTGAAAAACACCTATTAAAAATCCGCCGACTATGTTGATAAGAGTGATAATTATGCCGGCAACAGCATCACCCTTTACAAATTTACTAGAACCGTCCATAGCTCCATAAAAGTTAGCATCTTGAAGAATATCAGCTCTTCTTTTTTTAGCCTCTGCATCATTAATTAGCCCAGCATTTAGGTCCGCATCAACAGCCATTTGCTTACCCGGCATTGAGTCAAGCGTAAAACGAGCAGCAACCTCTGCAACCCTTGTTGAACCTTTTGTGATAACCATAAAGTTAATAAGTACAAGTATTGAAAAAACAATAATACCGATAACATAATTTCCGCCGACAACGAAATTTCCAAAGCTGGTTATGATATCGCTAACGGCTTCAGGTCCCTCGCTTCCATGACTTAAAATCATTCTGGTTGAAGCTACATTTAGTGATAGTCTAAAGAGAGTTATGATTAAAATAAGCGTTGGAAATGTTGTTAAATCTGTCGGTTTTGGAACATAAAGCGATATTAGCAGAATTAAAACAGATAGCGCAATGGATACGGTAAGCAAGACATCGAGCATAGCTGAAGGCAAAGGAACGATAATAATAGCCAAAATAGCCATTACAAAAATAACGACACTTAAATCTTTTTGACCTAGCAAAAAGTTTAAAGTTGTACCGATTTGCTGTCTTGTTGTTAGTTTTTTTGCCAAAGTTCTACTCTAAAATATCTGCTAAAGTTAAATCTGCTAAAAAAGAATCTATCTTTCCTTGTAGTTTATTTAAAAATGGCCATAGTGAACATAGAGGAGCTTTGCCTGATGGGCAAGAGTACATTGATGGAGCACAATCAAAAACGGCAGGAGCTTTTCCCTCAACGGACGACATAACATCAAGCATATTTATATTTTTTGGTTCTAGCAGAAGTGCAAAACCGCCGTTAACGCCTTTGTATGACTTTAAAATACCATGTTTTGCCATTGCTTGAAGGATTTTTGCTAAAAAACTTTTTGGAATTGAGAGCTGATTTGAGAGTGTTTCGCTATCCATTGGAGCAGAAGCTTTTGACAAAACAATAAGTGAGAGTATCGCATACTCACTAGCACGAGTTATTAACATATTATTACTTTATTTTATTTTTGTAAATTATATCAAAAGAAGTTGAAATTAAAGTAGAAATAAGATATTATTTCACTTCAACTTTATACACTAATTATGTGTAACTGTTAGATTAAAATACCTTTTGGAGGCTATTATGGCTTTAAATTCGGCTAAAAAACAAGAAATTGTTGCAAAATACGGTCGTGGTGAGAATGACACTGGTTCAAGTGAAGTTCAAATCGCACTATTAACAAACAGAATCAGTGAACTAACTGAACACTTAAAAGTGTTTACAAAAGATCACGCTTCAAGACTTGGTCTTTTAAAACTAGTAGGACAACGTCGTCGTCTTATGAAGTATTTTAAAAGAAAAGATAAAGATGCTTATCTTAAACTTGTAGCAGAATTAGGTATTCGCGACAATATCTAAATCTCTAAAACGAAGCCTCTTGGCTTTGTTTTCTTCTTAAAAATCTTTATAGAAAAATCTCAACCGCTCTTTTTAAATCTTCCTCAGTATCTATGCCAAAACCTGTACTTGCAACTTTAACCATGCTTATCTTTTTTTGATGATAAATCGCACGAAGCTGCTCTAGCTTCTCTATATCTTCTATAGGCGCATCGCTAAGGTTACAAAAATCATGCAGACTTTTTTTGCTAAATCCGTAGATACCTATATGACCGAAATATTGCGCCCCTCCGCCTCTATTGTAAGGGATAAGAGAGCGCGAAAAGTAGATAGCGTTATCTTCGTTGTCAAGGACCACTTTTACAAGATTTGGGTCTTTTGCAGCTTCATCATTTATGGAGTTGTAACAGCTTGCCATTATAAACTCTTCGCCGTTTTCTTTTAGCATTTTTAATCTTTTAAGGAGCATCTCTACGACTTCGGTTTCAATAAACGGCTCATCCGCTTGGACATTTATAACAATCTCATCATCTGCCAAATTTAAAATATTTGCACACTCATTTATACGGTCAGTTCCGCTTTTGTGCGTTGTTGAAGTAAGCATTGCTTCTATGCCATATTTTTTACATGTAGAAATAATAATCTCATCATCCGCTGCTACTACAACTCTTCCTAAGTGTGCAACTCTTTGTGCAGTTCTAACAACCATCGGCAATCCGCCGATGTCTGCAAGTACTTTTTGCGGGAATCTTGTTGAAGCAAGTCTAGCCGGAATAATTATCATTTAATGCCTTTAAGATATAATTTTAGAATTATATCAAAAAATGGATTTTTAGGAATTTTTATATGCTTCTTTACCAGCCGCAAGATGGATATTGTTACAATAGCGACTCTATCTTCTTGTACGATTTTATAAACTCTTTTAAACCAAGCAAAAAGGTTTTGGATGTCGGAGCAGGGTGCGGTATAGTAGGACTTTTGGTTGCAAGAGATAACAAAAAAGTAGAGCTTGAAGCGGTTGAGAAGCAAGATGTTTTTGTAGAGTATGCAACGATTAATGCAAGAGTTAATAAAATAGAGTATAAAATTCACAAAAAAGATTTTTTAGAGCTTGATGAAGATGTAAAATATGACTACATCATCTCAAACCCTCCGTTTTATCATGACGGGGTGACTAAAAGTCAAAATGAGATGTTATTAAATGCACGATATAATATCAACTTACCGTTAGATAAATTTTTTAAAAAGGTCTCAAGGCTCCTAAATCCAAGGTCTCATTTTATATTTTGCTATGATGCGTCTCAGTTTGGTTTGATTTGCTCAGAGCTTGAGAAAGTAAAGATGAGAGTTGAGGATGTGCAGTTTGTACATCCAAAAGAGGATAAAGTTGCCTCTTTAGTAATGATACACGCTAGGAACGGCTCAAAATCGCTTATGAAAATTTGGCCGCCGTTTATCAGTTTTGTAGCAGATGAGTTTTCGCAAAAGGCAAAATATGTATATGAAAAAGCACGGACACAAAGTATAAAATGTCAAATATAATTAAAAAAGAGGGATTTGGCTACTCCTTTGACGCTCACGCATGCTCGACTTGTCAGGCAAGATGTTGCACGGGCGAGAGCGGATATATACATGTCAATGCTTCGGAGATAGAGAGTATCTCTGATTTTCTTGGATTGAGCGTTAATGATTTTACACAAAATTATCTCTTTAAAAATGGGTATAAGTACTCAATAAAAGAGAGAAAATTTAATGAGAGCCATGAGTGTGCATTTTATGATAGAGCCTCAAACGGATGTGCCATTTATGAAGTACGACCGACTCAGTGCAGAACATTTCCTTTTTGGGATTATTTCAAAACTAGAGTTGATGAGTTAAAACTTGAGTGTCCAGGGATTGTCGATGTATAATTTAGTAAAATCATCTTTTTTTGTGCTCTTTTTTTTGCTGTTTAGCGGTTGTGTCGCAACTCAGCCTTCTGCCAAAAAAGGATATGAAAAGAGTTTTGAGCATGAAGATATGTATATACTCTCAGCACTCCATTTAGAAGAGATTGGTGATCATAATAACTCGTCAAATTTGTTTAATACTCTCTATGAAGCGTCAAACAAAAAAGAGTATCTCTACCGTTCTTTGAGAAACGATTTGGCTGCTAATGAAAATGAGAGAGCAATCAAGAGGGTTGATGAGATTTCAAAAAACAGTATTGATGATTTTGAACTAACAAGAATTAAAACAATAGCGCTGGTTAAACAAAACAAGCTTGTTAAAGCAAAAGAGTTGGCAACTCGGCTTGTTGAAGCATCAAAAAACATTAATGATTACCTTTTGGTGAGTGAAATATATGTAAAACTTAAAGAGTATGAGAATGCCCTTAAGTATTTGGAGAGCGCATATGTTAAAGAAAATAACGAAAAAATTTTAGAGAGCATAGCTGTTATTTTGTATGTTAATCTCGATAGAAAAAAAGATGCCATAGCTCAACTTGAAACACACTCAAGAATCCATGGTTGCTCAGTTTTTATATGCAGTAAACTTATAGGATTTTATAGCAACGAAAATAATATAGACGGTCTTTTGGCAACTTATTTAAGGTTATATAAAATAGAGTTTAGCAGAGATATAGCCGCAAAAATAGTTCAAATATACGGCTATAAAAAAGATTACCTAAAAATGACAGAGTTTTTAGAAGAGAGCAATAGCAATAACGAGCTGCTGTTACAACTCTATATTCAAGCTAAAAATTACAAAAAAGCAGCGCTTATAGCGAATGAACTCTATAAAGAGAACGGAGATGTCACACTTCTTGGGCAGAGTGCTATTTTTGAGTATGAAAGCAGTGAAGATAAGAGTGATAAGGTTATGCAAAAAAGTGTTATAGCAAAACTAAAAGAGACTGTAGAGGTAAAGAAAGAGGGGATGTACTTGAACTATCTTGGCTACCTTCTCATCGACCATAGCATTGATATAAAAAAAGGCATTGATTATATAAAAGAGGCGTTAAAAATAGAGCCAAATTCAATCTACTATCTTGATTCGCTTGCGTGGGGATACTATAAGCTTGGAGATTGTAAAGAGGCAGCTAAAATTATGAAAAAAGTTGAAAATATGGATGGAAGCAGCAATGAAGAGGTTGTAAAACATATTGAGACTATAAAAAAATGCAATGAAAGTAAAAAAAAGTAAAGGGTAAAAATAGAAAATGATTTTAGATGAAATAATTAAAAAAACAAAAGAAGATTTGGTAAAAAGAGAAAAAGAGTTCTCACTGGACTGGCTTGGGCGTTCGCTGGCTTTTAATGCAAGAGCTCCAAGAGATGTATTTCCATATTTGAGAGCAACAGAGGAAGACCCGTATAGAATAATTGCCGAGGTAAAAAAAGCCTCTCCGTCAAAGGGTGTTATTCGTGAAGATTTTGACCCAATTGCAATTGCGCAAAGCTACGAGCGTGGTGGAGCTAGTGCTATTTCAATTCTTACAGAACCTCACTTTTTTCAAGGCAGTTTGGATTACCTAGGACAGATTAGAAGATATGTGGGGATTCCGC
The DNA here is from genome assembly GCA_942493175.1 of Sulfurimonadaceae bacterium. Taxonomy (GTDB): domain Bacteria; phylum Campylobacterota; class Campylobacteria; order Campylobacterales; family Sulfurimonadaceae; genus Sulfurimonas. The sequence continues at coordinate 706,013 of OW818672.1, forward strand.
TGCTTAGAAAAGATTTTATAGTATCTAAATATCAAATTTTAGAGGCAATGGTTCACGGTGCAGACTTTATCTTGCTTATCGCCGCGGCTCTTAGCAAGGGTGAGTTAAAAGAGCTTTTGGGCTACACGAGACATTTGGGCATGGAAGCGCTTGTTGAGGTACACGATAAAAGTGATTTGGTAAAAGCCATCTATGCTGGAAGCGACATTATAGGGATAAATCATAGAAATTTACAAACTTTTGAGATGAATATGAATCTCTCTTACGAGCTGATACCTCTCATTCCAAACGGCAAAATAATAGTTGCAGAGAGCGGTATATATGAACATGGACAGTTGGAAGATTTATCAAAGGCTGGAGTAGATGCGTTCTTGGTCGGTGAATCGTTAATGAGACAAGATGATGAGGAAGTAGCGCTTAGAAATTTGAAATATGGAGAAAATAAAAACGCCTAAAAAGAGGCGAATGCCTCGCAGCGTGCTTAAAAAACTGAAATTTGGCTAGAATTAAGACAATGGCTCAACACGCATAAATTGAGCCAAAACGCTCTTATACTACCGTCATACTAAAGGTAAGAGCAGGGTCGTTAGCTTGCGTTAAAGAGTGCGAACCGATTGTAAAGTTTGTCATATCGCCGTTATCTGTATCTGAAATAGTTATCTTATTTGCTTGCGTGTTATTATTTACCAAATCTAAAGTAAAAGTGGTGCTGCTAAACCAATCATCTAAAGCATCCGCATCAATTCTCATAATGTTTGTCGATGCTATCTGGTCAAACTCCAATCTTTCTATATTGCTAAACATATCTGCATTACTAAATGTCAGAGTGCTATTTGCTAAAGTTGTGCGTATATCGACCAAATCACTTCCGGCGCCACCGTCTATGTTCAATTTTCCGGCATTTAAAGCAGTGTAATCAACATAAAAAATATCATTCCCTGTGCCGCCGATAAAATTTATCTCTCCATTAACATCGGTAAAATTTTTATTATTTGCATAAAATGATCTCCCGCTGTTATTTAGAGCTTGAACATTGAGTGTGGAAGTGGCGTCTAAATTAAAAGTTTCGAAAGTATTGTAGTAATTGTCCGTCATGTTGATGGTTTGATTTGTTCCGAGTTTCAAAGTGTCTGTTCCACTGCTTGCATCAAGGTATAACTTACCGGTAAAGTTGCTTAGGTCTATTGTGCTAAAGTCAAAAGTATCATTACCAGTCGTACCGTAAAGATAAAAACTACCACTCCCTGTTATGCTGCTAAACTGAGTGAATTGAGAGATATTAAGATAAGAGGTGTAAGACCCAATATCAAGTATTTCGAGGTCGCTGATAGTCATAGCTCTAAGATTTACATTTTGAACTAACTTAAGTGTGTCAACTCCTCCATTTCCATCTAAGATTTCACCCGAAGTGTTTCTAGCGATAATAGTGTCAGCCCCCGCACCGCCATAGAGTTTATCTGTGCCACTCCAGCCATCTAAGTACATGCCACTATCATCTGCAGTCATAGTATCATTTCCTCTGCTTCCGATTATTCGTTCAATACTCGTAAAAGTATCTAAATAACTGCCATCTGCTAATGTAGAAAAAGTAATGGAACCATCTCCTCCTCCCGTCATATTTACGGTCATAGCATAATTGTGATTTGTTCTTGAGTAATCAAGGGTATCGATTCCCTCTCCTCCGTGATACGCATCTTTGTCTGGAGCAGCGTCATATTTTATGCTTCCATAAAAAGTATCATCTCCTTTGCCTCCGTACATCGTGTCATTTCCGTTACCGCCGGTTATTGAGTCATTTCCGCTTAATAAATTAGCTACATCATCTCCATAAATCGTATCATTATCGTTTCCGCCATCAATAACATCATTACCGGTCATTCCGGATATAGTGTCATTTCCATTGTATCCATTTAAAACATTGGCTTGAGAGTTACCATATATTGTATCTATACCGTTTGAAGCTCCAAGACCTTCAAATTCATAAGCTAGATTTACTCCCCCGTTTCCATTATATCCATCTATCCAACTAGCACCGTTCCAATATTGTATGGTTCCTGCTTCGGTAATTTGAAGAGTTTGATTGGCAGTGAGTCCGTCATCATAAAGCTCTAAATAATCCACACCGTTGCCACCCCATGATATGTCTAAACCAGCGCCAGACCGGATATAGTCATTTCCATCTCCACCATAGAGTGTGTCATTACCGCCTCTGCTCTCGAGTCTGTCATTGCCGTCAAGTCCCCAGAAAATTTCTGCATAGCTACTTCCATAAATAAAATCGCTTCCGCTAGTAGCTCTTATCTGCTCAACACTTTTAATAAGGTCAATCAATCTATTTGTAGTAGTTTCTTTAACCATTACAAAATCAGTGCTGTTTAAATCAACCGTTATACCTTGTATCTGCTGCATAAAGTTTGGGTTTAGTGCATTGTATGTATAGTCTGCAGGATTGTAGCTTATCCAGTCACTTCCTGCTCCGCCGTCAATAAAATCATAGCCACCACCTGCAAATATACGGTCATCTCCAGAGCCTGATTCTATGAAGTTGGTGCTTCCATTTCCATAGATGGTATCTGCAAAGTTAGAGCCTCGGATATCCTCTACATTGATGATTGTATCTTTTATGACAAAAGCCCCAGCAGAATATCCGGCGTAGTCAAACTCTTCTGAATTAGGTCTGTCAAAGCGAATAATCATTCCCTGTGAGGCATTTGCGTAGCTGAGTGTGTCCGTATCGGCTCCACCGTCTATAAAATCGTTTCCGCTTCCAGCAAATAGTGTATCGTAACCATCTCCGCCAAGTAGTGTGTTATTGCCGCCTCGTCCATCTAAAGTATCGCTGCCTCCAAGACCAGACAAGATATTATCTGCAAGAGCATTTCCATAAATAGTATCGTTGTAGTTGCTGGCTATAATATTTTCTATGTCTTCAAGAACATCATAACCTATTGTCTGAAGATTTTCTAAGCCAACTTCTGTGAGCGTAGTGGTTATCGCATTGCCATTTTCATCGTAGTCAAATTCTCCTTCTCTGGTGGCAAATTTTGAGATGGAATTGATTTTGTCATCTGTATCTATAACTTCATCTTGGTTTACATCGATACCCAGTCCATCTACATGCACACCGTCCAAATCAACATATACCCCTTTATAAGAGGCGAGCATATCTATATCTAAAGAGTTTGCGATAGGGTTGCCGCCTCCATCTAAAAGTACATAAGTTCCGCTAAGTTTCGCACTCTCATCAACAGATATAAGACCCTCCGCTTCAAGTAACTTTACCTCGCTAATTTCAAAGCTTTTTACCGACTCATAGCTAAGAGTGTCATTTCCTGCATACTTTTGGGCATCTACTCCGTCAGTGTCGCCATAAATGTAGTTTGTGCCGCTTCCTCCATAGAGTGTGTCATTGCCTGCATTGAGATAGACTATGTCATTTCCCGCACCGTCATAAACTACATCTTTGACTATGCCTCCATAAATAGTGCTATTTCCGCTGCCGTCTTTTATGATGTTGTAGTTTGTCTCTTTGGATAGAATAAATCCTTCATCTTTCGCATCCGCAAAGTCCGTTTTATTGTATGTATAGTCGCCTGCGGAAGTTATATCTTTAAGAGCAAAAGTATATTGGTTAGTATATGATTGGTTGGAGCCAATATCAGTGGTTCCAATATAAGCCGTATCAAGTTTATAGTTTGCCGTTATAGCAACATTAAATTCAGGAGAGATGCCATTTGTATACTCTATTACAAATTCTACACTCTTAAAGTTTGTAATAAAATCTTGGCTGTCATAAGAGATGATATTTCCTAGTGCATCTTTAAATACCATCTGTTCTTTTGTAACAGTAGAGCCAGCAATAGCATTTCCATCTTTATCGAGAATTGTTACACCCACGGGAAGACCGCTGAGTACAAAACTATCGACATAAAAACCTTCCGGCATCTGTGGCTCAAATCTTAAAACCCTTGAAAGAGATGAAGAACTCTCAGCTCTAATAATCATATCTTCGCTTCTTTGGCTCATGTCGATTGTTTCTGGCTCAAATTGGTTGGTTATAGAGGCAAACTTATAGCCGTTTATGCTTCCTCCACCGCCTAATATTTCAATTTGACCATCATCATTTATAATCTCTTCGTATGGTGTTTGATGTGCTGTTGCTTTGAAGTAAAAAATAGGTTTAGCCGCTTCTTCGACAGTTCCAGATGGAGGCAGGTTTCCACCTTTTTGGGTGTATTGTCCAGTATTGAAACTTGTAAAATAATTCTCAACTACAACAGGAGTCGGGTCTTGAATTATGGTGCCAGAAGAGATCTCTTCGTATGAGTATTTTTGGCTCTCTTTATAATCGTGCATACCGGAGAATGGATCGATATAACTCTCTTGTTTGGCTGCTTCTTTAGATAATTTTTTTACCGTTTCTTCAAGCTCTTCAACAATTTTTTTAACTTTGTCTTCTTGTTGAATATCAGCCTCAACGGCTATGGAATTAAACGGTAAATCATTTACCTCTTTAACTTCTGAGAGAATCTCTCCAAGAGTAAGCACTTGAGAGCCTGCCGCCAAAAAAGATGGCGGATTGTCACCGTATCCCATCAGTGCCATAGAGACAAATGTGAAAATACCGCCATTTGGCATAGTTACAACAATATCGCCTCCGATGAGACGATAATCCAAAGAGTCAAGATTTATATCTTTCATATCATAAACAACATCATCGCCAGGACGAACATACACTGCCACATTTTGACCACTTGAAGGTGCTTTTTTTACAACAACTTTTTTGTTGTCGTACTGCAATATATCTTTTGTCTCAACCGGAATTTCTGTCGTTTGCGTCGTTTGGTTTTTGCTTTGCTCTTGCATGATATACTCCCACGGTATCGCTTTGTTGTTTATATGTCCTAGAGTTTACTACAAATTCTAAGAAAGATAGCTTTATTTTTTGCTTACTCTTTGTAAAAAAGTATTTGCAAAGGGGTAGCCATTTTTTTTGGATTTATCCATCCAAAAAAGTCCTTTTTCTTTGTCCTGCTCCACTCCGTACCCTTCATAATAAAAAAGTCCGACATAATATTGTGCTTTTGCGTATTCAGTGGCAGCGGCTTCAAAATACCAAAAAAATGCCTCTTCATAGCTCTGCTTTACAAGCTCGCCACTTCTATAAAAATCTCCAAGTTGCGTTTGTGCAAATTTGTTTCCTTTGTTTGCAGATGACTCAAGCCAAAAGAGTGTTTTATCATAATCTTTTTGTGTGCCCTCTGCACCGTAATACATCAAAGCCAGATTGAATGCTGCAACATTATCGCCAAGTTTTGCCGCTTTTTCATACCACTCAAATGCTTTTGTTAAATCTTTTTGTGTTCCTATGCCAAAGTAATACATTCGAGCCAAATTATTTTGAGCAGGAACAAGAGCACTCTTAGCAGCTTTTTCATATAAACTAAAAGCTCTCTTTAGAGCTTTGTCATCAAGCTTAAAAGTTTCATATAGCATGGCGAGGTTAAACTGGGCAAGAGTATAATCCTGCGCTGCTGAGCGTTCATATAGTTTCATTGCCTCTTTAATGTTTTTTTCTACGGCAATGCCGTTTTCATAAAAATATGCCAGTGTGTTTTGAGCGATTGCGTTTTCAAGAGCTGCCGATTTTTTTAGCCAATAAACGCTTTTGTGTAACTCTTTTTCGACCCCTTCACCATATTGATACATAATTGCAAGATTATATTGCGCATTTGAGTTGTTTTTATCTGCTGCAATAATAAAAAGCTCATGTGCTTTTGCAAACTCTTTGTTTTTATAAAACTTCATTCCTTTTTCAAAGTCGTTGGAATAAACAATAGAGAAAAATAGCAGATGCAATAAGATTATTTTATTTATTTTCATCACAAACCTCAAATCTATTTCTCACACTATCTTTTACAAGTCCATTTTCAAACTCATCTTTTACGGTGCAAGCTTGCATATCTTTTTCGGGTGCAATAAAATTATCATCTCCTCTATCTTTATCTATAAAAAGTGCTACTTTACTCCAAAATTTTTTATGTTGATATTTTGATGGATAATACTTGCTAGTTTTATTCGCACCAAAAGAGCCTTCAAGCACAAGTGTTGCTAAAGTACCGCATGCGTCTTCTTCTACTTTGAGCATATAATCTTTATGCAGCAAAGTGTGAAAAACCAACTCTATTTTTGTAGCTTCAAGACGATCTCTGTATGAATCAACAATATACTCATCATCATTGTCTATCAAAAAAGCATATTTTCCTGCAAGTAAAATATCATCTTTTGTATAATTTGGATAGTACTTTGAGGTAAGAAGTTCTTTGTGACCACATCCGCTAAAGAGTAAAAAAATAGCGCCTAAACACAGAGTAAAAAGATTTTTTTTCATTTGCTCACCTTAATAATTACTAATAGCATCCAAGCCGATGCTTGCACATTCAAGGATATCTTTTTCATCTCTTATACTATCGCCAATTATTATAATTTCATTAGATTGTCCAATGTTTACGATAGTTCTTAGAAAATGCTTCTTGTCTCTGTCGTTAAAAATATTGCTTGTGTAATCTTTGTTTATTCTTAAATAATCTAAGTGTAACTCTTCTAATTGTTCTATTGCAAAATCATTTATGTTAAATCTTTTTAAAATAACTTTTGCTCCAAATCTATGAATCTCTTGTATGAATTTTTTAAATACTTCTATATTTGTAGAAGCATTATATGAAGTCATACTAAAGATGATTTTTTTTGAAATATTTTTATTAAACAAAAACAAAGAGTGTAGCCAAGTTAAAAATTCATTGTCTTTAATGGTAAACATTGATAAGTTTATGACAATGGCGTATTTTAAATTATTTGTTTTGATATAAGATACAACTGATTCTATGATTTTTTTATCAAACGAAACTACAAGATTGATTTTTTCCGCAGCAGATATAAAAACACCGATAGAAAATTTTTCTTTATTTCTATCATAGAGTATAGGAATAGCTTCTAGCATAATTATTGAGTTTGTTTCTATGCTTCTTGTCTCAAAACCATACTCCACTTCAAAAGAGTTGTTTTCTATGATTTCTCTGACATTTTGCTCAATGGCGCTGAATTTGTCTAGAACTTCTGATGGACTTACGATGTGATAGTAGTTTTCGCTATTTTTAGCAATGTTGTATGCATCACTTAAGGAGTGTAGAATTGATTCTATAGTTCCGTATTTGTCAAAAGGAATAAAGCCAAAATAGGCAGATTTATTTTCTACTTGATAACGCATACCCATCTCTTTTAGCTCTTCTTCAAGGTTTTTGGAAAATTCTAAAACTTTTTCTTCATTTTCATTTTTAAAAATCATTGCAAACTCTGAACCAAAAAATCTATAAAGAGATGCTTCTTGTAAATCAAGTTCATAAAATTTGTTTTGAACAACATTTGTAAATTCTTCTATAAAGTGATTTGCTAAAGCAGAGCCGAATTTTTTTGTAAACTCGCCTAAAGACTCAAGCTTAATAGTTCCGATGAATCCATCTGAACCAACGATAAACATGTTTTTCAAATCCAATTCAAAAACTTTTTGATTTGGAAGCCCTGTTAAATCATCCGTAAAAATTTTTCTCTCTAAAATATTTTTATTGATATTAAGCTCGTTGAGCACTATGATATATTTTTTAGTTATTTTGTTTAGCAAATCAAAAGCTTCATCTATATCTTTGCTTATTGTTTCTTTTTTTATATTGGGCGCAAGGTTATTGTTTAGTGTCTCAGTCATCGTGTCTTTGAAATATTTGATAGAATTTAAAAGCATTTTTTTGATAAAAATAATATATACTAGAGTAAACATCAAGCCTAGAATCGCCAAAGTAAGAAAATAATATGTCAGATATGTTTTCTGAAGAGATGCTATTTTTTCATTAAGTACTCTTTTGTCTATGATATATTCAATCTCTACAAAGGGTTTATTAAGTAAAGAGATGTTTTTTATCTGCTTTGAAAAAATATCAGCTGTTTCATCGTTCTTAAATGAGTCTTTATTAAAATCTTTTTTTGAGATTTCATACTCAAAATAGAGCTTGGAAATTGCGTTGATAAGCAACTCGTTTTTGTATAAAAAAAACTTAAAGACTATCGGCTCTTGAGAGTTAAAATTTTTTGTACTCACTAGAGTGTAGGTGTCATCAGATAAAGTCGTAATATTTCCGTTTTTAGCGTCAGTTACAATATCGTTTATCTCCCAATCACTATTTTGTGCATAGTTAGAGTTACGAAGAAGAGACTCTTTTGTAAAGAAAAAGTTTTTGTAGGATAGTTTTGCGTAACTGATTTCGGCTCTATTCGTCAATGATGCAAGTCTAAGGTAGATGCTCTCATAACTAGAGTTTAATAAATTTTTTTCTAAATCTTCAAAAATAACTTCTGTACTTTGCTTGATTCTCTCATCAAACTCATTTTTAAGTTCTGATTTATAGCTGTGATAGCTATATACGAAAAATAGAGTTACAGGAAGTAAAAAAATCAAAATAGTCAGTGCAAATTTTATACCTAATGTAAACTTTGTTCTATGATTCAATTTTTATTCTTTTCTTCAGATATTTGTATATACTCAGTGTCACCAAAAGAGCTTGATGGTGTGCCTAGTTCCAGATGATTATATTTTAAAGAGAGTTCTTGTTTGTCTTTAATATTTTCTACAATCGGATAATATTTTTCTTTTGTTTGTGCAGATAGAGCGCCAACTCCTGCTTGTGCCTCTTCGTAAGTTGCAAAAACTCCGTATAAAATTTTAATCCACTCTGCATTTGTGCCATATCTTAGAACGAATGTTTTGTTACTGATTTGCTCTTTGTCGATAAGAGCAATGGCATCATCAAGTTTAGTAAATGTTGTAAGGTTTATAGTAAAAGCTCCTTTATCTGCTTTGAGAAACTTTTGTTTAAAATCTTTATTTGTAAAATATGGCTGTGGCAGTTTAGGTACAAGTTTTACTATTTTTGTTTTGATAACCTCTTTTTGTTGGGCGATTTCTTTAGGCTGCAACTCACTTAGAGCATCTAAAAATTTCTTATAAAGTTCTTTGATTTTAGCTATTGAGACAACTTCGTAATTTTTGTTTTGAGCTTTTTTCATACTAGCAAGTTCATTGTTTGCAAGTTTGGAACTGCTATAAATTCCATACGCCATTGCATTTTTAAGTGTCTCTTGTTCAATCATATCAACAATAAAAGCCTGTTTTGTCGCATTATGTTCTTTTATAAAAGCAAAAGTGTCATACACAGAATCAAAACTGCTAATAAAAATGGTAAAATCGCTATCGTTGGCATCTAAAAATATATCTTTAAACATCAAAATATCTTCAAGCGTATCAACTTTTTTTATCTCTTTTTGTGGTGCAGCTGTTTTTACATCAGGTGTTTGTGTTAGTATGTCCATGGTCGCAAAAGCTAGAGGATTATTTACAAGTTCTGCATCTTTGGCATATTTGTTGTTGTATTTGCTTTTTGTAAAATCAATAAAATTTTCTTTTGTAGGGTCTAAATCAAAAAATGAAACAAGCTCGCCTGTTTCAAATAAAAGTTTAAAATAATCATTCAACCTATTTTGATAAGACTCAATAAGTGAGACCTGCGCACTATTAAGCTGTCTTTGAGCAATTAATAATATTTGCAAATCCTGTTCTCCGTTTTGAAAAGCTTCCCAATATGAAGAAACCATCAATTCAGAGGAATCGACTTCTTGCTTGGTACTGCTTATCGCTCCTTCAAGCATACTTAATGATTGAAACAAATCAGAAATAATCCATTTTATCTTTCTTCTCTCTTGCTCAATTTGATAGTTAAGCTCTCTGATTGTGCTATAAGATGAAACTATGGCATTAGAGTCCCTGCCACCATTGTATAAATTGTATTTTAGGCTTAGTAGAATTTCGCTAGTGTCTTCTATATTGTTTTCTTCAAATGCTATATCTTTGTCAAAAGTCTTTGTTTGAGTAAAAGAGAGATCTACTTTTGGTTTAAATCCAGATTGTACTGCTTTTAGTTTGTACTCCTCTGATTTAACCGTTGTTTGATAGCTTACTATATTTAAGTTCTTTTGATTGCCTTTTTGCAGTAGTTCATCAAGAGAGTCTATCTTTATGGCGTATTCAAATTCATATGGCAGAGTATATTTAAAATCTTCCCCGACTATATACTCATAATATTTCAATGCTTCTACAAATTTTAAATTGGTTTGGCTTAGTTTTGATTCTGCATTAGCAACGCTTGCTTTTATGGAGCTTATATCCCCGATAGAAGCATCTCCTAGTTCGTATTTTATAGTCACTATTTCGAGTATTTTTCGTAACATTTCCATGTTTTTTTTAGTTATAGCATAAGATTGAGAAGAGAAAACTACACCAAAATATGCTTTGATTGCATTTTGTATCTCTTGACTAATGGCAAGTTCATAACGGTTTTTTGATACTTCCAAGCTTTTTTCAAGCGCTTTGATTTTATACTCGGTTGCACCGCCTGAGTAGAGATTTTGTCTAAGTACTAATTTTAAATTTTCATCTTTATAGTCAAATGTACCGCTTACATTGCTATCACTGCCTGGGGTTACATAGTTTTTGCCATAGCTGTACTCAACATCAACCATTGGCTTGTATCCTGCATATCCATCATCAAGATTTATTTGAGCGCGTCTTACCTTTTCTCTTTGGGCTTTTAGATTGTGGTTGTTTGAGATAGTTTCTAAGATTACATCTATCAAAGATACTTTGGAGTAATTTTGAATTTTTTTCTCTTCATCTTCATCTATGCCAAAACTTTTTTTACTCTTATTTATGGAAGGATTACTCTCTTGTACAGGTTCTTGCATGCCGCTTAGATTTGTATCTACTGCACTTCCTGCTATAGCAAGGGTACAATTTAGTATAAAAATTACAATTACAATCTCTATTTGTTTATAAAAAGTCATTATTTTTTTTCAATCCTGATTATAAGATATCCATTTTCATTCTGATTGAGAATATTTGTCGGATTTGATTTGAGCAAATCGATGCGAACATCTTTTATCTCATATCCCATCTGTCTGATAAGGTTTCTAGCATTTATCGTTCTTGCAAGTGAGATTTGTTTCATAACGGTTGCACTTATTTGATTTGTAGAGTCAACAGCACTTATTTTGACTATATGTTTTGGGTATTTTTGCTTTATTTCTTTGATAAATTTTCTTATTTGCACAATGATAGGATTGTCAAGTTTAATCGCATTACTTCCGAAATTTAAGAGCAGATACTCCTCTGTTACTACAACTTCTTGTTTTGTAACTTCATCTTCATATATTCTGCTCAAATCCTTTCCGGCAATTTCTATTTGGCTTGTGTAATCTTTGGTATGAATTTTTTGAATATCTTCTATTATCTGTTTTTTATTTTCAATTGTTTCTGGTTTTTTTATCTCTTCTTGTATAACTTCATTTTTTACTATCGCTCCGGTGTAAGAAACTTTAAATTTAAACTGTGAGTAGTAAGCAATGTTGACAATAGTAATTAACAAAAATAGTAGCAAGACCATGATAACTGATGTAAAAAGATCAACAAATGCAGGCCAAGGATTAAGCTCTTCTATGCATTTTTTTGCCATAATCTAGCTTTGCTTTATTGCTTCTGGAGAATTTTCCATAAGCCCTTGATTTTGTTTTTGAATTTCCAATAACTGCCTCATAGTTTTATGCTGACTTGTTGCTATATTTGCAAGAGATTGTATGGACTCATCAAGTTTGCTTGAATTTGAAAACTGATTGATGTTTAACTCTTTTATTGAATTTACGATGCTCTCTAAAAGAGCTATTTGATTTGAGGTTGATTTAGCAGTGGACTCTAAATTTTCTGAGAGCATTTTATATATGATTTCATTTCCCTCAGAGCTTCTTTTCATCTCTTCTTTGAGTCCGCTCATAGATTCTCCAAAAATATCCAAAAATTTACTTGAAGCCATAGGGTCTGATGGAGCAGCTTGTTGAACAACACTGTTTTGAACGATACCTATATGTCTATTGCCCTCATTTTCTCTAAATTTTTGAATCTCCTCATCAGACTGTGAGTCGATGATTCTCCCTTTCATCCAGTCTTCTATGTCTTCTATAAAAGACTCTTGATTTCTGCTGAGAATATAACTCTTAAGACTTAGAATAATAGCTGTGGCAACACCGAACAAAGAAGATCCAAAGCCTATCGCCATACCGCTTAGAGGTCCTGAGAATCCGGAGACAACCTCTGCAATGTTTATGTCTCCACCCAAAGACAAAACAATAGCACCCATATCATCAATTGCTTTGAGCAAGCCTGTGAAAGTTCCAAAAAGCCCTATCAACAAAGCAGTTGCGGTAAAAAAGTTTATATATACTTTTTGAGAAGCGAATTTTTCGTCAAGCCAAGTAGTTACATCTCTTGCTTCTGTTTGGGTAAAATAGAGAGTTCCTCCTTGGGCTCTCTTATAAAACATATGAGCAATGCTTGCCGGCATTATTCTATCAATGCCCTTAAGATATTGCGTAAGCTCGCCACCTTTTTTATATGCCAAAATACCAAATGTTCCGGCTAACATAGTTAATCTAAAAGCTGAGTGATAGACTATGATTATGCCAATTGCAAGAACTGTAAAAACCGCAATGTTAAAAGTCAAAGCAGCCATAAAAAAGGTGATAAAAGTATTAATGTTAGAAAATACTAAAAAAAAGATAAAAAGCCAAAAGATAAAATAAATTTTTAATATTCTAATTCGTCTCATAAGTCACCTAAAATAAAAATAAAATAACAGAAAGTACTAATCCCAAAGCAACGGTTGTGACAGTGTTTGTCATGTCGCCTGCAATATTGACAAAACCACCACTTACATCTATGCTCTCTCCTACCACCATCAAACCGACATCCACTCCATTTATATCAGTAATTTTTTTAGCCACTCTAAAATAATTGTTATCAAGAACATAGCCAGACTGCTTAAATTTTTCAAATGTTTCAGAATCTATTGTGTTTATGGTTGTTGCAAATTTCGTATCGTATTCTACTTGTTTTAGAGTGTAGTTTTCATTTACTTCTTTGTACTTATCTGCTTTTTCTTCTAGAGATAAAAAGGTAAGCATCTTCTTATCAAGTAAAAACAAGTATTCGTCCCCTTCTTTTGTTATTTGTGCTCTTAAAGCATGTATGGATTCTTTTATTTCTAAAACGCCATAAACAACTTCATTTTTTTGCAAAGGAACCATGTAAACAAAGAAAACACCATTTTCTAAAACTTCTACCCCGGAGAGTGTTCTTTTGCCGCTAACAACTGCATTTAAAGTATTTCTTAGCGGTTTGTCTTTGTTTGTTGCGCTTATTAAATCTATACTCAAGCTATTAAATTCGCTTTTGAGAAACTCTTCATTTAAAGATTTTTTAAATGCATCTACAACTGCAATATTGTTTGTTTCAAGAGCCTCTAAAAGTGGTTTGTCTTGCTTGATTATTGCTGCTATTTTTTTAAATTCATCATACTTGTTTTCCACTTTTGCATCTAGTTTTAGTTCGTAACTCCCAAGCATACTGGTGTAAACTTTTTCTGAAACTCTATCCGTCATAGTCATAATAACATACATGGAAATAAAAATCCCGGCTACGGATATAATCGATAGTGTTGTAAACCAAAGACCTTTATTTTTTTTAAGTTGAGCTATTAATTCTTGTAGTCTTTTAATGAAAGTAAACATTTTTAATTCCTTATTGATATTTTAAATTTAATACTACTATTGAGAGATTCTTGTTTGCATTTTTGTAACAGCTTCATCAAAAGGTTTCGGGTCAAAACCAAACTCTTCAACTCTTATTTTTGCCTCTTTTATACATCTCTCATCAAATGGTTTTGATATATTACACACAAGTTTTACAATATTCAAAATTTTGGCATGTTTTTCAAATTGAGGAGGTACCTTAGTAACATCATCGCTGAATTTAATACTGCTGATAATGTTTTGAGTGATATTCCAATGTCTAAAAATTGCAGAGGTAACCTCTGCTGTGCTAATTCCGACAAACTCTTTTTCTACTGCGCTTATATCGTCAAATCTTTCGTTAATTTGTTGAAGAAAATCATCTTTTTTATTCTCATCAACTATGGCATTATTTATGAGAAATTTACCACTTTCTTGTAAAAACGAGGGAAGAATAAGCTCTTTTTTTAGCGCAACATTTACTTGATCTATCCATAAGCTTACAAAGTTTGATTGCATGTTTGCGATTTTTAAAAATTCGTCACTATCCTTGCCATACGCATTTAGTTCACTATTTAAAGCTCGTTTTATACCGCTTCCTAAAGCTATTGAAATAGTAAAGTTTATTCCCAAAAGAGCTACAGCACGCTCAAGCGTATCTATCTTGGATGCAAAACCAAACATTGCAGAATTTGCGGTTTTTAAAATAGTGCTTACCATTAGAGGATCTTGCTCTATTATTTTTACTAAATCATCTGTATCAAAATTATCTGTTTTTTTGAATTCTTCTATATCTAAAACAGTCTTTGGCAAAGGTGCTAAAGTATCTATTCTTTTTAAGAGCTCAATATATGTCATTGTGAGCGAATCCTATTTTAAATTTTACGCATATTATTACTTAAATACCTTAAATAAGTTAAATTTCCTTAAAAGAATTTTGAGTAATATCTTTTAAGGGTTTTATAAGATATCTTAAAACACTTTTTTTACCTGTCAAAATATTAATATTTGCAACCATTCCGGGAAGAATTTGAGAATTTTCATCAAATCCAAGCTTATCGGCTTTTATTTTTAAGATATAGTATCTGTTTCCAAGTTTATCTTCTGTGCTATCAGGAGATATGGAGACTATCCTGCCTTCTAGGAGACCATATTTTGAAAAATCATATGCTGTTATTTCAATGGAAACTTTTTGATTGCTCCAAATCTGGGCTCTGTCGCTTGTTTTTATTTTTGCTTCTATAACAAGTTTATCCTCTATAGGCGTTATTTCTGCTATGTTATCTCCGGGCTTTATAATTCCGTCTATTGTATTAAAATAGAGTTTATTGACTACACCGTTGACTGGACTGATAATATCTTTTCGTAAATCTCTATCTAGGCTGGCTTTGTGTTTTTCTTGGATTTGTCGGATATTTAACCTTACTTCAGAGAGCTGTTTGAGGTTTTTTGAGAGCATTTCTGAATTTACACTTTTTAGCTTTTTTTCTGACTCTTTTATCTCCTCTTCCGCGATAGGAATCAAACTTCTAACATTTTGTATTTCAGTAACAAGAGTCTGTTTTTTTGATAGTTCGACTAAGTAGTTTTTCCTCGATACGACATTCTTTTTCAACATCGCATCTTGTATTTGCATATTTTCATTTGCAAGCTGCATCTCTATTTCAAGGTTTTTTAATTTTGTTTTTAATTCATCAATTTTAAGAGCTTTTTGCCTTAATTGGTCTTGCGCTATTCCGAGTTGCCTTTTGTGATTTGCATTTTCTTCCTCAAAAGTTTGTTGCTCGCTCTTTACAATAGCGTTTATATTTTGTATAAATTCTTTAGTAAAAATAAGGCTTTTGCTCTCAATAAGAGCCTCAAGGCGCATCTCTTTTGCTTGAAGTGCCATTATTTCAAGCTCTTGCGATTTAAGATCAGCCATAAAATAGTCATTTTTTAGGGTGTATAAAATATCACCTTTCTTTACGCCATCACCTTCATTGATGAGAATATTTGTAATGATACCGCCCTCAAAGTGCTGTAAAATTTTCGTTTGTCCAGAGGGGATAACTCTTCCTTCTCCTTTTACCACTTCATCAATTTCGGCAAAAGCTGCCCAAACAAAAAAGATAACCACAAATGCCATCATTGGGTAAATAACTAATCTATAATTCCAAGGCTCTTCTTGATAATGGAGTTTCATTTTGTACCTTCGGGAGTTCTAAGAGCATTTAAGATAGCATCTCTTGGACCGTCTGCGGCTATACTGCCGTTATTGATAACGATTATGCGGTCTACAAGTTCAAGTGCAGCAAATCTATGCGTTATGAGAATAAGTGTTTTTTCTTGAATAATCTTTTTTAAATTACTCATAAGTTTTTTTTCTAAACCAACATCAAGACCTGTTGTCGGCTCATCTAAGATAAGAATCTGGGGATTGTTCACAATGGCTCTTGCAAGACCTACGAGATGTTTTTGACCAACACTTAAGTTGTTTCCTCTTTCCCCGACAAGTATGCCATCTCCTTGAGCACTTTTTTTAACGAGATCCTCAAGTCCACTTAGGGTTATCAGCTCCATCATCTTCTCTTTGCTAATTGGCATTGAGAGTTCTATATTCTCTTTTAGAGTGCCGTTAAACAAAAACGGCTCTTGTGTCATAACGCCTATATTTTGTCTGATTTCTACGGGATGGATTGTAGAAATATCATGATTGTCTATAAAAACAGTTCCCTTTGTAGGATGCAAAAGTCCTGTTAAAAGTTTCAAAATTGTTGACTTTCCGGCTCCTGTTTGACCGATTATTCCTACTTTTTCACCACTTTTTATTTTAAAATTTAGATTCTTTACGGATGGATATTTTGAATTTTTAAAATAGTATGTCACATCTTTAAATTCAATATCTCCTCTTAGAGTTCCAACTCCTATCTCGATATTTTTTTCATTTTCCAAGGGCAGATTCCAAAACTCTTTAAGATTATTTAGAGAGTCTTTAATCTCTTTAAATTTTATAAGCATCGTCGATAGACTAATGACTGGAACCATTGCTCTGCTTGCCAAAATAGTTGCGGCAATGAGTCCTCCGACACTTAGACTTTTATCTGCGATTTGAAAAACTCCGACTGAGACGACCAAAATCGTAGTCAGCTGTATCAATGCCTGCGAAATGTTTAGCGCAAATGCATTAACCGACCCAATCTTGAGCTGAATATTTTCTCCAAAAGCTATAATATTTCTCCAGCTAAAAAGTTTTGAAGCTGTTGCGTTTGAGAGTTTTAGCGTATCACTTCCTTGTATAGATTCTACTAAAAAGTTTTGTTTTGATTGAATGTTTTCAAGATGTTTTTTGCTCAAGCGCGCGATTGGAATTTGCAATGCTATGTTAATGAACATAATTAAAAGTGCTAATGCAAAAGGAACTAAGGCAACAGCGGGAGATATAAAGTAGATAGCAATAAGGGCGAATATAAAAAATGGAAAATCTATTATTTGAATGATGGATTTTGTAGCAAAAAATTCTCTTACTGATGCCAACTCTCTGAATAAATTTGCTTTAGAACCTGTCATCATCGTATCGTACTGCGATTGGATGCTAAGAAGTCTTTTCATCAAGTCTTCTTCAAGATATAGAGATAGTTTTTTGCCTGTTTTATCGATGATGTAACTTCTTACACTCTTAAATACTAGTTCAAAAACAAGTGCGATAATGAGTCCAAAACTGAGTACAAAAAGAGTGTCATAGGCTTCATTTGGAACGACTCTATCGTAAACAATCATAATATACAAAGGTACGAAAAGGGCAAATAGGTTTATAAAAAATGTCAAAAATCCAACTTCTATATATGCCCTCCATAAAGATTTAACAGGCTGCCAAAACCAATTGTTTGTTGGCAATTTATCTATGAAGTTTGTTCTAGATTCTTCTCTAAAGATAAAAAGAGCTCTTTTGTATCGGTTCAACTGTTTGTAGTTTATTTCAAATCTTTTTTCTTCATCGGCATCATAAAGCTCTATTTTTTTGTTAGCAATATTTTTTTGATAAATAAAAGGCTTGTTTTGTTCGTTAAAGATAACACAAGGTAAGTGATGATTTGAAATATTAGATGCTATCATCTCTTTTTTTAGTGCCACAAGACCGATTTGTTCGGAGACAATAAAAAGAGATTCCATGCCAAAATCTTCATTTTTTGTAGGATTTAAGCTAAGTATAGTGTCAAAACTTACATTACCAAAATAAAAATCAAGCATATATTTATAAGTTTTTAGTAAAGGATTTTGTTCTGCCGAGTGTGATACCATAGAATCTAACCTTTGTAATTATGAGGTAATCATTATAATTAAACTATACTTAATTATTACAAAAAACAATTAGACTTTAATATCACGACGGTAAGTTTGAAATAACGATATATTTTGTTTCAATTTCTACTAAGCTAAAAGGCTTTTCGCACACTCGTTTATTCTTTTCCCATCTGCTTTGCCTGAGAGCTCTTTGCTTGCCATGCCCATAACTTTTCCGATGTCTTTTATAGTTATTGCTCCGACTTTTGCAATTATCTCTTGAAGTGCCGAGGTAAGCTCCTCATCACTTAGTTGAGCCGGCAGATAATCTTTGTAGTAAGCTATCTCATCAAGTTCTATCTGAAGTAAATCATCACGCCCCGCATCTCTGTATTGCGTTGCCGCATCATCTCTTCTTTTAACTTGAGACTGTATTATTTTTATAACATCTTCATCGCTCAGCTCTTTGCGTTCATCAACTTCTATCTGCTTAAAAGCACTCATAAGAAGTCTAAGCGCATCTCTTTTTTTTGCATCTTTTGCTTTCATAGCATCTTTTACATCTTGGTTAATTCTATCTCTTAAATTCATTTTTTGCCTTTTTTCTTTGGAACTATTATTGCTATCATTATAACTAAATAAAGAGATTAAGTCTAAAGAGATAATAATGATAAAAAATTTTTTAATGTTTTCAATGCCCATTTATGCTATACTTTTTTTATCCGGTTGTACGGCAAAGTTGACTGATCCTGAAATAGATTTTGAGCCTCCTGCATATGTTGAGCAGATGCCTTCAAGAGAAGATAACAAAGATTTTACTTCAGTCGGAAGTATTTTTGGTCAAGGTGACAATCCTCTTTTTTCAGATCATAAAGCTATGCATGTAAATGATATAGTTACGGTTGTTATTTCAGAAAGTATGCAGAGTTCAAATAGCGGGTCAAAACAGATGAGCGAGAGTGATGCTCAAAATCTTGGCGGCGGTGCTTTTACTTCTGCTGGAACGAATTCAGCTGTTGATTCAGTTGTCGGAAAGCTTAACGGGATTGCAAACCTTGGTTTTGGGGCTAATTCTACAAGCGAATATCAAGGGCAGGGAAGTGCAAAAAAAGATGCATCTTTTACCACTACGGTATCAGCTAGAATCGTTAAAGTTTTACAAAATGGCAACTATTTTATTTCTGGTACAAGAGAGATACTTGTAGATAACCAAAAGCAGATAATACAAATAGGCGGTGTTATTCGCCCATACGATATAGACCAAGGTAACAGAATTAGCTCCTCACAAATGAGTGAAGCAAAAATTCTTTATAAAACACAAGGAGATGTTGAGCGTGCAACACAGCAAGGTTGGGGAACAAAAATTATTCAGTCTGTTTGGCCATTTTAGCCTAATAGTATTAATCGGTTTTACAACACTTAATGCACAGCAAAGCTTCAAGGATTTTAAAAAATCTCAAGCACAATCATTTCAAACATACAAAGACGAGAAGGACACCGCTTTTAACAGCTACTTAAAGCAGGAGTGGAAGGAGTACAATGCGCTCCGTTCTGAACCACTCTATGAAAAAGCTAAACCAATAGAGATAGAAGCGGCAAAACCTCAAGTTTTAAAACCTGTCGGTCCAAAAATAAGTGTAAAAATAAAAGAACATGTAGATGATAAACTTGAAGTTGTGGCTCCATCTGAAGTAAAACCTAAAGAGATTACGGTAGATTTTTATGGTTCATCTCTAGGATTTAATATTCCATCGGGTATAAAAAAAGCTAACTTTTACCCTCAAAATCAAGAAGGCATCACAAGTTTTTTCAGCAATGCGGCTTCTAGCGATTATGAGTCTTTACTGACAGATATTAAAAAAGTTTCTGAGAAAATGAACTTAAATGACTGGGGTATTTATCTGCTTGTCTCAAAAATTTCAGATAAAACATTTACAAATCAAGATAATTCAAAACTTCTTAGCTGGTTTATATTTAACAAGCTTGGGTATGCGGTAAAAATAGCTTTAGCAAAGCAAAATGTAGTTTTAATGCACTACTCAAAAAAAGTTATATACTCTACGCCAAACTACAATTTTGACAATAAAAGATATTATGTTCTTGCAAACTACGCCAAAGATGGTCTTGGAAAGGTTTTTTCATATAAACAAGATTATCCCGGTTCTACAAAAGAGCTTGACCTCTCGCTAGATACTCTTCCTAAACTAGAAGCAAAAATAGAGAGTAAAACTTTAACTTTCTCTAAATCAGGAGAGAAGTATAGTGTGCCAATCTCATATAATAAAAATCTTATAGATTTTATGGCATCGTATCCTCAAGCAGATTATGAAACATTTTTTAATGCGCCTCTTGAGAGTGTTACTTATAGCGGTTTGGCAGCTTCCCTTAAAAAGCATATTGATGGAAAAAAGGCAAGCGAGGGGATGAACTTTGTACTAAGTTTTGTTCAAAATTCATTTAAATATGAGCAAGACAATCAACAATTTGGCAGAGAAAAAGTTATGTTTGCAGAAGAAACTCTTTACTTTGATAAGTCAGATTGTGAAGATAGAGCGGTTCTGTTTTCCTATTTGATAAAAGAGCTTTTCGGGGTTAGCGTTGTCGGCGTAAAATATGAAGACCACATGGCAACGGCTCTTTATATTCCTCTTGAAGGCGATGAAGTGATTGTAAAATCAAAAAAGTTTGTTATTGCCGACCCTACATATATAAACGCAAATATTGGTGTGAGTATGCCAAAATATAAATCAATAAAGCCTCAGAGCTATATTTTAGTAAGGCAAGATTAATATGCAAAATATACATAACGATTCATTAACTAGTATTCCAAATAGATTTGCTTTGATGAAGTATTTACATGGGTTAGAGCATGCCAATATTTTTTTAATAGATATAGATAATTTTAGCAATATTAACAATGCCTATGGATTTGAGATTGGTGATGCTGCTTTGGTTGAAATAGCAAGATTAATCGCCATTGCCAAGCCTTTTACTTCTAAACTCTTTAGATTAAACTCTGATGAGTTTGTTGTTGTCTGTTTGGATGTTATGAGTTCGAAGAAATTATCAGACGCTGCCAGCTCTATGATATCTTTTTTTGACCAAACTGAAATAGAAGTTTGTGATGATATGAATATAAGAGTATCTATAAGCATAGGCATCTCAATGGGTGGCGGAACCGAAATACTAAATCATGCAAGAACTGCAATAAAAGAGTTAAGAGAACATAAAAGGTCTTCTTATAAAGTTTATGACCCAAACTCATCTTTTATAAAGAAACAGCAGGAAAATATTTATTGGGTTCATAAGATTAAAGAGGCATTTGAAAAAGAGCAGTTAATTACCTTTTACCAACCTATCGTAAATAATAAAACAAAAAAAATAGAAAAATATGAGTGTCTAATTAGAATCTATGATGATGGAATACTTACCCCTCCTATTAGGTTTATGGAAGCATCAAAATTAACAGGTACGCTCTCTTTGGTTACAAAAAGTGTTATTGAGCAGAGTTTTAAAAAATTTAGTGAAACTGAGTATGAGTTTTCAATCAACATTACGAGTACTGACTTATATTTAGATTATTTAGAGGATTATCTTTTAAAGAGTGCAAAAAAACATAATATTCATCCATCAAGAGTTGCACTAGAGATGCTTGAAGATATTAACACTCTTAATACACCGGAAATTCTTGCTCAATTAAACTCACTTAGATATCACGGTTTTAAAATATCTATTGATGATTTTGGTTCTCAGAGTTCAAATTTTTCTAGGCTTTTAGAGTTTTCGCCGGACTATCTTAAAATTGACGGCTCATTTATCAAAAATATTTTAACCGATAAAAAAAGTTTAATTATTGTTGAGGCTGTTGTTTTGTTGTGTAAAAAAAGTAACATAAAAGTAATAGCAGAGTTTGTTCACAGTGCGGAAGTTCAGGCAAAAGTAGAGGAGCTTGGGGTTGATTACTCCCAAGGCTACCACTTTGGTGAGCCTATGGAAGAGTTACAATAATCTCTTTCGCATGTTTTAAGGCTTTGTCAAAAGAGTTTAGTATGTTTTCCTCTCCAACCAAAGAAGTAATTTTATACTTTTTCAAATCCTTCTGTACGGAGCTGTTTACTCCAGAAAGAAGTAGTTTGACACCGGAATTTTGCAATGTTTTTATCGTCTCCTCAAAATTGTGAAGTGCGGTTGAGTCCACAAACGGAACATGACGCATACGAATAATTAAAATTTTGTTTTTTAACCCTATATCTTTTATTACCTCTGAATACTGTTTTGCGGAAGCAAAAAATAGAGGACCGCTTATTTCATAAATAGAAATACCATCAGGCAAATTAGAGTAGTCTTCAAGCACATCGCTATCAACTCCAATAGGAGCCGTAATGCCGATGTCTGCCATGCGTTTCATAAACAAAAGTGAAGATAAAACAACACCAATCTCTATGGCTGCGGTTAAATCAACAAATACGGTGAGTAAAAATGTACTAAGGAGCACAATGATGTCAAAAGGCGAGCCTCTTAAAATTGAGACAAAAGAGCGCCATTCGCTCATGTTGTATGAAACTACGATTAAAATTCCGGCAAGACATGCCATGGGAATTAGTTTTGCATAACTTGCAAAAACAAGCATTATCAGCAACAGTGTTAGAGCGTGAACTATCCCTGCTATCGGAGTTCGTCCGCCATTTTTTACATTTGTTGCGGTTCTGGCTATTGCTCCCGTTGCAGGTATGCCGCCAAAAAACGGGGTAACAATATTTGCAATGCCTTGAGCTATAAGTTCTGTGTTTGAGCGGTGATTTGCGCCTATCATTCCATCAGCCACAACTGCTGAGAGAAGTGACTCTACCCCTCCAAGAAGTGCTATCGTAAGAGCAGGAGCAATGTACATGTGTAAATTGCTAAAATCAAAAGACGGTATTATAAAATTAATATCGCTATGAATTTCACCAAAAAATGATTCAATAGTTGTTACATCAATATTTGCAACTTGAACAAAGATAGTGATAAAAATTATTGCGAGGAATGAACCGGGAATTTTAGTTGTTATTTTTTTTGAATATATGGTTATTAAGATTGTAGCAATTGTTATAGCAATCGCAAATAAGTTGCTCTCTTGTATATTTGAAAAGTAAACTACCCATTTTTCAAAAAATTCCGATGGGAGTTTTTCAATGTTAAGTCCAAAAGCATCTTTAATCTGTGTTGAAAATATAACAACTGCAATCCCGCTTGTAAATCCTACAATCAGCGGATGCGGAAAATATTTCAAAAGCGTACCGAGTCGCAAAAGTCCAAATATTACCAATATAATCCCAGACATAACAGTGGAGATGATAAGTCCATCAATGCCATACTTCTCAACAATAGCGTAAACAATGACTATAAAAGCGCCGGTGGGACCGCCGATTTGAACTCTGCTTCCGCCAAGAAAAGAGATTAAAAAACCTGCAATTACAGCAGTGATAATACCTTTTTCCGGAGAAACTCCAGAGGCAACTCCAAAAGCGATAGCAAGAGGCAGCGCAACGATGCCGACAACTATTCCGGCAAAGATATCTGAGACTAACTGTTCTTTGCTTATTCCTGATTTTAATAAACTGAAAAATTTAGGTTCAAATATTTTACCCATACGCTTTTTCAACCTTTAAGTGAATTTAGTTGTTCCTGAATTTTAGTTATCTTATCTTGTGCATCTGCTAGAAGCTCTCTGTTTTTTGTCAGAACATCTTGGGGTGCATTTGCAACAAATCGCTCATTGTTTAACATACTAGAAATTTTTTCTACCTCTTTTTGCAGCTTCTCATCTTGCTTTGTAAGTCTTTGGATAATCGGAGCCAAATCAATAGAGCTTGTCGGTATAAAAGTTTCGCATTTTAAAGAGATATCGCTTACAGCGTTGTCTATCTTTGTGTCGGTAAATTCAACAACTTCAACTTTGGCAAGTTTTATAATAAATGGTCTAATTGATTCTTGCTCCTGCTCTGAAATCCCGTCTATTTTTACATAAGCTTTTTCTATCTTTTGGTTTGCCAAATCTACTAAAACTTTAGCTCTTCTTATCGATACGATAGCATCCATGATTGTCTCAAATCTTGCTTCATCTTTTTCGCGTTTTTTGGTTTTAAACGGATATTTCATAACCATAATCGATTCGCTGTTTTCAAGGTTTGTGCCTGAGAGTTCATGGTAAAGATACTCTGTAATGAAAGGCATAAATGGGTGTAGAAGTTTCATAGCCTCCTTGAAAATCGCTCCAAGTTCAACTACTGCGCCTTTATCTGCTTTACTTAGCTCAATTCCCCAATCACAAAATTCATTCCATAAAAATCTATACATAACAGTTGCTGCGTCATTAAATCTGTACTCATCCATACAAGCTCGAACTTCCGCGGTAGCAACATTTAAGCGTGATAACATATATCTTCCAAGTCCACTCTCTACACAAAAACCTCTTAGGTCTGGAAAAGTTTCTGCGTTCATCTGTAGAAATTTTACAGCATTGTAGAGCTTGTTTGTGAAGTTGCGGTTTTGCTCAAGTTTATCTTGGCTCATTCTTATGTCACGACCTTGTGCAGCGCTGATTGCTAGAGTGAAACGCAAAATATCTGCACTGTACTTCTCTACCATATCAAGTGGGTCTATAACATTGCCCTTTGATTTGCTCATCTTCTGCCCATGCTCATCACGAACAAGCGCATGAAGGTAGATGTGGTTAAACGGAAGTTCTCCTATAAAGCTCTCGCTCATCATCATCATTCTAGCAACCCAGAAAAAGAGTATGTCAAAACCAGTGATTAGAAGTGAATTTGGATAGAAATCTTTCATATCTTGTGAGCTAAAAAGTTTGTCCATATCAACATCGCCGTTTCCCCAACCTAAAGTTGAAAAAGGCCATAAAGCTGAACTAAACCAAGTGTCAAGTACATCAGGGTCTTGATGGATATTTTTAGAACTGCATTTAGGGCATGTATGTTCCGTTTCTTTTAAACTTGCCCATTCGTGGTCACACTCGTCGCAGTAAAATACAGGGATTTGATGTCCCCACCAAAGCTGTCTTGAGATACACCAATCACGCAAATCTCCCATCCAAGAGTTGTATGAGTTTATCCAGTGCGGCGGAAAAAATTTCGCTTCGCCGTTGTTTGTTTTCTCAATCGATTTTTTTGCAACTTCGCTTCTGACAAACCACTGTCTTGAGATATAAGGCTCAACGATATTTTTACATCTGTAACAGTGTCCGACTTGATGTTTGTGGTCTTCAATTTTTACTATAAAACCTTCAGATGCAAGTTTTTTTACGATTGCCTCTCTTGCTTCAAGTCTTTCCAGTCCGCAAAATTCTCCGGCGTACTCGTTCAGAATTCCTTTTTCATCAAAAACCGTGATGAACTCTAAATCATGTCGCTTGCCTACTTCGTAGTCGTTTTGGTCATGTGCAGGAGTAACTTTTACCACGCCCGTTCCAAATGTCATATCAACATGCTCATCGGCGATAATTGCAACTTCCCTGTCGGTTAAAGGAAGTCTTACTTTTTTGCCGATTAGATTTTTGTAGCGTGCATCATCGGGATGAACCATAACTGCCGTATCGCCAAAGTAAGTTTCAGGTCTTGTCGTTGCAACCTCTACATGTCCGCTTCCGTCTGCAAACGGGTACTTTATGTGGTAAAACTTGCCGTCATGGTCTTCATGCTCAACCTCGATATCGCTAAGTGCGCCGTCATGCGTACACCAGTTGACCATGTAGTTTCCACGAACAATTAACCCTTGGTTGTAAAGATGAACAAATGCCTCTTTTACAGACTTTTGAAGTCCGTCGTCCATTGTAAATCGTTCTCTCTTCCACGCAGGAGATACTCCCATTTTGCGGAGTTGTTCAGTCATAATCCCAGCAGATTCAGCTTTCCATGCCCAGACGCGCTCCAAAAATTTCTCACGACCCAACTCCTCTTTGGTTGTGCCCTCCGCTAGGAGTTGCTTCTCTACAACATTTTGAGTTGCGATTCCTGCATGGTCTGTTCCGGGTTGCCAAAGAGTTTTGTACCCATCCATGCGTTTATAGCGAGTGATAATGTCTTGAAGTGTAAATGTGAGCGCATGACCGATGTGCAGACGTCCGGTTACGTTTGGCGGCGGCATCATAATAGAGAAGTTTTTGCCATCTTCTTGGATAGATTTGTTTGAATCTACTTCAAAATAGCCTCTCTCTTCCCATATTTTATAAAATTTATCTTCTGTAAGTTGCGGTTCGTAGTTATTTGACATGTTTGTTTACCTTAATATTTGCTGTTAAAAAGTTCGCGATTATAGCGTAAATGTTGTGACGATACGCTTATGCGATATATTCTAATTTTTGTTGCTTTTAAAGATTATTTTTACAATTTCTCGATAGAATGAAGTTGTTATATTTCTTAAATTTAAATTATAATTCATTTAGAATGAGTTAGCAGGAGTTCCTATGTCACCAAAACTTATCGTTATTACAGATTTACAGCATTTTAAATTATTTGAAACAAAAAAAGATCCTCTTGGCAGAGAGTCTTTGGAGCTTCTTGAGAGCGTTGACAGTGCAGAAACACATAAAAGATTGAGCGAGAAGGTATCTGATCAACAAGGTCACTTTAAGAGCGCTGGCGGTAGCGGTGCCGGCGAAGATCATAATCTTGTTTTAGAGTGGGAGCGTCGCAGAATCAAAGAAATTGGAGAGCAGATTTCTGATGCTCTAGAAAAACATACTCATGAATTTTGGGCTCTAGCGGCACCAAAGGCAATAAATAACCAAATTGTAGAGTTGCTTGTAAATGGTAACAAAAAAAGTTTGAAAATAAATCTTCATTCAGATTTAACGAAGATTCCAACAAATAAGCTCTTGGCGCATTTTATGTAATATGTGAGCACTTTTTTTAAGTGCTCTTGCTAGATAAAATTAACAGTTATTTGATATTTGTAATTCTTTTTTTGATTTCTGCTTTATCATTATACATATTTATATCAGCTTTTTCAATTATATCACTTAAACTATCGCCTTTTTTAAACTCTTGCACACCAACTGAAAAACTTACTTTGAAAGAAATGTCTTTAATTTTTAAGTGTTTAGTTAATAAATCTTCTCTTGCAGAATTGAGTTTTAACAGAGCATTTTTTTCAGTAGTTCCATTGGAAAATATAACAATAAATTCATCCCCTCCGTACCTTAGAACATTTCTTTCTACTCTTCTAAGCAAGTTGGCAATAAAAACTAGAACTTTGTCTCCAGCTGTATGCCCATATGTATCATTTACTATTTTAAAGAAGTTTAAATCAATAATGGCAAGTGTGCCTGAATTTTTAAAGCTTTGCGCTGATTCATCAAGCATGGTGTCATGCAGCCACTTTCTGTTATAAACATTAGTAAGCTCATCTTTATACATTATCTCTTTTAGCTTATTTATCTCTTCTCTTAGTTCTTGTGTCTCTTCTAGAACTTCCGTAAGAGTAGTTTCATCTTTGCCTTTAATCGCGAATATGGCTTTGTCCGTGTTATCACTTAATCTTTTCGCATTTTTAGATGTTTGATTTTGCATATCTGTAAAAAGAGCAATTTTGTCATTCAATAAGTTGTTGGTAATACTCTCTTCTTCACTAATGTCAGTATCATGTAGGGTGGCAAATTTAGAAAATATAGACGCGTATATAGTCGGGGTAACAATATCCATTTTATTAATAGTATCTATTGTTTCATGAGAAATAATTTCAAGTAATCTGCTATCTGCTTTCATTAAAATTCCTAATATTGTGATTATCACATTTTATCATAAAAAATTTATTTTTGGTTTAATTTAAAGACATTTCAAACACACTTATGTATTAGTAAAACTAATAGGTTGTTAGAAGTCGATTAAATAAGCTTATAGTAGTATAATCACGCTCTTAGTTTATAGGAGTTTTTTTGCCACTTTCGCGTTTAAATGAAGAACAATACTCAGCAGCCACATCTTCCAATGATCAAAATCTTATCATAGCTTCAGCAGGAACAGGCAAAACTTCCACGATTGTAGGACGCATTGCTTATCTTTTAAGCAAGGGTGTTAAACCCCAAGAGATTTTACTTCTTACTTTTACAAACAAAGCAGCCGCAGAGATGATTCAAAGAGTTGCCGACTTTTTTGGTAAAGATGTGGCATCTTGCATTGATGCGGGAACTTTCCATGCGGTAAGTTACAGATGGCTAAAAAAACATGATAAAAAAGTCGTCCTAAAACAACAACGAGAGCTAAAAACTCTATTTAGAAGCGTTTATGAAAAACGCACATTCGGTCATATCGGAGCTGAAATTACTCCATATGGCGGAAACTATCTCTATGATGTTTATTCATTTTACCAAAACACGGAACTTGTAAATAATTTTGAAGAGTGGGTAAAAGGCAAATATCCCGAACATGAGCTGTTTGCGATGATTTATGCAGACATTGTCGATGAGTTTGAGAGCCTAAAAAAAGAGTATGGCTTTGTAAATTTTAATGATTTGCTTATTCATTTTAGAGCAATGTGCAAAACTAAAGAGCTTGGTTACAAAGAGGTTCTTGTTGATGAGTATCAGGATACGAATGCACTTCAAGGCACACTCATTGATGCCATGAATCCGCCGTCACTCTTTTGCGTCGGGGATTATGATCAGAGCATTTATGCTTTTAACGGTGCAGATATCTCTATAATCGGTACATTTTCTAAAAAATTTCCAGATGCAAAAGTTCATACTCTAACAAAGAATTACCGCTCAACCGTTCCTATACTCTCTCTTGCCTCAAAGGTTATAGAACACAACGAGAGGATTTATCCAAAAAAACTTGAAGTCACAAGAGGACATGATTCGCAACCTCCAAAACTGTTGTCTTACGATGAACTTTTTGACCAATATCATGCAATGGCGGCGCAAATACGCGACTCTCAAACGCCAAAAGATGAAATAGCCGTAATCTTTAGAAACAACTCCTCTGCCGATGGCATCGAGGTGGGACTAAGAGAACTTGGAATTACATGCAAGAGAAAAGGGGGAACTAGTTTTTTTGACTCACGCGAAGTCAAAGCAGTGCTTGACTTCTACACTCTTCTTGTAAACGAGTCGGACATGATGTCGTTTATACACCTTTTTGAGTTTGCAAAGGGCATAGGAAGCGCTATGGCAAAAGAGCTCTACATCGGACTTAAAACATTGGGTCATGGAAGCATATTTTACGGGCTTTACGCACCTGATGAGTCCATAAAAAATCCTTTTGAGAAGCGAAAGCTAAATCATCAACTTGGACTGTTTGATGATTTTTTAGAGCTTGGAAGCGTAGGAAAGTTTGCAAAATGCGGATTTGAAGATAAGTTTATGAAAAATCCTATTTTAAAACATCCAAAACTTACAAAAGAGAGTGCTGCATTTTTACATGATTTTTATCTTCTATTTCGTGATTTAAAGGGTGTTAAACAGCCTCGGACAATAGTGGGAAAAATAGCTTCTTCCGATATTTATAAATATGTATCTGAGGTTTTATCCAGCAAAAGAGCTACACTAAAAGATGGCACTATTGACGAGAAGCAAAAAGCCGATTCTCTCTCTAAAATAGAAAGAAAGATGATTTTGCTAGAGGAGCTCTCAAAGCCATACAGCGAACATGAGAGATTTTTAAATGCTATGATTTTAGGCTCATCGGACTTGACGCAGGGTGAGGGTGTAAACCTTTTAAGTGTCCACGCTTCAAAGGGTTTGGAGTACAAAGAGGTTTACATAGTTGACTTGATGGACGGACGATTTCCAAACAGAAAACTGATGCAGCGCGGCGGCTCTTTGGATGAGGAGAGAAGACTTTTTTATGTTGCCGTAACAAGAGCAAAAGATATACTTTATCTGAGTTATGCAAAGTATGACAAAATAAAAAAGATTAATTTCGTACCGTCTCAGTTTTTGTATGAGGCAGGATTGGTTCCTAAGGATGAAGCATATAGAGCTATGGTTTTAAAAGATGAAGATAAAGAGAAAGATTAAAATTTAAGTTAGTTTTGTGAGAGATATTTTAAAAGAGTTTTATATAATTTTTCTACTTCAATCGGCTTACTTAAATATTCATTCATCCCTGCAAGTTTAATATTTTCTATATCTTCTTTCATTACATTTGCTGTTAATGCTACTATCGGAATCTTTTTGTCAATCTCTCTTATAATTTTAGTAGCACTAATGCCGTCAATTATCGGCATTTGAATATCCATAAAAATAAGCTTATATTTGTTTGAGTTTATTTGATAGAGTTCAATCGCCTCTTGGCCATTGTTTGCTATATCAATATCAATATTTAGATCTTCTAAAAGCCCTATAATAACAGCCTGATTTGTTTTATTATCTTCAACTAAAAGTATGTTTGAGTGTTTTGTAGCATTAATATCATTTTTTAGTTTCTCTAAATTTTTTATAGAAGATTGTTTTAACTTTTTAATATTGCCTTTTGATAGTTTTAATTCAAATATAAATTTGCTTCCTTTGTCTATCTCGCTCTCTACCCAAATTTTGCCATCCATAAGCTCAACCAACTGCTTAGATATGCTCAGTCCAAGTCCAGTACCGCCATACTTTCTTGTTATGCTGTCATCTGCTTGAGAAAATGATTTAAACAGTTTTGATTGTTGTTCTGGTGTTAGTCCAATTCCTGTGTCTTTTACAATAAATCTTGTCGTATTATCAGCTAAAGAGTCAATATAAAGCTCAACAGAGCCGATTTCTGTAAATTTTATAGCATTGCTCATAAGATTTATCAGTATTTGAGAAATTCTTAACTGGTCGCCGTAAAACATAGAATTTTTATCGGAGTAAAAAATATTAAAATTTAAATTTTTTTCTTTTGCTTTATACTCTACTAAATTTTTTACATTAGAAATCACATCATTCATATCAAAGTCTATATGTTCTATATTTAATTTTCCAGCCTCAGCTTTACTGAAATCTAAAATATCATTAATAATATTTAAAAGATTATTTGATGCCGTTTCAATTTTTGTTAGATAGCTCATCTGTTTAGCGTCTAGTTTTGTCTGTTTAACTAAGTGGGTCATTCCGACAATACCATTCATGGGTGTTCTTATCTCATGAGACATATTGGCGAGGAAGTCTGATTTTGCTTTTGTAGACTCTTCAGCTTTAAGTTTTGCCAATTCTAAGAGCTTTTCATTATCTTTTATTTTTGTTAAATCAAGTATAGAGGTGATTCTATACTGTATATTATTATTTTGAAATGTTGTGTCTTTTAGTAAAATAGGAAACTTTGTGCCGTCTTGTTTAACGCCGATGGATTCATATGGTTCTGAATTTTTTTCTTTTATCTTCTCAATGGTTGCCTCATGGGATTGCGGTGCTATGAAAATAAGCGGACTTTTTCCTAAAAGTTCTTTGTCATTAGAATATCCAAATATATTTATTGCAGCTTTGTTTAGGTTAATACATTTGCCATTTTCAAATATAGCAATTCCCTCCATGGTATGGTCAAGCATATATTTAAACTCATTATTAGTGTACTCAAGCTCTAGCGTTCTTTGTTTAACTTTCTCTTCTAGAAAAATATTTACCTCATCTAAAACCCTAGAGTGTTCTTTGATTTTTTTAACCATTGATAAAATAGCATTGTGAATAATGCCAACTTCATCTTTTCTATCTGATATTTCCAGATTTAAATTATTTATTTTTGGATCATAGAGTAAAACATTTTGACTCAAAGAGTTTAAATGTCTAAACTCTCTTTTAATTAGTAATATAAACAAAACCAACAGGATGAGTGTTAGGGCAAAAATTTTAAATGTCGTTTCTCTGTTGTTATCCAATATAACCTGATACTCTGTATTTAAAAAATGTAAACTAATCGTAGCTAGAGCGTCCCCAGTAATGTTATCAATTATCATTTTATTTGAAAAATTAATTTTTTCATCATCTATTTTGTATGAATTATTAGATTTATTTAAGTAACTGTAAATTGTTTTTCCGTTTAAATCAGTAAGTTCTATATATGCCAAGTCGCTGTTTTGTTCTACTATTTGATTCAGATAATCTTTATTTGCATCGTGTAGCCCAAGCGATATGTTAAGACCGATAACGGGTGCTATAGTGTTAACTAACAGCTCATTTTTAGATTTTTTTGATTCAATAAACTGTTTTACAATATTTTCAGACAATAGGTATCTCTCTAATGTAACTATAAATATAGTGAAAAGTACTACACCGATTATAATTTTTAATTGAATACTGATATTACGCATTAGTTCTCATCCTCTGAGTATATTTTTGAAATTCTCAACAATGCATTATTAAGTTCAATTCCATTGTTGTGCACAGCTTTTACATTTATGTAAGGGATAATTTTTCTTCCTAAAAAAAGAGATATTCCTACTCCGTCTTTGAGAAGCTTAGAGTCATATGACATAGTTAACATACTGTTATTGTTAGAAAATTCTATGCTTTTTCTTATGTTATTTTCATCACTGTTAAACATAAATAAAAGCTGAGTATTTAAACAGAAGTTAATGTTTGAGTAACTACTACTGATGAGCTTAATTTTATAGTTTTTAATTCCATCAGGGTAGTTTTTGGCAACTTTGTTTGTTAGCGATATCGCTAAATTTTCATCTATGGTGTTGTGTAAAACACATATGCTGATTTCGTCTTTGAGTTTATCTTTTTGAGAACTCATTAAAACAAATCGCGGCAATATTTTTGAGAAAATTTCTAAGGTGTCGTCGTCATATGTTGATGCAGGCAGATTGGAAACATTAAAAAAGAGAGAAAGTGTCAATAGTAAACAAATTTTTTTATTCAAAACCCTACTCGCCTATGTTTAAAGATGTTAAATCATATCTAATTCAATCATAAAAAGAGCATAAAAACAACTTTTTCTGACATTATTCGATATAATAACTTTTTGTTATATAGGAAATTATCAATGATTAAAAAGATTATTTTATCAAATGTACTCTCATTATTTATGCTTTGTTCATTAGATGCAAGTGAAGTAAATTCTGTCGATGACTTTGAATCTATGTTGGATGATGTTAGTGAGATAGCAACTAAAAAATCTATTAATGTAGATTACTTGCCCTCTGTAGTAACCGTAATAGATGCACAAACATTTATAGATGGCGGTATTCAAAATGTTGGTGAAGCATTAGGAATGCTTCCGGGCGTACAGATGCAGCTTAGCCCAATGGGTTACAACATAACTACAGTAAGAGGGTTGAAAAATCCAAACGCTTATCTTTCTGATAAAATAAAAATACTTATAGACGGTGTTGCTGTAAATAATGAAGTTCAAGGTAGCAGCAGCTTCTATATGGATTTTCCGATGCAACTTGTTGAGAAAATAGAAGTCTTGCGTGGACCAAGCTCAACTCTGTATGGAGCCGGCGCATTTTATGCTACCGTAAATGTTATAACAAAGCTTGGCAAAGCAAAATTAGAAAATCAGATTTTTCTTGGAACAGGAAGTTATAATGACCGTACAATTGGTAGTAATGTCTACACGCAAACAGGAGATTGGAAAATCTTTGCAGACGGTTACTATAAACAAAATGATAAACATATAAAATTACCAGACGGTTTTTCAACATATGGAACAGAAACAGATGAGGCTATGCGTGATTTTACAGTAGGTTTTAAAGCTATAAATGGCGGTTTTGAGTTTTTGACAAGATATAAACAGAATAGTTATGGAAATTTTTACGGATTTGAAGAGGACCTTGACCCAATCGGAAATAAAGAAAAAGAGCATTTAAACTCTTACTTTTTTACAGAGCTGTCGTATAAGACCTTGTTTAATGATTTTAAACTAGAAACAAAAGCAAACTTCTCGCACAGGGAGTTGGATGTTGAGGCAAATATATACAGTGTTGCTGACACAGCTAGTAGATTTGCCGTTGTTGATATAGATATGCAGGATGGGTTTTACTATATGGAAAACTCTCAAGAGCAAAATATTGAAGCTGAGGTTATTTTAACACTTCCAGAGATTAAGTCAAATGAACTATTATTTGGAGTCGGTGCTCGTAGAGCCGAAGTGATAAAAGATGAATTTTACAGCAGTGTTGAAAATACCATTATAGAAAATTGGGATGCGATTTTGGCTCATCCAAACTTAAGTGACTTTAGATACAGACCAGATAGAGAATCAGCATTTTGGGCTAATCCAACTACAACGCTTTTAAAAAATAGTCTGAGTCGTGATATTTTATATGGATATATGCAAGATTTAATCTCAATAAATGATGAGATAGATGTTGTGCTTGGGTTAAGAGCCGATCACTACTCTGATTTTGGCACAAAAATCAGTAAAAAAGCAGCTCTAGTTTATAGAGCCAGTGATGAAGTTATTTTTAAATTGCTGTACGGTTCGGCATTTCGTGCACCGACATTGATAGAAGCATATCAAAATGGTCATATAAACTTTCGTGCCGGAGATGAAAATATCTTGCCTGAAGAGACTGATACATATGAACTCTC
This sequence comes from Sulfurimonadaceae bacterium, assembly GCA_942493175.1. GTDB lineage: Bacteria > Campylobacterota > Campylobacteria > Campylobacterales > Sulfurimonadaceae > Sulfurimonas. The sequence continues at coordinate 740,493 of OW818672.1, forward strand.
AGCCATATACTCTCCAAACTTTTATAATAAGTTCTCTTTAAATCTGTTTTATTCACAACTTCATAATGTTATTGATCTTGAAGAGCAACCAGATACAAATCCTGGATATCAAAACTTTGATGACAGGATAAGCAAAGGTATAGAGTTTGAGTATTTCTTCCGTACAAAGATGACTCATAACATATATTTTAATGCAACATATTTGGATACGACATATACAGTTCCACAAGAGGATGGAGAGCCGGCATTTGATCAAAGTATGCCTGATATTTCAAAGGTAATGCTTAAAGCAATGTATATATACACGCCAACAAGCAAACTCTCTTTTGGTACAACTTGGCACTACAATTCTGATACTACCGCAACACAATTGACTTGGCCCGATGAGCCAGTTGTGCAATCCCATCATATCTTTGATGAGACTGTTACATACAGGTTCTCATCAGCAAGCACTTTAAGGTTTAGTATTAAAAATATTTTTGATGAGGAAGTTCGTCAACCAAGTTATTATTATGGTCATGACGGCGGAGTGCTTAGAGAGGGACGAAACTATTTTTTAACCTTTCTTTATAGATTTTAAAAAGAGTAAAGAAACTCTTGGATAAGAGTATAATGTTAAAAATAAAAAAGGAGAAGATTATGAAAATTTTAATCTCGGTAGCGTTAGCGCTGTTTTTAGTAGGTTGTAGTAGTGATACGAAACAGCAATCAGAAGATGTAAAACAAGAAATTGTTAAGAAGACGGAAAATATAAAAGAGGAAGTGGTTGAGAAGACAGAAAATATAAAAGATGAGGTAGTTGAGAAGACAGAAAATATAAAAGATAAAGTAGTTGATAAAACACAAGAGATACAAAAAGAAGTTGTTGCAAAAGTGGAAGATGTGAAGCAGGTTGCTTTAGCACAAATCAGCGGCGCAGCACTTTATCAAGTCTGTGCAGGATGTCATGGAGCAGATGCTTCTAAAGCAGCTCTTGGAAAATCACAAATCATTAAAGGCTGGGATGCAAAAAAAATTGCAGGTGCGTTGCATGGGTATAAAGCCGGAACATATGGCGCTACTATGAAAAGCGTAATGGCAGGTCAAGTATCTAAATTAAGCGACGATGATATCAAAACTCTTTCTGAGTATATCTCAAAACTATAACAAGCAGTATACGGAGATAATCTCCGTATTTTTAAACCCTTCTTATCTTCTTAACCTCTGTAAAATATGTGTGTCCCAAGTAAATTACATAAAAAACAGCACTAAAAAATATTGCAAACGGTACAAGCGATATAAGGTAAAGAGCTAAAGTTTTCACTCTCAGTCTGTTTGCACTAAAAAAACTTATCTGTTTATCTTCCTCTTTTGAAGATATATTTGAAGAGACATCAAATGTCAGCATTTTGTGAAAAAAGTAGTAGAGCGGTATGTTAAGAGCCACTATATTTATAAGCGGAATAAAATAAAACGGTATTAGCAAAATAAAAAGTAAAATCATAGTTGTCGCCCATTTTAGAGCCAAAAAAATGGAGTATAGTATGTTTGAGTGTCCAATCATCTCAACATCCGTATAGTGTCTGGCTTGAAGCTCTCTTAGGATAAACGGGGTTAAAAAACCTATGATAATAACAGCTAAAAAAATAGAGATATAGATAGTTAAAAAACCGCCTATTGCATAAATGAGAAAAGTTGCCAGCCAAGAAGTTATGGCATAACTCATTAAAAATTGAATAATGCTAGAGCCCTCAAGTTTTGCATCTATGCTCTCAGTGTGGGGGATACCATTTTCTATGGTGGTTTGAGTGCTTTGTATATTTAAAGTACCAAGTTGCTCAATCCCTATTCCTGCTATGATAAAAAAGAGAATGTACATAACTACTAGGCTGATTACTAAAGGCAACACAGAGTATTTCAACATTTTAGGAGTCAAAAAATCCTTGATGCTAAGCAGCAGTATATTTTTCTCGCTCATTTTTTGCTCCATAATTTTTGATTTAATTTCAGTTCTTCTACAACGCCGATGGCTAAATGCAATATTTTTATATATTCCATTGCCACTTTATAATCTAATAGTGAATGAAATATAGACGGCTCAAACAAATCTTTGTCATAACTGATAGCCATATAGATATGAGTACCGATAAATGAGATATATACAGGATGTTTTGACTTGTGCTTAAAAGCAAGCAGCTTTTTCATAAGCGAGTGGGATAAAATATATCTAGCTTCTATCTGGTTTGTGGAGTAGACTACAAACTCTTTTTCAAATTCTGGGTCATCCATTTTAACCAACTCATCTCTGGAAGCATTGTTTGATTGGAGCCAATGTCCGATTATGTTTCCGAATGTGCTTTGAGCTGTATCGGGCAAAATTATCGTTTCACCCATAAAATGCTTGTTGAAGTCGGCAACTATAAAAAGCCCTTGAAATATGGTGCTCCATGTATCTTTACCTTTTGAGTTTTGATTTTTCTTTTGGGCATTTAAGTCTGAAAATTGAATGTTTATGCCGTCAATTTGACCTTTCACATAATCGTTTCCGCTTAGTTTATCCGCTTCATCGAAGAGCTTTGAGTGTTCAAAAAGATACTCTGAGATATGAGTTGCAGAAGAGTAAAGCAGAGAACTGTCAATTGCATGAACAAGAGGTTTTATTACGCCAATTTTAAATTCATGAGTGTAATCTTTTACCATAAACTTATATATTATAGCACCAAAAGCAATGTAGGCAAAGAGTATAAATTCGTAAAAGTTGCCTACTTTATAAGTGACAGTGGCAAAAATAATCGTACAAATAATAGCGATAGAGATGATCTTATGCCTGAGGCTTTTTCTATTGCTTTCTAGTTTTTCTAAAGTAGGAAATAGATTTTTATAGTAAAAGTCGGTAAGCTCACTTACGCTTTTCATTTTTGTAGCCTTTAGTTAAAAAGCTCTTTGACATCTATATTTTTGCGCTCATTTTCAACTATCTCAAACACTTGTTTTCTTCTGTAGTTCATCAAAGAAGCCATGAAGCTTGTAGGAAGCATCTCTATGGCATTGTTGTAGTCAGTCACGCTTTGGTTATAGGCACGTCTTGCCGCAGATATCTGCTCTTCTACCTCATGCAAAGTGTGTTGGAGGTGCATAACATTTTCATTTGCCTTAAGCTCAGGGTAATTCTCAACCGCCACCATGATAGAGCCAAGAGCAGAACTGATTTTTGCATCAAGGGCTATTTTGTGAGCATCACTTATATCCGGCTTGGTTGCCTCCGCACGAAGTTTTGTAACTTCCTCTAAAAGAGACTTTTCATGCTCCATGTATTTGCTAACAGAGGCAACAAGGTTTGGGATGAGGTCGTATCTTTTTTTAAGAACCGTATCAACGCTTGCAAAGATGTTTTCAACCTGATTTTTTTTGGCAATAAGCGAGTTGTACATTAAGACTAAAATAAGAGCTAGAACAATTAAGATAATTAACGGTATTGACATGTAAAATCCTTTAGTTATGGTTGGTGCAATAGTTTATCTAAAAATTGTTAAAAATATTTTAAGATTTTTTTATATTCGATTAAGATGCTTAGATGTATAGTGTTTGAAGATATGTTGTTAAAACTTATACTTAAATATTTAGGAGGCAGGGGCGTTATGATAGAAATTATTGCTGTCGTGCTGGTTGTTCTTTGGCTTCTGGGGTTAGTTACTTCTTATACGATGGGTGGATTTATTCATATTCTTTTAGTTTTAGCAGTCATTGTGATTTTAGTTCGTATTATTCAAGGTAGGCGTTTATAAGTACAAAATTTATATCAGGAAATTTAGATGACAAAAAACATAGGTAAAGTAGACAAAGTAGCTAGAATTGTAGTTGGTGTGATTTTTATTGTTCTTGGCATGATGACGGGGAGTTGGCTGGGTATTATAGGTATTATTCCTATTGCAACGGCTTTTTTTGGCACATGTCCGCTTTATGATTTGCTAAAGATGAATACATGCAACGATAAGTGCGAAAGTTAGAGTTTATTTAGGCAAACTTTTTTCAAATTCCCACATCCGTGGGGATAAATATTTCAAAATCAAATAAAAAAAACGATATAACAATTATGCTAAAACTTTTACTATTTTCTATCATCCAAATAGCTCTTTTTGCAGCCGAGCCAAATTTTGGGAAGTATGACGGAAGTGCGATTATACTTGATTTAAACAGCTCAAAAAGAGTTGTTTTCGGAGAGCGTGAAAATGAGAGATACTCGCCGTGTTCCACATTTAAAATCTTAAACAGCTTAATATCTCTTGAGGTAAAAGCACTAGAGGATGAGAACGAAAGCATAAAGTGGGATGGGGTTGTGCGTGAGTATGAGGCGTGGAACCGTGACCACTCCATGCGCTCAGCCATCGCGGTGTCTTCCGTTTGGTTCTATCAGGAGATGGCAAGGCGCATAGGCTCTCAAAGGATGGCGGAGTATGTAAAGGCGGCAAAATATGGCAATATGGATGTATCTCGCACTCTCACCGACTTTTGGCTCGGGAGCGGAAGCCTTGCTATCTCGCCAAACGAACAGATAGATTTTCTCTCAAAGTTTGTTCGCAATGATTTGCCATTTTCGCAGCGTAGCATTAACAGTGTAAAAGATATTATGACTTTAGAAAAAAAAGATGGTTACAGAGTTGCCGCAAAAACAGGAAGCTGCAACGGAGTAGGATGGTTTGTCGGTTTTGTAGAAAATGGGCAAAATACAAAAGTCTTTGCCTTCAATATAAAAGGCGATGGAGCAAACGGAGCAGAGGCAAAACGGATAGCTTTAGACTATTTTGGAGCTAAAAAGTAATCAAAATTTAGTTATATCCCTAGCCGCCAAGTATCCGCTTGCCCATGCAAATGCGAAGTTGTATCCGCCGCGGCGACCTACTACATCCAAAACTTCTCCGCAGAAGTAGAGGTTTTTTTGCTTTAGAGATTCCATCGTTTTTGGGTTTATCTCTATTGTATCAACTCCGCCGCCGCTTACCTCTGCGTGGCGAAAACCGTGAGTGTCATTTACTTCAAAACGCCAGTTTAGTATCTGATTTGTTATTTTTTTGATAAGTTTTATATCTATTTCATCGCCATGAATTGAAGCTAAAATTTTTAACTCTTCCAAAACGCCTTGAGCAATTTTAAGCGGAAGCAGACCGATTAATATATCTAAAATTGTTATCTGTTTTGTCAAGGCAGCCACCTTGTTTATGTGGTTTGAGAGTTTTTGCATATCAAATTTTGGAAGCAGGTTTATAGAGATAGTTACATTTGAGGAGTCCATCAGTGACATACTTGCTTTTTGAGAGATGTCCAATATTGCAAAACCTGAAACTCCATAATCTGTAAAAAGTATATCTCCGCTAGAAGTCAGCTCTTTTTTGTTGTTTATCAGCAGTGTCACTTCGCCATCTATCTTAGCTCCGCTCATCTTTTTTGCAATTTTGGAATTTAGATGAAGCTGAACCAGAGAGGGATATGTCTGGATAATGTTGTGCCCAAACTTTTTTGCAAACTCTAAGCCGTCTCTATTTCCGCCAAGATGTGTTGCCGCCTCTGAGCCTGTTGCAACAACGACAGAGTCGTACTCGTTTAGAAGTTTTTTTATGTCGGTTATTTTTGTATCGGTATGAAAATTTACGCCAATACTTTTAGCATATGCAGTTAACAGAGATGCCACGCTTTTTGCTTCATTGCTGAGTGGATAGGCTCGTCCGTCATCTTTTATGTCAAGCAAAAGTCCAATGCTCTCGCAAAATTTTTCAAACTCGCTAAAGCCGAACTCTTTAAGTGCAAACTCTACGAAAGATGGATTTTGAGAGAAGTAGTCATCACGGCTTAAATCTCTGTTTGTGATATTGCAGCGTCCGTTTCCGGATACTAAAATTTTTCTAGCACATTTGGAGTTCTGCTCAAAAATATCTACATGCGCTGTGAGGAACGAGGAAGTACTCTTGGGGTGTACATTTTTTTTTGCACAAAAAATTGCGCACAAAAGCCCGCTTGCTCCGCCGCCGATGATTGCTACTTTTTTGTTTTTCATTTGAAACTTATCGGCAAATATCGACTAATACGATTGTCCAAGTTACAACAAATATAAAAATACTTAAAAAGACTATTGTACTTCCGACATCTTTTGCTCGTCCAGCCATATGGTGATGATCCAGCGTAACCAAGTCAACGACTCGCTCAATCGCACTGTTTGTAGCCTCTGCCATCAACATTCCCATAAGAGATATAAACATTAGAGCTTTGTTGACTAAAGTAGTGTCAATAAATATAATAACCGGCAATAAAATCATAGTTAAAATAAGTTCGATTTTAAATGATGTCTCCGTTTGGATTAAATCCTTTAATCCGCTTAGTGCATAACCTGTGTTTTTAAAAAAATTATACTTTGGCTGATTGCGCAATATATCTCCTTTGTTGTATTGTAATTAAGCTGTCGATGACTAAAATTATTAGCCAAGCTATAAGCATTGTAATAATTGTATGGCTGAAAAAGTGATCACCAATTAACATTTTGTATATGCCCATGCTAAATCCGACACTCAAAGCAATTATAACAGCTCTTTTTTGATTTCTTTGACTTTTAAATAAAAAAAATAGTGAAAGTAACGCAAAACCTCCGCTTGCATGTCCTGCCGGCCAACACTTTATACTGCAGTTAGGATTTTGCTCCTTAAACTCTTGTGGATAACACTCAAATACATTTACATCCGGATATTTACCGTTAAAATGTTGTGTGTTTTTTGGGCAAGGCATATTTGTGATAGCTTTTAACTCGCCAACAGCTAAAGGCACAATAATAGAAGATAATATAACAATTATTAAGCCTTTTTTATACTCCATTACTATTTTATTTTTTCTAAAAAAAATCAAAATCAAAAGAATAGTAAGAGCAAACAGAATAAGCAATTTTTTAATTCCGTCGTAAAAGATAAACTTTAGCATAGGTTCGTTTTTATCTAAAAACCATTCCTTAGTCTCTGCATTATAAAAAAATTCTTGTATAAAAATATCAAGACTTGTAAAAGCAAATAATAAAACTACACTAACCAACAACAACAGTGTAATTAATAGCTCTTTACTCCTCGATTGTTGCATCTTTTAATATGTCCATATTTTTATCATATATTTTTGTCTCTACTTCAAACAACCCGATGATGGTATTAAAAAGATTGTCATGCGAAAACTTTTTATCAGAATAAGACCTTAACTTGGTTGTATTTATATCTTTTTTCATCTCATCTCCAAACCACATCATCGCGCCGATATGTGTTTGCATCTCAGGTGCCATAAAATAAGGCATACCGTGAAGATATAAGCCATTTTCACCTAAGCTCTCCCCATGGTCGCTCATATAAATCATTGCCGTTTCATGACTTTTTGAATACGGCTTTAAAAAATTTATAACTTTTGATAAAAAATAGTCTGTATAAAGGATGGCATTGTCATAACTGTTTCCAATCTCCTCTTGTGTACATTTTTCAAGCTGATTTGTTTTACATGTAGGAGTAAACTTTTCAAACTCTTTTGGATATCTTTTGTAGTAAGCCGGTCCATGATTTCCCATCTGGTGAAGAACAATTAAAATATCTTTGTTTTTATGGGTTTCTATGTATTTGTCAAGCCCAACCAGCATACCTTCATCGCGGCACTCCTCATCACAAATGGTATTGTTTGCGGGTGATTTATAATCCTCATAAGGAACTCTAAGTGCTACACCTTTGGAGTCAGAATTGTTATCTCTCCATAATATTTCAAGATGGTCATTGTGCATCAGTACATCTAAAATATTTTCAGTTTTGATACCTTTTTTATAACTGTAATCAGCTCTGCCAAAAAGAGAGAACATGCAAGGCACGGAGTCGGCTGTTGAAGTTCCACATGAATACATATTTGAAAAGTTAATAATGTCTTCTTTTTCAAGCAGCGGATTAGTCTCTTTTTCGTATCCGTTTAAAGAAAATCTATCAGCTCTTGCTGCCTCTCCGACTACAAGAATAATCAACTCTTTTGGTTCATTTTCTTCTTCAACAATTTTACAATCTTCTCCCATCTTATCTAAGCAAACAGGTCCTGAATTTAGTGTTTTGCCAGCATAGTTACCAATACTGTAAATCCAATAAGTAGGGTTTGTGTAGTATCTTAGAGGTTTATGTTCCCTAAAAAACGATGTGTAAAATTTATTGAAAGAAAAAAGAACTATAATAATAAGTAACACAGACATCAGAATTACTTTTGCCTTTAGTATCATCTCCGATTTCAGAGTGCCGTACTCAATCTTGGTTTTATAGATTAGAAATGCCGGTAAAATACCCAGTAGCAAAATATATACAAGCTGCTTTATAGTAAATAAATCCATTGACTCATGCATATCCGTCTGCATAGCATTTCTTATCATAGAGTCATCAATTACGACTTGATAGGTGCTCATAAAATAGCTTGTTAATGATGAAATCATAACAGTTGTTATTAGAAGAAATTTAGTTGTGTATTTTGAACTTAGCAGTGTAAATAGCAAAACAGTAAAAGCAAATAATATAACAGCAAGAGACAATACAAAAGCGATATTTTCAAATCTGTTAAGCGGATAGATTTCTGCCACATTTTGAAAAAATACGACATTATCAAAGAGCACAAAAAATAGCGCCGTAAATGCTATAAGTTTAATTTGTGTCATATTTTTAAATAATTTTGTCATTTTATCTATATAATTTTTTATCGTACAGATGGTCTAAGGCTAAGACAAACGCCAGTGCATCTTTTTCCAGCTCCGTGTCATGTTCGGTAGGAGTTAGATGAGCGTTTTTATCCAAATATGAAGTCGGCTCTTTATACAAAAATGTAACTGCTTCCTTGTTTGGAGCAATAATTGAAACTTTATTATCCACCCGCAATGCGTAGGCTCCATGAAATTCCATCAGTGATATATTTTGTTTTTTATCACTAAAAATAGAGTGTCCCATAATAGGATATTTCAGATCAAGCCCAATTAAATCTAACGCTGTTGCCAGAACATCCGGTTGTGTTGCGATTTTGTCATAAGTCATAGGTTTAATACCGCCTCCCAATATTATGGCAGGAATATGAAACATATCAACAGGAACCATATCCCCGCCATAAACTCTAACATTATGATCCGCAACTACTACAAAAATAGTATCTTTGTAGTACTCCTCTTTTTTTGCAAGTTCAAACAGACGCCCGACAGCATAATCTGCGTACTTAACAGCATTTTTTACACTGTTTGTAGGAACTCCATCTATTAACTCAATTTTTTCGTATGGGTACTCAAATGGAGAGTGGTTTGACTGTGAAAACATAACGGTGGCAAATTTCTGATTTTTGGCATGCATCTTCTTAAACTCTTCGTTTGCTCTCTCAGCCAAATCTCCGTCACACACTCCCCAAGGAGCAACAAAACTAGGATTCTCAAAGCATGGCTGGTCAATAATCTCATCAAACCCATTTCCAACATACCAACTTCGCATATTGTCAAATCTGCTCTCACCGCCATACATAAAAGTTGTGTGATAGTCAAATGGTTTTAGCGCTGTTGCAATAGTAAAAAAGTCACTTTGGGATTTAGTTCTCTTTAATACTCCTTCACCCGGAACCGCAAGATTTCCGGCAGAAACTCCTGCTAAACCTCTAATGCTTCTTGTTCCGTTTGAGTATAAATCTTTAAATAAAATTCCCTCTTTGCTTAATCTATTTAAATTTGGTGTAATTCCTTTTTCTCCGCCAGTTGCTTCAACAAACTGGTAGCCCAAACTCTCTTGAACAAAGATAACCAGATTTTTTGGCTTTGTAGTTTTAAAATGGCTCTCTTCAATCCTTGAGAATGGGGAGGCAGCATCCATGCTTTGAATATCTAGTTTATTTTGAACCCTAGATAGAGCCTCTTTGATATCCATTTTTCCGTATCGTTTTTGAATCTCTCCGCTTCCGTGTCTGTTGTTGATATATACAGCATAAACAATACTAAATATAGAGTTTTTTGTTATTTCATTAACCATTCTGTTTGTTGTGTACATTGCATCTGATGTATTTGCAGGTCTGTGTCCAAATGATGAACGCGCACCCATAAAGAGCAGTAAAAATAGAGGTAAAAATAGAATTAATCGCTTTTTATAGCTTGTATCAAACAGATTTACAACGCTGTCTTTGGCATATTTCAGATAGAGATATATGAAAGCAGTTATCATAGAAAAAGCAATGAAAAGTTCAGGTTTATAGTCGGCAAATATCATAGCAAACACTTCTTTTGGATAAACAAGATACTCTACAAAAAGGTAGTTTGGTCGTACATCATACTGGGCAATGAATGGAAAAGTTGCATTTTCTATATAGATAATAATTGATAAAACTACCAAAAAGTAGTACTTTAGAAATTTATTTACAAAATGTTTTAATCTCTGGGGACTAAGCGTCAGAAGCATCATAGGAATAAGCAAAAACACTGAGGCGGTTATGGTGTCCATTCTCAGACCGTGGACAAAAGTTAACCAATAATTTACACCGCTATCTTTGAAGTTGTCGAAATACAGTATAAACAGAGATAATCTGCCTATAAAAAATATAAATATCATATATAGATAATATTTTAGTAATTGTTTAAAAATGGCCATTTTTTTCCTTACATATTGTATATTTGAAATAATACAGCAATCAAGTTATCGAAATATAAACAGAAATAATAATAAATTTATATTTAGTTAATAAAAAGGTTTAAAGCGTAACAAGCTTGGCACCAAAACCGCCCATATGCTGCGGTGCATCTTCAAATTTTTTTACTTTTGGATGAGATTTTAGAAACTCTTTAACTGCATAAGAGAGTTTTCCGGTTCCGATACCGTGATAGACTATCACTTCATCCCAGCCGTTTATGAGTGCGTCGGAGATAAATTTATCCAGCACTTCGGTTGCCTCTTCGGCTCTCATACCGTGCAAATCACACTTTAATCCGGCTCTTTTATCTACATTTAAATTTACATCGGTACGAGGTTTTTGCTGTATTAGTTGGGTATGTTTGAGATGAGATGTTTTAGCTCTAACACGCATCCCCTCAACTTCAACAATTGCCTCACTTTTATCTTTCATGGCAACAATAACACCTTTTTTGCTATGGTACTTTACATTATCGCCGACTTTAAAAGCTACATCTATTTTTACCTGCTCTTTCTTTTCAACAGGCAGCTTTTTGTTTGCTTCGTTCATTGCTCTGTGAATTGCTTTCATATCTCCGGCACGAGCCGCCTGTTTTGCTTCATTTATTGCACTCTCATAACTCTCTTTAAGAGTATTTTTTTCTTTTTCCAACTCTTCGTAGAGTTTTTGTTTCTCTTCTTTTAAATCTCTCTCTTTTGCTCTTAGCTCTTCTAACTTTTCATCAATTTTTTGGTGTTTTTGTTTCAACTCTCTCTCTAGCTGTGAACCCCTCTCGATTAGAAGATTTAGTTTTTCGCTGTTATCGCCGTAAACTGCTTTTGCTTCATTTACAATTTTGTTTGAGATTCCATATCTGCTGGCGGTCTCAAATGCGTAACTCTTTCCTATGATTCCCTGCATAAACTCATAAGTAGGAACTCTGTTTTGCTCATCGTAAATCGCCGCCATAAGCTCAACATCATCACGGTCAGCCATAAGTGCGGCAAGTCGTTTATGGTGGGTCGTTACGACTATCTTTTGTCCTCTTAAAATCAACTCATCAAGTATAACTTTAAATAGTGCGGCTGCTTCGTCGCTGTCAGTTCCGAGCTCTATCTCATCAACTCCGACAAGTGCATCTCTATGTTCAAAAATCTTTGAAAACTCCTGCATACGCCCCGCAAAAGTTGAGATATCGTTTTTAACATTTTGAGGGTCATCTATAATTGCTAAAATATTTTTAAAGCTTCCAATGTGAGATTTGTGCTCATTTAACTTCATTGGGATTATATATTTTGCCATAAAAGCGGCACTTAAAATTGACTTTAAGAGCATGGTTTTTCCGCCGGCATTTACGCCCGTAATCATCAAAATATTTTTAGAAAAATCAACATGTATCGGTTTTGCGTGATGAAGTGCAGGGTGAATGAAACTATCTAAGATGATTTTTGAATCTTTTTTTGATTTTACGAGCTGGAGGTTTTTACTTTTTGCAAACAAAACTCTAGCCTGATAGTTGTCAAACTTTGTAAACTCTTTGTCGCAAAATGAGATAAAGGGCAGAAGTTCGGCAAGTTTGGATGAGAACTCTTTTGCGTAGTTGTAAAAGATAGCTTCTCTCTCTTGGACAATGTAGCGAATCTGCTCTTTTGATTTTAGTATGCTATCCGGCGAAACATAAAAACCGCCGCTGCTGCTTCTGCCGACTATTGCACCTCGAAGTACATGGTTAAAACCGCCGCGAACCAAAAGGCACTCCTCATCGTTTATGAGATGAACTTGAGTATCGATAAGATAGGATGAAAGTTTTTGACTTGTTGTAAGTCTTTTTAGAGAGCTGTTAATATTAGCTTTCTGCTCTTTAATGCGAGAACCTAAAGCAAAGAGTATCTCATCGAGGTTCTCTTCAAATTTGCCATCGTGTGTGAAGTACTTCTCAACTTCAAAAAATTTTGGCTCTATGACAAACTTATCCATCCATTCGCCGATGATTCCCTTTAGCTCCATATTTTTAAAGTAGCGGAAATAGCGAACGACTTTTACGATTTCAAAAATCTGCTCAAATTGCAGTACGCCGTGTTTTTGAAGATGAAGTTTTATATTTGTAAAGTCTGCAACTTTTGGAGGGGCTTTAAACTCTATCGCATCAAGCACTTTGATGTAGCGGTAGTGAAGCTCTTGGTCGCCCTCTATATAAAGAGCACTCTCACGAGAAAAAAATTGTTTAAACAGGTTGATATGGTCGCTTAAATCGAGCTGATTGATAAGTGTATCAATCTTTGAACCGTTAGTTACTCGCATTTAGATGCACTAATCATCTGACCGAAGTTTGGCGTATTCACTTTACCTATAAAAGTGTATGTTCCTATGCTTAGAGTAAAATTTGTGCTGTTTACATCAATGCCGTTACACTTAATAGTGCTTTGCTGATTAAACCTATTAACAACATCCAGCATCTTTTGGCTTTGTGCATTGCTGTAACTATTGAATGCAATTGCAGACAAAACTATAGATAAAACCACCGCAGTAACTAATGCTTTTTGTTTATGAGTAAGTTCAGTAAAGTAGTGCAGAGCTAAAAAAAAGAGCCCTGTAACTATGATTCCAGCTATGTATGCCACTATGCAGTTCCTCTTATCTGATAAGTTAAATCTCCGGCACCAAAACCGATAATAAGACCTTTATCCAATGTTTTAAGAGCCTCTTTGTCTTTAATAATTGTGATGGTATTGTTTGCTCTTGTGATTTTGTCCGCCATTGTCAGATTGTATCTTTTAAACTTCTCTTTGAAGTCAATATCTCTGCTTGCTTCGCCTGCTGCCCATACCGGAAGGATTATAAGCTCCTGCGCACCCTCAAAACAGTTTATGAACTCTTCGAGATTATCTATCGTGCGAGAATATTTGTGCGGTTGCCAGATAGCTGTAATTTTGTCAAAACCTTTAAGAAGCGCATACTCTCTGACTGATTCAAATGTCGCTTTTATCTCTGTCGGATGATGCCCATAATCATCAATGATTACGGTATCTTCTTGGGTTCCGACAATATCAAATCGTTTTTTGATACCTTTGAATGTAAGTATATTTTTTCTTATCTCTTCAATGTCCATAGACTCATTTGCCGCCAAAATAGCCAAAGCCGCATCAAGGGCGATATGCTTGCCAAATCCCCAAACATCAAAACTGCCAAAATTTTTAAAGGTAAATCTTGTATGCGGCTCATCGTTTATAAGAATATACTCTATATTTGTGATGTCACGGCTTGGATAGAGCCAAATAGCGTCTATATCGCCGATTAATGTACTTAAAAATTTATCTTCCGCATTTAAAACACGACAAGGAGCAGAGGAGATAAAAGTTTTATATGAGTCATAAAAAAGCTCATAATTGTAATCGTAATACTCCATATGCTCTGGCTCTGCATTTATAACAATTGCACAGTGAGGATTTGAGTTTATAAAACTTCCGTCGCTCTCATCAGCCTCAAAAATCATAACATCGCTCTCTTGAGAGTATCTTACATTTGAGCCAAATGCCTTTGACTCTGCGCCGATAATTGCTGAGCCTTCCATTATAGCCGTTAGTATTGCAGTGGTTGTGCTTTTTCCGTGAGCACCGGCAACAGCGTAAACTTTTGAGGTGTTTAATATTTGCAGCAGAGCTTCACGACGGGCAAGAACTTCAATTCCTCTTGCTTTTGCTTCGACAACTTCAGGATTGTCAGGACGAATAATTGCAGAGTGAACAACTAAATCTTGATCGGTAATTGCAGATGCATTATGAGGAACAGTAACGGCTATACCCAGTTTACGAAGTTTTTGAGTAATAATGGTGTCAGAAATATCAGAACCGCTTACTTCATGACCTCTGTAATGCATATATTGTGCTAAACCGGATATGCCGATTCCACCGATTCCAATAAAATGAATTTTCATTCGCTACTCCCGTCTGTTTGGGAAATACCCAGCAATTTTTGTGCCTCTTTATTGAAACAACTTATATAAAAAGTACCGGCATTTTGTGTTGCATCTATATCAGCAATTTTTTCTAAAAAATCATCTAAAGTAAGCTTTTCTTTGGAGGCAACAGTGTGTATTTTTAATGCTTTTGAAAATTTCTCATCATTGCTAAGACCGCTAAGCACTTCAAACAGAGCGCTTGCATCTGTTATCTGACCTGCACTGTAATGCTCTATCGCGTACTCATACAACGCTCTAAGCGTTGCAAAATCTTGAACCTCATTTATATCCATAATTCTATGAGCTTCTAGTGTGTCGGTTAACCTCTCTAGTGCCAAATCAAGAATATTTGCATAAAAACCGCTAAGCGTCTCCTCGTCAAAAGTGTCATGCGCTTTTTGTTCAAGAACATACAAAGATGCTATGTCTGAACTTTGCTGTGCTTTTAAAACTTCTGCTTTTAGATTTTCTACTTTACTCATGATAAACACTCCTTAATTCTCTCTAGTGCGCTTTTTGTTTTTTGTGTATCTTCCACCAGAGCAATTCTGATAAAATCTTTTCCCGGATTAAAGCCATTTTCATCCGCTCTTGCCAGATATTCACCCGGTAAAACTTTTACATTGTAGTCGCGGTAAAGTTTTTTGGTAAACTCCAGAGCGTCAGGCACTTTTAGCCAGATATAAAATGTTGCATCTGGAATTTCTATGCCCAAAATCTCTTTCGCCGCTTCAAAATTTTTCTTGTAAATCGCTCTTGCAATTTCAACATGCTCCTCATCGCTCCAAGCAACAGCAGCTGCACTTTGAAGGGGAAGAGGGGATGCACAACCGATGTAAGTTCTGTAGTTTATATACTCTTTTAAGATACTTTCATCACCTGCAATAAATCCTGAACGAAGCCCCGGAGCAGATGAGCGTTTTGAGATAGAGTTGATAACAAGCACATTTTTAAACGAACTGTTTCCTACATGTAGCGAAGCCTCAAGAAGCGATGGAATAGGCTTGTTTGTATAAATCTCGCTGTAACACTCATCATTTAAGAGCACAAAGTTATATTTTAGAGCAAGTTTTACCCACTCTCCGAGCTCCTCTAGACTTAGAGTAGAAGTAGTCGGGTTGTTTGGAAAGTTTAAAATAACAAGATTACATGCAGATAATTTTTCTTCATCAATCTCTGGTTTAAAGTTGTTCTCTTTGGTCAAATTTAGATAGATGGTTTTTGCTCTTGAAGCGATAGCCGCTCCCTCATAAATTTGGTAAAAAGGGTTTGTAAAAGCAATGGTAGGCTCTTTTTTGTCAAAAAGAAAAAATTGCGGAAAGTTAAACAGAACCTCTCTTGTTCCAAAAGTAGGAATAATCTGCTCATCACAAAGCTCAACCCCAAATCTTGTTTTTACAAATTTTCTCTGAGCTACTCTTAGGTTATCTTCACCCGCCGTCTTAGGGTATTTTCTTAACTGCGAAGAGTTTTGGCAGAGTGCTTTTTGTATAAAATCAGGAGTCTCAAACTGCGGTTCGCCGATAGTCAGAGCAGATGGTTCATAGTTTTTATTTGGCGTAATATTTTCTAGTAAATTATTTAGTTTTTCAAATGGATATGGTTCAAAATTCATCGTTTTCCTGCTTTTTTTCGTTGACGCGATTATAGCTAAAATCTATAAAGAGCAGGTTAATAACCTACTCAAGCTCTTCCAAGCATGAAGCAGTTCCTTCTGAAACTCTGCAGTATTTAGAGTCTTTGTCAAAAGAGATCATATAGGGGCGTTGTGTCATATCAAGAGTTGAAGCAACATCTGAAATCTCTCTAAGCGCTTTTATAGTGCTCTCTTTGGCTTCAAAATTTTTAAGTTCCACTATCTCCTCATCAATCATTATCTCAATAAGAGTTGCTTTTGGGTCGGTTGATTCCAAAATGTACTGCATAGTTTTTTCAGAGTCTAGACGAGGCAGTCTGTATAAAAAAATGTAGTATCTGTTTGAGAGTTGCAGCATCTTATTGTCGTCTATTTTTTTAATAAGCTCACGAGAATATTTGCATAAAGGATCTACAAAAACATAAACATCGCTAGCATTGCCGGTGCCAAATACTATGGCATGTTTTGATATTGCCTCAAGGTCGCTTTTTGGTTTTTTTGATGCGGAAATAACCTCTGCGCCTAAAAGATTAAAAACAAGAAAAAAAAGGATAGATAAAAATTTCAAAGTAAACCTTTTAGGCTTTTGGAAGAGCAAATTTTTGAGTTATTAGCTCTCCGTCACTGTCAAAAAACAGGTAGTAGAGCCAGTCTTTTTTTACACTTAGTCCTGCTAGATGTCTGAGCGCAAGATTTGCTTGAAGTGAGGCAATATGCATAACTATGGGAGCTGCAATTCCTGCCGGAGTTTTTGATATTATTTTAAAAGCATCTCTAAATGATGAGTCATGAAAAAAACAGACCTGCCCGTGAAATGCCTCAACACTTCCATAAATCCAAGGCAAATTTTTGCTTTTTGCATAGCTGTCAATTTCACCGCGGGTAGGAAGATTGTCGGTTGCATCGATAATCAAATCAACGGCTATATTTTTTTTACACCACTCATCAAAGTTGCACTCATGGGCAACGGCTTTTACAAAAGGGCATCTCTGCTCGATAAGTATTGCGTTTATGGCAGCTTTGTTTTTCCCTTCATCGCCGATTTTAAAGGCAATTTGGCGATGAATATTGTGTGTAGATACTTCATCAAAATCAATTATGTGAATCTCGCCGATTCCGCTGGCACCCAAAGCAAAAGCCAATGAACTCCCAAGACCGCCGGCACCGACTATCGCTATCTTTTTATTTTGAAGAAGAGTTTGAGTCTCTTCGCCCCAAAGCTGAACTTGACGATGAAAATATTTCATCATAATGAGCCTCTTTTGTTAAGCGTCTCTTTAAATCCCCAAGTTTTTCTAGATTGAACTGCATCTGAGTGGTTCATATCTACAATCATCAGCTCCTCTTTGTTTCCCAAATGCTCAAGAAGTTCTCCGTTTGGCGAAGCTAAAAGTGAATCTCCGTAAAAGTTCCAACTATTGTTTTTATCTGCATACTCGCCGATTCTATTTGCTCTTAAAATATAGCAGTTGTGAGTAAATGCGCGAGAGAGTATAAGTGCTTTCCATCTCTCATATGAGTCAAATGTAGATACGCTCGGAACTAAAACACAATCAATATTTTTAGAAGAGATGTGTTTAAACATTTCGTCAAAATGAAGTTCAAAACCGCTCATAACGGCAAATTTAAATCCGTCAACTTTAAACATAAGAGGTGTTTGGATAGCTTTTATTTCATTAGCAAAAAATTTCTCCTCATTCCAGTGAGGGTAGTTTATAAGAATTTGTTGTTGATAGTATGAGCAAGAAGTAGGGGCAAATTTGGCAATAGTTTTATACACCTTCTCTTTTTTTACAATAATAAGAGGTGCGATAATAGTGATTTTATATGTAAATGCCATCTCTTTGAGGACTTTTATCTGGTGCAGAGCTTGTTCTTTTATCATACTGATTGGAAGAGTTTTAAGCTCTTTGAAGAAAGGGTTTAGTATATATTCGCCCAGAAGCAAAACTTTAACACCCTGTTTATTGGCAATTCGGATATAGTTGTAGAGTTTAGTAGAGCTCATGCCTTGAGCGCTTAGTTGAAGTACGGCCGCTCTCATTACTTCTCTTTTATCTCGGTAATTTTTATCTGCGCATCTTCTAATATTTTTTGCGCTTGTGAGAGTTCACTCATTCCTTTTTCATACGCCCTTAAACTATCTTGAAGCGTTATTTCAGGGTTCATAAGTGTTTCTAAAACTTTTTTTGCACTCTCTAATTTTGATTCAAAGCCTTCGGCTTCTTTAGTAAAAGCTCCGCTTTCTTCAGTAAAACCTTTATTTTCTTTAGCCATTTTTTTCCCTATTTTTTAATTTATTATTCATTGTCTTCTCTGTATGCTTTTAAAAATTGACACATAAGAAAATCTATTGCATTACGCGATTCTTCAAGTGGAAATTCAGATTCTATGAAAATGCTTTCCATATAGGTCAAAGCAAAAGTCTTTGGATTGCCGATTCTATCGTTTGTAGTAACATCTTCGGCAAGTGTTACAGAGATGTTTAGAGCATGTGTTTCACCCATTTCTATCGCTCTTATTTCTACAACAAAATTAATAGGGTCAATCTCTCCGAGAGTAAATTTTTCTTTTTTTAATTTATTGAGTATAAAATTTTCCAACTCTTTTTTATTTTCGCTACTTAAAAAAGTTGTGCGGTTTATAAGAGTAAACTTTATATTTTTAACGCCGTCTAGTGTGAATTTTGATGATGCAAAAAGTAAAGTTGACAAAAATAGTACAAGTGCTATTTTTCTTATCATTTTTTTGTCTCTTTGAAAAGTTTTATAGCTTTATTTGTTTCTTCTAGAAATTCTTTGTGTGTCATATAAGATAAAATATGATGGATGTCTTTTTGATTATTAGGTTCTAAGAAATAGACCGCCGGAATAGAATAATTTGAAAATTCCTGTGGAAAACTCTCTTTATCCCAATTTTTATCAACAACGACCGCAATGCAATTTTGTTCTATTATTTGAGCTATATCTTCATTCAGTAATGTTTTTCTTTCAAGTTTTTTGCACCAAGGACAAAAATCTGCAACAACGACAAGCATGAGAAGTTTATTCTCTTTTTTTGCAAGTTGAAGTGAATAGTTATAGTCGCGCAGATAGCCGGCTTTGGCGGCGAAATCATCAATATGGTTTCCCAAGCCTAAAGAGATAAAGAAAAAGAGGAGCATAAGTGTTTTCAACTCTATTTTTCCTTTTTGGAACTCAAAATATCTTTTACATACTCTTCAAATTTTTCAACTTCAACTAAAAAGGCATCATGCCCGTAGTCGCTCTCAATATCTATATAGGTATGATTCTCTTTTCCTATTTTAGTAAGTGTGTCGCTTATTTCTCTCATCTCAAAGTTTTTAAAAAGTTGGTCGTTGCTAAAACTTATAAGGTGCAACTCACTGCTAACTTTTCGCAAAGCCTCGTTTAGCGAGTCAAATCCGCGAGAGAGGTCATAAATATTTATAGCTTTGGTTATGTAGAGGTAAGAGAGAGGGTCAAACACTTTTGTAAAGTTATAACCGTTATACTCTAAAAACATTTCAACTTGAAATTTACCAAAAAGCTCATAAAGTCCATCAGTGCTTTTGTAATCTCTGCCAAATTTACTCTGCATTGATTCATAAGATAAAAAGCTTATATATCCTGCCATTCGCCCCACTGCCATACCGGATAATCCATTCTCTTTAATTGTCTGGCTGTCATAGTATCCCCCTTTAAATTCAGGGTCTTTTAGAATTGATTCTTGCGCTACCTTGTTAAATGCAATAGCCCAAGGTTGAGTTGCGTAAGTTGTGGCCATAGATATGATTTTTGATGCAAAATTAGGATAGTGGATTGCAAACAGAAGTGCTTGCATACCGCCCATTGAACCGCCTATAATCGCATGTACGCTGTGAATACCCAGCTTGTCAAAAAGAATTCTTTGGGCTTTTACCATATCTTTGATTGTTACAACAGGAAATTTATAACGGTATGGATTGTGATGCGGGTGTTGCGGGCTCATAGGTCCCGTTGAACCAAAACAGCTCCCGATTACATTTGTGCAGATTACAAAATATTTGTCCGTATCAACAGCTTTACCGGAACCAACAAGATTATCCCACCAACCGGGTTTTTTGTCGCCCTCGTATGTTCCGGCACAGTGGTGCGAGCCGGTAAGCGCATGACAAATCACAACTACATTGCTTTTGTCGCTGTTTAATTCACCATAAGTTTCGTAAGTAATATCATACGGCTCTAAAATACGCCCACTCTCGAGGTAGAGCGGATTGGTAAAATGTTCAGTGTGCGTTTTTAGGTTTAGTGACAAATTATGCCTCTAGCGCCTGTTTGATGTCTGCTATTAAATCCGTAATGCTCTCTAATCCGCAAGAGATTCTAATAAGCCCTGATGGAACTCCGCAAGCTGCCAACTCTTTTTCATTTAACTGTTGATGAGTTGTTGAAGCAGGGTGTGTAATAATAGATTTTGAATCTCCGATATTTACAACCAACGAGTAGAGTTTAGTCGCATTGACGATTTTCACAGCCTCTTCAAGAGAGCCTACCTCAAAACTCAAAAGTCCGCTGCAAGCGCCGCCCTCAAAATATTTTTGAGCATTTTTATAGTTTGCGTTGCTTTTTAATCCCGGATAATTTACTTTTTTAACCTTTGGATGCGACTCTAAAAACTCTGCTAATGCAAGTGCATTTTTAGAGTGTTCTCTCATGCGAAGAGATAGCGTTTCAATCCCTTGGATGAACAGCCATGAGTTAAACGGAGATACAACCGCACCCAAATCACGAAGAAGTGAAAGACGAGCACGAAGTGTAAATGGCGGAAGCGGTACTTCCACATAAACTAGACCGTGGTAAGAGTTGTCAGGCTCATTAAAGTGAGCGTAGCGAGGATTTGCTTTTAATTTCTCAACCAAACCTTTTCTCTCTACTAAAATACCGCCGATTGCAAGACCTTGACCAGTTGTATATTTGCTAGCGCTATGAACCGTGATATCAGCCCCATGCTCAAACGGACGGCATAAAACAGGAGTTGCAACAGTGTTATCAACAACTGTTAAAATCCCATATTTGTTTGCGATTTTAGTAATTGCTTCAATGTCTGCTACATCGATGCTTGGATTTGTTAAAGACTCAAAAAAGATAACTTTCGTTTTGTCGTCTATTAGCTTCTCCATTGCCGCGGTGTCATGAACATCAAAAAATCTAGCTTCAATTCCAAATCTTTTTAGCGTGTGAGCAGTTTGAGTAAGTGTCCCACCATAGAGTTGTCTAGCGCAAACAATGTTATCTCCGGCTTCGGCAGCATTTGCAATAGCGAAAAATATAGCGCTCATCCCGCTTGATGTTGCAAGCGCAGCCTCTCCGCCCTCAAGCTCTGCAAATCTTTTCTCAAAAACATCTGTTGTAGGATTGTTTAGGCGAGTATAGATATATCCTAACTCTTTAAGTGAAAACAGATTTGCAGCGTGTTGCGCATCTCTAAACTCATAAGCCGTTGTCTGATAAATAGGAACTGCCATAGCCCCCTCCGCGCCCTTTTCATAACCCGCATGTAGTGCTTTAGTCTGTAAATCCATCTGATACTCCCCCAAAATAAAAATAATTGTTGCTATTTTATCTAAAATGGATTAATGTAAGTTTTAAATGGGTGCTATTTATTTGATTAACTCTTTTGTCCACTCTTGCATTAACTGATGAATCTCTTCTTTTGGAGCTTCTAAAAAATCTATAACTATTTTATCTTCAAATTCGCAGATGCCGATACTTCTTGGTCTAAGAGCCAGCATCTTTGTATTTGGAATTGCTTGTCCAAAACAAAAAACTATGTTTTGAGCATCTATTAGCCCATCCATAATTTGCCCATTCAACTCTTTTGTGTGTGAGTAGTGGTCAAAGAGAGCTATAAGTTTTGCAATCGGATGCTTTTGAATCTTCTCTTTAAAATAATCAACTACCTCTTTTGCATTTGAGAATTTCATCTCTCCTTTTTGTAGTTCTAAGCTATAAATCGGATATTTATCCATAAAAACCGTTTTTTTCATTTTCTGCTCCCTAGTGCAAATCTCTTTTTTAGTATTATTATACATTATAATCTTTATAAATTTCAATATATTTACGGCAAAAAGTAAATAATAGCCAAGATGGATTATTGTCGCTAAATAATATTTTAAATATACCGATTTATAACACAATAATTAAGGAGAAAAATATGAAGATAGAACAATCTAATGTTTCACTTTTCTCGTCATATCAAAAAAGTCATGTGAGCGAGGAGATTGAAAGTTTACATATGTGGAAGGATAAAGAAGCGGAACCTGAGCGATTAAGAAGCGGCGATAGGCTAGAGCTTTCAAAAAACTTTATGAAGATGGAGCAAAACACAAAGCCTGCTGTTTCAGATAAGAGCGGCTTTGAAGATATTGAACTAGACCCAAAGCTTATGGCTATTATACGAGCCCTTGAGGCACTTATCGGCAAAAAAATAAACCTCTCAATGTATCATCACGCTAACTCTCCAAAGACGCTCGATACCGCAAAAATTGAGGCTTCAAAAGATTCTACGCAAAATACTCAACCGCAAAGAGTGGGGTGGGGCATTGAGTACAGTTATAGCCGAAGCGAAGTGCAAAGCGAACAGCTTAAATTTTCAGCAAGCGGAAGTGTAAGTACAAAAGATGGCAGAGAGATTGATTTTAAACTCTCCTTTAGCATGAACAAGAGCATTTCAACGCACGAGAGCCTCTCTTTTAAAGCGGGAGATGCTTTGATAGATCCGCTTGTGCTCAATTTTGATGGAAATACGGTAACCATGGGAAACATAAAACATAGATTTGACCTTGACCTCGACGGTAAAGATGATGAATTTTCGTTTGTTGGAAGCGGAAGCGGTTTTTTAGCACTTGATAAAAACAGCGACGGTAAAGTAAACGACGGAAGCGAGCTTTTTGGACCTACTGAGGGCAATGGCTTTAGTGAGCTTATGGCTTATGATGAAGATAAGAACATGTGGATTGATGAAAACGACGCAATCTTTGAAAAATTGCTAATCTGGACAAAAGATGAAAACGGAAATGAGGAGTTATATACGCTAAAAGAGAAAAATGTGGGCGCGCTCTATCTTAACTCTGCATCAACAGCTTTTGATTTGGAAGATGCTCAAAATAATCAAGTTGCAAAAATGCGTGAGAGTTCTGTTTATTTGAGTGAAAACGGTAGAGTAGGGACTCTTCAAGAGGTAGATTTGAGGGTGTAGAGCTATATCTTTTGCTCTAAATCGTAAATCACCGCTGTTCCTGCTATTAGGTCGTGAAGTCCTCTTTTGTCCTCTCTAAAAGCAGCCATGAAGAAACCTACTAAAAAGGTAAGTGTTGAAGCTATATAACCGATTGAGCGGATAATCGCCTGTTTGTTGTTTATATCTTGAAATGTTTTTGCATCAACTACTTTTACATGTACAATTTTTTTACCGGGAGTCGCTCCTCGCCATCTCTTCCAAAAAAGCAATGTAGTCAACAAAACAGAGAGTTGAAAAACAAGCTCCCATTCTGTTGAAGTTTTTGGCTGAGAGGCTAGAGCTTTTTGTGCATTTCCACTCACAGCGTAAGAGATGTTTTGTTGATATTGTGAAAAATCAAACCAGTTTCCATCGCTTAAAAAATAGATAAAAATTCCAATCGGCAGAGCTAAAAAAAGAGTGTCCAAAATAGATGCGACAAAGCGAATCCAAAAACCGGCGTAAACAACATCATTTTTCATAAAAGTCCCAATAACTAAGTTTAAACATATTTTTATAGTACTGTTTTATAGTTAAAGTAGAGGTTAGTGCAATAAATTAAATTTTTTGGTTGATGCTTTGGCGATAAGCAGTGTTATATTTGCAGGTCAAGTTGACGGTAGTGCGGTTATTGGCGGTGCTATTGGAGCAGATGTTGGAAGTGAAAAAGAGTCTACAAGAGTTAGTGGAGGGGCAAAAGTAATTGTGCGAGAGGATGATGGTTACAGTGAACATAGTGATAATGGAAAACATAAGGGTCAACACAAAAATAAGCACAAAAACAAACATGAAAACGGGCGTGACGACTAGAGAGTAGTTGTTTTAGGTATGCGAATCTGCATACCTAAAGAGTTATATATGCAAAAAATTATATATGATAGTTTGGTGCTTCTTGAGTAATGATAACATCGTGAACATGGCTCTCTTTTAGTCCTGCACTTGTTATCTCAACAAACTCTGCCTTTTCCCAAAACTCTTCTATATCTTTGCTTCCGCAATAACCCATAGATGCACGAAGTCCGCCCATCATCTGATGAACTATTCCTGCGATACTTCCACGAAACGGAACACGCCCCTCAATTCCCTCTGGAACAAGCTTGTCAGCGGCAGTTCCCTCTTGGAAATATCTGTCGTTTGAACCTTTTTGCATAGCCCCAATGCTGCCCATACCGCGGTATGATTTGTATTGGCGGCCTTGAAACATGATAGTCTCTCCGGGAGACTCTTCAGTTCCCGCTAAAAGTGAGCCGGCCATGATACAGCTTGCTCCAACCGCTAAAGCTTTTGCAATATCGCCTGAGTATTTTATTCCGCCATCAGCTATAACAGGAACGCCATGTTTTCTAGCAGCATCGGCGCACTCTGCAATAGCGGAGATTTGAGGGACACCCACACCTGCAACGATGCGTGTCGTGCATATTGAACCAGGTCCTATTCCAACCTTAACGCCATCAGCTCCGGCTTGAATTAGTGCTTCAACTGCTTCGGCTGTTGCAATATTTCCGGCGATTACATCAACTTCCATAGTCTCTTTGATTTTTCTAACAGTATCCAAAATACCTTTTGAGTGTCCGTGAGCAGAGTCTAAAACCAAAACATCAACACCTGCATCAACTAAAGCTCTTGCACGATCAAACTGCCCAACACCTATAGCAGCCCCCACGATAAGTCTGCCAAAAGCATCCTTGTTTGAGTTTGGATACTCTATGCGTTTTTTGATATCCTTAATTGTAACAAGACCTTTTAAAAAGCCCTCGTCATCAATGATAGGCAGTTTCTCTATCTTGTTTTTATGCATAATATCAGCTGCATCATCTAAAGATATCCCACTTTTTGCACTGATTAGAGGCATTTTTGTCATAACTTCATCGGCTCTTTTTGTCATATCTTTTTGAAATCTCATATCGCGGTTTGTAAGAATTCCTAAAAGCTTATTGTGAGCGTCAATAACAGGAACACCAGAGATTTTAAACTCATTCATAAGTGCGTTTGCTTCTGCAAGTGTAGCATCAGGATGAACATAAATAGGGTCAATAATTACACCGCTCTCGGACTTTTTAACTTTTTTAACCTGTTTGCATTGAGTTTCAATATCCATGTTTTTATGGATTATTCCAACCCCGCCAAGTCTAGCCATAGCGATTGCAGCTTGATATTCAGTAACTGTATCCATTGCAGCTGAAACCATAGGAATATTTAGTGAAATGTTACGAGTAAGTTTTGTGTTAAGAGAAACCTCTTTTGGTAATACCTCGGAATATTGCGGTACAAGCAGTACATCTTCAAATGTCAGGGCGCGTTTACGAATTTTCATGGTCATCCTTTTAGGGGTTAAAAGTTTTTATGTTGCTATAAAATTCTTTGGATTATAGCTTTTTTGTGGTTAAAAAGAGGTAAAGCGGGGTCTTGTATAAACTTTTATAAAGTTAAAAATAATAATTTAACAATTTCAATCTCTTACTTTTTGGCATTTAGCTCTGAAAGCAGCTCAAGCTGGAGTTCTTGTATTTGTACAAGGCGGTTCCACTGGTTTGAAAGAAGGTGATCTACCTTTTCATGTAGATGCCTGATTTCTAGTTCAGCTTTGAGATTTATTTGATAATCATGCTGTGATCGAATACGATCTTTTGCTTCCTGACGATTTTGACTCATCATTATAATCGGTGCTTGAATTGCTGCAAGACAAGAGAGAATAAGATTTAGAAATATAAAAGGGTATGGGTCAAGAGGATGTGATAAAAATACAAAAGAATTTAGTCCAATCCAAATTAAAAGAAAAATAGCAAAGCTGATGAGAAATGCCCAACTGCCGCCAAATGAGGCAATTTTATCCGCCATCCGTTCACCAAAAGTCCATTTACCTTCAAATTTTGATTCAATATCAAAAGAGAGAAGCTCATGTTCTTTAAGGCTGTGAACTACATCCTGTTCGAGTGAAGATAGCTCACCGCTTTCAGATTTAAGTAGAAAATGAAGATAGTTTTCTCTAAATTTAGCCAAATCGGTCTTGCAAACAAAGTTTTCAGTTGACCAGCTTGGGTAAGACTTTATTATTTCCGCTGCTATCTCTTTTCTAATCAATTCGCCAGAAACAATGTCTTTTGGAAGATAAGATTTTTTGCAAATAACACAAGTTTTTTTTGGTGAGTTAACAGATGTCATATATAGCCTTTCTTACTCGTTAATCTTGATTTATCTTTCCGATAGCACATGATATAAAACTTTTAATCCGCCCTTTGTGAAGCTTCCTAAATTTTCATCTTCTAAGGGATAGCCGAGTGATCTCATTTTTTTGTACATTATCCGTCTATTTTTGGTAGTTTATCTCTCTCTCTAAACTAAGCGCTCCATCAAATAGTGTCTGTTCTTCATAAGCGTTCGCGATTAGCTGAAGACCTATGGGCATTCCCTCAGAACTTTTTGAAACAGGAACCGAGATAGCAGGAAGCCCCGCAAGGTTTACGCTGATGGTGTAAAGGTCGCTTAAGTACATCTCCATCGGAGTTGAAAGCTCTCCAAACTTGTTTGCTGTTGTAGGTGCAACTGGCGAGAGTATCAGGTCTACATTCTCAAATATTTTAGAGTATTGGTCTTTTATGAGGTGTCTTGTTTTTTGTGCTTTTACGTAGTAAGCTTCATAGTATCCGCTTGAGAGAACAAAGTTACCAAGCAAGATACGGCGTTTTACTTCATCGCCGAAACCTTGGCTTCTAGTCTGGATAAATGTGTCGTTTAGGTCTTTTCCGACAACTCTGTTTCCATAGCGGATACCGTCATATCTTGCCAAATTTGTCGTAGCTTCTGCCGTTGCCGTGATGTAGTAAGCTGAGATGTCAAATTTCGCGTCCATTAACTCAGCTTCTACTATCTCATGTCCTGCACTCTTTAGCGCATCTACTGCCAGTTCATAAGCTTTTTTTACATCATCACTTGCGTTTTGGATATGCTTTGGCAAAACTGCAATTTTGAGTTTTCTTGAAGCGTTTAGTTTGTCGCTTACTTTGTCGTTTTTGTTTGCACTCGTAGAATCTTTTTCGTCATGTCCGCTGATGATGTCATACAAAATCGCCGCATCTTCCACATTTTGTGTCATAGGTCCTATCTGGTCAAGGCTTGAAGCATAAGCTCCCAAACCGTAACGGCTCACACGTCCATAAGTTGGTTTCATTCCCACAATTCCGCAAAACGAAGCTGGCTGGCGGATACTTCC
This sequence comes from Sulfurimonadaceae bacterium, assembly GCA_942493175.1. GTDB lineage: Bacteria > Campylobacterota > Campylobacteria > Campylobacterales > Sulfurimonadaceae > Sulfurimonas. The sequence continues at coordinate 768,198 of OW818672.1, forward strand.
GCCCGTGTCACTCCCAAGTGCCGCAATTGCTAGACCTGCAGCAACTGCCGCTGCACTTCCGCCTGAGCTTCCACCGGGAACGCAATCTTTGTTGTGTGGATTTAGAGTTTTTCCGTAAAAGCTTGACTCAGTCGTACTTCCCATAGCAAACTCGTCCATATTTGTTCGCCCATATGGGCTTAGTCCCGCACCAAGCATCTTCTCTATTACCGTTGCATTGTATGGAGCGATATAACCTTGAAGTATGTTTGAGCCTGATGTTACAGACCAATCCTTTACTTGAATGTTGTCTTTTATAGCGATAGGCACACCTTCGCCGACATTGTGAACATCGATGTAAGCGTTAATATCTGCATTTGCTTCTATATTTGTTTTTAGTTCTTCTTTAAATTTTGCCAGTTCGTCTTTGCTTAATTTCAGTGCTTCTTTTAATGTAATCACTACTTTTCCTATCTTTATAAATTATTGGGTGTATTATAGCAAAATGCGATTATTTTTTCTTTAGCGGGGGTTTGTAAGATAAAAAAGAGTCAAAACTTAGCTCTTTCAGCCTTTCTCAATATCTTTTTCGTTCCCGATGTTCTCATTGGGAATGCATATGGTATAGCTATCCATATATACACTCCCAAGCTTGGAGCTTAGGAGCGAGAAAACGTTTGTCGTGAGCGATAGTTTTTCCGCTAGGGTAAACTATTAGCTCCTCGTTTTTGTTAGACTCTTGTAAATTAAGCACTAACAAGTTTTTTACTATTTTATTGCCAACTTTTTCCATATTCAGCTAGTTCCTCTGAACATGATACAACTGTTAAATAACTACCTTCAGAATCCTTCTTTAATCTAGTTAAACCTGCATATATCAATGCCAGTGATTTTTTATCAATGGCACTACCAATATAAATAACTATAGCTTTAGATTCCCATCCTTTAAAGCTATGTAGTGTGGTAGCTTTAATACGAGCATCACCCATGTAAAAACCCATTTTTTTTCTACGTGATTCTTGAAGATTAGTATCATATGTATGTACAGATTTAATACCTTTTTGTCCAAGCTTAGTAATTACTTCCAAACCTTTCTTTGTACTATCACATAACAAAGTAATATCAGGTATAGCAATGATAGTTTTTGGACTACTTGCTAGTGCTAAAACTTCACTTGTTATTACATTAGCAGAGTTATTTATATTAGTTTGTACCCATTTTAATGTACAAGGATATAAGTCTAGTTCACCTTGCGAAGAAATAGGCAAATCAATTTTTCCTTTTGGAAGAAAGTTGTCTGCAAACTTACTTACATGAGTTAATAAGCTAGGAGGCAGTCTGTGACTAATCTTTAGCTCTGCCCATGGACCAGTAAATCCAGCACCTGACATTGCTTCATCGGTCCAAGATTGTGCTGTATCATATATATCTTGTGTTGCATCTGCAACTAATAACATCTCACCATCTTCTTTACATGCTTGTCTTAAGCAATTCCACCAGTTTGGTAAAAAGTCTTGTCCTTCATCGACCAATATAGCATCATATTTTTCCGTGCTACATTCGATATCCTGAAGTATTGAAAAAACTAGGTTAGGCAATGTATAACTTAAGACTTCATTCAAGCTATTTGACCAATCTAATTTGTCGTACTCATCAATACAATCATTCTCTTGACAAACTCTTTTACACCAAGAATGAAAATTCAACCATGTGATATCTTTTCTAGTCTTGCCTGAAGACTGAGGCCAACGGACTGCTATATCCATTAAATAATGCAATAAAGTTATATTAAATGTAACAACAAGCACTCTCTTCCCTTGTCCTAAGAGTTCTGCAGCTCTTGCCGCTAAGACAAGTGACTTACCTGAGCCAGCAGCTCCTTTTATTCTACGATAACCAGATTTGGTTCTTGACTTAACATAAGTCTGTTGTTCAGTATCTAATGTTATTGGCTCTCGTTGAGAAGAAGAAAAATTTGGTTCAATAAGCCAGCTTCTTAAATCATTTGCTAATGTTTCATTCATATACTTTGAATATTGTCTTTTGCTAGCAGGGAAAATACTATCTAAATTGTTGGCTTGTAATGATTCTATTCCAGTTAAAGGATAGTATTCAGGATAATTATCCATTTTTCTATAAGAAAGACTTTTTTCAAATAACTGTTTAAGTTCATTTTCTTTAGCATAAGGAAAAATTACTCCTGCTGTTATTACAGCAAATCCAGCTCTTTGTTCTAATCTAGGACAATATAGCTCATGCAGTTCTTTTTTATATATATTCATTTTTTCAATTGGATTGTTTTTTTGCATAGAGAATTGAATATCATCTTTTGTAGCTAATAGTATTGGAGATCTTCCATTTCTTTCTTGAACTGTATAGCTCATTTTATTTAATTTCCAGTCTTTTACTTCAAATACTGCAATTCCTACTCTGGGATGAAGTAAAACAAAATCTGGGCGTAATCCATTTAAATGTGGTTGTACATATATTTCCCAATCAATAGGAAGAAATGTATTAAAAAAATTAAATACCTGTAGTTCACCTGGCTCTAATTTTTGTCTCAAATTGCCAAACTCTGAAATTGGTGGAGAAACAATTCGCGACATGATGAATATCCTTTAAAATAATAATCTGCTGAAATGGTGTCTAACTATTTAATTAAGCACATTATATACATACTAACTTAAAAAAATAAAAATAACTCATACTTTAAATGTGTGTTAATAATGAAAATTTTGTATAGAAATAGTGTGTTAAGTAAGGAGTTAAAAATGCTGCAAAGTCAAAGCTCAAAATTTGCAAAAGCACCCTCTACGCTTAGTACGTTTTTGTAGCTGGTTTTTTTGATTGTTACTCTTTTTGTGTTGAGGTCGCATACAGCTATGCGAAAGTTTGAACCCATTTGCGGTTCTACTATGCATATGATTTTATCTTCTATCTGTCTCGTTGTATGGATAGTCCCGTGAAGATTGTGAAAAAAGTACTTTGGATAACTAAGCGGTGTGATCTCAACAACATCTGCGGTTCTTTTTTTGTCAAGAGTTTGTGCGATAATATTGGCATCTTCAAAGTTGTCAAACTGGATGCACCAGTCGTCAAACTCTTTGTTAAATCGTTTTAATTCTTCATCTAAAAAACCACCCGCAGGTGATTGAAGAGCAAATATACTCATATATGGTTATTTAAACCTTTTAACCAGAAGTATGCCAAGGCCGACAAGAACAAATATTGCAGCAATGCTCGCTGCGATAAACCCAAATGATACAGGCTCGGCAAAATTAGGCATTTAAAACCTTTGAACATCTTTTACATGTAGATTCTTCATCCGCTGATTGGTATTTCCAGCATCTTGGACATTTTGCATCAGTTGCTTTTTGGATTACAAATATATTTCCATCAACCTCAAATTTTCCAAGTTCATCGGTTACTTCACTGTGTGAGATGCCAGATACTACAAACCAATCCTCAGCGGCAGTTTTATCCATTTTAGATATTTTTTTAGACTCTGTGATTATCACTAACTCTAAAGTGTTTTTTATGATTTTCTCTTTTTTAAGCCCATCAACTATCTCAAAAAACTTCTCTCTTGCACTGTTCATATAGGCAGCGTCAAAAGTAGAGTCGATAGTGTCCATACTTTCATAAACAAAGTCAAAAATGTCTATTTTATCGCCTTTTAAAAATGCAGGAAGATGCTCTGTTATCTCATCAGCTGTATAGGTTAAAATAGGTGCGATGAGAGTCAGAAGCGACTTAGTCATAATAGCCATAGCGCTTTGGCTTGAGTTTCTTCTCGGGTCGTTTATAGCGTCACAATAGAGGCTGTCTTTTGTGATGTCGATGTAGATTCCGCTCAGCTCATTTACAATAAAATTGTTTAACAGACTCATGCCGTGAACAAAGTTGTAGTTGCTGAACGATTTGTGAACATTGTCAAATACTGTTTTTGCTTCGCTTAAAATCCACGTGTCAAGCTCTCCCATTTCGTTATAAGGCGTGAGTGATTTTAGGTCGTTGATATTTGCAAGCATAATTCTAAAAGTATTTCTTAGTTTTCGGTAGTTCTCGGCACTCTGTTTTAAGATACTTTGAGAGATTTTAAGATCCCCTTGATAGTCGCTTGAAGCAACCCAAAGACGAAGAATCTCACTGCCGTACTCTTTTAAAACAGACTCAGGAGCAACAACATTGCCCTTAGATTTAGACATCTTCTCGCCCTTCTCATCAACCGTGAAGCCGTGAGTAAGGACTGTTTTGTAAGGCGCTTTATGCTCAACAGCAGCACTTAAAAACATAGATGACTGGAACCATCCGCGGTGCTGATCGCTTCCCTCAACATAAAGGTCAGCCTGATACTCTCCTGCGTCATAATTACGAGATTTCAGAACCGAATACCATGTTGAACCGCTGTCAAACCAAACATCTAGTATGTCTGTTACTTTTTCAAGTTCATCTGCTTTATATCCAGCACCTGGGTAGAGGAGCTGTTCTGTCGGCATCGAGTACCAAGCATCGCTTCCGTGCACCTCAAAAATCATAGCGGTAAAGTTTAAAACCTTCTCATCAAGCAGAACTTCACCGCTTGCTTTTACTCTAAAAAACGCTATCGGAACACCCCAATCTCTTTGACGGGAGATACACCAATCAGGACGGTTTGCAACCATTGATTTTAGTCTGTTTCTTCCAGTTTCAGGGAAAAAGAGTGTTTTCTCGACTTCATTTAGAGCAATCTCTCTCAGTGTTTCGTCGCACCCTTTTGGTTTTTCATCAACGCTTATAAACCACTGTTTAGTAGCTCTGAAAATCAGAGGCGTGTGGCTTCTCCAGCAGTGAGGATAAGAGTGAGTAAATTTTGAAACATGTATAACGCTCTCTCCCATAAGGGCAATCAAATCTTCGTTGGATTTAAAGATGTGGCGACCGACAAAATCTTCACCGTTAGGGATAAGAGCATCGCGAACTACGCTCTCATCATAACAACCGGTTTCATCAACAGGCATAACCACTTCCAAATCATATACAAGACCTACGCGGTAGTCATCTTCGCCGTGCCCTGGGGCAGTATGAACACATCCCGTTCCGTTTTCAACAAGTACATGTTCGCCTAAAACAATGCGTGAAGTTCTGCCGTTTAGCGGGTTTATAGCCAAAAGATTTTCAAACTCTTTTGCCTTAAAAGTTCTTGCAATTTCGCCGCTTAAAATTTTGCTCTCATTTAGTGAAGCGAGAAGTTTTTTGGCAACTATGTAGCCAGTCGTTGTTAAAACATACTCCTCCTCTGGATTTAGAGATATACCGGTATTTGCTGGAATCGTCCATGGAGTTGTTGTCCAGATAACCAGAGCAGCCTTGTTTACGATGTTTAACTTCTCTTTTGCCTCGCTGCTCAGTTCAAACGCGATAAAGATTGAGTAATCTTCTTTATCCTCATACTCAACTTCAGCTTCTGCAAGCGCAGTTCTCTCAGCCCATGACCAAAAAACAGGTTTGCTTCTCTCGATTAAGAGACCCTTTTTTGCGACATTACAAAGTGTGCGGTAGATATTTGCTTCAAACTTATAATCCATCGTCACATAAGGATTTTCCCAATCAGCAATGACGCCTAGTTTTTTAAACTCTTCTCTTTGGATATCTACAAATTCTGCTGCATGAGCGCGGCAAAGCTCTCTGATTTTTGCAGTTTCAAGAAGCTCTTTTTTCTGCTTTCCGCCAAGTTTTTTCTCAACCTGCTGCTCAATCGGCAGACCGTGGCAGTCCCAACCTGGAGTAAAACGGACAGATTTACCGCTAAAATAGTTATGTTTTATAATAATATCTTTTAAAATTTTGTTTAGAGCGTGACCGATGTGCGTGTGGCCGTTTGCGTATGGCGGTCCATCATGAAGAGTGAAACTTTGTGCATCTTTGCGGTTTGCTTTCATCTTCTCGTATACTTTTTTGTTATCCCAAGAAGCATATCTAATCGGCTCATTGTTTACGAGATTGCCTCTCATCTCAAATTTTGTAGTAGGTAAAAGCAGCGTGTCTTTATAATCCATATTTATTCCAGAGTGTATAAAATTTTTGCATTGTATCCATTAAGGGTTAAAAGCTACTTTAAATAAGTAAAAACAGTGTTATAATAGGCAAAAATATTTTTGACAAAGGGGCTGTTTACCATATGAAACTACATCTTCTCCTAATTGGAAACAAATTTATATATAACTTACCTTTGCGAGAGTATATTATAAGAAAAATAGAGCAAAAAACTGATTTTATACACTCGATAACTTTTTTTAAAGAGAGTGATAACTCGCTATTTTTATATCTTGACAAAGAGCTTCATTTAGCAAAAAGACATATAATTGTTACCACAAAGCAGCACTTCTCAACCGTAGGAAAACTTATATGTACGGTTACGGGAGATAATCAAATATTAAAAGAAGATATGTTAATCCCCTCAAACAGTTCTGTTTTTGAAGATGGAAGCTACTTGTTGGAGTATGAAGATTCAATAACAAATGTGCTTCATATGGATGAGATGCAGAAGTTTCCGGAGATACTCTTAAACTTTGAAGACTCTAAAGCAACTATTCATCTGTTTGAAGAAGATAGGGAGAGTGCAATCGCTATGCTTACCCCGATAGCACAAATGTATGATGTTAAAATAGATGTGGTAACTCTTATTGATGAGTGGGTTATCGTTGATATTAGAAGTAAAAAGTACGGCAATATATCGAAGTTTATAGGTTCTGCAAAGCAACTGTTGCCAAATAAACTTATAACAGCATCAAATATAATGAGCTATATCATAGAAAAACTATCTTCAAAAAACAAAAAACTTGCTTTTGCCGAGAGTTGCACCGGAGGACTTCTTACCTACTATTTTACAAAAAATAATGATGCATCTAAAATATTAGACGGCTCACTTATCACTTACTCAAATATTATGAAAGAGAATTGGCTTGGGGTTAGCGGCAAAACGCTTCAAGAATATGGCGCAGTAAGTAGTGAAGTTGCGCTAGAGATGAGTGAGGGAGTTATAAATGTCAGCAATGCTGATTATTCTATATCTATAAGTGGAATTGCCGGTGAGGGCGGAGGGACTGAGTATAAGCCTGTAGGCACTATATATGTAGGGATTAGAAGTAAAAATGAACATAAAGAGAGCCGCTTAAATCTTAGCGGAGATAGAAACTATATTCAGCACCAAAGCGTGCTTTTTGCAATTAAAATGTTGCTATTAATAGATAAAGAGATGTTTTTTTAAATTTCCCCCTTTTTGTCTTGACAATTAAAACCTATTTGCCTATAATTTCGACCTCTTAACATTTAGAGAAAATGTCTTGTTAGCTCAGCTGGTAGAGCATCTCACTTTTAATGAGGTGGCCGATGGTTCGAATCCATCACAGGACACCAGTTTTTTATATGCGCGGTGGTAGTTCAGTTGGTTAGAATACCTGCCTGTCACGCAGGGGGTCGCGGGTTCGAGTCCCGTCCACCGCGCCATTTTAGGGCGTTTAGCTCAGTTGGTAGAGCGCTACCCTTACAAGGTAGATGTCACAAGTTCGAGTCTTGTAATGCCCACCATTTTTGTTTTATATGCACGAAGTTTTCGACTCACGTACTTTAGTACGCTTCGCCAAAACCTTAGCACATCTAAAATCAAAAACCAGAGTTTCATGTTAAACCTTTTGTTTAATGAAAGTGACCCTTTCGTCTAGTGGCCAAGGACACTATCACTTCATGGTAGGGACAGAGGTTCAAATCCTTTAGGGGTCGCCACAATCAAGATGGTGTAAAAAAGTCATAAAATGGGCGTTTAGCTCAGTTGGTAGAGCGCTACCCTTACAAGGTAGATGTCACAAGTTCGAGTCTTGTAATGCCCACCATTTTTGATTATACTGCGTTAAATTTCAACTCGTCATAGTTTGACTATGCTTCGTTAAAATTTACCTTGTCTAATACAAAAAAAGTTATAAATTTTTAATAAAATGCGCGGTGGTAGTTCAGTTGGTTAGAATACCTGCCTGTCACGCAGGGGGTCGCGGGTTCGAGTCCCGTCCACCGCGCCACTACCTTCTTTAAATACAATCCACTTAACTATATCTACTAATCCTATAAAAAACTTTTTGTTCCGCGTCCGTCATACATATCTTTATATCTAAATGTTATAAGATTTTGCATAATTGCAAAAAGAATCATAAAGTTTATAAAACTGCTTCCGCCATAGCTAAACATTGGCAATGGAACCCCTACAACAGGGGCATATCCTATGGTCATGGCTATATTTACCCCCATGTAGATAAAAATCATAAATGCAATTGAAATTGTTACAACTTTTATTAAATAATCACTATTAAAGATGCTTAAGCTCATTAGATGTAAGATGAGCATAACATATATCAGAATAATTCCCAAAGCGCCTAAAAACCCACTTCTCTCAACAATAAATGCAAAGATAAAATCGCTTGTGGCAATAGGTAGAAATCTCATTTGTGTTTGTGTTGCATCATCTTTTGATTTGCCGGTTAATCCGCCTGAACCAATTGCAATTATGGATTGTTGAACATGATAGGATGGTTTTTCACTAATAAAATCCAAAATTCTTGTTTTTTGATAATCATGAAGTAAAAATTTGTAAGCAAGTGGAGAAAATAGCAAGATAAAACCGACCAGAAAAGCCCATATTTTCCAATATACACCGATATAAAACAGTACTCCAAAGCCCAATAGCAGAAGAACTAAAGCAGTGCCTAAATCCGGTTCTTTGGCAATTAAAATAAACGGCAAAAGGATATATACGCTTATTTTTAAAAACTCTTTTATTCTATAACCATCCATCGGAGGAGGACTTTTGTTTATTAAGTATGCAAGCATCAATATAAGAGCAGGTTTTACAAACTCAGACGGCTGAATGGTTGCATTTATAAATGGAATATCTATCCATCTCTGCGCACCAAGCCTTGCATGGCCAAAAAACTCAACTGCCACTAGCAGTGCTATGCTTAACCAATAAATAAATGGTATAAGCCAATTCATTCTGCGAATAGGAAGCAAAAAAATAGCTAAAAATGCTAAAAGTGCAACTCCGACATAAGCTGTTTGTTTTTGGGCAAGAGCAGGTACCGCCTCGCCTATTAGCCAATTTGAAGTAAGAACAAGAGGAATGATTAGGATAATGGAAAAAAAATCAAATTGTGCTAAAATACGCTTATCAATTCTCCACAAATTTGAAACTCCATAAAATTTTAGAAATTGTATCATAAAGGTTATAAATATGAATGAAACACAAAGTTATATTTGCGATAGCGCTGAGCGTCTTGATACATTTTTAACATCGCAAATAGGGCAAAGCCGTTCACAAATTGCACAGCTAATTAAAAAAGAGTGTGTGTATGTGGACTCAAAAGTAGTTTCTCGCTCCGGAGTGAAATTAAAAGAGGGACAGATAGTTAAAGTAAAGTTTCCTGATGCAGAGATAGAACCGGCGTTAGATATCGATTTTAATGTTGAAGTGCTTTATGAAGATGATGATGTTTTAGTAATAAACAAGCCAAGTGGACTAACTGTTCATCCGGCTCCAAGCGTAAAAGAGGCAACTCTTGTTGATTGGCTAAAGCATAAAGGCATTAGACTCTCTACGATAAGCGGAGAAGAACGCCACGGGATAGTTCACAGACTGGACAAAGGCACAAGCGGTGCTATGGTTATTGCAAAAAACAATGAAGCACATGAATTTTTATCTAACCAGCTTCAAGATAAAAGTATGGGAAGATACTATTTGGCAATCGTTAATCCGCCGCTTAAAAATGATTTGACTACCGTAGAGTGTTCAATAGCTAGAAGCGCACACAATAGACTTAAAATGGCATGTTTGGAACACGGTAAATATGCTAAAACAATCTTTAAAACATTAGCCCTATCAAATGATGAAAAAAATCAACTTGTTGCTTGTAAGCTATTTACCGGAAGAACGCACCAAATTCGCGTTCATTTAGAGAGTTTGAATCGTCACATTGTCGGTGATCATATTTATGCACAAAGCCCAAAACAAGAGAAGTCGGAACGAATTTTGCTTCATGCATACATGATATACTTTATTCATCCAAAGAGTAAAGAGGAGCTTTCATTTGTTGCGTCTCTTGATGCAGATATGATGGATTATATAAATAAAAAATTTAATACGGAGCAAATAGATGAGATTATGGACGCTAGTTACATTATGCACAGTTTCACTACTGATTCTTAGCGGTTGTAGTGAGAAAGTACCGGTACCAAAAAAGGAAGCGGTTATTGATAACACTTTACCAATCGTTTCACTTACTAAAAATGGGACAATTATTGATACAAATACAATTGCTCTTGAATGGGAAGCTATTGATGACCAGAGAGTAGAAGGTGTTTATATTTATAAAGTTGTACTTGACGGCGAGACTAAAAATAAAGACGCTAAAAGTGACTATTACGATACTGTAAATAGTCGTTTTTCTACACACTATTTAGATAAAAATGTAGAACCGGGTACAAAATACAGTTATTACTTTAAAACTTATAGTGCAAGTGCAGAGTCTCAAAAAAGTCAAACAACTACAATAACTTCACTTTCGCCTTTAGAGTCGGTAGTATGGATTAATAGTAGACAAAGTATGCCAAGAAGTGCAAAAATAATATGGCGACCTCATGCAAATGAAAAAGTAAAAGCATATATTATTCAAAGAAGAACTCTTCAAAATGACATCTGGAATGATGTCGCAACGGTAAACGGACGACTAAATGCGGAATTTATTGATAAAAACTTAAAAGATAATTTTACATATATATATCGTATTCGTGTATTGACATATGACGGTATTGTTTCAAAACCTAGCCAAGAGGTTACGGTTGTAACTAAAGAGTTGCCTGCAGAAATAACGCAAGTAGTAGCTTCAACAGAATTGCCAAAAAAAATACAGGTTAACTGGAAAAGTAGCGATGCTAAAGATTTTTTAACATATAGAGTATATAGATCTACTAGCATAAACGGAACTTATGAATCAATTGCTGATACAAAAAACAACTCATTTGTTGATGTTATTAAAGAAGACGGAAAAGAGTATTTTTATAGAATAAGTGTATTTGATACGGATAAGTTAGAGAGTATAGCTTCAAACCACACTGCACTTGGCAGAACATTGATAAAACCTGCTACTCCTTCATTGGTAGAAGCAAAACTAGTTAATGGAAAAGTTAAGATTTCTTGGATAAGTTCAGATACAAGAGCTAAGAGTTACACCATAGAAAAAACATATAGCAAAAGTTTTTTAGAGAGTACTATTGAAGATTTTGAAAACATAAAGAGCAATGAATTTCTTGATTCTGAAATTGATGGCGGAAAAACATACTACTATAAAATATTTGCAATTGATGCTAATGGCATTAAATCAGAACCAAGTATGGATATTAAATTTAAAGTCGAAGGTAATGTAGTCAATAAAACGCAAAAGAAAGCACCTGCTGACACTCAGCCTGTTAAGGTAGAGAAAAAAATTGAGCAAAAAAGCACTAAAAGTGTTATTGAGCCGGCTGAAGAAGTAATAATACCAATGCAAGATTTTAACTAAACGAGAATTAATGCCACATTTACACATATCAGAGTTTAAAGAGATAGAGTTTCCATCACGAGAAGATGGGGTCTCTTTTAATTTTATAGCGGATAATGCAAATCATGAAGAAGAGAAGCTGATTTCAGTTATTGTTGATGAAGATGAGTTTTTTTTGCTAGTTATTGATGAAGATAAAAAAAAGCTGCTAAAGAGTGATAAGCTTACAAGACCTGCCTCAATATATAATGTACATAAGGCACTTCTTACATACGCTAAACTTTCAAAAATGGATATTCTTTCATCAAATGTACCGCAAAATCAAAAAAACATGCATCTTCAAGAAGTAAAAGCTCTAAAAGATATAAATTATTTTGCGACAGATTTTCCAAAAAATAAAAATATTCGCATTGAAGTAGGTTTTGGTTCAGGTCGCCATTTGCTTCATCAAGCTATAAATAATCCGGATACTCTTTTTATAGGAATAGAGATTCATACACCCTCAATCGAGCAGGTTTTAAAGCAGATAACAATCAAGAGTCTTGATAATATAGTTGTACTTAGCTATGACGCAAGGCTTTTTATGGAGCTTGTTCCATCAAATGTAATTGAAAAAATTTATGTACATTTCCCTGTTCCATGGGATAAAAAACCTCATAGAAGAGTTATTTCAACTACATTTATCGAAGAAGCTAGACGAATCTTAAACATCGGTGGAACATTAGAACTAAGAACAGATAGTGAGAACTATTATGCTTACTCTTATGAAACATTTATTGCATTTAATAAAACAACGCTTCTTATAAATAAAAATAAAAATATAGCTATAACAAGCAAGTATGAAGATAGATGGAGAAAGATGGAGAAAAACATTTATGATGTAACAATGGTAAATGATGAAGAGTCACCTAAACTCTCCTTGGATGGTGATTTTAATTTCTCTGAAGTTAAAATCTCCGATGATGAAATTTTAAAACTTAATAAAGAAATAAAAAAATTAGACGGAGGATTTATAAATTTTGAAAGAAGTTACATGTTAAAAGATGGTGTTATGCTTCGTTTATCTATGGGTAGTTTTGATAAACCGGAGCATCTTTATCTAATTGTTAAAAAAAATAAAGCATTTTATTATCCAAATATACCGCTAAAATCAAAAAGCAATCTTGTTGCACATAAATTTTTAAACGAGGCGCTTCATGGATAATGTAATAATAGCTAAAGACCTCTCATTGTCATATTCAAATAATGAGACAATTATCAACAAAGCGACTTTTTCAATAAGTTCTGGCAGTTTTGTCTTCATAACAGGGGCTAGTGGTAGCGGAAAATCAACGCTTTTAAAATCTCTTTTTGGAGCATTAGACCCAAAACAAGGCTCTCTTGTGGTTGGCGGCGTTGAACTAAACGGTGTTTCTCGTTCAAAGTTGAACTTTTTAAGACGACATCTGGGAATAGTTTTTCAAGATTACAAGCTAGTTAAAGAGTGGAGTATTGAAAAAAATATTATGCTTCCTCTTCTTATAAACGGGTATGTAAAAAGTGTAGCCCTAAATCAAGTGGAGAAACTACTGAAGCATGTTAGATTGAACCATCAAACAGGCAAATATCCATTTGAACTTAGCGGTGGAGAACAGCAAAGGGTTGCAATGGCAAGAGCACTTGCTCATAATCCTATCTTGATTTTGGCGGATGAGCCGACAGGCAATCTTGATGAGTACTCTTCACAGCTTATTTGGAATTTATTGGAGGGTGCAAATAATCAGCTTAAAACAACAGTTATAGTGGTAACTCACCATATTCCAAAATCATTAAATGTTGATTATAAGCATTTTCACATAGAGTATGGGAGTATTCATGAAGTCCGTTAAGAATCACCTCTCGTTGGTAGTTGCACTACTTAGCATACTTTTTTCAATACAAGTTTTTTTTATTGTTGAGCGCTCAATTGATGCTTATAAAGTAAATCTATCAAGCAACTACTCGGTTATTGCGGTTAGTAAAAAAGAGTTGAGCGGTGAGGAATTTAAGGGTATCAATAAAATAATCTCAAAGGCAGAAGAACTTTCTCCTGATTCTGTTATAAAAAGATTAACAAGTGATATGAAAAGCACAAATGTAGAGCTTCTAAAGCTTACTTTACCTAAATTTTATAAACTCTCTCTTGCTTACTATCCAACTCCGCAAGAGATACAAAAATTAAGAAGCGATTTGCTAGGTAATGGTTCAATAACAAAGGTGGAAGACTTTTCTCATAATCATGATACGGTATATAAACTTCTGCTTCTGTTTAAAAAAGTTGTTGCACTTTTTGCAATTGTTGTACTTATTGTTACTGTATTGCTAATATTTAAAGAACTTAGAATTTGGCAGTATAAACATAATGAGCGTATGACTATTATGGGACTTTTTGGTGCAGCTTTATGGCTCCGTTCCGCAGTACTTTTTAGACTTGCCATAGTTGATGCGCTAGTTGCGAGCTTTCTTGCTTTTGGAGTGTTTATGTATCTCTCATCATCTTCTTGGGTTTCAGAACAGTTTAATAACATTGGGATAAATGTACTTATCTTTAATCCAATAGATGATTTTTTAATTATTCTTGGGGTTGCTATAACTATTTCGATACTTTTAGCATCTTTAATTGTTCTTGGTCATAAAGAAGAGGCATGATTCGTTTACTGATAATATTTTTTCTAGCATATTTGTATTTAAATGCAAAAACAAGTGTTGATAGTAAGATACAAAAAACTAGTTCCGAAATAGGCTCTTATGTTAAAACACAAGAAGATATAAGCAAGAAAATGGATGAAACTGCGCAAGCAATTTTACTACAAGAAAAAGAGATTAGTGCGCAACAAGAACGTCTTAAGAAGATAAAAGAGGAGCTGTTAGACAAAGAGAGCAGCTATGATGGCAATGTTAAACAGATAAAAGAGTTAAAAACATCTCAAGATAAATTGAAAAAAAATGGTGATCAGTTAGAAGAGGAGTTGGTTTTTACAATAGCTCAAAGTGTCTCTTTATCGATTGTTCTTGAATCGGAGTATAGTGCAAGCGAGGAGTCGCTTATAGAGTATGAAGTACTAGACCTTATGCTTAAAAATGCAAAAATAAAGATTAGAGAGTTAAATGAAAAATTTTATAATAACTCTAAAAATATTACTATTTTAAGTGAACATGTTAAATCTCTAGAAGCCGCTATCGCCTCTATTGATTCAAAAAGAAAAGAGTTGGTTAAAACTCAAGAAGAGAATAAAGAGTCGCTTAAAAAGTTAAAAATTGCAAGAGATTCGTACAAAAAAGAGCTTCAAGAGGTTTTAAATAAGCAAGATATATTAAAGAAAACATTGGCTCAGCTAAATATAATAAAAATAGATGAGATTAGAAAAGCCAGCGAAGAAGCAGAGAGAGCTGAAGCATTTGATGCAAAAGGTTCTGTTTCTGATAATAGTTTACCTAAAGTCAAAACACACGGTAGCAGTTATCAGGCTGCACAAACAAAAGAGTATACCGGTGAAAAAACTATTGCACCGTTTGAACCATATAAGGTTACGAAAGTTTATGGCACATATACGGATCCAATTTATGGCATAAAAGTATTTAATGAATCTATATCATTAAAGCCTAGTGAAGAAAATACAAAAGTTAAGACAGTATTTAACGGCAAGGTAATTTATGCGGATAAAACACCGGTGCTTAACAATATTGTAATTATAGAACACGATGACGGGCTTCATACTATCTATGCAAATTTATCTCAAATAGCACCGGATATTAGCAAAGGCAAAAAAGTTAAAAAAGGATATACGATAGGTCGTGTCAATGATGAGTTAATTTTTGAAGTTACTCAAAAATCATTTCATATAAATCCTGTAAGGCTTTTTCAGTAGGTTTATAGAATATTTAAATTAATTTAATGTTATTATGTGTGCATACATATTCGTCTTCAATATGATTGTTGCAGGAGTTGTTATGGATAAAAATAGAGATTTAGATAATCATAGAAATAACGCTATGTATTATAATCAAATGCTTAGAGAAAACAGAGTTAAAAAAAGTTCTAGTAAAAAGCAAAACACTGCTCTGGCTACTTTTAGCTCGCAAAAAGTTTATTTTAGCGACTATGTTTTTGCTGTTGAAGGTTATGAGAGCATTTTTTACACAATCTATTTTTTAATGATTCCATACATAGTAGGTGCTGTGTTTCTTTTTTTCTTTGTTGCAAAAGGTGATTATGACAATTTTATGCTTTTGGATACGAGTGCCTTTTTAATTGTCTGGATGATAGGCTATGAAATTGTTGCAACTTTACTTTTAATTTCTATTTTTATCTCATTTTTAAGATACGATAAAAAACCTAAAATAAGGTATTGACTTTCTAATCACTGCTGATTTTTGATATAATCTCAAAAAAAATTTAGGTATATAAACATGAACTTTATTCAAACTCGCGGATGCGATAAAAACAAGCCCCAAAGTGTTACATTCTCAGAAGCTATTTTAAATCCTATTGCCTCTTTTGGTGGATTATATGTGCCACAAAGCCTTCCAGAATTGGGCGAAGAGTTCTTAGTTAAACATTTAAACTCTTCATATAAAGAGTTAGCATCTGATATGTTAAGCCGTTTTGAGATTGATATTGATAAAAATGTAATAGATGAAGCGCTGAAACTTTATGACAAATTTGATACTCCCTCAAACCCAGTTCCAGTCGTAAAAGTAAAAGAGAATCTTTATGTAAGTGAACTCTACCATGGACCAACTCGTGCATTTAAAGATATGGCGCTTCAACCTTTTGGTGTCGTACTCTCTTCAATTGCTCAAAAAAGAGGCGAAAATTATCTTATTCTTGCTGCAACCAGCGGTGACACGGGTCCTGCTGCGCTGGAAACTTTTAAAAATAGAGCAAATGTTCAAGTCGCTTGTCTCTATCCAGATGGCGGAACTAGCGATGTTCAAAGACTTCAGATGGTTACAGAAGATGCAAAAAATCTAAAAGTAATCGGTATAAACGGTGTTTTTGATGATGCTCAAAATGCACTTAAGAGACTTTTAGCTTCTGAAGATTTTAAAACTGCATTGAAAGAGAAAAATATTTTGCTCTCAGCCGCAAACTCTGTAAATTTTGGACGAATTATTTTTCAGATTATCTATCATATTCATAGTTACTTAGAGTTAGTTCGTCAAAATGCAATAACTATGGGAGAAAAAGTTTATTTAAATGTTCCAAGCGGAAATTTCGGAAATGCTCTTGGTGCTTACTATGCATGGAAAATGGGACTTCCGGTTCTTAAAATCATTATCTCATCAAACGAGAACAATGTTTTAACAAAACTTATAAAAACCGGAAAATATGATTTGAGAAATTCACATGTAGTAAGTACGACTTCGCCAGCGATGGATATTTTAAAATCATCAAATGTTGAGAGAATACTTTATGATATGTTTGGCTTTGAGAGAACAAAAGAGCTTATGCAAGATTTGGAGTCTAAGAACTTTTACGAACTTAGTGAGAGTGAGTTGGCACAACTTCAAAAAAGCTTTGATGCAGATTTTTGTAACGGTGAAGAGGGCAAAAAATATATAAAAGATACATTTTACAACGATGGCTATCTGATGGACCCTCACACTGCAACATGTATGAAGTCGTACGAGACATGCTCAAAAAAAGATGTAAAGTCTATAATCTACTCAACAGCAGAGTGGACAAAGTTCTCTCCGGTAATTGCAAATGCGCTGACAGGTGAAATTGACGCTGAGGATATCGTTGCCTTGGAGTCTATCTCAAAAGAGGCAAAGCTTGAAATTCCTGCTATGGTAAAGGGTTTATTCAGTAAGCCGATTGTTCAAAAAAGTATTATAGAAAAAGAAGATATTGAAAAAGAGATTTTGAAGTTTTTGTAATCTATTTTTCAGATGAAGCTTTCAATAGAGACTCTTTTTGCGAAAAACAGTGATGGATTTGATGATTTTTATAACATCTACTCCGTCTCATTTCCACTAAGCGAGCAAAAGTCAAAAGAAGGGCTTTTGGAGATGCTTCGCTCTCCCAATTACACGTTTTTTATCTCCAAAACAGATGGTAAAACAGCTGGTTTTTGCATCATATTTCACTCCCATAAAACATCATTTTATCTTCTAGAATATATGGCAGTTGATGCTTCTTTAAGAAATCTAGCCATTGGTTCAAAGCTTTTTTCTTATGCAATCGAACAGGTAACGAACAGGTACGGTATCAAACCTCTTCTTGTAGAGATTGATTCGCCCCAGCAAGAGAGCCAAGAGTCGGAAATTAGAAAAAAGCGAGAACAGTTCTATAAAAAACTGAGCTGTAGAAAAATTGACGCATTTGACTATATTTTGGCGATAAAAAGCGAAGAAACAGCACCGCCTATGAAACTTTTGGTGTATCATACTAAGATGCAAGATGTTTTAAAGCCACAGCTTAGAGAGTGGCTTGAGGATATCTACATGTTAGTTTATGGATGCTCTAAAGATGATGAGCGAATCGCTAAAATGCTTCATCATCTACCGCAAACTTTAAATCTTATATAGGAGAGAAAAAAAATGGATATTTTTTTTAATGAAGAGTATACAACGCTCTGGACGGCAATAAGCTCTATTATGGGTGTTATAGCAACTATGATGGCTGTTTTTGCGCTGCTTTACTCGATGCGTACATACAACAAAACTATGCAAATTGTTCACTACGGCGAAATTGACAAAATGTATTTTGAGATACTAAAAGAAGCACTCTCTAAACCTCATTTAGTGAGGCAAAATATAGTGCGAAGCGAAGAGGAAGAGGTTGAGTATAATATTTATGCTTTTATAGTATGGAATTTTTTAGAGTCAATTTATGATCGTTGCATACTTGACAATGGGTTGCAAAAAACTTGGTTTCCTATTATTGAGACAGAGCGTGCAACTCATATTGCTTGGATAAAAAATTCTCAAAACAGAACAAAGTTTAAAGATGAATTTTTAAACTTTATTGACAAAGAAAATTTTATATAAAAGTACTAAAGTTCAGTAGCTCTCTTGTATGCTTTTTCAATGGCGTTTATACATGCGGCTCTTACATTTCCATCCTCTAGGGCGCCATAACCTGCCGCAGTTGTTCCTCCAGGGCTCATAACGGCATCTTTTAGAAGTGCAGGGTGGATATCTTGTATAAGGTGTCCAAACCCGCTAAAAAGACCGCGCATAGTTGTCATTGCGTCAGCTCTTTTCATTCCCTGCTTAACGGCTCCATCAGCCAATGCCTCGGCAATAAGCGTCAGGTATGCAGGACCGCTTCCTGCAAGTGCAGTTGCAATGTTGAGCTCTTTTTCGCTTCCCAGCCAAAGGGTTGTACCTATTGTGCCAAGCAGCTCCTCGGCTTCCGCTCTAAACTCTTCATCTCCGGTAAGCGTTGTCATAGACTTGCAAACGCTTGCAGCCAGATTTGGCATACATCTAACGACTGCGTGCGGGTTTAGATTGTGTTTTAGTTTTTGCAGCGTCGTGCCAGCAAGAACAGAGTAAATAACCCTTGCTCTGCCGGAGATTCTAGTAGCAACCTCTTCAACATTTGCAGGTTTAACGCAGAAAATAACCGTTTTGTCATCTACATTAAAATCGTCCATCAATGCTTTTTCTACCGTTACCCCGAGTTCGCTTTCGAATTTGTCAAGTTGTTCAAAACTTCTGCCTACAACTTCGATTTTATAGTCATTTTTCAACCCTTTAGCAATACTAAGAGCCATATTTCCATTTCCGATAAAAGTTATAGTTTTCATAAAAGTGCCTTAATTTTTTTTGTGATAGTATAACATCATCACATTAAATATCAAATTATTATAAATAAAGGTTAAAAGTTGGAGAAATTTTTAGAAGAAGCAAAGAGTGCAAGCAGGGTATTGTCACTTATTAGCGGTGCAAAGAAAAATAAAATTTTAAGAGAGATGGCATCTGCATTAAGAGCAAATATTATGAATTTACTTGAGGCAAATGCACTTGACATGTCGGAGGGTAAAAAAAATTCTCTAACATCCGCTTTGATGGACAGGCTCTATTTGGATGAAAAACGCATAGAAGCGATGGCAGTGGCAATTGAAGAGATAGCGGCACTAAAAGAGCCTGTCGGACGCGTTCTTGATGGCTGGGTGACGGAAGATGGACTGAAAATTGAGAAGGTATCTATCCCTATCGGTGTTATTGGCATAATTTATGAATCTCGTCCAAATGTTACAAGTGACACCGCCGCACTCTGTTTTAAAAGCTCAAATGTTTGTGTCCTTAAGGGCGGAAAAGAGGCTGAGAATTCAAACAGAGCAATAGCAAAAGTGCTCCAAGGTGTTTTGGAAAAAAACTCTCTGCCTAAATCTTTAATCTCACTGATTCCTGACTCTTCAAGAGAGGGAGTTGCAAAACTAATCAAAATGGATAAATATGTAGATTTGATTATTCCTCGTGGCGGAGCAGGGCTTATAAAGTATGTCTGCGACAATGCAACGGTTAGTGTCGTTAAGCACGACAAAGGGCAGTGTCATACCTACATAGATAAAGATGCAAAACTTGATAATGCTATAAAAATTGCCATAAACGCAAAAGTTCAACGCCCCGGTGTTTGTAATGCGATGGAGACTCTTTTGGTTGACAGCGCAATAGCAAAAAATGCACTCCCTCTTTTAAAAACAGAGTTCGATAAGGCGCATACAGAGTTAAAGGGGTGTGCGAAAACCAGAGCAATTATAGATGTGTCAAATGCAACAGATGAAGATTATGACACGGAGTATTTGGCAAATATTTTAAATATTAAAGTTGTTGATGGTGTAGAGGGTGCGATAGAACACATAGTCAGATTTGGTTCCGGTCACTCAGAGGCAATTATTACCGAAGATATAACGACTGCGGAGCTGTTTTTAAACGCAATAGATGCAGCGGCGGTCTATGTTAATGCTTCAACAAGGTTTACAGACGGCGGAGCTTTTGGATTTGGCGCAGAGGTCGGAATAAGCACAAACAAACTTCATGCACGAGGACCGATGGGAATAGAGGGTTTGACTACTTATAAGTTTAAAATTTACGGAAGCGGACAAATAAGATAAAATATTTAAATGTTGATACAAATCAACGCTATAAATTAAAAGATTAAATACAATTAGCCATATTTAAACATAGAGGATTTTTAATGTCTTTAATTCCAACTGACGCTTCAAAGATAGATGTTGCAGGTGCAACCGTAGATTTTTTTAAACTTGAAAAAGATGGGCAGAGTACTTACTACTTTGATACATCAAAATGCGGCCCGCCAGAGCCTATGGTAAATGCAGTAAGCGGTCTGAAGCTTATCAAGGGGACTAACGATAAGTTGGTCATGATAAACCATAAAACACCGGGTGGATTGTTTGCTAAACTGCAAGATGATATCTCACATGAGATAGAAGAGACTCCAAGTGGCTTAGTAAAAGTTATTTTTTCTAGCAACAACTCTTCATCGTCAAACACAAATCTTCAAAATATAAGTCATTAGTAACTAAATGTTTTCTATCTCGCAAGATTTTGCACCTCCATTTAAACTAATAGCTCCATTTTTCATTTTAGGGAGCTTGTTTTATCTGGTGTCTGTCGCATATATATTTTTTATCTCCGCTGAAAATATATCAATGTTAGATACGAAAATATTAGGTTTTGTTCATCTGTTTTTACTTGGTTTTATTATGATGACAATTTTTGGTGCAATGGCGCAACTTGTGCCGGTTGTTTTAGAAGTAGGGCACTTCGGGGTTGAACTGTTTTATGCTATATGGCCACTTCTATCTATCGGTACTATAATGATGGCGTTTGGATTTTTTAGTTATCCGATGCTCTTGCCATTTGGCGGAGTTGTTGTTTTGATTTCCATAATGGTGTTTATTATGGAGATATTTTTAACAATCAAAAAAGTTAAAAAATTTAATCTTGTTATGAAAAGTATATTACTATCAAATACATTTCTATTTTTTGGAATTATCTTTGGGCTTGTTATGGCACTTGGATATAGCGGATTGATAGAGGTAGATATCAATGCACTGCTTAAAAGTCATGTATTTTTGGTTGTTGTCGGATATGTAACAATAACTATAATGGGCTTATCTGTTGTTTTGCTTCCAATGTTTGGACTTTCACACGGTTTTTCAACAAAACCTCTTGAAAAAGCGATAATTATAGTTTGTTCGGCAGTTTTATTTGTTGTAATCTCGTCGTTTATAAAATTGGCATTTTTAGAGTATGCGGGCTATATCTTGGCAACATTAGGTCTGTTTATATACTTTTACTTTGTGCAAACAATATATAAAACAAGAGCTAGAAAAGAGATAGATATCTATGCTAAATCGTTAATTTTTTCATATTTTTCTCTTATTGTTTCACTGATTTTAGGATTTTGCTACTTAATTGTTGGGTTTGAACCGCTACTTTTAAGTTCTGGCTGGATGATGTTTTTTGGATTTTTTTCTTTTGCAGTAACAGGACATGTGTATAAAATTATTCCATTTCTTGTATGGTTTGAAAGATTTTCACCGCTTGTCGGGAAACAAAAAGTTCCAATGCTTGTAGATATGCTTCCAAAAAAAAGTTCATCTGCCCAATTTGTTTTTTGTGCAACTGGAGTAATTGTGGTTGCAGTTGCAATTTTACTTCAAAATGATGCTCTTATAAAAGCCGGTGCTTCATTTTTGTTTGTAGGCGCTTTGGCTTTTGTAAGAAGCGTTTTTTATATGATAAATTATAAATAAAAGGATTTTATGATGATGTATTCTAAAGAGGAACTGTTTTTAGCTATTTCGACTGTAATTGACCCTGAAGTTGGTTTTAACCTTGTAGAGATGGGACTTATATATGATGCTTCATGTGACGATGAGGGAAATGCGCATGTAACAATGACGCTATCAACAAAAGCTTGCCCTATGCATCAGCTTATTCAGCAGTGGGTAAAAGAAGCGGTTCAAAAAATGGCAAATATAAAAAGCGTAGAGATAGAACTAGTTTGGGAACCTGAGTGGAATATAACAATGGCTGACGAGCATGTTAAAAAAGCTCTAAGCAGAGGTTAGTTTTTAGCCGTGCACCCTAAGGGCACTTTGTCAGTTCGTTCTGGTGTACTCTTTGAGAGCTTCGCACACTTGGTGGAGAGCTCTTTTGTAGTTTTTTAGATTGTTAATGTACTCCAAATCCGTGGGGTTTGAGATACTGTTTTTTAAATCAACTGCTATGTTGTGAAGATCGTCCGCGCCGATATTTGCAGCAACACCGGAGATATCAAGAAGCATTTTGTTCGCACTAATGCTGTCTGACTCGTTTATAAGCTTTTTAATGGTCTCTGCGGAGTCGCAATATTTGGATGCAAAATCAGTTAGTATTTCAAGATAAAAATCTTTGTCGCCGCCACATATCTCCAAACCTTTACCGGTGTCAAACTCCGATGATCCGTTGCCACTCTCTTTAGAGCCGTTTTGAGACTCCTGAGCGTTTGTATAGATGTAAAATATGTCGTAAAGAGCATCCATCTTTAGAGGTTTTTCAACATGCGCTTCCATGCCTACATTTAGCATGTTTCTGATATCGTCTGCCGCAGTATCGCCGCTAAGAGCAACAATTGGAATGTGGTCATATTTTTGATTTTTTCTAATAGCTCTTGTAGCTTGGAAACCGTCCATTACCGGCATATGCGCATCCATAAATATGATGGCGAAGTCGGTAGCGTTCTTTAGTATATCTAGTGCTTCTTGTCCATCATTTGCAATTGTGATATTTATGCCTGAAGTTGATAATAGCCCGGCTATAACCTTTTGATTAATGATATTATCCTCAGCAATTAAAATTTTTATACCTTTAAATGCAGCAAAATCATCTTTAGTAATTTTATTATGTGGTGCGAGTTCGCGCTTTTTTCTGTTTATGGGTAGAACAGCTTGTGGTGTTTGTGCTTGTTTAACTGATTCTTCCGGTTTCGCTTCTTCAATTATTTCGATATGCTTAACAGGTGGCTTAATAGGCTTGACTTCTGGTTTTAATACAGCTTGATGTTCTACACTCTCTTTCTTTTCTGATTTTTTTAAAAGAGCATATATTAGCACAAGAGCAACAACAACAATTATCCCAATTATTTCTATGAAATTTTCATCTATTATCGTTTGCATATTTCCACTTTTTTTTCTTTATCATACACTAATTAAAATTAAATTTTACAAAGTCCATGTATAATGATAAGAAAAAATAGTATAGGGTTTAAATGCAAATTATTCCGCACATTCCAGTTTTATACCGCGAGGTATTGGAGGTATTTAGCGATATTGATAATGGAATAATAATCGACTGTACAATGGGATACGGCGGACACTCTTCAATGATTCTTGAAGCAAATCCGCATGTAAAATTAATTGCGATAGACCAAGACCAGACAGCTATAGATTTCTCAGCGCAAAGACTTGAAAAATATGGAGATAGAGTAGTTATTAAAAAAGGTCGTTTTTCATCAGTGATTAAAGATATATTAAAAGAGCATGATGTTAAAAATATTAGAGGAATTTTAGCAGACATTGGAGTTTCATCGCTTCAGCTAGACCAAAAAGAGAGAGGTTTTTCTTTCTCTAGTGATAATCTAGATATGAGAATGGATAAAGATGCTCCGCTTAGCGCACAAAGTGTTGTAAATGAGTACTCACTTCAAGAGTTAGAAAGAGTGCTTTTGGAGTATGGAGAGCTTAGAAACTATAAAAAAATAGCATCTTTTATAGTACAAAATCGCCCTTTTTATTCAGCAAAAGAGTTGGGTGACACCCTAAAACATCTGATGCCCACGGGTAAAAAAATTCATCCGTCAACACTACTTATGCAAGCCATTCGTATAGAGGTAAACAATGAACTTGGTGAACTAGAATCTCTTTTAGATACTATAGAAGAGGCAAAATTTCCAAACGCCAAAATTGCAATAATCTCTTTTCACTCTCTTGAAGATAGAATTGTGAAAAGCAGGTTTGGCAAATGGAGAGATAGTTGTATATGCCCAGATGAAGCGATGAGATGTACTTGCGGAAATAACCACTCATATGGGAAAATTTTAACAAAAAAACCTATAATTGCAAAAGATGATGAACTTAAAGATAATTCTAGAAGCAGAAGTGCTAAAATGAGAGTATTTAAAATGGATAATAATAATGAGTGATAAAACAGAGTTACTATATGAAGTAGATTTAGTTCTTAATCCAGAAAAAGAGTTGGATGTAAGTTTTCTTGTGTATGTTTTACTTAGTATTTTATTTATTGTAGTGATACTGTTTCCAAAGATATATATTCAACAACAGATATATTTTACAAGCAGAGATATTTCAAAATTAAAAGGCGAATACGACACGCTAAAAGAAGAAAATAGACTTATTAAAAGTTCAGTTGAATCTATTAAATTTAAAAATCAAATTCTTGATACGCTTTTTTAAAGCTTATCTTTGTACTGCTGCTTTATTGAGTAATTTTCAAAATAAAAGATATCTAAAAATCAGAAATATCTAAGGTGAGCTAAAGTATAATCCCGTTCTACAAAGCGAAAGCTTCTTTAGAAACAGTGGGTTCTTAGCTCAGTTGGTTAGAGCCCTCCGCTCATAACGGAGTGGTCGAGTGTTCGAGTCACTCAGAACCCACCACATTTTAGGTCTTTTCAAGTCTTTTTCAAACTTTTATTTTTAAAGTGTCGCTAAAAGTGTCGCTAACATTCTTGAATAAATCAATATTTGTATTGACTTTTAAATGACTATCTTTTATAAAACCCGCATAGTTTTTCATAATCATCTCTGGTGAAGTGTGCCCAACGATGGCAGCAATTTCCATAATCTTAAATTCTTCACTATTTAACATAGCAGTAATGAAAGTATGCCTTGTTGTGTAAAGCTTTCTATATTCCATATTACAATCTATCACGAGCTGATGCCATCTTCTCTTGAAAAAGAAAAAAGATGAAGGAGTAGTTAATTCAGACTTATATAAGTTTAAAGAGGAAAAATCAGTACAAGGAGTAGATTAAACCGTCGTCGCTTAAGGTTACAATTCGTAATATTTTTTACGAAAATCTGCCGAATTTAACTCCGCCGTTGACAAAAATAGATGAGCGGTTAGAGAGTGTTTGCAAAGCGGCAAATATTTTAAAACCTGACTTTAGAATAATGGAACTTGGCTTTCGCTGGGGCTCTTGTACAAAAGATGGCATTTTAAATTTCAACTGGAAAATTGCCATGGCTCCTATTGGAGTGATTGACTATATTATCATTCATGAAATAGTTCATCTAAAAGAGCATACGCATAATGAAAAATTCTGGAAAGAAGTTGCGAAAATGATGCCAAACTATGCAGAAAAAAAAGAGTGGTTAAAAGCACAAGGGAAGGGTTTGTCACTTTAATTGCTTAACTTTACTTAGGCCAAAAATATCAACCCCATCTAATGACTCCTATAAACCTGACCTATTGTAGGATTATTTACAATACCTCTAGCACTCATAAACTTTATTGGAAAAGATTTTCTATTTTTTCCATCTGTCGCTTTATATACTACAAAGTGCAGATGCGGTCCTCTGGTGTAGCCTGTTTTACCACTGTATCCAATTAGTTGCGCACGATTAACTTTTTCTCCAACTTTTACAAGAATACCATTTTGTTTGAGGTGGGTATAAGAAGCGAGGGTTCCATCGTTATGTTCGATGATAATTTCATTAGCATGTTTTTCAAACGAACGGTTTGCTCCGCCGGAGTTAGAGTCAGCCTTTGTTTTAACAACAACACCATCTCTGGCTGCATATACTTCTGTTCCTTCTTTCATCTCAAAATCTACAGCATATTGACTATTATTAAAGTGAGTAAATTTTCCATTGAAACCTTGGGAAACCTTTTTCGCTGTTCCTGTTTTATATGGAAGTTTATAAATATAGTTATCATCATGTTTGGCATCTTTTGATCCGATTGTCCAGTCATAATGAGCCTTAAAAGAAAACTTATTTTTTAAAATTTTAAGATGTAAAATTTCCTCTTTAGAAAAAGGTTTTATAACAAAAAGCAGAGGCAGTTTTTTATCAGCAGAGAGGTTGGTATAAGTTGCATCATATTTTACAGTTATACTAAAAGGATTTCTGTTTTGAGCGTACACAACTACATCTTTTTCAACAACTTCAGCTTTTATGTTCACACTATCGTCTGCTGCTGTTAACGAGCTTAAAAGCAGTATGATAAATAAGAGTTGTTTCATCGAACACTCATGCCTTCATCAAGATACTTGATTAACGGATACAAGAAGAACTCAATTACACGGCGTTTTCCAACTTTCATCTCAGCTGTAACACTCATACCGGAGCGCAGGAAAACTTTTTCTGAGTTTACTGTTAAAAAGTGCTCTTTTGGCTCAATATATATCTCATACACCGGACCTAACTTCTCATCATCTATGGAATCGTCTGCTTTATGGCTGACAACTCCATGAATCATTCCATACTTTTGAAAGTCGAAAGTATCAATTTTAACAGCTGTCTGCATCCCTTTTTTAATAAATCCGCTATCTTGATTGAGAACAGTAGCTTTTATGATAAGCGGTGCGTCTTTTGGAATAACGGTAATAAGCTTTTCAGCAGGGGTAACAACACCGCCAACGGTATGTACATGTAATTTTCCTATATAGCCATCTACCGGTGAAATTAAACGCTGTTTAGATTGTTTAAATTGAATTGATTTTATCTCCACCTGAAGCATAGTTGCTTCTTTACGCTTTTCTGTCAATTCTTCTAAAAGTTTATTTTTGTAGTCTTGGGTTATAAAAAGTATTTGTTCAACTAACTCTGTTTGCTTTGAGTATAGCTCATTTACTTCATGCTCTTTTACTAATGTTTGTTCTTCATACTCTATAACATCTTTGCGCGCAGATTCATACTCTTCTTGAGTAATTAAATCTCTTACTTCAAAAAGACGTTCAGTCCGTGCTATTGCTGTATCTGAGAGTTTTTTTACACGATCCATATTCTCGGTAATGGATTTTTTTTGAGAGTCTACTTGATTTATTTGTTGTGTTACCAGCTGTAGTTGTTGATGATAGCCTGAGCGTTTAGTATCATATATCAATTTTTGAGTTGAAAGAAGATTTTTATCATTTGTAATTTTAGATGGATAAAATTCTTCATTTTTTACAAGAGCCGTTAATCTTGCCATCTCCACATCCAGCAGTTCAAGGTTTTTAAGTTTTGAGTCAAGATTTGTGTCTGTAACAGATGGGTCAATTTCCATTAAAATCTGTCCTTTAGTTACGTAATCACCTTCAATTACAGAGATACTGCCGATAACTCCTGTTTCAATAGGCTGAAGAACTTTTATCTCTCCCGATGGTATTACTTTGCCTCTAGCCGTAACTACAACATCTATTTTAGCCAGAAAAAGCCAGAGAGTTGCAATTACCATAAAAGCAAGAATAGCCCAAAGTAGTCCTCTTCCTAAAGGACTTGTCGGTCTCTCTTCTATTTCAACAAGGAGAGGTCTGAACTCGTGTCTGTCTTTTGTGCTAAACATATCCATTTTCTCTCCTTTAATCTTGTTGTGTGTAGAGCATGTGGTAGTAACCGTTGAGCTTCATCAGTTCATCATGAGAACCTTGTTCAACAATCTTACCTTTGTCCATAACTAAAATTACATCACAATCTTTTACCGTGTTAAGCCTGTGTGCAACCATAAACATTGTGCGACCCTCTTTAATAGTCTTGAGATTGTTTTGAATGATTTTTTCTGACTCATAATCAAGAGCTGATGTCGCTTCATCAAATATCAAGATTCGCGGATTAGTAAGAAGTGCTCTGGCAATAGCGATGCGCTGACGCTGTCCGCCTGAGAGCGCTGAACCGCGTTCTCCTACCTGAGTATCATACCCTTGGGGCAATTCAGCCACAAATTCGTCTGCACCGGCCATTCTTGAAGCAGCTAAAATATTCTCTATTGGAGCATCAGGACGCGATAGCGAGATGTTGTCTTTGATACTACCGCTAAAAAGATAGTTATCCTGAAGTACAACACCGATGTTGTTTCGAAGCCACTTAGGATTCATATGACGGATATCAACCCCATCTATATGGATCGCTCCACCGGTTGGAAGATATAAACGCTGTAGGAGTTTGGCAATTGTACTTTTACCACTTCCACTTCTTCCAACTAAACCTACACTGTATCCGGCAGGAAAGTCTGCCGAGATACCTTTTAGTACCTGTGGGCTCTCAGGTGCATAAGAGAATTCAAGTTTTTCAAACTTAACTAAACCATTTATTCTAGGAAGAGTTATAGCCTTCTCATTTGTCTGTTCAGTCGGTGTATTTAAAATATCTCCCAACCTGTCAACTGAAAGAAGAGTCTGCTGAAACTCGTTCCATAGATTGACTAGACGCAGAACAGGCCCAGAAAACTGATTTGCAAACATCTGAAATGCTATAAGCTGTCCAACACTTAGGTTACCTTCAAGAACTAGTGTAACTCCAACATACAACATAGAGATTGTCATCAGTTTTTGCAAGGCACCTGAAACACCGCCAAGGATGTTTGAGAGGTTTGTTAATTGAAATCCTGCATTAACATATTTGGCAAGATAATCTTCCCATTTTTTCTGCATTGAGCCTTCTAGGGCTAAAGACTTTACTGTCTGAACACCGGTAACGGACTCAACAAGATAAGAGTTTGACTGTGCTCCCATCTGAAATTTTTCTTCTAGGCGACGACGCAGTTCAGGGGTTATAAACAGATAAAGAAGAGCGATAATTGATACAAATGCTAAAACAACCATAGTAAGTTTTACACTATATAAAAGCATTACTGCCACAAATACACCTGAAAATACTACATCAATAATGAGAGTAACTGACTTGTTTGCAATAAATTCACGGATTTGGTCTAGCTCTCGTACGCGCGCTATGATATTGCCAACCTTACGCTTCTCAAAATAGACAAGAGGAAGAGCCAAGAGGTGATGAAAGAGTTTTGCTCCCAGTTTGGCATCTATCTTTGAAGTTGTATGAGCGAACAGATAGTTTCGTATTAGATTTAACACCAACTCAAATACGGCCACAACAACAAATGCAATAGCTAAGACATCAAGAGTGGTCATAGAGCGGTGAACTAAAACCTTGTCTAAGATAACTTGAGTAAAAAGTGGAGTAACCAGACCAAAGAGTTGAATTACAAATGATGCAATCAAAACCTCACTCATAACCTTTTTATACTTCATAATCTGATGAAAAAACCAGCCAAACCCAAACCGAATCTGCTCAGACAAAAGCTTATGCTTAAGTACAATAACTTTACCGCTGCTCATCTCATTGTACGTGTCATATGAGAGAGTGTACGGCTCTTTGGAACTTGTGTCATAAATAAGTAGCTCTCGCTTCTCTTCATTGACTTGAACAACACTCATATATGTGCCATCTTTTTTTAAAACTAAAAGAGGAAGAGGGTAGGCAGAGACAAGTTTCTCAATAGTCGTCTTTTTTATTGATGCACGAAAACCCTGGTATTTTGCAATACGGCATAACTCTTCAATTGATGGTTCATTATCGCCAAGCGCATACTCTTTTATAATGCTTCTGCTATCTATAGAGATACGGTTTAGTTTACCTGCGACTTCAAGTGCTACTAGTGCTGAGTGCATTGAGCTGCTCCTCTAAATAAAATATCTAAAGAAGCATTCTCGTAAGCCATATCACTCTGTTGTATATTTAAGTTTAGTTTTCTCTCAAGAGCTTCAAGCATTGTATTTAGTTCACTAATGCTGTCAACTTGATGGCTATCTCGCAGGCGGTTCATCATATTTACCTTCTGGGTGGTTTTATCATACATATTTTCGTCTTTGTCTTCTAAAGATTTCAGGTGAGAGATTTTGCTTTGTTTTGTTTTGGCGCTGTACTCATACTCGCGTTTATATAAGTCTCTCTCTTCTTTTATTCTCTGGAGTTCATATCGAAGTGTTTGAGATGTATTGCTGTATTTAAATCCTTCAAAGATATTCAAACGAATTGCCAAACCCAACTTCCAACTATTTTTCTTTATATTATCAAATGATTCATATGCGTCATTTGGATCTGAGCCATACATGTAGTAGTTCCCATACATAGACAGTGTCGGGTACTGAGAGTGAGTTAGCATCAATATCTCCTGCTCTTTTTGCTTAATCTGCTCTGCATATTTATGTCCTAATGCACTCTTTTCAAAGTCATCAGTTAAGTAGTCAGAATGGTTGAATCCAATTGCCATAAGCTTTGTATTTTTGTCATCAAGTTCAACATGAGATAGATTACTTAGTTGGATAATATCTTCTTGATATTGTAAGAGTGCCAGCTCTATATCTTTTTCTAAGTCGATTATAGTAATAGCTTCATCACCTAAGTCCAGCTTAGAGTATTTGCCTGCTTTATGCAGCCTCTGTTTTACATTGTATAAGTTTTGGCGGATTTGAAGCATCTCCTCTTTTATACTGCTTTTAGTTTTTGATTTTACAGCACTGTTGTATCTGTCTAAAATCGTCTGATGAAGTTTTTTTTCCTCTTCACACCAGTTTAATTTTTTTATATTTACCTCTTTTTTTGCAATGAAAATGCTATCCTCAGTTGCTCCAAAATGGTAAAGTTCATGGTTTAAGTTTAAAGAGAGAGAACTCTGATATTTAGTCCCACTTGTGATAACTGAGTCTCCAATCGACTCTGTACCTGAAGGCAAACCATCTAGGTTTCTGTTGTACTCTGTGTTATAACTAAGTGATAAAGTTGGATAGTACTTTGTATAAATTGTCTCCACTTTTGAACTCTCAACGCGTTCATCTGATTTAAACATTTTTAGTTTAATTGACTTTTCGCTTGCTGAGTCTATAAGCTCTTCGTATGTAACTACTTGTGCCTGAACAGCGAGACTAAGTAGCAGTAATAATGGTATAAAATGAATCAAATACACTCCCTAAAAATTATAACTATTAACTAAGAAGTTAGTTTAACTCAACCTTGCTTTTAATTATAGTCAAGTAATCACATTTTAACATTTTCAGTCTTTAATGTCACCAAAGTTAACATTTTATATTATTTATAGTATAAAATGTGATAATACATATACAAATAAAACTTAAGAAAGTAAACTAATCTTCAATTATCAGTATATTTGATAAAATTGATTGACATGTAAGCTATATGTAGATTTGTTTTACATGGAAAAATAAGGGTTTAGAATAATGAAAAATAAAAATTTACTAAAAAAGGCAGCCTGATGAAAAAGTTTCTAATCTTCCTACTCGCTCTCATCACGAGCGTCACCCTCTACTCTTCGGACGTAATACTCTCCAACACGCTGGGAGCTTACTACTGTGCCCAAGAGCCAAACCCAAAGACCTATATCAAACACACGGTTGAAGAACCAATCAGCATCTACTGGGAAGACAATGTTTATCCTGGGTTCGATGAAGCGGATAGCAAGCTCATGGTTGCCAACTACCTCGATGGTGTTCATCTGCAGACGATGGCACTTAACACTCCTGATGGGAAAGTGAAGATTTACTCTTATGCCAATATTCCTCATAGTTATATTGATTTGCTGAAGGAGGGTGAGGAAGTTAAAAAAGAGATGATGGTAAAACAAAAAGTATTTAATCAGGCTCGTAATCATAAAAAATTAGAAGATTATCCACCAGATTTTAACCAAATCAGGGATATATATTTAAAAGTAATGGATAAAAACGAGGCTCTTACCAAACAAATCGAAACCGAAAAAATGAAACTCAATCTCATTGTCACCGAAACAACCCGCGATGCAATGCCCCAGATGAACTACACCATAAAAACGGACGAAGTTCACCTTTCCGATTTGGCTCGTAAAGTTCTCTACAGCGACGAGGTAAAGATTACTGATAACCAGACAAAAGAAGTGATAGCGTATAACCGACGGATTACGCAGCTCTATTCGGCAGTATTGCTGCCGGATGTTGGAAGAGGAGATCGGTATTACGATCAAGAATATATGTGTGGTAGAGATACTCAATCGTTTGAGCGATGGGTCTTTAGAGAACTAGGCATGCGAGCGTCTAATCATGCAACAGACTTAAATGTAAAGCTTTATTACAAATACACTACGAAGGATAACAAATGACATTCGAACAAACAATCACAGACATGGGGATGCTCTCAAACGAAGTATATAATGACAAGTATTTTGAATTTGAGATAGTTAATGGAATTAAGCAATATAAAAATCCAATCAAAACCGCCAACGGCACCTACACCATCATCGATTCAGAAGATACATTGAATGGTATGCAAGCCTTGCTCCTCAAAGCACCCGATGGAAAGTTTGTTATTGCCTTTAGAGGTACAGAAGCGAAACCAAATGATATTTTTTACGATGTAACTACTGCATTTTTCAATTTCAATCCGCAGATTCTTGAAGCAGAAGCTTTTGTTAAAAAGATGATGCTTGATTACAATATTACCGCTTCCAACCTCACCCTAACAGGACACTCTTTAGGTGGAATCCTAACCCAATCCGTCGGAGCAACTCTTAACATCCAAGGTGTTACATTCAATGCTTGGTCGTCAAGTAACCTGATTGATTACAGTAATTATTTTCTTGATCCATTAGGATTATTGCATCGTGTGGCATCGTTGCTGGGATGGGGTAGTTCTGAGACTGCATTTGCAGAGCGCAACATCCTTAACCTCACTTATACCGATTCGGGGATGTTCAACGGCGATTCCCTCTCAAATATTCTCAGCGGCATACTGGGGCTGAAC
Organism: Sulfurimonadaceae bacterium; assembly: GCA_942493175.1. Classification (GTDB taxonomy): domain Bacteria; phylum Campylobacterota; class Campylobacteria; order Campylobacterales; family Sulfurimonadaceae; genus Sulfurimonas. The sequence continues at coordinate 801,526 of OW818672.1, forward strand.
GAACATCTGGGTGCTGTACTGCCAATCTTTGGTGTCGATTTAAATGCTATCGACGGTCACCGTATGCCCAATATGATTGACGCACTCAATCACTACAATAGCCTGCTAAGCCACTTTGAGGACAAAAATTTTCTAGTTCTGACGATGGCTTATATGCTGAGTGATTTGAGTGGGAATAATAATTTTTATGAAAAAGGGGAGAGCTATTTCAGTGCAATCGGAGTAAATAACGCAGGAGCAAACTCTTTATCCTTTAACTTCTTAAATGACCTTACTGCCTTTGAAATAGCGGACAGGGCTAGTAGTAACCGTGCTGTTTTATTTGCTATTTTAAAACTTAACGGCTTTGCAGTTGATGGAAATTTAACAGCTTACGCAGATATGGATTTGGCAAAATATTCTGAAACATATATTGAGAAAAGAAGCTTATTTCTCTATCATATATTAGATCCTGACAATCGTGCTTTAGGAGATATTTATATTAAAGAACAAGGTTACGGCATATCAGCTGGAAGTAGTGGATTTTTTTCTGATAATCCTAAAATTATTTTTGGTTATGACGGAGTCAATCAAGGATATAACGAAAATTTAATTGGCGGTTCTAAAGATGATTACTTATTTGGTATGAATGGAGATGATGTTTTAGTTGGAAACGCAGGCAACGACTACCTAGAGGGAGGAAAAGATTTCGACGCTCTTCAGGGCGGAGCAGGTCATGACACCCTCTTTGGCGACAACGACAGCGATGTGCTCTATGGCGGTGAAGGTCAAGATACTCTTGTAGGCGGAGACAATGACAACGCAAGTGATGCTCTCTTTGGTGGAAGTGCAGAGGATGTGCTTCTGGGCGGAGGTGGCGATGACACTCTAGCAGGCGGTGATGCCTCTAACCTCTACGCCGATAAAGAGCTTGACTACCTTGCAGGAGGAGTAGGACACGACATCTACTATGTAAGTCATCAAGACATCATAAACGATGCAGACTCTACAGGCTTTATTATGTTTAACGATAAATCTCTAAGCGGCACTAAAACCAAAGTTGATGAATACACCTACGAAGATGCAAACTTCACATATACCCTAAACGGTCCAAACATGATAGTAGTCGATAAAAACTTAGGTGAGTATATAACCATAGAGAACATGAACTTTAATAATGCTTCGGGCATGGGTATGGAGTTTGATGATGGCAGTGAAACAGACCCAAATAAAAAAGATATAGAAATCTATGTAGGAGATGCTAGCGTAACAGAGGGCGGTACACTTGAATTTACTATAGGGATAGATAACACACTAGATGAAGACCTTGTGGTAAATGTAAGCAGTTACTGGAGCGGCAGCGCAAACAGCAGTGACCTAAGCGGCACAACAAACGGAACTATTACCATAAAAGCAGGAACAACATACGGCACATTTGAGATAGCGACACTTGATGACACCATAGTAGAACCGACAGAGAACTTTATATTTGCAGTGACGGGACTGGCTAAGCCTTATGCTGGAACAGATATGAACTCATATCTTATAAAAAATGCAGGTAAAGGAACTATAGTTGATAATGATGTGCCTGAGCAGATACTCGTAAAAGTAAGTGATGCAAGCCTAGATGAAGCAAATGCAAATATGATATTTACCGTATCTTTACTTGGTTCACTTAATGATGGTGAGACCTTAACCGTAAACCTTGAGACATTGGACATAAGTGCAACCGGTGGAAGAGATTATAGTGGAGCAGGCGGCTCGGTAACATTTAACAGCACTTTCACAACTCAAACTTTTAGTGTTCCTATCTTAGATGACAACTACAAAGAAGCAAGTGAGACATTCTACCTTGCTCCAACAAGCTTCAGTTACAATGGAGTAAAAGAGATAGTTTTAGACAATACAGGTATCGGAACTATTATAGATGATGATGACAATGGTAATGTTTCTATAGAAGTCAGTGATGTAACAGCTCTTGAAGGTAACTCGGCAGGACAGAGCGCTCAAGTAAAAGTATCTCTCTCATCTGCTCTTTTAGAGAGTATCCATATATCACTCTCAAACGGCGGTTATGTGGAGATACCTGCAGGCTCTACAAGCGCAGATGCTACCATCATGTGGAATGGCGATACCATACCAGAAGAAAATGAGACAATCCCCGTGGAGATACTCGGCTTCTCATACGGAGGAGCTGAAAATGTAGTGTTCGGACATGACGGAAGCTTGAGTATAGTTGATGATGATAAAAATGGTAACGGACACCCAATGGACCCTGCACCCATAGAACCGCCAAGATGTGAGCCGTTAGTCCTTGACATGGATAAAGACGGTTTTATCTCTACAGTTTCACTTGAAGAGTCTACCGCTTACTTTGACCTGACAGGTGATGGCATAAAAGAGAAAGTAGGCTGGCTTCAAGCAAATGACGGACTTGTAGCTTATGACAAGAGTGGTAACGGTAAGATAGACGGCATAGATGAAGTATTTGGTAACCAAACAGTATATGGTTTCGATGAACTAAGAGAGACGGCAGACTCTAACTATGACGGTATCATAGACCGCAGAGACGAACTCTACAACCAGTTAAAAATCTGGCAAGACACAAACCAAGACGGAACAAGCCAAGCAGATGAACTAAAGTCTCTCTCAGAAGCAGGTGTTAGGTCTATAAACCTCAGTGCCGTAGGAACAAACATAGAGTTAAACGGAAATATAATTGTAGAAGCATCCAAATATACAGACAGTGAGGGCAACCTTGAACTGGCGGCAGATATAGAGTTTACATTTGACAGCAGAATCACTAAAATAGACACTTCAACTATACCGGACTATACAGAGCATCCAGACTCAAGCACACTTCCAAATCTAAGAGGTTATGGAATAGTAAGTGACAGTTATATAACTTACAATATAGATGAGAACTTTAGAACACTGGCTTTAGAGTTTGGCGCAGATGTGACTAAAGTCGCAAATGAGTTTGAGAGCTTTATGGATGGCTGGTCAGGCTACACTAAGATGCAGAGCGACCTTCAAACGAAGTATGGACTAGATACTCCTCCTAAACTATCAGACCTAGATAGAAAAGTATGGACTTATGAACACTTTATGGGAACAGGAAGCTTTAGTGCAGGAATCGAACAACGCTTAGAGACAACTGCTAAAGCTATGCAGAGTGGCGGGTCAGATACAGCTCCGGCAGGAAGATATAACACAGCAGTAGTAAACAGCGTGTATAACAATGGCGGTATCTACTCTAACAAAACAACACCTCATATATCACAAAACTACACACTATTATCAAGTATTAATCTTTTTAAACAAGATATATTATCACAAAGCTTAAAAAAAGATATTATAAATAATAGTTTTTTTATATTTAAGAATACTCTGCATGCAGAAGATATAAAAAATAAAAATTTACTAAAAAAGGTAGCCTAAATGAAAAAGTTTCTAATCTTCTTGCTTCTACTTATCACAAGCATTACCCTCAATGCCTCCGAAGTTATTCTTTCCAACACTTTAGGAGCTTACTACTGCGCCCAAGAGCCAAACCCAAAGACCTATATCAAACACACCGTCGAAGAACCTATCAGCATCTACTGGGAAGACAATGTCTATCCGGGTTTCGATGAAGCGGACAGCAAGCTTATGGTTGCCAACTACCTCGACGGAGTGCATCTGCAAACGATGGCGCTAAATACCCCAGATGGGAAGGTGAGAATTTATAGCTATGCCAATGTTCCTCAGAGCTATGTTGATTTGGTGAAAGAGGGGTATGCAGTCTCAAAAGAATGGAAAATAAGGAATGATGCCGCAGATAGAGCTTTTGAAGAAGCATACGATTCTAAACGCGGAAAATACAAAGAAGGCTATAGTCGTGATTCATCACCGCTAAAAGAGTTAAGTGCGGCATTTCGAGAAATTGATGCAAAAAAATCTGCTCTCACCAACCAAATCGAAGCCGAAAAAGCCAAACTCGATCTAGTCATCACCGAAACAACCCGCGATGCAATGCCCCAGATGAACTACACCGTAAAAACGGACGAAGTTCACCTTTCCGATTTGGCTCGTAAAGTTCTTTACAGTGACGAGGTAAAAATCACGGACAATCGAACAAAAGAGGTGATTGCGTATGATCGCTCTATTATGCAACTATATTCGGCTGTATTTATGCCGAGTTTTTCGGGACCTAGTTATTATTATTCTCATCCATTGTGCGGTAAAGGGAGTCAATTATTTGAAAGATGGGTATTTATTGGATTAGGTAATCGAGGAACAAACCATAAAATTGGCTTAAACGAAAAACTTTACTATAAATTTAAATTAAAGGACACTAAATGACATTCGAACAAACAATCACAGACATGGGGATACTGGCAAACGAAGTATATGAGGATAGTAATCAACGCTACTTTGAGTTTGATGAAAATGGTCAGCGTATAAATAGTACCATAATAACTTCAAATAATACATATACAATTATTGATTCAATCGATACGGTTAACAGTATGCAAGCTTTACTACTAAAAGATGCACAAGGAAAATTTATCATTGCTTTCAGAGGTACAAAAGAACCCTTAGATTTTTTTTACGATGTAACTACTGGACTTTTAAATTTTAATCCTCAGATTGGTGAAGCTACGGATTTTGTACAAAAAGCACTTAACAGCACAAAATATAATATTACGACTTCCAACCTCACCCTAACAGGACACTCTTTAGGTGGAATCCTAACCCAATCCGTCGGAGCAACTCTTAACATCCAAGGTGTTACATTCAATGCTTGGTCGTCAAGTAACCTGATTGATTACAGTAATTATTTTCTTGATCCATTAGGATTATTGCATCGTGTGGCATCGTTGCTGGGATGGGGTAGTTCTGAGACTGCATTTGCAGAGCGCAACATCCTTAACCTCACTTATACCGATTCGGGGATGTTCAACGGCGATTCCCTCTCAAATATTCTCAGCGGCATACTGGGGCTGAACGAACATCTGGGTGCTGTACTGCCAATCTTTGGTGTCGATTTAAATGCTATCGACGGTCACCGTATGCCCAATATGATTGACGCACTCAATCACTACAATAGCCTGCTAAGCCACTTTGAGGACAAAAATTTTCTAGTTCTGACGATGGCTTATATGCTGAGTGATTTGAGTGGGAATAATAATTTTTATGAAAAAGGGGAGAGCTATTTCAGTGCAATCGGAGTAAATAACGCAGGAGCAAACTCTTTATCCTTTAACTTCTTAAATGACCTTACTGCCTTTGAAATAGCGGACAGGGCTAGTAGTAACCGTGCTGTTTTATTTGCTATTTTAAAACTTAACGGCTTTGCTGTTGATGGAAATTTAACAGCTTATTCAAACATGGATTTGGCACATTACTCTGAAGTATATATTGCTCAGAGAAGTCTTTTTTTATATGCTCTTTTAGATCCAAACAATGCAATGTTGGCAGATACGCATTTTAGTGATCGTGATATGGGAATATCACTAAGAAGTAACGATGATAATATGAATAACATATTGTTTGGCTCAGAATCAGTATCTGTAAGTTATCGAGAACTATTAATAGGAGGTAGTAAAAATGACTATCTCTTTGGTATGAATGGAGATGATGTTTTAGTAGGAAATACAGGAGATGACTACTTAGAAGGCGGAGCAGGTTTCGACACTCTCCAAGGCGGTTCAGGTCATGACACCCTCTTTGGCGACAACGACAGCGATGTGCTCTATGGCGGTGAAGGTCAAGATACTCTTGTAGGCGGAGACAATGACAACGCAAGTGATGCTCTCTTTGGTGGAAGTGCAGAGGATGTGCTTCTGGGCGGAGGTGGCGATGACACTCTAGCAGGCGGTGATGCCTCTAACCTCTACGCCGATAAAGAGCTTGACTACCTTGCAGGAGGAGTAGGACACGACATCTACTATGTAAGTCATCAAGACATCATAAACGATGCAGACTCTACAGGCTTTATTATGTTTAACGATAAATCTCTAAGCGGCACTAAAACCAAAGTTGATGAATACACCTACGAAGATGCAAACTTCACATATACCCTAAACGGTCCAAACATGATAGTAGTCGATAAAAACTTAGGTGAGTATATAACCATAGAGAACATGAACTTTAATAATGCTTCGGGCATGGGTATGGAGTTTGATGATGGCAGTGAAACAGACCCAAATAAAAAAGATATAGAAATCTATGTAGGAGATGCTAGCGTAACAGAGGGCGGTACACTTGAATTTACTATAGGGATAGATAACACACTAGATGAAGACCTTGTGGTAAATGTAAGCAGTTACTGGAGCGGCAGCGCAAACAGCAGTGACCTAAGCGGCACAACAAACGGAACTATTACCATAAAAGCAGGAACAACATACGGCACATTTGAGATAGCGACACTTGATGACACCATAGTAGAACCGACAGAGAACTTTATATTTGCAGTGACGGGACTGGCTAAGCCTTATGCTGGAACAGATATGAACTCATATCTTATAAAAAATGCAGGTAAAGGAACTATAGTTGATAATGATGTGCCTGAGCAGATACTCGTAAAAGTAAGTGATGCAAGCCTAGATGAAGCAAATGCAAATATGATATTTACCGTATCTTTACTTGGTTCACTTAATGATGGTGAGACCTTAACCGTAAACCTTGAGACATTGGACATAAGTGCAACCGGTGGAAGAGATTATAGTGGAGCAGGCGGCTCGGTAACATTTAACAGCACTTTCACAACTCAAACTTTTAGTGTTCCTATCTTAGATGACAACTACAAAGAAGCAAGTGAGACATTCTACCTTGCTCCAACAAGCTTCAGTTACAATGGAGTAAAAGAGATAGTTTTAGACAATACAGGTATCGGAACTATTATAGATGATGATGACAATGGTAATGTTTCTATAGAAGTCAGTGATGTAACAGCTCTTGAAGGTAACTCGGCAGGACAGAGCGCTCAAGTAAAAGTATCTCTCTCATCTGCTCTTTTAGAGAGTATCCATATATCACTCTCAAACGGCGGTTATGTGGAGATACCTGCAGGCTCTACAAGCGCAGATGCTACCATCATGTGGAATGGCGATACCATACCAGAAGAAAATGAGACAATCCCCGTGGAGATACTCGGCTTCTCATACGGAGGAGCTGAAAATGTAGTGTTCGGACATGACGGAAGCTTGAGTATAGTTGATGATGATAAAAATGGTAACGGACACCCAATGGACCCTGCACCCATAGAACCGCCAAGATGTGAGCCGTTAGTCCTTGACATGGATAAAGACGGTTTTATCTCTACAGTTTCACTTGAAGAGTCTACCGCTTACTTTGACCTGACAGGTGATGGCATAAAAGAGAAAGTAGGCTGGCTTCAAGCAAATGACGGACTTGTAGCTTATGACAAGAGTGGTAACGGTAAGATAGACGGCATAGATGAAGTATTTGGTAACCAAACAGTATATGGTTTCGATGAACTAAGAGAGACGGCAGACTCTAACTATGACGGTATCATAGACCGCAGAGACGAACTCTACAACCAGTTAAAAATCTGGCAAGACACAAACCAAGACGGAACAAGCCAAGCAGATGAACTAAAGTCTCTCTCAGAAGCAGGTGTTAGGTCTATAAACCTCAGTGCCGTAGGAACAAACATAGAGTTAAACGGAAATATAATTGTAGAAGCATCCAAATATACAGACAGTGAGGGCAACCTTGAACTGGCGGCAGATATAGAGTTTACATTTGACAGCAGAATCACTAAAATAGACACTTCAACTATACCGGACTATACAGAGCATCCAGACTCAAGCACACTTCCAAATCTAAGAGGTTATGGAATAGTAAGTGACAGTTATATAACTTACAATATAGATGAGAACTTTAGAACACTGGCTTTAGAGTTTGGCGCAGATGTGACTAAAGTCGCAAATGAGTTTGAGAGCTTTATGGATGGCTGGTCAGGCTACACTAAGATGCAGAGCGACCTTCAAACGAAGTATGGACTAGATACTCCTCCTAAACTATCAGACCTAGATAGAAAAGTATGGACTTATGAACACTTTATGGGAACAGGAAGCTTTAGTGCAGGAATCGAACAACGCTTAGAGACAACAGCTAGAGCTATGCAGAGTGGTGGTTCAGATACAGCTTCGGCAGGAAGATATAACGACGCAGTAGTAAATAGCGTGTATGATAGTTTTACAGACCGTAACCGTGCATTTTTCTCACTAAAAGCATTTTACCCAGAAGTACTGAGTGATGCTCTGTATGAGTATGGTATAGATGAATATGTTATAACAGACCAAGAAGCACTAAGCGCTAAAGTATCAGCTTACATAAACAACCCAGACAACACTCTCCAAGAAAAACTCTATCTAGTTTCACAGATGAACACACTCCAAGGCACATTCTTGGACTTCAATGCAGATAGTATAACTTCAAACATAGATGACACACTTGTTAAAAACTTGGTAACTTCTATATACAACGATACTCTAAATGCACATGTATATGACAATGGCGGTATCTACTCTAACAACGCACTCATAGTAGGTAATGACACAGATGAAGTCATAGATATAAAAGCAACATCTGCTACAGTTTTAGCAGGTAAAGGTGATGACCGCATTTATGCCTCAACAGGTAACAACACTTACATATACCGCACAGGTGATGGAGCGGACACTATTGTAGATGGTGGAGGAGCGGACACACTAAACTTTAGTGACATCTCGTCTGAAAATGTAATCATAAAAGCCCAAGGCAAAGACCTGATTATAGCAGTTGCGGAGGATGGTAAAACTTACGAGGAACTTACCAACAAAGTAACAATTGCAAACTGGATAGATCGTGAAAACCGTATAGAGAACATCACATTTGCAGATGGTTCTTCACCTAACTTTATAGAACTTATAAAAACTCAATTTATAACAGAGGGCAATGACAAGATTGACCTTACAAACAGTAATGACACAGTAGAGATGCTTGGCGGTAATGACACTGTTAATGCTCTTGGCGGTGATGATGTTGTAGATGGCGGAGCAGGAGATGATACCATCCTCGCAGGTGATGGTAATGACACTCTTATCGGTGGTACAGGTAGCGATGCACTGCAAGGCGGCAACGGAAATGATACTTACATGTACTCTCGCGGTGATGGCAGCGATACTATTATAGATAGCTCTGGAAATGATACATTGAGGTTTGCAGAGGGGATTGCAAGCAGTGACTTGGTTGCCCGCATGCTTGAAAACGGAGATATGCAAATAGCTCTAAAAGAAGAGGGTAAAACATTCGAAGAACTAGCAGATAAAGTCACTGTTAAAAATTGGAAAAACCAAGCAAACCGTATTGAAAATATAACCATATTTGATGGTTCAAATGTAAATGTAGATTCACTGCAAGTCGGAACAGACGGTAATGACAATATGCTATTTGGAGATTTAGGGGTTAGCTTTGAAGCACTTGGCGGTGATGATGTTGTTACAAGCGGAAGCGGAGCTGACACTATAAACGGTGGCGATGGTAATGATACTATTATTACAGGCGCAGGTAACGACATTCTTGCAGGTGGAGCAGGAGATGATGCTCTTGTAGGTGGAATGGGCAATGATATATACATTTACAACAGAGGCGATGGTAAAGATACTATCACAGACAGCTACACCTACGGCTACAACGGCTCCTCTTCTCAAAACGCAGGCAACGATACCATAAAACTAGGAGTAGGTATCACTAAAGATGACCTCTTAGTTACTATCATCGGCTCCGACATTGTAGTGGCTCTTAAAGAGGAGGGGAAAGCCCTCCAAGAACTCACGGACATCATTACCATCAAAAACGGTGCTCTTCCAAACAACGCTATTGAAAATATCCTTTTAAGCGACGGTACCAAGCTCCTAATAGTAGATATGCAAGAAGCAACGGAGGGGAATGATAGTTTAGTCTTCGGCGATAACAGTGTGAGTGTAGATGCTCTGGGAGGTAATGACACTATCACAAGCGGAAAAGGGAATGACACGCTTTATGGAGGAGCAGGCAACGACACACTAAGAAGCAATGACGGAGCCGACAGCCTTTACGGTGGAGACGGAGACGATACTCTTGATACAGGACGCGGAGATGATACTCTCAACGGAGGCAAAGGCAATGATACTCTCATGGGAGGTCTCGGCAACGACACATACATCTACAATAGAGGTGACGGTAAAGATACTATCATAGACAGTTACTCATACGGCAATGCAGGGAATGATACTCTAAGATTTGGCGAAGGGATAAACGCAGAAGATATCATCGCCAAAGCGGTTGGCAACGATATGATAATAGCCCTCAAAGAGGATGGAAAAACATTTGAGCAACTAAGCGATACGCTCATCCTTAAAGACTGGTTCGATGTAAATAAGCGTGTAGAGAACTTCAGCCTTGCAGACGGTACTGTACTCACACTTACACAGATGCAACGGGCAACGGATGGGGATGATTATCTTACATTCGGCGATGAGGGTGTCAGCGTAGATGCTCTTAGCGGTAACGATACCGTGATATCGGGCAGAGGCAACGATACACTCAGTGGTGGAGAGGGAGATGACACGCTTGTAGCAGGTTTGGGCGATGATACCATTGAGGGTGGCTTAGGCAACGATATCTTGCGCGGTGAAGATGGTAATGACATACTTTACGGCGATGCAGGCAACGACTTGCTTCAAGGAGGTAAAGGCAACGATACACTTTACAGTGGAAGCGGAGCGGATATTCTTGAAGGCGGTGAGGGGAGTGACACTTATGTCTTTGCTAGAGGCGATGAAACAAACAGCATCATCGATACGGCAGGAAATGACACGCTTAGATTTGCAGATGGGATAGCTAAAGAAGATATTCTCGTAAAAGCAGTAGGCAAAGATATCATTATCGCTTTAGCCGAAGATGGAAAGAGCTTTGAAGAGCTAAGCGACAGAGTTATTATGAAAAACTGGCTCGATGCGGCTACTCGCATTGAAAATATCACACTCTCGGACGGAACGATTCTTAACCTTAGTGATATTTCAAGTGCTACCGAGGGAGACGACTACTTGGTATTTGGCGATGAGGGAGCAAATGTCTTACTCTTAGGCGGAAACGATACACTCATTAGCGGAAGCGGAGATGATACCATAGACGGCGGTGCGGGCAATGACATCATAAAAAGTGGAGATGGAGACAATGTCATAAATGCTGGTGATGGAGATGATAGTGTTCAAACAGGAAGAGGAAATGATGTTATCAGTGGAGGAACTGGTTCTGATACTCTTAGTGGTGGCTTCGGAAATGATACATACATGTACAACCGTGGTGATGGGGTAGATACTATTTATGATTTAGAGGGAGCTGATAAACTCAGATTCGGTGATGGCATAACTCAGAATGATATATTTGCTAAGAGAGATGGTCTTAATCTTGTTGTATCTATAAAAGAGAGTGGAAAAACATTTGAAGAGTATAGTGATAAGATAGTTATTACCGACTGGTTCAAATCTCAAAACAATATAGAAGAGTTTCAATTTAGTGATAACACTACATGGCAAAAAGATGAAATAGCAGAGATGTTTGTAGATAGTGGTTTACCAGGAGTGCTATATAGTAAACTTGGAGCAATTCTAAGTGGTGGATCAGGAAATGATACTTATGTTTACAGCAAAGGTGATTACGCAGTTTCTATAAATGACAGTCATTTTATAGGAGATACAGAATTACAAGCTGGGAATGATACTTTGGAATTCAGTGGTGGAATAAATAGAACTGATGTAATATTTGGAACACATAATAATGATTTAATAATAAAAATAGAAGGTGCACATGATACTTATGATGAACTAAAAGATTATGTAGTCATTAAAGATTGGCAACATAGTTTAAGAGGTATCGAGACAATTATTTTTAGTGATGGTGAAGTACTTAAAATAAATAAAGATGAAATGTTTGAACCAATAAATTTTGATGATAATTGGATACAAGGTAATTATGTAATAGATGGTGATGACGGTGATATTTTAAGTGGAAATTCTAAAGATAACGCAATAGAAGGTAATGGTGGAGATGACACTATATATGGTAACGCAGGGACAGACACAATAAAAGGTGGAGCTGGCGATGATACTATTATCTCAGATGGAGAGACAACTCTATATGGTGTTAATACACCATACTCAGATATTTTAGAAGGTGGTACGGGCAACGACACTCTTCAAGGCGGAGCAGGAGATGATACTTACATCTTTAACCGTGGAGATGGACAAGATACAATCTATGATTATGATAATTATAATTCTAGTAATTTAAATTACTACAATGCAGGAAATGATACCTTGCAGTTTGGAACTGGGATAAGTGCAGATGATTTAGTATTTACGACAATTGGTAATAACTTAGTAGTTGGACTTAAAGAAGATGGTGTGGCATTTGCAGACCTAGCAGATACTATTACAATTACAAACTGGTACAACACTAATAATAAGATTGAGAACTTTAAGTTTAGTGATGGAACAGTAGTAGGTACTGAGAATATTGTTATGGTTGGAACCGAAGATGACGATGTTGTTACTGGAATTGATTATGGTGATAATACAATTTATGTTGGAGCTGGTAATGATAGAGTTAACGGCAGTTCTTATAATGATACAATTAATGGTGGTTTAGGTAATGACATCATCAGTGGAAATGCAGGAAATGACACTATAGATGGTGGCTTAGGTAACGATACACTTTACGGAAATACAGGCAATGACACAATAAAAGGTGGAGCTGGCGATGATACTATTATCTCAGATGGAGAGACAACTCTATATGGTGTTAATACACCATACTCAGATATTTTAGAAGGTGGTACGGGCAACGACACTCTTCAAGGCGGAGCAGGAGATGATACTTACATCTTTAACCGTGGAGATGGACAAGATACAATCTATGATTATGATAATTATAATTCTAGTAATTTAAATTACTACAATGCAGGAAATGATACCTTGCAGTTTGGAACTGGGATAAGTGCAGATGATTTAGTATTTACGACAATTGGTAATAACTTAGTAGTTGGACTTAAAGAAGATGGTGTGGCATTTGCAGACCTAGCAGATACTATTACAATTACAAACTGGTACAACACTAATAATAAGATTGAGAACTTTAAGTTTAGTGATGGAACAGTAGTAGGTACTGAGAATATTGTTATGGTTGGAACCGAAGATGACGATGTTGTTACTGGAATTGATTATGGTGATAATACAATTTATGTTGGAGCTGGTAATGATAGAGTTAACGGCAGTTCTTATAATGATACAATTAATGGTGGTTTAGGTAATGACATCATCAGTGGAAATGCAGGAAATGACACTATAGATGGTGGCTTAGGTAACGATACACTTTACGGAAATACAGGCAATGACACAATAAAAGGTGGAGCTGGCGATGATACTATTATCTCAGATGGAGAGACAACTCTATATGGTGTTAATACACCATACTCAGATATTTTAGAAGGTGGTACGGGCAACGACACTCTTCAAGGCGGAGCAGGAGATGATACTTACATCTTTAACCGTGGAGATGGACAAGATACAATCTATGATTATGATAATTATAATTCTAGTAATTTAAATTACTACAATGCAGGAAATGATACCTTGCAGTTTGGAACTGGGATAAGTGCAAGTGATTTAGTGTTAATCTCAAATGGTAATGATCTGATTGTAGGGCTAAGAGAAGATGGTGTAACATCGTGGACAGACTTAACAGATAAGATTACTATTACAAACTGGTACGTAACTAATAATAAGATTGAGAACTTTAAGTTTGTGGATTATCCTGATGATAGCTTTAATGATGTAGTGTTTTATGGAACAGATGGTAATGATACTATCACTGGTGTAAGTAATGATAATGTTATGTCGGGTGAAGCTGGAGATGACATAATCATAGGTAGTGCAGGAAATGACACTATAGATGGTGGCTTAGGTAACGATACACTTTACGGAAATACAGGCAATGACACAATAAAAGGTGGAGCTGGCGATGATACTATTATCTCAGATGGAGAGACAACTCTATATGGTGTTAATACACCATACTCAGATATTTTAGAAGGTGGTACGGGCAACGACACTCTTCAAGGCGGAGCAGGAGATGATACTTACATCTTTAACCGTGGAGATGGACAAGATACAATCTATGATTATGATAATTATAATTCTAGTAATTTAAATTACTACAATGCAGGAAATGATACCTTGCAGTTTGGAACTGGGATAAGTGCAAGTGATTTAGCGTTAATCTCAAATGGTAATGATCTGATTGTAGGGCTAAGAGAAGATGGTGTAACATCGTGGACAGACTTAACAGATAAGATTACTATTACAAACTGGTACGTAACTAATAATAAGATTGAGAACTTTAAGTTTGTGGATTATCCTGATGATAGCTTTAATGATGTAGTGTTTTATGGAACAGATGGTAATGATACTATCACTGGTGTAAGTAATGATAATGTTATGTCGGGTGAAGCTGGAGATGACATAATCATAGGTAGTGCAGGAAATGACACTATAGATGGTGGCTTAGGTAACGATACACTTTACGGAAATACAGGCAATGACACAATAAAAGGTGGAGCTGGCGATGATACTATTATCTCAGATGGAGAGACAACTCTATATGGTGTTAATACACCATACTCAGATATTTTAGAAGGTGGTACGGGCAACGACACTCTTCAAGGCGGAGCAGGAGATGATACTTACATCTTTAACCGTGGAGATGGACAAGATACAATCTATGATTATGATAATTATAATTCTAGTAATTTAAATTACTACAATGCAGGAAATGATACCTTGCAGTTTGGAACTGGGATAAGTGCAAGTGATTTAGCGTTAATCTCAAATGGTAATGATCTGATTGTAGGGCTAAGAGAAGATGGTGTAACATCGTGGACAGACTTAACAGATAAGATTACTATTACAAACTGGTACGTAACTAATAATAAGATTGAGAACTTTAAGTTTAGTGATGGTAGTAGTATGACAGCAACAGAAGTTGCGAATGCTGCAGTTGTTGATACAAGCGGAGAGTTTACTGCACCACTAGTCTTAGACCTAAACCATAATGTGGTAACTTCAAATTCATTAGAGACTTCAAGAACATATTTTGATTATGATGGAGATGGTGACAGAGAACACACTGCTTGGACTGAATCAGGTGATGCCATACTAGCAATGGATGTAAACAATGATGGAGCCATAACTGATGGTGGTGAACTTTTTGGTAATTTTACTAAGCTAGCAGATGGAACTTTTGCTAGTGATGGTTACGCAGCATTAGCTCAGTATGATAGTAATAGTGATAATATTATTGATAAAAATGATAATGTTTTTAGTGATTTACTTCTTTGGAAAGATAGTAACCAAGATGGTAAAAGTAGTCAAAGTGAACTTATAAGTATACAGTTAAGTAGTGTTACAGCTATTCATTTAAGTAGAGAAAATGGTATCACATTTGAAGAGTATGTTGAAAATGGAAATATCATCAGTAACGAAACAATATTTGACTCTCTTAACTCAACAGGTATAGTAAGAGATGTATGGTTTAAATATGACAGTTCTAATACACTAAGTGGTAATGATGATATATATACTTTCAACCTAGGTGATGGCAAAGATATTATTGATGATAATGACTTTAGCGGTAAGGGTATAGACAGACTTATCCTTGGTGCAGGGATTAGTAAAGATCAAGTATTAATGAAATGGGATAGAGGTACAGATGATTTAATCATAGGTATCCGTGAACACTCAGAAGATGATACACCACTCTCATCACTAAATGACCAAATACTCATTAAAAATTGGTTCAAAAATAATGGCTTAATAGAAATCATAGAGTTAGCAGATGGAACAACTCTAGATAGAGATTCAATATATAACCAGCTACTCTCCGCACGAGAAAACAGTGAATTGACACTAAGAGTTTTAGATGAAGGAAGTGAACTTAGTGGCGCGGACTATAATGATGTACTATATGGTGCATCTGGCAATGAGTTTTTATCTGGTAAAAATGGAGATGACTACTTAAAAGGTCTAAGCGGTGATGATTTACTAAATGGTGGAAAAGGTGATGATACCATAAATGGTGGAACTGGAGATGACACTCTTATTGGTGAGGGTGGAGATGACTTTTATCTTTATGAAAAAGGTGATGGAAGGGATACTATTATAGACTCTAGTGGTACAGATGCAATTATGTTTGGAGAAGGAATATCTCGAAAAGATGTACTCTTTAGAGTGAATGGTGATGATATGATTATTACTTTTGCATATGACTCTAACTTAGCAGATGAAGAGAGAGATAGCATACTGATTACAAACTTTAAACAATCAGGATTTGAGATTGAGAGTCTTGAATTCTTTAGTGGTGAGAGCTATAGTATACCAGAACTTATAGAAAAAAATACAAACCACGCACCGACAACTCTATTCTCAGAATCAGCATATACTCTTACAGATGTAAGTTTACAAACGGGTATCGTACTAGCTAGAGACATAGACGGCGATACTCTAAACTATACTGTTTCAACTTTACCAGAAAATGGAACACTGAGTATTAATAAATACGGTATCTGGACATACACCTCAAATGATAAATATAAAGGATTAGATAGCGCGGTCATTACAATAGATGACGGAAATGGTCTCTCAACTACTAAAACTCTAAATTTCGAAGTCGTAATCACAAATGTTGACCCAATAGTATTAGAGGCTCAAACAGATGTTATCTTACAAGATATAAGAGAAGCGACAGGAGATGTTGGAGCTACAGATGAAGACGGAGATATCTTAACTTACAGTGTAACAACAGCTGCTTTACATGGAACAGTGAATGTAGATGAAACCGGAACATGGATATACAGTGTTGAAGGTACTTATATAGGAACTGATTCAGCAATTATTACAGTCGATGATGGACAAGGGGGAAGCGTAACTAAGACTTTAAACTTTGATGCTAAAGTATCGGCACCATCAATAGATACGGTTGCATTTAACTTGTTGGAAGACAATATATCAACTAATAATCTAAATGTATATAATCCAGTTGGTGGAGCATTGACTTATGAAATTATCGCAACTTCTGAAAATGGCATGTTTACGTTGGATGAAAATGGTGAGTACAGTTACAACCCTAGCCAAAACTATAACGGTTTAGATGCAGTAATAGTAAAAGTTACGAATGAGTACGGACTAAGTACGACAAGCAGCCTTACTTTCGATATAGAAGCAGTTAATGATGCACCAGTTACAACAGAGACAGAAGCATTTATACTGCAAGATGTAAGAGAGCAGGCAGGTGAAGTAGAAGCAACAGATGTAGACGGAGATGTATTGACATTCTCAGTAACAACTGCAGCACAACATGGAACACTCTCAATAGATGAAACAGGAGCATGGACATACAGTGTAGATGGTTACTATATGGGTGAAGACTCAGCAGTAATTACAGTTGATGATGGAAATGGCGGTACAGCTACTAAAACATTAACATTCGATGCTAGAGTCACAAGACCAAGCCTAGCAGATGCAACAGCCAACCTATTAGAAGATAATCCTTCAAACGGAATATTTAATGTTACAAACCCAATCGGCGGAGTATTAACATATGAAGTTCTAACATCTACGGCAAACGGAGACTTCAGTGTTGATGCAGACGGAAACTGGAGCTACAACCCTAGCCAAGACTACAATGGTTCAGATGCAGTAATAGTAAAAGTTACAAATGAGTATGGCTTAAGTACAACAAGCACACTCAGCTTTGAGATTGAAGCAGTAAATGATGCACCGATTGTAGCACTAGAGAGTGAAGCGTTTACTCTAATAAATATTCGTGATATTGATGGTAAAATCGAAGCGAGTGATGTAGATGGTGATACTCTTACATACACAGTAGATACACAAGCTGCAAATGGAATCGTGACAGTGGACAGCGAAGGAAACTGGCACTATAAGGCAGATGGTTCGTTTAACGGAACTGATTCGGCAACAATTTTAATAAACGATGGAGCTGGCGGTACGGTAACAAGTAGACTGGATTTTACAGTAGAAGGTTACATCTATGAAGGTGGAGATTTAGTTATTACCGATAATGGTGATGATACACTTGTGATGGATAATCTTGATAAAAGTGATCTTGCATTCACACGCAATGGAGATAATCTTAATATAGCAGTTAAAGATCAAGGTTCGGTCACACTTACAGATTACTTTATAAACATACAGTCTGGTGTACAGAAGATTACAACAGCTCAAGGTGATATAAGCCTAGATAAAGAGGTAATTAAAAGTGCTAATGTATTCATATGGCGTGGATCGGCTGATGGAGACAGTAATGTTAAAAATCTTTTAATCGGCTCTAGTTACAATAATAGCTTAGATGGCAATAACCTTGATGACATCTTGTTTGGTGGAAGTAACTATGATTCTTTGAAAGGTTTTGGAGGAAATGACACATTAGTAGGTGGAGATAATTCTGATAATTTATACGGAGGAGATGGAGATGATAACCTTTTGGGTGATGCTGGAAATGACTCTTTATATGGTGAAAATGGAAATGACAGCTTAGTCGGTGGAATAGGACATGATTACCTATCTGGAGGAGATGGAAATGACAACCTTTGGGGTAATTCTGGAGATGACTTTTTAGAAGCTGGAATGGGTGATGATTTCTTATCAAGTGGTACAGGATCAGATCGTTTAGAAGGATCAGGCGGTAATGATACCTATTTCTTTGAAAAAGGTGATCAAAGTGCAACCATCAATGATTATAAAGGAATAGGACGGTTTCACTCAGAAGATGCAGGTTACGATACTATTAAATTTGGCGATGGTATAAGTAAGGATGATGTTAGTTTTGTAATGAGCAGTGGAGATTTATACATCCAGTATGGAGATACTGACACTATTAAAGTTAATAATCAAGATGATGTTTACAATAAGGTTGAGAAATTAGAATTTGCAGATGGAAGTTTTTTAACGAATGATGATATAGATATTGTTATACAACAGCTTAATGCATATGCTTCAGATAAAGGTATGTGGACATACGGTAATGAAACAATAAGAAACAATGTGGAGATGATGAATATCGTATCTTCCGCTTGGCAGGCTTAGTCCTGTTCAAGTGCAATTATAAAAACATAATGTGGATATGAAAGGGTAGCGTTCAATATTCTGTGTCAGTATCGAATAATTCCTAAAATTGTATCATAAGTTTAAAGCATCATCAAGCCCTCCCTCAAAGTGGATGGCTAACTGCGAGATTGTAAGACTCCAGTTTCTAATTGGCATAGTCCATTTAGTTTGGGCATTTTTAATCCCCAAAAATACATCCACGGCTTGCTTTCTTTGCGTAGTTGTTATTTTACCCGATTGACACAGAATTTCGAACGATCCCGAGAGCCCTAGAGATATGCTATATTTGCAAGAGCAAATAATATATAATTAAAATGAGGTAATTAAGCATAAATTAAGGATTTAAAAAATGCAATTCTGACAATATAGATTGTTATTAGTTGCTCCTATAACTACGATAACCCTTAAAACAAGGCTTCTCTGGTTTTTATATATTATACAGACAACTCCGATAACATCGATAAGTGTTTAATAGTATGTTATAATTTTAAAAGTTATAAGATAAAGGATTTGAAATGCATTCTTTAGTATTAAAAGTAGATGATGGGTTTTACGCTCAGTTGTTGTCTTTTTTAAATCAGAATAAGCGGCAAGTAAATATACTTGAAGATGTAGAGGACGATGGTTATCCTGCTATTGGCACTAATGAAGCTAAACAAAGAGTATCTGTAGCAGTAGAAGAGTACAGAAGCGGTAACATGAAAACAGTACCTTACTCTCAAGGTATGGATGAAGTCGACAAGTGGTTAAATAACCTTTAATGAGAATAGAAAAAAATCCATCTTTTAATGATAGACTTTTCTCAATTTTAAAATATATTGCTATCAATAACCCTACAAACGCTAAAAAATTCAAAAAAGAATTAGATCAAAAAATAATAAATCTTGTAAATATGCCTTTTAAGTATAGACAATCAATACATTATGATGATATTAATGTCAGGGATTTAATTTTTAAAGGATATACGATATCTTACTTAATTGACAATGATATTATATTAATTATAGATATTTTCAAATGGGAAGATAGATAATATAAAACTATCAAATTAGTAGCTATTAATCATGTTTATTTAGTCCCTATTAATGGTAGGATGAGAGCTATATATAATGAGTATGGTTTTGTAAATATTCCAGGTTCTGGTAAGAATGAATATGAAGATTATATGGTATTTAATCTTTTGATAAAGATCCAACTTTATTGTAAAAAAGCACTTATTAGTGGTAAAAAAGTTGATAGTAGTGCAGAATCAAAACAATTCATAAAAGCTCTTTGTAAAGTGTGCCAAAAAAGTGTGCCAAATAGTATTCTAAGTGTCGGTTATCGGCTTCATTTTTTATATTAAACCCCTACTTATAGGGCTTTAATTATATATAATTAGTGTTCGAGTCACTCAGAACCCACCACTTACAAACTTCATAATAAATTTATTTTTCAAAATGTGGCACAATTCTATACCCAATTCCATAAATACTTTCAATACAGTTTTCAGGTAACTTTTTTCTAAGCTTTGAAACAAGTTTTCTGACATTGATAATATCTAGGCTTTCATTAATTGAATTATAGTAATCGGTAATATCCTCATTTGAGTATATTTTGCCAACATTATCGCTTAGAAGCTGCAAAAATATTATTTCGTATTTTGTTAAAGTCACCATTGAGCCGTTAATTTGCAATATATTTGTCTCTTTATTGAATGTACCGGAATTGTTTAGCTTTATTATTGTCTGGTTGTTTTGAGTACTATTTTGAGTACCTTGAACTCCTACCTTTTTTGATGCTCTTAACAAAACTTTTAATAAATCTTGATAATCAATAGGCTTTTTTATAAACTGTTCAATTCCTAAATTAATCAAAGGAAGTAAATACTTAGAATCATCGTGTGCCGAGATGATTATTACTATTTGCGTAGGGTTAATGCCATAGATAGCTTCTACCAGTTCAACTCCATTGAGTTTAGGCATATGTATATCCGAGAGGATAATATCATAATACTTAGACTCTTTTGCGTAAAACCCTTTATATTTTTTGATTGCTTCTTCGCCATTTTTTGCGCTATCAGCTTGATTGAAAAATGTTTTTAATATCTCTCTTGTATTATCTCTAAGATCATCATGATCTTCAACAAAAAGAATAGATAACTTTTTAGTATGAACCAACAATTCTTTGGAATTCAGCATATGGACTACCCTTTGTGATTATTTTATCAAATGATTATATCTATTATTGATTATATATTCAAGAAAATAAGATATTATTACAATAAAAGAGAATAAATGAAACTTATAATTAATGGTGAAACAAAAATTTTTAATGAAAATATAACTATAGAAAAAATGCTTGAAGAGTTAACTTTAACAGGTAAGGTTATGGCAGCGGCTGTTAATATGGAAATTGTAAAACAAGATAAATGGAGTAGTTATGTGTTGAATGATATGGATAAATTAGAACTGCTTGATTTTGTCGGCGGAGGCTGATTCTATTACTACAACTGCTATTGCGTAATCTCCGTCATGAGTTATTGAAAGACTAGAATCCAAGATATTAAAATTATTTAACAACTTCTTTGAGAGTCTTAATTTTGGTGCACCATATGATGTTTTATATATAACAATGTCATGAAAGTTACACTCTACGCCGATGCCGACACCAAGAGCTTTTGAACAAGCTTCTTTAGCTGCCCAAAACCCAGAAGCTGTTTTGTGATTTTTAATAAGAAGTATCTCTTCGCGGGATAAAAATTTATGAAGAGCTTTTTCGCCAAACCGCTCAATTAAGCGATTCATGCGAGATGTTTTTATGAGGTCTATGCCAATCATTTACTGAATAACAAATTCCGTAAAATAAATACCTTTGATGCTACCATCAGACATCATAGCATTTAGTGTATCAATAATTTGATCTGAAACTTTTTGCTTTCCTTTTTTCGAAGAAATTTCTTCTATTGTTTTAGAGGTTAAAATTCTTATAATTCTATCTCTTATAACAGGAGCCTTTTTGTCAAGTTCCATGCCTAATTCTTGACCGTTTAACTCTAATGAAATGGTAGCTTTTAGATAGCGTCTTCCAGCATCACTTTTTAAATTAACGGTAAAAGTATCAAGTGGGTACAAAATTCCAATATCGCTTAATTTTCTAGAGCTCATATCGTCTGAATCTTCTCTAGATCTGCTTGAAGCAGCTTTTTGCTCAACAGGAGGAGCAGCATGCTCTACTGCAGCAGGTGCCGGATGCTCTTCTTCACCCATCAAAAGAAAAGCTACTACTGCTCCACCAACGATAATAAGCACTAAAACAGCAATAATAATTATCATCAACTTATTACTTGATTTTTTAACTTCTTGTCCTGTTTCTTCTTTAGTCTCTTTTCCAGACATCATTCATCCTTGAGTTTAGTTTTGTTAGTATATCAAAATTTATACTATATTATAAAACAACAGCCATTTAGTCGCAAGTTGTTATGTTGAGAGTTTTTATAATTTCTTCAAAAACTTTACCGGCTATGCGATCCATATCATCTTGATATTCAATAACCACAACATCTTTTTTATCAGATATTTTACAAGTGTATGTTTCAGGTTGTATTTCATATTTGGAAGTTATTTTATCAATAGTAGAGCATACATACTCACCCTCTTCTTTTCCTTCATATGCTATTGATAATTTAGAAAATTTTTCTTCACTTCTTACTTGTGCATCCATACAACAATTTCCTTTTAAAATATTTAGTGAGGAATTATACAATCATTGGAGTAAAATAGATTTTAATGTTTGTTGAATTAATACCATTCCAAAAGTTTTGTAACTTCATCGACTATAAAAGTTTTAATATTTGATTTTTCTAACGGTTTTTTGCAAACAAGAGCTTTTGAAATATTTTGCATACTTGCCTCCTTAAGTCTAACATCCATTCCAAAAACTTCTCTTACATCGCCGACTAAAGTAACTTCACCTATAAAAATAGTTTTTTTTGAAATTGCTCGATTGCGAAAACTGCTAATTATTGCTGCCAAAACTGCCAAATCGGCAGATGTTTCGGTAATTTTTATTCCGCCGGTAATGTTAATAAACACATCATAGCCAGAGAGCGGAATTTCAAGTTTTCTCTCTAACAGTGCCAGTAGCATAT
The DNA here is from genome assembly GCA_942493175.1 of Sulfurimonadaceae bacterium. GTDB lineage: Bacteria > Campylobacterota > Campylobacteria > Campylobacterales > Sulfurimonadaceae > Sulfurimonas. The sequence goes on from OW818672.1 coordinate 824,851, forward strand.
TTAATCTATTTGTATCAAATCCGGTAGCTTGTCTCTTGGAATTTGCAGTGTGTGATTCTGATACTAGCGCTTGAACTTCAAGTATTATTGGGCGAGAGCCTTCCATAATAACGGTAAGTGCAGAACCGGCTTGCTCTGAATCACGGTTGAAAAATCTTGAGCCGACATCAGTTGCAGACACCAATCCATCGCTTCTCATCTCAAAAACACCTATTTCGCTTGTTGGTCCAAAACGGTTTTTAAATCCTCTTAATATTCTTAATTCTTGTGACGAATCACCTTCAAAATATAGTACTGTGTCAACCATATGCTCTAAAACTCTAGGTCCGGCAATTGAGCCCTCTTTGGTAATATGTCCTATAATAAAAATAGCTATATTTTTATCTTTGGCTATTCGCATCAGCTCAAAAGTAATTTGTCTAACTTGGGTTACAGAGCCGGGTGCAGAAGATATATTTTCCGAGTAGAGCGTTTGAATAGAGTCAATAATTATGAAAGCATAGTTACGATGCTCAAGTTCAATCAAGACCTGCTCAAGTCTTATTTCACTAAGCAGATATAGAGAGTCGTGATTTGCTTTTAGTCTATTTGCACGAAGTTTTATCTGTCCGCTTGATTCCTCTCCGGTCACATAAAGAACATTTTGTCCGCTAGAAGCTATATCGCCGCCAACTTTTAGAAGCAGGGTTGATTTTCCTACACCGGGGCTTCCGCCAATTAGTGTGAGTGAACCTGGAACAACCCCTCCGCCAAGAACCATATCTAACTCAATACTTCCTGAGCTAAATCTAAAAACTTCTTCCTCTTTTATCTCATTTATGCTTAATGCTTTTGCAGATGAACTTGATGTTGATTTTGTCTGTTTTACAACTTCTTGTTGATGTTCATTTAGCTCTACAAATGAGTCCCACGCTCCACAGTTTGTGCATTTTCCCATCCATCTTGGAGTTGTTAAACCGCAGTGTTGACATTCAAAAAGAATCTTTTTTTTGGACATATTTTAGCCTTTTAGAAGGATTTGAAGAATTATACACTTATAGTTTGTGAGATATTAAAAATATGGCAAATTGTCATATGTAGTGTAATGATTTTGTAATAATTAGCACATATAATTCAATAACAAAATAACAGAAGGTAATAAAAATGAATAATTTGTTAATAAAATTAGAAGTTCCGATAGTTTATACATTGTCTTTTATGTGGTTGGTAATAATAGCTACCAATATTACTATATCTTTTATGCTTTTTGCCGAGTTGATTTAATCTGTTTTTAATTTAGCTATTTGTAATAATATAGTAATAATTTAGACATACAATTTAGCACTTTAAAATTAAAATAAGGTAAAAATTAGTATGAAAAAACTCTCTATCAAAATTCAGATTCTTCTGCTTACAACACTATCATTGACACTTTTAGCAATGATAACTACTTACATAGCAAGCTCAAAGAGCAAAAATGCCTTGATAGCAAATAGCTACTCTCAATTAACTACCGTTCGTGATGTTAAAAAAAATCAGATTGAAAATTTTTTCAAAAGTTGTGTAGTAGATATTGATGTTTTGGCAAATAGCAATAATCTTCAAAATATCACATGGGATTTACTAACTGTTTATAATGATTTGGAGGTTAAGGAAAATGAACCGTTTCCTGTAAATGACCCATCTGCGAAAGAGCAGAGATTACCGCATGAGACTTATTTTCAAAAATATCTAAAAGATTATGGATATGGTGACATTTATGTAATTGCGGCCGAGCATGGGCATGTAATGTATAGTGCTGCAAAAAAATCCGATTACGGTGCAAACCTTACTTATGGTTCATTAAAGGATAGTGGACTTGGTGAAGTTTATAGAAAAACTTTGCAAAATAATCGCCCAACATTTGTAGATATGAAACCTTATGAACCTGATGATAACTCTCCATCTATGTTTATCGGAACACCTATTGTTGTTAGCGCAGAAGTTAAGGGTGTGTTGGTATTTAAAATAGATAACATGTTAATTAAAAATATTATGCAATACCGCCAAGGTTATGGGGAGTCTCAAGAGGATTACATGGTGGGGTCTGATAAACTTATGAGAAGTGACAGTTATCTTGATCCAAAAGGTCATTCCATACAAGCCTCTTTTGCAAATCCTTCAAATGGTTCTGTTAATACAGAAGCTTCTAATGAATCGTTAGCCGGTAAAACTGATACTAAAATAGTTATTGATTACAATAATAATCCTGTTTTATCCTCTTTTTCTACAATCAGCGTGGGTGAAGATTTTAAATGGGCAATACTTTCTGAAATAGATGAAGTTGAAGTTCTTAGTGTTCCAAACAGCATTAGAAATACTCTAATTATTTATTCTTTGATTCTGCTTGTTATTATTATTGCCATAGCAATATTTTTAGTAAACATAAGCCTAGTCAAACCAATAGAAAAATTCAAAGAGACACTTTTAAACATAGGAAACAATAAAAACCTGACAATAAAAGTAGATGAGAATGCACCGTTGGAAATTTCTCAAATGGCTGTTAGTTTTAACTCTCTTATAAGCACACTTAAAGATTTGATAGAGACATCCAAACAGAGTTCAAGCGAAAATGCTTCAATCTCACATGAGCTCTCAACGACAGCCATGGGTGTTGGAGAGAATGTTGAGAGAAGTGTTGTTGTAATTGATGAGGCTACTAAAAAAGCAAATGAGATAAAAAATGAGATTCAAAATGCTATCTCTGACGCACAAGAGAGCAAAAAAGACATCATTAAAGCAAATGAAAATCTTAACCTTGCAAGAGATGAGATAGTTAAGTTAACACACAAGGTTCAAAGTTCTGCTCAGCTTGAGATTGAACTCTCACAAAGAATGCAGACTCTCTCACATGAAGCAAATGAGGTTAAAAATGTTTTAGAGATTATTTCAGACATTGCAGACCAGACAAACCTTCTTGCACTAAATGCTGCCATAGAAGCGGCTCGTGCTGGAGAGCATGGAAGAGGATTTGCAGTTGTTGCCGATGAAGTAAGAAAACTTGCCGAGAGAACGCAAAGAAGTCTTACTGAGATAAATGCAACTATAAATGTTATAGTTCAATCTATCATAGAGGTAAGCACACAGATGAACTCTAACTCAGAGGAGATTCAAGAGCTATCAAACAGCGCAACAGATGTTGAGAGAAAAATAAATGATAGCGTTGCCATCGTTAAAGATGCTGTAAAAGCTAGTGATAAAACAGTAGGCGACTTTGAAAAGACTGGAAGAGATGTAGAGTTTATAGTCTCTCAAGTCACTCAGATAAACGAGATATCTTCTAAAAATGCAAGAAATGTTGAAGAGATTGCGGCGGCGGCTGAGCATCTTAATGCTATGACGGATGAGCTTCATGCGAAGTTAGAGACTTTTAGGACTTAATCCTAATTTTCTTCTTCCGTAAAAATAGCATCAAGTAAGCCATCAACAAACTCATATTTATCAAATGGTGTCAAGTTCTCAGGTTGTTCTCCAGTTCCGACATAAAGGATAGGCAATCCAAGCGCGTAAGCAATGCTAAAAACACTACCGCCTTTTGCAGTTCCGTCTAGCTTAGTGATGATAATTCCATCAATTCCTATCATCTCATTAAATGCTTTTGCTTGTGCTATGGCGGAGTTACCTTGTGTTCCATCTATGATTAGTATGGTTCTGTGTGGTGCACCGCTATGAGCTTTGTCACAAATTCTATGAATTTTTTTAAGCTCATTTGCTAAATTTGTTTGAGTGTGAAGTCGCCCTGCGGTGTCTATAATGACATTATCAAACCCTTTTGATTTGGCAGAGTCTATCGTGTCATAAGCAACAGCAGAACTGTCATGTCCCTGTTTTGAAGCGATTATAGGAATATCTAACTTTTTTGCCCAAAGTGTCAGTTGTTCTATCGCGGCTGCGCGAAAAGTATCACCGGCACCGAGAATGACTTTTTTACCCTCATTTTTATAACGAGCGGCAAGTTTTGAGATTGTAGTTGTTTTTCCGGCACCGTTTACTCCGACTATCAGCTCAACAAACGGAGCTGTAAATTCCGGCTCTTTATATGTTGTGTAAGCAAGTGTGGCAAGTAGCTTTGAGCGAAGAATATCGCGGGTTATTTTACTTTGATATATCTCATTTAATATAATTTCAGCAAGCGCATACTCAACATCAGCTTCTAGTAAAATATCTTCAATCTCATCTTTTGAAAATGAAATTTTCTTTTTTGGAACTACTGATTTTATAGCCTCGGCAGTTTTGCTAAGAGATTTTTTAATAAATCCAAACATTAGTTGCCTAAAGCATTTCTAATATCATTGTCTATAAACTCTTCCTCAGTAGCGCCAACATAATGATTGATTAATTTTCCGTTTTTGTACATTGCCATGGTAGGAATAGGGAACCTTTCTCCAAGTTTAAGCTCTTTTACAATTGCATTGCTAAGACGGCGATTTTGGTCTGAGTTTACCAAAACATATTTTGCTTTGTATGTATCTGCAAACTCTTTTAGCTTCTCATCTAAAATATTATCTTCAATTGTTATACCGATAATAATAAGTTTATCTTTGTATTTCTCTTTAAGCGAGCTAAGATGTGGTGCTGCTGCGCGGCAAGGTGGACACCAAGTTGCAAAAATATCAAAAATCACTATTTTATCATCCGCACCGTCAAGTATAAAACCATCGGTAACTTTTTTTACGACATACTGTTTTTTGTCAAGAGCTGTTAATACATACTCATCCGTTGATATCATATCATTGCCGTTTGATTTATCTGAACAACCTTGAAATAGAATCGTTGATAAAATAGATAGAAGTAAAATATATTTTTTAAACATTTGCTTACCTTGTTTTCTGTTTTTGGAGTAAAATTACCGAAATTATAGCCACAAAGATTTTATATGCCTCTTACAAAAACAATTTTTAGACAAAATTGTCTAGATAAAATTAAAAATAGCCCAAAACATAACCGTGTATATAAAAATGCTAAGATAAATTTTAAGTTATTAAAAGAGCTGAAAAAATTTAAAAATAAAAAAATACTTTTTTATACTTCCCTTCCTTTCGAGGCAAATACGGCAAAATCAATCAAAATTATGAGAAGAAAATATGATATTTTTGTGCCGTTTATGGAAGGCGAAAGTTTTAAGATGGTACCATTTAGGTTACCGCTTAAGAAAAAAAAATTTGGTATTTATGAAGCGGGAAACAGTTTAAGAAAAATTAAAAAAATAGATGTGGCCATAGTACCGGTAGTTGGTGTGGATGGAAACTTACAAAGAGTTGGTTTTGGAAAAGGGATGTATGATCGTTTCTTTGCAAAGTTAAAAAAGAGACCGTACACGATTTTTATGCAATCAGAATTTTGTTATACAAAAGAGTTCATTTGTGATGATTATGACATTACATGTGATTTGATAATTACACCAAATGTTAAAGTACAAAATAAAAATATGGCTATAAACAGGAAATAAGATGTTAAATGAGATACTAATTGGTGGCTCCATAGCCTCCGTTAGTGGGCTTGTTGGATTTTTCATCTCTAAAAAAATAACTAATGCTAATTTTGATATATATGTCGAAAAGGCTAAAGCTCAGGCAGGTGCGATTGAAAATGAAGCACAACTGCTTTTATATAAGGCTAACATTAAATCTCAGGAGATAGAGCTAGAGGCTACAAAGTTGTATGAAAATGCAAAAGAGAGAGCTAAAGTAGACCTTTCTCAAAGAGAAGATGATGTTATAAAAAAAGAGCAGAGCTTTAAACGCTATAAACAAAATGAAGATAGAAGACTTCAAGATGAAGTAGCTACTCTAAAAGCTAGACAAGTTGATTTAAAAAGAAATGAAAAATCTCTAAACTCACTGAAAAAAAGATATGAAGAGAAGATAGATGAAGCACTAAATGCAATTGAGCATTGTGCAGGCATGACAAAGGATGAAGCAAAAACTGTTTTACTTGAAAAAGTAGAAGAGAAGTCGCGTGCAGAGATAGCACATATTGTCAGACGCTATGAAAACGAAGCTAAAACTGAAGCTAAAAAAAAGGCAAACTATATTTTGGCTCAAGCGACAAGCCGTTTTGCAGGAGAGTTTGCGGCAGAACGACTTACAAATCTGGTTTATCTATCCGATGATGAATTAAAGGGTCGTATAATCGGCAAAGAGGGTAGAAATATAAAAACCCTTGAGACTCTTTTGGGTGTGGATATCATTATCGATGATACTCCGAATGCAATTTTGGTAAGCAGTTTTAACCTCTATAGACGCGCGATAGCTACAAAAACTTTAGAGTTACTGATACAAGACGGTCGTATTCAACCGGCACGCATTGAGGAGATCTACAATAAAGTATGCGATGAGTTTGAAGCCAGCACTTTAAGTGAGGGTGAGGATATAGTAGCTGATTTAGACATTGGCGTTATGCATCCTGAATTGATTAAGTTAATAGGCAAGCTTCGTTATCGTGCAAGTTATGGGCAAAATGCTCTTGCTCACACTCTTGAAGTTGCTTATTTGGCCGGAATTATGACTGCGGAGATGGGTGGAGATGTAAGACTTGCAAAAAGAGCAGGGCTTCTTCATGACATAGGAAAAGTATTGACTCATGAACATGACGGTAACCATGTTGATTTAGGAGCAGCTATCTGTAATCGTTATAATGAACATAGTGTGGTTATAAATGCTATCTATGCTCATCATGGGCATGAAGAGATTAACTCCATAGAGTGTGGAGCAGTTTGTGCGGCAGATGCACTCTCGGCAGCAAGACCGGGAGCCAGACGAGAGGTGTTAGAGAGCTTTTTAAAAAGAGTTACGGCAATAGAAGAGATAGCTTCTGAACATACCGGTGTTAAACAAGCTTATGCGATTAACGCAGGGCGGGAAGTCAGAGTTATTGTTAACGCATCTCTTGTAAATGACGATGAATCCATTTTGATGGCTAAAGAGATAGCTAAAGAGATAGAGGAAAAAGTTCAATATCCGGGTGAAATAAAAGTCAATGTTATCAGAGAGAGTAGAGCGGTGGAGTTTGCTAAATAAGTCTTAAAATGGGCTTTAATGCCCATTTTGTATAACTTAATATATATCTTCTGCCTCATTAACATTAGAGTCATCATACGGATCCATGTGAATGATAATATGCATTTTTTTATCTTTAAAAAGTTTTTTCAATTTAGCTTCTAGTTTATCCGATATAAGATGTGCGTCATACAGTGATATGCTAATATTAAAGACAATATGAACAGATATAAATATATGTGAACCGGATTCCCTTGTTTGCAGATGGTGATATGCAGTTACTGTTTTATCGCTCTCTATTATATTTTTTATCTTTTGAATCTCTTCTTCAGGCAGTGCGGCATCAAGAAGCATTAAAACACCCTCTTTGATGATAGGAAATGCTGAATAAATCATGTATATACCAATGCCCATACCTAATATGGGATCTATCAAATTTTCTCCGGTAAAAGATATAAGCCCAAGAGCTAAGAGTACCGCTCCATTTGAAAATATGTCAGTTTTATAGTGAAGAGCATCCGCTCTGATAACCATATTCTTTGTTTTTTTAGCAACACTGTTTAAAAAAAATACTAACATTGAAGTGATTATTATTGAAGCAAACATAACAGCAATGGATGCACCCATAAACTCCATCTCTCTTGGGTGAGCTATCTTCCCGAATGCTTCGTAGAGTATAAAAAGAGCTGATAGCGAAATAATAGTGCCCTCTATGACCGCTGCAAGAGGCTCTAGTTTGCTTCTTCCATGATGAAACTTATCATCCGGGTCTTTCTCAGAATTGTGCAGTGCAAAGTAATTAAACAGTGAAACAGTTAAATCCAGCAGAGAGTCAATGGCCGATGCTAAAACAGCAATTGAACCACTGAGTATCCCAACTGTCATTTTCATAATAACAAGCAGCGTGGCAACTGATGTTGAAACCACTGTTGCTTTTTTTTCTATTCTCATTTTTAGTCCTATGGGTTTTAAGGTACAATTATAGTAAAATTTATATATTGTAGTGATTAAAATGAATATAGAAGAGTTAAGGCAAGAGCGATTAAAGTGGATGGGGTGGAAAAATATAGCTCCGCTTAGAGAGGCACTCTCTAGTTTAGAAGATGGTTCTTGGAGCGTTGAACTTGATGATGTAGTTACGGTTAGTGGAAATGCTCCAAAAAATGTGGAAGAGGTTGCTAGGTTGATGATGCCTTGGCGAAAAGGACCGTTTAAGTTATTTGATGTTTATATTGATTCCGAATGGAAAAGCAATATAAAATATAACCTTCTGCGAAAACATTTTAATTTAAAAGATAAGAGAGTTGCCGATATAGGGTGTAACAATGGGTATTATCTTTTTAGGATGCAGGAGGATAAGCCAAAATCTCTTGTAGGTTTTGATCCATCGCCGCTTTATAAAACACAGTTTGATTTTATAAATCATTTTGTAAAAAGCAGCATTGTTTATGAGCTTTTGGGTGTTGAACATCTGGAGTTTTACGAAGAGAAGTTTGATACCATCTTTTGTTTAGGTGTTCTTTACCATAGAAGCGACCCTGTCGGAATGTTGAAGTCTCTTTATAAAGGTCTTGACAAAGAGGGTGAAGTTATTTTAGATACTTTTTATATTGAGGGTAATGATGAGATGTGCCTTTGTCCTGAATCATCATACTCAAAAATACCAAATATCTATTTCGTACCGACTATAAAAGCCTTGAAAAATTGGTGTTTAAAAGCTGGTTTTGATAGTTTTGAAGTTTTGGAGATTTCTAAAACAGACAGCAGTGAACAGAGAAAAACCTCTTGGATAGAGGGGCAATCGCTGGAAGATTTTTTAGACCCAAATGACAGTAGTAAAACTGTTGAGGGCTACCCTGCGCCTGCTAGGGTATATGTAAAATTGATTAAGGAAAAAAGATGAGCGAAAGAAAAGAAGAGATATTTGATGATGATGAAGAGTTGCAGATAGACGAGTATAGAAGTAAAGATGATGTTATATTAAAAACCCATGAAAATATAAATTTAGATTTATGCGGAGAGATAGAGAAGCTAGAAAATGGATATGTAGAATTAAAATTAGTAACAACTCATGATATGATTGCTGATTCTAAATACTTGATACATAGCGGGTTTATTTTTAGTGCTGCTGATTTTGCTGCTATGGCGGCAGTCAATGAAAGAAATGTTGTCTTAGTTGCAAGTGATTGTCAATTTCTTTCTCCTGTTAAATTTGGAGATATAGTAAATTTTATCGCTAAAGTTCGTCATAAAGAAGGTAGAAAAAGAAATATACATGTCACTGGTCATGTTTTGGATATAAAAGTTTTTGAAGGCGAGTTTAAAACAGTCGTAACCGAGAGACATGTTTTAAAATTAAAATTAAACGAAGAAGAGAGTAGTGAAGAATAGCTAGTCTATTAAAGATTTGCTATCCAGTAGTCGCTGTATTGCTGCTCTTGTTTGATAGTCGTAGTTCCGCCGTGTCCTGGATATATAGTTTTATCATAAGAAATTTTTTTAAACTCTTCAAGAGATTCTCTCATCTCCTGCGGTGATGAGTATGGAAAATCAGTTCGCCCGATAGAGCGTTCAAATATAAAATCTCCGCTAAACATAGCATCTTCTATCTCTATTGTGGAACATCCAGGTGTGTGTCCCGGAAAATGACGAAATTTAACTTTAACCCCTTTGAAATCAAACTCTTGATTTGGCTCTACTTCTACATTAGGTTTTGATGGCGGTAAATCTGGACTCCAACTACTCCCTTGAAGAAGCATGACATCGCCTTTTGGAGTATAAAGCGGAATATTTAGTTTTTTTTGCAGCTCTGCGTTGCTCCAAACATGATCAAAATGACCGTGCGTATTTAGAATTGCCACAGGGTTTGTAACATTTTCTAAAACCCATGCAGTGGCACCGATACCGGGATCTATTATAAAATCCATTCCATTAACAGTGACAATATAACAGTTTGTTTGGTATTCGCCCATAGGCTTTGCTTTTATCTTCATTGCTTAAAACTTCTTTTTTTAGCAAATTGTAGCCTAGTAATATAAATAGACCTAAAGAGGATTATTTCTCACATAGTTACCAAACTTTGATATAATTTTATTTGTTAAAGTTACTTAAAGGTTAGCGATGAAAAAGTATGAGCAGATGACCGAGTATCTGCACCATTTTTTAAGTGACGAAGTCCGCAAAACAGGTATACAAAGCGTTGTTTTAGGTCTTAGCGGCGGAGTTGATTCTGCTGTTGTAGCCGTACTTGCAAAACAGGTGTTCGGAGATAATTTGCTTTGTGTAAAAATGCCATCGCAATACTCTTCACAAAGTTCGCTTGATGACGCTGATGAGCTTTGTCGTGATTTTAAAATAAACGCTATAACGGTTTCAATAGAGCCGATGTTAAGAGTTTATGAAGAGTTAAATCCTGATATGGACAATCTTAGACGCGGAAATCTTTCGGCGCGTCTTAGAATGAGTACTATTTTTGATATTTCGGCAAAGCAGAAAGCTTTGGTTTTGGGAACGAGCAACAAAAGCGAGCTTATGCTTGGTTACGGAACTCTTTATGGTGATTTATCAAGTGCGCTCAATCCAATAGGCGATTTGTATAAAAGCGAAGTTTATGAGTTGGCAGAGTATCTTGGTGTTTCAAAATCTATTATAAAAAAAGCTCCATCTGCCGATTTGTGGAATGGACAGAGTGATGAAGCTGATTTGGGCTATACATATGCCGAACTTGATAAGGCACTGAAATTTTATGTTGAAGATAGATTGAGTAAAGAAGAGATAGTTAAGATAGGGTGTAACGAAGATATGCTCAACATGATTATAGAGCGAATATTTCGTAATCAATTTAAAAGAAAGATGCCGATTATTGCTAAATTGACATCTAGAACTATAAACCATGATTTTAATTATCCAAGGGATATAAGACTATGAAATTACATTGTAAAATAAAATTAAGGATTAAATGATGAAAGTTCCGTTTTGTAAATATGAGAGTAGCAGAGAAGCTCACTCAAATGTTAGTGATGTTTTAGATGGCGAAGATGTTGATCAGGTAGAAGAACTTGAAAATGAATTTATCTCATATATCGGTGCAGATTATGCACTGGCTACTTCACATGGAACTTCAGCACTTCATCTAGCGATGTTGGCTTTGGATTTAAAACGCGGAGATAAAGTAGTTTGTTCCGTAAACGCTCATCCAAATGTTCCGGAAGTTGTTCGTCATTTTGATGCGGAGCCTGTTTTTATTGATATAGATGCAGAGAGTTACAATATAAATCTTGACAAGTTAGAAACATATCTAGAAGACAATAAAGCTAAAAAATTAAAAGCAGTTATAGTTACACATGTGGCTGGACAGTGTGTAGATTTAAGCAGGCTCTATAATATGGCAAAAATCTATGATGTGAAAATTGTAGAGGATGCAAGCGAGGCACTCGGAGCTACATATAAAGGCGAAAAGATAGGCTCAACAGGGGCGGATATTACATGTTTTAACTTCTCTTCTCACCTTAAAAAAGATGTTTGTAACGGTGGTATGCTTGTTTCTGATTCCAAGGAGATAATTGAGCGTGCAAAACTTTTAAGTTCACATGCAATGAGAAGAGATGAAGATTCTCTTGATTATATTTATGATGTGGTTGATATAGGATTTGATTATTCAATGAGCCAACTAGATGCCGCATATATAAGAGCTAAAATTAAAGAGCAGGATAAAAACTTAAAAAGGGTGCAAGAGATAGCTCAAATGTACAATAAAGCACTTAGTGGGGTTAATCATATAGCAATACCTAAGCAAAGCGCTGATGAGCATCCATACTCTCTTTACATTATAAAAGTTGATAAAAATAGAGACTCTTTCGCACTTGAATTAAAAAAACATGGTATTGAGGTTGGTTTGCATTACATTCCGCTACATTTTTTATCATACTATAAAAATAAGTATGCACTAAAAGTAAATAATTTTCCGGTAGCACTTACTAGCTATCAGCGGGTTATGTCACTTCCGATACATGCAAGTATGCAAGATAAAGAAGTGCAGTTTGTTATAGATAAGATAAAACTAGTCGCATCAACTAGAGTTTAATATTATGTTGCACAATCTGCCATTTTATGTGGCTAGCTTCAGTGCCAAAGCGGTTTATCCTCCTTGGTCGAGGGCTAGCGTAGCATTGACGGACTTGTTCGTTAATGCGTAAGATGGTGGTTTTTTGGGTTGAGGAGTACTTCTACAACCCAACCTTTATTCAAAAATTCCTATCATTTTTATTGCTTCCGCTTAGTTTGATTTACTGTTTTTACATGTACTTAAGATTTAGAAGTAAAACTGCACAAGATTTTGGTATAGACATTATCAGTGTTGGAAATCTTAGTGTCGGAGGAAGCGGTAAAACTCCGCTAGTAACTGCTCTTGCATCAAGATATGAAGATGTTGCTATAGTTCTTCGTGGTTATGGACGAGAGAGCAGAGGGCTTGTAGTTGTAAGTGATGGCAATAAGATTTTATGTGATGTAAAAATAAGCGGCGATGAGGCTATGATTTATGCACACAAACTTCCAAATGTTAAAGTGATAGTTAGTGAAAACCGAAACAATGGTGTTTTAAAAGCCAAAGAAATTGGTGCAAAAATTCTATTTTTAGATGATGCTTACTCAAAACATGATATAAAAAAACTTGATATTCTCATAGATGTTGAGAGCAAAAATTTATCTTGTTTGCCATCGGGACCTTTTAGAGAGAGATTGTGGAAAGGAAAAAAAGCTGTTCTCATAAGAGAAGGAATCGATTTTAAAAGAGTGGTTGAACTTAAAAATAAAAGTGATAAAATGTCACTCGTTACTGCAATAGCAAGACCGCAGCGTTTGGATAGTTATTTGCCTCAAGTTGTTAGTAAAAACTATTTTGAGGACCATCACTCATTTGTCAGAGATGAAGTTTTGAATATTCTTAAAAAAGATAATGCAGACTCGGTTTTGGTGACTTACAAAGATTATGTAAAATTAGAGCAGTTTGGTCTGCCGCTTTCACTGCTGGATTTGTATGTGGAAGTTAATGAAAATATTTTTAATATAGTAGATAATTACAGGAGAAAAAACAGTGCAAAAAAAGATTGAAACAGTTCAAACGCTTCTTGAAGCCCTACCGTTCATAAAACAGTTTAGCGGTGAGACAATAGTAATCAAATATGGCGGTTCTGCACAAGAGTCACCTCAGTTAAAAGAGAAGTTTGCCGAAGACATACTGCTTATGTATCTGGTTGGTATTAAACCGGTTATTGTTCATGGCGGTGGGCGACAGATTAATGAGATGCTAGATGCCCTAAAGATAGATATTAAGTTTATTGACGGTCAGCGTGTGACTTCAAAAGAAGTTATGAGAATTGTAGAGATGGTTTTAAGCGGAGAGATAAACAAAGAGATAGTTTCACTACTTAATTCCCACGGTGCAAAAGCTATAGGAATCAGCGGAAAAGATGCTCATTTCATCACTGCAAAAGCAAAAGATTTTGCAAAATGGGGACTTACGGGAAATATTACCGATGTAAAAGCTGAAGTTATATCAAATCTGATAGCGGAAAAATTTATTCCTGTTATTGCACCGATTGCAGCAGGCGGCGAGATGGGACATCCAGGATTTAACATAAATGCAGATTTATGTGCTTCTTATGTTGCAAAAGCAATAGGCGCAAATAAGATTATATTTTTAACCGATACGGCCGGTGTTTTAAACAGTGACAAGGAGCTCTTTAGTACACTTACAAAAAGTGAAATTGAAGCTTTAAAAGCGGATGGAACGATTCATGGCGGAATGGTACCAAAAGTTGATGCTTGTCTTGAGGCGATTGAAGGTGGCGTACAAAAAGCACACATAATTGATGGCAGAATAGAACACTCGATGCTGTTGGAACTTTTTACATCTGCGGGCGTTGGAACACAGATTGTAAAATAATTCTAGCTATCCAAAAAGGAGTTGTTTATGAAAAAATATATTGGTTTATTGTTTATTCCTATGCTTACTAATGCGCAAATGAGTATCACTACCACAGAGCAAGTTTCTAAATTTCTCGTACCGGATGTGCTTCAAGCATCACTTGGATTTGATGAACAATCTAAAAATATAAATAGCATTAAGACAGATTTTAACATTATTGTTGATGAAGTTAAAAAATTTGACCCTGCTGCAGAGTATTGCAATGGCGGCGGATACAATCTCTCTCCGGTGTATAACTATAAAAATCAAAAGCCAGAGTTTGTTGGATACAGCGGGCATTTACAATTTAATTGTGAATTTAATAGGATAGAGCAATTTAATACATTAAATGAAAATATCAAGAAAATTATCTCAAATCGTGTTCGTACAACACAAGGTACTTTGTTATGGAGTGTCAGCAGTAAAACAGATGCATCGGTTGAGCAGGAGCTACAATTAGTTTTGTTACAAAAAGCTAAAGTGCAGGCGGATAATTTTTCAAAAGAGACACTGCTTGAATGTGAAGTTTCTACTGTAAAGTTTAATGATGTTGCCCAAGCTAAACCTATTCCAAAGAAGATGAAAGCAACCGTGAAAGACATATCTACTCAAAATCCGATACAAAGCAATAAAGAGAGTGTTTTGGAAGCAACTGTTGCATATAAATGCAGTAAAAAATAATATTTTACAACTTGCTTTTTCTAGCCATTTTATAAAAAAGCTTCACAGTTGATACCTCTTGAGGCATCGGCTCATTGTGTAAAATATTTTTAGTTAAAATATTTGCTAAATATGGACCAAATACAAAACCTCTGGAGCCGAGCGCATTTATGAGATGTAAGTTTGGATAATACTCCAAATCTTCCTGTGGGATTTTTGTTCCATTTGTTATGGACGGATATTTTTTAAGACTGCTTTCATAATCTACTATTTTGCCTATAACCGGAAAGTAGCTCTTTATCGTGGCTCTTGCACCTTTGTATATTCTTACTACTTCTAAATTTTCAAGTTTTATCAGTTCATCTGCTTGTTTTAAAAGAGTTTTTATCTGCTCATCATCACTATTTACATAAAAAGAGCATTTATCACATGTGGTTAAACACTCCATTTTTGCAGTGTCGTGCCTCTCGTGGGTTGCTCCAATGGAGAGAGTGCCGTCTTGTTTGTTTGTCGAAATTGAGATAGCTTTGTGGATATTAAAAGGAACTTCAGTTGTACTCTTGACATCAATTCTAAGCCCGAAAATAGGAGATATATTCATATATGGAATATTTATCAACGAGCTGCTTACTCCTTGAGCTAAAATAATATTTTTGGCTTTTATGTTATCAACTATGTAAAATTCATCTTTATAAACTAACTCTTTTATATCTTTAATGTAAAAATCACACTCTTCTACTAATTTTTTACAAATTTGTATCGGTTCTATTACAGCCGCATTCTTATAAAAATAGCCCTCAATCTCTCTAAAATTTTTTGACATGTCAAAAAGTTTTTTGGTATCAAAATAATCATATTTTATGCTGTTTTGCGAGAGCTTATCCTCATCAAAATTATCATTAGCAACTCTAAGAACACCTTTTTTATCAACGGCAGATGGAAGTAGATTTTTGTAAAAATCCAAAGAGAAATCAAGGGCACTATTTACTAAACTATTGTAGATGTTTTTTTGACCTGGAAGCGGTGACAAAAAAGCTCCAGCAGCTCCGCTAGCACCGCCTGCTACGCCTTCTCTATCAACAAGAGCTACGCTTTTGCCCTCTTTGTGTAAAAAATAGGCCATAGAGCATCCCGCACTTCCGGCTCCAATAATTAGATAGTCATATATTTTCATTTTGGTATTATAGAAAATTAAGACTTAATGTCAAGTGTTAAGCAATTGTTACAATTGTGATGTTATAATCGTCAAAATATTATAATTACAGGATGTGGGATGTACGGACTTTTTGAAGATGAAGATGATATATTTATGGGTTCGCCTAAGAGTAAGTTGATGGATGTTATATTTAATGCTAATAATGATGTTGTTAGACATGAATTGCAAAAATTTATTGACAGAACTGCGGCTATTGAACTTATGATGGCAGATAAATTTAGCCAAGATATGGATAGAGAGATTCAAAATTATATGATTTCAAACAGTGATGAAGTTGAAAATCATGCAAAAAGTTTATATATCGAGCTAATGGGTGCGATTTTATCACAAAGTGAATAATTGAAATTTTTTTTACAGCTTTTTACACTTTTGGCACTCAGTTTTAGTTTCATATTTGCCAGTGATTATAGAGAAATGAAAGAAATTTCACTAAAAAAAGATGAGCAAAAGAAAATTCTTGTAAAATACGCAGATAAAGAAAAGCTATTTAATTTTAGATGGACTCTTTATAAAAATGGCGGGCTCGTTATTTTTAAATCATATGATAAAATAGTCGCCCAAAATGTGCTCTATTTAAGACATGAAAATCAAAGTTTTAGAGTAGAACTTATGCCGAGCGGTACTAATTATGGCAACTCGGCATATTTACTTGTTAAATTTAAAGAGTTTAAGCAAGAGAGCAAAGAAGCCGTGTTTGAGATTTTTCTTTTTGATAAAAAAGAGCAGGTGTCGTTAGAAGATTTAAAAAATTAGTTAAAGAGAGATAATGCAGAGAGTTGAGAGCGAAATAGCAAGGCTGATTAAAGAGATAAATTATGATGAAGTGACTCGTCTTTTTGGAATGCTACAAGGCGGGAAGAGGCTTCGTGCAAAATTAATTTTAAAGATTGCATCTTCTAGCGAAAAAGCTCCTCTTTTAGCGGCTATTGTTGAGCTTATTCATGGGGCAAGCCTGCTTCATGATGATGTTATTGACGAGGCAACGCTTAGACGCGGAGTAGCTTCTGTAAATGCAACAGACGGAAGCAAAACTGCTGTAATGCTTGGCGATATACTCTACTCAAAGGCTTTTACCGAGCTTGTTTCGTTTGATAAAGATGTTGCAAAAATTATCTCTTCTTCCGTCACAGCTCTTAGCAAGGGCGAAATGATGGATGTTAAGATGGCAGATAAGTTTAATGGTGATGAGGATAAATATCTTGAGATGCTATACTTTAAAACTGCTACTCTTATAGAAGCTTCAGCCGAAGCAGCCGCAATTTTAGCAGGAAAAGATGCTCATTCTCACGCGCTTTATGGAAAAAATCTTGGGCTCTCTTTTCAAATAATTGATGATATTTTGGATATCACAAGTGATGCGCAAACTCTTGGAAAACCGGCTATGAACGATTTTGTAGAGGGTAAATGTACACTGCCATATATTTATCTCTACAAAGTTTTAGATGATAATGAGAAAAAAAAGCTTCTCTCTCTACATGCAAAAGTATTAGATGAACAAGATGCTATTTGGATTAGAAAAAAAATGCAAGAACATAAAACTATCGAAAAATCTTTTGAGTTAGCAGAAAAATTATCAAATGAGGCAATGAACGCAATGAGAGATGATGCTGAGCTAATAAATATTTTACAAACTATGATAAAAAGAAGTTATTAATGCACTATTTAAACATAAGTTTTTCACATAAAAATTCGACGATGGAAGTTAGAGAAAAACTCTCTTACAAAGATGATAACTCAAAAAGAGGGTGTCTGACAAAGTTAAACTCAAGCGAAGCAATCAATGAGTCGATTCTGATTTCAACATGCAATCGTATGGAAGTATTTTGCAGCTGCAGTGATGTGGCTCTTGCTACACAACATATTTTTGAGATGTTAGCTGCAAGGTCTGGAATCTCTATTGACGAGCTTGAAGGAAGAGCAAATATATATGATGACAGCAGTGCAATTCATCATATTTTTTCTGTTGCATCATCACTTGACTCAATGGTTATAGGTGAGACACAAATTGCAGGACAGCTAAAAGATGCTTTTAGATTTTCGTATGATAAGGGATATTGTGGTCAAAAACTGGCTCGTGCAATGCATCATGCTTTTAAATGTGCCGCAAAAGTTAGAAACGCGACGGATATATCTTCAAAACCCGTTTCCATCGCAAGTGTTGCAGTTGCGAAACTAAAATCAGTTCTCGAGAGTGTTGAGGGCAAAAAAGCTTTAGTTATCGGTGTTGGAGAGATGTCCGAGATTACTGCTAAACATCTGGCGTCTAGCGGTGCAGATGTTTACATAATGAATCGAACAAAAGAAAAAGCAGAAAAATTGGCACAAGAGTGCGGCGTAAAAGTTTTAGATATAAGTGAGCTTCCAAAAGCGGTAAATGAGTTTGAGATTCTTTTTACGGCCACCTCTTCATCGGAGCCTATAATTACGGACGAGATTATAAAAATTTGCGATTTTGACAGATATTGGTTTGACATGGCGATGCCTCGCGACATAAACTATCATAAGGGCGAGCGAATAAATCTCTATGTTATTGACGATTTAAAAAATATAGTAGATGAAAATATCAGCCTGCGTGAAGATGGCGCAAGAAAAGCTCACGGTATTATCGGACGAAGTACGGTAGAATTTTTTGAGTGGTTAAATACGCTAAATATAGAACCGATGATTAAAGAAATATATCAAAAAGCCTTTGAAGCAGCAAGAACGGAGTGTGACAGGGTTATTAAAAATGGGTATGTTCCAAAAGAGTATGAGGCTCAAATTCGTAAGATGGGCGAGCAAGTTATGAAGAGATTTCTGCATGAAATGACTTCAAAAATGCGTGATGTATCTGAGGATTCAAAAGCAGATATGATTACAAGCGCTCTGCAATTTTTAATACAAAAAGATAAGAGTGATATGCCAGACAAATACAAGTGTGAACATGCTCTAAATATTATAGAAGGAAGATAATGAGAAGAAGTAGAGCGTTTATCCCTACAACAAAAGAGGCACCATCAGATGCAACTTTGCCGTCACATAAATTTTTATTAAGAGGCGGTTTTATAAACCAGCAGGGTGCCGGACTTTACAATTTTATGCCGCTAGGAAAGATAGTATTAGAAAAAATAAGAGCTATTGTAAAAGAAGAACTTGACAATGCAGGTTGCTTGGAAGTGCAACTTAGTTTTGTGACCCCTATCGGCTTATGGGAGAGAAGCGGTCGCTCTGGTGCCATGGGAAAAGAGATGCTTCGTATAAAAGACAGACACGAAAACGAGTTCGTACTTAGTCCTACAAACGAAGAAGCTATGGTGGAGCTAGTAAAAAACAGAATAACAAGTTATAAAGATTTGCCTCTAAATTTATATCAAATTAATACTAAGTTTCGTGATGAAGCAAGACCTAGATATGGACTTTTAAGAGGTAGAGAGTTTTTAATGAAAGACGGATACTCTTTTCATTCTACTCAAGAAGATATGATAAGAGAATTTGACTTGATGGAAGAGACTTATAAAAAAATCTTCACAAGGCTCGGTCTTGATTTTAGAGTGGTTGCAGCGGACAGCGGAGCAATAGGCGGAGAGGGAAGCAAAGAGTTCCATGTTTTAGCAAATAGCGGTGAAGATACTCTTGTTGTATGTGAAGCTTGTGACTACGGTGCAAATATTGAGACAATATTTACCGGTGAAGAAGTTCATGCTTTAAATGAAAAATCCTATGAAGAGTTAAAAGAGTCAAAAATTTCTAAACGCTGCTCATGTGGAGCTGAGCTTCATTTTAAAAAAGGGATTGAAGTTGGACATATCTTTCAACTGGGCACTAAATACTCATCAGCATTAGAAGCACATTTCAATGATGAAAACGGCAAACCAAAGCCGTTTGAGATGGCAACATTCGGCATAGGCGTGAGCAGGCTTATAGCGGCTGTAATTGAGCAAAATCATGATGAAAACGGCTGTATCTGGACAAAATCAACTGCTCCGTATATGGTAAATATTATGATTTCAAATGTAAAAGAAACGCCGCAAGTTGAGTTGGGTGAAGCATTATATGCCAAACTCGTGGAGTCTGGCGTAGATACTATGCTTGATGATTCAAAAGAGAGATTCGGCTTTAAGATGAAAGATGCCGAATTGATTGGTTTTCCATACACTGTCATTATTGGAAAAGAGTTGGAAAACGGCTTTGTCCAAATATTTGATAGAAAAACAAAAGAGAATATCTCGGTAGCCGTAGATGACATTTACAGCAAAATAATGGAATTGATTAAGTAATGATCTATTTTCTTATTTATCTCTTTTTTGAAGTTCTGATATTTGTAAATATATCATCGGCAATCGGCGGATTGGCAACATTTTTTGAAATTATTTTAAGCGCTATTTTTGGAATAGTTATACTTATGAATTTTAAATCAACGCTTAGTGAAAATCTCAGAGCTGTTTCGTATAATTGTATAGATTTGAAACAGTTTCAGAGCCTTAATCTGTTTACTATATTTGGAGCAATTTTACTTATTTTGCCGGGATTTTTAACAGATTTAGTAGGTATTTTATTACAGTTTAGCGTATTTACAACCATGCTTGTTAACCGTTATAATGTAAAATCAGGTAAATGTAAAACAAATTATAAAAAAAACAGTAGAGAAAAGGATATTGATGTCATTGATGTTGAAATTATTAGCGATAACACTTACATTAAGTAGTTTATTAAGAGCGGATGCTTCGAGCGAAAAAGTTGAAAAGTTTCTAAAGGATACATTTGCAGCTAACCCAAATATAAAATCAATAAATGTTAAAGTTACAAATGTAACCGAAGTTAAAGGGTATGAGGATTGGAACGCATATTATGTTGAACTGGATGCAATGCTAAAAAAAGAGAAGCGTCAAGTTGTTCAAAAAATGGTTTGGTTTTCAGATGGTAATTTTGTAACTAAAGAGTTGTTTGATTTAAATAGCGGTAAAAATATGAGCGACTTAGTATCTCTGCCATTTAAAAGCGAGCACTATAAAAAAGAAAATTTGATTTATGGAAATTCTAACGCAAAGCATAAAGTAGCAATTTTTTCCGACCCTCTTTGCCCATTTTGTAGAACATTTGTTCCAGAAGCTATAGAGTATATGAAAAAAGAGCCAAATAAATTTGCCATATATTACTACCACTTTCCGCTTGATTCGCTGCATCCGGCTGCTGTTGAGTTAGTAAAAGCAGCTATTGCACTTGAGCTTCAGGGCAGAAAAGATGTTGTTCTGAATCTATACAAAGTTCAACTGGATCCAAAAGAGAAGTCTAATGAGAAGATATTAGCGGAGTTTAACAAGGTAATGAACTCAAATATAAAACTATCTGATTTATTATCAAAAGAAGTCTCAGAACATCTTAAAAATGATTTAGAGCTTGCTGATACACTTATGGTAAATGGAACTCCAACAATGTTCTTTGACGGACATATGGACAGAACAAAAAATAAGTATAAAGAGGCAAAATAGATGAAGAAGTTAACAATAGCAACAAGAACTTCAGATCTTGCTCTTTGGCAGGCATATCACATTAAAGCTAGGATAGAAGCCTCTTATCCGGAGATTACAGTTGAATTAAATAAAATTGTAAGCAACGGTGATAAGGTTTTAGACAAACCGCTGGCTCTAATCGGCGGAAAAGGTCATTTTACAAAAGAGCTTGAAGATGAGATGCTGGCGGGAAATGCCGATCTGGCGGTACATAGTTTAAAAGATGTTCCTACATATATTCCTGAAGGTTTGGAGCTTGTTGCAGTTACGCAGAGGCAAGACCAAAGTGATGTTTTTTTATCACACAAATATAAATCTCTTGAAGAGTTACCACAAGGTGCCGTAGTAGGTACTACAAGTTTAAGAAGAAGAATGCAGCTTTTAAATCAGCGTCCTGATTTGAGAGTAAAAGATTTAAGAGGCAATGTAAATACAAGACTTAGAAAGCTAGAAGAAGGGCAATACGATGCAATAATTTTGGCGTTCATCGGTCTTCATAGATTAGACCTGCTTAAAGATATTCCATATACCCAAAAATTATCACTTGATATGATGATACCTCCGATGGGACAAGCTGCCCTTGGAATAGAAATAGTTTGCAAAAATGAAAAAGTAAGAGAGATAGCGTTAAGTCTTAAAGATGAAAAAACATTTATATGTACAAAAATAGAGAGAGATTTTATATCTAAAATTGGAGCCGGATGTTCCGCACCAGTTGCCTGTAATGCTGTAATGGATGATAATATAATTACTTTTAGAGCGATGATTGGGTTTCCTGATGGTACAAATATCATGCAAGAGAAAATAGTTAGAAATCTTGAACAAAGTGACGGCATGGGATTTGAGATGGCTCAAGTTATGATAGACAAAGGTGCTTTGGAGTTACTAAAAGGGGCACAAATGATAGCGTTTAAAGATGAGATGCCGCAAAGATTGTAAAAACCTTATCAAATAAAATCAAAGAATTATTATGAAAAAAACTATAGAGCTTTTAAAAAAAAATGACGAACTGAGAGTTATTGATATAGAACTCGATATATATCTCGAAATTCCGCATCTAGCTTATGCAGAGGTGAAGAAAAAAGACGGCGGTAAAGCACTGCTGTTTACAAATGTAGTGGATAAAAAAAACGGAATAAAATTTGAAGAGAGCGTTGCTATGAATCTATTTGGTTCATACAGACGATGTGAATTGCTATTTGGCAGAACAATTGAGTCTGTCGCTGATGAGATAACAAAACTGCTGCATATGAAACCGCCTGAGAGATTTTTTGAGAAGCTATCAATGGCACGCGAACTTTTTTCACTAAAAAATATTTTTCCTAAACGACTAAAAGGTAACGGTGCTTGTCAGCAGATAAAATATTTAGATAATGAAATAGACCTTTATAAACTTCCTGTATTAACAACTTGGGAGCAAGACGGTGGACCATTTATAACAATGGGGCAGGTTTATACGCAGAGTTTAGACGGGGAGATGGTAAATCTTGGAATGTATAGACTTCAGGTTTATGATAAAAATCATTTAGGTATGCACTGGCAGATTCATAAAGATTCTTCACACTTTTTTGACCAGTACCAAAAAGCAGGTAAAAAAATGCCCGTCAGCATCGCTATCGGTGGTGACCCGCTATATACTTGGTGCGCGACCGCTCCTCTTCCTTATGGCGTAAATGAGCTGTTAATGTATGGACTTATAAAAAAAGAGCCGGCAAAATTAGTAAAATCTTTAACAACACCTCTATATGTTCCGCATGATGTTGATTATGTGATTGAGGGTTGGGTGGATACCGCAGAGATGAGGATAGAGGGACCTTTTGGTGATCATACAGGCTACTATACTCTAGAAGAGCCATATCCGGTTATGGAAGTCAGCGCGATAACTATGAAAAAAGATCGTATCTTTTTAGCTACTGTTGTCGGCAAACCGCCTTTGGAAGATAAATATATGGGCTGGGCAACAGGAAAGATATTTTTTCCGCTTTTAAAGACTACCGCACCTGATTTGCTTGATTATCATATGCCTGAAAATGCAGGTTTTCATAATCTTATTTTAGCAAAGATGCAGCCGCACTACAAAGGACACGCAAAGCAGTTTATGCACGCTTTTTGGGGTGCCGGACAGATGAGCTTTGTAAAACATGCAATATTTTTGGATGAAAAAGCTCCTAAATTAGATAGTTATGAATCAGTGAGTGCATATATACTCGATAGATTTACTCCAAAATCTCTATTTATAACAGAAGGGATATTGGATGCACTTGACCACTCATCTCCGGAGAGTTTAGTTGGCGGAAAGCTTGGAATTGATGTAACGGCAGCACAAAAGCAAGAATCTCCAGAGCTTCTTGGTGATGATGAGCTGCTTCTACGAGTCAAACAAGCTATTCCGGATGCGGTTAATCTGCATCAATTTATGAGAAGAACAAATAACCCAATTACTGTAATATCTGTAAATAAAACAAAAAATGTTAAGCAATATTTTGACGCTCTTTTTGAGTTAAGTGCGAACATGAGAGTTGTTGTTTTTGTTGATGCTGCAAAAAATGATGTATTTAATTCTTATATGTTGGTTTGGAGAGTTACAAATAACATGGATGCAATCAGGGATGTATTTGTTTGTGGATTAATGGTTGGAGTAGATGGAACAAATAAAAATGCACTTGACGGATTTAATAGAAGATGGCCAGATGATGTGGATTGTACTTTAAGCGTAGTAGAGTTGCTAAAAAGCAAAGGTGTGTGGGATTTAAGTGAAAATTTGTATGAAAAGTTTCAATTGTGATAATTTAATGTCTTTTTTATTTATTATAAGGTTAATATAATAAATAGTGATGTAACATAATCAATTATTATAAGGGTTTAGCGCATGAATAAATTTTTAATTTTTACTTTGTCTGTATTTGTTTTTACCTCGCTAAGTGTTGAAGCTGCTGTATATAAGGGTCAGGACGAGTATGTGAAAAAATGCATTAAATGTCATAAAGCAGGACAGGCATTCGTTGCTACAAAGAAAAAAAGAGAGTGGAATATTTTGATGAAAGATAAAGGTCAAAAATTGGCTGAAATTCATCTGGAGAGTGAAGAAAAAAGTGCGAAAGAGTCTCATGAATATTTTGAAAGCAATGCTTTTGCCAAAAACTCAAAGCATTTGAAAGACTTTTTATTAGAGTATGCTAGCGATAGCGGTAATGTGCCTGCTTGTAATTAATCCTATTTTTTAATAATTTCAAGATAGAAAATCTATCTTGAATTACTATCTTCACTTTGTAAAATCATTTAATTTAGCTAAAATACCAAACTTTTTAAATAACCTTTTATGAAATAAATCAAGGAAACTATTATGGATAAAATGTGGTCAGGTCGTTTTTCTGCAAGTGCTTCAAGCCTTTTAGAGCAGTTTAATGCTTCTATTATGTTTGATAGAAAACTTTATCGTGAAGATATCGAAGGCTCTATCGCACATGCTACAATGCTCTCAAAACAGGGTATTTTAACTACTGATGAACTATCTCAAATAACCAAAGGGCTCTCTCAAGTGAAAGATGAGATAGAGTCTGGCGTATTTGAGTGGAATATAAAAGATGAAGATATCCATATGGCGGTTGAAAAACGCTTAACTGCTATTATTGGTGAAGCTGGGAAAAAACTTCATACTGCAAGAAGCAGAAATGACCAAGTTGCAGTTGATTTTCGCCGCTTCGTTCTTCGTAAAAATTTAGAGATAGTCAATGCACTTAAACTTTTAATGCGTGAGATACATATCGTAGCATCAAAACATACAGAAACTCTCGTCCCTGGAATGACACATCTTCAGCATGCTCAGCCGATAAATTTTGCTTTTCATCTAAGTGCATATCTTTCAATGTTTAAAAGAGATATTGAGAGATATGAAAGCTCATTTGAAAGAAACAATGTCTCTCCTCTTGGCTGTGCAGCGCTGGCTGGAACTCCACATAAAATTGATAGAGATATGACAGCCGAACTTTTAGGTTTTAGCGGCGTGAGCGTGAACTGTTTGGATACGGTAAGTGACAGAGACTTTGCGCTTGAGATTTTGTTCAATATTTCAACAATGATGATGCACATCTCTCGTTTGAGCGAAGAGTTGGTTATGTGGTCAAGTTATGAGTTTAGATTTGTCGAGCTTAGCGATGAGTACTCAACAGGTTCATCGATTATGCCTCAAAAGAAAAATCCTGATGTCCCAGAACTTCTTCGCGGTAAAACCGGTCGTGTTTATGGTTCATTAATTGGGCTTCTGACTGTTATGAAAGGTCTTCCTTTAGCATATAACAAAGATACACAAGAGGATAAAGAGGGTGTTTTTGATGCGGTTGAAACAGCTGAGATTTCATTGGCGATATTAAAAGAGGCGATTAAAACAATGCAGGTTAAAACTCACAATATGAGTAACGCTTGCAAAATGGGACATTTAAGCGCAACTGATTTGGCGGATTATCTTGTTCAAAAATGTGATATTCCTTTTAGAGAAGCTCACTTTATTACAGGAAAAGCAGTGGCAAAGAGTGAAGAGCTAAAAATTGATTTGAGTGATATTGAGTTAAAGTATCTTCAAGAGATAGACAGCAGAATCGGCGAAGATGTCTTAAAATTTTTATCAATTGAAAACTCTATGAATGCCAGAACTTCAGCAGGCGGAACATCAACGCAGAGAACCCAAGAACAGCTAGTATATTTTAAAAACTTTTTGGAGAAGTAGCATGAAAGTAACAGTATCTCATCTAAGTGAGATGAAATTTGAAGCAAAAACAGATAAGAGCAGTTTTATAATCGATGCTCCGCAAATATCTCCGCTGGAGTATTTTTTGTCAGGAATTATTTCATGCAGTGCTACAGATATGGTTATGATACCAAAAAATCAAGGTAAAACTGTTTCAAATCTTGTTATAAGCGGTGATGCCGTCAGAAATGAGGATTTTCCGAAAAAATTTAATACGCTTCATCTTGATTATAGATTTGACTCTGATGCCGATGATATAACAGCTGCTCGTTGGGTTATGGCTTCACTGGAGACATACTGCTCAACAATTAACACAATTAGGGACGGAGTTGTTATAACATACTCAATAACGCATAACGGCACTGAAATTAGAGAAAATGAGAAGATGATATCTGGCGGCGGAAGTAAAATAGATATGGGCAAAATAGAGAGTTGCCCATCATAGTTTTATATGAAAAATGAGCAATACCCAAAAGTCGCAATTTGCGACCTCAAATCTGTATATTATTTTAGAAAAGTGGAGATTCATTCATACGGGTATAAATTTGTCAGATTCTAGACCAATGACCTGTTTAACCTTGCAAAAGCCTCGTTTATCCTGTTCCGAGAGCTATCAATATCGCCTTTTATTTGCTTCCAAGAATCTTCCATGTCTTCATTCAGCTCCTTTATTTTAGTCCTCATGTCGCTAGCCATTTTCTATACTTCTTCAACTTCTTCGATAGAATCAAGACGCTCTACATCCGAAAAACCTCTTATTTTTGCTTTAAGCTCAACTAATTTTTCCCGTGCAAAATCCAACTCAGTTTCAATTTCCTGTTTGTATGTTTCTATTGTGCTCATAATATTCTCCTGCATTAATTGAGGTAGCCATAAACTTACCAAAGGGTCTGACCCCCTATGGTTCTATTGAACTATAATGACAAAACATTACTATGTCTTCGGATTTTTGAATCGCATTTAACACTCAACCTATATGTTTAAAACCCGCCGTAATCTAGAATCAATCGGTTTTTTTCTCTATATATTTAGCCCCGTCATTGACCTTGTCCTTGCTCCACTCAGCATTGTCTTTCGTATCTTTTTTTGCGCCTTGCCATGTCTCACCACAACCACTAGCCATGAGTACCACGAATAGAAATATTATAAATGTTAGACTTTTTTTCATTTGATATCCTTTTTGATTTCATTGATGTTATCAGGAATTTTTTTCGCATACGCACGAAGCGAATCCCAACTATTTTCAATATCTTCTTTGAGATGCTCCCAAGCATCCTCACTTACCTGACCTAGTTCGCCAAGTTTTGATTGTACTTTGGCATAGTTATTTTCGAGGCTTTCAATCTCTTTAGAGTAGTTGATTCGTATATCGGCAGTGGCATTTTTTGCTTTTGCTTTTAACACCTCAAGATTGGCTTGAACCAATTCAAGCTGGGCTTCTATTTTTTGTTTATATGCACCTTTAGTACTCATATTACTTTTCCTTTGTTTTGTGGAGAGTTATCTACGACTCTTTATAGCCGTCTGCCTTGAATAACACGAACCAGAACAATTACAAGTGCGATAACTAAGAGAATATGGATAAATCCTCCCAAAGTGTATGAAGTGGTAAACCCTAGAAGCCAAAGGATAATTAAAATTATTGCAATAGTTTCAAGCATATTATTTCTCCATGTTATTAGTAGGTTTTTTTCGCGGAACATTATCCTTCAAAACCTAATTTTGTAAAGCCTCAATATATATTTTTTCAAACTAATTTAGAGAAAGCTATCTAAAGATAACTATATCTTCATTTTTAATTTTTGCGCAAAAGATACATACCGACAACAAAACTGACTGCACCAAAAATATAATAAGTCATTACTTTATCTGTATCTGCACCTGTAACAGCTTGTGTTACTTGTGAACCGACAGAACAGGACAACTGATACCCCCACACTGCAAAACCAACTCCTATGACTGATAGTACAAGACCAATAATTTTCATTGTAGTTCTTAAACCTTTTTCCATACTGGACTCCCGACCTTGAAAAAGCTGAAATGTTGTAGCATCGCAGATAACCTACTATACATCAATATTTATTTTTTAAGACAGGAAAATCAAGTTTTTTAATTCCACTTCTTTATGACACAAGTGGTAACAGTTTTTTTAATCTATATTATTGTTCGGAATGCACTGTAAACGAAGCGAGAAAGTGCCATTTTGGTATGGATTTCTAAAGAATTTTTGTAGTGTTCAAGATTCCCTCTTTCGAGGCAGAAAGCTTCTCGCCGTTGCATTATAAATTTACTAAATCATACCCTTTGGGTTAGCGTCGGTTAAGTGTGACCACGCTAATTTAGCCCCGCCAAAGATGTGAAAATGAAGATGTTTTACCTCTTGAGCGCCATCTTCACCAACATTTGTAATAACTCTATATCCGCTCTTGTCAATATTCATCTCCTTTGCAACATCTTGCATAAAAGTAGTCATATTTTTCATAATATCTGGAGTTACTTCGTTAAAACTATTTACATGTATTTTTGGAATAGCCAATATATGAACGGGAGCCTTTGGATTTATATCGTGAAACGCCAAAAAATCACTGTTTTCTAAGATAATATTTGATGGTATTTCTTTGTTAATAATCTTGCAAAATATACACATTTTAGCCTCTTTTTTTATTTATTGTAGCATATAAATTGACAAATGAAGCTGTATATAAATTATATTTGACTATAATCCCCTTTAAAATTTAAGAGGTTATTTTCCTCTAGTATGGGTGAGTCTATTGAAAGAATGGTATGATGCAATAAAAGAAGCACAGAGTGTTGATAGAATCGAAGAGATTCGCATATCTGTATTTGGTAAAAAGGGTGTTTTAGCAGCAGAATTTGCTAGAATGAAAGAAGCGCCAGATGAAGAAAAATCAAAAATTGCACAAGAGTTAAATATACACAAAAATGCACTTATGAATGAACTTAGTGCTAAAAAGATAACTCTTCAGACACTAGAGTTACGAGCAAACATGATGGCAGAAGCAATAGATGTTTCTCTGTTTAGCCAAAAACCGGAGTGTGGCGCGCTTCATCCCGTAATGGAGACTATGGATAGAATTGTGGAGTATTTCTCTTCAATGAATTTTGCAGTAAAAACCGGAACTATGGTGGAGGATGATTTTAACAATTTTGAAGCTTTAAATCTTCCAAAATATCATCCGGCTCGTGACATGCAGGATACATTTTATTTTAAAGATGAGATGCTGCTTCGTACACATACATCACCAGTTCAGATAAGAACTATGATGAACTCAAAACCGCCGATTCGCATGATAGCGCCGGGAGCGGTTTTTAGAAGAGATTACGATATTACGCATACACCGATGTTTCACCAAGTAGAGGGGCTTTTGGTTGATGAAGAGGGAAAAGTCTCGTTTGCAAATTTGAAGTTTATTTTGGAAGATTTTCTAAAGTATATGTTTGGTGATGTAGAAGTTCGTTTTAGACCTAGCTTTTTCCCTTTTACAGAGCCTTCGGCAGAGGTAGACATCTCTTGCGTGTTTTGTAAAGGCGATGGTTGTAGAGTTTGTTCAAAAACCGGATGGCTTGAGGTTTTAGGCTGCGGAATTGTTGATCCAAATGTTTTTGAAGCAGTTAAATATGAGAATGTAAGCGGGTATGCTTTTGGTCTTGGAGTTGAGAGATTTGCGATGCTTATTCATCAAATAGGAGATCTTCGTTCACTTTTTGAGGGAGATATTAAGTTGCTGGAGCAGTTTCAATGATAATTACTAAAAGTTGGTTAAACGAGTGGATAGATTTAAGTGCGGTATCTACTGATAAATTAGTAAAAACACTAAACTCAATAGGCTTGGAAGTTGATAGCGTTTCTACCTATAAAATTCCTCAAAAGATAGTTTTTGGCAGGGTTGTAGAGTGTGTAAAACACCCAGAAGCAGATAAACTAAACATTTGTAAGGTAGATATCGGAACAGCTACGCATCAGATAGTTTGCGGTGCTTCAAATGTTAGAGCAGGTCTTGATGTGGTAGTGGCAACAGTTGGCGCTATTATGCCCGATGGCATGGTTATTAAACCTGTAAAACTTCGCGGCGCTGAATCAGAAGGTATGATTTGCTCCTCAAGAGAGATTGGTTTAGGAGATGTTCAAGATGGAATCATTGAGCTTGATAGCAGTATTGAAAAGTACAGTATAGGTCAGGAAGTTTCAACAAATTCAATATTTAGCGATGACATCATAGAGATAGAGTTAACTGCTAATCGTGGAGATTGTTTAAGTATCAGAGGTATTGCAAGAGATTTGAGTGCAGCTTTTGATAAGCCGCTAAGAGAGAGAAATACAAAAGAGAGTGAAGAAAAAAGGGTAGGAATAGGGCGAATTTTAACTCTATCTCATGAAAACAATTTGGATGTCAACATAAGATATAAAGCAGTAGATTTGAAAAATCTTGATTTGCCGTTTATAGTAAAACTTAGACTTACGCAAATAGAAGACAAGAAAGAGTCTGATATTGAATCTCTTATGCTATATGCAACACATAGCAGCGGCGTGATATTAAGAGCATATAGCTTTGGTTTTTTCTGTGCACAAAACGAAACTATGGCAAAAGCATCGCTTAGCAGAGATGAGAATGGTTTTGCATCAATTATGTCAAAAGACAAAAAGGCTTCTATTGTCGGAATAATTCAAGAAGATGACTCTAAAGTAACTTACAATGAGGGTACTGTTTTAATTGAGGCTACTTATATTCCACCAAATGTAATATCCAAAAAAATGCAAGAAAAAAAGATATCTGCAGGATCTATGTATTACAGAGCATCAAGAGGCAGCGAGCCAGATTTAAATCAAGGTTTGGATTATTGTATAAGTGTTATTGAGTCAAACTCAGATTCGTTGGTTTTTGGCGGTACTATTGAAGTTGGTGAACCACACGAAGATAAAATGATAAGTGTCAGTAAAAAAGAGATTGATGAGATAATCGGTGCCAACATTGATAAAGCTAAGATAACAAAAATACTCAAAAATTTAGGTTTTAATACAACAAAATCGTCGGCTGAAAACTTTGTAATTTCTGTTCCGAAATTTAGACATGATATAGTTAACAGACAAGATATAGTTGAGGAGATTGTTCGTTTAGTCGGCATTGACAACATTCCATCAAAACCATTTACTTTTACAGAAGATAATGGGCTTGGCGATGATTATTTCAAGTACAAGAAAAGACAAACATATAGACATAAAGCGGCTTATAGCGGATTTTTTGAATCTATTCATTTTGTTTTTGATGAGAAGAGAGTTTTAGAGGAGTTTGGATTTGAAACTATTGATGAAAATAAA
Source organism: Sulfurimonadaceae bacterium (assembly GCA_942493175.1). GTDB lineage: Bacteria > Campylobacterota > Campylobacteria > Campylobacterales > Sulfurimonadaceae > Sulfurimonas. Next base: position 856,281 of record OW818672.1, read on the forward strand.
GAGTTACTGAACCCTATCGTAAATACACTTGATACACTAAGGTCTACACTGCTTACCGGACTATTAAAAGCTGCATCAAATAATAGTAAAAATGGCTACTCCTCTGTAAAGCTTTTTGAGGTTGGCTCGGTATTTAACTCACAAAGAGAAGAGTCTTTAAAGATGGCAATACTTTTTTGCGGAGACAGAGAGTCTGATGGCTTATCTAATTCAGGAAAACCTTTAAAAGTAGATTTTGCATTTTTTACCAAAAAAGTTTCTGATATTATCGGAGCGTTTGAGCTTAGAGCGTTTGAGACTAGACATACTCTTTCGCACCCTTTCCAGTCTGCCGAAATATTAATTTGTGGTGAAGTTGTTGGGGAATTGTTCCGTATTCATCCAAATGTTGAAGATAGTTATGATTTAGATATTACATATATGTGTGAATTAGATTTTGAAAAATTGCCTTGTAGTTTAAAAACTGCAAAGCAAACTTCAAAATATCAGGCGTCTTTTAGAGATTTAAGCATAGTAATGCCAAAAGAGATGAGTTATGCAAAGGTTAAGAGCGTAATAGATTCATCTGCAACAAAAGAGCTGGTTCGTTTTTATCCCGTAGATAAATATAGCGATGAGTTATTGGGCAATAATATGAGTTTATCCATTCGCTTTGTTCTTCAATCGTTCGATAAGACATTAGAAGAGGATGATATTACAAAATCAATGGATAGTGTTTTAAATGCACTTAAAAATGAACTTGGATTAGGCATCAGATGAGTAGCGTAAAGGTTATAAAAGCATCACCTTTTTCACTTAAAATCTCTGAAATAGCACCGGATAAATCAATATCACACAGATGTGCGATGTTTTCTATGCTGGCAGAGGGAACTAGTGAGATAACTAACTTTTTGAGAGCAGAAGATACGCTAAACTCTTTAAATATAGTAAAAAATCTAGGTGCAACTGTTGAGGATGACGGTGTAACTATTAAGATAAGCTCAAATGGTATAAAAGAGAGCAGTGAAATACTTGACTGTGGCAACTCCGGAACAGGAATGAGACTCTTTTGCGGGCTTTTAAGTTCAGCAAATGGTCATTTTGTCTTAACCGGAGATGAGTATCTTCGCCGCCGTCCTATGAAGAGAGTAACTGCTCCTCTTCGTGATATCGGTGCAAAACTTGACGGCAGAAATGACGGTGATTTAGCTCCGCTGAGCATAAGAGGCGCATCACTTAAAGCATTTAACTATAAGAGTAAAATCGCTTCAGCTCAGGTTAAAAGTGCCATGATTTTAGCCGCTCTTAGAGCTGATGGCAAATGCAGTTACAGTGAACCTGAACTTAGCCGTGATCATACAGAGAGAATGCTAAAAGGTATGGGTGCAGAGATAGAAGTAGATGGACTTGTAACTAAAATAAAACCTATGAAAAAGCTTCTCTCTCCACTTAAAATCAGAGTTCCATCCGACCCATCAAGTGCATTTTTCTTTGCGGTTGCGGCGGCAATTACTCCTAATTCCGATGTAGTATTGGAGGGTGTAACTCTTAACCCAACACGCATTGAAGCGTTTAAAGCATTAGAAAGAATGGGTGCGCTTATAACTTACGAAATAACTGAAAATAAGTATGAACCTATTGGAAACATCCATGTGAAATATGCACCTCTTAAAGCAATAACGGTGGAATACAACATATCTTGGCTTATAGATGAACTTCCTGCTCTCTCAATAGCTTTTGCATGTGCTGAGGGTGTAAGTGTTGTAAAAAATGCTGAAGAACTTAGAGTAAAAGAGAGTGATAGAATCTCGACTGTCGTAAACGGTCTTAGGGCTTGTGCGATTGAAGTTGATGAAGTTCATGACGGTTACAGCGTAAAAGGCGGTGAGTTAAAAGAAGCTACGATTAATAGTCATGGGGATCACAGGATTGCTATGAGTTTTATTATTGCCGGACTTAAATGCGGAATGAGTGTTGATGATATTGATTGTATAAATACATCATTTCCAAACTTTTTTGAACTTTTACAAAAAATTACAAAGGTAGAGTTTAAATAGATGAAGATAGAACTTGCCGAAAGCTACGGTTTTTGCTTTGGTGTAAAACGAGCTATTAAGATAGCAGAAGAGAATAAAAATTCATCGACTTATGGACCTCTTATTCATAACTCAAAAGAGATAGAGAGACTTGAAAAAGATTTTAAAGTAAGCCTGACTGATGACCATAAAAGCTTTGCTTCGGGTGATAAAGCCGTAATCCGAACTCACGGCATACCGAAAAATGAGTTGGCAGAACTAAAAGCAAATAATGTAGATGTTGTAGATGCGACATGTCCATATGTAACAAAACCACAGCAAATTTGCCAAGAGATGAGTGAACAGGGGTATGATATTATTATTTTCGGTGATGAGGCTCATCCCGAAATTAAGGGTGTTAAGAGTTATGCAACTTATGGTGCAAGAGTTGTCACCTCCCCAAAAGAGCTTGAGGATTTAAAGCTGAAAGAGAAGATAGCTTTAGTCGCGCAAACAACAAGAAAAGTTGAAGATTATATGGAGATTGCTAACTATTTGATTCCCCGCTATAAAGAGGTAAGGGTTTTTAACACTATCTGTAATGCAACATTTGAAAATCAGGAAGCAGTGAGAAAAATTTCTAAAAAAGCTGATGTGATGATAATTATAGGCGGTAAAAATTCATCAAATACAAAGCAGCTCTTTAGCATTTCACACGATAATTGTAAAGACAGTTATCACATTGAAGATGAGAATGATTTAGATTTTTCATGGTTTAAAGATAAAAATTTTTGTGGAATCAGTGCAGGGGCATCGACACCTGATTGGATTATACAAAATGTTGTTAATGCAATTCAAAATAATCGCTAAATTACTATTTTATTAAAAAAATATTTTAAATTTTTTAAACAGTTTTAATAGATTATTTTCCCTTTTAAAGCTCTGCTTTTGCATAATTAATGAAAAAATTATCAATAATTAGGTATACTCACGAAATTTTTATGTAACAGAGGATAGGTAATGGCGTTCGATAACGAATCATTTGAAGAAGAAGAAAATTTTGCAGAGATGTTTGCTGCAAGCGAAAAACAACAAGAAACAAGTCGCATTGTAGAGGGTGAAATTGTTGAAATACAGGTTGATGAAAACAGAGCATTAGTAGGTGTTGGCGATAAACTAGAGGGTACTCTTAGTTTAGATGAAATCAGTGAAAATGGTAAGTTAAAGTTTAATGTCGGCGATAAAATTAAAGTTATGGTTACGGGGTACTACAATGAGCGTCCTAAAATATCATACAAAAAAGTTTTAGAGCAACAAAAGACAATTGATTTTATTGACAAATATAAAGAAAACTTCGAAGATGTAATTATTGATGGTGTTATTACCAAGAAGAACCGTGGTGGTTATGTAGTAGAAGCAAATGATGTTGTATTTTTTATGCCTCGTTCACTGGCTGCTTTTAAAGATACTGATGAAGTTGTAGGTCGTAAAATTAAAGCTCAAGTTGTTAAAATTGATGAAGAGCAAAATTCTATTGTTGTGTCTCGCCGTAAACTTTTTAATGATGAGCGAAAAAAGAAAAAAGAGATTATTGACAAACTAATAGAAGATGATTCAGCTATTGAGGGAACTATTAAAAAAATCACTAGCTACGGTATGTTTGTAGATGTTGGCGGAGTTGATGGTTTAGTTCACTACAATGAAATCAGCTACAAAGGTCCTGTTAATCCATCTAAACTTTATAAAGAGGGCGATACTGTACTAGTTAAAGCTATCTCTTACGATAAAGACAAAAGACATCTTTCACTATCAATCAAAGCAGTTCAATCTGACCCTTGGGCAGAAGTTGAGAGCGAGTTGGATGAGGGCGACACTATTACTGTAACTGTTTCAAATATTGAAGCGTACGGTGTGTTCGTTGATTTAGGAAATGATATTGAAGGTTTCTTACATATTTCAGAAATTTCTTGGGATAAAAATGTAAAAAATCCAAATGATTACTTAAAAGTCGGTCAAGAGATTGATGTTGAAGTAATTGAGATAAATCCTAAAACTCATAAGCTTCGTGTTTCTTTAAAAAGACTTTTAGCAAAACCTTTTGATGAGTTTATGAAAAATCACAAAGAGGGTGATTTAATTACAGGAACTGTTACATCTTTAACAGATTTTGGTGCATTTGTTCGTATTGACGGCATTGAAGGTTTACTGCACAATCAAGATATCTCTTGGGATAAAAATGTTAAATGTAGAGATGTGTTAAAAGCCGGTGATGAAATTGAAGTTAAGATTGCTAAGATAAATCCTGAAGATCAAAAAATATCTTTAAACAGAAAAGCACTTTTAGAGAGCCCTATTGATTCATTTGCTAAAACTCACAAATTAAACAGCATAGTAACCGGAACAATTCGTGATATAAAAGAGTTTGGTGTGTTCGTATCGCTTGAAGACGGTGTTGATGCCCTTATTCGTGATGAGGATCTTGCTCCATTAGAAAAGAGCGATTTAGCAGTAGGTCAAAAGATTGAAGCGGCAATAGCTGTTATTGACACTAAACGAGATCGTATTCGTTTATCTGTTAAAAAATTAGATTACATAAAAAATCAAGCAATGCTTGATGAAATCAACGATGATGAATCACACTCTTTGGGTGATTTAATTAAAGATAAATTTAAGTAAAGATTGTGCGAAAGATTTTAAAATGGCTTACCCCGCTCATTGCAGTCGGGGTAGCTGTTTTTATCATTTTTTTTCTTATTTCAATTAACTCAAATGAAACTTCTATTAAATTAGCACCGGCTCCGCTGGAACATAAGAGTGATGTTGTTATTGATGAGCCAAAAGAAGATTGGTTAAATCATTTTTCTAAAACTGAAAAACTTGGATATTTTTATCCAGTTAACGAAGTCTTTATTCAAGTTGATTTGAATGAGAAAATAGAAAAAAAAGCAGTATATAAGCTATCAGCCCCTTTATTGGATCCATATCAACTTTTCTGCTTAAAAGAAGAGTTAAAACAACATCAATTAAAGTATTATCTTAAAAAAGATAAAAGTGGTACAGAGTTGTTAATTTATTCTAGTGATGTAGATAAATTAAACTCCCTTGTTAAAGTGTTAAAAAATTATCAAATTTCAGCCAAAGTCGGGCTATATAAAGAGGATACATAATGCAAAAATATACTATAGTTGTTTGTGACCATATTCACGAAGCTGGTTTGGAAATGCTTCGAAATGATCAAAATATAAATTTTATTATGGCGGCAGATGAAGATAAAGTAAAACTTTTAGATATTATTGAGTGTGCTGATGTTGCAATAACAAGAAGTTCAACGGATGTTGATGATAAATTTATAGCACATGCTAAAAATATGAAAGCAATAGTTCGTGCCGGTGTCGGTGTTGATAATGTTGATATTCAAGGGTGTTCAAAAGAGGGAATAATCGTAATGAATGTTCCTACTGCAAACACTATTGCGGCAGTCGAGCTTACGATGGCGCATATGCTTTCATGTATGAGAATGTTTCCGTATTCTCACAATCACTTAAAAGAGCAGAGAGTTTGGAAGAGAGAGAAGTGGTACGGATATGAGTTAAAAGGTAAAAAGCTCGGTGTTATCGGCTTTGGTAACATTGGTTCTCGTGTTGCAAAAAGAGCTCAGGCTTTTGAGATGGATATTGTTGCATATGACCCATATATCAACCCATCAAAAGTAACAGACCTTGATATGGTTTATACTAAAAATTTCAATGATATTTTAGATTGCGATATTATCACTATCCACACTCCTAAAAACAAAGAAACAGTTAACATAATAGATAGCAAAGAGATTGCAAAGATGAAAGACGGTGTGGTTTTAATCAACTGTGCTAGAGGCGGTCTTTACAATGAAGAGGCTCTGTATGCAGGTCTTACTAGCGGTAAAATCCGTTTTGCAGGTATTGATGTTTTTGTGAAAGAGCCTGCAACAAACAACCCGCTTTTAGACCTTGATAATGTTACGGTATCTCCTCATTTGGGTGCAAATACTTACGAATCTCAATATAACATCGGAGTTCAGGCTGCCGAAAACGCAATAGCTGCCGCTAAAGGTATCTCGTATGCGCATGCAATGAATCTGCCGATTGATGAGAGCAAAATTCCGCCGTTTGTAAAACCATTTTTGGAGATGGGACAAAAAATCGGTTTCTTAGAGTCTCAGCTTAACAAATCACAAATTGTTGCCATAAAAGTTAGCGGACAGGGAGAGATTGCCAAATATGTAGACTCTCTTGCTACTTTTGTAGCGGTTGGCGCAATGAGCCAAATAAGTGATGATACTATCAACTATGTTAATGCTGAGTTTATAGCGCAAGAAAAGGGTATTAAAATAGAGTTCGAAGCACTTCACGACTCTTCTGTTTATAAAAATCTAATAACTATAAAACTGACTACGGCAGAGGGTGGTACTACAACAATTAGTGCTACTATTTTTGATGATAATGTTTTTAGAATTGTTTCGATTGATGGATTTGATATTGAAGTTGCACTAAAAGGCGATATGGTAATACTTAAAAATCAAGATGTTCCGGGTGTTATCGGAAATATCGGTACGACTTTAGCAAAACATAATGTTAATATAGCAGACTTTTCACTGGCTAGAAATGACAAAAAACAGGCACTTGCCGTTATTTTGGTTGATAGTATTATAAGTGATGCTACACTGAGTGAACTGTTAAAAATAGATGCTTGTTCAAGTGTTCAATACGCTAGATTATAGACTAAACTACTATTAAAGCTACACACATCATCCAGATGTGTGAGAGATAAACTTCCTTTTTAAAAAAGCTTCTACGCATCATCCAAATTAAAATGTCTACTCAAATCAGCTTTGTAAAGCAGTATAGGAACAATAACCAAAGATGCAATAACGGCTGCAATGGTTCCAAATATGAGAGCAACTCCAAGACCGCCAAATACGGCATCGCCCGCTAGAAGCGTTGAAGCTAGTATTATTGCCGCAGCTGTTAAAAATATCGGTTTGGCACGCGTTGCCGTTGCATATGCAATCGCCTCTGCCTTAGGCATCTTGTTATCTTTCATCAATGAAGCCGTAAAGTCAATAAGCAGAAGAGAATTTCTTGAACTTATACCGATGAGTGCTATAAAACCGATGAGCGATGTAGCTGTTAGGAAGAATGTGTCGCTGACAAATAAATCCATAATGTAGTGCCCGACAATTACGCCGATTATTGATAAAAATGAGCCCAAAAGTATGATGCCGCTTAGTGTGTAGCTCTTATAGTAAACTACCATTAGCAAAAATATAAGTACAAGTGCGGCAATAAATGCAGCTCCTAGTTCAACAAAGGTATCAAGAGTAACTTCCATCTCTCCATCCCAGACGAGTTCATATACATTTTTGCTATTTTTATCTGTAAGTTTGAGGTTAAAAAGACCTATTTTTTCTATCTCATACTTATCGCTAAAGTTTTCCAGTATTGCATCTCTAGCCTCAATTAGAGGATAAACCTGTGATACCATATCTGTCTCAGCCATAACATTTGTCATTTGATGGAGATTTTTACTCATAATCATAGGATTTGAATTTTTTGGCACTATCGTTACCAGTTCCGTAAGAGGCGTCATCATTCCGGCTGAATTCATAAGTTTTAGGGATGAGAGTTTTGCTTTAATTGCATCTATATCTTTTGATGAAAACTTTTTAGACTCAAGGCTAAGAGATAGATAGATTGGAATCTGGTCATTTACTACATCAGAGTTTTTTACAGCTATCTGCATACCTTCAAAAGCCAGATAGAGCACATCATTTAGCTGTTTTAAATTTATGCCGGAGAGTGATGCCTTCGTGCCATCAACCCCTACCTCAAATGTATCATAAATCTCATCTTGCATAACTTCAACATCAACCAAACCGTTTGTTTTCTCAAATACCTCTTTAACTCTGTTTGATAACTCTCTTATTCCATCTGCGTCTTTGCCATATATTTCTGCCACGATTGCTGCTAAAACAGGAGGTCCGGCAGGAGGCTCAACAAATGTAATTGTTGTGTTGTTATATAGTTGGGTACAGCTTTTTTGTATAGAGGGTCTTATTCTTTGAACCATAAAGTATGAGGGCTCATCTCTATTGTGTTTTTTCGTAAGATTTACGACAATCTCAGCGACATTTTCACTATTTTTAAAGTGTGAGCCTTTGATTAGGCCTGCAAAATCAAGAGGAGCACCCATGCCTAAAAATATCTCAAAATTTTCAACATTTTTTTCTTTTTTAATAAATTCAGCTACACACTCCGTTACCATGTTAGTCTGCTCAATTGAGCTTCCATCAGCAAGAGTTGTGTAGATAGTAAATGTATCGTTATTTTTTCCCGGAAGCATCTTTGCCAAAACCATCTTGCTTGGAGCTATCATCAAGACGGAGAGAACAAAAGCAATAAAGGTCGCCGCTAAGATAAGGTTTCTTTTTTTAGGATTTTGAATGCCCTCAAAAACGGCATTTTGAAATTTTTTAAACATTAATGTTTCTCCTCGCCGTGAAAATCCGGTTTTTTTAATATTCTCACTGCCAAATATGGTGTGAAAATGTACGCAACAAAGAGTGAAGCGATAAGAGCAACGGGGACATTAGCGGGAATCGGTTTCATAAACTGCCCCATCATCTGCCCGACAAACGCCATCGGCACCATTGTCATAATAATCGCCAAAGTAGCTATGTTTGTCGGTGGTCCAATCTCATCCGTAGCCTCTATCATGATGTCATCAACGCTTTTGTTTGCAGACTCTTTTGAGTGGTAGTGTCTGTGAATATTTTCTATTACTATAATCGCCGCATCGACTAGCAGTCCAAGCGATAGTAAAAATGCAAAAAGTGTAATTCGGTTTATTGTTTGTCCGGTTAAATATGCCACAAAAAGCGTAATTGCTAAAATTGCCGGAACTGTAAATGTAACAATGAGAGACTCTCTCCATCCAAGCACGACAATAAGCAAAATAGCAATGATTACAATTGATAAAAGAAGGTGATAAACAAGCTCATTAACAGCTTCATCTGCTCTCTGCCCATCATTTCTCGTAATAACATAGCCTATTTCATTTTTGTTTAAAAACTCTTTGTAGCTCTCTAACTCGCTCTTAACCGCATCTGCAATAATGACCGCATTTGTGCCTTGAAGTTTTGATACTGTCAATGTTACTTGATTTTGCAGTTGTGAAAAATTTCCGCTCTCATCTTTTTTGCTAATTGTTGCTGATTTAAAATTTTGTATATCATAAGAGCTTGTAACTTTAGCTATCTGTTTTAGATAAATCGGCGAGCCCATGTATTGTGCAATGATAATATTGCCTATGTCATCAGCGCTCTCTATCGCATTTTTTACGCCAAGCATAATTATCTCATTCTCTTTAGTTCTGTTTTTTACAGCCGGAACACTATATGAGAGAGATTGCACGCCTTGAACTATCTGCCCCATTGAGATGTTGTAGCCTGAGAGTTTGTCTAAGTCAACTTCAACATTAAATTGATGCTTGTTTCCGCCTTTTAGCTCAGTAACTGCAACATTTTTAAGCCCGTTTATATGGTGCTGTATCTCTTTTACTCTGTCATAGAGTTCTGTTTTGCTCATTTTTTCATTTTTTGAGTAAAAAGCAACGGAGACAACAGGAATATCTACATCAATATCTAACGGTTTTATTATCGGGTTCATCGCCCCTTTAGGAAACATGTCGGAGTTTTGCATAATTTTGTCATAAATTTTTAGGTTTGAGTCCTCTTTGGCTTCCCCTATAAAAAATGCGGCATTTACAATTCCGACGTTATCCATAGCCATGCTAGAGATATTTTCTACTCCCTTTACCTCTTTTAGTTTTCTCTCCAATGGTTTAACAATTGCTTTTTGAATCTCTGCAGCACTAGCTCCGGGGAGTGCGACTATAACGGTTGAACCACTTACGACCATTTGCGGATTCTCTTCACGGGGCATTATATTAAGAGCTAAATAGCCTATTGAGAGTAAAAAAATGCCAAGAACAATAGTCAGCGGATTGCGTAAAAAACCGGATGCTAATTTACCCGCAATATCTGTTGGTTTGTAGTTAGTCATGACTTAAACTTTACTCAATAACTACGGTAGCGTACATACCGGGATATATTGATTTGTATACATTCTTAAATGAAATTTTTATTTTAAATGAGTGCGTCATCGGGTTTGAGCTAGGTATTATGGCACTAACCGTGCCGACGGCTCTAATATTTTGTGATGGTATGTTGACTACTACTTTTCTACCCTCTTTTATGCGACTTAGATTGTCTTCGGATATTTCGGCTGATATCTTAAGATTTGTTAAGTCTGATAGCTCGAGTGCCGGCATTCCTGGCATAGCCATCTCGCCTACTTTGATATTTACACTTACAATTACGCCGTCATTCGGTGCTTTGATATTTAAGTAATGATATTGATTTTTTACCTCTAAGAGTCTAGTCTCCGCCTGAACAACCTGCTTTTTTGCAATGTCTATCATATTTGCCAAGTTTTGCTCACTAAGTGCAAGATTTTCAACTTCAAATTTTGAAACCATATCCTTCTCAAGCAATCTTTTATGTCGCTCAAGATTTAACCTTACATTTGTATACTGGTTTTGATACATTTGAAGAGAGAGTTGAGCTTGTGAAATGCCTAATTCTACTTGGGTAAGGGCAGAATCAATCTCTTTTGAATCAATTGTATATAGCAAATCACCTTTTTTTACTGCGTCGCCCTCAGAGACCCTTACATCTGTAACAAATCCCATAAAACGGCTTGTAATCATCTTTCTGTTATCGCTTATTACGCTCCCTGAGAGTGTTATGCTCTCTGCTGCGAGTAAAGCACCAAGGGTTAAAAGCAGTAATAATTTTTTCATTTTTGTTCTCCGTTTGCTAATTTTTCAAGTGCGAAAATTCTTTCATTTCGCTTGTTTATTGCCTGTTGCAACTGCAATATTTTTTGAATCTGTTCTGATTGTTTGATTATAACATCGCTCATTGAAGATAACTTCTCTTTATATCTTGCTTCATAGTTTTCATAAATCTCATCAGCTAAAAGAAGCTCTTTTTTCAGTGACTCTATATCGTTGTTTAAACTATCTATCTCGGTTCTTATTTTTTGAGTTTGAAGCTCAATACCGCTGTTTGCAAGTGTTACTTGAGTTTTTGTTTTAATATATTCAAGTTTAGATTTTTCAACATTTGCACTATCTATGCCACCGTTAAATATATTGAAAGTCAACCTTGCTCCGAGCGTATATGATTGGTGATCGTTTGCTTCGCCTAAGAATTTATCATCAGCAGTCGCAACTTCTGCAAAAGCCCCAACTATAGGATAGTAAGAAGATTGTGCAACATCAATCATACTTTTTTTTACTTTAAGTCCACTGTTTGCTTTTTGAATGTCTAGGTTGTTTTCCAATATTTCACTATTTGAAAAAGATGGTATATTTATCTCTAATGAGGGTGTCTTAACAGATGTTACTTTTTGGTTTAGCAAAAAACTTATGTAGTGGTAAAGCAACTCTTTGTTTGACTCCATTTGGGAGATAAGTCTCTCAACATTGCCTTTTTTAGCCTTAACTTCGAGTAGGTCAATTTTTTTTGCATACCCAACTTCAATCATCTCGTTTGTCATAGTTTCTAGGGTTTGTATATTTTTTAAAATGACATTTAAGTTTCTAATTGACTCTTCAAGCAGAGCCATGTCGTAAAAACTTTTTCTAATCTCATAAATTTTTTCATTAATTACTTGGGATTTTTCCAGCTTTTTAATTTTTGTAACCGACTCCATAATATCTTCATAGCTTGATATTTTAAAACCTGTAAAAAGAGGAACTTCATACTTTAGTTTACTTTGAAAATAGTTTCTTGAGTCTGGGTAGTTTAGGTCATGCGGAGGAGTCGTGTAGTCTGGAGCTCCTGCCATATAATTGTCCATAAACTCTTTAGCTCCAAAGTCTCCAAAAGTCGCTTCTCGTGAACTTAGCTTAAAGCCAAAAACATTTCCTGCATCATCAGAGTTGGAAAAATCTTGAATAAAATCCAGCTTTCCATAATGAGTTCCAGAAGCGCTTTTTTCATCTTGAAGTGCTGTTTCAATCTCAATTTGAGCAGTTTTAATCTCTAGATTTTGGTATTTTAAAGTCTCTATCGCTTCTTCCAAGCTCATAGATTCTGAAGCAGTTAATAAAGTGTTATTTAAACAGAGAGTTACAAAAATAGAAGTAAATAAAAATTTCATAGTTACCCTTTACTGTATGTAAGTTAAGTTAAAATTATAACATACATTTTATTTGATTATGTAAAAAAGTAAATGTAATTACATAAAAACTATAACAACTTAAGAGCTATATAAAGGTACTCTTGATTGAACCCATTTACCATCTCAGAATCTCTCATCATCATTTTTAAGGCGTTAAAAGAGGTAAAATGTTTTCTATGTGGTCTGTTGTTTGTTAGGGCATCAAAAACATCACAAATTGCCAAAATAGATGCAAAAGAACTTATCTCCTCCCTTGTTCGCCCCTCAGGATAACCTGTACCGTCATATCGCTCATGATGATGCATAACGGCGTCTATGATGTATGGGTCATGGATATTATTTTGTTTTATAATTTCAACGCTATATAGACTGTGTTTTTGTATTAATTTGTTCTCTTGCGGAGTTAATGGAGCCTCTTTGTTTATTATGGCAGCGTCAATTTTTTTGAAACCTACATCATGGAGTAGGGCAGCTATGCCCAGTTGCAATAACTGTTCATCATTAAATTTAAGAGCATTGCCGAGAGTTAGGGCATATATTGCCACATGGAGGGAGTGATTTTTTAGCATGTTTTCATTTATAAAATATGGCATTGTATTTTTTATAAAAATCTCATCATATTTGATTAGATAAATTATTGATTTGATAATTAACTCAACGCATTCTAGGTTTATTTTGTTCTCTTTATTGCTTAGATAGATATCAAATAGTTGAGAGTTAACATCATAAAGCAGTTGGATTCTTTTTTGTATGTTGTCTTTGTTGTGTCTAATATAGTATTTGAGGCTCTCACAAGAGAGTATCTGTTTCTCTTCATCTTTTTTAGCTATATACAAGCTCTCTTGTTTTTTAAGTTTATCATAAAGATTTTCAGACAACTCTGTTCCGGCTTCTATAATAATTATGTAATCGTCCTCTTTCTTTATTAAAATGTCAAAAAGCACAACATCACTAACTGTCAATGTGTTTATGTCAAATAAAGTATAAGAATTTACATAATTTAATTTTGTTTTTACTATTTTCATAGTTAGATTATATCAAATATTATCTATCGCTAAAGCATTATTTTGGTAGAATTATCTTTTAATAAAGGGTGAATAAATGCAGGTATTAGTAGATTCTCTTAGAATAAAAGGGAAGATTTATAAAAAAATGCTGGAGATTGCACCAAAAGAGCTTGGTGTAAGAAACAAGATAAAAATATACAAAGCTACTGATGTGACCGGCTATTTTTGGGCGATTTTTGCTGTAAGTCAAAAAAGTAAACTGCTGATGAAAGATGTTCACAAATTTGAAGAGATTTATGCAAAGTTGGTTATTTTTTGCGGTCATAATTTTAAACACAAAATTATTTTCATCGATGCACCGCTTTGCTCAAAAGCCAAAGAAGCCTTCAAGCAACAGGGCTGGAAAATACAATAATGATTCTATGTGATATCGGAAACAGTACCTATCATTTTTTAGACGGCGATAAAGATTATAAAAAAGATGTAAAGCTTTTTGACCCATCAACTACAAAAGAGAAGATTTATTATATTTGTGTAAATCCGCATGTTAAAGAAGTTTTAAAGCAGTTAAAAAATTGGATTGATTTGTCGCTATATCTAGATTTAGAAAACTATTATAAAACTATGGGCGTTGATAGAATTATGGCATGTGAAGCAATAAAAAACGGCGTAATTGTCGATGCAGGAAGCGCTGTTACTGTTGATGTTGTAAAAAACAGCAAATTTGAGGGCGGCTTTATCTATCTTGGAGTAAGAGCCATGAGTGAAGCATATAAAAATATATCTAGTGCGCTTGAGTACTCATTTAACTTTGAGGTGGATTTGGATAAAATGCCGAAAAATTCTCGTGATGCTATAAGTTATGGGTACTTAAAACTGCTACAAAGTGAAGTGAAATCATACAAAATGGATATATATCTAACAGGAGGGGATGCTTCCTCTTTTGCTAAAATATTTTCACATTCACTCGTAGATGAGATGTTGATATTTAAGGGGATGAAAAATATAATGAAAAAGGCCAATCTATGCTAAGTGTTGCACTTCCAAAAGGTCGTATAGCCAAAGAGACTTTAGAGATATTTGAGACTATTTTTGGTGATAGTTTTGCATTTGATGATAGAAAATTAATTCTTGAGACTCCAAACTTTCGCTTTTTGCTTGTAAGAAATCAAGATGTGGCAACTTATGTTTTTCATCAGGCTGCAGATATCGGTGTTGTTGGACTTGATACATTAGAAGAGCAGGGCTTGGATGTTATTCGCTTATTGGATTTAAAACGAGGAATATGCAAAGTTTCTATCGGAATGAAAAAAGGTGAAAAGCTTGACCTTGACAAGCCGGAGATAAAAGTAGCAACAAAAATGGTAAATATTACTAAGCGTTACTTTGAAGAGCGTGCGGTTTCTGTTGACATCATAAAACTTTACGGTTCCATAGAACTTGCTCCGCTTATTGGACTTGCTGATATGATAGTTGATGTTGTTGAAACGGGTGCTACGATGAAGCAAAACGGTTTGGAAGTTGTTGAGGACATTATGACATCATCGACATATCTTATTGCAAATAAAAACAGCTACATTGCAAAAAAAGATGAAGTGTTAGATATATACAGAAAAATAAACACGGTTATACAAGCAGAGCAAAAAGCTAAATGACAAATCTTGATCTTTACGCAAAAACAGAACATTTGCTTGGCATAGAGGAAGCAACGGAGGCTCTTTATGACCTCTACCGTTCAGAGCTGGATGAGTATAAGGTAAAAACACTCTTGGATGTCGGTTGCGGGCGTGGCGGATTTATGCAGCGAATGATAAGCGATGGAGTGATATGCAAAGGTGTTGACCTTAGCGCCGTTATGGTTGAGGAGTGTAAAGCTCAAGGGTTGGACGCCGAGTGTATCGATGTTAGCAAAGTAGAAGGCAAATATGATGCTGTTGTCAGCATTTTTGATGTACTTAATTTTTTAAACCAAGATGAGCTTCTTGAATTTTTAGATGCAGTAGCAGATAAGTTAAATGACGATGGAATTTTTATAGCTGATATAAACACGCTTTACGGCTTCAGGGATGTGGCAGAAGGAACAATGAGCAGTGAAAACGAAAAAGAGTTCTTGGTTGTTGATGCGGTGTTTGAAGATGATAAACTTTATACAAAATTTACTCTTTTTCTCAAAGAGAATGAAGAAAAAAATGAAGATTCAAAATATACAAAATATCAAGATACAATAGTCCAATATTTTCATAAACTTAAAATTTTTGAGAAACTGCCTAATTTAAATCTCGTAGATAAGCAAACTTTTTCTCTTTATGACACAAAAGACAAAACACTTCTTATTTTTAAAAAGAGATAGGGTTTGAGAGTTTATATCCCACTCCATGATAGGTAGATATAAAATCCACACCAACTTTTTTTCGTAATCTAAAAATCATATTTTTTATAGCAGCATCACTCATAACCCTATTTTCCCATATATCTCTTTGAACTCTTTCATGAGTTAAAAGTTTAGGGGCATGATTTATTAAAAGTTCTATAAAAAGAGTCTCTTTTTTTGTTAGTTGTACAACTCTGTTTTCAAACAAAAGCTCTTTTGTAGCAAAATTATAAGTTAAATTGTCGTAAATAATAATTATTTTTCTTGCCGGTAATTTAGATGATATTTTTTTTAAAAGCTGAATAAGATTTTCGTATCTTATTGGTTTTAAATCGTATGAAACCAGATTTAGAGGGATGGATTTTAGTAAAAACTCCTCATCTTTGTAGGCACTTAGTACGGCAATAATACACTCATTATCAATTTTTCTAACTTCTTGTATAAAATCCAACCCATTTTTACCTTCTACTTTTATATCGCAGATTATTGCGTCCACACGACTTTCGCTAAAAGTTTCATGTGCATCTTTTATATTTTTACAATGAATTACTTTTTTAAAATAGATATTAAATAACTCCGCAGTATGAAGAGCAAACTCTTCATTATCTTCTAAGAAAAGCAGGTTAAGTTCTGTTAATCTATCCATGTGAGAAACTCTATTGTAAAAATAGCACCATCTTTTGTATTTGCTGCGGTTATTACTCCATTATTTTTCTCAATCAAAACTTTTGCCAAATATAAGCCAATACCAGAGCCGTTTTTTGTACTTACTGATGGAAGAAACACATCATCAAATGATCTTCCTCGTATGCCGCCACCATTATCTGTGATAGTTATTCTTTTATTATCAATTGTAATGCGTATCTCAGGATTGATGGTATTTCTGATTTTAAATATCTCTCTTGAGTTGTTTAAAATAGAAAATATAACTTGTGTGAATTCATTTAAATTTCCAAATGTTGGCTCTTTTTCATGCGAGATAATATATATTTTAATATCATCAAAATAGAAAGTTCCCTCTATTATTGTCAAAATATCAATAACGGAGTCTGTAATAGAGAAGTTTTTATTGTTTGTGGACGGCTTGTAGAAATTCTTAAATGTTTCTATTGTTTCGGCCATAAACATAATAATATCTTCTGATTTTTTAATAGATTTAAGATAATCTTTTTTGCTAACACTTGAATCGGATTCAAATTTTGCTTTAATAAGATTATTTATTGAGCCAAGAGACGCTAATGGCTGTTTCCACTGGTGTGCAATGTGCATCAAAAGCTCGCCTAAAGCAGCTTGTTTAGATTGTTGAAAAATCATCTGCTCTTTTATTTTATTTTTTTGTATCTCTTCTTGAACTTTTAGCTCTAAATTTTTTTCATAAGCTCTCAGTTTTAGATGTGTATTTACACGAGAGAGAAGCTCATCAGGATAAAAAGGCTTGGTTATATAGTCAACACCGCCTACTTCAAAAGCCTTTTGAATATCTTCTTGTCTATTTTTTGCACTTAAAAATATAACAGGAATATGTGAAGTTTTGGAGTTGTTTTTTAAAACTTTGCACACCTCAAATCCATCCATTTCCGGCATCATAATATCAAGAAGAATCAAATCAATATTGCTCTCTTGCGTTGCTATCTCAATGGCACGCTTTCCATCTATCGCAGGTATTAAATCATGCTTTTCAAGAAGCTGCATTAAAACATCTATATTTTCTTTTACATCATCAACAATTAATACCGTCTGTTTATTTTGCATTTAGTATCTCCTTTGCTTCATTAAATTTATATTTTTGTATTAATTTTTTTACACTCTCAAATAAAGCTTTGTCTTTTTCATTCAAAGCAAATTTTTCTATTTTATCAATAATAGGATCACATATTTTTGGTCGTCTTGAAGCTATCGCATTGTAAAGCTCGCCAAACAGAGCGTCTCTCTGTTCGTTACTGATAGGTGTTTTATTTTTTATACTATTTTTTGCCAAATCCTCTATAATATTTTTTGCACCTATGTCCAGTTGCGTACAGCTCTCTTGCAGCTCAATTTCAAAGATAAATTCACTTCCTTCGCCAAAAACACTCTCAACCCAAATTTTACCACACATAAGCTCAACAAGCTCTTTACAGATAGCCAGTCCAAGCCCTGTTCCGCCATATTTTCTGGTAATACTCTCATCAGCTTGGGTGAATGATAAAAATAGCTTCTCAATCTGATCGCTTGTTAGCCCAATTCCTGTGTCACTAACTCTAAATCTAAATATTTTGTTTGATATTTTTTCTACAAAAATCTTTACATGCCCGCTATGTGTAAATTTAACAGCATTTAATGAAAGGTTCATAAGTATTTGTGTAAGTCTTAAGCTATCACCGCAGACATGCATTGAATCAGATTTGTTATAAATTATTTCAAAGGACAATCCTTTCTCCTCAGCTTTAATTTTTGTCATATTATTAACACTATCAAGAACATCAATTAAGTTAAAATCAGCCTTGCTTATTTCTAATTTTTTTGCTTCAATCTTTGATAAATCCAAAATATCATTAAGCAATGCAAGCAGATTATTTGATGCATTTTCCATCATTACAATGTAGCTAAGCAGTGGTTCGGTTGTGATTTTTTTCTTGATAAGATATGTCATACTCACAATAGCGTTCATTGGTGTCCTAATCTCATGTGACATATTTGCTAGGAAATTTGACTTTATCTGGGTTGCTTCTTCTGCTTTTGCTTTTGCATCTTTGAGTTCTTTGTTTAAGAGTGATAGCTTTCTAATCCAATAGATGGCACCAAAAGCAATAAAAATGGCAATAAGTATAATTTTCCATATAAGAGAGTAGTTAATGGCGTTCTCATATTTTATTGCAACCCACTTGTTTAAAATATTTTGTTTTTTTTCATCGCTAATTGTGTAGATAGCTTTTTCAAATATATCCAAAAGTGTAGGGTCGTCATTTCTAACTCCTATGCCAAGCTCCCACTTTTCATCAAATTTGCCGGCAATTATAAATTCGCCTGTGAACTCTTTTTGAAAATGATAACCGACACTTGCAAGTGTTTCAATATAGCCAAACAGCTCGCCGTTTTTTACTTTTTCAAGACCTTCTTTGACATTTTTAACATCTACGATATTTAAATTGGGATATCTTTTTTTTAAGATTTCATTATATGAATACCCCTCTGAAATACCTACTTTTCTATCGCCAATGCTTTCAAAATCAGTGATAAACTCGACATTTGGTTTTGCTACAAGAACAACAGGTATTTTTAGATAGGACGAAGTAAAATCAAGATACTCTTTTTTCTCAGGCGTTTCCATAGCAAGTGGCAAAATATCGCATTTTCTACTTTTTGCAAACTCAAGAGACTGCATCCAACTTTCTGTTTTTATCACTTTTATCGGTGTAGAGAGTTCTTTTTGAAATATTTCAAAATAGTCAGCGCTAAGTCCTACATGCTTTCCGTTCTCAAAGCTCTCAAAAGGCATCCAATCAGGGTCTATACATGCTGTAATAACTCTCTTTTCTTTTAAATATTTTTTTTCTTGATTTGTTAGGGTTAAAAGATTGTATATTGCAGATGTCTCTTTTTTGATCTCCGTAGAGTCGTTAAGTTTTATATTTTTAAATGTGTAGTTTGAGAGAAGAAAAGATAGCTCAAAACCACTTTTTATCAATCCAAGCTTTGCGTACATTTGTGCATTTAATTTTATAAGTTCAGGTACTACGGCTCCTATTTTAAATATATTTGTTTTAAATAGCCTATCAACAACTTCTGCTTCATAAAGAAGCGCCTCTTTAGATTTTGCTTTTGAATATTTGTCGTAGATAAGGTCAACAATCTCTTTTTTATGTTTAAACGCGTATTCCCATCCTCTATTAGTAGCTTCTGCAAATTTCTCAACCATTTCAGGATTGCTCTTGGCAAACTCCTCTGATGTAAATAATTCAACATCATAAGAGTATATTCCAAAATCAGCAGGGTTCAAAATATTGTATTTAATTCCCTCTTTATCAAGAGAATATGGCTGGTTTGAGATAAAGATGGACATCGCATCTACTTCACCATTTTTAAACTTATCTATATTGAAATCATGAGTTACAAGAGTGAAATCGTTACTTTTCAAGCCACCTTCTTTTAGTAAAACACCTATGCTTGTGTGATCTATCTCATAAGGAAGAGCCATAATTTTTTTACCATTTAGCTGTTTTACGGAAGTAATTTCCGGCTTTACAACAAAGGCTAGAGCATTTTGTTTAAAATAAGAGGCTACAAGAACAACAGGTTTGTTTTGAAGTTTATCTAAAATAAGAGATGAAGAAGAAACACCAAAAGCAGCTTTTTTATTTATAACTTCATCGCTGATATCTATTCCATCAACATACTCTTTTAGCTCAACTTCAAGTCCAATATCTCTGTAATAACCTTTTTCTATTGCTGCATAGAACCCTGCAAATTCAAACTGATGTTTCCACTCCAGTTGTACTGAAATTTTTTGAGTATTGGCAAATAGTAGTGTTGAAAAAAGCAGTAGAAGTAATGATTTAAACAAAATATATCCTTTTGTAATCAAATTTTATCTAATTATAGGTCTCAAAATAGTCTTAAAATTAATTTGAGACTATTTTGTGACAGTTTTTTGATATAATTTTTTATGAAAAAAACAATTTTAATAGTAGATGATACTAATACAAATATAGATATTTTACTTCAAATACTAGGTGAAAAGTATGATGTTATAGTTGCCATTGATGGTGCAACTGTTTTAGAGATAGTAGATGAAAATGAGATAGATTTGATTTTGCTTGATATTATGATGCCGCAAATTGATGGCTATGAAGTTTGTCGTAGATTAAAATCAAAAGAGAGTAGTTCAAATATACCTATAATATTTATAACCGCAAAAGATGATGATAAAAGCATAGAAAAAGCTTATGAAATCGGCGCAATAGACTATATTACAAAACCTTTTAAACCTCTTGAACTTCAGGCCAGAATAAGTACACAATTAAAAGTAAAAGAACTTATAAATCATCTTAATTTTATCTCCTCTTATGATGAGATGACCGGAATTTACAATAGAAGAAAATTTTTTGAACTTGGACAAAAGAGGTTGGAACAGAGTCCAGAAAATCTATATGCCGTAATGATTGATATTGATAAATTTAAAAGCATCAACGATAACTACGGCCATCCAATGGGAGATAGGGTAATAAAGCTCATAACTAAGACAATCTCTTATTATGTACCTGATAATTCTATATTTGGACGACTTGGTGGTGAAGAGTTTGCCATTATCTGTAACCATTTATCATCTCTAAATTTAGCTGAAGATATAGAAAAAATAAGAGAAGCAATAGAAAAGCTAGAAATAATCTCGGATGAAGGCATAAGTATTAAATTTACTATTAGTGAGGGAGTTGCAAAAGCAAATATAGATGATAAAAATCTTGATGAACTTCTCAAAAATGCTGATATTGCACTATATGAAGCTAAAGGTTTGGGTAGAAATAGAGTAATTTTTAGATAAAATGCCTCAAAAATATAAGGAGTCTGTATGAGTCATAGACATAAAGCAAAAATAGAAAAAATATTCGAACACCCAGTATCTGTAAACATAGATGTAAAAAGATTGATTTCTGCGTTAGAGCATTACGGCTGTGAGGTTGAAGTATCAAGCCACGGTAAAACAAAAATCACGAAAGATGGTGAAGAGTTTTCACTGCCGATGACACACGGACACGACCTTACAAAAGATGTAATCGTAAGTCTTCGTCATTTTCTTGAAAAAGTTGATTTAGTACCTGCTAATTTAGCGTAGTTTTACTTAATAAATCTCGAAAAACTTGTTTTTCGTAGCTTTAGTGGGTCGCAAGGGACAATCTGTCCTTGCCATTAAAACGGACGCGTTCGTTTTCTAAAGAAACTTCGTTTTAGTGCGTAATAAGTGGAGAGATAACTATCTCTGTTATCTCAGAGCTTGCACCTAGCCTCATAGGCGGTCCCCAAAATCCAGTTCCCTTGTTTACATAAATCTGCAAATTTTCGTTATGCTTATGAAGTCCGCTAACATAAGGCTGTTGAAGAGCTACTAAAAATTTAAATGGGTAGAGCTGTCCGCCGTGCGTGTGTCCGCTTAACATCAAATCAACCCCTTCATATACCTCTTGGATAAATTTTGGCTGATGAGCCAGTAGTATGGTCGGCGACTCTTTTTTACCTTTGAGTGCTTTATTTAAATCCGGCATATATGTTCTAGTTCTATATCCAATCAAATCATAAACTCCGGCAAGATTAAAACCTTTACCTTCTTCTCCAATATATACATTTTCATTTTCAAGAACTCTAATGCCTAGAGATTTTACCGCTTCTATGATTTTTGTTATTTCTTGAAAATAATCATGATTTCCTACTATAAAGTATGTTCCAAATTTAGATGTCAGGTTTGTAAGCTCACCTACGGTCTCTTTAGCATGTAAAATATCTACATCTATTAAGTCGCCTGTGATAACAATGACATCTGGAGCCAAAGCATTTACTCTTGTTACCATATCTTTTACAAATTCTTTATCAATCAGACCGCCTATGTGCAAATCACTTAATTGAATTATTTTGTATGACTCTTTTAAGTTTTTAATTTCTACATGTACTTTTTCAACTTTTACAAATCTAGCCTCATACAAAGAGCGAAGAGTGAGAGTAGAAGCAACCGCCAAAGAGGCTACATCGAGCGATTTTTTTAAAAAAATTCTTCTTGAGTCAGAGACCGGCGCGAATGAGAGTAAAATCCTTGATATATCATAAACTACGGCGGTGCAAAATAGTAAAAAGAGTACGCCGATAGGAACAGAAAACAGAAAGTAGAGCCAGTTAATAATGTTTACATAGTATCTTCCAAGTATATAGCACACAATTCCGATAAGGTTTATGATGAGAAATATAAGCAGATAGCGTTTAGTTCGCTCACTAACATCAAGTTTGGCAATAAGCCTTTTTGATATATACATGTTAAGTAAAATAAAGACGCCTAAAAATGCGCTAAAGAAGAGTAGTTGATTCATAAAAGAAAGTATATCAAAGATAGTTTGTAAAAGAAATGGTATTATTTCTTAGATGAAAAAATGTAAAATTTGCAGCAGCTTCGCAACCGCCATAACTGACACAAAAACCAAGAAGATATATCATAAATGTCTAAGATGTAGCTATATTTTTTTAGATGAGGCTTTTTATGTTGATGAGGTAAAAGAGAAAAAGCATTACGATAAACATCACAACAGTTTTGAATCTTCTGGCTATGTAAAGATGTTTGAGGATTTGATAGAAGCGTTTGTAACCCCGCATATAGATAGTATTGAGAGTGCGCTTGATTTTGGATGCGGCGAGGGTGAGGTGCTGCCAATACTTTTGGAGAGAAGCAGAATTGAATGTGACAGATATGACATCTTCTACTTCCCGCAAAAAATTTACGAGGATAAAAAATATGACCTTATTCTTTCTACAGAGGTTTTTGAACATTTGCAAAACCCGCTTGAAGTTTTAAAAGAGCTGCTTTTACATACAAGAGAGGGCGGTTATCTTCTGCTGATGAGCGCTTTTCATCCAAATAATGATGAAGAGTTTTTTAAATGGTGGTACATAAGAGATATTACGCATATAGGTTTTTTTAACATAGCAACATTTGAATATATTGCAAATGAGTTGAATCTGGAAATAATTAAACATAACTTTAAAAATATTATTCTATTTCAAAAGAGAGAAGTTTAAAAAGAAATAGAAGCTATACTCTGTCAAAATAATGTCAAGGAAAAAAATGAAAAATGTAATTATCTCCGTGCTCATGGCGCTCTCTATTGTTTCTAGTGTAAATGCTAGTGAAAAAAGCGGTTGTGAACTTGCTCAAGTAGGTGCTGTTGAGGTTAGTTGGACTGGCTATAAAACTAATGAAAAAATAGGTGTCGGCGGAGTTTTTGACAGTGTGGCATATACGCCTGTTGCAAAGAGCGGAGAGAACTTTCGCTCAATATTGGTAGGCTCATCAGTTGTGATAGATACGACTACGGTAAACTCAAAAGACAAAGGTCGTGATGAGAAGCTTGCAAAATTTTTCTTTGGCATGATGAGTGATAAAAATATCAATGCAAAAATAGTGGATATTCAAGCAGACAAAAAAGTAAAAGATGCGCCTAGAACAGGTGTTGTAAGCGTTGAGGTAGAGATGAACGGCGTTAAAAAAGTTGTTCCTATGAAATATAGCTTTAGTAATGATGTTTTTGAAGCAAAAGGAAGCATTGATGTTTTAGATTTTAGTGCAAGTAAGGCTCTCTCATCAATCAATCAATCATGTTTTGACCTTCACAAAGGTAAAACTTGGAGCGAAGCGGGAATCGGCTTTAAAACTAAAATTGAAGCGATTCTTTGCAAGGTAGAACCGCTAAAAGAAGCTAAATAAACTGTATGGCACTCTTGATTGCATTTTCGTAGCTAAGAGTGTTTGCCTTGCCCATGTAGGCGATGTCAAACGCAGTTCCGTGATCTACCGATGTTCTAATGATTGGCAGGTTAAGTGAGACATTTATGCTCTCATCAAAGTAGAGCGCCTTAAGTGGTGCTAAACCTTGGTCGTGGTACATTGCCACAAAGTATCTGAACTTCTCTCTGGAGTGCGGAGTAAAAGCGGTGTCAGGCACAAGCGGACCTATGAACTGCTCAAATCCTATCTTTTTATTCGCACTCTTTATCGCCTTTGTAATTTTAAGCTCCTCATTTCCCAACACTCCGTTATCGCCTGCATGCGGGTTAAGTCCAAGAACTGCTACCTTTTCTTCTGGAACAGAGTTATGCAAATCTAAAAAGAACTGTTTTAATCTTTTATATTGCACAGCCGAAGCTACATCTTTTAGCGGAATATGTTCGGTATAGAGTGCTACAAACATCTTGTCACACCCAAGCATCATAATCGCATCTCTCTTGAAATAATCTCTAAGCAAATCCGTATGCCCTTTGTAGTGCAAACCGGCTAACATCCATGCTTCTTTATGAATAGGCATCGTTACAACTGCTTCAGCCTTGTTCTCTTCACAAAGTTTGATGGCGTTTAAAAATGAGTCATAAGAGTATCTTCCCGCATCTTTATCTACACAACCCTCTCTAATGTTAAAGCTCCCCTCAACTTCAAATATCTCAAAATCAGACGGTATTTCTACATCCAAAAGTTCACATGCCTGATTTAACATATAGGAGTTTATGCAGTAAATGGGAGTGCAGAGTTTTGAGACTTCTTTGTGGGCTTTAAGGGCTATCTCTATCCCGACACCGTTTAAATCACCGATACTTACTGCTATGCGTGGTTTCATGATAAGTCCATACTTTTTTAAAAATTGTAACACATTTGCGGTGCGATAAACAAGGTGAAGCTTTTTAAATGTAAATTGATATTTTTAAGATTTTACTGTTTTTAGACACGCCATATCATGTCATCACATTTTGCAATGATATTTTATATATAATCTTTGTGAATTAATAGTTATCTTAAATGCTAGAAATGGGGAATATAGTTGAAAAAAAAATCATTTAATTTTGAAGGAGAAGAGTTTGGTTTTGAAGAAGCACTTAGAAAAGATGAAGGAAAAATATTAGGAAGATTAATCAATGAATTAATTAGCCATGAGGAACCAATAAATTACCATGCGGGCAATTAATTCCTCGTTCCAACTCTCCAGATGTGGAACAATAAAGTATAGGTAAGTTCATCTCAAGTCATTATATAAAATGCATTTCATACTAAAAGAGTAGTTGAAATTTACCTAGCAGTAAGTCTCTTCATCTCTTTTACAGCCTCAGCCAAACCGCTAAAAACGCTTCTTGCAATGATGCTTTGCCCGATTTTTTTAGCATGTTTTGCAAACTCTAAAACTCTTTGGATTTGGCATTATGTACAAAACGCTCCGCCATCTCTTTGGTTTGTGTCACTATTTCATTTACCTCTTTTGCATTATCCGCATTTTTTTGTGTCGTCTCCTCAAGTGCGCCAATAGTGTCGTTAATGTTTGAGACTGCTTGAGACTGCTCTTGCATCGTACAGCTCACTTCGTTAATAGAGCCTGTCATGATGCCCACTGTCGCCGTGATTTCATTGAGGCTTTTTTGCGTTTTTTGAGCAAGCTTGGTTACCTCGTCCGCAACAACGGCAAATCCTCTTCCGTGCTCTCCTGCTCTTGCTGCTTCGATTGCTGCATTGAGTGCCAAAAGATTGGTTTGGTCTGCAATATCACGAATAATGCTTATTGCTGATTTTATATCTTCTGACTGGCTTACGACATTATTGGTTCTGTGAACAATCTCATTTATTGCAACCGTAATAGACTCCATTGTTTTTGAAGTCTCTTTGAGTTTTTGTGCCTGGTCTTGCGCTGAAGATGTAAGCAGTGTCATATTTTCAGAGAGTTTAAGGGACTGCTCCTCAAGACTGTATCCATCTTCAAGTTCTTGTCTGCTCGCATTTGAGAGTGCTTTTCCTAAGCTGTTTGTACTCTCAAAAAGCTCTTTGACCCTTCCTGTTGTATCCGCTACTTCTACGGTCGCTTTAAAGTTGTCGTTTTCATAGCTCTTGAGCACTTCAAGCACTTTTTGGATATTTGTATTCATGGCGTCAAGCATAGAGTTTACAATCTCTTTTAGCCTATTGAGAGATTCACTGCTTGCATCTACTTTTACTCTTTTTGTCATGTCACCTTTTGCAGTTTCAGAGGCAACATCGGAGAGATTGGCTATAAGCTCATTATCTTGGACTACCCCATCTTCCATCTTTTTTATATAACGGTTGAACTCTTGGGCTATGTCTTTAATCTCATCATTCTCTAATATTTCTATTCTTGAGCCATTTCTCTCGTTAAGATTTTGTATGCCTTGTAAAAGAAGCTTGAGTTTGCTTTTAAACTTTAAAGATACGATAAGAGCAATAACAATGATTATAAATGCAATCACAACAAGCGTGAGCGTAAAATTTAACATATTGTCTTTAACTTGATCGCTCATCTTTTTGTTTGAGATACTCACTCCAAGATAGCCCGAAATACCACCTTCTTTCCAGTTTGTATGACAAGCAATGCACTCTTTTTGAGCGATAATTTTTTCATAAAAAGTAGATGTATCACCCGATTCATTAATCTTATAGGCTTTGTTATCGATAAACTCTAAATCTCTATCGATTTCAAAGTGACAACTGTTGCATTTTTTCTCTTTATCCATCAAAGTGCTTCCATGAAACCCTGCCGACTCTTCAAGCGGTTTTTCACTCCAATCTGTTCGCAGATACATTCCATTTGTTTGTTCATAAATCTTTTTGTTTGGATTGTAAAAGTTGCCCTCTTTGTTGACAAATGGTTTTCCGACCGTCACCTCTTTTGACTTATAGTTCATGAGCCCAGAAGATGCATATAAAACAGTCTCCTCCACTCCATCTAAAAGTGCTATATTGTCCATAGCGGCTTGAAATGTTTTACGCTGACCCCGCGCAAGAGAATCTCTTGAAGATACAATATAGTTGTGTAAAATAGCACTCCCTTTCTCCTCTATCATCTCCTCTAGTTTTTGTTTTTGAAGATAGTAGTTGACTACTATAGAGATAATAGAGACGGCAAGAACACTAAAAACTAGAGGGAAAGAGAGTTTAAATAAAATAGTTTCAAAAAAGCTTCTCTTTTGCATGATTTATCCCTTAAACTTAAAATGTTTAAACTTTGCAATGGCTCTTTCGTCATTGGAAGTATGAAGCATTATCTGTCTTGGAAAATGCTCACTTGCGCACCCTATGCATGGATGACCGGCTTTTATGCACGTATTTGTATTGTTATTATGTCCAATTGTCATACAATCATTTTTTGTAACTGGGCCTTGACAACCTAGCTTGAGCAAACAGCCTGCATCGCCGATTTTTTTTGCATAGTTTTTCTCTTGAAACTCAGAGTAGTAAATACACCTCTCATGAACGGTTTGAGAGAAAAATCTAAGCGGTCTTCCCTCCGCATCAAGCGCAGGAATAGTTTTGAATTTTGCATAATGAAAGATTACATAAACTAAATGTTCAGGCTTCATAGGGCAATTTGGTAGAGATACCACCGGCTTGTTTATGTTTTTATATTTGTTGAATTTTTTAACAGACATTACACCGGTATCCATCCCTTGCATTCCGGTAATTCCTCCAAATGCAGCACATGTTCCGCCCGCAACACAAGCAGAAGCACTGTTGCTCATCTGTTCCATCCACTCCATTATAGGCCTATCACCCATCATACAAGCATGTGGCATTGCTACGGGAATGGAACCCTCTACTACAAAAAGGTAGTTATTTTTTAGTTCTCTTGAGGCTTTATCCAATATGTCAATAACCTGTTTTCCTGTTGCCAATGATATGTCAGGATGATAAATAACATTTGTGTATCTTGTGAGAATATCAAGTACCGAAACATCTTCAATGTTTAAAAAGGAGCAAGAACAACCCGAACATGAGGAGCCGTGTAGCCAAATTATATTTGGCTTAATCATCTTTCCGCTCTCCATAGCAAGCAAGTCATCGTAGCTAAAAAAGTTTGCAGCACCCACAGCCGCTATTACCCTCATCATCCGCTTAATAGCTTCTCTTCTAGTTATAAAATCCATCTAGTGCTCCTTAATGAACCGAACATGCAAGACATGGATCCGTAGATCTCACTATTCTTGCCAACTCTATCGGGTTATCTGGGTCTTTGATTTTTGTCCCTATAAGCATCTTCTCTACAGCTCCAGGAATTCCGCTTGCATCTTTTGGAGAGATATTCCAAGTAGTAGGTACAATCATGTCATAGTTTTTGATAAGACCATTCTCATCAGTCTCTATCCAGTGTGCCAAAGCTCCTCTTGTTGCCTCGGTAAGTCCAAATCCAACTGCATTTTTGGGAACATCTCTCTCTACAAACGCAAGTTCATCGGGAGTCACTTTCTCTGTATCTTCTAAGATTTTATCAATTATCGTAACTGCCATAAAAGCACGGCATAGATGTCTTCCCAAAACAGAGTTATACTCTTTAAATGTAAGTCCCAATTTTTTATTTACAGAATCCACAAGAGCGTTTAGTTTTTTGTTCTTGCCGCTTTTATATGTGTTTATAACTCTTGCAACCGGACCGACCTCCATAATCTTGCCTTTATATCGGGGCGCTCTCGACCAGCTGTATTTTCCGTCTTCTTTTTTCTGCTCCTCTTTAAACTCTTCATAATTTATGGGTGTGAGCACCTTAGAATCAAGAGGTCTTACCTTTGAGTCTGGTTTGTTTTTATAGTAGGAGTATTTATGGTCTTCAAAAATATTTTTCAAATCAAGCTCTTCATACTTGCCATCAATCGTCGAGCCGCCTACAAAAAGATGATTTTTCCCATTTTCATCAGGCAAATATGGATAAGAGAGGTAGTCTCCGTATCCTGCGCCTATTTTAAAATACTCAGGAAACTCTTTTGCTACGGCTATAATGTCGTTTACATAATTATTTTTTATAAAACTTCTAGCGCTTGTTATCAATGATCTATACTTCGCAAGTTTTTCAACAGTTGGAATCGTTGTTACACCGCCTGCTTCAAGTGTTACAGAGTGTGGCGCTTTTGCCCCGAAGATTGCAACTGCTTTTGTCAAATCAGCCATAACCTTAATAGCTTCTAAGTAGTTTTTAATTGCCGTAAAATTGGTGTTGTTTCCTTTTGCATACATTGCTTCATAGCGCGGCAAGAAAGGAGCTGCAGGAAATATTTTATTACTTTTAAGCTCGTTTTGAACCCATTTTTTTACACTTTGTACGCTCTCATCATCTCCCTCATATTTTAGCACTGCAGTTATATCGATAAAATCCAATGCGCTTAAAACATAGAAGTGTAGAAGATGGTCTTGAAGCTGATAAGCGCCGACAATCATATTTCTCAGTAGCTGCCCGTTATGATTTGGCTTTATCCCCATAGCATTTTCAAGTGCTAGAGAGGCTGCTTCAGCGTGTGCATAAGGACAAACACCGCAAACTCTTTGGGTAACCTGTTGTGCAACTCTGGCATCGTAACCTATGAGCGCCTTTTCGATTCCTCTGTACATCTCCGCGGAGCATTTAGCTTCCGTAACAACCCCATCTTTGATTTTTGTCTCAAATTTAAGATGTCCTTCTATCCTTGTCAGCGGGTCTATAGTAATCTTTTTCTCACTCATTTAACCACCCCATTAGTAACAAAATTAAATAATCTTATTGCATAGTACTACTTTAAATATTAAACTATTCATAAGAAATTATATTTATTTCTGCTAAAAAATATGTCAAAAAATAGGCATTTTTAATCTCTGGGGTGTTTTTAGCGAACATACTTTATAGACAAACTCATATCTAAGTTTATGAAAAGAGCTCTCGTTGTCCCAAAACTCTTGGTGCATTATTTTTAACTCCTGCTCTTTTTTCTGCTCTATCATATCGATATTTTGAGACAACCGCTCCTCTTTTTCATATAAAAAATCGCTATATCTATCTTCATCTTCATATAGTTTTTGGGCAAATTCATCTACGGACTCAAAGTACTCTCTACTTTCATAGACTTTGTCTATCATACCGATTTGAAAAGCTCTGTTTGCGCTTATAGGAAGGCAATCATTCAAAAGTTTATCTGCTGTTATTTCGCCGACTCTCTTTTGCAATGTATAGCTATGATATTCGCTTCCGCTAAGACCCAAAGTTTTATAGTGAGGGTTTAAAACAACCCCCTCTCGTGCAACTACATAGTCACATGCAAGAGCCAAAAAAACCCCGCCCGCTCCGGCATTTTTGCCCAGAGATGCAACGGTTATGACATCATCTGCACATAAAATTGATTTTACGACATCGTTCATTGCATTTATGTTGCTCCAGCCGTCCTCTCCCTGCTTTTTAGAGTCTTCGAGTATATTGAGATGTATTCCGTTGCTGAAAAAATCCGCTCCGCCCATCAAAACAACGACTTTGCAACTCTTTTTTAAATACTCAAACGCATACTTTAGCCTTATGCACTGCTCGCTGCCCATTGCGCCATTGTGAAAGTTAAAATACAAATAAGCGACTTCGCCGATGCTTTTATGGCTTATCTCATGAAAAGTTTTTTGCCCATACTCCACAATCAACGGTAAGCGAATCTCTTTTACACCTTTGATTTTCTCTTTTAATACATAGGTGGAGGGTAGCTTAAACCTGCCGACTTCTAACATGTGGCTTATCCAAAGCGCACCGTCAATAGTTCCGACACAGACAGCTCCGTCTCTTTTTGCGATTATCTCTTTTGGCTCTCCCTTTAAACTCTCCTCTTCCCAAGCTCCAAAAAGGTAACACTCCACCCCCAAAAACTCATCTTTGACACCCGGAAAACTATCGCTTACATGTATCTTTTTTATTATCTCTTGAGTGGTGTCATTTTGCCAATCTATGGCTCTCTCTTCTTGTGTCAAATATAGATGCATCGGAGTTTTTAGCTGAGGAACAGGCTTAAAATCATTATCATCTAGGTTTTGCAAAAGAATTTTAAGAGCCTCTGAAGTAGCCTCTGCCACCTCGTTTCTGTATATAGAAGCCTTGTATGTATCTCTCATCTCAAATCTTACTTGTGCGTATATATCTCCGCCATCAAACTCTTCATTGGCTCTAAGTATGACTACTCCCCACTCTTTTTTATCTTCCCTTATGGCATGGTCAAGTGCATTGTGTCCTCTGTCTCCTATGATTCCCGGATGAAGTATAAAGGTTGGAGTTTTTAAAAAGAGCTTTTTTGGAATGTACTTTTTCAGATATGGGCAAAATATAATGTCAGGTTTAAATCTCCGAGCCTCTTCTATCATCGCCTCATTACTTACGGCATACTGCACCGACACTGTGTGATTCATATCCTGAAGTTCACAAAAAACTCTTTGCGTAAGAGAGTTAAATGCAGATACGAGTAGAAGTATTTTCATAAATTTAACATATTCTAGGAAGGAGCTCGCCGCTTGGAGTATCCAAAAATCTTGAAGTTCCCCAACTGCTCTTTAAAACCACTTTTTTTGGGTAAGCATCTGTTACATTGGCGATTATCGCTGCATTTTTGCAACTCTCAAAAGTTTTTAAAATCTCAACTGCACGCTCTGCGTCCTCTTTTTTAACAGCGAGAACAAAAGTGCCCTCATTTGCCAAAGCGGTCGCTTCAAAACCGAGCATCTCGCAAATCCCTTTTACCTCATCGCTGATGGGAATACTCTCTTCTTCGACCTCAACGCAGATGTTCGACTGCTTCGCCCACTCATTTAGCACCGCACTCACTCCGCCTCTGGTTGCGTCTCTCATGGCGGTTATATTTATGTCTGCATCCAAAAGGGCTTTAACCTGAGGAAAAAGCGACTCGCAATCACTACGGAGTGAACTGCTCATCTCGATGCCCTCACGGGCTACAAAAATAGCCGCGCCATGACACCCTATGTCACGGTTTACAATGATGATGTCATCTTTGGTTATGTTGTTGGAACTAATGCCTTTTTTTAGAACTTCGCCTATTCCAGTCGTGTTTATGAAAATCTTATCCACACTTCCGCGAGGCACGACTTTGGTATCTCCGCTTACGACAATCGCACCGTTAATCTCAAGCTCTTTTTTCATACTTCTTACGATTTTCTCTAACTCTCTAGTCTCAAAACCCTCTTCGATTATCACGCTGCATGTCAAATATTTCGGCTTTGCACCCATCATAGCCAAATCGTTGCATGTGCCGCAAATGGCAAGCTTGCCTATGTCACCTCCGGCAAAAAATAGAGGTGAAACCGTAAAGCTGTCGGTTGAAAAAGCAAGCTCACCGTTATGGATAATAGCCGCATCTTCGCTTTTGTCTAGGATGTCATTTTTAAAAGCTTTGTAAAACACCTGAGAAATGAGCTCGTTGTTCTCTTCTCCACCGTTTCCGTGTGCTAAGGTTATGGTTTTAGTCAACATTTTCTAACTCTATCATAACTCTCCCCTAAATGCACTATCCAAGATAGAAGCTTTCAGGGCTTTGAGGCTAGCCATCTTCTCTTTTTGCAGCTGTTTTATTTTTTCTATTTTTTTGGAAATCTCATCTAGGTAGGTAACTACTTTTTGTTGGATTGAGAGGGGTGGATATTCTATTTCTACATTTTTTATTTTTGATAAATTTAGATTTTGCTGTCTCACACCTTGTCTTTGTTCTAATATCTCTTTTTTTAAATATTCTAATTGATATTTAGCAAAATATATGTTTAACTCATCTTCTTTTGGTTTAAAGCCCACAATTGCTTGATTACAACTTCCATCATTAGAAAGGATTGACATTTTCATAGCAGCTGTGTCATACATACCGATAAGCAATGTTCCTTTTGGAAATAGTTTTGCAGATGTATTATCTAAACCAATTTGTGTGATTTTCTCTTTTGATGGTAATGTATATAGCTGATTTAGTTCACCACTGCTAAACCATTCAATCGTACCATTCCAATATTTCATTTCTTTTCTTGAAGGTGTTCCGCCTGAAGACATTTTTTTATTAAATGATTCTAGTGTTCTTTTTTCATAGTTTCCTTCCAACTCTCCAAAAACATCATTCAAAACACTTCCCATAAATGCGTTGGCTTCGTCCATGTTTTTTTGATGTAGGGCTATTGATCTGTCTATTTTTTCAAAGAGCAAATCCAATTTTGAAACTATTCTCTGTTGTTCTGTGAGTGGCGGGAGGGGGAAATCTACGGAAAGAATTTGTTGCTTACCAATATTAATTTGTAATCCACCACCACCCAATGATTTGTAATATTCTTTTATCTGTGGAGCAGTAATAATATATCTCAAATATTCAATAGTAACTTTACTAAAATCAAAGTTACATAATTTTCCAACCCTTTGATTCAACATAAAAGTTCTACTATTCAAGTTAGTTACTAATGTTGGATTTCCTAATATCCTCATTTCAGTAGCCAAATCTGTCATGGCAATAATTAAATCACCTTCTTTTAAAATAAAATTAGGTAATTCATTGACGAATTTATTTGGTAAATACTGTATTTTGTGGTTTGCATCAAAACTTCCATTAGGGCGGATATTTCCCATTCTAATAAGAACCGTATCAGATTTCTCAACATAATCAGTTGCTTTGAATGCATATCCATTTAACAAGTTACAAACGTTTTTTAATTTAGTCCACTCCCACCCATCAGGAAGCTCATACAACTCACTCATTGATATCTTTCCCTATCAATATAGCCTCAATCTCATCCATCAAATCATTTATCTCGCTGTTATTTAGTTTGATATTTTCAACCAACTCTATGGGCGATTTATGCTCTATAGTCTCATTTTTGTTTGGATTTTTAGCCGATATGTCAAACTCTTTTATGTCGTTTACATGTACAATCCAAGAGTTACTCGTAAGCGTTCTGTCTTGCCATACATTTAAAAACTCTTTGAAGTGGTCGTATTGGATTGGTTTGTTTTTTGTGAGTTTATAAGGCGGATTTACTTCGTAGTAAAAGATGTCCGATGTGCTTCCCTTTCTCTCAAAAAAGATGACATTTGTTTTTACACCGCTGTAAGGTAAAAATATGCCTGCGGGAAGACTAAGCACGGTATGAACATTGAAACGCTCTAAAAGCTCCTGTTTAACCGACTTAAAAGCGTTGTTTGTCTGAAACAAAACACCCTCGGGGATAACCACGCCACATTTGCCGCCAAGTTTGAGATGGTTCATCATGTGTTGCAAAAAGAGCAACTCCGTAGCGTTTGACTTGATGGGGAAGTTCTGCTGGATGCTGTCGTTCTCTTTTCCGCCAAAAGGAGGATTTGCCAAGATGCAGTCAAATCTATCCTTTTCTTCGAGTCCTCGTATGTCTTTTGTGAGAGTATTTGCTTTTGCGATGTTTGGCGATTCGACTCCGTGAAGTATCATATTCATTACGCCCATGACATAAGAGAGCGGAGTTTTTTCATTGCCGAAAAAAGTGTCTTCATTTAAAAACTTCAACTGCTCCGTTGAGAGTTCTCGCTGTTTGTTCGCTTTGATGTCGGTGTAGCGTATGTGGTTGTAAGCTTCGATGAGAAATCCGCAGCTTCCCACGGCAGGGTCGTAAATACTCTGCCCGACTTTGGGGTCTAGCACATCGACAATGACTTTGATAAGAGGGCGAGGAGTGTAAAACTCCCCACTGTTACCGCCGTCACTCCCCATGTCTTTGAGAAGTTTTTCATAGATAAGCGAGAGTTGAAACAGGTCTGCCTGATTGTGAAAATCTAAACCATCAATGATGTCCAACACCTCCCTAAGAGTATGCCCGTTTGCGATACGGTTGTCCAAATACTCAAAAATAGCACCGATTTTATACTTGATAGATTTAGGGTCTTGTGTAATAGACTTGAACCCTTTAAGATAAGGAAACAGCTCTTTGTTTGTAAACTCCAAAAGGTCTTCCCCGCTCTTAGCATTTATAAGGTCAATCTTTCCATCTTTGCCACTACTGTCTTTTATCTTAGGACAAGCCCAGTTACTCCACTTGAATTTATCATCAAGTATGTAGGTGTAATCTTGCCCGATAAGTTGTGCCTCATCAGCTTTTGAGTCTTCCAAATCACTAAGAAACTTGAGAAAAAGTATCCAAGAAATCTGCTCCGTGTACATCATAGCACCACTAATCCCGTCATCTCTTCGTAATATGTCTGTTATTCTGTTTATTTTGGATTCCAAGTTTTGCCTTTTGTAATGTGTAAATTTCTCTGTTTTTTACTCATAGATTATGGGATATGTCGAAAATATTGCGTTTTTTCGGTATATTCTTTTAATGTGTCAAAATTTCTCCATTTTTTCAATAAGTCAAAATAGACTTTCTTGAGATGGTTTGTTTTTGGGTGAATGAGGTCATTTTTCACCTTTCAAATAAATCTTCAACACTATCTATATTATGGCTTGATACAACATCTTTATGGTCGTAACTTTCTTCCGAACAAGCTTTTATATACGCATTAACCAAATTATTACTTATGTCTTCAATATTTACTGTATCAGCTATAGCATCTCTATCTATATTAATTGCTTCATATTTATCTATTCCATGAATTAGCGTATCAATATTAAATGTAACATATTCTCTTATCTCTTCATCTCTTACAAATACTCCATCTTTATCATTCTCAAATTCTACATCATCAATCTCAAGCTGCGACAACCATGAATCAAGCTCATTTTCCAAATACTCATGAATTAATTTATTTAATTTATTATCAATATTCTTATCATGAATATCAAAATGTTTTAAAAGTTCTATTATTTTATTTATGTTATTTTCATCTAGGCTTGCATTTTCTATTAACTGTAAAATAAAATCGTAATTATCCATTCTTATATCTTCTAGTTCAATATAAGTCAATGTAGTAACAAACTCATCTATTAATGTAAATTCTAATGTATTATCAATTATATTTTGAAAGAAAGCATTTCTTTTTATAATATCCAACTGACTTTTCAAATTTATAAATTCATACATCTTTAATAATTTAATTTTATAATCAATATTATCTAAATTATTTACATCAAAATTCTCATATATTGATAAAACGATATCAATATATATTTGTTCATCAATCTTTCCAGTCGCCTTTAAACTACTCAACTCCGTTAACGATTGAACAGAGGGCAGAGAAAAATAAGCTGGTATTAACTTATCTCTATTATCTTTATATTTATTTATTACAAAATCTGCTATTGATGGATTAAACAAAGAATATTCTATAGTTTTTTTATATGTCTTAGTTCTATTTAAAAAATATTTTACTACTTCTTCTATAACACTATCAAACTCCTTTGAAGCATATGAGCTATCCTTTAAATCTGTTAATTTTATATAGGAAATATAAGCATTTTTTAATTCATTTTCCTCAATTTTATTTCCATTTAAAACTACCAAAATAACGATAGTTCGTATAAAATTATCACTTTGTTTATCAAATGTATTTTTCCATATATCTTGTGGATTATTTAACTTATCAACAAGATAAGCCCAATACTCTGAAGGTTTAACATCTTCTTTTTTAATCTTAACTGTATCAGTAATGAATTCAATAATTCTAGGACTAAAATTTTTATGATTTATGATATTTTTATATCGTTTATCTTTATAAATTTCATCGATATATGTTTCTTCTAAATTACTATGCCAAATATGATTGTAAAGTATATATGCCTTATCCATCTCCTTCAAAGAAGCTATGGATATTATAAACTCATCTTCATCTATATTTTTACTTTTAAATGTATCACTAAGCAAAATACTCTGATTAAATATATTTGTTCTGCTCGTTAAAATAAATCTTTTAGATTTATCTCGTTTAACTCGCTCTATAAATTTCATAATATGAGAATCTTTTTTATTTTCAAGTGCTTCTAGGTAATTACTACCTAAAAAATCATCAAAATAAAATATCTGTTTTTTACCTTTTTCAAAAATACTTTCCGCTTCATTTATTGAATTCTCTATATCGTAACATTCAAAATCTTTTTCAATATAAAATAGAGCCATATGTTTGGCTAATGTTGTTTTGCCAATTCCTGGTTCACCAGCAATAATAACTACATTTGATTTCTCAAGTATTTGTATCGCTTGATTATGATTATCTGTTATTACATAATATTTTGACTTTTCTTTTATATCTTCAACTAAAGCTTCACTTCTACTTTTAAGAGCATTATTCATTATTCTATTAAAAACAGTTGTACTACTTATCCAAAGTTTATAATATTTCTCTTCTATATTTGTGTTTTTACTCAAAATTACATTTAAATCTTCTTGTCCATAAATATCATTATCACTTTGTATATAAGGAGTAAATAATTCTTTAATTGTGTTTTTATTAGTTGCTGATAATGGCAATGAGGTAACAAATATATATTTTAATGGACTTAGTTTTTTTACTTTATCAATCTCACTAATACCTTTGGCATTTTTATTTTTTAGTGAAGATATGAGACCTTTAAAACCTGTTTTTAAATAATGCTTACATTGTATAATTTCCTGACTTCCATCTGAATGATAAAATCTTCCATCAATACCACCATCTTTCCCCGCTTTAAATCTTTCAAATCTTTTTTCTTTATCTTTTGATATTAAATCTATTGATATGTTTTCAAATTCTTTATCATTTAGTGTTGAAAAATCATAGTCATTCATTATCTATAAATCTCTTTCTTTATACAACTCAAAATACTCATCTCCACATCTCCAGTTTTTCCCAGTTATCTACGAACCCCATCGCATTTTTATCTACATGTGGATATTTTTGAAGTAACTGTTTAATCTTTTCTTTAAACTCGACTTCATCTTCGCCGATGCAAGCCAATATATACTCAATCACACTCAAGGCAAAAAATACTTTGTCGTTCATGTAGATAGTGCTTGTTAGGTTGTTTTTTTCATCGATAATCGTTTTATTTATTTTTTTAAAACTTTCCAGTTTATTAGGTACTTCAAATTTTACGCCCAATGTTTTGTTCCAGCATCTACTGTGGTGAGCACATATATTTCGTAAAACTGACAATGAATGAAGCCAGTTTTTAAAAACTGTGTTATTGATACCTCGAAGCTGATGTGTTACTTTCTTTTGCTCATCTGTTTTCAAAATACTATACATTTTGGACAAAGTTCCAAATGATATAACTTCTACCAAAGTCCAGATTGGCAAATCTGTTGTTTTATATTTATCTTCAAAATGAGAAACAAATTCTTCATTGGCTCTTCCTGTCTCATCTTTAAGTGTCTGAATGATTTTGTCATAAAACTCTTGATTTGTTTGAAAATTTTTCTGATCCAAATATCCATAAGGCGCATACTGCTGTGCATGATGATAAGCTATTTGTGTTCTAAAGTATATCTCTATGCTCTCTATGGCTTCAAAGATAATCTTTCTCAGTTCTGTATCAAAATAGTAAAGCTTGATAACATCTTCAAAAGTAGTGTTTGGTAAAAACTTGTTTTTATTTTCAGAGTCTTTTTTGTATTGCAGAGGTAAGAAATAAGCACTCAGTCTATAGTAGTTGATATGATTTAGTTTTGTAACAGCATATTTGTCATTTGATATAATCAAATCTCTTTCTTTTAAGATTTTTAATTGTTCATCAAAAGTTTTATGGGTTTTTGCGTATCCATTTTCTTGATTTTTTATATTTTGGAGTTGTTCATGGAGGTTATTCATAAAGAAGACCCCCTCGTTGGCACATTGTAAAGAGGTGGAGGAGGTGTGTTGCCAAAATTATAATCAAATAAATCTTTAATGTATATAAATTTTAAAAACTTCATCTATAAATCTCCTTCTGCAAACATTCGCAATCGTGGAGTGTTCATCCTAAAATAATCTTTTGGTTTATATCCACTTTAATATATGGAGCAACGTCTTTAATCTTTTTTTTACTTCCATCTGCAAAAACTTCATATATTGCGCCGTCTATAACTTCTAACACGCTATTTCCTGCTGATAAAGTATCAAGATAAGCTTTGTGCATAGCACCATTTGCAAGTGAGGGAATTAACTTTTCCAAATTATCAAGTTCTATATCTTTCATAATGAAGCTCCTTTTATTGTTCTCATTTTATCATTTTTTTCGCTCATTTATAAATCTCCCTCTGCAACTCAAAATACTCTTCTCTCATTTGAGGGATTCCACCAAAGTTCTGAGCCACTTCCCTCACAGTTCCAAGTCCGCTTAAGTCAACTAACTTGCCTAGTTTGTCTTCATCTAGCTCTTTTACACCGTCTTTTTTATATCGCTCCAGTATAAACTCTATGAACTCTTTGGCTTTTTCGTTATGGAACTTTTCTACAAACTCTGAGTTTTCTACATGTAAGACTCTCTCGGCTCTTGTTTTGATGTTTAGGTTAAACGATATATGCGTGAGTACATCGTAAATATCGCTATCCTCGGCTTCAAAGATTACTTTCAGGTCATTGAGTTGAGATTCGTCAATCTGCATGTTTGAGAGTTTTTGAAGCATCTCTTTTCTGTTTTTCGGGTTGCTCCATATCTCTCTTAACCCATCTTCATCGTTGTAAAACTTGCCGAGTATGCCTATGAGAAGTTCTAAGTAATCCTCTGTTTTTAGAGGTATGCCGTCCATCCCGACATAGGTTGTCTCTATGTTGATGACTTTTAGTTTTTTGCCTTTGATGTCAATCGTTACTTTTTCATTTCGAGGGATGTCATCACTTGTTTCTATACCATCGTTATCTGACATGTCAGTTTTATCTTTTGGCTCTTTTGGCTGTTTTTCTCCAGCGTCATTAGAGGGTAAATCTTCTCCATCCCATGCAGGGTCATAAAACAAGTTTGTCGCTCCTAGAAAATCCATAATGGTAAAAAAATCTTTCCCCTCAAAAACACGAGTACCACGACCTATAATCTGTTTAAATTCTGTCATAGATTTGATAGGTGCGGTGAGTACGACATTCCTGACATTTTTAGCGTCAACTCCTGTTGTAAGCATTTTTGAACTTGTAAGAATCGCAGGGATGTCTCTGTCGTTGTTTTGAAACATCTCTAAGAAATCTCTGCCGATGTCGCCCTCATCGGATGTAACCCTTACGCAGTAGTGATTATCTTTGACGGTTTTAAACTTATCGATAGCTACTTTCATATCCATCGCATGTTTTTGATTTACGCAAAATACTATAGTTTTATCCATAGCGTTCATGTTTTCAAGAATAGTTTTTGCGATAAGCTCTGTTCGTTTTGGGATGACGACTTGCTTTTCAAAAGCCTCTAAAGCAACAATCTGTTTTTCCAGCTCACCAGTGATGATGTCGTTAGGGTCAAATCTATACTCATCTATGTTTGTCTGGATTCTTTTCACTTTGTACGGCGTTAAAAAGCCGTCGTTGATGCCGTCTTTGAGAGAGTATTCATAGATAGGGTCGCCAAAATATTTGTAAGTGTCTCCGTTGTCGTCTCTTTTTGGTGTTGCCGTCAATCCTAAGTGAGTTGCACTACTGAAATGATTTAGTATCTCTCTCCAAGAACTCTCATCATTTGCACTTCCACGATGGCACTCATCAATGATAATCAAATCAAAAAAGTTAGATGGATACTGTTTGTAGTAAGCGGTTACATCGTCTTCGTTTTCTTCTTCTGAGGTTTCAATATTTCTGTTTTTATTTTCGGCGATAGACTGATAGATAGCGAAAAATATATTTCCTGCCGTTGGAACTTTACCGCCTCTTTTCTTGATGATTTTTCCGTTAATCTCAACACAATCTTTCTCTAACGGATTAAAGGTGTTCATGGATTGGTCTTTAAGTACATTTCTATCTGCTAAAAAGAGTATCTTTGGTCGTCTGTCACTTGCGTCTTTGTTCCATTTGGACTGAAAAAGTCTGTATGCGATTTGAAAAGCTATGTATGTTTTACCCGTTCCTGTTGCCAGTGTTAGTAAGATTCTGTCTTTGTTTTGTGCTATGGCTTCTATGGTTTTTTGAACGGCTATCTGTTGGTAAAAACGGGGTTTCATCGTTCCTTCAAAGTGAAACGGCTGAGTGATTACGGCTTGTGCTTTTGGAGTTGTTTCGCCATATTTTCGCTCAAAAAGTTCATCAGGAGTCGGATAATTTTCTACCCATCTGCCTTTGCCCTCTTTTAAAGAGTGTTCATAGATTTTATGTCCGTTTGTAGAATAAACATAATCAATGCGAAGTCGCTCGGCATAGTTGATGGATTGTTGCAAACCGTCAAGCGGGTCTTTTGATTCTGCTTTGGCTTCGATGATGGCTAAGTTGGTGTTTTTATGTGTCAGTAGATAATCTACAAAGTATCGTTTACCTCTTTTACCGCCTATAAGCTTTCGCCCATCAGTAAAATAGTATTCTCTTACAATATTAGATTCAAGCCACTCACTCTCTTTTATTCGAGGGTCAATTAGCTTGGAACGAGTATCTGATTCTGAGAGT
Source organism: Sulfurimonadaceae bacterium (assembly GCA_942493175.1). Lineage (GTDB taxonomy): Bacteria > Campylobacterota > Campylobacteria > Campylobacterales > Sulfurimonadaceae > Sulfurimonas. The sequence continues at coordinate 897,906 of OW818672.1, forward strand.
GACATAGTTTAAACCGCCAATTAGATGTAATTAGGTGCTATTTTAGCCAAAACAATGTCAATCTGCCGTTAAACTTGAAATAATAAAATATCATAAATTACATTTTTCATAACTTAGGCAAATTTTCTCTAAAAATTACTAAAATCTCTATCTGCATCTCTGAAATGCTATAAATTATAGAGTATCCCTGATAGACTAGTTTTCTGGTGTTTGGTGAGAGTTCTTCGGTGGGTCTTCCTGATTTTGGAAAGTTCGAGAGCGTTTGGATGATGTAGTTTTTCATTTTATCCAAGTACCTATCTGCAACTTCCTCATTTTTCGTTTGTTCAAAAATATATTTTGCTTGTTCTACCAAGTTGAGAGCAGCCGTTTTTGAAAAAACTATTTTATGCACGATAGGAGTTCTTTGCTGCATCAAAGGCATCGTCGATGTCTAAAAAGTCGCCCTTTTGAATCTCTTTTATCGCATTTTGAACATCTTTTTTTAGTTTTGCGTGTGTGGTGTTGTACTCATCAAGTGAAATGATTACTACCGACTTATTGTTCTTTGTGGTAATTATTACCTCTTCGTTGTTGTCGCATACATCTTCTATAATACTTTTAAAACTATTTCTAGCATTTGTGTAGTTTAGTGCTTGCATTTAAAAACCTTTTATGACAGGATATTGTCATTTTAACATATTTCATCTAATAAGCGCTTTTTTTCGGATAATAAAATATGGATAGTTTCTCATACCAAATTCCCATATTTATAGTACGCTGCACATGCACCCTCAGAGCTTACCATACAGCTCCCGATGGGCGATGATGGTTTACATGCAGTTCCAAAGAGAGTGCATTCTGGCGGGTTTGCCATACCTCTTAGTATATCTCCGCAGATGCAGAGTTTGTGGTCTTCTATCTCGCCGAGCGGCAAAACATCTTTGTAGATAACCTCTGCATCATACACCTCAAACTCAGGTTTTATTTTTAGTCCGCTTTTTGGAATATTACCTAAACCTCGCCATTTAAAAAGCTCTCGTTTTTCAAAATATCTCTCTATCAGCTCTTGCGCCTTGAGGTTTCCATCATAGGTTACAAGTCGTTTATACTCCACCTCAAGAAAGCATCTGCCCTCTATAAATTGCTTAACTATCATGCTGATTGCTTGCATAACATCGACCGGCTCAAAGCCTGAAACTACCACGGGACGATTATAATCACGCGGAAACTCTTCATAGATTTTACTGCCGCTTATAACGCTTACATGTGAGGGTCCTAAAAATGCGTCTATTTTGTTGTTGTAACTATCTACATGTACATCTCTGCTATCTATCAACTCTCTCATAACTTCTGGAACCGTTACATGGTTTATGTGGAAGAAAATATTTTTAATATCCTGCTTTATAACGGCATCTAAGAGTGCGGCTGTCATTGGTGTAGTCGTCTCAAAGCCTATGGCAAAAAAGATGATTTTTTTAGTTGGATTCTCATGAGCGATTTTTAGACACTCAAGAGGAGAGTAAACAAAACGCACATCGGCACCTTTGCTTCTTGCATCTTGAAGGCTACCTTTGCTTCCGGGAACTTTTATCATATCGCCAAGAGTAACCAAAATCACGTCTTGAAGCATCGCCAAAACATAAGCGTGGTCAATCCTCTCTTTTGGTATGATACAAACCGGACAACCCGGACCGTGGACAAACTTGATGTTTGAGGGTAAAAGCTGAAGAAGACCGTACTTCATAATTGTATGCGTGTGTCCTCCGCAAACCTCCATGATGTTGATTGGATTTTTTAAAAGAGCAGCGTCTTCGTTTATGATTTTTGCATAAGCTTTTATGGTGTCGGCATCTCTAAAGTCATCGTAGAGATTTTTAAGCTCCAACTGCTCCATTAAAGCGGCTCTTCCTCGTCCATAAGCTCAACTATTTTTGCAAATGCCTCAAGACTCAGAAGTGCCTCTTTTTCATCGATTTTATTCATAACAAAACCGATATGCAAAAGAACGAAATCGCCTATTTTTATATCTTCATCGCCGACAAGTGCTAAACTTGCTTCTCTTTTAACGCCCATAGTATCAACCGTCGCTACGCTGTTTTGCTTGTCTATTTTAACTACTTTACTCGGAATGGATAGGCACATTATCTAAGTCCTATTTTAAACTTAATCCACGAAGCAACTTTCTCAATGCTCTCTTTATCTTTGGTGCTGACTTCGAGTATGTCAACATTTGGTTTTAGTTTTCTTGCCGAGTCTTTCTCTTTTTTCATATCATACTCAAAGTGCGGAAGAAGGTCGGTTTTTGTAAATAAAATCAAATCCGCTTTGCGAAACATAACCGGATATTTGGCTATCTTATCTTCGCCCTCAGGAATACTCACCAAAACTATATTTAAGTGGCTCCCGACATCATAACTGGCAGGGCAGACGAGGTTTCCGACATTCTCTATAAAACAGACATCTATATTGTCCAAATCCATATGATGAAGGGCTTTATGAACCATAAACGCGTCAAGATGACATGCAGAACCGGTTTGAATCTGATGAGCGTCTATGCCTTTTGCTTTTAGTCTGTCCGCGTCAAGGCTTGTCTCTAAGTCGCCCTCAATCACACCAAATTTAAACTCACCCAAATCGGACAAACTCTCTAAAAGTGCCGTCTTTCCGCTTCCTGGGCTACTCATGAGATTTATGCACAAAACATCGTGGGAGTTAAAGTGCTCTCTGTTATGCTGTGCCTCTTGGTTGTTTTTATCTAAAATCTTCGTAATTACCGAAATGGTTTTAGGGTCGTTTAACTGCGGATTGTCATGCAGATGTTCATGAGCGCTTTTGTGTTCATGAACATCTCCGTGATGATGATGTTCATGTGAATGACTATGTTCTACAACGCTGCAGCCGCAATCTTTGCACATACTATCGCTCTACGCTATATTCTGCTTTAGCAGATTTAGTGTATGCATAAGCCAAAGCGATACCGCTTAGATGAAGAAAAAGTGTAGAGAGTGTAAATCCGAACATATAGCCCGCAAAGCTTCCGCTTTGAAACTCCGCTCCATGAGCAAAACCGTGAAATAATCCAAAGAACGCAACTACTGTGACAATAGTGCTTAGGGATATTTTCTTTGCAAAGCCTATAAGTGCAAAAACGACGGCAATGGAGAGAAGTATCCCATCTTCAACAAACGGTATTTTGGCGCCCAAAAAGCCAAATATTGCCGCTATAAGCATCGCTGATATAAAAGCAAATAGGAGAAGATACCCCTTTTTTGATGCAAAAAAAGCGACCATACCGACACCGACCATAGCCAGAACATGGTCTAAACCGCCGATGGGGTGTAAAAATCCGCTGCTAAAGCCACTGTTTTGTAGAAAAGTCGTATGTCCAAAAGCAAATACCGAGAGCGATAAAAGCATCAATAAAATTTTCATGAAATTCTCCTTGGTTTTTCTACTCTAGCGAATAGTTCACTGTATTTTATATCTTTATTTTAAAACTAAGTTGAATTTGCTTTGAGAATTTATCTTGAGGTAAGCCTCTTCATCTCTTTTACGGCGTCTGCTAAACCGCTAAAGACGCTTCTAGCCACTATGCTTTGTCCGATATTTAGTTCTGTTATTTCGGAGATTTTCATCATCTCATGAACATTGTGGTAGTTTAGTCCATGCCCCGCTGCGACTTCAAGCCCTATCTTTTTGGCATATTTTGCGGCCGCTACTATATCGGCGATTGATTTTTCAAGTCTGATAGAGAGCTCATGACGAGGAAGTTCTAGCTCTTTTACGGAGTGGTTTGAGTGTGAGAGCGAGGAGTGAAGCATTGCATAGATATTTGCAAAACTCCCCGTGTGAAGCTCAACCATCTCGGCACCAAGCTTTTTTGACATCTTTACCGCTTCGATAGTCGGGTCGATAAAGAGCGAAACTGGGATGATGTAGTCGTGCAGAAGCTCTATCGCATAAGAGATTTCATCTTCGTATTTTATGACATCAAGTCCGCCCTCTGTTGTTACTTCCTCTCTTTTTTCAGGTACTAAAGTCGCACGGTGAGGCTTTAGGTCTGTTACGATGTTTAAAATATCTCTGTTGATGGAACACTCTAAGTTAACGGGCAGGGTAGAGTGCTTCATGATGTTGTACGCATCAATGTCTTGGATGTGGCGTCTATCTTCTCTTAGATGAATCGTTATCTGGTCGGCTCCAGAGGCACATGCGACATATAGAGCATTTAAAATATCTGGGTCATTTACGCGTCTTGCCTCTCTTAAAACCGCTACATGGTCGATATTTACGCCAAGTTTCATACTATTCATTATATTTTTCCTAAAAAGTTTTTTTGATTATATCATTGATTTCATTATGGTTTTGCGTTGTAGCAAAGCAACTCTTAGCTCCGCAAACCATATAGTTTTCATCATCTGAAGCTTTTTTTTGAATAAACGGATATTCAAGAGAGCTAAGTTCAAAACTGTTTTGTTCCAGATTTTTTTGGTTCGATTTTACTACCCTGTCGCCTTTGATATATCTCAGCATCTGTCGAAGCATATATGGATAAATAACGGGGCGTCTTCCCAGTTCATAAGAGTTGTACTCAAAAGTTTTAAACGCGAAGTGGCTGTATTTGTCATCTTCTAGAAGTGTACTAAGCGAGAGCAGAACATCAACCATAATCGCAACCGAACTTGTGTATGTATTGTCCGAAATTTCTGCTTTTGTTTCAAACTCTCCCACGCTAAATCTCCAAGTTCCTTTATCGTAAAATTTCTCTAAAGCAAGATTTGCAAAGTGCTGGGCAAGAATGAGATAGAGTTCATCCTGTGTGGAGTTAAAAGCCTCAACAAGCGCTTGAGAGAGGTATGCGTAATCTTCTAAAAATGCTTCTACTTTTGGAGTTTTGTGTATAAGAGTTGTGTGGTAGAGTTTGCCATCTATAAACATGCTCTTAAGCAGTGCATCAAGGCTTTTAATGGCTCTTTGTTTGTAAGAAGCGTCAATATTTCCAAGCGTAAAAAGAGCTTTTATCATCATACTAGACCATGAAGTCTGGATTTTTTTGTCTATAAAAGGGTACTCCCTTCCTGCTCTTAAACCTCTTAGCAGAAATTTTATATTTTCAAATCCATCTATCACTTCATCGCTCTCAAATCTGATGATACTCTTGCCTTCAAAATTTCCATTTTTACTTACACTGAGTTTTTCCAAGATAACTTCAATATTTTTATACCCGTTATCTGCCAAAACTTTATAAACTTCATCATAATCGTATGTAAAGTATATTCCCTCTTCGCCCTCGCTGTCGGCATCGCTGGCACTGTAAAAGAGCTCATCTTCGCTCATATGGTTATGCCAAAAATCGGCAATCTCTTTGGCTACATGTAAAAAACTCTCATCTTTGTAAGCCAAATAAGTGTTTGTATAGAGCTCGCAGAGCAGGGCGTTGTCATAAAGCATCTTCTCAAAATGAGGCACTTTCCACTCTACATCAACGCTGTAACGACAATACCCGCCATCTACCAAGTCATAAATACCGCCTTTTTTCATGCTCTTTAGCGTATGAAGAAGCATGGCTTTTGCTGCTTTGTCATCATAGAGTTTGTCTATAACCAAAAGTGTTCCAAGGGTGCTTGCATGCGGAAATTTCGGTGCAACTGAAAACCCGCCGTATGTTGTCTCATAGTTGTTTTTTACTTGAAGCATAAAGTTTTTTACAAAATCTTCTTTTAAAACCGTTGCCTCTTTTGGGTGCTCTTTGTGGTTTAAAAAGCTCTCTATCTCATCTGCATTTTTTAGTATCTGCTCATCATAAGTGGAGATTTTCTCAGCTATTAGTGTTGTAAGCTCAACAAACCCCATTCCCTCAATGCTTCCCTCTCGCGACTCTGGCGGTATATAAGTTCCTGCAAAAAATGGCTTGTTCTGGGGTGTACAGAAAATGGAAGTCGGCCATCCGCCGCTTCGGCGATTTAAAAGCATATAAACTTCTTGATAGTGTTTGTCTATGTCGGGTCGCTCCTCACGGTCAACCTTTATAGAGATAAAATGCTTGTTGAGTATGTCTGCACACTCCTCATTTTCAAAAACCTTCTCCTCCATAACATGGCACCAGTGGCATGAGCTGTAACCGATGGAGATAAAAATAGCTTTGTTCTCTTTTTTTGCTCTAAGAAATGCTTCATCACCCCATGGATACCAATCTACAGGATTGTTTTTGTGCTGTTGTAAGTAAGGCGAATCTTCTGTGGCTAATCTGTTTGACATTTTAAATTCTTTTACAATTAATTTTTTGTAGAGTAGGAAAAAATTGCTAACATTGTGCTTAAATAAAAAAGTGGAGTGATATTTTCAATTTAAATATCGGTATAATACCTTCAAATATGTTATGTGGATTGAGTATGGCTGTAAAAAAGAGTAATTATAAAGAAGAATCAAAAGTGTCGGTAGCTGCTGACACAGAAGTAACTCCTACATACGGGGTAAGTGAGGCTCTGCAAAACTACTTTAACTCTGTTGATTTTCTTATGAATAAACAGCTAGAAACGATAACTACAAAAGCACAACTAAACTATTTTTTATCAAGACGCTTCTTGATAACTGCCTACAATAATCTTAAAAATCTTGACCCGGCTTTACATGATCATAAAGATATAAAAGAGAAACTAAAGGCGCTTCAAGATTTACACAAAGCTTACTACACTGTTAACGACAAGGCTAGTGTTCCAGAAGTTGCCTTTGAGATGATTTTTTTACGCTCTCAGCCTGAGTATATTAAGTTCATTCAAGATAAGGAGGAGTGTATAAACCGTATTTCCACATTTAGTGTAGTGTCTGAGTCGCTCTTTCCTGAAATACAACAAAGAGAAGCTGAGCTGAAAAAATTGAGTAAAAATGATAAAAATCGAATTGAGCTTGAAGACGCACTAAAACCACTGCGCGGAAATTATATAGATGCTGTTCATGAAAAAGCAGTGTCAAGCGAAAAACTAGCCAAAATGAAAGATCTCAAAGCAATCTATACAGAAAAATATTTTGACTCTTTTGCCGGTGAACTCTCTAAGTTAAGTAAAGAGTATAAAAAAGTGCTTGTAAAAATACTAAACAATAAAGCGAGTGAATTGGATGATGAGATATGGAAACATGCAAGCAAATCAAAGTTGGTACGGGAGCATTTTAGTGATGCAGGTATCGAAGGGGATTATACAACTATGACCTATTTAGGTTACTATCTAAATACTCTGGACAAGAAGCAGCTTGGAGAAGAACAAACTGAACTTTTTAAATTTTTTAATTATTTAAAAGAACAGCAAAAAGTTTAGATGAAATATTAAGGCAGTTATTATATTTAAACAATATAATTAATGGACAGTGTTTATATAAAGAGTGGTAGATGATATATGCAGTTTAGCAAAAAAATAGTTATTAGTATTTTATTAATTCAGATAGTAGGTTCGTTAATTTATAACTATTTATACCATTATCAGTACACTACGGTGCTTGATATGACTATTAAAAAGAAAGAACGCGACACCAATTATGTTGTAAAAAATATTTTTGATGAGATTAAGAAAAAGTACACTGACCTCGGAAATGAGCTACTCAAAAAACCTGAAATAATAGAAGCATTTGCAAATAGAGACCGTGACGAGCTGCTTAGATTATCCACTCCAATCTATAAAAAATTAAAAGAAGATAATAATTACTTTAATATTATGAACTTTTACACGCCAGATACTCATGATTTTTTACGCCTAAATAAACCGGAGCTATTTGGAAATAATCTTCAATCTTTTCATAAAATCACAGTTAAAGCCAATGAATCAAAAGAGATACAAAGCGGTGTTGAAGTTGGAGAGTACGGCATCTATTACAGAGTTATTTTTCCTGTTTTTAAGGACAATAAACATATCGGCGCATTTGAATTTGGAGTAGACATAAAGTATTTAATGTCAAGATTGTCAATTTTAAATTTACATACGCCTCTGTTACTAGTATCAAAAAAGTCAGCTGAACCTATTTATAAGTATGATGAATCAGCCGGCAGCTACATAGGCGAATTTACAAACAACTACTCATTTGTAAAATATAACCAATCAACAGAAGAAAAAAAATCGATTCTTGAAATAGCAGATAAGCGCATTGTAGATGAGAGCAGTTATATTTTAGATAACAACGACGCAAAGTATCTGATTTTTCGCGGATATACTTTGCATGATTATAAAAATAGCAACATAGGCTATTTCGTATTTATGGATGAGATGGATTACTATATGGATACCATTGTAGTTATCAGATGGATTTCTATAATAGCGACAATTTTACTTGTAATAATCATTGTTGAATTGATTTACAAGCTGATAAACAGGTACACGGCTGAACTTACAGAGCAAAAAGATATACTTGATTATCAGGCTCATTATGATTTACTAACTGGTCTTTCAAATAGAGTTTTATTTAATGACAGACTAGAACAAGCCGTTCAAAAAGCGAAACGGCAAGAGAATAGATTTGCTCTGCTCTTTATAGATTTGGATAGATTTAAGCAGATAAATGACTCACTAGGTCACTCAGTAGGAGACAAGGTTCTTCAAATAATAGCAAAAAGATTACAATGTGTTGTTCGCAAGGAGGATTCAATATCTCGTTTGAGTGGAGATGAGTTTACAATTTTAATTCAAGATTTAAAAGAAGGGACTGATGCTTCATTTTTGGCACAAAAAATTATTTCATCATTGTCTGAGCCAATCAATATTGAAAATCATACGCTCTATATTACCACAAGCATAGGAATAAGCATTTTTCCAAACGACGGCATAGATGCAAATAATCTTCTAAAATACGCCGACGCAGCTATGTATAAAGCTAAGGAAGAGGGCAGAAATAATTTCCAATATTACTCTTCTGAGATGACTGAGAAAGCATTTGAGAGAGTTGTAATGGAGGCGAGTATCAGAAAAGCTTTAGACAATAATGAGTTTGTTGTCTATTATCAGCCCCAAGTTGACGGAAGAACAGATAAGCTTGTCGGTATGGAGGCGCTGGTTAGATGGCTGCACCCAAATGTCGGGTTGGTTTTTCCTGATAAATTCATCCCTTTGGCGCAAGAGACGGGACTCATTTTGGCGATTGATCAGTGGGTGATGAGCAGTGCTATGAAACAGATGACGAAGTGGTATGAGATGGGCTTAAACCCTGGAATTCTGGCACTTAATCTTTCTATGAGACAGCTTGGACAAGAGGGCTGTGTAGATAAATTGGGCTTAATGATTAAAGAGAGCGGATGTAAGCCTGAGTGGCTTGAACTTGAGGTCACCGAGGGAGAGATTATGAAAAATCCTGAAAATGCAATAGATGTTTTAAATCATATTAGCAAAATGGGTATTGAACTCGCAGTTGATGATTTTGGAACCGGTTATTCGTCACTTTCATATCTAAAGCGTCTTCCGATTGATAAACTGAAAATTGATAAATCTTTTGTCAACGGTCTTCCTGATGATGAAGAGGATGTGAGTATTGCAAGAGCCATAATAGCCCTTTCACATAGTTTAAAATTAAGCGTAATTGCCGAGGGTGTTGAGACTAAAGAGCAAAAAGAGTTTTTGGTAGAAAATGGGTGTGATTTTATTCAAGGCTACTTTTACTCAAAACCTATACCATCAGATGAGATGGAAAATATGCTAAAAAAAATAATTTAATATTTTTTATAAATAAGTCTACAGTTTCGTTTAATGTTAATAGAGCTAGAATTTACAATGCATCAAAAGGGTGGTCGTCCATTTTTTTTTGCTAAAATTATTTAAAAGGAATTACATGAAAGTTTCAAAACTTATTTTATCGTTTATTTTAAGTATAACGCTGTTTACTCAGGTTTCATTTGCTCAAATGGCTTCTACTGAGGCGCTTGGCTCTTGCACTGTTTCATCTAAAGAGAAGCTTGCAGGGATTTTATCTCGTGAAGATGTTGCAAAAAGGTTTGAGGAGCTGGGAGTTGACACAAAAATTATTGAGGCGAGAGTTGCTTCAATGACTGATGAAGAGGCTTCTACGATTGCGCATCAAATTGATACATTGCCAGCCGGCGCAGATGCAGGTATGTCAATAGTCGGTGCTATTGTTTTTGTATTTGTAGTTTTACTGATTACAGATATTCTTGGATTAACAAAAGTTTTTAACTTTACTAAACCTATAACTAACAACTAATTTGAATATAAACCACGCTCTGCTTCTTGCGCTAACCTCGTTGATTTTTTCAACCGGTTGCGCACTTAAAAACCCTCTGCCACAAGATGGCAATTACTCTTCATACAGCGTGGATGTTCCTTTTGTTGCTCCTCGTTCAGAGCTTTGCGGCTCAACATCCATAGAGATGCTCTCCTCTTATTGGCAATTCAATAGCTCATATACTCCAAGGCTTTCACTTAAAGAGTTGAATGAGAGAACGCTTATTCCGGCAAAGGGCGGTACTCTGCAGATAGAACTAATTGCTGCAACAAGGGCTAACGGTCTTCTTGCCTACCCATTGGAGCCGACATTTGATGCACTTTTTTTGGAACTAAAAGATAATCATCCGGTTATTGTGCTTGTAAATCGTGGGTTTTCATGGTATCCGCTTTGGCACTATGCGCCGGTTACAGGATACGATGCAAAATCACAAACTATTTTGATGCACTTTGGAGATAAACCAAATGAGGCAGTGCCGATTGAAACATTTGCGGCTCTTTGGCAGAGAAGCGGTAATTGGGGAGTTGTTCTTTTGCCTACATCTGAACTTCCCGCATCTGCTTTGTCGCAAAAATATCTACGCTCTGCATATGATTTTGAAAAAATTGGGATGATTGATGAGGCGATAATTGCTTATGAAACAGCACTTCTTCGCTGGCCGCAAGATATAGCTATCCTTTTTGCGCTAGGAAACGCCTATTATAGTACGCGTCAGATAAACAGCGCTGAAGAGAGTTACCGCAAAATACTGCTGATTGACAAAACTCATCCGTTGGCTCTTAACAATTTAGCCGACCTTCTATGTCACACTGGCAGGGCGGAGGAGGCTTTAAAATTGCTTGATACGGCTGTAACTACAGATAATAAAATAATCTCCATAATAGATGCCTCGCGCCAAGAGATTAGCAAAGGATGTATTTCTATGCTAAAAAACTATGAGCATTTTAAATAAGTGAAAGTATGCCCTCAGCCACTCTGTTTAATGGCATTTGCTTCTCAACCGCTCCAATCTCATGAGCAACTTTTGGCATGCCGTAAACAACGCAACTTGCCTCATCCTGCCCAATCGTTCTAGCACCAGCATTTTTCATAGCCAAAAGTCCTTTCGCCCCGTCACTGCCCATTCCTGTTAAAATAACGCCAATCGCATTTGAACCGGCAATTTTAGCAACAGAGTTAAATAGAACATCAACGGAGGGTCTGTGTCCTGAGACTTTTTCACCGCTTCCTATCTCTACATAGTACCTTGCCCCAGAGCGTCTTACTACCATGTGGTAATCTCCCGGAGCTACCAAAACAACACCCGGAGTTATGCTGTCCCCATTTTTTGCTTCTCTTACTTCCATGGCGCATAGTGAGTTTAGCCTTTGTGCAAATGGAGCCGTAAAATTTGCCGGCATATGCTGAACGATAATTGTTCCGGGGGCATTTCTTGGGAGTCCGATTAAAACATCTTTTAGAGCTTCCGTGCCGCCTGTAGAAGCACCGATAGCCAATATTTTATTAGTAGTTTGGGCTAGCGAAGTTGTGTTGGCTTGTATCTGGTTATTTAGCTCTTTTTTAAAAACTTTAACCTTGGAAGCTACTTTTATTTTTGAAATGAGTTCATCTTTCATCTCATCTTTTCCGTCATATATATGCGAATGCGGTTTTGGAACAAAATCAACGGCACCGGCTTCCAGCGCTTCGAGTGTCGTTTTAGCTCCGCTTTGCGTAAGTGAAGAGACCATAATTACCGGTAAGGGCATGTAATGCATTAATTTTTTTAAAAATGTAATGCCGTCCATTCTAGGCATCTCTACATCAAGACATATAACATCGGGTCTAAGTTCAACAATCTTATCTCTTGCAACATAGGCATCAGAAGCAGTTCCTACAACCTCAATAGAACTATCCGACTCCAAGATATCACGCAAAACCGCACGAGCCGTTGCACTATCGTCTACAATCAACACTCTAATTGCCATTTTCATCTCCAAGTATCATGCATTCACTTTAATTGTATATTTTAACAGCACCTTGCCATTTTGTAAATTAAATTGAATCTTTCTGCCGTTTTCTTTACCGACATCCTCTGCTACTATGGGAATTCTATACTCTTTTAAAATTTCTCTTGCAACCAATATATTTTTTTCACCTATCATCATGTTGCATGATGATGAGGATATATTCATCGATGCACCGCCGAAGATTTTTGCCTCCATATTTTTGATGCCGGCACCCTCATTAAGCATACTTTCTATCAATTTTGGAATGGCTATATTTCCAAATTTTGGAGATTGCAGAGAGTTTCCGTTCCAAAAAGGGAGCAAATAGTGGTTCATTCCACCTATACCCGATTTTCTGTCATAAAGACAAACCGCCACACAAGAGCCTAAAACAGTTGAAATTGCAGAAGGTGCAACATCAACATGTATCTGACCTACATGTATGAAGGTTGAGTTTCCTTCTATCATTATAACTCTATGGCATCATCAAATGAGTCAAAGAGAAACTCATTTGACCCGTAGGCTTCGGAATCTATCATACTTTCATCAAACGATAATTTTACTATGAAAGTGACAAATCCACCCTCAGCTTCATAGTCAATAGTTCCATTTAGTCTTTCACATATCTCACGGACAACGCTAAGACCGATACCCAAACCATGTTTACCGCTTGCATCTTTTGCAAAACGGGTAAATATTTCAGGTTTATGTTTTACCTCAGGTGCCTCTCCTTGATTTTTTACTTTGATGACAAACATTGACTCTTCTATATCCAAATTTATCTCTATTACACTATTTTCAAAACCGAATTCACAACCGTTTGAGATAAGGTTTTTCACTATCGTATATACTTGTTTCGGGTCTGTTACAACTTTTTGTTTGATTGTGCTGTTTATTTTTATTTCGATATTTTTCTCGTTTAGGAGATATTTCAGACTCTCAACAGCTTCATCTATAATTTCAATTGGATCTACTAAAGCATAAGATATATCAATATTTCCGCTCTCTATCTCCGATGCCATTACCAGATTTTGAATTCTAAAATCAAGATTTAGAGCCTCTTTGTAAACCAATTCAAATAAATCTTTATTCTCTTTTGTATCTACAATTTTTAAATGAGGTACTATCCCCAAAAGAGCTGTCATAGGGTTGTTTAGCTTGTTTGCCACAAGAGAAAGAAACATTGACTTTGCTTTTTCGCTCTCTATAAGTTTTTTATTTAGCTCTAAGATTTTTTTGCTCAAAAATGCCAATTCATCGTCTATGTTCTCTTTATTTACTATATTTTCCAAAATTCAGCCCTCTATATTATTGATATAAGATATCTCATCTTCTAGTTTGGTAAGCATATTCTCATTCTCTTTTGACTCATTTATCAAAATGCGATTATCAGCAGAAAATTTCTCAGCCACTTGCTTAATCTCTAAAACTTCTTGCGCCGTATTTGCGATAAGAGATTTTAACTGCAAAAATATCTCTGTAAAACCTGAAGATTCATCATTGCTTCTAGCCGACTCGATAACCCCGTAAATCTGAATATACCCTAAGTACATAATCTGCTGTTCAAGCGTGTTTAGATGCAAAATGCTCTTTTGGATAGTTTTGTCTATAACCAAAACAAGCTCACTCAACTTTTTGTTATACAAATGTACGAGTTCAAATAAAAAGGAGACATTTTGAGTCAGCTCCTCATTGTTGTTCTCAAAAAGTTCTCTTATAAAGTAGGTAATCATCTCCATCTGCAGACTTATGGATGAGACTAAAAATATAACCTCGTTTAGCGACTCGGACAGAGATTGAGACAGAGCGTCAATCTTAGCAATTAAAATATCGTTCTCTTTGGCATTGACTCTAATGTCGCTTGCCAAAACACCGAATGTTTCACCGTAAGCATCTACTCTGTAAGATGCAACCGACGCATTTAGCGATAAAAATACTATATCTCTTGCGAGTGAACTCAGAACAAGAGATTTCTCTTCAAAAAGTAACTTTATTTTGCCAAATTCATCAATTTTTTCAAACCATTTTGCATACCTATCAAGCATTTTTTTGCTAGAGCAGTAGAGTCCTTCTACCTTTAATTTTAACTCCGATTTTGAGCAAAAAGAGTCATCTTTTGCTTCGCTCTCAACAAAAAGCTTTTTTCGCATCAAAAGTTCGCTAACAAGAGCCTCATTCATAAAATGAGCATAATCACGATAACCCAAACTCTTTAAAATCCCAAAAAGCAACGCTTCACTCTCTTGCATATCTAGGCTCTCTTGAGCTTTAAGAAGTTGAGAATAAATTCCTTTTACAGAAGAAAATAGCTGTGAGTTAGGCTTTATTCGTATGGAGATATAGCACTCTTTTAGCGGAAAAACTACCGAAAAAACCCAGTAGTAACCACCAGCCTTTGTTCTGTTTTTCACATAAGCCGTAACACTCTTACCGGCATTTAAAAAATCCCAAAATGTTTTGAAAACTACACGAGGCATATCCGGATGACGGATGATATTATGATATTGCCCTATAATCTCATCTCTTGTATATCCACTGATACGCATAAATGTCTCATTTCCTGAGAGTATCGTAGAGTCAATTTTGGTAATAGAGAAGAAGAGTTCGCTAAGGTCAAACTTTGCTTCTTCTGGTGAGACGCTATGTTCTAAATTTTTCATATCAGGACCTTATATTTTTTGATAAATAGAAGAACCCAAAAGTTTTAGGTTGTTTTTATGTGTCGTCAAAGATTCAGAACTTCCCAAAAACAGAGGTGCTCCCTTTGGCAGCAAAGTTGTAAATCGCCCGATAAGATTGTTTCTGTTAGTTTCATCAAAATAAATCATTACATTTCTGCAAAAAATCATGTCAAACTCATTTTTTATGAAGAAAGGGTCTGTTATAAGATTATATAAACGAAACATAACTTTCTCCCTAAGAAATGGTTTTATCTGATATTTGAGAACATTGTGTCCATGCACTTTTTCAAAAGATTTTATAACTATATTTTTTGGCAGTTGTTCTACATGTTTTTGTTCATAATGACCCAAAATTGCTTTGGAGAGAACTTTTGATGAAATATCTGTCGCCAAAATCTTAATATCCCAACTCTCAAAATCATGGAGATGATTTTGCAAAAACATTAAGATAGTATACGGCTCTTCTCCGCTTGAACATCCTGCCGACCAGATTCTTAATTTTTTTTCTCTCTTTGATGCAATCATCTGCGGTAGATAACCCTCAAGCCATGTCCACTGTGCACTCTCTCGAAAGAAAGAGGTAACATTTGTAGATATGGCACTCATAAAAAATGTAAGCTCTTCACCGCTTGCATCGTTAACAAGGTGGTCATAATAATCTTTAAATGAGGTTATATTCAACTGATTTAACCGTTTGTTGAGTCTTCCTTTTACAAGCGTTGTTTTTTGCTCTGAGAGAGAAATACCCACTTTTTCATAAATATAATTACGAAGAAGTTTAAACTCTTGCGGTTTTAGTTCAATATCAAACACGAGAAACTTCAACTAAAGGTCGCAATTCGTCTACATTTAAAATAAGTGCGATATCACCGTTTCCAAGAATCGCACCGCCGGAAATCTCTTTTAACATAGCCAATGTTTTGCCTAATGTTTTTATAACAACCTGCTGACGACCTATTAGTTCATCGACTAAAATAGCTATTCGTCCTCCCTCGGTCTCCACACAAACCAAAATTCCTTCCCATGGTTCAATACGCTTAGCATTTATATTAAATACATCGCTTAGTCTCATAACAGGAATATATTGCCCTCTTAAGCTGACAAACTCTCCTTTTTCTTTAAACACATGCACAATCTCTTTTTCAGGACGAAATGACTCAACAACGCTTAAGGTCGGGATAATATATATCTCGTCTGCAGTACGCACAAGCATTCCGTCAATAATTGCAAGGGTAAGAGGAAGAACCATAGAAAGGGTAGTTCCCTCACCCTCCTTTGAGTCAATCTCTACCTTTCCTCGAAGCTTTTCGATAGATGTTTTTACCACATCCAAACCGACACCACGCCCCGAGGGTCACTAATGCTCTCTGCCGTTGAGAAACCTGGTTGCATAATAAGAGCAAAAATCTGAGAGTCCGTTAGATTTTCATCTCCATTAATTACTCCTCTCTCAATCGCCTTTGCCAAAACTCTCTCTTTGTTGATTCCTCTGCCGTCATCACTTACGCTGATAACTATGTTCCCGCTTTTATGAAAAGCTTTTAGAGTAACCGACCCGTCAGTGCTTTTGCCCGCTTTTATGCGCTCATCCGCATTAGACTCCAACCCATGGTCTATCGCATTTCTAATAATATGAATCAGAGGATCAGAAAGGCTGTCTATCATAGTTTTGTCTATCTCCGTATCTTCCCCTTGAACGATAAGGTGAACCTCTTTTCCTGTTTTTTTGGAAGTGTCACGCACAACTCTCTTCATCTTCTCAAAAGTATCTTTGATAGCAACCATTCTAAGACTCATAACACGGTCTTGAATTCTTTTAGTAATTTTTGAGAGAGTTTCTATCGTACGGTTTATCGACTCATCGTCTATAGATCTGATTTTATCGTTTTGAGCGATAAAATTTTGTGCTATTACAAGTTCTCCAACCGAATCAAACAACTCATCAAGCTTGAAAGTGTCGATACGGATAGTAGACTTTGAGGACATGGAGTTTATCGAACTGCTATCTGCAACTTTAGCAGTCTCAACCGATGGCTTAACTACTACTTCCATCATCTCTACAACAAGAGGCTCAATTAGATTTATTTCATACTCATAATCAAACAAAAATTCGAAAAACTCATCAACTTCGCTTCTTGTGATGGGAGTTAGAACAACTACGGATACTCTTCCTGTGTAGTTTTCATCGCTTTTAAAACTATCAATCGCAACAACACCTTCCATGTTGAAAAAACTCTCCAGCAACACTGCTTTTTGCGCAAGCATATTTAAAAACAGAAAATAGTCAAAACCTCTTTTATAGCAATCAGAATCAAGCGTTAAATCTATTCTGTAAACACTCAATCCTTCACTCTGCATTGCCTGAGCATCTTTTATGGATCTCTCTATAGAGTTTTGCTGCTGCTCCACGCAACTTAAGCCGAACTCTAAAGATAAATCTTTTAGCTCTGCAACGCTCTCTTTTGTCTCTTCTTTAGGGCAAGATTTATTCTTTTTTATAGAGATAAGATTTTTAATCTTCTCTAAACAGCCACCATAGCTTTGAGGCAATGTAGCTATAGCATCAAGTTCACAATTCATAACCTCTTTTATGACATCAACACTGCCTACAAAAAGCTCTAAATTGTGCTCTTCTATGCTCTCTTGCGTGCTACGGTAGTGATCAAGCACATCTTCAAAATGGTGAACAAACTCGCCAAGGCGGGTAAAACCAAAAGCGTTGGCATTGCCTTTTAGCGTATGAACACCGCGAAAGATTTCGTTTAATAAGCTAAAATCACCGCAATTTTCTTCAAAGCGGATAATATCAATATCTAATTTTTCAATTATTTCACCGGCTTCTTCGATAAAGATAGCTTTTACCTGTTCTTGTTTAGTCATGACATATCCAATGAATGGTTCCATATTTTTGTGAAACTAATACTCCCTTTTCTAAAAAAGGAATTTTTAACTCCGGTTTAGTTCGTTTTAAACTCACCAACAATGCCATAAGAGCACTGCTTCTTAAAGCACTCTCATCTTCTACCTCGATTGTCTCGATATAATCAATTCTAGGACGAACGAACTCTTCAAATTCTGTTACTTCCTCCATAGACATATCTATATCTATGGTTAATATATCTCCATTGAATTCCATCTAGAATTCTTTTAAATCGTCTTCATGTAGTGGAAAAATACCTTCAGCTCTATTTGCGGGAGAGCTGCTTCTTGTCACACTTGTCTTTTTTTGTATCATTACAGGTTTTTTAATCTCTATCTGATGAATAGCTTTCTTTTTTTGTACTGCCATAGGCGCATCAGACTCCATTCCAACCATTTTTGCTAAAATTCTTACAGTCTCCATCATAGATGTTGCTTGTGCATTTAGCTCTTCAGCCGCAGCCGCAGCTTCTTCTGAATTAGCGGCAACTTGTTGAGTTACCTGGTCAACTTGTCCCATTGCCTGATTTATCTGAGCCATGCCTTCGCTTTGCTCTTTGCCTGCTATAGAGATTTCGCCGATTAAATCTGAGACTTTTTTAGACTGCTCTACTATCTCTTTAAAAGATGTATGAGTCGCATGTGCAATCTCGTTTCCTTCTTTAATCTGAACAACTACTTCTTCAATGATATCTGAAGTCTCTTTTGCCGCAGATGCAGCTCTTTGTGCAAGATTTCTAACCTCATCGGCAACAACCGCAAATCCAAGTCCATGTTCGCCTGCACGCGCAGCTTCTACCGCCGCATTTAACGCAAGCAGGTTTGTTTGAAACGCAATTTGGTCAATAGCTTTGATAATTCCTGAAATCTTAGCCGCAGACTCTGTAATAGCATGCATAGATTTAGAAAGTTCTTCGCCTTTTTGGTATCCTGTTTTTGCTGAATCATTTGCATTTTTTGCCAAAATATCAGCTTGACGCGCATTGTCCGTGTTTTGAGTATTTATTGCCGTACTCTCTTCTAGGGTCGCACTTACCTCTTCAACGCTTGAAGCCTGCTCACTCGCACCTTGAGCCAAAGATGACGAAGATGAAGCAACCTGATCACTAGCAGAAGTAATCTGCATAGCACCGTCACGGATAGATGTTACGCTTTGTGTGATTGAACGCGTAATAGAGCGAATAATTAATATCGCAAGCAAAATAGAGAGTGCAAAAGCAGAGCCGACTATTGTAATAGTCATCTCAACAGCGCTTTTTGAATCTTCTTGGGCAGTTTTTACAGTTGCGTCTGCAACATCTATATTTATTTCAGCAATTTTATCCATACTAGAGAGAGCGGTAGAACGAGGCTCTCTGCTCATCCTAATAAATGTATTCATTTGCTCAAAATAGACATTTACCATTGCCGGATCGGTATTGTTGATTAAAGGAACAAGAGTATTGGCGCGAAATGATAAACTCAGTTCTTTCCATTTTCCAAAATTCTCTTCAAAAATTTTCCACTCTTTTTCCTCTTCCGGAGTTTGAGGAAGAGGAGCATAAATCTTAAGTCCCTTTTCATAACGCTCAAACCCTTTAACAAGATTTTCAAGAGCGTCTTCAAGGTTTGCCTTCATTTCTGGATTATCTTTAAGCGTTCCAACACGGTTTTGCTGTATAACTACCTGATTAATGCCTGTTCGCATATCCATAATACCGACAATCGAAGGAAGCCTCACTACACCCAGTTCATTGATACTGCTCTCCCACTTTTGCGTAGTGTTAAATCCTAAATATCCGAGGACACCCAACGCTATCATCATTACCCCAGTCAATAAAATCAACTTTGTCTGTAAAATCATATTCTCTAACCAACTCATATTATTCTCCTTGTGTTTGTATTTGTTGTTCTATTTGTTCAAGACTAACCAGCTCATCAGTTTCAAAAAGCTTGAGCACATCTAAAATCATCACTACCTGATCCTCTATTTGAGCGACCGAACAGATAAAATCCGTATCTATACCGCTTCCGAATTTCGGAGGCTCACTCAAACTCGACGAATCGATGGAAGAGACTTCTTCAACTCTATCTACGATAAACCCGATGCTTATCTTCTCCACCTCGACGATAATAATCGCCGTGTGCATATCCGACTCTCTGTGCTCCATGTTAAAGCGCAGTCTTGTATCGACAACCGGTATAATTGAACCGCGTAAATTGATTACCCCTCTCATGTATGAGGGAATTTTTGGAACTTTTGTTATGTTCATCATTGCGATAATCTCTTTGATTCTGTTTATCGCTATCCCGTACTGCTCGCTGCCTATAAAAAAAGTGAGATACCTCTCCCTTTTTGATTGTGTTGCATTTTTATCCATATTTAGACTCCTAAGACCATTTGAAGTGATTTGACAAGTTTGTCGTCACTAAAGGGCTTTACCATCCAGCCAGTAACACCTATCTCTTTTCCACTCATTTTCATTTCGTTTGAACTCTCAGTTGTTAAGATGATAATCGGTTTATTTTTGTATCGCTCGTCCGCCTTGATAGCACGGGCAAGATCCAACCCGTTTAACTGAGGCATATTAACATCGCTGATAAGAAGGTCGAAATTTTCAGTTCCATTTCGCAATGCTCCTAAAAGCTCCATTGGATTTAGATAAGATTTAAACTCTATAGTTTTAGAGTTTATCATCCCCTCCAAAGCCAACTCCGCCGTTGCGATAACCGCTCTTGAATCATCAACTATAATTACTCTTTTTGCCATTTACTTTCTCCTTGAGTGTTTATTAAAAAAATTCCATTTCATTATCTTCGTCATCCGCACTTACTTCTTTGTTGCCGATAATTCCCTCTATCTGCATGCACGAACTAAAAAACGAACTATCAAGATAATGAATATCTGCCGTATCTTGTAAAATAAATATATGCTCCCTCCACGAAGTAAGATCCTCTCCCAAGTGCTCTAAAAGCATAATGAGCATTTTTGTTTTTGAACCATCTTCGCTTATGCTCTTTGCATTATCTTTGATAAAAACTCCAAGTGAAGAGAGTGCGTACGCAAGGGCAGTAAATTCAAAAAGTGAGTTGATTGTATGAGAGTAAGCTCCCAACACTTTATCTGCAAAATCTATAAGATTTTTATCAGTGGGCATCTCTTCAAATGTTGAGAGTTTTTCTCTCCACTCTTCATCAAAGCTTGCCAAATCAAGAATTTCATCTAAAATATCACCGCCAAGATCAGAGACATAATCAACCGCACTGGTTTTTTGAGCAAAACTTTGTCTAAGTAGCTCTTTTTCCTCAGATGCAACAGTGCGAACCTCTTTAATTGTTTCTGATTGAACTGTTCCTTGCTTTGAAATTACGGTTTTAATTTCCGTCTTACTCTCTATTTCGCTCTCATTTGAATTTTTTTCTTCAAAGTGCCTTTTTAATCTGGCACATAAAATATTCTCTTTAATGATAAAGTCTGATTGAAGTTTTTCAACTATTTCAATTATTTTCTGCTCTAAAATAATCGCATTTTCAAATCTAATCGTTATATATATTTCATCATAACTCTCTTCAATTATTATGCTTAAACTTTGAGCGTTTTTAGTTCCCTGACGCATAAGCATATAAAAGAGTTCTATTATCGGGTCAAGTCTGCTGCATGCTACTACATCTCTGGCGCTGCATTGGTCAAACAGATACATTCCAAAATCCATCATTGATTCCGCATCTACAATATCAAAGATAATTTTAAAAGAGCGAATATCAGAATTAAAAGGATTTAGTGCATCTTTTTTTGAAAGAGGTTTGCCCTCTCCTCGTTTTAAAAGCATTGATGAACCTATGCTTTGTATTTTAAATAAAATCAGCTCTTTGTCAATTGGTTTGGTAATGTAAATATCAACGCCGATTTCACTCATATTTTTTTGCATATTTGGGTCTATAACGGCGGTTACGGCAATAACGACAATTTCAGGATGCAGTTTTTTTATAATTTTTGATGCTTCGTAACCATCCATTACCGGCATCATGATATCCATCAATATAGTATCAGGGTGCCAGCTTTGGGTGATTTCTACCGCTTCTAGACCGTTTTTTGCCTCTTTTATCTCAAAATTTTCCAATTTTCTGCAAATTGCTTTTAAAACCAAACGATTGTCTTCAACATCATCAACTATAAGAAGTTTTAAATTATCCATTTCTACTCTTTATTTATATTTTTTTAATTATTAGGCTAAAGCAACTGCCTATACCATCGGATGAAGTGACATCCAATGCTATGTTCATCGCGTTTGTATACTCTCTTGTAATGCTTAAGCCCAAACCGGTTCCAATATCACTATCTCTTGCTTGCTCAAAAGGTTCAAATATGCGGGAGAGTTTTTTACTTGGTATTCCAACTCCGCTGTCTTCAACTTCAATCAAATAGTTATTTTCATCTTCGCTTAAATGTACCGATACAAACCCATTTTCTGTAAATTTAAAAGCGTTTGAAATCAAGTTTATTAAAATTTGATTGAATTTAATGTTATCGCATTTAATTAAGCCAAAATCAAAATCTATTTTTAATTTATAATCCACACTCCCTTTTGTATTTAAGCTTGAACAATTTTCATAAGTTTCTCTAACAAGTTTTACAACATCATAAACTGCAATGTTAAAATGCTCATTTGCAGATTTAAGCTTTGATAAATCCAGCAAAGAATTAATAAGGTTTAAAAGATTTTTAGAGTTTTTATGGGCTCTTTGGATGTATAATTTAACCAATTCCCGACTCTCTTTATCATCTAAAATTTCATCATAACTCTCCAATGCTTGGTCTGTAAAATTTAAAATCGCATTTAGGGGCGTTCTAAACTCATGAGAGACTTTGTCAAAAAATTTACTTTTTATTTCAAGGGCATACAGAGCATCTTCTTTTGTTTTTACCATCTCTGTTATTTCGTTTTGAATAGATATGTACTCTACAATTGTGCCGGATTGATTTTTTATAGGGACAACTGTTGCGTTAAAAAAATGAATATTTTCCTCTTTGTCTATATTTTCAATGACACCTTTATAAATTTCACCGTTTTTTATAGTTTGTATAATTGAACTATAACAATTGCAGGTTTCATCAGTATTACAAAGAATTTTTATGCTTTTGCCTACCAACTCATCTTGGCTATACTTTAATGCTTCGCAAAACGCATTATTTATATAGGTAATATTTCCGATGCAATCCATTTTTATAGCCAAATTGGATATATCAATTGCGTTGTTATACTGTTTTAGTAAAAATTGAGTCTCTTCTTCATTTTTAGAGATAGATCTTAAGTTGTACTCAAGTACATTTTTATATCCCATTATCTCTGTTATATCAGTTAAGACAAGAATAAAAACATCATCTATAGACTCAAACTGTTTAATCGAGATGTTAAATTCATGTACTTTTTTTGAGCTGATTATGCCCACACGGTAGTAATCTTTTTTGTTGTTGTCAATAAGATTAAACCATCTTTGATTTTGGTATCCGTCGTAGACATACCCATACTTATTTATTTTTTGGAAAACCTGCGAGAGAAGAAAATGCGGGTCAAAGACATCAATATCTTGAGCCATAAAAAAATCTATAAATGACTTGTTTGCGTCAATAACCGCATCGCCGTCTGTAATAGCCACAAGGTTTGAAGTGATGTTAAACAGGGACTTGTAGTATCTAAAGTCTGGGTTTTCTTTTTTAATTTGTTGCTTTAATAACATCTTTGGAGTAGAGATAGCACTCTGAGTAATTTCTTCCATCTTTGTAACTTTTCTATATAATTTTTATTTATACTACTATAAAATTATCACATTTAAAAAGAGTGTCAAAAACATATTTAATAAAAGCATATAAAAATGAATTAAAAGTAACCTTAGGTAACAATTAGGTAACAGTCGCTTTAATTTATGCTTGATTGACATTAATTTGTTATAATCCTGCCACATTACAAAAAATCGGAAAAATACATTATGAAAAAACTTTTTTTGCTTCTTATCTGCTCTATTTTGCTATTTGGCGCGCAGCCGAAATTTTTAATGCCGGAAGAAGCCTTTAAACCAACGGCAAAACTAAACGACAATATGCAGATAGAAGCGAGTGTTGAAGTTGCAAAAGATATCTATCTTTATGTCGAAGCGACTAAAGTTACAGTTAAAGACGGTAGCGGTGTAAGTGCTAAAGAGGTAACTTCTCCCAAGGGCGTAGATCATGATGGAGATATGGTTTATTTGGAGTCGCCAACTTTTGTTGTGACTTTACAAAAAGATGCTGGGGTAACAGGCATCAAAAGCGTAGAGATTGAGCTTTCATATCAAGGATGTTCGGAGCAGGGTCTTTGCTATGAGCCATATACAAAATCTTTTAAGTTTGATATAGATAGCTCAAAACTAGAGGGTGGAGCAAAAAAAGAGGGTTTAAAAGATATTAAAAAAGAGATTGTGGTAGAAAAGAGAGTAGAAACAGAAGCACTCTCAGAGAGCGATTCGATTGCCGACACAATCAAACATGGCAGTGTTGCTTTAGTTCTTCTCACATTTTTAGGTTTTGGGTTGCTGCTTGCTCTTACTCCATGCGTATTTCCTATGATTCCTATAATATCGGGCATTATTATCTCTCAAGGAGAAAGCTTAACGACCAAAAGAGCCTTTATGCTCTCTTTGGTTTATGTATTTGCTATGGCGATTGCATACACGATAGCAGGAGTTTTAGCAGGGCTATTTGGCTCAAATCTTCAAGCTGCACTTCAAACTCCTTGGGTTATCTACTCATTTTCGGCTGTTTTTGTAGCTTTAGCACTCAGTATGTTTGGATTTTACGAGTTAAAACTTCCAGACTCTTTTGTTGCAAAAATAAGCTCAAACCATCACTCAAGCCGTGGCGGTTACATGGGAGTTGCGATAATGGGCTTTTTGTCCGCTCTTATTGTAGGACCTTGTGTTGCAGCACCGCTTGCCGGTGCATTAGTCTATATAGGTCAAACAGGAGATGCCCTTCTTGGCGGAATGGCACTTTTTGCAATGAGTATCGGAATGGGACTTCCCTTGATTTTAGTCGGTGTCAGTGCAGGTAAATTTATGCCTAAACCGGGTGCATGGATGACTATGATTAGTGCGATATTCGGCGTTGTGATGTTAGGCGTTGCTATTTGGATGGTTGAACGAGTAGTTGATAATTATGTCATTATGCTTCTTTATGCGATGCTGGGTATTGGGTTTGCAACATATTTTGGAGCATTTGGAAGAGATGTACATGTATTTAGAAAAGGTGCGGCAACCATAATTTTAATATACTCTACATCTTTGTTTATAGGCGCACTTGGCGGTTCAAACAGTATGACAAAACCGTTGGAGTTTTTAAAGCAATCTGCTTCTATAACATCTAATGTAGAAAAATCTTCACATCCAAAATTTCAAAAAGTAACTTCCATAAAAGAGCTGGATGAAGTTTTAGCACAAAACAGAGGCAAAAAAATTATGCTTGACTTTAGCGCCGAGTGGTGTGCAGTCTGTAAAGAACTTGACAAGAAAACATTCTCAGATGAAGCCGTAAAAGCCAAAATGGAAGAGTTTGTACTGATTCAAGCAGATATTACACAAAACAATCAAGAGCAAAAAGAGCTTAGCAAAAAGTACGGTGTTTTTGGTCCGCCGGTTTTGATATTTTTTGATAAAGAGCTGAATGTTATAAAGTCAAAAACAATTGTTGGTTTTATAGAGGCAGATAAATTTTTAGAGCATTTAAATACTATTTAATAGACATCTTTTATAACCATTTTTTAGATTGCTTCACTTTGTTCGCATTGACCGTTATTCATCATGTGCCAAGAAGCTTGCGACGAAGCAATCTATATTTAACCAGAACGCTCAATTGTAAACCCGCTCTCAAAACTCTTACATAAATTTAGATATAATTAAAAATCCTCACAAAGAATAATTATAAGGCACATATCTGATGACCATCATAGAAATCGAAAATAATCTAAATGATTTGGTAGCAAACTTTGACAAAAAAACTTTTATTTTCGACTTTCTTTTTGCGTACGGCACTCCAAAGTCCACTATCAAAAGATTGCAAGGAAGTGACCATGACAGGCTTGAAGCAGAGGGCGAACTTGTTTTACGAAAAAAACTCTTCTTCAAAGTCGCAGATGAAAACTTACATGTAACCATAGATGCTCTTAAATCTGCCAAAGATGTCACAAAACACAGCCCTAGATTTATAATAGTAACCGATTATGAAACGCTTTTAGCCTATGACACCAAAACCGATGACAGCCTTGATACCGAACTTTTAAACATTACAAATCATTACGATTTTTTCCTCCCGCTTGCAGGGATGGAAAAAGCCACATTTCAAGACGAAAACCCAGCTGATGTCAAAGCCTCGCTCAAGATGGCAAAACTCTTTGACGAACTGCAAAAAAACAACCACTTTGAGACAAAAGAGGACATCCACTCTCTGAATGTTTTTCTCACAAGACTTCTGTTTTGCTACTTTGCAGAAGATACAAACATTTTTGAGGACAATCTTTTCACCTCTTCCATCTCCTCGCATACACAAGTGGATGGGAGTGATTTGGATAGTTATTTGCAAAGACTTTTCACTATTTTTAATACTCCGCAAAATAAAAGAGAGCCAAACACACCTGCATATCTGAACGCTTTTCCCTATGTAAACGGCGGACTTTTTGCTTTACATGTCAAGCTCCCTATCTTTACAACCCGTTCACGCTCACTCATGATAGAAGTCGGACAGCTAAAGTGGTCAGAGATAAACCCCGACATCTTCGGAAGTATGATACAAGCGGTGGTAACTCCCGAGCATCGTGGCGGAATGGGCATGCACTACACAAGCGTGCCAAACATCATGAAAGTCATAGAGCCGCTCTTTTTGGATGAGCTTTACATGGAGTTTGAAAAAGCGTATGAGAGCAAAGCCAAACTCCAAGCTTTACATGTAAGAGTCTCAAAACTCAAAATCTTTGACCCTGCATGTGGAAGCGGAAACTTTCTCATCATCGCTTACAAGAAACTAAGAGAACTTGAGATGAGCATCTTTAAGCGAATCGACAGCTTGTCATCTCAAAAAAGTTTTGCTTTTAGCGAAATAAAACTTACCCAATTTTACGGTATAGAGCTAGACGACTTCGCCCATGAAGTAGCACTTCTCTCCCTTTGGCTCGCAGAACATCAAATGAACCTGAAATTTTACGAAGAGTTCGGTAGAACAAGCCCAAGCTTACCGCTACATGACGGAGGAAATATCGTTCACGGAAATGCTACAAGGATAGAATGGGAAGATGTTTGCCCGAAAAATGAAGGGGATGAGATTTATATTTTGGGGAATCCGCCGTATATTGGAACAAGGAATCAGAAAAAATCTCATAAAGATGATATGGCTTTTGTTTTTAAAGGCGTTCAAAACTATAAATCATTTGATTATATTGCATGTTGGTTTTTTAAGGCTTCAAACTTTATTAGCTCAATTAATGCAAAATATGCTTTTGTATCGACAAATTCTATCTGTCAAGGTGATCAAGTAGCAATTTTATTGCCAAGTATTGTTAAGGAATTGCTAGAAATTGAATTTGCTCACCAATCTTTTAAATGGAAAAATAATGCAAAAGATAACGCTGGTGTTACAGTAGTAATTATTGGTATTAGGAATAAAAATAACAATGCTAAATATATTTTTAATCAAGGAATGAAAAAAACTGTTCAAAATATAAATTATTATTTGGTTGAGGGTAGCGAAATAATATTGAATAGAAGTTCATCTTCTATTAGCAAATTACCAAAAATGGTAAAAGGCAGTATACCCGCAGACGGAGGACATCTTATTCTTGATAAAAATGAATATGAAATATTATCAAAAGAAGAATTACTTTTTCCAGTCATTAAAAAATTTATTGGAGCTCAAGAATATATAAAAGGCTTGGAAAGATGGTGTTTATATATAAATGATGAAGATAAATTGAAAATTGAAAATTTGCCAGTAATTAAGGATAAATTTCAAAAAGTAAGAGCCATGAGATTGCAAAGCACAAAACTAGCAACTAATAAATTGGCGGATACACCACATTTATTTGCAGAAGATAGATATTATCGACAACCTTGTCTTTTGATTCCATGTACAACTTCAGAAAATAGAGATTATATCCCAATTGGATTTTTGGATAGTGAACCTGTAGTTTATGCTTCGGCACAAGCAATTTATAATGCTGAACCTTGGATTATGGGGATTGTTAGTTCTCACATGCATATGGTTTGGATGCGAACGGTTGGAGGAAGATTAAAAACAGATTATCGCTATTCATCGACACTTGTTTACAACACCTTCCCATTCCCAAACATCTCAAAAAAACAAAAAGAGGAACTCACCGAGCTTGTATGGGGTATTTTAGACGAGCGAGAAAAACACAGCCAAAAAACACTAGCCCAACTCTACGACCCAAACAAAATGCCAGAAGGCTTACAAAAAGCTCACCAAACCCTAGACACCGCCATAGAACAATGCTACCGTCCCAAACCATTCGAAAACGACGAAGAACGCCTAGAATACCTTTTTAGGATGTATGAAGAGATGATAAAACAGGAGAAGAAAAAATGAAAATAAAAAAAGTTTACATAGAAAATTTTAAAAGCTTTAAAAAGCTAGAACTAGACTTGGATAATGGTATAAATATATTAGTTGGAAATAATGAAGCAGGTAAATCTACAATTTTAGAAGCTATTCATTTGGCACTTACAGGGTTGCTAAATGGAAAGTATTTAAAAAATGAGTTAACAGAATATTTATTTAATGTTGAATGTATTCAAGAGTATTTAGAAAATCCAGAAATTTTACCATACATACTTATCGAAATATTTTTTGAAGATGGCAAATACCCACTATTTGAAGGTAATTTAAATTATGAAAAAAAAGACAAAGAAAGTGGTATTTCATTTAAGATAGCATTTGATGAAAAACATCAAAATATGTACAATGAGCTTTTAAAAGATAAAGACAATATAAAAACCTTACCAATAGAGTATTATGAAATTTATTGGTCTTCGTTTGCACGAGATACTATTACTTCAAGAAGTATTCCTATTAAGTCGGCATTTATTGATTCTTCATCAAATCGTTTTCAAAATGGTTCTGATGTGTATTTGTCAAGAATTATCCGAGAAAACTTAGATGAAAATGATTTAGTAAAAATTTCTCAAGCCCATAGAAAAATGAGGGATGTTTTTATGGAAGATGAAAGTATACAAATTATCAATGCAAAAGTTAAAACTCACTCTACGCTGACAGCTAAAGAGTTGGCTTTATCTGTAGAACTAGTTTCAAAAAATGCTTGGGAAAGTAGTTTGATGACATATTTTGATGATATACCATTTCATTATATTGGTAAAGGGGAACAGTGTATTATTAAAACTGATTTAGCTTTAAGTCATAAAAAAAGTAAAGAATCAAATTTGCTTTTGATTGAAGAGCCAGAAAACCACCTAAGTCATACTAAGCTAAATGCTCTAATCAATAAAATCAAAACTGGGAATGAAGATAAGCAAATCATAATATCAACTCATAGCAGTTTTGTAGCGAACAAATTGGGATTAGAACACCTGATTTTTTTACATGACAAACAAACAACACGACTTAATCAATTGTCATCCGATACACAGAAGTTTTTTGAAAAAATAGCTGGTTATGATACTTTGAGATTGATTTTGTGTAAAAAAGCGATACTGGTTGAGGGTGATTCAGATGAACTTGTAATTCAAAAAGCCTATATGCTTCAAAATAGTGGAAAGCTACCTATTGAAGATGAGATAGATGTTATATCTGTAGGTGTCGCATTTAAGAGATTTTTAGAAATTGCAGAAAAGATAAACAAGGAAGTCATTATAGTTACGGATAATGATGGTAATTTAGAAGCAGTAAATAAAAAATATGAAAACTACTTGGGAGAGAATGCGAAGCCAAATATCAAAATTTGTTTTGATAGCACTGTAGAAACTGGTGATTTGATGATTGGTAATAAGCCTTATAATTACAATACATTAGAACCAAAGATTTTGAAATCAAATAGCTTGTTAAAATTGAATACAATTTTTGGAACTTCATACGCTACAGAAGATGAGTTAAAAAAATATATGAAAAGCAATAAAACTGAATGTGCTTTAAAGATTTTTGACACACAAGAAGAAATGATTTTTCCTGATTACATCATGGAAGCTATAAAATAGTATGAGTAAAATTAATAAACTAATTATCGCTGCTGCTGGAGCAGGTAAAACTACATATTTAATTTATGAAGCATTGAAGCAGGATAAAGAGGTATTAATTACAACATACACAGAAGCAAATGAGAGTGAGATAAAAAAGAAATTTTTAGAAATAAATGGCTCAATCCCCAAAAATGTAACTATTCAAACTTGGTTTTCAATGTTATTACAACATGGGGTAAAGCCATATCAGGACTATTTAACTGATAAAAGAATTAATGGGATGCTATTGGTAAATGAACAATCAGGTCTGAAATTTAGAGGAAAATTTCCTGTCTACTACAAGGAAGAAGAAGTTGATAAACATTATTTTTCCAAAGAATATAAAATATATTCTGATAAGTTATCAAAATTTGTTTTCAAATGCAATGAAAAAAGCAAAGGTGTGGTTTTTGATAGATTAAGTCGAATTTATGATTATATTTTCATAGATGAAGTTCAGGACTTGGCTGGATATGATTTAGAGTTGATAAAGCTTTTATTCCAAACTGATTCAAATATTGTATTGGTAGGTGATCCTAGACAAACTACATATAATACACACTGGGAAAAGAAAAATAAACAATATAAAGATGGAAAAATAAAAGAGTTCATTCAAAATGAATGTAAAAAATTTACAGTAGAAATTGATGAAATTAGCTTAAATTGTAGTTATAGAAATAATGAGTTTATTTGTCAATTTTCATCTACATTATTCCCTGATTATGCCATTCCCACATCAAGTCAAAATGATGAAGTAGAGCATAAAGGAATATTCTTTATTAAAGAAAAGGATGTTGACATTTATTTGAAAAAATATCAGCCTCTTCAATTAAGAGTAGATAGAAGAAAGCAAGTTAATCTAAGTTTTTCGGTTATGAATTTTGGAGAATCAAAAGGTTTAGGGTTTGATAGGGTGTTGATATATCCAACTAAAACAATATTGGATTTTATTTTAAAAAATAAAAATCTTGATGGTACCAGTCGTGCAAAATTTTATGTTGCAATTACGAGAGCAAGGTATAGCGTGGGCATTGTTTATGATTTTAAAGATAATGACACTGTTGAAAATATTGATAAGTGGTTTCAATAAATAAAAAATATAAAGGCGATGAATGAAAGATAAACTAGGAGACTTTTTATGCAAAAAATAGGTGATTTAAATATTTATGTAGGAACAAAAGAAGAATACAACACGGCTCTGGGTCAAAATATGAAAATTGTATGTGCTTTAAATCGTGTTAATGGATTTGTGACACATCAATCAAAAGTTGGTTGGAGTGGTAGAGGTTGCGATAAAGACAATCCCTATTATTTATACAAAGAAGAAGAACATGCTATCTATTTGAATATGATTGATGGAGATGATTCAAAATATGTTAGCGATGACATGATAAACGCAGCTTTAAATTTTATGAAACGGCATTTGGATAATAATGAAACAATCTTTGTATATTGTAGTTTAGGAGAGTCACGAAGTCCTTCAATTGCACTAATGTACATGTTAGAACATGATCTTATAGATGTAAACGATAATGTCTTAGTTGATTTTAGAGATAAGTATTATAGGAATTATCAACCTAAAAGAGGCAATCTAGAATATATTCAAAGAAGATGGTTAAAAAATGAAAAATAATCAAAATGAAATCCTTGAAAACTTGCAAAATACATATTTGCCGACACTTTTAAGTAAAAAAGTGAGAGTGAAACATTGAAGTTGTTAGTAAATATTTCTTCGTTTTATTGGATATTATTTTTTTACCTGATACATAATGAATATTTTTTGTTATCTAATGCTGACAATGATAAATATTTTAGTGTAGTTTTATATTTATGTATTGGTTTTATCTTTGGAATTGTTGCTTTAAAACATACTGTAAAAAAATCATACCAGCAAACGAGTGATGATTTGGTTGTTGAAAAAATATATCCAATTTATACAGAATATATGCCAATATATCTAGCAATAATTGTGATTGCATTTGAGTTAAATAATTTTATTGATATTGACAATAAATTTACAATAAGCATAATCTTTCTATCAATATATATTTTGTTTCATATTAGCAATATTGGGTATTTAAATCCTGTGTGGTACTTATTGGGGTATAGAATTTACAAAGTTGAAAATAAAAAGGCAAATTATATATTTATAGCCTATAAAAACATTGACTATAAATCAAAGAACAATATTAGTGACATTAGAAAAATCGACGAATTTACATTTATAAAAAGAAAGGATTGACATGGGAAAGTTTGTAGCTAAATTGAAGGGTGATTTAGGTTTTAATAAGGTTTTTGAAAAAGACGAAGAACTAAAAAAAATTATTGAGGATAATAGAAAATTTTTTGGTTTAGAACTTGATGCAGATGGGGCAGTTGATTTTAAAGAAAATCCAGAACACAAACTTGAAAATGACATGTTTTTTTATGTAGATTATTCAAATAGTGATGAAGAAATTAAAAATACCATACAGAGTTATTTTAACACTATTACTTCAAGCTCGGAAGTTTCTACATTAGATAAAAGAAATTTAGAAAGCATTGATTTTTTGTTTTATGGTAAAAATATAGATAAAAAATTAAAATTAAATTTGCAAAGCATTACACCAAAGTTTTTCATAAAATCAAAAAACTATTTAAAATTTCTTAACTCACATATTGCATATCAGCATGAAAAAGATGTTTTAGAGTTTAAAGATAGCTTCGATTTACATATTGATGAAAAAAATCAAAGAATATATTTTAAAGAGTTTTCACACTTAAAGAAATTACACAAAGATTTTATAGAGTTATACAAAGAAGCTACAGAAAAAGAAAAAGATGATTTTATTAAGAAAATAAATGATTCTAAGTTGTTCTCTGTTGACAGAAGTAAATTGGGATTACAACCTACAAATCTTAAAAAACTAAAATATATTCTTGATAATCAAATTTTAGAAGTTGTATTTAAAGACCAAAAAAAGGTTGAAAAGTATATTAAAAAATATAAAACAAGTATATCCTTGGACTCAAAAGATGGAAAATATCTCATAAGTAATAATAAAGAATTTACCGATTTATTGAAAATAATTAATGAAAACTTTTATCAAGGTGAGATTACTGGGAAAAAGCTTGAAAGTAATTCTACTAAAGCATTAAAATGACAAACCACAACCACCGACACCGTCTCAAACAAACCCCACACCATCCGAGGACATGCCGTGATACTAGGTTGTGATTTGGCGGAGCTTTTTACAGCAGAGGTGAAAATAAAAATATATCAAAATGACATACTTTTCAATGAAAATAAATTATTTTAGTATGATGTATAAAATCAACACTTGGAACTCTCAACTATGAACAAGTTGAATAAATCAAACATGAGTTTTAATTACGGCAAATTCGCCATAATTGACTCTAAGAGGATAAAACAAAAATGGCAAAAATAACGGTACTAAGCAGTGAAATTGCAACATTAAAGATTAAAGAAGAAGACTATATCTGTATAACCGACATAGCAAAATACAAAGACGATGCACTTGCAAACGACATCATCAAAAACTGGCTTCGCAATCGTAACACCATAGAGTTTTTAGGGATATGGGAACAGCTCAACAACCCAGATTTTAAACCCGTCGAATTCGACGGGTTTAGAAAAGAAGCTGGACTTAATAGTTTCACAATGAGTCCAACAAAGTGGATAAACGGTACAAATGCAATAGGACTAGTGGCAAAATCTGGACGATATGGTGGAACATATGCACACAAAGATATCGCTTTTGAGTTTGCTTCTTGGGTGTCGGTTGAATTTAAACTTTACCTTATCAAAGAGTTTCAAAGGCTCAAAGAAGGTGAGTTAAAGCAACTTGGATGGGACATAAGGCGAAATCTTACAAAACTAAACTACAAAATCCACACCGATGCCATCAAAAAAAATCTCATACCAAAAGAGCTTAGTTCAGTTCAAATAAATTTTGTCTATGCAAGTGAAGCGGACATTCTCAATGTGGCGTTGTTTGGTATGACAGCAAAAGAGTGGCGAGACCAAAATGCAGATAAAAAAGGCAATATACGAGATGAGGCTGATGTAAACCAGCTTGTATGCTTGGCAAATATGGAATCTCTGAATGCTCACTTTATACACGAGGGCTTATCACAAAATGAGAGACTTCAACAACTCAATAAAATAGCCATAGCACAAATGAAGATTTTGAATCGTGAAGATGTTAAAAAAATTTCAAAATGACAAACTTTTCAATGAAAATAAATTATTTTAGTATGATGTACAAAATCAACACTTGGAACTTTGAACAATGAACAAGGTAAATAAATCAGATATGGTTATCTATAGCGACGGAGAGTTGGAGCTTAATATTTCAGTAGAAAATGAGACGATTTGGCTTACTCAAAAACAGATAGCTGAGCTTTTTGGAGTCACTGTTCCAAATATAAATATGCACATAAAGGCTATTTACAAAGAAGAAGAGCTTTTTGAAAATCGAACTATTCAGAAATACTTAATAGTTCAACAAGAAGGAAAACGAAAAGTCAAAAGAGAAGTTGAACACTATAATCTTGATGTAGTTATATCAGTTGGGTATAGAGTCAATTCGAAAAAAGCTACAACATTCAGACAATGGGCAATATCTGTACTCAAAAACTACATCCAAAACGGTTATGCTATAAATTCTGAAAAAATTACAAATGACAGATTTGTATCCTTGGAAAATGAAGTATTCGTGTTAAATTCTCAAATGGGAGAGATGAAAGCACTTATTAAAGATGATAGTATCAAACCAAGGAGGGGAATTTTTTTTGATGGGCAAATATACAATCTCAACTGTCGCAAAATTTGCGACAGTTCACAATAAAAGGAACTAATTAGATGAATAAAATAACAAACCAAAATCTTTTTGAAGAAATAAAAAATCTTATAGAGCAAACAAAACAAAATGTAGCAGTAACTATAAACAGTTCTTTGACTATCATGTATTGGCATATTGGAAAGCTTATAAATGATGAGATATTGCAAAATAAAAGAGCTGAGTATGGAAAAGAGATTGTTGCCACACTGTCGCAACAATTATGTCAGCAGTTTGGAAAAGGGTATAGTTATTCGGCACTTACAAGAATGATGAAATTTGCAAAAAATATAGATGAAAAAAAACTTGCCACACTGTCGCAATATTTGAGTTGGTCACATTTTAGGGAGCTTATCATACTTGATGATACTCTGAAAATAGAGTTTTATGCACAAATGTCTATATCACAAAACTGGGGTGTGAGGAGTTTAAAGGAGAGGATAGACTCTATGCTCTATGAGCGAACAGCACTATCAAAACAACCTGATGAGCTTATCAAATACGAATTGGAAAGTCTACAAAATAAAAATTTCCCAAAAGATGCAATACTCAAAGACCCTTATTTGCTTGATTTTTTGGAACTTAATGATAGATATTTAGAAAAAGATCTCGAAGATGCAATTTTACGAAATATTGAACAGTTTATATTTGAACTAGGAGTTGGATTTAGTTTTGTAGAAAGACAAAAAAGAATCATTATCGATGGAGAAGATTTTAAAATTGATTTGCTTTTTTACAATCGTAAACTAAAAAGACTTATAGCTATAGATCTAAAAATAGGCAAATTTAAAGCAGAATACAAAGGACAGATGGAATTGTATTTGAGATGGCTTTCAAAGCACGAAAAAGAAGAAGGGGAAAATGAACCTTTGGGAATAATACTATGTGCCAATAAAAAAGAGGAACAAATAGAACTTCTTGAAATTGAAAAAAGTGGTATTCATGTAGCACAGTATTTGACTGTTTTGCCACCAAAAGAGATATTGGAGAAAAAACTTCATAATGCCATTGAGAGTGCAAAAGCAAAATATTTGATAAGCCATAGTTCAAGTTAAGACTACAAGTTGAACTAAGGATTTTTATAGTTCAAGTTAGAATAGATTTTTAAACTTAAAGAGGAATAGATGACAAACATCGTCGAAGTAACATACGCTCAAACGGGCGAGAGCAAAAAGACAAACAGTTTTGGTATGAGAGACATGCAGGAAAAAGCGTATGCGGCGAGAAATGAACAATATCTACTTCTAAAAGCACCGCCTGCTTCGGGCAAGTCAAGGGCTTTGATGTTTATAGCTTTGGATAAACTCTATCATCAAGGTTTAAAAAAAGTCATTGTTGCCGTGCCTGAACGCTCTATAGGCGGCTCATTCGGTTTTACAGATCTAAAAAAAGACGGTTTTTTCGCTTCATGGGAGCCAAACCCAATTTATAATCTTTGCAGTATCGATGCAGAAAAAAGCAAGGTTGAAGCATTTAAAAAATTTATGGCAAGTGATGAGAAGATACTCATTTGTACGCATGCAACTTTGCGTTTTGCTTTTAAAGAGCTAGAAGATGCTAAATTTGACAATTGTTTGTTGGCTATTGATGAGTTTCACCATGTTTCAGCCGATGCAGATAATCAACTGGGCGAACTTTTAAGAAGTGTGATACCAAACTCCACCGCTCATATAGTTGCGATGACTGGTTCATACTTTAGAGGCGACAGTGTTCCTGTTTTACTTCCTGAAGATGAAGCAAAATTTGCAAAAGTGACTTACAACTACTATGAGCAACTAAACGGCTATGAGCATCTTAAATCTTTGGGAATTGGCTATCACTTTTATCAAGGTCGTTATACAAGTGCAATAGCCGAGATACTCGATACCGATAAAAAAACTATTTTGCATATACCGAATGTAAATTCGGGTGAATCGACAAAAGATAAACATAAAGAGGTTGATACTATTTTAGACTCTATAGGCGAGATAAAAGAAGTAACTGATGATGGCATTATTATAGTAAAAAGAGCAAGTGACGGTAAGCTTTTAAAAGTTGCGGATTTAGTAAATGACGACCCAAAAGTGAGGGAAAAAGTGGTGAGTTATCTAAGAAATATCAAAAGTATGGATGACATGGACTTAATCATCGCTCTTGGCATGGCAAAAGAGGGATTTGACTGGCCATTTTGTGAACATGCTCTAACCGTCGGATATAGAAGCTCTTTGACTGAAATCATCCAAATCATAGGGCGAGCTACAAGAGACAGCGAAAACAAAATACATGCACAGTTTACAAATCTCATAGCCCAGCCTGATGCTCAAAATGACGAGGTAAAAGTGTCTGTAAACAACATGTTAAAAGCTATCACGGCATCACTGCTTATGGAACAGGTTTTAGCACCGAACTTTAAATTTAAACCGAGATTTGAAAATGACACCGAGCCAAACCAAAAGGGCGAACTAAAAATAAGAGGCTTTAAAAAGCCATCTAGCAAAAGAGTGGAAGATATAATAGAATCAGACCTCAATGACTTAAAAGCGACTATTTTGCAAGATGAAGTGATGATAAAAGCAATTCCCGGAAATCTTGATGCGGAAGTTATAAACAGGGTTTTGATACCAAAAATCATCAAAGTAAAATATCCTGATTTAACCGATAGTGAAGTGGAAGAGATAAGACAACATGTAGTTGTTGACAGCGTTGTGAAAAATGGGCATATCATAGAGAGCGGCGATAAAAAGTTTATAAGAATGGCGGATAAGTTTGTCAATATTGACGAACTGCATATTGACCTTATAGACCAAATAAATCCGTTTCAAAAGGCTTTTGAGATTTTGTCTAAGTCCGTAACAACTCATGTACTGAAACTCATTCAAGAGAGCATAGAAGCTACAAGAATTGAGATGACGCCTGAAGAAGCGGTGATACTTTATAAAAAAATCCCCGCTTTTAAAAGTGAAAGCGGAAGGATGCCTGATATTAACAGCAGAGATTTCACTGAAAAACGGATGGCTGAGGCTCTTATATATCTCAATAAATTAAGAAGAGAAAAAGCAAATGGTTGAATTTTCGCTTGATGAGATATTGGCAGATGACCCCTTAGAGCTTTTAAGTGAGGCAAAGGCAAAAACCAAATCTTTAAATGAAGACGACAGGTTAGCTGGGAGTTTTGAAGAGATAAATTATTTTATAGAGCAAAATGGACATGAGCCTAAAAAGTTAGCCGATATGCATGAGCGAACGCTTTACTCAAGGCTTGAGGGAATAAGAAAAAACACCGAAAAAATAGAGTATTTAAAGCCTTATGACAGATATAATCTTTTAGAAAAAGTTGAGATAAATTCTATAGATGATATTTTAAATGATGATATTTTCGGACTGCTTAAAGAGAGTGAAGATGATATTTTTATGCTAAAACATGTGCCTAAAGAGCGTGAACAAACGGATTTTGTGGCACAACGAAAGCCTTCTAAAGATTTTACCAAATATGAAGAACTTTTTAAAAGTGTTCAGAATGATTTGAATCAAGGCAAGCGAAAACTTGTAAAGTTCAATGAAAGATTCTTTGAGGATGGCAACTTCTTTGTGCTAAAAGGCGTGCTTGCGTATTTGCAAAAGATAGAAAAACCCCAAAAAGACAAGTTCAATAAACTTGACGGCAGAACAAAAATCATCTTTGAAAACGCCACCGAGTCAAATATGCTGCTTCGCTCTTTTGGAAAAGGGCTTTATGAAGACGGTTATTTTGTAAGCGAGCATGAGGAGAGAGTTTTGGATAAGCTGGCTCAAATAACAGAAAAAGATGCTAAAAGTGGCTATATCTATATTTTAGAGTCCTTAAGCAAAGATGACAAAATCGCTACAATAAAAAATCTCTACAAAATAGGGTATTCGACGACGGATGTAAAAGAGAGAATCAAAAATGCCATTAATGAACCGACATATTTGATGGCACCTGTGAGAATTGTAAGTGTTTATGAAACTTACAACATGAACACTCAAAAGCTTGAACAGATTGTGCATAAATTTTTTGGAAAAGTTTGCCTCAGCGTAGATATCTTTGGAAGTGATGCAAAGCGATACACTCCAAGAGAGTGGTTTATTTTGCCTCTTGAAATTATTGAGCAAACCATTGAACTCATTATAACCGGTGAGATAGTAAACTACAGATATAATGAAAAAACTGAGGAGTTAGTTTTGAAATAATCCCTTTGCTAAAGATTGCTAGAAGCTACAAATGAGGCAAGTTTTATAATGTATTCGTTGGCGTTTGTCTCTGCAATCTCTTGAGCTAGGATTTTATCCGCTCCGCTTCCTAAAACTTTTTTGTAAATTGCTTTAATCTCTTCTATATCTTCTTTGTTATCCAATCTTCTTCTAAGACCTATAATATTTAGTCCCTTTATGGTTGCTTTGTTACCCTCGACAAGCATAAAAGGCGGTATGTCAGTCGTTACAACGGATGCTCCGCCTATCATAACTCCGGTTCCGATTTTATTATTTGCTTCTATTGTGCTAAGTCCGCCAATAATAACCTTCTCTTCACACTTTACATTTTCATAAAGTCTAACGGCATTTGTAACTATACAAAAATCACCAAGCTCCACGCCAAAGAGTATCTGTACATAACCCATTATAAAGTTATTTGCACCGATAGTTATTTTTTTATTTTTTTCATCTTCGCTTTTTTGAGTGCCGATTTGAGTAAACTCTCTTATATGTGTTTTAGTACCGATTGTTATCTTAGAATCTTCACACCCGATAACGGCAAAACTAAAGATTTTTACATCTTCATCAACACTCAGTTTGCCCTTTAAGATAACATTTGATTCAACTCTGCATCCTGATTTTAGTTCAACATTTTTACCGATGAAACAAAATGGTCCTATGATAACATTTGGAGCTATTTTCGCACCGTCTTCTATGATAGCGGATTTGTGAATATTAGTTGTATTTTTTGGCATTATTTACTCGCAATTTCTAATGTAATTATGCTGTCATTAACCGTTGCCAATGAGCCTCTGTTGCCTGTTTGCAGATAGTTTACAAATGCTTCAAGCTCATCAGCCAAGGCGTTGCTTCTGCTTACAAAGCAGTTTTTTGTTATGTGTGAATTTGGGTTGATATTTACACGTTCAGTAAGAGTTTGAGAGATTAAATCAGCTTCAAAATATTTTATTTTACTGCTCTCATCGACTCTGCACGCAACGCTAATGCTTCTTTTTCTATACGGAGTCAGCCAGTTTGTTGATATATCTCCGATAATCTGACCTTCAAGCTCAAATGCCAATATTGCATTGTCCTCGTGCGTTTTATGAATCTTTTGAGATTTAAATACAGCGCTTTTTATAATATCTTTTTTTGTTATAAATCTAATCAAATCGCTGTCATGAACAGAGAGGTCTGTAAGTATCCCGACATCTGCAATGCGTTCTGGAAAAGAGCCGCTACGGGTTATTGAGATGGAGAGTATTTCATGATGTTCTATCTCATTGATAAGAGATTTCACGACGGGATTGTATCTCTCAATATGTCCTACGCAACTTTTAATACCGCTCATTTGCACGGCTTCTAATATCTCTTTTGCGTCTTCTACGCTAGAAGCGGCAGGTTTTTCAATAAAAATATCTATTTTGCGTTCTGCACACTTAAGAGCCACGGCTTTATGTAAAAATGTAGGTGTTACAATGATGAGAGCGTCAGGTTTAATCTCATCCAACATCGTCTCCAAATCCGTAAAAAACGGCTCTTCAAACTCTCCGTTTTTTACTACATCGCAAAGAGCGACTATCTTAATGCCACTTATATTTTTTAGCGTATTGTAATGGTTTTTACCCATTACTCCAAGACCGATAATAGCAATTCTCTTCAAATAATTAACCTTTAATTGCTTGGACTATAAAATCTTGTTCTGCTTCGCTTAAATAAGCACTCATCGGCAGTGACATAATTTGTGTTGAGATAAGTTCGCTTATCGGAAAATCTCCCTCGTTGTAGCCCAAATCTTTAAATGCTTCTTGCATATGAAGAGGAAGCGGATAGTGAACAGCGGTTGGAACACCAAGAGCGCTAAGTTTTGCAACCATTGCTTCTCTATCTTTTACCCTGACTGAGTATTGAGCATATACGCTAGTGTTGCCCTCGGCAATTTTTGGCGTAACAACATCAG
This sequence comes from Sulfurimonadaceae bacterium, assembly GCA_942493175.1. Lineage (GTDB taxonomy): Bacteria > Campylobacterota > Campylobacteria > Campylobacterales > Sulfurimonadaceae > Sulfurimonas. The sequence continues at coordinate 938,932 of OW818672.1, forward strand.
CATCTTCAAGCAGGTCGCTATATCTTGCGCCAATCTCTTCTCTAAGTCTGACTTCTTCGTCAAAGTGCTTAAGTTTAACATTTAAAATCGCTGCTTGAACAGCGTCAAGACGACCGTTTATACCGATGTATTTATGTTTATATCTCTCGTTTTGACCGTGGTTTAATAACATTCTCATCTTAGCTGCAAGTTCATCATTATCTGTAAATATCGCTCCGCCGTCACCGTAAGCACCAAGCGGTTTAGATGGGAAAAAGCTAGTACATGCGATAGTTGAGAGGTTACATGATTTTTTATCGCCATAAGATGCGCCAAAACTTTGACATGCATCTTCTATAACCGTAATATTATGTTTTTTGGCTATCTCATTTATCGCATCCATATCTGCACACTGACCATAGAGTGAAACCGGAATAATTGCTTTTGTTTTTTTAGTTATTACCGCTTCTATTTTAGATGGGTCGATGTTGTAACTCTCTTCATCTATATCTACAAAAACACTCTTAGCACCTAGTAGTGCAATAACTTCAGCAGTAGCAATAAATGTAAAAGGAGTAGTAATTACTTCATCATCCGCACCGATGTCAAGCGCCATAAGAGCCAGTAAGAGTGCATCAGTTCCGCTGCTACAACCTATGGCATGTTTAGCGCCCGTATATAGTGCTAAGTTATGTTCAAGTGTGTTTAGTTTCTCTCCGCCAATAAACTGTGCCGAGCTGAAAACTTCTAAAACTTCATGGTTTATCTCTTTTTCATATTTTTTATATTGTGCTTGTAAATCTATAAAATTAATCTTCATCTCTACCCTCTATTATTTTTGCTACTGTTTTTGAACTGCCATGCTCTAAATACTCTCTCAATGCTTTTGAGTCATCTAAAAATTTGCTTCTGTCATACTCAGAATATGCCCTTAGGAGATTTTTAGCAGTTACGGCTTCTTGTATAAATTCCGGATGCATTGCTCTGTTTTGGAACTTATAAGACATTATGTTTGCAAGTCCGATGTAATCGAGCTTAACAAGCCTGCTTGCAATAAAGTAATCAAGCGGTTTGGCTATATAAGTCAACACAAAAGGTATCCCTATAAGCGATGCCTCCAAAGTGGCTGTACCGCTGCATATAAATGCGAAATCCGCCCCAAAAAGCGTTTTGTGCGCATCATGAGCTATTTTAAAACCTGAAAGGCTACCATAAAGTTCTTTTATATCTTCTTTAGAGAAGTGCTTTGGTATGATGATTGTTGCTTCAATTTCAAGCTCTTTTTGAACCTCTTTAAAGATAGGCATAAGTTTTTTTATCTCGCCTTTTCTGCTTCCTGGCATAAACACAATCTGTTTTACTTCGCTGTTTAAACTCTCTTTAAACTCTGTTATTTGGTCAAGCAAAGGGTGCCCGACATAGGTTATTGGAGCATTTATTGAGTAGTACTCTTTTTCAAAAGGCAAAATAGAAGCAAGGCGGTCTATGGTCTTTTCCAAAACAGGAATTCTTTTTTTCTTCCATGCCCACGCTTGAGGTAAAATGTAGTAGATTATCTCTTTGTCTGGGTATTTTTTTTTGATTTTTTTGGCTAATGGCAGGTTGAATCCTGATGAGTCAATAAGAAGGACTTTATCTACATCTTTGGCTAAATCTACCATTTGATTATTTAATTTTATGAAAAATCTTAACTTTTTTATAGCATCGACAAAGCCCATTATTGCCAAGCTTCTTAAATCAATGATGCTACTACCCAGCTCTTTGTCAAATATGCCGATAAACTCTGTCGTCTCGCTAAGCTCTTTTTTTAAAGATTTCAGGTGGATATTTGCCGAGTGCTCCAGCGCGCTAACTAAAATTTTCATGAACCGCCGTCTCCTTGTATTTTAAAACTGTCATCATACTTTTTATTTTTTTTCTCTTCAACAAACTCATATATATAAGTTGTTAAATTATCTATATCTGAATCGCTCAAATCTACCGCAAAAGGTATCATCATTTCCTGCTGCTGGTTGTCGGAGAGCTTTGAGCGAAATCGTTTTAACTTGTATGTCATAAAGCCTTTTGAGCGATTTGCAAGATATGGATATTTGTGCAAACCCTCTAGCTTCATTCCATGACAACTATAACACCCTTTTTGTGTGTATAGACGCTTGCCTGCTTCATAAGATTGGTTTGCTTCTAAAGATAGCAACAGTAAAAAGATTAAAAATAAATAACGCAAAAAAAGCCTTTTACAAAATGAAATTATTTTAAAGTAGAATTGCTGTATTTACTCAAAGTGGTAAAAAGTTTTTCTATATCTACAGGCTTAACAAGATGTTCATTTATTCCGACTGCTTCTGTTTTTTCAATTTCCTCTTTCATCGCATTAGCAGTAAGTGCAATAATAGGAATATCTTTATCAATATTTCTGATGAGCTTTGTTGCCTCATAGCCGTCCATAACCGGCATCTGTAAATCCATTAGGATAAATTCATATTTGCCTTTTTCAAACATATCAACGGCTTCTTGTCCATTGTTTGCAATATCAATCTCTTTAACATAATCTTCTAAAAGCCCTAAGAGTACGAGTTGATTTGTATGGTTGTCTTCTGCGATTAGTATTTTTTTTGCATGTAAGATGTTTTTGTCAAACTCAATTTTCTCTTGATTGGTTTTGGACAATTCAGGTGTTATTTCTTTGAGCTCTATTTCAAATATAAAACTGCTGCCGACTCCCTCTTTGCTCTCAACCCAAATTTTACCGCCCATAAGTTCTACAAGTTCCTTTGATATTGCAAGACCAAGTCCTGTTCCGCCATATTTTCTTGTGGTGGAGTTATCGGCTTGAGAAAATGATTTAAATAGTTTTCTTTGTTGTGCGTCACTTAAACCAATACCTGTGTCTCTAACCTCAAATCTTAATTTGTCATCATCAACCTTAGTGATAGTTATATAAATATCACCGTTATTGGTAAATTTAATTGCATTGCCTAAAAGATTTGTCAATATTTGAGAAATTCTTAAACTGTCTCCATGAAAATAGTCTTTTAAGTTATGTTCATATTTAAGATGAATTCTTATATTTTTTTCTTGAACCACAAATTTTACCGATTCAATAATGCTACTAACACATTTTTTAAGATTAAAAGTAGTTTTATCAATTGTTAATTTACCTGCTTCAATCTTTGAAAAATCCAAAATTTCATTTATGATTCTAAGCAGTGATTTTGCAGAATCATCAACTTTTTCTAAATAGTTTCTCTGCTTGTCGGTTAATGTTGTTTGCAGTAATAAATAGTTAATACCAATAACGCCGTTTATTGGTGTTCTAATCTCATGCGACATATTCGCCAAAAATTGTGACTTTGCTTTTGTTGCATTTTGAGCTCTATTTTTCTCTCTTTCTAGCTCTTTTGTTCTCTCTTTAACTGTTTTAGCCAAATCAATACGCTGTTTAATATTGAAATATATAACAATGGAAAGTAGAAAAAGAGCAATAAAAAATATAAGATTTATCCAAATATACTCATGTAGCATTCCCTCAAGGTACAAGTTATTTACATAAGAGACTAAATAAGCAGTCGGCATTTGATTTTTAATATCTTTAATAGGTAAAAAAGAGATGATATAAGCGTTATCTTGGTAATGATAATATAGAGCAAATGAGTTGTTATGCTTCATATTTTTAGCAATTTGCTCTTTTAACTCTTCGTTTATTTTTAGTTTTTGAAAAGCAATATTGCTATTGTCACTCTTTGAGAAGAGAAAATCGTCATGTTCAATACTCTGAATATATTTTTCATTAGATTTTTCTTTGTACTTTACTGAATTAAAAACATCCTTTTTTACTATAAAATGAGTACTTGTATCATGTAACAAAACCATACTTTCCTGCATGCTTTGTGATGAAAATGAGATATCCACACTTCCTAAAAATTCATCGTTATAAAAGAGTGGAAAAATGTTTCTAAAACCGTGAGATATTTTTCCCTGTTCAAAACCGCTTATTGGTTTTTGAGTTTTATTTACATATGCAAAGGAGTGGCGAACTGATGATAGGTCATCACCGAATATCTCTGGATTGTGTACTCTTAAAAATGTTTTATTGTCCTCAAAAGCAAATAAAAGAAAATTTACACCAATATCTTTTAAATGTTTATAATGTGGCTGCACTTCGTTATAAAGGAGTGTGCGGTAAGTGTTGCGCTCTTGCTCATTCTTTGCGTGCTTTGCTTTATAAAAAAGTTCTAAAACAGCACTACTACTTAAAACTTCATGATTCATAATGTCAGAGATAATGTTATATCTATCTGTTACCACTTTATAATTGTGTGTTAGGTTGTTAACTTCTTGATTTAAAAGTAGCTCTATGCGTGAGTTCTTATCGTTTGTTGTAATTATGAAAACCACTAAATAGATAGAAGTAAAAAGAATTATAATGAAAATTTTAATCATATTCAAAGAGTTCTTCAACCAGCAGCCTTTTTGTAATTTATATAAAATAGTTGTTTAATAGTATAACTAAAAATCACTAAAAGCTTAAAATAGAAATCTTTTTTATAAGCCTTAATCTATTATAATTTTAGCAATATATCAAAGGTTGAAGAGATGCTGATAAAAAATGCAATAGTTTGTGATGTTGATGGCGAGCGAGAAGTAGATGTTAAAATCGAAGATGGCATAGTTACCGAGATAGGCACAAATTTGGTTGATGGCGAGAGTATTGATGCAAAAGGTTTGTACTTTATGCCGCTTTTGGTAGATACAAACATAAGAGTTCAAGACTCGGCACTGAATGCAAAAAATATAAAAGCTATCTCCGATGAAGCGTTAAAAGGCGGAATAGGGCATATTGTCTTAAACGCCGACAGCACGCCTGCCATAGACAATGAGATAGTCTTGGAATTTGCTCAAAACGGACTGCATAACCTAAGCGGTGCCAAAGTTGATTTGATGCTAAACACTCTAAAAGAGGATGCAACGCTTAGCAACATTGCAATTTTATTAAAACGCGGTGCTATTACGCCATATATGAGTACGATTGCCAAAAATGATGTAGCAATTAAAATTGCACAGTATTGTCAAATGTACGGAGTGACACTTTTTTGTAAAGCTGAGGATAACTCATTGATACGCAGCGGTGTTATGCTTGATGGCGATGTCAGTTCAAAACTTGGACTTGCCGGCATACCAGACCTTAGCGAAGTTTTGCATGTCTCTCGTATGATAGAGATAGCTAGACACTTCAAGATAAGAATTCTTTTCAAAGCTGTTGCATCGCCTCGTTCAATCTACCTTATAGACAAAGCAAAAAAAGAGGGTGTAGATGTCAGATGCGAAGTATCTATCCACCATCTTTTAAACTCTGATGAGGCTTGTAAAAATTTTAACACTACTGCAAAACTAAACCCGCCTCTGGCTTGTAGTGATGATATGAAACTTCTCCAAGAGGCACTGAAAAACTCTCAAATAGACATTTTAACAACTCTTCATCAACCAAGCTCTCCTGTAAATAAAGAGGTGGCGTTTTATGATGCTGCTTACGGGTGTGAAGGGCTTAAAAATGCTATGAGCCTTTACTACACAAAACTTGTAAAGAGCGGTATGATTTCAATGAGCAAACTTGTGGAGCTTTGTGTTAAAAATCCATCAGATGCCATAGGAGAGAATCGCGGAGCTATAAAAGCAGGAGAGAGAGCCTCTGCTATGCTTTTTGACCCAAAGAAGAGTGTAACGATGGACGAAAAACTCTCGCTCTACTGCGGCAAGGAGCTTTACGGCGAAGTAAAAGCTATCTTCTAGCTATCGTATTTTACAGGCAAGTAGCCAATGTGTCAGCCTCTTGTCTGGCTGGCACAATTAAGGAGAAATAGTGTATTACTACATTACAAAAATCATTATTACAGCGCTTTTAATCGTGCTTATATCTGAAATAACGAAGAGAAGCACTCTAGTCGGTGCCTTATTGGCGGCTATTCCGTTAGTGTCAATATTGGCTATGACTTGGATGTACTTAGATACAAACAACAGCAATGCCGCGGTAGAATTTTCAAACAAAATTATTTGGTTGATTCCTCCGTCAATGACACTGTTTATAATGTTCCCAATTTTAATAAAAAAAGGAATAAGCTTTTTTCCGAGCATGGCTATTTCAGTAATACTTACAATAACTGCTTATTATCTGATGATATTAATTCTTGGAAAATTCGGAATAAAAATGTAAATTATGAGTGGCTTGATTATAAACTCGCCCGTTTCTTTATCAGTAAAAATTTATATGGCTAATAAGTCAGTGCTTTTTATTTACTATTGTTAGTTACACTTCAAGTTATGCGAATACGAAAATTCTGGACACTGCTATTGTTAATCTCGATTAGTTTTTTCATAGTACATGCTTCGGTCTTCTCGGCAGTTCAAAATGAGCACTGCAGTGTTAATGAATATGTTCAGGAGATTTCGGAACCTGTCGATTGTGGAGATCTCTGCGATATACACTATATGTTTCATATGAGCTTTATTCTTCCTCTGAAAAACACTCTCAATATATATGACAATAGTCAGTTGCTTCCCCCTATTCATCCTAATGAGCATTATCAAAATGGCTCAATTTTACCATCTTACCGCCCTCCAATTAACGCCTAACTTTTTTATTTACACACTAAACCATTACCATTAATTCCCTTATGAGGGACATTATATACCTATGTATTTATTCAAAGGATTACGCATGAAATTTATCCTATTAATATGGAGCATAATGCTCGTATTACAGGCAGAAGCAACAAATATTACTGTCCAAGAACATAACTCTTTTCACAACACAAACAATCGCCCTGCTTTAAAAGCGGACAAAAAAAGAAAAATGCACGCTTTACATAAAATTGATGAAAAGCAGGCGGCACAATTAGTTAAAAATGAAACGGGTGAAGAGATTATTTCTAATACATTAACACATGAGGGAAACTCTCTTTTTTATGATATTGATACCAAAAACTATACTATTGAGCTCGATGCAATTGATGGAACAATTCTCAAGAAGGTAAAAAAATGATTAAGTTTATTTTACCCATCACACTTCTATACAGTATCAGTTACGCCGAAAACTTTGAAACTTTTTTGGCACACGCAGTTGAAAATAGTACATATCTTCAATCCTCTGGGCTAACGATTGAACAATCTCGTCTGGAGGGAAACATCATAAAACGGTATGAAAACCCAAAGGTTGAGATGGAAGCATCCCGCTTTGAAAGCGAAAGCGGATATCGTGTAGCCATCACTCAGCCAATCCGCCTTTTGGACATAAGCGCCGATAAAGAACATTTCGCAACTTCTAAAGAGAGAAATGCTAAAGTCAATGTTTCAGCCACACATGCTCAGTTTGTAAAAGAGATGTCTCTTTTATATGTAGAGTACTCACAAAAACAAAAACTGCTGGATTTAGCCAACGAAGAGCTTAAAATAGCTCAAAAAATAAATGAGATATCAAATCAGCGCTTTCTTAGCGGTTCGTTATCCAAAGCGTTGATGCTCCAAGCGGATGTCGATTACGCAACTGCGCAAAGCAATGTTCTTGAACATGAGAGAGAGCATTCGTTAAGCCATTACGACTTGTTGGCGTTTGCAGGAGTCACCGAAGAGCTCAAGATTGAACCAAACTATCAATTCAGACTCATCAATGATGAAAAAGAAAATCCGGATATCGCACTGCTTGAATCTGAGAATGCTATGTCGATATCAGAATCAAAACTAAATACATATGCGATTGAATCCATCGAGGTGTTTGGTGAATATGAAAGAGAGGGTAATCAAAATATTTACCGCGCCGGAGTCTCAATTGCCTTGCCTTTTTTTAATGACAAGAGTGAAGAAAAATCGATTTTATCACTACAAGAACGCCGTAATGCCTTAGCACTAAAGGCTTATAAAAATCGTCTTCAAACTAAAACAACCACACTCAAAAAAGAGTTGGACACCCTAAATAGACTGCTTCAAAAACGCCAGTCCAATCTAAAAAACGAACAGGAGCTAATGAACATGTACAATGATGCGTATGCCATAGCCACAATCAATATTTTAGAACTCTATGAGATTAAAAATAGACTTCTTTCAACAAAACGCGAAGTAATAAATCTTCAATCACAGATAAACCGCACCACCATCGACTACAACTACACACAAGGAAACTACAATGAATAAAATTACATTGAGAGCCTTTTTTTTACTATCAGCGACACTGCTTGGAGCGCTTGATATTCCGACTCAAAGAGCTCAAATTCGCCCTTTTGGTGCAACAATCGATGTTAACGCCAAAATTATCCAGCAAAACAGTGATCAACAAGTCATCACATCCCCATTGAGCGGATACATTGAAGCATATTATGTTCGTGCCGGAGATAGAGTCAAAAAAGGAGACAAAATAGCAAAAATAGTCTCAGCCGAACTTTCAAAAATGGCAATAGATTATCAGTCCCTAAAAACACAATACGGATATTTGGATAAAAATTTCCAATCCAATAAAGAGCTGTATGAGCGTGGGATGCTCTCTACTCAGGAGTTTACATCAAAACAAATCGAACGAGATGCCATGCATTCGCAAATAAAAAGCATAGAAGCCACTCTTAAAACATCAAATATAAAACCGGAATCACTTAACACTCCAAACTCTGCATACCTTATTTATGCAACCGCTTCAGGGCGTATTGCTGAGATTATTCAGCCTCTGGGTTCATACATAAAAGAAGAGACCTCAATAGCGCTTATTATCAATAAAAATGCCTTCTTTTTAGAGTGCTATGTTCCTCCGCGTTACGCTATGAATGTCAAAAATGGGCAAAAGGTGCTTATTAAAAATAACGCATCAACTCCTATATACGGGAAGGTTGAGCGTATTTTGCCGTCGATAGATGAAAAAACTCAGCGTTTGAGTGTTTTGGCTTCTATAGAACCCTCTTTGCAAGAGCTTTATCTCAACCAATATGTCGGTGCAACTATCTACACCCAAAAAGACAAAAACTATCTCTCTGTGAAAAAATCTGCACTAACCTTTTTTCAAAATGAGTGGGTTGTCTTTGTTCCAATACAAAAAAACATTTCTGCAAAACAAGAAGAGCATGGAGAACATGGAGAACTTGATGAGCATAAAGAGAGTCCCCAGTACGAAGCCAGAGTAGTTGAAATAATCACCAAAGATGATGATTATATTGCAATTCGTGGGCTAGAGGAAGGTGAGAGCTATGTCAGCGATAAAAGCTATTATGTAAAATCGATGCTGTTAAAATCAGCTATCGGTGAGCATGGGCATTGATAGGAAATTATGATGATAAATAAACTTATAGATACTGCTCTTAAATACCGTGTTTTAGTTCTTGTAGCATTTCTGGCAATTATTGCTTTTGGAATAAAATCATATCATGAGATACCTGTCGATGCATTTCCGGACATTACACCAAAGCAGGTCGTCATTTATACCGAAAGTCCCGGTAATTCCGCCGAAGATATAGAAAAACTAATCACCTATCCGATTGAATCAGCACTCTCAGGGATGGCAGGTGTCAAAATGATTATGTCCAACTCTATTTTTGGACTCTCCTATGTATCCATCTTTTTTGAAGACGATATGGATATCTATTTTCTTCGCCAGCTGGTCAATGAACGCCTAAGCAGTGTTGAGATACCACAAGGATGGGGAAAACCTGTACTGGGTCCCAATACCACCGGTCTTGGTCAAGTACTTTGGTATCAAATTCAAGATAAAACAGGAAAATTTTCGCTGAGTGAACTGAGAGAACTTCAAGAGTATGTCGTAGCTCCGCTATATAAAAGTGTATCAGGGGTTGAAGAGGTTACAGGATGGGGAGGTCATGAAAAGCAGTATGATGTACTCATCGACACACAAAAGCTTCAAGATTTCGATATAACATACGATAGTGTGGTTAATGCTTTACAAAAAAGCAACAGTGCCGCAGGAGGGCAATATCTCGAATTTAACCAAGAGCAATATCTTATACGAGGGGTAGGACTTTACAGTTCATTGGATGATATTCGCAATACCCCAATAAAGCACCTCAACGGTGATTCGATAACAATTAACGATGTCGCAGAAGTTAAAGAAGGGACATCGCCACGGTTTGGAGCGGTATCGGTTGACGGAAAAGAAGCTGTTATGGGGATGGTGTTACAGCGCACTCAGACCAATGCGGCTGATGTTGTCGAACAACTCAAAGCAAAAACAAAAACAATCAACGCAACCCTTCCAGAAGGCGCTAGCATTAAACTTTTATATGACCGTACAGAGATAACAAAAAAAGCGGTTGATACAATGGATGTGGCGCTACTTAGCGGGATGATACTTGTAGGAATCGTTCTGTTCTTATTTTTATTTGAGTTGCGCTCGGCATTTATCGTTATTCTCTCACTTCCTGTTTCATTGCTAATAGCTTTTTTACTAATGGATTATTATGGACTTAGTGCCAATTTGATGAGTTTAAGCGGTCTGGCTATCGCCGTGGGAATGATTGTAGACGGAACCGTTGTTATAGTCGAAAACAGTTTTAGAAAGCTGCATGATCACCCAGAATTATCACATTTTGAGGTAATTTCAGAGGCAGCCAAAGAGGTTTCAACACCCGTAACTTTTGCGATTTTAATAATTGCCGTTGTTTTTTTACCGCTGCTCAGCCTCGATGGTTTAGCTGGAAAGCTCTATGTTCCGATGGCGCTTAATATAACATTTGTTATGCTGGGGTCGCTTGCGGTTGCCCTTATTTTAGTACCTGTTTTAGCAACATATCTGCTAAAGCCAACGGCTCATCACGATAATATTGTTATGCGCGCACTTAAACGACGATACACACCGATGCTGAACTTCGCACTATCTCATGCCAAGATGTTGCTTGGGGGAACATCTATCGTCTTTTTAGTTTCGATTGTACTGCTAACTCAGCATGGGCGCGAATTTATGCCGGAACTAAACGAAGAGTCAATCATGTATCGTGTTACTTCTATCCCCGGTACCAGTTTGTCGCGCTCAACACAGACAGCTCAAGAAATAGAAAACTTCATACTTAAACATCACAGAAATGAGGTAGAGTCGGTTTTATCAATGATTGGACGAAGTGAAAAAGGAGAAACCGCACAGGCAAACTACATGGAGGTGCTTTTAATACTCAAGCCAACCATTAAAAACTATGAAGCTCTTTCCAAACAAATCGACACAGAACTTGATAAAGAGTTTGAATTTGTCCAATTTACACCGACTCAGCCAATCGCCATGCGTATTGAAGAGTTGCTTGAAGGGGTAAAAGCCGAACTTGCAATCAAAATCTACGGTGAAGATCAAAAAACACTCCAATCGATTGCAAATGAAATACAAGAGAGTATTGGTTCTATAAGCGGGGTGCAAGGCATAGAGGTTGAATCACAGCTAGGACAGGCTCAAATTAAAATTGAACCTGATTATGCCGCTCTTGCACGACATGGCATCGGTGTAGATGAGGTAATGGAGATTATTCGTTACGGCATCGGGGAAGAGCCTGTTACCTATATGATTGAAGGTGTACGCCGCTATGGTATAGTACCAAAAATCAAAGATGCGAAAATTGACATCGAAACAATAAAAAATATTCCGATACGCTCACATAATGAACAAATCGTTACACTTGAGCAAGTTTGTCATATCGATACAATCCAAGGTTCTTCATTTATCAAGCGTGAAAATATGAGCCGTTATATGGTGCTATCCATCGATGTTGAGGGGCGTGATATCGCCTCATTTGTAAAAGAGGCGGATTCACTTATAAGCAAAAACATCAATATGCCTGATGGTTATTATCTAGGGTGGGCAGGAGATTTCAAAAATATGCAAGAGGCAACGCAAAAGCTGCTTATTATTATCCCTATTACGCTGCTATTAATAATATTGCTTCTATATATGGCTTTTAATTCGCTCTCAAAAGCAGGGCTTATTTTACTTAATGTTCCATTTGGATTAATAGGTGCCGTTGCCGCACTATTGATCAGCGGCGTATATCTATCTGTTTCTGCAATTGTCGGATTTATCGCCATCTTTGCGATTGCGGTTCTTAACGGAATCGTTCTTGTGAGTTTTATTGATGAAATGCGAACAAAATTTCCAGATGTAGATCTAAAAGAGGTAGTCAAAAATGCAACTCTTTTACGATTGCGACCGGTACTCATGACTGCTTCTACCGCATTACTTGGAATCTTGCCTTTGCTTTTTGCCACAGGTGTCGGAAGCGAAATCCACTATCCTCTTGCCGTCGTAGTTGCAGGAGGAATTATCAGTTCCACAATCTTAACTCTGCTGATATTACCATCGACATATTGGATGTTTTATCGTAAAGTTCCTACTAAACTATAGTCCTTTTCTGGACTATAGAAAATAACATAAACAATATTTATTTTGCTAAGTCAAATTTTTATAGAGCAGGTTGTGCAAAAGCTATTTTCTAGCTTCTCTTTGCATAGAAATCTGCTTTAAACTCCGCGTATCTGTCTTCTAAAATAGCCTCTCTGGCCTTTTTCATAAGGTTGAGGTAGTAGTGGAGGTTATGGATGGTTGCAAGTCTGAAGTATGATATCTCTCCTGCGCGAAAGAGATGGTTCAGATATGCTCTGGAGTATCTTTTACATGTAAGACATTCACATTCGCTATCAACGGGCAAAGCATCCTCTTTAAACTTTGCGCCTTTTATATTTATTCTTCCAAAAGATGTAAAGAGTGTTCCGTTTCTTGCATTGCGTGTCGGCATAACACAGTCAAACATATCTATGCCGCGCTCTATGTTTTCTATTAAATCTTCAGGCGTTCCGACACCCATCAGATACCTTGGTTTATCTTTAGGCATATACTGCACAGTGTGTTCAACCGTATTGTACATCTCTTCATTTAATTCTCCGACCGATAGACCGCCGATGGCAAAACCGTCAAAATCAAGAGCGCAAAGCTCGTTTGCACTCTTTGTTCTAAACGCTTTGTCCGTTCCGCCTTGGATGATTGCAAAGATGTTTTGCTCTACACCGACACCCTCTTTTTGTTTTGCTCTGAAGTACTCGATTGACTCTTTTGCCCATGCGGTAGTTCTCTCGATGCTTAGAGCGATGCGCTCCTGAGTTGCGGGAAGTGCGACTAAATCGTCCAAAATCATCATGATGTCAGACCCAAGATTGTGCTGAATATCTATAACTTTTTTCGGCGTGAAAAAGTGCTTGCTTCCGTCAATGTGACTTCTAAACTCTATGCCGTTTTGCGATGGTTTAGAGATACTGCTTAAGCTAAATGCCTGAAAACCTCCACTGTCTGTCAAGAAGCTTTTAGGATATGTTGTAAAGCCGTGGAGTTTGCCCATTTTGGCAACCGTCTCATCACCGGGACGAAGGTACATGTGGTAAGTATTTGCAAGAATTATCTCGGCACCAAGCAGGTTTAGCACATCTTCCATGTCGAGTGCTTTGACACTTCCAAGCGTTCCAACAGGCATAAAAACAGGAGTTTTTATAATCGAGTGAGCTGTTTTAATTGTACATGCACGAGCGTTTTTTGAAGTGGCTTCTAAAGTAAATTCCATTGATGATTGATTCCTAAAGCTTATAAATTTTTGGAAATTATAGCAATTTTCTAGCTAAATATATTTTTGAACAAAAAAAAGAATCTATTGCTTAATCAAAAATTGGCGGAGTAAACTCTAAAATCCAAAAAGTTAAATATAGAATTTTTTTCACTTACTAAGCTGAAGAACTCCTCGTCAAAATATTTGTTCTCCAGCATATCTGCGAGTTTAAAAAAGTTATGGATATGCTCATTTGTTCTGGCGGTGCTGTACTCCGCGGCAGTTTTGGTACTCATCAAAAAAGCCCAATCGCTGCTTTGAGCAAGAAGCAGCTCTCTTGCCATTTGATTTAGAACTCTATTTTGCTGCTCGTTTGCGCTATGAGAGTATCTTTTTGCATATTCGCTCATTGTATCTGCCATCTCATGAAGATGTCTATATATCCAGTCGTTTGAGTGATTCAGCCATACATCAAAATAGCCTTTGTCTCCCCATGACGAGGAGTGAGGAGTTGCTTCTTGATTTTGCGGGTACATGTTAATGTATTGAGCAGGGGTGATTGCTTTGATAACTTTGTTTTTTGCAATCTTTTTAAATATATTGTATAAAAAATCTGGACCCTCAAACCACCAGTGCCCAAATAGTTCCGCATCATAAGGAGAGACAATGACAGGGAGTCTGTCCGTCATATGCGCTATATGACTAATCTGTTTTTCTCTATTAAAGTGAAAATTCTGAGCATGTTCAAGGGTTTTTTGTGACGCGGCAGACGGGTCGTAAATCTCCTTGTAGTCGCTGTTACCTGTAATTTTATAATACTTAAAGCCCGTAAAGACCCTCACGCCATCAGGGTTGATGTACTCTTTTATATATTCAAAGTCCAAATCATAACCGATATCTCTATAAAAATCACGATAGCAAAAATCTCCCGGATAACCATCTTTTGAGCTCCAAACTTGCTTGGATGATTCATTGTCTCTTGCAAATACAGCTACACTGTTTGGCGTAACAATAGGTGCATAAACACCGTTTTTTGGGCTAGGGTTTGCATAAACTAAGCCGTGAGCGTCCAAAATAAAAAACTCTATGCCGCACTCTTTTAGTATGGCATCAAGAGAATCATAGTAGGCACACTCAGGGAGCCAGATTCCTTTTGGAGCTTTGTTGAAATGCTTTTTGTGAGACTCAACCGCAACTTTTATCTGTGCCCTTACTGCCTGTTCATTTACGGATAAGAGCGGCAAGAAGCCGTGTGTAGCGCCGCAGGTAATAATCTCGACTGAATTTTTGTCATAGAAGTATCTATATCCGTTTAAAATATTTTTGTTTAAAAATCCCTCAAAAAACTCTTTCGTCTGTCTAAAAAAATCAAGATAAAACTTTGCTACATTGTAGTAGTCGCTGCCCTCTGTTCTTATGAGCTCTTTTTCTCCAAGTTCTATAAGAGTTTTTAGATAGTTTTCATACTTTTGCATAAGATGTTCATCATCAAGCATCTCCGATAGAGGCGGAGTTACGGAGATAGTCAGGGCAAACTCTATATTTTCATCTTCAAGTTTTTTTAGTCTCTGCAAAAGCGGTATATAACACTCTGTTATAGCCTCAAACAGCCAGCTCTCTTCCAGAAAGTTCTCATGTTGGGGATGCTTTACAAACGGAAGGTGTGAGTGAAGAACGGGTATCCAGTATCCTTTTATCATCTATCTGCCTCCTAATATGGTTGAAGTATAGATTAGATTCTCACTTATGCCGTCATCTATTAGGCTTGAGTTTTTGGAGGACTTTATGCTTTTATCCAATGCTTTGACAATGTTTGAGCTTAAAATGTATTCAAGCTTGCCGCCAACTTTTAAAAATAGTTTTGCATATATAGCTTTGTGATTGTTTTCGTGATTTATATAGTAGTCGCTTAGCACAAAATTGGAGTCAAACTCTAAAATTTCATTATGCTTTTCGTCAAAGAGTTTAAATAAAAGTTCTATATTTTTCGGGTCAGCTTTAAATTTTTCAACTGTTTTATCGGTAATCTCCCAGTACAAAAAGGAGCTGTTTGGATTTACAGCCATTAAGATTAATTTATTTCTAAGATTCATTTTCTACCCTTTTTATAAATTTTATCTATTTTGCATCGTACATGCTGCTATAGTATTCATGAGCCATTCTACCCGAATCAAACGCATTTATGGTATCCGTCATAGAGTTCTTCATAATAGATATCCATTTTTCACTATTGCCGTAATACATAGGAATGATTTCATTAAATAAAATATCCATTAGATTTTTATTATCAATGACATCTTGCTCTTCATTTGCCAAACTTGGGTCAACAGCTGGGATTGTGAAGCAGTTAACACCGTTTTTTTCAAATTCAGGATGCCATCCGTCAAGCGTAGATAGGTTAATAGCACCGTTCATCGCCGCACTCATACCGCTCGTTCCGCTCGCCTCTTTTGTTATCCTAGGGGTGTTTAGCCAGATATCCGCTCCTTTTTTGAGCATTAAAGACAGGTTGAGTTCATAGCCTATTAAAACCGCTACATTTTTTAGATTGTTGCTTATATAGTTTATTTCGTTGAAGATAGTTATGGCGCCCGTATCAAATGGATAAGGTTTTCCAGCCCAGATTATCTGAATGGGCATATCTTCTCTGTTGACAAGCTCTAAAAATTTTTCAAAATCATATTTTAAAAGTCCTGGGCGCTTGTACTCTGCAAACCTTCTCGCCCATACAATAGTTAAAATATTTGGGTCAAACATCTTTCCTGTTTGATTTGCCACCTCATCAAAAAGGAGTTTTTTTAGATGTTTTTTTCTAGCTTTAAGCTCATAATCTTCATGTTCGTCAAGCGCTTTTAAAAGCTCTTTATCTGCCCAGTATCTTCTATTTTGAGCATTTGTAATGTGTATGATTTCAGAGCTTTTATTTACATGTGACCACATTTTGTTTGCAACACTTGCATGAAGCCGCGATACCCCGTTTGTAATTTTTGCTGATTTTAAGGCGCCGACCGTCAGACTGAAAATATCGCTTTTATTTTCTGTAAACTGTTCAATTTCATCCAGCGTCAACTCTGAAAAAAATCCCAGTTTGTAAAGTAGAGCCAAACTATGCTCCTCGTTTCCGGCAGGTTCAGGAGTGTGAGTAGTAAAGACAATTTTTTCTCTTAGGCTCTCGATAGTTTTACATTTTTTATATAGTTCAAATGCCAGAGGGAGAGCATGTCCCTCGTTTATATGGTAGATTTTTGGCTTTATATGAAGTGCTTCAAGCACTTTTGCCCCGCCTATACCCAAAACTATCTCTTGGGCTATTCTTGTCTCTTCATTTGCATCATAAAGTTTATGCGTTATTGTTTTGCTTAGGTAGTCATTCTCTTCTATATCTGTTGAGAGCAGTATAATCGGGGCGGTATTAAATATTTTGCTCTCAAGCAAAAAAGGTTTTACTTTAACTGTTCTAGAGTTTACAACTACATCAACACTTATGCCTAAATCTTTAAGAAAATAGTATTTTTTTCTTCTAAACTCTACTTTTAGATTCCTGTCTTTGTCTCTATCTTGATCATAGTATCCATAACTCCAAAGGATGCCTACACCTATCATGTTTTGCCCTAAGTCATAAGCGCTTCTCATATGTGAACCTGCTAAAAATCCAAGTCCTCCGCCATAAAGCTTAAGTGCTTGATGTATAGCAAACTCCATTGAGAAGTATGCTACGCTTGTGCTGTATTTTTCGCTTATATTGTATGGTATAAAATTTGACATCTCTAACCTTTGGATAATATTTTAAGACCTTCTATATTGGCATTGTCAACATCTGAAATAGATATCTTCAAATTACTTCTAATTGCTTTGAAAGAGCTGTTATTGTACTCCTCTTTTAAAAAATCTAAGATAAACGGGTTGTTTTTTACGACGCCTCCGCCTAAGACAAAAACATCAGGATCAAATAAGTTAAGCACGGCGTGAAAGGCAAACGCCAATCCCTCTAAAAACTCTTTTTTTGTCTCTTTATCTGAATTCTCAAAGCTATTCTCTTTGAAAACTTTGCCGCTTACGCTTAATTCTAAGCAATCATCTCTGCCGCAGCCGCATTTAAAACTTTTTTTTCTAAATGGGATATGACCTATCTCAGCGGCTATGTTATCCTTGCCTCTTAATATTTTGCCGTCAATCACAAAAGCGCTTCCAAATCCTGTGCCAATATAAAAAAGTGCTAAAACTCCTGCATTTTTGTATTTTGAGTACTCGTAAACAGCGGCACAATTAAGGTCGTTTTCTAAAAAAACTTCAACATTGTAGTTATTGTAAAAATATTGCCCTAAATCAACATTTTGTATCTTTATGTTTGGAGCTGATAATATTGCGCTGTTTTTTACCTGCCCCGCAAAAGAGATAAATATTTTTTTGATATTTTTTTGCAAATCTATTTGTGACTCCAAAAACTCTATCAGCTCTATCTCATCACTCTTTAGAGTCAAGAGTTCGCCATCGTCAAAGCAGTATCTAAAATGTGTTCCGCCGAAATCTATGTATAGATTCATCTGTAAATCCTCAAATACTCTTTGGCAGAGTGTTTCCAAGAGTTGTCTACGCTCATATTGTGTTTTGCAAATTTGATATATTTTTTTTGATTTGAGTGCAGAGAGATAGCCTTTGTGATGGCATGCATATACCAAAATAGATTGTACTCTTCAAAAGTAACTCCTACCCCTATCTTTTTATTATGATGCGAGGAGTCGCTAAAGTCAACTACGGTGTCTTTAAGTCCTCCTGTTTTAGCCACAATCGGTACTCCTCCGTATCTCATCATAATCATCTGATTTAATCCGCAGGGCTCAAATATAGAGGGCATAAGCAAGAAGTCGGCACTCGCATAAAGTTTTCTCGCAAAACTCTCATCATATCCGACTCTTATATGAATATTTGGATATTTATCTATCAGTTTTGTAAAGACACCGTTGTAATACCTGTCTCCGCTTCCTAAAATAGCAACATTTATCTCAAAATCTTTTAGAAGATGCATACTTTGCAAAATCAAATCCATGCCCTTTTGATCTGCAAACCTGCCTATGAAGATAAAAAGCGGATGATGCGCCTCTCTCAGGTTTATCTCTCTGCAAAGCTTTATTTTATTTTTGAGTTTTAAATGGTAGTTCTGTTTGTCAAAATGTTTATAAATATTTTTATCACTTGAGGGATTAAACACCTCATAGCTTATGCCGTTTATTATCCCTTTTAATTTATGGCTGTGGGTAATAAGCATACTCTCTAAAGTATGCCCAAAAGATGGAGTTTGAATCTCTAGGGCATAGGTCGGGCTTACCGTTGTGATGACATCACTGTAAAATATCCCTGCTTTTAGGAAGTTTACCTGATCAAAGTACTCAAACCTGTCACTCTTAAAACAGTTATCCCACTCAAGGTCTAGTTCGTTTACCGCGCTTTTGTGAAATATCCCCTGATAGGCTAGGTTATGGATGGTAAAAACTATTTTTTGCGTAAGATGATATTTTGTTTTTGCCAGCAACGCCACAAGAGCACTTTGCCAATCATTTAGATGTATGGCGTCTATTTTTAGTTCAAGCCTTAACATCGTTTCAATGATTGCATAGGAAAAAAGACCAAATCTCAACTGGTTATCCCCAAAATCTCCAAAACTGTCGTTATACAGGCTCTCTCTGTCGCATAAAATTGGGTTGTACAAAAAAAGCTCAAAGCTGTTTTTGGATTGTCTGTATAAATCTATCTGGTGCTTTGTACCATTTAGCCAAATATCAAATGAAAAATCAGAGTACTCTATATTATATTTTTTTCTATCAACCGATGAGTAGAGCGGCATGACGGTATAAACTTTTGCAACTTTTCTCAGCTCATTGGGCAGACTGTGTGCTACATCTGCAAGTCCGCCGCTTTTTGCATATGGAAAAATCTCACTTGAAGCAAACAAAATATTCATAAAAACTCCTTTTTAAACATTTCTTAGTTCATTTGCCACGATATTTGGCAAGATACTGTTTAGATGTACATTTGAATCAAGCTCAAAACCTGCAATTCCGTTTAATCTTGGAAAAATATTTATATAAAATCTAAAATAATCCTTTGACTCACTGCTATACCCCTCGTATGGATGATTTTTAAAAATCATATTAAATGAAAAGTAATCCAATACATTCTTATACTTTTTGAAAATCAACTCTAAAGATGCGGCCAAATTTACCAAAGTCTTTTCATCAAACTCCGCCATAGAAGCATATCCATCTTTGGCTACTATTTTTACCTCATACGGAAATCTTGATGCGTAGGGCGCATAACAAACAAACGATTCATTCTCGAAAATAAGATTTTGCTCATACTGTTTTTCTTCATATACCAAGTCATCTAAAATGGCTCGTTTATATTTTTTATAGTACTCCTTTTTGTACTCTATTTCATCAGCCACATCTGTCGGCACAAACGGCAGTGATATTATTTGCGAATGGCTATGGCTGAGCGATGCGCCCGCTAGTTGCCCATGGTTTTTAAATAGAGATGAGTAGGCTAGGCGGACATCAAGGTTTAAATTTACAACTCTATCTTTTGAAATTTGCAGATAGTCGATAAATTCATTTAAAGAGTAATCAAACATTTCAAGTTCATGTTTTGGTGTTTCTATAATAACTTCATGCGCTCCAAACCCGCTGAAAATATCAAAATAGTCATCTTTTTTACCCTCAGGTTCTATATCAATCGACAAAACATTATAAAGATTTGGGACAACCCTTGTTCTCCAATTTTTTTCATCTGGGATTCTGCAAATCTCTTTTGGAGTAAAATGCTCATTTCCTGCGTCAAACGGACAGACGCACTCATCCATCTGAATACGTTTTTTTATAAAATTGTTTGGTCTGTCTGATCTCTTTGGCGCAAAGAGCACCCATCTTTTAGTCAGTTTACAGTATCTAAATTCAGACTCTTTATATTTTACCTCACTGGATTTGTGCATAGCACTGTATTTTGCCAATACTATCTCGTTTTTGGGCACTATCGGGTGAATGATGATTTGAGGAGTATTGAGTCCCATTAATGTATATATATTTTGCAAATGCAATCTAAATAGGTTGTC
Organism: Sulfurimonadaceae bacterium; assembly: GCA_942493175.1. Classification (GTDB taxonomy): domain Bacteria; phylum Campylobacterota; class Campylobacteria; order Campylobacterales; family Sulfurimonadaceae; genus Sulfurimonas. The sequence continues at coordinate 959,569 of OW818672.1, forward strand.
GAAAAAAGGTTTCAGAGTTGTAAAGTGGTCGTCATCATACCACCAAAACCAGTCGCTTCCAAGAGCAATGGCAAATTCATTTAAGATTTTTTGATTTGTTTTCTCATCTAGCGAGGCGCTGTTTTTTATAAAATCCTCTTTTGTAGAGGCAAGAAGTTCCCATGCTCTGTTTTTTTGAGGTTTTCCTATCCAGATATCAAAATTTGCATCTATCCAGCTGCCGGCTTGTAACTCTTGAAGAGAAAGTTTTTCTATGTTTAAATTTACGGCTTCGCTTGGCAGGATAGTTTGTACGAGTGAGCTGTTTTCTTCTAAGTTTTTATATAGTTCGGCAAAAAAATCTTCACCGTTGTTTGGATAAAACTCCCAAGCATTTTCGCCGTCTAAAATAATTGATACAAGATAGTCTCTGCTGCTGTAGGATTGAATCTTTTTAATCTTGTCTATAAAGTCAATCGCAGCAATCTTAGGATGAAGCTTAGAGTATTCAAATCCTATTAAGTCGCTTATATGTTTATCTCTAAAAAACAAAAAAGTTTTATATGTTTCGTGGTAGTAGAAGTTATAAAGTTTCTCTTTTGTATGGTTTTTGATACTTTTATATAAAACCTCTTCGTCCGTTGCAATCCAAGCAATATCGTACTTCGCAATAAGTTCAACTGCTTTTTCGCATAGGGCACCCTCGGATGGCCAAAAGCCGTTTGGTTTTGTTCCGAAAGTTTGTTCAAAAAAATCTATCGCTCTTGTGATTTGTGATTCGCTAAACTCTTTGAATGAATCGTTTGGAATCATTGGCAGCTCTACATCGATGTTGGCATCTTTTGCGCTGTTTATATCTAGGAGCAGTGGAAGAATAGGGTGGTAATAGGGTGAGGTTGAGAGTTCAACCTGTCCAATTGAGGAAAGTTGTTTATAAAGTTTTAAAATCTCCGGCAGAAAATTTATAAGTTCATGGATCAATCCAGTTTTTTGCTCATGAGAATAGTTCGCTCCTTGAGATATTAACTTTATTACCGTTTTATTATTTTTCTTTAAATAGTTGCCGCACCAAGAGAGCAAAAAGAGAACTTGAGCATCTTTTATTTCATTTTTATCAAATGCTTTTACTCCCTTTTGCGAACTTTTAAATTTTGCATATAACTCTTTGTACTTCCAAAGCGGATTAATCATATTTTTTTCATTTGAAACAAAAAGATAGCTGTTTAATATATCTAGCTCGGCATCATTTAGCGTGGCAGTATCTTGTAATAAAATCTCTAAAAGTTCATCGTTGGCGTTGCCGTCAACATAGTGGTTTATCTGTTCTATCAAAGAGGGTACCAGGTTGAATGTCGCTTTTATATTAGGGTATAAACTTAACATGTAAGGCATATCGTAGTAATCTTTAATAGCATGTAAAAATACCCATGGCATCTTTGTTTTGCCCGATAGGTTGTCTCTGTAGTATGGCTGATGCATGTGCCAGATAAAATTTAAGTAAACCATCTATTCATTAATCCATAAATCAATTTTTATTTTGTATTCGTCGAAAATTTTCTCTGCGCCTTTATCGTCTTTTGCTTGAATGTAGATATTTAGAAACTCTTTGTGCTCATCAGGAACCATTAAAATCCACTCGTTTTTGCTAACCCATATTTTAACGCCGTCAGTTTGAGAATTTTTTTTGCCTTTGGAATCTTCTAAAAATTTTCTCATCATCTTGCCTTTGAGGGCACTTGGACATGCTATATTTTCGCCTCTATAAGCAAAGTTTGGTATAGAGTTTACAATATCGCTGAGAGTTTTCTTGTTTTTTATCAAAAGTTCCAAAAATTTAAAACTTGAAAAAACCGCATCCGTATTTAGTGAAAATTCGCTAAATGCAAAGTATCCATCAGTATTTGCTATAAGATTATACTCTTTTAGCTCTTTTGCTTTTAAGCCGCAAACTTTGCCTCTTGTAATTTCAAGATGTTTATATTTTATAAAATCCGGTGCCCAAGCAGGCAGGAAGATTTTTTTAACATGATTGTTGTTAAAATCAAGCAGATTAAGCAGCACAAGCAGAGCCATATAATCTTTTACAAGAACTCCCTTGTCGCTTATAAATTGTAGTTTATGCCCGTTTGGATATATTAAAATACCGCAGTCAAACTCTAATGATTTTACAATCTTGCTTACTTCACAATGTGCTTTTTCGATAACCGATGGAAGTTTTTGCAGCTGTTTGTCATCTTTGTAGGCATTTAAAAGAATTGATTCTATATTTAGGCTATTTAAAATATCCGGATAAATTTTTGAGGTTGAACCAAACATCAAGTTAGTTACTATTTTTATATCTCTGTTTTTAAATAGATTGGTGTCCATCTTCTCTTTGATAGCAGCCACATACCTTTTGCTTGTCTCAAAGTCTTCATCTATCTCACCGATTTGATTTGACCTTACCCTTCTAAAATTCTCCCTGAAAAATATTTTCTCTATATTTTTTGACAAATTTGCATCAATAAATAGACCTTCATCCGTATAAAATAAAATTTCGGTATCTTCCTGATTTTTTGCCGATTGTCTAAAGTGAACGCCTGCTATTATCTCATCTTGGATAGAGAGGTTATATCTCATAACTACTGAGGGGATATTTGAAGTATCTACCGCATTTACTCCTGTAGAGAGCAGACCGCTTAAAAAAGCGCGTTTGAGCATTATGGAGCTTTTATGATAATCGCTAGATAGATATACATTAGAGCCTATGGGCAAGATAGAGCCGAATGATTCAGCCAGCTTGAGTGAGAGGTCGCAAGATAGCTCTATGTTTGCTCTTCCAGCAACGGTGCCTGATTCAAATATTGAAGCTTTATATTTATCTCCCCAAATTATATTGTTGCTTATAACAGAGTTTTTATCTACAGTTTTATCAGGCCACACAACAACATCTTTTTTAAAAGAGACACCTTCGCCTATGGTGCAGTTTTTGGCTATTATGACACCGTGTTTCGCTTTTGTTTTTTTATCAACATGTACATTATTGCAAATAACGCCGTTTTGTATCTTTGTTTTTGAGCCTACAGTGCAATCATCCCAGAAGATGCTGTTGCCCAGTTCTGCCCCTTCGCAAACAGTAGAGTTTTTGCCAAAGATACAATTATTTAGTTCGCATAAAGCTTCTATTTTACTATTTTTACCGACTGCCACTATACCCTTTATCTGAACGCTTTCGTCTACGGATGCGCCTTTTTCAAGATAAAGAGTGCCTTTTGGATATGCTATTTTTTTGCCTTTAATTGGAAGCGTTATTTTGCCATCAAATATATCTTGATACACCTCGCGATAACTATGCGGGTTTCCGACATCTCTCCAATAACCCTCTATATGAAAACCCCAGAGTATGATATTGTTTGACATGAGGCGGGGAAAAAGGTCTTTTGCAAAATCATAATTTTCCCCCTTTGGTATAAAGTCTAAAATTTCAGGCTCAATGATGTAGATGCCCGTGTTTATGGTGTCGCTAAAAACTTCTCCCCAGCTGGGTTTTTCTAGAAATTTCTCAATTTTTCCTTCTTTATTTGCTATAACTACGCCAAACTGCAAAGGGTTTTCTACGGAGGTTAATGCGATAGTGAGTTTTGATTTTTTTTGTTTGTGAAACTTGTGTATTTGGCTAAATTTAAAATCAGTTACCAAATCTCCGCTGACTATAATAAAAGTTTCATCTAAAAAATCTCTGGCAAACCCGAGGGCACCTGCAGTTCCATAGTCATCATCCGGTAAAAAGTAGGTTATATTTACCCCGAAATCTTTGCCGTTTTTGAAATATTCCTTTATAACTTCGGGCATAAAATAGAGCAAAACGGCTATCTCTTTTACCCCTAAATCATCTCTTAGCTTTGTGATAATATGTTCCATCATAGGCACATTTAAAATTGGCAGCATGGGTTTGGGAATGGCGCTGGTGAGGGGTTGGATTCTTGTTCCAAAACCTCCTGCTAGAACGATTGCTTTCATATTTACTACCTTGCTTTTCTAGAAATTAGAACAAAAAAAAAGATAAAATATTTGTGCAATAAAGCTTTGGCACAAGATAAGTTATCTAACCTGTAAATAATTTTGTATTACTCTCTCTTGGTTGATTTGATAAGCTTTCTTATGTATTGTAACTTGATTAGGGTAATATTACCAAATAATGTTAGGGATAATATGATGAAAAAAACAAAGCTCCTTTTCGGTGTTCATTCGCATCAGCCGGTCGATAACTTTGATGAAGTGCTCTTTAGCGCTATAACCAGAGCTTATAAACCGTTTTTTCAAACATTGAGATTGTTCCCTGATTTTAAATGTTCAGTGCATTTTAGCGGCTGGCTTTTAGAGTTTATCAAAAAAAACGATAATGAACTTTTTACCCTTATGCAGAATCTCTCAAATCAGATAGAATTTTTCAGCGGCGGTTTTTATGAGCCGATTTTAGCTTCTATACCCTCCTGCGACAGAATCTCTCAAATCCAAAAGTTAAATCGATTTATAGAAGATAATTTCAACCAAACGCCGACGGGACTATGGCTTACCGAGAGAGTTTGGGATGATTCGATAATATCTGATTTGATTTTATGCGGCATCAAATATGTAATCGTAGATGATTATCACCTCATAGCAAACGGTACTGTGAAAAATCATCAAGGGTACTATTTGACAGAAAACAACTCTCAAAAAATAGCAATCTTCCCGATAAGCAAGGCTTTAAGATACTCCATTCCCTTTAATGATGTTAACCATATTGAAAATCAGCTTCTCTCAATCGCTACGGCAGAAGAGGGAGATAACGCCGCCATTATATTTGATGACGGAGAGAAGTTTGGCGTATGGCCGCAGACTTATGATTTATGCTATACAAACGGATGGCTAAAGAACTTTTTTGAGCTTTGCACTACAAGCACCATAATTGAGACGCAAACATACAGAGAGTTTTTTAAAGCGAACAGGGCTTTGGGGCTTGTCTATCTGCCGAGCGTCTCCTATGAAGAGATGGGTGAGTGGTCTGCCCTTGATTATGAGCACCCTTTGCAGGGCGGAATATGGAAAAACTTTTTTATTAAATATCCGCAAAGCAACTGGATACACAAAAGAGTGCTGGAACTTTCAAAAAAACAGATAGAAAATGAGCACTATTTAGACTGTTTGTATAGGGCAGAGTGTAATGATGTACTGTGGCACGGAGTCTTTGGCGGTATATATCTGCCAAATCTTAGGGATACTGCATATAAGTATATTATAGAGTGTGAAAATCTTTTAAAAAGCAATGAGTTAGAGATAGTAGATATAGATTTTGACGGGCATGATGAGTATAAACTAAGCAGTAGTGAGCTTTTATGTATAATCAAACCCAATTATGGAGCAAGCATCGTTGAGCTTGATATTAGAGAGAAAAATTTTAATCTCTTAAATACGCTCACAAGAAAACCTGAAAAATATCATCATCAGCAACAGAGCGAATATTTGGAGCAGGATGATACGCAGATAAAAACAATTCACCACAATATTTTAAAAGTTGAAGATGACAAGCGGATATATATAGACAGATATCAAAAGTACTCCAATCTTGACCATATAAGCGATAACTCTTTAAATATAGAGAATTTTAAGTCAAATATGTTTGTTGAGTATGGAACTTTTGTCCACTCGCTATATGAATGTGTAGATAAAAAGAGATTGCTATTTAAATGCAGTGGCAAGATTTTAGACACTAACGCAAAGATAACAAAAAGCTACATGTTAGATAAAAACAGGCTCTTATGTGAGATTGAGATAAAAAGCGATATAGAAGAGAGTTTAGTCTATGCAAATGAGTGGAATTTGCATTTTGCGATGTATGATAAACTGAAGATTAACGATATATTTTTGGCAGAGGATATGACACTCTCTACAAAGATTTTGACTATCTTTGACCCATACTTGGAAAAAACCATAAAGTTTGATTTTGAAAATGAGGTTCAGATATTTATCTGTAAAAATTACACTGTAAGTCAAAGCGAGTCGGGAGTTGACTATACGACTCAGCATCTCTCTTTGATGTTTTTGAGAAATTTTACAAAAAATTTAAAATTTAGTTTTAATTTTAGCATGGAGTAGCAAAGATAATGAAAAAAAGAACAAAAATAGTAGCAACCGTCGGACCCTCATCAGACAGCTTGGAAAAAATCATAGAGTTGATAAGAGCAGGAGTAAATGTCTTTAGATTAAACTTTTCTCATGGTACGCACGAGTATCATTTAAGTGTATTGCAAAGGATAAGAGAAGCGAGTAAACAAACAGGCTTGTTTATTGGAGTTTTGCAAGATATTAGCGGTCCAAAGATAAGAGTAGGGGATTTGGAGGACGCTTTTGAGATTATTCACGGTGATAAGATAGAGATATTAAAAAGTAAAGTTGTCGGGTATAAAAGCCAAAACAATAGCTATGTTGTAAGCATTTGTGAGCCAAAAATCTTACAAAATCTTCAGATGGAGAGCTATATCTTCTTTTGTGACGGGCAGATAAAGACAAAAATTGTAGAAATCAGAGATGACAGAGTAGTAGTAGAGGCTCTTAGCAGCGGTATATTGTCCTCTTTTAAAGGGGTGAATTTTCCAAATACAAAACTCGGTCTTGATGTACTTACGCCAAAAGATATTAAAGATATGGAGTGGGGTGTAAAAAACGATGTCGATTTTATGGCGATATCGTTTGTACAGCATGCTGGGGATATTGAAAAAGCCAGAGAGATTGTAAGCTCTTTTGGCGGAGATGTGCAGATTTTTGCAAAGATAGAGAAGTTTGATGCTGTTGAAAATATTGATGAAATCATAGAAGCGAGTGACGGAATAATGGTAGCAAGAGGTGATTTGGGGATAGAGATTCCTTACTATGAAGTGCCTCAGGTTCAAAAGATGATTATCCAAAAAGCAAATGAGATGAGCAAGCCCGTAATTACCGCTACGCAGATGCTTCTCTCCGTAACAAACTCCAAGAGTGCAACAAGGGCGGAGATAAGCGATGTGGCAAATGCCATACTTGACGGAACCGATGCCGTAATGCTCTCCGAAGAGACAACTGTTGGAAAATATCCGGTAGAAGCTGTGACGATTATGATGGAAACCATTAGGGCGACGGAGAGGTCAACTTATCCATATTATAAATTTGTAGATTTTGCAATGCACGACTCAACTGACAGCATAAACTACTCGGCTGCAAGACTGTCAAGTCATTTAAAAACAGATGGAATTATTACTATGACAAACTCGGGCGACAGCGCCAAAAAAATAGCAAGATACAGACCAAATCAAACTATTTATGCCGTTGTTCATGCAGAGAAGGTCGCGAGATTGCTTACTATTGTTTGGGGAGTAATTCCTGCATTTTTGGTAAATAAAGGCTCAATCGGGCAGATGTTAAACCAGCTGCTACAAGATGGAGTGAAGAGAAACCTTATAGATTTACAAAAAAGCTATATATTGACGGCGGGCGACCCTGCAGGAGTTAGAGGCAGTACAAATATGATAAGGGTGCTTAGAGAAGATGAGATGAGATTTTTTATAAATCTAAAAGATTTAGAGTGTTATGAAGGGTAGTATTTTAGAGGGTTAAAGAGGTAATATGCAATACAGATACATAGGAAAAACAGGACTTAGAGTTACTCCGATTTGCTTGGGAACTATGGGTTTTGGCTCGTGGAGCAGTGAGGCTGAGGCTTTTAAAATTATGGATAAGGCGTATGAGAGAGGGATTAACTTTTTTGACACCGCAGAACTCTACCCAGTACCGCCGAGGGTTGAAGATGCAGGCATAACCGAGACGATAATCGGAAAATGGCTAAAGACAAAACCAAGAGATAGCATCATATTAGCTTCAAAGGTAGCAGGTGCGGCAAACGGTTGGTTTGTTCCGCCCATCCGTCACGGCTATACCGCCATTGACAAGTTTCATATTAAATGTGCAATTGAGGGGAGTTTGAAGCGACTTCAGAGCGACTACATCGACCTATATCAGATGCACTGGCCTGACTCCGTCGTACCCATTGAGGAGTCGCTAATGGCGTTTGATGAGCTGACAAAAGAGGGCAAAGTAAGGTACATCGGAACTTCAAATGACACCGCTTACGGGCTTACAAAAGCAAATGAGACCTCAAAACGGTTGGGGATTGCCAGATTTGAATCCATACAAAACAACTTTTCACTCAACAATCCGCGATTTTTGGATGAGCTTGCACATGTGTGTAAAAGAGAGCAGATATCGCTTCTTGCGTACTCTCCGCTTGCTGGCGGAGTGTTGAGCGGAAAGTATAACGGCGAATTTTACCCTGAGAATGCGCGCTATTCGGACTATGTATCAAGCAAAAGCGTGCGCTTAAACTCTCAAGCCGCAAGGTTTGTAAATGAAAAATCATTGCGAGCAACTGCACGATATGTTGGTATTGCAAAAAAACTTGAAATTTCGCCTGTAACTTTGGCGGTAGCCTACTCAAAGCAGTTTGATTTTGTCGCTTCAACCATAGTGGGAGCTAGAAGTGCGGAGCAGCTTGATGAGTCATTTGCAGCTTTTGATGTCATTTTGTCGGATGAGACGATGAGTGAGATAATGGCGGTACAGCAAGAGATTATGTACCCGATGGGATGAGAGATGAAAAAACTATACATTATCAGACATGCAAAATCGAGCTGGAGCGATGAGACGCTAAATGACTTTGAGAGACCGCTTAACAAAAGAGGCAAGTCAAATGCTCCTATGATGGGTGAGCGTCTCAAAGAAAAGGGCGTAATGCCTGACATCATCATCTCAAGCCCTGCAAAAAGAGCAAAAAGCACGGCGGAGATGATTGCAAAAGAGATTGGCTACGAAAAAAAGGTGCTGTTTGATGAAAATATCTATGAATCAAGCGTGGATGAACTTCGTAAAATCATAAAAGAAATTGACAATAAAAAGGGTATAGTTTTTTTGATAGGACATAACCCATCTTTAAATGCGTTGGCGGAATATTATGTAAACTTTAGCCAAAATATTCCTACATGCGGAATTGTTGAGATAGCGTTTGAGTGCGATAAATGGGCGAATATTGAGCACAAAAATGCAAAACTGCTATCATTTGACTATCCCAAAAAGAGTGAGAGCTGATTTATGGAGAAGAAATCAATAGCAAAAAAACTTCAAGAGTTTAAAAAGTTTATAGAGCATTTTACAAAAAACTCTTTGCAAAGTGCCGACGATGTTCACGCTCTGCGTATTAAGTGTAGAGAGCTATTTTCTCTGCTTGAGAGAGACGATGCACTTGCTAGAAGCGTAAAAAAAGTCATCTCTCTTAGCAACGGCATCAGAGATATTGATGTCTTTTTTGATGACTATCTTGAGTCTTTGCCAAAAAAATATAGAAAAAAAGTGCAAGAAGAGATAACTTCAAAAGCAAAAGAGGGTGGCAGAAAAAAAGAGATAAAAAAACTCCGTAATTATCTTAAAAATATAGAAATTACAAATAGCGCAGAGCAAAAAACAGAAGAAAAAAACCCGCAAAACTTGGTTGCAATGAAGCTTCCTAAGTTTGATAAAAAGAAGCTGCACAAATATAGAATTTACATCAAAAAGAGGCTCTACATAGAGAAAAACAGCTCTGTAAAAGATGAAAAGAAGATAAAGATTTTAACAAATATAAAAGATGTTTTGGGTGCGATAAACGACAACTACAACGGCTTAGAGAGACTGCGTAGCTATGGTGTAAAAGAGTCTTTGTATGAAAAGATAGAGAGATATACGCAGGAAGAAAATCAAAAACTTTACGAAGCGATAAAAAGCTGAAATGAAAAATATAATTTATGAATATAGCGAAGTAAAAGATAAAAGCTACATCATACAAACTCTCACACTTTCCAAAATCAGGAAGACCTACTGAAGAACTCTAACCAAACACTAGAAAACTGGTTTATCAAGGATACTCTATCTTCTGACACGCAGATAGAGATTTTGGTGATTTTTAGAGAGAATTTGACTAAGTTATGAAAAGATGACAAAATGAAATATTTTTGTGGGTTTGCTATTAGATTGTGTTATTATTTTGCACTAAGGACGGTAAGTTATGAATGTTTATGATAATAGATAGTGGAGATGTAATGTTATTTGGAAATAAAATAAAAGCATATGAAAACTGGCAAGATTTAAAATTAGGATTGTTAGATAAATCCACAAAAAAAGAAAAAGGTGATATTTTTGAGCGAATTACAAAATATTACTTATTAATTGATCCTATCTATAAAACAAAATTAAAATCTGTATGGCTTTTGAATGAAGTTCCAACTAAAATTCAAGAATACTTAAATCTTCCAAATAATGATGAAGGAATAGATTTAATTGCTCAAACAAAAGATGATGAATATTGGGCGATACAATGTAAATATAGAACAGATGAAAATAGTTCAATTACACGAGAAGATATAGCAACATTTTTAGATATATCAAACAATATTTGCAAAAACATAAGTCAGAAACTCATCTGTTCTACAGCGATTAGTCAAAGTTATAAATTTGAAAAACTTTATGATAACAGTATTACTTTCTTACTGGCTAACACATGGAGTAGTTTAGATAACAATTTTTTTACTCAATTAAATGCTTTGTTAGAAAATAAAACAATCAAACTCATTCCATTCCAACCAAAAGAGCATCAGCAAAGAGCTATAAAAAATGCTTACACCCATTTTATAGATGAGAACAATGATAACGGTAAACTTATCATGGCATGTGGAAGCGGAAAGAGTCTCACAGCTTATTGGATATCTAAACAGCTAGAGTCTCAAACTATACTCATTGCAGTTCCAAGTCTCGCACTTATCAAACAAACTTTAGAAGTTTGGACAAGGGAGAGCGTTGCCAATAGTATTGATATAAATTGGATTGCAGTTTGTAGTGATGATACAGTATCTAAAATAGATGATGATATTTTTACAGCAAGTACAAAAGATTTAGGAATAGATGTTTCTACAGATATTGATTATATTGTAAATTGGCTAGCGAATCCAAAACATGCCACAACAATAGTTTTTACAACATACCAAAGTGGAAAAATCATTGCAGAATCTTCAAAAAATGCCAACATTACTTATGATTTAGGCATCATGGATGAAGCACATAAAACAGTTGGTTTAAACGATAGTTTATTCAGCCACTTACTTTTCAATGAAAATATATCTATAAAAAAACGCTTGTACATGACAGCCACTGAAAGAAGATATAAAGGGGAAAGTGATGAAATTGCGAGTATGGATAATATTGAACTATATGGTGAAGATTTTGAAGTACTAACATTTAAAGAAGCTCTTGAAAGTAAGCCTCCTATCCTGTGTGATTATAAAATTATTGCGATGATGGTTACAAAAAAAGAAGTGGCAAGTTTAATCGAAAGTAATAAATTTGTACGACCTGACAATGAAAATTATACACAAGAAGTAGAGTCTGAAATGCTAGCTTCTACTATCGCTCTACATAAGGCTATAAAAAAATATGGAATTAAGCATACTATATCATTTCATAGTAGTATAGAAAGAGCAAAATTCTTTCAAGCACAAGAAAAGGTCTTTAGAAAAAGCTTTAGCGAATATACAGATTTAGATACATTTCATGTAAGCGGAAATACCCCAATTGCAGTAAGAAATCGAACTCTTGAAACATTTTCACAATCTGAAAATTCTTTAATTACTAATGCTAGATGCCTCACTGAAGGAGTTGATGTACCAAACATAGATTGTGTATTATTTGCTGACCCTAGACAAAGCACTATTGATATAGTGCAAGCAGTTGGTAGAGCATTAAGACTCGCTAAAGATAAAAAGTTTGGGTATGTGCTTGTACCGATTTTAATCGATGATGAAAATATTGATATTGATGATATAGAAAATAAAAGTTTCCAAGCAATTATCACTATTTTAAGAGCATTAGCTTCAAGCGATGAACGGATTATTGATTATTTTAACACAACAAATGCGGCAGAAATATCAAGTGGAGGTGGCTTGGTTGAATTTGACATACCGATAGGACTAAATATAGATATAAATGAGTTTAATAATGCCATTAAATTATCTATTATCTCAAAAATTAAAAAATTAAAATGGAGACCTTTTGAAGAATCGAGAGAGTTTGTAAGAAGTTTAAATTTATCAAGTGGTACAGCATGGAAGCTATATTGTAAAAGTGAATTAGAAGATAAAGAACCTAAGCCAGTAGATATACCATCCGCCCCAAATATGATATATAAGCTTTCAGGCTGGAACGGAATGAAAGATTGGCTTGGCACTTCAAGTGATGTAAAATATTTACCTTTTGAAGAAGCGAGAGAATTTGTAAGAAATTTGGGTATTAAAACACCAAAAGAATGGCAACTCTATTGTGTTGGAAAAGTAAAAAAAGTAGGTATCAAACCTGATAATATTCCAAGAAGCCCAGAACAAGTTTATAGAAGAAATGGATGGAAAAATTATAAAGATTGGTTAAATATAGGTTCAAAGTTTAGAAGTTTTGAAGAAGCAAGAGAGTTTGCAATAGGCTTAAACCTAACTCACAGAGATGAATGGCAAAAGTATTGCATAGGGAAAATATCAGGTTTATTACCTAAACCAAATGACATTCCAAGAGACCCAGAACGAAGATATAAAAAAGATTGGATAAGTTGGAATGATTGGTTGACGGGGATAAAAGGTAGAGTTCAAGGTGAATATAGGTCATTTGAAGAAGCAAGAGAATTTGTAAGAAGTTTGGGATTGACTGGTCAAGTAGAATGGAAAGAATATTTCAAGGGGGAATTGGATGGTTGTGAGCCATTACCTGACGATATCCCCACTCATCCAGTGAATATTTATAAAGATGAATATAAGGGTATAGCGGATTGGTTAGGATATAATGGAAAAATAAAACCAAAAAAAGGTGCTAAATTAGAAGATAACTGGTTGGCATTTGAAGAAGCAAGGGATTTTGCAAGAAGTTTAGGTTTAAAATCTACTACTGAATGGAATAAGTATGTACGAGGCAAGCTTGAAAACTATCTAAAAAAGCCAGATAATATTCCCACAGCTCCAGACATAACATATAAAAATTATGGAGATTTTTGGATAGATTGGAATGATTGGTTAGGTAATAATATAACTACAAAAATAAAAGTAAAAAATGCTTTGCCTTTTAAAGAAGCTCGTGAATTTGTTAGAAGTTTAGGACTAAAAAACACACAGGAATGGGAAGATTATAAAAAAGGTAAATTAAAATATTTAGAACCCATTCCAAATAATATATCAAAATCACCATACAGTTATTATAAAAATGATGGATGGATTGGAATGCATGATTGGTTGGGAATAAAATGACATATACTTCAAAACAAAAAGTCTTACAGCATGATGAATTAAAATGAACAATATTATAACCGACAATCATGCTATCAAAAACAAAATCTTTACCAGTAGAGATTTACGAGTGATGCTTAATACAGATTTAACAGAGCTTTATGGTTTGAGTGAAGATGAGATAAAAATTGTTGAGGGGAAAATAAGTGAATAAAAATAGTGTAGATGAAAATAAACCAAAAGAGATAACACCAAAACAATTGATTAGTGGAATAAAAGCTTCAAGTATAGATTCTAGTAATATACGGTATGGATTTATATTGGGAGCAGGTGCTTCAGCAAAGTCTAAAATTCCTACTGCATCTATATTAACTAAAGAGTGGTTTGAAAAAATACAAGAAGATATCTCAGAAAACGAATTAAATCAATGGAAAGAAAGTATTCCGGATTTTGATGAAAAAGACTTGGCAAAATTTTATTCAGAAATATTTAAAAAAAGATTTGAAGGAAACCCTGATGAAGGCATTGAGGAGTTACAAAAGTATATGGATGAAGCTATACCTAGTATTGGATACTCTTTTTTAGCTCAAATACTTGATAAAACAAATAATAAGTTTGTAATAACAACAAATTTTGATACTATGACAGAGGATTCTCTTTTTCAGTTTTCAAATTCAAAACCTTTAGTTTTAGGGCATGAATCTTTAAGTCACTTTATACAATCCTCAAATACTACTAGAGCGACTATTATTAAAATACATAGAGATTTTTTATTGCAACCACTTAATAATAAAGAGGACATTAAAAAGTTAAAAAAAGAATGGCAAAAATCATTAAAACCGATTTTAAAAAATAATAACATGATAGTTATCGGTTATGGCGGTCATGATAATTCTTTAATGGAATATTTAAGTGGAATAAATATTGATGATAGAAGTCCAATATATTGGTGTTATATAAATGAATGTGATATATCGGAAAAAGCGAACAAGCTTTTAAAGAAAAAAGATTTTATTGTAAAAATAAAAGGATTTGATGAACTTATGCTATTGATTGGTAAATCTTTAGAATTTGATTTACCGATAAATATAAAAGATATGCCAAAGAGTGAAATTATTTTAAAGGCTATTGAAAGAGCAAATAATTTTCTAGACCAATTGAATAATTTAGATGAAATTGATTTAACACAAAAGGAAAAAGAAGCTATTAAAAAATCTTTTTCATTAGATTCTTATATTTATGAAAAGGCTGCATTGGATGATGCAATGGCAAGAGTTATTAAATATATAGAAAAACATAAAATGGGATTTTTTGAACCAAGAAGAAAAGAAGTAGCAAAGGAGTTAGGTATTGTTCCTGAAACACTCTCAAGGCGTTTAAGTATTTTAGAGAAAGAGGGTATTATTGATAGAACTAAGGGGAAAGAGTATATAGATGAAAAGAAACTGCAAAAATATTCTAAGAATATAAACTCAAAACAAAAAGCTTTACAGCAAGATAAAACAATATGAACAACATTGTAAACGACAACCAAACTATCCAAAATAAAATCTTTACCATTGGAAGTTTGCAAGTGATGCTTGATTCAAATTTAACGGTATTCTATAGTTTGAGTGATGATGAGATAAAAATTGTTGAGGGCAGATGATGAAAAAATTACTTAATCTTGAAAATTCCGATGATAAAATGTTGTTTTTATATCTAAACAATGAATTTGAGAAATTAAATATTAAGTTAAATGAGCAGCAATTAGATGATTTGGTAAAACAATCTTCTACATCAAATATCAAGTCTATAAGTTATGAACTTACAGATGAGCAGTTATTACATACAAAATATTCTAAAGAAGAAGATGCAAAAAATGATATTGCTAGGATATTTAAAATTGAAGATAATCGATTAGAAAATTTTATGAATAATACTGATAATGAATTTAGTCAAAATCTTAAAAATTTAGCTGATAGATTGGTTAATGAAAGATTAGAGGTAATTTATAAAGATATACCTGAATATTTTACAAGATTACGAAACGGCAATATGACTGTAGCACATAACATAGATGATATTTGGGGACATTCTTTAGATTTATTTGAATTATTAATTAACACTGCGGTAGAAATAACATTAAACTTTGATACATCAAAATTAAATAACTATAATGAAAATAAAAACTTATATGATGCCCTACAAAGACTACAAGGAAGAGCCTGTTTAATATCAAATGAAATATTGGCATTATTAAGAGCAGGATTTACAGATGGTGCTTATGCTAGGTGCAGAACACTATATGAAACTATGGTAATAAGTAGTTTTTTATCTGATAATGGTAATGAAACTGCTAAAAGGTACTTGGATTATAGTATCGTCAATGATTTGAAAGAAGCTGAAATTTTTAATAATTATGAAGAAAAAATCAATGATGCTAAATTTTCAGAATTAAGTAATGAAGTTGAAAAGTTGAAAGAAGAATATGGAAAATTTTATGCTGAGGGTGATTACAATTGGGCATTGAATGTAATTAAGCCTAAAAGAAAAAATGTTGCATTTTGGGAAATAGAAAAAAATATTAAATTTGAACATATGAAACCATTTTATAAATCAGCAAGCAATAACATACATACAGGTTCTTCAAGTCTATACTTTCATAGAGGGTTACATGGAGAAGAAACAGATAAAATTCTTATGGGTGCAAGTAGTTATGGTGTTGAAACTCCTTGTGATTTAGCTTCTCATTGTATTTGCATTACAACTTCAAATTTACTTTTAACTACAACACAAACACTAGAACAGCAAATACAAGGACTATTATTATCTAAAATACGAGAGAATTTGGAAGAATCTTTGTTCCAAATTGAATTAAAAGTAGATGTTTAAAAATGAAAAGTTACATTTTGATTTATCTGTTTTCAAAACAAAAAGCCTCAAACAGGATAAAGCAACATGAATAATATTGTAACCGACAATCAAACTATCCAAAACAAAATCTTTACTCTTAGAGATTTGCAAGTGATGCTTAATACAGAAGATGAAATCTTGAAGTCGAAAATTTCGACTTCAAATTTAAAAACTCTTGATGAAAATAAAGATGAAAAATCAGAGGACAAATAACATGCTAAACATAAAAAATCAAAACGATTACAACTCTTTTTTAGCAGAGATAAAACAGCAGATAAAGTCATCGCAGATAAGGGCTATCAATAGCGTAAATCAGGAGATGATACTTCAAAGTGCCACAGGCGGTGGCACAAAATGAATCTATACAAAATAGGCAACTCATAGTTGCACAAATTCCTTTGCAGAGCCTTTCTTAGAAAAGAGAAAATGAGTTAAAACACAGTTTAAATACAACGGAGCAAACAGATGACTAAAACCATAACCTTAGCACACGGCAACGGCGGGCAGGAGAACAACGAGCTTATCTCTAAAGTTTTTTACAAGAGAGGCGAACTTCTCTCTGGGATCTGCTAAATGCATGAGTACAGCATCGTCCAATCGCTTATTGATAGTTGCGAGGAGCATGTTAGGCAAAATAACGCAAAAAAGGTAACAAAAGTCGCAATAAAGATTGGGGTACTTAGCGGAGTTGAGCCTTATCTCTTAAATGAAGCGTTTGAGGCGTTTAAGCAAGATACTATTTGTAATGAGGCTCTTTTGGTCATGAACATACAAAAAGTAAAGGTGCATTGCAATAAATGTTTGGCTGAGTCAGAACTTGAGAAAAATGAGTTTATCTGCCCAAAATGCGGCAGTTTTGACATCGATGTGCTTGATGGCGAAGAGATGTATCTTATGAGTTTGGAACTTGAATAAATGATTTTTAGCATAGAAATAAGAGGCGTGGTGCAGGGTGTCGGGTTTCGCCCTTTTATCTATAATCTTGCTTCTTCCATGCAGCTAAGAGGTCAAGTCTCAAACAACGGTTACGGCGTGCTGATACTTCTTGATGCGACACAAGAAAAAGTAGATGAATTTATCAGACAAATTAGACAGAACAAGCCTCCTCTTAGCGAGATAGACTCCATAAAAATCACTCAAATTTCAAAAACAGAATCGTTTGAGGGCTTTAGTATCCAAATTAGCAAAAGTGCAAAACTGTTCTCAAGCAAGATTCCTTCAGATATTGCAATGTGCGAGGAGTGTGAGAACGAGTTGCATGATAAAACCAACCGAAGATTTGAGTATCCGTTTATTACATGTACTAATTGCGGACCCCGTTTTAGCATCATAAAAAATCTTCCTTACGATAGAAAAAATACATCCATGGATGAGTTTGTTATGTGCGAAGAGTGTAAAGAGGAGTATGAAAATCCAAAAGATAGAAGATACCACGCCCAGCCTATCGGGTGCCATAAGTGTGGAGCAACGCTCTCTCTATATGAAAATAGCGGTAAAAAAATAGAGTCTAATAATATTATAGACGAAGTCGTATCTGCTATAAGCGAGGGTAAAATCGTAGCCATAAAGGGGATAGGAGGTTATCATCTCGTTTGCGATGCCTCAAATGATAGTGCGGTGAAACTTTTAAGAGAGAGAAAAAAGAGACCTTCAAAACCATTCGGGGTGATGGTAAAAGATATCTACATGTCAAAAAAAATTGCCTGCATAAATGCAAAAGAGCAGACACTGCTCAGCTCAAACAGACGCCCTATTGTTCTGCTTAAAAAACGAGATGAGAACTCACTAAGCCGATATGTCGCTCCAAATATCAACCAAATAGGGCTTTTTTTGGTATACACTCCGCTTCATCATCTTATTTTGCAAAAGTTAGAGAGACCGATTGTCGCAACAAGTGCAAATATATCAGATGAGCCGCTGTGCAAAAATTATGATGAGATTATGAGACTCTCATCCGTTTGGGATTTTTGCTTGGAGCATAACAGGGAGATTGTAAACAGCTGTGACGATTCGGTTGCTTTTGTCGAAAATGAAAAAACATTTATGCTAAGAAACGCAAGAGGGTATGCTCCGACTTACTTGAGGCTTTCGCATAAAACAGATAAAAAGATTTTGGCTCTTGGCGCAAACCAAAAAAGCACGGTTGCTATAACTGTAGAAGATAGTGTTATTTTATCGCCATACATCGGGGATTTGGGAAGCTTGACGAGCTTAGAACACTACAAATCGCACATAGAGACACTAAAGCGTATTTACGATTTCAGTCCCGATGTAGTTGTCTGCGACAAGCATCCGAACTATGAATCCACCAAATACGCAAAAGAGTTAAAAGCGCAAAATAAAAAGATAGAGTTGGTGCAAGTTCAGCATCACTACGCGCATATTTTAGCGACTATGGGCGTAGAGGGCATTAGTTCAAAAGTGTTGGGTGTTAGTTTTGACGGAACTGGATACGGCGATGAGGAGGTGAATAGCGAAGCTAGAGAGGCTACCCTGGGGTATGGCAATCTTTGGGGCGGAGAGTTTTTTGTCTGTGACAACAACACATATGAGCGTGTAGGGCAGTTTAAATATTTTAAGCTCATCGGCGGTGAGAAGGCGATAAAAGAACCTAGACGAGTCGCTCTTAGCTTCTTGTTTGAGATATACGGCGAGGAAGTTTTTAAACTAAACAATCCGACAATTAAATCTTTTTCTCTCTCTGAGATAAAAACGCTCTACACGGCCTGGAAGAGCGGGCTAAACTCTCCGCTCTCAAGCTCTTGCGGACGATTGTTTGATGCGGTGGCATCTATCTTGGATGTTATACATGTTTGCAGTTACGAAGGCGAGAGCGGGCTGCTTTTAGAGAGTTTGTATGATGAAAATATAGTTGAAAATTATGGGTTTAACATAGAAGATGGTGAGATAGATTTTAGCCAAATATTTAAACAGATTTTGGTTGAAAAAAATCTACATGTAGCGGTTTCAAAATTTTTTAACACGATAGTCGAGATTATTTTTCAGATACACAAAAAGTATGATTTGCCTTTGGTTTTAAGCGGTGGAGTATTTCAAAACAGAGTGCTTTTAAGGTTGGTTATGAGAAAAATTCCGGATGTTATTTTGCCGGAGATGTTTGTCAGCAATGATGGCGCAATATCTTACGGACAGGCAATAGCCGCCGCCTTAGAGTTCAAAACTCTTTGACATTTGAAGCTTTATATCGCTTGTTTTTAACTCATAATTTACAAAAAGCTCGTTTGCTAAAATGCCCTGTCCCAAAAGCATATCGGCGCCGTCTTTGCAGGTAATGTTTTTTTCTTTTGCCATCTTTAAAAATGGTGTCATTTTTCCGTAAATGGCATCTGCCGCAAATGAGGTGTTGTCTAAAATTTCTCCAACTAACTCTAAAGGAGCAGGCAGTTCTTCATCTTTAAGTCCGGCACTTGTAGTGTTTACAACCAAATCATACTTACCGATTTTAAAATCACTCCATGTAAAACAGTCACACTCAAGCTCTTTAAAGTAGGTTAGCCTATCTTTGCTTCTGTTTAAAACGCTTGTCTTTATGCCGCTATCTATAAATTTTGTGCAGAGTGCTTTTGCCGTTCCGCCCGCACCGAGAACTAAAATATTTTTTATATCTCCAAACTCTTTTATAGCAAACATAAAACCGTCTGCATCGGTGTTATAGCCGATTAACTTGCCATTTTCATTTATAAGAGTATTTACAACACCTACTTTTTTTGCAAACCCTCTTACTTCATCGCATGCTGTGTATGCCGCTTCTTTATGAGGAACTGTAACATTTGCACCGCTAAGTCCGAGAGCAAAAAAAGTCTCTTTAAGTTTTGAGCCCTCTTTTAGATGAACTCTCGTGTAGCACGCTTTATAGTCTAGGTTCTTAAATACGCTGTTGTGCATAAGCGGAGAGCGAGAGTGCGAAACAGGGTCGCCAAAGATGGCAAAGAGTTTCATTTAATCCAAATCTTCCAGTGAAGCAACAAGCGCACCGAGTTTGTTTTTAACTTCCAGATACTCCAGCTCATTTTGACTATCAGCCACAACACCCGCACCTGCTTGAAGAATAACTCTATCCTCTTTTACTAAAGCAGTTCTGATTGTAATTGCGCTGTCCATATTGCCGTCAAATCCAAAGTAACCTATGCTTCCGCTGTAAAAACCTCTTTTTAAGCCCTCAAACTCGGCTATAAGCTCCATAGCCCGTATCTTCGGTGCACCCGTCATAGTTCCTGCCGTAAAAGTTGCCATAAACAGGTCAAACATATCTTTATCGTCCGCAATAGTCGCGGTTACATCAGAGACAATATGCATTACATGTGAGAATCTCTCGATATGCATCATATTTTCAACTTTAACGCTTCCGGTTTTTGCTACACGGCTAACATCATTTCTTCCCAAATCTATAAGCATAAGATGCTCTGAGAGCTCTTTAGGGTCATTAAGAAGTTCCTCTTCAAGCTCTAAATCTCGTTGTTTTGAAGCACCTCTTTTTCTTGTTCCGGCAATTGGGCGAAGAAGAAGCTCCCCGTTTGTAAGCCTTACCATTACCTCCGGCGAAGAACCGACTATGTTAAAATCTTCATACTCCATTAAAAACATATAAGGGGAAGGATTTTTGCTTCTTAGAATTCTGTAAAAGCTGAAAGGATCTACTTTTATCTTTCTTGTAAAGCGGTTTGTCATAAGGATTTGAAAAACATCACCGCTTCTTATCATCTCTTTGGAATCATCAACCATTTTGAAAAACTGCTCTTTTGAAAATGCAAAACTTCCTTTGTCATTTCCAATATTTCTCTTCATGTGAACATATTCATAAGAGTTTTTTAGCTCATCTTCAATCATTTTAAACTTATCACTCATCTCTTTTAGAGTGCTGATAAGTGTAAGTTGATAATTTTTATGAGAATAAACTAGAATCATTTTTGGAAGGATTAAATCTAAATCAGGAGTATGGAGTTCATCTTTTAAACTATCCATAGTCGCATGAAGTTTTGGTTCAAAAACCTTGACCATATCGTAGCCGATGTAGCCGATAAACCCATCCACATAGCCGACTTTAAGTTCACTTGTAGCTTTTTTATATATGGATGTATCTATATCTTTATAGTAATTTTTTAAAAAAGTAAAAGGAGATTCATTTTTTATATGTACGGCACCATTTGCGTCAGTGTGGAGTGTTTTATTGTCAATATATTGAACTCTCTCTCTTGCACCTATGCAGATAAAGCTGTAGTTGCCTTCGTTTCCTCCGGCACTTTCAAAAAGATAAGAGATTTCATTTTTAAATAAAGTTTTTAATTTTGCATAAACTGCAATAGGAGCCAATTGATCTTGTATAAATTGTTTTGAATAAATCAAAAAAAACCTTATTTATAATTATATTTTAGTTAAAAAAGCACCGGCTTCAACAGAAGCTTTAACATTTTTAAGCGCTTTTCTTGCCTCGTCTTCACTGTTAAAAGGACCAACCAAAACTTTGTTTACTACTTTAGAATTTATTGTTACTTCATGAAATTTATACTTATATCCCAAATTTGTAATTGAATCCAATAATTTTTTATTTGGTTCAATTTTTGAAAAAGAGCCGATTTGAATATAGTGACCGGAAGCAGTTGCGGTTGCGATTGTTTTAGGTTCGCTAAGAGGTTCTTTTGTTGCTTCTTTTGCGGTTGCAATCTTTTTTGTTGCCGGTTTTGCAGTTTCTATTTTTGCAGTTTCTATTTTTTTAGGCTCTACAACAACAGGAGCAGTAGCAGCAACGCTCTCTTTGTGTTGTACATTTGCGCTATCTTTAACACTCTCTTCTTTTAACTTTTGAGCAATTGCATCTAGGGAATTATTATCTTGATTTGTTTCTTGAATAACATTAACATCTTCAAAAAGAGGCTCATCAGTTACGGCTTTAGCCTCTTTTTGCGGCTCAGGAGGAAGGATGGCTTGAGGCAAGTTTTCAGTACCGCTTGATGCAAGAGAATTCATTAGCATTACAACAATAATTAGTATTATCCCCAGCGTAGCAACAGCTAAAACAATTTTTTTATTTCCAAGTGATGAACTGTTTTTATTTAAAATAATGTCATTTAATTCATTTTTTTCTTCCATATCGTCTCCTTCTTTAATTCTTAGTTTATAATAATACCAAAAAGTTGTTTATATTACATGTGCTTCGACCAAGAAGCACCTCGTTCTTTGGAATAAACATCATAAGGTATTGTTAAAATATTATACTCTTGAGGCATTTCATCATTAGGAAACATCCTCCACTGTTTTGGCTGTTTTGCAGCTAGTTTCATACTTATCATTTTTCCAAGTTGAATTGCCTCTTGAAGGGTTGTGTGACCTTTATGAATATAAACATGAAGATGACCCTCCGTCTTTGTTTTATAAGCCGTAAAGTTTATATAACCCTCTTCACGAAGAAACAGTTGAGTTTTGTGGTAAAAACGCTCAGGGTCTCTTCCGTTGTAGTCAATAACAATATTTTCTACTTTGTCATGTTTATTTATCAAAGAGTGAGCCACTGTAATCTCACCTTTAATATGTTGATTTATAACGCTTTGAGAAAGTATGGCATCTACTTTTTGAAATTTATTGTAAAATGTACGACCTTTAAAGAGAACCTTGTCAACTACTTCGTCTTTTTTTATCCAGTAGTGGTCTGTAACCATTTTAATTAGATTTAAATCAGCTGCCGTCATCTATCTGCTCACTCTAGTATGTCGATTGATTGTATATTACAAAATTTTGAGCCAATGCTTTTAACTCATTTTTTATGTTTGCTTGAAGCTCCGTATTTGTGATATCATCAAGAACATCTGCAATTTTATTTGCAATAAATTCAAACTCTTTCTCTTTCATTCCCCTACTTGTAAGAGCAGGGCTTCCAATGCGGATACCAGAAGTTACAAATGGACTTCTTGTCTCACCGGGAACTGTGTTTTTGTTTACGGTAATACCGGCATTTCCAAGAGCAATATCAGCATCTTTTCCAGAGAACTCACGATTGATAAACGATAATAGAACTAAATGGTTGTCAGTTCCGCCGCTCACAAGGTCATAACCTCTTTTAACTAAAACTTCTCCAAGAACTCTAGCATTAGCTTTTACCTGCTTTGCGTAATCTTTCCATTCAGGAGATAAGTTATATTTAAATCCAACTGCTTTTGCAGCTATTACATGAACAAGCGGTCCACCTTGAAGAGCAGGGAAGATTGCAGAGTTCATTTTTTTAGCTATCTCTTCATCGTTTGTCATAATCATACCGCCTCTTGGACCCGCTAAGGTTTTATGAGTAGTTGTTGTTACAACATGAGCATGAGGAAATGGACTAGGGTGTTCGCCTGCACATACCAAACCGGCAACATGCGCGATATCTGCGAACATTATTGCTCCGACAGCATCAGCGATTTCACGGAATTTTTTAAAATCTATCTCTCTTGCATAAGCAGAAGCACCGCAAACAATAATTTTTGGCTGAACCGCCTTCGCTATTTCCATTATTTTGTCATAATTCATGCGACCGTCAAGCTCAACGCCGTATGTAAAACTTGAGTAGTTTTGACCTGAAAAGCTAGGTTTAGAACCATGCGTCAAGTGACCGCCGTGGCTCAGATCCATACCAAGAAGTTTATCTCCCGCTTTTAAAAGACCTGCATAAACTGCCGCATTTGCTTGACTTCCAGAGTGAGGCTGAACATTTGCAAAGTTACATCCAAAAAGTTTACATGCTCTGTCTATTGCTAACTGTTCAACACCGTCTGCGTACTCACAACCGCCATAGTAGCGTTTACCAGGATAACCCTCAGCATACTTGTTTGTAAAAACAGAGCCCATCGCTTCCATAACAGCAGGAAGCGTAAAGTTTTCAGATGCAATCATCTCTAGATGATCCGTTTGTCTCTCTAACTCTTTTTCGCATAAATCGAATATCTCTTTATCGTAATCTTGTAAAAAACCCATTTTCTATATCCTTTTCTATTTAATTAAAACTACTCGTTTTCTTCGTGCTTTTCTTCTGAATGTATCGGTTTCATTGCCGGAAACAGCAGAACATCTCTAATTGAGTGCTCATTTGTTAAAAGCATAACTAACCTGTCTATCCCTATGCCTTGACCTGCTGTTGGTGCCATACCATAACTAAGTGCTTCAACAAAATCTAAGTCCATTTCGTGCGCTTCGTCATCTCCGCTCTCTTTTGATTCAACTTGAGTTCTAAATCTCTCATATTGGTCAATAGGATCGTTTAACTCGCTAAATGCATTTGCAATTTCTCGTCCGGCAATAAAGAGCTCAAATCTCTCTGTTATATCAGGATTTTTATCGCTTCTTCTCGCAAGAGGAGAGATTTCAACAGGATACTCAGTAATAAAAGTAGGGTTTATAAGTTTCTCTTCAACAAATTCATCAAAAAGTTCGCCTTGAAGCTGACCTAAATTCAGACCATTTTTCACTTGAATATTATTGCTTTTTAAAAAAGCAATAATTTTATCTTTGTCATTGACTATCTCCTCGGGAACACCACCTATGGTGTATAGAGACTCTATAAGCGGTATTTCGCAAAATTTACTAAAGTCAACCTCTAGGTCACCGTAAGGCAGGTGAGTAGGCAGATTTAGATGGTCAAAAAGGTATCTAAAATATTCTTTTGTGATTTCTATCAAATCTTTGTATGTTTTGTATGCCCAGTAGAACTCAATAGATGTAAATTCAGGGTTGTGAGTAGCGTCCATACCCTCGTTTCTAAAGTTTCGGTTTATTTCAAAAACAGCTTCGAACCCGCCGACAATAAGTCTTTTTAAATAAAGCTCAGGAGCAATTCTTAAATATCTGTCGATTCCAAGTGCATTATGATGTGTTACAAACGGTTTGGCATTTGCACCGCCTGCAATAGGATGCATCATAGGAGTTTCAACCTCTAAAAAGCCTTTGTCTTCAAAAAAGCGACGAGTCAGTGAGATAACTTTTGAACGGATTTTAAATGTTTTTCTGACATCCGTATTCATAATAAGGTCAAGATATCTTTTTCTATATCTAGTCTCTTTATCTGTGATACCGTGAAATTTTTCAGGTAGCGGAGATATGGCTTTTGTTAAGAGTCTCAGTTCATCTGCATGAAGTGAAAGTTCTCCTTGACCTGTTACAAAGGGGTAACCGCTAATTTCTACAATATCTCCAACCTCTATGTTCTTTTTAAAAGTCTCATTATAAAAATTCTCACCAAGATTATCTCTTGCCACATATATTTGAAGTGCACCGCTCTCGTCTTCAATTTGAATAAAACTAGCTTTACCCATAATTCTAAAGAGTTTTATACGACCGCTTACAATATAGTGTCGTTTTTCATCTCTTTTATTCTCTTTATGAGCAACATCCGAGTTTACATTTAAAAATTTTTCAATAGTCGTGTTTCTTTTACATTCATTAGAGTACGGGTTAATACCCTCTTTTTTAAGAAGCTCCGCTTTTTCAATTCTTTGTTGAATAAATTTGTTATCAAAAATCAATAATCTTTCCTTTGTTTTATCTGTTTTGGCATTTTTTGCAGATTCCATAAATCTGCATGGAGTGGTCTTGCATATCAAAACCAAGTTCTTGTGCTATTTTGTGCTGTCTCTCTTCTATCTGCTCATCAACAAACTCGGTAATATCTCCACACACTGTGCAAATAAAATGGTCATGATGTTGTTTAGCACCAAGTTCATACTTCTTTCCATGAGCGCCAAAAGAGAGTGAAGTGACCATATCTGACTCTTCTAAAAGAGATAGCGTTCTATACACCGTTGCAATTCCTGTATTTAAATCAGGAAACTTCTTTTGTATAAGATTATGAAGTGCTTCAGGCGTTAAGTGTTCATCCAAGCCGTAGAGAGTCTCGAGTATTACCTCTCTTTGAATCGTAAATTTAAGAGAGTTTTTTTTAAGCAGCTGTTTAAAATCCTCTAAGAGTTGTTTATACTCAACAGTTTTATCATTGAAGTCGGTAGTTATATTAGACATATTTACTTATTTTTTCGATTTGATGAATTTTGTTCCATAGTTTCACTAATCTTTTTCTTTGTATTTTCTACAATTTTAAGTGCTGAGTTTTGTAAATCTTTAACATTGTCGTCTTCTATTATTTTTGAACTTTCACTTATAGTTTCATTTGTGTCATCAGAAATTTTGATGGGGTCAAGTTTCATAATAACACTTCCGGTTTTTACCAACATAGGAAAAATAGTGCTGTTTTTCATCATCGTGTCAAGATTTTCTTTCATTGTTTTGATGCTGTATGTGGCATATGCAATTACGGCAGCTATAAGAAAAAATTTTCCGGCGCTAAATATAAATCCTAAAATTTTGTCAAAAATCCCAAAACCGCTTAGTGAACTTAATTTTTTAAATATTATTCCAACGCCAATCATAAATAGCCAAAAAAGTGCAAGTGTGACTAAAAAGCCAGTGAAACTAATGACCGCATCATTTTCAAATTTTAAAACTAAATCATTTATAAATTTGCCTACATTACCACCAACTCTAGAGGCTATAAAGATACCGCCGATGATACCTATAAAACCAAATAACTCTTTAAAAAAACCGTTTAATACTCCTTTTAGCCCTAAAAAAAGAATTAAAACAGATAAAACAATGTCGAAATAGCTAAACTCCATTACTTGATTACCTTAGAGACCATATTTTTTCCACTGTTTTTAGAGACATATAAAGCTCCGTCAGCTCTTGAGAGTAAAGAGTCAGGTGTATCTGTTTCAAGCAATTTGGTCATTCCGATACTAGCTGTAACTGATATCTTCTCACCCATATAAATCAGTTTGTTTGAACTAATCAGGCGTAAAAGTCTATTTGCTATAAGTTCGCACTGCTCATCACTGTTACGGTTTATTATAACGGTGAACTCTTCACCGCCAAATCTGAAAATCTTATCTCCGTCCCTTAGTGTTTTTCTAAGAATATTTGAGATAAAGATTAATATTTTATCACCTGTGATGTGCCCATAAGTGTCGTTAATTTTTTTGAAGTTATCAACATCTAGCATTAATATATGTAGATGATAAGGTATATTTTTATTAGTACATACATCAGAAAGATAAGAGCTTAAAGCTCTTCTATTGAAAACTTTTGTAAGCGGGTCAAGATTTGAAGTCTGTTCTAATACTTTTACTTTATTGGTTAAATCTGAAATTGTTTCATTTGCTTTTTTTACTTCATTAGTCATATGAGATTGAATTTCATTAAACTTGGTTGTTAAAGTTTCCAAATCAATCTTTTCAGCTGTACAATCTTGTAAAGCTTTTTCATGCATTAGAGTAAGTTGTCCAAATTTTTCATTTGTATTTACATAAGAGACTATGCTTTGATTTACAAGTTCTTTGTAGGAGTTGTTAAATGCCAGTTTTGCATGTTCTATGGAGTCGATGTCTTTATCGTCTATGTTTGTAACGACATCTATAGCATCTTTTAAATAGTTGATAATTTGTGCTTTTGTAGCTTTTTCATCTGCATCAATACGCTCAATAAGGTTTTCGTAAATTTGTTCAATCAGTGCTTTTAAATCGTTTTTTTGCATAATGATATAATCCATAAAAAAATATGGTGCATTATACATTTTTAAGCATAAAAAAAAGCTTTTTTATTGCTTTTGGCTGTTTGAAATCGCTAATCAGTGCTATTTTAGGTACCATAATGTAGAATTTTAAAAATAAATGATTAGTATATTAAAAAAAAGGTTTTATAATGAGTAATTGGAATGCATCAAGTTGGAGAGATAAGCCTATTGTGCAGCAACCAACATATCCAAACAGAGATGAATTAAACAAAGTTTTAAATGAATTAAGAAATTATCCACCGCTTGTTTTTGCCGGTGAAGCGCGTTCATTAAAGGGTTTGCTGGCAAATGCTTCTGAGGGGAAAGCTTTTTTGCTTCAGGGCGGAGATTGTGCTGAGAGTTTTAGTGAATTTCATGCTCACAACATTCGTGACACATTTAAAGCAATTCTTCAAATGGCGGTAGTTATGACATACGCAGGAGGAGTTCCGGTTGTAAAAGTCGGCAGACTCGGTGGTCAATTTGCTAAGCCTCGTTCAAGCGACAGTGAAACAATTGACGGAATGACTTTAGATGCTTACCGCGGAGACATCATAAACGGTGTTGATTTTACTTCGGAGTCACGCATACCGGATCCGCAAAGAATGATAAAAGCATACAACCAATCAGCTGCAACGCTAAATTTGCTTCGTGCGTTTGCATCCGGCGGTTTAGCTGATTTAAATGAGGTTCATAAATGGAATTTGGATTTTACTCACCAGAGTGAAATAAGTAAAAAATATGAGGATTTGGCTGAAGAGATTGGCAAATCTCTTAAATTTATGGAAGCGTGCGGTATAACATCAAGTACGCATAGAACTCTCCGTGAAACTGATTTTTATACTTCACATGAGGCGCTTTTGCTCCCATATGAGGAGGCATTTACAAGAAAAGATTCTTTGACCGGCGAGTGGTATGATACATCTGCTCATATGTTATGGATAGGCGATAGAACTCGTCAACTTGACGGCGCGCATGTTGAGTATATGAGAGGTATCAAAAACCCTATCGGTGTAAAAGCAGGTCCAACAATGGACCCTGATGATTTAATAAAACTTTGTGATATTTTAAATCCTCAAAATGAAGCCGGTCGCTTGAATGTTATTGTAAGAATGGGAGCAAACAAGGTTGCCGATGGTATGCCGAGACTCATAAATGCAATAGAGCGTGAGGGTAGAAAAGTTCTCTGGAGCTGTGACCCGATGCACGGAAACACTATTAAGTCATCAAATAACTTTAAGACTCGTCCGGTTGACGCAATTCTTACTGAAATGAAGCAATTTTTTCAAGTTCACAAAGCTGAGGGTACATTTGCAGGCGGTGTTCATTTGGAGATGACAGGTAAAAATGTAACCGAGTGTATCGGCGGTTCGTTTGTTGTAACAGAAGAGGATTTAAGTTCTCGTTACCATACACATTGTGACCCTCGCTTAAACGCAGACCAAGCGTTAGAGTTAGCATTCCTAATAGCAGATACTTTAAAAGAGGCTCAAAAGTAAATTAACGCATTTATGCGTTAATTTACTGTATCTCTTTAGCAATTTATTAGTATATTATTTACAAGTTTAATATCGCTTCTTCTTTCTCCTGAATAGCTAAAAGCTCATCCACTTTTTCTTCATATAGATTTTTAAGTTCTTCAAGCTCTCGTGCCAAAGCAGTTATGCCTATCTTTTCGTAACATGCAGGGTTTTCCAAGCAACTATTTTTTTCTTCAATTTTGGCTTCAAGTTCGTCTATCTCAATAGGTAATTTTTCCAGTGCCATTTTTTCTTTAAAAGTAAGACGAAGCTCTTTTGGTTTAGACTCTTTTACTTTTGATTCTGCTTTTTGATAATCTTTTTCCATGTCGCTAAGCTCTTTTAACTCACGTTCTAGTTCAAGATACTCCGTGTAGCTTTGGTAACTCTCTTCAATATGCTTATCTTCTTTAAAAATAAAGAGTTTTTTCGCAATTTTATCCACAAAATATCTATCATGACTAACTATAATCACGGCACCGCTGAAGTTTATTAACTGCTCTTCTAAAATATTGATTGTCGGAATATCCAAATCATTTGTAGGTTCATCAAGAATGAGAATATCCACATTTTTTGTAAATAGCAGGGCTAAAGCAATACGGTTTTTCTCTCCACCGCTGAGTATGCCTATCTTTTTATCTAAAAATTCTCTTGGAAAAAGAAAGTTTTTTAGGTATCCATAAACATGCATATCTTTTCCGCGGACACTAACTCTGTCTCCGCCGTGCGGACAAAAAGTTTCAACAAGATTTTTATCATCATCAAGCATTTCGCGATGCTGATCAAAATAGCCTATTTTAAATTCGCCTCTTTTTATGATTCCGCTTGTAGGTTCAATACGCCCCAACAAGGCTTTAAGCAGTGTTGATTTACCGCTTCCGTTTGGTCCAACAATTGCTATTACATCTTTTTGAAGAATTCTTGTGGTGAAATTTTTTAGAAGTTCTTTGTCTCCAATAGTTAAACATAGATTTTCTACTTCAAAAAGCATTTTTTGCTTATTTACGCTTTTGTCACGGTTAAAATGTTTAGCTTCGCGTTCAAGTTCAAGTGTCATTTTTTTAATTTTAGACGGGTTTGTTTTGGCATCATCTCTAAGAGACATAAGTCGTTCTTTGCGACCTTCGTTTCTCTTAAGTCTTGCCTTTACACCTCTTGAAAACCACTCATTTTCACGCTTTAGTATAGTAAGCAGAGTTTCATGCTGTTTTTCCAGAGTTCGCATATACTCCTCTTTTTGAGCCAAGTAGCTGCTATAACCGCCGCTATACTCTCTAAGTGAGCAATCCTCTACCTCAACACTTTTTGTTGCCACTCTATCAATAAAATATCTGTCGTGAGAGATAAAAACAAGAGTAAACTTCTCTTTTAAAAGCAACTCCTCTAAAAATTCAACCATATAAACATCGAGGTGGTTTGTAGGTTCATCAAGAAGTAAAATATCCGGCTTTTGTAAAAGTAAAGAAGCAAGTGCAACCCTTCTCTGTTCTCCGCCGCTAAGCATAACTACCGGTTTGTCTTCATACTGTTTTAAATCAAAGTGTTGAATGATTCTCTCTATCTTATCATCCAAATTCCAAGCGTTATGATGTTCAATATAGCGGGATAATCTCTCATGCTCGTCAAGAAGTGCTTTGTTCTCAAAATCATCGGCTAAAAGAAGTGATAGTTTGTTGTATCTATCTTTAGCTTTGTTAAGCTCATCCAATCCAGCCTCAACAGCCTCTCTGACACTTTCGCCCTCTTTAAATTCAGGTTTTTGTGAGAGCATTTTTATTTCTAAATTTTGTCTGCTGATTCTCTCACCGCTGTCTTGCTCAAGAGTTCCATTTACAATCTTCATCAGAGTAGATTTACCACTCCCATTTTTGCCGATGATAACGATTCGCTCGCCTTCTTCTATGTGAAAATTTATGTTAGTTAAAATTTTTTGTGCTTCGTAATGTTTTGATATGTTTAGTAGGTCAATTAGTGCCATGCAGTGTTTTATATTCCCTTGTTTATTGTGTTGAATTATAGTATAAGTTTCATAATAGTTAAATTTTAATATAATGAAAAAACTTAAATACTATAATTAAATAAGGATTAATAAAATGGCAACAGTAACATCTTATGGGGCGGCACAGACGGTAACCGGTTCATGTCACTTAGTTAAAATAGGTTCTATGCGGATTTTAATCGATTGCGGTATGTTTCAAGGCAATGGCAATGGCGATAAAAATTATGATTCTTTTGAGTTTGAACCGTCAAAAATAGATTATCTTATTTTAACTCATGCTCATCTTGACCACATCGGAAGGGTTCCAAAACTTATAAAAGATGGGTTTAACGGTAGAATTATTGCAACAAAAGCTACACGGGATATTGCAAAAATTATGTTACTTGATAGTGCCAATATATTACTTGAAGAGTACAAAACAATAAGAAGAAAAGCTCGCAGACGCGGTGAAGAGGAGAGTATTTTAGAGCCTCTTTATACAAAAGATGATGTAAAAGAAGTTTTTAGTAAAAAGTGGTGCACATTGGAGTATTTTGAAGAGCACAAGTTAAAACAACATATAAGAGTCTCTTTTGGAAATGCCGGACATATAATGGGTAGCGCTTTTGTTATGCTTGATTATAATGAAGATAATAAAAATAAGCGAATGGTCTTTTCCGGTGACATCGGCTCTCCAAACAGATTGATTATAGACAATCCGGACAATATCGGTGAAGCAGATTTTCTTTTTATTGAGTCCACATACGGAGACCGCAAGCATAAACCATTAACACAAAGTATAGAAGAGTTTAAAGAGGCTGTAGTCTCGACACTTAGGCAAAACGGCAATGTTATAATCCCGTCTTTTGCGCTGGAGAGAACCCAAGAGATTCTCTGGCTGCTACATGAGATGCACGATAACGGAGAGTTGCCAAAATGCCGTATTTTTCTTGATAGCCCGCTGGCTATAAAAGCAACAAAACTCTATAACAGCTATTCAATACAACTAAGTGATGAGCTTCAATACAGCAGTGGAGACCCATTTTCGTTTGCATGGCTTGAGCCGACAACGACAAGGGAACAATCTGTTGCAATAAACAAGGTAAAAGAGCGTTCAATTATAATTGCAGGTAGCGGTATGTGTAATGGCGGTCGTATTATGCACCATCTAAAACATAGACTATGGAATCCAAAAAATTCAATTGTGTTTGTCGGATATCAGGTAAGAGGAACATTGGGGCGAAGCATAGTGGATGGTCAAAAGCTGATAAAGATTTATGGGGAGGATATTATTGCAAAAGCTAAAATCTATACTATTAACGGCTTCTCAGCTCATGCGGATCAGAGTGAGTTGATTGAATGGATACGACCTATTGATGGTTTGAAAAAGGTCTGTTTAATACATGGCGAAACAGATAAAATGGAAATATTTGCAAAAGCGATAAAAGATGAGCTAGGATACGAGGCCGACATAATGGTTCACGGAGTGTCTGTTAAGTTATAACTGCTTTTGAAGCTCTAAGGAGCTTCATCACCATAGCACAACTCTTTTGCGGTGTACCAGTCGGCTATGCCTTTGTCGTTGTACTGATACTCTCTTTGTGTGGGAGGAATTACACTGTTGCGCAGTTTTGAGCGAACTATTCCCATTATTATAAAACTAAGTATTAAAGCAAAAAATGCCATAAAATAGTCGTACATATACCAGACTAATAAAGTTACTGCATAGGTGGAAAACTGTAAAAAAATCCGCAATATAAATGAGAGTATCTTGCACTTTTTTGAGTGGAGTTTTGGTGTTGGTTCAATCATATCTATAAAATTATCAGACATATCGTTCTCCTTGAAAATACAATTGTATTATTGTAGCAAAAAAATATTAATTCAATTTAGACTAAATATAGTTGAGCAGATTAGACTAAACAAGGTTGATTCAATTTGTATCATTAACTTTTTTTAGTTAAAATCTCAAAATATTTTAACCAAGAAGGATTCAAAAGATGGCAAAACATCAATTCCAAACAGAAGCAAATCAAATATTAAATCTTATGATTCACTCACTATATTCAAATAAAGAGATATTTCTTCGTGAGTTAGTTTCAAATGCATCGGATGCACTTGATAAGTTAAATATGTTAGTTTTGACAGATGATGCTTATAAAGGCGTTAATTTTGTTCCTCGTATAGATATTGTGGCAAATAAAGAGGCAAAAACATTAACAATAAAAGACTCTGGTATCGGTATGAACGAAGAGGATTTGATGAACAATCTAGGTACCATCGCAAAGTCTGGTACAAAAGCATTTTTGGAAAATCTTACAGGTGACCAAAAAAAAGATTCTAATCTTATCGGTAAATTTGGGGTAGGTTTTTACGCTTGTTTTATGGTTGCTCACAGAGTTGAAGTGACTACGAAAAAGGCCGGTGAAGAGCAGGCTTATTTGTGGATAAGCAAGGGTGATGGCGAGTTTGAGATAGAACATACAACGCAAGACGATCACGGTACAACAATAGTAATGCACTTAAATGATGAAGAGAGTGAGTTTTTAGATAGTTACAGAGTTGAGAGCATTATTAAAAAATACTCAAATCATATTCCCTTTCCTATTTTTATGGATAAAGAGAACTATATTGCTGCTAAAAAAGACGATGATGGCAAAGAGATTGAGCCTTCAAGAACAGAAATAGAAAATGTACAAATTAATCGTGCAAATGCTCTTTGGACAATAGCAAAAAATGAGATAAGTGATGAAGAGTATAAAGATTTTTACAGCTCAATAGCTCACTCTTCAGAAGAGCCTCTCGTATGGATGCACAATAAAGCTGAGGGTGCTATAGAGTACACGACACTTTTTTATATTCCATCAAAAGCTCCAATGGATTTGTACAGAGTTGATTATAAAACAGGCATTAAACTATACATTAACCGCGTATTTATAACAGATGATGAAAAAGAGCTTATGCCGACATACTTAAGATTTTTAAGAGGCGTGATTGATTCAAAAGATTTACCGCTAAATGTCTCCCGTGAGATTTTACAATCAAATGCAGTTATGGCAAAAATCAAAAATGCTTCTATAAAAAAAGTACTCTCAGAGCTTGCTAAAATTGCTAAAAATGAGAAAGATAAGTATGAAATATTTTTTAAAGAGTTCGGAAATGTTTTAAAAGAGGGACTCTACAGCGATTATGGTAATCGTGAGAAGATTTTAGAGTTAATGAAGTTTAACACTCTAAACTCAAGCGAGACGGTTATGCTCGAAGATTTCATTAAAAATGTTGATGATATCAAGAAAGAGATTTACTTTATCACAGGTAAAACATCACTCTCAATGCTAAAAAATTCGCCTGCACTTGAGAGATTTAAATCTCGCGGTATAGATGTTTTGGTTTTAAATGAAGAGATAGACACAATAATTTTTCCGATGGTAACAGAGTACAAAGAGTATAAATTTGTACATGTTAGTGATGCAAAATTTGAAGAGAATGAAGATGACAAAAAGAGTCATGAAGAGAGTTCAAAAGCCTACGAAGGCTTGGTTAAAGAGTTAAAAGATGCTTTGGGTGAGAGTGTGAAATCTGTTGAAGTAACTTTTGATTTAGTTGATTCTCCTGTAAAATTAAAAGAGGATAAAGAAGATTCTGCTTATATGATGGCAAAAATTATGAAACAGATGGGACAAGGCGGAGATATGCCGACTTTAGTACCAATTCTTCAAATAAATCCAAAACATGAATTGATTGTTAAGTTAAAAGATTCTGTTGACCAAAATTTAATCAGTGATGCTGCTCATGTACTTTTAGACCAAGCAAAACTTTTTGATGGGGTTGAACTTGAGGACACTGCCGGCTTTATTTTAAGATTAAACAGAATTATTGCAAAAGCAATATAATTTGCTTTATGAGTGCATTTGTAGCACTCATAATTTGTTTATATCTTTTTCCACTCACAATAATAAAAAAAGAAAAAAAATATGATATTTTATACTTATGAACGATAAATATAAAAATAAAAGACGACCTGAAAATGCTGAACTTCGCCGTAAAATAGATTTATTATTATGCGAAGGCGATTTTTTTATAAAACAAAATCTCAAAGAGTTGGATATATCAGATTATCGTTATGATATAAGCGAAGCAGTCAATGAATTATCTTTGGATGAAGAGATTGTTCGTCAGCTTATTGAAGATTATGTAATACAGATTTTAAAATCAAAAATATCATTTTATAAATATATTCATGAGTTAAAAAAAGATGAATTAGAGAGTAAACCTCTGGACTATACAAATATTAAAGATTTGGCTCATAAAAACTTGGGTGTTGTCAGAAATCTTCGCATTAAAGATGCCCAAAAACTGCTTGAAGTTATTATGAATGATGAAAATTTAGATTACTTAAGATTGTGTGTAAAAGCCTTGGAGATATCCGCAGTAAAGTTACATCCATTGTGCGCATATGAGACCCTTAAGCTAATAGAAGTTAAGAACTCTCTCTAATTTTTAGTCTAGTTTATTCAGTCTGTTTGAAGTCATATATATCCAAAATTCTTTATGTGTGTAGCCTTTATTAAGAAAAAATATCTGCAAAATAGTAACTCTATATAGAGTAATAATCATTTTTGCATATGGTATAAAAAGGCTAAAACTCACGAGCAGCGACTGCTCCTTGTCCCCTTTTGATTTAATCATCTCCTGCATACCTATATTCTTACTAAGATAAAGTCCAAAAAATATTGAAAACATAAAGTTTAACACTAGTCCAAATATTATATATGCTATAAAATCTTGTTCGTACATTCCTGCAATCATAAACACATTCCTTTAATTTGTAAAAAATATTTTAACTAAACAAAACTTTTTAATTCATAAGTTTTTATTTTATTTTTTGTAAAAAAAGTTCCAAAAGGTATAAGTGAAGCTATGAAAAATATTATATTTTCCTTAAATGGCCACTTGCTCTCCTGCCACGCTTTTACAAGAAACAGACAAAAAATTATAAACAAAACCCCATGAATCATTCCAACTACTTTTACGGCTAAAGGCATAGCTAATAGGTATTTCATAGGCATTGCAATAAAAACAAGAGCTAAGTATGAGTAGCCCTCTATTGTATTTATTTGCCCAAATTTTACGACATTTTCATTTTTCATATCCATACCTATTATTATTTTTTATGAATTATATAATCAAAAAGTAACAATTTAACTATTTTTTAGTACTACAAAAAGAGGTACAAACTCTTTTTAAACATTAATATTGTAAAGTACCGCGAAACATGTTAGAAAGGCGTATTGATGGAAACTAATCTTGTAGTGGAGAGTTCTGAGTTTTTGGGGCTTGGTATGGGAGTCGTTTTTTTATTTATTGGAATAATAATTGGGGTAGTAATATGCAAAACAAATACTATGTCAAATATTATAAGAAAATTTTATCCTGAAATAAAACCTGAAGAAAAACCTGATCTAAATTCTACATTAAGCAATGCTCAAAATCAAGATAATCAAAAAAAAGTAGTTGCTGCCATAACAGCTGCAATTAAATTTCATAGAGAAGGTTAAAATAAATGGCTAAAAAATTTATAGATATAATGGATACAACATTTAGAGATGGTCTTCAATCAGTCTTTGGTGGTCGTGTATTGATGAATGATTTTTTCCCAGCTGTTGAAGCTGCAAAAATGGCTGGCATCAATCACTTTGAATTTGGCGGTGGTGCTAGATTCCAATCTCTTTATTTTTATCTAAGAGAAGATGCGTTTGAGATGATGGATAAATTCCGCACTATCGTAGGACCTGATGCAAACCTTCAGACATTAGCTCGCGGTGTTAGCACAGTAATGTTAGACACAGGATCAAAAGAACTTATAGACTTACATGCAAAAATGTTTAAAAAGCACGGTACGACAACTATTAGAAATTTTGATGCTCTAAATGATATAGATAATTTAAAATATTCAGCAGAGCGAATAACACACCATGGATTAAAACATGAAGTAGTTGTAGCGATGATGGATTTACCTCCAGGTTGTCAAGGTGCCCATACTGTAGAATTTTATGAAAAAACACTGCGTGAAATACTAGACAGTGGCATACCTTATGACAGTATCTGTTTTAAAGATTCATCTGGAACTTCAAATCCTCAAAAAGTTTTTGAAACTATTCAGATGGCAAGACGCTTGATTCCTGAAGGAACACATTTAAGGCTTCACACTCACGAAACAGCAGGTGTTTCAGTTGCTGCGTATATGGCTGCTCTTGAAGCCGGTGTTGACGGTATAGATTTGGCTGCCGCACCTGTTAGTGGCGGGACAAGTCAACCGGATATTTTAACTATGCTTCATGCAACTAAAGGTATGAACTATGACCTTGGCGGATTAGAGATAGACAAGATACTTACATATGAAAAAGAGCTTCAACACTGTTTGTCTGATTATTATATGCCTCCTGAAGCAACAATGGTCTCTCCAATTATTCCATTCTCACCAATGCCGGGTGGTGCGCTTACTGCAAATACGCAAATGATGCGTGATAATGGCATATTTGATAGATTTCCTGAAGTAATTGCCGCTATGACTGAAGTTGTAAAAAAAGGTGGTTATGGAACATCTGCAACTCCTGTTTCACAATTTTATTTTCAACAAGCGCTTAATAATGTTATTCAAGACCCATGGAGCGTAATTGATCCAGGATATGGAAAAATGGTACTTGGATATTTTGGCAAAACTCCGATTGCTCCAGATCCGGAAGTTGTAAAAATTGCTTCTGAAAAATTAGGTTTAGCGCCTACAACTGAGAAAGCTCTTGATATAGCAAATGCAGATGAGAGCAAATCTTTGGCCACTTGGATAGATAAATTAAAAGCAGAAAGTATTGAAATTACAGAAGAAAATATTTTTATTGCGGCTGCTTGTCATGAGAAAGGCATTGCTTTTCTAAAAGGTCAAGGTGAGCTAAGTATTCGTAAATTATCAAGTATGAAAAAAGAAGAAGAGAAAAAAGAACAATATATAAAAGAGCAAGGGAGTAGAAATATGGGAAGCGGAAGTTATACAGTAGTTGTTGATGGTCAAAAATTTAGTGTTCAAGTTGCAGAAGGCAATGTTGATATTCAAGTAACTGCCGTAAGTGGCGAAAGTATAGCAGTTGCTCCCGTAGCTCCTGCAGCTCCAAAAGTTGCGGCAACTCCAGTTGGGTTTGAGATTAAAGCACTTCTTCCGGGTAATGTATGGAAAATAGTTGCAAATCCGGGTCAAAGTGTAAATGAGGGTGATGTAATTTTAATTTTAGAATCTATGAAAATGGAAATTGATGTAGTTGCACCAAAAAGTGGAGTAATTAAATCTATTGATGTTGCAACCAATGATAGAGTAACCGAGGGTCAAGTTGTAGCAATTTTAGGCTAAGGGCTTTGAGCCGGTTCAGCAGTTGCTGCCGGTGTTCTTATCTCAATATTTAAATAATCTCTATTAAAAATTAGACTCCTCAACTGCTTTTTTGCGGTTGGGCTCTGAGCTAAGCGGAATGTTTATGGTAAACTTTGCGCCATACTCTCCGTTTTCAACACTTAACTTACCTTTGCAATGCTCCTCTACGATTATCTTTGACATGTAAAGTCCAAGCCCTGTTCCGTCTTTGGATTTTTTAGTAGTAAAGTATGGTTCAAAAATTCTATTCATAACCTCGTTTGAGATTCCGCCTGCGTTATCTTCAATAATTAGCTCCGCAAAGCCATTGTTTTCGCTTCCTCTAATCCAAATAGTTGGATTTTGAATCTTTTTTTCCACCAATACATCTTCAGCGTTTTTCATTATGTTTAAAAGTACCTGCTTAATTTCAGAAACATAGGTATTTACAAAAATATTATCCTCAATGCTATTGTCAAAGGTTATTCTTTTTGCCTCTAATGTAGGAGCAATAATTTTAAAGCTTTTTTCGACAATTCTTTTTATCTCTTCATAGCAAAGCTCTTTGTCGGTTTTGAAAAAATCCCTAAAATCATCTATTGTTGAAGAGAGATGCTGTGCTAGTTCGTCAATGGATTCTAACTCTTTTTGGAAAAAATCGGCTTTGTAGTTGTCCATAATTATATCAAGCGAAAGGGTTCCGGATATTGCTGATATTGATGCTAAAGGCTGGCGCCATTGGTGAGCAATCATGCTGACCATTTCTCCCATTGTCGCAAGTCTTGATTGATGAATAATTTGCAGAGTTTGTTCTTCGTTCTTTGCCACTTCCGCTCTCACGCGCTCTTCTAAATTTTTATTTATATCTTCTAACTCTTTTGTTTTTTCTTTTATCTCATTTTCTGCTGGTAAAAATATAAAAACAGCTTCAGCGACCAACAGAGCTAATAAGAGTACAAAAAGAGTGATTTTTGTTATAATTATATATGTTATTTTATTTTCACTCTCTTTTTGGATTTTTAAAATATAGCTGTCTATATTATTTAGTAGTTTTTCATATTGCTCACTAATCAAAAAATCAATCTCTGAACCTTTTTCTTTGTTCCAGTTTCGATCTCCTTTTTCAAAAAAATCTACAAAGGAGTCTGCAAGTTTAAAAAACTCTTTTTTACTCTCTTGCTCAAAAATATATCCTCTGCTTTTTAAAACAGTATCAATTTCTTTAAACTCTGTTATAGCCTCTTTTAATTTCTCTACTTGGGCATAGCTGTAGTGATGATATACCTCATTTGTGTAAAAAATGATTTTCCCAGAGAGCATACGCTCTTTTCCAAGGAGATTGATATCTTCAAAAGAGTTAGAGTTGTTATTGATTAAAAAAACGGTTATAAAATTGGATATTACAGCATATAGCCCAGTTAGCAGGAGAGCCAGAATATATTTTTTTTTAAGTGTTATTTTTGTCATAAATTTTTCCTAAGCTAAGTGGCTTTTAGTTTTGCGAATTTACATCTAGTGATTTAAATTCACGAATAAGCTCTATCTGACGGTTTGAGAGATACTCTTTGACATCGTTTAGACTCTTTTGGAGAAGCTCATAGAGAACCACTATATTATAATCACGCTTGTTCTCTTCTATTCTATAAACGCTTCCTAAAGTGCTTAGAGTAATCAATCTACCCTTTAGCTTTAGGCTTATCACTACTTTAATCTTTGTGCCAATCTCTATGCCGGCGGGAAGTGCATCCGTTTTTAATTTTGCGGAGACTTCAGATATATCTATAATATTTGATTCACCGGGAAATTTTATATTTTTAAAATAGAGTGTGCATCCATGCTCTGCGTCAGGCTCTAGGCGGGTATGTTTTCTATCAACAACACTTCTAGATACAAAAGCTACATCATCTATAACTATTATCTGATTATCGGAGTCAATACTCTTTACGGATTTGCAAAGAACATCTTTTGGAAAGATTTCTGAAGTGATTGTTGTAAACTTTGTAATTTGAACAATCTTTAGTTGTGTGTTGACTGTTTTAAGCGTAAATTTTTCTTCATTTATATCTGTTATAACAGCAGGATTGACGATAGTAAGTCCTTTGTAGAAGTTATGTATTTTAACCTCAGAAGAGTTGTCTTTAACAACTTGCAGAAGAGTTAAAATAGCCATCTTGTCTTTAGCACTCTCGTCATCTCTTGTGGCATTGGAATCAAAAAGAGACATGAGGTTTAACTCTGTTACATCATCAAAAGAGAGAATATAGTGTCCCTCTTTTTCAGGTATATCTCTTAGTTTTAAAATTAGATGTCTCTTTTCACCTTTATTATTTTGCATCTTTGTGTGGTAGAGCTTGCCTTGATTTTGAATTGCCGTATTTATCCATGTTGATGAAGGCGTAGTATGTAAAAACTCTTTATGCTCAAGTAGAAGTTTGTTGATGTCACTATATTTTTCGTAAAATTCATCTATATTTTCAACTCCAAAAAACTCGTTAAAACGTTGATTTACAAGAACAAATTTATTTTTACGCATCATAATTACAATATTGTTTTGATAGTTGAAAATATTTTGCAGTTGAGTTAGGAAAATGCGGCTGTTATCCTCTTTATGTATAGATAATACCGCATCGTGAAGAGTACTTATAAGCTCAGGTGCTTTAGCCGGTTTGTTCAAATATGAAAATACACCTAAATTAATAGCGGTATGCAGATGTGATTTTTCATCAAATGCCGAGAGAATTATAATTTTACAATCAGGAGCTGCCTCTTTAATCTTTTTTACCATCTCGAAGCCGTTCATACCGGGCATATTTATGTCGGTAATAACAATCTTGGGTCTGTTTTTTAAAAACTCTCTATAGCCATCTTCTCCATCATTCGCGATATATACACTCTTGAAGACTCGCAAGAGAAGAGTTTCTACATTTTTAGATAAACCTAAGTTGTCTTCTACATATAAAACCCCGATATTGTTCGATAATGTTTTTATCGTTTCTATCATATTTTTCATATTGATACTCCTTATTTTATAGAAAAAAAATTCCCAGAAAATAAAATTACCTGTTTTGGTTCATTATTGAGACGATAAGCGGGATTATATTTTGACTTTTTGTTTTATCTATAAAACCATCTGCCCCTAAAACTTCAGCTTCTCTTTTGTTGTTTTGCCCTGTCATAGAACTATTTACAATAACAGGTATCATGTTTGTTTTTGGATTGCTTTTTAATATCTTAACCACGGTAAAACCAGACATTTCAGGCATCTCTATATCTGTAATTATTGCCGGTATTTTTGATACATTCTCACCTAATGTATTTATGTAGTCAATAAGCAATTTTCCATTATCAAACAGCTTCATTGACAGATTCGCATTATCAAAAATTTGTTTAAGATGTTTTTGTGCGGTTTTGGAGTCTTCAGCAATCAGCACGGTTCCATTTTTTAGTTTAATAGGTATCGCTAAATCTTTTAAATTTGTAGGTGATTCAAGTACATCTACCATAGCGTGAGGTATAACATCTGCTAAAAGTTTTTCATAATCTAAAACAAGACATAAACTTCCATCTTCTAACCTTGTATCGTTGATGACAACATTGTCCTCTCCAACTCTATAGCTGTCCGGTGCATGCATCTCATTCCAGTTTTTCTTAATGACTCTAAATGCTGACATAATCCTAAGTCCAATAATAATTCCATTAAAATCACAAACAAGAATATTTGATTTTTTAACTTCATCTTTCGTGAGTGTTATTCCAAGCCATAGAGGTAAATTTAGTATTGGAATTTGCAGTCCACGAAGAACTATTGTGCCCTCTAGCATTGCATGAGAAGATGGTATTTGAGTTATAAAATGATTTTTTGATTCAACTACTTCACGAGTTTTAAATACATTGATAGCATAATATGCGGAATCAGATTTATCACTCACTCTAAATACTAAAAGTTGTAATTCATTGTTTTTTGCAAGATTTGTAGCAGCATCAACATTATCTAGGACTGACATTTATACCCCTTAACTTATACTTAGCAGATGGTACCAAAAATATGATGAAATATGCTTGAATGTTAATAATGAAATGGTAAAATGCACCTAATTATTTAGGGTAAACCTTATAAAAGGCGCTGTATATGAAAGTTTTTATGGTTATTTTGTTTTTTTTTAGTGCTCTAAATGCAAAGGTTTATTATGCAAAAGTTGAACCATATGAATTAAGAGATATATCTTCAAATGTTTCAGGTTTAGTTGTTTTTACTGATGAAAATTCAATTGGTAAAAAACTCTCCGAAACTCCATATATTCAAATTGATTCTGAGATTGATCAAAAAGATTTGAAATTAGTAAAAGATAAATTAATGTATATTAAAAGCATTGTGGAGATAAATGAGGCAATTTTAGTTAATTTAGAAGAGTCATTAGCTAAAAAGAGAGAAAATTATAAAAAAATAGAACCTCTAAAGTTTAAATCACTAGTAGAAAAAGATAGAGAGTTTTATGATTTGATTACAAGTGAAAATTTATATCTAAATACAAGAAAAGAGATTCAAAATTTAAAAGTTCAAATTTCAGACCTTAAATTAAGAGAGTCTCAGCTCCAAAGAAGTATAGAAGATAAAAAATTAATTGCAAAAGGTTTTACTCTCTATGAGGTGCTCGTAAAGCCAGGACAAGTTGTTGGAGTTGCAACACCATTGGCAAAGGTTGCAGATGTTTCAAAAGCATTATTGACAATATATTTGGATGAAATTGATGTGATTGATTCACAAAAAAAAGTTGTTTATATAGATGGAGAAAAAACATCATATCAAATTTCTAGGCTTTTAAATATAGCAGACGGTAAAAATATCTCTAAATATATGGCTCAAGTTATTGTTAAATCACCAAAACTTTTCTCTAAATTAGTTAAGGTAGAACTAAAAAATGAGTAATGTTACCGCATGTCCTTTGGATTGCTATGAT
This sequence comes from Sulfurimonadaceae bacterium, assembly GCA_942493175.1. Classification (GTDB taxonomy): domain Bacteria; phylum Campylobacterota; class Campylobacteria; order Campylobacterales; family Sulfurimonadaceae; genus Sulfurimonas. The sequence continues at coordinate 1,003,225 of OW818672.1, forward strand.
GCATGTGAAATAGTTTATGAAAACGGTATATTAAAGGGTTTAAAAAGTGGTTATACACAGGGTTTTTTATGTCCGCATATGAATCATTATGACAAATATGAAACTATTCAATCGCCAAGATATAAAAACAAAGAGATAAGCCTTGAAGAAGCTCTTTTGAAATTAAAAGAGATGATAAACTCTTGTGATAAAGATGAAGTTTTGCACTATCGCGGAAGCGGAAATTTTGCATTAATGCAAGAAGTTACAGACCATTTTTTTGCTTCATATGGAGCCACTTTAACCGATGGCTCTCTTTGTGATGGAGCCGGAGAAACTGGAATAGAAGAGGGAAGAGGCAGTAATAAAAATATGCCAATTACGGAGGTTGCAAAATCTGATGTAGTGATTTTTTGGGGTAGAAACCCGCATACTACTTCCAGTCATCTTTTACCGCTTATAAAAGGCAAAACTATAATTGTCATAGACCCAATAAAAACAAAAATTGCTAAAATGGCAGATCTTCATATTCAACTAAAACCGCATACAGACCTCTTTTTGGCTATGCTGCTTAGTCGTTTTTTGCATATTGAAAACGGATGTAATGAGGAGTTTTTAGATAGGTATGCAAGCGAATATGAAGAGTATTATGAGCTAACGCAAAATATAAGAATAAAAGCAGTTTTAGATCAAATTGATGTATCTCTGGGTAAGCTTGGGGATTTTCTTGGATTGGTGAAAGATAAAAAAGTGGCAATAGTGTGTGGTGTCGGTATCCAAAAATATAGTGATGGCGTTGATATTATGAGAGCAATTGATGCTTTTGCTGCCATGCTCGGACTATTTGGTAGGGAAGGGTGTGGTGTTAGTTATCTAGGCTCCTCAAGAGCAAATATTGAGTCGCCTTTTAACAAAAAAAGTAAAAAAGTATCAAAAGTAAATACGGAATTTAGCAACTTTAAAACCGTTTTTATTCAAGGTGCAAATCCACTTTCACAAATGCCAAACTCATCAAGAGTAAAAGAGTCTATAAGTAAAGTAAAAAATATTGTTTATTTTGGACTTTATGAGAATGAGACGAGCGAAGTAGCCGACCTAGTAATACCTGCAAAGAGTTTTTTATATAAAGACGACATTAGAACTTCATACTCTCACAATGTGATGTCGTTTATGCCTAAAGTTGCCGATAGTGAAATAGGTATAAGCGAGTATGAACTCAGTGCTTATTTGTGCAGAGAGTTTAATATTGAGATAGAAAACGAAGAGTTTTATATAAAACATTTTAAAAATTTTGCAGTACAAAAAATCGATGGTTCTTGGTATGTGGAAAATAGAGAAGAGATTCCCTATATAGACGGTTTTGATACCGACAACAGAGAGTTTGTATTTTTAGATGAACTAGACTCAAAAGTAGATGAGAGCCAAGGAATGTATCTCATTACATCTAAAAGCCAAACAAGTTTAAATTCTCAATTTAATCGTCAAGAGAGCCTGTTTTTGCACAGCTCTTTAGGTTTTGTTGAGGGTGAAGTTGTTAGGGTTAGTTCGGTTAACGGGAGTGTTGAGTTAAAGGTTAAGCATAATGATGATTTACGAAAAGATTGTGTTTTGATTTACAGCGGAACAAGAGGGGTAAATAATTTAACAACACACAAGCACGCATTAAGCACAAAAAGTGCAATATTCCAAGAAAATAAGGTAGAGATTAGCAGATGATTAATATAGTAGATTTAGATAAAAAATATGTTTTGCCGACTTATGCAAGAGCAGATGTAGAGTTTGTAAGCGGTAATAACGCGCGTTTAGTCGATGCCGAGGGAAAAAAATATGTAGATTTTGCTTCGGGTATTGCTGTTTGCAGTGTTGGACATGCAAACAAAAGAGTAAATGACGCTATTTGTAAACAGCTCTCAAATATAACTCATACATCAAATCTTTACTACATAGCTCCACAGGCAAAAGCTGCTCAAAAAATAGTTGAAGCCAGCGGATATGATATGAAATGCTTTTTTGGAAACAGCGGAGCCGAAGCAAATGAAGGTGCTATAAAAATAGCAAGAAAGTTTGGCGAAAAAGATGGAGAGGTAAAAAGATATAAAGTTATAACACTCCAGCACTCTTTTCACGGAAGAACAATCACGACGGTTAAAGCAACTGGGCAGGAAAAGATGCACAACTATTTTGGTCCATATCCCGACGGATTTGTTTATGCTGATAATATTGAACATGTTGCAAGTTTGGTTGATGAACATACATGTGCCGTTATGATAGAACTTGTTCAAGGCGAGGGCGGGGTTCAGCCGCTTGACAAAAAAGCTGTTCAAGAGTTGGCAAAATTTTTAAAATCAAAAAATGTTCTGCTTATGATTGATGAAGTTCAAACCGGAGTTTACAGAACAGGAAAATTTTTAGCCGCAAACTATTATGAGATAGAACCGGATGTTATAACTCTTGCAAAAGGGCTAGGCGGAGGAGTTCCAATAGGTGTTGTTATGACAACTAAAAAAGATGTTTTTAATGCCGGAGACCACGGTTCAACATTTGGCGGAAACTTTTTAAGCACAACTGCTGCATGTGAAGTAGTTGACATCTTAAGCGAAATATATGAGAGTGGCGAGTTGCAAAAAAGCATAGACTACTTTGATAGTGAGCTGGAAAAATTTTATACCGCTCATAAAGATGTTTTTACATCAAAAGTGGGCATCGGGATGATGTGCGGATTGCGTGTTAAAGATGGTGATACACTTACAAAAATTATCTATAAAGCAAGAGAAGAGGGTGTGATAGTTTTAAAAGCTGGACGAGATACACTAAGACTTTTACCGGCACTAACAATTACAAAAGAGGAAATAGATGAAGGTTTCATTTCTCTTAATCGCGCTCTTAGCTCTCTCTAATACGCTACTTTTTTCTGAGGAAAAGTTAGACAGCTATATATCTGAAAATAAAAAAGAGCAGTTTAAGTATGATTATGAGAAAAATGAAGCAGAAAGTTCTAAGCTTCGTGACTCATGGATAGCACCTCTTAATCTTAATTATAGCTATACAAAAAGCAATCCGTATGAGAATAAGCAGATTCAACAAGGTGCAGCAATTCAGATGGATCAGCCAATTTTTAAAAGCGGTGGAATTTACTATGGAATTAAATTTGCAGAGGCTTCTAAGGTTTACTCAAACTACTTTACAGATGTAACAAAAAGAAAACTCGTAAAAGATGCAATTTCACTTTTAATACAGATTAAACAGATGGATTTGAAGATTACCAAGCAAAACTTAATGATTAAAAACTCCGAGATAAATCTTGCACAAAAAAAAGAGAGTTATTTAAATGGTCAACTTGATTCAGGCTTTTTAGATAATGCAATCATTGAGAGAAATATTGTTATTCAAGCACAATACGACATACAAACAAACAAAGAGAGAGCTATCTCAAAGTTTAATGCAATTAGCGATATGAAATATGAAGATGCCCCTATACCAGAGCTAAAGCTTATAAATCAAGATGAGTTTTTGGAAAATAATATAGTTTTAAATATGTCAAAAAGTGAGATAAACAGAAATAAGTACAATAAAAATGTGACTTTATCAAAATATCTTCCTCAAATCAATTTTGTAGCCGGTTACAACTGGAAAGAGAGCCAAAATCAGCAATTCATACCTGGTGCTGAGAGCATATCCAATGAAACAGATTATTATAATTATGGAGTTAAAGCATCTCTGCCGCTGGATATAAACAGTTTTAGAGATGTGGAATCTTCAAAAATAGATTATCTAAAATCCGTTTTAGTTATTGAAGATAAAAAACGAGAGCAAAAAGCAATTTTTGAACAAGTTATGCAAAATATAGAGAATCTTGAGAAGAAAAAACAGCTTAGTGTTGAAAATAGAGATATTTATGAGAAACTCTTGGCAGATACCGTAGATTTGTATAAAGCAGGATATAAAACCGAGTATGATGCAGAGCTTTTACAAAACTCTGTTGAGATTCAAAAGATTGATGTAGAAGTTTTTGAAATGGATAAACAGCTTGAATTATTGACACTATATGAAATGTACAAGAATGAAATTTAGTGAGTATATGGGTGAGTGGCTTTATGGTAAAGATGGGTACTATGCAACATATAAAAATATAGGAAAAGGCGGAGATTTTTACACATCCGTAAGTACAAGCAAGTTTTTTGGCGGAACTATTGCAAAGCATATCATCTCATTGGTTGACGAAGGTTTTTTAGCTAAAAATGGTACTGTTTGTGAAATAGGCGCACACCACGGATACTTCTTAGCAGATGTAATAGAGTTTATTTATACTCTTAGACCAAAACTGCTTCAAACTCTAAATTTTGTCATAATTGAGAGATTCGATGCGTTGCAGGAGTTTCAAAAAAACTATTTTAAAGAGTCGTTTGGTGATGTAGTAAAGTTGACTCACTATAAATCGCTCTGCGAATTAAAGTGTGACAATGCTTTTTTTATAGCAAATGAGATATTTGATGCTTTCCCTTGTGAACTTTACTATAAAGGCAAGAGTGCAAGAGTTGATAACCATGAGATTGAGTTTGACGCTGATAACGAATGGGTAAAAAACAAAGCAGAGAAATATCATAAAGATAGAGGCGAAATAGCCATTGGGTATGAAGAGTTTGCCAAAGATATGACTTCGGCATGTAAAAAGTTTGAGTTTATGAGTTTTGACTATGGAGAGATGGGTGCAAGACCTGATTTTTCGCTTCGGGTTTATGAAAAACATGAAGTTATCCCATTTTTTGATGAAAAGATTAAAAAAGAAGAACTGTTTGCAAAATCAGACATTACCTACGATGTTACATTTGCACATGTAAAAGATGCTTTTGTTGAAGCAGGGGTAGAATTTATTGAGTTAAAAGCTCAAATGGTAGCCCTTGTAGATATGGGAATTCTGGAGCTTTTAGAGATATTAAAAGAAAAAGCAGATGAAAAAATCTATAAGCAAGAGTTGGAAAAAGTAAAAATATTAATTATGCCGAATTTTTTAGGCGAACGATTTAAGATGATAAAATTTAGAAATATTTGAAATCTTGACATGCAATATTTTGCATGTTAAAATTTTTACATATTTTGAAGTATTTTTATAAGCTCTTCAGGTCTGTTTGAAGCAGTAATCGCAGTCTCTTTTGAGATAACTTTTTTGCGTAACAGAGTTAAAAGCTGATCTGATTGTGTTGTCATATTTGTTTCATTTTGATTTAGTTGCATTTGAGAATAAATTTGATGAACTTTGTCTTCTCTAATTAAATTTTGAATAGCTGGATTTGCTATTAAAACCTCTTGAGTTGCAACAATTCCTCCGCCAATTCTAGGCATAAGTGATTGCGAAATAACAGAGATAAGCGAAGAGGCGAGTTGTGCTCTGGCTTGTGCTTGTTCGCCAGAATCAAAAACATCAATAATACGGTTTATCGTCGAAGGTGCCGAATTTGTATGCAGTGTAGCAAAAACAATGTGACCGGTTTCAGCAGCAGTTAGAGCAGCTTCAATAGTCTCTTTATCTCTCATCTCTCCAATTAAAATAACATCAGGGTCTTGTCTTAGTGCATATTTGAGTGCAGTTGCAAATGAGCTTGTATCAGAACCAACCTCTCTTTGTGAAAACAGTGATTTTATGTTTGTATGAACAAACTCGACAGGGTCTTCAATGGTTATGATATGTTTACTTTCCGTAAGATTAATCTCATGAAGCATTGAAGCTAGAGTTGTGGATTTACCGCTACCTGTTGGTCCAGTTACAAGAATTAACCCTTTTTCTCTCTTGACTAACTCTTTAAAAATTGGGTTATTGTTGAATTTTTCTAACGGCGGTATATCAATAGGAATCATACGAAATGCACAAGCAATTCCACCGATTGTACGGTAGTAGTTTGCACGGAAACGACCGACATTTTCTAACTCAAAAGAAAAGTCAAGTTCATTCTTATCTTCAAAAATCTTCTTTTGCTTATCTTCAATAAGAGCATAAGCCATCTCTTCTATCTCTTTCGCATTTAATATAGGAAGATTTAGAGGCTTTAAAGATTTGTCTATTCTAATTTGTGGTTCACTTCCTGGAACGAGGTGTAAATCAGAAGAATCAAAGTGTAAAACACTTTTTAGTAATTTTTTTATGTCGATTGGCTTATTTGTTTCTTGACTCATATTAATACCTCTTTGAATTTAGATTCGTTGCTTTAATTATAACACTGTTTTTAAATTATACAACGGCTACTCTATGATTTTTGGAACTATAAAGAAGTGGTCACCGCTTAATGGGGCATTTTTTAAAATGCTATCATTGATTTCTGTATTGCAAAATGCAATATCTTCCCTTAGAAATGTTGCTTCATTGCTCATTGCAAATTTTTCATCTACATTGTTTGTGTTTAATTCACCTAGATTATCTACAAAGCTTACAATTTCAGAAAGCTGTGCAATAATCTCCTCTCTTTTGTCGTCTGAAATTTTTAAAAATGATAATTTTTCTAACCTAGCCAAGAGCGTGTCATCTATCTGCATATAATCGTCCTGAAATAATAATTTACTAGATTGTAACAAAAAAAATCTATCTATTTGATGAAACTTTAACAAAATATGCGATATTATTTTAAACTTTTTAATAGATATATAAAATAAGGATTTTTTTTGAGTTTAAAAGATAATATCAGCATGATTAAAGAGGAGTTAAACTCCGAAGAGAAGTTTTTTGAAAAAGCGGTTATGACTGAAAAATTTATAAAAAAATATAAAAAAATAATGATAATTTCAGTTATTGCCGTAGTAGTAGTTGTTAGTGCAAATATAGCATATAACATTAATGAAAGCAGTAAAATTGCAGCTGCAAATGTTGCTTTTGCTAAACTTCAAACGAACGCCGGTGATGTTAATGCTCTTGATGAGTTAAAAGTATTAAGTCCAACTCTTTATGATGTTTGGATTTTTTCACAAGCAATCGCAAATAGAGATTTAGAAACATTAAAGAGTTTGAAAAATTCAAAAGCGTTGATTGTTACTGATTTAGTAGAGTACGAAATGGCTAAGGATGCCTCTTCAATGGATGAATATGCTTCAAAACAGGATGCCATATTTAGAGATTTGGCATTAGTTCAAGGTGCTGTGATGCTTTTGCATGAAAACAAAATAGATGAAGCTAAAAATAAACTTTCAAAAGTCTCTAAAGATTCCTCTTTAGATAAGTTAGTTGCGGCTCTTATGCATTATGGAATAAAGTAATATTTTGAAATCATTATTAATTATTTCAATATCCTTAGTTGCACTTATTTTTAGTGCATGTAGCTCTAAAGAAGTTTATAAGCCTACTGATGTTGCTGATAAGTGGCAGCACTCAGGAAGCAGTGATGTTACCATCAATGCTACATCACAAGATGCTGCGTTGGTAGATGATAGAAAAGTATTAGCTGAAGGAAAAGTTATTGATGTAACGGTTCCGCAAAGTGATAAACTTTTGGGGTACAGCGACGGATGGGTTATAAGTTCTAATATTGATGGAAATTTAACGCTTCAAAATAGTACCGCTAACAAACTAGTAGAGAAATTTAATTTAAAAAAGAGCATAGCAACCGCTTGTGTTAAAGATGATACACTCGCTGTTTTATTTGCGGATAATGAAATGGCGCTTTACTCAATACTGAGTAAATCTCTGCTTTTAAAAGAGCAGGGTGATGCACCGATTGTTGTTAATTCAAAAATTGTAAAACCTTATTTTAAAGATGATTTAGTAATTTTTTCAACTTTGGATGGAAAAGTTGTTATTATAAACTCGAAAACAAAAAAGAAACTAAGAACTATCATAGTCAGTAGTGAAGAGCATTTTAATAATATAATATATTTTAATCTCGTAGATAATAAAATTATTGCCGCAACAGGTCATAAAATACTCTCTCTTGCTCAAGAAGAGGTTCGGGTATCTTATGATATAAGGAGTGCAGTATCGGATGACAAAAATATTTTTCTAGCTACAAAGCAGGGTGAAATAATCTCTTTAACATCTGATTTACAACAAAATGCAAAACTTAAATTTCCTTTTGCCCATTTTTTAGGAGTTATACTAAGCAATGATAAACTGTATGCCTTGGAAAAAGAGGGATATATTATAGAAATTCCAAAAGATTTATCAACATATTCGGTACATAAAGTAAGCATAGATGATGGTTATGTTTATATAAATGACAAAATCTTTTTTGTCCACGACGAGTATATCTCGGTAGAGTAGCGATGTCTAACGAGCTAGAGGCTTTTTTAGAGTATATTAGCGTCATAAGAGCTCTTAGTAAAAAAAGTGTTCAAGCTTACAGAAGTGATTTAGAAGCCCTTGAAAAAGCTCTTAACAAACCTCTTGTAAAACTTGACTCTAACTCTTTGTTTAACGCTTTGGGTGTGTATAAAAACAAAAGAACGCTAAACAGAAAACTCTCTTCGGTAAACGCTTTTTTTGATTTTTGCTATAAAAATCAATTTTCAGATGAAAAAACTAAGCTGAAATTCTCAAAAATTCCAAAATTACTTCCAAAATTTCTCTCATATCAAGAGATACAAAATTCATTAAATCAAATCGATAAAAGTTCGCTCATAGGTCTTCGTGATTATGCACTGATACTTTTTCTATATGCCACGGGGGCAAGAATTAGCGAATGTTTGGCATTAAGAAGAGAAGATATTGAGGGAGAGTGGCTTCACATAAGACACGCAAAAGGTGAAAAAGAACGAATGGTTCCAATAGCGAATGTTGCAAAAAAAGCAATAGATAATTACTTGAATGAGATGAAAAAACAAACAAAATTTGTCTGGTGCAACTATAAGGGCGAGAGCTTGAGCCGCATATCAGCATATAAAATTACATATAAATATTTGGGAGTTTCTCCGCATGTTCTTCGTCACTCATATGCCACATCGCTTATAGCAGGAGGAGCGGATTTGCGAGTAGTACAAGAACTCCTCGGTCATGCTTCGCTTTTAACTACGCAGATATACACTCATATACAAAAACAGGATTTAAAAGAGACGGTTGAAGTATGTCACCCTATGGCAAGAGAGCAGATATGAACCAAATAAATAACTCTATTTTTTCCAGAGCTTTTTTAAAATCACTATTTTTTATTCAAAATAAGTGGCATCAGCATGGAGTTTTGGTTCATACGCTTCGTGTTACATATTATGTTCTAAAAGCAGGAGAGTTTAAATTTTTTGCGGCAGCTCTTTTACATGACATTGGAAAGCCTTTTAGTGCATATAAAAAAGATGAAGAGGATATAAAATATGGCGAGTATAGCTTTACAGACCATGAAGAGAGAAGTTATGAGATAATTAAAAATTGGTCTTTTGTCAGTAATTATACAAAAGAGATAGTTCGCTATCACTATCTTATAAGAGATTTGATAAAAAGTAAAAAAGAGGATTTAGTCAGATATGAGAGTAAAAAAAAGATTTGGGACACTCTGACTCCAGAGATAAAAAAAGATTTAGAAAAATTTTTATTGTATGATGATATGGGTAAAGGAAAGCAAAGAAGGAAATCCTAACGCTTTCGTAACACTTTATTGTGTAAAATAATAGTACTATTTTTATTTATAAGGTTTTATCAAAATGATGAAAAAGAGTGTTCCCTTTTTTCTGATATCTGTTTTTGCACTGATGATTGTAGTGCTTTTTTTCTCATTGGCTTCAACAAAAAAAATGATTGTCGTAGAGAGTGGAAACATAAATCAACTTCCAATTGAGATGAAAGTCGGTCTCTATCAAGACAGTGATTGCGGAATGGTTATTAATGATTTAGATGATGCTTCTCAGGTTATTATAAAGAGCGGAAAAAGCTGGTTTTTTCATGATCACGGCGGTATGATAAAATGGCTTGAAGATAAAGAGTTTAGAGATAGCGCAAAAATCTGGGTTATGAGCAGAGATACAAAAAAATGGATAGATGCAAGAGGGGCTTTTTACTCTCTAAAAGATAAAACAGCCATGGGTTATGGTTTTGGTGCTTATGAAAAAAACAGCGACGGATATGTTGATTTTGAAACAATGCGATTGCGAATGCTAAGGGGTGAAACTCTGCGTAATCCTTTGATACGAAAACAACTTTTAGGAAATTAGTAACAAATATGGAAACTGTAAACATTGTAACTATTATAACCATAGCTTTTCTTGGTTCTTTTGGACACTGCATTGGGATGTGCGGAGGTATAGTTTTGGCATACTCAACTATCAAGATTGAGCCTAAAAGCTCGAAAGTTTCAAAAAGTGCGGCACATCTGCTTTATTCGCTTGGCAGAGTATTTACATACACAATTCTTGGCGCAATTTTTGGAGCACTGGGCGGTGTGGTAACATTTAGCAACACGGCAAATGGAGTAATGCTTATGGTAGCCGGAATTGCAATGGTTCTAGCCGGTTTATCTCTTATGGGAAAAATAAAATTTTTAACTTTAATAGAGCACTCATTTTCATCATCGCCACTTTATAAAATGTTGTTTAAAAGAGTGCTAAATTCAAAATCGAATTTCAGTTTCTTTGCACTTGGAATGCTTAACGGTCTTTTGCCATGCGGATTTGTTTACTTTTTTGCTATAACTGCGGCAAGCACCGCAAGCCCTTTGTACGGTGCTTTAGTTATGGCAATATTTGGTCTTAGTACTATTCCTGCAATGTTTGGACTTGGTTTTTTAACATCACTATCAAGTGCTACAAGTTTTAGAAATATGATGATAAGCCTCTCATCTTTTGCTGTTGTTCTTTACGGTTCTTATACGATATATAACGGTTACGATTATATAAACAGAGCTGAAAAAACATTAACAGAGTGCCACGCTAAATAAATTTTATATTTAACCTGCTATAATAAGCCTTAAAAAAAGGTATCAACTTTGAAAAGTTCAATTATTGATAATGTGAAATCACTTCCGCCTCTCTCATCTACAATTATAAAAATAAATAAAATTTATTCTGATGAAAATTCGACAATAAAAGATATGGCAAATGCGATAGAACATGATCCTATGATTATTGCAAATATTTTGAAAATTGCTAACTCTCCCCTTTATGGTTTTGGACGGGAGATTAATAATGCCGCGCAGGCAGTAGCTCTTTTTGGAATGAATATGACTCGCTCTATAGCAATAGGAAATTCAGTTAGAAAGCTTTTAAATGTTGATATGCAACCTTATGGCGTGACTTCGGATGAATTTGCGCGTATTTCATCACTTCAAGCAACTTTAATGCTTAGCTGGTATAAAAAAATTGATAAGAAAAAAGCAGAAAAATTATATTTGGCGGCATTTTTACAAGAGACGGGAAAAATACTTATAGCAAGCGAAGTGATTCAAAACGATGAATCGATAAGTTTTGCAAGTGAAGTAGAAAATTCAAATAATCTAGCGATGGTTGAAAAGGCTTACTCAAATGCGACATGCGGAGAAGTTACGGCTTTGATTTTTCAACACTGGGGTTTTGATGGTGAATTTATTGAGATGATAAAGTATTCTGACAATCCATCTTCTGCTCCACATGAAGTTAAAGAGTACGCAACAGCTTTAAACATTGTAAAAACCATCATACCTATAAACAAACCTCTCTCAGAGATGTCAATTAATTTTGGATTAAAAATAGCAGGAGATGCCGGTTACAATGTTGAGCTTTTAGAGGGCACTGTTAGCGGTATGCTGGAATTACTCTAAGAATGAGTAAAATAGTCACGGTTATTGATACCTTTGGTTTTTTCTTTCGAAGTTTTTACGCTCTTCCTCAGCATCTTAAAAATAGCGAAGGATTTCCCACCGGCTTATTAACAGGTTTTATAAATTTTATCTCTACCCTTCAAAAACAGCATGACAGCGACTATATAGTTTTTGCTATTGATACTAAAGGAAACAGCTTTAGAAATGAGATAGACCCGAACTATAAAGCGCATAGAACTGCTCCTCCGGAAGAACTTATTATGCAGCTTCCAATTGCCATAGAGTGGATAGACAAGATGGGTTATAAAACTTTAGGTCATGTCGGATATGAAGCTGATGATGTAATAGCCACGGTTGTACGCTTTGCTAAAGAAAAAGGCTACAAAGTTAGAGTAGTTTCTCACGATAAAGATCTGTTTCAGCTTATAGACGATGGCAAGGTTGTTCTGGTTGATGCCATTAAAAGACAGGTTATGGATGAAGATGCTTGTTGTAAAAAATATGGAATTTCTCCAAAACAGTTTATAGATTATCAAGCTATTTTGGGTGATTCGGCAGATAATATTCCCGGTGTTAAGGGTATCGGCAAAGTCGGGGCAGAGAAGCTTTTAGTTGAGTATGGAAACTTAGATAATATCTACGCAAATATTGAGAGTGTAAAACCGGCGGGAATCCAAAAAAAACTCCTTGAGTCAAAAGAGTCCGCCTACATGTCAAAAGAGCTTGTAACGCTAAGAGATAATGTTCTTGATAGTTTTGATTTTGAAGAGTATAAGATGGATGTAGAACACCCATTTTTAAATATTTATGATGAACTTGTAAAGTATGAGCAAAACGCTGTTTTAAGAACTCTGCATGCTAAAAATATGGTAAGCCATGAAACACATCAAGAAGCACTGAAAAAAGTAGAAAATGATATACAAAACAGTAAAAAGTTAGATTTTAAAGCTACTTTAATAACAGACGCGAAAGAGTTAAACAGCGTTCTAAACTCTTTAAATAAAGAGACCATAGTAGCCTTTGACACGGAGACAACAGGGCTTGATTATGAGAGAGACTCTCTTGTAGGGTTTAGTTTTAGTTTCAATGATAAAGAGGCTTATTATGTCCCGATTGAGCACTTTTATCTTGGCGTAGGGGAGCAGGTAAGTCAGAGTGACGCCGCAAAAGCAATAAAAAAAATATTTAACTCCCGTGTTGTAGGGCACAACATAAAGTTTGATTTGCATTTTGTGATGAAATTTTTAAATGTTGATAATTTAGATATTTTTGCAGATTCAATGGTGTTGGCTTGGCTTATAAACCCAGAGAGCGCTATTTCACTTGATAAATTAGCAGATAAACATTTAAATCATCATATGGTGGCTTTCAAAGATACTGTAAAAAAAGGTGAAACTTTTGCCAGCGTTGAGCTAGAAGATGCGTGTAAATATGCCGCTGAGGATGCTTTTATTACTCTTAAGCTTTATACTCTATTTTTAGAAATTTTAGAGCTACAAAATGCTGCGCATCTTATAAAAGAGGCCGAGGAGGTAGAGTTTCCTTTTATCAAAACGCTTCTAAAAATGGAGCAAGAGGGTATAAAAGTTAATAGCTCTTTTTTAGAGGAGTTTCTTGTTGAAGTTAAAGAGAGTTTGGGTGATTTGACAAAGAAAATTTATGCTCTTGCCGGATGCGAATTTAACATCAACTCTACTCAACAGCTTGGAGTTATACTTTTTGAAAATCTTGGACTCGCAACCGGTAAAAAAACAAAAACAGGTTATTCAACAAATGAGCAGGTCTTAAGCTCGCTAATAGATGCTCATGAAATTATTCCATACCTTTTGGAGTATCGTGAGGTGTATAAGCTCTATTCAACCTATATTGAGCCGCTTTTGAAACTAAGCCGCGAAGATAAAAACGGCCGCATTCATACATCGTTTGTGCAGACAGGTACTGCAACGGGAAGATTAAGTTCAAAAAATCCAAACCTGCAAAATATACCTACTAGAACAAAGCTCGGCACAAAAATAAGAGAAGCATTTGTTGCACCTGATGGTAAAAAACTCATAGGTATAGACTACTCCCAAATAGAGCTTAGACTGCTTGCACACTTTACGCAGGACAAAGTTTTAGTAGATGCGTTTAAGAGCGATAAAGATATTCATCGTCAAACTGCTGTGGCACTTTTTGGAGAAGATGAGGCAGATGCAAAAAGAAATATTGCAAAAACCGTAAATTTTGGACTGCTTTATGGAATGGGGCAAAAAAAACTCTCTGAAACATTAAGCATAACTACAAAAGAGGCAAAAGAGATAATTGATAAATATTTTAACAGTTTCCCGACTGTTAGAGCCTATTTTAGAGCAATTGTAGATGATTCAAAAGAGGCGGGATATGTTGAAACGCTACTTGGACGCAGAAGATATTTTGATTATGAAAATGCTACACCTATGTTTAGAGCTGCTTATGAGAGAGAGTCTGTAAACAGCGTATTTCAAGGAAGCGCATCAGACCTTATAAAACTAAGCATGAATAAAATACATAGAGTAATCGAGGATGAAAAACTGAATGCAAAAATGCTTCTTCAAATCCATGATGAGCTTATTTTTGAGGTTAATGAGGCTGAAGCTGAAGTTTTGGGAGAGAGATTTAAAAATATTATGCAGAACATAATGGAGTTAAATGTTCCTCTAAAGGCAAGCATGAACATCGGAGATAAGTGGAGCGAATTGAAGTAACTATATGAATATATTTTTGTTATCCCTTCTCTTTTTTATTTTTGCAATCTTTACGGTGAAGTATAAAGAGAAAAATATAAAGAGAATTTTTTTAGATGTAACTCTATTTTTTATATATGGACTCTTTACTATTATCTATTTTGTAGCTAACTACTTTACGGGTGCAGGGATAAATGAGACGATTATTGCTACTCTAAATTTGGGACTTAGTGAAGCTGGATTTCAAGAGTACTTATTGCTTATTTTTGATGCTTTATTTTCTTTTGTTACTCTTTTTGCAACAGCTTTTTTTTATCATCGTCACTTAAGCAGCGTAGTGGCTGTAAAGCCGCAAAAAATAAAAGCTTTTTTACATAACGGATTTTTGATTTTAGCTTTTTTAACCCATCCTGCTTTGAATGATTTAAAAAATCTTTTTTTAACTATGACTATGGAACAGGCGAATGATTTTTATGAGTATTATAAAATTCCGAAAGATTCAAACAACAGCGCATATAAAAAAAATATAATCTTTTTATATGCAGAGAGCGTTGAGAGAACATATTTTGATACAAATATTTTTCCAAATCTTATGCCAAATCTTAGCGAGCTTATAAAAGAAGAAAGCGGCACTGAATTTACAAATATTGTTCAAACCGACGGAACAAACTACACAATCGCCGGCACTACTTCTACTCAATGCGGAATCCCACTTTTTACAACATCTGGCGGCAACTCTATGGAGGGGATAGATAAATTTTATCCAAAGGCTGTTTGTATAGGAGATGTTCTAAAAAAAGAGAACTACTATTTAAGTATGTTACAGGGCAGCAGTGTTAAATTTTCAGGCATTGACAAATTTTACAAAACTCACGGTTTTGACAGTGTGGTCGGAAGAGATGAACTTTTCAAGAAAATTAAAAACAAAAGATATGTCAACGGCTGGGGTTTGTATGATGATACGCTTCTTGATATAGCATATAAAGAGTTTGAAAATTTGTCATCATCCAAAGAGAAATTCGCTCTATTTTTACACACCTTAGATACACACCATCCAAACGGGCATCTATCCAACTCTTGTTCAAAAGATTTATATATGGACGGTTCCAATGAGATTTTAAATACCGTAAAATGTGCAGATGTTTTGATATCGGATTTTATAAAAAAAATCAAAAACTCAAAATATGCAGAGGATACGATTATAGTAGTCACATCCGATCATTTGGCTATGAGAAATACGGCGTCAGAAGAGCTGAGTAAATCACAAAACAGAAGAAACTTTTTTGTTGTCTTTGATCCAAGCAAAAGTGAGTATAAGTCGGTGGATAAAGCAGGAACTCCTTTTGATGTTGCATCAACAGTTCTCTCTTTTCTTAACATAAATACCGATTTGGGATTAGGCAGAAACCTAATAGAAAAAGAGTCTATTTACAACTCTTTTGAGGATTTTGACACGAAGTTAAATCAGTGGAGAGCAGATATACTCGGCTTTTGGAAATTTCCAAAAATGTCGGAGAGTTTTAAACCTAATTTTAAAAAGATGTCGGTAAGTGTAGGAGAAAATAACTATAGGCTTCCTGTATTATTTAAAATTTTAGAAAACAATTTAGAGCCCTATTTTCAATTTAATAACGCTTGGAAACTCTATGAACAGCTGGAACATTTCAATAAAGACGATAGATTTTTATGGATTGACGAGTGTAATATTTTAAATTATATTTTTGATAGCAATGCACCAGAGAAATATTGCGCAGTTGAGGGTGTAGTCGGCTCTACATTTAGAATTCAAGGGCTTAACTTACCAAGGGGTTATAAGATAGAGAGTATTGGCAATGGTTTGAGTAAAGATTATGATACTCAAAAGATAATTGAAAATATCAATATGTTAAAAAACAACGGAGTGAGATACAACGCTTCAATAGGTGATGCCATAGTATTTAATAAAGAGGGTCGTCCAAGCTTTTTGAAAAATATAGAGGGAGTCTCATACCCCGATAAAGTAGGAAGGTGGACGGATGCACAGTTACATCCGAGCGCACTGCTGACATTTGAAGATCCGCTTCCTAAAAAATTCAAACTTGAGATAGTTTGCGGAGCATTCGGCGAAAATGTAGGAAATATAGTGAAGGTTAGAGTGGGAGAGAGCGAGAGAGAGTTTACACCTAAGCATAAAGACCCTAAAAAATTTCTGCTTACATTTGAAAATGTAAATAGCTCAAACACGATAGAGATTGTACCGCCGAAACCGTTTGTTTTAAAAGAAAAATTAGAGGGAAGAGATGAGAGAGAGGTTGGGCTTCATTTAGTGAGTTTAAAAATAATCAAGATTGATTAATTTTATTTTTTTTATTGTTGCATAATCAAATTTAAGAAAAATAGTATAATTATATTAAAAAGAAAGTGCTACATGCTAAGACAGTATAAAGATGCCATCGAAAAGAGCAATATTATCTCCAAAACAGATGTTAATGGAATAATAATCTTTGTAAATGATGAGTTTTGCAATATTAGCGGTTATTCAAAAAACGAACTCATTGGGCAAAATCACAATATAGTCAGGCATCCAGATGTACCGAAGGAGAAATTTAACCTTCTTTGGGAAACTCTAAAAAATAAGAAGATATACAAAGATACTGTTAAAAATTTAGCTAAAGACGGCTCCGCATTTTATGTAAACACAACAATAATCCCAATTCTTGATGAAAATGAAAATATAACTGAGTACATTGCCATTAGATATGATGTTACTAAAGAGGTAATGTTAAGAGAAGAGCTTATTAAAAAAGAAGCAGAGTATGAAGAGTTAAACAGAAGCTTAGAAAAAAGAGTTCAAGAGCAGACAAAAGAGTTAAAAGAGCTAAACCTTACACTTGAAGAGCGTGTAAGAGACGAGATAGCAAAAAATGAAGATAAACAGCGAGTAATGTTTTGGCAATCGCGCCATGCAAGCCTCGGACAGATGCTTGCAAATATAGCACATCAGTGGAGACAACCGCTTACAGAGCTAAGTTTGGCTATGTTTAATATAAAAAAATCTGCGCAAAATAATGAAGTTGATAATGTATCAAAATTTTATGATGAGAGTAAATATATTATTAAAAATATGTCCCAGACTATAGATGATTTTACAAACTTTTTTTCTCCCGACAAGGAGAAACACTACTTTAACATTAGTGATAGCATAGCGGAATCAATCGGGCTTTTAGAGAGTATTATAAATGATGAAATGATAACAATAAAAACAAATTTTAAAGATATAGAGGTTCTTGGAATTACAAATGAGCTAACACAGGTAATGATAAATTTGATTAATAACTCAAAAGATGCGTTTATACACAATAGTATTCTTCTTCGTGAAATAGCCATAACAACAAGGGTAGAAAATGATTTTGCACTAATAGAGGTTCAGGATAATGCAGGCGGAATAGCAAAAGAGAATATAGAGAAGATTTTTGAGCCCTATTTTACAACTAAGCATAAAAGCCGTGGCACAGGACTCGGACTTTTTATGTCAAAGATGATATGTGAACAGGGGCTTGGCGGTACACTTGATGTCAAGAGTAAAAAAAATACAACAACATTTAGTATAAAAATTCCATTGGATCATAATGAAAAATAGAGTACTCAAAGAGCTTAAAATCTTACTTGTAGAAGATGAAGAGAATATTGCAAGGCTTCTAAAGAATGCAATAGGTGACAGCTTTTACAGCTTTACAATTGCAAAAGATGGACTTGATGGTATAGAGCTGTTTAAAAAAATAAAGCCGGATATTGTTATAACAGACATAATGATGCCAAACATGTCAGGGCTTGAAATGGCAAAAAAATTAAAACAGATTAATGCAGATGTGCCTATTATTATACTTAGTGCGTTTAGCGAAAAAGAGAAGCTTTTTAGTGCAATCGATATAGGTATAACAAAATATTTTTTAAAACCTTTTGATACCGATGAGCTTCTTGAATATATTAGCAGTATTACTCCAAAGCTTTCATATAAACTGCTAAAACTCAGTGATGGTTTTGTTTTTAATAAAACTACATGTTCTTTATATAAAAATGATAGATTTGTAGCTCTATCTAAAAATGATATTAAATTTTTATCTCTTTTGTTGGAGAATCAAAACAGAACCATAGATGATGCAACAATAAAAGAAACATTATGGGGTGGTGACGCAAGTGATGAGAGAGTAAGAACTTTCATCAAGCGCTTTAGAGAAAAAACATCAAAGCAGTTAATAAAAAATATAAAAGGGTTTGGTTACCAACTCTCTTTTAGCGAAAATTAGTTCTCTCTATTTTTGGTTTATAGTGGGGGTCTTCTCCCTCTATCGTCCATAATTTTTTTGATAGATAGCTCACCGCATTATGAAAATTTTCATCTACATATTCCCAAAAATCAAGTTCAGAAAACTCTTTTTTTAGTAACTCTTTTTCATACTCATAAGTTCCTATTTCATTTCGTGCATACAGCTCCAAAGATCTGTTTGTCTCAAGATTTGCCAAGAACCACAACGATAAAAACTCTTCGGAGTAGTTGTTTAAAACTTTTGAAGCATACTCTTCAAAAATTTTGTAACCGCTAAGTTCAAAAAGTTTTATAGCTAAAGAGACAACGCTCTCTAGATGAACAAACGGTACCATTGAGAAGAGTTGTCGTCCGACAGAAGCTCCACTAGAGTGCTCAGCTCCCAAAAAGATTCTAGCCCCGCCGTCCGTATCTCCAAAGTTATTTGTTTTTAAACCTATAAGACCTATGTCTGTATGTCTATGTCTTCCACAGCCTTTGGCACAGCCTGAAAATCCGACTTGTATGAGGTGTTCATTTATTTTATCTAGCGGGAGATAAGATGTCTCATCTTTGATGCTCCAAACGGCATAAGGACAGAGATTTCCAGCACATGCTACTATTGTGTTGCTAATAGCAGGTGATTTTAGTGTTGAAGAAGCCTCACTTAACCCAATTATGTAAATATTTTGGTCAATTCCAAAACGAATTTCTGCCCTGTTTTTTGTAGCGAATGATGCAATATCTTTTATCTCACTGGCAGTTAATCTTGAAAAATCTGTTTGATAACAAAATCCGAATGATTTGTCTTTTAACTCATGAAATTCTGAAAACTCTGCCCTTTCTAAGATAAGCTCTCCGGCATCTTCAAAATCTTTTTTATATTCTGTTTTAATGTGCGCTCTCATCCCATCCATACCGATATCTTCTATCATATGGAAAATGCGGGTTTTTGCTCTGGAAAAGCGAGAACCGTGAAGGTAAAATGCTTCAACAAAAGCCTTGAAAAAATCAAATACTTCATCAGTTGTTAAAAATATATTTGCACTCTGCGCTACCTCAGTATTTTTTCCGCCTAAGTAAACATTAAAACCGAAAATGCCATCTTTTTTAGCCAATGCAAAGTAAATATCGTTTGAAAAAAATGAGGTCACATTTGCACGGTTACCGGAGATTCCTATTGACACGCGGCGAGGAAGCATACCGACATAGCGAGGATTTTTTATAATGTAGTCGTGCATCTCCATAACGATAGGATAAACTTCTATTTGGGCATATTTTCCGCACCCGTCGTAAGCGTCTGTTACGATATTTCTGACATTATCGCCAAAACTTTGCCATGTTGAGACCCCAAGAGAATTTATCCGTTTATGAATCTCCAAAATATCGTCAACTTCAATGCCGTGAAGCTGTATGCCGGCTCTTGCAGTTAAAATAATTGTTAAATTGTACTCGCTCACTATGTCTGCTATGGCTTGAAATTGCTCTGCAGAAATTCTACCGCCGGGAATACGAATGCGAATCGTAAACTCATCTTCTAAAAACTCAACATTAAAGATGCCAAAATCTTGAAGATAGTACCTATCTCCCTCTGTAAGACTTTCAAAATCTATATTTTCAAAATCTTTATAGTAGTCAATAGGTTTTAGTTTAGCTTTGTATCGTTCTCTTTTGTTTAGTTTATTTTCCATACATGTATTTTATCTAATAAATAAAATAATTTTTCTTGATATTGGTCATTTTAAATTGTTGTAATTCATATTCTTTTTCTCGTTAGAATACAATTTCTTATATAAAGGGGCAAAAAGTTATGAAAAAAATAATTTTATTATCTTCATTTTTTATATCAACAATATATGCGCATGAGTGTAAATATACTCTTAATGTTGACATAGATATAGACAAAGGTCTGCTAAGAGGCAGTGCTGTTATAATAAGCGACCATCCAACAATGCAGTTACTCGATACAAAAGCAAATATTTCAGAGATTAAAGGTGCTTCACTCTCTGTTGATAAAAATATTCAAAATTTACTCAAACAAGACAAAGCTAAATCCGTAGAAATTTCTTTTACTCATAATTTTACCCCAATTGATGGAGATGCTGTACTGCTTGAGAATTGGTACCCGCAAGTAGATATGATGTGTAGATATGAAACAGTGGTTAAAAGTTCAAATATTATAACAGTTGCAGAGGCAACTAAAATAGTAGAAGAAAAAGGGAGTACACGATTTATATTTGATTATCCGCTAGATAAATTAAACATAATAGCATCAAAAAATTATATAAAAAATTCAACTCTTACAAAAGACGGTATTACATTATCAACATATTTTTATCCTAACGATTCAAATCTATCGCAAATGTATCTAAAAAAGAGTCGGGAGTATTTTGACATTTATAAAAGTTTGTTTGGATTTTTGCCTTTTGAGAGATTTTCAATTGTTGAAACTCCTTTTCCTGCCGGATATTCTATGCCGACATATACTCTAATCGGTAAGCAGATTATTGATAAAGAGTTTGTTTTAAATAGCTCTTTGGGACACGAAATAGCTCATCAATGGTTTGGTAATTATGTATATTCCCCTAATATAGGAAACTGGGTTGAAGGAATTACCACATATTATTCTGATTATCTCTATGCAAAGAATGAAAACAGGGCAGCTGATTATAGAAAAGATATGTTGATTAAGTATGACTCGTATGTTAATCTAAATAATGAGATTACGCTAATTGATTTTGAGCATAAAACAAAAAATAGTAAAAATGCCATAGGCTATGAAAAATCGGCTTTCTTTTTTTACATGTTAGAACAAAAAATAGGAAAAAAAGCGTTTGATGATGGAACAAAGATGTTGCTCGAGAGGTACCCTTTTAAAGTGGCAACATATGAAAATTTAAGAGAGATTTATGAAAAAACATCAGGCAAGGAGCTTGGTGCCTTTTTTCAAACTTGGGTTTACGAAAAGGGAGCAGTGGATTTTAGTATAAACAATACCGCTCTGACATTTGTTGAAAATAAGTACATTCTTGAGTTTGATATAGCAAGCAACAACAAGACAGATTATATTCCTCTCTCTATCTGTTCCGATGAGGAGTGCCTCTCAACAAAAGTTGATTTAAATAAAAAGCGACAGCATTTAGAACTTGATATTGAGCCTACAAAAATAATTTTTGATGAAAATTATGAACTCTTTAGAAAACTCGGCACACAAGAGGTTCCTGCCGTAATTTCAAAAATAATTGACGGCAACGCTCTTCTTGTTATTAACAGAGATGATGAAAAAAGATTTTCCAAATTTACAAAGATATTTAAAAACTTTAAATATTCAGATACGGTTACATTTGATGAAATTAAAAACAGTAATATTTTTATTTTGGGAGCAAAAAATGAGCTGTTAAAGAGAATTGTTCTTCCTTTTAATATGCAAGGCGATGCGAAAATAGAGTTATTTAAAAATCCGCTAAACGAAGCGAATGTTATTGCTGTTTTAGAGATGAATGAGCTCTCAAAATCTATTTTTTACAAACTGCAACATCTTGGAAAGTATTCAACGGTTATCTTTGAGGGCGAAAAAGTTGTAGAAAAAACAATCAAGCCTTCACAAAAAGGCGTTGTTTACAACATAAATAGCGGCTCGTACGCACTTAAACCTGTACCGCAAAAGCTAAATGATGTAATAGATGAGATAGCTAAAAACAGAGTGGTATATGTCGGAGAGAATCATACGGATTTTTCAAGCCATTTAAACCAGTTAAAAATTATCAAAGCAATGTATAAAAACAATCCTATGCTCTCTATCGGTATGGAGATGTTTCAAAAGCAGTTTCAAAAGCACCTAGACGAGTTTGTGGCTGGAAAAATAGACGAAAAAGAGATGCTTAAAAAAACGGAATATTTTAAAAGATGGAAATATGATTATGAGTTGTATCGTCCAATTTTACTCTTTGCAAAAGAGAAACAAATCCCGATAGTTGCGCTAAATATAGATAGAGAGATAACAAAAAAAGTTGTTAATGGAGGTTTTGATTCACTTAGTAAAGAACAACTTGCAGAGATTCCAGACTCAATCAATTTTGATAATGCAAAATATAAAGAGCAACTAAAAGAGGTTTATAGTATGCATCAATCAGAACGCTTTGAAAATTTTGAGCAGTTCTATCATGCACAGCTGCTTTGGGATGAGTCAATGGCAAAAAATATGGTAGATTTTATGCAAAAAAATCCAAATTACTCTATGGCAGTGTTGGCAGGAAATGGTCATATTATGCATGGGCATGGAATTCCAAGCAGAGCAAAAAGAAGAGGTGTAGTTGATTATAAAATAGTTTTAAATTTAACAAATCCTGAGACGGGAATTGCCGATTATATGCTTTATCCATCAGGTATAACTACTCAAAAAGTTAAAAAACTCGGTATCTATTTTGAATCTGATGATGCTTTAAAGGTGAAAAAAGTTGCCGAAAATTCGGTGGCGCAAAAAGCTAAAATAGAAGAGGGTGACAAGGTTGTAGCTTTTAATAAAATAGAGGTAAACAATCTATTTGATCTTAAAACGGAACTCTTTTTTGCAAAAAAAGGCACTATTTTAACATTAGAGAGAGATTCAAAAAAGATTGATGTAGATATCGAATTTAAAGAGTAGGAAAGTTATCTAAAGATAACTTCCAAATCACTTCGCAGTGAAGACTTATCAAGCTTCTTTTTTGGCAGCTTTAGGTCTCCTATATTCTTCTCTGTCTCTAAAAACTCTTGAATAAAGTAGCTGTTTTTGTAACCTCGGCTCTTCAAATCAATAATAATTTCATTAATATCATCACTGTTTAGCAAATCAGCATGAACCGTAGTTCTTGCTTCAAACTCTACATTACTGTTTATCAGTAAATCAAGGGTTTTTGAAAATTCATCAAACTTGTTTGAGTGTGTAATCTGAGTAAATTTTGCCTCTGGGGCTTTGTAATCAAGAGCAACATAATCCAAAAGATTCAAATCAATCAGCTCTTTTACATGTGTAAAATTTGTGCCGTTTGTATCTAGTTTGATTTTAAATCCAAGCTGTTTTATCTTCTGGCAAAATGGAATTAAATCATATGATGACGCTTCGCCACCAGATAAAACAACTGCTTCAAGCAGGTTTACTCTAGTTTTTAAAAAATCAAGGATGTCGTTATAGCTGAATTTACCATCTTTGGCAAAAACTATATCTTTGTTGTAGCAGTAGTCACATCTCATATTGCACCCACTAAACCACACTATGCACGATAGGTGGTTAGGGTAGTCTAAATGGGTGAATGATGTTAAATCATATATTACTTTAGCATTCAGTGAATTGTTTTCTCTGTTTATGCTCACCGGTTTTCCCTACATTAAAACTCTCAACAGGTCTGTGATAACCCATAACTCTAGTGTAAACAGTACACTTTTGTCTTTTGTCTTTTAACATAATTAAAGCTTCATTCTTACTCATTTTTTCACCTCCTTTTTAAGATGCGATTGTGACATCGCTTAGTAATTCTTCGTCACACTTCGGACAGTACTCATGTTCACCTGCAATATATCCATGTTTTGGACATACCGAGAAGAGCGGAGTAACCGTAATGTATGGAAGTCTAAAGTTTGTTATTACATTTTTAACCAGTTTTCTACAAGCCTCTGTTGAGCTGATTTTCTCCTGCATGTATAAGTGAAGAACTGTTCCTCCCGTATATTTGCACTGTAAATCATCTTGAAGAGTCAACGCTTCAAACGGGTCGTTTGTTAAATCAACAGGGATTTGAGAAGAGTTTGTATAGTAGATATTTTCACCCATTCCTGCTTGGATTATTGAATCGCCATAACGCTTCTTATCCTCTTTTGCAAATCTATAAGTAGTTCCCTCAGCCGGTGTTGCTTCAAGATTGTACAAGTTTCCGCTCTCTTCTTGAAACTCAACCATTCTGTTGCGCATATAGTTTAGAATCTCTGTTGCAAATTCTATACCATCTTTAGAACTGATATCGTAGCCATCGCTTGTAAAGTTTCTAATCATCTCGTTAATGCCGTTTACGCCAATAGTCGAGAAGTGATTTTTAAATCCAGGTAAATAGCGTTTTGTGTATGGATAAAGCCCTCTCTCGTACATCTCTTGGATAAATACTCTTTTTTTCTCTAATGTTAATTTTGCATGCTCCATCAGTTCATCTAAACGAGAGTATAAAGCCTCTTTAGAGCCTTTATATAAGAAGCCGAGTCTTGCCATATTTATAGTTACAACACCGATGCTCCCTGTCATCTCAGCAGAGCCGAATAGTCCACCGCCTCTTTTTAAAAGTTCTCTTAAGTCTAGTTGAAGTCTGCAGCACATGCTTCTTACATGTCCGGGCTTATAAGCCTCTTCATTTGGAACTAAATTTCCGTTGCTGTCTCTTTTGTACTGAGAACCAATAAAGTTTTGAAAATATGAAGAACCGACTTTTGCAGTATTTTCAAATAGAATATCAGTATTTTCTCCATACCAGTCAAAGTCTTCCGTAATATTTACGGTAGGGATTGGGAATGTAAACGGTTGACCGGTTAAGTCACCCTCTGTCATTATCTCATAATATGCACGGTTAATAAGATTCATCTCTGGCTGGAAATTTTTGTATGTCATCTCTACAAGAGTTTTACAACCTCTTTGTGTTGCTCTCTCCTCTAAATCGCTGTCTAAAATATTTTTAAATAGGTGAACTTGATTGGATGTAGGGATTTGGTCTTTTAAATCTTGAGGAACTGTCCAGTCGATTGTAATGTTCGTAAAAGGAGATTGACCCCAGCGAGCAGGTACATTTAAGTTATATACAAAACTTCTAATCGCCTTTTTGATTTCATTATAAGGAAGCTTGTCTTTAAATACATAAGGTGCTAAATATGTGTCAAATGAGCTAAATGCTTGAGCACCTGCCCACTCTGATTGCAAAATTCCCAAGAAGTTTGCCATCTGTCCAAGTGCCTCACGGAAATGCCTTGGAGCGCCGCTCTCAACTCTTCCTCTTACGCCGTTAAAGCCCTCATCAAGAAGAACGCGAAGAGACCATCCCGCGCAATAACCTGTTAAACAATCTAAATCGTGGATATGATAGTCACCGTTTCTGTGAGCATAACCCTCTTCTTTTGAATATACCTTGTCTAACCAGTAGTTTGCTATTACTTTTCCGGCTGTATTGTTTACAAGTCCGGCGTTTGAGTAGCCTGTGTTTGAGTTTGCTTTGATACGCCAGTCAGTACCTAAAATGTACTCTTCTATGGTTTGAGTGGAGTTTATATAAGTTGTATCTTCATCAAGCCCGCCATCTCTTTGCATTTTATGCGTATGACGATATATCATAAATGAACGCATAACCTCGAAGTATCTGCCTTTGTACAACTCTTTTTCTATTAAATCTTGGATATCTTCAACCGCAACAACTCTTTTAGCTTTAAGTTTATCAAGAACATTAAAAAATATTGAACTATCATAAGTAACATTTTGAGATTTAAAAGCTTTTTTAATTGCATCTTCAATTTTGAAAGGCAAAAACTCTTTATGTGTTCCATCTCTTTTTAAAATATTTTCAACCATGATTGTCCCCTTGCTTGTAAAAAAGTTTAGTAGTTTATAGAATATGAAGTTAAAAACTTATAATGAAAGATGTCATATTGGCGTCACTAAAAGCTCTATTAATTGCTATAGGGTATAATCCTCGAATAATTAAAAATATAAAGTTTTTTAAAAAAAAGTCAAATTTATTGTGGAGCTGCGGTAATGCACAAGTATCTAATAACATCAAGTAAATTTTACACAGATACTCCAGAAATTTTTCGCCAAATTTTACAAACTCAACTAGAAAAACATCAGCCATCGTACGCTCTTTATAGAGATAAATCAACTCTAAACTATAACAATTTGGCTGATAATTTTTTAGAAGTCTGTTCAAAATTTGAGAACTTAAAAAGTTTTATACATCAACATGTAGATTTGGCAAAAAAGTTAAATGCGTCAGGTGTTCATCTGACATCTTTGCAATTTAGCGAGATTGAGCGAGCTAAAAATCTTGGTCTTGAAATTATTATAAGTACGCATACTCATGAAGAAGTTTTGAGAGCGCAAAAATTTGGAGCTGACGCTGTCACATACAGTCCGATTTTTGCCTCACCTAACAAAGGTAAACCTAAAGGAATAGATGATTTAAAAGAGCTGATTGATAAGTGTGACATAAATATTTTTGCTCTTGGCGGGATAGTGACAAAAGAGCAAGTTGAGATGATAGAGCAGAGCAAGGCATACGGTTTTGCTTCTATTAGATATTTTTATTAGTAATGTATGCAATATTTAACGATTTATGTTTATTTTAATAATTTATTAACTTTTGTTGAATAAAATGTTTTTACAATTAAATATAAAATATAGGGTAGTTACATGTTTTTTTTAAACACATTTAGGGCATTGATAATTGCAATGGCAGTTATATCGGTGTTGATGTTTTTGTTGTTGGGTCTTTTCTTTTATAACTCTTCTCGAAATATAACTGAGTTATCACAATTAAAGTATGAGGTTAAAAGCATTGAAAGCGGAGTGTTGCTTTTGCGCCGTAATGAAAAAGATTTTTTAGCAAGGCTCGATTTAAAATATCAGGCTGAGTATCAAAAGAATTTTCAAAAACTTATCGCATCCGTTGATAAAACTTCAATAGGCTTAAAAGAGTATGGTCTTAACGGAGATAAAGTTCAGGTCTTAAAAAATATTTTAAATAAATATTCAGAGAATTTTACCAATATAGTCTCTATTCAACAAAAAATAGGATTAACTCCCAAAGACGGTCTTTACGGTTCATTGAGAGATAGTGTACACAATTTAGAATCATTGCTGAAAAAAGATACTAATTATAAATTGCAAACAGATATGCTTATGCTTCGCCGCGCAGAAAAGGATTTTATGCTTCGCAGTGATCTAAAATATCTTGAAAAATTTGACAAATCTTTTGCAACTTTTTTAGAGGACGCCACAACAGCAAAATTATCAGATTATGACAAAGCTATAAATTTTTTAAATGACTACAAGAGAGATTTTTACAATTTGGTTGAGGGGTATAAGCAAATAGGATTAACTCCTAAAGATGGTGCTTTGGGAGAGATGAGAGAGACAATACATCAGTCAGATAAATCACTCAAAGAGCTTCTTGAAAATGTAGATGTCGTTATTGATGCAAAAGAAACAAATATTAAAAACTTAACAATAACTATATTTGTAGTTTTACTTTCAGCAATGATTGCATTTGCGTTGATTGTAGGTAGAAAAATAAATTCACAAATAAAAAATATTAGTGATTCAGTAAACAATATTACAAAAAACAAAGATATATCGTCTCAAATCAATATAAGCGGTAAAGATGAACTTAGTGTTTTGGCTCAAAATTTAAACATAATGTTTACTGAGCTTAGAGGTGTTATAGCAAATGCAAAAGAGAGTTCAATCGAAAACTCTTCAATATCGCACGAGCTCTCAACAACATCAATGCAAGTTGGTAGAAATGTAGAGGAGTCGGTTGAGATTATAAATGAAGCTACGCAAAAAACAGCACTTATTACAAATGAGATAACTAAAGCAGTTGAGTGTGCAAAAGAGAACAAGGAAGAGATGATTGAAGCAAATACAATGCTTATCGATGCAAAAAACGAGATAATTGGCTTAACATCTAAAGTTCTTAGTGGTGCTGAAGCAGAGGTTGAGTTAGCTAGAAATATTGAAAATCTAACAAAAGATATAGATCAAGTAAAAGATGTTCTTGGTATTATCTCCGACATAGCCGAGCAGACTAACTTACTTGCGTTAAATGCTGCAATTGAAGCTGCTAGGGCAGGTGAGCATGGGCGCGGATTTGCGGTTGTTGCAGATGAAGTAAGAAAACTTGCGGAGAGAACACAAAAAACATTGACTGAGATAAATGTTACTATAAATGTCATCGTTCAATCAAGCGATTTGGCTCATGAACAGATGAATTTTAATTCAAAACAGATGCAAGAGCTTGTTAACATTTCAAATGAAGTGGAGAATAAAATTAATCTAACTGCCAACATCGTAAATAATGCAACAAAAGCGAGCGATAAGACGGTTAATGATTTTGAAGTGACGGCGGAAAGTATTCTCTCAATCTCTAGGAGGATAGCAGAGATAAACTCTATCTCTACCAAAAATGCAAGAAGTGTTGAGGAGATTGCTTCGGCGTCAGAGCATCTAAACAATATGACATTGTCATTAACAAATAAGCTTGAACAGTTTAGGACTTAAGCTCTCCGGCTAAGTATCCGCTTGAAAAGCTCCACTGGAGGTTATATCCTCCGCATGGACCATCAAGGTTCATAATCTCTCCGCAAAAATAGAGCCCTTTAACAACTCTGCTCTGCATGGTTTTTGGGTCTATCTCTTTTAACTCTACCCCGCCCCTTGTAATCATCGCCATTTTAAATCCATCGTGTCCTACGACTGTGAGCGGTGTCCAAGCAAGCAACCCAATAAGTTTTGCTTTATTTGCCCCTGAGATTTTTTTATAAGTTGTTTGTGTGTCAATCTCTGCAAGTAAACACAACTCATTTGATAATGCAGATGGGAGTAGAGTGCTTACAAGTTCTAACATATTTAGATGTGGATTTTTTGCCGACTCATTTTTTAGATATTTTGTGATTTGCTCTTCATTCATACCTTTAGTGAGGTTTAGAAGCAATGGCACCTCGCAATATTTATTAAGCAGCGGGGTTATTTCTGTTGCAGCATCGAGTACGACTGGACCTCTAATGCCGCTTTTGGTAAAAATCAAATCTCCGTGAGCTTTTATTTTGCTATGTTTTTTGAGCGCAACTCTAAGTTCAACTTTAGCAATTGTATCGGCACGGCAATTTTCAACCCATCTCTCTTTAGAGCGAAGAGGCATCATAGCGGGGTGAAGCTCTGTTATTTTATGACCAAGCTCTTTTGCCATCTCATAACCGTCTCCCTCAGCCCCAAGAGCAGGATAACCAAGCCCTCCTGTTGCCACTATGACATTTTTAGCATAAAATGTCTCGTGATTACTCTCTACACCTATAATTCTGTTTTCTACATGTAATATTTTTTGAACTTTTTGTGATGTTAAAACCTCTACATCTACTTTTTGCATCTCACCAAGAAGAGCTTCTATGATTGTTTGAGAAGAGTGTGAAGTAGGAAAAACTCTAAAGCCGTCAGGAGCATGAGTCTCAACGCCAATTTCCTTAAAAAAATATGTTAAGGCTTTGTGGTCAAATAGCTCGAGTGCATCTTGCATAAAACGGCCGTTACGACCAAACTTTGCCATAAAATCTTCATTGCTTAGCGTATTTGTAAGATTGCAGCGACCGCCGCCTGTGGCTTTTAGTTTTGAACCGATTTGAGAGAGTTTTTCAAGCAATAGTACGCTTTTGCCACTCCTTGCCGCTGTTATTGCGGCTATCATTCCGGCAGCACCGGCTCCAACAACAATAAGGTCATATTTTTTATTAAAATTCATACGCTATTTTAATCTAAATTTTATTGTTTTACCTAATGTAACAATAGGTAGCATATAATGTAAACATAAAATAAATAAATAAGTAATTTACTTAAATTTAATTTTATGTGATACGATTGCTCTATAAAAATTTCTTATAAAGGGTTGTGTATGAAAGTAGGTAAAATTTTAGTAAGTGGTATAACCGCTATACTTTTAAGCAGTGCGCTTTTAGCAAGTGGAGGCGGTACTCATTGGGGTTATACAGGGCACAACGGTCCAGAAAGTTGGGGTGATTTGTCTGCAGATTACAGTCTTTGTAAACACGGTAAAAGCCAATCCCCTATTAATATAGAAAAAAAGGTTATGGTAGAGACTAAAGGTTTGGAGCCAATTGAATTTGATTATAATACAGGTATTTCATCCGTTATAAATAACGGGCACACTATTCAAGTCAATTTTGATAAAGGAAGCACTATTAAGATTGACGGCATGAATTTTTCTTTATTGCAGTTACATTTTCACACACCGAGTGAAAATCAAATAGATGGTGAACATTTTCCATTCGAAGGACATTTTGTACATGCGACAGAAGATGGCTCTTTGGCTGTAGTTGGAATTATGTTCGAAGATGGCGCTGAAAATCCTCTTATTAAAAAAATATGGGATAAAATGCCACATAAGGCCAACGAAAAGAATGTTTTATCTATCTCTGCAGATGAAGTAAATAAATTTTTACCAAAAGATAAGGCATATTATAGATTTACAGGTTCTTTGACGACTCCGCCGTGCAGCGAAGGTGTTAGATGGTTAGTTCTTAAAAGTTACTCCACAATCTCTCCTGTTCAAGTAAAAGAGTTTTCTAAAGCATTGAATGGTATAAACAATAACAGACCTGTACAACCGATTAAAGCTAGAAAAGTAATACATTAATCGTAATAACTTCTCTTACCAAAGAGAAGTTATTTATTAAACTTCTTGCTTAACCTTATATCCGTTCATGGTGAGCCTGTCGAACCATCTGCTTGGTCACCCTTCGACGGGCTCAGGGCGAACGAACAAACTACTTATTAAACATAACAGAGCCAAGCCTTACCATATTTGACCCGCACTCGATAGCCAGATCAAAATCCCCGCTCATTCCCATAGAACAGATTGTTGCACCATCCAACTGCTTATAAATATTGTAGGTTGCCTCAAAACTTTTTTTAATTACTGCTTTATCATTGCTGTGAGCACCGATGCTCATCACGCCTCTTAGATGGATATTTGGGCACTCTTTTTGTATTTGTTTGTAAACATCAACCGCAACTTCTGGCATAACACCGTGTTTAGACTCCTCTTTTGCAGAGTTTATCTGAAGCAGTGCTTCAAGCTTCATATCTCTATCTTGAAGCTTTTTTTGTAACTCATGTGCCAATTCCAAAGAGTCTAGAGCATGAAAAAGAGCAGGGTTGATATCTAGCAGATTGTTGATTTTGTTTTTTTGCAGATTTCCAACAAAGTGCCACTCAAGAGGCAAATCTTCAAGCTCTGTACTTTTTGCTCTTAAATCTTGAACTTTGTTCTCGCCAAAAGCTCTTTGACCTATGTGATAAAGTTTTTCTATCTCCTGCGCCGTTGAGTATTTGCTGATTGCAACAATTTTGACAATGTGTTTTTCATCAAATCTAACCCTCGCAAACTCAACTCTTCTTATGACATTGTCAATGTATATTTTGTACTCTTCTTGCGTCATTTCTTATCCTATAAGTCTGTTAATATCGTTATAAAGCCCAAGCCCCATAAGTGAAAAAAGTATCACCCAGCCTGCGATGGTGAGTTTTACCATAATCTCTTCATTCACTTCTCTTTTAAAAATCAGCTCATAGAGGTTAAACATGATATGTCCGCCGTCTAGTGCGGGAATAGGTAGCAGGTTTAAAACTCCGAGATTTACGGAGATGAGAGCTGCAAAAAATAGCACGCTCATCCAGCCCGCATCAGTCGCATCCGAGGTTAGTTTAACGATTGAAATTATTCCACCGAGTTCATTTGCCGGAACTTCTCCAACAAGGAGTTTTTTAAGTCCTGTAAATATCAAAGTAGAGGCAAAAGCTGTCTGCTCACTCGCATAAGAGAGAGTTTCTCCAATGCTCAGTTCAAGTTTATGTGTTACTCCGGCAGCGGAGATTCCTATCATCTTTTTCTCAATCACTTCATTAAACATATTTGTAGTTTGTGTTATTTTTGGAGTTAATATTACATGCTTAATAAACCCGTCTCTCTCAAGTTCAATATTTAATGACCCCTCAGATGTTTCAATAACTTCCGCCATCATCCTCCAAGTTGTAATCGGTGTGCCGTTTATTGAGCGAATTGTGTCATTAGTCTCTAAGCCAGCTGCAAAAGCAGGAGACTCTTTTGCCACTTCTCCAATTACCGTGGATAAAATATTTGGTCCGCCAAGAGCGATTGCAAAGTAGAGAACAAACGCCAAAACAAAGTTTGCTAACGGTCCGGCAAGCAGAATGAAAATCTTTTGCGAAGGTGTTTTTACATTGTAGCTGTCTTCATCATAGCTCTTTTTTGTAGGATCAGAGTCGTCTTGACCCTTCATTTTCACATATCCGCCAAGTGGAATCATAGCTATTCTCCACTCGGTTCCCCATCTTTTAAATGAAGCTACTTTTCGTCCAAAACCAATACTGAAAACTTCGACATAGACGCCCATGGCTCGGGCTGCAAAGTAGTGACCCAACTCATGAAAAAATATAAGTGCCGATATAACTAATAGTGAAACTAAAAAACTCATTAATTTTTACCTTTTAAAATTGCTTTTCTAAATCCATAGAGATACTCAAAGCCGGAGTAGAGCGTGAGAGCAACCGCCAACCATAAAAGTTCGCTTCCAAGAGGCCAGTGCATAAGTAAAAAACCGATGGCAATCATTTGAAGAACGGTTTTTACTTTTCCGGCCAATGAAGCTTTTATATCTAAACCTTCGCTCACCGCAACAGTGCGGATGCCCGTGATAAACAGCTCACGAATGATTATGATGTAAATAGCCCATGCACTTGCCTCGCCAATCATCATAAGTCCCAAAAATGCGGCAATTGTAAGCATTTTATCCGCAAGCGGGTCGATGATGGCACCAAGCATCGTCATCTGGTTCCATTCTCTTGCAATAAAGCCGTCAAAAAAGTCTGTTACACTCGCTAAGACAAAGAGAAGTGAAGCTGTGTAGTAGTTCCAGCTTATGTGATAACCATTTTCTGTGAAGAAATTTGGATTTAAAATTATCCAAAACATCAGCGGAGCTAAAAGAATGCGTGAAAACGCCAATATATTAGGAAGATTTAACAAAAATAGCCTTATTTATTTATTGTGGCATTTTAACTTTTTGGCTCTTAAACTGGGCTTGAAAATCACCCTAAGTCTGTATTTACATGATGTCGTTTTGACACTTAAATGGTATTGATGTATTAAAATAACTAATATTTGGCTTAAAAAAATAATAAATTAAATTAACACAAGATATAATTTATAAAAAAGGGTTGTGAAAATGAAAAAAATTGTTCTAAATGCACTTTTTGCTATATCTTCTTTGGAGGCGGATGGGGCTTTGCAGTCATGGTTCGAAGAGGGTAAAGTAAAAGGTAATGTTAAATATTACTACATAGAGACAAACAAAAATAAGGCTGATGGAACTTACGCATCCGACCATGCAAACTCACTAGGCGGACAATTGAGTTATGCTACCGGAAACTTATATGGATTTCAGGTAGGTGCTACATTTATGACAACAAATGGGTTTGCACTTCCAAATTCAGTTGATACTTCTATTCTCGCTAGAGATAATGGAGTCAGAATTGAAAATAGTCCAAGCGGAAGTGCTGCCCAAGACTCTTTTTCAGTACTTGGAGAGATGTTCATTAACTACAAAATAGATAACTTCAATGCCCTTTACGGGCGCAAAGTGATTAGCACACCACTGATTAATGCAAAAGAGGTTCGCATGCTTCCTTCTGCCGTTGAGGGTCTGTTTGTTGATTACAAAATGGAAAATACTCTGGAGGTGGGTATGTCTCATTTGACTCACTTTAAGCAGCGCACATCTGATAAATTTATAAATATTGTTGAGCATGCACTGGGCAGTAACACTAGATTGGTAACAGGTGATGATAGTGGCGAAATTATCGTCTTAAGTGCGAAGTACGGCAATGACAGGCTTAAATTTAGTGCTTATGATTATTATATAGATGATTTTATGAATTCAGTTTATATTGATGCAGGATTTAAAGAAAAAATATCCGACATAGTCTATAAAATCGATGCTCAATATATCAATCAGAAGAGTGTCGGCTATGCTGATGATTATTTAGCAACGGTTGGCTCTATTACCGATGCAAAACAGATTGGCGTAAATGCTGTCGGTCTAAAACTGGGTATTAATTATCAAGAATCCGGTTTCGATTTTGCGTTTTCGAAAGTTCTAAAAGATAATGGCAGACATGATTCATTGGTTCTTCCATGGGATGGTACGCCTCTGTATACAAATCTGCTCACATCAAACAACCTTTTTATGTCTGACTATGGGAAAGGATTGACATCAGACAGCACATATATCGGTGGTTCAAGAGGTTTGATGTTCTCTTATGCTCAAAGTTACGATTTTACAGGTTTTAAAGGCTTTAAAACAGCTTTATCATACCTTAATATCAATAATGACAGGTTTGCTCATTCTCAAGAGGATGTAAATGCTGAAGTAAGTTATGGCATTGGTAATATGTCATTGGCATTGAAAGGTATTTGGGTAAGATACAACACATCGGCAGCTGACAATGGCACTATAAACCCACAGGACGATAAATTAAAACAGTATCGTGTTATTGCAAATTGTAAATTTTAAGTTCCAACTTGTCGAAGTCATTCCGCTACTATAAATAAGAGAAGATATGAAATTACATAAAATAAAAGAGAAGATATTGTCATATACTCCATTTATTCAAGAGATTGCGGTAATTATGAAAAATGGGTATCCGTTTGCAACTGTTTATCCTAATTTTGGTGCTTTAGCGGACGCCAAAATTATCAATATAGAAGAGGAGATAAGGTGGTACGCTATTGAACTTTACAATATGGAAGCAAAAGAGCAGGAGAAGGTAAAAGGGTATAAGATTTTAACTGTACCGCTACCAAAAACCACATCCGGCGATATTGATATAACTGCGCTAGAAACATCTATAACACCTGATAAAGAAGTCTATATAAAAGATGAAAATGAGCCAAATAATGAGATATACGCTCTCATAAAATCATATATTTCAACTCTAACCAAAAGCAAAATTTTTCCGTCTTCACATTTAGAGCTTGACCTTGGATTGGATTCTCTTAACTATGTAGAGCTTTTTGTATTTGTTGAGCAGAGTTTTGGAGTAAAAATAGATGAAGCAATATTTTCAACCATAATGAGCGTGGAGTCGCTTTACAAGTATATTCTAAAAAACAGAGTACATGTAGATTCTATTATGCCGGATTGGGGAGAGATATTAGAAGAGAAGATTGACGAAAAGCTGGTTTATTCGCCAATCATAATGTTTATCTACAAAACTATTCTGTTTCCGCTTTTTAGGCTCTATTTTCGTCTAAAAGTGGTAGGAGAGCAAAATATTCCATCTTACCCGTGCATCATCGCGCCCTCACACCAAAGTATGCTTGACGGCTTTTTGATAGAATCTATACTTCCTTATAAAATTTTAAAAAAAAGCTTTTTTTTGGCATATAAACAGGTATTTGGAACAACGCTTTTAGAGCCGATATCAAAGCATGGTCAAACTATTTTAATAGATGCAAACCAAAACCTTAAACATACGATGCAGTATTGCGCATTGCCGCTTAGAGAGGGAAATAATCTTATTATTTTTCCAGAGGGTGCCAGAACGAGAGATAGAAAACTGCTTGAGTTTAGACCATTTTTTGCAATGCTCTCTAAAACTTTCAATATTCCTATCGTTCCGGTTGTGATTGACGGTAGTTATGAAGCATTGCCGGCGGGTAAAATATTTCCAAAACCTAGAAAAATAAGAGTTACATTTTTAAAGCCTATTTTTCCAAACGACTTTGAGAGCAGCGAATTGGCTAAAATGACAAGAGACGCAATAGAGAGCGAACTGAAAAGAAATCCAATCTCACTTTAGCGCAATTTTTGCATTATCAGCCGTCTTCTTCTCATCCACAAAATAGAGCAATATTGCCCCGAAAATAAATAAAATAGCGACAGAGCCGATAGAAGCACGGGAATTTTGAGTAAAAAGTGCGACCAAGGCGACCAACAACGGTCCTAAAATAGCCGCAAATTTGCCCAAAAAATTGTAAAACCCAAAGAATTCAGCCGCATGTTCTTTGGGAATCATCTTTGAGTAGTATGAACGGCTGAGTGCTTGAATGCCTCCTTGAACGAATGCAATCATAACTGCGAGCATATAAAACTCATAAACTTTTTCCATCATCGTAGCCCAAAGCGTGATAAAGAGATAGATGCCGATTGCCAAAAATATCGCTTTTTTTGTATCCCAAAACTGTGCAATTTTTGCAAACATAAGAGTTGCAGGAAAGCCAACAAACTGCACAATCAGAAGAGCAAAGATGAGATTTTTGGAATCAAATCCAAGTGCCATTCCATAATCAACTGCCATCCGTATAATCGTGTCAACGCCGTCAATGTAGAGCCAGTAAGCTATTAGAAACAGAAGCACACCTTTTAGTTTTTTTATCTTGCTAAAGGTATTTTTGAGCCTGAGGTAACCATCTTTTAGGAGTGAGGCAGCACTTTTAGGTTCTTTTTTTTTCTCCTCTACAAACCAAAATAGCGGAAGCGAAAAGAGCGTCCACCAGACAGCCACGCTTATAAACGAGGCTTTGATTGCCTCAGCTTCGCTATCAAGCCCAAAAAATGAAAAATCTTGCAACATCAATACATTGATACTAAATAATATCCCGCCACCAAGATAGCCAAAAGCAAAACCAAGTCCTGAGATGTAATCAACATTTTTTCTATCCGATATTGATGGAAGCAGAGCGTCATAAAATGTGTCAGCACCCATAAATCCGACATTTCCGAGTATGTATATAAATGCCGCCAGCTGCCACTCACCCTGAGAAACAAGCGCTAAAGCGGCACTCATCAAGATACCGAGATAGGCAAAGAGAAAAAGAAATCTTTTCTTTAGTGAGCCGCTGTCTGCCATAGCGCCAAGCAGCGGAGCGATAAGAACTATAATAAAACTAGATATGGAGTTTGCAAAACCAAGATGTGCCGTGCTAAGAGTAGCTTCAACATCTGTACTGTAATAAGACTTAAAAAATATGGGAAAAAAGCCAGCCATTACCGTAGTTGCATAGGCAGAATTCGCCCAATCATAAAGTGCCCATGAGTAAATAGTTCTTTTATCGGTTTGCATTGACACCTCTTTTTATACCATCGTATTAATTTTACCACAAAAGCGTACATCGGTTAAAATAAATGATAGAATAGTGTATGAAATTTTTAGAACTTTTAAACCAAACCGGACTCATTGCCGCTCATAGAGGTGCCCGCTCTATTGCGCCTGAAAATACTCTTACGGCTTTAAAAAAGAGTATCGGGAAGTGTGATTTTATAGAGATAGATGTGCAGTTGAGTAAAGATGGCAAGCTTGTCGTGATGCATGATGACACATTGGAGAGAACTACAAATGTGGCACAAATAGCCTCTTTTTTATCCCGCAAACCATATAATGTAAGTGACTTTACTCTTGATGAACTTCGCACTCTTGATTACGGAAGCTGGTTTTACAGAGATAAAAACCACAAAGAGCCGCTGCTTACCCTTCATGATGCGTTAGAGTTTATAAAAGAGAATAGTCTGTTTTTAAATATTGAGATAAAAGATATGCATGATATTTTTAGTGATGATGTGGTTGTAAAAGCAGTAATTAAAGAGATAAAAGATGCAATGGCAGAGGAGAGTGTTTTGCTCTCGTCGTTTAGACATGAATACCTAAGATTAGCCAAAGATAAGTTACCAAATGTGCCGACAGCAGCTTTGGTTGAGGGTAAACATCCAGATAGAGTTTTTGAGTATTTAAGAGGGTTAAAAGTTGACGCTTATAATCTTAATGATGAGCTGGTTGATAAAGAGAGTGTTGAAAAACTAAGAGAAGCAGGTTTTTTTGTAGGAGTTTATACCGTAAATGATGCCAAGCGTGCAAAAGAGCTTTTTGGCATGGGTGTAAACTGCGTCTTTAGCGATAGTTTAACAAAAATAGAGATGGGCATATTATGAATTACGAAAAATTTGAAAAAGCCCTTGAAGTTTTAGAGATTGCTTCGCGTATAACGCGTGATGGATTAAAAAAGAAGTATCAAACATTATCAAAGATTTATCATCCAGATATGCCAGATGGCGATGCTAAAAAGTTTAATGAGATAAACGAAGCATATAAATTTTTAAACGAGTATATGCAAAATTTTAGATTTAAACTTGATGAGGAGGAGTTTTATGAACAAAACCCGTTTTCAAAAAAATCAAAAGATTGGTTTTATAATTTTTAAGGAGCAAAAGTATGGTTATAGGGATTCCAAAAGAGGTTAAGATTGATGAGTTTCGCGTTGGTGCGACACCCTCAAATATTGCAGTGCTGGTGGCTGATGGGCATATGGTTTTTGTTCAGAGCGGTGCGGGAATAGGGAGCGGTTTTAGTGACGCAGATTACGCAGATGCAGGGGCGGATATAGCCACGGATGCCAGAGATTTGTATGAAAAAGCCTCTTTGATTGTGAAAGTAAAAGAGCCGCAGCCATCAGAATACAGCTTTTTAAATGAGAAGCATACGCTTTTTTGCTATCTCCATTTGGCTCCTGCAAAGGAATTGACGGATGTCTTAGTGCAAAAAAAAGTTTGCGCTATTGCTTATGAGACTGTAGCAATTGGCAATGAACTTCCGCTTTTAAAACCTATGAGCGAGATAGCAGGCTCAATGGCGCCGATAGTCGCAGCTTATCATCTTAGCCGTTACCAAGGCGGCGAGGGTGTATTAATATGCGGCTCAGAGGGCGTGGCACCCGCTAAAGTTTTGGTAATAGGTGCAGGAAATGCGGGATTCAGTGCGGCTAAAATTGCAACAGGAATGGGTGCAGATGTAACGGTAATTAATCGTACAGTGCCAAAGCTTGATGAGCTAAAAAAAGAGCTTCCTAAAGTTAAGAGTATTTTATACTCCAAAGATGCTCTCATCGAAGCACTAAGGGTGTCAGATATAGTTATCGGAGCGGTACTTGTCCATGGCGGTGCTCCAACACCGAAGTTTATAACACGCGAGATGTTAAAAGAGATGAAAAACGGCTCAGTTGTTGTTGATATTGCCATAGATCAGGGTGGTACCTCTGAGGTTTCGCATCCGACAACCCACACAAATCCTATCTTTACAGAAGAGGGCGTGTTGCACTACTGCGTTGCTAATATGCCAGGAGCTTATCCGAAAACCTCCACTTTGGCACTCTCAAACGCCACAATTTCTTATGTTAGAAAATTGGCAAACGAAGGCGTTGTTAATGCCATCAAAAACGACTCTGCTTTGGCTCTGGGTGTTAATGTCTGCAGCGGTGTCGTGACAAACATCTCTGTGGCAAAGACGCACAATTTTGAGTATAGAGCGATTGAATCGTGTATGAAGAGTATGCAGTGATATATTCAAACAGCGAGATGGTTGATTATCTTGTAGATGTCGGTGCGCTTCACTCAAGCAACATCATAGAGGCGTTTAGAAATGTTGACAGAGCTGACTTTGTGCACGACAGGAGTGTTGAAGATATTTATGAAGATTATCCACTTGGCATAGGTAACGGTCAAACAATCTCTCAGCCAAGAACGGTGGCAATGATGCTTGAGATGCTCTCTCCGAAAGAGGGACAAAAAATCTTAGATATAGGGAGCGGCTCAGGATGGACTACGGCACTTTTGGCATACATTGCAGGAGAGAGCGGCTCAGTAATCGGAGTTGAGAGAGTAGCAGAGCTTGTAAGATTTGGAAGCTCTAATCTTAAAAAATATAATCTTAAAAATGCTAAAATCATTCAAGCAGTAGATGAGCTTGGCATTGATGGTGAGATGTTTGACCGCATCTTGGTCTCTGCCGCCGCCGAGGAGTTTCCGTATGAACTCAAAAATCAGCTAAAAATCGGCGGGAAGATTGTTATACCTGTTCAAAACTCAATCTATGAGATGACAAAAGATGAGAGAGGCGAGCTAGATGGAGTCGAACATTACGGATTTACATTTGTTCCGTTAATTTATTGATAATCTATAAAATTCTGACACGAAAGTGTCAAGCTTTAGTGCCATAGCGGCTAGCGCAGATGGCGGAATCGAGGTACCCCTTGAGGGTATACTTCCGACATCGTTATAAATAAGTGAAGGCTCTCCTTCATTTTATGAAATAAAATTAAGGAGAATAAGATGTCACATACAGCATGGTTAAGTAAAAAACTAGATAGCGGGAAGATATTGTGTCAAGCGTGTGCGCAAGCATGTAAGCTTGAAGAGGGCGAGTACGGTATATGCGGTGTTAGAAGAGTTGAGGGCGGTGAGCTGAAATTGCTTGTTTACGGTCTTGCCGCTGCCGTGAACATTGACCCTGTTGAGAAAAAACCTATGTTTCACTTTCTGCCAAAGACAAGAGCTTTTTCTTTTGGAACGGTGGGATGCAACTTCTCTTGCAAGTTTTGTCAAAACTTCGATATATCGCAATATCCAAAAGAGCATGCCCATAAAATTGTCGGACATGAGCTTCCACCTGAGAAAATAGTCGAATTGGCACTTGAAAACGGATGCGAATCAATCGCATATACCTACAACGAGCCGATAGTCTTTTTTGAGTACACCTACGATACGGCAAAAATTGCACACGAAAAAGGGCTGAAAAATATCTATGTTACAAGCGGCTATGAAACACGCAAGTCGATAGATTTGCTCGTACCTTATATTGACGGAATGAATATAGACATCAAAGGTTTTACGGACGAGTTTTACAAAGAGATTTGCGGTGCCAGACTAAAACCGGTACTTGAAGCGGTAAAGTATGCCCATGAGAAGGGAATCTGGGTAGAGATAACGACTCTCTTAATCCCAGGTAAAAATGACTCTGATGAAGAGATAAGAGGGATTGCAAAGTTTATAGCCGAACTTGATACTTCTATGCCTTGGCATTTATCGGCGTTTCATCCGATGTACAAGATGCTTGATATTCCCCGCACTCCCGAATCAACGCTTTTAAGAGCATACAAAATAGCTCAAGAGGAGGGGCTGAAGTATATCTATGTCGGCAATGTAGACAATGAAGATCATGAATCCACCTACTGCCCAAGCTGTAAAAAAAGAGTTATTGACAGAAGCGGAAACATAGGGCAGTTTGTTACAAATGAACTTGATAAAAACGGTACATGTCCATATTGCAGCTATAAACTTGAAGGTGTGTGGCACTAATGCCACATATTAATAACTCAATTTACTTTTTTTGGCAACTTTAAAATTTGGCGTTTCCAATCTTTTTGGTCGGGAAAGTTAACTTCAAGCTCGCCATCCAAGGTATTTTCTTTGCCATATTTAGCAGTCCAAGCACTCATGCCGCCCTCAAGCACCTTTACATCATAACCAAGCGCGGCCAGCGGTGCGGCGGCCG
The DNA here is from genome assembly GCA_942493175.1 of Sulfurimonadaceae bacterium. GTDB lineage: Bacteria > Campylobacterota > Campylobacteria > Campylobacterales > Sulfurimonadaceae > Sulfurimonas. The sequence goes on from OW818672.1 coordinate 1,045,084, forward strand.
TGGCAGCCAAAGTCCCAGTATCTGATATTAGGACAATTTTATACTCTTGTTTTGGTTTTGGAAGCAGTTGTAAACCATCTTTATAAAGAAGACGCTGTACGGGGACATTGAATGCGCTTTGGAGTCTGCCTTTTACAAAAAGCGCTTCGTCTCTAAAATCAATCACTTTTATATCTTCATTGTCATCAAACATCTCTTTTAGTGTTTTAGCGTCAATAATCCATGTTGTGGGCTCATGCTCACCGCTAAAAAGCTTCATCATCGGCTCATATACAGGGTTGCGACCCAAAACAGGGAGGTTTTGCGCATCCCAAGCAGCTTGACCCTCTCTAAGCCAGTAAACATTTTTGTAACCTCTTGAGGCTACTTCTTTTGTCAATTTATAAGATTTCCAGCATGAAACGCCGCCGCATGTAAAAGCGATAGGCGTATTTTTGTCTTGAGGCAGTACGGAGTAGTCCCAACTATCTTCTTTTATGTTGTAGTTCTTCTCTTTTGAAGACCACTCGGTATATGGCACATATCTTGCAAACGGTATGTGACCACCAAACTCATAAGTGCTGTAATGCCATCTGATGTCATACACCTCTCCTCCGTTGTTAAAAATGTCAATCAAGTCTTGCGGTGTTGCCATTTCAACTCCATCTGGCGCCTGAGTTGGCGAAGGCAATACCTCTGCAAAAGAGTTGTTTGCAAAAGAAAGAAGAAGAAGTGTTGAAAAAACAATGGATTTTAAATTTTTCATCTTAAAACTCATCAACACTAAGTACTGTGCGACCAAGACCGCTTTTAATTTTGTACCCTGCAACAGCCCATGCTTTTAGACCGCCTTTTAGATATACTGCATTTTTGTATCCCATATCAATTAGCGTCTTGCTTGCCATCGCACCTCTTGGTCCATCACGACAAAAAGAGACAATTTTTGTATCTTTGTCTTCAATCATTATCATTATCTCAAACTCTAACTGCCCCCTGGTTACTTCATACTTGTCAAGTGTAGGAATTGTTCCCTCTGCTCTTTGATCTATCTCTCTAATATCCAAAACAATAAAATCATCACCATTCTCCAACATCTCATTAAGTTCTTTTGGAGTTACAAATGGTACCTTCGCACTCGCCTCGGCTATCAGTCTGTCTCTCTGTGAAAAATCAATCGCATATACTGCGTCACAAAATAGTGCAGAAAAAATAAAAAAGCTTATAATTGTTTTTTTCATATCAATTCTTTTTTATTTTTTTAAAACATATTAACAACGCCATAGTCCAATAACTCTTGAAATTGCTCCGGTGTGAGAACAGCTTTTACTTTCTCTATACAATCTAAATGTATTTTAGTTAATTCCGCTCTTAACTTTGCTATCTCATCAATTGTTGCGTAAAGCTCGGTTGCTTTTGGGCTTTCGTATTTAAAAGATATTTTTTCAACTACTCCAAGCTCCATTTTTTTAATTACTAAAGCTTTTTCTATTGCTTTTGACATTAACTCTTTTTTTATAACTAGAATAGCATCAATCTGTTTTTTAGACAAATTTAAATTTGAACTAGATGGGTCATATAGCGAAAGCCCAACCAAATATGGAAGGTTTTTTGGCATTAAAAAATAATCTTTTGGAAAATTTTCTTTTGTTACAAATGCTCCGGCTGGACCAGCCATTTTTTCAACTTTTGCAAACTCTTCGGCAGGCGGAGGAAGATTTGGTTTTGCTATCGCAGCAGTTCCAAGCAGTAGAGTGCAAAGTGAGATTTTTGTTATTGCTTTAATTGGTTTCATTTTAATATCCTTTTATGTGTGTGATATGTATTGTACATTCGTATATCAAACGAAATCTTAACGCAGCAATTCAATCGCTTTTTTTACGCATGAATCCAATGAAGTTGTTTCAGAAACTACAGGGGTGATGTAAGAAGGGAAGTACTTCTTTGTCGTATGTCCAATGCAAACAGCCCTATAACTCTCATCCCAATCAGCATTTTTTAAAAAACACTCTATTGTAGATGGAGAAGAAAATATTACTACCGATTTTTCAGGAAGCTTAATCTTTTTTTTAAAATTTACGCATACGGTTTGATAGACTATCGCCTCATCGCAAATAACGCCGTTAGAATTTAGCGTCTCTACCAGATTTGTAACCACTTTTGAGCCTCTTATGTAGAGAACTTTTTTATTTTTTAAAAGTGGGACAAGCTCATTTGCAAACTCATCACCGTGCTTCTCTTTGCTTACAAATTTTATTTTTCCACCCAAGTTACTGGCTACTTTGGCTGTTTGCGGAGCTATTGCATAGATAGGTTTTGTTTTCCACTTTTGATTGTATGAGTTTAGTGAATAAACTGCACTTTTGGATGTAAAAATAAGAGCATCGTATTTTGAGAAATCAAAATCAATTTTAATGGTTTCTATCTTGATTACTGGTAGGTTCTTAGCCCATTTCACTTTTTTATCATTAAGTACATAGATATTTAAAGAGCTGTTTTTAATGTTTTGTGTAATTGATTTGATATATCTCTTTATTTTTGATCCAATTGAATTTTGGCTGTTTAAAACCAGTGATTTATTTTCATCAACAAAAAAGTTTATATTTTGCTTGCTGAGCATGTATGTTATCTTGATAAGCTCTTCAAATATATGCTCATTAGAGTAGTTTCTATCGAGTATAAAGGAGTTACTGCTTTTATCATACTCATAGTAGATAAGATTTAAGGGTTCAATTAATTTTTCTATGTTTTTCATGAAGGAGATAGTAGCATTATATCAGTAAATATTTTTCAAAAAAAATTTGAAAAATATTTTAGATAAGATTACTGAAATGTTGTTCCGCCGTCAATAACGATAGTCTGTCCGGTTAGCCATGAAGACTCATTTCCGCAAAGAAACAGACAAGCACCTGTTAAATCTGTAGCTTCGCCCATGCGAGATAGCGGAGAGCGTTTTACAACTTCGCTTTTTACCTCTTCATAGTTTGGAAATGCTTTTAGTGCATCTGTGTCAATAGGACCGCCGCTTACGGCATTTACTCTAATTCCTTTGTCGCCAAGTTCAGCCGCAGCATATCTTACCATTGCTTCAACAGCAGCTTTGTTCGTACCGTGACCAGCATAGTTTGGGGTATATACAAGGTTGCCGGTAGAACTCATGCTTATAATGCTTCCTCCGCCGGTTTTTTCCATTCTCTTAGCTGCTTCTTGCGCTCCAACGACAAAAGCATCAACTGTTGCAGTGTAGATGTTATTAAGACCCTTTGGTTTAAGTCTCATAAATGGACCAAATCCGCCAACAACGGCACGACCAGATATAATTGCATTTGATATAAAAAAGTCCAGTCTATCAAAATCTTTGTCAAATTGTTCATAAACATCTTTATATGTTTCCGGCTCTAAAATATTTAATTCATAGGCACGAGCTTTAACGCCGTATTTTGACTCTACATCAGCAATTATCTCATTTGCAGTCTCCGCTTTTGTTGCGTAAGTAAATGCCACATTACACCCTTTTTTTGCAAATGCATAAACAATTGCTTTGCCTATACCACGGGTTCCCCCGCTTACAAACAGAGTTTTTCCTTGCATACTTTTTTCAGCCATTTTATAATCCTTTGATTTCGTAATTTTTCATAATAGTTTCAAGCTTTTTCATATTTTCGCTACTTGGAGCAACAAGAGGAAGTCTGTACTCCAAAGTATCTATAAGCCCTGCGATATACATAGCAGCTTTTATCATAATCGGATTTGACTCTAAAAATAGAGCTTTATTTATAGGAAACAGCATATCATTTATAGCTTTTGCACCGGCAAAATCGCCGTTAAGAGCTTTTCTTACCAGTTGACTTTTTAAATCAGGCAAAAGGTTTGATGTTACGGATGTTATGCCGGCTCCGCCGTTTGCAAGTATAGGGTAGTCGATTGCATCGTCGCCGCTAAAAACTTTAAGTTCAGGTCTGCGTGAAAGGAGCTCAACAGTTCTCTCTAAACTTCCCGTTGCCTCTTTTATGCCGTATATGTTTTTTACATCATCAAAGAGTCTTATAACAGTTTCAGCACTTATGTCAACAACAGTTCGCCCTGGAACATTGTAGAGTAAAAATGGCAGCTCTGGAACTGTTTGGGCAATCGCCTTGTAGTGTTGGTAAAGTCCCTCTTGAGATGGTTTGACATAGTAAGGTGCCACTGAAAATATAGCATCAACGCCGCATTTTTGTGCAATTTTTGCAGCTTCAATAGCCTCTGCTGTTGAGTTGCTTCCCGCACCTGCAAGAACTTTAGTATTTGTGCCGCGACAAACTTCAACCGCTATTTCAATACATCTTCTATCTTCATCATAAGTAAGCATAGCGCTCTCGCCGGTTGTTCCGACCGGACATACAGCATCAATAGAGTTTTTTATCTGTCTTTTAATTAGGTTCGCATATGTCTGTTCGTCCAATTTCCCATTTTTAAACGGAGTAATTAACGCGGTAGTTGAACCGGTTACGATATTCATCTATTTACCTTTTTTTAAAATAAGTGTTGTTGATTTGTCAAAGTTGAAGTATTTTTTTGCAACTTCTTGAACTTTCTCTTGAGTTATCTTTTCTATATTCTCTTCATGAGTTAAAAGAGGCGTCAAATCTCCGCGAACAAGATAGCTTCCAAAAAGGTCTGCAACAGATGTCGAACTCTCCAGCGAGTAGATAAAATCTGCTTTAGAGTTGATTTTTACCTTCTCTATCTCTTTTTCATCTACTTTTTTACTTTTAATAAGTTCAATCTGTTCAATAAGCTCTTTTTCAACATCCTCGGCTTTTACATCCGGATTACATGTTGCTAAAAATATAAAAAGACCGGGGTCAATACTTTCCATATTGTAGGCATAGATACTGTTTACAAGGCGTTTTTTTTCAATAAGTTCTTTATATAGTCTTGAACTTTTACCTGAAAATAGAATCTCTGAAAGCATGCTCAAAATAATCTGGTCTTCATGTTTGAAATTTGGAATATGAAAGGTTATTGCCAGCATTTCAACTTCGCTATCTTTATGAATAACAACTCTTTTTGCACCGTTTTGCTCAGGCTCTACAAATTTAACAGTAGGAATTTCTGCTGTGTTTTTAATATCTCCAAATTTCTTTTTGGCTTTTTTAAAAACTTCCTCAGGCTCAACATCTCCTGTAACCATTAAAATCGCGTTACTCGGCTGATAATAAGTTTTATGAAAATCTTTAATATCATCAATAGTCCAAGTTTGAATATCGTTCATAAAGCCTATCGGCGTCCAGTGATAAGGGTGGTAGACATAGGCATTGTTAAATAGGGCAAAGTACAAAAAGCCCATTGGAGAGTTTTCCGTTCTCCATCTTCTCTCCTCAGCTACAACATCGCGTTCTGGTTGAAACTCTTTATCTTTAAGCTTAAGATTTTGCATAAGTTCTGCATAGAGTTCCAGTGATTTTTCAAGGTTCTGCGTGCTTGATTTTATGTAGTAGTGTGTGTAGTCAAAACTTGTAGATGCGTTATTTACGCCGCCTATGCTCTTTACCTCTTTGTCAAACTCTCCGGCTGGCAGGTTTTTTGTAGATTTAAAGTTCATATGTTCAAGCATATGAGCTATGCCCGTTTTGCCCATAACTTCATTTCTGCTTCCGACTTTATAGAAAATATCCGTGCTGATGACATTTGTAGAATTTTTTAGAGGAATTACAACAATTTGCAATCCGTTTTTTAAAGTTTTTGTCTCATATTTTGGTAGTGAAGATGCCATTAAAGTTCCTAAAATTAGTGTGAGTGCTAAGAAAATTTTCATACTATTTTCTGTCGCTTCCTATAGCCTCGGTTATGTTCGCATAGCCGTCAGCTTTTATAAGCTCTGTAAGCTCTGTGTTTATGTTTTTTATCATATCAAATCCATGAAATATAAGTCCGCTATAAATTTGAACAAGCGAGGCACCCGCTTTTATGCGTTTATATGCCTCATGTGCAGAGTCAATTCCGCCAACAGAGATAAGCGTTGTTTTTCCATAAAGTTCTTTTGCAATAGCTTCAAAAATTTCAAAACTTTTTTTCTTTAAAACTGCTCCGCTAAGTCCGCCAATAGTTTTTGGATTTTTAACAAGCGAGTAGTCAATTGTAGTGTTTGTAGCAATGATGCCATCAGCGCCACTAGCAACAGCCATTGTAGCCAACTCAACAGCATCGCCAAGCGACATGTCGGGTGCAATTTTTAGTAAAATTGGCTTCTGTGTTATGGCTTTAGCCTCAGCAAAAAGTTTTGCGATAAACTCCTCATTTTGCAAATCTCTAAGTCCCGGAGTATTTGGAGATGAGATATTAATAACCAGATAGTCGCCAAGAGTATGGAGTGCTTTAATAAGAGTAATATAATCATCTATTGCGCTGGCATCTGAAGTTAGTTTGTTCTTGCCGATATTTATGCCTATCGGGGTAGTAAAAGGAAATCTACTCTTTAATCTTTTTTGCACCTTTAAAAGACCGTCGTTGTTAAATCCCATAGCATTTTGGATGCTCTCCTCATCCACATGTCGAAACATTCTAGGTTTAGGATTTCCGGTTTGGGGTTTTGGAGTAACGGTTCCAATTTCAGTAAAGCCAAAACCTAAAATCTGAATACCGCGAATCATCGTTGCATTCTTGTCAAATCCAGCACCAAGCCCGATTGGGTTTAGAAATGTACGACCGAAAAGCTCTTGTGACAGTATGTTGTTTGTAATAAAGTGAGACTCTAAAAATGGGTTAAAAGGTATCTGACAGATATTTGGCAATCTAAGTACCGACTCCACAAGATTATGAGCGTTCTCCGGTTCTAACTTAAACAGCCAAGGTTTTATACTTTGATAATCTATCATGAGGTTGCCTCTTTACCTTTTATAAAAATTTAGTGATTATACTAAAAAAAAGTAAAGAGGAGTTTATGTCGGTACTTATTGTTGCGAATGCTTTTTTTCATCTCTTATAAACTCAAGAAAAAACACCAGAAATATTGAGAGAATAAGCCCCGTTACAAAAGCGACTGTAACTATCAATCTTTTATTTGGTTTTATCGGGTACTCATTTGTCATAATTGTGCCAACAATCTCTGTGTTTTTGTAGTTATACGGTTCCATTAAAACTTTTAGAGCTCTTAACTCCTCCTCAAGCTCCTCTATATATACAACTTCAATGTTGCTTTTTTCATTTTCAAAAGACTCTAGAGAATCTTTTAGTTTGATAATAATATCAGCCAAATATCTCTGCTCATTTATCTGCAAAGTTGCTAAAGTAGGGTTTGAATCCTTAATTTTTTTAAGATTGCTCTGTACATCTAAAAAATTGGTTTCATAAATAGTTACATCTTTTTTATATCTGCCTATCTTCTCTTGAAGTGCGGGAAGCGTTTTTGTTTTTAAAAGCGTTAGCTTGCCTTCAATCTGTTTAACTTTTGTTTCATTAAGATTTTTTACATCATCAAGAACTTTTTTATGCTTTTCTTGAATATAGTCAATAACTGTTTGAATCTCTTCTACTAACGCTTCATTTGAAGAACCTTCTGCTGTGATTTCTAGAAAGTTTTTCTGATTTTTCGGCACTTCAATTTTTTCGATTTTTGCATCTTTGTCTTTTGTATTTTTTAAAATATCAATATAGAGTATTTCAAGCTCTTTTGAGAGTATATTGGCATCTGAAAGTAGTACTTTATCGTTAGAATCTGCAATTTTGTATTCACCTACTCTTAAAACTGCTTTCGCTTCATAAACCTTTGAGGCAACAAAAGCATAAAAAATAGCACTAAAAGTAACCGCCAAAGTTATTAAAACTATTTTTATTTTATGTTTTAGAATAGTTTTAAAAAGCTCTCTTAAATCTATCTCATCTTCTTGTATGAGCTGTGTATTATTGTTATTCATGATTGTTTTCCTCTGTTTCATCCGCAGAATGATACAAAGATACTCCTTTGATTTTTCTTGCTTAGTACAATGTGCTTTTATGTGCGAGTGCCAACATCTGCTTATCTCCGGAGCTGTCTCCATAAGCGTAAATAGTCTCATAGTCGCTGACATTAAGATGTTCTTTTATTCGTCTTTCTTTCTCTTTGCCATGACAGTTTGGAGTTAAAAATTTACCGCTAAAAGCTCCATTTTCAAACTCTAGCTGCGAGGAGAGTAGTTCAATGCTGTTTTTGTCACACCAAGGCTGTAACCAGCACTTCATCGAAGCTGAGACGATTATAACTCTGTCTCCGTTTTCTTGATGTTTTTTTAGCAGTTTAATTCTCTCTTGGTTTATAATTAAATCAAGTTTTTCAAGAGAAAACTCTTTAGCTTTTTCTTTAAAAATATTCTCATCCATTCCTTTGAAAAATATTCTAAAAAGATGCTCCTTTGCCACGCCGTTGTTCATAACTCTTAACTGCCAAAGTATAAAGTACGGCAAAAATTTAAACATATTTAACATGTACTTTTTTTTGCCTACACTCTCTTTTAAAAACTCATCTAAAGAGTCTTTTGTGGTAAGTGTTCCGTCAAAATCAAATAGTGCCAGATTCATCTGTAATATCTCTCTTTAAAGTAACACTCTCCGACGGGAAGCCAAGACGGAATATTGTAAAATTTTTCATTTTGAATGTCGAGATAGAGCGTTTTGTAGTTTTCATAGTTGAACTCTTTACATGTCGCTGTATAAAAATTTGCACCATTTATTTCAAGCGTGTTCAATGTGTAAGAGTCGCAAACCTCGCTTAAAATTTTTTCGTTGATTTTACTCTTATTGAATATAGTGATATTTTTGTCTGCTAATGTTCTTACATCTAAAAGTTTGTCATCAAAACGACCATATTTAGAGTTGTTAAAGAGAGTTGTAACATCTTTTTTACAGTAGTGTGATAGCAGTGAAGCGGTTGAGTAGCCCATTGTAAAAATTCTCTCATCGTCAAATTTATCAAGCTCTGCGCAGAGTGCCTCGGGCTGTGTGTACATAACAACATCAGAATATTTTTTGTTCTCTTTAAAAAGCGAAGTTGGAAGCAATAGGATTGTTGTAAAAATCACGATGTGTACAGATGTAAAGATAGCGTTGTATCTAAAGAGTTTTTCAAGTTTTTCATTCTCTAAAAAGTTAAAGAGCAAAAAGATATATGGAGTGAAAATCAAGAACCAATGAAGTCCTATTTTGTTTTTTAGCGACACAACTAAAAAGATGAAAAATGCAACGCTAAGAATTGAGACTAAAAGTTTAAAAAGTTTATTTTTTTCAAACTTTGATTTAAATAAAAAGTAGACTCCCCACGGAGTAAAAATATATAAAATAAGCCCAAAATAGCCTAATATTGTGCCGATGCTATAGCTGTTATGCTCGGTTCTTGCAAAGAAGTTAAACAAGATGTTATTCCAACAGCTGTTGTAGTTAAAGTAGAGGTTTTGAGCGATAAAAAAAGAGATAATAATAGCTACAACCGCTATATTTTTTGCACTTTTTTTTCCGTACATGTAGATTGAAAAAACAAGCAGTGAAATCATTAAAAAAACGGCAAAATATTTGCTTAAAAAAGCAGAGCCAAGAAAAATACCCGCAAGCAGAGAGTATCTTAACCACTCTTTTTTTTCCAGAGAATAGAGAAAAAACAGAGTTCCAAGCGAGCTGAAAAAGAGCAGTGCAACATCATTTGTCATAAGAATGAGCAGCAAATCAACGGGAGAAGCTAAAAAGATAAGCGACACAAGAAAAGCTCTTTGTTTTTTTACCTCATAGAGCAGGGCGATTTTATATATTACAAAAGCGGCTACAAAAGTCGTAACAACGGCAAAGAGCCTAAAAATTATGTGAGAATCGCTGATGAAACTAATGGCATGGATAACCCAGCCAACCATCGGAGGATGGTCGTAGTAGCCAAAGCTTAAGTTGTCTGCCCATTTTATGAAGTATGCTTCGTCTCCCGTTAGCGGCAGAAGCACTAAAATTGCAATCTTGAAAATGAAAATTGCAAAGAGTATCTGGAGCTCTTTTTTATAATAGTTTATCATATGCTCATTTTTTTAAACATGAATTCTGGTATATGCTTGATGATAAGCATAATAATCATCCAGATAGGTTTTGTGTAGAGCACATTTCTGCCTTTTTGCTGAGCGTTAAATATATCCTCAGCAACCTCTTGTGGTTGTGCAGTCAGTTTTTGTGGAAGGTCAAGATTTTCAGTCATTTTAGTTTCAACAAACCCAGGTTTTACTGTTAAAACACTGACATCGCTCTCATAAAGTCTGTTTCTAAGACCACTTAGATATGCAGAAAAACCGGCTTTCGCACTTCCGTAGATGTAGTTGGCTTTTCTTCCTCTATCTCCTGCGACTGAGCTTACACCCACAATAAAACCGCGTCGCTCTTTCTCAAAGTCGTTTGCTACTATGTTTAAGATACTAAGAGCCCCTGTATAGTTTACATTAACGGTATTTAGAGTCTCAATCCACTCTTTTTGTGCTACTTTTTGCTCGACCATGTAGCCTGAGATAACGATAACACCAAGAGGTCTCTTTTTAAGCTCACCATAGAACCGCTCATGAGTATCATATGAAGTAATATCAAACTCTTTTAGTTCTACATTTACTCCGCTTCTTATCTCTATGTCATGCTTTAAATCCTCTAAAGCGGTGCTGTCTCTGGCTGCCAAATAGAGGTTATAGCCATTTTTGGCATATACTCTTGCCACTTCTTTCGCAATATCGCTTTTAGCGCCTATTATTAAAATGTAGCTCATATTTTTACCCTTTTTGATTGCAGTGAATTTAGTTTTTTATCCATATTGTTTTTGCTTCTAAACTCTCTAAATTGCTCTATTTGAGGATAACCCTTCTCAAAAGTTTCTTTGCTAACCCGCACATCTTTTGTCAGGTAAATTCTTCCGCCGTACTTAACTACTACTTCATCAAGAGTATTAAGAAGCTCAAATAGACCGGCTTCTATCTTAAAATCAAGTGCCAGAGAGTAGCCCTCAAGCGGAAATGAGAGATAATTTTCATTTGCTTTGCCGTATAGTTTTAAAACTGCTAAAAATGAACCTTTACCAGAGTCTGAAATCTTAGTCAGTATCTCTTTTAAACCCTCAAAACTCTGCTCTTTTGGCAAAATAAACTGGTACTGTGTAAAGCCATTTTTACCATAAATCCTGTTCCACTCTCCTATGGCGTCAAGCGGATAAAAGAAGGAGTCGATGCTCACTCTTTGCTTAGAAACACCATCTTTTGCTTTTGCATAATAGAGCCAGTTAAAAGCCTTTACGCTTAATCTGTTTAGTGCAAACGATGGGAAATCAAACGGTATGCTTAACCTCTTTTTGCTTTTATACTCCAAATTGCCGTCATCTGCAAAATCGCCCACCATCAAGAGGCATTTGCCAATCTCTTCATTTTTTGCCAAGCAGTCTATCCAAGCAACGGAGTATGGTATATCTTTGTAATTTTCAAAGGCTTCAAAAGTCTCTGCAAGATTTTTAGTTTTTATGGTTGTCTGGTTTATGAAAGCGGAGTTTATTTTTTTTAGAGATATTTTTGCAGTTAGTATAACTCCGGTTAGCCCCATTCCTCCGCAAGTTGCATGAAAAAGTTCATCGCCCTTTTTGCAGCTCTTTATCTCTCCATCACTCAGCATAATGGTAAACTCCTCCACGCACTCGCTAAAGCAGCCTTGTGTGTGATGGTTTTTTCCATGTACATCACTCGCTATCGCTCCGCCTAGCGTTATAAGCTTTGTTCCGGGGGTTACTTTTAAAAACCACCCGCGCTTAATTACAGAATCGAGTATCTCGCTAAGAAGAACCCCTGCTTGGCAAGTAAGTGTGCCGTTTTGTACATCAAAATCTAAAAAGTTGTTGTAAGTTTTGCAGTATAGTATGTTTTCATTTAGAGCGCTGTCACCGTAGCTTCTGCCGTTTCCATAAGGGATAAACTCATCGGTACTATTTATGTAAGTATGCAGAGTTTTTGCATCTCTGAGAGAAAATTTTTTATTTTTTATTATCGGGTACATTCCCCAACTAATTAAACCCACGACTAATCCTTAAACACAAATTTTTTATCTAAAAAGTACTTCACGACATAACCTATACTAAGACCGACTACTGCACCTATGTATTTGGCATTTTGGCTCTCAAACATAGCATCAAACCCAATCTCAAAACCCCAAAATATAAGTGTTGTAAAAACTCCCATAAGCGAGTAGAGAAAAAACTTTTTGCCGTCATCTTTTTTGCTCTTTGGCGTGTGAAAAAAGATATATTTTTTATCTAAAATATATTTTAACACCAAACCAGCAACGGTTCCTATAAACATAGCTACATATAGCGATAAAAATCCCTCATAAACTAAAAAACTAATGTACTGAAATAGGATATTGATAATAGTAGATATCAGCGCAAATAGAGCGTATCTGAAAACAATCATATAAGTTTTGCAATTCCGATGAAGCTCAGCAGCCAAAAAGCGATTGTAAGTTTTAAAAACATGTCTCTGATAATTATTTTAGTAGGGCTTCCGCTGTCCTGCTCGACAAAAGTAATCTGCATATATCTTAAAACCCCAAGGATAACAAAAAAAGATGTAAGGTAGAGATAGTGTGTGTTTAATCTGCTGATAACCTCTGGCGAGATAGTGTACTGAATGTAACTGACTATGACGACCCCTGCCATTAAAACCATTGCAGCATTTACAAACTCTAAGTTGTAACCGTCTATATTTTTTCGTGTCTCTTGACCTTCCAGTGAGAGCAGTACATCATCTCTTCTCTTTGCCAAAGCCAAAAATATAGCTAGTAGAAATGTCATAAGAATTATCCACATTGAGAGGGAGATGTCCGTAACTACTGAACCGGCAAAAAGGCGCAGAACAAAGCCTGTTGCTATGATAAATATATCTAAAATAGCGATATGTTTTAGCTTTATCGAGTAGGAAATATTTAAAATAAAATATGAGAATAAAACAAGAAAAAGCTCGGCGTTAAATGTCAGTGCGATGCCAAGCGAAGAGAGCGAAAGCATTAAAATAAGCATTTTTGCACTCTTTGGCGAGACTTTGCCGCTGGCTAGTGGACGATATTTTTTTGTTGGGTGCGCTCTATCTTCTTTTATGTCCATAAGGTCGTTAAAGATGTAGATGCTGCTTGCGATAATGGAAAAAAGTATAAATGCTATTATGGTATTTAAGTTATTTTCTGCATTTGAATAAGAGAATGAGAAAAGAAGAGGCATAAATATAAATAGATTTTTTATATATTGATGAACTCTAAACAGCTTTAAAACTTCTCTCAAAAACTTCTCCTCACTACCTGATGTTAAGCAGTAAAACGAACTCGTCCGTTTTACTGGCAGGGACTAAAGTCCCTACGACCCCCTAAAGCTACGAAAAATAAAGTTTTTCGAGAATGTCGTTGTTAATGTACAATTATAACACTTTCCTTGTAAAAATAACTAAAAAAGTATAGAATTGGGCATACAATAAAACCAAGGAGCAGATAATGAGCAGAGTTTTAGTGCCGCTGGCAAATGGATTTGAAGAGATAGAAGCTATTAATATTATAGATGTTTTAAGAAGAGGGGATATCGAGGTTTTGATTGCCTCTTTGGATGAGAAAATGGCTGTAAAAGGTGCGCACAATATAACTGTTATAGCCGATACCCAGATTACAAGCGTTGCAGTCGAGGCTATCGATATGATAGTGCTTCCGGGAGGGTGGGGCGGAACTTTAGCGCTTTGCGATGATGCAAATATACAGCGTATTTTAAAAGAGATGGATAAAAAAGGCAAAAAAATAGGTGCGATTTGTGCGGCACCTCTTGCCCTGCATAAAGCCGGAGTGCTTAAACACAACTATACATGTTATCCGAGCATAGAAGAGCAGATACGCATTGATGGATTTAGTGATGAAAATATGGTAGTAGAAGACGGCAATGTTATGACATCACGCGGACCTGCAACTGCCATCTGTTTTGCACTTCAAATAATTAAAAAGTTAAAAGGAGATGATAAATATCTTAGTGTAAAAACAGCGTTATTAGCTGATTTTTGTGACTAACTTTTTAAAAACCAAATTTTTAAGACTTCTCTCTTCATCGGCGCTTGCAAACTCTTTTAAATTTTCAAGTCGCCTGATAAATTTAAAATCTGGAGCAAACTCGTTCATGAGGTTGACTATAAAACTAGAGTCCAAATCCGGTGAATTTAGAGATGCTAAAACCGTGCAATTTTCAGATGCAATCTCTGGCAGTTTTTTTATAATCTTCCCATAATCTTTAATAGCCGAAAAACTCCCTTTTTGAAAAGTTGGCGGGTCGATGATTATCAAATCGTAAGGTCCATTTTTTTTGATTCTGGAGAATGATTTTAGTATGTTGTATGGCAAAAAGCTCACACCTTTAGTCCCTATCTCATTTAGATGATGATTTGCTCGCCCTACACTAAGCGCACCCTTGCTCATATCTATGTTTGAGACACTTTTTGCACCGCCAAGTTTCGCCGCAACGCTAAAGGTGCATGTGTAAGAGAAGAGGTTTAAAACATTTTTATTTTTTGAGTTTTCTCTAACAAAGGCTCTGCCGTTTTTCATATCCGGAAAATAGAGGCTGTTTTGGTTTGAGATGAGATTTAGTTTAAACTTCATGCCATTTTCTACAGCAAAAAGATTCTCTTCAAGCTCTCCGACTAAAATTTCGCTGGGAGACTCTTTTAGGTATCTTCTTTGAACTACAACGGTTTTATGTCTGCTAGTTGTGATGAAGTTTTTTAACATGTCAATAAATTCCGCTTCCAAATCGCTATCCATCTCGGAGTAGAGAGCCACGCTTAAAATAGTGTCAATAGAATCTATGGTTATGTGCTTCCAACCTTCATAAAGTCCGCCACGACCGTGAAAAAGTCTTTTAAACTCATCTGTTAAATCTTTGGAATTTTCTAGCAGATGTGTTTGTATATCAACAACTCTCATCTACACCTTTTCCCAAAAAGTGCCTTGAGCCGTGTCCATCAAACTAACGCCAAAAGCAAAAATCTCATCACGAATCTTGTCAGATGCGGCAAAATCTTTTGCCTTTTTTGCTTCATCTCTTTTTTGGATTAACATGTCAATCTTTTCTTTTGTCTCTTCATCTACGCCAAACTGAAAGTACTCAAAAGGATTTTTTATGCCGAAGCCTAAAACCTCTTCTATATATGCCAGATTTGAGAGCGTATCGCGTTTAAGCTCTTTGTGTTTTCCTGCGGTGTCAAGCGTTTCGTTAGCATTAGAAATTATCTCATCAATGAGTGCAAGTGAAGCAGAAATATTTAAATCATCACTCAAAGCTTTTAGAAGTTCATCCTGAAACGCTGTTTTCTCGTTGTCGTGTGTTAATCCGAAGAGGCGTTTTTTTAGCCTGTAAATCTTATCCAGACGTTTTTTAGATGCAAGCAAATCCTCTTCGTTAAAGTTGAAGTTGCTTCTATAATGAGTTCCAAGAAGATAAAATCTTAAAACCTCGCCATCATAAATTTTTAGAGCATCTTTTAAAAAGAAGCTGTTTCCAAGGCTCTTTGACATCTTTTCACCGTCAATGTTGACAAAACCGTTGTGCATCCAGTAGTTAGCGAGTACATGTGAGGTTCCGCATCTTGTCTGTGCCGCCTCGTTTTCATGGTGAGGAAATAGCAGGTCGGCTCCGCCGCCGTGGATATCTACCGCAAATTTTTTATTTGGTTGTGCCAGATGTTTTTCTATCATTGCAGAACACTCCAAGTGCCATCCGGGACGACCATCGCCAAAAGGGGAGTGAAATGAAACGGTGCCGTCTTTTACACTTTTCCATAGAGCAAAATCCGCATTCTCTTTTTTCTGCGACGAACTCTCAACTCTTTGGCGCTTTTCATCTTCGTTTTGGACCCTGTGAGAGAGTTTCAGGTACTCACTGTCGCTTGAAGTATCAAAATAGACATCTCCATCGGCAGTTTTATAGGCATGACCGCTATCAAGAAGTTTTTGGATTAGCTCAAACATCGCTTCGAGCGATTCTGTCGCCTTTGGCTCGATATTTGGTCTTGTAACACCGAGTTTGCCCATCTCTGCATGGTAGGCATCGGTATAAAAATCAGTTATTTCTTTTATTTCTTTGTCAAGATCTTCTGCTTTTTTGATGATTTTATCATCTATGTCGGTTATATTTCTGGCATAAGTCACATCGTAGCCCTCTGCCTTTAAAACCCTAGTTAGAAGGTCAAAAACCAGAGCGCTTTTTGCATGTCCCAGATGGGCATCGTCGTAAACTGTAGGACCGCAGACATATAGCGTTGCTTTGCCCTTTTCTTGAGGGATAAACTCCCTCTTTGTTTTTTGTACTGAATCATAAATTGTCATATATTGGTTTCCTTTTAAAAACTTCTTATTTCATCGCTGAAAGTACCGCTTTTTGCAACTCTCTTATTGTAGCTGTTGATAGAAGTTTTGTTTTTAGACTCCCAGTTTTTCATCTCTTTTACTTTTTTAAGTAAATCAGAACTTATACTGAGGTTGGTTGCTTTTTTCTTTGCATTTGAATCGTAAAGTGCCGTCATCTGCACCTCCTATGTTTTGTTATATCTTTGGTTAGCTTCTGTCTTTCCAATAGTTTGGTTTTCTATGAAGTTGCATTACAGCTAAAATAATAATTTCATTACCTCTTTGAAAATAAATTATTCCAAATGGAAATCTATTTGTTAAAGATCTTCTTATCTCTCCATCTAGTTTTTGCCAAGTAGTTGGAAATTCTAAAATTCTTTGGATTGTTTTTTGAACTTCATACGCAAATTCTCCTCCAAGTCCATCTTTACACTCTTGATAATAATCAACCGAAGCATTTAATTCAAGTTCAGCATCTGGGTGGAAAGAGTAGGTCATTTATGAGTGGAGTCTTTGAGATATTTTTTTAAAAACTTCATCTCCATCAACTAATGTAACGGAATTTGACTCTATTTCTTGTTTTCTTTTGTTAGCTTCTTTTATCCATAGTTTATCTATTTCGCTGTTTAACGGTGTAATACTGGCTAATATCTTATCAACAATTTTAGTTTTCAAATCTATTGGTAAAATATCTATTTCTTCAAAAAGTTGTTCTTGTTTTAAAGCTAACATCATGAGCTCCAATATTTAAAATATACACCAATTTTAGCAAAATAATGTTAAATAAACTTTCTATTGTATGCTTTGTCAATGGAGATTGATTTTAAAGTAGCCTGTCCCCATTTTCCTCTCCACTGATTTGTTAGGTTATTTTTGATTATTATCTGGCTTTACCCACTCATGAAGGTTTACCCAATCACTTACTTTTTTAAGTCTATTGGTAAGATGAAAATTTATAAATATTGAAAATATTAAAGCAAGAAATAAAGCTAGACATATCGAGAACCAAGTTAAATTTTTTGAATCTAATTCAAATGTTATTGGATTTAAGAAAGGTACAATAGAAAAAATAATTCCTTCAAGTAATAGCAGTAATAATAGTGCTGTACGAGTTTTTTTTGTTGGTGCAGAATCCAAAAGTTTTTCTTTAATATTCATTTTATTCCTGAACTATTGATACTTTGGTACAAAACAAGAACTTATATACATTACATGTATTAATGTACAATCTCTAGCATCTAAAATATTTTTACTACAAACATTTCGAATAAAGTTTTTTGAATATGATTTACACCATGTATCAATATTACCTGAAGCCCATGTTACACAATCACCGGTAATACCTGCCAATGTTTTAATATTTTCTTCAGAAGAATTATCTACTTTTAAAGAAGATATAGTTTTTAACACACACTGATCTTTTGTAAGAGAACTCATAAACTTTTGTGTTAACTCTTCTCGCTTCCATGCTGTTTCATTAGCAAATATTGATTGAACAAATATTAGCAGTAACATTATACATTTTACAATACTCATAGGGTTTCCTTGTAACCTAACTATTTATTCAAACACATTATATACATACTAACTTAAAAAAACAAAAATAACTCACATGTTAAATATCTGATAATTATAAAAAAAATATTCTCAATTCTTTATATTTTTTTCATTTTAAACTCTAATTTTTTTAAATATAAACAGCTATAAAATCTTTAAAAAGCAGAAGGACTATGGTAAGCAAAATAGAGCCTGCTGAGAGGTAGAGTGCATTTTTTGACACAACTATATCAAAAAAGTTTTTTACTCCAAAAGCCTTTATGGTAAGAGCAAATCCTACAAATCCGCTAATTGTACCGGCTAATGCCAAACCGCTAGCACCCATCGGAGAGATAAGCGCAAGAGATGACAAAACATAAAAAGTAAGAGAGAAAGTTGCTATCTTTGCGGCACGCAGTTGCTGTTCATTTGCATATAGCCATAGTAAAAAGAGTTTTTGAAGCCCAAACGGCAAAAGTCCAATCATATACATTTGAAGAATTGATGCCGTGTTTGTGGTGTCTTGTGAAGTAAAAGAGCCTCTCTCAAACAAAAGCCACATAATCTCATGTGAGAGAATAAAACCGGTAATAGTGCTTGCCGTGAGCAAAAATGTCAAAAACCAGAAAGCTTTTTTAAGATACGCCAGAGCTCTGGCTTCATCGTTATTTTTTATGTATCTTGCAATGCTTGGAAAAAGAGCTATGGATGTAGCAATAGCAAAAATGGCAAGAGGAAGTTGAAATATACGATTTGCATAGTAGAGGTAGCTTATGGAACCGGATATTAAAAAAGAGGCTAAAAATGTGTCTAAAAATGCACTTACTTGAGGTGTAGAGTTTCCCCAAATAGCAGGAAAAAACTGTTTTTGAAATTTTTTAGTCTCATTTTTAATAAGTATTGATTTTAATTTCAGATATTTTAAACCGCCGCAAAAGGGTTTTAAAAGACCAAGTTGGTGTATTGCAATTATATGTACAATAAGCTGTAAAATACCGCCGATAACGACACCAAAGCTAAGATAGTAAACTATCTCATTTTGACTCTTGTCTTCGGAGAGATACAGAGCCAAAATAAGTGATATATTTAGCAGTGCAGTTGAAAATGCAGTAGTTGCAAAATGGCGTTTGTATTGAAGTATTGTGCTAAAAAATGTGACTGCAAATATAAGAGGCAGATACCAAAAGTTTATGGCTACATATGGCTCTGCCATAGCAATGGTTTTTTCATCAAAACCTATTGCTATTGCCTGTGTAGCAAGGTCTGGAACAATATTGACAAGCAGTGTTATTATAAGAATTATTGAGAAAAATAGCACAAATATATTTGCAGAAAAAACAGATTTATGTTTAGAGTATGCAAAGGCGGGAATAAAAACCTGCGTAAAAGCACCCTCGGCAAATATGCGGCGAAAAAGATTTGGAAGTTTAAAAGCAACAAAAAATATATCACTGTATATGTTTGCACCAAGAGCCGACGCCGTTAACATATCTCTTAAAAATCCTAAAATTCTCGAGAATAAAATTCCAAAACTATTGGTGAAAATTGCTTTAAACATGGGCTTCTTTTGGAGGAATAGTATAATTTTACGAAAGTTTAACAAATATTTGATTAAAATGTAGAGTTTAATTTTTAAAAATTTAAATTTGGATAGAAAAAATATGGGATTATTTGGTTCAAGTGCTAAAGCAGAACAAGTATTAAAAAAAATTCGTCCTACCGTTGTAAAAACTCAAAATGTTGCTAAAGAGTTGATGGATGTAGCAAAAAAAAATGATGTAAATATAAGCAGTTTAGATTTTGATATTTTAGAAGTGCAAACATATACAAGAGTTAACAAAGATAAAATAGAGTCTGACTGGGAAGAGATAAGCAAGAGCGAACTGCGCGAGCTAGATGATGCTACGGCAATACTAAATCCAAATTTTCAAATAAAACAGGTATATGAAATTGAGATATACTCAAAAGATGATAATAATGTATTTAAAAATTTTCATGCAGCCGTTGGAGCCAATGCTACAAAGTGTAAAGTATATTTAAGCATAAAAGCAGGCTCACAAGCAGTTACAAATCCAAAATTTGAAGATGATTTTTCCAACTATATAAAAAAAAGTAAAATCCGTGCCGGAATACTTGTAGACATTTTTGATGAGATGATTCCTGATGTAGTTTCCAAAATTTCTGCCTTGGCAAAGGTTGACGGAAAAATAAGCTACGATAAAAATCAAACAATTCTTATTTCAGATGCATATGAACCCACTCCTACCGTAAACGATGAGCTTATTTTGCATTACGACAAAGAACATACATCAAATGATAAAAGTGAAAATGATCGGGTTGACTACGCCAAAAGAGGTTTTATACACAGTGTTGTAGAGGGTGACCTTTTAATTGAGTATATAAAACCGAGAAAAGGTAAACCTGGTAGAAATTGTCGCGGTGAGTTTATGGAACCACCTGAGCCGGAGATAAAATATGCACCTGATTTTACTGTTAATGACACAATTGAAGTTATTGACAATAAGGACAACATTGTATATCGTGCAAAAGTCAGCGGCTATGTAAGTCTAGATGGAAAAGCGTACCAGATAAAGTCAGATATGGATGTGGGAGAGATTAGTTTTAAGACAACCGGCTCTATATCCACTGGACTTAATTCAGATGTATCTCTAAGCATAAAAGAGAACGATTCGCAAAAAGATGCCATTGGGGCTGGTATGGAAGTTGAGGTTAGTGAAATTGATATAAAAGGCAATGTCGGACCAAATGCTAAAATCCATGCTAAAAGAGCTGCCATTGAAGGGCAAACTCATAAAACATCTTTAGTAAGTGCAAATGATTTAACCATAAATGTGCATAAAGGTGTTGCAATCGGTGATAACATTAAAATTACGCGACTTGAACAGGGTACTGTAGATGGAAAAAAAGTTGAAATCGTTCAAGCAATCGGTGGAAATATAAGAGCCAAAGATATAGAGATAGGGATATGTATGTCCCATGTTAAGGCGACCGCCGCAAGACTCATTGAGATTCAAAAACTTCAAGGAGGTGAAAATATTTTTACTATTGACCCCTTGATGCAAAAAGATAAACAAGATGGGTTCAGTGAAAATAAGAGTGAGATTGATGAGCTTAGAGTCAGTGTTGATGAAATAAGAAAAGAGATAGATAAATACAAAAAATTAGTAAAAGATAATACCGCTTCATTTAATGAGGTCAAAGATAGATTAATGTACTACAAAAAAAACGGTATAAAAATGCCGGGAGCATTTGTAACAAAGTACAAGCAGTTTACTAAAGCGCAAGAACATCTGGAAACAATTATAAATGAGCACCAAGTGAAAAATGACAAACTTCTTCTTTTGACAACAAAAACAGCCTCTTTTCAAGATAATATTTTTGATGCCAGAATTATAAACAGAGACAGATGGATTGGACATAATGAGCTGATTTTTAAGCTTGTTGAACCACCTATTGAGATTAGCTATAAACCACCTGAGGGCTCGCTGGATAAAATATTCGCTGTGGTAGAGACGGATGAGGGTATATTTGAAATACGGGCGGTGCATGAGTGATTGTTGGCGTAAGAGGAAAAGTTATATATAAAGAGCCGGCATTTGTACATGTAGATGTTAGCGGTGTGGTTTATGAAGTTTTTATATCTTTGCAGAGTTTTTCTGCTTTAAGCGATGATGAGGTCAAACTTTTTACATCACACATTATTCGTGAAGATGCGCAGTTGCTTTATGGATTTTTAGAGATAAGTGAGAAAAAACTTTTTGAGAGGCTTATTAAAATAAATGGAGTAGGTCCAAAAGTTGCAATGGCAATTTGCTCTACTTATACACCTTCGCAGTTTGGAGTTGTAATAAATAACAAAGATATAAACGGTGTTCAGAGAGTTCCGGGGATTGGTCCTAAAAGTGCTGGGCGAATTTTAGTTGAACTTAGCGGGTTTGATGTTGAGCTTATCTCATCGTCAGAACCTAAAAACCTAGCCGTTAGTCAGGCTAGCGAAGCGTTGGAATCATTAGGCTTTAAAAAAGATAAGATATCCAAAGCTTTAAACTCGTGTAGCAGCAGTAACGATACGGCAACATTAGTAAAAGAGGCTCTTAAGCTTCTAAAAACAATTTAATCAAGGAAATATATATTGAAATTAACTATTTTATTTGGCGGAGCTAGTTTTGAACATGAAATTAGCATAGTAAGTGCTATTACTCTAAAACAAAAACTTACACAGTTTGATTTGACTTTTGTCTTTTGTGACCAAGACCACGCTTTCTATCTTATTGAAGCATCAAAAATGAAAGCTATTACCTTTTCAAAAGGTGTGCATAAAAAGATGCCAAAACTAACTCTTTGTAACGGTGCATTTGTTCAAAAAGGGCTTTTTGGCTCTACTGAATATGCCGGCACCGTTTTAAATCTTATTCATGGTGCAGATGGAGAAGATGGCTCTATTGCGGCACTTTTAGACTTTTTTTCTATTAAATATATTGGTCCAAGAATAGATGCCAGCGTTTTTTCTTATGACAAAAGATACACAAAGTGGCTCTGTAATGCAAGAGGCATAAAAACTCTTCAACACGAAGAGCTAAATTTAAAAGAGCACTCAAATATTAAAATACCGTATCCTATTATTGTTAAACCATCTCGTCTTGGCAGCTCTATCGGAGTTAGTGTGGTTAAAGATGAGAATAAGCTTGATTATGCCCTAGACAGCGCATTTGAATTTGACAGCAGTGTCATTGTTGAGCCATTTTTAGATGGTGTAAAAGAGTATAACTTGGCAGGTTTTAGAGCAAATGGAAAATTTTATTTTTCTATTGTAGAAGAGCCGCAAAAAGAGGAGTTTTTAGATTTTGAAAAAAAATATATGGATTTTTCAAGAAGCGAGCAGGTTTTAGATGCACAGATTAGCAAAGAGCTAGAAGCAAAACTAAGAACAAATTTTGAAAAAGCTTATAAAGATCTTTTTGAAGGGGCTCTTATTAGATGTGATTTTTTCGTCATAAACAATGAAGTCTATCTTAATGAGATAAATCCAATTCCTGGGTCTATGGCAAACTATCTTTTTGAAGACTTTCAAGGCTCCGTTGAGATATTAATGAACTCACTTCCACATGCAAAAAGAGCGAAAGTAAATTATGAGTATATTCACTCAATATCTAAAGCAAAAGGTAAATAATGGCTATAAAGTCAATCCAATTCAACCAACATACATTGGATATAAGTTATGAGATATTAAATCCTGAGGCACAAGTCGACTTAATTATTTTGCACGGTTGGGGCAGCAACAAAAATTTGATGAAAAAGGTTTTTTCACCATACATGGACAGCTTTCGACATATTTACATAGATTTACCGGGATTTGGAAATTCTACATGTAATCTGGCACTTACTACAAAAGATTATGCAAGAGTTGTTGAGCTTCTTATGGTTCATTTAAATGCTTCTAAAGATATAATTATGGGGCACTCTTTTGGCGGTAAAGTGGCGCTTTTACTAGAGCCAAGTGTACTTGTGTTGGTCTCAAGCGCTGGAATTTATGTACCAAAATCTATAAAAGTTAGGGCAAAAATAGCAATTTTTAAATTTTTAAAAATGTTTGGATTGACTAAATTTAGAGAGTTTTTCGTTGCTCCTGATGCAAAAAAATTGAGTGAGCCGATGTATCAAACTTTCAAAAATGTAGTAAATGAAAATTTTGCAAATGAGTTCTCAAGCTTCAAAGGAAAGGCTCTTTTGTGTTGGGGAAACGAAGATACGGCAACACCGCTAAGCAGTGCAAAAAAGATAAAAAAACTCATAAAAGACTCTTCACTTTTAACCTACGAGGGCGACCACTACTTTTTTATGAGTAATGCCAAGGATATATCTGAAAATATAGAGAAAACATTTTTAAAAACATTGGAGCATAAATAATGCAGAATTATGAAATTGTTATGGCGTTTATTACAAATGTGCTTTTTGTAACGGCTTTAGGTTGGTACCTTATCACAAATCTTCAATGGTATGATTATAAATTATCACGCGTAATCTTAAAACATCACAAACCACAGTGGCATATTATCTACTTTTTTATCCCTTTTGTTGCTTACTATGTAATGGGCAACTTTTTTGTAATATTTTTCTTCTTTGTAGTTTTACCTGCGATATTTATTTGGCATAAAAATCTTGATAAAAAACTTGTTTTAACATGGAGAGTAAAGAGATTTTTAATTCTTCTAATCTCTTTGGTTTTCTTTCAAGATTTTCTTTGTGCCATTAAGTCGGCATGTGAGACTTACGGCGTTTTTATGCCTCTGGCACTTGCGTATATAGGAAGTTTTGGCATAGAGAAGTTTCTATTTCTTTCATTTAAAAAAGAGGCAAAAAAGAAGCTCCAAAATATGCAAGGGTTGCAAATAGTTGCGATTACAGGAAGCTACGGTAAAACAAGCATCAAAAATTTTGTTGCGGAAATTTTGTCAAAGAAGTATAAAGTTTATTCAACACCTAGAAGCGTAAATACCATCGGCGGGATTATTAGAGATATAAATGAGTCTTTGCCAAGTGATACAGAGATTTATGTTTGCGAAGCAGGGGCTAGAGAGAGCGGTGATATTTTTGAGATAACTACTTTTTTAGAGCCTCAAACAGTTGTAGTTGGAAAAGTCGGACTTGCTCATGTTGAGTATTTTAAAAGCTTAAAAAATATCATAGCTACAAAACTGGAAATTATAAAATCTCCAAGACTTGAGCACGCTTTTATTCACACTTCTGTTACTAATGAGCCGCACGATAGGGTTACATTTTTTGGCGATGAGATACAAAATGTAGATGCAAGGCTTGATGGAACTGATTTTGAGTTGAAGATAGGCGATGAAACTCTTAATCTGCATACAAATGTATTGGGTTCATTTCAAACAATGAACATTGCTGTGGCTGTTCGCATCGCAAAAACATTTAAGATGAGCAATGATGAGACAGTAGAAGCAGTAAAAGGGTTGACACCTGTTGAACATAGACTTCAGATGATAAAAGCCGGCGGAAAAACAATTTTAGATGATGGATATAACGGAAATATAGAGGGAATGCTTGAAGCCATTAGACTCTGCTCTTTGCATAAAGGCAGAAAAGTTATAGTAACTCCGGGGCTTGTTGAGAGTAGCAATGAGCTTAATCTAGAGCTAATTAAAGCAATAAATAGTGTTTTTGATATTGCAATCGTTACAGGTGCCTTAAATGCAGAGCTGTTTGATAAAAATTTAACACTCAAAAATAAGATTATGTTAGCAGACAAATCATTATTAGTAGATGTTTTGGCAAAAGAAACTAAAGCAGGTGACATCATACTTTTTGCAAATGACGCACCGAATTTTATATAAAGTAAATAATTATGAAAGATATTTTATACGCACCATGGCGAGATGAATATGTAACAAATGAGAAGATAGACGGCTGTGTGTTTTGTCACATAAGCTCATCTCAAATCAGTGATGATAATGAGTTATATGTACTTCATAGAGATGAACACTGCTTTATGGTAATGAACCGCTATCCATACACTCCGGGGCACTTTATGATAATCCCGCATCTGCATACAGATAAGCTTGAAGATTTATCGAGCGATACATGGCTTCACATGAGCGATTTGGCTCAAAAGAGCGTTAGGCTCTTAAAAGAGGGTTTTGGTGCTCATGGTGTAAACATAGGTATGAACTTAGGAAAAGCGGGCGGGGCAGGGATAGCTGAACATATTCATATGCACATAGTTCCAAGATGGGACAGAGATACAAACTTTATAACTTCTATATCTCAAAACAGAGTTTACTCTACCGATTTCATTAAAATATATGAAAAAATTAAGAGTTTGATTCCAGAATATATCTAATTTAAAATTAGAAAAAAAGTTATGATTTAATATTTTTTCCAATATCCTCATCTGTGTAAATACTGTGAGTTCCATCGCAAAAAGGGAAGTTTTTGCTAGTTTTACACATACAAATATGGTACTGTTTTGTTTTTTCAACAATTACTTTTTTTGGTAAACAGCTAGTTTGCTCATGGCTTCCATCACAAAAAACCCCACTTTTGCTTCTTCCGCAAGCACAAATATAGTAAGGAATCCAAGCATCTAATGTAACACCTTTTGGTTTATTTCCAAATACAACTGCATCTTTACACATAATTTACTCCTTAGGTTTATAAAGTTTAAAGCTTACTTTTATCTATCTCAACTCCGCCGTACTCTAGCGTATAAATCAAATCATTTGTATGTAATTTTTCAAAATTTTCTAACATCATCTGTTTTAGGTACTCTTTTTCCGCTTTTTCAGCTCTAATTAGACTAGGAGCAAAAGGTCCTTTTTTTTCTAAAACCAGAGAGGTAATATCGTTATCCATCTGGATATGGTTCATTAAATCTCTAATATCTGTTTCAAAAATAGAGCCAAGCATTGAAAACATACCCGCTAAATAAGCTTTGTCTTTGCGTCTGGTATCAGCTTCTGCTTCCATTCTCTCTCCTCTTTTTATAGCTAGTGCCAGTATTGTTTTTGAAGCTGGATTTTTTGAGGTTTCAGAGTATAAATATACCAAGAGCCATCTTAAAAGTTTATCTCTGCCCATTAAAGTGATGACTTGAGTTAAAGACTCAATTTTTACACTGAATTTTTTAGAATTGTTAAAAAATTGAATAAGTTTGTAAGATAAATCCGGTTGTTTTTTTATAAAAAATTCCAGTTGTTCGGTACTGTTGTTATCTTTTATGATTTTAATAAGTTGCAATATGATAAATTGAGCCGGTTCTTTTGAACCAACAATCTCCATAATCTCGGGCTTGTCCAGATAGTAACCCTGAAAAAAATCAAATCCCATCTCCATATATTTTTTTAAATCATCTTTAGTTTCTATGTTTTGGGCTAAGAGTTTAACCCTTCCTCCTTTTAGTCTAGCCATAACTTTTTCAAGGTTTTCAGGTTCAGAGAGCACCACATCCATTTTTATTATGTCAACATAGTTAAACAATATGTTAAATTTTGCAAGCATTTTGGCACTTGAATCAAAATGTTCTAGTGATAACATAAATCCTCTCTTTTTGTATTGTATGATTTTAGAGACTATATTTTCTGTTAATTCAATTTTCTCCGATATATTTAATACAAATCTATCTTTGTCTAAAACATCTAAAATACCTTTCAATAGTGCATCTTCATCTATATTTATAAATGCTAAAGTTTTACTGCCAAGTAGCTTCTCTAGCTCTGGGCTTGTTATAGAGCTAATGATTAGTTGTGCAGTGCCTCTGATGTTGCTAGATATATTAGTTTCATTGTTTTGTGTATCTTTAAAAACAAGCTCGTAGGCATAAACTTGGTTTTTGTTATCAAATATTTTTTGTTTTGAAATATTTATTATATTCATCTACATATATCCTCAATTTTTATGCCATATCATCTTATAAACTAGATTAACCATCGCTGAATTTTAAGTATTAGTATCTATTGTGTTATACTTCTTCATTAAAAAAAAAGGCTGTTTAAATGAAAAAAATCCTATCTGTTGTGTTTTTGCTTCTGATTTTTTCAGGATGTGTAGATAAAAAGAGCGTTTTGCGTATTGATAATTTAGGTTTGTGTTCAACTCCTATGGCAAAACTTTATATAAATGATGTTACGGTTGAAAATAGCTCACAAACATTTAATATCGCTTCTGATGAGATTAAAACTTCTCTTGTAAATGCGTTAAATGAGACTAACTGCTTTGTGGTTTCTACATCACAAAAGAGTAAAGAATCTTTAGAATCTAAAAGTGAGTATTTGTTAGATGCAAAAGTTAATCTTTCTCAGGAAAAAGAGGTTGTTGAGAAAAATATATTTAAAAAGAGCGAAACAGAGCACTTAGTTATGCTGATTTCACTTTCTGCAATCAATAATGGCAACAAGGTTTTAGCAAATGCTAAAAGTGAGCTTTTGATAGATAAGTCAAAATATTTAGGTTTTAAAGTTGAATCTGATGTGGCAGGTGATAACCGTACAATTCTAAAAAATGCAACTAAAAAAGTTTCTATTGCTCTTAGCGATGGGTTTTCAAAACTAAAATAGAACGCCTTTTGGCGTTTTTATCTTTTGACATGTACTATTTATTTTTGTACGATATGTATATTTTGCAATGAATTTAAGTAATTTTTTAAAAGATAAGATAAATGAAGTTGTTGTGAGAGTAGATATAGAATATTATGAGCGGATAAATCCGCTCATAGAAACATTACAGACCTGTAACGTTTTCTGCTTGAGGACCTTTTTCGCCTTCACCAATTTCGAAAGTAACTTTTTGACCTTCGTCTAGTGATACACGACCGTGACCTGAGCTGTTAATTTGACGAAAGTGTACGAATACATCCTTACCGCCATTTTCTTGTTCGATAAATCCGAAACCTTTTTCGCTGTTGAACCATTTAACTGTTCCGTTTACTAATGCTGCCATTGTAATACCTTTGTGTTTGAATACACCACATTACTGCGGTGGTCTAAAATCTAATATGAAATCTTCTTTTAGGCGGATTATACTGTTAACTATGTCATCAATGTAAAGCAGACTAAGGATGTAATTCGAATCATCTTTTATTGTCGAAAGTTTAGCTGAATAAAAAAATAAAGTATATAGCCAGAGCAAATTCTTTTTAAATTCACCCTTTTTACACAAGTAACACTCAGGGTTTTTAGTCTTGAGCTTTTTTTGTTTTTTTATCGCTGCGTTTTTCTTTCAAAGTTTTTGTTGCAGTTTTCTTAACTGTTTTCTTTGCATCTTTACCTTTTGACATGATATCCCCTTTACTTGGATTTGTTAATCATAGAGTCGTCAATACACTTTACATTTTATACGACTTATACTTAAAGCTAATGCTAACACAATTTTTTAGAAACTAGCTTTTTCAATTGCATTAGTTTCTTTTCATCCACGCTAGATGTTTGGCAACTTGATTTACACAAGTTCAACTCTAAGTTCTTTTCCCAAGATGTATGCCATTTCTTATTGCATAAGCCCGACTTCGATGTTTGTACTTCATTTCACTTCAAAATGTGCAAAGGCGCCCTCTACACTTAAGACATTTTTATAGCTAGTCTTTGTAATAGTTACTTTTTTTGTAGTTAAGTCACACACCGCGATACGAAAGTTTGAACTCATATATGGTTCAACAATGCAGATGATTTTATCATCAATCTGTCTTGTCGCATGGATAACACCTTTAAGAGTATGAAAAAAATATTTTGGATAACTGAGAGGTGTGATCTCTACAACCTCCGCAACTATTTTTTTACCAAGATTTTGTCTAATAAGATTGGCATCTTCATAGTTGTCAAACTGAACACACCAGTCGTCAAACTCTTTATTGAAGCGTTTTAAACCTTCATCCAAAAAACCGCCTGCCTCTGACTGTAGGGCAAATATCCTCATTTGTAAAATCCTATAAAAATGTTCATAATTATACTTAGTAGCCTCTTTGATATACTTTACAAGCCCACAACCCGCTCAAGCACAAATGGCAGTTGGCTATGAATTTCATGGGCTTATATAAGCTCGACCCTCAATTCTTTACCTAATATGTGTGCAAAGTTCTGCAGGGTTGAGAGTTTTATGTCTTGTGCATGATTTTCTATTCGTGAGATGGCGGACTTTTTTGTATGCAGTTTTTGCGCTATCTCTTCTTGTGTAAGACCGACTTCAACTCTCGCCTGCTTTAGCATTTCACCTATTTTGAACTCCTCATATTCAGATTCAAAATTTTTGGCAAAATCAACATCATCTTTTTTTCTTTTTTGGATATATTTTTTTAAATCACTCATTGTTTAAATACTTCTTTTTGTCCGAATACGGCAATTTTTAACTTGGTAGGTTAACATACATGTTAACTTTTGTCAATCTGTGTATATATTTAAGCATAGTTATTGTCCTATTTAAATATGCTTGAGTATATTTAACAATAGAAAGCTTATATGAAAATATGGCATTTTGAAATTGTTTTCTTAATTGGTCGCAACTTGTGACTTCCAGCTTAAAATTATTACACTATCTTCAAGTAACTTTTGATATACTAAGAGCAATATTGAATAAGGATTTTATAAGTGATAAAACTAGATAGATTGATAATCAGTAATTTTAAATCATTAAATGAATTTGAACTTGAGTTTTCAAAATTTACATGCTTAATTGGTCTAAACAGTTCAGGAAAGTCAACAATTCTTCAGTCTATTGATTTTATTTCTCAGCAAATGGAAGGGGACATATCTGGATGGCTTAAAGATAGAAGTTGGGAGGCTAATGAATTAAATTGTAAATTAACAAAGAAAAAAATAATTACAGTACTTGTTTCTTTTACTTATAATGAAAACTTTTATATATGGTCATTTAATTTTAATCCTATATTGAAAAAATGTACCTATGAAACAATAAGTGTATATGATTATGATGAAAATTTTAAGAATAAACAAATTATTTTTGAAGTTAAAGATTCTAAATATATGATAATAAAAGATTTAGAAAAAAAAGAGAAACTTCAAGGCGATATTATTCAGGATTATGAGGGGTCATTTTTAGCAAGTTTAAAACCTGAGCTATTACCTAATTCAATTGTAGAGTTTAAATCATATATAAAAAATATCTATTCATTGGACTTATTAGCACCTCAGGAGATGAGAAAACGCTCTCGAACAGGAAGTAAACTTGGACTAAGTGGTGAAAATTTAAGTGCATTTTTAAATACATTTGATGAAAAACAGAAAAACAATTTATTGGTACAACTGCAAAAATGTTACAAAAATTTAGATAGTTTTGAAATACGAAAATCACAAGGTGGTTGGAGCAGATTAGAACTTGTTGAAAAATTTAATAATAATAAATTAACAAATGAAGCAAAATATTTAAATGATGGTATTTTGAGACTAATTGCTATCTTGGCACAGCTAGAAAGTGAACAAAGTTTTTTATTATTTGATGAGTTGGAAAATGGTATTAACTCAGAACTTGTAGAATTTTTAATTGATACATTAATAGATTCAAAACATCAAATTATGATTACGACACATAGTCCAATGATATTAAATTATATTGAAGATGAAGTAGCTATAAAATCAGTACATTATATTTATAAAACAGAAGAAGGATTTACTAAAAGTATTCCATTTTTTGATATTCCTAGCATGAAAGACAAACTTGAACTTATGGGTCCTGGTGAAGTTTATATAGATACAAATTTATCAGACTTATATGAAGAGATAAAATTGATTGAACAAAAAAAAGATAGTATCTAGTGCATTTAGTTTTAAGTGGTGAAGGTCCTAGCGATATAGGACTGTTTTCTTACGGTGATAATGTATTTATTCCTGGTGCAATGTACTATATTGTGGACAAAATTATAGAACAAAAATATAGCTACTCATTCTTGGAAATAACAAAGGAATTAATTACCTTTATTCCTAAGGCTGAATTGATGCAGGTATGTAAATCAATGCCTTCTTTTGCTGGAAAGAAAAAAGAAAAAGAAACTAATTATTTTTATAAAAATGCAAAAGGACTAGCTAAAATAGCTAAAGAGGAATGCATTAAACGAAGCGATGAAGATGTTATTGCAATTTTGTTTCGTGATTCTGATGGAACAAATACAAGTCCATCTGCCTTGTGGAATATAAAAATCGAATCTATAGAGAATGGTTTTGAATCAGAGAAGTTTGATAAAGGCATAGCCATGATACCTAAGCCTAAATCTGAATCATGGTTATTATGTGCACTTAAAAGCAATAAATATCAAAATTGTACACATCTTGAAGCATCTCCTGGCAATGATGATTCTCCCAATGGATTGAAAAAAGAGCTAGAAAAAATCTTAAATACCAACAAAAAAGAGTATTCTGATATATGTGAAATGATTAAAAATAACGAAATAGAAATTGATAAAATAGATATGCCAAGTTTTATATATTTTGTTGAGAGTTTAAAAAAGCTATTGTAAAGTAAGAGCGTTTACAACTCCACAACCCGCTCAAACATCTCTTTTATCTCCATCTCGTGGCTTATCAAAAATATCTGTCGGTACTGCTCTTTTATGGTGTGAAAAGCTTCTAGTATCTCCATTCTTCTTGTTTCGTCCTGACTTCCGAACACTTCATCAAACGCCAAAAAGCCGATGGAGCTTGCGCCGCTGAGTTCTGTGAGAGTTTTTGAGATGGCGATGCGAAGAACAAGGTTTGCGAGGTCTATCTCCCCGCCTGAGAAGCGTTCTATTGGGTATTTTTTGCCATCGTCATAGATGAAAAAGTCAAAGTCGTTGCTGACTTCTATGTGTTGGTATTTTCCTTTTGTTATTTGAGAGTACATCTCCGAGGCGATGCTAGATATACGCGGAGCAACTTTTGCGTTTAGTTTGGTTTTAAACTCCGAGAGGCTTGTTTTTATCTTCTCATAGTCTCTCAAGTCATCTTTTTTAGTTTGGACTTTTTTTAGCTGTATTTCATTATTATCTAGTGCATTTTGGACTGTTTTTATCTCGCCGTCTATCTTTGCGATTTGCACTTTTATCTCATTGAGAAGTGCTGTTTTTGACTCCACGGTTTTGAGAATGCTCTCATGTTCTTCAAGCTGCTGTTTATGCTTCACATCATCGTAGATTATGAGTTTAAACTCTGTTTCTTTGTTTTGACATGTAGCTTTTAATTCTTCTATCTTTTTAGTTACATTTTCTAAATCTGCTTTTACCAAAACGAGCCGCTTCAGCTCAGTTTCTAAGCTTAGAGAGTGTTTGTATTGCGCCTCTATTGCAGTGAGAGAGCTTTTGATGTTGTTATGCAGCTTCTCGTCGTAGCCATATTGTTCCAGCTCCTTTAGCTCCTCTTTGTTTTTAACCCCTTTTTGCTCAACATGTACAAAATATTCCCGTGCATTTTTTAGGTCTTGAAGTTTGCTCTCAATAACTTTAATACTGTTTATAAGCTCTGAAAACTCTTTCTCTTTTACTTTTGCCTCTGCCTCAAATGCGGCTTTTTGAGCCACTACATTTTGAAGCTGTTTTTGGTACTCATATATCTTTTTTTGGTATATCTCATTCACCGCACCGACAAGCGAGTTTATAACACTGTCATACTCTTCTATAAGCGGTCTTGTACATGTAGGACATGCCGACTCGCTTCCAAGTTCATGAAGTTTTGCGATTTTAGCGTTTGTGATATCTATCTGCTTTTGCTCAGCGGCTATCTCGGCTCTAAGCTCGTTTTCTATGGTATGTTTTGAGCTTATGGTATCTTGTAAAACGGCGATGTTTGTCTCTAGGCTTTTTGCGTTTAGTAGAAACTCGTTATAGTTTTCGCACGCTTTCTCCAGTGCATGAATGTCAGCTTTAGACTTTTTCCACTGCTCACTTAACTGAACTTGCTCTTTTAAAATCCCATCTTTTTTCAGATGAAACTCTTTTAATTTTTCCTGCTCTTTTAGTCTCTCTTGCAGTACTAAGTACTCTGTTTTTATAGGCGAGAGTTTTTTAAGTTCT
Organism: Sulfurimonadaceae bacterium; assembly: GCA_942493175.1. GTDB lineage: Bacteria > Campylobacterota > Campylobacteria > Campylobacterales > Sulfurimonadaceae > Sulfurimonas. Next base: position 1,078,499 of record OW818672.1, read on the forward strand.
TCTTGTTTGTGCTCTAGTTCATGGAGTTCGGCGATAAGTTTTACTTGGTTTAATATCTCCAAGCTTTTAGAGTTTTTTAGAAGTTCAAGCTCAGAAAAAACTTTTTGTTTTTGCTCTTTTGTTTTGGCAAATATTTCCAACTCTTTTTTTATCTGCTGTTCTCTGCTTTTTATATGCTCCAGCTCTTCTGTTTTGCCAAGCACTTCCTTTGTAAGAGCCTCTTTTGTCGCAACGCTTCCTTTTATCTGCTCTTGTTTGAGGTTAATCTCCTCTTCACCCAAAAGTACCTCCGCAAAAGCATCTATCTCTCGTTTTAGCTCTCTGCTTTTCTCGACTAGCTCTTTTTCCACAAAGTCTATCTTCTCCAGCCCAAGAAGCTTTCTTATCATCTTTTTTCTATCTTCGTTTTTAAGCGTGCTGAGGCTTGAGAGCTCTTTTTGAGAGGCGAAGAGTGTGTGCATAAAAGCGTCTTTGCTCATCTTTGTAAGTTTGATGATGGTGGATGTAACCTCTTTTGCTCCGGTAGTTGTAAGAGAGCCGTTTTTGTAAAATTTTGCGTTTGCGCTCATGGCTTTGCCGCGAAATTCACGTGCAACTTTATACAAAACGCCCTCAAACTCAAACTCAAGCTCCACGACTACCGCATCCTTGTCGTTTGCATTTGCATTTCTTAGAAGCTCCTTGTTTCCTCTTGTTTTCGCCTCTCCGTAGAGTGCGAAAAGTATCGCTTCAAAGATGGTTGATTTTCCGCTTCCGTTTTTTCCGATGATACCGATGAGTCCTTCGCCGAACTCAATCTCAAAAGAGCTGTATTTTTTAAAATTTTCAAGTTTCAATCTAGAGAGAATCATCGTTTGTCTCCTCATAGTTTGCAAACAGTTCTTGAACTTTGTACTTCAGCCTCTCAAACTCTTCTGTCTGCGAATCTTCCTTTAGATGTTCCAGAAAAAACTCTTCAAGCGAGAGAGCCTCTATCTCATCGGCTTTTATCTCGTTTACGCTTTGTTTAAACTCTCTCTTGACATTTACGTACAAAGCCTCGGCAAATATCTTTTTAATCTCCGAATTTTGAATATCTATGGATTGAAAAGCGGTGATATTTTTTAATATTACTTCAACGATTGTATTTTTGGTATCGCTAACATCGACTTTAGAAATGGAGTTTTCATAATACTCACAATCTATCTCTTTTAGCACTATGGGGCGGATTTTTATCTCTTTGTACTCAACTAGCAGTTCATCGTACAAGCTTATCTCTATAAAGCCTTTTGAGTTTCTTTTGTCGTTTAGGCTTGTTCTCTCAGTTGAGCCGCTGTAGAAGACATTTTCATGCTTGCCGACCTGCCCAAAACCGTGCCAGTGACCTAGTGCGACATAATCCATCATCTTAAAAACATACTCTTTTTCGCTCGGATATACCCACTCGCCAAACTCGTTCATAAGGTAGAGGGCACCCACTGAACAGTGCATCATCATAATGTTTTTTTTACTTTTGTCAATTTGCTCTTCACATAGTTCTATCTGCGAGAGTGCCTTTGTTTCGTCGTTCATGTGGGGCAGGGCGTGGAAAATTACGCTCTCAAACTCTATCTTTTTATACTCTTGATTATAAGCTACATGTACATTTTTAAAATTCTCAAATATTTTTAGTATCGGCGAGCTTAGATTTGTTCTTGGCGTTGAGTGGTTTCCTGCAATCAGAATAAATGGAATGTTTAGCGCATCAATGATTTTAAACTGCTCAAGCGCAAAAGTAATGGCGCGGTTTGAGGGGCTTGGGCGATGAAACAAATCACCTGTGTGGATAATAAAATCAGGCTTGATGATTTTTATCTGTTCTACGACTTGAGAAAAAGCGTCGTAAATGTCTGCTTCTCTTTGGTTTATGTTGTTTTCATTTAAAATATCAAGGTCGTTAAACCCTAGATGAGTATCGCTGAAGTGTATGATTTTCAAGTAAGACTCCCGATAGTTTTAAATATTCTATCAAAATAACTAATAATATGTTACTTTCTTAAGTTATTATTATAGGTGAAGCAAATTGACTTAAGAGGATATTGTGATGACGATAGATGAACTTAAGAGATACAACGGTCAAAATGGTGCGAGAGCTTATATCGCCTACAAGAGTGTGGTCTATGATGTTACAGATAGTCCTTTATGGAAAAACGGCGACCATGCGGGAGAGCATTCTGCGGGGCTTGATTTAACTTCTGCTTTGTCCAATGCTCCGCATGGCGATGATGTTTTTAAAGAGTTTGCAGTTGTAGACAAGCTTGAAAGCAGCGAGCAGAACAGCTCGGCTACGCAAACTCCAAAAACGCAAGAGCATCAGGAAGAGTCTCATAAAAGCGCAGCGTCTCATTATAGCGCTTCTCAAAGTATCTCCATACTCATCGGCGGTGCGGCGGGAACAGGCATCGCTACATTAGAGAAAATACTCAGCGATGCGTTTAAGAAGAGCGGTTTTTATATCTTCTCTACAAAAGAGTATATGTCACGCGTGCGAGGCGGCAGTAACACAACCCTTATCCGAATTTCAGACACTCCTATGGAAGCTCCATGCTGGAGTGTTGATATCTCCATCGCTCTGGATTTGCCCGCATTAGAGCACATGCAAGAGAGATTGCATGAAAACACCATAATCTTTGCAGATGAGGCATTTTCCGAGAAAAAAGCCAATATGATTTTGGTCGCAATGAAAGAGAGCGCAAAAAAATTCGGCAGTGCAAAATATGCAAATACCTACATTGCAGGTCTGCTTTTTGGAGTATTAAGCATTGACAAAAACTCACTACTGCAAAGCGTTGCAGAGCGTTTTAAAGAGGATGACGCAAATAAAGATGTCGCCGAAGCAGGCTATGAGGAGGGTACGAAGTTAAAAAATCTAACTCTGCCTAAGTTGCCAAAATCTAACTTGGAAAGTGTAAAAAAATTTCACTTAATGGATGGAACTACGGCATGTGGATTTGGCTTTTTAGCAGGCGGGTGTAACATGGTTACCGCTTATCCGATGTCGCCCTCGACGGGAGTGCTCAATTTTATGGCTGATATGTCCAAACATTTGAGTATTGCGGTTGAACAGAGCGAAGATGAGATGGCATCCTTAAATATGGTGCTTGGAGGATGGTACGGCGGTGCACGTGCGATGACTACGACATCGGGCGGAGGTTTTGCTCTGATGGGAGAGGCACTAAGTCTTAGCGGCATGACAGAGACTCCCGCAGTCATCTACCTCGCCCAGCGACCGGGTCCTGCAACAGGACTGCCGACAAGAAGCGAGCAGGGTGATTTAAATTTGGCACTCTACTCTGGGCACGGTTTTTTCCCTCGCATTGTTTTAGCACCTGGGAGTTTAAGAGAGTGCATAGATTATGGTTATCTTGCTTTTGAGATGGCGGACAAATATCAAACTCCAGTGATTCTCTTAAGCGACCAATACTTGGCAGATTCTATCTCCATGATAAAAGATGTAGATTTTTCATCTTACGAACAGCATAGATACATCGTAAAAAGCAGTGAAGATTATGTGCGTTACGAAGATACAAAAAACGGTATAAGTCCCAGAACTGTTCCAGGTTTTGGAAAAGGCCTGATTTGTTCAGTCGGAGATGAGCACGATGAGCGAGGGCAGATTACGGAAGATTATAAAATGCGTGAAAAAATGGTCGCTAAACGTATGCGAAAAAATGATGGAGTAACGGCAGAAGCGATTGCTCCCGAGATTGTAGGAGAGGGCGATATTGCCATTATCGGCTGGGGTTCAACCCGCGGTGCTATTTGTGAGACTCTGGAGTATCTAAAGAACCCTCGCCTTTCGCATGTTCATTTTGCTTGGGTGCATCCGCTTAGCAAAGAACAATTAAAATCACTTGAGAGGTTTAAGTATAGAATTGTCGTAGAGAATAGTGCGGACGGAGCATTTGCAAACCAGCTTAAGCTCTATGATGTAAAAATAGACAATCAAATCTTGCAGTCAAACGGTTTTAGTTTTTTTGCGGATCAGTTAAGCGTTATGATTGAAAAATCCCTAAAGGAGTTCTCATGAGTTCTGTGTTTGATAGAGAAAATGTGGATGTCGCTTGGTGTCCAGGATGCGGAAATTTTGGTATTTTAAAACTTATAAAAGAGGTCTTAGAAGAACTTGAAGTGAATAAAAAAAACAGTGTAATCGTCTCAGGAATAGGGCAAGGCGCAAAAACTCCATACTACATAGATGTCAATATGTTTGGAGTTCTTCACGGCAGAGCCTTGCCTGTTGCGACTGCCGTTAAACTTTCAAATCCAAATCTATGCGTTGTAGCAGAGGGCGGAGACGGCGACATGTACGGAGAAGGCGGAAACCACTTCATTCATACCATCAGACGTAATGTCGATATCGTGCATATCGTCCATAACAACATGGTTTACGGTCTTACAAAGGGGCAGGCATCGCCTACTAGTCAAAAGGGTTTTGTTACAAAAGTCCAAGTGGGCGGCGTTGTAAATGAGCCATTTAACCCCCTTGCAGTGGCGCTTTCTTTAAAAGCAGGGTTCGTCTCCCGTGTAAACATAGGCGACATAGCACATGCCAAAGAGGTCTTAAAAGCCGCATTTAGACATCACGGTTACGCGCTTATTGATATTTTGCAGCCGTGTCCGACCTTTAACGATACAAATACCTACCACTGGTTCAAAGAAAACAGCTATGCTCTGGATGATACTTATGAGAGTTCCGACTTTAACGCAGCACTTCAAAAAGCTTTTGAATTTTCTCCGATGCCTCTGGGAATTATCTACCAAGATAAGAGCAGCAGAGATATTTTTGAGAGAAGCATAAGAGGCAAAGAGGCAAAACCGCTTCACGCAATGATACATGATATCTCTAAGATACAGAAGTTGTTTGATAGCTATTAGGGCTTTATTTAAGCCCTATTTTTTGAAAAATTTATGGTAAAAATTTTCTATAGTTCTTAGTTTTGTTCTGCTGATGGCAAGGACGCCGCTCTCGACTCTGCCGCTTGTAACCGTTGTTCCTGCGGCAATCATCACATCATCTTCGATAGTCACGGGTGCAACAAGCTGACTGTCGCTTCCGATGAAAACATTTTTACCGATGATTGTTTCATACTTTTTGATTCCGTCATAGTTACATGTAATAACTCCCGCACCGATATTTGTCCCCTCGCCGACGGTTGCATCGCCGATGTAGCTGAGATGTCCTGCTTTTACCCCTTTTAGAGTAGATTTTTTAACCTCGACAAAATTTCCTACATGTGTATCTTCTATCAGGCAGGCTGGACGAAGATGTGCTAAAGGTCCTACATCCGAGTTTTTAACTACGCTGTCTTCAATAACGCTGTGCGCTTTGATGTGTGAGTTTATTATTTTAGAATTACCAGTGATACGGCAGCCGTTTTCAACGATGCACTCGCCCTCAAAAGTCACTCCCTCTTCGATGTAGATGGTTGATGGTAGCTGCATAATCACGCCTGACTCCATAAGGGATGTTTTGATTCTCTCCTGCATAATTACCTCCGCATCTGAGAGGTCTTTTTTGGAGTTTACACCCTTAAAACGCTCCTCATCAACTAGAAGCGGAGTGATGTTTAGACCATCGGCTCTCGCCATAGAGATTACATCGGTAAGGTAGTACTCTTTTTGTGCGTTGTTGTTGCTAAGCTTTGGGATATATTTGTCTAGTATCTGCTTTGAAAAGGCGTATATTCCTGCATTTACGGTTGTGACATTTAGTTCAGCTACCGAGGCGTCTTTTTGTTCTACTATTTTTTCTACATGTCCATCTTTGATGATAACACGACCATACCCGTCTGGATTTTGCAAATCAAAAATCGACATGACTATATCGCTTTTACTATCTAAAAATCCCTCCAAAGAACCTGCTGTGACAAGTGGCATGTCTCCGTTTAGAACCAGCACTTTTTCGTTTTTAACGGAGATATTTTTCATAGCTCCGCCTGTTCCTGGAAAATTGTCAGCATCTTGAATTACAAAATTTATATCATCAAAATATAAGCTCATTTGCTTCACAACCGCATCTTTTTGATGTGCCACAACCACGGTAATATCATTGCTTATTTCGCGAGAAGATTTTATGATGTAGTAGAGCATCTCTTTGCCGCAAACAGTATGCAGAACCTTTGCTTTTGGAGACTTCATACGGCTCCCTTTTCCGGCAGCTAAAATAACGATACTTATTTTATTTTTATTCATTTTTACTCCTACTATTAAATCTCATATAATTTGAACAAGGTCCAAATTATATTCAGTCACTAAAGCTTTGCCTTACGGCAAAAAAAAGAGTCAAATGACTCTTTTGGTTAATTGGCAAAATTATACCCTTTGGCTCTTATATTTGAAATAAAATTTATAAAAAATCCCTTTTTAGATAAGAGGCTAATTTTTTTTGTGGTATCATAAGCTCAATATTTTGTATAAGGTATTTGACTCAAAGCCTGATGAAAAATTAAAAAAACAGTTTTGAGTAAGGCAGAAAGTGGATAATGTTTAGATTTTTTTTATTAATTTTAGGATTGGGCATAATCCCTATATTTGGGGCTGAATCAGTAACAATCCCTACTATGAATTTCGAGCTCTCCGCTCCAGATTCTCCGCAACAGCTTGTTAGCTCACTGAATGTGCTTGTTCTTTTAACGCTGCTATTTTTAGCACCGAGCATGGTGCTTGTAATGACAACTTTTACAAGATTTGTCATTGTATTTGGCTTTTTAAGACAAGCTCTTGGTACTCAGCAAGTCCCTCCGACTCAGCTTCTTGTTATGCTTGCAATGATTTTGACTTTTTTTGTAATGGAGCCGGTCGGCATAAAAGCTTATGAAGATGGCATCAAACCGTACGTAGAGAAGAAAATCGGCTATGAAGAGGCTTTTGATAAAACTACTCTGCCGTTTAAAAACTTTATGATTAGAAACACTAGAGAAAAAGATTTGGCTCTGTTTTTACGCATAAGAAAGATGGAAAATCCTGCAACCGTTGCAGATGTACCTCTCTCAATAGTAATTCCTGCATTTGTAATAAGTGAGCTCAAAACAGCTTTTGAGATTGGATTTTTACTCTTTTTACCGTTTTTGGTAATCGATATGGTTGTTGCTTCCATTCTTATGTCTATGGGTATGATGATGTTGCCGCCTGTTATGATAGCACTCCCCTTTAAAATACTTATTTTCATTCTCATTGATGGATGGAATCTACTCATTGGCAATTTAATAGCTTCAATAAAATAGACGATAAAGAAGATAATATGAATTGTAAATATTTTGGCAAGTGCGGTGCTTGCGTAGTTTATGATGGCGGGTATGAGTATCAGTTATCTTTAAAAGTAGAGTTGAACAAAGATAGATTTAGACCTTTTTATGGTGGGGATATATCTGTTTTTAAATCACCGAATAGCCATTATCGTTCAAGAAGCGAGTTTAAGATTTGGCATGTAGGCGATGAAATACATTATGCGATGAACAATATAGATAAAAAAAGCGTAGTATTTGTCGATGAGTGTCCACAAGTAATCCGCCCGATATCTGTTTTAATGCCAAAGCTTCTAAAAGCAATAAGAGATAATAACATAGAGTTTAAGCTTTTTGGGATTGACTTTTTAAGCTCAAACAGCGGAGAAATAGTTGTTTCGTTACTTTATCATAGAAGTTTAGACAGTGCATGGAAAGATATTGCCACCAAGATTGCAACTGAACTTGAAATATATATAATTGGGCGCAGCAGAGGGCAAAAAGTGGTAGTAGGGCAAGATTATATAACAGAAATTTTAAAAATAAACGGCAGTGAATTTAGATTTAACTATATTGAAAATAGCTTTACACAGCCAAACTATAAGGTAAATGAACAGATGATTTCGTGGGCTTTAGAAAATTTATCCAATACGGATAGTGATTTGCTTGAACTCTATTGCGGTGCAGGAAATTTTACTATACCTTTTGCTAGAGAGTTCAGAAAAGTTTTGGCGACAGAAATCTCAAAATCATCAATCAATGCAGCAAAAACAAATATGAGCTTGAATGGCGTAGAAAATATAGAGTTTGTGCGAATGAGCGTTGAAGAGTTTGTGCAGGCTCTTGATGGCGTCAGGGAGTTTAACAGAATGAAAGATATAGATATCTCCTCCTATGGAATTAACACAATATTTGTAGACCCGCCAAGAAGCGGAATGGATGAGGCTACATGTGAATTTGCTTCAAGATATGAAAACATACTCTACATCTCTTGCAATCCGGAGACTTTGGCTAGAGATTTGACTATCTTATCTAAAACTCATGTAGTTAATGATTTGGCTCTTTTTGATCAATTTCCATATACGCATCATGCAGAAATGGGCGTAAAATTAAGCAAAAAAGGATAACTGTTTATGAAAATTATAGTTATTGTTTTAATGATGTTCTCTTTTTTACATTCAGCAGATATAGAAAAAAAAGATTTAAAATTAGAAAATAAAAAATTAATTGAAAAAATCAATAAATTAGAAAAAATAGTTTCTGAGCAAGAAAAACTTTTAAAATCCAAAGAAAGTATATGTAAAAATAAACTTAATGATGGTAATGAGCATAGTGTTGAAAATGATTTTCCAAAATTAATGATGAAAAAAGAGTATCAATAAAATGGCTGAGCGGTTATAAAATTTATTAATGATATAATGTCAAAAAAATTTAGAAGATAACATATGAAAAAAATATTAATTATTAGTGATGGTGAAGTAGCTGAACACTTTATAAATAGAGTAATAGAGACATACACTAGCGAAAACATTTACTATGTTGTCCAACCAAAACATAAAAAATATAAAAATATAAACGCGTCACGCTTTAAATTTTATGAGTTTGACCCCACAAGCCTTTATAAACTTGCTAATTTACTAAAAATGGAGTTTACTCAAGCCATAGTAGTAATGGATAATCAGCTCGATACAGAGCATACAATAAAAAATATCAGAAGTATAAAAAAACAGCTTCGTATAATAGTTTTAAATAAATGGAATTTAAAAAATGAAGACCAAAATGTTGTTTTAGTCAATTCAAATGAAATTCTCTCTTCAAGACTTCTTAATTACCTGCCGAATGTTCCTGTAATAGCACAAAATGTCGGGATGGGCGAGGGTGAAATAATGGAAGTTTTAGTTCCGTTTGGAAGCTCTTTTGTTTATAAACATATTGGTGTCATTGAACAAAAAGAGTGGCGTATTGTTGCAATATACAGAAATAAAAAATTGATTATGCCAAGTCGTCGCAGAATGATTCAACCTAATGATTTATTGCTTTTAGTGGGTGATCCAGTGGTGCTTAAATCTGTCTATATAGCTATAAAAAGGGAGCTAGGACAGTTTCCGGAGCCATTTGGTTCAAATTTATATCTATATCTTGATATGGACTTAATAAATTTTAAAACGACAGAAAAACTTGTCAGCAGAACAATTTTTGCTCATAAAAAATTGGGTCATAATCTGATTATTAGAATTGTAAATCCTAATAATATTGACCTTATCTGGAAAATTAAAGAGTTTAGAGATGAAACGGTAATTATAGACATTGATTACGACGGTATTAATCAAAAAAATAATTTTTTTAATGATATAAAAAAATATCATGTCGGTTTAGTTATTGTTCCAAATGAGATATTTGATGATTATAATATGAGAACAACCCTTTATGAGGCACATGTTCCGGTACTTAAAATAGCAGACAAGGTCTTGTCTTCTGTAAAAGATGCTTCTATAATTTTAGGTGACAATCGTGATTTGGAAAAAATTTCATCAACCATATTCGACATCTCTGCACAGATGCATTTAAACATAGAACTTTACAACTATATAAATGAACACCAAGAAGCAAAAGAGCAGGTGATTGAACACTACTATAACCTCTCTACAATTTTTTCAAAAAATATTAAAATAATAAAAGATAGTGAAAATCCAATAAAAAAATTAAAAAGGAAAGATGATTTTATTCAGATATTGCCTTTTACAAAAAAATTAACTCAAAAGAAAATCTACTCTCTTTTGTCAACTGACAGCGAAAGACTTTATCACAAGCTTGATGATAATCATCAAATTTTCATACCTGTGCAGATATAAAGCCACTAATTTAGCCGTTTATTATTTTTTTTAAAGTATTATATATCCACTTATTTAATTAAATTTTTGGAACAATAATGCAAGTACACATAGAGCTTAAAAAAGTTGTAGACGACTCATATGACATTACGATAGACACGCTTCCCAAGATACACCTTGATACAAAAGTAGCGGTAGTTACCAACGCTACAATTTCTAAATTGCACTTAGATTATCTTCTATCAAAAATCAGTGCAAAAGAGCTACATGTTATAACTTTAAAAGATGGCGAAGAATATAAAAATCAAGAGAGCATCGATACGATACTAAACTCTCTTTTTGAACATCGTTTTAATCGTAAATCTATGCTTATTGCTTTTGGTGGCGGTGTCATCGGTGATATGACAGGATATGCTGCTAGTATTTATCAAAGAGGAATTGATTTTATTCAGATTCCGACCACTCTTCTTTCTCAAGTTGATGCCAGTGTCGGCGGAAAAACAGGCATGAATAACAAGTATGGAAAAAACCTTGTCGGCGCATTTCATCAGCCTCGTACCGTCTATATTGACCCATATTTTTTAACTACGCTTCCGGAGCGGGAGTTTGGTGCCGGAGTTGCTGAGATAGTCAAGATGGCGGTAACATTTAATAAAGATTTTTTTGAATTTTTAGAGAGTGCTGATTTGAAAAAACCGGAAATTTTACAAGAAGCTATAAAACAAGCCGTGCAAACAAAGGCTAATGTTGTTTCTCAAGATGAAAAAGAGCAAGGACTCAGAGCAGCTCTAAATTATGGACATACTTTTGGACATGTTATCGAAAACGAAACAGCTTATAAAAAATTTTTACATGGTGAAGCTGTTGCAATCGGAATGGTTATGGCAAACGAGATGGCTATTAAAATGAATCTGATGAGCGAAAAAGAGGCTCTGAGGGTTAAAGCACTTTTAGAAAAATACAATCTGCCTACAAGTTACATAATAAATGATGTTAAAAAATTTTATGAGACATTCTTTTTGGATAAAAAAAGTTCCGACTCATCTATAACATTTATTCTTCCTCTTGGTATCGGAGATGTAGTTATTACCGATAAAGTAGATGTCGGAACAGTTATGTGTGTCTTAAACCAATTTGGAAAAGCGTAATGAAAAAAATATTTCTCTACCTGCTGCTTGCGTCATCTCTATTATACTCCGAGGGTGCAAGAGGCGCAGCAAAATTGACAGAGCAAGAGCTTGAGCAGATTAGAATCGCTGAAGAAAATATAATAAAAGAAAAAATTTCACAATATGTTATTGAGCTAAGAGATATTGAAGAGAAAATAGCAAAAAAAGATAGTGTTTGGATGAGAAGCTATGCTTCATATCTCACATCTTTAGAGGTAAGAGATAGTTTAGAAAAAATCGTAGAGAGAATTAATTATCTTCAAAAAAAAAGAGATAAAACCCTTAGTGAAACGGATGAACTAAGCGCACTAATAGCACGAGAAAAAATTTTAACATCACAAATTGAGAAATTGAAGAAAAAAGACAGCTCGCCGTTTTCTATACTTTTAACTCCTCCAAATATAGATGAAATCCCATCTATCACTAATCCAATAGATATTTTTATAGGTATTTCACTTATCAAAACACTAGACAAAGGTTTTAGTGATTATGTCTTAAAAAAAGATGAGCTAAATCAGTTGATTGCTCTTTTAAGAACAGAGATACATATATATACTCAGATAGAAGCTATTGATACGGAACATAAATATAAAGAGCAGTTAGAACTTAAAATAAAACAGTTGGAAAGATTTGAATCTGCACTCGATACTATGCGTGTTACGGCTGATGTTTATAAAAAAAGATTAGAGATTATTGAGACAAATATAAATAAAGAGATTGAGTCTCAGATAGTTAAATTTGTTAAAATCGGCGTAATAATTTTAGTAGTTTTTATTATTTTCTTTTTACTTAAGCTTTTTGTTAAGAAATATATAAAAGATAATGAACGATTTTATATGGCAAACAAAATTATCACCTTTATTAATTTTACGCTTATAATTTTAATTCTATTTTTCAGTTATATTGAAAATGTAAGCTATCTTGTAACAATTCTAGGATTTGCATCTGCCGGTATAGCCATTGCAATGAAAGATTGGTTTATGAGCATACTTGGTTGGCTCGTAATAGTATTTGGCGGAAGTATACATGTCGGTGACAGAATCCGTATTGATATGGACGGGACGACATTTGTGGGGGATGTTATGGATATATCACTTCTGCGCATGACACTCTTAGAAGATGTGACTCTAACAACGGTTTTAGAAAATAGAAGAGCCGGTAGAATAATTTTTATACCAAACAATTATGTATTTACAAGAATGATAGCAAACTACACGCACAGCTCGCTAAAAACAGTTTGGGACGGCATTGATATAACTATTACATATGACTCAAACCATAAAAAAGCTATCCATTTAGCCAAAGAGATAACTAAGAAATTCTCAAAAGGCTACACTGATATTACAAGAAAACAACTAAATAAATTAAGAAGCGATTATAGTCTTAAAAACAGTAATGTAGAACCTAGAATTTTCTCATTTATAGCTCCTAACGGTATAAATATAAGTGCATGGTACTTAACCAATGCTTATGCAACGCTCACTCTAAGAAGCGTAATATCAACTGAAATTGTAGATGCATTTATGGCGGAGGATGACATTACTATTGCATATCCGACGCAAATGCTGCATTTAGAGCAATCTGCCAAAAAAATCCCGCCATTTTCAACAAATGAAGCAGTGTAGATGAGAAAAAAAGTATATTTTAAAACCTTTGGTTGCAGAACAAATCTTTATGACTCTCAAGTAATGATGAGTGCCATGCAAGATTATGATGTTACCGAGAATGAGAACGAAGCTGATATGGTTGTTGTCAACTCATGCACGGTTACAAACGGCGCGGATTCGCATGTTCGTTCATACATCTCACATATAGAAAACAGCGGTGGTGCAAAAATCTTTTTAACTGGCTGCGGTGCTCATACTAAAGGTGAAAAACTGCTAGAGCAGGGGCGAGTCTCAGGCGTATTTGGGCAAAGTGAAAAAGAAAAAATAAATGAGATGCTAAGTAGAGAAGAGCCGTTTTATGAGCTTGGAGATTTAAATCATATTGACGAAAGCGTTGTTGATGATTTTATTGGAAAGAGCAGAGCGTTTATAAAGATTCAAGAGGGGTGTAATTTTCGCTGTTCTTACTGCATAATTCCGTATGTTCGCGGTGATGCAAGAAGTATGAACGAAGAGAAGATACTGGAGCAGATAAGAAGACTTGGTGCTAACGGTTTTGGAGAGTTTATTTTAACCGGAACAAATGTAGGGAGCTATGGGCAAAATAGAGATAGCTCTATCGCCTCACTTATGAAAAAAATTTCACAAATTCGTGGAGTAAGACGCATAAGACTTGGAAGCGTTGAGCCAGTCCAAATAACAGATGAGTTCAAAGAGATTTTGGATGAACCGTGGCTAGAACGTCATCTTCATATAGCGCTTCAGCACACTTCGCCTCAGATGTTAAAGTTTATGAATAGACGAAATATGTATAAGCAAGATAAGGAGCTTTTTGAACTTTTATCAAGTAAAGGCTTTGCAGTAGGAACGGATTTTATCACAGGTCATCCTGGAGAAAGCCGTGAGCTTTGGGATGAAGCAATGAGAAATGTAAAAGAGTTGCCGCTTACACATCTGCATGCGTTTACCTATTCAAAGCGCGACGGTACGCCATCGGCGACAATGAAACCTGAAGTAAGCGGAAATGTTGCAAAAGAGAGACTTCACGAGCTAGAGAGCGTTGTTAAGGCTAAAAATTTTGAGTTTAGAAAATCTTTTAGAGGTGAGCTTGATGTGCTTATTGAGAACCAGAAAGATGGTTTTTTTATTGGATATGATCAACATTTTAATAAGATTTTAGTCAAATCAGATGAAGATTTAGTTGGGAATTGGATAAATATTAAAGAATATGAAGTAAAAGAGGAGTCTAATTATGCTAGAGTCTAAGTCAAATAGGGTAGCCATCTATGCATCAGCTTTTTTAATTATAATTTTAGTTCTATTTGCTATCTTAAGAGACAATGCCGAGCCTATAACACTTAAAGAAGCGACTACTATTTTAAAAAACAACAGCGTTAAAAGCGTCGTCTCTTCAAAGGATTTCACTTATCTTCAAACGGATAAAGATGTGTATAAAATTGCATCATCTCAAGTCACTCCAAATATGTTTGTTGATTATAAAGTTAAAGTAAAAAATAGCTCAAGCATAATTGTTTATATTCTGTTTTTTGTACTCTTTGCGGGTTTAGGAGCTCTTATGTTTAGATGGTTTCAAAAAAACAAAATTTTTAATGTAGAAAAAGCAGGTGATACTAAATTCAAGTCTTCATTAGAACATTCGCAACCAATAGAATCTATAAAAAGTGATGTTACTTTTAGCGATATCGGTGGAATAAGCGATGTAAAAATAGAGCTGGAAGAGATTATCGACTTTATGAAAAAACCAAAAAGATATAAAAGTTTCGGTGCAAGAATGCCTCGCGGAGTTCTTTTGGTCGGACCTCCGGGTGTCGGCAAGACAATGATAGCAAAAGCAGTCGCAAATGCCGCAGGAGTGCCTTTTTACTATCAAAGCGGTGCCTCTTTCGTGCAAATATATGTAGGTATGGGCGCTAAAAGAGTTCATGAGCTGTTTGTTGCGGCTAAAAACAACTCTCCGTCCATAATTTTTATCGACGAGATTGATGCTGTCGGCAAAAAAAGAGACGGACAGAGAAACGATGAGAGAGAAGCTACGCTAAATCAGCTATTAACAGAGATGGATGGGTTTGAAAATTCAAGCGGTGTAATTGTTATAGCGGCTACAAATAAGATAGATGTTTTAGATTCTGCACTTTTGCGAGCTGGGCGATTTGATAGAAGGGTGTTTGTAGAACTTCCTACCAATAAAGAGAGAGCATCAATTTTGTCTAAATATTTAGACAAGGTACCACATGATTTGGATGTAAATTCAATAGCAAATATGACCGTCGGATTTAACGGTGCATCTTTGGCAACACTTGTAAACGAGGCTTCACTCCTTGCAATAAGACAGCACGATTTTCAGGTAACAATAGAGCATTTTCATCAGGTGAAAGACAAAGTTATGTTTGGAAAGAAAAAGCTACAAATACTTAGCCAAGAGCAAAAGCGCTATCGTGTTACTTACCAAGCCGCGAAAGTAATCTGTGCAACTTACTTTGATCTGCCATTTGAGAAACTATTGTTATCAAACGAGAAGCTTACTCCTTCAACCGATGAACCTCTCATTAAACATGAGTTGGAGTCTAGAGTTAAGATGCTTTTGGCTGGAATTGTTGCATGTAATATCAAATACAACGAGCATGCCAGCAGTGCAAAAGGTGACCTAGATGAAGCAAAAGAGATTGTTGAAAAGATGATTAAAGATTACGGAATGGGCTCATCTTTAATACCAACTGATAACGAAAAAGAGATTTTAATGAAAAAACTTTATGATGAAACGAGAAATCTTTTAGAATCCCTGCAGAGCGTTATGAAATATGTAGAAAATGTTTTAAACGAGAGAGAAAGTATTACTAAAGCTGATGTTAAAAAGCAGTTAGATGCAGTTTTATAGCGGATTTTCTCTAAAAAATGAGCAACACTGGTTTAAAGAGTATATAAACCCGTCACACTATTGTGTTTGCGGATTTAGTTATGGAGCTATAAAAGCACTTAAACATACAAAAGAGCAGTTAGAGCTTGGAAAAAGGGTAGATACGCTTCAGCTTTTCTCTCCGGCTTTTTTTCAGACAAAAGAAAAGAAGTTTATAAAGCTCCAATTACTTGGATATAAAAAAAACAGAAATTTATACCTAAAAGAGTTTATTTCGTTATGTTTTTTGCCGCATCTTGAAAAAAGTGTAGAGCATGATAAAAATAGAGTAGAAGAGTTGGAAGAGTTGCTTAACTATGAATGGGATGTAGAAGAGTTGAAAAATCTTGCGCAAAATGGCGTAAAGATAGAGGTTTATCTCGGCAGCGAAGATAAAATAATAGATGTAGGCGGTGCAAGAGAGTTTTTCTTAGAGGTTGCAACTGTAACATATGTAAAAAATGCAAACCATTTTTTATTAACTAATTAGGAGAGTATTTTGAGCAAAATAAAAATAGGCGTAATAACGGCAAGTGACAGAGCAAGCAAGGGGATATATGAAGATATATCTGGAGTTGCTATCCAAGATACGATGAAGGATTATCTCAAGAGCGAGTTTGAAATAGTTTACAGATGTATCCCAGATGAGCAGGATATGATTGAGCGTACCATGATAGAGCTTTGCGATAGCGAGGAGTGCTGTTTGGTAGTTACCACAGGAGGAACAGGTCCTGCACTTCGTGACGTAACACCTGAGGCAACTGAGAACGTATGCCAAAAGATGATGCCGGGATTTGGCGAGCTTATGCGTCAGGTAAGCCTGCAGTATGTACCTACTGCAATTCTTTCTCGTCAGACGGCTGGTATCAGAGGCAAAAGCCTAATCATAAATCTGCCTGGTAAACCTAAGTCAATAAGAGAGTGCCTTGATGCGGTATTTCCTGCCGTACCATACTGTATAGACCTTATAGAAGGTCCATATATAGAGACAAATGAAGAGGTTATAAAAGCTTTTAGACCGAAGGCTAAGTAGCACTGCTGCTTACTCTCCGTAATGTGACCACATTCTGGAGATTCTCACTACTTTGTCATTCTCTCTTACTTCATAGACTATTCTGTGTTGGATATTTATTCTTCTTGAGTAGGAGCCGTTTAAATTGCCTACTAACTTCTCGTAAGGGGGCGGATTTTGAAACGGATCTTTTCTAATGATTTCAATTAGTTCTTTTGCTTTTTTGTCTAAATTGGCACTCGATAGTTTTTTAGCATCTTTTAGTGCCGCTTTGTTATAGAGTATTTTGTACTCTACCATTCAACATCTTCGCTAAACTCGCTATCTAGCGCTTTCATCGCTTCTTGAATAGAAGATGCCATGTTCGGTATGGAGTTTAAATATAGTGTCTCTTCTATCGCCCTCCAGTCTTCCTCTGAGAGCATTACGACATTGTTTCGCTTGCCCGTGATAAGTACAGGCTCATGACTCTGTGCCGCTTCATCCATTATGTTATAAATATTTGCTCTAACTTCACTTGCAGACATTACTTTTGTCATATCAGGAGTCCTTCTTGGCGTATTTTTATTTATTGTACTTAATATCGTACGCTTTGTCAAGAAGTTATTATTTTATGGAGTTGTGCTACAAGATTCAACAAACTTTTTTCCTAAGTACGTAGGGTTGACGTATGTAAACACTTCGCCACCTCCAAAAGTTTTCATTGGTGACACACAACCTAATCTAGCTAGATTAGCAAGTGCTAGTTTAACTTCTAAGTTAGGTTCTTTAAGACCTTTATCTCCTTGTCCGTTGAAGACTTTTACTTCATCAGGCAAATCACCAGTGATAATGCCTTTATGTTGTGATTCTTCAAATGAAAGTGAATATAGTTGTTCTAATATTTTTGCCTCTAAAGGTGTTAACTGTTCTAAGATATCTATATATGAACGCTGTAGTTCAATAGTGCTTTGTGGGTCTGAAGCATTAACAAGCAAGTTAGTCCATAAATCTTGCACGTAATTATTATCTTCCAGTGATGCTGCTTCAAACAGTGGAATAGCTAATTTCAGTGGGATGGGTCTTAATGGTTCATATAATCCACGGTTTTTTAATACTTCGTCAGCTCTATCCATAAGTCGAAGTTGTCTTTCCCATCTCATATATTTTAGCTTGTCTTCAAAGATGCCCATTGCTTGTTCAAGAGAGCCAGCAATATAATTTGCAATAAAACGACCAAATTTTTCACTTGTCTCTAATGCTTTTGCAGTTGTTTTGGCAACTTCTTGGGTAGCTTTTGCTGTTTCTTTAATAACATCAAGTTCTTCAGCCATATATATTTCCTTTGTTTTGTTATATTTTTTATTGCTTGACCTATTGTAGCAGCAATCGTGTTGAATTATTTGAAGAAAAAACATCTTATTTGCATTGTTTTGCCGCAGGTGAAACAATGCACAATTTATCAATTATCGTGTTCTATCTCTAGTGATTTGCCTCTTGTATTTTAGCGCTTAGAAGCATTTTGATAATAAAAACTTTCCAGCTAGAAATGAGTGCATCCACAGCAACGGCATTTTTCTTCTTCATTGATATTCAAGTCTATAAAATCTTTTCTTGACCAATATTTTTCCAGATTGTATGTGTTCTTTGATTTGACATTTGTTTCTTAAATATAATGCTTTCATAACAAGTTGGCAATGAAACATAGTGGAAATTCCAATCCGAGTTGATGGGATTGTCAGATGTTTTCTACTGTAATTTCAATTCAATACGTTCATCGTCCATAAGAATTACTGATCCATCCAGAACTTGTTGTCCAGATATATCCTTATTTTTATATTGCCTTACTATTTTTTCCGGAATCATGAATCTGTATTCAATTGGGTTAATGGTTGCATGTTTTTCGGCAAAACTTTTGGTGTGACCAACTACGGTGATGTCATAGCCATAGAATAGATTAGATTCAGCAACATGTTCATTAATGGGAGTTAATACTTTCCTAACCACCTCGTCAAAAAGTCGTTTGCCGATGTTGTACTTGTCCAGTTTTATTGAGTTATACACATTAACGCTTGTAAACTTAAATTGTAGATAATTATTATCTTTAAATGGCACCAAATTGACCGACTGTGCTTCTAAAACTGATTCAGCAAGCAGCCCCTGTAAAATAATCAAATCAATAAAACTCAATATTTTCATTTTAAGTTTGACATCTGATAATGTCAAAGCAAATTTTTTGTCAAAATAGTCAATTGGTCGTATTAGAGTAATTTTATATTTTTCTATTGCTTTGCTGTATTTTTCTCCGTAATTTGAAGACATTGTTCCACTCTTGGAGTAGTAACCATCTTTAATTGCTTTGAAGTTAAACTCTGATTTGTAGTTATTCAGATATTTGTAAGGGTTAGTTGCATTAAATGCCTTTATAAAAAGACCATCCGAGGAGGTTATAAACGCACTACTTTCTATAATATCTTCTCTATCTTTTAAAGTATATTCTATCTTGATACCTTCGAGCGGATTGTCATCCACATCAACTACCAAAAGTTCATATTGATGTTGGATTGTATGCTCAACAGTTGAGCATTGCGCTGGCTGGAAATATCCTACCATTAAAAGTAGAAGAGCAAAAACGGAAAAATGCATAACTTTCATTTATAATCACCTATCTTGTTTTAATACACTACTATGTATTTAACAAACATTTTATCTAAATTTACTCAAAAAAGACAATTAATGAACACGAAAACTGTTTATTTAAATTATTGATATGGATTGAAAGAAAAAGTTATTTGATGTAGTAAGGAGAATATTGTCAAAAGTTTAAAAAAATTACACCCAGTGAATAAATCTCCACTTTTTACAGCTTTACTTATCAGAGATTTTAATAGATTTAAATAGAAAATTATGCTCACTTGGGAGTGACCGTCTTTGTATGAATTAAGAATTGTTAAGTTTTTATTTGCTTTTGTGGAAGCATCATAAAAATGCTTTTTAAGTAGATTTTATATATCTGATAAGTGAGTAAAGATAATTTTCGTCTGCAGCGTTACTAAAAACAATAAACTTCCTATAGGTTAATTTTTGTTTAATATTACATTAGATAAAGTCTTTATCAACAATCTATAGGCTATCAGCCTATAGAATTAAAAAGGATTCGTATGCATAAGCTTCTATATATCTCTATTTTAGTAGTTATTTCTTTATTAACTGGTTGTAGCCAAAAAGCTTTAGAAATAGACGTTAGTGAATCAATGTATAGACCTACAAAAATTAGCAAAATTGATATAAACTCATTAAATATTACAAACAAAGCAGAAAGTGGTGAATTTATAAATACATTGTTGTTCTCAGATACTATAATCCCTATTGGACCTGATACTCCAACGGATGAGTTAGTTGAAGATGACATAAAGACTTTTTTTTCAAATTATCAGTTAACTAAAGACTCAAAAAAAGTTTTAAATGTTTATATTACCAATGCGGATGCTTATGTAGTATGGGGCGGTGCACAAAAGATTCCTATAGTGGGTTTATTGTTTGTTGCAGCAGATACGGATTATGTTATGAATTTAAGAGTTATTTTTGAAATTGAAGAAAATGGAAAAGTATTAAATTCATATCAGTTTAATGACAAAATAAAAATAAGACATAGCGCGGCAGTTGAAGAGTCTATTGTTGAAGGTTATCAGTTATTAATTAAGACATACAGACGGAAATTATTTAATGAGTTAGAAAATAGATTTATAAATAGATATATTTAAAAGAAAAGATTGTAGAAAAGTTTAAAAAAAACAGAGAGAAAATCTCTCTATTTTTGGTTTAGATAAAATTAACCTCAGTAACATGGTGTTTTAGACCAAGTTCTGCAGGAGTACATCCAAGAGCCAGACCTACCATCTGTTGCATATGAAGAACCGGAAGTGAAACATCACGACCGATTGCCTCTGAAGCGTGTTTTGTCTGAGTGTCAAGTTTTAGATGACAAAGAGGACAAGGTGTTACCATCATGTCTGCATTGTTATCTGTTGCACCTGCAATTGCATTTCCGGTAAGAACTGCTGCAGTGTGAGGCGCTTGAAGCTCAACATGGAAACCGCAGCACTTGTTTTTTTCTTCATAATCAACATTTTTTCCGCCGCACGCGATGATAAGGTCATCTAACGAAGTAGGGTTGTAAGGATTTTCTTTATTCTTATGAGACTCGTCATGAAGCTCTGAAGGGCGGATGTTATGACAGCCGTAAAACGGAGCGATGTTAAATTGGCTAAGAGGTCTTACAACCATCTCTCTGATTTTGTCTAGTCCAAAATCATCTATGATTGCATACAAAAAGTGGATAACATTTGAAGTACCTTTGTACTCCAAACCAACCTCTGCAAGCTTCTCGTTTACTTTTGCTTTTAACTCTGCATTTTTATCTAGTCTATGTTTTGTCATAGCCGTATTTAATTGACATGTATTACATATTGTAACCATTGTCAGTCCATGCTTTTCAGCGTATGCGATGTTTCTAGCGTTTAGGACAAGCGATAAAAAATCATCATAATCTTGCAAGTGAGAAGCTCCGCAGCAAGAAGCTTCTGTCAGTTCTATAAGTTCTATATCTAATTTTCTAGCAACCGCCAGCGTTGACATCATCTGTTCCGGAGTACTCTGTTTTGCAGTACATCCTGTAAAAAGTGCGTATTTTAATTGTTTCATTTAATTACTCCTAGAACTTAACAGTTGACGATGATTTTATAAGTTTTTGAATCTCATCAAGGTTATCTGATTTTGGCATATTCCAAGGCATTATTATTTTGCCTTTTTTAAACATTTGAAGTGCAACAGGAATGTGTTTTATAATTGATGGACCCTCAGAGTAGAGAACTAAGCCGCCCTCATCAAGCATACCGTGTTTTTTAATCGAGTGTAAAAAGCCAACCGCATGGCGTGTTGCAACATTGTTTTTTGCAACACCTTTTTTAAATGCCATTTGATGAAGTTTAGTGATTTTTTCAATAGGATTTACATCTTTTGGACAAACCTCTGCACACTCAAAACATTTGGCACAATCCCAAACACCTTGCTTCTCTTCATTTACATTTATAAGTCTCTGAGTGTCGTTGTCACGAACATCAGCTTCAAAACGATAAGCTGCAGCAAATGCGGCAGGACCAAAGAAGTCGCTGTTTATCTCAACAACCGGACAAGCATAGTGACATGCACCGCACTGGATACACAAATCTGCTTCGTTTAGCTCTTCAGCGTCATGAGGAGATACAAGATTTTCACAAGACGGGCACTCATCTATATCTGCAACTAGATAAGGAGTTACAGCAGCGTGTTTTTCCCAAAAATCGCCCTTGTCAATAATCATATCTTTAATAGCTCTTTTTGTGCTAAGCGGCTCAAGCGTTATATCGTTTCCAAAATACTCTATCATTGTAGTCATACTCTCTTTACATGCAAGAGTGCTCCTACCGTTTACTTTTATAGCACATGCTCCACAGATACCGTGGCGACAGCTTCTTCTGTAAGAAAAACTACCGTCATGGTCCCATTTTATTCTATTTAAAACATCTAAAACTACTTCTTCAGAGGTAATATCCATTGTATAGTTTTCATAGTACGGAAGGTAATCCTCATCAGCATTAAAACGAAATACTTTGAAGTTTACTTTTTGTGTAGTAATTGTATTTGTACTCATAAGTTCTCCTTAGTATGTTCTAGTTTTTAGTTCATGTTTGCCGAGTACGACATCCATGTAATCAAGTAAAATGTTTCCATCTTTATCCATGTAACCCATAGTGTGCTTTAAGAAATTTTCATCATCACGAGTGTTAAAATCTTCTCTAAAGTGAGCGCCACGACTTTCGTTTCTTGCAATCGCGCTCTCAACTATAAATGCAGAGTAGTCAACCATATGACCAAACTCAATAGCTTCTTGCAGTTCAGTATTAAATAGCTTTGATTTATCTTTTATGCGAATATTTTTAAATCTTTCGCGAAGTTCTTTAACCTTGGCAACAGCTATTTCTAAAGTCTCTTTTGTTCTAAACGCACCGGCATTAGCCGTCATACACTGCTGCAACTCTTCTCTTAAGTTTGGAATAGTTTCTGTAC
This sequence comes from Sulfurimonadaceae bacterium, assembly GCA_942493175.1. Lineage (GTDB taxonomy): Bacteria > Campylobacterota > Campylobacteria > Campylobacterales > Sulfurimonadaceae > Sulfurimonas. The sequence continues at coordinate 1,101,363 of OW818672.1, forward strand.
CGTTGTTGTTTAAAATGAAATTCATTTCACTTATAGCTCTTGCTGCATCTTCTTCAGTTGCGGGACGAAGAGTGATATTGTCAACCTCTTTTACCATCGTTTTACCGACAAAACGACCAAATAGAAGAGCTTCAAGTACAGAGTTTGCACCAAGGCGGTTCGCACCGTGAACTGATACACATGAGCACTCACCGGCAGCATAAAAACCTTCAACATATTCGTTGTTGTTTTTGCGGACATTTCCTGCGATATTTACAGGAATTCCACCCATAGAGTAGTGAGCGGTTGCAGAGATAAGGATAGGCTCTTTAATCATGTCAAGTCCCAAGAAAGTAATCGCTAAATCACGAAGCTCAGGTAATCTCTCCATAATTAAATCACGCCCTAGATGAGTTACATCGATGAAAACAGCATCTTTTCTTGGTCCTACACCGCGTCCTTCTCTAATCTCATTTAAAATAGCACGGCTTACAACATCGCGGCTTGCCAACTCCATTGCATTTGGAGCGTATTTTTCCATAAATCTCTCACCAAGAGAGTTTAAAAGACGTCCACCCTCTCCACGAGCCGCTTCAGAAATTAAAACACCGTTTCCTGAAAGTCCAGACGGGTGAAATTGAACAAACTCCATATCTTCTAACGGAAGACCATGTCGAGCTACTATTGAAAGACCATCACCTGTATTTGCATGTGCATTTGAGTTAATTTTGTAACTTCTTGCATATCCGCCTGTTGCAAACATAACTGATTTTGCGTTAAAAATAGCCATCTGCATATCTCTAATATTAAATGCCACGACCCCAGAAACCTTGCCATCTTTGTAAATTAAGTCAGCTACATACCACTCGTCCCAAAACTTAACACCGGAGCGAAAAGCTTGTTCATATATTGTCTGTAAAAGAGTTAAACCGGTTCTATCCTTTGCATAACATGCACGAGGAGAAGATTGTCCGCCAAAAGGTCTTTGAGCTATTTTTCCATCAGGAGTTCTGCTAAATGCAGCGCCCATTCTCTCTGCCCAACGGATAGTTTCAGGCGCATTTTTACACATAAATTCAACTGCATCTTGATCAGCTAAATAGTCACTGCCTTTTACTGTGTCAAACTCATGCAGCTCTACACTATCTTTATCACTAAAAGCAGCGTTTACTCCGCCTTGAGCAGCACCTGAATGACTTCTTAGAGGATGAAGTTTTGTTATTACGGCAACTTTTTTCCCTGCAATTTGCAACTCTCTTGCAGCAGCACAGCCAGCTAGGCCTGCGCCAACAATAATAGCATCGTAAGTATAAATAGGAATACCCATTAGCTTTCCTTTGTTAAATTTAATAAAATAAGGCGGATTGTACTATTTTTAGCCTTTGTGTATGATAAAAAAGGATTTTATAGAGAAGACTTGTTACATTATGCGTCATCTCTATGTAATAAAAGGAAAAGTGTAATAAAATATTTTTTTATAATTCGCTTTGAGCTAAATCTTTTATTTGAGATATGGTATTTTCGCCATTTTTTTGAGCATGTTTTAGAACTTTTTTAGCTTGTCTAATTGACTCTTCCAGTGAAAGATTATTTGGTTTTATAACAAATCCGCCGCTAAGAGTAATTGAAATATCTCCCAGCTCCTGAGAATTTAATTTTAATTCAGAGATGCTTTGGCGAATTGCGTCTATTTCTTTAAATAGCTGCTCTTTGTTTGATCTTGAGAAAATAATAGTAAATTGATTATATTCTGTTCTTGCAATAACATCTGTTACCTGTTGATGCAAAGAGATTGAAAACGCAATTTTTTTAAGTATCGTTTGTGTAAGTTCAAGTGAATAAACTTTATTAGTTTTTGAGAAATTATCAACTTCAAATACTGTTACGGCTGTAAAATTGTTATCTTTCATTCCCTTTTTCTCAGCGTATGAATTCATCATTCCTTTTAAGTTGTTTATTCCGGTTACGGCATCAAGCATTGCAGGATTTTCTGCCACAACGGGCTTTCTTTTTATTCTTAATGAAATTGCATCTGCCTCTTCGGAAAAAATATCATACTGTTTAAGATTTGCATTGTTTAAAAATTCTAAATCTTTATAGATGGCACTAAGCCTTTTTCTGTACCAAATAGACGCCAATAAAATAACTATAAAAGCAAAATATGTTACTTTTTTATGGATACTGAATGTAGCTTGATTGTATTTAACTGCCTTAAAAATAATAGAGTTTATATGTTCATTCAGTAAAACAACACTTTTCTTTATCTCATCCTCTTTTAATTCAGTATTTTCGCTCTTATCATTATAATAACTAATCGCTTTGATATTAAACTCTCTTGCTAGTGAGCTTAATTTGTCCAAATCACTGAGATACTCTTTGGAATTCAATAGTAGAAATTTTTCTGTAAAGCTATATTCATATAAACTACGAAGTTTATCAATATCATAAATAAGTTGTGTTGTTTTGCCTTTTAACTGAATAGTAGAGAGCTCAAGGTTTTCTTTTGGCAAGTTTGTAATTGAAGAAATTATCTTTTTTTGATTGCTAAGATTGTCTAATTTTATATATGAGTTAGTGTGGTCAATAGCCGCTAACACGCCAAATGCTGCAAATATTGTTGCAGAAATAAAAAACAAGGATAAGTTTTTAAATATTTTTTTAATAGAGTGCTTCATTGCAGTTTCCTGATAAGATGGTATAATAACCTGTTATTTTATATACATTGGCTTTAATAGCAACTTAAGGCATTTTAAGAAGTTTTATTGAATTTAGAAAATTATTTTATATCGCAGTTTAAAAGTAGGCACATTGGTGATGATGGGGCTTTAATAGACGGAATCGTCTATTCTAAAGATGCATTTTTTGAAGATGTTCATTTTAAAACTTCTTGGATGAGTCACTATCAAATAGCCGCTAAGGCAATGATTGTAAATATATCTGATGCAATTGCTATGAACGCAGAGCCAAAATATGCTCTGCTTAGTGTTGCTATGCCTAAAAATATTACAAAAAACCAAATAAGAGAGTTAGCGGCAGGATTTCAAGATACCGCTCTTAAGTATGGAGTTGAGATAATAGGCGGAGATACGATTGGCAATGTTAAGCTTGACATTACGGTTACTATTATTTCAAAAACAAAAAAGCCGTTAATGAGAAAAGGACTAAAAAAAGGTCATTTAATCGCCTATAGCGGTGAACTTGGCAGAAGTTTAAAAGAGCTAAAAAAATTAATGAATTTGGGTAAGATTCATAAAAAATCTAAGTTCGTTGATATAAAATTAAGAGATAAGTTTATATCCAAATGTTCTCGCTTTTTAAGTTCTGGAATGGATATATCAGATGGTCTTTTTTGTGATTTGCAAAAACTTTCGTCTGTAAATAGAGTCGGTTTTAAGTTTAAAACTAAAATTTCAAAAAATATTGGCTGCAGCGGTGAAGAGTATGAGATGCTTTTTGGATTTGATCCAAGATATAAAAAAGCTATTTTAAGACATGCGGTTAGAAGCAGAACGCCAGTAAATATTATTGGAAAATGCGTTAGAAAAAATTACAAAAACAGGTGCAAAGCGCACCATTTTTAAAATATAGGATTATTATGGATAGATTTTATTCGCTCAATCATTCAAGTATAGATTTTCATTTTAGACAAACACCGAGGGATTTCGTTGTTGAAGAGATACCTCTTTATGAGTTTTCAGGAGAAGGCGAACATTTAGTTTTGTATGTTAGAAAAAAGAACCTCTCAACGCTTGAATTGGTAAGTATGATTGCCAAATATCTTGATATTCAAAATAAAGAGATAGGCTACGCTGGGCTAAAAGACAAGCATGCTATGACTAAACAGTACATCTCTTTACATAAAAAATATGAAGAGAAAATGAATGAATTTGAGCATGAAGATGTAAAAATTATCTCTAAAACATACCATAACAATAAAATTAAAATAGGCCATTTAAATGGAAATAGATTTTATATTAAATTAAAAAAAGTAAATCCTACTTCCGCAAAAAAAATAGATGAAGCATTAAAAAATATATCCAAGTATGGAATACCAAACTTCTTTGGTTATCAACGCTTTGGAACTGATGGCAACAATCATATCGATGGTGAAAAAATTGCTAAAGGCGAAAAAAAAGAGCGCAATCCTAAGATAAAAAAACTCCTAATTAATGCTTATCAAAGTCATCTTTTTAACTTATGGCTAAGCAGAAGACTTGAGATAAACAGCTTAATCCAAAACTTTGAAGTAAAAGAGTTGGAACCACTTTTAAATATGTCCAAAGATGAACTTCTGAAAATGAAAGCACAAAAACATCCATTTAAATTAATCAGCGGAGATATTATGGAACATTATCCATACGGCAGACTCTTTGATTTTGATGGCACGGAACATGATTTAAGTAGATTTAATGAAAAAGATATCTCTGTTACAGGTCTGCTATGTGGTAAAAAAGTAAAATTGGCTTCTGATATTGCAAGAGTTATTGAAAAAGATTTTGATGATGAGATAAACGCTGATGGCGCAAGAAGATACGCTTGGATTTACCCTGAAGGAGTGGAGGGGAGATATAAAAATGAAGAAGCTCAATACGAACTTAACTTCTCTCTTCCAAAAGGCTCTTACGCAACAGTTCTTATAGAAGAGATTGCTAAAAGAAAAATAAATGAATAGGATAAAAAATGGGTAAGCATATAACATCATTAATTTCACAAAACTTTGCAAAATTTGCAAATAAAGAGTTTCCTAAATCTATTCAAAATTTTATAAACAACTCTTATGTAAAAATTATGGGTGTGGATATGCAAGAGTTTCATGCCCCAGAGACATACCATAGTTTAAATGCTCTTTTTACCAGAAAACTCAAAGAGGATAGAGTGTACTCGCTTGACGCAAATGATTTTATATCGCCATGTGACTCCTTTATCTCTGAATGCGGAAATTTAAATAATGAGTACGCGCTTCAAATCAAGGGCATAAGATATAGAGCTTATGATTTATTGGGTGAAGATTTTACAAAGGAAGAGAAAGAGATTGTAAACGGCGGTACATTTATAAATTTTTATCTATCTCCAAAGGATTATCACCGCTACCATATGCCGACAAACTTAAAAGTGTTGAAAGCTGTTCATATTCCAGGTAAGTTTTACCCTGTAAATATTCCATCGCTCAAAAAAAGACTAAATCTTTTCATAGAAAATGAGAGAGTTATTTTGCTTTGCGAAACTTTAGATAAAAAAAGATTTTATATGGTACTTGTAAGTGCTTTAAATGTTGGAGTTATGCAGGTTTCTTTTGAACCTAAAATAAAAACAAATGCAGATATTCTTGAGCCAAGTGTATATAGTTATGATAATGTATTTTTAAATAAAGGTGATGATTTTGGCTGTTTCGAGATGGGTTCTACTATAGTTATACTGGCACAAAAAGAGATGCTGGAGCTTGGCGTTAAAACAGGCGATAGTGTTAAATATGGGCAAAATATAGCAAAAATAAAATAATAAAATTTTAAAATTGCTATTGTTAATTTTGTAGAAAGTTTTATTTAAACATTAAACCTAAAGTGCATAATATCGCCGTCTTGTACGATATATTCTTTGCCTTCGAGTCTCATTTTACCCGCTTCTTTTGCTTTGGCTTCGCCGCCACATGCAATAAAATCATTGTAAGCGATAACTTCTGCGCGGATAAAACCCTTTTCAAAGTCGTTGTGAATTACGGCAGCCGCTTTTGGCGCTATCGTGTTTTTGCGAATTGTCCAAGCACGAACCTCTTTAACACCCGCTGTAAAGTAGCTCATAAGTCCTAGTTTGTCAAATCCTTTTTGTATAATCTGCTCAAGTCCAGACTCTTCTACGCCAAGAGAGCTTAAAAACTCAGCGGCTTCTTCGTCCTCAAGACCTACAAGCTCTTCTTCAATTTTTGCACAAAGTTTGATTAGCTCGCAATTGTTTTTGGAAGCATGCTCTTTTAGTTGTATAACATATTTGCTATCTTCGAGCAAGCCGTCTTCGTCAACATTTGCGCCGTACATAATTTCTTTTGCAGTAAGAAGCCTTACTTCGTTGTTTAGTTGTTTGTATTCATCCGTGTTTGCATTTGGAAAGTTTCTAGCCAGATTGCCATCAGCCAAATACTCTAAAAGTTCTTCTGCCAAGGCTAAAACTCCAGCAGCAACTTTATCAAATTTTGCCTGTTTTTTTAATCTATCTATTCTATTTTGTAAAACTTCAATATCAGCTAAAATTAACTCACCTTCGATTATCTCAACATCTCTAAGCGGATGAATATTGCCCTCAGTATGCACTATGTTGTCATCTTCAAAACATCTAACAATATGTAAAATAACCTCTGTTTCACGAATATTTGATAAAAACTTATTACCTAAACCTTCGCCCTTGCTTGCACCCTTAACTAAACCTGCTATATCAACAAAATCAAGTGTTGAGTATTGAATTCTCTCTGGATTTACTATTTTGGCAAGCTCTGCAAGTCTCTTGTCTGGAACTGGAACGATTGCTTTGTTTGGCTCGATTGTACAAAATGGATAGTTCGCCGCTTCGGCATTTTGTGCTTTTGTAAGTGCGTTGAAAGTTGTTGATTTTCCTACATTTGGAAGTCCTACTAGACCTATGCTTAAACCCATAATTAACCTTTTGTTGTGCTATAAAATAATTTTGTTATAATAGCTAAAATATGCGTAGATACTAATTAAGAGCTACTTTTTTCTTCTAAGAGCTTCTCTTGAGGCTTTATCAACTAGAGTAAAAAAAATATCAACCATATCTTTGTCTTTTGTTTTTTTATGACCTTTTACTTTAATAAAATCACACTCATAATTGTCTGTAACAGAATAAAATTTTTTATAAAGCTTGTGATTTTTGATAAGTACATTTTTTTTGTTCATATAGTTGTTTTTTACAATGCGTTCTTCTCTGGCTTTTAAGTTTATAATATTTTGACAATCAGTATAAACAATAATTTTACATTTTTTTGTCGGTATTTTGCTTAGCGCCCAAAGCAATGTTTCTAGTTCTAATTTTGATGAAGTTGTATTTTTGAATTTTTTTGTTTTAATTTTATGTTTTGAGATTGGTGCTTCTAAATTAAACTCAGGCATAAGTAAGTATGCTCCGTAGCCTATTCCGGTTTGAGGGTCTGCACTTGCATCTGTAAACAAAAAAAGAGTTGGTTTAGTTATGTCAACATACATGTAAGATATTTTCCCTTATGTTAACTATAATATTTAATTTTTAATGCTCTAAAGATTTGTTACCATCAACTGATTCTATTTTTTTAAGTTCACCAAGTGCATCGAGAATATTTTTTTGATTTGTTTTTTCCAAAGGCACATCATTTGAAACAAACATATAAAACTCTACTCGTCTATTTTTAGCACGATTTTCTTCAGAATTATTTTTTACAAAAGGTTTTGAAGAACCAAAACCGGCAGTAGAAAGCCGATCTTTAGAGACCCCATTTTTAATCAACTCCCGCATAACAACATTTGCTCTATGATTGGATAATTCTATATTATCATTAAATGGTGAATCTTTTGGCAGAGGTTGATTATCAGTGTGTCCTCTTACTGAGACTTCAACATAAGGCGGAAGTGAATTTATAATATCAGCTATTCTTCTAATAAAGAGTTGTGTATCTGTATCATTAATTAATGTCTCCGCTCCACGAAAAAAGATGGAAACAGGAAGTTTTAATAAAACACCGTCTACCGATTGATCTAGTGGATTTCCACTCATTGAAGCATTTTTCAACTCTTTTTGAATTTTCTCAACGACTTCTGATACAGTTTCAGATGAGGAAGAAGTAGGTGAAACAACTAAAATAGATCCTCCATCTTTTGTTGGAGCTTGTCCGGTAGGATTTGAAGTTGATTCTGGGGTTGGCTCGGTTTCATTTACCATATCCATAACCGGAGTTACTGCTTCAGGAACGGGAGCAAAGTCATATATTTTTACGAACTCTTCTTTTAGAGCGCGTACCTTTTCTTTGTTTGTGGAAGCAATAGCATAAAGTGCAATAAACAGTGCCAATAATAAACTGAAAAAATCGGCTGTCGGAACCGCCCACTTTTCGCTTGGCGGACACTCGGTTTTTTTACATTTATGTTTCTTTTTGGCCATCTATATACTCATTTACTAAATTGACTATGTTTGTCTTCTGCCGGAGAGAGAAAATTAAGTAATTTAGCCTCAAGAGAACGAGGATTGTCACCATTAGCAATTCCAATAATTCCCTCAAGAATTAATTTCTGTTCTTTAACGATATGGTGTGCTTTGGCTTTTAATTTTGCGCCCATTGGACCAAATAAAACATATGCACTGAAAATACCCGTAACGGTAGCGGTAAATGCCCCTGCAATACCTTGCGCCATCTCTGCTGGATTATCAAGTTTTTGAAGTGCCAAAATAAGACCCAAAACTGCCCCGATAAGACCAAGAACGGGAGATGTTTCTCCGGCAAGTATCCAGTAGTGGGCACATCCGTGATAATAGTGTTCAGTCTCTTCAATTGTTAATTCCAAACTCTCAACAATAGTATCTATCTCATTTCCATCAACAGCCATGCTTAAGCCTTGCTTCATAAATGCATTGTCAAGTTGTGCAATTTCACCCTCTAGCGAGAGTATGCCGTCTTTTCTAGCTCTAGAAGATAGTTCAATAATCTGTTTAATTCGCGCATGAAGATCAACTTGTGATTTTTTAAATATTATACCAACGCTTTTATATGCGCCTTTAATGTGTTCAGGATCAGTACTTACCATAGATGCAAGCAAAGTGGTCGGCATAATAATAATTAGCGAAGTAATATGAACAATATGGAGAGGATTTCCACCCTCCATTACGTCACCGATAGAAATAGATGCTATTGCCCCTAATATTCCTAAAACAACCGTTAAATCCATAAATCACCCTCATTTTTTTGTAGTCTTACTATATTCTTTAAGCATCGCAGCATTTGTTTGACTAATTGTACACTAGTTTACTAAAAGAAAGATTTAACTATTTTATATCTCTTAAAAATTCACACATTAAACGAACTCCGGCACCAGTTGCACCGTAAACATTGCAGTCCCATGGAGTTTCAGTATAAGCAGTTCCTGCTATATCAAAGTGCATCCACTTGCTTTTGTTCTCTTCGCGAATAAATTTATCTAAAAACATACCGGCAGTTATTGCTCCGCCGTAAGGTTTTGAAGCTGTATTGCTTATATCTGCAATTTCGCTTTTTAGAAGTTTTTTAAGATGTTTGTTAAACGGTAGTGAACTTATCATCTCTCCTGCATCGCTTCCTGCGCGTGAAATGTCATGTTTTAGCTTATGCGAGTGCCCCATTAAGCCTGTTGTATACTGTCCAAGAGCAATCATACATGCACCGGTAAGTGTTGCAAAGTCAAAAATATAATCAGCTTTTACTTTATCTTGTGCATAATCAAGAACATCTGCTAAGACTAAACGACCCTCTGCGTCTGTGTTTCTAACCTCAATTGTTGTTTTACTTCTTGAAACTAAAATATCATCCGGCTTATAAGCATTTCCGCCAACCATATTTTCAACAGCACCGATAAATGCATGAATTTCTATATCAAGTTTTAATTCACTTACGGCTTTTATAATTCCAAGAACCGCACATGCGCCTGCTTTGTCCATCTTCATAGTGACCATCGAGGTCGGAACTTTTAGACTTAATCCACCGCTATCATAGGTTAAACCTTTTCCAACAAGCGTAATGACTTTTTTAGGATTTGCAGGCTTGTATGCCAAATGAATCAGAGCACTTCCATGAACAGAGGCGCGGCCAACCGCCAGCATTGCTCCCATATTCTCCTTTGCCAAATCATCTTCTTGCAATATGTTACATAAAAGTGAATTGTCATATGCTAATGTTTGAGCTGTATGTGCCAAAGTTTGCGGGTTTATCTCCTGCGGCGCTCTGTTTACGATATCACGAGTAAAATTTGTAGCATGGGCTACAATAAGCGCTTCATTAAAAATTGTTTCAATATCATCAAAATTAAAATCATTTACAGCTAAAGAGATCTTCTCTAAAGCCGCCTTTTTTGGCTCCGACTTGTATTCGTTAAACTCATATCCGCCCAAAACAACGCCCTCTATTAAGGCAGTTATAGTAGATTTGCTGATAACACCAATTTTAGCAGATTTATAGTTTGAAGACTTTAACATTTTTATCATACAAGACGCCGCACTTCTTATATCGTCGCTTTTTTTGCTATCAACTCCGCAAAACAGTATCCCTTTTTCATATAAAAAACATGTTGTGTCTTGTTCTGCTTTAAATCCAGCTTTTTGTAAAATATCAGAATGCTCACACTCTTCAAGCTCATCTTTTTTTAAAAACACAACTGTTATCTCTGATGAAACTTCGCTTATCTCTTTGTTTAGTAATTTAATATTCATTTTTTTCCTATTTGTCAAAGTTTAGTAACTGTTTTGCTTGTATCATATCTTTATCGCCGCGACCGGAGATATTTACAATAATCAGCTTATCTTTTATGTCTGCTATTTTTTTGAGATATGCAACTGCATGTGCGCTCTCAAAAGCAGGAATAATACCCTCTTTGCGTGACAGCCATACAAATGCGTCAAGCGCCTCTTTGTCCGTAATATAATCATAGCTTACAGATTTGTTATCGTGATGAAAAGCATGTTCTGGTCCGATTCCAGGGTAATCGAGTCCGGCGGAGATGGAGTGAGCTTCGAGTATCTGACCATCTTCATCTTGAAGCAGATAGCTCATTTGACCATGCAGCACACCTGGACGACCTTGATTTAGTGAACAGCCATGTTCTCCAGATTCTATGCCATGTCCACCGGCTTCTATGCCAATACAACGAACTTCTTTATCCTCTAAAAAGTGTTGAAAAGTACCAATAGCGTTGCTGCCGCCGCCAATACATGCAATAACATTATCTGGCAAGCGACCCTCTTTTTCAAGTATCTGCGCTCTTGCTTCATAGCCTATTATTGCCTGAAAGTCTCTAACCATCATTGGATATGGATGCGGACCTGCAACTGTTCCAATAATATAAAAAGTATCTCTGGCATTCGTTACCCAGTGGCGAATAGCGTCATTCATAGCATCTTTTAGTGTTTTACTTCCACTCTCAACAGAGTTTACTTTTGCACCAAGAAGTTTCATACGAAAAACATTAAGTTCTTGTCTCTGCACATCTTTAGCACCCATAAATATTTCACACTCTAAACCTAAAAGTGCGCATATTGTCGCCGTTGCAACTCCATGCTGACCGGCACCGGTTTCAGCTATGATTTTTCTATAGCCGAGTCTTTTTGCCATAAGCCCTTGAGCAATTACATTGTTTACCTTATGTGCACCTGTGTGGTTTAAATCTTCTCTTTTTAGATAAATTTTTGCACCAAGTTCATCTGAAATATTTTTTGCATAGTAAAGCGGGGAGGGGCGACCTACATAATCTTTTAAGTAGTAATCTACTTCACTCCAAAAATCTTTATCAAAGCGAATGCTTTTATACTCCTCTTCAAGCTTTAAAAGTGCCGGCATCAAGGTTTCTGGGACATACCTGCCGCCAAAAATTCCAAAATGACCGTTTTCATTTGGATCAAATTTTGAAGGAGAAGGAATATACATCAATTTACCTCAATTAGAGAGTACACATTCGTTATCTCTTTTAAGTTTTTTTGTCCGTCTAAAAAGTTAAGACCTATAATAAAACAAGCCTCTACACACGAAGCACCGGCTTGTTTAATCAGTCTTGCGGCGGCATTTGCCGTACCGCCTGTTGCAATTAAGTCATCTATGAGAAGAACTTTTGCATTTTGGATTTTGCTAAAAGCGTCAATGTGAACTTCTATCTCATCTACTCCATACTCAAGCGAATATTTTTCACTGATTGTTGTGTATGGAAGCTTCCCTTTTTTGCGGATAGGCACAAACCCAATGCTTAACATTTGAGCAAGTGCTGCGCCAAAGATAAATCCTCTTGCATCAATTCCTGCGATATAATCCAAGTTGTACTCTTTATATTTTTGATAAAGATGGTTCATCAATACACCGTAAGCTTCTCTGTCATTTAAGAGGGTTGTGATATCTTTAAAGATAATTCCCGGTTTTGGAAAGTCTTTTACATCTCTTATCGAATTTTCTATAATTTTTCTCTCAGTGTTGCTAAGTGTCATATTTTAGTCCTTTATAGCAGAGCGTCTATACGACTCTCTAGCGCTTTGATTTTATTATTAAGTCTGTCAGTCTCTTGTCTATGTTTGGTGTTTCTTTGTTTTAAAACTTTTAACTCATTTCTCAGTTTTGTTAACTCATCGCTTAAAATATCAACATTTCCAAGTGCGCGTTGGAGTTGAATTTGATATTTTCTAATCAGTATTTCTGCCTCTTGAAGTGTAAGCCTCATTAAATCATTACTTCGCTGTTCTTTGTTCGTGATACTTTTAAAATAAAACATCTTTACAAATAGATATACAGATAAAATAGATAGCAGTGTTAAAAGTGACCATTCCCAAAACATTACAAATCCTTTTTTATCGCTTCAATTTTTTCTACTCGACCGATATGACGACCACCATCAAAACTGCCACCACACCAAGCATCAATAATAGACTCAGCAACACCTTTACCTATAATTCTTTCTCCAAAACATAGCACATTTGCATCATTGTGTCCGCGAGCAACAGTTGCAGTGTATGCGTCATGGCAGAGCGCCGCGCGAATCCCATTATGTCTGTTAGCTGCCATGCTCATACCAATGCCGGAACCGCAGATAAGAATACCATGCGCCTCACTATCTGCTAAAACCGCTTGCGATACTTTAACGGCATAATCAGGATAATCAACTCTATCCTTGGAAAATGGTCCTAAATCTATAACTTGGTGACCTTTTTCTTTTAATAGTTCAACCGTATAATCTTTAAGATCAACTCCGGCATGATCAGTAGCGATATAAAACTTCATTATTTCCCTTTTATGATAATAGCAGATTTAAAATTGTCTGCACTGGCATTAATAGCAGATAATTCTTTAGTGGCGTCATAAGAATTATTAAAACTATAATTATTCCATATCTTTCATTTTTATAAAAGAATTCAGCTACGGAATTTATCTTATACTTCATTGCCAAGTGCATAATAAAGTGAGCGCCGTCAAATTGAGGTATTGGGAGCAGGTTAAAAACACCCAAAACAACATTTATTATTAGCAGTTGAAACACAAAAAGATATGCAAATATATAAATCAAACTATCAGATGTGTTTGGCTGACTCATATAAACAATAGCTATTGAAGCAAATGCCGCCATGGTAAAGTTATAAGCAACTCCTGCCAAATCAACCTGCATTGCACCGTTATAACCGGCTCTATTTATTACAGTTGCCATATTTACAGGCACAGGTTTTGCCCAGCCAAATAAAAATCCACTATCTGCTCCAAAAAACATCGGTAAAAAATACATAGTTGCAGGAACTATAATTGTACCGACTAAATCAACATGTACAATTGGATTTATAGAGAGTCTGCCTGCATTTTTAGCGGTGGTATCGCCGTACATGTAAGCTACCCAACCATGCATTATTTCATGTCCGATAATGGCTACCGCCAAGGCAAGAACGGCTGCTGCTATTTTAAGTAAATCAATAGATTCCATAATCATCTTTATCTTCTTTTACTCTCTCTGCAATAGCTTTATCTAAGTAAACGGGAGATTCTAAATCGGTTGGAGTTTTTCCGATTCTATCCCATCTGATTTCCCAGTTTTTATCAATACTAAAATAGACAAACCATGGTGTTCCCTCTATGTTTTCATAAGGTACAGCACCCCAAAAACGGCTATCATTTGAGTGGTCGCGATTATCACCCATCATAAAGTAGTGATCTTTATCAACTTTAATAGGAGCAAAGTTAAATATAGGCATAGGAGATTGTCCATCATCAACTATTTTATCGTCATGATGAATTCCGGGATGATCTTTAGTATACGGATTTTTAACCCAAAGCTTTCCGGCAAAAGGAAGAATATCATAATCTTTAAAATTTTTCTCAATCCATTCGTTTCCTTCGTTGTAATGGATGTATAAATCTTTATGTAAAACAAATAATTCATCATCAGGAAGTGCAACACATCTTTTTACAAAATGCTGTTTAGTGTTGTGAGGCGGTCTAAAAATTACTATATCGCCTCTTTTTGGCTTATCTCCGTCCATCAAGCGGAGTTTGTCACTCCATGGCATGATAGATACTTCTAAAAATGGAATATGAGGCATAGAAATGCCGTATGCAAATTTTTTGGCAAAAAGATGATCACCTACTAAAAGTGAATCTTTCATAGATCCACTTGGAATTTTAAAAGCTTGAGCAATAAAAAATATAACAAAAAGAACTATGATTATAGTCCCCGTCCACGAGTTTGAAAATTTATAAGTTTTGTGTAGAATCTCTTTCATTTACTCTCTTTCTTTTGAGTTAGCTTTTGCAGCTTTTAGTGTATTGCTAAGCAGCATGGCAATAGTCATCGGTCCAACACCGCCTGGAACAGGAGTTATGTATGAGCATTTTTTACTTACTCTATCAAAATCAATATCACCTACAAGTTTACCGTCATTAGTGCGGTTAATACCTATGTCAACAATAATAACGCCATCTTTTACCATATCTTCTTTGATTAGATTTACAACACCGACTCCAACAAAAAGAATATCTGCATTAAGCGTATGTTTTTTCAAATTATCAGTAAAAATATGGCAGATTTCAACCGTTGCATTGGCATTTAAGAGCAGAGCTGCCATAGGTTTTCCAACTATATTTGAAGCCCCGACAACAACACAGTTTTTACCCTTTACATCTATATTGTACTCAGCCAATAGTTTCATTACTCCAAGAGGAGTGCATGGAACAAAGCCATCGAGCCCAGTTGTAAGTCTACCGACATTGTACGGGTGAAAACCATCTACATCCTTGCTTGGTTCTACTAGTTCAAGTATCTTGGTTGTATCTATTTGAGCTGGAAGCGGAAGCTGAATAAGAATTCCATCTATATTTGGATTGCTATTCATCATCTTAATTGTGTTTTCAATAGCAACTTGAGAAATATCGCTTGGCATTTCATGCGTAACGGAGTAGAAGCCAACCCTATCACACGCTTTTTTCTTCATGTTTACATAGGCTGCACTTGCTGGGTCTTGACCTACCAGTATAACCGCTAGTCCAGGAACAAGACCTGTCTTGCTTTTTAAATCTTTTACTTCATCTACAATAGTTTTTTCTATTTTTGCTGAGAGTGCTTTTCCATCAAGAAGTTGCATTTAAACCTCATAATATTATTTTTTTGCTATTATACCTTTATATATTAAAAGGTCGCTTTATGAGAAGAGTATTGTTGATGTTGTTGCCATTTTCTCTAATAGCTAAAAGCAGTTTCATTACGCCCATGGAGTATGCTTCTTCGTTATATAAGAATCCAAGAGGAATAGGATGCAATAAGTGCCACGGTGACTCAGGAGAAGGTAAATTGGTTGCCAGATACGAGCATAAAAAGGAGCAAAAAAGTTTTGCCGGACCTGCCATAAATAATATTAATTTTAATGAATTTTATGAATCTTTAAATGTGAGAAAAAATGGGATGCCGAGATACTTTTTAACACAAAAAGAGATTAAAGCTCTCTATTTTTATCTGCAAGAGAAAAAGAAAGGTAGCGTATCAAATGTTAAGTAATTTTGAAGAGGTAAAAGCCGCATATGAAAAAAGAGATTTGACTGTACTAGACGCACTTGCAAGCCCTACATACAGGATGATTAACAGAAGAAAAGATTTTCGTTCTGTTTTAATGCTCTCATGTAATAATTTAGAACATTTAACAAAGATAGATACAGTTGAAGCCGACTGCATTATTTTAAATTTAGAGGATGGAGTAAGCAAAGAGGATAAACCATTTGGATTAGTTTTATGTGCAATTTTTTTATCTCATCATAAAAGATGCGATAAAAAATTGATAGTCCGTGTAAATCCTTTAATTGAGGGCGGGTACGAGGAAATAACTTATCTAAATCAATTTATGCCGGATGCTATCAGGGTTCCAAAAATAAAAAATTCAAAAGAAGTCGAGTCTGTTTATGAACTCTTAGATGAAAAAACAGAACTTCATCTTTCCATTGAGACAAGCGGAGCGTGGGCTAATTTAGCGCAATTAAAAATAGATAAAAGAGTTACCACTTTTTATCTTGGAATTTTAGATTTGTTTGCAGATATGAATCTGCCTCAGAATTTAATTACAAGAGACAACCCTGTGATGCTACATATTTTGTCGCAATTTTTAATTACATGTAGAGTTATTGGAGTGAGACCTGTCTCTTTTGTATATCAAGATTTTAAAAATTTAGAAGAGTTTGAAAAATGGGTATCTTTGGAAAAAACTATGGGTTATGATGCAAAAGGATGCATCTCTCCGGAGCAGGCAAAAATTGTAAATAAGATGTTTGCAAACGATGAAATGGAAATAAAAAGAGCAAAAACCATAATCAAACTCTTTGAGCTAAAAAGAGAAGAGGGTATTACCGGCTTTGAAGATGATGAGTTTGGGTTTATAGATGAACCGATATATAAGGGAGCATTAGCAATACTTAATAAAAACAAGTAGAGCTTTGTTCTTATCTGGCAAGATTATAAAATACATTATATCTGACTAATATCTTTTCGGTTGGTCTTGGGTATCTGCTGTACGCAAATTCAATGGTCTCTTGCGTAGTTGTATCAAGTATATGGTATCCGCTGGATTGAAGAAATTTAAAGTCCGTCATATCTCCATTTGGATGAAGGTAAAACTCTACAATATTTGTTCTATTTACATTCATATCGTGACGGATATTTACTCTGGCAATTCTGTTTAAAATCTCTTGAGTTATTCTTCTCATAATCTCTTGATTATCAATAAGATATTTCTGTTGTCCAGGTGTTAATTTGCCAAATTCACTGCCGTAAAGCTCTTTGAGATCTGAATTTATAGTATTGCTTCCAGTTTGTTGTTCACTTTTTTTATCTTTTACCTCTTCTGCAGATTTATCTTCACTCATCCAAGCAAGAGGATCTTTTTTTACTTCTTTTTTAGGTTCTAGAGTTACATATGGCTTTGCTGATGGAAGCGGCTCAATTTTTGGCTTAGACTCTTTTTCTTCTTCTGTTTTTATTTGATTTAGAGATGGTTTTGGAGTACTCTTTTGTTCTATTATTTTTTCTTCATACTTTATTGGCGGTTTTTTTATAGATTCTGCTATCTCTTTAAGTTGGCTGCCTTTTGGCATAGGCGGAGCTATTACAGGCTCTTTTTTTACAAACTCTTTCTTATCTGCAACTTTTTCAACTCTTTTTGGCATCTCTTGAAGTGAAACTTTTATTTTATTCTCTTTAGGTTTTTGTTGCTGTTTTACTTCCGGTGTAATTGTTCCAAGAAACCAAATTAGAAGCAATAGTAAAATATGTATTAAAAGAGCGACAAATAGGGCAAAATATGAGCGATTCAAACTATTCCATTTACTTATAAAATTTTGAAGAATTATAACTAATATAGATTAATACAACTTTGCTATAATGACAAAAAAATATTAAGGTTATTTCAATGAGTATAAGTGGTTCATTAAAAGCTTTTAAAAAAGCTCAAGATTTAATTCCAGGCGGAGTAAACTCTCCAGTTAGAGCATTTAGCAGTGTAGGTGGAACACCTATTTTTATTGCGGAGGGCAAAGGTGCATATTTAACCGACATTGATGGAAACAGATATGTAGATTTCGTACAAAGCTGGGGTCCGCTTATTTTTGGACATAGAGATGAATCAATTGAAAATGCTGTAATAGAAGCCGTTAAACATGGTTTGAGTTTTGGTGCTCCTACACAGGCAGAGAGCGATTTGGCAGAGCTTGTAATCTCTATGTTTGACTCAATAGACAAAATAAGATTTGTAAGCAGCGGGACAGAGGCTGTAATGAGCGCTATTCGTCTTGCTCGCGGATTTACAGGTCGTGATGACATTGTGAAATTTATCGGTTGTTACCATGGTCATAGCGATTCTCTTTTAGTTCAAGCCGGAAGCGGTGCCGCAACTTTTGGAAATCCAAGTTCTCCTGGTGTTCCTGCCGATTTCACAAAGCATACTCTTTTGGCTACATACAATGATATAGAGAGCGTAAAAAAGTGTTTTAATGATTCTAAAAATATCGCATGTGTAATTATAGAACCGATAGCCGGAAATATGGGGCTTGTTCCGGCTGATAAAGAGTTTTTGCATGAGTTAAGAAAGTTATGTGATGAGAATGGAACCCTGCTTATTTTTGATGAAGTTATGAGTGGTTTTCGTGCGACAATAAACGGTGCAGAATCAATAACCGGCGTTAAACCTGACATTGTTACTCTTGGCAAAGTTATCGGCGGAGGTATGCCGGTCGGTGCTTTTGGGGGAAGAGCTGAAATTATGGCAAAATTATCACCTGAGGGTCCGGTTTATCAAGCAGGAACATTGAGTGGTAACCCGGTAGCTATGGCTGCTGGATTTGCAGCAGTATCCAAGCTAAAGAAAAATGCTCAGGTTATATCTGTTTTAAACGAACGAGCAAAAAGATTGGTTGAGGGGATGAAAAAAGAGGCCTCTTCTTGTGGTATAACAATGCAAATAGATACAAGAGGAAGTATGTTCGGTTTCTTCTTTAACGAAAAGCCTGTAAAAAACTTTGCGGATGCTTGCAATTCAGATGCAAAACTTTTTGCAAAATTTCATTCAATGATGTTAGCAGAGGGCTTTTACTTTGCTTGCTCACTTTATGAAACAGGTTTTATCTCAACTGCTATTACAGACGAAATGATTGAAGAGACCATTAGAGCTAGTGCAAGAGTGTTTAAAGAAATAACTAATGCATAGTGATGATAAAAAGGAGCAAAAAGCTCCTAGAATTAAACCTATTATTGAGGCGGCTGACAACTTATCATTGGGAATATCAATGGTTGTGGCTGTTCTTATGGGTGTTGGAATAGGTATTTTGCTTAAAAATCTTACCGGATATGGTTGGACCTTATGGATTGGAGTTTCTATAGGTATAGCTGCCGCTGTACTAAATGTGTATAAAGCTTATTCAAAACAGTATAAAGAGTATGAAGAGTTAGCGAAAGAGCCTCGATATGCCATAAAGAAACAACTTCAAGATGATGATGACGAAGACGATAGTGAAAAAAACTATTAAAATTATAGTTGCAGTTGAACTACTGATTTTACTTACAACTGCAATCTCTTTTAATTTTTTTATAAATCTGCAAACAGCATTTTTAAGTAGTTTTTTTATAATTATAGGCTCGGCATATGCTTATAGAAAAATGATAAATAGTGAAGTTGCTCTTGAAAATATAGATGAAAAAAAAGATATTTTAGATGAGATTGAAGATCCGTATGAGCTTTATGACGAAACTCCAATAAATCAAACTCCCGCCGAAGAGCTTGATTTAAAAGCTATTGTCATAGAAGAGAAGAAAAAAATAAAAATTTTAAATATACAAGATATAAAAAAGTGCTCCAAAGCAGGTGTTTCACTATTTAGGCTTGTTCCGTATCTATTTTTGATTGTAGGTTTTATAGCACTTAAAAATAATGAATTTTTAGATATATCTGTATATCTTCCATCTCTTCTTCTTGGCATAATAGTCGGCTATATAACATCAAAAGATTTGGAACGGTTTTAAGAAATCTAAGAGATAATCATAGGAATGTTTATGGTTATCTTTTTTTGAATATCAATGTAAAAGTTAGTATTTGTTGCTAAAATTTTCAGTTCATTAACTTTCTCTTCATTAATATTTTGTGAATAAATTTCAACAGAGAAGATGCTGTATTTTTATCTTCAAATTTTATATGCTCACCAACTCTGTAAAATATTTTAGTTGATATTTTTTGATTATTTTCATAGCAAGAGTAAGCTTTGTTTAGTATCTTTATAAAATTATTAGAATCAATAATGATTTCAGGAATTGTAGGGTCAAAATCTTTTTCAAAAATAATTTTTGAATTTATCGAGTAGGTTAATATACATAAATCAACCAATGCGTAAATATTTGCCAATTCACCGATTGGCTTAGGTTTATTGAGTTTAAAAGATGGGGATTGATAGAGTTTAATGCCTATTGCTTCATCATTTTCATATCCGACAGTTATGGCAAAAAATTTATAACGCCCAAACTCCAACTCTAGAAATGTTGTTTTAAATCCAAATGAGACATTGGCATAAGTAGTTGCAAGGTTAAAAAGCTCTTCCGTTGTAACAAAACCTAGCAAAAATTGTGCTTCAGAGTTTAGCGATAAAACCTTAGCGTTCGAACTAAAGAGCACAAAAGGGTTATAATCATACTCTATCCATTGTTGCTCAAAAGTCATTTTTTGCCACTTACTCTTCTATATAATTTTTAAGTTTTCTTCCAACTTTAGGATGTTTTAGCTTTTTAATAGCACTAGATTCTATTTGACGAACTCTTTCACGAGTTACATTAAGTTCTTTACCTATCTCTTCAAGCGTTCTGTCACTCTCGTCGTCCATTATTCCGAAACGAAGTTTAATAACCGCTTTTTCTCTCTCGTTTAACTGTTCTAAAACATTTTCTATTTGAACTCTTAAATCATCTTTTAGTATCGCATCAGATGGAGAGAGTGATGTTTTATCTTCAATAAAGTCACCAAATCGTCCATCATCTTCACTACCGATAGGAGCCTCAAGACTTATTGGCTCTTTTGTAATTTTTATTACATTTTTAACTTTTTCAACAGACAACCCGACTTCTAGTGCGATAACTTCAACATCAGGCTCTCTACCATGTTCTTGCAGGTGTTTGCGCATAATTTTGTTTATGCGATTTATGGTTTCAATCATGTGTATAGGAATACGAATCGTTCTTGCTTGATCTGCTATTGCACGAGATATTGCTTGGCGAATCCACCAAGTTGCATAAGTTGAAAATTTATAACCTTTTTGGTATTCAAATTTATCAACAGCTTTCATAAGACCGATGTTCCCCTCTTGAATCAGGTCAAGGAAAGGCAGACCACGATTTGTATATCTTTTAGCAATTGATACTACAAGTCTTAAGTTGGATTTTGCCATTTTTGTTTTTGAGATTTCAGAGATATTTTTACCGCGTTTTATCTGCTCTAAAATATCTGCTAACTTTTCGGGTTCCATATCAAAACTATTTTTTGAAGCCTCTTTGGTTTGTACAAGTTTTTTAATTTCCATGTATGTGCTAACCATCGTAGCTTCAGGAACCATAGCCGCTATATCTTCTTTATTTAAATCACAAATTCTTTCAACCAAAACTTTGTGATTTGCTTTTAGAGTTGAGTTGAACAGAGGGAGCTTGTACTCTAATCTTTTTAGTTCTTTATCATACCCTTCATCACTCTTAAGCGCCGTTTCCATTGCCTTAACAAGCTCATTTATAAGTTTAGAAGTAGGTCCTAAATCTAATAATTTTTCTTTTAAAACACCTTTTTTATATGTAACAGTCAAATAGTGTAAAACAGTCTCCGGAGTAAGTTCACTATCTGAATTTTCAGGTATTTTTTCTGCTAACTTTGTCCACTCTTTCTTAGCTTTTTCGAGAGCTTTAAAGCTTACGGTAACTTTTTCAACTCTTGTTTTGTCTTTTGCGGTTAATGTTTTTTCAACTTCAACATATTCATTATCTTCAATTTCGTCTTCATCGCTTACATCTAACTCTTCGCTCTCATCTTTTTCATCTTCAAAACTTTTAAATAGCTCTTTTACTCTTCTTTCACGATTTATTAAAGGCTCTTTGTAATCTAAAATAAAATCTATTAGGTATGGAACAGAGCATATTGCATCAATTATTATGCTCTCACCACCTTCAATTTTTTTACTTATTTCTATCTCTTCATCTTTCGTTAAGAGAGGAATTTGTCCCATTTCACGAAGATACATACGAACCGGAGAATCAGATCTAGACCATTCTAAAAGTTCATGCTCTTTTAATATGTCAAAACTGTCAGTTTCATTATTTTCAATCATTTTTCTTTGAGCGCTTTTTCTAGCCTCGGCTTCTTTATCATTAAGAAGTTTTGCGTGCTCAGATGATGTATAAATACACGCTTTGTGTTTTTGTATAAGTTTATGAATGCTAGCTGCTTGTGCAGAAGTCGGTTGTTTGTCAAAAAGTTCTATAAGCGACTCGTATGTAGAGCACTCTTTTGGTTTTTGATTTGCAAAGAATGTTTCAATAGCTTTGTTTAGTTCTTTAGCTGTCATATAAAATACACCTTTGGATAGTTTGTTAAGATTTTTCAAAGGTGGATTATACCCAAACACTCTTAACCCTTCCTTTCTCTCATATTGGAACGCACTTTGCTTTTGTATAAAAAAAATGTAAACAAAGGTATTCTATGCAAAGCGGATATTATAGTTCAGCAGCCGGAATGGTTGCTCAGTTCAATCGCCTCGATACTATTGCTAACAACCTTGCCAATGTTAATACAGCTGGCTTTAAAGAGGACAATCTCGTTGTGGGCGATTTTTTGCGTCTCTACAAAGAGGCTAGGGATGAGCTACCAATTGAAAATCATACTAAAGAAGCTGCTCAGTTTTTAAACAGGGCTATGGATAAAGCTCCGCAAATTGTAGATTCTTATACTGATTATTCTGTAGGAAATATGCAAAAAAGCGATAATTCACTTGATATGGCTTTGTCAAAAGAGGGTCTCTTTTTCTTGGTTAAAACACCAGATGGAGTTAGATTAACTAGGGATGGAACATTTACAAAAAATGATGAAGGTAAACTAATAACAAAGAGTGGATACGAAGTTCTTCCGAGTGACTACTTTACTACAAAACAGCCAATAACACTAAATCAAGAAGATAATATTATTGAGATAGATAAAAATGGGCAGATATTTACAGATGTGCCAAATAGCGTAAAGCTTACTCCTGGTTCTAAAATTTTTATAGCACAGCCTGATAATATCGCGCTTTTAAAAAAAGAAGGCAACGGTCTTTATAGATATGACGGAGTAGAGGAGTTTGAAAACTTTGATAAAAGTGGAGCCGTGATGCAGGGGTTTGTAGAGAAGAGTAATGTAAACGCCGTAAAGATGATGACACAAATGATAGAGACAAATCGTTTAGTAGGAATGTATCAAAAAGCAATGGACACACAGATGAATGATATGAACCGCGATGCAATTGAAAAAATTGCTAAAAAATCTTAAGGAGCTTAGACAATGATGCAATCACTTTATACTGCCTCAACTGGAATGTTGGGTATGCAGACACAAATAGATACAACGGCGAACAATATCGCCAATGTAAACACAATAGGTTTTAAAAAGTCTCGTGCGGAGTTTGCAGACTTGATGTACAAAGTTATGGAGTATGCCGGAACATCTACGAGTGATGTTACTAAAAGTCCTACTGGAATAGAAGTTGGACTTGGTGCAAGACCTACAGCAATTAATAAAATATTTTCAGAGGGCAGTTTAAAACAGACTGATAATGAGCTTGATTTAGCGGTAACAGGCAAAGGATTTTTTAAACTTGAGCTTCCGGATGGCACTGAAGTATTTTCAAGAAACGGTGCATTTAAAATTGATGAAAATGGAACAATTGTAAATAGTGACGGCTATAGACTGGTTCCAGAGGTTGTAGTTCCACCTGATGCAACGAATATTAGTGTTGGTGCTGATGGTACCGTTACTGTCGTTCAGTCCGGTCAAACACAAGCAACACAAATAGGACAAGTTACACTGACAAACTTTATAAATCCAGCCGGTCTTCACTCAATGGGAGATAATCTTTATCTAGAAACAGACAGCTCAGGTCAACCAGTAGAGGGAACACCGGGACTTGATGGTCTTGGAGTACTTCGTCAAGGTTTTGTCGAACTTAGTAATGTTGAGCTTGTTGTTGAATTAACTGACCTTATTACAGGTCAAAGAGCTTATGATTCTAACTCAAAAGTAATCACCACAAGTGATGAAATGCTACAAACTACCAATAATCTAAAAAGATAACAAAATGCTAAACATAGCTTGATACGAATTAATATCAATCTATGTTTCAATTTTTTTTATTTTACTACTATCTCCTTTTAGAAAACTCCAATTACATTTTAGCTATAATCGCAAAAATAATTTTAAATAAAGTTAGGAATTTGTATGCAAAAAGCAAATATTGATGGTAAAGTTTGGAGATTTGGTAAAGATATTGATACAGATTTAATTATAGCGGCTCGTTATTTGAACACATCAGTACCAGAAGAGTTGGCAAAGCATGTTATGGAAGATGCAGATCCTGAATTTCTAAAAAAAATGAACAAGGGTGATGTTATAGTTGCCGGTGAGAATTTCGGTTGCGGAAGTTCACGCGAACACGCTCCAATAGCGCTTAAAGCTGCCGGAGTTGCTGCTGTTATTGCTCCAACATTTGCAAGAATCTTTTATCGTAACGCATTTAACATGGGACTTCCTATCTTTGAGCTTAGAGAGAGCGATGAAATAGTCGAAGGTGATGAGATAAGCGTTGATATGAATAACGGAACAATTACAAACAAAACCTCAGGCAAAGTATATAACTTTATTCCAATTCCATCTTTTATGCAAGAGCTTATAGATGCGGGCGGATTAATGAACTATGCACAAAATGAAATCAAAGGAAAATAATGAAAACTTATAAAATTGCACTAATAAAAGGCGATGGAATCGGTCCTGAAATCATAGATGAGGCTGTAAAAGTTTTGGATGCCGTGGCTTCATGCTGTGACATAGAGTTCTCTTATGAAGAGGCTTTAATGGGCGGTTGTGCTTATGACATCACAGGAGATCCACTTCCGCAAGAGACAATAAATATCTCTCTAAACAGCGACGCAGTTCTTTTTGGCGCAATAGGCGGTCAAAAATGGGATAATCTGCCTCGTGAAAAAAGACCAGAGAGCGGTTTACTTAGATTTAGAAAAGAGCTTGGTGTTTATGCAAATCTCCGTCCTGCAAATGTTTTTGATGAGTTGATAAATGCTTCATCACTAAAGCCGGAAGTTATAAAAGGCGTTGATTTAATGGTTGTTCGTGAACTTATCGGCGGAATTTACTTCGGTGAGCCAAGAGGTCGTGATGAAAACAGAGGCTGGAACACAATGGTTTATACGCGCGATGAGATTGTAAGAATTGCTCATCAAGCATTTAAAATAGCAATGACAAGAAGCAAAAGAGTTTGCTCAATTGACAAGGCAAATGTTTTGGATGTTTCTCAACTTTGGAGAGATGTAGTTACTGAGGTAGGGCGTGAATATCCTGAAGTTGAATTAACTCATATGTATGTAGATAATGCGGCGATGCAGCTTATTCGTGACCCTAGACAATTTGATGTGATGCTTACAGGAAATATTTTTGGTGATATACTAAGCGATGAGGCAAGTATGCTCTCTGGTTCTATCGGTCTTTTACCATCAGCTTCCATTGGAGCTAAGATAGGTGTTTATGAACCTATTCATGGTTCTGCTCCTGATATTGCAGGACAAGGAATAGCAAACCCGATTGCAACTATTTTATCAGCTTCAATGATGCTTAGATATGCACTCGGAGAAAATATTGCGGCAGACAAGATAGAATCTGCAGTAAAAAGAGCACTTAAAGAGGGATATAGAACAAAAGATTTGGCTCAGTACGATGCTAAAGAGGTTTGTTCTACAAGTGAAATGGGCTCTATTATCGCTAACTATGCGGCAAAATGAAAACATTAACATTAGCAAATATCTATGAACTCCAAGGTTTAAAAGAAGAAGCTCTTGAGATTTACAAAGAGATTTTGAAAAAAGATCCGTCAAATAGTGATGCTAAAATTGCAATACGAAGACTCTCGGGCATGAGAAAAAAGTTTTTACATGTAAATACTCAAATGAAAGAGTATTTTGTAAAAATGCAGGATGATGTTGAATTTAATGAATTTGAAAGGTGGTTATTAAAGCTATGGAATTAAAAGATGTAATTCTCTCAACTTTAGCAGAGTTAGAAGATATAAAACCAAATGTTGATGACCAAAAAACAGTAATTGAATTTACGCCTATTATAAAAAAAG
Organism: Sulfurimonadaceae bacterium; assembly: GCA_942493175.1. Lineage (GTDB taxonomy): Bacteria > Campylobacterota > Campylobacteria > Campylobacterales > Sulfurimonadaceae > Sulfurimonas. The sequence goes on from OW818672.1 coordinate 1,127,461, forward strand.
AGTCAAAAATTGAAATTTTTATTGAAGAAGAGCCTGTAATAAGCAACGAAATGATGTTTTTGACATCAATGAGGGAGCGGTTGCTTGTGCTTTTTGAGGGTTTTCAAGCGCCCAATAACACAAAAATTGAAGCTAAAGTAGATATGACACTAAATTTTTTAGAGTATGTGTTAATCACTATTGATTCTAGGGTTGAAGAGCTTGAGAGAGGAAATAGAAAATGAGTCAATATAGAGTTCTAATAGATGCGAATGATGAAAAAGGTTTGGTTCATAAAGTTTCTACCGTTTTTTATCAAAATGATCTGAATATTCTATCAAACAGTGAATTTGTTGATAAAGAGAACAATAAATTTTTTATGAGAAGCGTTGTTGATGGAGATATAGTTTTTGATAAGTTACATCAACTAATCACTGAAGTAATGCCTGAAAATGCAAATATAGAAGTTATTGCTCCTAAAAAGAAAAATATAATTATTATGGTAACAAAAGAGATGCACGCTTTGGGTGACATTTTAATTCGTCATGAAGCAGGAGAGCTAGAGGCAAATATATTGTGCGTAATATCAAACTATAATGATTTGGAATCTCTTGTAAGTAAATTTAATATCCCATTTGTTGAAATTTCGCATATAGGTTTAGATAGAGCGGAACATGAAAATAAAATACTTGAATATTTAGCAGAATTTAATGATATCGATTACATCGTATTGGCTAAATATATGAGAATTTTAACTCCTAGATTTATAGAAGTATACGAAAATAGAATTATAAATATACACCACTCTTTCTTGCCTGCATTTATTGGTGCAAATCCATATAAACAGGCTTATGACAGGGGTGTGAAGATTATAGGTGCAACATCGCATTTTGTAAATAACCATCTTGATGAGGGTCCTATTATCGCTCAGGAAGTTATACATGTAGATCACGCTTACGGCTGGAGAGACATGCAACGTTCAGGCAAAGATGTAGAAAAAGTGGTCCTTTCACGCGCTTTAAAACTTGCCCTTGAAGACAGAATTTTTGTTTTTGCAAATAAAACAGTTATTTTTTAAGAAAACAGTTGTTTAACCTCGTATTGGTAAATCCACAAATCCCAAACAACACCGGTGCGATAGGGCGGCTTTGCGTAAATGCAGGCGCCGCGCTGCATATAATTAAGCCTATAGCATTTGATATTGATGAAAAAGCCGTAAGGCGTGCGGGGCTTGATTATTGGCACAAGTTGGATTTGCATGTGTGGGAGAGTTTGGATGACTTTTTTGCAACTAATATAATAACAAACAATGCTCACTTTGCAACTACAAAAACAGATAAACCATATTTTGAAGCACAATTCAGAGATGGCGACTATATCTTTTTTGGCAGCGAAACCGCCGGCATACCAGAAGAGATACTAAATAGATATAAAGATCAAAATATAACTATACCAATGACAAAAGAGGGCAGAAGCCTAAACTTGGCCATTAGTGCAGGGATAGTACTTTATGAGGCGATAAGACAAAACTATAGCTCTTTCAAAGAAAAATCATGAGCCTGTTTATCAATATAATTATGATGACTCTTTTTGTGCTTTTTATGATTTTTATATTTGGCGGTTATCATAAAAATAAATCAGCGCAAAGAGAATCACAAAGAGAAGCTGATGAGAAAAAAGCAAAAGACAAAGATAATACAGTTTTAAAATAATATATCAGCCCATCTCTCCAAACTGTTTTCAAATTTTTCTAGTAAGCTTTCCACATTTTTTGCAATGATTTTCATTTCAAATCCTTCTATTTTATTTTAAATATTACAGATAATTTTGAATAAAGATAAAAAATATTGCATTTTGTCATATAATCTTTGACTAAATTGCAAAAAAGTATTATAATTTTACATATTTGAGTAAATATGCATGGAGGATTGTATGAAAAGTTTTCTTGAAATAGCAGAGGAGATAAAAAGTATTGTCTCTACTGAATTTAACGGCAGAAAAATATTTGATAAAGATGTGGCAGATATTTTAGGTATTAGCCAGATGAATTTTGCAACTATGAAAAAAAGAAATAAGGTTCCTTTTGGTGAACTCTTAGATTTTTGCGCAACAAAATCTATATCTATAAATTGGTTGCTTTATGGGCAATCTCCAGAGAGTCTTATTGAAGCAACAAATAAATTTTTTCTAGTTAGATACTTTAGTAATATAAACGCATCCGCCGGCGGCGGGGCTGATACAGAGCATGAGGATGCACAGGGAATAGAGATTCCACATGATTTTGTTTCAATGCTTGGAGGCGAAAGAGAGTTGAAAAATATAGAAGCGATAAATGTATCAGGTGATTCCATGGAACCGACATTTAGTTACAATGATATAGTTTTTATAAACAGGAGTAAAACTGACTTGCAGAGAGGCGGTATATTTACCATAAGAACAGAAGCCGGACTTTTTATCAAGAGGGTTCAAAAGAGAATAGACGGAAAAATAGATATAATTTCCGATAATCAAGTTTACTCAACTCTAACACTAAACCCAAATGAAATAGAGGTTATAGGAAGAGTTGTCAGCAGATTTGGCAGTGTTGACTAAAAGGTTTAATTAGTGAAATACATTTTTATAGTTTTTTTAACAACTCTATTTTTGGGTTGTTCTTCAAATATTGTTACTCCCGTAGCTGATACAACAACTTACAAAGCAAAAAAAGATGTTTTGATTAAAATTGATGAAAACCTTAGCTGTGATGAGTTGCCGCAAAAAGAGCTTCCACAAGCGATTAAGATAGATGATTTACATAACATACCTCAAAATGTTGCCTATTTTTCTAAATATATCAATGTAAATCCTCCTTTTTACTATATTCAAAATAAATATGCGCACTACTATTTTAATATTTGGAATATGGACACACCAAAAGAGAATTTAAAATCTGTAAAATGGCCATTTTTCTCATATTGCGCCGGTAAGAGCTATGGAGAAAATTTACAGCCGCACGAGCAAAGCTTTTTTGATGAAATGCAGAGTAATGCAAACTTTGAAGCATACGCAACCCTTAACGCAAAAGGTTTAACATTAAAAGAGAGCAATATAAGATCATTTCCTACAATAAGACCGCTTTTAAAAAATCCATCTCTTGCGGGTGAGGGATTTCCATTTGATTATCTTCAAAATAGTACTGTACACGCAAACAGCCCTATTTTTATCTCACATTACTCCAAAGATAGAGAATGGGCGTATGTATTTAGCAGTTTTGCATCAGGCTGGATTAAAGCAAGTGAATTTGTTATTTTAGAAAAAGAGCATATCGATACTTGGCAAAAAGCACAACAGGTTGCTATTACTAAAGAAAATAGACCTATCTATGATATTGATGGCACTTTTATGTTTAAATCAAAAATCGGAATGATATTTGCCCTTATTTCAGAAGATGAAGAGACATATACTATCTTAACTGTATCTTCATATAAAAACTCAAAACCACTATTTCTTAAATCTAAAATTTCTAAGGATATAGCTACTAAAGAGGTTATGATACTTAACGAAAGCAATTTAGTAACTGTTATAAATGAGGTATCAAAAACAAATTATGGATGGGGCGGAATGTATGAACAGAGGGACTGCTCATCCATGCTTAGAGATATGTTTGCACCTTTTGGAATTTGGCTTCCTAGAAATTCATCTCAGCAAAGTAAAGTCGGCAGAGTTATAACTTTTAAAAATTTAAGCGATAAAGAAAAGATAGAACTTATAAAAGAAAAAGCTGTGCCGTTTGAAACACTTTTGTACAAAAAAGGGCATATTGTTCTTTATGTTGGAACTTATAATGATGAAATTATAGTGTTTCATAATGCTTGGGGCATAAAAACCAAAAAAGATGGTGTAGAGGGCAGAATCATAATTGGAAAACCTATTTTTAGCACTTTAAGACTAGGAAGAGGTGAAGAGAATTTTGATGAAGAGTCTGAACTTCTAAGAAATCTAATCAGTATGAATATCTTAACGCAGTAGCTTTTTGAGGCCTTTTGCGTTAAGCTTTTATATCCAACAGTGAACCAAACATCTCATCTTGTGTTTTTATAGCAGCAACATTCACTGCAGTAGCATCTTGCGCTATTATTTGATCCGGGATCTCTTTTGCTAAATCTGTCTGACTTTTAGTTGAGCCGTTATTGTCAGCTTTTCTGCTATTTGAAGTTACAGAACCTTCGTTAGCTACTATTCTAGTGTCTCTAGGAACAAAACCACCTGTATTTACATTTGCAACATTATATGCATTTATATTCATCATAGTTTGATGAGCTTGTATTGACGAAATATTGTTTGATATATTCATTATAGACACCCCTTATGCTTATTTTGACTATTATAATCCCAGTAAACTAAAACAAATATTATTTTTTTAAGTAATATTCAAAAAATAAATTTAGTGTAAATCAGCGTTAAGCTTAACTTCTCTTGTGCTTCTTTGTACAATGTATTGACCTGTTTGAGAGTTTTGTCTAAAATGAAGTCCATTTAGTCCTGCAAGTTCAGATGCTTTCATTATATTTGATAGTTTTACATTTGGATTAACCGCTTGGATTTCAGCTATCTCTTCATCATTAATATGTACTTTTATTCCAGCTAAAATTGCTAATCCGCCATCAATAATACATCCATCACCCAATGGAATACCGCAAGTTGAGTTAGCGCCTAAAAGCGTGTTTTTACCAATTGAGATAGGGTTTCCATCAGTTCCGCTAAGAACGCCAAGTATTGAAGCTCCGCCGCCGACATCGCTGCCCGCTCCAACTATTGCAGAGCTTGAAATTCTGCCCTCAACCATTACCGGGCCTGTTGTTCCTGCGTTAAAGTTTATGTATGACGCACCAGGCATTACAGTTGTTCCGGCAGCTAACTGAGCGCCAAATCTAACTTTAGATGTATCTAAAATTCTAGTGTTGTCCGCAGGAATAATGTGCTGTAGGAATCTTGGAAATTTATCTACAAAATCAATATGCGGATATTCATTTGATAATTTTAATTCAATCTCAAACTCACGAAGATAGTCAAGCTCAATTGGCTGACCGTTTGACCAAGCAACATTTGGAAGCGCTCCAAAAGCACCATTTAAATTGATACTTCTTATCTCAACTTTTGCTTGTGAGAGTGCGTACAGTTTTAAATAAGTTGCCTCTACGCTTTTTAGTGGCTCATCAGCAAATATAAATGTTACTTTAAACTCTCCTTCCATCGAGCCTCTGTTCATTATTTGGTTATAAAGAGCAGAGACTACTTGAATATTTTTATGAGCATCGCCGTAAGCTTCATCTGCGTACGGAGTAAAAGCATTTAAACAGCTTTTTAAAAAAGCAGCATTGATGTTACAGACGGCTTCACTCTCTTTAAAGTCTATATCTATCCCTTGTTCCTCAAGCGCTCTTATAAAAATAGCCGCGCTGCCGAAGTTTTCATTCCAGTTGATTACCGGATAAGTAGCCTGAAGAGTTTTTCCAAGATTTAACTGTCCCATATCTACTCTGCATATACCGAATGCCAAAGGATCTTTGTACCCATTTATTGATGATTTGATGTTCTCGATAAGTGCTTTAAAAGCATTTGTAGTTTGAATGATTTCCATGAATTCTCGCTTAAATAATTTATTGGATGAATTATACTTAAACATTACTAATATCTATTTGGTATATACTATTGTTCTTAGTTTTGCCTACTAGAAAATTATAAAATAAAAAAGATATTATTATGAACACTTGGATTGAACTATTAAAAAAAAATGACATTGTGGGCATAAAAAGATACCTAAAAGATGGTGCCGATGTTAACGAAGCAAATGAGAGCGGGGAGTCTGTTTTAGCCTCGTCGTTAAGATACAGATGTGATTTTGAGTTAATCATGTTTTTAGTTGAGAGCGGTGCGGATATTTATGATTTTGATGAAGAGGGCGTTACTATCTTTGATATGGCGGTTACATATGACAATATACAAATCGTAAAATATCTAATTTCTCAAGGCGTAGATGTCGATAGCACAAAAAGAAGAAGCAGATTTACCCCACTTATGGCAGCCGTTTGTTATGGAAGATATGAGATAGTAAAACTTCTTTTAGAGCATGGGGCAAATAAAAATGCCGTTGATTCAAAAGGAATTAGCGTGATAGATTTTGCTAGAAAAACAAATAAAAAGAGTATTTTAGAACTGTTGGAATATGATAAAAATACCCCAATAAACAGAAGTTACGCCAGATAAAAAGAGTTTAAATTTAAGATATATTAAGTAGCTTTACAAAGCTTTTATAACTATCTACTATTTTTTGATTTTTTCGACTTTGTGTGTAAAACTCTATGGCTTTTTTTCCAAGTCTTGGGATCTCATTTTTAACAGCCCAACTGCTAACCGTTCCCTCAGGAATTTCTAAAATATTTGCAAGCTGTTTTTGTGTAATTTGAAGTTCATCGCATACTTCTTTAACAACATTTGATTTTAGTTTTGGTTTTTTTGCACTTTTTTCAGAAGCATCTTTTACTTCTTGAACTTTTTTTTCAGGTTCTGCTTGTTGAGTATTTTTGTTTATCCATTTTAAAACATCAAAACCGGTTATAACCCAATCTCTGTTGTTAAACTTTGCAACAATTTCACTAGTGAACTGTGGAGCATAATTTTTAGCAAACTCTTCATTTGTTAGCTGGTAGAGTATTGAAAAAGCCAGCTGTTGCGCACTAAGACCTGTATGTCCCCAATCAAAACCATTTTTTGAAAGAGCAAATAGATCATATCTAAGAGGAAGTTCTAATTCGCCATAAGTAACATATTTAGTACCAAGTAGCGTTCTATGTCCCTTAAAAGCGTGGTTATTCATATTAATAGCCATTTTAACCTCTTAAATTTTAAATGTATAGTGATGGTCAGTTCTTTTACTCTCTTCTTTTTTACTTAAAAACGAGATACGATAAATTACATAAATGAACATACTCATCAATAATAATATCAATAGCCAAATTAACATGATACGATTCCTTGATTTTTACTTGTTTGACGAAATCGACCATATGATAATTAAATTAAATTATAAGTTATATTTGATGCATCCAAATAATCCGTAAAAAGCTTAAAATATTTTTCTACATATAGTTTATTTGTTGAACACAGTGAAATTTCAACGGAAGCTTTTGCATCTTTTAGCATTGGCAAAGATGATAGTTCGATGTCGGATGGAACTTGCTTCATTATGTTTATAAGCGTGTTTTCGCTTGTTTGAGCTAAAAGAGTCAGTCTATATTTTTGTACAGAACTGCTAAATAGTTTCTCTATAACGCTGCTTATCATCGGGTGTGACATTTGCGGAAATCCGGGAGTAAAAAAGTATCTATCCTCTAGAGAAAAGCCTGACATGTTATTTATTGGATTGAACAAAAGTTTAGAATTTTGCGGCAAATCTGACATGTGAATTCTATGAGGATATGCCTCCACACCAAACCTCTCTATAATATCCTGTTCAAATTTTTTGTGCCGCCCTAATGGCTTTGAAGTAAAAACTTCCGCCGCTATTGCTCTTGTCAAATCATCCGGTGTAGCGCCAATACCGCCAAAAGAGAACATAACGCTTTGTTCATCATCTTTTATAAACTTGTAAATTTTTTTAATCAGGTCTTCATCATCTTTAATAATAAAGGAGGCAAAAAGCTCATGTCCATATTTTTGAAGCTCATTTTTTAAAAACTCAAAATGCTTATCTTCTCTGCGTCCGTTTAATATCTCACTGCCTATAATACAACCGTAAAAATTCATACATCTCTTTTATTTTTCATCAATTATAGTTAAGAGATTGTTAGAATACTCTTATATAGAGTATAATTGCGGAACTAAATTATAAAAGGTGTTTTTATGTCTTATGCACAACAATTAAAAGAGTTGATAACCAAAAGTGTTATTCCAGATATTGATGAGAGATTAGATGAAATTTTTGAAGAGATTTCTGACAGTAAAGAAGCAAGTGCTGATGCAAAAGATGAGATAGAAGAACTTCGTGATTTCAAAGCAGACTTGCAAGATGTTTTAGAAGATATTCTTAGCGGCGATATTGAAGAAGATGAGTGCAAAGAACTTATTGACGACATTTTAGATGCTCAAAAAGGTGATGACGAAGACGATTTTGGATTTGAAGAGGAGTAAGCTTTCTCTCTTATTTTGTCTTTTTTACTTTTTCCTTTGCCTTTAATGGGCGCGGGACCTTTTACTTTTGTGGGAGCTTCTCCCCTAAGCTCAAATCCTTCTATCTGCTCTCTATCTAAATTTACTTTGCAACGCTTTTCTATAATACTAAAATGAGCTTTCTCTTCATGTGAGATAAAAGAGATGGCAATTCCAGATTTACCGGCTCTTGCTGTACGACCAATGCGATGGATATAATCAGTCGGGGAGCGTGGCAGGTCAAAATTTATAATACACGAAATATCGTCAATATCAAGCCCTCTAGCAGCAATATCTGTTGCAAAAAGTATGCGTATTTTTTTGGCTTTAAACTCATTTAGCGTTAAGTTGCGTTCATCTTGTAGCAAATCACCGTGAAACGATTCCGCTTTGTAGCCATACTTTTTAAACTTAGCCGCTATGTTGTCGGTAGCTCTTTTGTTTGCCATAAACACAAGCACTTGCTCTAATTTTTCATTATCAAGCAGATGTCTTAGAAGCGGACCTCTGTTTTCATGATTTACTTCTATTACTCTTTGAATAACACTCTGGACTGTTGGTACATCTTGCTCAATTGTTACTCGTATAGGATTTTGCGTTATTTTTGAAGCTATATCTAAAATCTTTTGATGGTAGGTTGCCGAGAAGAGAAGATTTTGTCGCTTTTGCGGGATTGCTTCAAGGATAGCATCTAGCTCCGCAGCAAATCCTAGATTAAGCATCTTGTCCGCTTCATCCAGAACAAAAAACTCTAAGTGTGAGAGATTTGTCTGTTTTTTTGTAAGAACATCAAGTAATCTTCCAGATGTTGCCACTAAGATGTCACACCCTTGCTGAATAGCATATATTTGCTCACCAATACTCTCTCCGCCGATTACGCTTACAACTTTTGGTTTTCTTTTCATTTCTGCACCAAAAGTAGAAAAAGCATCTGCAACTTGAAGAGTAAGTTCTCTAGTAGGCGTTAAAACAAGAGCTTTTATCTTTGACTTTCCTTCGCTGACACTCTTAGACCAAAGCTCTAAAATCGGCAGTACAAAACTGGCACTTTTTCCGCTTCCCGTTTGTGCCATAGCCATAATGTCGTTATTCTTTAGCACAAGAGGGATAACTTTTTCCTGGATTGGAGTAGGTGTTATATAGCCGCTTTTTTTAAGCGCGCTTTGGATTTGCGGTGATAGACCAAGTTTAGAAAATGGCATTTGTCTTCCTCTAGTTAATTAAACATATTTTATGAAATTTAGGCTTCAGAGGAGGTTTATTAAAACTCTACATGTATATTTATAGCTAGTTTTAACTACATTTATATATAATCACAATAATAAAACAGATAGGATAAGTATGAGAATAATATTACTGGGAGCTCCGGGTGCGGGGAAGGGTACTCAAGCTGGGTTTTTAACAAAGAAATATAACATCCCCCAAATTTCTACAGGAGATATGCTTCGCGCTGCCATTAAAGCAGGTACACAAATGGGCAAAATGGCTAAGTCTGCTATGGATGCCGGTCAGCTTGTAACTGATGAAATTATTATCGGTCTTGTAAAAGATAGAATTGCTGAAGATGATTGTAAAAACGGTTACCTTTTAGACGGTTTTCCTCGTACACTTCCTCAGGCTGATGCCGTTACAAATGCGGGTATTGCAATTGATGCCGTAATCGAGATAGATGTTCCAGATTCGGAGATAGTGAAGCGTATGTCAGGTCGTCGTGCACATTTGGCATCTGGGCGAACTTACCATTTAGTCTATAACCCGCCAAAAGTAGAGGGCAAAGATGATATTACAGGTGAAGATTTGGTTCAACGCGATGACGATAAAGAAGAAGTCGTGCTCGATAGGCTAAAAGTATATCACGAGCAGACAAAACCTCTTATCGGATACTACAAAGAGCAGGCAAAAAAGACTGCGTCTCTGACTTATATAACTGTTGACGGCACGGCAGATATTGCTGATGTTGAAGCAAATATTGTTTCAAAATTAGGATAATTGAACCCACATAGAGGTTCAATTATATTTTAAAGTTTATAAAACTTCCCATCTCAGCAACTATCTCTTCGATAGTCCCCTCGCCAGAGATTACATGTAAAAGATTTTTAGAGTTGTAAAAACTTTTTATATCAGCTAAAGGCTCTGTGTAAACTTTCATACGGTTGTCAAAAACTTCCGTGTTGTCATCAGCGCCACGGTTACGACCAAGAACTCTCTCTCTAGCGGTCTCTTCGCTTACATGTACTTCTATAACGCTTATAAGCTCTAAAGATGAGTCAGAACATAGGTGAACATTTAAAGCATATAACTGCTCCATGCTTCTAGGATATCCATCAATGATGATTATGTCTGTTGGAGCGTTTTTGATTGCATTTACAATTGTTTCTATGGCTATTTTGATAGGAACAATTAGCCCTTTAGATATATAGTTGTTTATTTCGGAACCAAGAGAGCTGCCGCTTGCAACCTCTGCTCGGAGCATATCGCCGGTAGAATAGTGTGTTATCTCGCTGTTTTGTTTGGCGATTAACTCTGCATCTGTGGTTTTACCAGAGCCGGGTGCTCCGATAATTAAAAATAGTTTTTTCAAAAATAAATCCTTGAAGTTTTGACCTAACTTTTGCAAAAGTTGGCTTTAGTAGCCACAGCGGCTAGCGGAGTAAAGGAAATTACTTTCCTTTACGGGACTATTTTATAGTCTGTTCGCGCAATCTAATATGTAAATCTCTTAGCTGAGTAGCATCAACTGAACTTGGCGCTTTTGTTAAAATACAAGAAGCTTTTTGTGTTTTAGGGAATGCTATAACATCACGAATACTTGATTTTTTAGTTAAAAGCATCATAAGTCTGTCAAATCCGATTGCAAATCCGCCGTGCGGAGGAGCGCCGAACTTAAGAGCATCAAGTAAGAAACCGAACTTCTCTTTGGCTTCTTCTTCATCAATTCCCAAAAGTCTGAAAACCTCTTCTTGAACTTCAGGTTTATGGATACGAATACTTCCGCCGCCTAGTTCTGTACCGTTTAAAACAATATCATAAGCGATAGATTCTATCTCTTCAACATCATTTTTATCAGTGTCTTTTGGTTGCGTAAATGGATGGTGAAGCGCTTTTACTCTTCCATCTTCAACTTCAAACATAGGAAAGTCGACTACCCATACAAATTCGTAAGCGTCTTTGTCAACAAGGTTCATCTTCTCATGCTCTGCAATGAAAATTCTAAGACGACCCATATAGTCCCAAACCGTTTTTTTGTCTCCTGCACCAAAGAAAACAACATCGCCGAGTTTCATATCTAGTCTCTCAACCAGAAGTGCAATGTCATCATCGCTGAAAAACTTAGCAAGAGGACCTTTAAGACCATCTTCTTTCATCTGAAAATACCCAAGACCGTGAGCACCGAACTGGCGTACAAAATCTTCAAAACTTTTCATCTCTCTTTTTGAGAAAACCAAATCGGCATTAGGAACTTTTAGAGCTTTTATGCGGTTAGTATGCGGTTTTTTTGCTATATTTGTAAAAATTTCATTATCGCATCTCTCAAAAATATCAATAACATCAACCATCTTAAGGTCATATCTCAAGTCCGGCTTATCACAACCGTACCACTCCATAGCATTGTTGTATGTTATGCGGTTAAACGGAGGCTTGATATCAACATTGCAAGCTTTAAACATGGCAGTTAATAAATCTTCTGCTACTTTTATAACATCTTCTTGATTACAAAAGCTCATTTCAACATCTATTTGAGTAAATTCAGGCTGTCTGTCAGCTCTTAAATCTTCATCGCGGAAACATTTTGCTATCTGAAAATACCTGTCAAATCCGCCAACCATTAGAAGTTGTTTGAAAAGTTGCGGTGATTGAGGAAGTGCGTAAAATTCGCCGCTATGAACACGAGACGGAACTAGATAATCTCTTGCACCCTCTGGAGTTGATTTAGTCAAAATAGGAGTTTCAACTTCTAAAAATCCACTCTCATCCAAGATATTTCTAGCAGCGATTGCAGCTTTTGAGCGAAGTCTGAATGCTTCATACATAGATGGGTCACGAAGCTCTAAATAGCGATATTTAAGTCTTGTTTCTTCACCTACATTTTTATCGCCAATCATAAATGGAATCGGAGCCGATTTGTTTTCAATAATAAGCTCTTTTACGATAATCTCAATCGCACCTGTTTTAAGGCGTGGATTTACCAAACCCTCTCCACGATGACGAACAGTCCCTTTTGCTATAAGTACATACTCATCGCGTACACCATCCGCAGATTTATGCGCATGAGCATTATCTTCAGGGTCACATGTAAGCTGGATTAACCCGCTCTTGTCTCTTAAATCAATAAAAATAATCCCGCCATGATCACGGTAGCTATTTGCCCAGCCAGCTAGAACAACTTCTTGTCCTACATTTGCTTCACTTAAATCTGTACAATAATGACTTCTCATAAATATAGAGTCCTAGTAAATAATTTTTTGCGATTGTATCTAAAATTGGCTTATTGAACAATTAGTTCACTTTTTAGATTTAAATATTTTTATTTTTTAACACCAAAAAAGTGTATAATTTACGAAATATTTTAAAAAGAGTTATCTTGAAAAGCAAAATTATCAAAAAAATCGGCATAGTTTTAAGACCATCAACTCCTGAGCTAAAAGACGGTTATATTAAGATGAAAACCATTTTTAAAAATCACAACATTGAAGTTATGCTGGAGAATCAAAGTGCCAAAATGATTGGTATGGTCGGCAGTGATTTTAAAAATATCTGCAAAGAGTGCGATTTTTTGGTTAGTTTTGGCGGTGACGGAACACTAATCTCCACCGTTCGAAAATCATTTGACTTTGACATCCCGATACTTGGTGTTTATGCCGGCAATCTTGGTTTTTTGGCTGATTTATCTCTTGATGAGCTTGATGAATTTGTTCAAAAAATGATTCAAAATAAATACAGAGTGGATGAGAGAGCTATGCTTGAGGCAACAGTAATAAAAAACTCAAAAGAGGTTAAGTACTATGCTTTTAATGATATTGTACTTACTCGAACAAGGGTTTCAAATATGATACATATAGAAACTTTAATCGATTCTCGCTCATTTAACACATATTACGGCGACGGTGTAATTGTTTCTACTCCTACTGGTTCTACCGCTTACAATCTCTCTGCAGGCGGACCTGTTCTATTTCCTATGAGCAATGTATTTGCACTCACTCCGATATGTCCACACTCCTTAACACAAAGACCCGTAGTTCTTCCTGGAAAATTTGCAATTGAGATGAAAACATCCGAAGAGAGAGCTTTGATAATCATAGACGGTCAGGATATGCATGAGCTTGAGCTGGGTGAGAGCGTACACATAAAATTAGCAACAAAAACAGTTAAATTGATACACAAAGAAGAGTACAACTATTTTGATGTTTTAAAAGAGAAACTAAGGTGGGGCGAATAGCTAAAAGAGTAAAAAAATTATTTTTTTCTCAATTCAAAATCACCTGACAAATTTCCAACCGCAAACCAAGTCCCTACATAACGATTATTATCAATCTTTTGCCCGTTATGAATGACATAGAATGTTTTCCCATATTGAAACAATAGGAGGATAGTAGTTCCTCTGGCGGTATATGTTTCTCCAACGAAAACACTGTCATTCTTAATTTCTGCATATTCACCGGAAAATTTATTGTGATGGGAGTTTAAACGCATACTCAATTCAACTTCATCATTTTTTTTCGTTGGATCTAATTTACCGTCTAGGACATGGTCGCGTGTCAGAAGCCAGATATCGTTAAATTCTCCAGATCCGGCATAAGAAATTGGGCTGTAAGCCAAAAAAAACATAAAGAATGAAAATAGGATTTTTCTCATTTTTCTACCTAACAATTTTTTGTGTAATACTATATCGTATATAAGCTAATTTCTGAAATTACATCGCTTATATAGGCAGAAACTTATTTGGTTAGCACCTAATTTTGTGAAGGCTCAATATTACGGAATTTTCAAACTCATCTGGAGAGATATGTCCAAGATAACTATGCCTACTTTTTTTATATGTGGCATTGTTTTTAAGTTTGAAAAAATACCATTTTTCTCTTTATATTCTATTTTTGTTGTGTTTAACCCACAAACATTTTGTCTGCCAATGTTTAAAGCACTAATGTCAAAATAGTGTGTCTTAAAACTTGTCTTTTTTTGCTTAATTCTGTCTTGAAGTGTAATAATTATAATCGCATTTGTTGCCATATTTCATATCAACATCTTATGGTAATGTTTATAATGAATGACTTAGATTTGTTATTTTATGCTGTAAGAGATGAGTGTTTTTTGAGATACTTATTGGTTTTCCTTAAATAAATTTTAATAATAGAATCTTATACTTATGGACGATAGTAAAGTTTTTATAAGTGAGGATACCACGATGATAGAATTACCAAAACTGCCTTTTGGAGAAAATGCACTTGTCCCGTTTCTCTCAGCAGAAACTATGCAGTACCACTACGGCAAACATCATGCGACTTATGTCAACAAGCTGAACGAACTTATCAAAGGAACTGAGTTTGATAAAATGTCTCTCTCTGCCATTATCCGTGATTCGGATGGAACCATTTTTAATAACGCTGCACAGGTGTTTAATCACACTTTCTATTGGAACAGCCTTAGCGGCTCAAAATCTGTTCCGAGCGGTAAACTTTTATTTAAAATCAATAACGATTTTGGTTCTGTAGAGAAGCTGAAGGAGGAGTTTATAAAAGCTGGAACGACACTTTTTGGTTCTGGTTGGGTATGGCTTGTTAGAGAGCCAAAAGGAAAATTGGCACTTAAACAGACAAGTAATGCCCAAACTCCTCTTTCTTCAAATCTTATACCACTGTTTGTGTGCGATGTATGGGAACATGCATACTACATTGACTATAGGAACCTGCGTCCAAAATATCTCGAAGAGTTTTGGAATCACATTAATTGGGATTTTGCAATAAAAGCATTTGATAGGACTGATAATGAAATTTTTGTCGGTACGGAGCCTTGTAATGATATTCACGATCCTTTTTGTGAGATAATGGATGAACTTCAAAATCAAAACAGAGTAATGAGCTAAAAATAGAGTAAAGGCTTAAAATGCAACAACATGAGAGTTTAAAAGAGCACTATAAATTTACAAAAGAGGAGGCTCTTATTTTAGAGGCTCTTCAACCAGAAATGAGAGACATTTCGGATGATTTTATAGACGGGTTTTATGACTATATATGGGGATTTGGAACAACCGCAAAATTTCTTAAAAATCAAGAGATTATTGATTACCACCGTAAAAAAGTAAAAGAGTGGTTTATAAATCTTTTTTGCGGAAAGTATGATTTAGAGTATTTTACTTACCTATACAAAATAGGAGAAACGCATGTTAGTATCGGTCTGCCTACGCACTTTGTAAACTCTGCGTTTACATTTGTGAGAACTTTTGTACTTAAAAGCATGGAAGAGCGTTATGAGGACAAAGCACAATATCTAGCACAGATTAGTGCGATTGAGAAAATTATAGATATGAATCTTGATGTTCTTACAAGTTCATACAGAGAAGAGGAACTTGGAAATTTTTTATCTCTATCTAAATTTGAAAAAACAATTCTATTGGGGTTAAAGAAGTTCAACTCATATAGCAACTTTTTTCTAGCATGTTCTCTAGCTTTGGTAGCTTTTTTTGCCATAGGTCTTTTTGTTTACGATATCTATCTGCTTTTCTTCTCAGACATAGGGATAGAGAAAGGGATTTTGACTGTTCTTGGAAGTTTGCTAGTGCTGTGGGCGGCGATAGAGCTTATTCATGAAGAGATAAATCATCTCCAAGGCAAAGGATTTGCCATCGGAGCTTTTATTATGCTAGCTATGGCGGCACTTATCAGGAAAGTGCTTATCTACTCGCTATCATCTGAAAAAGGGAATGATCTTTTGGTTATTGGAATTGTAATAGTGGCATTAGCTGTTGCATACTGGCTTGTAAATGTAAAAAACAGGGTAACGCTTTAGTACCAGTATGTAGGGTAGTGTCTTTTGCTATTGCCTGACATGTTGTTTATAATTAGAGCCACTATAAGCATCATTATAACACCAAGAGCTATGGGTGAAAGTGGATAAATCCAGCCAAGGGATTGGATTTTTTCACTTCCTATGACATATATGAGTGCGGTTGCACCTCCGGGAGGGTGCATGGTTATTGTTAAATGCATTACTAAAACGGAGAGCGCAACGCTAAGTGCGCATAGAAGTTCTAAACTCAGCAAATTTCCAAAACTTTTTACCAAAAATACCGAGACGATAGCAGAAAAAACATGTCCTCCGATTAGATTTCTGGGCTGAGAAAAAGGCACTTCCGGTGCTCCATATATCAAAACAGCAGAAGCACCGAAAGAGCCAAGCAAGAAAAAGCTATCTTCCGTTGAAAATGAGTTGCTAAAAATCGACATCATGTAAATACCGACAAATGCGCCGACTGCCGACCATAATATTTTACTGATGGGTTTTCTTGCGGGACGAATATTTTTTGATCTCATTCTTTGGAAATATCTTCTTAATCGCATCTTTTCTCCCGCTGAAAAATATGTCGAATAATAAGCCTTTTTTAAATTGTATCTATTGATATGTGTCAACAAACAAAAAAAGCAAAATTTTTAAGTCGGGTTAACTATTGATACTATTTAATATTTCTTTTGTTATTTCATCTATACTTCTTGTAGCATCAATTGTAACAAGCTCAAGATTTAGGAGTTTTGCAGCCTTTATGATAGCATCTTGAATACCTAAAAGGTACTCTACGCCTCTAAGTTCAATGCCGTCTAGTTTTTTTTGAGAGAGTCTAAACTCAAGCTCCTCTTTTGTCAGATAAAGCAGAAAAACCTTTGACGGATAGATGCCGCCTGTTGCAAATCTATTTAAGTGAACTATGGCTGTTTCGCTTATTTCACCTTGAATCAAAGCATAAGCAACTCCGCTCACGGCACTTCTATCAGATATGATTAATTTATCTAAATTTGGTTCTATAATCTCTTTTATATGTTCAGCGCGATCAGCTAAAAAGAGTAAAAATTCAGCTTTTTTGCTCTTTGCTTTCGCACTTAAAACTATCTCTCTAATTTCTCTACCGACTTCTGTTCCACCCGGCTCTTTTGTAATTATTGCATCCGAAAAATGTGCTCTTAGTTTTTCTATTTGCGTGCTTTTGCCCGCAGTATCAATTCCTTCTATTGCAATGTACATGATTTCATATTTCCTATGATTTTTTGAACCTCTTTTGGAACCAGATGTTCAGTTTTTGCATTGAATTTCAGAAGATTTCTTACAATGGACGAGCTTATAAACGCATGTTGGAGTTTTGGCATAAGGTAAACAGTCTCAATTGTATCATCCAAAGAGTTGTTTAGGTATCCAAGTTGGAGTTCGTACTCAAAATCACTTACTGCACGCAGACCGCGAATTAAGACAGTGGCATTGTGCGCACGAGCCAGCTCAACCGTAAGATTGTCGAAACCTACAACTGTTACATTGTTTATGCCTTTTACAGCCTCTTTGACCATTGTTATTCGCTCATCTAGCGTAAACATCGGTTTTTTGTCATTTGATATTGCCACTGCTATAATTAACTTGTCAAAAAGTACCAAAGTTCTCTCTATGATGTCAAAATGTCCGTTTGTGATTGGATCAAATGTCCCTGGGTATATTGCTATTTTTTTCATTCTTCCCATCTTTTGTAAAGGTTATTTTCGATTCCAAGCAGGTCAAACCACTTGCCGATGACAAAATTTTCCATCTCATCTAGTGTCTGCTGCTCTGAGTAGTATGCCATAACGGGCGGAGCGATTATTACCCCTAAAGTTGCCAGTTTGTGCATATTTTCCAGTGCTATTGCGGAAAACGGCATCTCCCTGGGAGCAAGAATGAGTTTTTTGTGCTCTTTTATCATAACGCTTGCGCATCTTGTTACAAGGTTATCGGCAATACCGCAAGCAATTTTTGCAAGGGTATTCATACTGCAAGGTGCAATAATCATAGCATCAACGCCAAAAGACCCTGAAGCAACACTTGCTGATATGTTTTCATTTTCATGAATGGTTATATTCATCTCTTTATCTAAAACAATTTCAGAATTTTTTGTCATTATAAAATGTTTATCAATCTCTTTTGGAAGCAATTGAACGGTTTTAACACCTAAATTTACTCCGCTTGCACCACTTGTTGCTACTAAAATTTTACGATTTCTCACTCTATCTCCGCCGTGTTACTGCTTGTAACTTTTGCTTTTAAAATTTTCCCACTGCTATTTTGAACATTTATTATATCATTTACTTTACCATCTTGAAGAGCTTTTGCGCTAAAGGTTATTGCAATGCCGTCTTTATATAAGTTTACATTAACCATAGAATCTCTCTTGACTACATCAAGCACTTCAATATCTCTTAGTGTTAAAATCATATCTTTTGGTATATGTCGTTTTGCTTGAAGTGACGCTGTTTCTATGTTTTGCAGCGGTTTATCTCTAAAGCTATCTAATGGAATGTTTTTTTTAGTACAATTTAAAGGTGAGAGATGAGTCTCTTTTTTGATTGTATCTCTGCTAACATAAATATCAACATTTGCAATTATGTAGTAGTCAAAAAAAACTTTTTTATTTTCTTTAGTTTTAATATTTATAGTTCCTTTGCTAGATAAAAAATCGTTATTTCTAATATTTACAATATAATTTTCCGGCAGAGATGTTATATATCCTCGTGGTTTAATAAAAACAGTTTTTATCTCTATATTTTCATATTTATTTTCATAATAATCTTTTATTTTTTGCTCAATGTAGGATGTGTCGATAGGACTTTTTAAAATAAAATTTATATAGTTGCTCTTGGAGCTGTACTTTTTATATCCGTGTTTGTCAAGCAGTTTTATCAAATCTTTTGCTTTTATCTTTTGTGAATATCTACTGCTGTCAATTGTTACAATGTGAAAGTCATTTTTAGTATCTGGAACTATGCTAGAGAAGGTAATGTTTTTTGTATCAACATAATATACCTCTTCTAGTACATCATCAGCGTGTAGATTTAACAATAGTAAAGTTATAAACACTATTTTTACAAACATAGATGATAATCCAAAATATAATTTTTGTGTATTTTAACATAATTAAGTGAGGTAATATGGTGAGTAATTTGTATATGAGTGGTACCTGCGGGCGGACTCGAACCGCCACAACTTGCGTTAGCGGATTTTGAATCCGCCGTGTCTACCATTTCACCACGCAGGCTTAAGAGCGAAATAATAGTGACTTATAACTTAAATATAAGTTATATGGATAGAAAAGTAAATGACTTTCTGTCGATATAGCTCGTATGGAACTTATGTTGCTTAATATAATAAATATTTTGGTAACATCGTACAAAATAGGTGGAGGTGTGTCGTGAGAATTACTAGTAACATGTATTATAAAAATATATACGGTGATAATAATGCCCTATTGAGCAAAAATCTTTTTGATGTAAACAAGCAAATAGCATCAGGATTAAAGATTCAGTATGCACATGAAGATATAGGTGTATTTACTAAAACAATGAGACTAGATAATGAGATTGCGGTGCTAGGGCAGATAAAAAGCAGCACACAAAGCGCTTTTAAACTCTCTGACCAAACAGATGCGGTACTAAGTGAATTTGAAACTTCTATGAATCGAATGAGAACACTCTTTGTAAACGCTGCAAATGGGACAAATAGTGATTTGTCGCTTGATGCGATAGCTCAAGAGTTGAGATCAACAGAAGAACATTTTAAAAGTTTAGCAAATACGTCAATAAACGGGCAGTATCTATTTTCAGGTTCTGCGGTGGATGTTAAGCCGATAGCCGATGATGGTACCTATATGGGTAATGATGCTTTGTTAAAAGCTTTTACCGGTTCAAAAACTTCGCAGCAATATAACATTAGCGGTGATGAGCTTTTTCTTGGAGAAAAGAAGCTTGTAAGAAGGGAAGTGACGACAAATGTTGTTGAAGAAAATCTTATTGCCAAATATCCTGCTCTGCAACAAGTCGGCTATAGCGGTAGCAACGGTTCGGTAAGCTCAAGCAGCACTATTCGTGAGCTAATGGGAGATGCTGATAATGTAGTTGATGTTGGAAATCCAAAACACTTTTTCTATATTAATGGAACGACAAGCGACGGCACATCATTTAAGCAAAAAATTCAAATGAGCGATGATGATAGCGTAGATGCTCTTTTAAATCAAATAGGTAACCTTTATGGCAATACTCCTGATTTGAAAATTGTTAATGTCAATATGAACTCAAATGGGCAAATTGTAATAAAAGATAAAATTCAAGGCTCAAGTAAAATAGATTTTCATATGGTTGGAGCAACTGATTTAAGCGGTGGTGCAGCAGCTAATGTTACAAATATAGATGATTTGGGTGTTGGTGAGACGAACTTTGATAAAATAATGCTTGCTACTTCAACAGCAACAAATCCAAATTTGCATGTAAAAGAGTTTATAAAATCGTCATTAGTATCAGCAGATAGTGTCGCAGTAACTAATATTATTGAAGGCACTATTTATGACAGAACACAATTTTCCGTTGATGGTGCTAGGTTGTCATCCAATGTTTCTCAAATTATAAAAGATACAAATGCATTTGCAACACCTTCTACTAAGCTTTCAGAAGTGGCATCAGGTGCAACTTTAGATGGAAAATCTTTAAATTTAGAGGGAATTGATGTTAACGGAAATCCATACAGCGCGCAAATAGATTTTGCTACCGTAGGTTCAACTTTCACGGTGGGCGGCAATACATACAATATTTTTAATGTTGCATCACCAAGAGCTGCAGTCGATGCCGATGAGATGACATATAAACAGCTTATGGATGTTATAAATATGGTTGTAACAGGTAATCTTCCTGCAGCAGCTCCCGGTTCATCAGCTCAGTATGACAGCGCCATTGATACAGCCGACCTCAAAGGAAGAACATTTTTAAGCCATGATGGAAAAATAGGTTTTGAAGAGATAAATAGTGGCAATACAAGTGCAAGAATTGCACTGTATGACTCAAACAGCGGTGATTTTACAGCTCCTGCTTCGGTTGTAACTTTTAATACCAATAACGCAATTACAGTGCGAGATCCAAAAACAGATTTTTTTAAAACACTTGATGAGATGATTACCGCGGTTGAAAACTATAAACTCTATCCGGATAGTAGTTCAGGTGATGTTAGAAATGTAGGTATTGAAAATGCCGTTGCTATGATGGATGACCTTCAAGACCATGTTTTTAGATCACATTCTAAAGTCGGTGCACAAACTAACGCATTAAATACATCACTACAAAGAACAGAACTTTTGGAAATAAGCTCAATGAGTTTAAGGTCTTCTGTAATTGATACTGATTTGGCTGAAGCTTCATTAACTTTGGCACAGTTAAATACAAATTATCAAGCAATGCTCTCAACTGTCGGTAAAATTTCACAGCTAAGCCTAATTAACTATTTATAAAATAGCCTTTGTGGAACACTTTTGGCTATAATTTCCTATCGTTACGAAAAAGGAAGTTGTAGTTTGAGAGATACTCTATTTATAATAAGTTTTGGTTTGCTAATCTATCTTGGATTTGCAACAGTTTTTGGTGACACTGCTTTAATGGGAAGCTATGGCGCTGTTTTTGCTACATACAATCATAAATATTTCGGTTATATCTCATATGCATATATTTTTGCCTCTCTAATCCCGCTTTATCTATTTTATAAAAAGAGTGCTCTAGATATTAGAAATTTAGAGTTAACAATAGCCTCGTTTTTAATTTTCTTCTCTTTTTTAATATCACAAGCGATAATTGTTGCGGGTGATTTTAGAGGAGAGATGGGTGCCGGTTTTGTGGATTTTTTATCTCCGTTTATCGGTTTATTTGGGCTTTGGACATTCTGGCTTATTATTACTTTGGTTTCTATGGTTATTATTTTTGACAAAAGTGCCCATGAAATGGTTGATATCTTGTATAAAAATTTTAAAGAGATAACAGCTAAAAGTGCAAATTCTACTACAAAAAAAAATTCTAATATAAAAAACAGCAACATTAATGCTGAAAATTTACATGTAGAGAAAGAGAAAGAGAGAAAAGTTACACTTCCGCCATTAAAACAAACAAACAATGAGCCGGAGAGCGAAATTGATAAACCGGCTTATCTTAGAAGAGAAGAAGATTTTCCAAAAACAAATCAACATAATATTTTAGAGCTAGTTCACGATATAAAAGAGCAAAAGAATGCAATCGTAGTTGATGAGCTTGAAGAGAATGCAAAACTGCTTGCTTCAATAGAAAAAGGAGAGGTCGAAAAACCCAAAAATTTTACTTTACCATCGGTTGATTTTTTACAAAAGCCAAACAATAAAGCTCACAGCGTAGACGAGAGTGAGTTAGATGGAAAGATAAAATTTCTTATAGAAAAATTGGCACATTTTAAGATTGATGGTGATGTCGTAAGAACTTATGCAGGTCCCGTTGTGTCAACTTTTGAGTTTAAGCCTGCCGCAAATGTAAAAGTTTCAAGGATTTTAAATCTTCAAGATGACTTGGCAATGGCGCTAAGTGCGGAAAGCATCCGTATTCAAGCTCCAATCCCAGGAAAAGATGTTGTAGGTATCGAGATACCAAACGCAACCGTAGATACTATTTACCTAAGAGATTTACTCGATAGCAAATTGTTTAAAGAGTCCTCTTCGCCTCTAACAATCGTTTTAGGTAAAGATATCGTCGGCAAACCTTTTATAACCGACCTTAAAAAACTTCCGCACCTCCTTATAGCAGGAACGACCGGAAGCGGTAAGAGTGTCGGTATTAATGCTATGATACTTTCACTTTTATATAAAAATTCTCCTGACCAACTCAGACTTCTTATGATTGACCCTAAAATGCTTGAATTTTCAATTTACAATGACATTCCGCATCTCTTAACTCCTGTTATAACAAAGCCGAAACAGGCGATTGTTGCTCTTAATAATATGGTTTTTGAGATGGAACGCAGATATGGGCTTATGAGTGAAAATAGAACAAAAAATATAGAAAACTATAATGAAAAAGTCAAAAAAGAGGGAGGTGAACATCTGCCTTACATTGTTGTAATTATAGACGAGTTGGCTGACTTGATGATGACAAGCGGAAAAGATGTTGAACACTCCATTGCAAGACTTGCTCAAATGGCAAGAGCTTCGGGAATACATCTTGTTGTAGCAACGCAAAGACCCTCCGTTGATGTTGTAACTGGGCTTATTAAAGCAAATTTACCGTCTCGTATATCGTATAGGGTAGGTCAAAGAATAGATAGTAAAATTATTTTAGACCAGCAGGGTGCAGAGTCGCTGCTTGGCAAAGGCGATATGCTCTTTACTCCTCCTGGTTCAACAGGTTTGGTTCGTCTTCATGCGCCTTGGAGTACGGAAGAAGAGATAGAAAAAATAGTCAACTTCATCAAATCGCAAAGAGCACCTAACTACAATAAAAGTTTCTTGGTTGAAGAGAACGAAAACAGCTACTCGTCAAATGATACATATGAAGAGCTAGACCCACTTTTTGATGAAGCAAGAAATGTTATTTTAACGGATAGAAAAACTTCAATCTCATATTTACAAAGAAAGTTGCAAATCGGGTATAACAAATCTGCAAGACTTATCGAACAACTAGAAAATGAAGGTATTTTGTCTGCTCCAAACTCCAAAGGAATTCGTGAAATTTTATAATGGCTAAAGCACATTTTATTTTTACCAAATATTCAAACTCCATTAGCGTGTATGTAGAAAATTTAGAGCAGTTATCAGTTGCTCAAATACAGGATATTGAGGCTTTTGTAAGGACAAGAAAAGGTATCTTCGATTTTGGCACATATACATTTACAATCCAAAAGAGATTGGAATTTAGTGAATTTTTATCATTAATTGAAAACAGTTCTGTTGATGCGGTATGCGAAGAGAAGAGCTTGAATGTGCAGCAAAGAGAGAGAGTTGAATTTGGAAAATATAAAGGGATGCTCTATTGTGATATTCCAGACTCATACTTAATATGGCTAAAAAGTAACTATAGTGGCAAAGATAGAGATACAGTAGAAGCAGAATTGAAATTTAGAGAATTATAGTGTTACTAAAATAAACATTTTTAAAACAAAATAGATAGCTTTTGTTTCATATAGTAACATACTGTTTTTTGCGTTTCTTTATTTAGTTATAATCCAATTAAATTTTACAAACAGGAATGACAATGGCGTTTATAGAAGAGTATAAAGCACATATTACCAAGAGAGAGGCACTTGGTGTACCACCATTGCCACTTACGGCTGAACAAACTGCAGAAGTAATTGAATTAATCAAAAGCAACTGTACAGATGAGTTAGTAGACCTTATTACAAACCGTGTATCTCCGGGTGTTGATGACGCTGCATATGTAAAAGCTGCTTTTTTAAATGATGTTGCATTCGAAAAAGTAACAGTTAAAGGCATCTCTCCTGCACAAGCAGTTGAAATCATGGGAATGATGCTTGGCGGGTACAATGTTAAGCCTATTATCGATTGTTTAACATCTGCAAACAAAGATGTTGTTGAAGCTGCAAAAGCAGCATTAAAAAATACTTTGCTTGTTTACGATGCATTTAATGATGTAGAAGAGTTACACAAGTCTGGCAATGCGCACGCAACTGAAGTTATGACTTCTTGGGCAAATGCAGAGTGGTTTACTTCTACACCGGCTTTAGCAGAAAAAATCACTGTAACTGTATACAAAGTTCCTGGTGAGACTAATACAGATGACCTATCCCCAGCTTCTGAAGCATTTACTCGTTCTGATATTCCTCTTCATGCGAACTCTATGCTTGTTTCTAAAATGGAAAATCCAATTGCAACTATCGCTAAGCTAAAAGAATCTGGTAACCCAATTGCTTATGTCGGCGATGTCGTTGGTACTGGATCTAGCCGTAAATCAGGTGTAAACTCTGTTCAGTGGCACATGGGTGAAGATATCCCAGGTGTTCCAAACAAGCGTACCGGCGGTGTTGTTATCGGAGGTATTATTGCTCCAATTTTCTTCGCTACATGTGAAGATTCAGGTGCATTACCGCTAGAGATGGATGTAACTGCGATGGAAACGGGTGATGTTGTAACGATTTACCCATACAAGGGTGAGGCTCATAAAAATGGCAAATGTATCGCTACATTTAAACTAAACCCAAACACTATAACAGACGAAGTTAGAGCAGGTGGTCGTATTCCATTGATTATCGGTCGCGGTCTTACTTCTAAAGCTCGTGGTGTTCTTGGTCTTGGTGCAACTGATATATTCTTAACAGCAGAGCAACCGGCTGATAGCGGTAAAGGTTATACTTTAGCTCAAAAAATGGTTGGACGTGCTTGTGGTATGGGCGGTGTTCGCCCAGGTATGTATGTTGAGCCTGTGACAGCAACTGTTGGTTCTCAAGATACGACCGGTCCTATGACACGTGATGAGATTAAAGAGCTTGCAGCTTTAGGTTTCTCAGCTGATTTGGTAATGCAGTCTTTTTGTCACACAGCAGCATACCCAAAACCTTCAGATGTTGTAATGCACCATACGCTTCCTGATTTTATCTCTAACCGTTCTGGTGTTGCTCTTCGTCCTGGTGATGGCGTTATCCACTCTTGGTTAAATCGCTTGACTCTTCCGGATACGGTTGGTACTGGTGCAGACAGCCATACGCGTTTCCCGATAGGTATCTCTTTTCCTGGCGGTTCGGGAATAGTTGCTTTTGCTGCAGTAACCGGTTCTATGCCTCTTACTATGCCGGAATCTGTTCTTGTTCGTTTTAGTGGTGAGCTACAACCTGGTATCACTCTTCGTGACCTTGTTAATGCTATTCCTTACTATGCAATAAAAAAGGGGCTTTTGACTGTTGAGAAGAAGGGTAAGAAAAACATTTTCAATGGACGAATTTTAGAGATAGAGGGTTTGCCAAATCTTAAAGCCGAGCAAGCATTTGAGCTTTCAGATGCGTCTGCAGAGCGTTCTGCTGCTGCATGTACTGTTCTGCTAAATAATGAACCTGTAATTGAATACTTAAAATCAAACATTACTTTGATTGAATCAATGATAAAAGATGGTTATCAAGATGCACGAACACTACAGCGCCGTGCGGATAAGATGAGAGAGTGGTTGGCTAAGCCTTCATTGATGCAGCCGGATGCTGATGCAGAGTATGCAGCTGTTATCGAAATCAATCTTAACGAAGTAACGGAGCCGATTTTAGCATGTCCTAATGATCCTGATAATGTAAAACTTTTAAGTGAAGTTGCAGGTGAAAAAATTGATGAAGTATTTTTAGGAAGCTGTATGACTAACATAGGTCACTATCGTGCGGCCGGTGAAGTAATGCGCGGTGAAGGTAAAGTTGCTGTTGAGAAATTCTGGATTGTTCCACCGACTCGTATGGATGAGCAGCAGTTAATCAACGAAGGTTACTACGAAGTGTATGGCGCTATCGGTGCACGCACTGAGGTTCCTGGATGTTCACTTTGTATGGGTAATCAGGCAAGTTCGCGTGAAGGTGCAACGGTATTTTCAACTTCTACGCGTAACTTCGACAACCGTTTAGGTAAAGGTACTCAAGTATATTTAGGTTCTGCTGAGCTTGCTGCGGTATGTTCTAAGCTAGGACATATTCCAACCGTAAAAGAGTATATGAGTATCGTTCCACAAAAACTTGCAGGTAAAACAGATGATGTTTACAAGTACTTAAATTTCAATGAAATCGCAAACTATAAGCTTGAGCCACGAACTGTAGCTGAAGAGAAATACGGCGTTACAATTAAAGCTGTATAGTGTAAATAGTGCAGAAAGGGTATATGCCTTTTCTGCACTCTCTTTAAAAAATCCCTTTTACATTAAAACCGCAATAGCTATTTTATTTTCTTCTGCTAGAATGTCTAAAATTTACTTCTCAGGTTAGATATTAATGCAAAAAATATACAAATTTGCCGTACTAATTTTATTTTTAATCGGCGGAACGCTATTTTTATTTAATAATTTTGTAACTAACTATAATGAACAGATAGAAAAAACAAAATATAAAATTGATGGTGTCGAATTTGCACAAAAAATTCAAAAATTTATATTAAAAATTCAAAAATTAAGAGGTTATAGTCAGTTTGATGAGATTTCTATCGGTCAATCAAACTATAATAATATAAAAAACAGCGTTGAGTTAATAAAAGCAGATGTTAGAAAAGATATGCAAATTATTAAAAATTTCAGCACACTTTACCCAGAACTTTATGATAATGATTATAATCATATAATTAATGAAATTGAAAATTTGCTGCAAGCTGCAGATGGTGACAAAACTATTTTTTACGAAAAATATACATACATTATAGAGCAGCTAAAAGAGAAAATGTACTATATTGGGTTTAAATCTAAACTGCTGCTGGAATCCGACAGCGACAAATATTTTTTAATAGAAATCATGCTTAAGCATCTGCCAAATCTAATAGAAATTACAGGCAAAATCAGAGCTAAAACAACAAAGGCTATTTTAGACAACTCAACTGATGCAGAGCTTAGATACTCAATCCAAAGTAACTGCCTGCTCTGCGAGGAGCATACAAATCAGATATTTAAAACAATAAATGAAATACATGACGAGATTGAAAAAACAAGATTGTTATCTCTGCTAGAGAATGTAAATGGCGAAACAAAAAAGATGCAAGAGTATGTTAAAAAAACTGTTATTTCTGCTGAAATTGATATTGATGCACTGGAATTTTTTACAATATCTACGAATGTAATTGATAAAATGTTTGTGTTATACAGTACTAATGCAGAGTTTTTAAATCAAAAATTAAACAAAAAATCAGATGAATTAAAAAAGGCTAAACTATACGGAATAGTTATAGGCGCATTTGTTGTTCTGTTCATATTCGTAACTATTTTTTCAATGGTAAGAAGCTATATGCTTTATACCCGCAGTGAAAAAAAGATAAAAAATAATCTGACATCAATTATTAAACTAAAAAATGATTTAGAAAAATGTAAAACAATTGAAGAGATATCATCATCTTCACTCTATTTTTTCGCCAATAAATTCAATATTGTTCAAGGAGCAATATATCTTTTTAACGAGGAGAATAATAAGCTCTATCTTGCATCTTCATATGCAACAAATGAGATGAAGCCCATTGTAGAGCTTGGAGAGGGGATAATAGGCGAAGTTGCCGTCCAAAAGAAATATATCTATACAGAAGTTAGCGATGAGAAAAAAAACTATTTTAATATAGAATCAATAACTATACAGCCATCAAACATATGCACAATTCCACTGATAAGCTATGATAAAATTTTTGGTGTTTTACAGCTCGGGTTTATACAAAAAAACGAGATTGTGCACAATGAGGATTTCCAATATTTCATAGATATGATTATCGGATTCTTGCGCGATGCAAAATATCTTGATACCAACAAAAAATATATAGAGCTGATTGACAAATATGTAATTACCTCAAAAACAAACACCAAAGGAATCATTACAGATGTAAGCGATGCTTTTACAAAGATTTCTGGCTATTCAAAAAAAGAGATTATAGGAAAATCACACTCTATAGTTTCGCATCCCGATACTCCAAAAGAGTTTTATAAAAATATGTGGGAAACCATAAACGGCGGGAAAATCTTCAAAGGCGAAATAAAAAATTTAAATAAAAGTTCTAAAGAGTACTGGGTAGATATAGCAATTACTCCGCAGGTTGACAGATATAGCAATATTCTTGGCTTCTCCGCAATACTTCAAGATATAACGGATAAGAAAAAAATCGAGGAGTACTCCATTACGGACGCTTTGACCGGTTTATACAACAGACGCTTTTTTGATTTAAATTTTGCTAAAGAACATAAAATCTCAAAACGAGAAAATAAAAATTTGGTTTTATTGATTATAGATATTGACTATTTTAAGCAGTATAACGACTTTTATGGACATCAAAAGGGCGATGAAGTTTTAAAATCTATATCTAGCGAGATGAAATTATTTTTTAAACGGGCAAATGATTATGTTTATCGATTGGGCGGAGAGGAGTTCGCTATATCTTTTTATTCTAATAACCAAAAAAACGCATTTGAGCGGGCTGTTTCTATGAAAAAAAGTATTGAAGAGCTAAAGATTGAGCATAGTGCAAGCAGTGTCTCAAAATATGTCTCTATTTCAATAGGACTCTCTTTTATACCAAGAGAGTGTTCAATGGAGATTGATGAGATATATAAGATGACAGACCAAGCATTATATAGAGCTAAAAACGGTGGACGAAACAGAGTGGAAATAGCAACTCTTAATCCCTAATAATGTCAAACTCTAGAGGAAAAAAAGGTCTAAAAACAGCTTCATTTATCTTTTGATTTTGCTTTTGATTTTTGAAAATTATCTTAACTCTATTCTCAAACTCATCTAAATATGAGATTGATTCTATTAGAGCGCCTTTTTTGATTATAGTAAATTTTGAGTCTTTATAGTGTGCTAAATACTTGTTTTCTTCAATTTTTTTAGCTTTAGATATCATCTTAAAAAAATCAAAATTTGATTCAATTTTTCTAATAATTACCTGTTCAATCTCAGGTTCAACGATTGTCACATCAAAATTATTTATATAAACCTCTTTTTTAACAGGTTTAAAATAACTCCATCTTGCATTTTGCGGTTTTGAAGCTACAATATGACCATTATAATTTATCGTTTTGTTTTTTTCATCTGTTATGCTTTGCGTGAAGTCTGCTTCAAATGAAGTTATCTCTTCAAGCGATGCAAACAGCGCTATGTTTATTGACATAAGTAAAAAAAAATGTTTCACTTTTATCCTTTTTTTTAAAAATTATATCTAAGGGATTGTTTACATATTATTTAGTATTGTTTTTTTTAAAAATCATTTTATAATTTATGCAAATTATTACTATATGTATGATAAAATAAAAACAATTTCAGTGACTGGTGTATTAAAAAGTGCGCTTGTCTATCATAAGGTTGCGTATGCTACAAGCGTTATTAGGTCGTATATTTGGTACTACAAATGATCGAGAGTTAAAAAGATATAATAAAATTGTTAGTAATATAAATGGTTTAGAGAGCAAATATAAGGCTTTAAATGATGATGAGTTAAGAGCTGCGTTTGCAGAGCTTAAAAAGAGTGTTTTGTCCGGCAGCAAGAGTTTAGACGATGTTTTAGCAGACTCATTTGCAATAACTAGAGAAGCTAGTGTTAGAACTCTAAATATGAGGCACTTTGATGTTCAGTTAATCGGCGGAATTGTTTTACATGAAGGAAAAATTGCAGAAATGAAAACAGGCGAGGGCAAAACACTTGTTGCTACTTTGCCGATTGTTCTAAATGCGATTAGCGGTAAAGGTGTACATCTCGTAACTGTAAATGACTACTTGGCTTCAAGAGATGGTAACGAGATGCGTCCTTTGTATGAGTTTCTGGGATTTAGCGTAGGTGTTATTTTAGACAGTATGCGTGATCCTTCTGAAAAAAGAGAAGTTTATAGCGCTGATATAACTTATGGAACAAATAATGAGTTTGGATTTGATTACCTAAGAGACAATATGAGTTACTCTCGCGACAATATGGTTCAAAGAGGTCATAACTTCGTTATTGTTGATGAAGTTGATAGTATTTTAATCGATGAAGCTAGAACACCGTTGATTATCTCTGGTCCAACAAACAGAACGCTTAGAGATTTTACAGATGCAAACAGTATTGCTCTTAAATTGGTTAGAGATGAGCACTTTAGTGT
Source organism: Sulfurimonadaceae bacterium (assembly GCA_942493175.1). Taxonomy (GTDB): domain Bacteria; phylum Campylobacterota; class Campylobacteria; order Campylobacterales; family Sulfurimonadaceae; genus Sulfurimonas. The sequence continues at coordinate 1,158,420 of OW818672.1, forward strand.
TGATGAGAAAGATAGAACAGTTCTACTTACGGAAGACGGTATAACAAGAGCGGAGGAGCTGTTTAAGGTTGAAAATCTTTATAGCCCTGAAAATGCTTCACTTTCACATATTCTTGACCAAGCCTTAAAAGCAAACTATCTTTTTGAAAAAGATGTTGATTATGTAGTAAACAATGATGAAGTAGTAATTGTAGACGAGTTTACGGGTCGTTTGAGTGAAGGTCGTCGTTTTTCAGAAGGTCTGCATCAAGCACTTGAAGCAAAAGAGGGTGTTGAGATAAAAGAAGAGACACAAACTCTAGCCGATATAACATTCCAAAACTATTTTAGGATGTATGATAAATTGGCAGGTATGACGGGAACTGCACAGACAGAAGCATCTGAATTTTCTCAAATATACTCTCTTGATGTTATCTCAATACCGACAAATATACCTATTTTAAGAAAAGATTTAAACGATTTAATTTACAAAACAGAAAAAGAGAAGTTTGAAGCCGTAATAAATACAATAAAAAAACTCTCAACAACAGGTCAGCCTGTTTTAATTGGTACTGCTTCAATTGAAAAATCAGAGATTTTGCACGAAGTGCTAAAAAAAGAGAAGATAGCTCATACTGTTTTAAATGCTAAAAATCACGCACAAGAGGGCGAGATTATTAAAAATGCCGGTTCCAAAGGTGCCGTAACAATTGCTACTAATATGGCTGGACGCGGTGTTGATATTAAAGTTAATGATGAAGTAAGAGCTCTTGGCGGTCTTTACATCGTTGGAACAGAGAGACATGAAAACCGCCGTATTGACAATCAGCTCCGTGGAAGAAGCGGGCGTCAAGGTGACACAGGAACAACTCAGTTTTACCTATCGCTTGAAGATAACCTTCTTCGAATTTTTGGAAGCGATAAGATTAAAAGTATTATGGAAAGACTTGGCGTTGAAGATGGCGAATACATTGAGTCAAAAATGGTTACAAGGGCTGTTGAAAAAGCTCAGAAAAAAGTCGAAAATATGCACTATGAGGGTAGAAAGCAGATTGTTGAGTATGATGATGTTGCAAATGAACAGAGAAAAATAGTTTACAAATTTAGAAATCAATTGCTTGATACCGAGTTTGATATTTCATCAAAGATTAATGAGATTAGAGCTGAATATATTGAGCATATTTTAAATAATTCCGGTATTTTTAGTGGCGGAGTAAAAGAGGATTTCAATTTAGATAAAGTTTTCAAACTCCTTCATGAAGAGATAAATTTAGAGTTGAATGCAGCTGATTTTTCTTCTTACGAGTATAAAGAGTTACTAAGCGCAGTAATTGAAAATGTTAAAAAAGCTTACGATAGCAAGATGAGTGTACTTGATGATGGTATAAGCAGTGAAATAGAGCGTGAACTCTACTTAAAAGAGCTTGATAGTGCTTGGAGAGAGCATCTTTACGCAATGGATAATATGAAAACAGGAATTAGACTAAGAGCTTATAATCAAAAAGACCCATTGGTTGAATATAAAAAGGAGAGTTTTAACCTTTTCACGGAGTTGGTTGCAGATATTAAATTTAACACAATCAAAACACTTCAAATTATTCAATTTAGAGTTCAAAATCCTGAAGAAGAGGCTAAAAGAATCGCTGAGCAATTAGATATACAGAGAAAAATTAATGAAGCTGCGATTCAGTTTAATCTTTATCAAAATGAAGAGAACACTGCAGCAAAAAAAGTTTCTAGAAATGATCTTTGTACATGTGGAAGCGGTAAAAAATATAAGCTTTGCTGTGGCAAAAGCGGTCCTAAAAAAGGTATTTTCGCTTCTTGAAAACATCAATCGTCCCATATTTAGTAAAAAGATTTTTACGATTTGACAAAGAGCAGCCATTTATATTTTTATCTGCGCTGTTGGCATTTTTAGGCATATCACTTGGTGTAATGGTACTTTTAATAGCTATGGCGCTTATGAATGGTTTTGACAATGAGTTCAAAAAGAAATTGACCATAATGAACTATCCTCTGACTATTATCCCAAAATTTTATGGATCTGTTGATGAAAATCTGCTCTTAACTCTTGAGTCAGAATTTCCAAAGCTAAGCTTTAGTCCATATGTTCAGTCGGCTATTATGGCAAGAAATGGTTCAATGCTTGAGGGCGGATATATATTCGGTGTTGATTTTGAGAGTGAAGCCAAGGTAAACAGTGTTTTAAATGAAACAATACAAAAAAATGAATTTAATAAATTTGATGTATTGATAGGTAAGACATTAAAAGAGGAATTCGCTCTTTTTGATGATGATAAACTGATGTATATATTTACACATGTAGAGCCTGGCGGAATGAGCGTTACCCCAAAAATTAAAAGATTTAATGTTAAAGGCGTTTTTGACTCAGGACTCTCTGCCTATGATAAAGCTTACAGTTATACAACGCTCTCATCACTTCAAACAATGCTAAATCTGCCTAGTAACCAATATAGCGGAATTCATATTTTTTCTGCTGATCCTCAATCTGATATACTTAAAATCAAAAAGTTTCTTCCAGAGAGTGTATCTATAAAAGGGTGGTGGGAAGATAATGTAAACTTTTTTGCAGCACTAGAGCTAGAAAAAGCATCTCTTTTTATTGTGTTAATGCTTATAATTTTAATAGCAGCTATAAATATTATATCTTCACTTTTAATGACTGTAATGAATAGAAGAAGTGAGATAGCACTGCTTTTGTCTTTGGGGGCTACACCGGCAGAGATTAAAAAAGTTTTTTTATATCTTGGTATCGTTATAGGAACAAGCGGAATTCTGGCTGGAGTTGCTTTAGGTATGAGCGGTTTATGGATACTAAGCACATTTGATATAGTTCATTTGCCAAAAGATGTATATCCAACATCAACACTGCCTTTGGATTTGAGCGTTAAGGATTTTATACTTATTGTTTTTGGAGCGTTTGTGATAGTTATAATTTCATCTTTTTATCCGGCGAAAAAAGCAAGTGAAGTAGATATTTTAACAGTCCTTAGAAATGAGTAGAGTTATTTATCTTCGCTTTTAAATAACTCAAACGGATACATAAAAGTTCTTTTTATTATATTAAACGGTGCTACGGCGATGTCTTTTGCTATCTGAGTATTTACATCTGGATTATCAAGAGCACCTGTTACCGTCAATGTGGTAGAGATATTTTCTTTTCCCATTAAAATCTGTCCGAGTAGAGGTATTTTTGAAAATGAACTGCCTAAGCCTGTTATTAGATTTAAATCTAAATCTATTGTGTTTTTTTCTATACTAGCCTCCCCAAGTCCAGCGATTTCTATCTCTTTTGATTTAAGATAAATATCACTAAATTTATATACATCATCTTTAAATTTAAAATTAATATATGCATTCTTTGCCTCAATTCCATTTTTGCTGTATCCTGGAAGAGAAAATGTAACTAGCGATGGAACAGTATTAACAAAAGCAAGAATATTGTTTAAAATTTTATAATCAAGGATTACCGTATCCTTAATATAAACCATACCATCGTATTCATTGATTAAGCCGTTAATATAGAACTCTAAAAAGCCGCCTTTGAATTTTGAAAGAAAAAATAATTTTTCCATAAACTCATCATTAAAATTTTCTCCATAAAGATGAAATTTACTATCTTTTAGATTAAAAACTGCTCTACCGTCTTTGTGTGCAAGTTCGCCGGATAAAACCTCATTTATATATCTAAAATTAATTGTGTCAGAGATAACATGTCTATTTTCACTTAAGTATAAATAGCAATTTTTTGTTTCAATATATACTTTTGTATCACTTTTTTCTTCGTCTGTACTGTTTCTATCATTAAAAAAGTTTGTAATCTCATCGATATTTATCCCTATGTCGTTTGCTTTGATTTTTACATCATCTTTTATCTCTACGCGCACTGAATCGTTTACATTGAAAAGCACTTCTTTTGTTTTTGTGTTAAACTCCCCATTTATCGCATAGCTATCTATAGGTTTGTTTTTTGTTGCAAGAATTTTATATTTATAATCTGTGTTAAGAGAGAATATAATATTTTTTTTATCCTTGCTTTTCTTTAACCCGAAATAACCATTTGTTAGGTTGTAATCTTGAAAAATTTTTGAATTTTTTGCTATTTTTTCTATTGAATTTATATTAAATATCCACTCATCATCACTTATTAAATACTCAAAATCAAACTCTTTGGAGTTAATTGAAGTTTTATTGTTTTTGTTTTGAATAAAAAGCTCCATGTTTTGACTATTTTTAAAAATTTCACCCATGTTAGTCTCTGCAAACTCTATATTTTGAAGATTTATAATACCGGTAGAGTTTTTTAGATTATACTTTGAGCTAATTTTTGATTTTATAATGTTTTGATAATTCAACGCTAAATCTTTTAGTTCAATTAAATCAGGTGTGACATCAACGGTTATATTTTCTAGATTTAGTTTATTGTCATCTATTGTTAAACTTATAGGATTTTTTGAAGATATAGAGAGCTTGTTCTCTTCATATGCAAGATTTAAAATCGGAGCAGGTTTATTTAGTTCAATATCTAAATAGTCTATCTTTAACAATTTAATATCAAGATTTGCTTTTTTGGATTTTAAAAGTATATCTCCTGAGAGAATCGCTGATACAAATTTAGGAGCTTCCACTCTGGTTGCAGGAACTTTGGCAGTAAGATTATTTATATCAAATGGTATGCTTAAAGCACCTACTGAGAGAGTCTGCTCTTTAAATTTCCATGTGGACTTATCCACCGTTATATAGTCTTGATTTGGAGTGATTATATAAACAGCAGCCAGCGGTTTGTTGTTATTTATAAGTGATAAATTATTATCTTCAAATTCTATGCCATCAAACTTAAAAGTAAGTTTTCCTTTTGATTCTTTTGCATGAAAATCCAAATCTACATGTGAAGAGGCAATATCTTTATATTTTGCAACCATATTTTGAACTTTTACATCAGAGTTTTTTATAAAAATATGTGCATCAAGTATATCTATGTCGAGGTCTAAATAATTAATTTGTGCCTCTTTTGCATAAAAATCCCCGATAGCCTCAACATCTGTTGTTATTAAATTTATATCTAATCTCAGGTTTGCATCTATCGAGCCTTTTGTTTGAATAAAAGGGAGTTTTATCTCATATCTATCAAGCAGATGCAGTAAATTTTTATTTGCTTGACCCTCAAAAAGCAAGTAAAGCGTTAAAAGTTCCTCTTTTTTTGAAAAATCTATCTTCAACCAGCTTTTATCGAGAAAAAAATCATATGAGTACGCTTCTTGCGGTCTTATATATAACACACCATCTTTAAATTCTAAATCAGTGCTCTTGGTGCGAACTGAATCCACTTTTTCATCATAAGTATAGTTTAAATCATTTGCTACTGCTTTTACATGCAGATTTAAATATGCTTTATCAATGTTTTTGTACTCAAGCCAGCCATAAAATGTGCCAATTGATAAACTTGACATCTTTATGGCATCATACATCCAATACTTAGCCTTTGGGTCAACATTGAACAAATCTACAATTTGCCTTGTATCTTTTATGCTTTCATTGGACTCTAATACATATAATAATTTCTCTTTATTGCTATGTGCATATAGATTTAGTTTTGTATCGCTCACTGTTTGTATGTCGAGTGCCGCCGTTAACTCTAATTCGTCTTTTATGCTAAAGAGAATATCTCCGCCAATTTCTGTATTTTTATTTGTAATTGTAAATTTATCTATACTTATATGAAATAGACCACTGTTTGAGTAGAGTGAACCATTTAAAATAAAATTTGCAGAAGATATATTTATAAACCCTTTTTCGTTCTCGGCGTATTTAAAAGCACCTCTTATCTCTTTGTAAGATATTTTTTCAACTACTATCTCTTTAAACCATTTTGAGTATGTAAGGCTATTTTTAACCTTTTTTATAATTTTTTCATAATCTACATCTGGGTGGTTATCATTTTCTTTTTCTGCAACACCAATTTCTTCAATCAGTACGCTTATTTTTTCATCCCATTTAATGTATAATTTCTTAACTTTAATGTTTTGGAGCGAGATGTCTTCTATATATACCCCATTTTTTAAAAATATAAACATAGTCAATAGTATTAAAAACATGAATGATAGAACACTGATGATCATAAAATGGATTTTTGAAATTGTATTAATAATTATATTGTCGTTCATGTATTACCTAAATCAGCCTGTAAATTCCCCTAAAGTGATATACATTCCTGAAGGTTCTATAAGCAAGATTATAACACAATTGCATAATAAAAATTACAATGTAAGCAAACTTGACGCATTCTTGCTAAGAATAATAGGTTCTCCCCAAAGCGGATGGATTAATATAGGAACAACACTAAACAGCAGGGGTGATTTTCTTTATAAGCTTACAACCGCTAAAGCAGCTCTGCAAAGCATAACGCTAATACCTGGCGAAACAACCTATATTTTCCTTGATCAATTGGCGCAACAACTCAATTTAAATAGAGATATATTGCAAAAAGAGTATGAGTTGCAGTCTAGCTGGCCAGAAGGAGCGTTTGTACCAAATACTTATATGTTGCCAATCGGCATAACTGAGAAAATGGTAATTAAAATTTTGTTGAAAGAATCACTGTCTCAAATGATAAATATATCGCAGAAAATTTTTGGAACATACAATGAAAAGAAGTTGTTTCATTATGTAACAGTTGCATCAATAATACAGAAAGAATCCGCATCAATAAAAGAGATGCCGTTAGTAAGTTCAGTTATACAAAACAGAATTAAAAAAGGTATGAAACTGCAGATGGACGGAACTCTAAATTATGGTAAATATTCACATGTAAAAGTTACTTCAAGTATGATAAAAGAGGATAAGTCAGCATACAACACATACCTGTACAGCGGTATTCCGCCGGCTCCGGTTTGCAATGTAAGCTTTGATGCAATAAAAGCTGCAATTTTTCCGGCGGAGAGCAATCATCTCTATTTTATGAAATCAAAGAATGGAAGTCATGATTTCACATGTAACTATTCTACACATTTAACCAATATAAAGCGTGCTACTAAATGAAACATATATAAAATAAAAGTAAATAGTTTGGCAATGTAACCGTATATTATTTATCTTAAATGGTAATATACATTTTGTAAGTTTTTGCAATAAATATTACCTTATTGCAGAGATATAAAATATTAACCAAGGACAAGAAGATGTCAAAAATTATTTGGTCAAAAATAGATGAAGCACCAGCTTTAGCAACTTATTCGCTTTTACCAATCGTAAATGCTTTTACACAGGCAGCAGGCGTAGAGGTAGAGACAAGAGACATATCTCTTGCAGGCAGGGTTATTGCAACTTTTCCGGAATTCTTAACAGACGATCAAAAAATCGCAGACGAATTGGCTTACTTAGGTACTGTTGTGCAACAACCAGATGGTAATATTATAAAGTTACCAAATATTTCTGCTTCAGTTCCACAACTTAAAGAGTGTATTGCTGAGCTTCAAGCTCAAGGTTATAAATTACCAGATTTTCCAGAAGCTCCAAAAAATGCTGAAGAAGAAGCGATTAAAGAGAAGTACTCTACATGTTTAGGTTCAGCCGTAAACCCAGTTCTTCGTGAGGGTAATTCAGATAGAAGAGCAGCTCTTGCAGTTAAAAACTTCGCTAAGAAAAACCCGCATAAATTAAGAGCATTTTCTCAAAATTCAAAAACTTATGTTTCTCACATGAATAGTGGTGATTTCTATGCAAATGAGAAATCAGTTGTTAAAAAAGGTGATGGCAAAGTAAGAATCGAGCTTAACGGTAAGCTTCTTAAAGAGATTAATGCGGTAGATAAAGAAGTTTTAGACGGTACTTTTATGTCTAAAAAAGCGTTAAGAACTTTCTTGGCTCAAACAATAGAAGAAGCAAAAGCTAAAGATGTTTTATGGTCTATTCACCTTAAAGCAACTATGATGAAAGTTTCGGACCCAATTATGTTTGGTCATGCTGTTGAAGTATTTTTCAAAGATGTGTTTGCAAAATATGCAACAGAGTTCAAAGAGATTGGATTTAACTCTAATTTAGGTCTTGGTGATTTATATAAGAAATTAGCAAAGCTTCCTGCCGATAAAAAAGCTGAAATTGAAAAAGCAATTATGGATGTTTACGCTACGCAACCTAACATTGCTATGGTTGATTCAGATAAAGGTATCACAAATCTACATGCTTCTAATGATGTAATTATTGATGCTTCTATGCCGGTTGTGGTAAGAGACGGCGGTAAAATGTGGAATGCTAAGGGTGAAGTTCAAGAGTGTGTTTCTGTAATTCCAGATAGATGCTATGCAACTATGTACAAAGAGTGTGTTGATGACTGTGTTAAAAACGGTCAGTTTAATGTTACAACAATGGGTTCTGTATCAAATGTTGGACTTATGGCACAAAAAGCTGAAGAGTACGGTTCTCACCCTACAACTTTTGAAATAGCAGAAAATGGTATTGTAAAAGTTCTTGACACTGATGGTTCAACTTTAATGGAATTCAATGTTGAAGCGGGTGATATTTGGAGAATGTCTAGAACTAAAGATATTCCAATTAAAGACTGGGTTAGATTAGCAGTTGAAAGAGCAAGATTGACAGGTGAACCGGCAGTGTTCTGGTTAGATGAAAATCGTGCGCATGATGCAAACATGATTAAAAAAGTAAATGAGTACCTTAAAGATTTCGATACTTCAGGTTTAACTATTGAAATTTTAGCTCCTGAAAAAGCTATGGCATATAGTCTTAAATTAGTAAGAAAGGGTCAAAACGCTATCTCTGTAACAGGAAATGTTTTAAGAGATTATTTAACTGACCTTTTCCCAATTTTAGAGCTTGGAACATCTGCGAAGATGCTTTCAATAGTTCCATTGTTAGCTGGTGGAGGTCTTTTTGAGACTGGCGCAGGTGGATCAGCTCCTAAGCATGTTGACCAGTTCTTAGCTGAGGGTCACCTAAGATGGGATTCACTTGGTGAATTTTTGGCACTTGCAGAGTCTTTAAGATTTATTGCACAAAAAAATAAGTCTAAAGACCTTGAAGTTGTTACTGCTGCGCTCGACGAGGCAAATAATGCATACCTTGACAACAACAAAGAGCCATCAAGAAAAGCTGGCGAGCCGGATAACAAAGCTTCTCACTTCTTTTTAGCTCAGTTTTGGGCGGAAGCTCTTGCTACTCAAACTAACAGTCCTGCATTGGCTGCTAAGTTTGCTCCGCTAGCAAAAGCACTTAAAGAAAATGAAGCTAAAATTATTGAAGAATTACTTTCTATTGAAGGTAAAGCTCAAGATATCGGCGGTTACTACCATCCAAATGATGCAAAAGCCGAAGCAGCAATGAGACCGTCTAAAACTCTAAATGCTATCATAGACAGCATCTAAGTTATAATCTGCAAAGAGGATTTTCCTCTTTGCTTTTTCTTTTTTTATGTAACTGGTGAGTTTTATAAAAAAGGCAAAAATGTCTTTAAATATAATGTTTTATTTCAAGGAGTGCGTATGAATCAAGGAAAAAGAGTAGGGATAATCGGCGCTGGAAATGTTGGTGCAACAGTAGCATACTCCCTAGCAATGCTTGGTTCTTGTCATGAAATAATTCTTCGTGATAACAAGATTGATGTAGCTCGCGGTAAAGCACTTGATATGAGTCAAGCTGCTGCAGCCGTAAGAAGTCACACGATAGTAAGCGTTGCTGAAGATATGTCTGATTTTACTAACTGCGATGTAGTAGTCGTAACCGCAGGAAGTCCTAGACTTCCCGGTATGAGCCGCGATGATTTACTTATGATTAATGCAGAAATAACAAAAGAAGTTATAGAAGGTGTCGCTAAATATTCTCCTGATTCAATTATAATTATGGTTTCCAACCCGCTAGATGCAATGACTTATGTTGCACTAAAAGAGAGCGGATTTGAGAGAAGCCGTGTTATAGGAATGGCTGGAATATTAGATAGCTCAAGAATGGCTAGTTTTATTCAGGAAAAGCTTGGATATGGTGGCGGTCAAATTCGTGCTTCAGTTATGGGCGGTCACGGTGATGATATGGTTCCGCTTCCGCGTTACTCTACGGTTGCCGGTGTTCCGCTTAGTAATGTTTTAACTACTGCCGAAATTAATGAAATTGTAGCACGCACTCGTAACGGCGGTGCAGAGATTGTAGGTCATCTTAAAACAGGCTCTGCATATTATGCACCTGCTAGATCAACTACAATAATGGTTGAAGCGATTTTAAAAGATACAAAACAGATTCATCCGTGCGCAGTCTATCTAGAGGGCGAGTACGGTTATTCTGATGTAGTATCCGGAGTACCTGTTATGCTGGGAGCCAATGGTGCTGAAAAAATTATTGAAGTAGCTTTGGACGATGCAGAAAAAGAGATGTTTAAGAACTCATGCGAGTCTGTTAGAACGCTGATTGACACATTAAATAAAAATAATTTTTTTAACAAAGGAGAGTAAATTGAATACGCGTATAGAAAAAGACACAATGGGTGAAATAGAGGTTCCAATAGATGCTTATTGGGCTGCACAAACTCAAAGATCAATAGAAAATTTCGCTATCGGCGAAGAGACGATGCCTTATGAGATAACTAGAGCTTTCTCATATCTTAAAAAAGCCGTAGCGCTTGTAAACAAAGATTTGGGCAAATTAGACGCTAAAAAAGCTGAAGCAATCGCGCAGGCTTGCGATGATATGTTAGCCGGTAAACTTGATGGAAATTATCCTCTTGTTGTTTGGCAAACAGGTTCGGGCACACAATCAAACATGAACAATAATGAAGTTCTTGCTTCTCGTGCTACCGAAATTCTTGGCGGTGATTTCAGAGTAGAGAAATTAGTTCATCCAAATGATGATGTAAATAAATCTCAAAGCTCAAATGACACATATCCGACTGCTCTGCATGTTGCTTCTGTAATTTCTGTTGAAACGCGTGTTTTGCCTGCTATCGCTAAGCTAAAAGCAACACTAATTGAAAAATCAGCTAGATTTGAATCTATTGTAAAAATAGGCCGTACACACCTTCAAGATGCAACACCTATAACTCTTGGTCAAGAGATCAGCGGTTGGGTAGAGATGTTAAATAAGTGTGAAAAAATGATTAAAGTTTCACTTGAGCCTGTTCGTGAGTTGGCACTTGGCGGAACAGCAGTCGGAACAGGTCTTAACGCTCATCCTGAGCTTGGCGAAAGAGTTGCTAAAAAATTAACTGAACTTACAGGGCACAATTTTATCACTGCTCCAAATAAATTTCATGCGCTAACATCACATGACGCTTTAGTATTTTCTCACGGCGCGCTAAAAGCACTTTCAGCTGATATGATGAAGATTGCAAATGATGTTCGTTGGCTTGCAAGTGGACCTCGTTGCGGAATAGGGGAGATTACTATTCCGGAAAATGAGCCGGGCTCTTCTATTATGCCTGGTAAAGTCAACCCTACTCAAGCCGAAGCGGTAACAATGGTTACATGTCAGGTGTTTGGTAATGATGTAGCTATTTCAATGGGTGCTTCACAAGGAAACTTTCAACTAAATGTTTTTAAACCTGTAATTGCATATAACTTTTTACAATCATGTCGCTTACTTGCCGACTCAATTGTATCATTTAATGATCACTGCGCTGTTGGAATAGAACCTGTTGCAGATAAGATAGATCACTATTTACATAATTCACTTATGTTGGTTACCGCACTTAACCCTTACATTGGGTATGAAAATGCAGCAAAAATAGCTAAAACAGCACATAAAAACAATTCAACTCTAAAAGCAACCGCTATTGAGTTAGGGCTCTTAACTGCCGAAGAGTTCGACAGATATGTAATACCAGAAGATATGATATCGCCCAAGGCCTAAAGTAAGTTCTCTGCCTTGTAAGAGGCTAGCTTTAGCGCCATAGCGGCTAGCGCAACAAGATGGGCTTTGCTCATTTTGTGTGTAATTAAATAAAAAAAAAGGAAAAATTGAATGAATATACATGAATATCAGGCAAAGCAAATTTTTGCAAAGTATGGTGTGCCAACTCCAAAAGGTAAAATGGCACTAAGCGTAGAAGAAGCAGTTGAAAATGCAAAAGAGTTAGGCGGACCTGTTTGGGTTGTAAAAGCTCAAATACATGCTGGAGGTCGCGGACTTGGTGGCGGAGTTAAATTAGCTCGTTCAATAGAAGAGGTAGAAAAACTTTCTCGCGAGATTTTGGGAATGACTTTGATTACTCACCAAACCGGACCTGAGGGCAAACTAGTTCAAAAGCTTTACATCGAAGACGGTGCAGATATAAAAGATGAGCTATATCTTGGTGTTGTTCTTGACCGCGCTCGTGAGATGCCTGTAATTATGGCTTCAACTGAAGGCGGTATGGCTATTGAAGATGTTGCTCATAATACTCCTGAAAAAATTATCAAAATCGCAGTAGATCCTGCTATCGGTTTTCAAGGTTTTCACGGTAGAGAGCTTGTTTTTGGACTTGGAATAACAGATCCTGATGAGCAGAAAAAACTTATTAGCTTTGCTTCAAAACTGTATAAACTTTACATTGAAAATGACGCAGAGATGATAGAGATAAATCCTCTTGTAAAGACAGGTAGCGGTGACTTTTTAGCGCTTGATGGAAAAATGGGATTTGATGATTCAGCTCTTGGACGCCACCCAGACATCGCAGCGATGAGAGACATAAGTGAAGAAGATGCTGATGAGCGTGAAGCTGCACAGTACGGTCTTTCATACATCTCACTAGATGGTGAAATCGGCTGTATGGTAAACGGAGCAGGGCTTGCGATGGGTACTATGGATACTATTAATTATATGGGCGGAACACCTGCAAACTTTTTAGATGTTGGCGGCAGTGCAAATGCCGAGACGGTTGCTAAAGGTTTTGAGATAATTCTTAAAAACCCTAAAGTTAAAGCGATTTTCGTAAATATTTTTGGTGGAATAGTTAGATGTGACCGCATTGCAAACGGTATTTTAGAAGCTACAAAACTTGTAGATGTACATGTTCCGGTTATCGTGCGTCTTGATGGTACAAATGCACCTGAAGCTGCTGAGATTTTAAGAAATGCAAATATTGCAAATGTTATAGCAGCTACAGATTTGGCTGATGGTGCTGCAAAAGCAGTAGCAGCTGCAAAACAAGCTAAATAAAGGGAATAATTTATGAGTATATTAGTAAATAAAGATACAAAAGTAATCGTTCAAGGTTTTACAGGAAAAGAGGGTTCTTTCCATGCTGAGCAGTGTATGGCATACGGAACTAAAATAGTTGGCGGAGTTACTCCAAACAAAGGCGGCAGTGAGCATTTAGGCAAGCCTGTATTTAACACCGTTAAAGAAGCTGTTAAATCTACGGGTGCTACTGTTTCTATGATTTTTGTTCCGCCTGCTTTTGTTGCGGATGCTGTTATGGAAGCTGCAGATGCCGGGATTGACCTTGCTGTTATCATAACAGAGGGCGCACCGGTGAGAGATATGCAGGCAGCTAAAGCTTACGCTGTTAAGCACAACATGAAAACAATCGGGCCAAACTGTCCGGGTATTATCACGGCAGAAGAGTGCAAAATCGGAATTATGCCGGGTATGATTTTCAAAAAAGGGAATGTTGGACTAATCTCAAAATCAGGTACTCTGACTTATGAGGGTGCTAACCAAGTTGTAAAACAAGGTTTTGGTATTTCTACTGCTGTCGGTATCGGCGGAGACCCGATTATCGGTCTTTCATACAAGCAGCTTCTTCCGATGTTTGAAGCAGATCCAGAGACTCACGCAATCGTTATGATTGGTGAAATCGGCGGAGATCTTGAGATTCAAGCAGCAGCGTTTATTAAAGAGCATATTAAAAAACCTGTCGTTGCGTTTATTGCAGGTCAAACTGCACCACAAGGCAAAAGAATGGGGCACGCAGGTGCTATTGTTAGCGGTGGAGCAGGTACTGCAGCAGAAAAAATGGCAGCGTTAGAGGCGGCAGGTGTTAAAGTTGTAGTTTCTCCGGCAGATATCGGAAAAGCAATAGCGGAAGTATTGGCTAGATAAATATTATATTTGTGCGAGCCTCATTAGGTAACATTATATGTTATTCATGAGGCGTTATCAGCACAATTCAGAGTTATATTAATTAAACTTAGTTAATCTGTTTATGAAAATTAAATTAATGTTAGTTGAAAAATAAACATTAAAAATAAGTACAAGCTTATTTAGTACTTTAAAATAAAGAGGAGAATAAATGGGAACTTTTAAGACTGAAAACCCTGGCAATCAGCCTGTATGGGTTAACACAAGCAACTGTAAAGCGTGTGATATTTGTGTTTCTGTATGTCCGGCTGGTGTACTCGGAATGAGATATGACAATAAGTCTACGCTTGGTGCGATGATATCTATTGAACATCCAGAATCTTGTATTGGCTGTATGGAGTGTGAACTATCATGTCCAGACTTTGCTATATATGTAGCGGATAAAAAAGATTATAAATTTGCAAAATTAACTGATGACTCGAAAAATAGACAAGTAGCGGTTATTGCAAACAATTATATGTCACTTAGCGAACAAGGAGTTAAATAATGGCAAGAGAAGAAATCTCAACAGGTAATGAACTATGTTCGATGGCAGCAATTGATGCCGGTGCTAGATTTTTTAGCGGATACCCAATCACTCCTTCATCTGAAGTAATGCATGTGGCATCTGATCTTTTACCGGAAGTTGGCGGAAAATTTATTCAAATGGAAGATGAAATTGCCGGTATTTGTGCTGCATTAGGTGCATCTATGACTGGTGTTAAATCATATACTGCGACTTCAGGTCCTGGTATTTCACTTAAAGCTGAGCAAATTGGTCTTGGTTTTATTGCAGAAATTCCATTAGTTATAGTAAATGTAATGCGTGGCGGTCCATCAACCGGTCTTCCAACTCGTGTGTCTCAAGCAGATATAGGTCAAGCACAATACCCTACTCATGGAGATTTTGCTTCTATAACTTTATGTGCAGGTAGTTTGACAGAGTGTTACACTCAAACAGTTCGCGCGTTTAATTTAGCTGAAAAATATATGACTCCTGTTTTTATTCTTTTGGATGAGACAATCGGTCACATGCATGGTAAGGCTCTAATTCCAGACTTAGCAGAAGTTGAAGCTAGCATTGTAAATCGTGCTACTTTTGATGGTGCTCCGGCTGATTATAAACCATATGATGTTCCTATGAATAAACCGGCTGTATTAAACCCTATGTTTAAAGGGTATAAATACCATATTACTGGATTACACCATGGTCATGAAGGTTTTCCGACTGAAGATGCAGTTCAATGTGAATTCAATATTGAGCGTCTAGTCGGTAAAATCAATACAGTTGCAAAAGAGAATGACGGTCTTGATGATTTACCGGACTATGAAGAGTACCTGCTAGATGATGCTGAAGTTTGTATTATAGCATATGGTTCTATCGGACTTGGTGCATATGAAGCAGTTAATAAACTTCGTGAACAGGGAATTAAAGCCGGTATGTTTAGACCGATTTTATTATGGCCTTCTCCAGCTAAAAGAATTGCTGAAATTGGCGCAAAGTTCAAAGATAAAATTTTTATTACAGAACTTAATATGGGTCAATACTCTAAAGAGATTGAACGAATTATCAAAAGAGATGATTTTACTACACTACTTAAAGCAAACGGTCGCCCAATCGCACCGTCTGAAATGGTAGCAAAAGTTAAGGAGATGATGTAATGGCATTTAATTATGATAAATATTTACGCGTAAATAAAATGCCGACACTTTGGTGTTGGGGTTGTGGTGATGGCGTTATTTTAAAAGCAACTATTCGTGCTATTGAAAAAATGGGCTGGGATATGAACACGGAAGTATGTGTTGTATCAGGAATCGGATGTTCAGGGCGTTTTAGTTCATACATAGATTGTAATACTGTTCATACCACGCATGGCCGTACAATTGCTTATGCTACTGGTATAAAGCTTGCAAATCCTAAAATAAATGTAATCGTTGTTGCTGGTGACGGTGATGGTCTTGCAATTGGTGGTAATCACACAATTCATGGTTGTCGTCGTAATATAAACCTTAACTTTATTCTTATTAATAACTTTATTTATGGTCTTACAAATTCACAGATTTCTCCGACTACTCCTCAGGGTATGTGGTGTGTATCTGCACAAAATGGTAATATTGACCCAACTTTTAATGTTGCAAATCTAGCTATCGGTGCAGGTGCTTCATTTGTTGCTCGTGAATCTATGATTGACCCTAAAAAATTAGAGAAAGTTCTAGTTAAAGGTTTTGAACATAAAGGTTTTAGTTTTATAGAAGTTTTATCTAACTGCCATATCAACCTTGGCCGTAAAAATAAAATGGCTAATGCTATGGAAAACTTAAACTGGATTGACAGTATTACTGTTCCTAAGAAAAAATGGGATGAACTTTCGCCAGAAGAGCAGATGAATAAACTTGCAACCGGTGTTTTAAGAGAAGTTGAACAACCTGAATATACTGATATGTATGAAGAGGTTATAAAAGCTGCTCAAGGCAAACGCGGTAAAATCACTCAAGATGATTTTGTGAAAAAGATATAGGGAGCTAATATGAGAAATTCTTTAAGATTTACTGGTGTTGGCGGGCAGGGTGTTTTACTAGCTGGCGAAATAATGGCGGCATGTAAGATTGAAAATGGTGGAAACGGTTTAAAAACTGCAACTTATACATCACAAGTTCGTGGTGGTGCTACGGTTGTTGATATTACGCTGGATGATGATGAAATTCGCTATCCATACGCAAATGAAGGCGAGATTGATTTTATGCTTTCAGTTGCAAATGTATCTTATCAGCAATTTAAAAATGGTGTTAAGCCAGGCGGGATTATTGTTGTTGATCCAAATCTTGTATATCCTACTGACGAAGATCGTAAAAAATGGGTTATTCACGAGATTCCTATTATTACTATTGCAAAAGAAGAGGTTGGTAATGTTATTACACAATCTGTTGTTGCTCTAGCTATAACAAATACAATGACAAATGTACTTCCTAAACAGTCATTGATTGATACAATGCTTTCAAAAGTTCCTGCTAAAGTTCATGCAGCTAATAAGTTAGCTTATGAATTAGGTGAGAAATACGCTAAAGAAGCAATGGCATAATCTCTATTTACAGCAGAGCAGTCCTTTTGTTAGGGCTGCTTTTTTTAAATATAATTTTTAATATTAAACAATATTTAAAAATTACACCCTTATACTATCCCAAAAAAAATCTACATGCTTCTCAAACTGCGTTGATAAACTATTTGTAGAACTACTGTCAAACCTTAAAAGCGTTATCTGAAGTCTTATATAAAATAGAGTGGAGAGAAACTCGTATGAGACCATCATTGGATCTGCTGAACGAATAAGTGAATTTTGCATCATTATAAAAAAAGCTTCAGAGAGTACTTTTATGTTTTCGTTGTGAAATTCGTTCATAAACTGCTCTCTAAGCTCTCTATTTTGAAATAACTCTATCATCAACAGTCTAAACATATTTTCGTTATTTTTATCAAATGTGAGAAGCTTATATTGCATAGCAAATTTTTGTAAAAAGACCTTTCCTTTTAATGCGGATTCTTTAATATCGTTACTGTTTTCAGAAAAAGGTGTTGTAAATATCTCTTTTGCAACACATAAAAATATCTCTTCTTTGTTTTTAAAGTGATTATATAAAGCACTCTCTCTTATTCCTACTTCTGAGGCTATTTTTCGCACGCTTGTTGACTTATATCCATGCTCCGAGAAGAGAGCGGATGATACTTTTATTATCTTTTGTTTTGTACTTGATTTCTTCTGAATAGGCGCTATTTCCGGCATCTTTTAACCTTTTTAAGTATATGAACAGTTGTTAATTTAAAAAGAATTATATATGAACAACTGTTAATCTAACCTTATGCAAAATGAACAACTGTTCATAATATAAAAATACTATATGAACGATTGTTCTTATTGCAAAAAAAGAGATATAAAGGAATATTTTTGTACTATTTCGCAGGTACAACAGATAGCAACTTGATCTATTTCAAGAGGAAAGTCCGAGCTGCTTTAAGACAGTGTTCCATTTAACTAATGGCCGTAGTAATGCGAGGGAAAGTGCAACAGAAAGTTAAACTTCCGCTTTAGGGCGGTAAAGGTGAAAGGGTGGGGTAAGAGCCCACCAGTCTTTATAGTAATATAGAGAGCTTGTAAACCCAACATGGCAGCAAGAAACAGGTGGTCAGCGTCTTAATGGCAAGGCTGCGGCGTTAAAACCGTTGCTGAGCTTATGCTACTGTTTCGCTAGAGTTACTATGCAAATAGTAAAGTAGATTAATGCTATCAAAACAAAACTCGGCTTACGTTGTGCCTACCTCCTCTAATATTAAGTGATATTAAAAACTTTCAAACACTAAGCCTCCCAATGACTTGCTATGCATAATTGCGTTATTTTGCTATTATTATGTATTGTAGAAGTGACTAAGTAATGATTATCTGTGTTTTGCAATTGATGAGAGTATTGCAACAACAAAGAAATATCTTGCAGAATATAAGCTATTAAAATAAACGCTAATAGCAGTAAATTTAGGAAAAATACAATGGACGATATAAAAAAATCAATATTAAATACATTAAACGAAAGAATATCAAGTCCGTTAATTGGAGGGTATGTTATTTCTTGGACATTATGGAACTATAAAACAGTTTTTGTACTTCTATCTACTAAAAGTATAGAAGATAAGTTTTATTTTATAGATAATAGCATTTATCATGATAGTTTACATTTTATAGTAAGTGGATTATTTGTACCATTAATATTCTCATTATTTTTTATATTTGCATTCCCGTATCCTGAAAAATTTATTTATAAATTTTGGCATAGATGTAAAAAAGAATTAAGAGATGAAAAACAAAAGATTGATGATGAAAAATTATTATCAGAGGCTGAGTCTAGAGATATATATGAAAAAAATATAAAAATAGAGTCAGAATATTATGAAAATATTGAAAAAAAAGATTTAGAAATAAAAAAACTTAAAGAAATTATTAGTAACAATGATAAAAATCCTGTACCAATTAAAAATCCTGTACCAATTGAAAAACCTGTATCTCCAAAAAAAATAGAGATTTTGCAGGATAAGGAAAATAACTTAAAAACAAAACTTAATATTACTAATGATGAGTTGTCGCTTTTAAAACTTATTTTTAATCAAGGGATTAAAGATATAAGAATACATGATGCAGTAACGTTAGGATTGAATGTGATAAAATGGAATAGATATAAATCAGAAAAAGTAGCTACTGATTTTTTAAAGAATAACTCAGTATTTGAAGATAATAAAATTTATCCAGATATGCTTAAATTAAAAAAAGAATGTATTGACTTATTAATAGAAACATATAATTAAAAAATAGAAAAGAATTACTATCAGCATAGGACAAAGAGGAAGAAATGACAATAAATATATCATTAGCTATAAGTGTAATAACGTTAATAATAGGCATGTTTATAATAATAAAAATAGTTGAAAAGGGCATTCCTAAACTCATAAAACGAAAAAGAGCAGAGTGGGAAAATGAAATAAAAAAAAATAAACACGAATATAAAAATTATGAAATAAACACTATTAATTCAAATAAAGGGAATTTATACGAAAGCCTATACATAAATAATAAAAAAATAGATACAACAAATATAGCAAAGCACTTTAATATCTCAACTAAAGAAATAAACAAGATTTTTTCAGACTTAAAATGGGTAGAACAAAGTGGCAAATGGGAAATAGCAACAAGACTAGGAATAAGAAATGGAGCAGAAGAAAAATATAATGCAATTACAAGACAAAAATACGTTATATGGGATGAAGAAATTAAAAATAATATTGAGTTGATTAATGCATTAAATGTATTTAAAGAAAGTAAAAATATAAAAACAAAAATGACCGATGAAGAGAAAAAAGAGAAGGGCGATAAATATGAAGCTTATGTGGCTGAACACTACAGAAAGCAGGGATATACAGTTTGGGAACATGGGAAAGAGAAGGGCGATAAAGACGGTGGAATAGATCTACTGGTAAAAAAAGGTAAAGAAGCTTTATTTGTACAATGCAAAGACTGGGAAAATTATAAAATAAATGACAAGATAGTAAAAGCAACACAAACTGATGTAAGAAACTACATGTTAGAAAATCCTGTATTGACAAGCCTTTTAAATGAATGCGAAAAAAGAATCATGTATGTAACATCTAGAGAGTGTTTAACTAAAGGTGCGTACACATATATAGAACAAAATAGTCATATCATAGGGTATGAAGTTATACCAGTAAAATCAATAGAATAGGGCGATAAATGAAAATAAGGTTGAAATTATGTCAGGAAATATAATACCTGTTACAGCAGATATATCAGACTCAACAAATAGTATATTAAAAGAATTAGCATTACCTGCGGTAACACAAGTAGGTTTAGCATTGGGTAATGTTTTTGGCTTATTGAATACATTTACATTACCTGTAAAGTTTGGTAATGAATTTGCACAAAGAAATTACAAAAAATATGCAGACAAACTTGATGATATCCCTGAAGAAAGTATTAAGCAAGTTGAACCAGAAATTGCAATCCCAATTATGGAAAAACTTAGTTATACAACTAATGAGGATTTAGCAAATGCTTATGCCAATTTACTTGCAAGTGCTTCCGATAAGAATAAAGTAAATCAAGTTCATCCTGGATTTATAAATAAAATTCAAAATTTAGCACCAGATGAAGTAAAATTATTAGAATACATAAGAACTACAGGTAATGCTGAGATTTTATATTTTACATATAAAGTTATTAATTCTAAAACAAATAATTTTAAAACGATAACTGTTCCATTGACAGGAATAGAGTTACTGATTAATATTGATGTTAAACAAATGGCAATACATATAAATAATTTAATTTCTCTTAATATTATAGAAGATAACAAAGGTAATCATAAAACAAATGATGAAGAATACAAAAAACTAAGAGCTACTTACTTAGATATAGAAACTATTTTTGAAGATAGAATTAAAAAACAATATTACCCTACGTTAGATAAACTAGAAATTGATAAATCATTCTACAATGTAACACCACTCGGAGAAATATTTATTAAATCATGCACTAATAGCAAATAGTTTTATAAATTAGAATAGAGCAGTTAATTGTAACCATTTTGTAACTGTAAACACTTATTATCATAGTAAAGTTGTTACAATTTTTACGCTAAACGCACCATTTTAGGCATTTAACAAATTCGGCTTATGTTGTGCCTACTTACATTATAACTGCCTGTATAAGCCATCATACTAATAAATATGAATATTGCATATATTTATGACACCGCCAAATAATATATTTTATTACTGAAAAAATAATAACATGTAGAGTTATTCTTGCAATCAGTCACAATTGACTACATGTCAATTTTTCTTAAATGGATGTTAGATACAATTGCATTTCTAACAGAATAGAGCCTCTGTATTATTCAAGAGAATTTACATTATGTTAACCAATATATAAATTTACTGATATTCCGTATCAAACAACAATAAAATTAAAACTGCATATAAAGGGAAAGATGATGAGTAGAAAAGAACAATTAATCAATGATATACAAAACCTGTTAAACACTTATGAAGGCATTCATAAAACTTCAATTAATCCTGATATATTAAAGTTTATGGATGAAGATAGTTTAATCAGTATAATAGATTCACTTTTGTCTCAAAAAGAAGATTCTAAAGAGTCTGATATAGAGTGGTTAGAAAAATTTAAAAAATATAATTAAACTAAACAGTTTAATTTAACTAAAATCTGTTTCATTTGTTACCAAATTATCTGATATAATTGCACAATATTTAAAAAAAGGATCTTTTATGTCTAATGTAGACTTAGTTCAATTAACACATGAAACAAAAAAATTATCGGTTATGGTTGTAGAGGATGAAAAAGTAGCTAATGAACTTTTGAGCTCTACTTTTAAAAATTTCTTTTCAGAAGTAAAATCATGTTTCAATGGAAAAGAAGCTTTAGAAGCTTATCTAAAATCAGCTCCAGATGTTGTTTTTGTTGATATTATAATGGCAGAAATGGATGGTATAGAGCTTTCACGCAAAATACGCGAGATTAATCCAAATCAAATTATTATTGTAATTTCTGCAAGTAATGACATAGATAAAATATCTGAATCTATTGAAGTTGGTGTAAACAGCTTTATACAAAAACCGATAGATACTAGAAAAATTATTGAACTATTAACAAGCGTTGTGGCTATGATAAACAAAAAGAAAAGAATAGAAACAAAAACATTCTCTATATCTCTTCCTCTTGATTTATATGAAGTTGTAAATGATAATGCTAAAGCTGAGAGTATCTCAAAAAATGCTGTAATCATTAGAGCACTTCGTAGTTTTTACGAGTAATTTATTTTTCTGCTGAGTTTGAATCTATTTTATGGTTTATTAAGAAATAAATCTATATAATTTCGGCTCAGTAATAAATACTGTTATGTGGCCCCGTCGTCTAGCGGTAAGGATCCATGGTTTTCATCCATGTTACAGGAGTTCGATTCTCCTCGGGGTCACCACTTCATTTAATAAAACAATCAAAAAATAAAACATCCCCTCAGCTAAATTGCGATAAAATCACAAAAATTATTTTTAGGATTTTTAATGTTAAGATTCGCACCTAGTCCAACCGGTGATATGCACATAGGCAATCTCAGAGTTGCCATATTTAACTATATAGTTTCAAAACAAAGAAATGAAAATCTCATTATTAGAATTGAAGACACCGATAAAGAGAGAAATATTGAAGGCAAAGATAAAGAGATACTTGAAATTTTAGATCTCTTTGGCATCGAATACTCTCAAGTTATGTATCAAAGCGAGAATGTACGCTTTCATACCGCTATGGCACTGCAACTTTTGGTTGAAATGAAAGCATTTAACTGTTTTTGCTCTACTGAATGGCTGGATAAAAAGAGAGATGAGGCAAAAGAGGGCAAAACTGCTTATAGATATGATGACGCATGTGCATCCCTGCCAAATGAACTTGTTATAGACAATGAAAACCCTTTTACTGTAAGAATAAGAAAACCGCTAGAGGCAATAATCGTGAAAGACCATATCAAAGGTGAGATAAAATTTGATCCTAATGATATTGACAGTTTTATCATTATGAGACAAGATAAAACACCTATGTATAATTTTGCATGTGCCGTTGATGACATGTTAAGCGATATTTCGCTCGTAATTCGCGGTGAAGATCATGTTAGCAACACCCCAAAGCAGATTCTTATAAGAGAGGCTCTTGGTTATAATAAAAATATTGAGTACGCTCATCTGCCGATTATCTTAAACGATAATGGCAAGAAGATGAGTAAGAGAGATGATGCGTCAAGTGTAAAGTGGCTTCTTGAAGAGGGATATCTGCCATCTGCTATTGCAAATTATTTAATATTAATAGGAAATAAGCCTCCAAAAGAGATTTTTGACATAAAAGAAGCCATTGAGTGGTTTAGTTTGGAAAATATTTCAAAGTCCCCTGCCCGTTTTGATATCAACATGTTAAGACATGTAAATAAAGAACATCTAAAAATGCTTGATGCAAAAGAGCTCTCTAGATATGTAGGTTTTGCGGATACAGAGATAGGTGAACTTGCAAAAATATACCTAGAAGAGATAAGCACAACAAAAGAGCTAAAATCTAAAATACAGCTTATATTTTCACAAAAAAAGATTCCCGAAGAGTTGAAAGAATCAGCAGATATAATTGTTAAAACTATTAAAAGTGCGCCCTACTTTGATGAATATGAAGATTTTAAAAATTATATTATGAAAGAGTCAGGACTCAAAGGTAAAAACTTTTTTAGACCGCTAAGAGTTCTTTTAACGGGCAGTGAACATGGTCCAGATATTGCTCTGGTTTACAAATATATTAAAAATTACATAGGTGAGATTGTTAAATGAGTATTTTAGTAGAGATAATTCAGGGCACCGGTGCGATTTTACTTGGGCTTATAAATGTTTATATATGGGTTGTTATCATAGCCGCCCTTCTTAGCTTCGTAAACCCAGACCCGTACAATCCGATTGTTCAATTTCTATACAGAATCACAAACCCCGCATATGTTTTTGTGAGAAGATTTATAAAAACAAATTTCAATGGCTTAGATTTAGCACCTTTAATAATTGTTGTAGGACTGCAAATTATTACGGTGCTCTTAAGCGCTATTTTACGAGCTCTTTAGGGATAATCTTTTTTATATTTTAAGATAGCAGAAGACGAATTGCCATTCTCAAGAATTAGGTTGATTGTATCTGCTTTTTTAAATTTAACAATATAGTATTGATTCCAGTTGCTTTTTGTATCAGCAAGGTGAGAAAATTTATTTTCATCAGGTAACTTTTCTATTTTGATAGGCAATTGTGAATTTAGTTTAAGTCTTAAGTCGGTTTCTGTCGGATTTTCTGGGTCGTACATCTCTTTTGCTTCTTTTATATATAAAAAGACAAAAAAATACTCATCTTGACTGAATGATTCCGGATAAACTTCATTCAGGTAAATTGCTGAAAATATACCGCTTATCTCCCCATCTTTAGATAATACTTTAGAACTTTGCAAGCTTGACACACTTAGCTCTTGATCTTTATCCATTTTAAATTTATCAAAAGCATTCTTGCTTGAACAGCCTGTGAAAAATATAAAAAAAGTTAAAATTATTAAAAAAGTTTTCATTCAAATTCCTATAAATAATGAGAGAATTATATCTTATTAAACAAGCTTTTAACGACTATTTTGTATAATCACTAAAATTTTAACAAAGTGTTTATATTGAAAAAAAGATTAGCAGTTGCATTTACCGGTCCATCAAACAGCGGTAAAACTACCCTCATATTAAAAATAGCAAGAAAACTCATTCATGATTATAAAAAAGATGTCGCCATAATTAAGCACGACCCAAAAGACAAAGCTCGTTTTGATGTTGAGGGGAAAGATAGTTATAAATTTTCAGACACAGGCGCAGAAGTTATTGTAACTTCACCAAATCGTACAACATATTTTTCTCAAAAACAAAAAGAGCTTGATGAGATGATTAGATTGTTTGATAAATTTGACATCTTATTGGTTGAGGGGCTTAAAAATCTACCTCTTCCTAGAATTAGCGTATTTAGAGACTCTTTGGATAGCGGCTATTTCCCATACATGGATGCATTGGCGACTGATGGCAGTATAAATATGAGTGAGTATGATTTGCCAAAAAATGTTGATATTTTAAATATTAATAGTTGTGATGATGTAATAAAATGGATATTTGAAAATGCGAAGGAAGTATAAATAGATGACTGATATATTTAGTGCCATACAAAGAACAGCAATAAGAATCAAGGATGCAATAGACACGAAAGATATTGGCTATTCACAGCAAGAAAACAGCTCAGGTGAGACACAGCTTCAACTGGACATTAAGTGCGACATGATTATAGAAGAGGAGTTTTCATATGTAGCTTCTATCCATACTATCGCGAGCGAAGAGAAAGAAAAAGAGGTTTTGTTACATGAGAATGGCAAATATTTTATTGCTTACGACCCTCTTGATGGCTCATCTTTAATTGATGTAAATCTTAGTGTCGGCTCCATTTTTGGAATCTATGAGAATGGATTCGGAGCTAAAAATATGGTTGCTTCATGTTATGTAGTTTTTGGTCCTCGTGTTGAAATGGTGTTTGCTCACAACAAAGCAAAGCTTCATCTGCTTCAGGGCAAGGAGTTTGAATTTGTTAAAGAGATTCGTTTAACTGAAAAAGGAAAGCTAAATGCACCAGGCGGAACTCAACAAAACTGGAAGCCTTACCATAAAGAGCTAGTAGATAGCTTATTTACTGAGGGTTATCGCCTTAGATACTCAGGTGGTATGGTTCCTGATTTACACCAGATTTTATTAAAAGGCGGCGGACTTTTTAGTTATCCAGCCACTTCAGATAAACCAGATGGTAAACTTCGTAAACTTTTTGAAGTATTTCCGTTTGCATTTGTGTTTAAAACGGCAGGTGGAGAAGCTATTGATGGATATAAAGATTTAATGGAGCTTGAATGTGCACATATTCATGATACTTCACCATGCTTTTTTGGATCAAAATATGAGATACAAAGAGTAAGAGAAGTTTATGCAAGCAACCAATAGTCAAATTATGGATAAATTTGAACTGCATCTTGATGAGATGATAGTTAAAATCCAAAATTGTCAAATGGATAAAGAGTTAATAAGTTGCAGTAGCTGCGAATTTTATTTAACATGTGAGCTAAGAACTGATTATGTTAAATCGGTTTACAACAGTATGTCCAAGGGTGATACCGGCGGATTTGAGTTTTAAACTATGGCTAGCGTAGCTGAGCGGAACTTGTTCCGATTAGCGTTTTTAATAAGTAAAAAGGATGAAAATTGAGTAAATATATAACGACACCCATATATTATGTGAACGGAGAAGCTCATATAGGGCATGCATATACAACTTTTATAGCTGATAGTATGGCTAGATACGAGAAACTAAAGGGTGAAGATACCTACTTTTTAACAGGCACGGATGAGCATGGGCAAAAAATAGAAGAGTCTGCTCAAAAGAATGGTAAGCCAACCCAAGAGTTTGCCGATGAGATAAGTGCAAGTTTTAAAAATTTATGGGATGAGTTTGAGATAAGCTATGATAAGTTTATCCGCACAACCGATAAAGAGCATAAGATAGGTGTGCAAAAAGCTTTTGAAGTAATGTATAACAAGGGCGATATTTACAAAGATTTTTATGAGGGGCACTACTGCGTTAGTTGTGAAACTTTTTTTACTGAAATGCAACTTGTGGACGGTGAATTTTGCCCAGATTGCGGTAGAAGTACAAATATAATCAAAGAAGAGAGTTATTTTTTCAGACTTTCAAAATATGAAGATGCCCTTTTAAAACACTACTCGGACAATCCTGATTTTATTATGCCTCGTTCTCGCGCAAATGAAGTTATTAACTTTGTAAAAGGCGGTCTGCGTGACCTTTCTGTAACAAGAACTTCTTTTACATGGGGTGTTAAAATGCCAGAATCTATTAAAGATGATAAACATGTCATGTATGTTTGGCTTGATGCTCTTATGAACTACATAACAGCGCTTGGGTATGGAACAACCGAAGAAAATATGAGATACTGGCCGGCTTCTGTTCAGTTTGTCGGAAAAGATATTCTTCGTTTTCATGCCATCTACTGGCCTGCATTTTTAATGAGTTTGGATTTGCCTCTTCCAAAACACATCGGTGCTCATGGATGGTGGACAAGAGACGGCGAGAAGATGAGCAAATCAAAAGGAAATGTAATCTCTCCAAAGCAGGTTGCAGATGCCTATGGCGTTGAAAATTTAAGATATTTTATGCTTAGAGAAGTTCCTTTTGGGCAAGACGGCGATTTTTCTCAAAGAGCATTTATAGACAGAATTAACTCAGAACTCAGCAATGATTTGGGCAACCTTTTAAACCGTATAATCGGCATGAGCGGTAAATATTCAGACTTTGAAATAGACAGCGTTGATGTTCTGAAGTATCATAAAAAAGAGCTTGATGCAATGAATGTAGTATTAGATTCACTTGATACATTTATGCAAAATTTTCAAACTCATAGGTATCTAGAAGAGTTATGGAAACTCTTCTCAATCGGAAACAAGGCAATAGAAGAGCATGCTCCATGGGTTAAAATGAAGGAGAATAGAAAAGATGAAGCGTTAGCTACTGTTGCACTAGTTGCAAACATATTGGCAAAAGCATCAATTATGCTTCACCCTATTATGCCGCGTACAACGAATATTATTGCCGATGCTCTAAATTTCAGCATAAACAATTCAAGCTACAAAGAGCTAGTTTTAGACAAAAAACCATTGAAATTATTTAATATCAAAGTTGTTCCGCCACTTTTTCCTCGTGTTGAAGAACCATTAATGCCGGAAGCTCCTCTTGCTCAGCCAAATGCCACTAAAGTGAGTGCGCAAGAGGTTAAAAAGTGTTCAAGAGAGCAGGACAATCTTATAGAAATCGGTCAATTTTTTGAAACATCTCTAAAAGTCGGTGTTATCGTAGCAGCTGAAGAAGTGCCAAAGAGCAAAAAACTTTTAAAACTTCAAGTTGATTTAGGTGAAGAGAGCCCAAGACAAGTTGTTGCAGGAATTAGAGAGTTTTATAGTGCAGAATCTTTAATTAACACGCAAGTTTGTGTTGTTGCCAACTTAAAACCTGCAAAACTAATGGGGATGATATCCGAGGGAATGCTTCTTGCCGCAAAGGATGAAGATGGTTTATGTTTAATTAGACCGGAAAAACCTAAGAAAGTAGGCACACCTATTGGATGAGACTTGAAAACTTTCTGGCACTCACACAAGCTAAGCTTGTAAATGAACCATGTATAAACAGTTTTGAAAATATTATTTTTGAGGCTTCCAAAGTAAAAAGGGGTGACCTTTTTTTTGCTTATAACAATGATGACATTGAGTTAGCTGTTGTTAATGGTGCATATTGTATAGTTTTTGACAAACCTGCCAAGATAAATGACAGTGAAATAGCATGGATACATGTTAGCAGTTTGGATTATGCACTAAAAAGACTGCTTCGTTTCAAGGTAATAGAGAAAGAGATTATTGCCTACGAGTGTAACGAGATTATTTTAAAACTCTCTCTGCAAGTTATTACTCAAGAAAATTTCCTTACACTTACTGGAGATTTAAAATCAGTTTTTAAATCTATCTGGAATATCCAAAACAGAACAACACTCTTGTTTAGCCCTGCTCTTAGCGATAGAGAAATATTTGCAACAGTAAAAAAAATACCCAATGCCCCTTTTGCTCCAATTGAAATTATGGAACAGACTCTGTTTGAAACATCATTTGTTTATGATAATATTTTTTATGAAAGACAGCCGATATCTCCATTTTTTATTCCTTATTTGGAAGAGTTGCTGCATCTCTATAAAACATTAAAAATTAGCTATAAGTTAAAAAAGTTTACTCCAATAGAACATTTTGAACCGGTATTTACAAACAAGAAATTTGAAATAAAAAATTTTGGAACAAGCGATAAAGTGCTGATATTTGAGCCAAATATAGAGTTGATAAATTCTCAAATTTTATTTTTGCAGAAACATGCCTCATGGGCCAATATAATTTTTATTGCTCCATTAAATGTTAAAACGCAAGAGATTAAAAATATTTTTACCTATAAAAATGAAAAAGATATTATAGATATCTTAAAAAAGAACGATTTTAATTTTGCGCTAATTGTCGGTGTTGATAAAACATTATTGAGCAAGCCGTTATCAAACCAAACTCAGCTCACTATGGACTTTTAGATACAATTATAAAACTGCAAACTAAATCATGTATAATGCGATATTTATTTAAACCGGCGGTATAACTTGAGACATATTTTATTTACACTATTTATATTCAAGACGCTTCTCTTAGCCTCTTTTAGCGGAACTATTATAGACAAAACTACTTCACTTGCTATTGAAAATGCAATTATTAGCAATTCAGCCATAAGTGTCAATAGCGATAAAGGCGGTAAGTTTTCGATAAACA
This sequence comes from Sulfurimonadaceae bacterium, assembly GCA_942493175.1. GTDB lineage: Bacteria > Campylobacterota > Campylobacteria > Campylobacterales > Sulfurimonadaceae > Sulfurimonas. The sequence goes on from OW818672.1 coordinate 1,188,030, forward strand.
GTAATGAAAAAATGGTTTTTATCAAGGCGTATGGTTATAGACCATATAAGCTAGAGCAAACAAACGATGCTGTGACTATAAAATTAGAGCCAATAATAGTAAAAGCACTCTATTTGACATTCTGGGGTGCAAACACAAACTCTAAAACTATGAAAAATATACTTGACATCATAGATAAAACAGAAATTAATGCGATAGTTGTTGATATAAAAAATGAGTATGGTTCAACATCGTACAGAACATCTTCTGACAGAGCAAACAGTTATGGAGCGGCGAATAATAGAACTATCAAAGACATAAAATCTTTTATCTCTCTAATGAAATCAAAAAATATCTACACAATAGCCAGAGTTGTTACTTTCAAGGATGAGTTACAAGCTATAAATAATCTTGATTATGCAATAAGAAATAAAAATAATGACCTCTCAAGAGATAGTGACAAAATGGCTTGGATTGATCCGTTTGATAAGAGAAGTCATGAATATACGGTTTCAATTGCAGAAGATGCGGCAAATGCTGGATTTGATGAAATAAACTTTGATTATATTCGTTTTCCGGCAAAAACAGAGTTGAAATTAGCAAAAGAGAGTACCGAAGAAAATAGAGTAAAAGCAATAGAGGATTTTTTGATTCTTGCTAAAAATAGACTCAGAAAATATGGCACTTTCATATCTGTTTCAATCTATGGAAATGCTTGTTGGCAAAAAGATGATACTGGAATTGGACAAAAAATCGAATCACTCGCAAAACATGCCGACTATATCGCTCCGATGCTATATCCATCAGGGTTTGTTTCAGGTTCATTCGGTGTAAAATATCCGGCAGACTATCCATATATGACTATATATAAAAGTATAAAAAATATAGAAAACAAAATAGACCCAAAAAGAGTTAGACCTTGGCTGCAATCATTTAAAGATTATGCTCATTCAAAAAGATACTATAATAAATTTGAGGTAAGAGAGCAGATAAAAGCGGCCAATGATATAAAAACAAGCGGATGGATGATGTGGTCGCCATCAAGCAGATATAATATAAACTGTTTTACTACAAGTGGTAAAGATTCTTTAGTTCTTGGTTCAGAGCTTTAGCATCAGGAATATAGCATTCAACTAACAAATGAAATTTTTTAGAGTGGTTCATATGAACTAAATGTGCCAGCTCATGAACTACAATAAAATCAATAAGTTTTTTATCTATCTTTATTAGCTCACTGTTTAGAGTAATAACACCTTTTGAACTGCAACTTCCCCATCTGCTTCTCATTTTTCTAAATTTAATATCGCTAAAATTTAAATTCATTATTTGTGAATAGTGTTCTACTCTTAGAACTAAATAATCTTTTGCATAAGTTTTGTAAAATTTGTCATAGCACTTAGAAACATTGTCAATATTTGATATATCAATTTTTTCTAGTTGCTCCCTTAACTCTTTTGCTTCATCTATATCAATGCTGAATATTTCTCCAAAGAGTAAAATTTCGTCCTGAAAATTTATTTTTAATGGTGGATTTTTTTCTATATTATTAAGCTGTTTTCTTATCCAAAACTCTTTTCTGGCAAGAAGATTTTGAATATAATCATTCGATACATTTGATGTTTTAAGCGTAATTACTCCACTTTTTTTAACGCTTATGTAGCTATTTTTCAGAGCTTTTTTTTGTACATGTAAGATTTCTAAGTTGTTGAAATTTATTTTACTGATATTCAATTGGATCTTTTACCCCGGCTAAATTAAAGCCATTTAATCTTAACCTGCAACTATCACAAACTCCACACGCCTTATTTTCATCTTTATAACAGCTCCAAGTATGCTGCAAAGGAACATTAAGCTCAAGTGCATGTTTTACAATCTGGGATTTGTTCAGATGAACAAGCGGCATGTAAATTTCTATTTTTGTTTCATCTTTTGTTCCAAGATTGATGCTCTTTTGCATATTTATAATATAAGATTCTCTGCAATCAGGATATCCGCTACTGTCTTCTTCAACTACGCCTATGCTAATAGCCTCTGCGCACTCTTTTTCTGCTATTGCTGCCGCTATGCTCAAAAATATACCGTTTCTAAATGGTACATATGTAACTGGAACGCCCTCTTCTAACCCACCTGTCGGCACTTCTATGCTTTTGTCGGTTAGCGCTGAAGCACCAATTTGAGCAAAAAAATCTAAATCCAGAACATATCTGTTTATAACACCAAGATTGTCACAAACTTCGTGAAAGCAAGATAGCTCTTTTATTTGTGTTCTTTGTGCATAATTAAAATGCACAGCCACAATCTCATACCCCATTTTTTTCATCATATAGGCACTCAAGGTAGAGTCCATGCCACCGCTCATTATGCAAACTGCTTTCTTATTTTCTATAATCATAAAACAATTTTAACATAATATTTTAATCTTCATTGAAAGAAATAACCAATATAATGTTTGAATATATAAAATAAAGGAGATGTTATGAATGTTTCATCAACTACCGCTCAATCTACACCTCAAATAGAAGCGATGAAAAAAGCTACTGATGTGCAAGAGCAGCAGATTTTAAAAGTTTTAGAGAGTGCTAACGAGCAGTCTCAAAAAGTAACAGCACAAAAAACCGGTCTCGGAAATAATTTAAATATAGCAGGTTAGTTACCTACATGTATAAGATAAGTGTTATTCACTTATTTTATACAATAAATCCATCGTATTTGGTATAATCCTCTCCATGATTGAACTTGACAATAGAACCTCATTACAAATTAATACAGACATAATCGACGCAATTGCTGATTCTCTTACCAAAAAAGAGATAGAGTTAATTATAACAGATGCAAAAGAGATGAGAGAAATAAACAAAACTCATCGCAACATAGATAAAGATACGGATGTTTTAAGCTTTCCATATGAAGAGATGCCTATGAGCCCACTTGGAAGCATAGTTATATGTTCATCGCATGTTGAAGAAAAAGCTAAAGAGTTAGGACACAGCCAAAGTGATGAATTTGCTCTACTTTTTATACATGGCTTGCTTCACCTCTTAGGATATGATCATGAAATTGATGGCGGCAAGATGAGAGAAGAAGAGACTATGCTAATAAATAAATTTAATCTACCTCAGAGCCTAATAGTCAGAACAGAAGGCTAAAGCTCAAATATTTTGGTAAAAATTATTCTGACGCTTTAATATATCCCAACTCCAATAATTTATTATATATATTTGAAACAATTTCTCCGGTAGCTGCACCGCCATGTCCACCATGTTCAACCATAGCCAAAACAACATATTGAGGGTTATCAAACGGTCCATAACTTGTAAACCAAGCATGTGAGCGAGTATAGTACTCCATTTCATGTTCCAACTCTCTATTTTTTATATTTTGGAGAATCCCTACAACTTGAGCTGTTCCTGTTTTACCGGCGATTTTAACTTTTGATTTTATGTAATTAACTGCGGTTCCACCCGGACTATTGCAAACTTCATACATAGCATTTTGAATAATTGGCAGTTTACTCAACTCACCCTCACTAAGAACATCTTCATATTCAGGTTCAATAACTTTATTTCCTAGCATGCTTGCAAAGTATGGACGAGGAAGCTTTCCAACTGCCATGAGGGCGGTAAACCGAGCTATTTGCATTGGCGTAACCAAAAAATCACCCTGCCCAATAGATGTATTTACTGTTTCGCCTATATACCATGGTTTATTATATTTTTTTCTTTTCCATTCGCTGGATGGAACAGTACCGATAAATTCATTTGGCAAATCCACCCCTGTTTTTCTACCAAGGCCATATCTAATAAATCCGTCACTCATTTTTTTAATGCCAAGTTGTAAGCTACCTTTGTAAAAAAAATCATCACAACTTTCTCTAACTGCTTTTTTAATATCAACGCTTCCATGTCCATCTTTTTTCCAACATCTAAACACCCTTGTTCCCAGTGCTAATGATGCCGTGCAATTAACTCCCCAGTAAGGACCAACTTCCGGTGATGTAATATATATCAGTCCAAGTCCTGTTTTTATAACTGAACCTGGAGGATAGAGCCCATGAATAAGCTTGTTTGTAAAAGGTTTTTCAAGGCTATTTGAAAGTTTATCCCATACATCATTACTTATTCCGGTAACAAAAGTATTTAAATCGTACTCAGGAAAACTGCCTGCAGATAAAATAGCTCCATCCACACCCATTACTATGACTGCGCCAGATTTATTTTCAAAAAGTGTTGATATATATTTTTGAAGTTCTATATCCATGTTGAGAGTTAATTTTCCATCCTCAGTAGCTTTTTCACTTGAGAGTTCTTCAACCTCTTGATTATTGGCATTTACTTTTATCTCTCGTTTACCGGCCAATCCCTGAAGATACTCATTGTAGTATTTCTCTACGCCTGTTTTTCCGGTATATCCTATAAGCTTTTTTAGCTCATCATCTAAGACATCACTTTTATTTGCACGGGCTACATATCCAATAGCGTGTGCACCAACTTCATTATATGGATAATACCTTTTTGGCGAAGAAACAATGTTTATATTTTCTCTCAAATTTAATATAGAATATACAGGCATTATATCTTCGTATGAAACAAACTCAACTATATCAATAAAGTTATGATTGTAATAAGAATCAATTTTTTTGTAGTCCGATATAATTTTTTCTTTATCTAATTTTGGCAATAGTTTGACAAGTGTGTTGATTTCTGATTCAAATATATGTAGGTTTTTTTTCAATCCTAGATGCGGAGCTAGCTGTATTTTAAAGCCGAGTTCATTAATTGCAATCGGTCTATTGTTAATATCAACTATCTCTCCCCTTACCGGTGCAATCTGCTCAATTTTAATCGTGTTATTATAAGAGAGCTTTTCATAATATGTATTTGACTCTACAGATAGTAAAAAAACTCTTACCAAAAGTGCCAACCAAGTGGCGATAAACATAAAAAGTATAAATTTTATTTTCACAAGATGCTCATAATTAAAAATTCAACTGCTATATAATAAATTATATAATAGTTTATAGTTGGTGTTGGAAGTAAAAATATGTTTGACAAAATTGAATGAAAAATAAAAAATCCTACATAAACTAAAATGACGGTTAATAATTTTATACACTCAGCACAGCCAAGATTTTGGGTTATTTTAGGTATCACATATCTATAAATAAAAGCAAAATAGATTATGGTGCTAAAAAGAGCATATCCATTTTCTGCTTCAAAAAGTAATAAACAAAATAATATTAAAAAAAGAGAAACTGAATCCTCTTGTTTAAGCGCTTTAGAAAAAAGGATAAACAATATTGCCAATAGAGGCGGAAAAAATAGATATACTCCGCTTAATGCTGTATATATAAGAAATATAACAACATATAAATATGGTGCTACAGGGTTTTTATAAGAGATACTTCGTTGCATACAGGAAAGTGCTTACATTTAATGCAGTCAGCCCAGATTTTATGTTCTGGAAGCGACTCTTTTGGAATTTCAACAAACCCAAGTTTTTCAAAAAAAGATTGCTTATAAGTCAAACTAAGAACTTTTTGAAGACCTAGTATTTGAGCCTCTTCTATTGCTCTGGCAATTAAGCTTTGTCCAATACCCATACCTCTTTTACCCTCTTTTACAACAAGAGACCTAATTTCAGCTAATGATGGTGTATGAATATGAAGGGCACAAAATCCAACTATTTCGTTGCCCTCTTTTGCCAGTATATATGATCTTATATTTGTAGCTATCTCGTCTGAGCTTCTTGCAAGTATTACTCCGGCTTCAACTTCTGGGATAACAAGTTTTTGCATATTTTCTATATCTGACAATTTAGCTTTTGTTAATTCAACACTCATCAGAGGATTCCTTTAAAATACCATGTATTATTGTTACAATTTTTTCTAAACCCTTTTTTTTAGAGCTAGAAACCATTAAAGCTTTTGGAAACTCTCTTCTGAGGGCATCTTGTTCTTTTTGATTTAATTTGTCTATTTTTGTAAAAATCTGTAATATTTGCTGAGTTTCATCCGAACATTCAAGTAGAAAATCGATTACTGATTTATCAATCTCTAAAAATGGATGCCTACTGTCTATTAGATGGATAAAGAGTTTTATCTGTTTTCTAGACGATATATAATCAGTTAAGTTTCTTTCCCAATCATATTTTATTGATTTTGATACTTTTGCATATCCAAAACCTGGTAAGTCAACAAATTTTGCAAAACTTTTTTTTGATTCATCTCTATCTATAAATGTAACATCAAAATAGTTAATAAGTCTTGTCTTCCCCGGTGTAGATGACACCTTGGCTAAACCTTTATGGTTGGTAAGAGCATTTAACAAAGAGCTTTTTCCAACATTTGAGCGAGCCATAAAAACAACTTCATTCTGCTCGTCTGTATCAGGTGCACCGGCTATATTTGCAGCAGATGTAACAAACTTTGCATCAACAATTTCAATCATTTTTATCTTTCTTTTTATTTTCTGACTTTTTATCATCTGGCATATTAAAAATCATTATAACAGGCTCTTTTTCGGCACCTTTTGCATATGCTTTGCCTTCTATGGTTTTTAAAACAACCTCTTCGCCTATTATCTCTTTTTTCTCATTGATTTGCCTTAAATGAACCTCTTTAAAAAAGTGATACTCTTTTTCTTGCGGGAGATATACTACTTTTTGTGCCTTTCCTTTATAAACTGCACCTTCAAGTGTTTGTATATTAAATGAAGCATCACCTTCTGCAATAAATTTTGTAGGCTCCTGCTTACTATTTGTATAAATTGTAACTTTTGATGCATTTAGCTCATCATTTTCTCTTATTATATTTACATTGCCTTCAAAAACAGAGATACCTGCTTTTTGATCTGCATTAAACAGCTTGGCTTTAACTTGCAACTCTTGTGAAAACAGCGTTGCTGTTAAAAAGATTGTTAAAAAAAATTTTTGCTTCATTTTTTGCTCTTTTCTAATTGATATTTTACTGTTACATTTTTTGATTGAACTTTATCTAGAGAATTATTGTATTTCAACTCATTTCCAGTAACTATATTTGCGCCTCTATAAAGCACATAATCTCCATCTGCCGTTGCAATGCTTGTTTTTTTATCGTAAGTTGCTCTTTGTGTTTCAAAAGTCAACCCATCTTCTCTGACATATAAAATATTTCCATCTAAATATACGGCATCGTTTTTATATACACCGTTATTTGATACCATATTTGCTATATACTCTTTAGAATTATCTGTATAATCTATCTTTTCAACGGTATATCTATCTTTATATTTAGTTGCACTTGCGCCACTCATTAGTGTAATAAGCCCTTTTGAATCAAACTCATACATCCTAAACGATGAGATACTAAGTAGAGGCACATCCGTAAATGATTGCTCTTTTATCTCCAGAGGTTTAAATAAAAACAGTATCATAAATAGACAAACAGATGCAGCTAGAAAAAAATAGTTAATATTCATGTGATTATAACCAAACAGCCATAAATTGTTCTCTTAAATCGCTCTCATCAACTAAAATATCTATCATCTCTCTTACAGCGCCATCTCCACCATTACAGGTAAGAGCAGTATCAACAATCTCTCTAATCTCTTTTACGCCATCTTTTGGAGTAAAGCTTCTTCCAACTTTGCTAAGCATTCTAAAATCGTTTAAATCATCGCCTATTGCTCCAACTTCATAATATTTCAGATTAAGCGAATCAATTAGCTCTTTTAATACTTTTTCTTTATCTTTAACAGCCTGAAATAGATATTTTACACCAAGCTCATTTGCCCTAGTTTCAACAATTTTAGAATTTCTGCCAGTTATTATTGCGACATGGTTACCCATTTTGATCCAAGAACTTATTGCAAGACCATCTTTTACATTAAAATTTTTTGTTTCACTGCCGTCTGATGAATATATTATTTTGCCATCAGTAAGGCAGCCATCAACATCTAATACAATTAACTTAATCAAAGCATATCTTTTGTGCTTGGAGTGCCGACTTTATCATTTTTTTGCATTGCACGGCGAAGCGCAACTGCAAAAGATTTAAAAGCGGCTTCTATAATGTGGTGTTTGTTCTTGCCTCTAAGTGTTACTATGTGCGCACTTATTCTTGCGTTTGAAACAAATGCTTTGAAAAATTCTTCAACAAGTTCTGTGTCAAACTGCCCAACTTTTCCTGTAACATCAACTTCATAAACTAAATATGGACGGTTGCTTAAATCCAAATCACAACTAACACATGCCTCATCCATTACTATATTTGCACTTCCAAAGCGCTCCATATTTTTAACAGGATATATGGCTTCTGCCAATAAAGAGCCTAGAACAATACCAATATCCTCAACACTATGGTGATCATCTATATGTGTGTCACCCTTGCACGATATATCCAAATCAATCAGAGAATGTTTGGAGAAGCTCTCCAGCATATGATCTAAAAAACCGACACCAGTCTCTATTTTACTTTTACCAACGCCATCAAGAGATAGCGAAACGGTTATATCCGTCTCTTTTGTTTTTCTGCTTTTACTAATCATTTTTTTTAATCCTCTCTCACGATAAATGAGTCTTTGAAATTTCCAAGAGATTTGTAATCCCTTGCTTCTTGTTCACTTCTAAAGCCTTTCAACCAAACTTTAAATATTCTGCCGTTTTGCGTTTCTATATCTTTAATAATTGTTTTATACCCGTCAGTATTATTGTGCTTTTCTTGAGTTGCCAATGCTCCTTCAATTTTCGAAAAAGATGCAATTTGAAGAGCAAATCCATCTAAGATTTGATCTTGAGGAGAATTTTTTAACTCTTTTTGAGCAGGTATATTTTTCTGTCCTATTGAGTGAAAACCAAGTATTTCAATAGTTACCGGTGCAGTCCCTGCACCAAGCATACTTATTTTACGAGCTGCTGTGTTTGATAAATCAATTATTCTTGTGTCAATAAAAGGTCCTCTGTCATTTATCCTGACAACGGTACTTAGTCCATTTTTTTTATTAGTTACCTTTACAATAGTATTCATCGGCAAAGTTTTATGTGCGGCAGTCATATCATACATGTCGTAAGTCTCACCGTTTGAGGTAAGTTTACCGTGAAAATCCGGACCATACCAGCTTGCATTACCGCTAAACTCATCACCTACATTTACAACGGTTGGATAATATTTTATGCCTCTAACTTCATATGGTTTCATTGTTGGATGAACATAATCCTTTTTATTAACAGTTGAGCTGTGTGAATCTTTATCTTCCGAATAACTTTTTGCCACTCCAAGATTCGAATAAGCTCTGCTGCCCCTAGAACTACAACCGGTAACTAAAATCAGCAAAGAGATGATAAAAAAAATAGATATTTTATTCATTATAGTTTTAATTTTTTGCCTTCTTTAATTGAATCACTATCAAGCTTATTTTGAACCCTTATATCTTGAACACTAACTTTATGTTCTTTTGAAATAGATTCCAAAGTATCTCCTTTTTTAACCATGTAATAAAACTCACTGCTCATTTTTTTAACATTAGCCTTATTGTCTAGCGGAATAATTAGTTTTTGATTTATAGTTAGCTTGTTACTCTTAAGGGCATTAAAATCTTTAATGACATTGCGCGATACATTATATTTTTTACTTATGTTATACAGGTTATCTCCTTTATTTGCAATATGTATTTTATAAATATCGTTAGTTTTTTTCTCCTCAAAATATTTTTGCTTAAACTCTGAGAGTTTAATATAGGGAATATATATATTATAACTACTTGAATTCGGAGGCGTAAAATCATTTTTTAGATGTCTATTTAATTTTTGTAACTCAGCAAGCGGTATTCCAACTAATTTTGATACTCTCTTTAGTGATTCACCACTTGGCACTTTGACTGTAGAGATAGAAGATGCATTAGCTCTATTTAGCAGATGTTCATACTCACTTTTTAGTAAAAATTGTTCATCATTTCCAATCATTGCCAATGCAACTACTCTTCTTATGAAAAGCCTGCTCTCTTTTGGAATATATGTTTTTTCAGGGTCTAACAGAACGGACAACTCATCGCTATTGGCACTTTGTATTGCTCTGCTTAACTTTCCGCTGCCACAGTTATAAGCGATGACAGCCAAATACCACTTGCCAAATTGAGCATAAAGATTATTAAGATATTTCGACGCAGCTTCTGTTGATTTTATTAAATCCATTCTTTCATCAACATATTTATCAACTCTAAGTCCATAAAGCCTAGCTGTTTGTGGCATAAATTGCCATAATCCGGATGCTCTTTTGACTGAGTAAGCTTTTGATGAAAAATTTGATTCTGCCATAGCAATGAAAAGAAGTTCAGGCGGTATGCCATGTTTGGTTAAAATGTTTTTTACAGTCGGTATAAAAAAATATGCATCATCCATTGCTTGAAAAAAATTCTCTTCTTTATAAATTTGTACACTGCTATTTTTCATTTGATTCATAACTGGGTCGTACATAAAAGACTCTTCTATGTCAAAAGAACCCAAAATGGATACCTCTTTAGTCTGATTTGTACTGAATGTAAAATTTGCACTTAGTAAAAATGGTAATAAAAGTAGTATTATTTGTTTCATTTTAACAGCTCTTATTTTGAATTTAAATGTTAGATTTTATCTAAATATTATTAATAAATAATTAAGAATTCATAATATTAAGAAATATCAAAGAGCCTAAGGGCGTTTTGAGAAGTTATATTTTCTATCTTTTCAAATGGAATTTCTAAAAGCTCAGACATCCTTTTTGCAACAAAAGTTGTATAAAATGGCTCATTTCTCTCGCCTCTATGGGGGGACGGCGTCAAATATGGACCATCTGTTTCAATAAGAAGTTTATCATGTGGAATTTTTGGAAGCGCATGTAGAAGTTTTTTTGCATTGCTGAAAGTCAAAACTCCCCCTATTCCAAAATAAAAACCATCATTTGCAAGACTTAAAAGCTCTTCGTCAGCGTTATAGCAGTGCAGCACTCCGCCAACCTCTGCAGCATTGTAGTTTAGAAGTATCTCTTTGGAGTCTCTTGATGCATCTCTAATATGCACGATTAACGGTTTTTTATACTTTTTTGCAAGCTCTATTTGGGCGATAAAAACCTCTTTTTGTCTCTTCTTCTCCATCTCTTTATCTTCGTCACTGCCCTCAAGTCTGTAGTAGTCAAGCCCACACTCACCGACTGCAACGCATTTTGGATGGTTTATGTACATCTGAAGCTCTTGTATGTCAAATGCATCCATATCATAAGGATGAACACCGACCGCAAAGTAGATGTCACTGTTATTTTGTGCAATTTCTACGGCTCTCTTTAGGTTTTTAGGGTCTGCTCCAGGGATTATAAAACGCCCTACACCGCCCTCTCTGGCTCTATTTAAAACTTCATCCAAATCATCTTCATATCTTTTATCGTCAAGGTGTACATGTGTGTCAATAATCATTGTTTCTCATTTTTATATTTAATACGCTACCGCTGTGGCACTAAAGCCTGCATCTTCGATGCAGCTAAATTTCTTCCATAACTGGTTATGAAAGAAGTTTATTAAGCCCCAAAAGCTCTTTAGCAAACCCTCTAGCCTCTTGGGTAATGCTCTCACCGCTTATTATTCTGGCTATCTCATCTACTCTATCATCAAAATTAAGCTCTTTTACACACGATTCATCGCCATTTTTATAGACCAAAAAGTGCTGGTCGCCCATCGAAGTTAGTTGAGGCTGATGTGAAATTACAAATATTTGGAAATGTTTTGAGAGCTGTTTTAGCACTTTTGCAACACTCATAGACTCTTCACCGCTTAGATTTGCATCTATCTCATCAAGCATCAATACTCCACCGTTTTTGCTCATAAGCTCTGATTTAAGAGCCAAAATAGCAAGACGAAGTCTATTAAACTCGCCGGTACTGACTTTTTGCAAATCAGTTGAGTTTAGTTTTAAAACTATCTCATCTTTTCCAAAAAATCCAAAATCGGCATCTATTATCTCTGCTTTTGCATCCCGCAAATATAACTCTTTTAAATATCTGTTTAAATCGCTGTTAAACGACTCTATCTCGCTTTTGCGAAGCTGACTGAGTTTGTTTGCTAAATCTTTAACTTTTTTGCCAAGCGCTGACTCTTTGGCCTCCAAATCGCCCTTCGCAACCTCTATATTTTCATATTTTGCAAGCTCCTCTATCTTTTGCTCTTTATATTTTAGAGCATCTTCTATGCTTCCGTATCTTCTTTTTAAATCACTTAGTATCTCTATACGGTTTAAAACATCCTCAACATCGACTTCATCAAGAAGGTTAAATCTCTCCTCTGCGCTCTCCATAACCGCTCTAAGCTCATTCATGCTGTCGCTAAAAAAAGAGCTCTCTATATTTAGCAAATCAAGGGCGTTAAAAACATTGTGTTCATGTTCAAAAATTGCACTTGCTTTTGATATGCTCTCTAGCGTTTTCTCTTTTTTTGAGAGCTCTTTTTTAATATTTAAAAGCTCTATGTCTTCAGAAACCTTTGGGTTTACATCCTCTATTTTTTTAATCTCGTAAGCCGCAAACTCTTTTAACTCAATAATTTTTTTCTGTTCATCTTCGATTGCAAGAAGCTCTTTTTTAACTTTTTGATACTCTGAAAAAGCCTCTTTATAGTCGCTTTTGAGCTCGTTTGCCTTATGGTTTTTCTTATTTAGTCTGTTATCCAAGATAGAGAGAAGATTTTCATTTTCAAAGTCGCTGAAATCCCTCAATGAGAGGTGTTTTAAATATGTTGAAGCAAGCGCGTTTATCGCTTTTTTGGAGATACTTTGGTTGTTTATAAAATATCTTGATTTATCTTTTTTAATATGTTTAAAAATATTTACATCATCAAACTCAATTGCATCATCTTCTGTGTTCAGCTCCCAAGTTACTGTCGATTCACATAGCGATGCGTCACACGACTCTCCTCCAAATGTGGACAAAACTGAATTCATTAAAACAGACTTTCCGCTTCCGCTTGGACCCGTAAATACAACCAGTCCTGATTTTAAATCCAGTTCAACCTCTTTAAAACTAAGGTAGTCTTTTAAGTAAAATCTCTCTATCATTTATATGTGCCTTATGAAATATTCTCAAATTATACTTTTTTATTGTTAAAATCTAAAAAGATTAACCATTTTAGCTGTTTTAATCAAGCCAAAACTATTCTATTGCAACTTGTCATTTTTTTTAAATTATCATATTAATTTACTGAATTATAATCTATCTAGTTGCAGTAGTCATTCCAAATTACAATTAAATAAAAGATAAAAATGGTATTCTTTCAAACTTAAAAACAATGCTGCTTACAAAGGAAAGAGATGATTAGTTCGCTAAGAGGAATGAATGATATTTTAAGTGATGATTATGAGAGGTTTACATACTTCATAAGCACCGCTACAAAGATTGCCGAGAGATACGGTTTTCATTTTATTGAAACTCCTCTTTTGGAAGAGACTGCTCTTTTTAAGCGTTCTGTTGGTGAATCTAGCGATATTGTCGGTAAAGAGATGTATCAGTTTATAGACAAAGGTGAAAATGATGTCTGTCTTCGCCCAGAGGGAACTGCAGGTGTTGTTCGTGCATTTATTCAAAAAAAACTTGACCGTGCAGGAGGAATTCACCGCTTTTTTTACCACGGCGCAATGTTTAGATATGAGAGACCTCAAAAAGGCCGCTTAAGACAGTTTCATCAGTTTGGAGTCGAGAGCTTCGGCGTTGATAGCGTCTATGAAGATGCGGCTATGATAATGATGGTTAGCGATATTTTAAAAGAGCTTGGCATCGGATATAGACTTCAGCTAAATTCACTCGGTTGTAACGACTGTATGCCTACTTATCGTGATGAGCTTGTCGCGTTTGTGAGAAAATGCGAAGACGGTATTTGCGAAGATTGTGTTCGCAGAGTTGACACAAACCCGATTAGAGTGCTTGATTGTAAAAACGGCTCATGCCAAGAACTCTACATCAGCGCTCCAAAGCTTATAAATCATCTATGTTCTGAGTGCGGCAATGATTTTAACACTCTTAAGAAGATTTTAGAAGATAACGCCATAGAGTATGAAATCAATACAAATCTTGTTCGCGGACTTGACTACTACTCTAAAACTGCATTTGAGTTTGTAAGCGATAACATAGGAAGCCAAAGTGCAATTGCGGGCGGTGGAAGGTATGACAGACTTGTTGAGTTTTTAGACGGTCGCCCTACTCCTGCGGTAGGATTTGCCATGGGGATTGAGAGACTTATGGAGCTGATAGTTATGCCTCAAACAAAAAGAGACGGGTATTATATAGGAGCGATGGATGACAAAGCTGTTGATTTGGTTGTAAAAATCGCACATATGAAGAGAAAAACAGATAGAGCGGTAGTAGATTATAAAGCTAAAAACCTAAAAAATCATCTCAAAGCAGCTGATAAGATAAATGCAAGATTTTGCTGCGTTATCGGTGAAGATGAACTGACTAACGGCACAATTTGGGTAAAAGATTTAGAAGGCAAGAGAGAAGAAATTATTAAAATAGGGGAATTTTGATGGAATTTATTCATGATGTGTGGGAACTTTTTACTCAATTTATAGAGTTTTTTGTGTTAATTGGCTTAGTCGGATTGGTTATGCTATATGTTTACGACAAATATGTCCAAAGAAGCCATGCTTTGTTGATTAACTACCCTATAATCGGGAGATTTAGATACTTTTTTGAAGCATTAAGGGAACCTTTTAGACAATATTTTGGCGAAGAGACTTTTTATGACTCAAAAGATAAGGTTGACTGGGTTTACAAAGCTGCAAAGAATGTTCCGAATTATAAGTCGTTCTCTATTTCACAACCGTTTTTGGACTCTAAATTTATAGTTAAACATGTTTCCAATGTTTTAAATGACAATGAAGTAAACGAAGATATGAGTGTTGTATTTGGAAAAAACAGAGAGATACCTTTTGTTTCACATACGCCTATTATCCGCTCTGCAATGAGTGACGGCGCACTAAGCCCAGAAGCAATCCGTGCGTTTGCCCTAGCCGGAGTTGAATCAACACTAACCGTAAATACAGGAGAAGGCTCTCTAACTTCAAATCATCTATATACTCACAGACCTGATTTAAATAATTGCGATTATCTTGAAATAATCAGAAGCACGCCGTTTGCGGAGTTTGCTTTTAAAATCGGTAGCTTTTTCTTCAATAACTCTATTGCAACAAAGTGGTATAGAACTATTTTGCTTCATAAAAACACACAAAATACTTATATATACGATAAAACGACAAATGTACTTTTTCGAGTAAACTGGAATGCTCCGCTCGAGGCTTTTCCAAAAAAGATTCCAAGTGATATACCAAATATAGTTTTTCAAATGGGCTCTGGACTTTACGGAGTTAGAGATGCAAATGGCAAATTTGATGAATTAAAATATCAAAAAGTGATGAAATTTTGCCGTATGACTGAAATAAAAATTGCTCAAGGCGCAAAGCAAACCGGCGGTAAACTAGCCGGAAGCAAAGTTACGGCTGATATTGCTTATTATAGAGGAGTTCCTGAGGGTAAAGATGTTTTTTCGCCAAATCGTTTTCCTTATGCAGACACAACTTCTCATCTGCTTGATTTTGTAGAAAAATTGCAAAATCTATCAAAAAAGCCTGTTGGTTTTAAGATAGTTATTTCCGACTCTAATGCCGTAGAAGAGATGGCAAAAGAGATTGCTTCTAGAAAATCAGCCGGCAAAAACATACCTGATTTTATTACTATCGACAGCGGAGATGGCGGAAGTGCAACAGCACCTCTTGAACTGATGGAATCTGTTGGATTAGCAACAGATAATGCACTTTATTTATTAGATACTATGCTTAAAAAATATAATATTCGCCAAGATATAAAAATTATAGCCAGCGGTAAAATTTTAACTCCTGATGATGTAATAATAACTATGTGTATGGGGGCTGATGCCGTTGGAATCGCAAGAGGTTTTATGATGAGCGGAGGGTGTATTCGTGCACGAATGTGTTCTGGTTTTGGCACTCATGTCTGCCCTGTCGGCATGGCAACGCAAGATGAGAAAAAAAGAGCTTCATATTTGGTTGTAAGAAAAGGTCATGAAATAGCCAGTTATCATACAAATCTTATAAAAGGGATGAAGATGATGATGGCTGTTATGGGGATAGACCGTATAAACAAACTTGATAAATCAAAGCTTACTTTTAAAGATAGAAATGGTGAAATATTTTTTGATATTGATGAATATTTTAAACAAAAATTACATAATTAGGATATTAATATGAAAAATTTTGGTCTTGATATTTGGTCTAATAAAAATTTTATTATTGAAGATGGTCAAATAAAATTAAATTATAAATGTATGCCATCACTCCTTCAGATAGTTGAAGAGATTCGTGCAAACGACGTCAGAGGACCGATACTATTAAGATTTCCGCATCTTATCAAAAGCCAGATAAGAACACTCTACTCTTATTTTGATAAAGCAATTGAGCAAAACAACTATCAAGGTAGTTTTAATGCTGTTTTTCCACTCAAAGTAAACCAGTTTCCACATGCAATTGAAGCCGTAACATCGCAAGGCGCACAATACAACTACGGTTTAGAAGCTGGTTCTAAAGCAGAACTGATTTTAGCTATGAGCAAAACTCCAAGCGGAGCAAATATCACCGTAAATGGATTTAAAGATAAAGAGATGATTACGCTGGGCTTTATAGCGGCTCAAAGCGGACACAATATTACAGTTACTATTGAAGGTTTAGGCGAACTTGAAACAATTATAGAAGTGGCAAAAGAGTGTAGTTTAAAAGTACCAAATATCGGCATCAGAGTAAGACTTCATAGCGCAGGTAGCGGCATCTGGGCTAAAAGCGGCGGAATGGATGCAAAATTTGGATTAACTTCAACAGAAATTATTGAGGCTATTACACTTTTAAGAGAAGCAAATCTTCTGGATTATCTAAACATGATTCACTTTCATATCGGCTCTCAAATGTCTGATATTGCTCCACTTAAAAAAGCTCTTCGTGAAGCCGGAAATATCTATGCTGAACTTAAAAAAATGGGCGCAACAAAACTAAACAGCATTAACATTGGTGGTGGTTTGGCAGTTGAGTACGACCAGCATACTCATTCTAACTCTCGTAACTACTCTATTGATGAGTTTTCAAGCAGCGTTGTTTTCTTGCTCGGCGAGATTATGAATGCAAAAAATGTTACGCATCCTGATATTTTTACGGAGTCAGGAAGATTTATTGTAGCTTCGCATGCTGTACTTATCACTCCTGTATTGGAACTTTTTACACAGGATTTTCAAGAAAAATTACTAAATTTCAAAAAAACAAATCCACCTCTAATAGAGGAGCTTATAGAGTTAAACAAACTCTTAAATAACACAAACTGTATTGAGTACCTTCACGATGCACTCGACCACATGGAGTCGGTTCTTACTCTATTTGATTTAGGATATATTGACCTGCAAGACCGCTCAAACGCTGAAATTTTAGTTCACAATATTATAAAAAGAGCACTCTATCTGAAATCATCAAACCCAACTGATGAGTTAGCACAGTTACAAGTAAAGTTGCAAGAGAGATACCTTATAAACGCTTCTATATTCCAAAGTTTACCTGACTATTGGGGATTAAATCAGCACTTCCCTGTTATGCCGCTGCATCATCTAAACACAACGCCGCTTCGAGCAGCGTCACTTTGGGATATTACATGCGACAGTGACGGAGAGATAGGTTTTAACCCAGACAAACCTCTATACCTGCATGATGTTAATTTAGATGAAGAAGAGTATTTCTTAGGCTTTTTTAATGTCGGTGCTTATCAAGAGACACTTGGAATGAACCACAATCTATTTACACACCCGAGCGAGTATACTATAATCATAGATGAGTACTCATATGAGATAAAAAATGCAGTTGAATCAAAAAGTATTTTAGAGATATTAGCATCGCTTGGTTATGATGTAGATGTCGTCTCAAATAAACTTAAAAATGATTTAACTAGTTCTAGTTTTATTACAGAACAAGAAAAAGATGATACACTTGCAAAATTAGAACTGTTTTTACAACAAAACGGTTATTTAAGAACTACAAACTAGGGGCTATTCGTGGGACTTTATGCTGATATTAAAGAAGATTTTTCAAATGCATACAAAAATGATCCGGCACTAAATTCTAGACTTGATTTTTTATTTAATTACCCAGGGGTTTGGGCTGTTGCTTGGTACAGAATAGCACATAGGCTCTATATCTCTAATTTTAAAAGCTTGGCTAGAATAATAATGGGTTTAACTCAAATTTTAACAAATATAGATATTCATCCGGGTGCAAAAATTGGAAAAAGAGTTTTTATCGACCATGGTACTGGGGTTGTTATCGGACAGACTACCATCGTAGAAGATGATGTTTTAATCTATCAAGGTGTAACTCTAGGCGGCGTATCTTTAACAAACGGCAAAAGACATCCAACCGTAAAAAAAGGCGCTGTACTTGGTGCCGGAGCAAAGATTCTTGGAAATATTACTATTGGAAAATACGCTAAAATCGGTGCAAACTCAGTTGTTGTAAAAGAAGTTCCGGATAATGCAACAGCTATTGGTATTCCTGCACATGTTATTGAAAAAGGGAGATGTAAAGAGCCTCTTATGCATAATATGCTTCCAGATATAAACAAAGAGATGTTTGAATATATGCTAAAACGCGTTGCCGTGCTAGAGCATATTCTTGTTGAAGACAACAAGCAGCTACTCGAACAAGATTTACAGTTAGAAAAAATTTATGAATCATTCATCAAGGCAATGAAAAATTAGATTTTTTTTAGTATAATTCGCCCTATATTTTTATAAAGGGTTAATATGCTAACAGATCGCGTAAATACACTATCTGAATCAATTACAATTGCCATCTCAACACTCGCCGGTGAACTTAAAGCTCAAGGCAAAGATATTCTTAGCTTCTCTGCAGGTGAACCTGACTTTGATACTCCTCAAGTAATTAAAGATGCTGCTATTGCAGCCATAAATGAAGGTTTTACAAAGTACACCCCTGTTGATGGTATCCCTGCTCTTAAAGCTGCTATTGCAAACAAACTAAAAAGAGACAACGGTCTTACTTATGCTCCAAACCAAATCATTACAAACAATGGCGCTAAACACTCTCTTTTTAATCTTTTTGCAGCAGTCATTCAAAAAGGAGACGAGGTAATCATCCCTGCTCCATACTGGGTTACATATCCTGAACTGGTTCTCTACTACGGCGGAACTGTTGTTGAGATAGAGACAAATGATGAAAGCTCATTTAAAATCACACCAGAACAATTAAAAAATGCTCTCACTCCAAAAACAAAGATGATAGTGCTTACAAGTCCATCAAATCCGACTGGTTCTGTTTACTCAAAAGCAGAATTAACTGCTTTGGGTAAAGTATTGGAAGGAACTGATGTTATTGTTGCAAGCGATGAGATGTATGAAAAACTTATCTATGATGGAGAGTTTACATCTGCGGCAGCCGTAAGTGATGACATGTACAAAAGAACTATTACTATCAACGGTCTTAGCAAATCAGTTGCAATGACCGGCTGGAGATTTGGTTATATGGCAGCTCACAATACTGAGATTATCCAAGCTACTAAAAAGCTTCAAAGCCAAAGCACATCTAATATCAACTCTATTACTCAAAAGGCTGCGATTGTTGGTCTAAACGGTGATGCTGATGCTGACATAGAGAAGATGAGAGTTGCATTTAAAGAGCGCCGTGATGAAGCAGTAAAGCTAATAAATGCGGTTAATGGACTTAGTGTTTTCAAGCCTGACGGTGCTTTTTACCTCTTTATCAACATTAAAAAAGTATCCAATGACTCTATGAAATTTTGTAAAGATTTACTAGAAAAAAAGGGTGTAGCTCTTGTTCCAGGTGTAGGTTTTGGAAGCGATGGATATGCAAGATTTAGCTTTGCCACAGACATAGAGAGCATTCGTGCCGGAATTAAAAGAATTGAAGAGTTTGTAAAAGAAGAGTTAAAATCTAAATAATTTATATTGGTACAGAATATTAAACTATAAATTTATTATCTGTACCCTCTTCCGGCATCCCCAGAAAAAATCCTTGAGAACGGCTCACATTAAGCTCTTTAACTTTCATAAGAACTGCTTCGTTATGAACAAATTCAGCCACAGTCAAAATGTTTAATCTTTGTGCAAAACCTACCATTGTTTCGACGACAACTTGAGCATTTACATCTTTATCAAGATTTTTAATCAGCGTCCCGTCTATTTTTATATAATCAATATCCAGCTTAAGAAGATGTTCAAAATTTGAGTATCCAGAGCCGAAATCATCTATTGCAATTCTGCATCCAAGCTTCTTCATCTCGCTTATAAAGAGCGAAACCTCTTCATAATTTTCTATTCCTTCTGATTCCAAAATTTCAAAAATAATTTTATTGGCAACATTATGTGTTTTAATTTTTTGTTTAATGTAATTTACCATATCATTATTTAGTATATCCTCTACTGACAAATTAACAGAAAAATCATAATCAATATGTTCAAAATGCTTACAACTCTTTTCAATCATAATTTTTGTAAGTTCACTATAGAGTCTGCTTTTTTTAGCGATTGTTAAAAACAGATACGGGCTAACAACATTACCATTGCTCTCTATTAAGCGAATTAGACACTCATAGCTTGCAATTTTGTCTGATTTATTGTCAAAAACAGGTTGAAAATATGGAACAATCATATCCTGTTCAATGGCTTTTTTAAGCTTTTTAACCCACTCCATATTATCTTTATAATGCTCTTCTATATTTAATTTTTCATCATAAAGTAAAAAAGATTTTTGTTGTTGTTTTGCTGATTTCAGAGCTATATCTGCTTTTTCCAAAGCTTTTTCTATCTGATACACCCCTCCTACTGTTACTCTTATACCTATCTCATTTTTTTTATAAAGAAAAATCATTTTTTCTACATCTTTGATTAATTTTTCAGCACTCTTTATAAAATCTTCTAGTGACGGTTTTTGTACAAATAGCAGAGCAAACTCATCACCGGATAGGCGTTTTAGTTTAATATATTTGTTCTCTTTAAACATATTTTTAAGTCTATTTGCAAACTTTTTTAGAATATTATCTCCTGCGATATGCCCAAAAAAGTCGTTTATCTCTTTAAAATCATCTATATTCATAATGAGCAATGCACCATTTTTTGTCTCTAAGATATCATTAAACATGCTATATCTATTTGGCAGTCCGGTTAAAGTGTCTATGTAGAGCTGCTCACGAAGCTCCAAAGTCTTCTCGTTGACTTTCTCTTCAAGATAATTGTTAATATTTTTCTGTTTTCTTGAATACTCTGAAATTTTTTGTTGCATACCATTTAGCGCATTTGAAATCAACCCAATTTCATTGTTTTGAGATAAAAAAGGAATGTTGATCTCTTTGTCAGGTGAGTAGTACTTTAGGGATGCAGCAATTTTCACAAGAGGAGATAGAAGTTTTTTCACATACAAACCAAATAGAACAAATAGCACAGCAAGGGCTAAAAGCAGAAAAAGTGTCAAATTTGTATATTTGTCTACTAGCTCTTTGTATCCTTTGTTAGAGTATGTAATAACTAATGTGCCTATCTTTTTTACAGAGTTAGGCTGATTAACAGTTTTTTCTACAATAAAAAACTCTTTAATGCTTTTTTGGTACTCATTAGACTTTATATCGTTAATTATTTTATTTTTATTATCTAAAACTTTAACAGACAAAACATATGGATTTTCCATAAGCTGAAGTGAGAGTTGAGCTATTTTCTCAGGCATATCAAGATAGATATTAAGAGCAATTAACGGCTCTATTGTTCTTGCAATTAAATCAGCTTTTTCAAGTTCAACATTATAAAAAGCTTCTTTAGTTATTTTTTCAGAAACGCTAAATATAACAAAAGTTATGAGCAGAGATACAACCCCGATAGATACTACTATTTTTCTAGAGAGAGAATGACTATTTTTATTTTTCATATCAAAAAAATCAGCCTTTACAAACATGAATATGAGCATAATGTTCAATGGATATATTCTACCATATTTGCAAGACAATTACACCGCAATAAGTGCTATTTAATACTACTCTTAGCTATTTTCTTTTTCAATAAATTTTACCATTTGCAGGAGAGAATCAACAAAATCTATTTTTTGAATATACAAATTTTCTTTGTTCATATACAAAACAGTTGATTTCTCCAGCACTAACGAAAATAATAATCCGGTTTTTAAATTTTTAACATCATAGGAAAACGCAACAATTCCCTTCTCTTTAGCAAAATCTGCAACTTTTTTTATATGTTTATCTGAGTTGAGTGTATAAACCGCGGATGCTTGTGTCATACTTGATAAATCAGAAAACTCTACCAAATTTATTTTATAAGCATATTCGTTAAAGTGCCCTTTATAGTTTTCATCTATAAATTTATTTATCTCTAAAGCCGTATTGTAATCATTTTTTTCATAAACAATTGTATAAACTATTTTTCCATCAACAAGTTTATTTTCTAGTTTTTTATCTAAAAGCATAATTTTAGGAAAAATTGAAGCCTGTGCTTTTAGTAATAAATTATCATAATTATATCCGTAAGCAAAAGTTGCAAAAATGAGAAAAAATAAAATCGTTTTTTTCACTTAAAACTCTTTTTTTAGCGTTACTAAAAATGTTCTGCCATCTTGCGCATAATCCTGTATGTAGGTGTTTGGCGTGGACGGATATGTAACATTGGCATTAAATATATTTTTTATACTAAGTGTTGCACTGTAGTTATATCTTGGGTCTTTGTAGTAGAGTGAAGAATCAACCGTAGAGTATGCTTTTACTTTCTCACGCGTATCTCCAAAAACTCTATCTTTTGAGCCGACATACTTAACAACGCCGCTAAGCGAGAGATTGCTATTGAAGTTATAAATATAATACCCTTTAGCCAGATGATGTGCTACATTTGGAATTGATTCGCTTCTGCCCTCATCTTGCGTATAAGATTTGCCATCCACATAAGAGTAATTTAGATATAACTCATCAACAGAGGAGATATTTCCTTTATATTCAAGCTCAAAACCATAAATATCAGTATCTACTACATTTCTGTACTCCGGATCAATAGACGAATTATATATCTGGTCTTTATTTAGCAGGTAAAAAAGATTCGTTTGCAGATATGTATCCGCTGAAAATTTCTTAATATAGGCAACTTCAAAGGCATCTACAATTTCAGGTTCTAAATCAATGCTCCCTACCCTTGCACGATTGTTCATCGTAAACATCTCTTGCCATGAAGCATTTCTGTGTGAACGGCTATACATTGTTTTAAAAATATTTTCTGCATCTCTTTGGTACACCATTGATACTCTAGGTTCAAAACCGGCATCTTTATAAGATGTTTGTTCGTAGTTAAAGCCGTAAATAAAGCTTATATCATCTCTGAATTGAAACTCATCTTGCATTGAGAAAATTAAAGTATTACGATTGGCATCTTTATCGAAAAACGGCAAAGTATAAGTATAATCAATCAATGCGACATCGCCTGTTGCCCTGTTTGAGAGCTTTGATGTCATATCTATTGTCTCTTCTTTTATTAAACGGTAGCCTGAGGTAATTGTATGTTTGTTGATTCCACTATATTTTAAAAATGATGATTGATATAGTGTTCGCTGTGCGGCATAGTGTTCTCCATAAATTCCGTCTTGAAAAATAATATTGCTAAGATTTAAATCATCAGGAGCTAATTTAGAGTATGAGTCAAATGTATCATATTTAACACCTGCGTTTATGTTGACTTCGTAGCTGCCAATTTCTTTGTTATAGCCCAAATCAAGATAGTAGCTTGGCAGTTTTACTCTATCGCTCTCCTGCGGCAGTGCAAGATTTATGCCGTATGCGCTCCCTTGTGTATGTTCAAGCATTCGTGCTTTAATAGAAAAATCTTTATACTCTAAGCTCACTCCAAGCGAGTACTCCCTTAGCCATAGCGGAGCATCTCCGGACTTAGAGAGTGCGATATTGTTAACGCCGAATATACCTTGTGAGAGAGCATCAGGACCTGATGAGAGTTTCTTGTCATCTTTTTGATAGAAAAAATCTACAAACAGTTTTAAATCTTCTGTTTTATAAGTTTTAAAAAATCCGCCCATTTTATAGTCATATGAACCATACTTAAATACAAGTTTGTCATTTGATTCAAAATCTTTAAAATCCTCTGCATATGTAATGACATTTATGGAGCCTGCATAAGCGTTAAACCCATCCGTTTTACTTCCGGGACCTCTTACTACCTCAATCCTTTTAATCATCTCAATGGGAAAAGAGAGATATTCTGAGTAGGCATCAAGAAAAAGATTGTTTACCGACACACCGTCAATAAAAAGTTTTGATTGACCATACGCAACAGAGTTTGAACCTCTAAATATCGGGGTTTGTGTATTTGAATTATCTGTTGCCATATCAACACCCGGAACCAAAAGCAATGCCTCTTTAAGGTTTGAAATACCAAGCTTCTCAAGTTCATCTCCTTGAAATACAGAGATGATATATGGTTGATAGAGCTCATTTTGCTTTGTAGCAGTTGCTACTTTACTGAACTGTTCCATTTCACCAGAAATTGACTTAATTAAATTATCCGTCTGTGCATTTAGGCTTGCTACACCTAAAAGTAAAAATAGAACAAAAACAAATCTTCTTGAGTTGTGTAAAATTTTATGCCCCATGCTCTCTCTCCAATAGTTCGATGATGTGAGGGTTGTCTACTCCTAATTGCTTCGTGTATAAAACAGAGGGGTAGCGAAAACCAAAAGATCCATGCTCTTGTTTTTTACCTATTGTTATATAAGTTATTTTATAGATTCTAAGCAACCTTAAAAAGCTCTCTTCCAAAGAGCCGTAAGTATATTCAATATCTAATTTCATCATTTTTGAGTACATAAGTTTTTTAAGTCCATCAATTATATCCATTGTAGTTTTTATATTTCTATATTTTGCATCTACAAAGATTCTTGACATTTCGCCGAGCTTGTCTCTCTCAAACATACTGCTATCAAATGTCATACCGTTTTCAGTCGGATATCCAAGCGGTGAGTTGTATATAAGTCTAACGGTTGCACAAACTTCACCACCTTCATCCAATGCTGCAAAATGTACGGAATAAGTGTCATACTTATCATGTTCTTTGTTATCTAAAAAGTTTGATGCTTCTATGTACTCAGGATAGATTTCTAAGAGTATTTTGTAACGAAATGCAAACACTTTTTCGAGTAAATCACTCTCAACAACTTCTAAAAATGTAAAATTCAAATCTTCTCCTTGTGGATATATAATTATAAAAAATTTTATATTGGTATCCTACATAATAATTTCAAAAAGTTTTATTAAACATTACTTAAAATTTAATATTACAAAAATTTTGTTTAAATTGTTAAAGTTTGTCATGGAATATTTAGGTCAAAATCTTTCATATATATTATACTAACTCCCTGCCCAGTCTCTTTTACATCTACATCTATTCTTAGAGATTTATTTAAGCTGTACTGCAATATTAGACTAGAAATTTCATCATTTCTATAAACAATACGGATTTTTTTGTTAAACCGCGTACCTATTTCATACCCTAGTGTACCCTCTTTGTTTGTCAAAATATTTAAAGTATCAATGTTTACACCTGTTGTTTCATTGAGCGCCTTTTTTAAACCTGTTCCGAGCAAAATAGTATTTAGTGATGTTTTTAATGAATCCGAAGTCGTATTAAATACAGATGAGGAGCTGCCGTCAAAAAGTATATATGAGAGTATGTCGTTTTGGCTCATTGCAGGCTTTGAAGAGAGAATAATAACCGGTGAATTGAGTCTGTTAGTTATATAAACCTCAATTTCAATATTATCAATTGTATTAAAATGTAAATTCAGGTTTACATATGGGTTTATCTCTTTGCCGCCGTTAAAATAGAGTTCACTCTCTTTAAGCTCAAAATTTTTATCTCGGATGTTTACCTCACCGTTTTTTATATTCAAAATACCAAATATTTGCAGGTACGAACCCATCTCTTGGTAAAGTATTAAATCCGGAACAAAAGTTGCAGATATATCTTTTGCCTTGTACTTTATGGGTTTTATGGATGTTACATGCATATTTATCTCTCTATTATTTTGCCACTCTTGCTCTTTTATATCTTGAATTATTATAATATCTTCATCGGTAATCGTATAATCTTTTTTTGGCTCATATGTAATTACTCCATCTAAAATTTTTAACTCGCCATTAACATGTTGTTTTCCGTCAGCTTCAATATTAGCTTTTAAGTCCACCTTAAAAGTTATATTTGCATCTTTTGATTCATAATGAAAATTATCGCTTTTTATTGAAAAATCAGCACTCATATCTGCTGTTTTAACCAAACCTTTTAAAAGCACATTTTCATATATCCAAAACTCTCTAAACTCAATATTTGAATCAGAATTCAACACAATTTTAGAGGCTCTGTCTGAATAGATTCTGCGGTTTTGTACACCAATGTTATATTTTTTTAGCGTCAACTCGTTCTCTTTGTAAAAAAATTCAAACGAGTTGTCTATGTCAGAAAACTCCCTTTTTGAGTCAAGCCTAAGTGTGTATGTCGGCATCTCAACTTTTGAATACAACTCCAAAGTGTCTTTAAAAGATATATCTGTTTTTGCGGCTATTTTGGCATCAAAAAAAACATTTAAAGGTTTTATATCAATCTCTTTTAAAAATGCATTGACTGAAGCTATCTTTGTCTGCATTTTGGCTGTTTTATTCTCTATATCCGAATCTACCTCAAAATGGGCAGAGCCTAAATCTGCAAAACCTTTTACTTTTGCTTCGTTGCCTGATAAAACTAAAGATAATATGTCCGAATTTATATGTAAAAGAAAATTTTCTTTTCTTTCATAAGCATAAAGGTTGAGCTTAGAGAATCTTTTAAGATTGTAGTTTTTATATTTTAAATACTCATTCTTTGGGTAAATTTTTGCTTGTAAAAAAGTCTCATCAGCATCTTTTAAAATCTCTGCATCAAACTTTGCATAGATAGTATCTCCGCCAAGTAAAAAGCTTTTAAAATCATGCGTTAGAAGATTTAGAGAGATATCTTTTGCGCTAAAGAGAGCTTTTGTCGTGTTGTTCTCATAATCAATTTTTATGGCAAACTCATCAAACGGAAGTCTGTTTTTCTCGTTTATAATCTCTGCTTTTATATCTGAGGTCACTTTTTTATTTTTATCTACAAGCGTGCTTTGGGTAACGATTGCTTCGTACTCTTCATATTTGGCTTTATAATTTGTTTTGAGCGTAAAATTTTCTTTATCTATACTGTATGAAAAATCAAGTTTAGCCTCTTCTAGAGCAAACTTTGGGATACTTTTAATCACAACATTTTTCAGATTTGTTTTTAGATTGATTTTTTTAGAGTTTATATCCACATCAACCGCCAATCTATTTGGCATATATGTTAAAAAATCAATATATTTGGCACGAGTCTCATCTGAAATCAAGAGAGATGATTTTGCCCTTAGCTCATTTGCCTTAACCTCCCCTCTTAGCTCCAAATCGCCGTATTTTGAGTTTAATTTTAGATATATCTTCTCAATATCTACTACCTCTCTATAACTAAGGTTTGAGCCGTCAAAGTCAAAATGTGCTCTCTCACCTTTGTAAACTAATATCGCGTCACTTAACTCAATATCTGATATGTTAAATGCAATGTTTGATGATGCCTCTGAATCCAAGAGCTTATCTAAATCAATAAAAACTCCCTCAGCACTTAGTGAAGCAATCCTCGGTGTCGGTCTAATAAGGGATAGAAAGTTATATTTGATGTTTAGTTTTTTTGCTTTTATGCTCTCTTTATATCTAAAATCTTCAATCTCAACACCGTTAAACAAGGTGCCTTCTAGTGATGAGTACTCAACGGAGAGCTCTTTTAAATATTTTTTTGCCAAAAAAGGGGCAACATCTTTTTGAAAAAATATAAAAACCAATATTAAAGCTATAAGCAGAAAAAATTTTGTGCCAAGTTGAAGAAAAAAGTATATTTTTTTTATCAAAACAGCTCTCCGATATGAAAGTGTACAGCGTACTGCTTCGTAGGGTTATCAACATCAAAGCCAAAATCAATTGCGATTGGACCAATCGGCGTCTTATAGCGAAATCCGAATCCTGCACTATGATACCCATGACCATACTCAGGAACATTACTGTCCCCGATATAAGTGTTATCATTAAATACAACACCGCCAAAGTCGCCATAAATTTTAAATCTCAGTTCGGCAGTGAGTTCTAAAATAGAGTTAAAGCCTATCGGGTCGCCAAGAGTGTTTGTGGTGCCCAACTCTCTATAACCATATCCTCGATTGCTGTACATTCCTCCCGCAAAAAAACGATAAGATGTCGGAACATCGCCATCAAACAGCTTTAAAACTCCATATGTTCCCTTAACGGCAACAATACTATTCTCTAGACTATGAATGTAGCCGCCGCTTGCTTTTAGTTTATAGTAAGTTGCATCTGAGAGTTCGCTCTTTAACGAGCCGATAGCCTCGCCGTTTATGAAATAGCCTTGCGTTGGATCTAAAATCTTATCTCTAACATCATAGCTGTACTCTAGTTTTGGAGATATTACAAAAAGATGAGTTGTTGGAAAAAGTGTCTCATCGCTGCTGTCGTAGGTATTTATTTTATCAAAAACAATGCTCTCTTTAAAAATATGGGTAGATTTTTTTTGCTTTAAGTAGATGCTGGAAAAAAACTTATACTCTTTAAAACCCTCAAATATCTCATTTTCATAGCCCGTTTCAAAGCCTGTAAAGTTTCTATTTGAAAGCGGCATATCGAAATTTAATTTTACATTTTGCCTTATCTGTGCAATTCTTGTTTTTAAGCTTAATGTTTTTAAATTTCCTAAAAAATTTCTATTCATTATGCCCGTTGAAACCATAGCGCCCTCATCGCTGCTTGCACCTACGCCAAACTCAAATCTTAGCGGTTTCTCGTTTTGAATCACATCTACACTGACATCAGCAATATTCTCTTTAACAATATTTGTATCTATAAGAGCTTTGGAAATCCCCTCGTAAGAGTAGAGCTCCTCGTAACTTTCATTTATTTTGTTTACAGAAAAAGGCTCACCCTCCTCTATATATAAAATTGATTTTATAATCTCTTCATCTATATCTTTGGGCGGATTTACTTTCACTTTACCAAAATAACACTTTTTATTTTTTCTTGATTCATATTTCAGGTAGGCTTCGTTTAACTCTCTGTCAACCCATGCTTTAGTATCAATAGTGGCATTACAAAAACCGTTTTTAGCATAAAGAACTCTTATCTCATTTTTACTTTGGGTAAATTTAGTTGCATCAAAAATATCCCCTACTTTAAAAGGTATATTTTCGCTTAAATCAAAATCTGAAAGATTTGATATGTTTTTGACAATTATCGGGGATTTTTCTTCTATTTTTATGGTGATGAATTTATCATTTTTTAAATAGATTACATCTGTATGGAAAAAGCCTTTTGTTTTATAATAATCTTTGATTGTTTGTGTGATTAAATCTATCGTTTTAAATTCAATTGAGGGATTTTCTATATAAAACTCATAAAATGATGGCTCATACAAATCAAGGGAGCCATAAAGCTCACTCGAACTTATTTTAACATTGCCATCGAACAGAAGCTCGAGTTTTTCTGCATAAAGAAGCGTTGAAAACAAAAGATAGATTAAAAACTTTTTTTTCAACTAAACTCCAATTTCAAGAAGCAGCTATTTTAGCTCTTTTAGAGCCTCTATTACTTCATCTAAATTTTCTAACGGGATATGAACTTTCCACTCAGGCTCACCTGCGTTTCCTGCCAAAGATATTCCGATACTAGCAACACTATGGCTTCCCTTGCCATAAGGCTCATCTATCTTTGTTATAGAAATAACCCCTTTTTTTGTTCCATTTAGCGCTATTGTTTTTGACATGCAAATCCTTTATCTATATTTATTGTTTTGTTAGTCTAGCTATTTTACCCTGAAGTTTTAGCCATAATTTGTGTTCCATCAGCGGAAATCCTGCAAATATCATTCCGCTTTGATTGATACTCTTTGTAACTCCGCTTCTTGCAGCCATGGTTGTAAAAGGAGCGATACTAAGATGTCCAGCCGTTGCGCTCTGTCCGCCCATTACAACATTTCTTCCCATCGTAGTTGAGCCTGAAATACCCGCTTGAGCAACAAGAACCGAGTGCTCGCCTATGATGCAGTTATGCCCGACTTGAACAAGGTTGTCTATTCTGACCCCATATTTTATAAGAGTAGTTCCAAAAACCGCTCTGTCTATGGCGGTTGAACTACCGATTTCTACATTATCTTCTACTACAACATTGCCGTTTTGGTAGATTTTTCGATGTTCGCCAAGTTTGTTTGTCGCGAAACCAAAACCGTCACTGCCGATTGTCGTGTTTGCATGTATTATGCAATCGCTTCCGACTTTGCAATCTCTATATATTGTTACGCTCGGATATATTACAGTGTTATCGCCTACTACTGCATTTGCACCTATATAGACATGTGCCATAATCGTGCAGTTTTTACCTATTACCGCACCTTTTGCAATCTCCGCTTTTGGCGAGACACTGCTGCCCTCACCTATTACTGGCTCTGGAAGTGTGTCATCTTCAATCAGAGGAGCAAAGTGTTTTGAGAGCGTTGCCATCTCCCAGTACGGGCTCTCAACTACTAAAGCAATGCAACCCTCGGGAACGAACTCTTTTGTAGTTTTATCGACTATTATCGCACCGGCATTTGTATTTTGGATATCTTTTATATATTTTGAATTTGCAACAAATGATATTTCACTCTTTGAGGCATCTTTTAAGGTATTCATCTTGGTTATATTAAAGCTGATACCGTCAAAATCACTATTTATTATTTTTGATATTTCTTTTAAATCCATCATTTAACTCCTAGTCGTTTAGCTTTGCTATTTTTGCTTGAACTCTCTTCCAATCTCTGTGGTTCATAAGTGGATAACCGCTATAAACTCCGCCGCTCTGCGCTATGCTTTTTGTAACACCGCTTCTAGCCGTAAAAGTAGAAAACGGAGCAATATTTATATGGTCGCTAAAAGCACTCTGCCCGCTTACAACGCAGTTTCGTCCTAGTTTTGTAGAACCACCCACTCCTGTTTGAGCCACAAAGATACAGTACTCGCCAATATCGCAGTTATGTGCAATATGGATGAAGTTGTCCAGTTTTGTGCCTTTTCTGATTATGGTAGAGTTAAAAACTGCCTTATCTATTGCGCAGTTAGCACCAATCTCCACACTGTCTTCTATGATAACATTTCCGTTTTGATAAATTTTGACATGTTCTCCCCCTTTTGTGTGAGAAAAGCCAAACCCATCAGCTCCGATAACTGTTCCGGAGTGGATAATACACTCTTTTCCTATAACGCAATCTCTATAAATAGTTACATTCGGATAGATGATAGTGTCGTCATCTACATGCACATTTGTACCGATGTAAGCACCTGCCATAATTGTCACATTTGAGCCTATTACTGCACCGTTTTCAACTTTTGCCATATTGTCTATGTAGCTGTTTGGTCCTATTTTTGGCGGTAAGAGCTCTATGTCTATTGGTTTTTTATTAAAAAGTTTTGTTATTTGTGCCATTGATATTGAGACATCTTCACAGACAATATATGAAGAGTCCTTAGGAAGATGTTCTACTAAAGTATTTGTTATTAAAAAGGCTTTTGCCTTAGATAAGGAGAGCTCTGAAGAGTATTTTTTATGAACCCCGAATGATAATTGCGATGGTGAAGAGAGATTTAACTCATTCATAGAGTCAATCTCTAAATCCTCGCCAATAAATGCAAGTTTAAGATGTGATGCAACACTGCTAAAAAGCATTGCCTTATCTCTCTAGTGCAACGGCACCGCTTCTTACAATCTCTTTTGGATTGTATTTATTTATAATTTTTAAAAAGTTATCAATTCTTTTTGGCTCGTCTGCAACCATGGCAATGATAACATTGTCTCCAACATTTGCAATCTTGCCGTTGTATGCGGCGCATAGAGTTGCTATGTCGGTAATGTTTTCAGATATTGGAAATTTAATCAAAGCCATCTCTTTTTCTACCAAATCGGCATGCTCATACACCTTTAAAACAGGTATAAGCTTAT
This sequence comes from Sulfurimonadaceae bacterium, assembly GCA_942493175.1. Lineage (GTDB taxonomy): Bacteria > Campylobacterota > Campylobacteria > Campylobacterales > Sulfurimonadaceae > Sulfurimonas. The sequence continues at coordinate 1,220,197 of OW818672.1, forward strand.
GAAGCTGTTTTGTAATCTGTTCTATAACCCTTATTGAACCCGATGTTACGATGGTAAGTCTTGAGTATCTGCTATCAGGAATCGGGGCAACAGTAAGCGATGTGATGTTATACCCGCGACCGGAAAAAAGGTCGGTAATACGAGATAGTACACTTGCTTCGTTTACCACTATAACGGAGATAACTCTTCTTGCGTTTTCATCTTGCATTATTTTTTCTCCTTCTTCTCTAATAGCATCATATTAAACAGCGATCCGCCTGATGGAACCATCGGCATAACATTCTCCAATCTCTCTATAATAACCTCTATAAATGCAACAATATTTTTTTCTACCGCATCTTTTAGGGCAGCGTCAAACTCCTCTTTTGTGTTGACTCTGTAACCGATACCGCCAAAAGCTTCTGCAAGCTTAACGAAATCAGGCTGAACGCTCAAATCAGTCTCACTGTGGCGTTTGTCATAAAAAAGTGTCTGCCACTGACGAACCATTCCAAGGTAGTTATTGTTCAAAATAATGTTAATTACAGGCAGTTTTCTCTCAACGGCAGTCATCAACTCTTGACAATTCATCAAAATCGAACCGTCTCCGGTAAAGTTAATACTTACCTTATCAGGAGAAGCCGCTTTTACACCGATTGCCGCCGGAAAACCAAATCCCATAGTTCCAAGTCCGCCTGAACTTATGAATTGGCGTGGACGAGAAAACGGATAAAATTGCGCTGTCCACATCTGGTGTTGCCCAACATCCGTAGAGATATTTGCGCTATCGCCTAAAAGCTCGCCTACTCTCTCTATAACCCATTGAGGTTTCAGTCTGGCACTATCTTCATGATATGTTAACGGGTGAAGCTCGTCAAAATTTCTTATGCTCTCTCTCCAAGCAGAATATTTTGCCGGATTTACCAAAGATGAGAGCTCAAGCATCTCGTTTACAACATTTTTAACATCACCGACTATCGGATAATCGGCATTTACAAGTTTAGAGATACTCGCTGGGTCAATATCGACATGTATAACTCCTGCATTTTTAGCAAATTCAGAGAGTTTGCCTGTTACACGGTCATCAAATCTTACACCAAGCCCTATAACCAAGTCTGTCTCGCTCATAGCCATATTTGCGGCATAACTTCCGTGCATACCAAGCATGGAGATTAAAAGTTCATCATCGTGGCTTAAAACGCCCCTTGCCATAAATGTCTCAACAGCAGGAATTCCTGTTTTTTTAACCAGCTCTCTAACTTCATAAGCCGCATTTGAGTTTACGATGCCCCCACCTAGATAAAAGATAGGTCTTCTTGCTTTTGCAATAGCCTCCATCGCCTTTTTAATCTGGCGAGGGTTGCCTTTTGTATGAGGTTTGTATGTCTCCAACTGCAGCTCAATGGAGTAGTCAAACTCAGCAATCTGAGCAGTTACATCTTTTGGAATATCAACATGTACAGGACCGGGACGACCGCTTGAAGCGATATAAAACGCCTCTTTAAGCACTCGTGCCAAATCACATGCATCCGTTACAAGATAGTTATGCTTAGTACAAGAGCGGCTTATTCCCACCGCATCAATCTCTTGAAATGCATCCGTACCGATTAGGCTCATAGGAACCTGCCCGCTTATAACGACCAACGGAATAGAGTCCATATACGCATCAGCAAGCCCCGTTACGGCATTTGTAAAACCGGGACCGCTTGTAATCATTGCAACGCCTACTTTTCCGCTTGCTTTTGAGTAGCCCTCAGCGGCATGCACAGCTGCTTGTTCATGTCTAGTGAGTATATGTTTAAAATTTGTTTGTTTATAAATCTCATCGTAGACATTCATAATTGCTCCGCCAGGGTAGCCAAATATTGTGTCCACCCCTTCTGCAATTAAAGCTTCAATGACCATCTGTGCGCCACTTATCTGCATGAAAAGTCTCCTCTTATAAAAAATTCGCCAATTATATATAAAATGAGCTATATTATAAGTTAAAAATTGATGTAATTTTTTATTCTAGTATTGAATTAATTATCATTGATGGTCGCCAGTTGCCCATAGAACCGTGTGTTTGCGATTCTATGTTTAGTTTTGTCTCTGGATACTGCGCTTGAAACAGCACAAAAAAATCTTTGATTTCTTCTGTTTGTCCATAATATAAAATATAATTTTTTATACCATTTTCTATAATTTTTTGCTCAACATTATCTTCAAGAACTTTGTGCAATTGCGATATGTAGCACAGCGACATAACATTTGCTATATCTATATTTTTTGATTTTACTTTTAAATACTTCTCTAAAACTGTTTTAAGAGCATCTACATCGGCATTATTTGCATATCCGTACGCCTTAAAAATATCCTCTTCCCACTGATTTTGAAGTTTTTTACCATCTTCGCTCTCTTGCAGGGCTGGAGAAATATCTAAAAGGTTATATGCCAAAATAATATCCTCATCCTCTATGGCATTAAAGAATTTTTGTCTATTTTCTATCTCTGAAATAATCTCTTTTGCTTCATCCCTAAAATCATCAAAATCAAGCAAAACACGAAAAATTTTTATCGCCGAGTTAGTGTCGCCGTTGCCAAGCAGCACTTGAGCTTTCATATAGAGAGAATCAGAATATTTAATCAAGGCTTTGTATTCTGGATACTCTTTCAAAAATGGGTTCTGTTTAACAAGCTCAAATATTAATTTAAACTCTTTTTGCCCTAAAAAATCTATAAATCTTTTATACACATACACATCTTGAACGAGCTCTTGAATAAGTACTGTTTTTTCGCTTATTCCTCTATATGGCATTAAAATTTCTTGAGCTTTGTAGCCGAGCTTTGAGTCAAGAAGATATTTTTTAGCAAGTGTAAATGTTTTTTCCCACTCCGATTCCATATTTTTATAAACTTTACTCTCTTTATAAAGCGGATGAAGATTTGCTAACCCATATGCTAAAGCTATTTTTCTGTTTTTTATAAACATTAAAAATTTGTCAAACTCTGCATACTCTTGAATCAGTTTTTGCATAATCTGTTTTTTAGCTGGAATGGCGATAAAACTATCAAACAACCTTGTTGCACCTATTTTGTCGCTATTTTCAAGATACTTTTTTGCCATTTGTATAGTTTTATCCCAAAGTGCATCAAATACTTTAGATGCTTTTGTATATTTGAGCAACGGATTTTCTTCTATACTATGCTGCATAAAGCTATATTTTTTTTCTCTTAGCAACTCTGTAAAAGACTCTTCGTTCTCAAAAATATTGTAAAAAAGCAAATCTCCGCTATCAGTTGCGATAATAAGCTCTTTAGTAGCTTCATTAAAATTTAAAGCCGTGATGGCATTGGCAAGTTTTATATATCTTCTTGATATTAACTCATAACTATTTAAGTCATAAACTAAAATATATCCGAGTTTTGTGCCTAAAAAAAGAAATTTACTCTCATGCCCGACAACAGTTTGAGTGATTTCGTCATGCACCCCCTGTAACCTGCTGATCACTTTTAAATTGCTTAAGTCCCAAATTATCGCACTGCTCTTTTTGTCAACACTAAAAAGTCTGTTTTTGTCCAAAAATTGTAATTTCATCACAGGAGCAGAGTGCGCTTTTAGCTTGCCTTTTGGAATCATCATTGAGAGATTATATATGGAGATGTTTTTGTCATAGCTTGCCGTTGCGACAAAATTGCCATCACTGCTAAACGCTATGTCATTTACGGAGTCAACATGCCTTGGAAGGGTAAAAGCGAGCTGAGCGGTGTTTATATCGACTCCAAAAACCATACCGTCATCACCGCATGAAAACATGTACTTATTTTTTGGGTCAATTCCAACGCAGGAAACTTCTCCCTGATGTCTGCTTACGGCTGCAATAATTTCTTTTCGTTTTGTTTCATAAAGATTTGACTCTTTGGCATCTTGGCTTATTGAAGCAAAATATTTGCCATCCGATGTAAAAGAGATAACTTTTGTGCTGTAACGGGGGTGGAGGATGGCTATCTTTAACTCATTTTTAACTGCTAGATTCTCTATATTTAAATATCTTATAGTCGTAAAAGCATCAACAACTAAAAGTGTTTTTTCATCTAAAATCTGCGTGTAAATAATCGTTTCATCAAAATTACTTTTTCTTGCTGGATTCATACTTTGCTTAGTCTCTTATATAATTTTCTTCTCTTAACACTTTATGAATAAGTTGCTGATGCTCTTCGCCCTTTGTCTCTACATGCACCGTAACATTCGCATCGCCGTAATCAAGCGAGATAGAGGTTCTATCGTATGCTATATGAACAATATTTGCATTTAACTCTTGCAATATCTGCGTAAAACGCATCAAAGAGCCGGGTTTGTCAACCAGCGTAACCGTTAGTTTCATCTTTCTGCCCGATTTTAACAAACCCTTCTCTATGATGACGGAGAGAAGCGTCACATCCATATTTCCGCCGCTAAGAACTACGGCAACTTTTTTGCCTTTAAGATGTTCGAGTTTGTCATGTAAAAGCGCTGCAACGCCAACAGCACCGGCACCCTCAACAACAAGTTTTTGCTTCTCAAGTAAAAATAGAATCGCGCTTGCTATCTCTTCATCGTCAACGCTTATAAATCTATCTACCGTTCCTAGCATATATCCCAGAGTTATGGGTGAAGTGTCACGCACTGCAATGCCGTCTGCTATTGTTCTGACACTTAGACTGTCCACGGCAGTTTTAAGGTCAAACGAGTTTTTAAGAGCAGGAGCGCCTTTTGCACTTACACCGATAACCTCGATTTTAGGATTTACGCTCTTAATTGCAGCCGCCATTCCAGATATGAGTCCGCCGCCGCCGACAGGTATTACGACTGCATCCAAATCGTGGCACTTCTCTAAAATATCAAGAGCTAAAGTGCCCTGTCCAGCTATGACTTCCTCATCTTCAAACGGGTGAACAAAAGTAAGTGAGTGTTTCTTTCCATACTCGATTGCATAAGCATAAGCTTCGTCATAGTTTGCTCCGTGCAAAATAACCTCTGCACCGTAATTCTTAACGCCGTTGACTTTTGTAAGAGGTGTTGATTCGGGCATAACAATAACCGCTTTTATGGCGAATTTTGAAGCCGAGAGTGCAACTCCCTGAGCGTGGTTTCCGGCACTTGCCGCCACAACTCCGCAAGCTTTTTGCGCATTGCTCAGTGTTGCGATTTTGTTGTATGCGCCTCTGATTTTAAATGCACCCGTGACTTGAAGATTCTCTTTTTTTAAGTAGGTTTCACACCCTGAAATTTGGCTAAGATGCGGTGCGTATGAGAGCGGTGTGTCAACAACAACATCTTTTATGCGCTCTCTTGCTTCATATATTTTTTTTACATCAAACAACTACAGCTCCTCATCTAAATTACGGTGTTCTACCATCGTACACATATTTTGAACGACCCTCATACCCGCCGCTTTCGCCCTAGCCGCCGCTTCGTTGTTTACTATCTCTTTTTGAGCCCAGAAGACCTTTACATCGCCTCTTTGTATGCACATATCTGCAACATTGTCTAGCTCTTTTGGCTTTCTAAATATGTCAACCATATCAACCGCAAAAGGAATATCTAAAAGCGAACGGTACACCTTCTCGCCTAAAATAGTCTCCTCTTTTGGATATACAGGAACTATCTTAAAGCCCTGCTCTTTTAAGTATTTTGCAACTCTGTGACTTGGCTTGCTCTCATCGGGTGAGAGCCCCAAAACAGCTATGGTTTTAGTAATATTGAAAATTTCTATTATCTCTTGCTTATTTGAATTAATTGTCGGAAATTCGCACTCCATGAGGCATCCTTTAGGAAAAATAGTTAGCGATTATAGCTAAAATAGCCATAATCAACAAATTGATATTTTTTGCCTTATATTTGTATAATGGTAAAAATTTAGTCAACAAGAACAAAAGTGAAAAAACCGCTATTAAATAAAAATATCATCGGGCTCGGAGCTAACAGTTTCTTTACCGATTTTTCCACGGAGATGATTCTTCCTCTGCTGCCTATTTTTTTGGAGCGTTTTTTACATGCGACAAAGACGCAAATCGGCATCATTGAGGGTTTGGCTGAACTCTCTGTTGCTCTGCTTATCGCCCTCTCGGGCTTCTACTCTGACAGGCTTGGGCGAAGAAAAGGGATTGTAGTATTTGGTTACGGTCTCTCAAATCTCATAAAACCTCTTGCTTTTTTTGCCCAAAGTGCAACAATGATTATGACTATCCGCATAGGCGACCGTCTTGCAAAAGGGATTCGCGTTGCACCTCGTGATGCACTCATCAGCGCCTCTACGCCAAAAGGTTCGAGCGGTTTTGTTTTTGGTTTTCATAAGATGATGGACGGTGCCGGTGCATTAGTGGGTTCACTGAGTGCGTTTGGGCTTTTATGGTGGCTTGGAGAGAGCGAAACAACATTTAGAACAATCTTCGCACTCAGCATCATTCCCGGAATTATCTCTATGCTTATTCTCATCTTTATAATTACTGATGTACCTTTTACCCCGACTACAGCAAAACGCTTCCGCCCAAATGCACTTCCGTCACAGTTTTACTGGCTGGTTGGATTTCAGACGCTCTTTAGTCTCTTTGCCATGAACTACTCATTTATGATATTAAAAGCCTCAGACAACGGTTTTACGCTGGCTGTTATACCGCTTGCTTATGCCCTCTACAACCTCACACAGGCATTTTTTGCGATTCCCATAGGCAAACTTGCAGACAGATTTGGCAAAGCAACTCTGCTCTCGTTTATATATCTTGCTTTTGGTTTTGGCGCATTGGCTATGACAACGCTCGGTACATTGGGAGTTTGGATTGGTTTTGGCATCTATGGATTTTTTGCGGGAGGGTTTAACTCTTTGGCAAAAGCCATCATCTCAGATACCGCACCCCATGACTTAAAAGCAACGGCGTATGGGGTTTACTACACATCTGTCGGTTTTGCGACACTTGCCTCTTTAAGCGTTGCGGGGTGGGCATGGGACAACTATGGAAGCACTCTTTTGTTTATGTTCGCCTCATCTTGCGCAATAGTTTTATCATTTGCTCTTTTTGTGATGAGAGACAAACTAACTCATCCCTAATGACAACTTCTCCTGCCCTATGCGGTAGAGCGCGAAATCGTACTTTAGCGGGTCGTTTTTGTCAAACTCTTTTAGTTTGCTTGTAAGCTCTATCGCCGCCTCTAAATCATAGCTTTTTCTCTCAAGTAACCCAAGTTTTTTTGAGACATTGAAAGTATGGGTATCAAGAGGAATTATTAAATCACTTCTATCAACTCCGCTCCAAAGTCCCATATCGATGTTATCTTCTCTAACCATCCATCTAAGATACATCATCCATCGCTTGAGCGCCCCTGCTCCTTTGGTTTTTGTAGTAACTTGTGAGATTAAAAAATTGTACCCCATGGTTTTGTGCGGATAAATCTCTTGCAGAGTTTTTATAAGCTCATTGATGCCATCAACCGTGCTTCTGTTTTTAAGATAGCCTCTTTTAAAAACCTCTTCTAAGGTGCTTTTTTCGTTTAGGCGTTTTAGTGCGATAAAAAGAGCGGCTACATCCTCGCTCTTTTGAAATCGGTAGTAGTGATTTTTCAAACCCTCTTTTATCTCATCGTCGCTTTTAGTAAGAAGCGAAAAATCGAGCGAGTTTAAAAACTTCACTATCTGCTTTACATTTCCGTATGCAAAAAATGCGCAAATAAGCGAGACTGTCGGGTCTTTGTATTTGTGTGCTACCATAATCGGGTCAAGCCGTTCAAGGCATACTTCACCGACACTATTTCGTTTAGCAACTTCTGCATCGAGAAGTTTTTTTATCTTTATATCACTCACTTCTCAAACCTTAAAAACATCATTAATTTTTTATACAATCTCTTTATCTCTTTTTTGGCAATGCACTTTGCTTTATCATCTTTTTCTCATCAGACTTTACTTTCCGCTCCAGCTTTTTCAAATCCTCTGCGGGTGGTAACTCTTCTGGTTTAATGCCTCTTTCACTCAAAAGCCCTCGTACACTTTCATTATTTTGTATATGTTCGTTTGTAATCGAGTTCTCGCCGTAAAGATTTTTTTGTTTGACATTATGATTGGTTATTTCAGTTGCTAAATTTTTAGCTGTGACAGTGATAGTCGGCAAAAAATCAGCTAATGGACGACCGTTTGGCACCCCTAATTTATCTTTCATATTTTGCGTAGTATTGCCACCAAAAAGTGCCGTATCACCTTTGGAACGGATACGACCAAACCCGCTGTCATCCACCCCTCTCTCAAAGATATTTTTTGAAAGTTCAGTTTCTGATTCTCTTAGTTTTGCTCTTGCTTGGAGTCTATCTTCTAGTTCTAGTCTTTGTTCTACTAGCTCTTGTTTTCGTGTTTGCATAGCAAAGTAGGTCTGAGCAAAAGCGATTTGCTCTTTTTTACTATCGCCATTTTGGGCTATGAGATAACAAGCGTATCTGGTGAGGATAATATCTTCTATGGGTCTTTGTGTATTTGAACCTATTAAGACCATTTTCGTGACATCACGAAAATGGTCTGTTATCTCTATTTTTGAATTTTCACAAGCAGTTTTTGCTTTATGAATTACATTTATGAAGTTTTCCCATCTTTCATACCCAAGAACCTTTTGTAAATCCCTAGCATACCAATACTCTACGGTACTATTTTCAAGAGTATTTGATAGTTGATTAAATTCATTTTGCAGTGTTGTTATAAGTTGCTTGTTCATCGTTTTAAGCTCCTAAAATTTATTTTATCCATACTACCAAAACAATTTATTTTCATTAAAAAGTATGTCATTTTGAAATGAATTTTCTTTTCTCGAAAAACGAGAAAAAAGTGGAGATTCATTCACAGGGGTGTATCATTCTATCTCTATAACCGTCATCTACTGCCTTGTAAAATTTATAAAATATTATACTGTTATTTATGATTAAAAATTAATAGACCATTTTTAGATTGCTTCACTTCGTTCGCAATGACAGAGAGACATTCGCAATGACTGTAATTGCTGAATTATCAATGCAAATGATAAAGCTTTTTTCTCTCGCTAGACCCTGCAATGTTGAGCTGTTTTCTGTACTTGGCAATGGTGCGGCGTACCATCTGAACTTTGAATTTATCTTGGATGAGCTCTAAAAGTTTCATATCGCTAAGCGGTTTTTTTCTATTTTCTTGTTTTACCAGATTTACTACAAACTCTTTTATGGCAGCGTTTGAGACATCTTCGTCTATTGCGGTGGTAAAAAACTCTTTCATGGCAAATACACCTCTGTTGCAGGCTATATATTTGTTTGCGATTGCTCTTGAGATGGTAGAGGGGTTATGTCCAAACTCGTCTGCTAGAGTTTTAAGAGTAAGCGGCATAATAGCCCCGCCCGTAAAGAACTCATACTGATACTCGACTATCATAAGCCCTACTTTATAGAGCGTTGCTTTTCGCATATCAAGAGCATCAACCAAACTTTTTGCCTCTTTAATCTTTTGGGCTACATACTCATGCTCAACACCATAATTTGTGTCAATATTTATAGTCGGATAGTAGGCATCATTAAGTTTTACCTCTATTGACTCATCGTCATTGAAAAATATCATCAAATCCGGAACTACATGAGATGACTCCTCCTGATACTCAATTGCCGGAGGGTTTTTAAATGTACCTAGCACTCGCATTACCTCTGCAAAGTTCTCTTCGTCGGAGTATGCGTAAATATTTTCAATATCTTTTATGACTTTTATAGCCAAAGAGTATGCGTTGTCTTTGATATCTGAACTGTCCAGCTGAAACAAAAATGACTCTGAGAGATTTTTTGCGGCAATCCCAACGGGTTCAATATTTGCAAAACGCAGACGCACCTTTTCAAATTCTGAGATGTTAATATTTTCTTTAGTGCAAAAAGCTTCGCTTTCACCCTCGTAGTAGCCATTTTCATCAAGATTTGCAACAACAAAAGAGGCGATTTTTTGAGAGAGCGGGGTTGGAAAAAGCGGAGCTTCTATCTGCTCATCTAAAACATCATATAAAGAGCGACTTGCGATTGTAAGCGCTTCTATTTGCTCGGTTCTTGAGTTACTAACAGAATTGCTTATGATTTTTTTTGGGATTAACCTCTCAAAACTCTCTTCAAATCCGGAAGTAACTTCCACAACAGGATTTCCCTCTATAAACGGAGACATCGCCTCGCCCAAATCGCTAAGACTAGAGTGTAAAATAGGCAGCCAATTGCGTAGAGTATTTGAGAGTTTATGCTTATTTTCTACACTCTGCGTCTGCTTTAATGCTGCCATATTTCCTTAAGCCTCTTAGAGCTTAAACTCCTCGCCAAGGTAGTATTTACGCACATCTGCGTTTTGACCTATCTCTTCACTTGTTCCGCTTGCCAAAAGTGAACCGGATTTTATAACATACGCCCTGTCGCAAACCGCCAAAGTCTCTCTAACATTATGGTCGGTAATAAGTACGCCGATTCCATAAGAGACTAGCTGTTTAATGACCATCTGAATATCCATAACGGCTATGGGGTCAACCCCTGCAAAAGGCTCATCAAGAAGTAAAAATTTCGGCTCATTTACCAAAGCTCTAGCTATCTCGACACGGCGTCTCTCTCCGCCGCTTAAACTCACTCCTTTACGGTAACGGATTGGCTCGATGTTGAACATATCAAGAAGTTGCAAGATTCTTTTTTCTTGAGCCTCTTTATCTTTTATTTTCACCTCTGCAGCGATAAGAAGATTATCCTCAACGCTCAAATCTTTAAAAATAGACGCTTCTTGCGGAAGATAGCCTATCCCTTTAAGCGCTCTTTGATGAAGCGGCATACCTGAGAGATTTTCATCATCAAAAAAGACCTCTCCGCCGCTTGCCTCAACAAGTCCGCAAATCATATAAAATGTAGTTGTTTTTCCTGCGCCGTTTGGTCCAAGAAGCCCAACTACTTCGCCACTTTTAACCTCTAGACTCATCCCTTTTACTATCTCTAAATCTTTTATTTTTTTCTTTAAATTTACCGCTTTTAATATGTGCATATTTTATACTCTCTTTTGTTGTCAGAAATTTTTTCTATATCTATTACCATGGTCTTTATTTCAGCCGAATTCAAAATTTTAACCAACTCATCGTCTCCCCACTCCACGAAATGAAGCCCGTCTCTCTCCAGCTCTTCCAACATTCCCAAAGAGATAAAATGCTCCAGTCCGTGATTGTACATATCATAATGAAAAATCCTCTCTCCGTAGCAGTGCTGAAGCGAAAATGTTGGCGAAGTCACCTCTTCATCCACACCTAAGTATTTAACCATTTTTTTTACAAAAGTAGTCTTACCAGCTGCTAAATCTCCACGCAAAACAATCACTCCAGCGCTAAAATTTTTGGCAACATCTTGCACTAAAACATCAATTTCGTCAAGGCTAAGTAGATATTTTTTCATAATTTATTTGATATTTCAATGATTTGCTTTAGCTTTTCTTTGGCTTTTCCTGTTTTAATAGCCATTTCTGCCATTTCTAATCCATCTTGAATATCACGAGCCAAACCATCAACCATCAAAGCAGAAGCCGCGTTTATAAGCACAATATCCATTTGTGCATCTGTTGATTTGTCATCAAAAATATTATATAGTATCTGTGCATTTTCATTTGCATTTCCGCCTACAATGGCCTTTAGAGGAACTCTTTTTATTCCATACTCCTCTGGGTCTATAATAAACTCATGTACAATACCGTCTTTGAGCCTAGAAGCATATGTAATATCGCTTATGCTTATCTCATCCATTCCCTCCGCCGAACTTACAACCATAGTAGAAACAGCGCCGTTGATGCGTAGAGCCTCTGCAATTTTTGGCACAAATGCTTTGTTGAAAACTCCAAGAAGAGATTTTTTTGCTACTGCAGGATTTGTAAGCGGACCCAAAATATTAAAAATAGTTTTATCGGGTATTGTTTTTCTAACCGGCATAATAAACTTCATAGCAGGATGATGATTTTGTGCAAACATAAAAGTAAAACCGGATTCCTCTAAAAGTCTCGCACTCTTCTCTATGCTTAAATCAAGTCTAACGCCAAGCTCTTCAAACATATCAGCGCTTCCGGACTTTGAAGTAACGGAGCGGCTGCCGTGTTTTGCCACCATGCTCCCGCATGACGCCGCCAATATCGCAACGGTTGAAGAGATGTTAAAGCTTCCTATCTTATCTCCGCCTGTACCGACGATATCAACTACTTTTGAGCGTAAGTAATTAGATATAGGAAGCAAAATGGCAAACGAGCGCATAACTTCCGCAGCAGCGGCAATAGTTTGAGTGTTTGTGCTTTCATCAAGCTTTACGCTAAGTAAAAACTCCCTCATTTGCGCATCATTCATCTCATGATTAAAGAATGAAGTAAATGACTTTTTTGCCTCTTCATAACTCATAAAATCTCCTCGATATACTCACTTTGCAAACTTTTTGGTGTTGATTTTGCACTCGGAATTTGAAGCACTTTATACTTTTTTACCGACTCAAGATAGTTGATTGTTATAACAGCCCCGACCTCAACATTTTTACTGGCTTTTGCAACTACGCCGTTTACCAAAACTACGCCGCTTTCTATCATGTCTTGCGAAACAGAGCGTCTTTTTGTTATATTTACCGAATTTAAAAACTTGTCTATTCTCATTACTTAATACTCTAATTTAATATTTTTGTATATTGTAGAGTATTAAAACTGAAAAGAATGTAATAGTTGGAACATTTTTTGCATTATCTCTTGCCGCATGTATATTTACGATGCAAATCCGCTTTTAAAACAATCTTTCTCAACTACGATTCTCTTCTGCTTCTCTTTTCTTTTTGTATCTTTTTCAACAAATATTTTTTTACGGGTTTTTGGGTCCATCTCAGTGTAGTACATCACCGCCGAGTATGTTCCGGGGGTCGGAGTAAAGACTTGAGCCTGTTCTGGGTTCATCTTTAGCTCCTCGGTTGTAAATCTTTTTAACTCATGCATATCTTTCTCTTCGCACCCTGGATGAGCGGCTATAAGATAGTAGGTTAAAAACTGATTTTTACCCTCTTCCTTGTTTAGCTGGTCATACATCTTTTTAAAATCAACCAAAGTCTCTTTTCCGGGTTTGCCCATAAGCTCCAGTACATGCTGTTGTGTATGTTCGGGAGCAACTTTAAGCTGTCCTGATATATGGTGCTGTACCATCTCTTTTAGGTATGAATATCCATGTTTTTTATCCGCTGTAATCAAATCATATCTGACACCAGAAGCAATGAACGCCTTTCTGACACCCTCAACTTCTCTGATTTTTCTAAGCAGGTTTATATTTCTACCATGGTCAACATGCATAACCTTGCAAAGTCTGTCCGCATCTACACATCTGATGTCATCGCATGTGCCTTTTTTAAGCTTCTTGTCACACTCATATCCGTACATGTTGGCAGTCGGTCCGCCTACATCGGAGATGATTCCCTTATAGTCCTTGTATTTGTTAAAATCTCTTGCTTCTTGGAGAATATTCTCTTCTGTTCTGGTTCGTATGGTTCTGCCTTGATGAACGCCTATTGCACAAAAGTTACACTCTCCCCAACAGCCGTGATGCGTCATAATTGAGAATTTTATGGTCTCCAAACACTTCACTTTCCCATCTTTTGCGTAGTATGGATGAAGCTCTCTTGTAAATGGAAGATTTGAGTTAGCATCCATCTCTGCTTGATTAAGATAGTCACACGGCGGATTTTGAATCAAAAAACGGCTATCTACAGGCTGGCATAAACCTTTTGCGCTTATCGGGTCGTTGTTGTCATAAAAATCATCAAACAGGTCTATATACTTCTCTTTATCATCCAGACACTCTTGATGCGACGGAAGCTGAATATACTCATACTTAGGCTCTTTTGAGATATAGCTAAGTCCTCTTATGTCTGTATAATCCCTTCCCTCGTCCAAAGCGCGGGTGAGTTGTTCCAGTGCTATTTCGCCCATTCCATATATTAAAATATCCGCTTTTGCATCAAAAATAATCGGTTTTTTTAACCTGTCCGCCCAGTAGTCATAGTGGGTAACTCTTCGCAAACTCGCCTCTATACCGCCTAAAACGAGAGGAACGGTGCTTTTGAAATATCTTCTGATTAGATTGCAGTAAACACTAAGTGCGCGGTCGGGTCTTTTGTCGTTTTTTCCACCCGGGGTATAGTCATCGGTATTTCTAAATCTTTTTGTTGCCGTATAGTTTGAAACCATGCTGTCAACGCTTCCGCCGCTTACTCCCCAGTAAAGACGAGGTTCTCCAAGTCGTTTAATGTCCACATCGCTGTTAATGTCAGGCTGACCAATCATTCCGACACGGTAACCCATTCTCTCAAGCATTCTGCCAACCATTGCGACACCTATAAACGGCGAATCAATGTACGCATCACCGCTAACCAAGATAATATCGCACTGTTCCCAACCTCTGGCATCCATCTCTTCTTTTGTAGTAGGAAGAAAATCTTTGGACGAAAATGTCAGTGTGTCTCTTTTTGTCTCTTTAGTTTTGCTTCTTCTGCTCAATTTGTCGCCTTTGTTGATATGAAAATTATTTTTTTTTCTTTTATTCCTATAATAATACTAAATAAATTTAAATTTAAAGACTATTGTGTTGTTTTTGAATTTGAGCATATAAGTATCTTTGTAGTATAATCCCCAAAATTTAATCCGGAACTTTATGGAAAACTATATTCTTTTTACAAAACTGGCTCTACTGCTAATATCGTCACCCATAATTTCTCAGATTAGTCGTTTGCCGATTGTTGTTGTTGAGATACTTTTGGGCTCAATTGCCGTATGGATTGGCTTTATAGATTTAGGAAATGATATATTTGCAAAAATAGCTAAAATTGGTTTTTTCTATCTTATGTTTTTGGCTGGACTTGAGATAGATCTGAAAAAATATGCAAAACATAAAAACAATCTCTTAAACAAAGCCATTATCTATTTTGCAACCCTATACACGCTCTCTTTTTTACTCTATTTAACATTCAATTTAAATCCTGTTTACATCGTTGCCATTCCTATCGTCTCACTTGGAATGATTATGGCACTTATCAACGAACATGGAAAAGAGCATAAATGGATTGAAGTTGTGCTTATTGTAGGCGTTATAGGTGAGATTATAAGTATTTCTGCAATTGTAATTTTTGAGTCTTATGTGCATTACGGATTGAAGATGGAGTTATATCTGCATGTACTTATTTTCTTTGCTGTCTTAGTTGCTATTTATTACTCATTTAAGTTTGTAAATTTGATTTTTTGGTGGTATCCTGAGCTTAAAAAAGCAATTATGCCGGATGATGATTCTAAAGTACAAAGCATACGGATTAGTGTAGCGCTATTTATTGTTCTTACTTCAATTATGAATTTTTTAAATATAGATATGGTTTTAGGAGCTTTCTTTGCCGGAATTTTTATAGCAAACTTTTTTGAGCATAAAACTGACTTACCGCATACCTTGCATAAGATAGGATTTGGCTTTTTAGTTCCGCTCTTTTTTATATATGTCGGTACGACTTTGGATTTAAATCTTATTTTCTCCGTTGAAATACTCTCTAATGCATTATTGATTTTACTTGCACTGGTTTTTGTAAGAACAGTTAGCTCTTTTGCGGCTTATAGCTCTTATTTAGGTGCTAAAGGTACTTTTTTACTTGCACTTGGAGATTCAATGCCGCTCACTTTTCTTATCGCAATTGCAACTATTGCTTACGGGGGAAAACAAATATCTCAAAATGAGTATCTCTCTTTTATAGTTGCCGGCATGTTATCTGGAATTATTATTATGAGTTTATTGAAATTTATTATTCATCTCACCAAAGAAAAAGAGAAATAGCAAAAAATTTAATTTGAAAATTTCTCTGCACACATGCCAATAGATGGCATGTTGAGATTAAAATTGCGGTTGAAGAAAAGGGATAACCTGCTTTTTACGGCTTAGAACTCCATCCAGCCATGCTTGGTTGTTCTGAATTTTAATCTTAAAGGCATTCTCAACCTTGCTTAAATCATCGCTTATAACCAAAAGCTGAGAACCCTCTTTCATAATATCTGTTAAAAGAATTATGATTGTATGAAGAGAGTCTTCTTGCTTCATAAGCTTCATATCCTCAAACAGTTCGTTGATTCTGCCCTCAAGCACGGAAATATCAACCATCTCAAGCTGACCTATGCCTACTTTTGTTCCGTTCATATCAAACGCTTTATAGTCTCTTGTGTTTAAGTTTCTAGCACTCGCACCCTCAACAGCGGATTTTGCTATAAACATCTCCATTGCTAGAGCCTTATAATCTTCAACTCCGCAAATCTCAGCAAGCTCTTTTACAGCTTTTGTGTCAACTTTTGTACATGTAGGAGATTTAAATATCACCGTATCGCTTAAAATCGCGCACATCATCATTCCGGCTATATCTTTTGGAATAGCAATTTTATGGTAGTCATACATCTCTTTGATTACCGTGTTTGAGCACCCTATCGGGCGTATCCAGCACTCAAGAGGTGTATCTGTCGTAATGTCGCCTAGCTTATGATGGTCAACAATTCCTAAAATTGTTGCCTCTTTTATATCTTTTGGAGCCTGAGCAAGGTCTGAAAAATCAACCAGATAAACATTTTCACCTGCGTAAGAGGTTTTAAGTTCAGGCAATGTGCCGCCAAATCTATTTAAGATAAACTCCGTCTCAGGAGAGATATCACCTTGACGCGTCGCTATACAATCTTCGCCAAGCTGATTTTTCAAATATGTTAGAGAGATAGCCCCTACTATGGAGTCGGAGTCTGGATTTGTGTGACCAAAAATATATGTTGACATTTCAATAGCCTTTAAATTTTTTGTAATTATACTTAAAAATATTTAACAAAGATGATATAATCTTCCAATGAATGAAGAGATAATCAACGAGCAAAATATATATCTATCCCACGGTTTAATAATTTTTGGCGGTCTCTTAATCGTTGCCATACTCATTCACATGCTCTACCATAGACGCTCTCCCAGCGCCATCATAGCTTGGATTCTCTCCATCATTCTTATCCCATATATCTCCGTTCCGCTCTACTTCGTAATCGGACTGAGAAAAAGAAAAAACAGATACAAAAAGAGCTCTTTAAAGCTTAAAAACCAACCCACAGACCAAAATATACAAAACAGCATAGACGGTGTTTTAAGAAACTATAAAATAGCCGACGCAAGCCCGAACAAGGAGTTTACGATATATACAGACTCCACAAAGGTGTATGAAGCGTTTATGGAGTGCATAGAAAATGCTAAGAGCTCAATCTACATAAGTACATATATATTTGAGTATGACAAAGTGACGAAAGAGATTGTTGCAGCTTTGATAAAAAAGGCAAACGATGGCGTAAAGGTAAAAATACTCATCGACTCTTTAGGCTCTATCATTTTGTATCTCACTCAACATAGACTTAGAGAGCTAAAAAAAGCGGGCGCAGAGATAGAGTTTTTTATGCCGATATTTCAGATGCCATTTAGAAACTACATAAACCTTAGAAATCACAGAAAAATCTATATTTTTGACAATGAAAAAGTTTTCAGCGGGGGAGCAAACCTCTCAAATGAGTACTTGGGAGCAACATACAACAAAAAGAGATGGGAAGACATTATGTTTCTCATTGAGGGGTCATCTGTAGAGCAATATTTTGAAATATTTGCCTCAGACTGGTTCTACGCTTCAAACGAGAGGCTGAAGTTTACCAAAAAAAGGCAAGAGCCGCAGGGCGATATATATCTGCAAGTCGTTCCATCAGGTCCGGATATGGACAAGGACGCTTTTTATGAGGCTCTTCTCTCTGCAATATACGGTGCAAAAGAGCGGATTTATATTATTACCCCATACTTTATTCCCAACAATTCGCTAATCGAGGCGCTTATTATTGCCCATCATAAAGGGGTAGATGTCAAGCTTATAACGCCAAAAGAGGCAAATCACACAATAGTCAATCTTGTCAGAAGCTCATATATGAGAGAGCTTGAAGAAGCCGGTATAAAAATCTACCTTTATAACGGAGCGATGCTTCATGCAAAAGCTATACTTTTTGACAACAAAAGCGTAGTGCTTGGAAGCGTAAATTTTGACAACAGAAGCCTCTTTTTGAACTACGAGGTCGCCACTTTTGTCTACTCCGAGAAAATTATAAAAGAGATAGAGGAGTGGGCAGAGAGACTTATAAGCAACTCCTCTTTTGGAACAAAGGGCGTGTCTGATTTTAAAAGAATTTTTGAAAATCTTATGCGAATAATGGCACCGCAACTCTAATGCTAAAGTTTAAATATGTTTAAACCAAATAGTTTTATAAAATCCCTAAAACATCAAGAGTCAGAACTCCAAAGCGAGTTTACTGTTTTATGCTGGAATGTTGCAAAACTTACGCTTAAGAGCAGTTATAAAGATTTTATCGGCTCACTTATAAAAAGCCATAATCTCGATATTTTACTCCTTCAAGAGGTTAAAAAAAGCCTATCTCATGAGCTTGATTTGCATGACTATTCGTATGTTTTGTCGCCAAATATAGAGACAAAAAAGCATATTTTCGGTGTTTTGAGCGCTTTTAAGAGCTCTTGCCACAACGAACTATCTCTGCTCACAAAAAAGCGTGAACTACGATGTGCTACACACAAAATTTCACTTATAACGCACCATAAAATCTCTGATGAAGAGACACTTCTTATAGTAAATCTGCATGCCATAAACTTTGTGCACAACAGTGATTTTAGAAATGAGCTTAACAATATACACGCAACCATCAAATCACACGACGGAGCTATGATAGTTGCGGGAGATTTCAACACATGGAACCTAAAGAGGGTCCAGTATCTAAACGAGTTCAGCGATGATTTGGAGTTAAAAAAAGTGGAGTTTGAGAGCGAAAAAGATATAAAAAAGATTTTTTCAAACTCGCTTGACTATATCTTTTACAGAGGTTTGGAGTTGACATTCTCAGCCGTAATTGATAGCAAAAAAATATCAGACCACAACCCAATCATTGCAAAATTCAGATACTAATTTATAAACTCCCTCGCTCCAATGCTCCTGCGTGGGAGTATGTACATCAGTTTATAGCTTTTGTTTCTGTTTTACATGTATGCATTCCCAAGCTATAGCTTGGGAACGAGGAAGTTCCTGCTTGGGAGTGTATATTTTACGCTATTACTAAAGAAAGTTAAAACGCTAATTTATAAACTCTACAACTTCATCAAAATCCAGTCTTAACTGTGAAGACTGCTCAAGCGTTCTGTATCCAAAAGGGAGTACCAAAGAGAGTTGATATTTTTTAGTATCAAGATTTAAAACTCTCTCTACATTCTCCTTCTCAAGCCCCTCAATCGGGCAGCTGTCGATGCCTAGAGTTGCCGCGCAAGTCATCATATTTGCCGCAGCGATATAAGTCTGTCTGGCAGTCCAGCAGAGTATATTTTCATCGCACTCAAGAGTTTTTTGAAGGTGTTTTGCATACAAATCTATGTAAAAATCGAACTTCTCTTTTGGCATTTCACGGCGCAAAAATCTCTTTGCAGGTATGCCTGATTCTACTTTTACACTCTCTATTGCAGCCAAAACCACAACCAGATGAGAGCAAGATGTAATTTGCGGCTGATTCCAGCAAAAAGGTCTGATTTTAGCCTTTAGCTCCTCATTTGTGATAACCAAAAACTTCCACGGCTCCATGCCAAATGATGAGGGCGATTTTCGCCCTGCTTCAAGTATCTCTCTTATATCTTTGTCTGATATCTTCTTAGTCTCGTCAAAAAGTTTGCACGCATGTCTAAAACTCATCGCCTCATTAAATGTTTTACTCATAACATCTCCTCATAATTTTGTCTTGAAGTCTCTATTTAAACAAAAGATTATATACTTCCAAAATTAACAACTACAATCAAAAGAAACAATTTTATGGAAAATTTTGCACTTATTTTTAGCGCTATTTTTATTGGATATATTTTAAACAAATCAGACTCTTTTTCAAAAGAAACACCGCTTATTTTAAATCAATTTATTCTCTATATCTCAGCCCCTGCACTTGTTCTGCTTAAAATTCCACAACTCAGTTTTTCCATTGAGACACTCATCCCTGTTTTCATCGCATGGAGTGTCATGAGCATCAGCGCCATAGCCGTTTTTTACCTATCAAAACTCTTTTCATTCACAAAAGAGGTAACAGGCTCTTTGATGCTTGTGGCAGTTTTAGGAAATACCTCTTACCTCGGTATCCCCATTGTAAGTGCCTATTTTGGCGAAGATGCACTAGGATATGTTGTAATGTACGACCAGCTTGGCTCTTTTATAGCGCTCTCAACCTATGGAACTTTTATCTCTGTTTATTATTCAAGCACAAAAGAGGTAGACGTACGCACACTTTTTTTAAAGATACTCTCTTTTCCGCCATTTATAGCCCTTATTATCGCACTTTTTTTTATGGGTACCACTTTTCATCCCGTTATACAAAGCGTACTTGCCTCACTCGCTAGCACTATTGTCCCTTTGGCACTTGTAGCTGTGGGTCTTCAGCTCCGTTTTAGGCTCCCAAAAGAGGATATGAAACCATTTGGCATTGCCCTTGGAGTAAAACTTATCTTTGCACCGATAGTTGCAATTGCTATCTGCTACATTTTTTCTTGGGATAATAAAGCAGCTCAAATCTCTATCATGGAAGCATCAATGGCGCCTATGATAACAGCGGCAGCAGTCGCTTCAATGGCTGGTCTTGCTCCACGCTTAAGCTCTGCGATAGTCGGCTATGGAATTCTTTTATCGTTTTTTACCACATGGGTTGTGTATAATTTTATAATTTAATAACAAGAGAGTCTCTATGGAGTGTTACTGCGGCAGCAAAAAAGAGTTTAGCGAGTGTTGCGAACCATATCTAAGCGGTGTTTCAAAGCCATCAACGGCGCTTGAACTTATGAGAAGCAGATACAGCGCGTATGTGCTTGGAGATGGCATCTACATTGTAAAAACAACTATAGAAGAGAACAGATATGAGGATGATTTAGAGCTTATAGAAGAGTATGCCAAAAGTGTAGAATGGCTCGGTCTTGAAATTGTACATGTAGAAAAAAATATAGTTGAATTCAAGGCTTATTACAGCGACGCAAACGGAGTGAAAGTTCAGCATGAAAAGAGTAATTTTATCTATGAAGATGGGGTTTGGCTCTACAAAGACGGGAAGCTGTATAACTCTAAAATAGAGCGCAACGAGCCATGCCCATGCCAAAGCGGCAAAAAGTACAAAAAGTGCTGCGAGTTAAAAAAATATTAAACTTTTAAACTATTTTTTAAAATACTCTCTATCATGTTTTTAAAAATAAAATAGTGCATAGGTATGAGTGCGTACCAATAGATTCTGCCCCATATCCCTTTTGGATAAAAATACGCCGACTGGATAAGTTTCTCACCATCTAGTTTAAACTCCAGCCATGCATGACCTGGGATTTTCATCTGGGCAAATAAAAGCAGTCTCTCATTTTCTTTTATATCCTCAACTCTCCAAAAATCAAGACACTCGCCAAGCCTCAAATCACAGCTGTCGCGTCTGCCGCGGTTGAGCCCTACACCGCCCAATGCTTTGTCAACAATGCCTCGAATCTCCCAAAGAAAGTCATAATCGAACCAGCCGTTTTTACCGCCTATAGATTTAATAGCAGTAAAAATCTTCTCTCTGTCATAAGAACTGATGTCAGCCTCTCTTCTATCTACAAAAATAGCGTCATTAATCTCTTTTGAGTGAGTTTTATCCCAAGATGAGCCGTCTGCATCACTCCATCTGCTTATTACCTGATTTTGCTCTATCTCTAAGACCGCTTTTTTTACGGCATCGATGTAACTCATAGGAGTAATATTGGCAAAATATTTTTTTGCATTCTCATTTTGAACGGTCACTTCAGATTTAAGTCCTTCTATAAGCGCTTTTGCTACGCTAAAAGGAACCGGTGTAAAAAGATTTAACCAGTAAGAAGAGAGATTAATGCTCATTAAAGGAACGGCAAAAAGGTATCTTTTTAACCCAAGCGCCTCTGCAGTTTCAAGCATCATCTCTTTGTACATCATCTTTTTTGCGCCTATATCTACGACTAAATTTTTATCATAATCTAGATATAAAGAGGAAGAAAGGTAACTTACAACATCATCAACAGCAATCGGCTGAGCATAGGTGTCCACCCATTTTGGAGTTATCATAATAGGCAGTTTTTCAATCAAATTTCTTATAATCTCAAAACTGGCACTTCCTGAACCTATTATAACCCCCGCACGTACCCAAATAGTCTGCACAGTGGTTGATGAACTAAGTATCTCTCCTGTCTCTATTCTGCTTAGGAGATGTTTGCTTGTGTCGCTGTTTTTTACACCAAGTCCTCCAAGGTAGATTACTCTTTTTACGCCGCACTCTTGCGCTATATCTATAAAATTTTGAGCTGAGAGTTTATCAAGGTCTTTGTAGTTTTCTTTGTTTAGTGAATGGATGAGATAATAAGCTGTATCAACTCCGCAAAGAGCTTTTTTTAGAGCGTTCTTGTCAAAAGTGTCACCCTCAACAACCTCAAAATTTTCACTTTCTTCTTTTGCAAAGCTATTTTTGTTGCGTACAAAAATTCTAAGTTCTACATCTTTTTGGTCTTTAAGTATATTTTTTAATCGTCTGCCGATATATCCGTTTGCACCTGTAAGTAAAACTTTCATGACAACCTCGCTATTTAAAATAAAAAGTATTCTAAAGTCCATCAACTATATTAATTAATCTCTTAAACAAAACTTGCTACTATCTTATTATACATCAAAAATAGGACGAGTCTTGACGCAGCAAAATTTCAAAAAATATTTTATTATCTACTTTATAGTTTTTGGGATTTCAATCTCTCTATTTAGCGCTCTTAGCACCTATATAATCCGAATGAGCGATATAGAAAAGACTATAAATATTAAAGCGCAAGATACATTTGATATAAAAACTAAAACTATACTAATACCTGCAATAGAAAATATGAATGATATTGTAAATTCTTTTAGAGAAAATGAGATTGTAAAAGATTTTATCGCTACAAAGAGTGCTGATAAACAAAAAAGGCTTGAAGAACTCTTTTTTGCACTAATGGGTATTGAAGACAGAATAATGCAGACTAGGATTATCGATAAAGATGGCAAAGAGCTTGTCAGAGTCGAAAGAAAAAATAAAAAAGGCAAACCTTTCATAGTAGAGAGTTCAAAACTTCAAGACAAAAGCAATAGAGACTATTTTCAAACAGTATCTAAAATGTCCAAAGAGAGTGTTTGGCACTCAAGACTGGACTTAAACATAGAAAACAACAAGATAGAGATACCTTATAATCCTACAATAAGAATAGCTGCGCCTTTACTTAAAGATGATGAGTTTATTGGAATGGTTATCGTAAATATCTTAACAAAAGAGCTTTTTGATGCAATAGGTACATCATCTAGTTTTAAACACTATATTATAGATAAAGATAAAAATTTTATCCTACACCCTGATGAGACATACTCTTTTAGTAAATATAAAAATCTTAAAAGAGAGTTAAAAGAAGATTTTCCAAATGGATTAAATGCAAAGGGAGTATACGCTTATCCGATAGATGACATCCTAAAAAACGAAGATGAGGCGCTCTTTATCCTAAAGACAAACGATACTTATGAGCAGAACCTAAAAGATGAGATAGTGCAAAACAGTATTATCGTTTTAATATTAACGGTGATACTTAGTATCATTGCCTCTTTTTATGCTTCAAAAGCACCTGCAAAACTTCAAATCTCTCTTTTGAATGCACACAAAAAACTAAAAGAGTATACCTCTATAATTGACAGATATATTATAACTGCTACTACAAAACCCGACAGTACTATTATAGATATAAGCAGTGCATTTACAAATTCTAGCGGTTATTCAAAAAGTGAGCTAATTGGGCAAAAAATGAGCGTTATAAAAAATCCAAATAGAGATAAGGCAATCATAAAAGATTTATGGGAGACGATATGCTCTAAAAAAATTTGGGTTGGAGAGATTAAAAACAGAAAAAAAGATGGAACAGAGTACTGGCTAGAACAACATGTGATTCCAATCTTAGATGAAAGAAACACAATTGGTTCTATAGTTTCCATAGGCATAGATATAACTGCAAAAAAAGAGCTTGAAAAACTTGCCACGATAGATAAGCTAACGGGTATATATAACAGAAGAAGAATTGATGAGTTTTTACAGATAGAGATGGAGGTTGCAAAAAGACACTCTCGGCCGTTATCTCTACTTTTAATAGATATTGACCATTTCAAGTCGGTCAACGATACCTATGGGCATCAAGTCGGTGATATGGTGTTGAGCCAAACCACAAAAATAATCTCTCAAAATTTACGCAAATCAGATATATTCGGAAGATGGGGCGGCGAAGAGTTTGTAGTTATCTGCCCGCAGACAAATAAAAACGAAGCATTTGTTCTTGCCGAAAAACTTAGACATGCCATCGAGGAAAATGAGTTTGAAAAGGTTGGACATAAAACTATCTGCTTAGGAATTGCCGAGCTCGAGAATGACGACAATGAAGAAACATTAGTCGAAAAAGTCGACAAAGCACTATATGAAGCAAAAAATGGCGGAAGGAACAGAGCCGTTATTTTTGCCTAAAACACTCTTTTATTTTAAACGACCGGAAAACAAAGTAACGCTTTTTATGTACTCTTGCACTTGTAGCGCGTTTCCTCGAAATACTATCTTCTCTGAGCGTTTTTGTATCTGATAATCATACATCGGGTCGTAATACTCTCTTAATAGATACTCTACCCACTCTTTGTATCTATCAAACGAGCCGTTTTTTTTCTGTTCTTGGACTGCATCTTCAAAAATATTGCATACTTCACTATGTTTCTGATTTCCAAGTCGTCTTTTTATCCTGTGCATTGCACTTTGTATGCTATCACTCCACACTTCCAAAACATTCTCAAAACCCGCACACTCATACATTTTCTGCGCTTCTATAACATACTCGTTTAGCGTTATCTCTATTCTCTCGTCTATCGGTGTCTCAAGAATAACAAGAGGTGCTTCTGCCATAAGAGATATAAAACTCTCAGGCATAAAAACATTGCCAATATGTCTTCCCTCGTCCTCAAATACAAGATGCCCAAAGCCGTTATGGAGCTTTTGAATCAACTCATATGTTAAATTATTTTCAAAATTTATCTGTGAGGTTTGCGGGGTGATTTTTTGACCAAAAGAGGAGCCTCTATGGTTTGCAAGCCCTTCAAGGTCTATCGCGTTTGACATCCGTTGAAGTTGTATGGTTTTTCCAGAACCTGTTCTTCCGCCTAGTATTATAGGCTTAAAATTAAGAGTTGATTCTTCAAGTTCTCTAAGCAGATAGCTTCTAAAAGCCTTATATCCGCCCTTCAGGCGCACTATCTCCTTGCCACTCTGACGAAGCCACTCTTGTGATATTTTAGAGCGCTGTCCGCCTCTAAAGCAGTAGAGAAGAGCAGACGGATTTGCATCCATAAAATCAAGCCATGCTTGTATGCGCTGCTCTTTTATAGCACCGCTTACCAGCTCGTGTCCGAGTTCTATCGCCTTAGCATTTCCCTTGTTTTTATAGCAAATCCCTACTAGATGTCGCTCTTCATCGTTCATAATAGGAAGATTTATAGAGTTTAAAAATGCCCCTTTTTTAAACTCTATGGGTGCTCGGACATCGATGAGCGGAGTTTTGTTTAAGACAATAGACTTAAAATCATCATAAAACTCTGACACCTATAAAACCTCTACCAGATGTTTGCCTTTTGCTCTCGTCTCGCCGATTGGCTCAAGGTTCAGTCCTGCTTGACGAGCTGATTCATAAAACTCTTCCAAACCATCTTTTTTGACAAATACAAGAAGCCCGCCTGAGGTTTGCGCATCGCAGAGTATCTCTCTTTGTTGTTCTGTCATTTGAGAGATTTTATGTCCATAGCTCATAAAGTTTTTGCGAGAACCTCCAGGTATACAGCCTAAAGCTCTGTATTTTTCAACATTTTTCAAAAGCGGAACTTTTTCAAACCATACATTTGCGCTTATCTCGCTTGCCTCGCACACCTCGCTTAAATGCCCCAAAAGACCAAATCCGGTAATATCAGTCATTGTCACAACACTCTCTAATGTTGCAAAAGTTGCGCCTATTTTATTGAGCGTAACCATCGCTTCAATCGCCACATCGATGTCGCCCTCTTCAATCTTTTTTTGCTTTTGCGCGGTTGTAAGTATGCCTATGCCGATGGGCTTTGTCAAAAATATAAGACAATCTTCCTGCGCCATAGAGTTTTTCATAAGATGCTTGTTATCTACTATTCCAGTCACTGCAAGCCCGAAAATAGGCTCAGGCGAGTCTATGGAGTGTCCGCCTGCAAGAGGGATTCCCGCATCTTGGCAAACTGCACGACCTCCGTCAATAACCTGACGCGCCACATCTGAAGAGAGCTTGTCAATCGGCCATCCGAAGATAGATATTGCCATAAGAGGACGCCCACCCATAGCATATATGTCGCTAAGCGCATTTGTCGCGGCAATTCGTCCGAAAGTAAAAGGGTCATCCACGATAGGCATAAAAAAGTCTGTCGTTGAGAGAACGGATGTGCCGTTTTGCAAATCATACGCTGCTGCATCATCTTTATGCTCGTTCCCGACAAGAAGCTGAGGGTAAAGCGGCTGCTGCGCAGTGCTTTTTAGTATCTCATCAAGAAGCATCGGGGAGATTTTACATCCGCACCCTGCTCCGTGGCTATACTCTGTAAGTTTCACTTTTTCCATTATTTCCCTTTATTATGAAGCGCGAGCTCTTTTGCTAGATACTCGCCTGTATAACTTCCTGTTTTTTTATGCTCATCTGCAACTTTTTCAGGGCTTCCTTCGGCTATAATCAGACCGCCGCCGCTTCCGCCCTCTGGACCCATATCTATAACATAGTCGGCATTTTTTATCATGTCAAGATTATGCTCAATAATAAGCACCGAGTTTCCAAGCTCTACAAACTTATGAAGAACCCCAGTAAGCCTATCAACATCAGCAAAATGGAGTCCGGTTGTCGGCTCATCGAGTATATAGAGCGTTTTGCCTGTATCTTTACGGCTGAGCTCTTTGCTTAGCTTGATTCTTTGAGCCTCACCGCCTGAGAGTGTCACGGCATTTTGACCTAGAGTTATATAGCCTAAACCTACATCAACAAGGGTTGAGAGTATCTGATTTATCTTTGGTATCGGTCTGAAAAACTGGTAAGCCTCCTCCACGCTCATATTTAGCACATCAGATATGTTTTTGCCTTTGTAAAAAACTTCCAGAGTCTGCTGGTTGTATCTTGTTCCGCGACATGTATCGCATTTAACCATAATGTCCGGCAAGAAGTGCATCTCAATCTTGTTTTCGCCCTCGCCTTGGCACTTCTCACATCTTCCGCCCTTAACGTTAAAGCTAAATCTTGAGCTTGTGTAGCCTCTTATTTGCGACTCTTTTGTCTGTGCAAAGAGATTTCTTATCTCATCCATTACACCCGTGTATGTTGCAGGGTTTGAGCGTGGCGTACGCCCGATAGGGCTTTGGTCGAGATAAATCACCTTATCTACATGTTCAAGCCCGTTTATCTCTACACCTGCTACCTTGTTTACTTTTCTGGCATGGTTTAAAAGCTCTCTTGCAGTCGGAAGAAGGGTTTGAAGCATAAGAGAACTTTTTCCGCTTCCGCTTACTCCGGTAATACATACAAAATTATTAAGAGGAATTTTGGCACTAAGATTATTGATATTATTTAATGTAACATTTTTTATCTCTATATATTTTTCTTGCGCTCTTCTGTAAAAATACTCTATCTTCTTGCGTCCATAAAGGTAGTCCGCAGTGAGAGTTTTTGCCTTTTTTAGCTTATCCAAAGTTCCTGCAAAAACAACCTCTCCACCGAACTTTCCGGCACCCTCCCCGATGTCCACAATAAAGTCAGCATTTTCTATCGTCTCTTTGTCATGCTCGACTACTATAACGCTGTTTCCCTTCTCCTGAAGGCTTCTAAGCGTACGGATAAGCTTTAGGGTATCTCTCTCATGAAGTCCGATGCTCGGCTCGTCCAAAACATATAAGACGCCCGTTAAACCGCTGCCGATTTGTGAAGCGATGCGGATTCTTTGAGCCTCGCCTCCGCTTATGGTTCTTGCATCTCGACCAAGTGTTATGTATCCAAGTCCGACATCAAACAAAAAATAGAGTCTCTCTCTTATCTCATTTAAAATAGGTGCTGATATCTGCGTGCTTTGAGCTGTTAAATATTTAAAATTATTTTTGTTTTCAAACCACTCATAACTTTTAGAGATTGGCATGTCTAAAACATCTGCAATAGCCTTGCTTGAGACCTTTACCGCAAGAGATTCCCTCTTTAGTCTATGTCCGCCACACACACTGCAAACCTTCTCACTCATATAGTCAGCCAACTCTTTTTCATCCTTGAACATGTCATAAGCTATCTTGATTATTCCAGGCCAAACTCTCTTTACTTCGTGGCTCTTCCAAAGAAAACTCACTTCGTCTATGCCTCCGTGTAAAATTGCCTTTTTCTGATAATCCGGCAAGTCAGAGTAAGGAATGGTAACATCTATCTTGTTTTGCTCGCAAAAGCCCTTTAAAAATGTAAAGTAGTAACCCTTGTTAAAGCCATATATGATTTTAACAGCCCCCTTCTCAACGGAGAGGTCTATATCTATTATCTTATCCTGATCAAGCGCATAACGAAGTCCAAGCCCGTCGCACTCTCTGCACGCGCCTTTTGGAGAGTTAAAAGAGAAAGAAAGAGGTTCAAGCGGGTCAAAACTGACTTTACAGTCAAAACAGGCATTATGCTCACTGTAATGAATGCTTGAACGGTTCAGTCCCAACTCTTCGTGGTTCAAAATATCAATCTCAAGTTCACCGTAACTCTCTTTTAGCGCTTTTTCAACGTCTGCTGCGATGCGCTCTCTGTTTTGCTCATTCACGACTACCCTGTCAATTACAACCTTTATGGTATGTTTTTTAGTCTTGCTAAGCTCTATCTCTTCATCAAGTCTGACCATTACACCGTCTATCATGGCACGGACATAACCTTTATGAACTAAAGATTCAAGCACATCGGCATAAGCGCCTTTTTTTTCATTTACGATTGGAGCTAAAAGAACAAGTTTTGCACCCTCTGGAAGTTTTGCAACCTCTCCGATAATATCCGAAGCGCTCATTTGAGAGATCTCTTTGTTGCACTTATGACAATGCTGGATACCGACACGAGCATAGAGAAGTCTTAAGTAGTCATATATCTCTGTTATTGTACCAACCGTTGAACGAGGATTTTTAGAGGTTGTTTTTTGATCAATTGCAATTGCGGGGGTAAGACCCTCTATTTTATCAACATCAGGCTTGCCGACACGGTCAAGAAACTGTCTTGCATACGAAGAGAGAGATTCCATATATCGTCTTTGCCCCTCAGCATAAAGGGTGTCAAACGCCAGTGTAGATTTTCCGCTTCCGCTAAGACCCGTAAAAACAACTAACTGGTTTTTTGGGATTTCAAGCGATATATTTTTTAAGTTATTTTCTCTGGCACCCGTTATTTTAATTACATCTCTATTTTTCATTTCTAACTAATTTCCTCTTAAAAAAATATTCTTTTTGTTAAATATATTACTATTAAAAGATAAAAACCTAATAATAATTTTTTTTGCAATACCATATCAACTCTGTCTTTGAGGTGAATTCCAGCATATACCCCGATAAGCGATGCCAAACCAACAACAACTCCGCTTTGAAAATCTATCCCCCTGCTCAGTGAGTGAGAAATAAGACCGGAAATTGATGAAAAAACAACAAAAAACAGACCTGACGATATTGCTTTCTTAAGATCTACATGTAAAAATCCAACCAAAATCGGAACTAAAAGTATGCTCCCTCCGACCCCGATTATCATACCAAGTACACCCAGAATAATACCTATTAAAAATAGTATAACTCTGTTTACATTTTTTTCTACTTTTTCTACTTTTGTTTTAAAAAAAAGCCTGCTGAGCGCAAAAATAGCAAAAGATAAAAAAATAATCTCTAGCGTTTTATCATCAATATTTGATACTATAAATCCGCTGGATAACGCACCGATAAACCCTCCGGCTCCGATAACAAGACCCATAGGAATATCTAGCGTTTTATTTTTTCTATTTAGATAACTGCCATAAACAGAGCTAAAAACCATCTGTACCACAGAGATACCTATTGCATCTTTAATTTGATACCCAAGCAACATAAGAGAGGGAACAAGTATCGTTCCGCCGCCAATTCCAAAAAAACCGGATAATGTACCGACACCGACACCTAAAAAAATCAACTCAATCATTATTAAAAACTTTTTTTCGAATTATATCATCATAAAGTAGAGTTTAATTTTACTTTGAGATTCAATAAAGTATAATCATTCAAACAAGGGTTAAGATGTTAAACATAATTATAGAAGCTTCACAAAATTTTTGCATTCATCAAATTAGAATACCACATGAAATTGTAGATGATATAACAAAAATGAGAACACTTATTGCTTATATTGATATAGAAACTTTAAATGGTAAAAAACATAGAGTTTATGTTGGTGCAACACCTAGTTTTGCACAAAGAATTTCAACACTTCTTTTAGAAGAAGATGAGAGTGATGAAGATACTTTGATTGATATGATACTTGAAACCACAAACCTTATCGTCGGAAGTGCTAAAGTACTTGCAGAAAATTTAGATGATTATGCATATACAATGTCTACTCCGCATTTTGAGAAGATAGATAGTTTTGATTTTGCGTATGATCAAGCAAAAGTTTTAAAAGTTGAAAATGATGAGATGATTATTGCCATCAAGGAACTATAGTTGAAAAAAAAGAGACACAATTACGGAGCTAAAGAGTTTGTTTTCGATTCAGAAGCAGAACTCTCATGGATGGACTATTCTGGATTGCTAGACATGGAAGTTGAATTTGTTTCTGATTTGGGTGAAACCGAACTCACAGTAGGCGAAATTTTAAAACTAACAAAAGGCTCTATTATAGATCTGAAAAAACCAGCCGGTGAAAGCGTTGAATCTTATGTAAATGGCCGTATTCTAGGCAAAGGTGAAGTTATGGTATATGAAAAAAATCTCGCTATTCGTATAAATGAAATTCTAGACTCAAGTGCAGTTTTATATCACCTTTCCAAAGAGAAACTATGATTAAATTATTACTACTCTTTATAATTCCTTTTTCTTTATATGCTTCAAAGATATTAAGCTACAACATCTATGACAGAACAGACAGAGTGGATGTTATGATAACATTTGACACTCCGTACGATGGAGTTATCAAACAAAATGTAAGTAACTCAACCATCACAATAAAGCTTCAAAATGCTTCAATCGAATCATCAAAAGTAAAACAGCTTTCATCAAAATATATAAAAGCAATCTCTATTACGCCTATGGAAAATTATACACAAATAGTTGCTGAAATACCGCCTTCTGTTACTCTACAAGCTTCCAAAACTTCCGACGCATACGGCTTAAGATTGAGATTTACAACCGTTGCGTTATCAAGTTCAAATTCTGCTGATGCAAAAGAGATTCAAGATGAATCCATAGGCGTTCTTCCAACAAAAAAAGATGACGATTTATCTCAAAGCTACTATATTGTTTTAACAATATTGATTTTAGGAATAGCAGCGCTCTTCTACATTAAAAAGAAAGTTTCAACACCGCAAACAAGACAAGCTCAACCGTCTTGGCTATTCAAAGAGAACAAAGAGGCACAAAAAGAGATTGTAGAGCAAGCAGGCACAAGTATAAATAGCGTTACCATAAGATTTCAAAAATCATTAAATAGTGAAAATAGTGTTGTTATGCTTGATTTTGGCGAGCAGAGTTATCTTGTTCTTATGGGGAAGAGCAATGTACTTCTTGACAAATTTACCGAAAACAGACCATCAACAGAAGATGATTTTAATTCTATTTTACAAAACAGGCACAAAGAACTTGATAGTTTTTTAAATGATGACAATAAATATAAAGACTCTTTGCGCTCATACAAAGAGAAAGCGGCTTCAATATCTTACGAGGCTTAAGCTTCTATTTTAGTCTCTTCTAAAAGTTTTTTAATCGTAGCTAAATTTGATGCATTTAGCTTATACTTCTCATCCATCATCTTGCTTATATGGTAAACTTCTGTTATGGTTATGCCGTATGGGTCTTTTTTCTCTCTAATAATTTTGTTATTATCATCATAAGAGTATAGGTATAAAATTTTGCGTGTCTGCTGTATATAGTATGTTAAAGTTATCTCATCTGAATGCTTCTTCTCAATCGCCACAATTACCCTGTGGTCATCCTCCAAGCTTTTATCAAGATTCAACTCTTCTCTTACTTCAGACGCATCTACATAACCAATATAAAATTTATTATATAAATCATGATATCTTTGAACCTTTTGACTCATTAAAAAATTCATATCTAAAACATATTTTTTATGGCTTCTAATGGTTTTAGTAATCCATGAAATCGTATTGTAGTATCTAAACGGGTAAAGCTTTAGAACATGCGCTTCTATCATTTTGTCAGATTTAATTCTCTTTTTTGGGAGAAGTTTTCTAGCATCTGTGTCAACGATATAGTCAAGAACTCCTTTAGCTGAGAACTCTTCCGTAAGCCATACCGTACAGTATGATGGCAGTTGTCTAACCCCGGTTGCACCTTCGTTTAAAATAATTAGAGCTTTTATCTCATAGTCTGGAAATATAATCTCTAAAAGCGCTCTTTTCTTTCTAAGTCTTTTTCTAAGTTTTAGTACAGATTTCACAAGAGTCATCTCTACAAAATAGAGCTCTTTATCTTTTGTAATAAGCATAGCGTCAAATTCACTTATCTCTCTGCTTTTAGTTCTGTAAACAATCTGCTGTTTTTCGCTTATAGAGAGTGTATTTGCATGAGATTTAATTTTGTCTTGATGAAAACCTTTTAAGACAAATTTTTCTATATTATCATTCTCTGCAGCATATATCAAAAGTTTTTCATAAACAAAGTTTTCAAACACTTCGCCTTCAAAAGAGCGATATGAACTCAAAAAATGTTGGTCGTCTTGACTGATACCTTTTCTTATTAAAGATAATAAATATTTTACATTATAGTCATAGTGTAGGAGATTATCGCCTATATCACTCTCGTCTAATGTTTTAATTGATTTACTTATTTTTAACAAACTATCTCACTATTACTAAAAAAATCATCTAATGTGGCACGATACTCTTTTGCATCTACTATTCTATTTACACTGTCTCTAAGCGCAGAGGCGCCTTTATAGCCCTTAGAGTAAGTATGCGTATGTTTTCTAAACATAACTACGCCGTGAGGACCGTAAAATTCCATCATCTTGTCAAAATGTTCTAAGATTATATCATGCTTAAGGTTTTTGTCAATATTTTTGGTTCCGTGTTTAAGCTGATGGAAAATCCAAGGAGCCCCTACTGCTCCTCTACCAATCATTACCCCATCAGCCCCTGTATGTTCTAAAACCCACTTTGCTTTTTCATAGGAATCAATATCCCCATTTGCAATTACTGGAATTTTTATAGCCTCTTTTATCTCGGCAATTGCATCATAATCAACAGCCGCTTTAAATTTACCCGCCCTTGTTCTTCCATGAACAGCCAAAAAATCCGCTCCGCTGTCTTCAACAATTTTTGCTATTTCTATGTGATTTTTCTTCTCAAAGCCGAGTCTTATTTTTACGCTTGTTAAATTTTTATTTGATGTTTCTTTGATTGTTTTTATAATATCACCCATTAAAGGCAGGTTTAAAAGCAGCGAACTTCCGCTTCCATGACCGACAACTTTTGGCACCGGACAACCGCAATTAAGGTCTATAACATCTATGCCATCTTGAGAGTTTAAAATTTCAACAGCTCTTCTTATAACATCTACCTCTGCACCAGCAATTTGAACAGAATACGGATCCTCATTTGGACTTTTTTCTATCATACTGAATGTTTTTTGTGAACCATGAACCAAAGCATTTGAACTAAGCATTTCGCTTACAGTCAAATCTGCTCCGAATTTTTTTACGACGCTTCTAAATGGCAGGTCTGTAAAACCTGCAAGTGGAGCTAAAACATAAATGGGCACATCAAAGGATAGTTTTTTTTTAATCATTTTATAAACTATATAAAAAGATTGATGTCAAAATGTTTGCCACACTCTCTTAATGAACTATACGCTTTAAAATGTGCGTATTCATCTGGTTGTGAAATATCTAATATTTCTTTTGCAGGTGTCAACATCTCTAAATCAAACAGAGTAAACAGATATGCTTCAGTAGCCGCGTCATTTTCATTGCTCAGTGTCTCAAAAAGTTTAATTCTCTGTTCTGGAAGCATTGATTTAGATAATTTTTTAGATGCTTGTATGTAATCATTTGAAGTTAACTTTAAATCTTCAAAGAGAGATATTAGTAACTCATTTGATACCACTAAAGTATTAGTATCTGCATTAATTCTCGATAAAATTTCAAAAAGTGACTCTTTGCCAATAAGATCTTTATATTTTTCAATAGCATTAAGCGGTGCTTTTTTGACAAAATCAGTATAAATTTCCTTGCGTAAACTTATATCGTACTTGTTATGACCATTTAAAATATCTTCAGCACTAATAGTACCTTTTTTGTATCTGTTTCTCTCATTTTGGATTACAAGCGCATTTGATGATGGCAAAGAGTATTTTCTTAAATCAACAACATCTCCACTTCTAACACCATTGATTATAGATAAAACATTATTTATTTTCTTATTATTTACTTCAGAGTCAAGTCCGACAGTTGGAAAAATTGTTGCATTATCTACAAGAAAACCTAAGAGTTTGTATTTTTCTGTTTTAAATGAATTAGAACGATTCTCTTTACCAAGATAAGCATCTACTATCGCATCAACAATTTTTTCATAATCTTTTTCATGTTTACGAAGTTTTAAAGCACTTAACAGCGAGTAAAATGACATATGCATAACACTAGCTATAAATAATATTATCATAGGTATTACAGCTAAAATAGCTATTGATAATGATGGCAGTGTCAGACCAAAAAACTCAATACTTTTGCTATCTTGAGTTATAAAAGCGAAAACATACCAACCTACCAATATCATCAATATCAGTGCTGCTATTGTGTATTTTTTTATATGCATAACTATTTCCTTATCTAGATTTTTCTACTATTTCTCTACAATCAATACAGTATATCGCATGCGGTTTAACTTTTAGTCTTTGAAAGCCGATAGAATCTTCACACATTTCACATATTCCATAATCACCGGTTACTATTTTCCCCAATGTTACATTTATTTCTCTCAGCTCTTGTTCTTGTTGCTGCACTATTGCACTCTCTACCATTGAGCTATTATCTACCGATGCATGGTCGCCTTCATCGTTTAACTCCAACGAGCTTAACTGACTAAGCTCATCATTCACACCTTTAATGTTTTTTATTATCTGTTCTTTTCTACTTTCTAGTATCTCTTTAAAGTATTTTAACTCGCTATCTTGCACTTAATTTCCTTATTTATGATATGGGTGGTTGCTTAAAATTGAAAAACCTCTATAAATCTGCTCAAGCAATACTGCTTTTGCGATTTTATGACTCATAGTAATATTTCCTAAACTTATAACGGAATCACTTTTTTTTAAAAAGCTGTCTTCAAAGCCATAAGCTCCGCCTATGAAAAATTTAATCGCAATTTTACCATCTAATAGCTTACTAAATTCATAACTATCAATTATTTTCCCCTCAGGATGCAATATAACGCTAAAACCTTTGGATATATGTGGTTCAAAAAGTTTTGTATAGACCGCCCTAGAGGCTTCCGGTGAGATAGTGTGTGCTTTTGTTACATCTTTGTTGAAAAGTTCTATATCATCAACTTTTGCAAAGCGAGAAATCATCTTTTGCAGTTCTTTATAGAGAGGGTCATAAATAGAGTGCTCTTTTTTTGCAATTGAGATAATTTCTATATTCACTAAAGGAGTCCGCTTCCAATAACATGATAAGTGATATGTAAAAACTTATCGCTCTCTCTTACTCCGCCAATTGCGGCAACATAATGTTTAGAAAGTGATGCGATATCATCAAGTTTTTCGCCTAGAATCGCTGATATGTTATCTTTTGTGCTTGTATCTCTATATGCACCTAAACCTATGTAGTTTAAATCCATAAGGTTTGCTTGTAAAACCTCTTCTTTATTGTGTGTAGATATGCCTAAAAGTTTATCTTTATTTATAACATTTCTAAGAATTTTTACAGCTTTAAATATATCTTTATCTATGGCTTTCAAATCTTCTTGACCGACATGAACACCGTCACAAAATTCTATAAGTTCATAAGCATCATTGACTATTAAAAAGCCGTCATACAATTTTCTGATTTTTATAAGCTGCTGTTTTATAAATGCAATGTCTGCATTTTTATTGCGGTATTGAATAATTTCTGCATTTTTTTGCTTGGCAATTTCAATAAAATCTTCAAGGGAGAGACCTTTTTTATCCAAAAGGTCTTGGTCACAAAGCGCATAAAGCCGCATTATGCAACTTTAAGAAGTGTTAACAAGTCAGAGAGTGTTTTTTTAAGATCATTTCTATTTACAATCATATCAATAGAACCTTTTTCAAGCAAAAACTCTGCCCGCTGAAAACCATCCGGAAGAGCAGAACCGATTGTCTGCTCTATAACTCTCTGTCCGGCAAAACCCACAAGAGCACCAGGTTCCGCAATGATTATATCGCCTAGCGTTGCGAATGAAGCACTTACTCCACCCATAGTTGGATCTGTAAGAACTGAAATATATAAAAGATTGTGCTTTGAGAGTTTTGCTAAAGCAGCAGATGTTTTACTCATTTGAAGAAGAGAAAAAGTACTTTCCTGCATTCTTGCGCCGCCACTCGCACTTAGTATGATTAAACCCTGTTTTTTCTCTATTGCACGATTAACTGCACGAACAATTTTTTCACCCTCCACGGAACCTAAAGAACCGCCCATAAAAGCAAAGTCAAATACAACAATTTGAGCACTGACACCGTTCATTTTACACTCACCGCTTACTACGGATGATGTTTTGCCTGTTTTTAATTTTGCCTCTTCAAGCCTTTGTACATATGATATTTTATCTACAAATTTTAGAGGATCTACCGGTTTTAAGTTGCTGTCGTACTCTACAAAAGTGCCTTCATCAGCCAACAGTTCTATTCGCTCTTTTACACCTATTCTGATATGATAACCACACTTTGGACATACATGCTTTTGATTTTCAACTTCTTTGTAATACATTAGAGATTGACAAGATTTACACTTTACCCAATGTGCAGGAGCTTCGCTTTTAACTGGCTGATTTTTATTTGTAGTTGTATTTCTAGAAAAAATGCTTAATAAGTTCAAAAATTATCCTTTTTATATAATGAGACAAATTATATCAAATATATACTTTATTTTTTTAATTATTGATTGAGATAAGTTTTTTTTTACACACAGATAACCTGCATGTAAAAAAAATATAATTGTTATTTTAGAAGGGATTTAACAATGCTTCTTGCTGCTTCACGGCCGTCATATGCGGCAGTTACAACCAAATCAGCACCTCTGTAACAATCACCGCCTGCATAAATTCCGGAGGTTGTAGTCTCATGAGTCTCTTCATTGATGATAATTCCGCCCCATTTATTTGTTTCAATGCCATTTTCAGCCAAAAATGACGGTACTTCTGGGTCAAAACCTAAAGACATAATTATAACATCTGCATTTACCCTAAATTCACTCCCTTTTACCTCTTCCATTTTTTGACGCCCGCCCTCATCTTTTACACCGAGAATAGTTTTAACAACTTCAACAGCGATAGCATCGCCTTTATCATTTAAAATAATCTGTTTAGGAGAAACAAAGAAAGTAAAATCAATACCCTCTTCCATAGCATTTTTATACTCTTTTTGACTTCCTGGCATATTGTGCGCATCACGACGATAAAGACAAGTTACAGATTTTGCACCATCTCTTTTTGCGGTTCTCAAACAATCCATAGCAGTATCACCGCCACCTATTACAACTACATTTTTATCTTTAAAATCAAACTTTTTATCATAAGAAGTTTTAAAATTCTTTCTTTGAATAGCAGTTAAATAATCCATTGCCTTATAAACATTACTAGCTTTTTCGCCGTTAATAGAGGCATTTTTAGCTTTTGTTGCGCCTACACCGATAAACATAGCATCATGTTTGTCCGCTATCTCTTCAAAAGTTATATCAATGCCTACTTCACAATTAAGTACAAGCTCCATACCTGCTTCTAATAAAAATTTAATACGGCGTTCAACTATTTTTTTATCTAGTTTAAAATTAGGGATTCCATAAGTTAAAAGT
Organism: Sulfurimonadaceae bacterium; assembly: GCA_942493175.1. Classification (GTDB taxonomy): domain Bacteria; phylum Campylobacterota; class Campylobacteria; order Campylobacterales; family Sulfurimonadaceae; genus Sulfurimonas. Next base: position 1,258,618 of record OW818672.1, read on the forward strand.
CCGCCTGCTCTGTCACTTCTCTCATACATTGTAACAGCTATACCTGAACGCAAAAGATAAGTTGCAGCAGATAATCCTGCGGGACCGCTTCCAATTACCGCAACTCTTTTATTTGTTGTTATTCCAGGAAAATCAGGTTTAAATCCTGCTTTAAATCCCTCTTCCGTAATATAAGTCTCTACAGAACCTATCGTTATAGCTCCGTGACCATCATTTAGCGTGCAATCTCCTTCACATAACTTCTCATGCGGGCAAACTCTACCCATAACTTCAGGAAATGGAGAAGGCTCATTTGATAATTTAAATGCAAACTCCAAATCTTTTTCGCTTACCGCTTTTAGCCACTGCGGAACATAGTTGTGAAGCGGGCACTTATTCAAACAAAAAGGGTCTCCGCACTGAATACACCTGTCACTTTGAGTTGCTGCTTCACTCTTATCAAAAATTTCATAAATTTCACCAAAATCTTTTGTTCTCTCAACGACTAATCTTTTTCTAGCTTCTATTCTATCAATTGTTAAATATTCTCTCATGATTAATTTCCAATCTCTAAATTCATAGGTAATTTAGTTAAATTTTTAGGTTTTACCAGCCAGAAATTTCTAACTTCTACTCTAAAATTATCAAGTAGTGCTTTTGCTTTTTTACTTCCTGTTTCTACTAAATAATCTTTTAAAAGTTTTTTTAGGTAATGTCTAGCTTCATCACCATCGTCTGTATCTATACGAATAGATTCAACAAGTTCAAGATTTACATTTTCAATAAAACTATGCTCTTTGTCATAAACAAAACTAATTCCGCCAGTCATACCGGCACCAAAATTAATTCCTGTACGACCAAGGATAACTACAACACCGCCGGTCATGTACTCACAAGCATTATCACCTGTTCCTTCAACAATCGAAAGTGCTCCTGAGTTACGCACAGCAAATCTCTCGCCGACACTGCCTGATATATAGAGCTTACCGCCGGTAGCTCCATAAAGACAAGTGTTTCCTCCAGCAGCAAACTTTTCGCCTTCATTTTCAGAAGTGACAATGATTTTGCCTCCATGCATACCTTTACCGATGTAGTCATTTGCGACACCGCTTAAGTAAATAGATACACCTGGGATTAAGAATGCACCGAGAGCTTGACCTGATATACCTGTTAAATTTATTCTTATAGTATCAGCGTTTAACCCTTTATTACCGTAATATTCAGCTATTTCTCCGCTTATGAGAGCCCCAAAACTTCTATTTATATTAGTTATTTTTCTACTGATTCTTACTGGATGTTCCGGATGTTTAATCGTACTCATAACCTCTTGTAGAATATCTTTTTCAAAAGCATTATCATCAAAAGGATGGTTAAATTTTTGCTGACATGTATTTACGCCCTGCTCATAATGAAGTACAGAACTAAAATCAAATTTTTGAGCAAATTTATCATCTACAACTTTTAAAATATCGCTTCTTCCTATCATCTCTTCCATTGTTTTAAAACCAAGAGAAGCCATAATTGAGCGAACATCTTCTGCCAAAAGTGTGAAATAGTTTATAAGTTGACCCACATGTCCTTTATAAAACTCTTGACGAAGCTTCTCATTTTGAGTAGCAATTCCAACGGTACATTTATTTACATGGCATATGCGAAGCATTTTACAACCTACAATTGTTAAAACACCAGTTCCAAATGCATAGCTCTCAGCACCTAGAAGTGCCGCTTTTACAACATCAAGTCCAGATTTTAGACCACCGTCGGCTTGAACTTCCACAAGTCCTCTTAAGTTATTTGCTTTAAGGGCGTTATGCGCTTCACTAAGTCCCAATTCCCAAGGATTACCAGCAAATTTTATAGAAGTAAGTGGAGCAGCGCCCGTTCCGCCATCACCGCCTGAGATAATAATCTTATCTGCATAAGCTTTTGCAACACCGGCAGCGATAGTTCCTACTCCGATAGTTGAAACAAGCTTTACAGCAACTCTAGCTTTTGGATTCACCTGTTTAACATCAAAAATAAGCTGTGCCAAATCTTCAATCGAGTAGATATCATGGTGCGGTGGCGGTGAAATAAGAGTAACTCCCGGTGTTGTATAACGCAATTTACCGATAAGCGGCGAAACTTTATGCCCTGGAAGCTGTCCGCCCTCTCCCGGTTTTGCACCCTGAGCAACTTTAATCTGAATCTCCTCAGCAGAGCGAAGATAAGCCGGAGTTACACCAAATCGCCCACTTGCAACCTGCTTAATTTTGGAGTTTCTATCAGTTCCAAAACGCTCAGAGTCCTCTCCGCCTTCTCCCGAATTTGATTGAGCTCCGATTTTGTTCATAGCCATAGCAATTGTCTCATGCGCTTCAGGAGAGATTGAGCCAAGGCTCATGGCCGCTGAAGCAAATCTTTTAAAAATAGCCTCTTTTGGTTCAACTTCAGATATGCTGATAGGTTTTTTGTCAGATTTTATTTCAAAGAAATCACGAATAAATTTAAGACCTCTTTTATTTATTAAATCTTTTAATTTATCATAATCTTTTTTAGACCCGCTCTCGGCAGTTGCATGAATAGCTTGTATTACAGAGGGTCCAAAATCGTGGTGCTCCTGTCCCGTATAAAACTTATAGTACCCACCGATGTTAAGAGGAAAAATTTTGTTAAATCCGTTATTTTCAAAAGCTTCTTTATGGTATTTGGTAAGTCTTTCATCAATATCATCATAGTTAAGACCGCTAAGTGCAAAGTTAGAAGTTGCAAAACACTCCTCAACTATTTCACGATTTAATCCCATAATATCAAACAAACCTGCGTTTCTATATGAAGCAATAGTTGAAATTCCCATTTTTGACATTATCTTTAAAATTCCGGCGTTTAGGGCACCGTGAACATATTTTAAAGCTTCATAGCAACTTATCGTAACTGCATTAGATCTCTTTGTATGTTCAATTACAGTTTCTGCTAGAAGTTTAGGATGTATCGCATTTGCACCATAGCCTATCAATACTGCTGCACTGTGAGGGTCCATAACCTCTCCAGTAACTGCTACCATCGATACAAGGTGGCGGATTTTAGCTTTTGAGAGTGCTATATTTAAACGACCAACAGCCATAGCCATAGGAATAATCTTATTTTTTTTACTAAATTCATAATCATCTAAAATTACTATTCTTGTACCATCATTCTTTACAGAATCTATTACAGTTTTTACCAAAGAGTCTAATGATTTTTTCAAATCTGTTTCATAGGCAGTTGAAAATGTTTTGTTACAATAAAAAGATTGATAACTAGGTGATTTTTTCTCACCAAATGATTTTAATACTTTTAATTTTTCACTCGTAATTATCGGCGAATTTGATTTTAGGCGATGAGCATGAAACGGAACTTCATTTAGTATATTATGAACCTCTCCGAAGCCTGTATTTAGACTCATTACAACTTTTTCTCTAATTGGGTCAATCGGAGGGTTTGTAACCTGTGCAAATTTTTGTTTAAAGAAATCAGAAAAAGCTCTCTGTTTGTTTGAAAATGCAGCCAACGGGGTATCATCACCCATTGAACCGACTGCCTCTTTTCCCTCAATTATCATAGGTTCAATAACTTGCTCTATAACTTCATGGGTAACATTAAAATATCTTTGTCTTGCAATAAGCTCATCTTTATCATATTCAGAAGCTGACATATACTGTTCTGCAACATGCTCCTGAAGATAAATCATATGCTCATTCAACCACTCCATATATGGGTTTGAACTCTTTAAATAATCATTTATCTCACTGTTTTTAAATATCTTTCCATATTTAAGATCTAGTCCTAACATCTCACCGGATTGTAGGCGACCTCGCTCTTTGATATCCTCTTCTGCGATATCTACAACACCATATTCACTGGCAATCAGTAGGGTGTCATCTTTAGTAATTATATATTTTGACGGGCGAAGACCGTTTCTGTCCAGTACACAGCCAATATAACGACCATCAGTTACTGAAAATGCAGCAGGTCCATCCCAAGCTTCAAAAACAGTTGATTGAAACTCATAAAATGCACGAAGCTCTGGATCCATATGCGGAGCATTTTGCCAAGCAGCCGGAATAACTGCGCGAACAGCTTTAAAAAAATCCATACCGTTTACCAAAAGAAATTCAAAAAAGTTATCGGCAGAGGCACTATCTGAAGATCTTAGTTGTAAAATTGGCAATATTCTTTGTATCTCTTCATCGGTAAAAACATCACTCTTAATTGATTCAGATTTAATCTCAACATTAAAGCGATTGCCCTCAACTGAGTTAATCTCGCCATTGTGAGCAACTGCACGAAATGGCTGAGCTAATTTCCATTCAGGAAGTGTATTTGTTGAAAATCTTTGATGAAATAGCGAAAAAGATATTTTAAAATCTTCATCATTAAGATCTTTATAAAACTCTTTTATATGAGTAGGCATGATTAGCCCTTTATATGAAAGAACTTTTGAGCTCATTGAAGCTATATAAAAATTTTTATCATCTACAAGTTTATGTTCGCTCTCTTTGCGAGATAAATATAAAAGTGCGTCAAATCTATTTGTAGCCATGATTGAGTTTGGAGTTATGAATAGCTGAACGATATTAGGCAGTGATGCAAGAGCCTGTTCTCCAAGCGCATTTGTATCAACAGGAACATCTCTGCGAAGAACAACTTTTAAATCATTGTTTGCGCAAACTGCTTCTACAATGGAGAGATGATTGATATCTTTTGTGAAAATCGATGCAACAGCAAACTGTTTTGGCAGCTCAACACCGCTTTTAGTAGCCTCTTTGCGAAGAAACTCTTCAGGAAAAGATAAAAGCAGACCGCTTCCATCTCCAGTTTTTCCATCAGCCGCAACTGCACCTCTGTGCATCATTCGCTCTAACGCGGTTATTGCATCGTTAAGAACTTTATGTGATGCTTTGTTCTTAATATTTGCTACAAGCCCAAAACCACAATTATCTTTAAATGATCTTAACAAATCATGATATTCAACCATACTAACTCCTAAATTTTGCATTTTTTTATAAATTCACTACAAATTTAATCTCTTTTTAAACAAACTTAGTCTATTTAGAGATAAGAGTTGCATTATACAATTCAAAGGTTTAAAAAAATATAATATCATGATAATTTTTTGATTAAAAATAAAATATGTGTATAAAAGAAGCGAACAATGCAAGGTTTTATTCTAAATCTTAACAGGGTTAAAGACGAAGATTTAATAGTTACTATAATATCAAGAGAAAGCTTAGATACTCTTTATAGGTTCTATGGCGCAAGACATGGGGTAATAAATCTAGGCTTTAAAGTTGATTATGAAAAAGAGAGCTCATCTAAATCAAACATATTAAGACTAAAAGATGTAATCCATATTGGCTACAAATGGATAAATGATTATAAACTTTTGAGATTATGGCAGGATTTCAGCGCACTTTTTTATAAGCATTTAAAAGATGCCGAAGAGCTAGATGATTTTTATTTTGAACTCTTAGAGAGTGCATCACAAAACTGGAATAAGCAAAATCCAAAGAGGGTCGCAATAGAGTCATATATAAAGCTATTAGAACATGAAGGCAGGCTACACACTGAATTTGAGTGTTTTATATGTTCTGGTTCTATCATAGAAGATGATGTTTCTCTTCTGCGGGCTTTTTTGCCGACTCACAAAGAGTGTACTCATACATTTGGTGTAAAAAAAGATGCTTTAGTTGAACTTTATAGAAACAGATCAACTCTATTTTTAAATGATGAAGAGATAGATAGACTCTGGTATCTTCTTCTTGAGGGATTATAAAGTTAATCACTGATGTTACACACTCAAACGAACTCGTCCGTTTTAGCGGCAGGGACAAATGTCCCTTGCAACCCCCTAAAGCTACGAAAAACAAGTTTTTCGAGATTCATAGAGTCTTTTCAGTTATTTACTCATGCCAATTCTAAAAGCAACTCTTCATCATCAACTATAATCACTTCTGCATTGCTGTCATCAAAATCTTGAAATTCTATTTTAGAATCTTTTAGAGTTTTAGATGCTTTTGCACCTAATCTTTTTAAATTTTCAACGCGTCCTAGTATGTTTCCGCTTCCCTCGCTCAGTTGTTTATGAGTTACTTCATAAGTGCTTGAGAGCGTTTTTATTTGATTGCCGATTTTATTAAAGTTTTCAGCATAGCCCACCATTTTGTCGTATAGTTTTCCAGCTTCGTCAAATAGCTTTGTCGTGAGAGAGTTAGATTGCTCACTTTGCCAATAGAGATAGATTGTTCGTAAGGATACGGTTAAAGTTGATGGATTTACGATTGCAATGTGTTTTTTTAGTGCATATTCATATAAGGTTGGGTCTCTTTGTACGGCAAGAGCAAATGCGCCCTCAATCGGTACAAACATAAAAACATACTGCAGAGTTCCTATTTTATAGTGTGCATAATCTTTTGAATCCAGAGTGTCTATATGATTTTTAAAAGAGATAACCATATTGTTGATTGAGATTACTCTTTCTTCCTCGGTTTCGGCTCTAATGTAGCTGTCATAATCATTTAAAGAGACTTTAGAGTCGATTATCATGGTTCTTTCTTGAGGCAGTTTTATAACAACATCGGGGCGTTTCGTGCTGCCTTGTTCGTCTTTATAACTTTGTTGAGTATGATAATGTACATCTTTGAGCAAACCTGAATACTCTAACACACTCTCTAAAATCATTTCGCCCCAGCTTCCTTGTGTCTGTTTTTTACCTTTTAATGCCTTTGTTAAATTTTCCGCTTCTTTGGAGATATTCATACCCGCTTTTGTGACTTGTTCTATCTCTTTAGAAAGCTCGGCAAATTTTTTAACACTGCTCTCTTGAGAATCTTCTATCTTCTTTTTAAATGACTCAATATTTTCTTTAAATGGCTTTAAAATAGAGTCTAGCGATTTTATAGATGTTTCATCAAACTTTTTGAGCTTACTCTCTAAATTATTTTGCATTATTTCATTGAGTTTTAACTCTAGTTTTTTGCCTTGTTCTTCAAATTCAATCTTTAATTTTTGATTATTTTCTTGTTGTGCGTTTAAACTTGATTTTAGTTCAGAGTTTTTAGCTCTAACTTGAGCACTGTTTTCGGTCAAAGAATCAATTTTAATTTTTGAATCTACCAGCTCTTCTTCCAACTTATGAATACGATTGCCAAGGTCTAAATTGTTTCTTGATTTCTCATCTATATCTTTTTCAAGTTTCGTGAGTTGGATGTCTTTTTGTGAAGTTTTTTCTTGTAACTCTTCCATTTTTACTTTTAAAAGATTCTCTTTGCTTATTAACTCTGAAATTTGCTGATGTAAAAATGGTAAAGCAGCAACTTTCTCACGCTTGTCATTTAACTCATCTAACAGATTTTTATCAATAGATGCCGATTGTTGCATACTTTTTTTGAGCCAAATGACTGAGCCGACAAACACCGTTGATAATACAACTGTTGTTACTATGTTGATTGGTTCCATTTTATGCCTTTAATTTACTGAATTAAAATACTCTAAGCTTTGATGAAACTTTAAAATCTTTAAACTGTTGAAATGTTTAACTGCTAGAGAGCAGCTTTTACTTTTTGAATATGTTCTAGAAAAAACTTTTTATCTTTATTGCCTGAGAGACGAAAGTTTTCTAGCTCTTTTTTGTTTGCATCATAAAAGAGTATACCTGGAGGGCCATATAATGAAAATCTTTTCAACAACTCTATATCTATATCTCTAACCTGCGTAACATCTACTTTTATCAGTTCAAACATATCAAGTTGTTGCGTTACTTCGACTTTACTGAGCACATTTGCATCAAGCTCTTTGCAGTTATCACACCACTGTGCAGTAAAAACTATCATTAAGGGCTTTTGCGATTTTTGTAATGTTTCATCAAACTCTTCAGCAGATATAGTTTTAAATTCTGCAAGCAAGAGTCTTTTGTCGCTAATAAATTTTGCTTTAAACGGCTCCAACGGGTCTTTAACATTTGATGCGCCTGCAATTGCACCAATTATTAAAACAATACCATACATCAAAACAAGCAGCGCTATTAATTTTTTTAAATGATATATGCTATCAATAGCCGAGCACGCTTTATTTTCAAATATATTCATAAAAACTGCAATAGCGGCAAATAGAATCCCCAATAAAAGTAAAATTATCTGCCCGTCCAATATACGAGATAAAATCCATATTGAAAATCCAATCATCATGAAGCCGAAAAATAGCTTAACATCAACCATCCAAGGACCAGGTTTTGGCATAAACCTGCCGGCACCCGCACCTATCAGAAGTAAAGGCACACCCATTCCAAAGCTCATTAAAAATAAAGAAAGTCCGCCTATAAACTCATTTCCGGTTTGGCTAATATATATGAGTGCACCGACTAGCGGCGGCGCAACACAGGGCCCTACAATAAGCGCTGAGAGTATTCCCAACAAAGCAACATTAAAATATGTCCTATCTTTTCCATAAAGTGCTTTGCTGTTCATAAATGATTGTATGCTTTTTGGCATTTGTATAGTAAATGTTCCAAACATAGCCAAGCCCAACACAAAAAAGAACATGCTAAACAAAACTATTATCCATGTTTGCTGAAAAAAAGCTTGAATATTGCTTCCGAGTGATGCTGCAATAACTCCTGCCACCGCATAAACAACGGACATTGAAATTACATATATAAAAGAAAGCATAAAGCCTTCTTTTGTGCTTATATTCTCTTTTTTAGAAATTATAACTGCAGAAAGTATGGGAATGACAGGCAACATGCATGGAGTAAATGCAAGGAGAAATCCAAAACCGAAAAAAGTAACTAATGTAAAAAGTAAATTTTTGTTTTTAAGCATCTCAGCAATGCCGTCTTGCTCACTTTTTATTTCTGCCGTATTGCTATTGCTTTGATTTGCATCGCTAAATATTAGCGTTGTAACCCTGTCATTAAACACATCTACTTTTTCTTTAGAATCAGAACAGATTTCGTCTTTAGCGCATGGTTCTATTTCTTGGATTTTATTTGCAGGTGTCTCTTTAGTTTGAGTCGTACTTGAGAGTGTAAATGTTTTTTCATATTTTTGAATTTCTGAACATCTATGAGACTTGTTGCATATCTGGTATGTTAAAATGAGCCTAAACTCTTTATCATGTTTTGACTCTACGATGGCTTTTATTTTTGTTTTTTTCCAAAAGATATTTTTGCCATCGTAAAGCTCAGAATCTTGATAAAAAACAGTGTTAAAAGATGCTTCATCTCCACTTATATCTAAACTTAGAATATCTTCTGGTATATAGTTGTTTTTTTCAGTGCTTAAAATGATGTTAAACTCATTTTTATCTTGCAAAATGTTTATTTTAGCCGACAGGTCATCCTCTGAAAACAGGGAAAACGGCAAAGCAAATAAAATGAGAAAAAACAGGTTTAATTTCGCAAAAATAACAAGCTCCTAGAAAAATTATTAGTTACAAATACATCTATTTTAATGCATTTGCTGTTTTTATTGCTTCCATTACTTTGTTGTAATCCGGTTCTTTATTGATATCTTTAACAATCTCTTGATAAACAATTCTTCCATTTTTACCGACAATAAAAATCGCTCTAATCAACAATCCTTTAAGTTCACCCTCTTTTATAACAACGCCGTATTTTTCTCCAACTTCGCTATAAGCAAAATCAGAAGCGATTGAAATATTTTGGATGCCTTGCCCTTTGCAAAAACGATCGTCTGCATAAGGAAGATCCATAGAAATAACCGTCATATCTACTTCAGGAAACTTTTTTATTTCATCATCAAATCTTTTTGATTGTGCCGAGCATATTGGCGTGTCTATCGAAGGTACCGTTACGATAACTTGAACTCTGTCTGCTTTTCCGCCAACTGTTTTTATAGCAAAATCAGGCTGAGTTACACGAGCTGCAGGTGCTTTTGAACCGACTGACGGAAAATTGCCTTTAACTTTTACCACTTCGCCATTATAGTTTACAGAAATGTCCGCAGCAATAGAGAGTGTCGAAAGTACCATAGTTATAAACAATGCTGATATTTTTTTCATTTGTTTATGCCCCTTTATAAAAAAATTAGAAAATTATAGCAAATTATAAAATTTTATACTAGTAAAAATATAATAAAAAATTATACTTTTTTTGCTACGATAGAAGCTACTTTTATTCTTTCGCCTCTTAGATTGGTATCTACTCGCTCTTCATAGTAAATTACATCAAGTCCTATAAAAGAGTGTAGAAGTTCATTTTTACGCAATAAATAGTCCAAATTAGTTGTCGGTAGATGAAAATCACCATGCGCAACTATAAATGTTTCAAACATCAAAACACCACCACTTTTAAGTGCCTCTTTCATTTGAGAAACTAAACGACGATTCAGATAGTTTATATTTACAATCAAATCATATTTGTTCGGAGTTAGATTATATTTGTCCAAATCTGTATCTATTTTTTTTATAGTAGCACTATCTCTAACTCGCTCTAACGCATAGTCTGATATATCAACAGCATCAACAATATATCCCAAATCAGACAGATAGTGTGTATTTCTCCCTGTTCCACACGCAATATCAATTGCCTGCCCTACTTTTGCATGCTCTATATACTTCTCTAAAAGTGGAGAGACACTCTGCGGCATTGGATTATCCAAATATCTCTCATTCCATCTCTGCTTATCTTCTTTCATCTGTTTTCTCCCATAAATAAGCAAAGCTCATTTATTCCGCTTACGCCGCTATGGCGACTAAAGTATTGCACGCTTGTGCAATATATAACTAATATCTTCATGAAAGCCTCCCTTTATAGTCTTGATATCCAAACTCTTTTATAATATCAAGAGTTTTATCTTCCCTTAGTATAACCAATGATGGTAATTTTATACCGTTGAATGTAGTGTTTTTTACAAAAGTATAATGAATCTGGTCTTCAAATATAATTTTATCTCCAACTTTCAGAGGCTCATCAAAAGAGTAATCACCCATAATATCACCCGCTAAACATGTATTTCCGCCTAAACGATAGGTATATTTTTTTTCTTGTGCTTCACCGCTGCCGCGTACCATCGCACGATAAGGCATTGCAAGAGTATCAGGCATATGCGCCTCTGCTGAAGTGTCTAAAATTGCTATATCCATTTTGTTATGAACTATATCTAAAACAGTGCTTACCAAAACACCAGTTTGCCAGCCAACTGCTTCACCCGGTTCTAAGTAAACATCAACGCCATATTTTGCTCTAAACGCTTTTATTATGTTTATAAGCTTATCAACATCATAACCCTTTTTAGTTATATGGTGTCCGCCACCAAAGTTGATATATTTCATACCTTTAAAATATTTTGAAAATTTTGCTTCAAAAGCTCTCAAGACCTCAAGAAGTGCATCAACATCCTGCTCACAAAGTGCGTGAAAATTTAATCCTTCGATATGCTCTAAAACTCTCTCATCAAAATTTTCAAGCGTTGTGCCAAGTCTGCTATATAGTCCGCAAGGGTTATAAATATCTTTTGGAGAAGATGATTGCTCAGGATTTATTCTCAAAGATAGACTAACATCCGGATTTATTTTTTTCACTCTATCACAATATTTAAAAAGTTGAGAAGGTGAGTTAAAAACTATATGATTGGATATGCGTGCTATTTCATCTATATCTTCATCTTTAAAAGCCGGTGAGTATGTATGAACCTCAAGATTTTTATCATCTTTTGCAAACTCCTCTCTAGCTAAAAGCGCCTCATGAAGTCCACTTGAAGTACACCCTTTTAAGTATTGTTTTACCAATGGAAATGTACTCCACATAGCAAAACCTTTAAGCGCTAAAATAACTTTAGCTCCGCTCTCAATTTGTACACGATTTAATATTTCAAGATTATTTCTCAAGAGAGATTCATCACACATATAGTACGGTGTGCTTAGTTGGTTTAAATTTTTCATAATTTATCTACACTTTTTGCTATTTTTGTATCATTCTATTTATTAAAATTTTATTATATTGTTCTTTAACTCTTAGCGCAATTCGTTTAAAATCATTCACATCTAGCCCAATTTCTTCTACTATATCACAAGCATCTTTTATGGAATCTACTGTTAAAACATTTTTAACATTTATTGCAACTCTAATCACATCTAGAGAGTCTATATACGACTTGACTTTTGGACTTACTTCTGTTTCAAAATCCAAACCTTTTAATATCTCAACATAGAGCGGTTCAAACTTCCAATGTTCAAAAAGCAGTGCTGAGAGATAGTATGTAGTAGTTCCTAATAATTTATGTTCATACTCTGTGCTGTTTTTGGCATTTTTATATCCGATTGTAAACTTTTTAATGTAGCTGCTTTTCATAACTTCATTAGCCAAAACAAGTTTTCCAGACTCCATAATAAGTGCTAACGGAGTCATTATTTGAGCGTGTCTTAAATCTACCATTGAGTACCACTGCATCATCAGAGTGCTTTGAAGCTGACATACATCGTTAAATCTTTTATTGTCTACGCCATATATCTCGGTATCAGCTCTCAGCAGTTCTCCGATTGCATATTTTAAAACTAAACCATAAATCATATCTGTTCCAAAAAGGGTTACGGCTTGTGAAATAGAGGCAATTTTTCGTGAAAATCCATATATTGGCGCATTAATCATTTTTAAAATATTTGCAGCCAATACAGCATCATTTTCTATAACTTTAACAAGTCTTATAATATCAATATTTTGAGAACCGCAACTATATATTTGTTGAATAACAAAAGGTGTGTTTGAGAGCGGCGGCAGTGACTCTAAATCAGTTATTATATTTTTAAATGTCATCTATATACTTAACTCTTTAATTTGCCAAGGAAGCCCCTGCGTGTTCATCTCTTCCATAAACGGATCAGGATTCATCTGTTCCATGTTAAACACGCCCACTCCGCTCCAGATGCCTTTTAACATAAGCTTTGCACCTATCATAGCAGGAACTCCCGTTGTATATGAGACACCTTGAGAGTTTGTCTCGCGGAAGCACTCTTCATGCTCTTTTACTTGATAAATGTATATCTTTCTTTTTTTACCGTCTTTGATTCCCTCGGCAACTATTCCTATGTTTGTTTTACCTTTGGTTCTTGAACCCAAAGATGCAGGATCAGGCAGAAGTGTTTTTAAAAACTCAATCGGAGTTATCATCATACCTTTGTGCTCGACCGGCTCAATTCCCAACATTCCGACATTTTGCAGAACTTCCATATGTTTTATATAGCTCTGTCCAAATGTCATAAAAAATCTAATTCTCTTAAGACCTTTGATATGCTTTACAAGAGATTCCATCTCTTCGTGGTAAAGCAAATAACTATCTTTTGGACCGACTTCAGGATAATCCCAAACCTGCATTATTTCAAGAGGCTTTGTCTCTATCCACTTGCCGTCTTCCCAATATCTACCGTTTGCAGAAACTTCACGAAGATTTATTTCAGGGTTAAAATTTGTTGCAAAAGCATAACCGTGGTCACCTGCGTTACAATCAAGTATATCAATAGTATGAATCTCGTCGAAATAGTGTTTTTGAGCATAAGCACAAAATACATTTGTAGCCCCCGGGTCAAAACCGCTTCCTAAAAGCCCCATAATACCGGCCTCTTTAAACTTCGCATCTCTCTCCCACTGAAGCTTATACTCAAACTTAGCTTCATCCGGATGTTCATAGTTTGCAGTGTCAAGGTATGGCGTTTTTGTAGCAATACATGCATCCATAATCGCTAAATCCTGATAAGGAAGCGCAACATTTATCACAATGCTCGGTTTGCATGAGTTTATAAGTTTTATAACCTCTTCAGTGGAGTCTGCATCAACTGAAGCTACTTCTATATCAGCATTTGGGAGCTCTTCTTTTATATCTTGGCATCTCTTAAGTGTTCTGCTTGCTAGAACAATACGACCAAAAACATCCGCATTTTGTACACACTTATATACAACTACGCGACTCACTCCACCTGCACCAATAATCAATGTTGTTCTCAAATTTATATCCTTTAAATCAACTTTTTAGTTTTATAACTCTGTCTCTGAGCTCATCGGCTCTAATTTCTTCTGAAATAGGCTCCCCAAAATAGAGGGTTATCTCTCTTTTTTTCAAAAAGCATCTTCTTGCATCACCTTTGTGTCTTGCAAAGAGACTTCCAAAAATACCATCTATGTAAAACGGCACAATTACCGCACCGGCTCTATCGATAAACTCATAGCCTCTATAAAATTTTGCAACGTCGGAATTTCTAGAAATTTCACCCTCTGGAAATATTGCGATTATTTTACCATTTTTTAATCTCTTTGAGGTTTCAATAAAAGAATCTTTTGACGCTTTTTTAGATAATGGAATCAATTGGGCCAGCTTAAAAGCTCTATTAAAAAGCCTCCAATTATATATATCCCTATCTATAATAAAATTAATTCGTCTCTCTATCGGGAGTTGGACAATGAACCAATCAATCCAACTTACATGGTTTCCAATTAGCATTACGGCTCTATCCTCTGGAATGTTTTCTAAACCTACATAGTTAAATCTATATCTAATTTTAAATATAAGTTCAAAAATTGTCCAGCATGCCATAATAAGATACCTTTTAAAAAGCACGGCTGCAAGATAAACTCCAACAAAACTCATCAGATAAAAAAGAATTTGTGCATCTGTTCCAAAATATGCAAAAAGCGTTGTCAGCATTAAAAACACAAACATAAAAATGGTTTGAACAAAGTTGTTTCCCGCCAGAATAGTTCCTAAATGTACATTTGGAGACAAGTATTGTATTTTCGCATTAAGCGGAACTATAAGTAGCCCTGAAAAAAGTCCAAAAAATATAAATTCTACACCAAGAAGCAATGTGGAACTCGTTGAAACAATACTAAGCAAAACAACAACAATACCAACAGCACTAAGAGCTGAAAGTCCGGTATTTATATAATATTTTGAAAGATTAGCCGCCATAATTGAGCCAAATACTATACCAAAAACAGCAAGAGCCATAATGCCTTGAACTGTAACGGCACTTGTAATTCCGAGCTCACTCTTTGCGTATTCACCAAAAATGGCCAAGACAACTTGAGAAATAGACCAAAAGAGACTAAGTGCTACAATGGCTCCAAATATCTCTTTTTTTCTTCTAATCATAATAATATTTTTTCTAAGATATGCACCTGTGAAATACTTCTTAAATCTAAACTTTCGCTTAGTTGCCTCTACCATTTTGTTTGGCAATTTTGAAGCCAAGAACCACTCAATTACCGAACCTAAAACCAAAAGCCATCCAAGCGGTGCCACAATTTGCAGAATATCCTCTTTTGTACTAAAGCTATCTTTTAATAATGCTTCAAATAAAACGGTATAAAAGATAATTCCTAAAAGTATTGCAGCAGTTGTTGTTGCTTGAACTGCGCCATTTCCTGCACTTATGAACTTTACTCCTACCAACTCTTTTATATATCCATACTTTGCAGGACTATAAAGCGCACTTTGAAGGGAGAGTAAAAAAGTCATAGCAAATGCACAAAAAAACCAACCCTGATAATAAGAGTATGTGATTATTAGCGTGATAACCACTGCAAGCAACGATGAGTGTTTCATAATAATATTTTTAGCAAATCTATCGGCTAAAAAGCCGGACGGTGAAAATGCAAGAATAAATGGAAGAAGTATAAGTGCATTCACGATAGCCGTTAAAACAATCTGGATGCTTCCGTCATAAATTTTAAAAACTGTGTTTTGGATAATTATTTTATGACCCAAATCAGTAAAAGCATTTAAAAAAACAACCGCTAAATAGTTTAAAACTCCGGCAATGGCAAACATTTTATTCATGTTGACTAGCTCTGATTAGCGATTAAAATCGTACTCCAACCCTCATAGTAGCCATGCTCTTTTTTTATAAGTTCATAAAGCTCTTCTACAACCCTTCTAACATCTTCGTTAACAACGGTGTGCAACTTAATAAGAGCCACCCCATGTTCAAACTCTTCACTGCTAATATCATCTTTAAATTCAAATCCGCATGTCAGGGCATTTTGGACAAATCTCTCTTTTTGAGTTGCCGTATCAAATGAAACATAATGCTCCACATCTCTAGGAGTTATCAGCTCATCACCCTCTTCTTCAAGCAAAAAGATTATTTTGTCGCTCTCAATATTGTGAAATTCTAACTCGGTAGGATATAGATTTTTATGATAAAAATCCCATTTTGCATCTTTAACGGCACTGCTCTCATGTTTATAACCGCTATCTCGCAGCATCTTTGTGACAATTACTTCTAAATTTTTTGCGCTTTTTGCATAAAAGTAAAATTCATTCCAATCGTCTTTAACTCTTGCTCCCGCATATTTAGCCATATTTTCATACTCTAATGCAATTATAAGAGACTCTTTTGTTTCTAGAAAATTCTCAAAGTTATCACTATTTTCATCAATATTTCCAAACTTTATAAAAACACTAAAGAGCCAAGGATACAACTCTTGCTCATCCTCTAAATCAACTTCTGTTTCAATGTTTACAACTTCACCATCTTCAATTCTACTAAATAATTCTCTCATATTTCACTTCATTTTATTTTTAATTATTATAGCTAACTTATGCAAAAAAAATAGAAAGCAAGACAACTTGATAATAATTATCATTTTAATATTGCCTTAAGATACAATAAACTACAATGCTGTTCAGAAAGCAAACGATAATGCTTATCAAATTCAACTAAGAGGAAAAAAGATGAAATTTTTTAATAACAATTTAGGATTAAGTATGGTTGCGACAGTGATGCTCTCAACTACTTTACAAGCGGACACAGCCTCAGATATTGCCCAACTAAAAAAAGAGATAGCCGAGCTTCGTGAGCAAACTAAAACATTAACAGATGAGACAAGTAATCTGCAAACTGGTTTTAATTACACAACGGTCGATGGCGAAGCATCTCATAGCGGTCTTGGTGCTGCTGCATCAAAAGTTTACTACTCAAAATCACCTCTTAGCATAGGCGGTTACGGCGAAATGTTCTATTCTCATACAAATAAAAATAGCGGTGCAAATACCTCAAAAGTAGATGTATATAGATTTGTTCCATACATTGGCTATAAATTTTCAGACAATATTATCTTAAATACCGAATTGGAGTTTGAACATGGAGGTGTTGGCAATGACAACGGTACGGCAGAAGGCGGAGAAGTTATTGTTGAATTTATCTATATTGATTTTTTGCTTAACAAAAATTTAAATCTTAGAGTCGGTAACATGTTAATGCCTGTCGGACTTATTAATGAGAGACATGAACCAACACTATTTACTACAGTACAAAGACCAAACACGGAAAAAAATATACTTCCGACAACTTGGCATGAGAGCGGAATTATGGCTTATGGCAATATAGTAGAAGGTTTAGAGTATAAGATTGCCGGTGTTACTGCACTAAATCCGACGCTAGACAGTGACTCAAGCTGGTTAAGAAATGCTCGCGGAGGCTCGTTTACAAATAACGACCCTAAATTAGCAGTTGTAGGAAGAGTCGATTACTCAGGTATAAATGGGTTGTTTATCGGTGCTTCTACTTATATTGATTCAAACATAGATATTTGGGATGCACATATGGATTATAAATTCAGAGGATTCAGAGCTTATGGAACATACGCCGAGGCTCATCGTTCAAATGCGCAAGAGCTTACTCCAAGCACAACGCTGCCTTCTCAAATCGATGCAAAAGGCGGATATATAAATCTTGGTTACGATTTGTTATCACTAACATCATCCAGTAAAAAAATGCCTGTTTTTGTTCAATTTGAAAGTGTTAATACAGCTGATAAAAAAACAGATGGAACTTCAATCGATTCGATTGATACAACAACAGTTGGGGCAAACTATTTTCCACATGAGCAAGTTGTTCTAAAAGCTGATTATGCAATTCAGAGTCAAAGTTCTATTGACCAAAATATTTTTAGTTTATCGGTAGGCTTCATCTTTTAATGTGTAATTATTGATGTATCACATTGACAAAACGGATTTTCTTATATAAAATCCGTGCAAAAACTAAGGTTTAATACAATGAAACAGTTACTTACTTACTATTTTTTTCTTCTAGCACTCCCTCTGGGTGCTAATGTTATTGCATCTCCTCTAGAGGTTATGAGTAAAAATTTTGAAGTCGGCGCTACCGTTACGGAGAACAATGTTTTACTTACACAAGCTCAAGCAGCAAACATAGAAGAAAATTCTAAAACAAAACTGGAGAGCAAAATAATTAGAGTTTTCAAAGCGGCAAAAAATAACAAAATTCTTGGATTTGGAGTATTGGTAAACAAAAAAATCCGTTCAAAAAACGGTGTTGTTCTTTACATAATATCTCCTGATTCGGTTCTAAAAAGCGTTGAAATCGTTGCTTTTAATGAGCCTGCCGAATACATACCTTCAAAAAAATGGATTTCACAATTTAATGAGATTAAGAGCGCAAAAATTGATGAAGCTTCAAAAAATATTCCAACCATTACAGGTGCAACTTTAAGTGCAAAAAGCATAATTGACGGATCAAGAGTTGCTTTTGCGGTTTATAATGAAGTTTTAAAAGGCAAATAGTGAAATTTACAGTAATAAAAAATCTTCAAAAAGACAGTGCTATGAGCCTTATTTTAAAAGGCTTTCTTTTTTTTATACTTCTTTATATTTTATCTGATATTTTTGTTATGAAATCAAGCTTTGGCATTTCCGTTGAAGCTGTAAGTTCCACGCTATTTGGAAATGAAGAGGCATATATAGACCCTATAAATGAGTCCTCATTTTTGGAGTTTTGGCACACTCAGATTTTCTTTATAATGATGATTTTGCTAACTCTTAGTGCTGTTTTTATAAGGGTTGCAAAAAGAAGCAGAACTATTCTTACAAATGCTCTTATGATAACTGCTCTCGCATCGCTTATTTCGCTTCCTTTGGCTTTTTATATCTCCAAGTTTTTTATGGATATTTATGTAATAACCTATTTTATCTGGCATATCGTAGCAATTTACATGATTTTTTACTCGTTTTGGAAGTTAAATGCAAGAAGCATATAAGCTCTCAATACTCTACTATCTAGCTTTTTCACTGCTATTAATTGTCAGTGCAATCATGCTGTTTGAACATAAAATAGGCTTTAGCTTTAGTGGGGTTTTGGAGTATTACACCGGCAATGAAGAGAGATTTATTCCTGCTCAAAGTGCTGAAGGAATTTTAAAGATAGTTTTACCGCACATCTTTGTTTTTGGGCTTTTTACAATGGTTCTTTTACATTTTTTAGTCTTTACAAATATTAAATACAAGAAAAATATAATAATTTTAGTTTATGCTACTTTTGCCATTGCACTGCTTGAAATTTTTACACCGTTTATGATAATTAGCGGATTTACATTTTTTGCATATGTAAAACTCTTCTCTTTTTTCGCTCTCTTGGCTCTGGTTTCATATCTATCTTGGCTGCTTTTTCAAAGTATCGCTTACGATTAAATTTTTTGTGTACTTAGTTATATTTTTACTTATTATCAATTTTTCGTCACTCTCTAAAATTATATAACCAACCCCGAGACTATCTAAAAACTCATAAGCTTTTTTAACAGGCATAACACTCATCGCAGTTGCATAAGCATCCAAATCACTGCTTGAAAGCTCACCAATGAGCGTTATAGAGATAAATGAGGTTTGCGGTTTTTTTGTTTTTGGGTCTATTAGATGATTGTTTTTTGTGGACTCAACATATCTGTTATAGTTTCCGCTTGTTGTTATGCCTAAATCATCTCTTGTGGTTTCAAATGACAGCATTTGCTCATCTTCTAAAAAAGGATTTTGAACATCTATTTTACATATAGATAAGCATCGTATATCTCCGCTAGCAGAAATTACGGCACTGTTCACGCCTTTGCTTCTAAAATACGCAGCAACTTTATCAACGCCAAAACCTTTTCCCATACCGCCCAAATCAATTTTTATCCCCTTATCTACAAAAGCTTCTTTTTCATTAAATCGCAGACCGTTAATATCAACTTTTGCATCCTGAAGCTCAAGAGGTGTAGCAACCCTCTCTTCCAGCCCAAATCTATAAAGCTCTTTTGTGATAAAACCGACTGTAATATCAAAATATCCGTCTGTGTTTTTATAATATTTTTTACTTAAACTAAGTGCTTCATAAGCATAATCATCAAGTTCTACATGTAAATTTTTGTTTAACAAATATATAGTTGCTTTTGAATCGTATGAGGAGAGCGACATCTCAACATCTTTCATAATATCAAAACCATTTGTTATGAGGTTTGAATCTTTCTCATCAGTTGAGATAGTTACAAATGTTGACATTATCACTTGTGTTCTTGATACCATTTTGGCGTCTAAGAGCCAAAACAGAGATAAAAGCAGGATTAGCAGTTTCAAGTGTTAAATATTTGTTAGATATTTATAACTTCGTTAATCTCTAGCCCAAATCCGCTAAGTCCGACAAACTCTGTATGGCTAAGAGAAGAGATAAGATTCATTTTTGAAACCCCGAAAGATTTCAGTATCTGCGCACCAATTCCAAACTCCTTAATAGCAGCATTGTCGTTGTGAGTAGGTTTGTTTATAAAAATAAGAACTCCGCTATTTTGTTTTAAATATTCTATTGAACTGATAAGATTGCTATATTTTTTTTGATTTAAAAGAAGTTCCATATCCGGTATTACATTATGAACTCTTACATTTGCAACTGAAGTTACTTTATGAAACACAATAGCTGTATGTTCTATTTTGTCATGATCTGCAAATCTATATTTTTTAACTTTTGTACCGAAGAACTCTATTTCTTCAACATCTATCTCGTTTACAAGTCTCTCGTTTGCAAGACGATACTCCACAATGTCAGAGATGAAAACAGTTTTTAAGTTATGTTTTTCACCAAATACATCCAAATCATCGCGTCTAGCCATTGTGCCGTCTTCTTTGATAATTTCGCATATTACAGATGATTCACTTAAACCTGCCAAACGACATAAATCAACTGAACCCTCAGTATGCCCTGTTCTAATAAGCGTACCGCCCTCTTTAGCTATTAAAGGAAAGATATGCCCCGGTTTTACCAGCTCATTTGCATGACTAATCGGATTTGCTAAAATTTTAATAGTATCGTCTCTCTCTGACGCAGAGATTCCTGTTAAAGCGTTTTTTGCATCAACTGAAACCGTAAATGCAGTTTCATATGAAGATGTATTTGAGCTAACCATCGGATTTAATTCAAGGCGAGTTGCAATACTCTTGCTAATAGCAACGCAGATGAGTCCTCGAGCATGAGTCGCCATAAAGTTTACATGGGCAGGAGTTGAAAAAGCGGAAGCGTATACCAAATCACCCTCGTTTTCTCTATCCTCATCATCAATCATGATGACCATACGCCCTCTTTTAATCTCCTCAATCGCCTCTAATACTCTTTGTGCAGGTGTCATATATTCTTCTTTATTTTGATTGGGCGAATTATATATAAATGTTGATTAATTTTAGTTCAAACTACTTTTTAGAATTTAAATGCTATCTCCTTGACAAAGAGAGCTTATTTGCCTATAATTCCACTCCAACAAACATCTTATGAGAGTTTGTTAAGTAACGCGGAATAGAGCAGTTCGGTAGCTCGTCGGGCTCATAACCCGAAGGTCATAGGTTCAAATCCTATTTCCGCAACCAACTTTCTTTTTATAAATGATGGGGATTCGCCAAGTGGTAAGGCCTCGGCTTTTGGTGCCGATATTCATAGGTTCGAATCCTATATCCCCATCCACAACACTCTTCAAATCCCTATTTATAGGCATATCGCGGAATAGAGCAGTTCGGTAGCTCGTCGGGCTCATAACCCGAAGGTCATAGGTTCAAATCCTATTTCCGCAACCAACCCATTTTAATAATTCTTCTCAATTCAATATATCTTTTTGCGTATGTTTGACATGTAAATCTAGCTGCGGAAATGGGATTTGTATGCCATATTTATTTAGCGTATTATAAATTAAAATTAAAAAGTCAGATTTTAATGAGTTTGGACGCAACTTATTGTCCCACTCCACCCATACGAGTAACTCAAAATCAATACTACCACTGTTCATGCCCCTCATCCACACCTCTGGCGGTTTATTATTGTCGTCTCTGATATATTTCAAATCACTCTGTTCAAGCTCGTCCAATATTACCTTTTTTAAATATTCAATATCTGTTCCATAAGCTACAATAAAACCTATATGCTGTCTTTTTGAAGTATCTTCGAGTGTCCAGTTAATTACATTGCTCTGTATAAACGAGGAGTTTGGAATTATTATATCAATGTTGTCAACAGTTTTGATTGTGGTAGAACGAATGCGCATATCCGTAACCTTACCGCGCAGCGTATCACTTATCTCAATAGTGTCTCCAATTCGGATTGTGCGTTCAAACATTAGTATGATTCCCGCAATCATGTTTGAGACAACTGTTTGAAGACCAAAACCGATACCGATTGAAAGTGCTCCTGCAATCAAAGAGATAGATGCCATATCTACTCCCAAACTCCCAACCGCAATCATAAATGAGATAATAACGATTAGATAATAACCTATATTTGACGCCAAACGTATCGACATCTGACTCATATTCGGCCATCTAAAAGAGATGCTCATTATCCATCTTTTATATAGAATTCCCACAAAGAAACCTACAATAATCAGCACAAATGCTTTAAGCAAACTTACCAAACTTATAGGCTGTTCGCTAAGAACAAATATCGGAGAGATAAAATACTCTTTAAACTGCGTAAATACACCCATAATTTCATGGAATTTTCCGCTAAAAAAGAGTTTTGTAGAACCAAAAACTTCGGCAGCAATCTCTCTAATAACATTTAGCTGTTCTTTATAAAGCGGAGACATCTCTCCAGATATATTCTTTATACTTTTTTCAATTTCATCGATTTTATTAAAAAAGAGTTTATTTTGCTCCCTGCTTAAGAGATACATGGCTTGTTCCATCTGAAGTATAACTTTATTGTTTAGCAGCTGCTGATAGAGTGTTTCTGAAGATTTTATCTTCTCTTTAAGATATTCAATCCTAGCACTATCTTCAATTAGTGCTTTTTCCAAATCAATCTGCAAAGCAATTTTTTGTAAAGAAACTTTTTCAATCTCTTTGTCACTAGGTTTTAGTTTTTTATCAATAGTTTCAGCCGAATCACATTTTATTCGTGCAAGAGAGTCAAAAATAGCCTCCATTATCTCCTTTTCATGAGCTTGCATAAGTTGCAATTTTGCTTCTATATTTTTTTCTTGAAGTTTATAATAGGCATGTTGCAGCTGGTATGACAGAAGCCTTGCCTTCTCCTCTTCAATAATATTTTCAATTGCATTTTTTGAAAACGCAGATTTTTCGTTAATAGTCTGAAGTATTTTACGATTTTGTTCTTGTTTTATACGCGATGACGCAACAGCGTTAATGGCACTGTAATAATTTTCGAAGCTTATTGATTTTTTTGATAAAATTTTCAAATCATATAGTTCAATTTGAATATCCTGTGATGAAGCATCACGAACTCTTGTTAAATACAGTCTCTCCTCTTGAAGTACATTTTTTGGTTGCAGCTTGATATGCTCAGCACTATCGAGCTGCTTTTGAATCTCTTCATAATAGCTTTTTTTTTGTGTATCTTCATACAGTTTGGTGTCTACTGATGCAGCCCATATTGCACAAGCAATAGATACTAACAATATAAATATTTTCATATTTTTCCTTTTTTAATTATCCTTGTTTCTTTGTTATGCTTAAAAATTTTATTTAGCTATAATCACAAAATTATTATAGCTAAAATAAAAAAAGTTTTTTTGTCTGACATTTTAATTGAGGAGGGATATCTATGGTAAATGCTTTTATAAAAAAAGATATAAAATTAGAAGTCATTGAAAATTTTTCTATCTTGGAAGAAAAAAATGATACCACTAATATTATTTGGATTGATATGATTTCCCCTTCTATTGAAGAGGTAAAAACAGTTGAGTCAATATTTAATATAAAATTTCCAACAAAGCAAGAGAGTGAAGAGATTGAACTAAGTTCTAGATATTGGGAAGAAGATAACAGAATAGAGATTAATAGTTATTTTCTTATTAATCATGATAATGCAGCCCTTAATGAAACAGTTTCTTTTATTTTGCAAGATGATCTTCTTATTTCAATCAGATATAAAAATCTAGAAAGCTTCAATACTTTTATAAGAAAATTATTAAATTCACCAAGAGAGTTTAAAAATGGATATTCTATTTTTTGTGAAATTATTGATATTAGAATTGATGCAGATGCTGATATTATTGAAAACTTGTCAAAAGAGATAACAAAAATCAGAAAGCATGTATTTACTGATTATGCGAATGATGATGAAGAAATATTGGAAAAGATTTCTTCATTTGAAGATTTAAATATGAAAATCAGAGAGAATTTAACAGATAAGCAGAGAATTTTAAGCACGCTTTTAAAGTCCAGTAAATACAATGATGATAAAAATAAAATACCTATTATGCTTAAGGATATAAAATCTTTGATTGAGTATACCAACTTTAATTTTGAAAGATTGGATTATTTACAAAATATATTTATTGGTATTTTGAGCATTGAACAAAATAAAGTTATAAAAATGTTTACTATTGTAAATGTGGTGTTTTTACCGCCAACCCTTATTGCAAGTATTTATGGTATGAACTTTGACATACTGCCTGAACTTCACTGGGAGTATGGTTATCTTTTCTCGGTAGGATTGATGATTTTATCTTCGATTACGCCTATCTGGATTTTTAAAAAGAAAGGTTGGATTTAAATATTCACTTTAAATCCAATCATATCTAACCCCATAAGATAGGCATTACACCCATCACCATAGAACTCTTTGAGTATCTTTTTTATCTTAAAACCTGTTTTTTTATATAACGATATAGCCCCATCATTGTCAACACGAACTTCTAGTAAAAGATTTTCAAAACCTAATGATGCTAACTCTTTAAAGATAAACTCTAAAAGTTTTTTGGCAATCTTTTTGCCGCGATGCGTTTCATCTACACCGATTGAGTATAGCTTTGCATTTTTACGTTTTATAAGAACTAAAATATAACCCACAATATTTCCATCTGACTCTGCCAAATAGAGTAAATTATTTTTAATGTGATACCTGATTGAGCTTTGCGAGAGTGGAAAATTATCTTTTGAAAAAAGTTTTTTCTCCAGCTCATAGAGCTTTTTAGCATCACTCCCTAAAGCTCTACGGACTATCATTTTTGATAAATTGTATATTTTGGCACAAGTTTAAATGGGCGGTAAGACATTTTAACCTTACGAAGGTTTTCAAATCCCATATCATCACCGACATTTATGTAAGATACGCCGTAGCGCTCTTTAAGCATTTTTGAAAACTCTCTAAAAATGAACTGCGCACACCCAAGAATTTCAAAGTCTGTCTTCTCTATAATAACAGTTGCCGTATCTTGATTTATTCGTTCTCCAACAGTAAATCCTGTAAGCTCGCCTTTTATGTATATTACAAGACCTATAAGTGAAAGAATTTCATAATGCTTTAGCATCTGTTTAATTGCGCTTCTCTCTTGATGAATCCCCTCTAAGAAAACTTCAGACTCCTCTTTTGGCATATATTTAACCCTGTCTGAAACCCATTTGTCAAACAGATGCATAATCTCATCTTTATGCTTAACGCTATCTAGCTCTTCAACCACATAATCAGGGTATGATTTCATAAATTTATTTATCTCTGTTCGCTTAGTATGATAACTGTTTCCACGGAGATCTATCAGAGCATTTACTTCATAAACATAATCAACTAATTTTTTCTCAATAATGTAATATTCCAGCATTTCAAACATACTCTCAGCTTCATCTGAAGATTGAACAAACTCTTCAATCATAAATCCTTGCACATAATCAATGCGAGAGTAGTATGGCGAGCTGTTGTTTGCATTCATAATTTCAAAACATTTTATAATAGCATCAGTTATATATTTTTTCTTTCCCAAAGGCGGCAATAGCATAGTTAGCTCACCGCCAGTCATAATAAACAGACAAAAACATTTATTTATAACCGCATAGAATCCGCTGCTGTTTGCTAACCAAATATAATTCGCGGCAAAAGTATAATCACTCAAATCTACATCAATTTTTGAAAGATATTTTTCCATAACAGGTTTTGTAGCTATTGTAAATCTTTTTAATTTTTGTTTGTTAACTGTTAAACTACCCATTAAAATCCTTTTTTTATAATATATTAACGAAATAATACATCTTTTTAGTTATTTTTTTAATTAACTTAACCATCTAATAATATCTGCAATTAAGTGTATTGTAAGGCTATAATATTTATAATTCCAGCGTTTTAAAAGAAAGTAAAACAACCGTTATTTTATTGGGGTGTCGCCAAGCGGTAAGGCACTGGTTTTTGGTACCAGCATTCAGGGGTTCGAATCCCTTCACCCCATCCACTCATAAAAGATTTTCATGGACACTACAGATTTATCCTCATTAACTATAAGAACTATAATACTTATAGCAATTGCAATCATATTTTATTTCATACTAAAAGCTAAAAAATAAACTTTACTAAGATTTTTCGTGCTAAAATGCGACTCAAATGTTTAAACAACAAGCGAGGTTTACAATGCTTATTTCACCAGACTTACTAAAAGGCAAAAAAATACTTTTAGGCGTCACCGGTTCTATCGCTGCATATAAGTCACTTGAACTAGTTCGACTTTTTACGAAAGCCGGAGGGGAAGTTAAAGTTGTGATGAGCGAAGCTGCAAAAAAGTTTGTAACACCTCTTAGTTTTGAAGCACTCACCTCAAACCAAGTTTTAGATGACATAAATGAGTCGTGGGCAACTAATCACAACCACATCAAAGCAACAGAGTGGGCTGACTTGTTTGTAATAGCTCCTGCAACCGCAAACACAATTGCAAAGCTGGCAAATGCAATAGCCGACAATATGCTGCTTGAGTGCGCTTTGGCGTATCCTCGTCTAAAATTAATCGCACCGTCTGCAAATACAAACATGATAAACAACCCAATAACAAAAGCAAACCTCAAAATGCTCTCTATTGCAAACTATGAGATAATCGATACCCAGACAAAAGAGCTTGCATGTAAAACAGTAGGCGATGGCGCGATGGCTGAACCGATTGAGATTTTTTGGCACTGTGCAAAGGCTCTGCTTAAGAATGAATTTTGGATGGACAGAAGAGTTATCGTAACGGGCGGCGGGACGATAGAGAAGATAGATGATGTAAGGTATTTATCTAACTTTTCAAGCGGAAAGATGGCTTCAGCACTGGCTGCTGCGCTATACTGCAGAGGCGCTGACGTAAACCTCATATCTTCAAAGTTTGACAAAGACCTTCCGCTTGACTTGTACACGATACATGTAGAGAGTTCTGATGAAATGTTTGAGTACCTAAATGACTCTATACGCATCGCAAAAAAGGGAAAACTCTCAAAAGCTACGCTTATGAGGGATGAACAGATTCATCTTATACAAAAGAAACCTTACCTTTTTATGGCGGCAGCGGTTAGCGATTACATTCCAAGCTACGCACAAATCGGAAAACTCAAAAAAGAGTCTTTAGGCGATGAGTGGGATTTAAAACTTAAACAAAATGTTGATATTTTAAACTCTATTGATAAAAGTGATATTGTAACAGTCGGCTTTAAAGCTGAAATGGATGAAAAAAACGCAGTTATAAACGCCTTGAAAATGATAAAAAACAAGGGCGTTGATGCAGTTTGCTTAAATATTTTAAAAGATTCATCAAGTTTTGGTACGGACACAAACAAGATAGATTTTATACTCAAAGATAAAAAAGAGAGTATCCCTTTTAACGATAAACTCACGGTCGCTTTTGAGATTTTAGAGCACGCAAAAAATTTATGAATAGAGCAAGACATATAGCCATTATAATGGATGGCAACGGTCGTTGGGCTGAACTTAAAGGACAAAAAAGAGTCAAAGGTCATGAGGTGGGCGCAAAGGTTGTAAGAGCCATTACAGAGTTTTGTGCAACCGATAACGACATAGAGAGATTGACGCTTTACGCTTTTTCTACTGAAAACTGGAAAAGACCAAGGCTTGAAGTCGAGTATTTGATGAAGCTTTTGCAAAAATATTTAGATAGCGAACTAGAAACATATCTTAAAAACAATATTCGCTTTGAACCGGTAGGCGATTTAAGAGCATTTTCCGCATCTCTTCAAAAAACAATTAAAGATGTCAAAGAAAAAACTGCTCACTGCGACGGCTTAGTTCAGTCGCTCGCACTTAATTACGGTGCCCATGATGAGATATTAAGAGCTATAAATAGAATCAAAAAATGTGAAAACGACATAACACAAGCGATGCTCTCAAATGCGCTTGACTGCAAACACGATGTTGATTTGCTTATAAGAACAGGCGGAGACCATAGACTCTCAAACTTTTTACTTTGGCAGGCTGCCTATGCAGAACTTTTTTTCACAGATACGCTTTGGCCTGACTTTACGACAACTGAGTTGGAAAAAATAATAAAAGATTTTACAAAAATAGAGAGAAAATTTGGAGGGTTGAAATAATGGAACTTTTAACTGCTTTTATACTTGGAGTACTTATCGGTTCATTTTTAAATGTGGTTATTTTACGGCTTCCAAAGGATGAAAGCATAATATTTGGCGGCTCACACTGTACCAGTTGCCAAAACAGTTTAAAACCTTGGCATAATATTCCTCTGTTTTCATGGCTTTTTTTAAGAGGAAAATGCTCTTTTTGTAAAGCTAAAATATCAGCTCAGTATCCGATAATTGAGCTTCTATCGGGTATAATTTTTTTAGCTTTAGCACTCAAATTTGGATTTAGTTTTCCTACTATATTGATTGCATTTAGTTTTTTAACTCTTCTTGGACTCTCCATGATTGATTTCAGATATAAAATGGTTCCTGATTCTTTAAACCTTTTAGCTTTGACATTCGCTGTTTTTGGTGCGTGGAGCTTAAGCGGTATTGCTACAAATTTTCAAAATGCCCTGCTCTTTGCAGGTGGATTTACTTTGCTTAGATTTGCAATCTCTTATATGTTGACATCATCTGCCCACAGACATGCCAAAAAAACCGTAACATCATGGAGTAAAAATTATCATACATACCCTTTTATAGAGGCAATGGGCGAAGGCGACATTATGGTTGGCGCTACAATGGGAGCGCTTCTTGGAGTTAAGCTTACACTTGTAGCCATTTTTTTCTCAGCACTTTTAGCACTGCCTGTAATGCTTTTTGTTATGAAAAAATCAAAAGAGGAGCAAAGAGTTCCTTTCGTACCTTTTTTGGCAATGGCTACATTTATTGTCTATATATTTGATAGCCCTATTTTGTCATACATTGAGGCAAACTACTAATGAAAATTCTTAGAAATTACATAAGACACTCTCTTTCGATTCTCTTTTTATCTATATTTTTACCGCTTTTTTCAATAGCCTCAATAGTTTTTTTAATAAAGCTGGCTACTTATACGGCAATAATTCAGTTATCTATATGGGAAATGGCTAAACTATTCTTCTTTATGTTGCCGGAACTTCTTTTTTACACATTGCCTTTATCATTCTTCGTAGCAATAACGTTAGCCTTATTTAAGCTCTCAAACGATAATGAAATCGTTGTTATTTTTTCACTTGGTATTCGTCCTAAATTTATTTTAAAAACACTATTTACTCCTGCTCTTTTCTTATCTTTAATTCTTTTATTTGATTTTTTTGTTCTATTTCCGCATGCTAAAATTTTGTCAAACAACTTTTTATCCTACAAAAGAAGTGAAGCAAAGTTTAATCTATCTGCTTCTGAGTTCGGACATAAATTTGGCGATTGGCTTCTGTATATTGGAGCAGACAACCAAAATGAAACTTACTCTGATGTTATTTTGTTTAATAAAAAACAAGATGAAGAGGTTTTAATTGGGGCAAAAAAAGCTGAAATTATAAATGACTCGGGTATTTTGAGACTAAAACTAAGCTCTGGAGAGGGATATAGCTACTCCAAGGATAAGTTTACTCAAATTGATTTTGAAACTATGTTTATTAATGACACCATGAAAACAGATTTGGATAAATATGAGACACCGATGGAATATTGGCTACCGGAGAAGCCCTCTCCCAAAAAGAAAAAAATGTTAATAGCAAATATTTTATTTAGCCTTTTTCCAGTGCTTAGTCTCTTTTTAGCAGCTAGTATAGGTATAGTTCACACAAGACATCAAAAAGGAAAGATTTTTTTATTTCTGTTCTTGGGAATTACCGTCTATTACACACTTGCCATAGCACTTCAGCTTGTAATATCTTCTTACACTCTGCCGGTTTTAGTTTTTGGATGGTCAATCGCCACATATATATTGTACAAAAAGATTATCGTTGCTAAATTTTAGATGAGATGTGCTTTAACTATCGCCTACAACGGCGCAAATTTTCTTGGCTCGCAAACACAAAAAAGCTCTAAAAATACAGTGCTTGGACAGCTGGAGCATGTGCTTCATCAGCTAAATATTGAGTTTAGAGTGGTTGCAAGCGGGCGAACAGACAGGGGCGTACATGCAACTGGGCAGGTTTGCCACATAGATCTGCCTCAGTTTTGGCGAGATTTAGAGAAGCTTAAATGTACTCTAAATGGCATTCTTCCTCCATCAATACATATAAAAAAAATCAAAGCTGTAGATGACGATTTTCACGCAAGATACAGCGCTAAAAAAAGGGTTTACAGATACATTATAAAAGAGGGAGAATCAAATCCGTTTGAGGATAGTTTTGTAACATTTTTAGATAATTTTGATTTTTATGAGATACAAAATAAGATAAAACTTTTTCGCGGCGAATTTGATTTTAAACAGTTTATGAAAACTGGAAGCGACATTAAAAGCACCACAAGGGTTATATATAGAGCTTTTGCATATAAACACAAAGGATTTATAATCTTAAATTTTGAAGCAAACGGTTTTTTAAGAAGCCAGATTAGACTTATGGTCGGAGCACTTCTTACTCTAAACTCCGACAAAATAACAGAACAGCTTACATGTAAAAAAAAGCATAAAATAAAACCTGCTCCAAGTAATGGACTCTACTTAGCCAAAATAAAATATTAACTATTTTTTGCTAATATTTTGACAATTTTAAAGATAGAGTACATAACATGAGCTATGAGATTACAAAAGCCGTCCAAGGCGAAGATGTAAAGTTTAAAAATCCAAATCCGGCATTTTATGAAGCTCTCGGTTATGAGGGTATGAAAGAGCTTATGTATAAATTTTACGACCATATATATGAGAGTAATATTGCACATTTTTTTCCTCAAGATCCTGCCGAATTTGAAGAGGTTAAGAAAAAAAATACAAAATTTTTCATTCAAATATGCGGCGGTCCATCTATATATGACGAAGAGATGAGAGGAAAAGACCTTGACCAATATATGATAGATATACATAAAAACTTCTCAATATATGAAAAATCAAGAGATGAATGGCTTGGTACTTTTAGAGAAGTGCTAAAAGAGTTAAATATTGATGAAAATATAAAAGACGATTTTTGGCAGTATCTTGATAAATTTTCAAAACTTACTGTAAACAGATACCTAAAAGAGTCTGCTTACGTTTAATAAAGCTAGTTACAGCTTTTCCGATTTACTTCTTCCACTCTCTTTAGCAATAGAGAGTGCTTCGTAAGCTCTTTTCATAATGTCTTGCAAAGTATCACCGGTGTGAGCAGAAGTCACACCACAACTAGCAGTGGCAGTTCCTATGAAAAAGAACTTATTTTTTTCTATAAATTTTTGAAGATGTTGTGCTGCAATTAATGCATTATCAACATTTGTTTCTGGACAAATTACAAGATACTCCGTATCGCTCCAACGACCGACGGTATCCAAATAGCGTATATGACGCATAAACAGATCAGCCATCTCTTTCATAACAGAATTACCGACTTCAAAGCCGTGAGTATCATTTATATTTTTCAAACCATCAATATTAATTATTATTAAACTAAATATATAATCATATCTTTTTGCTCTATGTAGCTCATTGGACAATATCTCTTCAAGTTTAGTTTTATTATAGAGTCCAGTAACATCATCTTTTATAGAAAATTTTTCATACTCTTTATTTTTCAATAAAAACTCATGCTCTTGCCTATCAACCTTGCGTTGAAGCTTCTCATTTAACTCTCTTAACTCTATTTTTGACATGTTGAGCCTGTCTGCTATTTCATGCTCTTTTTTAACCTCAAACTCACACTGCATCTCTACATCTTTAACACGCTCAACCAGTGCAAATGAAATCATAAGAATATTTAACACAGCCATAAGAGCAAAAAAGTCATACATATTATCGCTATAGCTTACATAACCCAAAGTCATTATAAAAGAGACCGACTCGCCAAGAGCTAAAAACAGCCATGCCAGAAGCAAATAGCTACTTCCTGAGAGCTTCTTTTTCATAGATAAAGCAGATATGTAGAGTAAAAATAAGAAAACCAGTGCTCCTAAAACTACTGAAACATACATTATGGCTGGCTTGCTATCCACAATTAAACTAAAAATTCCAAATACGGCAGATAAAACAATAAGCGAAATAAGATAATTATCACTTTTTGCAAAATTCATATTAACATTTAAAAAACTTCTAGTAAACAGCAGCGCCGTAAGAAAACTAAAAGCCACCGTTAATGGAGAAGCACTTGTGTTAAATGTCGGGCTCTCTTTCCAAAAAAGTTGATAGTTATAACCGTAATATGTTCCAAGCAAAAACAATAATCCAACCAAGTAAGCTAGGTAGTAAAGATAGTTTTTATCTTTTAGCATTACATAATTACTTAAGTTATATAAAATCATAATCAATATAATGCCAATCAATGCACCGTCAAACATAGCGATATATGTCAAGCGTTCTGTTGCTTCTTTTTCAGAGTAGAGCCAAGGAGCAAGAACAATAGCATCGGCGCCTTTTGTTTTTATGTAGATTGTAGTAGTTTCCAATGGCTTAATTGAAATTGGAAGGAAAAATGACCTAACATCAATTTTACGCTCATCAAACTCCAGTGTTGAACCAAAGTTTGCAACGCTCAACTCTTCGCCGGACTGCATATAAACATCTATCTTGTCAATCCACGGGATTGGCATCTCAATTTTGCCGATAAAAGCTTCCTTGCTTTCATTTTTTATGCTAAATCGCATCCATATAGTACTGTTTGTATAGCCGTTAGATATTGATTGCAGATTTGCTGGTTTGAAGTTGTCACTAAAAGAGTTATCTCTAACTCCCTCGTACGAAAAATGATTTTGTGCATCAATAAAAAGTTCAGAGTTCATGGAGAGATTTATCTTTTTTGTTTTATCATCTACCTTAATGACTTCTATCGCACTAACTTTACCAACAATAATAAAAAAAATAAAAAATAAAAAACCAAATTTAAAACTATTATGCATTCAAAACTTCCTTACGCATGGTGAGTAAAACACACCAAATTCTATATGTATATTATACAAACAAAACAAAAAGTTTTCTTTTTTTGAATTTATTTCTTCAATACGCTCCACAAAATTCCAATATACTCATGTATTGCCATAGTTGAGTTCTCAAACGAGTATATATCTGGCTCTTTAAGATAACCGCTTGACTCTTTTTTATAAAAAGCTGTCGGCGCGGCAATTGGATTTAATCCCAGTGATTTAAATAGTCTCATTGATCTTGGCATATGGCTTGCAGAAGTAACCAAAACAAAAGCTTCATCACCAAGTATGCTCTTTGTAAAGAGAGCCTCTTCTTTTGTATCTTTTGGCTCTTTGTTTATAATAATATTATCCTCTTTTACGCCGAGCATCATGGCAAGACTTGCATTCATTTGAGCATTTGAGATATTTGTATCACCCTCATATCCGGTAAATATCAATTTTGAATTTGGAGTTTTAAAATGAATTCCTACACCCTCAATCACTCTTTTTACTCCAACACTGCCGATGTTCGAAGAGAGTGGTTGAGATTTGTCCGTATTGTGCCCGCTTCCAAGCACATGTATATATTTTACATCTTTTTTATAATCATATTTTGGATACTGATTTTCCAAGTTTTCTAATAAAAAATTTGAAAACGGCTCATACGAAAAGAGTAGCAAGAGTCCTAAAGATAAACTCAAAAACAGTTTTGAGTAACTCTTTTTGTTAGCAAACAAAAAGTAAATTCCAAACACAAAAAGTGACAACACTAAGCCAAACGGCTCAATAAAAAAAGTAATAAATTTCTTTAAAAAAAATCCAAATTCCAATGTTTTCCCCTAAGTAATGAATTATAGTATAATTGCAATAAATATTAGAGGATTTAATTTGCAGGCATTTGGAAAATTTTTAACAAGTTTAGATATAGAGTATGTAGCAGAGCAGTATATTTATATACCTGAAGATGGTGAAGTTATAAATATAGAACAGCTAGAAGAGATGCTGGAAAAAAAGCGTAAAACCGTGATAGGTACAATATTTTTATACAATCCGGCAATCTCTCCGATTGGGTACAACACAAACACAAAACTTGCGGCTCAAGGTTACGAATTTGACGGCAAGTTTTGTGAAATTAATTTTGACAACAACTGCAACCTCTTTGCTTCAGCTATAAAAGAACAAAACTACAGAGGCAAACTTATAGAGATAAAATACCTCTTTAACCTAAACAGACCAAACATTGAGCCAACGGCTGTTTTGGAAGAGTTTGATGCTGATTTGGACAAATACGCAAGCAATCAATTGACAAGATATGACAAACAACTTAACTATCAGGATTACTTAAATATTCGCCTAAGCGGTAAGTTTGTATTTTTTGGTTCTGGAAATAAGTTTGACAGACATCATAAAAGCATTATCGCTTATGCTAGAAATATTTCCGCACAAGTTGCAAAACTAGGTAAAACAGTAGCATTTATGCATGACAACAACTATGATGCTGCTGAGAGCCAAGAGCTTGCATATTTTTTACCGCCGATTGCAGGCGGAAAATTTAAAGATGTAAGAGCAAACGCATTTAAAAGAGCTTTTTCAACATTTCCTCCGACAATTATAAAAACATCATAATTAAAAAAAGATATTTTGATGTATCATTAAGAAAAGTAAAAAGTTGAATGAAATGAGAGATAGCTTCGTAAAAGAAAAAAATCTTTTAATTATATCTTCTGCCTTTGGTTTGGTGTATCTGTTTTCATATACTGAATTTGGGTTCACTCCTCTTGATACTCTCTTGCTTATTTTACTTCTTTTAAACTCTTACTATCTTTTCAAAACTGTTTTAAAATTATCTCAACTAAAAGATGTTAATGGTATAACTTACATCTCGCCGACTGCTATCTATTTCTCTCTCTTTGTTGGATTCGCAACACTTGGTTTTATAACCAACAAGATGTTAAACATAGAATTTCTTTGGGATTTGAACAAAGTATACTCCATTATGCTTCTTGCTCTTGGAGAAGTAATCGCATCATCTATCTCTACCGGCATTGAAAATACGGCTTACATAAGAACAAATGATGAGAGTTTAAAAAAATTTCTTCCAAGAGTGCCATTTGAAGTAAAAAATAGTTTTATTATGTTTTTTATTGCTATTCTACTTTTACTTTTGATTACTATTGGCGCTTATTTTTTCATAAATCAAGAGCTTAAATCTTACTGGTATATTCTATTTATTTTACCATTTTTCACCCACTCCATGGTGCTGATTTTTTATTTTTTATTTAAAGATGATGAAGTTATAGAATTTAACAAAAATATACTACAAGAGCATGATAGACATATTGTATTAAATCAGGTATGTAAAAAACTTGCAAATAAAAATTCAAAATATTGTAGAAAAACAAATACATCGCAATATCAAACTATTTTGCACTATTTAAACAACAAGCAAAATCCTAATGAAGTTTTTGAAAATAAATACACAATGCTACTTCCAAGCGCGTGCTGTGGAGATTACAAGCTTGTTAAACTGCTAATAGAACATGGAAGTGATGTAAATTTTAAAAATTCACTTGGAACATGTGCTTTGCATTTAGCTGTTAAAAATGGCTTTTATGAGATTGCAAAACTATTGATTGACAATGGGGCGGAGATAGATGTTAAAGATTTAGATGGAAAAACGCCACTTATGCTTGCCATTGAGAATGGATATGTAGAAATTGCTACAATTTTAAATGAAGCAAATAAACAAAAAAAAGATATAGATAGTTAATTTTAGCTTTTTTTAAAAATCATATAGTAAAATAAGGTTTATTAAGTATAAAGCTAAACTTATCGTGAGATAAAGACGGAAAGTTACGAATCTTACGGCTGTAAGATGGTCGAATTGCAACTTATTTTTCCGCTAATGGCTTATTATATTGTTAGGAAAACAATGTTACAGCTATCTAAAAATTTAAAATTTTATAAGTCAGTATTATAAGATGATATTGCAAAAATTAAAAATTTATTTAAAAACAATTATTGAAACTCCATCGATAAATTTTATATGGACCGGTGAGCATAATCAAAATTTATTTTCATACTTAAATGAACACTTCAAAGACATATCTCTTTCAAATATAGATACTCAAGCAAAAATTAAACAAGCTTTCAAGGAGCACTTTGAATCAGTAGGATATATCTTATTTAAAATGTCGCAAACTCAACTTCGTATTAAAATTTTTCCATATAAAATAGAGCCAAAAGATAGCGTAAATATAGATGCAATTATTGATATTATAGACGAAAATGAAAATTTCATTCAATATGATTACAACGGTAAAGATGATTTAATATGTCTGCAAAAAGAGTTAACTCTCTATCTGAGCCATTTTGTAAACAATATTACAAATGAAGAGATAAACAAAAAAGAACTTTTAAAATATGCTATAAGAGAAGCTTTTGAACTTCATAAAAGCGATATAATTATTATTAAAAACAATCAAATATTTATAAAACTATTTGATAACGCCAATATACAAGAGGTGTCAGAAGAACAGAAAGGCACAATTGCAAATAGATATAACGGGCTTGATGAAGAGGAGCTTAAATCATTTTATAACAATTTTTTCCTAAAAGATGAAAACAGAAATTTTTTCTACATTGTTGCAGAACAGTTTGTTGACATATATATGCTCGATAAAAAAATAAACAACATAACTTATGAAAAATATGCTTTTTCATTTATTCAATCAATAATAACTGAAGAATTAACAAACTCTTTTGACCATAACGATAATTTTTTTAAGGGATTTTCAGGATATATATTTAGAATTCATTTTAAAGAGGTATTTGGACATATTGCAACCTTATTACTCTCAGAAATAAGCGCATCAAACAGATATGTGATGGATTTTTTAAAATACTACTCTCTAAATATCGTAGTTTTAAACGGACAAAAATTTAGAGTTCCAGAGATAGAAGCGCCAAATGGATTAAAATGGAATGTTGTTTCTATGCTCTCGATAGTTAAGATATATATTAAAACAGAAATTTCACTAGAAGATATAAAAGATAAAACAGCTGTACTACAAGAGAGCATTGTTAATTTCTATATTAATGGAATCTCTCCAGTAGAATATAACAGTGATATAAGCCAAGAGATAGAGAAAATATCACAAAGTTTGCTATATGCAACAAAAAGATTAAATATATATACAGACACATTAAACGGAACAAAAAATGATTCAGAAAAAGATGTTTTAAGAGATGATATTCAAAAGATAAAGCGTGAAGTTCAACTTCTAAAAGAGAAAAAAAATATACTTACATCCAATATGGTTAACAAGACTCAACTTATCAAGTACAACAACATAAAAAGAGAGATTGACTCCTTGATAAGACAGGAGAAGAGAGAAGAGAAAATTTTAATTCAAAATAGAGCTTCATATCTTTCAATAAAAAACTCCCTTGTAAAAGCACTTACATCAAAAAAAGTGCTAATAGAAGAGAAAATCAGTTAAAAACTTATATCTTTTATATCTGCGATTTTTAAGATACTTTTATAGATAGAAGCTACCAAAGATTTTCTGTTATTTTTTATAGCTTCATCCTCGGCATTTACCATTACATCATCAAAGAATTTATCAAGCTCAGGCTTAAGGCTAAAAAGTGCATCAAGCTCCTCTTCGTATGAGTCATATTTTACTGCACAAACCTGACTGTATCTGCTATACAGAGCTTCTTCTGCTCCATCTTGAAATAAGTTAGCATCAACACTAAACTCATTTGACATGTCAATGTCTTTAGTAATATTTGCGACCCTTTTAAATGTAGAGAAATATTCTCCAAAACCTTCACTGTTTACCATAATATTCAAAGCTTCTATCTTCTTGCCAATAGCAAGTAATTCTCTCTCGCCGGAGGAGAGTACGGCTTCAACAATAGATGGATTTACTTTAAAATATTGTCTCAATCTCTCTAAAAAGAAGGCTTCAAGTTTTGACATATCAAATTCTGAATAACCTTTACTCAAATCTGTTAAAGTTTTAACTATATCAAACTCAAAGCTATGCTCTTTTGTAACTCTTATAAGACCGTTTACGGCACGACGCAGTGCAAAAGGGTCGCGTGAACCTGTGGGAATCTGGTTTACGCTAAATAGTCCCAAAAGGGTATCTAGCTTTAAACTCATGGCAACAATTGCACTCATAGAAGTTGATGGAAGCGCACTATCTTCTCCATCGGGCAAGTACTGCTCTTTTATGGCAGTTGCAACTTCATCGCTCTCTCCTAGCGCTTTTGCATAATAACATCCCATAAGACCTTGAAGCTCTGTAAACTCATAAACCATTTCGCTCATCAAATCAGCTTTTGCAAGAGATATGGCACGATTTAGCATCTCTTTATTTGAGTCGTTTGGTTTGTACATGTCAAAAAGAGTATTTGCTATTTTTCTCTCGCGCTCTATCTTGTCGGCAACAGTTCCAAGACCATTCATAAAGACGACTTTTTCCAGTCCGTTTGTGCTCAATCCCTTTTTTAAGTCATTGTTGTAGAAAAAAAGTGCATCTGCCAAGCGAGGGCGTAAAACTCTCTCATTACCTTCTATGACTTTTGAAAAATCATCTGTCAAAGCATTTGAAACTACAACAAATTTGTTTATTAACTTGCCCTCTTTAAAAACAGGAAAATACCTCTGATGCTCTTTCATTGAAGTGATAATAACTTCAGGTGGAAGTTTTAAAAACTCTATATCAAACGAGCCTAAAATTGCCGTAGGATGCTCGGTAATAGCAACTACTTCATCTAGCAAATCCTCATCAATCTCTATTTTAATTGCGTTATTTTTTTCAAGAGATGCAAAATTGTTTAAAATAGTTTCTCGTCTTAGCTCTGGAAAAAGCGTAACACCGCCATTTTGCAGTGTTTTAAAATACTCTTTCACACCGCTGATTTCCAAAGCTTCAAAATTGCTGATACGGTGTACAAAAGTTTTACTTGAGGATTTTATGCCAAATAGCTCTACATCTACCAACTCATCGCCTAAAAGTACATTCAACCAACGAATAGGACGAATAAAGCTCTCATCCAAACTTCCCCATCTCATAGATTTTCCAAATTCTAATGATTTTATCCACTCATCTATGATTGTTGGCAGAAGCAAAATTGACTCCCTGCCCTTTAAATCTTTTTTGTAGTAAAGAACCTCTTTGTTATCTTTCATAGTTTTAGAGATGTCATCTATGCCGACTCCGCATTTTTTTGCAAAACCGTGAGCAGCAGGAGTCGGTTCGCCATCTTTAAAAGCAACACTAACAGGGGCTCCAAAAAACTCCTCCACGCTGTCATCTTGCATAGTTTTAAATTCTCTATGCCAGACAACAAGGCGACGAGGAGTATAGTAAAATTCAAACTCACATAAAAGAGAGTTTTTTTCTAAAATATCAGCATACTTTTTTTCAATGTTTTTTAATTCTTTTAAAAGCGGAACCGCGGGAAGCTCTTCTACGCCAATTTCTATTAGTAATGGTTTTATCATAAACATACTCTTTGTTTCAATATTAATAGCGCGATTTTATCTATTTTTTTGTTAAATGCTTATAAATTAAATAAAACTTAAATGAGATAAATAAACTCTTATTAATGTTTTTTGTAAATGATATTAGAGTTACAATGCCAAACAAAAAAAATAAAGGAATTAATATGCCGATAATCAATCGTTATGTAGATATAGATACTGTTGAAAGAGAAAGTAAAAAAGATTATATAGACCGTCACTCACCGTTTATTCACTGTGCGGATACTGCAAAACATGGAGAAATATTTTCTGTGACTGTAAAAATGGGTAACGAATACACTCATCCGGATGATTTTGATCACTACATTGCAAATATTGCACTTTACAATGGTGAAGTTCTCTTAGCAAGAGCTGATTTTGTAGCCGGTACTTTAGGAAATGAGAAATCTCACACTACTGTTACTTTTAATATCAGACCAATGGGTAAAAAATTAAATCTTGTTGCTCAAGCATACTGTACAAAACATGGTGTGTGGGAATCAACTCCTGTTATCGTAGAAGTTACTGAGTAGTACTAAAGAGGCTATTAAAGCCTCTTTAATTGTTTTTAACTAGTTGGTTTTTATTGTTAAATGATTTTAAAACAAGAAACATAGACAAAACAAATGCTGCTGAACCAAGAGATGCGTTAAACAACAAAACAGCTCCCATACTAACGAAGAGTGACAATACAGAGAGATATCTATTATTTGCAAAAAATGCGACAATAGCAACAATTACTGCAAAAATTTCTAATCTCCCAAGATGTAAAAATTTTGCCAACGATTCTCTTATAGCACAAAGAGTGGAATCGACAGAAACACTGCACCCCGCCGCAAAATCACTATTTGCCAAATAACTAGATTTTAAATAGGTAAAAAATACAAAAAATAGTACCGCATACAATGCAAAATTTTTAAGTTCGCTATATTCTATTTTTTTACTGCCGCTATATAAAATATATGCAAATCCCAGTGAGATTAAAATCCATACATTTGAAAAAGCATTCAGATATGTTTCGTTTATAAAAATAGTAATTGTCGTTAATAGAAGAATTAAGAAAGATGCTTTTCCAAATTTGCCAAAATTCATATCTTCAAATTTGCTTCTATAAAGCCACAAAAAGGAGATAATCGAGATACTGAAAATATATATCTCGAAGTTTCTATATCTTCCCTCAAAGCCAAGTGCAATGCTTGAGATGAGAACAAAAACAAAAGAGATATAAAACAGTACTTTTTGATTTAAAATTTTCTCTAAAGTTGCGATTTGCGGTTTTTTATCATACGCAATGCGGTAGAGTAAAAAATAGTATATAAGCAGGTGTGTTATAATGACTCCAACAGCCCATAATAATTCTATACCGGTTCTAACAGTAACGCTGTACTGCTCAATTTGAAGCATAAATAAAATAGCAAAAAGAGTATTAATTGAGCTAAATATAACTATCTTTTTAGTAGAAACACTTGAGCTTTTTAATAAAAAAGAAAATGCTAAGACAAGAAAAATTGAACCCAGTGCCAATGATTTATAGTTTGGAAAGTTTGAAACATCGCCGTCAAAAACTTTTTTATCTACTCTATTTTTATCAAAAAGTCCCCAAAACCCGCCGACCGCACCCTCACTTACTCTTTTCCAAGGTTGGTCAAACGCTTCTATAATATTATATTTCCATCCCTCTTTTTCGGCTAACTTTACAAACTCTCTAACAAAAACTGCTTGATTTATTTTGCTTGGGATGGCATCTTCTCTCATTCTGCCCTCTGATGGCCAGCCTGTCTCGCCTATTAAAATATTTTTATCTTTTAAAATAGCTTCTACTTCACCTCTTACATCCGCTAAATGACCGATTGATTGGTTAATATTCATCGGATCATCTTCCCAATACGGCAGAATATGAATCGTTACAAAATCAGTTACTTCTCTTATTTGAGGATGTTTAACCCAAAATTCCCAAACATCCGCATATGTAATTTCTGTATTTGGAAGGGCCTCTTTTACTTGTTTTATATAATTTACCAATACTGTCTCTGAAACATCACCCCTAAGCAGAACTTCATTTCCTACAATTACAGCTTTTACAATATCTTGATTCTCGTTTGCAAGTTTGATAAGGGCATTTATCTCTTTTTGTGTTAAAACTTTATCACTGCTTACCCATGCGCCCATGAGCATTTTTAGACCATTTTCTCTGGCTATTTTTGGAACCATCTCCAATCCAACTGTTGAATAAGTTCTAATACAGTCTGTATATTTTGCAAGCAGAGCCAAATCTTCTCTTACCAAATCCTCTGAAATTACCAGTTTACTATCAAATGGTGATTGACCTTTTGAAAAAGGTGCATAAGAGACACATTGTAACTTTGAAAAAGAGTTTTTATGCCCAATATCTTTTAAAACAAAAACCTCTCCAACGAGATACCAAAATAGAGTTACTACGGCGATGCCTGAGAGGATTGCTAATATTTTTTTTGTCACTATTTTCCTTTTTCTGTTTTAAAAAATTAATTTTTTAATAAATTTATAGACGGCTCATCTATATAAAAACCTTGAGCATAATCAACTCCCAAATCTTTCACAATATCCATTATCACGCTTGAATGAACATATTCTGCAATTGTTTTAACACCCAATTTTTTTGCAAAATCTACAATTGTTTCTACCACTAAAAGCGCATTTTTATCGACATCAATATTTTGAACCAAAGAGCCGTCTATTTTTATAAAATCTGCGTTCATTCTTGTCAAATACCCAAAATTTGAGTATCCGCTGCCAAAATCATCTATGGCTATTTTTGCTCCGTACCTCTTTACTTCAGAGATAAAACGGTCAACCTTTTTAAAATCTTCAATCGCATCAGATTCAAGCAGTTCAAAAATAACTCTTTTTGAAGCATTTGAATTTTTCAACTTCTCTATTATAAAATTATATATTTCATTACTCATAATATCATCAATAGAGAGATTTATGCTAAATTCAAATTCACTATTTTCAAATATTTCAAAAGAT
Source organism: Sulfurimonadaceae bacterium (assembly GCA_942493175.1). Classification (GTDB taxonomy): domain Bacteria; phylum Campylobacterota; class Campylobacteria; order Campylobacterales; family Sulfurimonadaceae; genus Sulfurimonas. The sequence continues at coordinate 1,301,608 of OW818672.1, forward strand.
TTATCAATTATTGTTTTTGTTACTATCTTATAAACTTTTATTTTTTTTGCAACCGGTATAAAGAGGGTTGGAGAAAGTACTTTTTCATTTTTATCTATCAACCTCGCCAAACATTCATACTTTTTTATCTCTGATGTTTTTGAGTCAACAATAGCTTGAAAATATGGCATAATTTTTAAACTTTCAACAGCATTTCTAACTATACCTGAGAGTTTTAGATTTCTCTCATACTCATTTTCAAAGTTCATTCTATCTTCATATATCCAAAATTTTGCACCTATCTCTTTTGCATATTTTAGTGCCATTGAAACATTTGAAAATATATTTTTGTTATCTCTATTTGTAGATGATGCCAATGTAAAATCTACATATATATTTATGTTCTGATACTCAATAACAATATTTTTTATCTTTTTGTAAAGAGTATCTAGATAATTTTTAAGCTCATAAAAGCCTATCTCTTCATCTAAAATAAATGCATACTCATCACCTGAAAGTTTATAAATATAGTGTTCAGGTAATTTTTCTTGAAGATATTTTCCAACTTTTTCAATGACATAATCTCCAACCATATACCCATAAAAATTGTTTATTGTTTGAAAGTTGTCTATATTAAATACAACTAATGCAAAGTTTTTGTAATCGTCCAAATCACTTCTAAGTTTGTACATATTTGGAAGGTTTGTTAAATGGTCCGTAAAGTATCTGCTAAAGAGTTTATTTCTATACTCTCCTAAAGCTGACTCTTTTTGCATTGTCTGTACGGAGAGTTCTTGAAGTATTTCACTTTCTAAATTTTCTTTATCAATCTCTTTGTTTGTGGAATATATTGTTAATTCGGTTTTTGTTTTATCGCTATGTTTGAGTAAGATGATTTTTGCCTGAGGAAATATATTGTTTAATTCTGTTTTTAAACTTTGAACTAAAACAGTATTATGCATAAAAGAGACTATATGAATTAAAATATTCTCTTTATCTATATCTTTTACATTTACTAATATTTCTTGTATTTCTCTAGAAGATGTTAATGTAAAATCGTTTATTTCTACTATATCATTTTCTATATTCAAATTGTTCTCCAAAAATACTTTGTCTAATTCTAGCTGAAAAATATAAAGTAAATTTTAACCACACTTTAAATATACTCACAACTATGTTCTAATATTGCAAAAAAGGTTGGTGTTGAAGTCATTTCAAAATTTACTTCTCTTACAAAATCTATATCGACTAAAAGCTCTTGGTTTTGAGTATATCGATTCGTTTTCTGTAAATCAAAAAAGCTCAAATGAAAAACCTCGTAATCTTGATGAATTAGCAAAAAATATATCTACATGTCACTTATGCGACCTTAGTAAATCAAGAACACAAAGCATGAGCGGTTTTGGAAATCCAAATGCCGATATAATGATAATTGATTATACAGTTTCATTAAGCGAAGACAGCTCAAGCTCCTATTACTGCGGTAGAAGCGGTGAAATTTTAACAAATATGATAGAGAATGTTTTAGGTTTAAAAACAAAAGATTTATACTTTACACATGCCATAAAATGCAAACCGTTAAATTCAAATACTCCGTCAAATTCTGAGTGGGATTCATGCAAAGATTATTTATTTTCACAAATAGAATTTGTAAAACCAAAAGTTGTCATAACTTTAGGTAAAGATGCTTATGCTAAAGTTACATCAGAAGATGACAATTTTCAAAGCGTAAGAGGACATATTATAGACTTTAAAGATTATAAATTAATTCCGATTTACCATCCGAACCATCTGCTTAGAAATCCGGATGACAAAAAAATTGCATTTAATGACTTAAAAACAATAAAGAGTTGCATATGATTAGATTATATATTTTTACACTGCTGTTACCGATTTTTTTATTTTCAGAAAGTTTTTCAATTTCAAACATCCCGCTTCCAGTAACAGAAGTGCAAAATATGGACCCTGCACAAGAAAAATTATTGGAAAAAACAGCTTCGGAGTATTCATCAGTCTCAAATGCTAAGCCGGCTACAGCAGGAAATAAGCTCCGCATTGCTCTGCTTCTTCCATATAATACAATAGGCAGATATGCAACTTCTACTACAAATGCGGCATTTGCATATTTGGTGTCAAAAAATCGCCCTTTTGAATTAAAAAATTATAAAATAGAAGACGAGAGTTATGAAGAGATTTTAAAAACATTAAATAAAATTCAAGCAGATGGTTTTTCTTATGTTATAGCTCCCTTAACCCAAACAGGTGAGAAAGTTGTTTCAAAAATAAATCCTCAAATAAATATATACTTTCCGACAATCAATAAAAAAGATACACAAACTACATCTAAATATCTTTACTATGGTGGAATCGATTATCGTGCTCAGAGCGATTTGCTTTTAAATGAGTCAGTGTCACCGCTTGTAATATTTTATGACAAATCTGAAATTGGCGAACAACTATCTAAATATCAAGAGTATGCATTTAAACAAAGAAATAGTACAAGTAAGAACAATGTTATAAAATTTTCTATTCCTCTGCAGATAACAAGCTTGGAAGATCAGTTAAAAAATAATTCAAAGATTGCTCGAGGTTCATTTTTCGTCAATACTCCTATTGTTAAAAGCGGTATGATAATGTCTCAGCTTACACTCTATAATGTTGATGCTACAAATGTACTCTCAACACAAACAAACTACAATCCACTGCTGCTATCTATGACTCAATATCAAGATAGAAAAAATATGATAATTGCAAATTCTATCACTCAGAACAATGATCTGCTGATTGAAGCAAATTCTATTTTAGGCAACGATATAGTTTACGACTGGATTAACTATACAACGACTATTGGTATAGACTACTTTTCATATATTATCAATGGACAAAAAAGAGAGTATGATATTGAAAATCTAAATAATCAGATGATTTATCCCATCAAACTATTGCAGCCGTCCATATCCAAATTTATCCCATATAAATCATCTTCCAAAGAGTGATTCTACCAGCTCTTCAACTTCTTTTGTAATCTTTTGAAGTTTGCCGTCAAAAGTTATGTATGCTAAAGTAATGCTCATCTCAAATATTTTTTTGTGCTCCAAGGGTACCCCGTTATCTTTAAAAATGGTTTGTAAAAGCACAAACGAAGCCGCCCTAACCTCCACAAGTTTGGTTACAACCTCTAGCTTATCTCCAAGTTTAGCACTGCTTATATAGTCAGCTTCTAATTTTTTTGCCACAAAATGACCATTATTTAAAATTGGAGTTAATCCTTTTTTGAAAAAAGCCTCACTCCTCGCACGCTCGCAAAAGTTTAAGTAATTTGAGTGATAAACCACCCCGCCAGTATCTGTATCTTCGTAATAGACTCTAACTTGCACTCTTTGCACTCCTGTTGACTAAATTAAGAAAAACTTAATATTTTCAGTAGTATACTGAATTCATTATAACATGAAGGATATAAGATGAAACAAGCGATATTATTATCAGTAGTTATGCTGCCGGCATTAGTGAGTGCTATGTCTATTACTGAGGCTGTTCAAAAATCAGTTCAAACGCATCCGCAGATTGAGATGAAGAAAGAGGATAGAAATGCGCAAAAAGAGTTGCTAACTCGTGCAAAAGCAGGTTACTTACCATCTGTTGATTTATCCTACTCCGTAGGTCCAGAGGTAACAAAAACAATCAATAACAACAGAGAGAGCGAGAGCTTGACACGTCAAGACGCTTCTGCGGTATTGGTTCAAAATATTTTTTCCGGCTTTGACACAACATATGCGGTCAAACAGCAAAATGCGCTTATCTTATCTGCAAACGACACGGTAAAAGAGAGTGCAAATGAGTTGGCGTTAGCAACTGCAACATACTATATCGAAGTCTTAAGAACTCATGAGTTACTTCAAATCGCTAAAGACAATGTAGCCGTACATAAAAAATATCTCTCACAGATAGATGAGAAGGTAAAAGCAGGGGTCGGGCGCAGTTCTGACTATAAACAGACTCTTGCCAGATATGAAAATGCTTTGAGTATCCAATTTTTGGCAGAACAAAATTATGATAATGCTATTTCAAGCTTTGAGCGTATTTTGCCGGGCAATATAAGCGTAGCAGATTTGCAAAAGCCATCTGTTGGAAATATACCGGCAAATGACTTGGTCTCTTTAGTTGAGATTGCTATGAAAAACAATCCGAAAATCCAAGTATCACAAGCAGATATTGAAGTTGCAACTGCTGCGCTAAAGCGCTCAAATGCACCGTTTTATCCAAAGGCTGATATTAAAGTAGAAGGGTATTGGAACAAAAATGTGCATGGAGTTTCTACTGACTTAGATAACCCGATTCATAATAGCACACACGAGGAAGATTCAGGTTATAACGCTCTTCTTGTATTGAACTACAATATATTTAACGGCTTTGCAGACAAAGCAAACAAAGAGGCAAATCAGCACAGATTGCTTAACAAAAACAGCACGCTTGCAGATGCAAGACGCTATATACAGGCATATACGGAAATCGCATGGCAAACTTTTGAGTCAACAAAACAGCAGTTAGTTCACTTAGATAACACAATAAAATCAAGTGGTGAAACTGTCTCCGACTATGAAAAAGAGCATGAACTAGGAAGAAGAAGCATCATCGACCTTTTAAATATCGAATTAGAGTATAACAGTGCAAAAAACCGCAAAACTACCGCTGAATATGACAGATTGATATCTTACTATCAGATTCTGGCTTACACTGGTAAAATCTTAGAAGAGATGAACATCACAGTTGAGTAACACAATTGAAAATCCTCTATTGGAGTGCTTGGTAATTTTTACCAAGCTCTACAACCGTCCTTACAGTGCTGATGCGCTTGTTGCAGATTTGCCGATTCCAGCTGGAAGAGTTACGCCAAAACTTTTTTCACTGAATCAAGAAGTTTCAAAATCAGCTTTTCACCGTGCCGCACAGCGTGCAGGATTTAGCTCTAAGTTAGTAAACTACCAATTTAAAGATATATCCCCTCTGCTTCTGCCCGTCATATTGGTTTTAAAGGGTGATAGCGAAAATGAAAAAGCATGCATATTAACAGAGATAAGTCCCGATAAAAAATATGCAAAAATAATACTTCCTGAAGTTGGCGAGGCTGAGAACTGGGTTGAAACTGAGTTTATTGAAGCCGAGTATATTAATTTTGCATTTCTGCTTAAACATGAGCACCACTACAAAGACGCGCATAACCGCCTTTTAAAGCATGAGGAACATCACTGGTTTTGGGGAACTCTAAAGTACTTTTCAGGCGTGTATGTTGATGTAATAATCGCCTCATTCTTAATCAACCTTTTTGTAATGGCAACTCCAATTTTTACTCTAAACGTATATGACAGAGTTGTGCCAAACAACGCAATGGATACGTTATGGGTATTTGCAACAGGCATCATCATTATCTATATTTTTGACATTCTTCTAAAATTTCTACGCTCATATTTTCTTGAAAACGCGGCTAAAAAAAGTGATGTCATTATGTCATCTATGATATACGAACATGTATTAAATCTAAAAATAGCCTCAAAACCTCGTTCTGTAGGTTCCTTTGCCAGCAATTTAAAAGATTTTGATTCTATAAGAGGCTTTTTTACAGCTTCATCTATTGCCACCATTATTGATTTGCCATTTACTATTATATTTTTATTTATAATCTACATCATCGGCGGCTGGCTAATCGTTATTCCTATTGCAAGTGCTTTGATTATCGTTTTATATAGTATATTTGTCGAAAAACCAATGAGAAAAAGTGTCCAAAACACATACGAAGCATCTGCTAGAAAAAACGCTGTACTAATCGAATCACTTAGCGCATTTGAGACCATCAAAGCGCTGGGAATAAGCGGGCAGTATCAGTGGAAGTGGGAAGAAGCAACGGGAGACGTAGCAAAAAAAGGACTCAAGTCAAAGATTTTATCAAACTCTATCTCCACTTTTGTAAATTTCATAGTGCAGCTAAACACTGTAGCGCTTATCGTAGGCGGAGTTTATGCCATTGGAGAGAGAGAGCTGACTATGGGAGGGCTTATTGCAGTTGTTATGCTAGGCTCAAGAATGTTAGCGCCTCTTGGTCAAGTCGCAGCACTAATTGCGAATTTTCAGCAAACAAAAACTGCATATGACGCTATAAACAACATTATGAAACTCGCCGTTGAGCGCGAAGAGGCTAAAAATTTCGTTCAGCGTCCCTCATTTACAGGCAAAATTGAGTTTAGGCATGTAAGCTTTATCTATCCAAATACAGATAGCAAAATCTTAGATGATGTTAGCTTTATCATAAATCCCGGTGAATCTGTCGGCATAATAGGTACCAACGGCTCTGGAAAAACAACCTTAGAGAAGCTAATATTGGGTCTGTATGAGCCGACAGATGGTTCTATTTTGATAGACGGCATCGACATCAAACAGATTGACCCAGCTGATTTAAGACGCAATATTTCATATGTCCCACAAGATGTTATCTTATTTCAAGGAACGCTAAAAGAGAATATTGTACTGCGCTCACCGGGGGCGAGCGATGAAGATATTTTAAAAGTCTCTAAACTAAGCGGTGTCAGCGACTTTGTTGACACGCACCCGATGGGGTATGATATGCAAATTGGAGAGAGAGGTGATGGGCTATCGGGCGGACAAAAACAGTCTATCTGCATCGCAAGAGCTTTTATACATCATGCACCGATTGTCTTGCTTGATGAACCGACCAACTCAATGGACAGCACGCATGAGGGCAACTTTATCAGAGCTATAAACAGTTATAAAACAAACAAAACTATGCTTTTAATATCTCACAAAAACGTTCTGCTGGCACTTACACAAAGATTGATTTTGATGGACAAAGGTAAAATTGTTTTAGACGGTCCTCATGATGAAGTATTAATGCAGCTGCAAACACCAAAAAAAAGAGTGACCAATGAATCTTGAAGATAAGTTTGTAGAGTACTCTTACAATAAAAAAGATATTAAAAATCTTCGCATTAAAGATGAGGAAGATTTGGAGTATATGAACTCTGTAAGCGCCGCGATGTTGACTCATAGTACGCTGCCGACAAGAATTATGCTTTGGATTGGCGCTTTTTTTATTATTTGGCTTATCTACTGGGCATATAATGCTGAGATTGACGCTCTTACACGTGGGCAGGGAAAAGTTATACCTTCTACTCAGGTTCAAGTCATTCAAAATCTTGAAGGCGGAATTGTGAGTGAGATTCTTGTCTCAGAGGGAGAGACGGTTAAAAAAGGCGATATTCTTATAAAAATCGACGATACCGGTTTCGTAAGCAGCTTCGTAGAGAGTCAGCTCCGTTACAATGAGCTTCAAGCAAAGAGCATTAGACTTTTAGCCGAATCGACAGGCACTCCTTTTAACGTAAACGAAGCAATAAGAAAAAAATCTCCTGAACTCATCAAGTATGAAGAGTCTCTCTATCTTAGCAACAAAGAGCAGTTGGAAAACAGTGTGCTTATCTATAAACACCGTTTGGAACAAAAAAAAGATGAACTTAGAGAGGCTGAAGCAAGAGTCTCAAATCTAACAAAGAGCTATGAATTTATCACAAAAGAGTTATCTCTCAATAAGCCTTTAGTCGATAAGGGGATAGTATCTGAAGTTGAGTATTTGAAGCTCCAAAGAGAAGCTAGCACAATTGAGGGACAGATGAAATCAACAAAGCTCTCCATCCCTCGCCTTACCTCTATTATAGATGAGCAAAAAAACAATATTTTGGAACTTCAGTTTAAATTTCGAAATATTGCTAAAGAAAAATTTAATGAAGCAAAAGCTGAAATGTCAAGAATAGAGAGTTCCAATATTGCCAGAGAAGACAAAGTAAATCGTACACTTGTCCGCTCTCCGGTAGATGGAACAATTAAGCAGTTATTGGTAAACACAGTAGGAGGCGTTGTAAAACCCGGAATGAATATAATAGAAGTCGTTCCGACAGAGGACAATCTGCTTATTGAAGCAAAAATAAAACCTGCGGACATCGCTTTTTTATTTCCTGGGCAACGCGCAATAGTAAAATTTTCTGCTTATGATTTTGCAATATATGGCTCAATAAAAGGAACGCTGACACACATCAGTGCTGACACCATTTATGATGAAGCCAGCAGACAAAACTACTATCTTGTCCGCATAAAAACTGATGAAAATTACTTGGGCAATAAAGAGAAAAAGTTAAATATAATGGTCGGTATGACGGCTGATGTGGACATTATAACCGGCAAGAAAACGGTACTTGACTATATCTTAAAGCCAATACTACGTGCACGTGAAAATGTGCTTAGCGAAAGATAATCATGAAAAAAATAATATTATTTACAAACATGTCTTCCATAAAAAAACATTGGGAAAATGCTTTACTAAAATCGTATGAAACACTGCATGTAGAAAGTTTTGATACTCTGCTTGAGTACTTGGAAAAAGATAATAATAAAGTTATCGTAATGTTAGATGAAATGAGTGTATCAAATATTGACGATGCATTACTAAAGTTAAAAAAGTATCCTAATGCAATATTTTTAATTTTTAATGCTATTCCTGAAGTTTATCACGCAGTGACTCTGCTTGGAAGCGGCATTAAGGGGTATGAAAACTCCTACCTAAACAAAGAGAACCTCTTAAAAATGCTCACCACTGTTGAAGATGGGCACAACTGGCTTTTTGCTGATTTGACTTACTTTATTATTAACAAATATATTCAAAACAAAAATAAAGATGAACCCGACTTTATGCCATTGCTGACTGAGAAAGAGAAAGATATAGCAATTATGATTGCTGAGGGACTGAGCAACAAAGAGATTGCGCAAAGAGAGAAAATCGCGCTATCGACCGTAAAAGGTCACATTCAGCACATCTTTGAGAAGGCGAATGTAAGCGACAGAATTTCCCTTGCGCTAAAGTTTAAGTAGGCACAACTATATCTTCAATTTGAATCAATAGTGTTGCATCTCCATCAACATATTGAGCGTAATACACATCATCTAAATATACTACCTCTGAATCACCAAAAGAAGCATCAACATTAACTTGATTTACCGCATTACCATCCGAAGATTGAATTATCAAGGTATTATCAACATCAGTTGCATTGATAACATCATTTGCTGTGATACTTAATCCAGGGCCGCTACCTGTTACAGTTGCATCTGCATCTAACTGAATTGTATTTATATCTGATACATTTGAGAGATTGAGTGTATCACTGATAGTTAAGATATTATCGGACAATATATCTACTCCATCATCTGTATCTATATCCGAGTCTGTACCGATAATAAATTCATCAACTATACTCCCCGATGATGTAGGATCATAATTAACTTCAGGATTAACAACCTCTCCAACAGCTACATCAATAGTAGCAAGAACACTTTCACTTGATCCGCCATGTTCATCAACTACCGTATAAGCAAAATTTGCATAACTTGGAGTATGTGTATCAAATTCATATATAGGATTTGGAGTAACTTGAATATCGCCATAATTATCACTGTCAATATCGGTAATAATTTAGACAGAACCAATTATTACTCCATCAGAATCATATAAGTTTCCATCTACAAGCTCAACATGCAGCGTGTCACCATCTATATCAGTATCATTTGCCAACAACGTACTGTCATCGATAACAAATGGTAATACTATATCTCTATCGATATCACTAGAAATTACTGATGATATTCTAAATTCAGTCGGTGGATTTCCATTTTCACCCACAGGGTCTAATGCAAAAACTCTAATTTCATCAAACTTAACCCCTTCATTTATTATAAATGCCGTGTTATTTTTAATTGTGCTAGTATCTACATCAACCTCAAGATTCACCCCACCATTCCAAAGTTCAATTAAAATATTATCATTGCTCGGTGCATTGTCTCCAACATTTTTAAACTCCAAAGATGCCTGATCTACGGCATCTGCAAAAGTAAACTGAATGCCTTCATCAACATCATCATGGCTGTCAATCATGGGTTGACCTTCAGAGCCGTAATCTTTAATGCCATACCAGCCATTGTGCTCATAAACGTAAGTACCATCAGCTATAGCATTTACATCAACTGAAATAATTTCATGATCTGCAATTTTAGTAATATTATCAGCCATTGCAAGCGGATTATTATTTATGGCATCTTCTGCTTCTGCAGCCTCTTGCGATGCGTCATAATTTACTCTGCTTCCAAAATCAACCACTCCATACCCAAGAGCGCTGTTTGGTCCTCTGGCAAAGCCAAGAACACTTGACTCTGCAACTATATCGGTTTCAGTAAATGACGAACTTCCTTCTGCTCCCTCTTCGCCGGCTGCGGTTTCTAAATCGTCAACCGATCCTTTCTCAGCTGCTGCTTCAAGAGTACTCACCGGCTCATCGCTTGCCGCCATACTACTCACAGCATCTCTCCCATGAAGTGCAGTTCCGTCTGATAAAATTCTAAATATTCCGTCATACGCGGATGCCTCAGGAAGTGCTAAAAATTTAATCTGAAACAGAGCCGTAGGATCATTGCTGATAATCTGCTCGTTTTCATACATAAAACCACCGTATTTAGGCTCGCGAAGCCCCATCAGTACCCAATACTTTGATAATACCCTGTGTTACTTGTATTTGTCCTACAACTTCTCCAGCAGCCATCTCACACCTCCAAATTTAATTATGCGTAGATTTTAACATAGGCAATTTTGCAAGTAAATAGTACTTTGGTATTGGTGAGAATTTTTTATGAAGAAAAGGAAAAAAGGAAAATTACTTGCAGTCATATCCGACTGCAAGTAAAGTAAAAGTATCTAGTCTGGAACAACTACATCTTGAATTTGAATCAATAGTGTTGCATCTCCATCACTATACGAAGTATAACCCACACCATCAATATTTACATTTTCTATTTGATGAAGAGAATCTGTATCGACATCTACCTGATTTGACGCATCGCCATCTAGTGAAGTGATATAGAGCGTATTGTCATCTCCTGTTGCACCGATAACATCCGCAGCATTAATTCCCTCAACACTGCCCGTTACCGTAGCATCGCCCTCTAGCTGAATGACGCTTATATTTGAAACATCAGACAAGTCAAGCGAGTCATCATCAACAACCACTATATTATCAACAGTGCTGTCATACACGTCTCCTTCAACCAAAGAACCAAGTCTAACATCTATAGTAGCCGTTGTAGTAGCAACTCCGCCATTTCCATCATCTATTGTGTAATCAAACCTTGCGTATCCGTCTGCATTTTCTTCAAATTCTACTGCGTTTGGAGTAACTAAAATATCCCCGTTCTCATCTAAAGATACACTACCGACAATGGTATCTGTATCGCCCAGATAAAGATTGGTATCTAAACCCAAACCAACTTCCAGCTCATCATCCTCATCTATATCTGAATCATTTGCTAAAAGTGCCGCATCATCTATGATAAATGAAGAGAGTACTTCCGTCTGCGTATCAACAACTCCCGCTACTGATTCAACTCTAAATTCACTTACATCACAACCAGGATTTTGAGGCTCTAGCGCATAAATCACTACACGGTCAAAATCAAATCCTGCAATTTCTATATCAATGCTTTGGTCATGTCCGCTCAACTCAGCGGTGCTCACTACTCTATACTCACCCTCTTCATTATAAACACGGATTGCAACTTCATCTTTTCCTACGTTCTTTGCGCTATTGTCAAATACAACCGTAGCTTTACTTACCTCATCACTAAAGGCAAACACGATACCTTCGTTATAAGTACCCTTGCTGTCAATTTGATTTTCCCTATCTCCGTCATATGTAGTAACTTCTTGAGTTTGTGGAACCCACTCTAAATGATGACCAACCCAGACTTTAACCCAAATCGTTTCAGTAGTTGTTGTGGAGTTAAGATCATTAACAGCATAAGCACCATGATAAATAACATCATTTGAATTTTCACTATTGTCAATATCGCTATTTCGGAAATTTCCATCATATGTAAACGAAGAAATATCAAAAGGCAACACATCTTCACTGCCATATACAGTATCTGTATCCACCGTAACATTATCAGGCGTTGCAGTCGGTGCATCATTTGTACCTGTAATCGTTAATGTAACAGTTTTAGCATCTGATAGATTTGTTTCACCGTATGGATCACTTGTCCCATCATTTGCTACATATTGGAATGTAACTGTAGCCGTATCTCCAGCTGCCAGTGCATTGAAGTTTCCTGATAGCGTATAACTTCCGTCCGCATTTACTGTAACATTTACATCTGTAAGAAGTGAAGTGTCTAAATCATCAGAAGCTACATTTACGTCACCAGACAACTCATACATATGTGTGTCATTTACATCATCATCTTGTGCTGTTGCAAGATTTCCGTTAAATGTAGTCCAAACATCCGAATTGTCAAGATCTGAGAAAATATTGCCCGTGCTTGTTGACTCATAGATTCTGTTGCTTATGTTGATGATAAGGTCGTTAAAGTCGTTATCATCTCCGTTTCCAAGCTGATCATCAAAAGAGATTTTTATTGAGCCATCAGAAAGTTGCTCTACAGCTATTCCAGTTTCTCCGCCATTTCTGCTAGTTTCACTATAGATAACCGAAGTAGCAACACTGCCATTTATAGTAAGTTGACCAGCACCATTAAAAGCAAGGGTATCGCCCACATTTACCGAACCTGCTCCATCTGAAATGATAAAATACTGTAACTCTGGGTCGCTAAAATCAAACGTGCCCAAGATGTCTCCGTTGTTTGCGCTATCTGAATTTAAAAGTATATACTGCGGATTTGTAGGATTTCCCTCTGCATCTACCTGATAAATACCCAAAACATTTGCATATCCCGCATTGTCTTCAACAAACGTAACGGTTGAGAGCAAACTGTTTACATTAATATCACTCACAACAGGCTGATCATTTGTACCAGTTACCGTAATAGATACAAGTCTAGCTGCTGAATCATTCGGCTCTTGGCTGCCGCTTGAACTATCAGTTGCATAGTATTTAAACGTTATGGTTGCAGTCTCTCCTGCACCAAGAGCATTAAAATCACCCACCAAATAAAAATCAGTATCACTGTCTCTGCCGTTGTCGCTTGAGAGTAAAATAGCATTTACGGTAATAGCATCAACATCAACATCAGAAGAGCTAAATCGTACATCTACTTGACCCGTTCCACCCCATCTAATTCCATTGGTATCATAGTTGACACCCTCAATTATAGTACCGCCTCTCATATCCGACAATGAAAAAGTATGTACGTCATTTACATCTTCATCTATTGCACTGAGCGTACCTTTAACCCAATTATTGTGTTCATCATTCAGTCCAATGCCGTTATCTGCGTCAGGATTGTAAAACGGGAATGTTTGTGTCCAGTTGTCCCATGGGTTTGCATCATACGTCTCATAAGCAGAAATAGCTACATTTTCAACTACAGGTTGGTCATTTGTACCTGTGATTGTGATAGTTACAAGCTTTGCTTCTGACTCATTTGGCTCTTGGCTTCCGCTTGAAGTGTCAGTTGCATAGTACTTAAATGTAATCGTAGCTGTCTCACCTGCACCAAGTGCATCGAAATCACCTTGAAGACTAAATCTCGTATCGCTATCTCTTCCGTTGTTGTCATAAAAGAAAATCTTATCAAGTTCAATATCTTCCGCATTTATCGCCGATGATTCAAACAGTACTTTAACCGTACCATGCCCACCGCTAGCAAATCCATTGATATCATAGTCCACATCTATAAGCTCTTTATCGCTTCCATGATGTCTTGAAAGGTACATATCATCAAGACCAAATATATGATTGTCGTTGACATCTTCATCACTTGCAACCAATCTACCAAAAATCATATTATCAAAATCATCATTCGTCGGATTGCCGTCTCTGTTTGCATCCCACCACTGAAGAAGATCGTATGTCTCTGTTGTTGAAATAGCTACATTTTCAACTACAGGTTGGTCGTTTGTACCAACCACTGTGACAGATACAAATTTCGGTTCTGATGCCATAGGCTCTCCGTCATTAACCGAACTATCAGTCGCATAATACTTAAATGTTATAGTTGCAGTTTCTCCTGCACCAAGCGCATTAAAATCACCAACTAAATAAAAATTTGTATCACTATCGGTTCCATTATTGCTTGAGAGCAAAATAGCATCAACAGTAATAACACTTGCATCAACATAAGATGAATCAAATCGTACATCTACTTGACCTTGTCCTTCCCACAAAATTCCATTGGTATCATAGTTGACGTTTTCAATGATGGTACCATCCGTCATATCTGAGAGTGAAAAAGTATGCGTATCAAGGGTGTCTTCATCTGTTGCTATGAGTGTACCTTTAATCCAATTTTTATACTCATCATTGAGTTTAACAGCGTCTTCATCAGGATTATAAAATGGGAATGTTTGTGTCCAATTGTCCCACATACTTGTATCAAATGTTTCATCGGCAGTAACAGTTACATCTTCAACGCTCGGTCGTTCGTTAACGTTATTTATAGAGACAGAAAGAAGCTGAGTAGTATAATTGCCGAATGCATCAGTTACTGTTACATAAGTGTTGTATTCGTTATCACCACCAGAATCCCTTGGGTTTTCAAAGTCCGGAGACTCTTTAAAAGTCACAAGACCTGTTGCAGAGTCAATATCAAAGAAACCACTATCAAGTCCACCGATGCCATAAGTTACCGCGCCCTCAGCAGTCGCTGTTATCTGAATAACAGGAATCGTATCATTCTCATCGTAAATAACTTCATTTGGAGATGTGATGGCCGGCGGTGTAATTTGTGCAGCATCATAATCTGGCACGCTGCCAAAATCAGTTATGCCAAATCCAAGTGCACCGTTTGCGCCTCTGCTAAAGCCAAGGACGCTCGACTCTGCAACTATATCGGTTTCAGTAAATGAAGAACTTCCCACTGCTCCCTCTTCACCGGCTGCAGTCTCTAAATCCCCAATATCCTCACCGGCTGTTTTAACATCCCCAACACTTGCTGTTTCTAATACTTTAACCAAATTTTCATCGCTCATCATGCTATCCATCGCATCCCTACCATGAATCACAGAACCATCAGCTAAAATTCTAAAAACACCATCATATGCAGATGCTTCAGGAAGTGCTAAAAACTTAATCTGAAACAGTGCATCAGGGTCATTACTGATAATTTGCTCTTTTTCATACATAAAGCCCTCATACACAGGGTTACGAACAACACCGTCAACCCCAACGATTTTTATATTTCCTTGTGTTACTTGTATCTGCCCTATTACTTTTCCAGTAGCCATATCACACCTCCGAATTTAATTGTGCGAAGATTCTAACATAGGCAAATTTATATGTAAATAGTACTTTGGTACCGTTCTAATTAATGGATATAACAACAAGTGACTTTCAGGTTGTATTTTAGGCTCTCAGGTTGAATTATAAAATGTGTTATACCTTTTTTGCAAAGCTTAGCTCTAATATTTTCTAAAATTATCTCGACTTGGCTTAAAAGCAAATCATCTTTTAATACAATATGAGCCGAGCCATAATACTCTTTTGAGTTTGGGCGATAAAGATGCAAATCATGCACTGATAAAATCTCATTTGAAGAGAGTATCAAATCCTCCACCTCTTTTATATCATCAATATTTGAATCCATAAGTGTATAAAACGATGTTTTAAGCAGCGGAAGAGTCTCTTTTATAATATATATACTAAAAATAACCGATAAAATAGAATCTACTACTACAATTCCAAACAGATATATAATCACTCCGCCAACAGCAACACTAAATGAGATTACAGCATCGCCTAGCATATGCAGATAGGCTGATTTTATGTTCATATCTTCGTGATGATGATCATGGTCGTGGTCATCTCCATGATGATGCTCTATTTTATTTTGGCTAAGAAGCCATGTGCTAAAACCGTTAATCAAAAGAGCTATAAACGAAGCAACAATCACAACTGGAGCATTTATCTCGCTTGGTTCAAAAAATCTATTTATAGACTCAATTAAAATAAAAATCATCATTACTACTAGAAAAATTGAATTAATAAATGCCGCCATCATTTCAGCTTTTATATATCCAAAGGTCATCGAGTCAGTTGCTTTTTTTGCTCCAAAAACAATTGCCACCAATGAAATAAACAGAGCCAACACATCACCAAGGTTATGAAAGGCATCTGCTAAAAGCGCCATTGAACCGCTGTATATTCCCGCTATAACCTCAGCAATAACAAGTACTATATTTAAAATAATTACTTTTTGAAGAGTTATCTTTTTACTATTTTCATTCATTACACACACTTTATTTTATTTTTTACTACTTTATCTCTATATTTATAGTACCATTTTATTTATGATAAACGATTTAGTCTTAAACTACATACTTCTCTTTATTTTTCTTGAACTTTATGAAATTTCATGGCAAAAAGCACCTAGCATTATGGGCATGGTTTTACGCATGTATAAGTACTATTCAAAGAGCATATTTCTGTTTTTACTTATGCAGCCGACTTTTTACTTTAGTATAGGTTTTGCGATGTTGACAGATCTCAATATATATGCGATGATTTTGCTTTTTTTAAAAACAGTGGATGTTTCAACGAAAATAATTCTTATAGAGCAGGTTTTTACGAAGAGAAAATTATCTCACGAGCTTAGTTTGGTTATGCTCGCTCCAATAAACAGTTTTTTACCATACATAGGTCTAGTCGCATACCCTCCGCTTATACTGTTAGCTTTCTAGTTCAGAATATTTACTTTTAAGTTGTGCCTGCTTTGAGAGAAATTTTATATTAGGCGATATCTCTTCGCTGGCTATACTATAGTGTTTATATAGTTTTTCCAGTGAGTTGTCCACTTTTGTCGTCAATGTAGCACTCAAAGATTCTATCTGCTCTTTTATACTATCTATTTCATTCTCTTTAATATCTTTAAAATCTTTTACAATCATACTGAGTTGAGATTGTGATTTTACATATTCAGACTTGATGATTTCTATATCCCTTATCAAATCTTTCATAGTTGCATAGACATCGTGCAAACCGCTATTTTTGGTCTCTATTTCATTCATTTTTTTAGATGAAAGAACCATCTGCTTCATTATCAACTCACTCTGCTCTTTTATACCGCTTAATCTATTTTCACTTTCATAAAGAGATATTCCTAAACCCTCTGTGTGTGATTTTAAAGAAAACATCTCTTTTTCAAATGGCTTTGTCACATCAGATAACTCTTCAATTGTATGTCTTATAATAGTTTTTGCAATAGTCTGAGAAATATTGCTCATTGTTTGCAAGTTCTCTTTTAACTCTTCAATTTCCACTGCAATTTCACTCCTGTCATCAACTGCTTTTGTTAGTGTGGCTTTGACTTTATTGAAATGGTCTTGCTCAGCTACTCTAAGTATATCTATATGTTTATGTACAATGTTATCCAAAGATGGAAGTTGAACCTCGGTAAAATTCTCAAATGACTTTACAACATACTCATGCCACTTGTCCACTTGCTCGAATTTTTCTAAAAATCTGTTTTGATTTACTAAAATTGCATCCAACACCTTTATATCGTGTCTAAATCTCTCTCTTGTCTCTTCTTGAACTCGTCTGTCTTCATTCTGATTTATTATCATCTTTTTTTCCAACTCGGCACTAAACTCTTTTAGCTGTGTTAACTGCTCTATCAACTCTTTTGTAAATTCGCGTTGAATTTTTGATTGGTCAGATTGTTGGGTTTGATGTAAGACATTCATTATTACATAGAGAATGAGTGCAACTAAGATAGGGAACAGACTCTCTTTTAAAATAAGAAGCGTATCTGCCGTCTCCGGATGGGTTATAAAGTGAACAGTACCGCTGATTGCACCGATTCCCATCATCAGGGGTGCATAGTTTATCTTATTTGACTCTTTTAATATTGATATCTGTCTCAAAAAAAGTAACGCCATAAATGCAAAAGCTAATAATAAATCGCCACCAAACATTATCTATCCTTGAAGTGGAGTTAAAACATTTTATCATAAATTTTACAAAACTATATCTAATACCTCTTGTGGTTTTTTTACAACTACTTTAGCACTACTCTCTGGACTAAATCCCCAAGTAACAAATATAGACTCGATTCCGGCACTCGCGGCACTTAATGCATCTTTTGAATTATCCCCAACCATCCACGCTTTATGATTTTTCTCATCAAAATTGTAATAATTCAGTATATTGTTTAACATCTCAGGAGACGGTTTTGAGTGATTAACCAAATCTGCTCCGATAATAATATCAAATAGATTTTTAACTCTTAAATGCTCCAACATTCTCAGCGCAAACTGTGTAGGGGCATTTGTGGCAACAGATATTTTTATATGTGAAGCGACTAAACTCTTAAGCATCTCCTCTACGCCATCGTAAAGATAGACATTTTTTACACACTGAAGCTCATAATGGCTCTCGAAAAGCTCTCTATCCTCTGGGTGGTAAATCTCTGTTTCGTAAAAGAGTTGTGAGAGGTTTCTTACCTCCATATTTATAGCTTCAACGACATACTCTTCGCTAAGCGGGGCGAGATTGTGATGTGTTTCTCTAACATGATTTACAGATATAGTAATATCTTTTTTTGAGTCCAAAAGAGTGCCATCCATATCAAAGATAACAATTTTCATCTTCTGGTTTATCTCATTTTTGCGTATATTTCAGCCAATGCTTCAACAAAAAATTCACTGTCATTTGGACATCTGCAAACTCTATAATCTTCAAAGCCCAACTCACGGGCAACCTCGCGGTATTCAATTTCAAGTTCAAAATCTGTCTCAGAGTTGTCAATCGTAAAGGCTATTGGGAAAATAACAACGCTTCTGCTCTTAATCTCTGTCAGTTTTTCCTCTAACGATGGTTTAAGCCACTCCATTGGTCCCACTTTAGATTGATATGCCAAATGAGCTTCGTTAAAATTCATTCCTTCGTCTTTTAACATCTGCTTCAAAATCTCAACATGTTTCTGCACATGTCGCTCATAAATATCACCTGCATCTACTATTTTTTGAGGTAACCCGTGAGCTGAGAAGATTATGTCAAAATCTTTGCACTCATCGGCATCAACTCTCTCTTTTATTCTTTCAATGATAGCTTTGTTGTAGTTGATATTTTGAAAAAAATGCTTTATCTCAATCAAAATAGCATCGCCGCCCCTTAAGTGGTACTGCTCTTCAAAATCTTCCAATGATGACTTTGTCGTGGTTGTGGAAAACTGCGGATATAGAGGAATTAGATAGATTCTTTCTATGTTTTCTTTATTTAATCTCTCTATAACTTCAGCGGCAAAAGGAGGAGTGTAACGCATGGCAAAATCAACTACGACACCCTCTCTAACTCTGTTTTTTAACTTTTGAACAAGATTTTTTGTGTGCCCGACTAGAGGTGATTTTCCGCCGATGCGTCTGTATATCTCTTGAGCTTTTTCAGTTCTTGTAAAAGTTATCATTTTAGCAATAAAACTTCTTAAAAGTGAACTTTTAACCGTTATGATATTTTTATCATTAAACATATTTGTTAAAAAAACTTCAACCTCTTCCAAGTTATTTGGACCACCCATATTTAGTAAAACAATCGCCTCTTTTTTCATCTTTTAATCCTCTTTAACCCTTAAACTTATCTCATACACTATCTGCTGTAATGGTAGCATATCTTCATAGATTTTATAGAGAGTATTTATAAGCAACTCCCCATTTTCAATGAGCTTGGGCTCTAAAATTTTGTAAGTAGCCATCCCTTTATAGAGACTCAAATCTACACTCGGCATATCGGCGCTAAAACCTCTTGGATATTTTTTATACCCTTTTTCTATGGTTTTATACCCATTGGTATTTAAGCTCTCTAAAACATTAGAGAGTTCCTCTCTGCGGCTAGTTTCTTTTATGTAGTCACGATATGCGTCAAGCATAGGCTTGTTAAACCATCGAACTCCGGCGGATACAAAAAGTTCATCCGGTGAGAAGTGGAGATAAAAAGATGATTTTTGCAGTCTGCAGCCGCTGTTTCCTTGAGTGAAAATAACACCTATTTTAGACTTCATAGGCTCTTTGTTTTCACCCATTCTACGAATATCTCTGTAGATTTTAAAGAGGGATTTGTTTATTCGTGGATCTGCATTTACGGTAGGTTCTAACGCCATTAAGTGTTCACCCATCTCAACCACAAAGGCTTTTGAGGGGTTTAGTATATAGTTTTCATACTCATCTCTATGAGCTTCAAACCACTCTTTAGAGTTATTTTTACGGATAGCTTCTAAAAAAGGTAATGTTTTTTTGCTAAAGCCGCTAAACTCCACGCACAACTCTCTTAAACCAGTTTTCTGTTTCTAAACGCAATTGCAATTACCACAAATAAAATTGCATAAGTAACAGGCACAAAATCAGGAATCGGAACAGGGTCGCCCTTTGCATAAGAGTGCATTCCGGCAAGATAGTAATTTACCCCGAAATATGTCATTATTACCGATGTATACGACAAAAGCGATATAACGCTGTAGTTAAATTCACTATAAATTGATTTTATAAATCTTATGTGAATTACCGCTGCATAGATTAAAATAGTTACAAGTGCCCAGGTCTCTTTTGGGTCCCATCCCCAGTATCGTCCCCACGATTCATTCGCCCAAACACCGCCTATAAAGTTACCCAGCGTTAAAAATGCAAGTCCAATCATAAGGCTCATCTCATTGATTGAGTTAAGCTCTTTAATGGATAAAGAGATATGTTTTTCATTGTTTTTAGTTTTAAATATGAAAAGCAAAATCGTAATAAAACCCAAAAGCGCACCCAAGCCTAAAAATCCGTAACTGGCAGTAATAACCGCAACATGTATGCTCAGCCAGTATGAGTTAAGAACCGGTACAAGATTTGTAACCTGAGGATTCATCCAGTTTAAGTGCGCAACAAAAAGAATAAGCCCTGTTAAAACTGCGGTTGAAGCCATTGTCATAGATGAGCGTTTTGAGAAGATAAAACCTGCTAAAACAGTTGCCCAGCTAATATATATCATCGATTCATAGCCATCAGACCAAGGTGCATGTCCTGCAACATACCATCTAAGTCCTAAACCAACCGTATGAGCCATAAACAGTGCAACTAAAAGCCATAAAGAGAGTTTTTCAAGTATGTTGATGTTTAATTTTGGTTTTAATATCTTTATAAAACTTGCAATAAACAACACAAAACCGATGAGAAAATATAGAGGGTAAATTCTCTCAAATATATTTGCATAGTTATAAATCATCTCTGCTTTTATTCTGCTCTCCGGAGGAAGAACAGATGCACCGTAAAATCTTTGATACTCTGCTATTTTTTCTATTGCAAGATTTGCACCATCCCAGTTTCCGCTCTCTAGCGAAGTGTTTAAAGCCGAAAAATAGCCAAATATAATATCCTTTATTTTTTGGGCTTCTTGAAGTTCAAAAGTCTCAAGCGCTTCTATTGTTTCAAACCATTTATTGTTTACATCATTTGGTTTTGGCCAAATTTTTATCAACGCTCCGGAATATACAGAGTATGAAATATTTACACGCTCATCAACTTCTAAAACAGCCTTATCAAACAAATCTCTATGTTTTGGCTCTTTTCTTACTGCATTATCAACAGCTTCGGCCAGTTTATACCCCTCTAAAGTCTCTGGGCTGGTAAAAAATTGTGAAAAAGATGCATATTTTGCAGAGGTTTCAATACCCAATCTTTTATTAATCTCTTCATTTTTTGTTACTATAATTTTCAAATCTCTATATGCTTCAGGTCTAGCCATCATGCCAAGAACAACTTGATTTGCATTTAACTTCTCTGTACCGATTGTTACAAATGAGTTTTTGTAAATTTTTGCAACTATCTCTGTCGAGAGCGTATCAAGAGGTTTCATTCTGCCGCCGCTGTCTTGAATGATTAATTCACCGAACTTTTCTGCGTGCTCTTTATTAAAAGATAAAATAGTTTTTATAGCAGGATTTAGCTCCTCTGCATAAGATGGTGTAATGCTAAAAAGCAGACCAAGCGAGAGTAAAAATCCAAGAGCTTTCTGCTCGCTGGCTTTTTTTGCCCTTTGTGAGAGTTGCTCAAATCTGTTTCCTTTTGAAAAGAGAGCCCAAAACATCCCTAAGCCTAAAAGAAAATAACCAATATATGACGGAAGTGTTCCCGGGTCGTTGTTTACAGACAAAACAGTTCCTTTTTCATCTTGATCGTATGAAGATTGAAAAAATCTATACCCGCGATGCTCTAAAATATTATTCATAAAAATTCTAAACGGCGTATATACTTTTTTTTCATCGTCCACCAACTCAACTTCACTTGCATAAGATGCCGGAGACATTGAACCGGGGTATCTGTCTAGCTGAAAATCTATCAGCTTTAAGCCAAACGGGAGCTCTATTTTTTTGGAGCCGTAAGATATATGTACATCTACTCCATTAACAACATTATGATGCTCTTTTGCCATTCGCCCGGCTTGACCAAAAATCATTACATCCTCTGAAACATCACCAACTTTAACATTAAATAAAAGAGCATCTTGAGTCGGTTTCATAGGTGAAGCGTCTGGATTTGAAACTATCTTCGTTGTGGCATGTTTGTAGAAACTACGCACTACAAAGTTGCTTTTTTGTGTACCAAAAAGCGTTCGTAACTCAAGCTTACTTTTCTCATTCGGAGCAACTTCCCCTTCCGTTTTATCATCCATTTTTAGGTATTTCAACGGCATTTCATGCTTCATATATATTTCGCCATTTTCACTAAAGATAGAGATAACCGGCCTTAAAAAGATTTTTCCAGAGCCAAAATCTAAAGCTATTTCATCATTTTCATAAAATTCGCCTTTGCGAAGCTTAACCGGCTCACTTGAATTATTTGAAGCAATCATCATATCAAGCACTTCTAAACCGCCCTCACTGCCTTCAACCAAGCTCTCCATAGCATCTGGAATATACTCCACAAGTTCTACATGTACATCTTTGGAATCTATTTTTAGTGATGAGGAGAGAGAGTTATTAGTTTTTTTAGATAAATAGAGGGATTCTGTTGTAGAATTTTTTTTATCTCCAACTTCTGCACTTACATTAAAGTATGTGTCCGAGCTTATCATCGTTGTAGCAACATCACCTTCGCGAATATGCATAGTTCCCTCAAAGCCCATAAATCTTGTTATTGCAGCGCCAAGAACAATAACTAAAAAGGAGAGGTGAAAGATAAAGATAGGGGCTTTTTTTAAACTAAACATCTTATATTTATAGATGTTAAACATAAGATTAATACTAAGCAGTGCAATTAGTAGCTCAAACCATAGAGCGTTAAACACATCTGCTTTTGCAGTCATCGTCCCGTAATCGTTCTCTATAAATGTTGCATAACCGATTGCCGCAGCAAATATAAGCATCATTATGACCATTGTTTTCATAGAGCTTAAAACCGAAATAAGTTGTTTCATATATATCCTTGATTAAAAAGGATATTCTATTTAAAATTAGATAACGGAGTGTTAAACTATTTAGTTATCATCCAATTTAAAAGTTATTCTGAAATCGCCGTTTTCAAGCTCTTTAGCCTCATGTGCGATTGTCAAAGGAATCCTCTGATAAAGTGGAAACGGCTCATGAAAAAATATACCGACAAGTCTGTCATTTTTACTTTTTAGCAATGATAATCCAACCATTGTATTTACCATCGGTTCCGGCGGCTGACACTTTGTAGCGTCATATTCATAGTATGTTAATCCGTCTTCTTCATATTTATAAAAATCCAAAGTTGCTCTTGGAACTTCTATTAATTCTTTTTTCATATTGTAATTTTCCCTTTTTTTTGTGTATTTTATCATTTTATAATTAAATTTTCTGATTTATTTACAAACTGGATTCTGCTGTTTTAAAATATTTTTTTACTCGTATTCTGTATTTATAATACTCATGGCTCACAAACAAAATAATCGGAAACGGGAGTAATATCCATAAATCAGAAGGCAAAATATTGGCCGTATGAAATACTTTTTGTACAGGCTCAACATTTAGAAGCATCCATATCCAAAAAACCTCCAACAACATAGCAAAAAGCAGAAGTTTGTTACTGTTCCAGCTAATGCTCCAAGCCGACGACTCCCAACTGCGCATTGTCCAAGCATTGACCAGCTGACAACTTACGGCGCCAAGAAGCGTCATTGTCATCGCTTGTGACTGCAACAAAGGGTCTTTTAAATCTACTGTACCATATTCCCATCCATGCATAAGCAAAAAGCTTATAAATGCGACCATCGCTGCCGTTGCTTCTATGATTCCTATAAAAAAATACCCTCTTTTAAACACCTCCCAGTCAAGTATCTTCTCTTCTCTCCCAACCGGCGGTCGTTTCATAATATCTTTCTCTGGTTTTTCACTCCCAAGTGCAAGCCCCGGAAGTATATCGGAACCCAAGTCAATAGAGAGAATCTGAATAACGGAAAGCGGAAGCGGTATTTTAAAGAAAAACTGCAAAACATACGGAACAATCTCCGGCACATTGGATGATAAAATATAGGTTACAAATTTTTTAATATTTAAGTAAACACTTCTTCCCTCTTCTATGGCGCAAACAATGGATTTGAAATTGTTATCCAAAAGTATCATATCCGCCGCCTCTTTTGCCACATCCGTACCGCTTATTCCCATCGCTATCCCAATATCTGCACGCTTAAGTGCAGGAGCATCATTTACGCCATCACCAGTCATTGCTACAATCTCGCCGTTACTTTGGAGTGCTGTCGCAATTTTTAGTTTTTGATTGCTAGACATTCTCGCAAAAAGAATAGTTTCCTTTGCAAGCCGATTTTTGAGAGCCTCATCACTAATGGCTTCTACCTCCTCTCCCGTAAGCACAGAATCAAATTCCAAACCTATTTTTTTAGCAATCGCCTGAGCCGTTTTATCGTTATCTCCTGTAATCATCATAACTCTAATACCGGCGGTTTTACACTGCACAATCGCTTCTTTAACCTCTGAGCGCGGTAGATCCATAATAGCAACAACTCCCAAAAGTGTGAGCCCCTCTTCGCTTCTTTGAGAGTTTTTTGCTATGGCTAAAACACGATACGCTTCATCTTCAAACTCTCTGGAATAATCCAGCATCTGTTTTTTTAGAGCATCATCAAATGGCTGTTCTTCTCCGTTGCCATCTAAATAAAAAGAACACTTCTCAAACAGAACTTCAACAGCGCCTTTTGCAAAAAGTATCTCTTTGGCACCGTTTACATAAACAGAAGACATCATTTTTCTTTCACTGCTAAATGGCATCTCATCTATTTTCTCATAACCATCAATGGAGATACTCTTTTTTTTAGCTGCACAAACAAGAGCTAACTCTGTAGGATCGCCAAAGAGAGCATTTTTTTCAATGACTGCACGAGAATTTAAAACACCCGCGAGTAGTAGTTCATACAATCTTTTCTCTGATGATTCGTTTGAATCAATAAAAGTAAATTTTCCATTTGTTTCATACCCCTCGCCGCTTAGAGTTATATGTTCACCGCCTGCAAGTCTTATCTCTTTAAGTGTCATTTCGTTGCGAGTAAGCGTGCCTGTTTTATCAGTACATATTACCGTAGCACTTCCAAGTGTTTGAACAGAATTAAGATTTTTAATAAGAGCGTTTCGTGCGGCCATTCTCTGGCTTGCCAAAGAGAGCGAGAGCGTAATAGTCGGTAAAAGCCCCTCCGGAATATTTGCAACAATCAAGGAGATTGCAAAAATAGTAGTCGTCAAGAGTGTTTGATTTGAAAATATCCCTAAAATAAAAAATACGCTGCCCATTCCCAAAGCTATAATGGTCAAAATATGGGTAATTTTTATAACTTCTTTTTGCATAGGAGTGAGTGTTTTTTGAACACTCTTTGTAAGTGCGGCAATCTTTCCAAACTCTGTTACATATCCGGTAGCCACGACAAGAGCAGTAGCACTTCCGGAAACAACGGAAGTACCGGCAAAAACCATATTTTTTGCATCTATGGCTCTATAAAGAGAGGCATCTGCTGTTTCTTCTCTTCTTGATGGCCGCGACTCACCGTTTAGAGATGCCGTGTTGATATATAAGGCTCTGTTTTTTAATATCACTGCATCCGCAGCAATTTTATCTCCCTCTTCCAAAATTATAATATCACCCGGAACAAGCCATTTTGCATCAATACTATTTGATTTATTATCACGCCAAACACGAACTGTAATCGGCATCAGTTTTAGTAATGCTTCCATAGCTTTATCGGCTTTATACTCTTGCCAAAAACTAAATGTTGCATTTATTATCACGGCTATGAAGATAGCATAACCAAGTATGTCATTTCCCTCATTTGGTGCATAATAATCTGCAATAAGAGCCAATAGTGCGGCTACCTCCAGAAGTATTGCAAAAAATTGCATATATTGCTTTAAATACTCTTTTGTGTAACTCTTTTTTTGTGAATCGCTAATTTCATTTAATCCAAAATCCCCTAAGCGTCGCTTTGCTTCTTTTTCATTCAAACCATCATCAGATGTATTGTACTTTTCAAAAAGTTCTTCTTTTGATAGTTTAAAATTACTCATTTAGTCCTCTTTGTAAGTTAAACTCCAAGCTTTATCTCAAAACCTTTTTTTTTAGTGCTTAAAAGTTCAACACTTCCGCCGTGAGCCTCCGCAATCTGCCTTGAGAGAACCAGTCCAAGCCCATTTCCTTTTACTTTAGTGCTTTTAAATGCCTCAAAAAGCTCTTTTGCATTTTCAATCATCACGCCGGTGTCATATATATAAAATTTGTGAAATTTATCATCTTTTTTATATACAATCTCTACGGTACCCTCTTCATTTTCATCGAGTTCAATCGCATCAATCGCATTTGTCAAAAAGTTAGAAAAAAGCATCTCTAACAAATCTTTATCCGCGTTCATTATAAACTTCTGCTCGGGAAAAATAAATGTTATATCTTTTGTGTAACCGTAATAACCCACGGCCATATTTAGCGCATCTTGAAGCTCACTCCACATAAAAGGAGCTTTGTGTGCATGAACACCTTTGCTAAACATAAGCGTAGCTTTTATAATGCGCTCTATTCTGCAAACCGACTTTTGTATCTCTTCGACAATAGCAACATTCTCCGGAAGCACCCTTTTTTTGAGCGTTGAGCTAAGAAGCGATATAGAGCCTATTGGATTTCGTATCTCATGAGAGAGGTGTGCCGCCATCTGCCCCATAGTCGCAAGATTCTCTTTTCTTTTTTGTTCCGTTATATCCGTTGCACTTAACATAAGCTTTTCTTTGTAGGATGAACATTTTATAAGATATGACTTAGAGTTAAATCCAACCTCGTAGTCATTATTTTTGGACTCCAGCAGTTCAAATAGCTCGTTTAGCGATTTCGCCTGAGAGTTTTGTAAAAAAATCTCTCCGTTTTTATCCAAAATCCAGATGGCATTTGGCAGAAATTCTACAACCTCTTCAACGGTATCTTGAAGATGCGCATAAGAGGCTTTTAGCTCGTTAAACTCCTTCTCTACCTTGTATGTTTGCTCTATTAGTAGGTTTAGTTCATCAGATGTGATTACGGACATTAGTCGTTAAATCCCAAAATTATTTTATAAAGAGTGTAAGCGTCTTCGCTTCCGCAAAGCTCTCTTATGGAGTGCATAGCATAAGTCGGAAGTCCGACATCCAGAGTGTCTATGCCCAACCTTGAAGCAGTTATCGGTCCGATTGTCGAGCCGCAACCCATATCGCTTCTTGTTACAAAACTCTGGATAGGCTCGTTTAGCGAAGATGCAACATTCATAAACCTTGAGATTGTCTTTGAGTTAGAGGCGTATCGTTGATTTGCATTTACCTTTACTACACACCCGTTGTTTATGTGCGGAGCGTGATTTGTATCATGCTTTGATGGATAGTTTGGATGAATGGCATGCGCATTGTCGGCACTTATGAGAATTGATGAGCGAACCATCTGAGTGTACTCTTCAAAGTCACTATACACTCTTTTTAGCGTACTCTCCAAAAACGACCCGCCTGCTCCTGAAGCGCTCTCGCTCCCAACCTCTTCATGATCACTTGCAATAAAAAGCATAGGTTTGTCTTCGTCAACGCTGCAAATAGAGAGCATACCGACATAACAGCTAAGAAGATTATCAACTCTGGCACTTGCTATAAAATCATTGTTTAAACCAACGAATGAAGCTTTTTGAGTATCATAAAAACTAAGCTCATTTGCGTAAAGCTCTTTTACATCATCTACACCACTCATCTTTAACTGCTCTTTTAGAAACTCATCAAAGTTGAACTCATCTGATGTAGATAAAATGGGCGTGATGTCTGTTTGGGCATTTACACTTTTTTTCTCGTTAACTTCTCTATCGAGATGAATAGCAAGAGATGGGATGATGGCAATAGCTTTTTTTGCGTCAATAAGCGCATCTTTTATGATATTGTCGGAGTTAAGATACGACACCCTGCCCGCCAGAGACAAATCCCTGTCAAACCAAGTATTTAAAAGAACTCCGCCGTATGGCTCAACCCCAAACTTCACAACTCCATGCTCTTTAATCACTGGATTTGGTTTTAGTTTTAGATTCGGCGAATCGGTATGCGCTCCAACCATTACATAATTTTTACTCTTTGTACATGTAAAAGCGATTATGGAAGAGTCGTTGCGTGTTACAAAGTACTTTTTACCCTGCTCTAACTTCCACTTTTCTACCTCGTTTAACCTTATAAATCCCGCATTTAGAAACATTCCCGCCATATTTAGCGTTGCGTGAAAAGGCGTTGGCGAAGCGTCTAAAAATCCCAATAAGCCTTCGTTAAAATCTTGTTTTGTCATCTATTTACTCCTGCTAATAAATTTTGTGATTTTTTTACATATAAAAATAACATGTAAAAAATTTACGGTTTTTTTTACATATAAAAATAACATGTAAAAAATTTACGGTTTTTTTTACATATTTTTAAATAAATCAAATAATTCATTATGTATATAAAAAACCTCTTTGCCTATTTTTTGACTAGAAAGTATTCCCATACTCTTTAACTCTCTAAGATAAGAAGTTGCCGTTGGTCTTGAGATATTTAATTGTTCTTCTAAAAATACTCTTTTTGTATAAGGATGATAAAAAAGTGCTTCTAATAAATCTTTACTATAAATCTTTGGTTTCTTTTCTAGAATTGTATCTTTTGTTTTATTCATCAAATGTTCTATATTTTTTATAATCAAAATAGTTTCTTTTGAAATCTCCTCAATACCCATTAACATAAAAAGTATCCAATTATTAAGCCCATCATTAAAACTTACCTCATTTAAGAGTCTATAATAATCTAATTTATTTTTAATAATATATCTGCTGAGATACAATATAGGCACATCAAGCAACCCTTCTAAAACAAGATATAAGATATTTATAATTCTACCGGTTCTACCATTTCCGTCATAAAAAGGGTGTATCGCTTCAAATTGATAATGAATAATTGCCATTTTTACTAAACTATCAAAATCCTCCAAACTATCATCATTGATATACTCAGTTATATTTGTCATCAAATCAATAATATCCTGTGGATTTTGCGGTGGGATGAGTTTTATCTCTCCCGTTGTCGGATTTTTGAGTACCGTTCCACTTTGTTTTCTAAATCCTGCGTCATTTTGCTCTAGTGTTGCCTGAATCTCTTTGATGTTATTTAATGTCAAAATCTTTTTTGTTTTAATAATTTCAAAACCTAAATATAAAGCATCTTTATAATTTTGCACCTCTTTAATATTATTGTTTATAAAGCCATCAGATATATCCGAACGATAAATTTCATCATAGGTTGTGATGATGTTTTCTATCTCGCTACTATCTTTTGCCTCTTGAAGCACAAGAGTATTGATAACAATTTTTTGATTTGGTAAAGAATTTGCGATACCTTTTAACTCTGCCAATGCCTTATGAGCCGCCGTAACAGCTTTGAGTATTTCTTTTGTTTCTATATCTTTTTTTATTGGTAGTTTATTTGGGATAAACTCTTTCATTTTGTTCTTTAATCCTTATAACACAAAATTTAATAAAAGATATTTTGATTTATTATAGCTAACTGAACTACCATTTTACTCAAACTGGACTCACTTTGGAAGTTTTTTCGGTGCTTTTACGCTTACTTTTGTTGGTTGCCATTTACCTTTCCAATTGCATCTCTCTTTGCGACTGGAGTTCCTGAAATATTGATAACGAGTACATCTCCTTGCCACTCATAAAATATATGCTCTAAAATATATGCTCCAAGTATCTTTGCTTTTTTTATATCTGCAAGATAAGGTGCAATTTTAACAAAACCGCTTATCCTAAAATACCCTATCAAAAATTCCAAATACTCTACTCTATAATGAGATAAAATATCTTTAAGTCTGTTTTCTAGCGTATTTACACCCTGATTTGTGAAAAATTTTGAACTCATATATCTTTTTTCCTATCTTAATTAATGTATTATACTAAAATCATCAAGTATCTAAAAAATCAAATTATCTAGTTTATTAATTTTTTATCAATCTCAAAAATAGAACACTCTCTAAATCTCGACTAGAATCAGCTACTATTAAAATAATAACTTTTGTCTCTTCTGTTTTATAAATAATTTTCCATCTTTTATGTATCAGTTGTCGATATTTCACAACACCTATACTTAGCAACTCTGAAACTATTTTGCCTTTATTTGGAAAATAGTAGAGAGTATTACTTTTTTCTCTTAGCTCAGAAAATATTTTCTTTGCTGTATGAACGCTACCGAACTTTATATATTCTATAATCTGTTCTAAATCAAATATGGCATTTTCTGTCCATATAACTTCATATTTTTTACTATTATTCATGTCACTCAACTAAAAAGTTTTTGTTCTAAAGTGTCAAACATTACTTCTTGATCTAAAATTTTTCCATGCTCAACATCACTTTCACTTTGTACAATAAGTTTCAATAGGCTTAAACTATTTTGCATATTTTCATAACTTTTTATATCTTGAACTACTGCTTTTGCTTCACCATTTTGCGTGATTATAACAACTCTCTGATTTTCGTTTACTCCATTTATAACATCAGCGGTTTTTGCTTTTAAATAACTAATTGGTTTTATATCTTGACTTAAATGCATTACAGTCACCTCCACAAATGAAATATTGTACTAAATTAAGTTTTAATTTAGCATTAATCTAAGAGATAATATCCACTTCCTCATTTCCGTCCAACGCACTCAAAATTTTGCTGTCAACCCTTATAGCCGAATCTATTACTACATTTTGAAGTTTAGAGATTATTGTGAGTTTTAACTCTCTGTTACCAGGATTTTGACGGACAATTTTGTATAAATCTTCTAAAACTCTCATATCACTGTCAAGTTTTATAGCAAGAATTATTGGCTCAAGCGGTACTTCTCGCACCTCTTTTTTTGTTTTTTGAGTCTCTTTTTTTGCCTCTTTAAGCGTCATAATCTTGCCTACATTCATTCTTGTGAACATATCTGTTTGAGTGATTTTTGCTTTAATAGCTATCGGCTCTTGCAAGTTCATTTGACTCAGTTCTTCAAGTTTATCGCTAAAAAGCATAATTTCAATGTTGCCATGATAATCCATAAGATTTACAATGCCAAATTGGTTCCCTTTTTTAGATGTTTTTTTAATTATCTCTTCAACTTTTCCTATAAAAATAGCGTATGAACCGTCTTTTATACTCTCTATTTCAGATGAGAGCGTATAGTCCAACTCATCAAGCTTTTCTCTATACTCATCAAGAGGATGTCCTGAGACATAAAATCCCAAAGTCTCTTTCTCAAACTCCAAAATCTCTTTTAATTCATACTCATCTGAGTTTATCAAGTTGAGTTCAACGCTTGTAATTTCCGTGTCATCCCCAAAAAGGCTTCCTACCGCATTTTTCTTGGCATTAGAGGCATCTTTTGCGGTATCAACTATTTTCTCTATTTGGTCTAGCAGAGCTTTTCTTGAAAATCCAAATCTATCAAAACCGCCCGCTTTTATGACTGATTCTATAACCCTTTTATTTACCTTTGAGGGCTCTATTCTGTTTACAAAATCCTGAAGCGATTTAAAATCACCGCCCTCTTTTCTTGTCTCTAAAATGGAGCAAACTGCTGCTTCGCCTACTCCTTTGATAGCGCCGAGACCAAACAGTATAATCTCACGAGTCTCTTTTGTAATTGCGGAAAACTCAAGCTGTGAGTCACAAATATCTGGAGGAGAGAGTTCAATACCCATTCTTTTAGTCTCATCGATGTAGCGGACAACTTTGTCCGTGTTGTCTTTGTCTGATGTTAAAAGCGCCGCCATAAACTCATTTGGATAGTAGGTTTTTAGCCATGCAGTCTGAAATGTAATCATCGCATAAGCTGCTGAGTGAGACTTGTTAAAACCGTATCCCGCGAACTTCTCGATTATATCAAAGAGTTTTGATGCATTGGCGTAATCAAGCCCCTGTTTCTGCGCTCCACTTGCAAACTCGTCGTTATAGACGGACATATCTTTTTTCTTACCCATAGAACGGCGGATAATGTCGGAGTATCCGAGAGAAAACCCGCCTACAGTCTGAACTATCTGCATAACCTGTTCTTGATAAACGATGACTCCGTAAGTGTTTTTAAGTATCGGCTCCATACTCTCAAATGTGTACTCTATCTTCTCTCTGCCGTGCTTTCTCTCTATAAAACTATCAAGCATTCCAGACTCCATCGGTCCGGGACGGTAGAGTGCCAAAACCGCAATTAAATCCTCGAAACTATCTGGTTTTAGTCGCTTATTTAAGTCCTGCATACCAGAACTCTCTATCTGAAACATTCCTACCGTGTCACCGCCCCTGATAGCGTCATAAACTTTGGAGTCATTCTCGTCTATTGTTTGCCAGACAACATCTTTGTCGTATCTAAATTTTATAAGCTTGATAGCATTATCGATAACATCAAGAGTCTTTAGACCCAAGAAGTCAAACTTAATCAAATCTACATCTTCAAGATAGTTAAGAGAGTATTGCGTTACAAAAACATCCTCGCCTGAGGGCTTGTAGATGGGTGTTTTTTTCCAAAGTTCTTCGTTTGAGATAACAACTCCAGCCGCATGAATGCCGGAGTTTCGCTTTAGACCTTCTAGCTTTTTAGCAAATTCCCAAACTCTTGCAGCGTTTGCATCACCCTCAATCAGCTCTTGAAGTTTTGGCTCTTTTTGAAAAGCTCCGGCAGTAAATTCACCGTTTTTTGTCTTGCCGTTTAGCGTAATACCAAGCTCATCGGGAACAAGTTTTGCCATTTTATCGGCCTGAGAGAGAGGCATATCAAGAACACGGGCAACATCGCGTATAACCCCTTTTGCCAAAAGCGAACCAAAAGTTATAATCTGCGCTACCTGATTTCGTCCATACTTCTCAACAACATAGTCTATAATTTCTCCACGACGAGCCTGCATAAAGTCCATATCAATATCGGGCATACTTATTCGCTCAGGATTTAAAAATCTCTCAAAAAGTAAATCATATTTCATCGGGTCGATGTCGGTAATCTCAAGCGAATAAGCAACCAGACTTCCAGCGGCACTTCCACGCCCCGGACCAACAGCAATGCCCTTCTCTTTAGCAACTTTAACAAAGTCCCAAACGATTAACATGTAGCCGGGAAATTTCATATCATTAATGACTTTTATCTCAAACTCTAACCTAGCTCTATACTCATCATGCTTCTCTTTTGAAACATGTTTTAGTCTATTTTCAAGCCCGACTCTGCATCTGTATATAAAATACTCTGCATCGTTTTTATCTGCACTGCTATACCAACCTCTTTTTTGTTCTTTTGTCGCATCGTTGCCCAGCGGCTCATCATCTTTATTGTCAATATTTAGCCCATCAGAAGAAGCATACTCTCTTGTAAACTTGAAGTTTGGGGGAACCGGATCGCCTAGTTTTAACTCTAAATTACATTTATCAACTATCTCTTGCGTATGCTCTAACGCTTCTGGAATATCTGCAAAAAGTCTTGCCATTTGCTGTGGAGATTTGAGGTAAAACTCATGAACGGAGTGACGCATACGGTTTGGGTCGTCGTAGAGTTTATTCATCCCGATACACATAAAAGCCTCGTGATACTGCGCATCACCCGCAAATGTGTAGTGAGTGTCGTTTGTAGCAACTACTTTTATGTCTAGCTCTTTTGAGAGCTTAAGAACCTGTTCGTCAATGAAGAGTTGGTCGCCTATGCCGTGGCGCATAAGCTCAAGGTAAAAATCATCTTTAAATATCTCTTTGTACTCTAACGCAACAGCTTTTGCACCATCAAACCCAAGTGCGCCGTTTTTTACATTTCTGTCGTTTGATAAATTAAGATGCCAATTTACCTCGCCTTGAAGACATGCAGAAGTACAAATCAAGCCCTCAGAGTGTTCACGAAGCTCTTTTTTATTGATTCTCGGAAAGTAGTAAAAACCATCTATAAAAGCCTTTGATGAGAGGTACATAAGATTCTCATACCCTTTTTGATTTTTTGCAAAAAGACAGATATGAAATCGTTGTTTTGTACTTTTATCATCAATAGCATCGCCATTATGAATATAACCCTCCATTCCTATGATTGGTTTTATTCCGGCCTCTTTCATCTGCTTGTAAAAATCTATCGCACCAAACATATTGCCATGATCCGTCATAGCGACGCTTGTCATGCCAAGTTTTTTAACCTGTGTTACAAGATTTGAGAGTTTGTTAGCACCATCAAGCAGTGAGTATTCGGTATGGAGATGAAGATGGGTAAATGGTAAGTTGCTCATTTAATTACTGCTTTAGTTATGTTTTGAATTGTTTATTATATTTTAAGTTGCTTTAGCAGAAGTTGAGAGCTTGAGTATTTATGTTTCTTTTATATTGCTTTTATATTTATAGTAATACAATAATCTTATGTATAAGAAATAAAAAGGGGTGGGTTATGTGGATAAGTAATCGTATTTTACTAAGCAGTGTTACGGCCACACTACTGTTAGCAAGCTGTCCAATGGTGGCTAGCGCAGCAGAAATTGGGGCAATATATGAAAACGGAAGTTTTGATATTAGTGTCGCAAATGGTGATACGATTACTCTTGATGATAGTTCAGGAACTTTGAATGCCATTGAACTTGATTCGGTTGGTGCTGGTGTTAATATCTCAAATGATGGAGTAATTACAGTTGATTCCATAATAAGTGGTAATGATACTTACGGCATCTATTCATTTGACAACTATGGTTATATAAATAACGGTGGCACAATAGATGTCAGCACAAATGACGGATATGCTATTGGTATTTATATGGACTTCAATGAAGCTGATGCAAGAATAACAAATGAAAGCACAGGAGCCATCTCTGCTACTTCTATTGACGGTGAGGTATATGGCATATACTCTTCAGTTAATTATGGTACCATTGAAAACTATGGGAGCATAGATACCATCTCAGATAATAACAATGCATTTGGGATTTTTGCTGAGTGGAATGAGACAGATATTACAGATGCAGCAATAATAGCTAACAAAAGCACAGGAACTATTTCTGCCACTTCTACTGGCGGGAATGCTTCTGGTATAGTTGCCATTGAAAACTACAGCATAATTGAAAACTATGGTAGCATAGATGCCGTTTCAGAAAATGGAAATGCGGTTGGAATTTCTACTGATTACAATAATGTTGACGCAATTATTACCAATTACGGTACTGGAGCCATCTCTGCTACTTCTACTGCAAATGAAGCCGTTGGAATAACACTAAGCGTAAACGAAGGGGAAATCAATAATTTAGGAAGCATTATTGCGACATCCACCGACAGTTCTGCTTACGGTATATATACCAACTCGAATGACGGCATGATTAACAATGAAGGAGATATTATTACTGAAGGGAGAAGTGATACCCATGGTATTTATGCAGATACTAATAATGGTACGATTTCTCATAGCGGAACCATAGAATCATCTACAACGGATGATGGTACGGCTTATGGTGTCTATATGGTAAATAATTATGGAACCGTTACGATAGATGGAAGCATTAACGCACATTCGATAGCCGGAAGCGCTATAGGTATTTATACAGACAATGAAAACGGAGGAAACATTTACGCTAATGATTCTATTATTGCAACCTCAACAGATGGTGATGTAATTGGTATTTTTGCAGGTAATAATCTAGATGTTGGAATTATTACAAATAACGGAACGATTGATGTTGATTCCGAGAATGGATCTGCCAAAGGCATTGAAGTTTCCGGAAGCAATGCAGGAACAATCACAAATAATTTAACCATTACTGCTAATTCTGTTTTAAATGAAGCATATGGTATTCATGCAAATACAAGCAGTACCATACACACCATCTCAAATACAGGTAATCTTGGTATCACATCGACTGATAATTACGCTTATGGCATTTATGTAGATAATGCTGCCGATAGTGTTATCGGCAACAGCGGAAGTATCATTGTTGATTCAACTAACAGCGACGCATATGGAATGTATATCAATGATATTACAAACACTCAAATCACCAACAGTGGAACCATTACGGCACCTGTTGCCGTTTATGCAGGCAGCGGAACAGGAACATTTGAAAATACATCATCAGGAATTATCAACGGTGACTTGCAAATGGGTTCAGCTAATCTCCAAAACGATGGAAGAATAAATCTAGCTTCCCCCAACCTATCCAGTGTCAATGATTTTACTCAAAGCTCTACAGGAACACTTGAAATCAAACTCAACAACGGAGCAGACGGAGTTCCATCGTACTCAAAACTATCAGCAAATGGGGCAGTAGCACTTGCAAGCGGTACAACACTTAATGTCAATGTGCAAACATCAACTGACTATCAAGGTTTGCTTATTGGTCAACAATTAGCAGATGTTATTTCCGCTTCGTCACTAGACGCGGATGCATCAACACTCATTGTAACTGATACTTCCGCTTTGTTAAACTTTACCACTGTTATTGACGGAAATACATTGGATTTGAATGTTGTAAAAGGAGTTTCTATACTTGATGCCACTCAAAACAGTGGTGTTGTTGGAGCATATGGGGCAGCAAGTGTACTCGAAGAGTACACAGGAGATGATTCAGATTTAAATAACTTTATTGATTCTCTTAATATACTTGAAACAGAGGAAGAAGTTGCTCAAGCTATTTTAGAAACTACTCCAACAACTACAACTGTTCTTTCAAATATGAATACACAATTTTATAACAATATAGGTTCTATCGTTGGGTCCCATCAAAATAGTCCAAATGGAATGAACTCTGGAGACATGGTACTTGGCGATAAAAATCTATGGATTAAACCTTTTGGCTCACATAGCAAGCAAAATAACAAAGATGGACTCAATGGGTTTAGTGCTCATTCCAAAGGAGTTGGAGTTGGAGTTGATGGAGAGTACGAAAATAACCAGCGCATAGGTTTAGCTGTTTTTTACACTCAAGCAGATGCAGACACTAATGGTGTAAATCAAAATACAAAATTAGATATATTTAATCTAATCGTATATGGCAACTTTCCAATTATAGATAATGCAACAAATCTATTTTATCAACTGGGCATGGGTATTCAACAAACGAGTTCCACTCGCACCATTACAGCTCCTGCTTTAACAGCTAAGGCTGATTTTAACGCAAAAACTCTCTTTGCTAACATTAAATTAGCACGAGATACAGCTATAAACAGCACTTTAAATCTTTCAAATCAACTTTTTGGAACATATGTTTATTATAAAAATCCTTCATATAGTGAATCCGGAGCAGGAGGATTAAACCTTAATATTCAAGGTTTTAATACTACATCTTTAGTGTTTGGCGTTGAAGAGAGTTTGAAGTATTCTATGACAGAAGGAACAAATTTAATATTAAATGTAGCGCTTGGATATGATTTTGGCGATACAAAGCAAGATGTGATGGCTAGTTATTATGGTGCAAGCGGAACTACTTTTACTACTAGTGGAATTGACAATGGTCCTTGGAGCTATAAAACTGGGGTAGAGATTGCACAAGAGCTACAAAATAATCTTTCTGTAAGCGTGGCGTACGATTTGGATGGAAAAGGAAGTGATT
The DNA here is from genome assembly GCA_942493175.1 of Sulfurimonadaceae bacterium. Taxonomy (GTDB): domain Bacteria; phylum Campylobacterota; class Campylobacteria; order Campylobacterales; family Sulfurimonadaceae; genus Sulfurimonas. The sequence goes on from OW818672.1 coordinate 1,339,667, forward strand.
TCAAAAATCATAGCGTATCGGCAAAAGTAAACTGGAAATTTTAGAAGCGGTTTGCTGAATGCGTAAATATTTTTTACTCTCTTTTACGCTTCTGTCTTCTCTTTTGTTCGTTGGGTGTGGATATACAATACCCACACCTCAAGAGAGAACACAAAATATTAAAAATTTAACAAAATCTTCAAAGTTATCTAACCATATTTACACAACATCACTGTTTGACATCATGGCGTACACTAGCGACCTTACATCGTGTAGCAATAAAAATATGCATATCTATATTGAGGGTGACGGTCTAGCGTGGATATCTTCACAAAGAGTTTCAGACAATCCCACTCCTGTTAATCCCTTGGCCCTCAAGCTTGCACTACAAGACACTCATCCATGTGTTGCTTATCTGAGTAGACCGTGCCAATATGTTTATAGTGCAAAATGTGAGCAAAAATATTGGACAAGCCATAGATACGCACCGGAAGTTATTGGAAGTTATAATGAAATATTAGATGAGATAAAAAATAATAATAATACTGGCTCTTTTAGTTTATTTGGGTATTCTGGAGGCGGTGCCGTCGCCGCTCTTTTAAGCGCACAAAGGGATGATGTACGACAATTTGTCACTATTGCTGGAAATCTTGATACGCAATATTGGAGCAATTTACATCATCTGAAACCACTTTTTGGCTCATTAAATCCAGCTGATTTTTCAGATAAATTAAGTAAAACTAATCAATACCACCTTATTGGTGAAAAAGACAAGATAATAGATGAATCTGTTTTTATTTCTTACAATAATCACTTTAAAGATAGCAGTAAAATACATCATAAAATATTTAAAGAATTTACACATAATTGTTGTTGGGATGAACAATGGAAAACAATCTTAGAAAACATCCTTAAAATTAAAGATTAATTCTTTTCGTTGTTTTTTGCGGACTCTATAATATATTCTTTAAGCTCTTTATATTTATGCTTATACTCATCATTTTTAAAATAGGTGTGAGAGCTTTTGCGGATTCCCTCTTTGCTATCTACATATTTTTCATCTTTGTTTAGATGAATATTTGAGAGTGATGTACCCTCGCTATCCAATATTTTATTCCATTCATCAGCGGTGTGAGTAGTTACAAATATTTTACTGCTCAGATGGCAAACCCTGCACTGCTTCAAATAAATTAACTGTCCATTAAATGTAGATATGGCACTTAAAGCAAAAGGCGATATAAAAGAGAAAGTAAAAAATAAAGAGGCTACCCTTTTCATAAAATATGTACTATATTTGATACTCATGTATTTCCCTTAAAATTTCATTTTGTCTTTTAGTTATAAATTGGCTAAGCTTCAATGTGTCGACACTGTTTGCTGATATTAAAAATATAATCTTTAGTATATTATCATTTTTGCCGATAGTTTTAAGATATTTCAAGCTCAAATGCAATTCGCTATCTTCCAAAAAAAAATTTATTGATTTTTTACTCTTTAAAAATTCCTCTTTTTCGCTACTGTTAATCTTAATGCTTATGCCCTTCATGGAGATGTCATACAGTTCAAATTCTTGATTATCTATATTTATGACAGTGCTTATATCAAATTTGACTCTTAACCCATCTCTTAGGTGTACATCACTCTTTGAAAGGTAAAAATTTTTAATAGTAAAAATATTATCATCACTCTTTACAACATGTCCGTGAAGTACGGATGCCTCTTTTTTTGTATTGACAAGGAGTAAAATATCATCTCTCTCAAGAAGTGAAATACGGTGTTTTGGCTCTACAATTACCTCTATTGAATCCTTATTTATTTTTATTATTTTGCCGAATTTTTTTAATGGAATACCTTTATAAAGCGTCATAACTTTAACTTTTTGTATGTTATTTAGTTTAAAAAGTTTTGCCACCTTCTCATCTATATTTACTTTTTGATTTGATGGAGTATTTTCAGCTGACTCATCTGGCGTGAACGCATTAATTCGCATAAATGCGTAGATATCACTATCTTCATAGCGGCTATGCTCTATTTGAATGCGTTTTGTTTTAATATCAAAATAGTCATGATTGCTTAAGTAATGGAGCAGTTCTTCTTCATCTTTGACACCGAGCATTTTAATAATCAGTTCTACTGAATCGTTTTTGTTAAAATATCCAATACTTAAAACATCTAAAATGTGCTGGTTTATAAATTCTACTTTTTTGTTTTTAAATATTATTACACCAATGGGTAAAATATCAAAAAGTGAAAAATCTCTCACTATTTAGCCTTTAATTTATTGACATGTAAAAGCTACATGTCAATATAGTTAAATGTAGGGTTTATTTAACTTTTTCTAGATACTCGCAGTCAACTGTATTTACTCTGATTGTATCACCCTCAAGCACATGGTAAGGAACTTGAACAACAGCACCCGTCTCTAGCGTTGCCGGTTTTCTGCTTCCGCTTGAAGTATCACCCTTAAAGTTTGGCGGTGTATCTGTGATTACAAGTTCCATTACTTCAGGAGCTGACACTGATATTGCCTTGCCTTTGTAAAAAATAATATCAACTTGAATTCCGTCTTTAAACCATTTAGAAGCATCATCGCACTGCTCGTATGAGAGTCCTAACTGCTCGTAACTGTCATTGTCCATAAATTGATACATCTCTCCATCGTCATACAGATACTGCATTGTTTTAAAACTTATCTCAGGAACTTCAAACTTATCACCTGCATGAACAGTTTTATCAACAACCTTGCCGTTTAAAAAACTTTTAACTTTCATACGAACAAATGCTGCGCCTTTGCCCGGTTTAACATGTTGAAACTCTACCACTTTGTATGGTACTTCGCCTATAACAAGACGAACATTCTTTTTAATATCACCCATTCCGATAGTTGCCATAAACACACCTTGAAAAATATTTTTCTGAATTTTACATAAAAAGTGCTTAAGGATATCTCTTAAGAGTTAATCCTCTCTCTTTTTAGTTACTTTTTTTACCTGCTGTTTACGGTGACGAGGTTTCTTTTTTTTCTCTTTGTTAGAGTGTGCCACTTCATTTTCATCTGATGAAATCGTAGCAATGAACTCTCTTACTTCTTCTTTTGCTATTTCCATTTTCATTCTCATCTCAATAATGCTAAGCAGTCTATTCTCGTCAGGACTCACTAAAGAGATAGATTCTCCTGCTACATCAATTAAAATAAGACGATTGAAATAATCCTCATATTGAGCGCTAACATCATAGTTAATGATGGTCTCTATATTAGTCAACTCTAATGTTTTTAAAATCATATCTGTTGTTATAAGAATGTTCAGTTCACCTGCATTAAAGGTTTTAGCAACCGTTTCAAGCTCCGCGGCTCTATGGTTCCCGTGTATTGCACGAGCTTTGATATTTTTAGTATTTAAATATAAACAAAGCTCATCGGCTCTGCGTTTGCTTTTTGCTATAACAACCATTTGTTTATTGGAACTATTTATAATTAACTGCTCAAGCATTCTGGGTTTGTCATGTTGCGCTGCAAGATGAACCGTCTGTTTAGTTCTATTTCCGACACTTACATTGTCATAATACTTTTTTTTACCGTTTTTTTTAGTTTTTTCCGACATTGTAGTTAGCCCCTTGGAAGTTTGGAAGAATTATAGCTGAGTGCCGATAGGTTGTAAAGTGTGGTAAAATTGCTGTTTATCTGTTTTTTTTCTTCGAAGGATTCTATTTTGAAAAGTAAAAATCTTGCCAATACCTTTTATCAATGGGAGGGCGACACTCTTGTGCTAAATATTTTAGGTACTCCAAGCGCAAAACGAGACGCAATCGGAAAAGTTAAAGGCAATCAGCTAAAAGTCAGCGTTACCGCTGCACCGGTGGCAGGAAAGGCAACTGACCATATGGTAAAATTTTTGGCAAAAGAGTTTGGAATTTCAGCTTCGGACATAGTGGTAGTATATGGACAAATGAATGTGAACAAGCAGCTTCGTATAAAAAATCCAAAAACACTCCCAGCCGTTATAGTGAAAAATAGCTAATTTTATAAATCAGAGCATGCGATAAAAGAGGCGTTTTGAATCATTTTCGTGCGGAAGAAGTAGCTTTTGAAGCTCCGCAGAAACTTTACCGTAGTATGAGTTTCCAACTAAAGCACCATTGTAGGCATTGATTGCTTTATCGTTGGAACGGTGTTTTTTGTAGCACTGCCATAAAATTCCGGCAGCAACATTAAGGTTGGTGTTCTCATTCAAAAGCCCGTAAAGTGGCACATTCATCCCCTTTAGCACATCTTTATGCATATTATTTATCTGCATCAGCCCAATATCAACGCTCGGGTAACGGTTGTAATCCAAAAAATCGACTACACCTTTGGCTTGAGCGCTGTTTTTGCTGTGAATTTCTACTACTTTCGTATATGTGTTGTAAGGGATTCTATTATTTTGCAGCATTATATAGAGTTTATCACGCTGTACTTTTGTCAGTTTTGTATAGTTGACCGAGACTACCAACGGGTCAAGATTGCTCTCCACCTTTGAGATAGCGTAGAGAAGTCTTGGCTCAATTCCGTATGCTTCTCCTGTGCGAATCCACATATTTGTGGCAGCTTGCGCACTAAACATCAACAACATCAACAACCAAAACACTCTTATCATTCTATACTGTTCCTTGATGTAAATTTGCTTATATCTCCATCAAAGCAAAAATAGTACCTATTTTGTTTTATTTCTATTTTCTAAAGATTAGTCTATTTTAATCAATTCTTTCTTATAATAGAGAAAATCTCTTTTAAAGGGTAGTTCAAAATGTCGGTAACAGCAGACGATAGATATAACACGCTTGAGAAGAGCATAAAAAAGCTTGGGTATGATAAGAGCGGTTTGATTGAGGTGCTTCATAGCGCTCAAGAGACATTTGGATATTTGGGCATTGATACTCTTAAATTTATAGCTTCAAGATTAAAACTTCCATACTCAAAAGTTTACGGTGTTGCCACATTTTACAACTACTTCAGGCTAAAACCTAAAGGCAAACATAATGTCGTCGTCTGTTTGGGAACCGCTTGTTATATAAAAGGCTCTGAGAAAATCCTTGAAAATATAGAAAAAAGATACGGCATTAAAGCCGGCGAGACAACATCCGATGAGGCTCTCTCAATATTAACCGCCAGATGTTTTGGCTCATGCTCTCTTGCTCCCGTCATAGTTTGCGATGATGTTATAAAGCCAAAAACAACGCTTGAGAGCTCTATTGGCGAGATTGAGGAGATGATAAAATGATCACATCCATACAAGAGCTTCAAGAAGTGGCAAGTAAAAAAATAGAGGAAAATAAAAAAAATCCAAGAGAGATTAGCCTTGAGAGGAATTCTGCTTTTTACACAAAACAAAAGAGGATTGTTCTTGAGAACGAAGGGCTTATCGACCCTGACGACATAGAGGATTATATCGCTCACGGCGGCTACATGTCACTATTTTTGGCACTTGAAGATATGACGCCAAAAGAGGTTATAGAAGAGGTAAAAATCAGCGCTCTTCGCGGTCGAGGCGGCGGAGGCTATCCTACAGGTCTAAAATGGGAGAGTGTCTCAAAAGTAATCAGCGAGCAGAAGTACATCATTTGCAACGGCGATGAGGGCGACCCAGGAGCTTTTATGGACAGAGCCGTAATGGAGTCTGACCCGCACAGAGTGCTTGAGGGCATAATGATTGCGGGTTATGCATGCGGAGCAAACAAAGGTTATATCTATGTTCGCGCGGAATACCCAATAGCGGTCGAGAAACTTGGCAGAGCCATAAAACAGGCAACAAAGCTTGGGATATTGGGAGAAAACATAGCTCACAGCGGATTTAATTTTGGCATCGAGATTAGGCTTGGTGCAGGTGCGTTTGTGTGCGGAGAGGCGACGGCGCTTATCGCTTCAATTGAAGGAGGACGCGGCAATCCTAGACAAAAACCCCCTCATCTAAGCGATCACGGTCTTTGGGGCAAGCCGACGGTTTTAAACAATGTTGAAACTTTGGCAAACATTGCACCCATCATAAAAAACGGCGGAGCTTGGTTTAAAGCAATAGGCACTGAAAACTCAAGCGGAACAAAAGTTTTTGCACTCACGGGACATATAAAGAACACGGGACTTGTTGAAGTGCCTATGGGAACGACTCTAAGAGAGATTATCTTTGAGATTGGCGGCGGAGTTGAAGATGGAAGAAAATTTAAAGCGATTCAATCAGGAGGACCCAGCGGAGGGTGTATTCCAGAGCATCTTTTAGATTTACAGGTGGATTATGAGTCATTAAAAAGTGCGGGCTCCATCATGGGAAGCGGCGGGTTGATAGTCATAGACGACAGCTCAAATATGGTAGAGATTGCACGTTTTTTTATGGATTTTTGCGCCAGCGAATCGTGCGGAAAATGCACGCCTTGCCGAGTAGGAACAACAGAACTCACACAACTGCTTGATAAGTTTATAGCAAAAAAAGCTACAAAAAAAGATTTTGAACTTTTAAAAGAGATGTGCGAGGTGGTTAAGAGCACGAGTCTTTGCGGCTTGGGGCAGACTGCGCCAAATCCTGTTCTTAGCACCATAAGATACTTTGAAGATGAATACCTAGCAGGAATTTGCGATGATTAGAGAAAAAGTAAGAGTTAAAAGCTTTAAAATAAACGGTATCTGCGTCACGGGGCAGTCAAATCAGACCATACTTGAGGTTGCGCGCGACAACAACATTGAGATTCCCACTATGTGTTACTTAGAGGGACTTAGCTGTGTCGGCTCATGCAGGATGTGCATAGTGGAGATAACAGGCTCTCACGAGCTAACCCCATCATGCACGGCAAAGATAAAAGAGGGTATGGAGGTTACAACTTCCTCGCCAAAGATAGAAGCCTCAAGAAAAATGATACTCTCCATGATGTTCTCAGAACGCTCTCATGTATGCTCTACCTGCGTTGCAAACGGAGACTGCGAACTTCAAAACAAGTCGGTGGAGCTTGAACTTGAGCATAGCCAAGTGCCATACCTGAACCAGAGATTTGAGATTGACGCTTCTCATAAAAACTTTATAAACGACCCAAACAGATGCATACTCTGCACAAGATGTATCCGTGTCTGCGATGAGATTGAGGGCGCGCACGCCCTTGATTTGGCAGGCAGAGGGTTAAATATGAGAATAGTGCATGATATGGATGAGCCGTGGGCACTCTCACAGAGCTGTACCAGCTGCGGCAAATGCGTCTATGTCTGCCCTACAGGTGCGCTTTATGAGAAAGATATAAGCGAAGAAGAGGTCATCAAAAAGAGAGAGATTATTACGGAGCTTATCAAAAATAGGGGTAAATAAGTTATTTCTATACTTTTACGTCATCAAAAGGCTTTAAAAACTAGAAACAAACTCTAAAGACAGGCTCCGTTTAGCTCTCATTTAATTTCGATAATAAATCAGCAACATCTATATTAATTTTAGAAAATGCAAACCATTTTTTGCCAATGTCTTTAAGACTAGAACCTATATGAAAAATCTCTTTTTTATCTAATATCAGAAATCTATCATGAGAGTGTTTAAAAGTTTTTAGTGTGATATTACAATATTGTTTAGAGTATTTTTCATAATCAAGTTTCAGTTGCTTTGAGATGCTGCTTGTATAAATGGTTATTTGAATATTTTGAAATTTTGAAAAGAGAGTTAAGACGCTATCATCTATGTAGTTATCTATCAAAGTTATCGATTTTTTTGCATCTTTTAGTAAATCATTTGCAAAAATATAAGCATCATAAACTTGCCCATCGTAAAATATTCCTTGAATTGGTTTTAACTGCTTAGACTCTATAGCTTTAAAGATTGTATTAAAATTGTTGTTGTGAAGTAAAAGTTGTTGCTCAATCTTGTCAAATCGTTGGAAAATTGAGGCATTATCCAAAAGTAGTTTTCTCATTTTTGCAAAGGTCTTAATTAATGAAATTGTTACATCAGATGCAACTTTGCTTTTTAATATGGTTGCTAGCATATATATACCTTGTTCTGTAAATGCTTTTGGATTTGTTCTTATTTTAGAAATATTTGCGGTCAAAATTTTTGACCGCAAATTATCAAATTCTATGTTTGTTAATTCAAAATAAAAATCTTCTGGAAATTTATCAGGATTGTTTCTGACAGCTTGATTTATATGTTTTGTTTCTACTTGATAAAGCTCCGCCAAGTCTCTATCTAGCATAACTTGAACACTTCTTATAGTGTATATTTTACTGCTTATCTCTTCTAAAATTATTTGCATAATATTTTCCTGTTTAGAAATCTTTATGACTGTAACACAAATTTTTATTTTGATTTAAAAATATTGCATATTGTCATATAAAATTAGTATAAGTTATGAAGCAAAAGAGGGAACTAATTTTCTATTGATTTTTCAATTCAAACTTATAATTGTTAAAATCTTGTGTTACATCAAAAAATAGCACTTGTAAAGTCAAGTTCTCTTTCTCTTGAAAATAGTGATAAAGACTTTGTGTTACATCATTATCTTTGGGGTAAATCAGATACATTTGCCTACACTTTTTATACTTTGTTCCATAGGCATAGAGCTGGTACATGTCAGCTTGTGCAACGCCGTTATAAGCTTTTTCTTCACTAAGTATTTTCCATTTTGTATCGGCTATTATTACATCATCTCTATCTTTGTTGATAACTATGTCCGGCTTGAGCCTAAATTTTCCATCTCCATTTTCATAAGCTAAATGGTGTGTTTTATCTTGCAAACTTACATCCAATCCTTTTTTCTTTAAGTAATCCCCGACATAACTCTCAAAAAGCAAGTTCATGTCAAAAAGCAGTGCAAACGCCACATCGTCGCCCTTGTACGGACTAAAACTGTTTTCAAGCAAAAATGTCTTACACCAAAGCAAAACTTGCTCGTAGTCTTTCATTTGGCGGTTGAGTCTTACTTTTGAAAAATCTGTTTTTATGTCATGAGATGGTTTTATCTCATCAAATACAAACAGAAACTCTCTTATGCGCTGTTGGTTGCGATTTGACTTTGACTTTTTATAGAGATAGCCCAATGTAGTTTTTATAAGCCTGTTCTCAACCCTGTCACTGCTAAACTCTTGATACTCCACATAAAATCGCTCTTTATGGATGCTGTTTTGTTTTATCTGCTCACCGATTTTGAGTTTGCCTTTTAAAAACTTTAGGTTCTCCTCTTTTGTGACATAGTCGCTTTTTATGCCCTTTTGAACAAGCTTTGCGAGTTCTTCTAAAAACATAGAGATAAATATCTCCAGAAGCGGCAATTTTGAGCTTTTAAGATTTGCCATATTGAAGTTTTTAAACGGAGACTTTTTAAGTGTTTTTAGCATCTTTATCAAAATCTCTTTTGATTTATCTTCACTTTCTACACTTGAAATTTTAGGCAATATCTCGATAGTCGTGCCATCTTTTGTTTGAATGACACCGACATAGTTTTGAGCTTGAAGGACTTTTCCAAAACCTTTTTTAGTGGCAATTTTCAGGTATTGCGCACTCTCTTCATTTTGTAAAACAAACTTTTCAATAACTTCAAAAGTTTTTTCTTCAATATAATGTGGTTTTGATTTATCTCTGCATTGAAGATACTCAAACTCTTTGATTATCATTATTTAAAATTGCCAAAATCAAAAGAATTTTTTATAGCATAAACAAATTTCTCATCTTCAAGATAATCATCTTGTTTATAGTCAAATATATCAGACTTTATCTCGCTCTTTTGAACAAATCCATCTCCTAAAACCATCAAAATCTTCTCCCAATCGTCATAAAAGTACTCTTGAAGCAGCGGAATGATTTTATTTCTAAAGATACTATCTAACTCAGCTTTTTTATCCGTTATTTTTTCATCTTTCAAACTCATAAAATAAGCGTGTCCGATAGTGTGATCTCTGTCGTAGAGATACTCAACTCTTTTATTTATCTTTTCTAACATAAATTTGATATTTATCCCATCTATCTCATCAATTTTTTCTAAAACAGTTAAATCCGGCATCATCTCACTGAAATCAAATCTTCTTCTAAGCGCCGTATCCATCAAAGCTATGCTTCTATCTGCCGTGTTCATTGTTCCGATGATGTAGAGATTTGAAGGCACTCCAAAATCATCGTTGCTGTAAGGAAGTTTTACTTTTATTTCTTCATCAGCTCCGATTCTTTTGCTAGGCTCTATAAGCGTTATAAGCTCACCAAATATTTTAGAGATGTTTCCGCGGTTTATTTCGTCGATGATTAGAATGTGGTTTTTGATTTTTTCATTTTTACCAATATTTGTAATTAAATTTTCTTCATTTATGACTTCTTTCCAATCATTATAACCATTTGACTGCCTGCCAAGAATAACCGATGAAGCGGCACTCATGCTCTGAAATATAAAATCCTCTTCCAACAAATAAAACTCATCTTGCTCAATATATTTTGCAGTATCTAAAACTTTCTTTTTTAAATTTGCATAATTATATCTATGAAATGAGTCTGCTTCTCCTTTTCTGATTTTAGAACCTTTCAATACTCGATAAATATTTTCGTCTTCCTCTATCATTTCTGCTTGTATATTTAAAGATTTTGCATTCAATAAAAATCTTTTTTTATTTTTAGGTGTTGAACTATTTTTTGCAATAAAATTTTCTAATGCTTTTATAGACAATTTTTTAAAAACACCATCAATGACATCATAAATCATATCATCACCATCTTCATTTCCCTCTTTACCAACAGGAATGGCTTTTATCCCCTCTACAAACTCCTCATATCCGTAGCTTTGATGAAAGGTTATAAATTCAATTTGCCCAGCTTTCTTATACTCTTCAAATTTTGCTTTTGCCTCCGCTCTGTTTTGCGGCGAAAATCCGTCAATAATTTCTAAAGCTTTATTGATGGTGTTGTATGTTTTTCCTGTGCCGGGAGGTCCGTATAGGATTTGGTTGAGGGATTTAGTTAGGTTGTTGTTATTTGTCATATAATTTTCTCCAGTTTTCTTGTTAAATTCGTTTAAAAAATCAATATAGGCTCTTACGGATGCTGAATAAAACTTATTTTTGCCATAAGATGGGGCATCACTATAAACAAACTTTCCATTTGGCTTACTTTGTTCTTCTAGTAATTCATTATATAAACTATTTAATAATTCTAAATTATTGTTTTCAAAAAGATTATATTTTAATATCTTAGATAAAATCTCCATAGCTTTTATATATGATTGAGGTTTATTGCTATTTTCTTTACCCATATTATCTAACCATTTTTTGAATAGCTCTTTATTGTTTTCTTTAACTTTACTCATCCAATCTCCCCTATAATTTTAATTTTCCAAAATTTTCCAAAACTTATCAAGCCTATTATTTTACCTATGATTATAACATCAAAAACAGATTCACACTCTGTATCTCTACGCCCTCAGCTCTCTCATTTACATCATAAGTGATGAGCGTGCAACTATCGCCCTCTTTTTTAAAGTGGCTAAATGCGCCGAGTTCTCGTTTTCTAGTTTTCTCATCGCTGATGTCGTATGACACTTGGTATAGTCTGTTTTTGCTACAAAAATCAACTTCTACGCCTTCTCTCATGTATGTCAAATCCTCATCATTTTTGTATAGTTCATTAAAAACTAGATTTTCTAAAGATGTTCCTAGATTTTTAGTTCTGCTTACGCCCAGATTTAAAAAACCGTTGTCGCTTAGATATAGTTTTTTGGCTGAGGCGATTTGAGATGTCAATTTGTTATGAAAAGAGGGTATCGTTGAAATTAAGAAATTATCTTCAAAATAACCTATGTACTCTTTTATCATCTTTGGGTCACAGTTTAACTTTTTTGCAAGTGAACTGTAATTTAGTGTGCCTGCCGCATTTGATACGCAGTAGTAAAAAAGGTCTCTGATTGTTTGAGAGTTTTTGATGTTGTATCTTGGAACTATATCTTTGAGTATGATGTCTTCTGCTATGTTTTTTAGATACTCTTTTTTTATCATCTCGTCACTGTTTGAGATTACGGAGTAGTAGCCTCCCCATTTTAAGTACTCATCCAGTGCCCTTTTTATCTCTATGCGATTTGCCGTCATTTCTAATTTTGTAAAGTGTTTTATCTGCTTAAAGTCCAAAAACTCCCTAAAGTTAAAACTATGCATCTGAAGTTTTAAAACTCTTCCCGTTAAAACAGTTGCGTAATTTGAGGTTAAAAGTGAGGAGTTGGAGCCGGTGATGATGAACTTGATGTTGGAGTTTTCATATCTATTTTTTACAAAAACTTCCCAGTTTTGAAAGATTTGCACTTCGTCTATAAAAAAATATATCTTCTCATCTTTGTTTGGATTTGCCAGTTTTAGGTAAGCTTCATATATTTTTTCAAGATATGCCGCATCATTTTTATACGGAATAAACTCTGTTTTTTCAAGATTGATGAAAAAGATATTTTTGGCATTTACTGTTTTTAAAAGCTCATTGATAAGAAGTTTTGCAAGCGTGCTTTTGCCGACTCTTCTAGCTCCTATGATAGCTAAAATCTCTTGCGTTTTTAAAAAACTCAGTGCTTTTGCTAATGCTTCTCTTGGCGTAAAAGCACCATAAGCTTCTTTGTTTAGCCAATGCGGGTTGTCTTCCAATAGAATTGAATCCATTTTATTTCCTTTATATATGGAATGTATTCCTCATATTATCAGATTTTTGGATAATATCCTATGGATTTGAAGATTACATATCCATATTGATTAAAATAGTTAAGTTTAAAAAAAATAATTAATTCGCTAAAATAGACAAAATGCTTCAAAGGTTAAACAAATGCAAAAGAAAATTCGCCTTGCAACCATTTGGCTTGACGGCTGTTCCGGGTGTCACATGTCGATACTCGATATGGATGAGAAACTCATTGAGATAGCCGAGTATGTCGATGTCGTTTACAGCCCTTATGTCGATGCAAAAGAGTTTCCGCAAGATGTTGATTTGACCATAGTCGAAGGTGCGCTAAGTACCGACCATGACATAGCGATGATTAAGAAGATAAGAGAGAACTCAAAGCTCATATTAGCCCTTGGAGACTGCGCGATTACGGGAAATGTCTCAGCTATGAAAAATCTCTATGGAAGCGAAGCGGTGCTAAAAAAAGGGTATCTTGATTTGGCTGATTTAAATGAAAAAAAAGAGTACCCCTCCAAAATGGTTCCAAAACTTCTAGACAAAGTTTTGCCTCTGCATGAGATGGTAAAAATCGACTACTTTCTCCCCGGCTGCCCTACTCCCTCCGATGCAATTTACGAGATGCTAAAGGCGCTCATTGAGGGCAGAGAGATAAATATACACTCCCTTACAAGATTTGGAAAATAGTTATGGAAAACAGAAAAATCATAATCGACCCCGTAACAAGAATCGAGGGGCATGCAAAGATAACAATCGACCTTGATGAAAACGGCAAAGTAGAAGATGCAAAAATACATGTAACACAATACCGCGGTTTTGAGAAGTTTTGCGAGGGCAGAATCTACACGGAGATGCCAGCAATAACAGCCAGAACCTGCGGTATCTGCCCAGTCAGCCATGTAATAGCCTCTACAAAAGCTCTTGATGAGATACTCTCCATTACTCCTCCGCAGGCGGGAGTAAACATTAGAAAAATAATAAACTTAGCTCAACTTCTGCAGTCTCACACGCTGAACTTTTTTCATCTCTCAAGTCCTGATTTTATTTACGGTTTTGATGCGCAAAAGGAGGATAGAAATATCTTTAAAATGATGCAGACACACCCGCAAATGGCAAAAGACGGCATAAACCTAAGAGCATTCGGGCAAAAAATCATAGAAGAGTTGGCGGGAAAAAGAATCCATCCGACAGGCATAGTTGCAGGCGGAGTAGAGCATAAAATCGAGCCATTGCAAAAAGAAAAAATATTAGCACAAATCCCTGATATGATGAAAATAGCACAGAGTGCGCTAGAGTTTTTTAAAACAAATCTTCATAAGTTTCAAAAAGAGATAGACGCTTTTGCAACTTTTCCATCTCTTTTTATGGCACTCACAAATGATGAGGGCATGTTGGAGCATTATGATGGATATTTGCGCTTTATTGACAGTGAGGGAAATATACTCAAAGATAAAATTGACCCGCAAGATTACAAAAATTATATCGGTGAGGCAGTAGAAGATGAGAGCTACCTAAAATCCCCGTACTACAAACCGCTTGGCTACGAAAAAGGAATGTACAGAGTCGGAGCGCTCTCAAGACTAAACATAGCACAAAGCTGCGGAACTCCTTTTGCAGATAAAGAGCTTAAAAAGTTCAAAGCAAAAGGCGGCGGCAAACCTGTTTTAAACTCATTCTATTACCACTATGCAAGGCTTATTGAGATGATTTACGCCATTGAGAAGATTGAAGAGCTTTTAAACGACGATGAGACGATGAGCGAAAATGTAAAAACAACGGCAAAAATTAGCAAAAGCAGAGGCGTGGGCTGTTCGGAAGCGCCGAGAGGAACACTCTTTCACGACTATGAGGTAACAAAGGACGGAGTTATAACCGCCGTAAATCTCATAATCGCAACAGGCAACAACAACCTTGCAATGAATGCGGGTGTAAAACAGACAGCCCTTGCGTTTGTAGACGGCAACAACATAACGGACGGCGCACTCAACAGAGTCGAGGCAGTCATCAGATGTTTTGACCCGTGCCTTAGCTGTTCCACTCATGCGCTTGGAATCGTCTCATCAAAAATCGAGATACGAGACCATAACAAAAATATAATCAGAGTGATAGATAGAAACTGATGAGAGTTATAATCGGGTACGGTAATGAATTAAGGGGCGAAGATGCTTTCGGGCTTGATGTTATAAAAGAGCTGCAAAAGCTTTCTTTAAAAGATACGAAACTCATCTCTGCACATCAGCTCACGCCAGAGATGACCTTAGAGCTTCAAGAGGTCGATGAGATAATCTTTATAGACAGCTGCCATGATGAAAAAAACAACTATTCTCTTGCCTGCTCCTTGATTGAACAGAGCAGTTTAAACCTAAGCCACCATATTTCGCCAAAAACAATTATCTACATGTTAAAAAATTTATACGCTAAAAACCCAGACTTTTACATCTACTCGATGATGAGCAGCAGTTTTGACGAAATTGAAGATGAAAAAAAATATAGAGAGTGTGTGGATGTAGTTAGTAAGCACTTAGAGCGCTACTAACTAATTAGCTTTTTTATATGACCTTATTTCAATCATTCTAAGAACAATCGCGGAAATATATGGGATACTTTGTATTAAAAGTGTTGCAGAAAATAAATAAACCTCTACAATCCCTTGATGATTTGTCATAACTAGCGCTGTAAATGAACCGATTAGCAATGATGCTAAAATAATCTCATTTTTTATAGGGCTCTCCAGAGCTTTTTTACTATTTCCGCCCTTTTCCGTTCTCTTAAACGGAAGGCGGTCTTTTACAAATCCATCATATACAGCTTTAAAAATTGTAAGCTGCAGACTCATGGCTGCAATAGCGCCCAAGAGCGAATGATAAAGGTTTGCTCCAACTCTTGTTCTATAAAGCACAAACGAGTGAATAACATTAACAATAAATGCAGTCAAAATCGGTACGGTAAGTGCGATAGTAGGTATTGTAACTCCGACAAAGATAATCACAGGAACCCAGATTATGTTAAGAATTGAAGTAACCGTTCCTAACGCATCAGATAGCCAAAAAAACCAACCTGTTATAAAGTGGTGCTTTTGCGCACGAGTCAGAGTTTTAGACGATGGTTTAAAGTGCTGCCAATGCTTTTTAAGAATCTGTATAGCTCCATAAGCCCAGCGATGGCGTTGATTTTTAAATGCTTCTATCGTATCGGGAAGAAGACCGTGACCATATCTGCGGTTTGTATAGTGTCCAATATAACCCGCTTCAAAGAGTCTAAGTCCAAGTTCGCTATCTTCAACTATGGTATCTGTATTCCATTGACCGACTTCATCAAAAGCACTTTTGCGTATTAAAAGCATAGTTCCATGAGCAACAATGGCATTCTCTTCATTGCGTTCTACCATTCCAATATCAAAAAAGCCTGCATACTCTGCATTCATGGCAGTTTTTAGAAGTGATTCTTTGCCGTCTCTGTGGTCTTGCGGAGCTTGTACCAACGCCACTTTTTGATCATCAAAAATAGGTACTAAATCAACAAGCCAGTTTGGACTAATAACATAATCAGCATCAATTACTGCCAATATCTCCGTAGTTGGATTTACATACGCAAGAGCTTTGTTTAGCGCTCCGGCCTTGAAGCCACTGCACTCAATATCAATATAAACAAACTTTGAGCCAAGCTCTTCACACAATGCTTTAATTGGCGCTTTATAATACTCATCTGGTGTATTGTTAATGATAACAAGAACTTCATAGTTAGTGTATTTAAGCTTTGAGAGTGCTACAAGTGTCTCTTCTAAAACATAAGGCTGCTCTTTATAAGCAGGTACATGTATGCTTACAAACGGAACATGGTTTGATCTAAGATCAAGAGGAATAAGCCTTTTAGGCGGTTTTCCGATTGTACATTTAAAGAGTTCATTTGCTTTGGCAAGTGTTATTAGCGTAAGAGGCACCATAAGAATTGAACCCATTATCCACATAACCCAAGTGCCAAAATTCATATAATGAAGGAACGGATAAACAGCCGACATAACGATACCAAAAGAGATACCCTGCGCTGCCAGACCATAAGTCATCGCATGTAAAAAATTTATATGCTGATTTCTAAGTCCAAAGAAAGTTAATATTGCACCGATTAATACTGCGGCAACCATCTGCATAAACCAATAAGGCGTTACAAGAACAGCACCCTGTAATTCAAATTTTAGATTACGGTCGGCATCAAATATACCCCAATATTGTCCTACGCTACCCTCATCAACACCCTTCCAAGGCTGATCAAATGCTTCAAGAAGGTTATAACTAAACTTTTGCTCTTTTGCTAAAATCAAAAATCTTCTAATTATAGTTGCCTGATTTTCGGGACTTGCAACCGAACCGGAATTATTATATCCTTGACTAGGCCATCCAATCTCACCAATCATTATAGGTTTATTGCTGTATTCATCTGTTATTTTTTTATATTTTTCTTTGAAAAATGGCACAAACTCTTCAGCTTTAACCTTTTCCCAATAAGGAAGAATATGAATATTAATAAAATCTACTTCATCAACTAAATTTGGATATAGCAGCCACATATTCCAAATCTCAGCCGTTGTAACCAATACTTTATGTTTTGTTACTTTAGGCTCTTTTTCTTTACTCTTTTTTGATTTAGATTTTTTTTCAACTTTGCCAATGTTTTGAGCACTGTCAATACCATTAATAAATGTTTTGAACTCTCTAATAATCTCAATCAGCTCTTCAGGTGATAAATCATCACGAAGAAGAACCTCATTTCCGACTATAATAGAAGTTAGATTTTGATAATAAGTTGTTATAAGTTCTTTAGCTAACACTATCTCTTTTTCATTATCCTCTGCATCCGGAGATAACCAAAAACCAAAATGTGCCTGCATACCGAGTTTTTTTACAACAGGCAACACTATTTGCGCATCTTCGGCAGAGTAGAGACGAATTGTATTTGTAAATCTCTTCAGAAGTGTCAAATCTCGCTCAATCTCCTCATCGCTAAGCATCTTTTTGGCGTTGCTTTTTGTATATGGCGCATAAGAGATAGACTGGATGATGTTATCTGCGTCCGGTGGAGTGATAAACTTCTGATCGCTATTCAACCAGAAAAAAACTTGGATACATGATGCCAATAAAAGTGAACTTAAAATATATTTCAATGAATTCCCTAAAAAAATAAACGAATTGTATAGCAAAATTTCAAAAAAAATTACTAAATTAAAAAATAAAAGCCTAAAATTTAATTATAGGCTTTTAAAAGATAGTTTTAACATGCTAATTACGACTGTTTAGCTAAGACATCCATTAACTCTGTTATGCTTTTTGTTTGCAAAAACTCTTTAAACTGTGCCATATCGGTTTTTAAAATACTGACTCCCAAAATCTCTACATCGTAAACTAACCAGCTGTCTTTAGTATTTATTTTCTCTTTTGGTTTGTGAAATTTATAAACAATTTCTAACTTCTCATCTTTACTAACAAGATCCGTAATCAAAGCCATCTTATTTGGTTGCGGCTGATCTATCTTTTTAACTTCAACTTTTTCATCTTTATATGCATCAATCTTTGCAGAGTATGATTGCTTCATTCTCTCAACATAAAGTTTAACAAATCTATCTTTGTTCTCTTTTGAAAGCTCTTTCCATGTTTTGCCAAGACTAAGTTTTGCCATAAGTTCAAAATCAAACATCGGTGTTAAAACTTTTATAATATTACCATTTCTGATATTTTTAGATATCTTTTTGTCTTCAACCACTAAAATAACTTCATTAATTTTATTTAAAAAATGTTCTTTTAGCTCTACTTGCTCATTTGCACTAAGACTTTCTCCAAAAAGTACTGCAATACATAATATCAAGACTTTTTTATATATTTTTTTCACTCTTACTCCTCAATTTGTTTATCTCTGTATTGTTCATATACATCTCTTAAATATGGGTACAAATCCACGGCATCTCTTTTCATTTTCTCGTATCTATCCATGTTTAATGATATATAATTTATGTTTTCTAATGATTTTGCCGCTATATACTCTGCCGAAGTATCACTCAAAGTCCAGTACTCTCTCTCACTATAATCAATAGGGCTTAACAGTGAATCTGGATAGAGGCTAATTGCATCTCTGATATTTGATGGACCGAGCAGTGGCAAAACTAAATGTGGACCGCTTTTTACACCGTAAAACCCAAGCGTTTGACCAAAATCTTCTTCATGTGCTTCAAGTTCAAAATAGCTTTTTGCAGGGTCAAACAATCCCAAAACACCAACCGTAGTGTTAATTACAAATCGCCCACCTTCTTCATAAGCATTGCAAAATTTTCCTTGCAAAAGGTTATTTGTAAAGCGCATAGGAAAGTATAGATTATTAAAAAAATTTCTAACGCTCTCCCTTATTTCTATATGCAATACTGCTTTATAACCCTCTGCAACCGGTTTTAGCACATATTCATAAGCACCATCGTTAAAACCGGTCATAACTCTGTTGTAGCCGCTAAATGGGTCATAAATCTCTTTTACTTCAAACTCATCCGCAAATCCGGCAAGTTCTCCGTTTGAATCATCACTACTCTTTTCTTCTTGAGCAACTACCTCTTTTGGTTCCTCAATGCTCTTTGAACTGCATCCGGAAAAACTAAACATCATGGATAGAAGCGCTAAATAAACGAACCTCATTTTATACCTTTACTCTGTCTGTCAGCGCTCTGCTTAGAGATAACAAATCTATGTTTTCTAAACTTACTCCGGTTGGTACACCCTGAGCAATTTTTGAGTAGTTTATATTAAAATTACTTAATTTATCTTCAATATATAACATAACTGCATCATTTGCAATAGAAGGTGTTAACGCAAAAACTACCTCTTTTACCCCAGAACTCACAAGCATTTGCAGACTTGAGAGATTTAACTCTTCTAGCGACTCTAATACAAAATATCTGCCGTCAAAAAGCCTATTTTCTTCTAAAAGCAGTATATCTTTTGCATTTTCAACTATGCAAAGAAGTGTTTCATCCCTGCTCTCATCACAACATATAAAACAGAGATCATCTTCACTCATTCCACCGCAAGAACTACAAAGTTTCAAAGACCCAAGAGCTTCTTCTATGGCATGTGATATTTTCATCCCTACAAAACTATCTTTCATAACCATATGATATGCCAGTCTTGTTGCTGATTTTTTTCCTATTGTCGGAAGCTCTTGCAGTGCATCTACAAGTTTGTTAAACTTATCTAACGAGCCTCTCATCAATTAATCTCATTCATTATAATTCCACTTTTGGCAAAAATATCCAAAGCTTTAGAGGCGCTTTTAACTTTCCGGCACTGTTTCCAGCTTCATCTCCGTAACCAAAAAAGAGATCAGCTCTAACACTCCCCTTTATAGCCCCGCCGATATCTTGTGCCATAACTATTCTATTTAAATCTTTTTCTTTTGTTTGCGCACTCATATACAACATACTTCCAAGAGGAAGATATCTTTGGTCAACGGCAACTGAACGCTCCGGTGTTAAAACAACCCCAAGCGCTCCGGTAGCAGGCTTATTTCTCTTTTTAAAAAAAACAACAGATTCATTATGGTTTAATAAATCATCAACCTTTGCCGGATTTTTATCACACCAATTTTTTATGCCCTTCATAGACGCTTGCGCATAACTTATTTCACCGGCATTTATCAGATATTTTCCGATAGAGCTGTATTTATACCCATTTAAATTATCAAAGCCGACATAAATCACCTCTCCATTATCAAGCAACACCCTGCCGGAGCCTTGTACCTCTAGGAAAAAAAGCTCTATTCTTGAGTCAACATAACAAACTATATCCGCATCCAAGGTCCTACTGCTAAGCTCTTTTCTTGAGTAATAAGGAACAACTTTGTTATTGCCGTCATATCTGCCTCTTAGTCTGTAATTTTGCAACTCTGGATATTGTGAGGCTAAACTAACAACTATTAAATCTCGCGGGGTCGAATAAACAGGATAAAGATATGGCTCTTTTTTTGTTAGTGAACCTTTTAAAAGCGGCTCATAATAGCCGGTTAAAAGCCCGTCATCTTTGGCGTCTGTTGCATCTATTTTATATGGTGTAAAATTTTGCATAAAAAAACTTTTTGCATCGGCTACATCTTTACCGCTCTTGCACAGCTCTTCATATAGCGCTTTTGTTTTAGTAGTTTTACAACTCTCAAGAAAAGAGTTTAGCGCTTCTAAATAATTCTCTTCATGCCAATTTGGCAACTCATCAAATTCACTTTTAATAAACTCAGGCTTTGACAACTTTTCAATCTCAGGTTTTGGTACATCGCAAATAGGTGCTTCCGGTTTCTTTGAACAACCAAAAAAAAGTAAAATTGCAATTAAAAATAGTATGTTATGTTTCATAAGTGCAATTATACATACATTAAATTTAAATTGATATAATTGCGAAAATTTTAGATGCTAGGATATTTAATATAATATGCAAGATTTAAGCTATTACGAAATATTAGAAGTTTCACGAGACGCAGACCAAACAACAATTAAAAAAGCATATAGAAAGATGGCTAAAATTTACCATCCTGATAAAAATCATGGTGACAATGAAGCCGAACATAAATTTAAATTATGCAACGAAGCTTATCAATGCTTGAGTGATGACAAACAGAGAAGTATTTACGACAGATACGGTAAAGAGGGACTCCAAGGGATGAGCGGTCGCGGTCGCTCTTCTGGCGGATTTGAAGACTTAGGCTCAATGTTTGAAGAGATGTTTAACGGTTTTGGCGGAAGCTCACGCCGTCGTCAAAATCCAACAGATATGGAAAAATACAATCTTGACATGAATGTTGACATGTCGATTAGTTTTAATGAAGCTATTTTTGGATGCGAAAAAGAGATAGAGTTTAAATACAAAAACTCATGTAAAAGCTGTAAAGGCACCGGTGCAAAAGATGGCAAATTATCTACATGTAATCAATGTAGAGGTCAGGGTCAAGTCTTTATAAAACAAGGCTTTATGACATTCTCTCAAACTTGCCCATCATGCCGTGGAACAGGCTCTGCGCCATCAGCTCCATGCCAAAGCTGTGATGGTAACGGCTATCACGAAGATAGAGGCAATGTTACAATTAAAGTTCCAAAAGGAATTGATAACGGAAACCGTCTTAGAGTCTCTGGAAAAGGAAACATCGGCAAACGCGGAACTAGAGGTGATTTATATGTTACATTTAGCGTAAAAGCAGATAAACACTTCCAAAGAGAGGGCAATGATGTCTACATCGCAATTCCGGTATTTTTTACTCAAGCAGTTGCTGGAGATAGTTTGACTATACCATCGCTTACGGGCGAATTGGAACTAAAACTAGATATTGGCACAAAAGACAAACAGCACTTTGTATTTAAGGGCGAAGGAATAGATGATGTTCACGGGCATGGCAAAGGCAACTTGATTGCGCAGGTAAATATCTCATATCCTAAAAAATTAAGTGATGAACAACGCGAACTCTTAAATAAACTTCAAGAGTCATTCGGAATAGAGTCCAAGCCTCACGAGGGCGTTTTGGACTCAGCAATCGAGAAGATGAAAAGCTGGTTCAAATAGCCTTAAAATGTAATAACCTGTTTACTTTGAACAACCCAGTCTGAGAGAACCTGCATAGTTGAGGATATTTTCTCATGAAAGTAGGGTTCATTTTTAAAAATCCCGCATCTTGCATTGCATGTTGCGCAAGCTTGCAGCGCCACACCGCCACTGTGAAGTTTTTTAAGCATTAAAACCAAATCGTGGTCATAGCTCTCAGGCTTTGTGGTTTTATCTCTTGCAATATCAACCGCATCGTTCATTAGAAAAATATTTACTTTTTCCCCATTTTTATGCAGTGTTGAAGCTAAACGCAAAGCATTCCAAGTAATATCAGAACCGTCATAAGGCTCATGATTTAGTATTATTGTAATCACCTTCTACTCCTTGTTTTTTTAAGTTAAAAACTATATGTAAACTGTGCAACCAAACCAAAAGCATTATCATCAGTAATAAAACTGTTTTTAGTCATTGCCTCTTCTATATAACTTCCGCTCATAAAGTAGCCGACACCGAGCAGTAAATCTATATTTTTTGAGTATTTATAAGTTCCAAATATATCAAATTCATCTCCGTAATGATCGTTTTGCATTGAAGCAATCGTATAGCTCATCCACTTGTTGCTCTGCTCATCCGCATAAAATTTATGGTACTCTGCCTTAATATTTATTTTTTCATTTGGCGTGAAGATGGCAAAAAGCTCATAATCTTTAATGTTTGACCACTGCATAAGATTAAGTCTGCCGTAGTACTTGTCGCTTGCTCCAAAAACGGCATCAAAACTTTCATTATTTGAAGTGTTTGGGTTATCTCCACTTGCGTATGAGTAGCCTAACCCAACTCTTGTATCTATTGATTTAAAGTTGTATCCGCCGTCCATATGCAAACCAATTCCGTCAATAGAAACTGTTTCGTTATTTAGTTTTGTGTAATCTCCAAACGATTTGATATATGTAGCATCGTAAAAGAAGCTCTCTAAGTCGGTGTCATAGATTCGCGCTCCGGCATAGAAACTTTCTAGCGAATTGTAGATTTCATTTTTTTTGTCTTTTATTTTATAGGCTAAAATCGGCTCAAACGCAGCATCTTTTTTATAAACATAGTGTCCATATACTCCTGCACCGTGATAGCCATGGCGATGGTTTAGGCTAAAATCATCAGGGTCGTGAAGCATGGTGGCTCCATAAAAAAAGTCTAAAAAATTCTCACCCTCTTTTAGTGAAACTTTTACAGCATCCCAAACCCATTTTCCGGAGTTTTTCCACTCTCCTGGACCAAAAGCTCTTAAATCACCGTAACTTATGCTTTGTCTGCCGGCAGTAACGGTTAAGTTGGAGTTTTTATACTCCAAATATGTTTTGCCTAGCTCAAAAAAGTCTGTTTGCGTACTGTTGACCTGCCCAAACTCTTTGTTGTCCCAGTCACTGCTCTTAAATCCCCAGTCAAAAACTCTAGCATCTTGCATAGAAACTTTTGCGCTCCAGTTGTCGTTGAAGTTATATTTAAGTCCAAGTTGCACTCTTGTCATAAGATAGCCATCATGGCTCTCTCCGACTTTTGGATTTGTTCCGTAATACTTTTCGTTCATATTATCAAAACTTTCATATCGAAGTCTTACTTGTCCCTCATAACCAAGCTCTGCATGGAGTGTGGAAGCAGCCAGCAGTAAAAAAAAGAATTTGAGGGCGGTATTTTTCATTTAATGTTGCTTGTATTCAATGTAGCTACACCCAAATCTGTTTTTACGCCATAACCAGCTTTTGCCCAGTCAGCAAGTCCGCCTTTAAGGTTTTTTACATTTTTATAACCCATTCTTTTAAGTGTTTGTGCAGCCAAAGCACCTCTTCCGCCATTTCTGCAATATGTAACAATAGCCATATTTTTATCCGATATTTTATTAACCACTTCCCACTCTAAGTTTCCGCGTGTGATTGATACCGTATTAACAGAAACAAAATCATCGTATATATAACCTTCTGCTCTTTGTTCTGTCTCTCTAACATCAAGAATCACAACACTCTTCTCATCCTCAAACATACTCTTTAGCTCCTGCGGAGTGATTTCTCCAACCTCTTTTTTCGCCTCATTTATAAGCTCCATTTTTGCATCTGCATGTACAAGAACAGGAGAAAATGCTAAGAGCAACCCTGCACAATATAGAATATTTACCGCTATTTTTTTCATTTTAAGCCTTTTAAATATTATTTGTGTATTTAGGCATTTAACTAAATAGCTATTGCTATGTTATAATTATTCCAACTATTTGTCAAGGAAAAAAATGTTAGATATGCAACAAAAAATTAAAATATTTAAAGCTCTTGGAAATGAAACCCGTTTTTTGATTTTTAAAAATGTTTTTACCGGTGGCTATACATGTTCTATTGACGAAAAAGGTCCAAAAGAAAATACCAATCCACATACCACATGCGTAACTACAATTGCACAGCATTTTGATTTTTCTCTGCCTACGATATCAAAACATCTGCAACTACTGCGTGAAGCAAATATTATAAAGATGCAAAAAAAGGGAAACAAGATATACATAGAGCCAAATATTGAGATAATACGAGAATTGGGAAATTGCTTTACAACATTGATTGAAAATTTTGAAAAAAACAGAAAACTTTTTTTTGATGAAGTTAAGCAATAGTCTTTTTAAGTACAAAAAGTTAACAGAAAATTTATGATAAACTTAGATTAATAAAATATTACAAGCGAATTCAATGAACAGAGAACACCTTAAAAACAAACTATCTACTTTAGCTTTATCAATGTTTAGAAAAGATTTTTTCGGTATATATCATGGTTCTATATCTGCTAAAACAGAGTCAAATAAGTTTATTATCAACTCAAAAGAGGCTATTTTTGATGCAATAAACGATAGCAATCTTATAGAACTTGACTTTAAAAAAGATTACAGATGGAATCAGGCAAGCATTGATGCAAACATTCATCAAAGTATCTACTCTCAGATATCAGATGCAAAGTTTATCTGCTTTAGTATGCCTCCTTTTACAACGGCCTATTCGCTTGACCATAACATCATAACGCCAAAAGACTATTTCGGATATACGGAAATCGGCTCATTAGAAATTGTTGACCCTAGAAATTTTGATGACTGGTATGAGAGAGCAAGTAGTGAGATAGCATACTACTTTCAAAGCCGTAAAACAGACATAATGGTTATTCGAGGTTATGGGGTTTACACTTTTAACAGAGATATTCATGAAATGGCAAAAAAAATTGCAATTATAGAGAAAAGCTGCAGACTGCTTTTGCTTGATAATACAAAAAATGACACGGCCTTTGACTAAGAAAGAAGCCTTATAGCCTCATATGCGGTATCCATCATCTTATCAATCTCTTCATTTGTTATGATGTATGGCGGCATAAAGTAAATAACATGTCCAAGAGGACGCAATAACACACCGTTATCAAGTCCGTATTGATAAATATTTAACCCTACTCTATCTTCTGATTTATACCCTTTTAACTCTACCGCACAAATCATACCTGTTTGTCTAACGGATGCAATATTTTTCAACTCTTTAAATTTTTCTAATTTGTCACCCATATGTTTAGCAGTTTTTTTATTTTCTTCTATAACATTATCTCTCTCAAACAGATCAAGAGTGGCATTGGCAGCAGCACAAGCAAGCGCATTTCCGGTATAACTGTGAGAGTGCAAAAAAGCTTTATGCTCGTTATAATCGCAGTAAAATTTAGCATAAATCTCATTGGTTGTCAGCACAACGGAGAGTGGCAGATAACCGCCCGTTAACCCTTTTGATAAAACAAGAAAATCCGGTGTTATGTTAGCACTTTGACACGCAAACATCTCTCCTGTTCTTCCAAAACCAACCATAACTTCATCAGCGATAAGATGAATGTCATATCTGTTGCAAATATCACGCACTAAAACTAAAAACTCTTTATGATACATATGCATAGAACCAGCACCCTGAACTAATGGCTCTAAGATTATGGCGCTTATCTCTTCAGACTTCTCTCTGCATAGCTTCTCAAACTCTGCTGCAGCCTCATTTGCCGCTTCTATGCTCATATCTTTTGGAACAGACGTTTGTATGCTCCTAATCAAAAGAGGCTCATAGGTACCTTTATATAGTTTTACATCTCCCACACTTAGGGCACCTATCGTCTCGCCATGATACGAGTTAGTAAGAGAGACAAAAAGTTTTCTGTTTTTGCCGCTGTTTTTATGTGCATGAAAACTCATCTTCAGGGCAACTTCAACGGCACTTGAGCCATTGTCCGCATAGAAACACTTATTAAGTCCATCCGGTGTTAGTTTTACTAACCTCTCTGACAACTTTACAACTTGCTCATGTGTAAAACCTGCAAGTATTACATGCTCTAAAGTATCCAGCTGCTCTTTGATTTTTTTATTTATATAACTGTTTGTATGTCCGAATAGATTTACCCACCAACTGCTAATTGCGTCTATATAAGAGTTGCCGTTAAAATCTTCTAAATGTACTCCGTGTGCTTTTTTTATTGGAATTAACGGGAGTGTTTCGTGGTCTTTCATCTGGGTGCAAGGATGCCATAAAACATCCAAATCCCTATTTTTTAACTCTAAATTATTCATTGTTTTGAGATTAAAGCTTCATACTCTTCGGTATAATTAAGATTTGTACATGCAAGCAAACCATAGAGTTCCATCTCTGTTCCGCTTACATCAAAAAGTTCCTCTCCCTCTTTGCCCAAAAATATAAATTTTTCATATTTGTGATTATCTTTATCAATATATTTTGAGAAAACAACATAATATGCATCTTTAAACTCTGCTATTTTAGAACATGCATTAAGATATTTTTTACACGATTTATCAATACTTTTTATCTCTAAAACATCAGCTTGAATAGTATTTAATAAGACTTCTGGTAATTTTGGCAACTCTTTTTCAATATTTGAATATTTTTCAATCTTATTCATAAAAAATCCTTTTTTAGCTATATCTGAGTCGATTTTACAGTTTTTTCATTTACATTTCTCTTAGTTTTGTCAATCAAACACTTTTGCAAGTATAACTTCTCTTTATCAAGGTTTAATACGAATTTACCTAAAATTACAAAAATATCATAAACAAGGCTATTAACTCAATGATTACTTGGATGCAAAGACACAAAAAATATCTTATTATAACTATCTGGATTTCCACTATCGCTTTCGTCGGAGCTGGGTTTGTAGGTTGGGGTCAATATGGTTACGGTGACAAAGCCGGAGCAGTAGCAAAAGTTGGAAGCATCGAGATAACTGGGGGCGAACTGCAAAAGAGCTATTCTAATCTTTATGCTCAATATTCTCAAATGTTTCAAGGGGCGTTTGATGAAGAAAAAGCTAAAAGTTTTGGGCTTAAAGCTCAAGCACTTAAGCAGTTGACGCAACAAGCTCTTGTATTAAATTTAGCTGCATCTTATGATTTGCAAGTTAGTGATGCCGAGTTATTAAATGAGATAAAAGCGCAAGATTACTTTCACAAAGATGGTGTTTTTGATAAAGAGTTATATAAAGAAATTCTCTTAAAAAACAACCTAAGCATTAAAGAGTACGAAGCTGGTATAAAAAAAGATATATTGATTAAAAAAACTCTTAAACTTCTTCCAATCGAAGTAAAAGATAGTGAACTAAAAATTTTAGACACTGCTACTAACATTGCCGATAAAATAAATTATAAAGTTTTAGATACAAATATAATCAACATTGATACATCAGATGAGTTTTTAAAACCATTTTGGGAAAGTAAGAAAAACGATTTTATGACAGAAATCAGTTATGATTTAAAGTTTATTAAACAGGCAAAAATTTCTAAAGAGTACGACACAGCAACACTAAATGAGTACTATAACGAAAACAAAAACAATTTCAAAGATAGTGATGGAAAAATATTGTCACTTGATGCTGCTAAAGATAAAATAAAAACGGAGTTAGATGCAAAAGAGACTAAAAAAGAGGCGTTAAAAACATATATTGCATACAAAAAAGGTGAAGCTGCGGGTATGGATATACAAACTTTAACCATATCTCCTACAAAAAATCCTTTTGGCATTGATGCTTTTGAAATAATATCAAAATTAACAACTGCATCTCCCTTTTCTAAACCTATTATGGTTGGCGAAGATTATTTCACATTTGAACTTGTAAAAGTAAATCAGCCTAAAGCTAAAAGTTATGAAGATGCTAAAAATGATATTCTTTATCTCTATGTCGGTGAACAAAAAAAAGCGAAACTGTTAGAGATAGCAAAAAACTCATTTTCTACATTTAACGGAACAACGACTGATTTTATCACAGGAAATGACTATAACAAACTAACTGATTTAAGTGGCGAAAATGCAAAAGAATTTTTAGCTACGCTCTTTACAACTCAAAATAAAAGAGGATTTATTACTTTAGAGAGTGGAAATATTGTTATGTATAATATATTGGAACAAAAACTGCTTACTAACACTAACACTGATCAAAACAATCCGATTGTTAGATTAAAAAGTGCTATGTTTAGTGAAGGGTTGATTAAAAACCTACAAAGCAAGTACAAAACTGAGATTTTCATCCAAGGACTCTAAGTTGAGCAGAACTGTTTTAGCCATTGATATTGGTTCAACAAAAATATGTGCAATTATCGCTGAGATAGATAACGATAACTCAATATCTATAATTGGGGCCGGTGTTTCTAAAGCACAGGGTCTCAAAAAAGGAAGCATTACTAATATAGAGCTTGCTTCAAAATCTATTAAAAGTGCACTAAATGATGCTAAACGAGTCTCTGGAAGCGAAGTTAAAGCTGCGATAGTGTCTATCTCCGGAGCTTATACAAAAAGCTTAAATTCTAGCGGTATTGTTAATATTCAAAACAAAGAAGTTAGTTTTAAAGAGATAGAAAGAGTTATACAAACCTCTCTCTATAACGCAAATATACCAAACGAGTATGAAGTGTTGCATGCACTTCCTTATAATTTCAAAGTTGATGACCAAGATTTTATTGAAGATCCACTTGGAATGAACGCTTCAAGACTTGAAGTTAATACACATATTATTACAACTCAAAAATCAAACTTAAACAACCTTAAAAAAGCCATTCTCGGTGCCGGTATTGAAGTTGAAAATATCGTACTTGCCGGTTATGCATCTTCAATTGCCACATTAAATGATGATGAAAAAGAGTTAGGTGTTGCACTGATTGATATGGGTGGAAGCACAAGCAATATTATTATTCATTCAGGAAACTCACTTAGATACAATGACTTTTTGGGAGTTGGCTCTAACCATGTAACAAGTGATTTATCTATGGCACTTCATACACCATTAAATATTGCAGATAGCGTAAAACTAAATTATGGTTCACTGCTAACGCCAAGTAATGATTTAATTGAACTTCCTATAATCGGTGACGAACACACAACACATGAAGTTTCTCTTGAAGTTGTACACAATGTTGTCTATGCAAGAGTTGAAGAAACGCTGATGATTTTGGCTCAGTTTATTGAAAACAGCGGACTAAAAGATAAAATTGGCGCCGGAGTAGTGCTAACAGGCGGGTTTTCTCAAATGGAAGGGATAAGAGAGTTAGCAGTTGCAACTTTTGGTTCTATTCCTGTTCGTCTTGCTAAACCAAAAGAGATGAACGGACTTTTTGATAATCTCCGTTCGCCAGAATATTCAAGTGCGGTAGGACTTGTTATGTATGCGGCAGCTCCATACACTCGGTATGAGATAGATGTAAACAAAAGAGTAAGGCATTCAAATGAAATATTTACTGAACAAAGCACTATTAATCTTACTGATGAACATGACATTCCCACTCCTCAACTTCACAATGAAAAAAAAGTTGGAATGATTAGTATTGGATTAAAAAAGGAGAAAAAGGGTGATGAAGCTGGAGCATTTAGCAAATTTTGGAACTGGGCAACACAGTTATTTTAAGGAGAAAATATGGAACCATTTTTAATAGAAGAAGCATGTAAAGCAAGTGGAGCGAGAATTGTAGCTGTCGGAGTCGGTGGTGGTGGCGGTAATATGATTGGTCATATGATTAAAAATGGTGTTACAGGCATTGAAATGATAATGATAAACACTGATGCTCAAGCCTTAAAAGATACAGTTAACGCAACTGCTATTCAAATAGGCGTTAAACTAACAAAGGGTCTTGGTGCCGGTATGAAACCAGATATTGGCAAAGAATCTGCGCTAGAAAACTATGAAGAGATTAAAGCAGCCTTGCAAGGCGCTGATATAGTGTTTATTTCTGCCGGTCTTGGCGGTGGAACTGGAACCGGAGCCGCTCCTGTTGTTGCTAAAATTGCTAAAGAGCTAAATGCGCTAACTATTTCAATTGTAACAAAACCTTTTGGATTTGAAGCACCTAAAAGATTAAAACTTGCAAAAGCAGGACTTGAAGAGTTAAAAAAAGAGAGCGATTCAATAGTTGTTATACCAAATGATAAACTGCTCTCGATAATTGATAGAAAGCTCGGTATTAAAGACAGTTTTAAAATTGTTGACAGTGTTTTAGCTCAAGCCGTTAGCGGAACAGCCGGTGTAATTTTATCCAACGGTGACAATGACATCAACCTTGACTTTGCTGACTTAAAAACAGTTATGAGTCATAAAGGTATGGCACTTATGGGCGTTGGCGAATACGAGGGAGAAAATGCAGCTTATGAAGCTATAAAAGCGGCAATAGAGTCTCCTCTTCTTGACAATGTGTCTATAAACGGCGCGATGGGTGTTCTTGTGCACTTTAATATGCACCCTAATTTCTCTATGATAGAAATATCTGACGCTATGGTTGTAGTTCAAGAGAGTGCTCACGAAGATGCTGATGTTATTTTTGGTACTTCTACTGATGAATCACTTCCTGAAAATTACATTAAAATAACAATAATTGCAACTGGATTTGAAAAGGATTTAAATTCTTCAAGTTCAAATAACGAAAGTTTTGTTAGTGATTCTCCTTCACCGATTGCAAAAATTCGTCCAAGATTGGTTGTAGGTGGGGATTTTGATGGCTCTCATTTAGATTTGCCATCTTATTTAAGAATACAACAAGACTAAATTTTAAACACTTTCTACAAACATCATCGGAGCTTTGTACTGATGATGTTTATTAACACTGCATTAACAAAAAATTAACATCTAATTCATACAAACCACATATACTTATAACAATAAATTTCTTGAAAAAGAGATTTAGCATCAAAGCCTTAAAATAAGGTCAAATTAAAGGATGTGTTAATGAAAAAAATTCTAATTATGTGTTTACTAAGCTTGTCACTTTGGGCGGCAGAGAGTAATGTTTATAAAGTGGTTTACAATAGTCCGGTCGATAAAGTTTTAGCAAATATACTTGCTAAATTTAAAACGGAACAACTTGTCGTTGTTTGGCAACTGGATATTTTAGATGAGTTTAAAGCGAAAGGTTTAGATAAAAAATTTGGTGCTGATTTTAACACGGCTGGATTAACTGCGGTTAAAACGCTTGTTGCATGTAACGGTATGCTTGGAAACGGCATCATCAATTCTGATTCAGATATGATGGCTTTTTGTCCAATAAGAATTACATTAACAGAAAAAGATGGAAAAACTTCAGTTCTTTATGCGCGTCCGACTTCGGCTCCTAAAGATTCTAAAGCATATCCTATGCTAGTTAAATTGGAGAAAAAAGTAATTTCAGCTATTGAAGCTTCAATGGAAATGGAATAACAAATATTTGATAATATAGGCTCTTGATAAGAGAGCCTATAAAGAAAAAACAGGAGAATTTATTGCTAGGTTATATTAAACCCAGCAACCTTGTAGGAGAAAAGTTAGAAGTTATATGCTACAACAGCACGGTAGTGATCTTGTCTTCTTTCAATAAGACCGCCAGCCAAATCACCGTTATACTCACTCACGCGTTTTGCATTAAAGACTCTAAAAAACCAATTTTTGTTATACTTGTAATTTAACGCGATATCAATTTCATACGCATCATCTGTAGCTTGTAGTGTACTAACAATTGTATCAGATTTGCCATACTCTGCATAATCAACCATAAACTTAAGACCCTTCATTATAATGTAATGACCGCCGATTTTATATGCGTCTACATCATCTCTATAAGCATTTCTTGAGAAAATTGTGCTAGTGTATGCAGGATCAGCTCCCCAAGCATTGAAATACCCTTTTTGTGCAGCAACACTATCTTCATCACCGGATTTGTTTGCAGCTGCATAAACACCCCAAGATTTACCCTCTAATGCAACCATAGCTCCCAACATACTGAAATCTTTCTCACCAGCTAAACTATCGCCGGTATCTTTTTGCATTAAGTATTGAGCATTAAGTTTTACTTTCATGTCTTCAGTAACTGGAATGTTATAGCCCAGTTCAGCATAGTAATCATTTGCTATATCATCTGAGTGGTATGCCCAAAGATCAGCTTTTAGATTTTTTATACCTGTATATGTCGCTCCAATAACCGTACGACCATTTGTGTCAGCTAAACCGGCCGCTTTACCAATATTGTAAAACTTTGCAGATTCATGTGTTTGACCGGTTCCAGCATTTTCCAAAAATTTTACAACCGCTCCACCAGTTGTCGTAGCCTCGCCTATTAACCCATAGTCAGCTGCCGCACGAGAACCAAATGCAATCTTTGTAATTTGACCGGCAGTCAAACGAAGACCCTCAGCTACATTTGCACCTAACATATATGCTTCATAGAAGTTTGGCATAAGAGATACTTGAATCTTTGTAAGTGGAGTATCTAACTCTTGACGGCCAAATTTTGCATCAATGTACTCGTTTTTGTATGACACATATAATTCGCCCATTAAAGCTTTTGAAGCACCTTCAAAATCAACAACCAAACCGCCTGCACCTTTATTTGTAGGTTCATCCCATTTAGTTAAACCGGCGTCACCATTTACATATACACCGACACCTGCTTTAAGACCGTCCATCCAAACATCAGGCGTCTCATACTTTAGTTTCACCAAATAGCCGGCGCCGTTACTTGGTGCCCAGCCATTTTTTTCATCATCTATAACATAAATACCCTTTAACATCAAGTCAAGAGTTCCGCCTCTATAACCGTCAATTACAACATCCGCCGCTTGAACCATTGTGCATCCAAACAATCCTGCTACTAATGACAATTTTATTGCTTTTTTCATTTATAACCCTTTTTAGATTTTTAATGTAGTCTAAATTGCACCTACACGATACTTTTACTTAAACTTCATAAATGTAGTATAAGAAAATAATATAAATAAGATGTTAATTTTTTGTTAACAGATTGTTAACAACTGTAAATTTTATAAATGAACAATGAAACAGTTTACTCCATTTTCATGTTTATATGAGAGCTTATAACCGTGCTTATCCAATATGTAATAGACAATGTATAGTCCAAGCCCAAAACTCTCCCCAGTATTCACATCACACTTTGTAAATGGCTGTATATAGTACTCAAGCGAGTTTTGCATCTCATTCCCTTTGCTACAAAAAGAGAGCTCATTTCCCTCTAAATTGACAAAAACAGTAGCATCATCAGAGTATTTGAGACCATTATCAAGAAGATTTTTAAAAACAATACTCATAAGCTCAAAGTCAACTTCAACACTGCGGTTATCAATATTATGTTTTATACTTCCTAATTCTAAAAAAAGCAAATCAACCGCGTTATCCAAAATATCTGCAAGGTGATAACTGTTTTTGTTTATCTGGCAATCACAAGCCGTTACATTTTCAATCTGCAAAAACTCTCTAGTTAAAAGATTTAGGCGCATAAAAACATTTGTAAGAATCTCTTTTGTGCGTGAAGATTCCAAAAATTCTAATGAAAGCTGCCCTTTTGTTATAGGTGTTTTTAGCTCGTGTGTTATATTTCTTAAAAAAATAGCTCTGGAGTTCATCATTCCTTTTATTTTACTAACTGCTTTGTCAAACTCGTTTGAAACTTCAGCTATTTCATCATTTTTGTTCGATGCCAAATCTAAATCCATCTCTCCCTCGCCAAAGCGGCGAATTTGAAGTTGAAGATGTTTTAGCGGATAGATACTAATTGCAATTGAGAGAAAAAGAGCAAAAAGAACCAATACGAACGCCCCATAAAGCAGCCACATATAATAAACATCAATTGGCTCTGTTCTTAAATCTTTTAAAAGCATCTCCCCCGTATTTTGCGGAGTTATCATATATCTATAGTTGTCTTTCTCATAGAGATCAAAATTTTGCATACCACACGATATACTCTCAAATTTTTTCTCTTTAACAATATTTTCATACAACTTTTTATCATTTACTATCTCTATATTTTGTTTTTTTAAATTATCTATAAGCTCCTCTTTTGTGTCTTTACCGATATGCCAAAGCATTACCGATTTGGCAACTTTATGATAGTGGACTTTCAGATTCTCTTTTACAGAAATAAACTCATAATCGTACATCATCTTAAAAAGTATTGTCATTGCAAGAAATGCCAGTAAAAAAAAGAGACTTATTCTAAATAGAATTGAGTTTTTATTCATGTTTTCATCCTGTAACCAATACCGCGAATCGATTCAATGTATTTTGGTGAGCGAGAATTATCAAATAGTTTAGAGCGAAGTCTGCTAATAATCACATCAATGCTTCTCTCATCGCTCTCCCAGCTTAATCCATGAACACCATCTAAGATAACTCCTCTGCTTAGCACAATTCCGCGCTGCTTTAAAAAAAGAGATAGTATCCCATACTCAGCCACAGTCAAATCCAGTGGAGACTCTTCATGATAAATTATCATTTTTGCTTTATCTATTTTAAAATCTGCGTAGTTCTCCTCCTCTGATAAGGATAAAGATGAAGATAGAGAGTTTTTCTTTCTACGAAGCATTGCATGTATTCTAGCTACCAATTCACGCGGATCATATGGTTTAGGAAGATAATCATCGGCTCCTTTTTCAAGTCCTAAGACCTTATCGCTAACTTCATCTCTTGCAGAGGAGATAATAATCGGTATGTCAAATGTACTAGAAATTTTTTCACAAAGAAAAAGCCCATCCATTTTTGGCAGGGTCAAATCAAGTATAATTAAATCAAAATGAGTTTTTTCAAGACGCTCGATAACAGTTGTCGGGTCACAGTTTACTTCAACACTCATACTGCAATTTGCAAGATAATTGGTTAGTAACTCCGCTAAAACAAGGTCGTCTTCAACCATTAAAATATGTATATCACTTCTCATTTTAGCTCCTACGATATACACATTCTAGCAAACTACTATTTATATAAAAGTAAAATTATAAATTATTTAGAAATTAAATTTCTCACTTTTTAAAACTCTAAACTTTGTTAGCTCTTGATTGGCATCTAACCCAAGTTTTTTAGCACCTTCTTTGGAGATTCGCTGCACACCAAGTGTCAATACTAACTTGTCATTTTTTTGCAGAGATTCTTTAAACACGACATCTCTTTTTGCGTAAACAAGAGTGTCTTTTAGTGTCTCTTTTGCATCCCACGGCATAACCTCTACGCCATCTTTTGCTAAGATTCTCTCAAAGATAAAAGGCTCTAACTCTATTATTTTTCCGCTTCTATTTATTTGTGCTTTTAAAATACCCTGCCTAAATGCTTGACCAAAAAGTGCATGATTTGATTTGTTTATTACCTCTACACTAAAGTTACCGCTATTTTTAGAGAGTTTAAACTCAATATACTCTCCCATATTTTTGTTCATATGGTATATTCCTGCAATGCCGTGATAAGCATGGGTTTTAGTCTCATTAATTGTTACTTTTGTCCCAAGAACCTGCGGCATATGGCATGTAATACAGCTGTTTTTATCTTTTTCATCTATTTTGGCATCAAGCATTGTTATATCAAAACTATGCTCATTATTTGTATGTGAATGACAGCCCATGCAAACATTTCCGTTATAAAAGTTCTCATTGTCATAATCAATTTTATGGTACGGTGAGCTCTTAGACTCTTTTACAAGCCCAAACCATGACTTTGTTGTTTCGTACTCTGCTTTGCCTTTTTTGCCTTTTTCAGCCGTATAAAACTCTTTTATTTTACCAGTAGTAATATTTGTATTTGAGCTATCACCCTCTTCCACATCTTTTATGCTATGACAATAGATACAAGAGATTGGCTCTTGTACTTGGGTTTCATTTTTTGCAAGTTTACCGCTTTTTAGCGCTTCAATATCGCTTGGAGAGTGACACTTTGCACATGTATAGCCTTTTTCATCTTTTGGATGTTTATCCCACATTGCTTTATGAATAGGATTGTTGTAAATAGAAGCATTGCGGTGAGAAGATTCATAATACTCTTCATAGATAATCGGATGGCATTTTTGACAAACTTTACTCTCGTTTGCTTGTAGTGAGTTTGCAAACAACATTGCAAATGTAAGTAAAAAGATATAGCGCATATCTGCTCCAAAATTAAAATTTGCACATTTTAACTAAGCATAGACGCTATCGTGTTGATATAAATCAGTAATTATAAATTTAGCTTAAAAATATTGAATGAGGGCATCCCTGTCTATAAACTTTTTTTTGACATTTATTATGTCATGGTCTTTAAAAAACTTTAAAATTCTAGAGAGTGTCTCAGGAGAAACACCTAATATCTCCGCTATTTCAATATTTTTTGTCTCAAAAAAATCACCTGCATGGTTATATATATATTTTGCAACTCTCTCTTTTGAGTCCAAAACCAAGTTTGTAGATATAATGTTTTCAAGATTTTTAATCTTTTTTATCAAAGATGTTTGTATGTTAAATGCTAAATTTGGGTTAGAAAAAATAACTTCTTTTAATTTTTCAAAATCAATTTTTAAAACTTCTACATCACTATATGCTTTTGCGGTTGCGGGATATGGCATACCTTCAAAGTTTGCAACTTCCCCAATAAGTTCATTGTCATGAAAATATTTAAGCACCACTTCTTTATGATTTGATGATGTTTTGTAGAGTTTGATAACACCTTTTACCAGAAGATAGAGGTATTTTGGCTCATCACCCTCATAAAAAACGATATTCTCTTTAGATACTTTGTGCTCGGTTGTAAAATGCTCTATCTTTTTTATCGTCTCTTCATCAACATTTTGAAAAAGAACTATATTTTTTAAATGTACTCTCATACTATTATTTTAATACCTCATAATAAGTTAAAAATTTAATTAAAGCAAAACACCATTTTTTGCATAATACACTACCACGAATAATGTCAACAATATAGCATAAAGAGAATTAAATAAAAGTGATATTTTGTAACTTAATATCGATTCTTTAAAAAAACCAACAACTAAACCATAAAATGTCCCTACAAAAAGCATACCGTATATTAAATAACCAATATAGTAATAATCCCTCTGTAAGAAGCAAAATGGACAATGGTGTGATGGAAGTTCATATATATATGTTCCAAAAAACAGTATCAGAGCAATTATGGCAATCACGACAAACAACATATTTGTTATCGCAAAAAGATATCTTTTTTTTAAAAAATAGAATAAGACTATTAATAGGTAGTTTCCGTAAAAAAGAGCCAAAAGAGCAGCTGTGCTTAGAGAAAAAATAGAAGATATACCAGAGTTTGCAGAGCTTGAGTAGATGCTGCCGCAACAGCTAACCATTTTGTCTATCTCTATTGCATTAAACATTACCCACTCTAGAATAACCTCAACTATAAATAGAAAAAAGATAAACGCAAAGAATCCAAACTTTAATTTTGTATGTGGCTGATTTCTATCTTTTACATCTTCAGCGTTGAGTTTTAACCAAAGTGCAAACAGATAGAGATTTATAATTTTTAAAACAATTAAATATGCGCCCTGCTCTGTTGCATCAACTACACCCGCAGCGCACATTGCGCCTGTTAGTACATTTGAAATCTTATCAAGAGTAAAGATAAAAAATATAAAAAGCGGTACCTTTATTGAAAAAATATATTTTATAATTGTTGTCGCCAGAGTACTTTGCTTCTCTAGGCGGTACTGAGCTGTCGATGTAGAGTTTATATCCCAATTTAGATAAATTTTAACGCTTAAGACAAATGCAACCGTCCCAAAAATAGCAAATATCGCATTTAAAATCAGTATGGCTAAAACTTCCGGAGTTAAAATCATCTAAAGCAGAGCTCCCAGATGAATCTCTACTACTCTATCTACAATCTCAAGGTTAAAAAAGAGAGGGTCGTGTGTTGCTACAACTATAGTTTTACCCTCAGCTTTGAGCTCCTTTAGAATCTCAATAAAAGATAAAGAGAGCTTCTCATCAAGATTTGCCGTTGGCTCATCTGCCAAAATTATTTTAGGATTATTTACATTTGCTCTTGCAATTGCAACCCTCTGCTGTTCCCCTCCTGAGAGATTTTTAACAAGCTGATTCTCTTTATGCTCTATATGAAACATCTTTAAAACTCTTCTTAATTTCTCCTCAATCTCTTCTACACGTAAATTTAGAGGAACAAGCGGCAAAATAATATTCTCTTTTACGCTAAGGGCAGGAATAAGGTTATATTTTTGAAATATTATGCCTATGTTGTCGCGTCTAAAATCAGACGCAAAATTATCCAGTAGCTTAGAGACTCTTTTTGAGTCCACTACAACCTCTCCGCTAGTAGGTTTGGCAAGCGAGGCTACAAGTGAGAGAATCGTGCTTTTCCCGCTTCCGCTTGCTCCTTTTAAAACTACTAACTCACCCTCTTTTATCTCTAGGTTTATACTATCTAAAGCAGTAACTATATTATTTTTGTTTATTTCATATATTTTTGTTATATTTTTTAGTTCAATCATCATCTCATAACCTCATCGGCTTCTAGGGTAGCACTTCGCCATGAAGGAATTATCGTCGCTGCTATATATATTGGAACACTTAAAAAAAAGATAAGTGCAAGTGTTTGCATATCAAATACAAATGGAAGCGTAAATGAGGTTTTTAACTGCGAGTAGCCTGTAAATATGTTTTGAAGAAGCGGAGCTTTTAGCATATAGACAAAAAAGAGAGCTAAAATAACTCCTGACATGTAGGAAAAAAATGAGACAACAAAGCCCTCATAAAATTTCTCTCTTAAAACATCATCAACTCTCCAGCCGATTGCTTTTAAAACCCCTATCTCTCTCTTCTCTTCACCGCTAAGTCCGCTTAGTTTGTCATATATAATTATAAAAAAAGTAAAGAGCGATACAACAAAGAGTGCTAAAAAAATTCCGCTTTTATAGTCAAAAATATTTTGATAGCTTATTTTTAAATCATCTTTTGTTATTACCCTGCTATCTGGATATAAAAGTTTAATCTTTAAAGCAACGGTGGCAATCTCATCCTCATTTGCAACTTTTACAGCTATGTCGGTAGCTTTATTTTCCGACATGTCAAAAATTTCCCTGACACTCTTTTTGCTCATAACTATCACATCATTTGACTCTAACTCTGTATCAGCGTCAAAAACTCCGCCGATATCTACTCTCTTGAGTGTTCCGTCTGGTTTTATAAAGTTAAAATACTCTTTGTAGTAATTTTCATTCATAATTTTCTTAACACCTGCTCCGAGAATCATTGACGAAGCGCTAAAATCGAGTGTTTTTGCAACATTTGTAAGAGAGTTTTTATACTGCTCTTCATACTCATCAATACCGACAACACTAAAGTTTACTCCTGCGTTTTCAAAGTAGTAGTATCCCCAAATCCTTGCAACAGCACTCTCTACACCGGTTATCGCTAAAATATCATCTGCTGCACTTACTTCAATATCATAATGACGACCGCCATTAATCTTTTGGACTATTATCTCTGGAAGTGAATCAACCGTGCTTTGCAACTCATACTTTATGGAGTTTGTTATAAAGAAAATGGATGATAGCAAAAATATAAGAGTAGTTAAAACAAGAGTTATAAAAAGCGTTTTATATTTTTGTCTAAGCAGTGAGTTAATCGCATACTCAAGAAGATATATATTGATTTTAGTTCGCATTTAAGCTCTTTTTATTTATGATATTGGAGTGCGCGTAGCTAAATGTGGATGGGAAATACTCTCTTAGAGTTGCGTCATCTTTGTATATTGAAAACATATCACTCATGCTTCTGTGTCTGACATATGTTGCTTCTGTCGAGATTGCCAAGTCTGGAAGTCCAACAAGAGTGTTAAAAGCTATTTTTGAGTTCAACATCTGAGCATTCATGCTTTTTGCTGATTGCAGATATATAACCTCTATGCAAAAAACTCCTCCAAGAGCTAAAAAAGTGTAAAAAATAGATCTGCTTTTTTTATTCATCTAGCTTATTAACTTCTTTGGCTTTAATATCTTCAAACTTTAATATCTTAAGACCTTTGTGATCCATGTTAAAAGTTTTTGCCTCACTCTCGCTTTTAAAAGGTATCAGCTCATCCCCCATTGGTCCATAAACATCACTGCCTATGACGAAGTAAGCTTTAGTTGCATCTATCGCTTTTTGTGAGTAGTAGTCACTGACTAATATTTTTGAGATACCGTCTTTATGGGTAAAATAGTACTTCATCATATCTTTTACGCCGTCAAATGAGAAATGGGCGTCTTTATAAAATATTTGAGCCGACCATTTTGGATATTTATATACAAACATTCCGCAGATTGGACATTTTTCATCTTTGCTAACACTAATAGTGTCACCAATACTCTTTAAATCTCCAAATCTTTTAACTTCCCAGAGGTAAAGAGCTAACGGTTGAAGCTCACCCTCTTGAAGTTCACCGCAAAGTTTTTTATCTCTTATATCTGCTTTTAACTCATTTATCTGCAAGTAAGAGTTTATATTTATCTTTTTTTTACACTTTTTCTCAAATATCTTCTCGCCCATTGCATAGACTTGTTTATTTTTTTTGCTATCCACCATCGCAATATCTGAGCTTAAAGAGTCTTGCGCCATTTTTAGAGCTGCTTTAAAGTCGACAATCTCCCCGCCGTTTTCTATACTAAAATCTTCTGCTGCTTCTTTGTTTGAAAATGCAAGTTTGCTAATTTTCGACATTGTTCCTTTTATATCCGAGCCTACAACATAAAAAGCACTTTTTGCATATATAAGTTTTTGAGTTACAACATCTACAACTTTTACATCGTTACTACTTATTTTATACTCTTGCATATCAACTGCCAAACATCTCATTGAGCAGTATTGTCTATTTGTGTGATTGTTGATTTTTGAAGCGTGTGATGTTTTGTAGTTAGCCTCAATGCTCATGCCGCAAACTGGGCACCACTCTTTTTGTGCACCGTCTTGAAGCAACTCAGGTTTTATTGTTGCAGATTTTGTAAAACTATCCGCACTTAAAGTTGATATGCAGAAAAAAAGAGAAAAAGTGATAAGGATTTTTATTAACATAAGACCGCTTTGGATAATAATTTTTATTATTTTATCCTAAAGTGTTTGTATGAATGATTAAGTGATAAATTTGAAATTTGGCTATTTTTTGTAGAAGAATAATTTCTATCAGCAGTTATAAAACTGCCAATAATGTCAACCCGCTTACTATTACCTTTTTTAATATACTTTTCATACGAGCCCCTTGAAAGTTATATTAGCAAAATCATAATATATTTAGAACACAACAAACTTGATTAATATCAAGTATTAAAAGAAAAAGTTATATTATGAAAGTCTAAGAAGCATCAATCTTCTTATAAAAAGCACAAACAGAGCAGTAGCAAGTATTTTAAAATCAAGCTCGCTTGCTAAGTGAATATTTCTAAAA
The DNA here is from genome assembly GCA_942493175.1 of Sulfurimonadaceae bacterium. Taxonomy (GTDB): domain Bacteria; phylum Campylobacterota; class Campylobacteria; order Campylobacterales; family Sulfurimonadaceae; genus Sulfurimonas. The sequence continues at coordinate 1,381,548 of OW818672.1, forward strand.
GTATCACTCTGGGTAGCCTCTGCGCCCAATCTTTGCATAGAGATTATATTTGGCGAATAGACTGCACTAAACATCAAAGCGGAAAAAACAACGCTAACAGAGCTAGCAAAGATGATTGAATCTCTCTGCCCTTTTTTATACATAATTAACTCGTAAAATAGAACAAAAAATGCTAAAAAATATACCCAGTAGCTAAAACGGTGAAAAATCTCACCCATAATAATTCCTGCGTTGTAGTTATCCAGTATAGCGGATTGCAAAATATTTTCTGTATGAAAAACAACCGGAGCAACAAATGCACCCAAAACAATTACTGCGCCAAATGTTGCAGCCAATGTAATTAAATAACTAAAATCTATATAAATGTTCTTTTTCAAAGATTATAACCCTAATGTAAAACCTCTGTCAAAATCGCTAAAATCTTTATAAAACTCTAACTTTTTGAGTGGCTTATTGTTTAAATAGTTTCGTATTTTATCTTGTTGGTCATAACCTATCTCACAACTAAAAAAGTTAATTTTTCTGTTTAAGACTTCATCAAGAAGCTCTCTGATTATCTCATCGCCGATAGTTCCGCCAAAGAGTGCGTTTTGAGGCTCATAAGATAGATTTGACTCAAGTTTAAAATCATTTGCAATGTATGGAGGATTTGATACAAGATAGTCTATATCTTCGCCTATCGGCTCCAAAAGTGAGCCAAGCCTTAATTCAATTCTATTCTCAAGTCCAAATTTTTCTATATTTATTTTAGCTATTTCAATAGCATTTTGTGAAATATCAACTGCTATAAATTTTGCATTTGTAAAGTGTTTTGCAAGCATAATAGATATTATTCCGCTGCCGACTCCAACCTCCACAAAAGTAATATTGCTATCTTTGTCTTTTACATTTTTTATAACTTCATCGATTAAGAGTTCAGTTTCAGGGCGAGGAATAAGCGCACCTTGTGCTATAAAAAACTCCTCACTATAAAAACTCACCTTCTGTGTTATATACTCAAGCGGCTCATTTTTAGCTCTACGCTCTACCCATTTTAAGAGCTTATCAACATTTTTTACAGCCGCATTTTGATTTGTTAAAAGCCAAAGTTCATCCACGCCTAAATGGTGCATCAATAAAAGTTGAGCTTCTCTAGGAGCCCTCTCAATGCATGGATTTAGCTCTGCAGTAATCTTTTTTAAAATATCTTTTACTAGATATCTGCTTGACATGTCTCTCCCAAGGCACTTTTATCAATATCGCCTACATCAACGCCAAGCTCTTTTAACCTCTCTAAAACCGGAGGATGCGTATAGTGAAAAAAGATATAAAGCGGGTGAGATAGAGGAAAACTTTTGTTTTCGTTTACAAGTTTTTTTAGAGCATTTGCAAGTTCTATTGCGCCACCGCTTCCACCGAGCTCACTTCCCATTTTATCGGCCTCATACTCATTATGACGACTTACTATCCCCATAATCGGCATCATTAAAAAGCCTAAAACCGGCATAAAAAGAAGTAGTAAAATCATTACAATATATGGGGCTTGGTTAAATCCCAATTCTATATAAAGTGAATCGGGCAAGTTACCGAAAATCCCAAACATTCCAAAAAGCATAGCGCCGACTAGGGCAATATTTTTATATATATCTCCATGCGCGAAGTGTCCCAACTCATGTCCTAAAACAGCAAGCAGCTCTTTTGTGGTCAGCTTTTCTATGAGCGTATCAAAAAGTACAACTCTCTTAGCTTTTCCAAAACCTCCAAAATAAGCGTTAAGTCTCGAATCACGCTTACTTGCATCGCTTATAAACACACCGGAACTTACAAAACCTGTTCTGTCCATTAAACTTTTTATTTGACTGTCCAGCTCTTCGTTTTGAAGCGGAGTAAGCTTGTCAAAAAACATTGCTCTAAAAGTCGGATATAACATATTTATTAGAACAACGACCGCAAATATAAAGACAAAACTCCAAAGCCACCAAAGAGCAAAACTTGAGATAATTGCGTAAATGCCCCATACGACAAGCGAGCCGAAGATAAGGGTCATCACAAATGAGATAAATGTATCTTTTATCCATTGAGCCATGGTTGATTTGTTAAAACCGAACTTCTCATCCAAAACAAATTTTTCATAATATCCAAACGGCAGAGAGATAATAGAGTTTATAACCAAAAAACTCATAACAATAGCAATGTTCAAAAGTGCTTCATTTTCAAAGTATATGCTATTTTCTAAAAATTTTACTCCAAAACCTATCCAAAAAATAAAAACAATATAATCTACAAACATAGTTGAAATACTCATCTTCTCTTTAGCTACGCTGTAATTTCCTGCTTTTATAAAATCATTATCCGAAAGAAGAACTGCCTTGAGCCTTTTAGCTCTGTTTACATAACCTATCTGCATAACACTTGTATATATCGAGATAAGAACAAAGAGAGTATAAATAGCTACAATAGTTGTTAACATATAATTACCTTAAAAAAATTTTGAAATTCTAACATCTTTTTAGGTACAATTTTTAAATCAACCGCATAAATAAAATCATCTAAAAGAGATATTATGAATAAATTTAAAAATAAAACAATAGCTTTGGCATTAGGCGGCGGCTCTGTTTTAGGCGCAGCACACATAGGTGTATTAAAAGCACTTGAAGAGTCTAAGGCTGAGATAAAATCAATAAGCGGAACAAGTGCCGGAGCAATCGTTTCATCTCTCTACGCATTTGGAAAAAGTGCAAAAGAGATAGAAAAAATAGTTTTAGCGTTTGAGTGGAAAAATTTATCATCTTTAACTCTTTCAAAATATGGTGTTTTGTCAAATGAGAAAATAGGCGAGATAATAAAATACAATATTGGAGACAAGAGAATTGAAGATGCAAATATACCGCTTTGCATAATAGCCACTGATATTACGACCGGAGAGAAGGTTATTTTAGACAAAGGAAGCGTTTCAGATGCGGTAATGGCAAGCACATGTGTACCGGGAATTTTTGTACCTATTGAACTTGAGGGCAGATTTTTGGTGGATGGCGGGATTATAGAAAATATTCCGCTTAGTTGCTTGAAAAATAAAGATGTTGATTTTGTAATTGGTGTTGATTTGATTTCTGAGCACTCTTACAAAAAGCCCAACAATGTCATTGAAATTTTATATAATAGTTTTAATTTTTTAGTAAAAACAAATAAAAGAATTCAAACTAAAGAAGCAGATATTCTTATTAAGCCGAATTTATCTAAGTTTAACGCCATTGATATGTCACAAATGAAAGAGTTGATAAAAATAGGATACGACGAAACAAGAAAAATAATCAAAAATTTATGATTTGCTATTAATGTGATACAATGTTTTTAACTTAAAATAGGAGTGTGATTATGGAAAAGTTTACTAAGTATATGAGGTTAACTCTAGTTACAGTAGGTTTGCTATCGATTGTGCCGGTTGTATCTTCAGCTAAAGATGTGCAACAAGGGATGGGACGTAATATACCAACTTTTGAGAGTTTTGATTTAAACAGTGATGGTCATCTTACTGAGAGCGAAATGAAAGAAGCCAGAGAAAAAAGAGTTCAAGAGAAAAAAGATGAAGGCAGAATGTTAAGAAACTCTAAGGATTACTGCGAGTTTTCAAAGGTAGATTCAGACGGTGACGGCAAAGTAACCAAAGATGAGTTTAAAACTTACCAAATGAAGAAAAGAGTGAACTAAAACAGCCTCACATGTTAAAATATTAACATGTGAGCGTCAACCTGCTATAAAATATAATCAACCACTTTGGATTCAACTGTCACGCTTTTTATAAGCTCTACAACTTTTAAATGTTCCGGATGAATTGCATAAGCATCCAAATCCTCTTTTGTCTCAAATGTAGAGTACAAAGAGAGGTCAAATGCTCTTTCAGAGAGTGTAAAATTTATGCCCACTTCCATTGATTTAAGGGTCGGAACAAGCTCAACCAAAGCGTTTAATCTCTTTACGACCTCTTTAACATTTGAATCTTTATTTTCATCTTTAAACTTAAACATTACTATATGAACTATCATAAAAAACCTTCTAATATATTTGATGTAATTTTAACTAAAATAGCTATATATTTAGTTTGCAAGAAAATTGCTTAAACTTACATGCGGGTCCAAACCCTCAAGCATATTGTAAACTTCTCTTGCTATGGGAAGATACAAATCTTTTTTCTTAGCAATTTCATAGAGCGCATATGCAGTGCCTATTCCCTCGGCAACCTCTCCCAACTCTTTAAGTATCTCTTCTTTAGATTTACCCTCAGCTATTCCCAGTCCGACACGAAAATTTCTGCTCATAGATGAAGATGCGGTTAAAAAGAGGTCTCCTGCTCCGCTAAGCCCTACGAAGCTCTCTTCTTTTGCACCATAAACAAGCCCAAATCTCTGCATCTCCACAAGACCTCTCGATATTAGTGATGCGGCTGCATTTTTGCCAAGACCCAACCCTTCGCATATTCCAGCCGCTATGGCTATAACATTTTTATATGCCCCCGCAACCTCCGCACCCATGACATCGGTAGAGGTGTATGTTTTTATAAATGACGGGAAAAATGAGGCAAACTTTTTGCTCAGCTCCTCATTTGTAGAGTTTACGACAAGCGCTGTCGGAAGTGATTTCATAACCTCTGTTGCAAAAGAGGGTCCTGAGAGAAAAGCTATGTTTTCATTTGGAACATACTTCTCATATATCTCATTTAAAAATTTTCCCGTTGTTGCTTCTATACCTTTTGCAGCCACCAATATTTTTTGATTATTGTAGATAAAATTATCCTCTAACCAAGATGAAACCTGCTGTGCGGGGATTGCTATAACAAGGTATTCAAGCTTTAAAATCTCCTCCAAAGAGATAAAATTTTTCATATCTCTTGGGGTTCTTGAAGTTATGTAAACTTCACACTTCTCACTTAGTGCAAAAGCTAAAGCAGTTCCCCATTTACCTGCTCCGATTACCCCTACTTTAGTCACATCTGCTCCCTGTCATTTTCTCAAACTCTTTCATATCGGCTTCATATCCTACAATTATAAATAGATCATCTTTGTTTACAATATGATGTTTTATTTTTGATGAATATATAAATTCGCTGCTCATATCTTCATATACGATTGCTAAAATCATAACACCGTATCTTCTGCTCCAATCAATATCGGAGATAACCTCACCTATGTATTTATTGTTCTCATCTATCTTAACTTGAGCTATTTTCAGTGCACCGCTTTCAAATAAAATATTATGAAAAACTTCCTTAACAATAGGTTTCTGCAGCATTTCGCTAATCATCTCCGCGGTGGTTTGAACAAGCGGAATAACCTTGTTTGCACCGGCCATTTGTAACTTGTTAGCAGTTTGTTTGTTATTTGATAGCGCAATTATACTTAGGGCATCAAATGAAGACCTAAGTGAAATAGTTAAAAAAATATTCTCTGCGCTGTCTTCTAAAACACAAAACGCAATGGATTTTTCGATGTCGATATTTTCATTCAACTCATCCCACTTATCACTTAAATCAAAACTTTTTACTTCAAAACCGGATCTGTTTTTTAAAATATCATACTCGCTATTTAAACTATATAGATAAATATTCTCATACTCATCTCTAATATTTTTAGCAATTTCCAAGGCATAATCGTTATATCCAAAGATTAAGGCAGCTCTATTTTTCATGTTTTAATCTTTTTATGCAGATGTTTTTCAAACTCTCTTATAAAAGCAGAGTTTCCTATAACCAACAGATAGTCACCGCTCTCAAGCAAGGTACCCTCTATCGGATTAAAAAAGAATCTTTTTGTCTCTTTTTTATATATTCCAAGTAGAACTACCCTAAACTTAACATTGCTTAACTCACTTACATGTACTAAATTTTGGCTCATTCTATCATCTACTAAAATTTCTTCTACATCTACGCCGTAGTAATCATTTCTAAGTGCATGTATAACCTCAAAAGCAACAGGTCTCCCTATTAGCTCTTTAGATATCATTCCAACCAGCCCTTTTGGATAAAGTATCTCATTTGCGCCGGCAAACTTAAGTTTATTTCTATTTGCATCATCCATAAGCAGCGATATTATATTTACATCTTTACTTATTGATCTGACAGTTAGAGTTGTATATACATTCTCTACATCATTTTCTCTTAAACACAATATGGAATCAACCTGCGTGTTTAAATCTATCCCGATTTTTTTGTAGCTCTCAACATTTCCTGGGTCATAATTTATAGCGATAAGTCCATCTTTTTTGGCACTATTTATTCTCTCTATATCCTCGTCCAAAACAATAATGCTTATTTTTGAGCTTTTTAATTTTTTAGCTACCTCTTGAGCAACACTCTCATATCCGCATATCAGATAGAAATGCTTGAGTTTTCTAATATTATCAATAGTTTTTATCTCTCTTATCTCATCTAGCTTTTCGGTAAAAGCGGAGACAATAATTGAGGTTGTAAAAGCCAAAACCGAGATACCTGCAATGATGACAAAAACTGCAACCACTCTGCCCTCTGTCGTAACAGGCACGATATCGCCATACCCAACTGTTGATATTGTCACTATTGACCAATACAGAGCATCAAAAAATGTATTTACGGGAGAAGCCGTGTTGTGCGCTTCCATAACATAGATAAGAACTGATGAGACGAAAATAACTATTGACGAAAACATTAATAAGATAAAAAATTCAAATTTTTTTGTAGAGAGCACCGAAGTAAAGGTTTGGAAGCTTTTTGTGTATCTAAAGAGCTTGAAGACTCTAAACAGAACAAACAGACGAAGCAGTCTTAGTTCATGGAAGAAAGGTAAAATAGCAAGCAAATCTATTATCGCCCTGATGGAAAAGACAAAGCTTAGTTTTGCTTTTATAACACTTATTATCGCTTTATATAGATAAAATTTTCTGCCAAGCGCAGTAGCATGTTCACTTCTGTTTATAATAATTTCACTTACGCTGCTGCTTATCCAAAACCTAAGCATATATTCAACAAAAAATATAAACGAGATAACATATACATTAAAAAATTTTAGATATATATTCATCTCTGATTTGACTTCAACAATCAAAATTGTCACACTGGAGAAGATAAGCATAATCATAAAAATATCAAAATATTTTTTGTATTGGAACCTGTCGTTTTCTAATATATCGTAAAAAAATCGCTTTATACGTTGATATGTTTCTGATGTATTTAAAAAATATGCTCCATCAACAATCAAGCGGTTTAAAAAATTCATCTACCCCAGCTTTTCTTTTAAGATGTCATTCACGGTGGCAGGATTTGCACTCCCTTTTGACTCTTTCATAACCTGACCTACAAAGAAGCCAAACAGCTTATCTTTTCCGCTTTTATACTCGGCAACTTTATCCCCGTTTGCATTTATAACAGCATCACAGATAGCTTCGATAGCACCGCTGTCGCTTACCTGCTTAAGCCCAAGCGTATCAATCGCGCTATCAACTTCGCCGCCTTTTTCCATAAGAAAGTCAAGCACATCTTTCGCCGCTTTCCCGCTTATAGTGCCATCTTCTATTCTCTTAACCAAGAGTGCGAGTTTTTTAGCCTCTACCGGAGAGTTTGTGATGTTTACCTCGCCTTTAAATCTGCCCTGAAGTTCTGTTGTAAGCCATGCAAGAGCATTTTTTGCGCTAATGCCCTCTTCCATCATGCTCTCAAAGTAGTGAGCCATCTCCACCGCAGATGTTAAGACACTCGCACTATACTCGTTCATCTCATAATCTTTTACAAAACGAGCCATCTTCTCATCAGGAAGTTCTGGGATTTTGCTATACTCTCTCATCATCTCATCGGTAATAACGGTTTTTAGCAAATCTGGCTCAGGAAAGTAACGGTAATCAGCCGCTTCCTCTTTCCCGCGCATTGAGCGAGTCTCTTGCTTTACTTGGTCAAAAAGTCTCGTCTCTTGGCAAATGTCTCTAGCGTAAACGCCATCTTCCCAAGCCTCAGTCTGACGCGCAACTTCCAGCTCAATCGCTCTTTGTATAAATCTAAAACTATTTATGTTTTTTATCTCTACGCGAGTGTAAAGCTTCTCATCACCTTTTGGACGGATAGAGACATTTACATCAACTCGGAATGAGCCCTCTTGCATATTTGCATCGCCAATATCCAGATAGCGGATAATTGAGTGAAGTTTTTTAAGGTAAAGTGTCACCTCTTCTGCGCTTCTCATATCAGGCTCACTTACTATCTCTAAAAGCGGTGTTCCTGCGCGGTTTAAGTCAACTTTTGAGATAGGTCCGTCATGAATATTTTTTCCGGCGTCAGCCTCTATGTGAGCACGATTTATACGAATAGTCTTGTGCGTGCCATCCTCAAAATCAATGCGAAGTTTTCCATGCTCAACAACGGGAGTGTATAGCTGTGTAATCTGGTAAGCAGAGGGACTATCAGGATAAAAGTAACTTTTTCTATCAAAATATGATGTCTGATTTATCTTAGCGCCAACAGCCGTACCAAACATAACGGACTTATGAAGCACCTCTTTGTTTAGAACAGGAAGCGCACCTGGGAGTGCCAGACAGGTCGGACATGTGTTTGTATTTTGTTTGTGGTTAAAGCTCGTTGGACATGAGCAAAAAAGTTTAGTTTTTGTGTTTAACTGAACGTGGACTTCAAGTCCGATAACTACTTCAAACATAGTTTTCCTTGATAAAAAATTATAATTTTGTGTTGGATTTTACCCAATTATGCTTTTAACTTTCATAAACACCGCCAGAATCAAGAAAAACTATTTTTTTATTATATAATTCACATCATGAAAACCAAAAAATTATTGTTTAAAATTATTTTTTTATCATTAACTTCATCCGCTTATTCAAGCGAATTTGATATAAAAACTTTCGGAACATTAGGCGCTGTGTATAACGACAACAGCAACTACATATACAGAAAAGATCTCTTTCAAAAAGACGGCTCATCCGATGATTTAAGCTATAAAACAGATACGGTAATGGGTCTGCAAACCACACTGAAAATCAATGAAGATTTCTCAATGCTGCTCCAAGGCATAGTAAAAAATGATTATGAAGACAGAGTTAGGGCAGCCGTTGACTGGGGGTATTTAAAATATGATGCAAATAACAACATTATTATAAAAGCCGGCAGAATAAGAACACCATATTTTAGAAATTCTGATAACCTGAATATAGGTTATTCAAATCTTATGATTAGAGAGAGCGTGGAGGTTTACGGTCAAATTCCTTTCTCCTCCTACAACGGCATAGAAGTGACTTACTCTGGCATAGTAGATAAATATTTCTACACAATTCAAGCCGGATACGGAGAAGAAGAGTTAACCGTTCCAAACCACACACTTAATCAAGAGGCAAATGTAAAAATAGACAATCTCTATACGTTAAACTTGACATTTGGCACAACAGCCCTGCAAGCAAGAGCTACATATATGAATGCTGATATAACTGCATCAAGCCTAACATTGAAGCAGCTCTTTAATGGGTTAAGAACATTAGGGCTGGATGAGCTGGCGGATCAATATGAATATAAAGATAAAAAATCAGAGTACTTGGGGTTTGGAATATTTTTAGATTATGAAAATATTCTCTTTTCTAGTGAATACGGACAAAGAAGAGTTGACAGCTTTACCAGAGATGTTCACGGGTATTACGCTACTCTTGGTTATAGTTTTGAAAAACTTATTCCTTTTATAACCTATGCCAAGAGCGAGGTGGATGATATTACTTATGAAGCAAATACAGTTTCACCAATACTAAACAATCTGCTTCGCTCACAAAATACAGCACAATCGTCAAAGACAATCGGTATGAAATACTACATCAATGAAAATTTTGACATAAAATTTCAATATGAGCATGTTGTTCCAAAAGGCAAACTTGGAAGTTACCATCTAAACACTCTGCAAGAACCACAAGAGCTAAATGTATTCTCATTTGCTTTGGATTTTATATTTTGAAAAGTAATTGTTGTATTAAAACTCTTTTGTTGCTGCTGCTTAACATCTACTTTTTAAACGCGCAAATAGTAGTTGTGACAAATAAAAATTCTCAAATAAACTCAATACCCAAAGAGCTGGTTCAATATATTTATCTGGCAAAAATAGATAAAATAGCAAATATAAGAGTAGAGCCTATTTTGTCAAATGATGAAAAACTACATAATCAATTTTGCAACACTGTTTTAGACAAAAGTGAATCCCAATACAATAGCTACTGGGCTAGATTAGTTTTTACGGGTAGAAAATCAATATCAAAAAGATTGGATTGGCAGGAACTGGTAAAAAAACTTCAGGAAGTAAACACTATTGCCTATATAAATAAAGAAAATTTAACTAATGAGTGGAAAATTATCTATGAAGAAAATTAAGAAGTTGCTATTTTATTACCACTCTATTTCAATTCTTAAAAAATTTCTGCTGGCACCTCTGTTTGGTCTTATTTTAGTTCTGCCATTCTATTTTTTTATTTTTTTAATCATGCTGGATATGAAGCAGTATGTGAATGATGTTAACAGCGAATTAATGCCGTTACATGAAATTTCAAACGGTAATATTTTATTATTAGAAAAAATAGTTAACGAGATGAATAGCGCAGTCATAGCAAAAGAGATTGATTGGGTAGCGTCCTCTGATAAAAATGCCGATAAGATAAGAAAGAATTTAAACAAATATGCAAACAGCAGCTATAAAAATGAGATAGAGAAGACTCTATCCGCTTTTAACAACTACTATGAAACGAGCAGAGATGTTTCTGTAAAAATTATAAATAGCAGCTATCAGTATGAAAATATAGAAAATGATACAAAAAATTTAGTTCAAAAATATAATAATATTGATAGCTTATTTAAAAATTTAAAAACAAAAACAAAAACAGATATTGAAAAAAACATCAACTCTCTTTATAACAGTACAAGCTTTATTTTACTAAATGGAAATTTCATATTTTTAATATGGCTGCTTATCTCTTCCATAATTATATTTATAGTTTATAGAGATTTAAAATATAAGATAAAAAGAATAATTGATGATTCAAATAAGATTGCAACGGGAGATGTTGATTTTGAAAAAAGACTTAGCATAGCCTCTTTTGACGAACTGGGTCAAATTATAAAATCCATAAATATATTTATTGACAAACTTCAAAAAAATCACGAAGAGTTGTCTAACGCAAAAAAAGAGCTAGATACTCTTTATATTACAGACAGATTGACGAATGTCTACAATAGGGTTAAAATTGATGAAATAATTGATATAGAGCTTAAAAAGAAAAATAGACTTGGAAGCACATTTTCAATTATCTTACTTGATATTGACAATTTTAAACTTGTAAATGATATACACGGACATCTAGTAGGCGATTTGATTTTAAAAGAGTTTGCAGCTATTCTTAAAAATAATGTAAGAGATATAGACTTTGTAGGCAGATGGGGCGGCGAAGAGTTTATGATAGTTTGTTTACAAACAGATGGAAATGGAGCAGTGGCTCTGTCTGAAAATTTAAGAGTAAGGATAGAGGCGTTCAATTTTACTAAAGTAGGTAAAATGACAGCCAGTTTTGGCGTTTCTACATGTAAAAAAGATGATGACGCAAAATCGATTGTTGACAATGCAGACAAAGCTCTGTATAAGGCAAAAGAGAATGGTCGCAATCAAGTTTGTACATTTTAGATAATTTTGCTACTTCTCTAAAACAATAATTCTTATACCAAATTTATCGCCTACTCTTCTTATTCTATCTAGATACTTCTCATCGCCCTCGCCAGAAATAACACCGATAGCAGGTTTTTTGCCGGTGACTTCCGCATAGTATAGTGACTGACCGATGCCCTCTGCCCATTTTTTGGCAAAATCAACCTCAATAGCATACTCTTTTGTCAAACAGTCAACTCTTGTTTTATCAAACAACACATACTCCATATCGCCGCCAAACTCGTTGCACATTTTGGTCTGATAATATTTTTCATCATGCTTTGCATCTTCTTGTTTGTTTATTGATAAATCTTTCTCAAAAAAAAGATATAAAATAACCGCAACAAGCGTAAAAAAAAGTGAAAACTGTTTTTTCATAAACTCTATTTTGTATATTCTGAGTATATTTTTTCTAAAAGAGTTGTCTGTTTTTTTGCTTCTTCAAGTCTTTGTCTGTTCACTGCAAAAGCGTCCAGTGCTAAAATTAAAAAAAATGAGATAACAACAAAAGTGATAGTAATAAAAAGAGCGAGAGAAATTCCGAGGAAAGAGAAGAGTTGAAAAGTTATTAGAGCACCAAATATGAGAATCGCCCATGATGCTCCAAGCAAAAAGCTTATAATTCTATCGAATTTTTCTTTTTGCATGTTACTTAGCTATTAATGTTCTTCAACAGCTATTGCACCGCCAAGATAAACATAAGTAAGCATCATAAAAATGAACGCTTGTAAAAATGCCATAAAAGTAAGGAGTGCAAATGGAATCATTGGAAGTAACCAAGGAGCAAGCATCAAGATAACCATCAAGAACATATCATCGCCCTTAACGTTACCAAAAAGACGGAAGCTTAGAGATACTAAACGAGAAAAGTGAGAAACTATCTCGATTGGGAACATCAACCAGTATAACCACCAAACAGGTCCAAGAAAGTGTTTGAAATACTGAACAACACCCTGACGGCGGATACCTTCAAAGTTGTAGTAGATAAATACGGCAAGTGCCAAAGTAAGAGGCATCTCTAAAAATCCAGTCGGAGCCTCAAAACCTGGAATAACACCGATTATATTAGCAATACCTACAAAAAGACCTATTGTCGCAACAAGAGGAAGGTAACGGCGAGCAGATTCCTGCCCCATAACATCTGTTCCCATTTTAAGAACACCGGAAATATATGCTTCCATTACATTTTGAGTTCCAGTTGGAACTATTTTTAGATTTGACATAGCAACTTTAACAAGCACCAGAGCAATACCGGCAGCTAGCAACATGTGCGTCATATAAATAAAAGTCTTTTCGTGAGAAATTAGACCGAAAAATGTGAACAATTCACCCATAGGTGTACTCCCTGTCTCAAATAAATTGTGTGATTATAGTAAAAATAGGATTAAACTTTTATAATAAAATAAAAATTTTATCTACTTTTTTTACTTTTGTCCTGTTTTACATCTTTTGCACTGTAATTTTTCCCTGCAATACTCTCTAAAAATACAGTTGCGTAAGAGCCTTTTGGCATCGTAAAAGATATATTTAGCATTGTCTCTTTTTTAACATATTTACAATCAATGTCAGTCGGATAGACAAGAGCTTCTCTTCTTTGACCTTTATCTTGCAAATACTCATCGTCATACTTTTTCTCTATCTCTGAGGCATCATATTTTGCACGAAATGTGTCTCTGCCGCATAGAAGCCCAGTTGGGACAATCTTTTTTGCAGCAAACTCTTTTGATGGTATCAGCTTTGGAGTTGAGAGTTTTGCATCTTTTGACATGTAAATGTCACCGCTAAGAAGTACAAACTCAGTAGAGCCGCTCTCTTTACTTAGCATAATTCTCTCTCTTAGCCACTCGTTAAAGTAGTAGCTCTGATAAACCGAAATCAAAAAACTCTTAAGCTTTGCATCTTCAATGAAGAGCTCACCCTTTATCATCTCTCTGGCCTGCTCGACACTGCCTGCATCACGCCCAAATCTTTGGTAGCCGAAGTAGTTTGGAAGTCCGCTTTTAGCTATTTTTCTGGCAACTTTTTCTATCTTACCAGCGTCCATAACGTCAAGTTCATAAAGGTTTATGCTAAATCTGTTTCCAGCCAAATCTCCCATTCTGATAGAGTGCGAATGTCTTGTCGTACTTAAAATTTTAATCTGCTTATGATGAAACTTTTTAAGCAGAGCTTCATACTTTGTCTCAACGGAGAGATACTGCGTTGTAGTCGCATGTTTATCTTTAAGCCCAGCGTAGCCTATTTTTTGTGCAGGAATAGCAAGAAACTCAGCAAAAATTGCTATCATGTCCCAAGTTGTAAGTTCAACTTTTTGCACTTTTAAAATTAGGTAGTTTCCTCTGCCTAAAAACTCTTCCATCGGAATTTCATCAACTACGAAATCTTTTTCGTTTTGGTAAAATTTAAAATCTATATCTTGTGTGCTTTGTAGATACTCTCTATCTAACTCTTTTATAATTGTAGAAATTTTAGCTCCTTTGAAGCGATTAATATATCTTTTTTTATTGCTTTTTTTAACTCTGCGATTGAATCAAACTTTTTGTTTTCTCTTATAAAGTGAACAAAAGAGATGCACGCTCTCTCTTTGCACGACACCTCGCCATCAAGTATGTGGCTCTCTATGGCAAAACTTCCGTCCGTTGTTACTCTGTGACCTACAAAAGAGACAGACGGATGAAAATGTTCCTCATCGTCGATTCTTGTAAGCGTCGCGTAAACGCCCTCTTTTGGCATCAAAAACTCTTTTGCTTCTATGTTTATGGTAGCGACAAGCTCTTTTTTGCCTATGCCCTGACCTGCTACCACTTTACCTTTGATGGTGTAATTATGCCCTAAAAAAGCGTTAGCTCCGTTAATGTCTCCGATTTGAAGCTTCGCTCTTATCTTGTGAGAGTGAACGGAATCGCCGTGAAGCGACACCTCATCTATAACGACTACTTCCCCCTCAAAGAGAGTTTTCAGGTCATCAAAGGAGTATTTTCTGTTTTTTCCAAAGTGAAAATCGTACCCGACTACAATTTTCTTCAGTTTTGGAAATTTATCTTTTAAAAAAGCTATAAATTCCTCTCCGCTTAGATGACGGATATTCTCAAGCTCAAGATAGATGATAGGATGGTGCGAAAAATGCTCGCGCTCCTTTTTTGGGGTAAGGTTTGCATAGCCCGTCTCAATCACGACAATCGTGCCATTCTCATCCAAGGCTCCAAAAAGCTGCTGATGTCCGATGTGCATACCGTCAAAACCGCCTATTGCTATGGATGTGCTGTTTTTCAAATCTTTTTCCTATCTACTAGAGTAGCTTCTTTTTTAATGCGGAATTTTATCTAAATGGTCTATATATTATCATTAAAAGCATTTTACTTTTTGCTTCTATACCACTTTTTAAGCCCGTACAGGCTTATCAAAATCCAAAAAAATTCTATGATAAAAGAGGCAAGATTCCAGCTATATAAAAGAGAATAGACAATAAGCAGTGCGCCTAAGAGGTTAAGGAACGAGTACAAAAAGCCTTTTGAGTCTATTTTTTCACTTTGGAGTAAAAAATATGTTGCCAAAACCATTGCTACACCCACGATACCGACGACATCTATTGCAAAACTGTTCATTTTATTTTCTCCGTGGTTAATTTGTCAACTTATCTTATCTCTACACTCTCTATTTTTTTCTTAACATCCATTGGGTCGTTGATGTTCTTAAATATTAGGTCGCTAATCCCTCTCCCTGTTACTTTTACGGTGCCAAAGCCAAATATGCGTCCAATAATTCCCTGAATGATTTCAACTGTTTCCACAGATGAGATTTTCATTTCCTCAGATTTTCGGCTTACTATTCCTTTTTTGAAAATAACGCGCTTATTTGTTACGCCTTGTTCAATGCTTCGTAGTCTCAACCACTCCCAAATGGCTAAAAGAAGCGTAACCCCGAAAGTAGGTATGGAAAGAATTATCCAGATAATCATTGGAATTTTAGAAAACCAATGAAGCTTGAACAGCGCCTTGATTTCCTCGCCGTTTGATAAAGAATCGTTGATGTATCCCATTTCTATCTCCTATGTTTTGTTAGCAGATTTATATAGTGTACTAAAACTTATATTTAAAAATGCTATTACCTAAATCAAATATTATTTCTTGCTAGAGAGAAGCACTAACGGTATAACGCCATCCGTGCTTCATTACAGTTACGCTAAAACCGTGACTTTCAAGCTCCTCTTTTAGTACGCTCGGCTCGTAAAAGTTGGCAGGTTCTCCGAATAATTTTTCCATCATGTATATGCTTTTCCCCAAAAATGTGCCTTTGTCAAAATCATATATAAAAAGCCTTCCGCCGTTTTTTAGTACCCGCAACACTTCTACAAATGCGGTATTAGGGTCATTAAAATGGTGCAGCGATTCCCCCATAAAGACGGCGTCAAAACTATCTTTTTCAAATGGCAGCGCCTCCGCAGTTGCAATATAAGTCTCCAGATACGGCGGAGCATACTTTAGCATACCATCTGCGGGGTCGACTGCCACATACCTCAATTTGTCGTTGCATCTGTAAGCAAACTCGCTCATCACTCCTGTACCAGCACCGATATCCAAGACGCTTTCTTTGTCGGTAAATCCGTGCAAAAACAGACATAAATCATCCAAAATGGGTTTGGAATACACAATGGAGCCGAAATGTTTAAAGACAAATCCGAGATTGTTAAAAGGCATCATTATCTTATCCGTCTATAACATGCTTTGATGTCTTTAGTAAACTGTGCTACATTTACTTCTATTTTCATGTGTCTCTCCTTAGATAGTTAAAATTTTAGAAGATAATGATTAATTATAGTATAATTTTTTTTGACAATAAATTTTCAACTTAAGGTTTTTTATGAATTTAGAAACCATCATAGAAATTCTCTCAAAATATAAAAATCTCTATGCTAATGAGGGCTTTAGTATTGTTGGTATTTTTGGTTCATGCGCCAGAGGCACTGATAATAAATTTAGCGATATTGATTTGGCATATAGTTTGGAACATCAAAAGTTTAGTGAAAAATACAGTGACGGTTTTTCTAAACTTTTACGAATTGAAGATATAAAAAAAGAGTTAGAAAAAGCGTTTCATAGAAAAATTGATTTGGTATCGCTAAACTCAAGCAACAAAGAGTTAATTGAGCAGATAAAAAAAGAGCTTGTTTATGTCTAGCCCTCAACAAAGACTCAAAAATATAAAAAATTCTATTGATGATATAGAGTTTATTTTAAATAGCGTAGAGTTTAAAATCAGCCAAGTCATAGAAGATAAAATACTCAAACCAGCCATAAGAATGCATATTATTAAAATTGCCGAACAATTCAATAAACTTAAAGACGACAATGCTTTTGATGTGCTTGAGAAGTTTTCAAGCAATGATTTAAAGGGTATTAGTGCCGTTAGAAATTTTATCGCTCACGATTATGACAGTGTTGATGACTCTATTATCGAAGATGTGCTGAGAATAAATATGCCTATCATCAAAACCGTAGTTGTAAAAGAACTAGGTTTATCTTAAGTAATATATTTGATTTATAACGATGGACTTGAGAAATAGTTAAACCCGGAGGGTTAATTATTTCTCTCAAAAGTTTTGTTATATGCCTCGAATACATCACTTCTATGGAACTCTAAATATTTTTTGTGCTCTTCTTCAATGTGTATCGTCATATTTGGATTAATACCTAAAATTTCATAATCTATTAAATCTTTAGATATGATAATTTTACCACCATTATCAAATGAAATATATCCTTTGTCAAATAGTTTATCTAAATTTGGTATTAATAATAATCCATTAAATTTATCTAGTCTTTCTTTATTACTAGAACCTCTCCATGGTTTTATATGTGAAGCAACTAAAAGCTCAATCTTTTGAAAATTTGTTACAGAACAACCTTTCCAATATTCAATCAATTGATCTCTAAATTTACCTTGACCAATTCTACATTTTACCATTTCTTCTTTTTCAGTATCTATTGAAATTTCATTTCCCAAAATTTCTTCAATATCTTCAAATAAGAAGTTGTCTAAATGTTTAATTTCAATTTTTTCACCAAACTTTGTTTTTATAAAAGTATTTGTACTGTATGCCCACTTATATCCGTGTGCTGTTTTTCTTTTTCCTTGACAAACATTACAGATAGCACCATTTGGAATACCTGTTTGTCTTTCTGCTTCTTGCATAGAATGAAATTCTTTTAGAAATTTTCCGTCTTTAGTATATTGAATAACAGGTTTGCTGAGTTTTTTATTTGCATTATAGTTAACACCACTTTTTATGTCATCATTTATTTTTTTTAAAACTTCTTTATATGTAGCAAATCCAATATTATTTAATGCATAAGGTGTATCACTATCAATTTTATAGCATGATGGTGTAATGTCTTTACTGTAATCACTATCTTGCCATATTTTATATAGTTCTATAAATATATCTTGAGATAAAGACCAATCAAGAAATTCTTTTTCTGAGTAATTTGGCTTTTCTTTTTTTTGTTTTTGATAAATTCCATTGATTAAACCTTTTTGAGACCTTTTAAATTTTTGATTTCTAAGATTATCGCATTTTTTACAATGTGGAGTATATCCATCTCGACCACTTTTAGAACGACCAAATTCAGTATACTCTTTTGCAATTTTACATCTTGTACAAGTTTTTAGATTTGAATTTTGAGACAATACTTTAATTTCCTTGTATATAACGTTTGACTTGATGAATAAGTGCCCGCTAGGGTATCTTATTCATCATCTAAAGCTTTGTTATGTTTCGTTTCGTATTTCAGAACGCATTTTTTGAATCAAATCTTCATATTCTTTATAAAATTTTTCGAATGCTTCTTCTTCAGGTTTTTGATATTTTTTTGTTGGGTCTGCATTTGATGAATAAAGTATTTGAATTCCATTTTTTTGTTCTGGATAGGCTTTAATATATAACGAAGCCCAGTCATTATATAAATCTGCTACAATATTGTATCTATCTGCGATTGATTGTGTTGCTATTATTCTAACTTCCGCAGTAAGTTTGCTAAATTTTGAACTTAAATCAGTTTTTTTATAAGTTTTAGTTGTCTTTATTAGTTCTTCTATCATTTCATGAATCTTTATATATAAGGCTTCTAATTTTTCTTTTTGAGATAGTTTGTGATTTGAATGGGTACCTTTAAGTTCTTGAGCTATTAAAGCACCAAATAAACCAATAAATAAAATGGCTGGCTCCCAGTGTGGACTATTTACAAACCAGGCCTCGGCTAGAAATAAAGATAATAGATTTCCAATTTTTAATATCATTATATTATTTATTCATATTATGTATATGTGCATTAGTCATTTTACTTTTTTGACCTAGATGATTATAAACAAAACCACTTACCACTTTATTATTTTTATAAAAAGCCTCAAACTCTAAATTACCATTAATAGAATATGTTTTTCTATTTGTTTTTTTGCCATTCTTATATGTGGTTTCATATTCTAAATTACCATTGTTATAATATACAGTCTCAGTTATCATAGAATCATTTTTATAAATTATTTCGAATTCTAAATTACCATTAAAAAAAGTGTATAGCCTACTAGTACCTTCTTTTTTTCCATTCACATATGGAGTTTCTGAAAATATTCTACCTTCTAAGTAGGTTTTTTCAATTCCATGAATTTTACCATTAACATATGGTGTTTCAGACTTTAAAGTACCATCATCATAATATTCTTTTTTTATATCAGAATATAAAAATGATACAAATATCACACATATTAAAATTCCTCTTAGCATATAATTCTCCTCTTTGTTAAATTATGCATAATTAATTCTCCTTTAACATAACGTTTAAGTTGAGAAATAGTTGTGCCCGCGGGGTTAACTATTTCTCTCCAAGGTTTTGTTAGACTTTATTTCAAGTTCTTTCCCACAATAGCGACAAACAATAGCTTCTTCTTTTATTAGTTCAGCACAATACGGACATTTTTTCATTCCTTCACTTAATTTTTTTTCATCTATCAATTTTTGATTTGTGGAAATCAATAATGAATGAGGGAGTGCTATGATAAAAATCATAAAACCGTAAAACCACCAAAGTAAAAAAGAACGCCCTTTTGATTGAGCAATCATTGCAGGAATAAGTCCTAATAAAAATGCAAAAAATAAAATTTCCATGTTATTTGGTATATTCCTTTCCACCAGTTGATATTTCGTATAAAAATTTACTATAAGGTAGTTTCATGAGTATCTTACTTTTGTTTATTACTGCTGACATCATCATTCCTCTACACAATAAATTTAAACTTCCTGTCTCTCTTACACACATTGCATCTGCACTATCTATAAAATTTGTTTTATTTAATCTTAAAATAACCAATGTTTTACCAGTTGGTACAGCAGCAATAGGTTGAACTACAAATAATGTTATTTGAGAATATGCAACAATTAATATAATGATTGTTGATGTTAATATAATTAATTTTTTACTCATTTTAAATCTCCGTTAATAATTACTTAAAGCTTTTTCAGCTTGAATATCTTGATCAATGCAGGTTTCAACCATTACATAGCCATATTCTTGCATTTGGTTCATACAGCGAGAGATTATTGAATCATATTTTTTTGTTTCAATTAGTTTATTTAAAGATATAACGGCATCAATATCCTGATCTACACAAGCCTTAACCATTGTTGAACCATATTCTCCCATTTGTTTTCTACATCTGTCTATAATTTCTCCTTTAATGCTTTGTTCTGCATAAGAAACATCTGCTGTAAGTATTAGCAAAATTGAAATATTTACAAATTTATTTTTCATAGTTTTGTTCTCATTGTAATCTAAATATTTATTAACAAACATTATATACCAAATATCTTGATATTTGCTAAATAAACAAACACAAAAAATGTTAATTTAAATTAGAAAATTACTTAATGTTTAAAGACAAATCCGAGATTATTAAAAGGCATCATGCTGCATCCTGTTTCTTTATCATTTCTTTTTTTCATTATCTTCAAGTAGATTTTTTGCGTTTTTGCTTGTCACTACCTTTTTACCTGTTTTAGCTTCAAGTTCGGCTCGTGCGACTTTTGCTACGTTGCCGCCTTGCTGTGCAACTTCTCTACTCTCTTCAAAGCTTTTAGGATTTATAGCTTCTGAGATGTCTTTAGTAGAAGCTTCCGCCAACATATTTAAAATCAGCTCCGTATTTGTCATATTGTCCCGCAAGTTCTCTTTTTTGAGACCTTTTAAGACTTTGTACTCTTTTGTTGTTTTATCCGCCCAAGTTTTTGTGATGATGTCTGTAAGAGTCGCAAACTCTGCCCCCTCTTTAACTTCAACTCTTTTCCACTCGTCTGTCAGCTCTTTTCGTATTTCGATGCTTTTTAGTCTTTGATTTATCCAGTTTTGGCTATATCCGAGTTCCAAATACTGCTTCAATGCCCTGTCTATGCTAAGTTCAGGGTCGCTCATCTCATCAAGCCGCTCACTTGCCACCCTTGCCAACCAAAGCTTAAAAGGCTCTGCTTTTGGTGAGGGGATAGACTGGATAAGCCTAAAAAGCTGCTCAGTATCGGCTACATCCGTGAGCCTCATTTTTCCATCGACCGCTTTCATCTTCAACTGGTGACAATTTGTCACCGTTTCATTTCCTTCGTCTTTTAACCGTTGTTTTAGCTTATTCCAATATTTTCTTGCTCTTTGAAAATCTTGACTATCCGTCAAAATCTCAACAACATCTACTATAGAGATGTACCATTTCTCTTGCTCTTCATCCCATAGAGTTCTTACTTTTTTCTCTTCAAAAAGTTTGATTGATTCGTGCGGTTTCATCGGTTTTGCCTTTTATAATCATTTCAAACATTATAACTTTTGGGATAAGCCAACTTAAAAAGTATTGCAATTTGTTATATTTTATCTAAAATCTATTTCTCAAAAAAGTAACAATACTCCAGATTGCCCTCTTTACCCGTGAGTTTTGAAGCAGATTTTAAAACCAGTTTCCACCCTTTTAGCTTACACGCATCTTCAAACTTTATCATTGCATTAAGTATGGCTTTTTCATCCGTAACCACGCCATTTCTGTCTCTCTTTGCCTCTCGCCCGACTTCAAACTGCGGTTTAAAAAGCAGGATGATTTTGTCTTTTGCAAATTTATCAACGGCATCCAAGATATAAAGCAGGGAGATAAAAGCTACATCGCTTACAACTATGTCAAACTCTTTATCGCTCTCAAACTCTCTTATGTCGCAGCCCTCGTAGGAGTGGACTCTCTCATCGTTTTTCAAACTTACATGTAACTGTTCTCGACCTACATCAACAGCCGTAACTTCTGCTGCTCCGCCCTCTAGCAATACCTGCGTAAAACCGCCAGTTGAAGAGCCGATGTCAAGAGCACTCATCCTTTTTACATCAAGAGAGAGTTCATCCAAAAAAGCGCTCAGTTTAAAAGCCGCGCGGGAGACATACTCTTTATGTTCTTTTACCGCTACTTTGTCGCTCTCTTTTAGGGCATATGAGCTCTTGATAATCTGAAAGCCGTTTACGCTTACAAGCCCCTCTTTTATGAGTGTTTGCGCTTTGTTTCTGCTCTCGCACAGACCGTTTTCTACCAGATAGTTATCAAGCCTGCTCAATTTTTTCTCTCATCTCTTGCTCGCCAAGAACCGCAACGCCCAAATCCACAGCTTTGTCATATTTGCTTCCCGCATCTTCGCCGTAGATAACAAAGTCCGTCTTTTTAGAAACCGAACTCACCACCTTTGCGCCCAAAGCTTCCAGCATCTCTTTTATGGCATCTCTTGACTCGCTCATGCTTCCAGTCAGAACAACACTTTTACCTTTAAACGGGTTTTCTTTAGCCTCTTCTCTCTGCTTTGGTTCAAGCGGATGCAGAATCTCTTGGAGTTTTAAAATCGTCTCTCTGTTTACTCTGACAAACTCTAAAACGGACTCCGCCATCTCCTCGCCAAATCCCTCTAACGCGACCAGTTCATCATTTCTTACATCAATAAAAGAGCTTCCAAAACGAGCACTTAGAGTTTTAGACGCAACCTCTCCGATATGTTCAATCCCCAAAGAGTTTACAAACCGCCAATAGTCACACCCCTTTGCGGCTTCTAGCGAATCAAGCAGATTTTGCGCCTTTTTCTCTTTGAAACCCTCTAATGTTAGGAGCTTATCCAAAGTCAAATTAAACAAATCAATTACGCTCTTTACCAAACCTGACTCAAAAAGTGCCTCTACAATTTTGTTGCCAAGTCCGTCAATATTTAGGCACGGTTTTGAAGCAAAATAGATGATGGAGTTAATAACTCTTGCCTCACATGTAAGATTTTGACACTTTAAAAGAACACCCTCATCCAAAAGCTCGCTTTGGCAAACCGGGCAATTTTTTGGTCGCTCATATTTACTCTCTCTTCCGTCTCTCTCGTGAGTTAAAACCTTTATGATTTTTGGTATAACATCGCCGCTTCTAAGGATGATTACTTTGTCGTTTATGCGGATATCTTTTCTGTCTATCTCATCAAAATTATGAAGCGTTGCCCGCTCGACTATAACGCCGTCTATGTTTGTCGGCTCGACAATGGCAACAGGAGTAACCGCACCGGTGCGTCCGACTTGAAGGATTATCTCTTTTAAAGTCGTTATCTTCTCAACGGCAGGAAACTTGTAAGCAACCGAAAAACGGGGGTTTTTAACAGTGTAGCCCATATCTATCTGAGCGGCTATTTCGTTTACTTTTATAACCATCCCATCAAGCATCATCGCATAACTGTCGCGATTTCTGTTCATCTCTTCATATACCGCTTCTATCTCGTCAAAATTTTTACATGTAGCCCGAAGCGGCGGTTTTTTAAAGCCAAGAGAGTAGATGTACTCCATCTTTTCGCTCAGAAGTTTGTGCTCCAGAGTGTTTTCTCCGACACCGTAAGGCAAAAATACAAGATTTCTTGAAGCAGTAATAGCAGAGTCAAGCTGTCTTAGGCTACCTGCTGCGGCATTTCTAGGGTTTGCAAAAACAGCTTCGCCCTTTGCCAATCTCTCTTTGTTAATATTTTGAAACTCATCTTTAAAGATTACCACTTCGCCGCGAATCTCGATTTTATCTTTATGCTCTATTGTCAGCGGAATTGTGCGGATAGTCCTTACATTTTGCGTTATCAGCTCGCCTACGCTTCCGTCTCCGCGCGTGATTGCCTGAACTAACTTGCCGTTTTCGTATATTAAGTTCAGCGACGCGCCGTCATATTTCGGCTCGCAGTAAAATGAGATATTGCTATCAAGTTTGTATGTTTTGGTAAGCCACTTTTGCAGTCCATCGCCATCAAAAACATCTTCCAAACTCCACATTCTGGAGAGATGAGGAGCTTTTGAAAATCCGTCCGAGACTGTGTCGCCTACTCTTTGCGTCGGCGAAGAGGATAAAATATCCTCTTTGTGATGCTCTTCATACTCCAAAACTTCATGGTAAAGCTTGTCGTAAACCTCATCGGTCGTGATAGGGTCATCAAGGACATAGTAGTGGTATGAGTAGAGATTTAGCTTCTCTATGGCTTCTTTATAATCGTTTAAATTCATGGATGAAATTTTATCTAAATCTTATTAAATTATTTAAACTAAAAAAGCAGCAAAAATTTTAAAAAAAGAAATTTATTGCTAGAATGGCGTCTTTGTTTTAATCTTGATTAGAATCAATGATAACTAATATCAGAGTTAGTAATATACAAAATTAATTTTTAGAGGAAAATATTATTATGAAAAATTTTATTTACGGTTTTATTACACTGCTGCTACTTACTTCAAACACGCTTATCGCGGGTGAAAAACTGGACAAAATAGTAATATCGGGACCTTTTGCTTCCGTTTCACACCCAATTTTACATATGATAGAGACAAATGCGCTAAGTGATGTGGCAGACAAGATAGAGTTTAAACTTTGGAAGAATCCCGACGAGCTTCGTGCAATGGCTATTAAAGGTGATGTTGATTTTATAGCTCTTCCGACAAATACCGCAGCAATTCTGAACAACAAAGGTGTGGACATAAAGCTTCTTAATGTCTCTGTTTGGGGAATTTTAGGAATGATAAGCCGCGATAACTCGCTTAAGAGCCTTAAAGATTTTAAAGGCAAAAAAATTGCTGTTCCTTTTCGTGCGGATATGCCCGACATAGTATTTAAACAGCTTCTCAAAAAAGAGGGTTTAGACCCTAAAAAAGATTTTGAACTAGTCTATGTAGCTTCTCCCGTTGATGCGATGCAGATGCTTATCATGAGAAGAATAGACCACGCACTTTTAGCAGAGCCTGCCATCTCAATGGCACTTCGCAAAACAAAATCATTTCCTGTGAGCATAGTCGCTCCTGAATTATACAGAAGCGTTGATTTGCAAGAGGAGTGGGGCAAGATTTTTGGTACAAACGGGGATGTTCCAGAAGCCGGTGTTGCCGTACTTGGTCGTATGAAAAACGAACATGTAATTAAAAGATTTCAAGAAGAGTACGCAAAATCTCTCGCTTGGTACAAAGCAAACCAAAAAGAGGCAGGCAAGCTGGTTGTAAAAACTCTTGACATGTTAAATCAAGACGGTGTTGCTGATTCTATTTCACATGCAAGACTTAAAAACCTAACTGCTGTTGAAGCAAAAAAAGATTTGGAGTTTTTCTTTAACATCTTAAAAGAAGAAGACCCAAAAAGCATAGGCGACAAACTGCCAAAGGATAGTTTCTACTATGGCTTGTAACAGATGAAATTTGTGCTAAAAATTATCAAGGATTTTCCCGCCTATCTTTGGAGCGGATGGGGAGCGGTCGCTTCTGTACTGCTTTTTATAGCTCTTTGGGATGTTGGAAATCAGGTTTATGGGGATTTAGTTCTTCCTTCACCTCTTGAGACTTTTAAAACGCTAAACTTAATGCTGCATGACGAGAGCGTTATAAGTGAGATAAACACCACTCTCTACCGCGCTTCCGTCGGTTTTGGATTGTCACTTTTAATAGGTACCGTTCTTGGTCTTTTAGCAGGTTTTTTTGCGACCGCTTCGATGATGAGCCGCCCTATTGTCACCATACTTGTCGGCATGCCGCCAATTGCTTGGATAGTTTTGGCGATGATATGGTTTGGAATGGGTGATGAAACTGTTATATTTACGGTTATCGTTGCCTCTTTTCCTATCATTTTTGTCGGAGCTCTTCAAGGGACACGCACTCTTGATGGCGACTTAAAAGAGATGGCTGAGAGTTTTAACTTTCCGTGGCACATGAGATTTTTTGATGTCTATTTTCCGCACATCTTCTCTTATGTTTTTCCGGCTTGGGTAAGCGGTCTTGGCATGGCTTGGAAGATAGTCATAATGGCGGAACTGCTTGCTACAAGTGATGGCATCGGCGCATCTTTGGCTGTTGCAAGAAGTCAGCTTGACACTCCGAGCGCACTCTCAATAGTCGTTATTATGATAGCTTCGTTGATGTTTATCGAATACATTATTTTAGAACCTATAAAAAGAGAGGTTGAGCTGTGGAGAGATTAGAAGTAAAAAAACTAAACCACCACTTTGGGTTTACCGAGATTTTAAAAGATATCAACTTTACACTAAACAAAGGCGAAGTCCTCTCAATAGTAGGTCCAAGCGGCGGCGGTAAAACGACACTTCTGCATCTTTGCGCAAATCTGCTTGATGTTGAAGAGGGAAGCGTTACAAACACCTTTAAGAGCAGCGCGTTTGCTTTTCAGGAGGCAAGACTTCTTCCGTGGAAAAACACCATTGACAATATCGCCATGGGACTGCTGGCAAAGGGCGAGAAGGAGAGCGAAGCTGTAAAAAAGTCAAAAGAGATAGCGCTTCGTTTCGGGCTTGAAGAAGAAGATTTTGATAAATTTCCAAAAGATTTAAGCGGCGGGATGAAACAGAGAGTGAGTTTTGCAAGAGCTTTGGTAGTCAAACCTTCGCTGCTTTTTTTAGATGAGCCTTTTTCTGCGCTTGATATCGGGCTAAAAAAAGAGTTGCAGACAATTTTGATAGATATGATTTCAAAAAAAGAGATAAGCATCCTTTTTATAACACACGATTTGATGGAAGCTATCCGCCTTAGCGATGAGATGCTGCTGCTAAAATCAGACCCAGGGCATATTATAAAAAAATTCAGATTTGATTTGGCACAAAACGAGAGAAACGACAGATATGTTTATGGCAAGAGTGCGGAAATACTGCAAGATGAAGAGATAATAAGCACATTTGAGCTGGAACTAAAATAATGAAACACAAAGAAGAAAAACCGCAAATCCTGCATGCAACAAGCCACTATCTCTACTATCCTGATGAAAAAAATGTTCTTCCGCATTTAGCTTACGGATTTAGACCCGTATTTCTGCTTCTTGCTCCTTATATGATTATCTCAATGCTTCTCTGGGGCTTAGTTTGGAGCGGAACTATAAACATACCGTTTATGGAAAATGTTTTAGTCTGGCACGTTTACGAGATGATATTTGGCATCTTAACAGCTGGAATAATGGCATTTTTAAGTACCGGCTTGCCTGAACTTTTCCCCGGAACCATCCCTTTTATCGGCAAAAAACTAAAATATGTGATGATTTTATGGCTGGCTGGAAGAGTCAGTTTTTGGTTTATCGACATAACAGGCGTTTATATAGCTGCCATACTTAACCTCTCTATGCTTGGATGGCTAATCTGGTTTGCGAGAAATACGGTATTGGACAAACTTCAAAGACACGCTTCACTTGGATATACTCTTTTGGCTTTGTTTATTATAGAGGCTTGGTTTTTTGCATCGATGGCGGGATATGCCAAAACTCCGCCCATGGATATACTAAAAGTAGCACTCGGAGCCAGTATCATTTTGATACTTCTTGCCCTAAGACGTGTAAATATGGAAGCGGTTAATGAGCTGATGGAGGACAAGGGGATAGATGATGTCTATGTCGCCCGTCCACCACTTACGAACCTTGCCATCTTTACGATTATAACATTTACAATAGTTGAGTTTTTTACCCTGAGAACTCGGCTCTTGGATGGCTGGGACTTGCTACCGGAGCTGCTATTTTAGCCATTACGAATGACTATATTTTAAAAGACAAATTTATACTAAATCAGCCGTATGTTATATATCTTAGTATGATATTTGTTATGCTCGGTCTTGGTTATGCTCTTATGGGATGGGCTATTTTAAGTGGTGAAATTGGAAATATCACTCACTTTAGGCACCTTATAACAAGCGGCGGGTACGGACTTGCGTACTTGATGGTTATGATTATAATCGGGCAGATTCATACAGGGCGGCATCTGACTTCAAACATCTATACACACTCAATGGTGGCATTAATCGCTATTGCAACGCTTATGAGAAGCGCTATAGTATTTTACCCAGAGTATTCATATGAACTATACCTATACTCATCTATTGTCTGGACACTGCCGTTTATGATATACATAAAGGTGTTTTTCAACTTTTTAATGGCTCCAAGAGCAGACGGAATAAAAGGTTAATCTAGAGAGATTAAATCGGTCGGACGACCAAAGTAGTAACCTTGAAATTCGTCCACTCCGTACTCTTTTAATAATTCAAATATCTCTTCATTCTCAACATACTCGGCAACGGTTGTAATATTTAGCTCCCGCGCAAAGTTAACTATGCTTTGAACCAAAATTTTTGAATCGCTGTCTGTAAGTATGTTCTGTATTAAAGAGCCGTCAATTTTGATAAAATCAGGCTTTATCTCCAAGATATGAGCATAATTTGCATAACCACTGCCAAAATCATCAATAGCAATTAAAACGCCTGTTTTTCTCAGTTTTTTAACAACTTTTGCCAATCTTTGGAAATTTTCTACACCCTCTTGTTCCGTTATCTCGATTACTACTCTTTTTGGGGAGTTAAACTTTTGCACTCCCCTCATCAGCGAGTCCATTATAGTTGCATCAAAGAAATCGTTTGGCAGAAAATTTACGGAGATTTTCTCCTCTCTCTTCGCAAAAAAAGCCAAACTCTGCTCTAACATCTCTCTTGCTATTTTTATATATAAACCGCTATTCATAGATATATCTAAAAAGTCGCTTGGATATAAAATATTTTTCTCACCCTTATCAAACTCTATAATTCTAACCAAAGCTTCGTATTTAATAATCTTTTTGTCTCTATCTGTTATTGGCTGAAAAAATGGGATAACATTCTTGTGCTCAAGCGCATGCTTAACTGTTCGCTTGATTTTTATAACATTTTGAGAGTACTCTTTTGTGTCGACCTGCTTTGAATACATCAGGTAAGAGAGTGACTGTTTTTTTGCTTTTTTTAGAGCCATTTGAGCATCCTCAAGAGGATGTACACCGTTAAATGCAACTCCTGAATATATCTCAATGCCAATAAGTTCATCTACCCCGTTAACCACTATCTTTAATGAATTTATCTCGCTGTGGAGCTGTTCAATAATTTTAAAATATTTATCTTCATCGAAATTATCCTCTTCTTTAAGCAGCACATACTCATCAGAAGAGATTCTATATGCCACAAATCCATGCTCCTTTGCAAAACTCCTAAAAGTCTCCGCCACCTCAACTAGAATCTCATTTCCTACATCCACGCCATATAGTTCATTTATAAGACTGAACTCTTTTATATTGCTCAGAACTAATAATTTTTTATGCTCAGAAAATAGAGCATCATTAAGTGCGTGTCTGTTTAAAAGGGCTGTCAGATGGTCGGTATAGACTTGTTTTGAAAAATATTTTAACATTTTGTTAAAACCTAAATGATGGATTGCCCCTAAAATCAACATTATTACTACTATCATAAAAAAGAGATGCTGCATAAACTCTGTATCTTTTTTTGCGATATCAGACATGTCAAAACCAACAACCAAATACCCCAATGTTTGCGAGAGATGATTTTCCAAAGGAATGCTCATATCTATTTTATACAACTCCAAATCACTATTATGACTATGCAGCAAATGAGTTTTTAAACTCTCACTGCCGCTTACGAATAGATATTTTTCATTAATCGGCATTACCTTTTTATCCAACATAATGTCAGCAAATGACTTATCTACCGCAACACCTATATCAGCCTTAAATATTGAGTTTAAATTTTTTAAAAAACCCTCAGGCAAGATTCCCAGCTCAACATTACCAACATATATGCCATTGTAAAAAATCGGCTTTGTTATGCGGTATGTCATTTCAAGGTTGCCCACCTCAAACCCGCTAAAAGAGCGATGAAGTGTATTTGTGTCAACTATCAAAGTTCTTTTTTCATTTAGAGTGTCACCAAAATAGTTCGGTTTATGCGCTCTAAAAAGCGTTATACCATCAGGTGAGCGAAAAGTAAGAATATCTACCGCACTATGAGTGAATTTTAATTGTGTATAAAGTGGAGCAGTTATGGACTTTATCTGCTCATAATCTCTGCTAGCTATCGCCCTTGCCAAGCCCTCAGCCATAACAATCTCATCTAGTTTAACATCCAATTCTGCCTTGTCATGCTTTAAATTCATATCAAAAAACTTCTGCGCAGAACCCACAACCCTTTGAAACTGTTCATTTATTGAATTTTTTAACTGATACTCTAAAAATAGGTAAACCACACCCCAAGACAGTACTAAAACAATGAAAGTCAAAATTAGAGTATTTCGTTTTGTCTTACCAGGAACATTCATCTCGTACCCACTATTTTTTTTATTTAAAAATAATTGTACCGTTTTCATCTTAAAGGTGCAAATATTTTTAGGTGGTGTATAATGGTAGAAATACTCAAAAGGATGTACGGTGAAAAAAGTTTTAATTTTGTCAGTTTTAGTTTCAGGGATTTGTTTTGGTGATGAGAATTTAGCCGCTCATGAAGAGAAGATGAAACAGATGCAGGAAAACACTGGTTCAGGTGCTATGAATGTTGAGAGAGAAAGAAACAAAGAGAAGCAAGAAGAGAAGAAGAAGTATCAGTACGAAAACAAGTACCAGCAAGGTAAAGAAGAAAAAGAGGACCAAGAAGAGAAAATAAAAAAAGAGAAAAAAGAGCAAGAGTCTAAAATGAAAAAAAGTGGCTCAATGGAAAATAGCTCGAACGGCGGCTCAAGAGGCAGTAGTGGCGGCGGTAGAAGATAGACTTTTTTTTAAGATTAGATACTCATCTTACGCACTTTTGCAAAAAAGTTCGTAAAATACTCTATACATCTCGAAAAACCTGTTTTTCGTAGCTTTAGGGGGTTGCAAGGGACATCTGTCCCTGCCACTAGAACGGACGCGTTCGTTCTAGTGAGTAACATCAATTAGATACTAAGATTTTATATTTTAGTATCTAGCCAAATCCTCTTTTTATAAATGTACATGTAGATAATTCCCTTTATAAGCGTCTCCACATTCATAATAATAAAAATAACAACTATGCCGTACCCCATTTTATAGGCAATGTATGACGGTATCAGCCTAAAAATCCACAAAGAAAGCACACTTATTTTTAAAGTAATTTTAGTTGCTCCCGCACCTCTTAGAGCACCTGAATAAACGAACATTATGGCAAGCGGAATCTGAGCCAGCCCCACAAATATAAGATAGTATGAAGCAACTGCAATAGTCGCTTTGTCTTGCGTGAAAAAACCGACCAAAAACTCCGGAAAAAGAATAAGAAAAGCTCCTACCCCGCCCATAAACACATAAGCTATTCTTCCGCTTATAATGCCCATATTGTAGGCTCGCTCTTTATCTTTTGCACCCAGACTCTGCCCCACAAGCGCGGTTGCTGCTATTGCAAAACCAAACCCCGGCATAAAAGCTATTCCCTCTATGCGAAGCCCAACCTGATACCCAGCTAACTCTGCCGTTCCGTACGCAGCTATAATTCCTACAAAAAACAAAAATGAGATGCTTGAGATTCCGCGCTCCAGAGCTGCACTCCACCCTACATGCCAAACCCTTTTCATGTCACTCATTCTAATAATCGGTATTATATTTAGCTTTGAGTGAGATTTTTTAAGAAGTAAAAAATATGCCGCGACACTGAAGCAGTAAGATATGACCGTTGCATAGGCCGCGCCCTCTATTCCCATTGCATCAAATCCGTAGTGACCAAAAATAAAAACATAATTTAAAAAAGCGTTTATAAAAGAGGATATAAGTTTAATATATAGTGAATTTTTTGTATCTCCCGCCGCCGAGAGCGCATTATATAAAAGCGTATCTATAAAAATAACTATAATTCCAAGCGAAATTATCTTGAAATAGAGTGTGCCCTGCTCTATAACATCTGCCTGAGCTCCCATCCATGTATAAAAATATTCACTCCCGAAGTAACCGCCGATTGTTACAAAAACAGATAAGACAACGGCAAAAATCCCAAGCGCATACAAGAGTGCAGAAGCTCTTTTTTTTCTTCCCTGCCCTATAAATCTTGATATTAAAGCGTTTCCGCCCACAACATAAAGCGTCATCAAAACATTGATTATCATCATAAACTGCATGCTCATACCGACGGCTGCAAGAGCCGATATACTGACCATTCCGACCATTAACATGTCAATCAGTATTTGAAGTATGTCAACCAGATGTTTAAGTGCGGCAGGAATTGCAATGGAAAATACCTTGCGGGTATCGCGGGAGATTAATCTTGAAAAAATTGTGCTACCTCTTGCATGGTCTCTATAAGCTCCTCTTTTGTCTCAAAACGGAGCTCTTTTTTATCTCTAACCTGCTCTTTTGGCGGTGTAAAATCAAAGACTAAAACAAAAGCCGTTATCTTTACTTTATCAGCGTTCATATCTGCCCACTCTAAGCTCATCTCTGCAACTTCACCCTGTGCGTCTACAACTGCGGCGGGATAAAGCCTCGTGACCTTGCTCAAATCAATATTTCCGATTTTAGATTTATAAATCATATTTTTCATTTCCGTATGGTAACTAATGATGGTTTATAGTTGGCTTTTATGCGAAGTTCCACAATAATTTCACAAACTTTAATTATAATATTCATAACATTTTGCAATGTTACAAAAGGATGATTTTAATATGACGAAATTTCTGCTTATATATTTTTATATTTTTGTTCTGATTTTAAGTGCCCAAACATTAACGCTTGATGAGTGCATTGACGAAACACTCAAAAATCATCCGGACATTAAAAAATTAACGCTAAATGTCGCACAAAGTAAATCTTTTGTGGATATTGCCAAAGCTGATTATATGCCGCAGATAAATGTCGGTGCGCAGTACAATCCTCACAATACATTTGTTATGCCGCAAAATGGTCAGTTTAAAACAATAAATGATGATAATTGGCAGGTTGACGCTTCACTCAATCAAAAAATATATGATTTTTCAAAAACTTCTTCAACGATAAAAGCGTATGAAAAAAATGAAAATATCGCAAATATATCTTTGAGCGACACAAAAGCTCTTCTGGTTTACAGTGTAAAAAATCAATATAATTTAGCGCTTCTTCAAACCAAAGCGTTAGAGAGTAGAGAAAAAGACCTCCAAACAAAGAAGGAGCTTCATAAGCAAGCACAGGCTCTTGTTCGTGAAGGTTTAAAAACAGAAGCAGATGCAACAACTATATTAAGCGCACTCTATATTGCCGAAGATAATCTCGCTGTTGCAAAAGCAGACTTACATAAAGCTCTCACAACTTTATCTCTCTACATGGGCAGAAAAATAAATTTTGATACGGTTTTAGCGGAGGGCACGGAGTTACAAAAGATACAAAATGAAGATTTGCTGCTTGAAAATGTGTTAGCAAAAAACTTATCACTCAAA
The DNA here is from genome assembly GCA_942493175.1 of Sulfurimonadaceae bacterium. GTDB lineage: Bacteria > Campylobacterota > Campylobacteria > Campylobacterales > Sulfurimonadaceae > Sulfurimonas. The sequence goes on from OW818672.1 coordinate 1,414,964, forward strand.
AGCTCTTCAGAAGAGATAGACAAAAACAGTTTTATATACGATGCGACTAAGGCTCAAAATTACGGCTCAATAGACGCAATAGCCTCATATACTCATCAAAATTCGCTCAATGAGTATGATGTGTCATTAGTCGGAGTAAGTGTTAAGATTCCAATTTATACAGGCGGAAGAATCAGCGCACAAACAGAGCAGGCTCGCCTTTCAAAGGAATCTGCAAAAGAGTCATACAACTCAAAAAAACTGCTTATTCAAGAAGAGGTTGAGAGCTTGATAATTGATTTGCAAAGATATAAACACACCATAAAAGCAAAAGAGTCTCTCATAGAGTCGTCAAAAGCATCAAAAGAGATAGTTGAAGCGAGATATAAAGAGGGGCTCTCAACCTACATAGAAATTCTTGACGCAGCCTCAACTCATCTATATGCCGAACTTGGGCTTATTGAAGCAAAGTTTGTTATAAATAAAATCATAAATCAATTAGAGTATTTACAGGGAGAAACAAAATGAAAACATGGATTAAATATACAATAATTATACTTCTTATCGCCATCGGCGGAGCTATCTTTTACAACAAAGTATATCTTGTAAAATCAACATTTGCTACGACCAAACCAACCACTGGTGATTTGACGGTAACCATCCGCGGTATCGGAAATGTTGATGCAAAAAACATTTATTCCATCACGGCACAAACCGGCGGAAAGATAGAAAATATCTTCTTTGATGAGGGCGATTGGGTAAAAAAAGGCGACCTTCTTCTTAGCATAGATTCAGTTGAGATGCCTCTTCTTCTTGATGAAGCAAAATTAGCTCTAAAAAAATCCTCGCATGAAGCCGCATCAGCTAAAGATAACTTGGAGAGTCTGGAGGCTCAAAAAGTGCTTCTGCAAGCTACTTACAACCGTTATGAAAAACTCAAAGAGCAAAAGTTTGTCTCTCTTGCGGAGTATGATAAAGCAAAAAGCGATTTGCAAAACATCAATGCACAGATTAACTCTTCAAAATCAAAAATAGCATCTGCTGCGTCTGAAGAGTCGCGACTGCAAAAAAACATAGAAGCGATAGATACAAAACTCACCAGACTGAAAATTTATTCGCCGATTGACGGATACATAGTTTCAAAAGAGGCTGAAAAATCGCAATATGTACTTCCATCGGCAACTATTTTTAAAATCGTAGATCCAAAAACGCTATGGGTGAGAGCAAATATTGACGAAAGGTTGGCAAATCAGATAAAAGTTACGCAAAAAGCCTTGATTGGACTTAGATCTCAACCTAATGTAAAATTTAAAGGAGCTGTTCAAAGAGTAGTGGCCATGAGCAACGCCGTAACGCTTGAGAGAGAGATAAATATTGGATTTAATGCCGCTCCTGAGACTTTTTATATAAACGAACAAGCCGAAGTTAACATAGAGGTAGCAAACTATAAAAATGTTTTAAAAATTCCTCTTAAACTTGTTGTTTCGAAAGAGGCTAAAAAGGGTGTTTGGGTGGCTGAGGGCAACAATGCTTTCTTTAAACCTGTAACTATCTTGGCTCAAAATGACGAAGAAGCTGCCGTTTCATCGGGTATAAACGCCGACACAGAACTGCTTCTCTACACAACCAGCAACAAACCTTTAAGTGACGGAATGAAGATATTTCGATGATAAACTTAGCAAAAAGAGATATTGAGCATACTCTTGGCAAATTCATAGTTACGGCTATGGGTGTTGGGATGCTGCTTGGAATCGTACTTATTATGATTGGCGTTTACCGTGGTATGATGGTTGATGCGGAGATTTTGCTAGATGATATAAGTGCGGATTTATGGATAGTGCAAGAGGATACTATGGGACCTTTTGCCGAGGCTTCAAGAGTTTATGAAGATATGAAAAATATTATTTATGTAATGAACGGTATAGATAGAAGCGAAGCTATAACTTTTCAAAACATTCAACTCCCTCATTCAGAGAAACCTGTTCGTGTCGTGGCAGTCGGATATGACATTTACGGCTCAATAAATCCAGTAAATCCTAAAAGATTAATTGCGGGTCGCGATTTAAAAACAGACCACTATGAGATTGTAGTAACTGACAAAGCAGGTTTTAAACTGAGTGATAAAATCAAACTTGGACGAAATTTTTACACCGTTGTAGGCATCACGCACAGCACCGTCTCCTCCGGCGGTGACCCTCTGGTTTATATAAGTCTAAAAGATGCGCAGGAGCTTCAATTTTTATACTCAAACAAAGAGATTCAAAATAATGAAGCAAGAGGTGTAAAAAATTCTGAATCTCATATGGTAAATGCCATTATTGCAACGGTTAAAAATGGGTTTGATATAGATGAAGTGGCAAACGATATAAGAAAATGGCAACACAAAAGCGTATACACGGCACAGCAGCAAAAAGAGATATTAACAAAAAATTTAATTGAAAAATCAGCCAAACAGATAGGTCTTTTTACTGCAATTTTAGTTGTAGTTTCAACAATAATTATTGCACTTATTATCTACACAATGACGCTGGAGAAGATGAAAGAGATATCAATTATGAAGCTGATGGGACTTCCAAACAGCCTTATTATCTCCATGATTGTCAAAGAGACACTGCTTCTGGGTGTTTTTGCTTTCATCTTTGGAAATATATTTTCACATCTGATTTACGATAGATTTCCAAAACGAATCGTACTTGAGATACCCGATGCTTGGACACTCTTTGGAGTAGTTATTATAGCCTCTATTTTGGCCTCTTTTGTAGGCGTTAAAAAAGTTATAAGCGCTGATCCCGCAGCGGCAATCGGAGGGTGATATGAGCAGAGAGATTGCAATAAAAGTTCAAAATCTAGTCAAAAATTTTGGCAAAGACGAAAACCTAGTAAAAGTAATAGAAAATGCCTCTTTTGAGATACAAAAAGGGGAACTTGTAGCCCTCATCGCTCCAAGCGGTGCCGGCAAAACTACTCTTTTAATGATGATAGGATGCGTACAAGAGCCTACAAGCGGAGAGATTTGGTTAGGAGAAGAGAAAGTTTATGACAACAAATGGACGGCTAAAGACACCCGTAAAATCCGCAGAGAGAAGATAGGTTTTATATTTCAAGCCCACTACCTCATTCCTTTTTTAAATATCATAGAAAATGTAACACTGCTTCCGCAAACAAACGGAGTGAGCGAAAAAGAGGCGAATAAAAAAGCGATGGAGCTTTTAGAGTATCTTGAGATTTCGGACAAAGCGTACAGCATGTCATCTCAGCTCTCAGGCGGACAAAACCAAAGAGTTGCCATCGCAAGAGCATTAGCTAACAATCCTGAGATTATCTTAGCGGATGAGCCGACAGCCGCACTTGATGCGCAAAGGTCTATAAGTGTTATAAAAATGTTAAAAAAAATAGCAGTGGAGCAAAATGTTGCCATCATTACCGTAACGCATGACGAGAGAATTCTTCCATTTTTTGATAGAATCATGAAGATAGAAAACAGAGCTATTGTTTTTCACGAACTACTCGAAGATAAAATTTTGTAATTATTTAGAGTTTTTTTATAAATACAAATTTTCTCATGAGCAAATTAGTGAAACAGCAAGCCAAACCAATAATCATCTTCTACCACTTAAAAAAATTTATATAGGTTTGGGTCTGTTTTAGCTCGATTTTTTCCTCCCTCTCCTCCAAAACCCACTTTGCTTGTTCTATAAGTTGCTTATTTTTATTCTAATTTATCACTAATGCTTTCCATCCCCAAGTATTTTTTTTCTTGTTAAAATTCAATACAGCCAGTCCTTCAACGGTATCACTATCTTGTACTTTAAAGAGATCTATCAATGGTTTATCAATAAATACATCATTGTCAGTAAAACCAAGTCCATTGACAATCCTAACAGTGCTTTTGAATTTTTTTACGGAAGAACTACTAGCTTCTCTGTCGGTAGATGCACATGATAAGACACTGTACTGTATACCTCTTTCATTTTCATGTGATGAAAGTTTGAGAGCAACGATATCAGCCACCTTAAATGTCATTTCATAATCATCAAAATATAAAATGCCATCAATCTTTCTATCTACAATAAAGTGCGCAAGCTTCTTTTCATTATTAACATGATCTATTATTCCAATATATTCAGGGAATATATCCCATTTTTGGACTGCATTTCTAGACTCAATGAGATAAATTTGAAAGCGATTTTCTACATCGTATTCACCTTTTATTCTGAGTCCACTGCCATCTTCCATCTTTTTAAATTGATACCTTTTTTCTGATACTGCAGTTTCTATGGGTGTTGCCATCCCAGCTATAGAAATATATATCTTTCTCTTAGGCTTATCAGGGTTTTTCGATGTTGTAAATACATTACCAACAGATGCGTTAAGCCATGGAAGGCTATCAAACAATAATGATTCAGCCAGATCAATATGCTTCTTATAAAGTGCCAGATTATTTATACTAGCAGTTGTCTTACTATACCAATCACTGTGTTGATATTGGACGAGAATCTCTGTTAATTTCCAGCCTTCATTCTCTCTACTTTTTATAGCTTGATCAATTTCATATTTAGCTTCACTATACAAAGATTTTTGAATAAGTAATTCTGCAAATTTAATTCGTACATTTGCAATAAATTTATCCTCACTTCTGCATAAAAGTGCCTTGCAGTAACAAGAAAAAGCTTTTTCTCTATCAACATCAATCAATGTCTCTGCTAACAGATCCCACGCCCAATAATCATTGAGTTTTGCTTTGACCACAGAGATTGAAAACTCATAGGCTTCTCGATTTTGACCAACATTATGAAGTAGTTTTGCTTTATAGTAAGTCAGCCAGAAATTCTCTGGAAATCTATCGATGGACTCATCCAAAAATGGAAGAACATACTGCATATCTTCTATTATTTTTTTGGAAAGTGCATCCTTAGCTGCATGCTGAATAACTTTTTCTGCGATACTTGGATATATCTTACCGTTGTCAGCCGTATAAGGCTCATAATCCTCTCGTGTCAGATTATTCAAGTCCCAAAGTTTCAAAAATGCTACAAGATTAAACCCTTCACTTCCAATCAATTTATCAGCATACCTCAGAAAAAGAGAATGCAACAATGAAGGACGTTCATTTCTTAACTTTATATACTCAAATAGTAATTGCTTAGCTTTGAATACATCAATTTTTTCAGCACCAAATGTGTCTTTTCCAACCCTAAAAAGCTCCCACCCCAATCCTTCATGAACACTAATGTCATTTGGAAAGCTATTTAATGCCACTCTGTAAGCCTTTACAGATTCATTATGATTACCCTGTTTACTCAAGGCTTTGGCATCAAAAATAATTTTCATTTGCGGATTGCCTAACGCCTTTGCACTGTTTACACTCCGAATAAGGATTTCATCTTGTTGGTCAATATCAAGACTGCTCAATTGGGTAATAAAGTTTTTTAAGGAGCCAGCATCATTTCTACTTGAAGCTCCTTTAATCAAATCAATAAGACAATATGCAAGAGCTTTTATATTCCAAGCATCATGGGGGTTATCTTGCACCAATTCCTGAGCCATTTGATACGCCTCTTGGATTTGCCCTGCTTTTCTTTTTTCAAATACTTCTTTGCTAGTAGGCATTATATTATTTCAACTCATTCGATAGTATATGGTTTAGTTCATAAATTAATTCAACAGAGGTGCTCTTGTTTGTCTGCTCTGCAAATCTGGTAAATCGCTTTTTGCTGTTGTAATAAAAATCAAATGCCGCTATTTCATCATTTTTGGAAAATAGGTATTTTTCTAACCAAGGATGAGAAGAGATTTGAAAAATTTTTATCTCTTTTGGCTCAAGCACTTTTTGCAAATTCACATAAAACTCTTCTAAAAAAGGTTCAGCAAACACAAAGCTTTTCTTTTCTGAATCATCACTTTTTGATTTAGCAATAATTTTTTTATGATTCAAAAATGCAAGCATTAAGAGAAGTTTTTTTGATATTTCATCTTGGATTTGAGCAGTAATATTTGAAATATCTTGCTTACCATTATAATATAGATTAACTCTGCATCTTTCTTTTCCATCACTAAAAAAATATGCTTCTTGATAAGGGTAATGCTGTATTTCAACAATACTGATATTTTCTGATTGAATAATCGTTAAGATTGTTTGCAAAAGGGTTACTAAAAAAACATTTTCAGGATGGATACCAAAAAGTTCATTCAATTCACTCGATGGTATAGCACTTTCTATAATATTTATACTTTTGTGTCCAAATGGGAACTCATCAAAAACACTCCCAATTCGTTGCATTCCACTTGTAGGTTTTATATGCGGTTCATCGAGTAAGTACAGTTTTTTAGATGTTCTGGTAATCGCCGTGTAGAGCCATCTAAAGTATGCAGCATTCAAACTTCCCATATGCGTTTTACAGTTCACAAAAACATTGTTCCATTCACTTCCTTGTGCTTTGTGGCATGTAATCGCATATCCGAATTTAATTTTCATAGCATTGAAATATGGATCGCTTCGAAGAGCATCTTTGTGTTCTTTCGTTCCAGCCCTTAAGTGCTTGTTCCGTATAGTAAAATCCACATAGATTGCTTTGTGCTCATCCGAAGAGAGATTAGGAACTTCTGAATACAAAAGATTTTCAACGATTTTACAACGAAAATAATGTGCATGGTTATTTAAATCGCTAAAACCAACGACCACATCCCTAAATGACAATCGTATTTCGATCTCTTCTACTCGTTCACTATCTTCAGATTTTCTTTTTATTGTCACTTTTCTCGTTTCAGAGGATGGTGCAATCTCTTTGATCAAACCAAAATCACCATTTGAAATAAAAATTTCAAATTGGCTGTTATTTGATACAGCCATAACCTTATCTCCAGCGACAATATATGGCTGATTAGGAAAAAAATGTTCTCTAATTCGTTGATTGTATTCAGCTACAGACACATTCGAATGAGCAATAATAATTGATTCTCCGTTGACTTTATAATTACACGATTCTAAATATCGTGTCATAAGGTCACCATGTTCGACATGTTGTATATCTGGAAAATTCATATCGAAATCTAGTTGATTGAAAGTATTGGTGTTCAATGCATCTCTCATCTTGATAGAGTTTTGTAAAACCCCACTATGTTCCGCCTGCCTCACAACATCGACTAATTCAAAAGAAGACACTTTAAGATGGTGTTTGTCAAGCAAATACTGCTCATCAAGTGCAGGTGAAACACTCATCCCCACTGGCGGTAACTGTGCGTTATCTCCAATAAATATGATTTTTTTGTTATGGTCATTATTATCCAGATTAATATACTTCAGTAAATCATAAAGAAGAAAGCCAGATCCGAATCTAAAAAATTCCGCTTCTTGATAAATATCAGCAACCATCGATGCTTCATCGATTATGTAAATGGTTTGTGCAGGATCATCATTAACATTTAAATCATAATAAAATTTATAGGTCTCAGTACCATCTGTATTGGAGACTTTAAACTCTTTAATATTTTTGTTGGAATAAATAGTCTTATGAATCGTATAGGCTTCAGAAGCTGTTTTATTAGCAATTACCTTTGCAGCTTTTCCAGTTGGAGCAGCTAAAATATAAGTTCTTCCAATAGCTCTGAAATATTCCGTTAAACCTTTGGTTATAAATGTTTTACCAGTACCTGCATAACCTTTTAGTAAAAAGCATTTCTGAGCATCATCATTCAAAAAATTATCCAACTTTTTTACTAACTGGCTTTGACCAGTAGTTAATTCATATTGCTTAAAAGCATTATCAATCATCATCCGTTTATACCTCTCTTTTAAACTCAATTTTGCAATAGCTGACATTATTTATTAATAAATTATCAGAGTGTTCTTTCTTGAGCCAATCAAGATTGTACATTTTATATACTTATAAACACTGTTTAAACTAGTCTAAAAATTAATATCTGTTTTTATATATTTCCCCCATTATATATTACTAAAGATTTTAAAAAACAATCTCTGAGGCAAGCCTTTTTAGCTGAACGCTAAAATTTTCTCGTAAACTCAAAAACGGAGTATTTTTGTTGATTGTTTATTTTGTTTTATTACATCGCACACCCACATTCTGGCTAAAATTATTTTATTTCATCCAGCAAATATTTATAAAGCGGCACTACAAATATTGTTTTATCTGCTATCTCTAAAACACTCTCCTCATCTTCTGTAACCAAATAAGCACTCTCAAGTTTGAAGTACTCCATCGCTTCAAGCAGACCCTCTATCTCTCTTTTTCTTGTTTTTTCATCCTCTATTTTGTAGCTTACATTGACTAGAACTTCTCTGTCATCAAGTTTTGCATAAAAGTCCACTTCTTGGGTTTGTTTAAAATAGTAGATATTTTTTGTTTTGGCTCTTAGGTGTAAAAATACAAGATTTTCATAGAGTTTGCTTATATCTTTATCTATGGCATAGTCGTATATTTTTTTGAAGCCATTATCTATGGCATATACTTTTTTTGGGTTTCGTTGTTCCTCTTTGATGGAGTTTCGATAAATCGGCACTGTAAAAAGCGCATAAGCATCTTCAAGGTGTGAGATGTAGAGAAAAATGGTATCTTTGCTTAGTTTGTAACCTTGGGACTTAAAGTCATTATAGAGCTTGTTGAAGCTTATGAGTGTGGCTATGTTTGTGAAGCAGTATTTGTTAAGGATTTTAAGAAGGCTTCTGTTTGAGATGTTATATCTATCCACTATATCTTTATAGACAATAAGCTCCAAATAGTCACTGAGTATCTTTCTAGCTATGGTTTTATCTTCACCGATAGTCTCGGCAAATCCTCCATCTTTTAGGTAGCTTGCGAGTGCATTTTTGATAAAACTAAGTGATTTTGAGGAGTGAAGATTGACTTCGATATCTTGAAATCTAAGATACTCTTTAAATGAAAAAGGAAATATCTCATACGATATAGTTCTACCCCTTAAGCTTGTCGCGATCTCGGTTGAGAGTAATTTTGCACTAGAACCTGTGATAAAAATTTGAAGATTTAAAGTATCATAAATTCTTCTTACATACACTTCCCACTGCGGTACTGCCTGTATCTCATCCAAAAATAGATACACTTTTTCATCTCTTTTTTGTGGATAGAGTTCATAGTAGCCCTCAAGCATCATATCAAGATGTGCTAATTCAAGTGGATAAAGCCTATCATCTTCAAAGTTTATATAGATGATATTTTCTTTTGGGATAGTAACTCTGAGAGTTTTTATCATATCAAACAAAATCGAACTCTTGCCACTTCGTCGCACCCCTATAAGTGAAACTATTTTTTTACTATCAAGAGGGATGTCATACTCTCTTGGTGCGATATCTTTTATGGATGATTCTATAAAATCTGTTATGAGTCTTTTAAATATATCTTTCATTTCTATCCTTTTACATAAGGATAATTATAATATATTTTGTACTTTCAGTCAAGACTGTTGTATTAGTCCTTAACATTTGGCACTGAACGATTTTTTAGCATATTATTTTTCACGAATTAGGCGAAGATAAAATTTTGTAAATCCATTTCACAAATATTTCACAAATAATAATCATAATACATAAAATATATATAAAGGATGGAAGATGAAGAAGATTTTACTAGCGTCGTTATTGGTTGCTACTGTTTGTATGGCACAAGAGAGCTATGCAGATCATGAAGCGAAAATGCAGCAGATGCAAGAACGCACTCAAAAACAAGATGGTACGGGTGAGCAAAACAGAAACAAAAACAAAAATGGTTCAGGAAAATCAGAAAAATCAGGCTCTGGTCCTAAAGATGGAACAGGAAACAAATACAAAGGCTCAAACGGCGGGGGAGGAAGATAAAATGCAAGTAAACTCAAATTGCTCTATGCAACAAACTCAAATGAGAAAAATGGATGGCTCTGGCGGTGGTCAAGGTCAAGGCGGCATGAGAGATATTATGCAAAGTTTATCCACTGAGGATAGAGCGACTTTAAAAGAACAGCTCAGTTCAATGAGTCAAGAAGAGAGAATGTCTGCGGTAGCTCAGATGAAAGAAGTTGATGCAACTGCTCTAAGCTCAGAGGACTATACAAAAGCGCTTCTTGATATTTTAAATAAAACTACTGCTGAAGAAACTCAAAGCGATAGTTTTTCAGTATATGCATAGATAGTTTTTTAGGTATAATTTTTTATGAAAATTTTATACCTAGAAGATGATATTACCCTATCAGAAACGGTTGCAGAGTTCCTAAGTGATGAGGGCTTTGATGTAGTTTGTGTTTACGAGGGCAATGAAGCATTGGAAGCTGTTTACAAAAGCAGTTTTGATATGTTTTTATTTGATGTAAATGTTCCTCAGATAGACGGATTTGCCTTACTTAAAGAGCTAAGAGCGGCTAACATCTCAACACCCGCAATCTTTACAACTTCGCTTAACAGTATCGATGATTTATCAAAAGGTTATAGCTGTGGTGCGGATGACTATATAAAAAAACCTTTTGTTTTAAAAGAGTTGCTATTTCGCATAAAAGCACTTTTAAAAAGAGAGTTTAAAACTCAGAGCGAACTGACTAGAATTACCAAAAATATTGATTTTAACACACTTGCAAACGAGCTTATTATTGACAATCAAAAAATATTGCTAAACCCTAAAGAAGTTCTGCTTTTAAAACTGCTTTTAAAATATAAAAATGAGTGTGTGTCGTTTGAAAGCATTTACCAAAGTGTTTGGTCCTTTGATGAAACGCATAGCGATATGAGCCTCAGAACTTATATAAAAAATCTGCGTAAATATATTGGAAAAGAGAATATACTCAGTATAAAAAAAGTAGGATATAAATTTGTACAAGAGTGAAAAACAGACTATTTTTTATGTGCTTGCTCTCTACCTAAGCTCAACCCTGCTGCTCATTACTACACTTTTTACCGGTTACTATTTTTATAAACAAGAAGAGCTTATACATACTGAAAAAGAGATTTTAAAACAGTATAGTTTAACCTTAGAAGAGGCTCTTTTGTCTGTGCATGAAAACAGCGACGAAAAGTATGAGTACCCAAGATTTAAGAACTTTAAGAGCGCCATTTATGATATAGATAAAAATCTGATTTTTTCAACACTTGACACTAAAATAGAGAATCTTGATAAAGATTTTTTAGTAAAAGATTCCAACTCCTACTATGTCTCTTCATTAAAGCCCTACTATCTCGGTGCCGCCTACTCTGTTGTTGAAAAAAGAAAAAAACCTATAAACATTTTAAATGATTTGATTATCAGCGCCATAATTGTCATTATCATCACGATAATAACCTCATTTTTTCTGGTAAAACTTGTTTTAAAACCTCTAAGGGACAACCTGCGCCTTCTTGACAACTTTATCAAAGAGACAACGCATGAGCTAAATACGCCCATTACAACAATTCTTGCAAATATTGAAACACTGGATTCAAAAAGCTGTGATGAGAAATCTATGAGAAAGCTCCAAAGGATTAAGACAGCTTCTACCACCATCTCCAATCTTTATCAAGATTTGGTCTATCTGTTATTAAACCACCAAATCTCATCTCAAAACGAAGAGTTAAACCTATCTGAAATATTAAACCAAAGGGTGCACTACTTCTCGCAGATGGCAAATGTTAAAAAATTGAATCTGGATATAGATATTAAAGAAGATGTATATTTCAATGCCGATAGGCAAAAAATAGAGCGTTTAATAGACAACATACTCTCAAACGCCATAAAATATACAAACAAATCCACCACAATCAAAGTTATTTTGATACAACACACTCTCTCTATTTCGGATGAAGGCAAAGGTATGAGTCAAGATGAGATAGGCACTATTTTCCAAAGATACCGCCGTTTTGACAAAACACAAGGCGGTTTTGGAATCGGATACAGCATCATAAAATCAATCATTGATGAGTATGACATAAAAATCAACATAGAATCAGAGCTTGACAAAGGTACAAAGGTAACATTATCATGGTAAAAATTACACTTTTTATAGTAATACTATCTACTTTTTTAAATGCTTCTTCCTTTGAAGAGAACTGCTTAAGCTGCCACGGAAACGATTTTAAGTTTAATATGATGATGAAAAAATACACTCAAAAATATAGCAGCGAAAAAAGAATCAAAGAGGCTATTTTTGACTACCTTAAAGAGCCGACTTCTGAAAAATCGGTTCTTCCGTATGAGTATATAAACAGATTTGGCACAAAAGAAAAAACTACGCTCGATGACAAAACATTAAGAGAGATGATTGATATCTATTACGACAGATTCAACCTCCGCTCTAAAATCTACTAGTTATCTCCTAATGTTACGCATTAAAACGAACTCGTCCGTTTTAATGGCAGGGACAGATGTCCCTTGCAACCCCCTAAAGCTACGAAAAACTTTGTTTTTCGAGAATTACAAGGCATTTTACGCACTTTTATGAAAAGTGCGTAAGGTCAGTTATCTCTTAAATATCTTTACAACCAACAAAACGACAGCGCCTATAACCAAACCTATGACTAAATCATTGATTATTGCAGGAACTCCCTCTATGAAGTAGTGGTGGAAAAACTCCACATTATGGGCTAGTATTCCGCCGCCGACCAAAATCATCGCGATTGTACCGACAACCGTTAATGTTTTGATGAGTTTTGGCATAGCGCTGATAAGAGCATTTCCGCTTTTTATATTATTTTTTTCAATCAGCCAAAAACCTACATTATCCATTCTAACTATCATCGCAACAAGCCCGTACACGCCAAATGTTGCTATCAGCGCGACGATAACCGTAGATGTTACCTGAACCATAAAAGGCTTGACTGCTACGGCTGCGAGCGCGATTACAACTATCTCGATTGAGAGGATAAAGTCTGTAAATACGGCTGATTTTATCTTCTGTTTTTCTATCTCCAAGATTGTATCTTTTGTAGAGTGCAGCAGCTCTTCATTCTTCTCTTCATGCTTTTTATGAAACAGATACTCTTCAATCTTCTCCGTACCCTCATAAAGAAGATATAAAGCGCCAAGCATTAAAATATAGATGATTAAACTAGGGGCAACAGCAGTTAAAATAAACGCTATCGGCAAGATGATAGCCTTATTTTTTAAAGAACCTTTTGTTATAGCCCAGATGATAGCAAGCTCTCTGGATTGATCAAATCCAGTAGCCTTTTGAGCATTAACCGCTAAATCGTCTCCGAGTATTGCGGCTGTTTTTTGTGTGGCAACTTTGCTTGCAACCGCTACATCATCCGCTAGCATTGCGATATCGTCAAGCAGTAAAAAAATTCCTGATGCCATATATTTTTCCTTTTATTTAAATCTTTACATCTTTTATATTTTGGGTTTTAACTATCCATGCAAAGTAAAACGCGCCTATAAAAAATCCAGCTCCGATTAAAGAAGTTATAAACTCCAGCGAGTAGTCGTTAGTCGCCAAAAAACCAATCATAAATGAGACAAATGCTGCCGAACTCAAAAACAACATGTCATTATATGCGACTATCCTGCCGTAATATTTTTGTTCAATATTTTTTTGAAGAAGCGTATATGTATATGACCAGAGCGTAGTGGTAAAAAGCCCCACGATGACACTTGCAAACAGTGACATGTAGAAATCTTTCATAAGCATTGCCCAGAGCCAAATCGCCATCGCCTGAAATACGAAAATATAACTTACTCTTTTGTTACTTATCCATCTGCTTAATATCATAGGCCCAATAACCAAACCGACAGCCCTTGAAGCGTGCAGAAGTCCTAGTGCCAAAGATGTAGCGATTACTGAAGCATAATATTTGTCAACCATAAGAGCGACTAGGGCATCAAAGGCCGTAAGCCCTACAAATGCGTGGATAAGCATTAGATGAAGCGCATGCGGAGAGATTTTTAAATATCTAAAAGTATCTCTCATCATCTCAAGTAAACTCTCTTGGCTTTTAAGAAAATTTACATTTATATCCAACTTATAAAGCAGCCAAAAAGCAACCACAAACATAGATGCATCAAGAACAAATGCAACCTTTATTCCAAACCAAAATACAACAAATCCGCTAAGTGCCATCCCCAGCGTATATGAAAATGACCATATTATGGAGTGAAGCTCATTAGCTCGCTGAAGCCTCTCTCCGTTAAGCAGTTTTGGCAAAAGCGACATCTCTGTTGTAAAGTAAAAACTTGCAGCCGCCATTTTTATAAATATTAGTATATAAAGCAACCACAAATCTGATACTTCATTTACAAAAACAAGAAACAGTGTTGCAAATATTTCAAATAAAATTAAAATCAGCATTAATTTTTTTGGCTTCATATTATCAATTATAGAGCCTGAAAAAGGAGCTTGGATAATGCCTGAGAGAAAATGAAGCATCGCTGTAAATGCAACTACTTCGGCAGAAACTTTCATCTCCAAAAGAAGAGTATAAATAGCGACATTGCTAAACCACGCACCAAAATATGCAATCAGCTGCACCGCAGATAATCGTTTTAATATAGGCTCAGAGTTCAATAATTTTATATATTCATTCATAAATGCAAGATTATCATAAATATAAGCAAAAAAATTAAATAAAAAAATTATTACTTTTCGTTAAAGTATTTTTTTCTTATGCCGATTTGGTGTGTAATAATATTCTTTAGAAGGAGTAGGTCATGGATGGCATAGCAAATGTTGCGAAGATGCAACAATCTCAAGTAAACTCGCAGGAATCACAGGCGAAGGCGGCTCAAGTGCAGCAACCAAAACAGGTTGATGTTGTTAAAGAGATGCAAAAAGAGAGTTCAAGTAGCTCTCAGAAGATAAATTCAAAAGAGCAAGTGCAAGATTTAGTTGAACAACTAAACAGAGCGTTAGCTCCTATGAACACAAACATAAAGTTTGGCGTTGATTCTCAAGATATTTTCTTTGTATCTGTAATAGAGTCAGAAACAAGCAAAATGATAAGAAGATTTCCGGCAGAGCAAGCAGCTGATTTTCTTCCAAAAATGAGAGAAGTAACTGGAATTCTGTTTGATTCAAAAGGGTAATTGATACCCTTTTGATTTCTTGCGTTTTATACCTAGTTTAGTCCTCTTGGTTTATTTCTATTTCTCCACATAACTTTTACATCTAATCCTTTTACGCTAACCGTTCTTTAATATTTTTTGTAGTAAAATCGCGGCAATTATTTTGCTCACGAGGGTTTTTACATGAAAAGAGAAGTTAAAAAAGTAGTTTTAGCATATTCCGGCGGATTAGATACTAGTGTTATTTTAAAATGGTTACAAGATGAGTATAAGTGTGAAGTTGTAACTTTTACTGCCGACATCGGTCAAGGTGAAGAGGTTGAACCTGCTCGTGTTAAAGCACTATCACTAGGCATCAAAAAAGAAAATATTTTTATCGATGATTTAAAAGAAGAGTTCGTAAAAGATTATGTTTTCCCAATGTTTAGAGCAAATGCAATTTATGAGGGAGAGTACCTTTTGGGAACTTCTATCGCAAGACCGCTGATTGCTAAAAGACAAGTAGAAATCGCTCACTTAACCGGTGCTGACGGCGTAAGTCACGGAGCTACGGGTAAAGGAAACGACCAAGTTAGATTTGAGATGGGCTACTTAAGCAAAGACTCTACTCTAACTGTTATAGCTCCATGGAGAGAGTGGGACTTAAACTCAAGAGAGAAGCTTTTGGCTTACGCTGAGGAACACGGTATCCAAATAGAGAAAAAAGGCAAAAAATCTCCATACTCAATGGACGCAAATCTGCTTCACATCTCATATGAGGGCGGTATTTTGGAAGACCCAAATGCAGAGCCTGAAGACAGTATGTGGTTATGGACAACAAAACCTGAAGATGCACCAAACACTCCAGAGTACATAGAAATTGGCTATAAAAACGGTGACCCTGTTTCACTTAACGGTGAAGAGTTAAGCCCAGCAACAATGTTGGCAACACTCAACAAAATTGCAGGACTTCATGGAATCGGTCGTGCCGACATTGTAGAAAACAGATTTGTCGGTATGAAAAGCCGCGGATGTTATGAAACTCCAGGCGGAACGGTTATGCTAAAAGCACACCGTGCAATAGAATCAATCACGCTAGACCGTGAAGAAGCACATTTAAAAGATGAGATGATGCCTCGTTACGCAAAACTTATATATAATGGTTTTTGGTTCTCTCCTGAGCGTGAAATGCTTCAAGCAGCAATAGACACAACTCAAAAAAATGTAGAGGGAACGGTTAGACTAAAACTTTACAAAGGAAGCGTGAGCGTAGTTGGTCGCAAATCTACAAAATCACTATTTAACCCTGAGTATTGTACATTTGAAGAAGATGCTGTGTATGATCAAAAAGATGCGGCAGGTTTTATTAAACTAAACGCTCTTAGATTTATAATTGCTGGCAAAGCTAGAAAAAATAACAACTAAGGAATATAGCATGAGCATAATCAAAATAGATATGAATTCACCGGAGTTTCAAGCAGAGCTCGCAAAAACAGTTGTTTTTACAGATAAAGTAAATAAACAATTCGGCTGGGTTTACAATCCTCAAGCAGAGGTAAACGAAGGCGTACAGATGGGTCTTGCAAGAAACAAGATGATGTACGGTAAAAGATTTTGTCCATGTTTTATGGTTGAAGTTGTTGATGAAAAACCAAGAAGCGTAGATGATAGAATATGCCCATGCAAACCGGCGATTGAAAAAGAGATACCGGAAGATGGAGTATGTCATTGCGGAATTTATTGTACTCCGGAATTTGCAGAAAAAAAAAGAGTAGAGATGGGTATGGAAGAAGTTGTTCATACACACTCACGCGGCTTAACAAAAGATGAAGCAGGGATTTTGCTAAATCAAGGCGAATTGGACGGGGATGAACTAGTATCTCTGATTGAAGCAAGAAATCTCGGCATGGTGGAGTTTAAACTTGTAGATGTTCGTGAACATATGGAGTGGCAAATGGGGCACATAAAAGGAGCAGACAAACTTGTTCCGACAAGCAGTTTTTTTGCTGCCCTTGATGATGCAAAACTAAACAAAAATGAAAATATAATTGTTTACTGCCATGTTGGAAGCCGTAGCGCACATTGTGCTAGAATCTTGACAGATATGGGATATACGAAAATAGGAAATTTATCATATGGAATAGTTTCATATGGCGGCGAAATAGAAAGATAAAGGGAAAAAAATGAAAATATTATTGATTAAAGATGTAAAAACTCTTGGTAAAGCTGGCGAAGTTAAAGAGGTAAAAGACGGCTACGGGCAAAACTTTCTAATCGCAAAAGGTTTCGCTAAACATGCAACTACTGAAATTTTAGCTAAACATAAAGAAGATGAAAAATTGGCGGCAGAAGAGCTTGCCAAAGAGATAGCATATCTAAAAGAGCTAGCTTCAAAACTAGATAAAGCTGAAATTGTAATAACAAAGAAGCTTGGTCAAAATGGTCACCTTTTCGGCTCAATTACTAAAGATGAAGTTGCACATGCTCTGCTAGAGCAACATGGCATTGAGATTGACAAAAAGCATATTACGGATAAATTAGCAATTAAGAGTGTCGGTGAGCATGACCTTGATTTGAAATTAGGTCATGGAATCCACGCAACTCTGCATGTGGATGTACAAGGAGAGTAATGTTTGACGCAACTACCATACTTGCATATAAAGGCAAAAACAAAGCTGTGATTGGCGGAGATGGACAAGTCACATTTGGAAACAGCGTTTTAAAAGGCAATGCTACAAAAATCCGTACTCTTCACAACGGTAAAATTTTAGCCGGTTTTGCGGGAAGCACGGCGGATGCTTTTAATCTTTTTGACATGTTTGAAGATTTTTTAGAAGCGAAAAAAGGCGATATTTTAAAGTCTGTCGTTGAGTTTTCCAAAGCTTGGAGAAAAGACAAAGTTCTTCGCCGTCTTGAAGCTATGATGATAGTACTAAACAATGAACATATCTTTATACTTACAGGTAACGGCGATGTTGTTGAACCTGAAGATGGGGAGATTGCTTCTATTGGAAGCGGTGGAAATTTCGCCATATCTGCGGCGCGCGCTCTAAAAAAACATGCCTCTTTGGACGAAGAAGAGCTAGTACGCGAGAGTCTTAAAATAGCTGCTGATTTATGTATCTATACAAACCACAACATTAAAACTCTTATATTAGAGGGAGCCAATCAGTGAACCTGACACCAAAAGAGATAGTTGAGTATTTAGACAAATATGTTATATCACAACATAACGCTAAAAAAACTATCGCACTTGCTCTTAGAACCAGATATAGAAGAATGCAGCTAAGCCCAGAACTTCAAGACGATATAATGCCAAAAAACATCCTCATGATTGGCTCAACGGGTGTCGGTAAAACAGAAATTTCCAGACGCTTGGCAAAAATGATGAAAGTTCCGTTCATTAAAGTTGAAGCCAGCAAATATACCGAAGTAGGTTTTGTGGGAAGAGATGTTGAATCTATGATTAGGGATTTGGTTGTTGCCTCCATCGCCATCGTAAAAGCTGAAAAAGAGGAAGAAAACAGCCAAAAGATAGAAAACTATGTCTTAAACAAGATAGTTGAAAAGCTTCTGCCCCCTCTTCCTCTCGGTGCTAGTGAATCTAAAAAAGATGATTATCAAAGACTTTTAAGTGTTATGGAAACAAGAGTGCTCTCAGGTGAAATGGATGATAAAATCATACAGCTTGAGATTGAAAAGATACATGTAGAATTTAACGATACAAACCTGCCTCCAGAGATGGCAAAAGTTCAAGAATCTTTCTCTAAAGTATTTTCTCAAATGAATAAAGAGGATAATAAAAAAGAGGTGACGGTTAGGGACGCAAAAGTTATTTTAAAAAATGAAGCCAGTTCAAAGCTTATTGATTCAACACACATTCAGTCTGAAGCATTAAGACGAGCTGAGAATGGCGGAATTATTTTTCTTGACGAGATTGACAAAATTGCCGTAAGTGAAAAATCTGCTGGCAGAAATGACCCGAGCAAAGAGGGAGTTCAAAGAGATTTACTCCCTATTGTTGAGGGAAGCAGCGTAACCACAAAATATGGAGCGATAAATACCGACCACATTTTATTTATAGCAGCCGGCGCATTTCATCTATGTAAGCCAAGCGATCTGATTCCTGAGCTTCAAGGTAGATTTCCGCTAAGAGTTGAACTTGAATCTTTAACTGAAGATACTCTATACAAGATACTAACTCAAACAAAAAATTCGTTACTTAAGCAGTATGAAGCACTTTTGAGTGTTGAGGGAATGAAGCTAATTTTTGAAGATGAAGCAATCAGAGCAATAGCAAAACTAGCTCACAGAGCAAATGAAGTAGCTGAGGATATTGGTGCGAGAAGACTTCATACAGTGCTAGAAAAGGTTTTGGAAGATGTAAGCTTTATTGCAGATGAATATATAGACAAAGAGTTTGTTGTCACTGCAAAATTGGTACATGAAAAATTAGATGCTGTTGTCGAAGACGATGACTTATCAAGATATATCTTATAGGAAAAAATATGACAAAAGCTGGTTTCGTCTCTCTAATAGGTCGTCCAAATGCTGGGAAAAGCACCCTTATGAATTCGCTTTTAGGCGAAAATATTGCTATGGTTAGTCAAAAAGCAAATGCAACAAGAAAAAGATCAAATGCAATTGTTATGCATGAGAACACTCAAATAATCTTTGTTGATACTCCGGGATTACACGAAAGAGAAAAAGTTTTAAATCAATTTATGCTTGATGAAGCCTTAAAAGCTATGGGCGATTGTGATTTGATTGTATACCTAGCTCCTGTTACTGACAGCATTGAGTATTATGAAAAATTTTTAAAACTAAATAACTCAAAAATAAAACATATAATAGTATTAAGCAAAATAGATCAGGTAACGCAAGAAAAGCTTTTTAAAAAAATAGCTCAATACAACCAATTTTCAGACCATTTTGAAGCTCTTATTCCAATGGCAGTGCCTAAAAAAGTTGGACATAAAGATTTGCTAGAAACAATTTCAAAACTTTTGCCGGAATCCCCGTTTCTTTTTGATCCAGAAGATTTGACAAGCGAGCTTGTTCGAGATATTTATGCAGGATTTATCAGAGAGGGCGTATTTCAAAATGTCAGTGACGAGATACCATATGAATCCGATGTTATCATCGATAAGATATATGAAGAAAAAAATGTAGATAGAATTATTGCTACCATCATTGTAGAAAAAGAGTCTCAAAAAGGGATTATCATAGGCAAAGGTGGAGAGTCAATAAAAAGAATCGGAAAATACTCCAGAGAAAAGATAGAGATGCTTAGTGGAAAAAAAGCTTACCTAGATTTACAAGTTGTTGTAAAAAAAGGGTGGAGTAAAGATAAAGCATATTTACAAGAAATAGGTTACACATTATGAAATTACTACTACTTATTTTAATTAGCTTAAATCTTTTTGCTAGCAATATATTGACAAGCTATAGGGTTAATGGCGTTGCCGATATTGAAAAAAAGATGGATTTAGAACTATCAAAAGAGGAGTATTGGAGAGACTACCTAGCCAACAAAGACACAACATTTGGCTATATAGAATCTTATATTAATGTTCTTGCTTGCGATAAATCAAAGTCGACACTTGATTTATACTCACTTGATCAAAACCAAAGTTTTAAATTCAAAAAAAACTATAATGCTTTTACTGGTAAGTTCAAAGGCGACAAAACAAAAGAGGGAGATTTTAAAACTCCGACAGGTATATATAGAATAGTTCAAAAACTTTCCAAAGAGACAAATCTAGACCCTTTTTATGGTCCTCTTGCTTTTGTGACATCTTATCCGAATGTATATGATACATATAAAGGAAAAAATGGCTCTGGAATATGGATACACGGTCTTCCATCAAAAGATAGAGATGAGTTTACAAGAGGATGTATTGCAATAAACAATTCAAGTATTGAATGCTTGGATAGAAATATAGATATATCAAAAACTCTTATTATTATTAATGATTCCAATGTTAAAACAAATGTCTCCAAAGAGATACTCTCATCAATACTTGCGCAACTCTACTCTTGGAGATATGCTTGGCTTTACGATGATATAAAAAATTATCTAAATTTTTATTCACCAGAATTTGTTAGACACGATGGCATGGATATTGAAAAATTCATAAGTTATAAAACAAGAGTCTTTAATAAGGCAGAGAAAAAAACTATCATCTTCAATGATATTAATGTTATACCATATCCTGGCGGTTCAAATATATATCAAATTGTTTTTAAAGAGTTTTATAAATCTAATAGTTTTGAATTTATAGGCGATAAAACATTGGTTGTAGAAGTTGATAAAAATAAAAAAATAAAAATACTAACTGAACTATAAAAGATATATATATGAAAAATATTTTAATAAAGGCGTTTTTTGCTCTAAATATCTTTTTAACTCCAATATTTGGGGATGTTCAATTAATTAAAAAAGAAAATAGTGATTCAAACACGACACTTCTTGTTATAGGCGGAATTCATGGTGATGAACCGGGCGGATATTTTTCTGCATCAATCTTAGCAACTCACTATAAAATAAACTCAAAAAACCTCTGGATAGTTCCAAATCTAAATCAAGAAAGCATCCAAAAAGATGCTAGAGGCATCAATGGAGATATGAATAGAAAGTTTTCTATGATAGAAGCTAAAGATAAAGATAAAAAAATTGTTGAAGACATTAAAGAAATTATTACTAAAGAAAATGTATCTTTAGTTTTAAATCTACATGATGGTAATGGGTTTTATAGAAAAACAGACAGAGGAAATATTTTCAATGCGAATGCTTGGGGACAAACATGTGTAATTGACCAATGTGATTTAAATCAAAGCCAACCATTTGGAAATCTAAATACAATAGCTATTGATGTTAAAGATAAAATAAATAAAAAACTTATAGAAGATCATCACACTTTTGATGTAAAAAATACTAACACAAAGTTTGATGATGAAGCGATGAAGTTATCTCTCACATATTTTGCAGTTACAAACAACAAGCCGGCATTTGCGATAGAAAGCAGTAAAAATTTACCCTCACTATCTCAAAAAGTTTTTTACCATCTCCTTGCAATAGAAGAATTTATGAACATTATGAATATATCTTTTACGAGAGAATTTGAATTAAATGAACAAAATATTGATGAAATACTAAATACTTATGGAAATTTAAATATAAATAACAATATTTCAATTAATTTAACTAACATAAAAAAATCTTTAAGCTTTATTCCGATAAAATCAGAGAGTAATGTATTTAAGTTCTCTAACCCGCTGGGAAATGTTGTTAAAGAGGGTGGAAATTTTGTTGTTTACATAGGCAATAAAAAAATTACAACCCTTAGTCCGCAATATTTTAAGCAAGGGGGGTCTTGTGTAGAAAAATTTGAAGTTATTGTTGATAAAAAGATAGTTTCTTTAGATGCGGCTTCAGACTTTTTTGTAAATGACGATTTTAATATCGTTAAAAAAGATGGTTATCGTGCTAATATTATTGGTTACAAAGCAATGGGTCTTCTTGATGAAAGTGGTATGAACATTAAACTTCAAGATTTTGACAAAAAATACTCTCTTGATGTAAACGACACGGTTTACAGAATTGAGCTTTATAAAAATAATGAATTTTGTTCTATGTTCAAAGTTCATTTTATACAGGATAATACAAAATGAGTAAAAAAGAACAACACTCTTTCTCTAGTATACTTTCTATTAATCCATATAAAAATACATATGTCAGTGCGGTTGCGACTTCTTTAAATGTAACCACATCACCTCTATACAGTAAAGAGCAGTATGTAATCTCTTATCTGAATACAAAAAGTTTTATCAATAGTCATATTGTAATAAGCAAAAATATTCCAGATGAAGATTTGTATGATGCTATTTACAATAAAGCGTATGATGAGCTTGGACTTGATCAAGCCATAATGTATCAAATAGAATATATAGAAACTTATAATAGTCTAGACCAGGACAACAGAAGCTTTCATGTATTTATCATTGATCCCGTTTTGGTTAATGATGTTTTTAAAAATGCCGTTGAAAAAATTAAATATATAGACTGTATTATTCCTTCTCCTCTTTTATTGAAATCTCTTTATTCTAGAGAAATTATTCAAGACAGTGGTGTTCACTGTTTTATCTACTTTCAAGAGAATGATACTTTTATAACTATTTATAATGACAAAGAGTTTGTATATACAAAATCTATAAATTATTCATTCTTACAGATGCATGAGAGGTTTTGTGAAATATACGGCGAAATGGTTGAATATGAAGATTTTATTCATTTTTTATCGAATGAAGATCTTAAGACTACTAATAATAGCTATAAAACAGATATTATAAAACTCTATAAAGAGATCTTTGCAAACATAAATGATATTTTAACATATGTAAAAAGAGCTCTTGATATAGATAAAATAGACTGTGTATATATAGACACTCAGCTTCACACCATAACTAAAATAGATGAGATGGCCGAGGTAGAGCTTAGTATTAAAAGTAGCAGTTTTGATTTTGACTATGGACTAAAAAGTGAAGACAATCACATCGATCACTTTCACTATCTTATGCAAATTTACGCTACTCTTCCTGAAGATGAGAGATATGAGTGTAACTTTACCACTTACCATCGTCCACCCAAGTTTACACAGAGAGAGAGTGGGCGTGCTATTTTACTAGCTGTTGCTTCGTTAGTACTTGCTTTTATGTACCCAGTCTCTTATTGGACTCTTACATATGCTCAATCATTGCAATATAAGCTTCTAGAAGAAGAGTATAGAAATGTTCACAACATTAAAACGACCAGAGAAGCAATTATAAAAAGTAAAGAGGCTGAGAAAGAGGGTGTTTCAAATCTTCTGGCTCAAGCACAGCAAGAGTATGTTGATAAGAAAAATACACTCATAAAAATTCATGATGTAAAAGTCAACTACCCGATGAAGGCTAATCTTTTACAAATATTAACAAAAGAGTTTAACACTTACGATGTTAAGCTGGAGACTGCTTTTTATTCTGAAGCAGAAAAAACCGATAAAAGTGAAGCTTCAAAAGAGTTTAAGTTTGGTTTAGTATCTTCTAACGATAAGAAAATTACTGATTTAATTAAGTATCTAACTAAAACCTATGAAGGAAAGTTTCACTTCTCTATTAATGAGATATCATATAAAATAGATGAGAAATTATACTTTGGTGAATTGAAGGTGAATTTATTATGAATTTCAAATTAATGATTGAAGAGACCTTGCAAAGAATTGATAATTTTTTTAAGGAAAAATCTCAAAAAGATGTTTATATTGTTTATATCATTATAATTGCTATTTTAGGCGCTTTGGCTTATCCGTTTTATGATTCATCTACTCAAGAGTTTAATGTTATAAAAGATAAGGTTGCGCAAATAACTACAAAAATAGATGCTGACAAGATTTATCTTAAGGTAAATACAGAAGCAACAGTAGCTAAATTGCAACAAGACATAGTATCACTTGAAGGTGAATTAGTAACTCAAAGAGATACAAATAAGTATATAAAAGAGAAAATAGAGACAATATCATCATTAATATATGATGAAGTTGCATGGGGTAAGTATCTTAATTCAATATCGATACATGCCAAAAATCACAATATGAAGATTGTTAACTTTGTTAACACATATTCATTAAACAATGAAGCAGCTTTTGGTCATGTTTTAGATATCTCTCTTGAAGTTACCGGTAACTATCTAGATACAGTTAAGCTTGTTAATTCTTTAGAGCAAAGTGAGCTAGTTGTGGATGTTCATGATTTAGACATAAAAGCTCAAGGTGCACTGAACACAAAGATTAAGATTTCAGTTTGGGGGATTACTTACTAATGAAAACAATATTAATAACGCTACTAGCAGTTTTTTTAAGTAGTACTCTTTGTGCCACAGAGTTAGAGTGGGTAGATGAGCAAATAGCGGCTATTAAACCGCCAAGAAAGGGAGTTGATATTTCAGGTATTAATAGCCCGTTTGTTTTCCTGGAAAAAAATAAACCAAAAACAAAAGAGAAAGGTGGAGCTTCTTCAGCATCTGGTATTAGGATTACAGCTCCAAAGCCATCTGTTCTTAAACAGAAAGCTTGCCCTTCGGATGGGAATACTACGAATGGTAACAGCTTCGATTTAAGTGCAATTATCAACTCAAAAGCTATGATTAATGGCAGTTGGTATAAAAAGAGCGACATTATAAACAGCTATACAGTTTTTGATATCAGCAAAAATTCTGTAACTCTAAAAAAAGGCGATAAGGAACTTATCTTATCAACAGCTAGCAAAAAACAAACTCTAAAATTCAAAAATAAGTAGGGCAGATTTATGAAACTTATAAAAACAACAATGTGTACAACGCTTTTTACACTTCTTTTATCAAGCAGTGCTTTGGCTGACTGTTCTTATGAACTATTTAGTATTAGTTCTACAAAAAACACTAAGATAATAGATTTCATAGAACAACTTAGTGATGAGTGTGGTTTTAGTATTATTGTTACTGACCCAAACGCTCAAAAATTTTTAGATTCTAATTTAAATAAAACTAATCTAAACAATTTAACCATAGATGAAGTTTTTAATATTGTGCTAAAAGAGAATAATCTTGCTTATACTCTTGAAAACAATATTTTAAAAATTTCATATCTTGACACTAAGATGTTTAATATTGATTATATACTTTCACAAAGAAAAAGTGAATCCAAGACGAACATAACACTCTCCTCAGAAGGCGCTGGTCTTGCTTCTGCAACCGGAGCTACTGCTACTTCAGCTGCAAGCGATGACAAAGGTGGCGGTGCTGCCGGTAAATCTGGTATGAAAATAGACAGCACGGATGAAGTTCAATTTTGGCATCAGTTGGATTTAGAGCTGAGAGAAGTTTTAAACAGACCACAAGATATATATGTAGCACAGGCTCCTATTATAAACAAAAATGCCGGAATTATAACTGTTACTGCTACTATTAAACAGATGGAGAGATTAGAAAAATATCTTAAAAAACTTCAAGATAAAGTACAACTTCAGGTTTTGATAGATGTTCAGCTGTTATCCGTAACTTTAAGCAAAGGTAAGACTACTGGTATTGATTGGAGTCAGTTATACGCACTGCAAGATATTGATGTCAGCATAGATAAGTTATTCCATAAAAATATAAGTGAATTTACTGATAATAAAATAACTACAGCGATTGCCGGTGGTGGTGCTAATGAAAATTCTCACCTTATAAAGCTTAGTGCAAGTGGCAGTTTAAATGAAGTTATAAAATTTCTTAAAACTCAAGGGGATGTAACTTCAATTTCAAATCCAAAAGTTTTAACACTAAACAATCAAGCAGCACTTATAACTGCCGGTACAGAATATTTTTATAAAATAACAAGCACTGAAACACTGTCTGGTACAACAAGTGGAACTCAAAGTACTAGCGAAGATATTCAGTCAGTTTTTGCAGGTGTGCTTTTAGATATTACTCCAGAGATTTCTGACGACAACACAATAACACTAAAAATAAATCCTTCTCTATCTGAAACAGCAAGCAGTACATTTGTTGCTGATAGCGCGGAAGATAGAACAATGCCGCCAGACCTTCGTCGCCGTCAGCTCTCATCAGTTGTAACTGTAAAAGATGGGAATCGTGTTATTTTAGGTGGATTAATTAACACAAGCAACACTGTCAATATGAATAAAGTTCCTATCTTGGGTGATATTCCTATACTAAACTATCTGTTTAAATATGAAGATAGACAAAAGATTACTCAAGAACTTGTTATTGTAATTCAACCGCGTATTATTGCTAAAGACAAAAAAGATCTCTCATTGGCAGACTTAGGTTATCAAGGTCTTTCAGAGAAAATTTTGCTTAATGCTAAAGATGCAATTACAACAACTGAAGATATAGCAAAAGAGGAAAATTGAAACCAAGTATCTATGAAAACTCTAGAGATGTTTTTTTAGATACAGTAAATGCTAAAGATTACATCCAGCTTGAGAGAGTATCTACTATTTATCAATCTCTTAGGGATTCCATTGAAAAACCATTAAAAATGGTACTTTTATATGGTAAACCAGGAACTGGTAAAAGTATGTTCTTATCAAAACTCCACCACAATCTTGCTTCTTCTCAAAAAGTTTGCCTTTATAAAACACCTATTTTGGATGAGAGTGAGTTTTTCAAGACACTTGCTCAAGACTTATATGGAATCGGTTATGAAGGTGAATTAAACTTTACGCAATTTATAAAAGTAGTAGAAAATAAAGAACTTATTGGTGCGACTGTTCCATTAATACTTTTAGATGAAGCTCAACTCTACTCCACTCCTATGATGGAGAAAATTAGGCTTTTATCTGATACAAGAAAGGTGAAATTTGTAATAGCCCTTCATAAAACAGAAAAAGAAGACATTATTGCAAAAGAGCACTTTCAAACTAGAATTTGGGAGAGCATTAGACTTGAAAATGCATCAACATCAGAACTAAAAATTTATATTCAAAAAAAACTTATGAAAGTTAACTGCATAGACACAGCGAGTATGTTCACGCATAAATCTATAAATTTAGTTCATAAATTAACAGATGGAAATTACAGAGATGTAAATAAACTAATATATACGCTATTTGATATATACGCATATTATGCAAATAACAATTCAAATAAAATAAACAAAAGCGAAATCTCAACAAAATTTATAGAGATGGCTGCCATACATACAGGGTTAATAAATGCTTAATGTTAATGATTTAGAGATAAGACATAAAAAATATAAAATAAAATCTTATATACCCTATTTTACTATATTTGCCGGTGTAACAATTGCTCTTATTTCTATTGCTTCATTTTTTCTATATAACTCTAAAGTAGAAATAAGTAGTGAGATAGAAGAACAAAAACAACCAATTATCATACAAAAAATTGAAGCAATACATGAAACTAAAGAAAAAAATGAAACGGCACAAGAAGTGGCACTGAATAAAATAGAAAAAACGATAGCTGAGCCAGCTGAAAGCAAAAATGATGTAAAAATTGAGCAAAAACAAGAAAAGGTTGTTCTATCTCCATCATTGGGCTTTATGAACAAAATGAGTTCAAATGGTCAAACTAATATTACAAATGAAATTATTAGCAATAATAAAGGGTTGCCAAAAGAAGTAATTATTGAAGTAAAGCAAAAAGAAGTTGAACCAAAAGTTGAACCAAAAAAAATAGAAAAAATTGAAGAAATTTCATTAAATATAGATAAAAAAAACCCTATTAATATATCAAGAAAAGATGAGCAAGAGGATGTTTTACAAGTTATAAAAAGATTCAATGTAAATCATAATCCAGCATTAAGTTTATTTGTGGCAAAAAAATATTATCAGTTAGGCAACTATGAACAAGCATACAATTATGCATTAATTACTAATGAAATAAACAACAATATAGAAGAGAGTTGGATAATATTTTCTAAGTCATTAGTTAAAATCAACAAAAAAGAAGAAGCGATTGAAACTCTAAAGAAATATATTTCTCACTCTCATTCTTCACAAGCAAAACAGCTTTTAGATGAAATTTCATCAGGAAAATTTAAATGAAAATATTATTGATAATACTAATCTCAGTAACTTTGTACGCTAATATAAAACAAGATATGCTTAATCTTTATCAAAACAAAAAGCACGAAGAAGTTTGTAATATTGGTTTTAATAATTTTGAAAATTATAGAAATGATGAAGAATATGTGTCACTTTATGCATTTGGTTGTCTTAATGCAGATTACATAGATCGTCTCTCGGTACCGACTACAATACTTAAACTATCAAAAGAATCACGCTCAAATGCTGCATACTTATCCATTATACTTATGCAAAAAAAACTTCTGTATCATGCATTGTTAGACAATTATGATATATCTTCTTTAGCTTTACCAACTACAGATTATGTTTTATCGAAAGTTTTTGATTTATACACAAAAATCAAAAAAGATGAGCGAAAAGAGTTTTATATTTTTGAAGATGAAAATGACAAACAACTGAAATATAAGCTTTATATTTTAAAAGATGGTAAAATAGATAAAATGGTCATTGAAGAGTTTTATAATTCGATTAATATTAAAAGACATATTTATTGGTAGGAGGCATTATGGATAGAATAACATCTGATTTACTAGCAAATGGCTCCATAATGAAGAGTCAAGTTGATAGGCTAATTGCCAAAGGCCTTGACAGTAACTTGATTCTTAGGGACATTACTATATCTGGATTTATGACAATGGATAGGCTTGTACGCTTCATTGTTGACAAAATACAGAGTGGTGAGTATGACCTCTCAATTATTGATGACTACGATTACATCCAAGAAAAAGATATTCTAGTTAAATTGGCTCAAAAACAAAATATCCAATTTCTTGATTTAGATTCAATAGATATGGATTATAGACTTACTGAAAAAGTATCACTTGCCCAACTTAAAAAATACAATGCTTTTCCAATTTCAGAAGATGAACTGAGTATTACAATTGCTTTTTGTGACCCTCTTAATATTGAAGCGCAGGAGTCAATACAGAGACTCTTTCCAAAAAAACCGATTAAAATAGCAGTTGCTACTAAAAAACAGATTGAATCATACCTTTTTAAAATAGAATTAAAAGATAGCATAAAAGGTCTTGTAAAGAAAATTAGGGATGAGTTAAACTCTATTAACTCTATAGAAGAGCAACAAGAAGCCTCTTCCATTCTTCTATTAATAGATGTTATCTTAAATGCATGTATTAAAAATCGCGCGAGTGATGTACATATTGAACCAACAGAAAAAAATTGTGTTGTTAGAACTAGAATTGACGGAAAATTGATAGAGATATTTATTTTTGAAAAAGATATTTATCCACCACTTGCTTCTAGGTTAAAACTGCTTGCAAACCTTGATATTGCAGAGAAAAGAAAACCACAAGATGGGCGTTTTTCAACGATGGTCAGCTCTAGAGAGTACGACTTTCGTATATCTACACTTCCTATTTTATATGGTGAATCTATTGTAATGAGGGTTCTTGACAAACAAAAAGCACTTGTCAAGCTCGAAGATGCCGGAATGGATGCTATTAGTTATCAGAAATTTTTAAAAGCACTTCAGACTCCTTATGGAATTATACTTGTAACCGGACCAACCGGAAGTGGTAAAACAACAACATTATATGGTGCTTTGAATGAACTTAGAAATGTTGAAGATAAAGTTATTACAGTTGAAGACCCAGTAGAGTATAGAATGAACCTTATTCAGCAGGTACAAGTAAACCCAAAAGTTGGTCTTACTTTTGCTGCAGCTCTTCGCTCAATACTAAGACAAGATCCAGATAAAATAATGATTGGTGAGATTCGTGACTCTGAAACACTGGAAATAGCTATAAAGGCTGCACTAACCGGTCACTTAGTAATTTCCACACTACATACAAATGACTCAATTAGCGCAGTTACTCGTATGGTAGATATGGGTATTGCTCCATATCTCATCAGCGGTTCTCTGGTTGCAATACAAGCTCAGAGACTTGTTAGAAAAATTTGTCTAAACTGTAAAGCAGAGGAAAAAGTTTCAGTATCCTCACTTGAGGAGCTTAAACATTTAGTTCCGCCAGATAGTAAATTTTATATTGGGAAAGGTTGTAAAGAGTGTAATGAAACAGGTTATTTGGGCAGAGAGATGATTTGTGAAGTTTTAGTTGTTAATGAAAAAATCTCCTCTCTTGTCGCAAAAAATGCATCAATTGAATTGATACATACTCAAGCGGTTGAAGATGGATTTGTCGGGTTATTTGAAAACGGTATCAACAAAGCTCTTACTGGTATTACAAGTTTAGAAGAAATTTTAAGGGTGGCAAAATAATGAAATACTTTGTAGCAACTATACTCACAAAGGGTAAAAAAGAACAAATTGGACTGTATGCTGAAGATAGAAAACAAGCTAATGAGCTTGCAAAACTAAAGTATTCTGGAATTATTCTTAAAATCTCAGAAGAACAAGAGCCGATAGAAGCTCAATTTAAAAGATTCAAAGCAAATTTATTTAGCAGTGTTAAAAAAAGGAAAATAAGACCTGATGCATTAATAGCTTCTATTAGACAGTTAGCTGTAATGACAAATGCCGGTATATCTATTTATGACTCATTAAGTGAAATTGCAAAATCTACGACTGATGAAAATTTAAAACTTGTTTTTAGCAAATTGGCTGAAGATATCAACTCTGGACATTCACTCTCTAAGTCTATGAATAATTTTCGTTTTGAGCTTGGTAATTTAGCTATTGCTATGGTTCAACTTGGCGAAAAAACGGGTAATCTTGACGATGCACTCTACTCTCTTGCGAATATGCTTGAAGAGATTCGTGCAAACTTTGTTAAGTTTAAAAAAGCCATGGCATATCCGAGAAATGTTATGATTGCAATGGCGATAGCATTTACAGTTTTGATATCATATGTAGTTCCAAACTTTAAAACTATGTTTGAAAAATTAAATGCCGAATTGCCACTGCCTACGCTAATTTTACTAAAGTTAGAATATCTTTTTAACAATTTTGGTTTATATGTTTTAGCTGTTTTGATTATCTCTTTTTCAATCTTTAAATATCTAATAAACAATAATAAGGACATAAGATATGGCTGGCATCAAGTTTTATTAAAAACTTATCTTATTAAAAATATTATTATGTTTGCTACTCTTAGTCGTTTTACTCTTGTTTTTTCAGAACTTATTCGTGCTGGTATTCCAATTGCGGAAGCTCTCGACACCTCGATATCAATGATTGATAATCTTCCTCTAAAAGCTAAGCTTTCAACAGTTAGATTCGCTGTTGAAAAAGGCTCTTCTCTGCACGAAGGGTTGGAAGATACAAAACTATTTGAAAATATGATTATTCAAATGGTTAGCGCCGGAGAAGAGAGTGGTACATTGGACTCTATGGTAAGCAAAGTCGCAGAATATTATAAAATGAGATTTGACGCTATTATTGATGGTCTCTCGGAGGCTATTGAGCCAATTATGCTATTGATTCTTGCAAGTATGGTTCTTCTACTCGCGCTTGGTATATTTTTACCTATGTGGGATATGGGAAATGCTGTTACCGGTCGCAAATAGAATTTCCTCTATTTGCAATCTTTAAAAACTATTGCATACTCTTCGCAAAGAAGCTTTATGCAATATTTGTAAATATCTTTTGAACATCCTCGTCATCTTCTAACTTATCTAAGATTTTATCTATATCAGCTTGTTGTTGCTCTGTAAGTGAAATTGGAGAAGTTGCCATTCTCTCTAGAACTGCTTTTGTAATTTCTATGCCCATATTTTCTAAAGCGCTGTTTATTGCGCCAAAGCTTTTATAATCGGCCGTTACTATAACAACGCCATCTTCCGCTTCTATCTCTTCTAATCCGGCATCAATTAACTCTAATTCTAACTCTTCTAAATTCATATCATTTTTTAAAGAAAATTCAAATAGTGCTTTTCTATCAAACATAAATTCTAAAGAGCCTTTTATTAGCATCTCTCCGCCATGCTTAGTAAGTATATTTTTAACATTTGCGACGGTTCTCGTATTGTTATCTGTCATACACTCTATAAAAATCTGTACTCCGTGCGGAGCTTTACCTTCAAAACTAACTTCTAGCATACTTGCCGTATCTTTTGACGAAGCTCTTTTTATAGCAGCTTCAATATTGTCTTTTGGCATATTTTCCGCTTTAGCATTAATAATTGCCGTACGAAGTCTTGCATTCATATCTGGGTCAATTCCACCCTCTTTTGCAGCCATTGTAATTATTTTTCCTAGTTTTGGAAACAATTTTGACATTGCTCCCCATCTCTTTAGTTTAGATGCTTTTCTATATTCAAAGGCTCTTCCCATAAACTTTTCCTTACCTATTTTTATATGCTATTTTATATTTACACTCATTTTAAAATCAAAAATGTATAATAGCATATTAGAATATAGTAGGAATTTAAATGCTGTCAAATTTTAAAATTAAAAATTATTTTCTTAGTGCTTTTCGTGAACTATTTGTTCATCATCATGGCTCATTAGAGTTTCGTGCAAAAATTTTTGCTCTTATTATTTCTGCGAATGAAGATGTTAAAACAGAGAACTATGAAATTGTAAAAAATATTGGTATGGAAATTTATAAAAATGATGAAGATAGAGCAAACTTACTAATGCTCTCTACAAAAGAGCTAGTTAAAAAGGTAAAAGAAGATAACGGACTCGATATAGATACCCTTGTTGCAAATATTCAAAAAGAGTTAAAACTAACACCGAGATACGCTAAAAAAATAGATATAGAATCGCTGACACCATTGCTTGATGTATCACACAATCAAGATACTATATCTTACCAAGAAAATATTATGGAATTTTTAAAAGCTATAAAAGAGGAAACTCTTTATGAAAAAAAATCACAAATTGCTAAGGATGAAGAAAACATAGAATTTAAATATTAAATTTATCTTTATCAAAAAAACTATCCTGAGATATATTTTTAAAAGCTGCATTTAAACTGGTAAAAAGTGATGGAAACTCTTTTTCCATATTTTTAAGCATCTCTTTTGTGCGTGCTCTAGCATGTGGCATTTTTACATCAAATCGCATTGACGGACATGCTTCATCGCCTATTGTTGGCATACTGTTATCAACTGCACATGCAAGCAATTGACGCTCTCTCATCTGTATAAGTGGACGAATTACAATCAAACCATTTTCGGCTCTGTATTTTGGGGCTAATGAACGCATCTGTCCATTATATATAAAGTTCATAAAAAAACTCTCTGCCGCATCATCCATATGATGACCGAGTGCTACTTTATTGCACCCGTATTTCTCTGCCGCACTATAAAGAGAACCTCTTCTCATGCGAGAAAAAAAACTACAAAACGATGAATTTTTTCTTATTTTCTCACCTGCTAAATCATAAATCTGTGTATCATGAATAGCATGTGGAATATCGTAATCTTTACAATGTGCAATAAGTTTATCAAAATTTTCACCCATTCCATATGAAACAGTTACTGCAATAAATTCAAATTTAAAAGGAGCGCGGCGCTGTTGTTCACGCATTGCATGAACCATGGTAAGAGAATCTTTACCACCGCTAAGCCCTACTAAGATTTTATCGCCCTCTTCTATTAGGTTAAAATCGGCATTTGTTTTGCCAAGCTTGCTCATAATTTTTTTTGAAAGTTTAATCTGCAAGTTTATCCACCATTTTCATAACGAATTCAGCACTCTCTTTTGCACTTGTTTGTAAAAACTCATCAAAACTAAAACTTGCATCCATATCGGCCGCATCACTTATTGCACGAAGAATGAAAAAAGGAATATTTAAAGCGCTACACACAACTGCAACACTTCCGCCCTCCATCTCTAATGCGTCAGCATTAAATGTGGCTCCTATCCAATTTTTTCTATCCTCGTTTGCAACGAATTGATCTCCGGTAGCAATAATTCCCTCTTGAACGATTTTACCCATGCTTTTTGCTACTGCTTTACTCATTTCTATCATCTGCTTATCTGCTTCAATAAAAACAGCTCCCTCAGGAACATATCCATATGGATGACCAAATGCTGTAATATCCAAATCATGTTGTGAGAGTTTTGTAGCAACAATCAAATCTCCCACTTTAAGAGTTGGCGATATAGCCCCTGCAACTCCAGAAAACAGCAGCTTTTGAGCTCCAAAATGCTCAATCATAGTTGCAGCAGTAAGGGTTGAAAAGACTTTTCCAATTTTTGAATATGCAATAATTAAATCAATTCCATTATAAGATGCCTCATAATATTTATTTCCTGCATAATTAGTCGTTTTATACGAACCTATTTTTTCAAGTATTGGAGAAATCTCTTCTGGCATTGCTCCCATTATTGCTATTTTCATCTATTTTTCCTTATATTTCAAATGTTTTTACTGCTTTTTCATAATGCGGTAATTTATATAATATTTTTGCATCTTCATTAACTATGCAACTTCCACCCCAAAAACCAAGACCATCTTCAAAGCCTACTCTATTAACAAATATTAATTTAGCTTTGCACTCTGACGCTACTATTTTTATAATTTCATACCACTTATCTTCAATTTCAAGCCCATTATCACTAAAACCACGAGCAGGAGAAGCTACAAGCACAATAATATAATCAGGTTTATTTTTTATAAGTTCAATATGAGTTGATTTATGCCATAAATCTTCACATACAGCCATGGACACTTTTCCATGTCTGCTACTAAAACTCTCAAAAATATTACCGGCTTTAAAATATCTAGCCTCTTCAAACATTCCATAATTTGGAAGGTGAACTTTATTGTGACAAGAAAGGAGTTTGCCTTTTGAAAAATAAAGCGCTGAGTTTCTAAAATTACTACCATCTCTCATGGCAGCACCAACTACAATATCTATATTCAGACTTAAATTTTTTAAAATATCTAACTCAACAATATCCCAAGCATCTTCATAAAGCTTGTCTTGAAGCGAATATCCGTTTAAAGAGAGCTCTGCAAACACAATTAAATCAGTTTCATTTTTACATGCATTAATTATTGAAACTGCATCTTCTAAATTAAAACGATTTAATTTCGGTGATGTTTGAGCTAAAGTAATTCTCATTTTATTTGCAAATCTGCTCAATAACTTCAACTAAAGATTTCATATCTGAAATATTGTAAGTTTCTAAATTTGGTGCAATTCTTTTATTTAGACCCTTAAGCGTAGCCCCATTTCCAAACTCGATTGCAATATCAACGCTATTTGCAATAGCAAGGATAGATTGTTTATATTTAACAGGCTTAACCAGCTGCTGAGTTAAAAGTTCGACAGCTTCTTTTTTAGTCGCGTATGGAGTCGTAGTTACATTTGAGATTATTGGAGCTTCAAAACTCTCACATATCATACTTTCCATCAAGCTCTTCAGAGGAATTTGTGCCGGAGATAAAAGCTCACAATGACTTGCAACCGACATGTTAAGTAAAAGCGCTCTTTTTGCACCGGCATCTTTAAATGTCTGCTCTAATGATGCCAAATCAGCTCTCATTCCAGCAACAACAAGCTGTCCGTCTTGATTATAGTTTGCCGGCCAAACTTTTTTTCCCTCTTTTTGTGCATCAGAACATATCTTCTCAACACTTTCATCATCTAGTCCCATAACAACCATCATACCGGCTTCAATATCCGTGCATGCATCTTGCATTAGCTGACCGCGTCTATGAGTAAGCTCAACCGCATCTACATAATCAATTGCACCGCTTGCACAAAGAGCAGAAAACTCACCAAGTGAGTGACCTAAAAACAGTTCAGCCTTTAAGTCAGGACATTTTTCTCTAAACAAACTATAAGCTATCATTTGAACTAAAAGTATCGCCGGTTGTGTATATGCAGTTTGATTCAGCAAATCATGCTCACCAAAAATTAACTCATCAAATTTTAATCCAACTCTTTTGCCAGCTTCCTCAAACATCTCTTTTGCTAACTCAGAATTATCGTAAAAATCCTTACCCATTCCTGTTGCTTGAGAACCTTGACCTGCAAAAATCATTGCTATTTTTTTCATTTATTATCCTTTTTATAAATATTTACTATTATCAGCTATTTTTTTTCTAAGCGTATTTCTATTTAACCCCAGCTTGTCAGACAACTGCAACTGAGACTTAAATCTTTGAAGTCCAGCTTTAATAATCGGTATCTCATACAAATGTAAAAAGTTTTTATAATCATTATTGGAACCTAGTTTATCAACAAGATAATTTTCAATGATTTCTATCAACTCATTTTCATTTATATTTTGTAACAGATAATTTATCATAACTTGTTTTCTTAAAGAGTTAGAATTTTGACTCAAATCAGGCTTGAAATTTTTAATTTTAAACTCATTTTTTGGACCAAACAAAAGAGATGCCTCATTAACAAATTTTTGTATTAACTCTTTAACATCTTCTGGTCTCTCTCGCAAAGACGGTATATCAAGTTTAATACTAAAAATTTTATCAACAATTTCATTGTAATAAGAGCAATTTGCAGTAGCAATTACTCTTATATTGTTTGTAGTTGCAATATCAAATATTTTTTTTATGTTTTGTGAATTTTCTAAATTAGTAATTATTATTTTATTAGCACTTTCAAGCGTTTTTAATATTTCATTATAATTAGATGAATCAAGCATTGGAGCATCAGGAAGTATATAGCGTGCTAAACTTCTCTTTCCAACTCCAACCTCTCCGGTTATGAGAGCGTTTACACTTAATGTTTTTAAAAGAGTTGCGGTTTTAAAAGCTTGCGCCGAAGAGGCAGAAGCTGTTATATAATTAGCATCCACAACCCGAGCCACCGCCAGTACCACAACAATCATCATGTTGATTCTCCACAGGAATACCGCTCATTGCTTCCTCCGCAGATGCTTCTCTAATATTATTAACTGTTACAATAAAAGATAAATCTTTTCCTGCTAAAGGGTGATTAAAATCAATAATGACATTATCTTTGCCAATCTCTTTTACGATCACTTGAACAGTCCCGCCATCTTCACCTTGACCGTAAAGAGTCATTCCAACCTCTAAATCAATTCCGGCAAACTGATCTTTGGGAACTTCTTGCTTAGCCTCTGCCTCATACTCACCATATGCATCATGTGATTTTACAAGAACTTCTGCTTTTTCACCAATTGACATATTAGCGATAGCGTTTTCTAATCCTGGAATAATTTGACCTTTTCCAAACATAAATACAAGTGGCATACCACCAACATTGCTATCTACTACTTTTTCTCCATCACTTACTTCGTATTCAATCGATACTATTTGATTTTCTTTTATTGCCATATTGGGTACCTTTTATTTTTTGTGATTTTATCATAATAACAGCATTAACTACAAATAAGTTAGTACCTATTTTTTCATTAATTTTAAATTCTTTTTTGCAGTTTCTGCATGGGTACTATTTGGAAATTGCGTAATAATTGCATCATAAAAAATTTCTGCATTTGTTTTATCACCAGTTTTTTCCATAGATGTAGCAGTATGAAGCATCAATGTAGGCATATAACTGGCTTTACTATGAAGTGTTGCGCTCTTTTTAAAATATGCAATTGCGTCAGAATAATTTTTTTTATAATACTCTATTTCTCCTACCATGTAGTGAGCATTAGCAGGTTTGTAATTTTTTGCAATAAGTTGCTTATATTGTTCTATTGATTCGCTGTAAAGTTTTTTATCATAAAGCTCTTTTGCATTTTTTTCAATATCTGAATCCGACATATCACTATTTTGTGATTTTTTTTGTTTAGCACTGGCTTTAGTGCCTTTAAGTTTATTTGTTTCATTTACAAATGAGTTAAATTCCTCTTTTGTAACATAAGTTGTATTTATTGAATCAATAAGTTTTGATATCTCTGTGATGCGAAGATTGATTTTTTCGATTTCTCTGCTGTTTATCTGGATTGATTCAGCAATTCTCTTATCATATTCACTATTGTTATTTTTTTCATCTTCTAATGATTTTAACTTTAGCTTATTTTCGCGAGTAGAAGAACTTATAGCTTCAATAATTGTTTGTAATCCATCAATTCTTTCTCTTAAAGAATCAACTTCATTAGCTTGATTATTGCTTTTTACAACAACTTTGTGAAGGTCTTTTTTAGTTTCTAGTAGTGTTGTTTCTGTTGAAGTCAAACCATATGGGTTCGGATTGTTTAAATCACCGGCACCGAACGCAGAAGGTTCGGCACTGATTAAGTAGTATGGTAAGAATATTGCTGCTAAAGCAATTATTTTACTGTTATTCATTAATTATGGTAAAAGTTTAAAATCAACTCTACGGTTTTGAGCCCAGCATTCTTTAGTTTTATCAGTACATGTTGGACTGCTTTCACCAAAACTTACCATAGAAATACGATTAGCATCAACACCTTCTGCAACTAGAGCTTTTTTAACTGTATCAGCTCTTTTTAATCCTAATGCGAAGTTATATTCATCACTTCCCCACTCATCACAATTTCCTTCTAGTTTTACAAAGTACTTGCTAGCTTTAGTATTTACTACACCAGCATCAGCAGACAGGTTAGCTTGCATATCAGCTTTTATGTTAAACTTATCGAAATCAAAGTAGATTGTTTTTAATTCTTTTTCTAGTCTAGCCATAGCTTCACTTGAAGACTCTGCGCTATCACTTACAGATGAAGCATTGTTATTATTAGAAGATACTGTTTCAACAGCTGCTCTAGTGCTTGCTACTTCTTTAGTAGCAGCACTATCCGTTGCCTCAACTTGTGGATCTTTATCTCCACATCCGCTTAACACTAAAAGCGCTATAAATACGCTTGATACTACTGTTTTTTTCATCTTTGTCTACCTTTAGGTTTATTTTATCGGAATTATACCAGAATAATATTAAAATTAGTTTATATACAAAATTATACTACCAGTCCATTGCCTGAATTTTCCCACTCTTAAGTGGAAATAGGTAGTTTTTATTATGATTTAACCTAATAATCCCTATAGAACTTTGAGATTGATAATTTTTAATAAAGATAATTGCGTCACCATCCACTGAAAATCTTGGAAATTCATTTACTCCAACTGCCGTAAGTCTTCTGATTGAATCCGTTTCAGTAGATACAAGATGTAAATTAAAAGTATTATTCCCAAATGAGTCTGAAGTCTCTCTGGCTTTATATACTATATATTTACCAAATACACTGCACGCCGCATTGCTTTTTCCATAATGTACAACTTGTTCAACGCTGCCTGAATTCATATTTAAAGAAAATATGTTTGGGTAACCTAAACGGTCGGAAACAAATACCACATTATCTTTCCCCAAAAATTGACCGCCAACATCAATACCGCCGTAATTTGTCAACATTTTTGTATTTTTTGTATTAACATCATATATATAGATATCAGGTTGACCTTTTGGAGCCATTGTTAACAGTAACTTAGTGCCATCTTCATTTACATCAGAGCATATCATCATACCATCAGAAGATTTTACAATTTGACTTTTTCCAGTTTTTGTATCAACATATTTCAGTGTAGGTTTTTTATCATCCAATGAACTATAATAGAATGCGTTTTGTTCTTTATTCGCCCATTTTGGAAAGACATTAAAACCACCTTTAACAATAACATGCTGATATGTTAAAGTATAATCAGAAATTACCAATTCACTTTTTTGAGGAGAAGTCATTTTTGAAAATATTACTTTTCGCTTCATCCACTCAACTGACGCTTCACCCATAAACTCATTTATGTCAAATGCCATCGTGTGAGAAACAAACATATATATATCAGAACTGTTTACTTTATAATTTTTGCTAAAAACTATGTTGTTTTTACTTATAAGCTTAAGCTCTACATTCAGTGCTCTGTTATTATCTTCACTTAATTTATATCTAAGTACGTAATTCATATCTTTATTTTCAACCGATACGCTACTAGCATCATAAGCAACTGTGCGATAATTTCTATCCACATTAAATATTGATAGCACATTCAAATCGGCTACAAGGGCTTTAAAAAATTTACCCCTAAATGTTTGGTCATAACTAACAGACGAATCTTCAACGGCTATACTTGGAAGAGAATCAGCTTTTTTTACAACATCTATCGTGGCATCATTTGCAAAAAGGGATGCAACGACTAATAAAATTGAAATAATTATTTTCAAGTTTACTCCTGTGAAATTAAATTTATTACATAGATACCTGATTTATTATCAGGATTTTTAGGAAAAAGAACGCTTGCCAGCCTTCCCTTTATTTTGTCACATTCTTTATTAAAGGCATCGTTATCTGAGTAAGTTAAAATTCTAAAATCAACAACTTTTCCAAATGAATTAATCTCTATAACAGCCTTAACAATTTTACCTTGAGAATTTTCTGGCGGTGTAAAATACTCATAAACTAAAGCTTGAATTTTAGCTAAATATTCATTTACCTCACTGCCGGTGGAGCTTTTAGACTCTTTTTCTGATTTATTTTCTGTATTTATTTTTTGAGATTTACTAGCTGCCGATTCAACTTTGCTTACATCAGATTTTACGCTTTTTTTAGATAGTTCTTGAGCAACTCTTTTGTCTTCTTTCTCTATAACTTTTTCTTCTGTTTTTTTTATACTTTTAGTTTTTACTTCGCTAAATAAATTATCAATATTTATATCTTTTTTTTGAGTTTGAGTAACCGCCTCTTTTTGAGGCTCTTGCTCAATAGGTTTTTCTTCTACTTTTTCTATCGGCTTATCAACTGTTTTTTTTACATCACTTGATTTAACATTTGTCATATCAACTGAAACTGATATAAAATCATCTTTTTTTAGTGCATAGCTTTTTACATCATCAGATGAAATAATAGCTATGAGAAAAATCGCTGAAAAAAATGTAAAAAGAGATAGTGATATAAAACCACTAATGTAAAAATAAGAGTTTTTATTATCCATCAGTAGCTAGTGAAACCTCGACAAAGCCTGCTTGTTTAACAGCAGCAAGCACAGACATAACCACTCCATAATCCAAATTTTTATCAGCACTGATAAGTACAGTTGCTTTTAAATCCAATTTTTTAGAGTATAGAAAAAAATTATCTAAAAATGCATTAAATTCGAAATTATCTTTGTTTACTTTTAAATTCTTATCTTTATCTACAGTTATATGAACCGGCGGAATTTTTGTAAGTGATTTTGTTTTTGAGCTTTGAGGAAGAGCTATTTTCTCTTCATATATCATAGTTGGTGCAATAACCATCATAATTGCTAAAAGAACCAACATAACGTCCACAAGAGGCGTAATGTTTAGTTCAGGTTTTTCATCCCAGTCATAAGCCATTTTTTTACACTTTTCTAGCTATTATTGCATCGCTTTGCATCTCAATAAAGCTAATAAGTTCAAATGATTTTCTTTTGAGTATCTGATGATACGTGTATGCAAAAATCGCAACAAAAATACCAGCAGCAGTTGCTACCAATGCATCAGAAACGCCGCCTGCAATCAACGACATACCGCCGCTGCTTTGTCCAATATTAGAAAATGTGTCCAAAATTGAAACAACAGTTCCAAATAGACCGATAAAAGGGGTAGTTGACGCAAATATTGATAGTACTGAGAGACCTTTTGTGGCATCTTTAGTTGCTGCTAATAAACCCAAAGACAATATATCTTTGTTGATATTTGAACTAGCTTTTAAAAAACTGCTTAAAAAAGATTGTGGGTTTACATTTGTTGCTCCCATAAGTACGCTCTCAAGAGATCTGCTCTCAATTTCAAGCCAATTACTTATAGAAAAGTATCTATAAAAGAAAACCCAATTTAGCACTATAAAATAGAGTGCTAAAAGAGACAAAACACCCAGCGTGACTGGATGGCTTTTTATATAAAAATCAAGTAATTCGTTAATCATCTGTTTATATTAAATTCTGAGCAGCTGACTCTAGTCTTGCAGTAACAGAAGCTATTGCAGGATTATTATCTTTAATAGATTCAATAAGTTCTTTAGCATCACTAAGAGCTTTTGCAATTGCGCTTTCACTATCTCCACGAATTGCCACAGCGCCTTCGACCAATACGATTACTTTTTTCTCATCAACTTGGACTACGCCCCAGTTAATTAGAATTGATTCGACTGATTTATCCTCTTTCTCAATGTCAATTACACCTGCTTCAAGCAGTGTAGTCAAACAAGAGTGTTCTGCTAGAACACCAAACTCGCCCTCTTCTCCTGGAAGAGTTACGCTAATGGCTTCACCGTTATAGATTACGCCATTAGGAGTCAGGATTTCAAGTTTTAACTTATCCATGTCAGTCCTTTATGAATTACTTCATTTTTTGAGCTTTTTCAATCGCCTCATCTATACCACCAACCATGTAGAAAGAACCTTCTGGCATATGGTCACATTCACCACTAAGAATCATTTTAAAACCCTTAATAGTATCCGCTAAAGAAACATATTTTCCAGGTGAACCTGTAAATACTTCGGCAACGAAAAATGGTTGTGACAAGAATTTCTCGATTTTACGAGCTCTTTCTACAACATTTTTATCATCTTCTGAAAGCTCATCCATACCAAGAATTGCAATAATATCTTGTAAATCTTTGTACTTTTGAAGCGTTTGTTGAACACCGCGAGCTACACCATAGTGCTCTTCACCTAAAATTTGCGGATCAAGTAATCTTGAAGAAGAATCCAATGGATCAACTGCAGGATAGATACCTTTTTCAGCAATTTTACGGTTAAGAACTGTTGTCGCATCTAAGTGAGCAAAAACAGAAGCAGGAGCCGGGTCAGTTAAGTCATCCGCAGGAACATAAACTGCCTGAACAGATGTAATTGAACCATTTTTAGTTGATGTAATTCTATCTTGCAATGCACCCATTTCACGAGCTAGAGTTGGTTGATAACCAACAGCTGAAGGGATACGGCCAAGAAGAGCAGACATCTCTGAACCTGATTGAGCAAAACGGAAGATATTATCAATAAACATCAATACATCCAGTTTCATCTCATCTCTAAAATACTCAGCCATTGTAAGACCAGTTAGAGCAATACGGTTACGAGCTCCTGGGGGCTCACTCATTTGACCATAGCACAGTGCAACTTTGTCAAGTACATTTGAGTCTTTCATTTCGTGGTAAAGGTCATTTCCTTCACGAGTTCTCTCACCAACACCGGCAAATACAGATAATCCATCATGACCCATTGCAACATTATGAATAAGTTCCATGATAATAACTGTTTTACCAACACCGGCACCACCGAATAGACCAACTTTTCCACCTTTTGAATATGGTGCTAGCAAGTCAACAACTTTAATACCTGTTTCAAACATTTCAGTTGTAGTTGATTGATCAACTAACAACGGCGGTTGGCGGTGAATTGACCAAGTAGGCGCATCAGTTACTTGTGCACCATCATCAATTGTTTCACCAATTACATTGAAAATACGACCAAGTACTTTCTCTCCAACTGGAACTTTAATAGGAGATCCTGTTGCAACAGCATCCATACCACGAACTAGACCCTCACTCATATCCATTGCAATCGTTCTTACACGACCATCACCTAAGTGAGCTGCAACTTCAAGTACTAAACGAGTTTGAGTACCTTCTAAATTTATTTTAACTTCGATTGCCTCATTAATTATTGGGAGATAACCATTAAAATCAACATCAACAACCGGACCCATAACTTGGCTTATTTTACCAATCATATTTTTCTCCATTATTTCATAGACTCCACACCACTTATAATTTCTATAAGCTCAGTAGTAATAGCTGCTTGTCTTGCTTTATTAAATTGAACTTTTAGCGACTTAACCATATCTTTAGCATTGTTAGTAGCTGCATCCATAGCCTGCATTCTAGCGCTATGCTCTGCTGCAACTGAATCAATCAGTGAATAGTACATTGCATATTGAACATATCTATTTACTAAAGAATCTAACATTTTTTCTTCATCTTGAGCTTCAATCTCAAGCATTGATTTTTCTACTTCATCACACTCAAACTGACTTGCGTCAACAGGTAATACTTTATTTACATGTAACTCTTGAGTTATCATGTTTTTATAACCATTGTACACAAGGTGAAGAGCATCAACTTTTCCATCTTTAAAATCTTCTATTGAAGATAAAATGAACTCATCTGATCTCTCTTTGTCTGGCTTAGAACTAAGATTTGCAACTGAATCAAAAAGTTCAACTCCATTATATTTAAAAAATTCAATACCTTTTTTACCGATTCCACGTAAACGTACTTTTACATCTTTTG
Source organism: Sulfurimonadaceae bacterium (assembly GCA_942493175.1). Lineage (GTDB taxonomy): Bacteria > Campylobacterota > Campylobacteria > Campylobacterales > Sulfurimonadaceae > Sulfurimonas. The sequence continues at coordinate 1,459,655 of OW818672.1, forward strand.
CTTTGTATTCCGCCAATAGCTTTTTAACAGCTTTAATAGTTTGAATATTAAAACCGCCACATAAACCTTTATCTGCAGTTACAAAAACAATGTCAACTGTTTTTGGATCTTCAATCTCTGCAAAACAGCGATTGTCAATTCCACCAACTTTGTTACATTTAATACGCCCAGCAATTTCGGCAATTACCTGATTCATTTTTGCAGCATAAAGACGAGAGCGTTTTGCAAGCTCCTCTGCACGACGAAGTTTTGCAGTAGATACAAGCTTCATTGCACGAGTCGTCTTTTGAGTGTTAGAAACACTCTTTATCTGTCTTTGAATATCTTTCAAGTTTGCCATAAACTATCCTTATGACACTATAAAGCTAGCTTTGAACTCTTCAAGTGCTTTTTTCATTAGTGCGTTAGTATTATCATCTACTTTAGAAGTACTTCTAATATTCTCAAAAATTTGAGGATAAGATGCTTCAATAAATGGATACAGCTCAGATTCAAAACGAACAACATTTGATGGACTCATATCATCAAAGAAACCTTCGTTACCAGCAAATATTATTAAAACTTGTTTTTCAACAGCAAGTGGAGAAAAAGGTGGTTGCTTAAGAACTTCGACCATTCTTTGCCCTCGCTCAAGTTGTTTACGAGATGTTTCATCAAGGTCAGAAGCAAATTGTGCAAATGCTTGCAATTCACGGTATTGAGCAAGATCAAGTCTTAATGTACCGGCAACTTGTTTAGTAGCTTTAATTTGAGCAGCACCACCAACACGAGAAACTGAAAGACCAACATTAATAGCTGGGCGAACACCTGAGTTGAATAGTTCAGTTTCAAGAAAAATTTGACCATCTGTAATAGAAATAACATTTGTAGGAATATACGCTGAAACATCACCTGCTTGTGTCTCAATGATAGGAAGAGCAGTTAAAGAACCGGCACCCTTATCATCAGAAACTTTTGCAGCTCTCTCAAGTAAACGAGAGTGGATATAGAAAACATCACCAGGATATGCTTCACGACCTGGAGGACGACGAAGAATTAGTGACATCTCACGGTATGCAACTGCATGTTTACTTAAGTCATCATATACAATTAGACCATGTCTAGCGTTATCACGGAAATATTCACCCATAGTAACACCAGTGTATGGAGCTAAAAATTGAAGCGCTGCAGCCTCAGATGCCGTAGCAGAAACAATAATAGTGTACTCTAATGCACCATGATCTTCTAAGCGACGAATGATTTGTGCAACAGTTGACTCTTTTTGACCAACAGCAACATAAATACAAACAACACCGTTACCTTTTTGATTGATAATAGCATCTAATGCGATTGTAGTTTTACCTGTTTGACGGTCACCGATAATAAGTTCTCTTTGACCTCTGCCGATTGGAACGAGGGCATCAATTGCTTTAATACCTGTTGCTAACGGTTCATGAACAGATTTTCTGCTCATAATACCAGGTGCTTTCTCTTCAACGAAACGAGTTTCAGTTGTCTCAATTGGACCTTTTCCGTCAATTGGCTCACCAAGTGCGTTTACAACGCGACCAAGAAGTGCATCACCAACCGGAACGCGCAGAAGACGACCTAATCTTTTTACAGATAGACCCTCTTTTAACATTGATCCAGCTCCAAGAATAACAACACCTACCGTGCTCTCTTCTAGGTTCATAACCAAGCCTCTAGTTCCCTCTTCGAACTCTACCATCTCACCAGCCATAACATTGCTAAGTCCGTAAACCTGCGCAACACCATCAGCATATGAAACTATTTTACCTGTTTCATTAATATCAACACTTAGTTCAAAGTTATCAATACGCTCTTTAATTATTGAGCTGATTTCATCAGCTTGAATTTTTGCTACCACTACACATCTCCTCTCATGAAGTTAAATTGCTTTTATAATATGTTCTATCATTTGGTTGTTGATTCTTGATTTTGAGAAACTAATCTCTACACCAAGATCTTCAACATCTACTTTTATACCCTTAAAGTTGTTTTTTACAAACTTTAATGATATTTTAGAATCAAATCTACTACCCAATCCGTTGCCCAAATCTTCTATAACTTTTGAATCAATATCGCTATCGCTATACACAATTCCATCATAGATTTTACTTGTTTTTGCAATATCTTTTCTCATTACTTCTGCTAATGCAGGAATAATATTAATACGATTATGTTCAGCAAGCAATTTAATTAAATTTTCAACATTTTTATAGCCAGTTGATTTAACAGCTGCCAATAAAATTTCTGATTTCTGATTTTTACTTACATCTGGATTGTTAATAATTTGATTAAATTTCTCATTATTAAATGCTTCTGCCAAAACAGAAAATATCAAAGCAATATTTTTCATTGATTCTGCATTAGAACCATGTTTAATAGCTTTAAGATATCTTTTTGCAATCAACTCTTCCATCTATGCCACCTTCTTTAAGATAACATTAGCCATAGCTTCTTTATCAAAAGAATCATCACTTTGACTTAATACTTCTTTTAGTGTGCTTTCAACAACACTGCGAACCATTTTTCTCTGTTCAAATTCAATAAGTACAGCTTGTTGCTTAACCAATATCTCAATATCTGTATCACATTGGATCATAATACTATCGTTAATTATTTTGTTCTCTTTTTTAGAATTAACAACTAAATCTTCAGCAAACTTTTCAGCAGCTGAAACTTTAGCAAGAGCATCTTTTTTTAAAGAAACAGACTCTTTTAACTTATCTTGCACTTTTTTCATTTCATCAGCAATAGACTGACTTCTTGATGCAAAATAATTCTTTGCCGGCTCAGCAACAAGATACCAAATTAGTCCAGCAAACAATAAAAAGTTTACAGTTCTCTGAACAATATCTGTTCCTGCATGTTCTGCATTACCACTAGATGCTAATGCATAGGTTGACATCATTAGCATAAATACTAAAATTCTACTCACATTACATCCTTATATTTGACTAAATTTAGCTTTTACAGCTTCTTTAAACAGTGGAATTTGTGATTTTAAATCACTCGCCAACTGCTCACGAGCACGAGCAAGTGACTGCTCATACTCTAAATACTGACTAGCTAATTCAGCACGTTTTGCTTCTAACTTACTCTCTGCTAACTCTCTAGCATCCGCAATAACTTTCTCTCTCAGGGCCGAAGCTTCCAGTTTAGCATTTACAATTATTGCTTGTGCTTTTGATTCAAGGGAATTGATTTCATCATCATTTGAGCCTACTTTTTCTAGGTCTCTCTTGATGTCCTCATCCCTTTTACTCATATAAGCAAATAACGGCTTGTAAAGCGAACTGTTTAGAACGGCAATAAGCGTAAGAAACACGATTAATGTAGCTACAAGTAGTATCGGATTTATATCTAACATAGCACCTCCTAAAAGTTGCGTGATTATACTATGTTAAAATTAAAAGAATTGTTAAAGAAAGAGAAAAATTAAAAATTTATAACTTTTTGAGTACTATTTTTTGAAATAAGCTAAAAATATGTTTATCTGGTTTTCATTATCAAACTCTATTGTTAAACTTTGATTTGAATTTTTACTTTTAAATCCGAGTGTAGATAACTTTTCCTTAATCTCTTTAAAATTATATGAGATTGTCTCCGGTTTATTATCTAATTGCGGTTTATTATTTTTTATACTTTTAATAGTAGCTTCAACTTCTCTAACACTTAATTTCTGCCCTATAATTGAGTTAACTATCAATTGCTGTTGCTTTTCATCAAGTCCTACCAAAACTTTAGCATGTCCAGTACTAATTCTCTTCTCTATAAGCGCTCTTTGCGTTTTTTGTGAGAGTTGTAAAAGTCTGATTGTATTTGTAATATGCGTTCTGCTTTTATGAATTCTAGTTGAGAGTTCATCTTGTGTAATATTGTGAAGTTTAATAAGTTCACCATAAGCATGTGCTAATTCAATGGAGTTAAGCTCATCTCTTTGAATATTTTCAATTAGCGCGAACTGTCGCATCTTTTGTTCGTCGCTATTTAAAATAATTGCACGAATTGTTTTTAATTTTGCAAGTTTTGATGCACGAAGTCTTCTCTCGCCTGCAATGAGTACATATCCATCAATATCTTCAGTAACAATAATCGGTTGGATTAGTCCATCATTTTTTATAGATTCACCAAGTTCATAAAGAGAACTCTCTTCGAAATGTTTTCTCGGTTGAAACGGATTTGGTCTTATATCTCTTAGAGCAATCTCTATAATTGAATCTTTTTGAGAAACTTCATTTTCATAAGCCTCATCTATCTCACCTAAAAGCTCGCCTAAACCTCTACCTAACTTTTGTGACTTCATGCTTCCATAATCGCTTGTGCTAAATTTTGATAAGATATAGAACCCATTGATTTAACATCATATAAAATCGCCGGTTTTCCGAATGATGGGGATTCTGCTAATTTTACATTTCTAGGAACTACTATAATCTCACCATCTGCATCTTTAAAAAGTTTACTATTAAAATGTTGTTTTAAATCGGCAAAAACTTGCTTTGAGAGATTGTTTTGAGCACTGAACATTGTTGGCAAGAAACCTTTTATAATCAATTTTTGATTAATTGATTTTCTAACTAGCTTGACAGTATTTAAAAGCTGTGCAAGACCTTCAAGTGCAAAAAATTCACACTGAATAGGAATAATTACGGAATTTGAAGCCGAGAGTGCATTAATTGTCATAGGTCCAAGAGCTGGAGGAGAATCAATAATAATATAATCATAATCTTTCAAAACTCCGGCAATAGCTCTCTTTAAAAGAAGCTCACGACCTTTTGAATTTTCCGCATCATAATACTCTTTTTCTATTCCAACCAATCCAATATTTGATGGAGCCAAGTGAAGAGTAGGCAGTTCAGATTTTAAAATAATATCTTTTAACTTTTTTGTTCCAATCAGCACATGATATATATTAAACTCATAGTCATTTCTGTGAAATCCTAGAGATGTAGTAGCATTTGCTTGTGGATCTGAATCTATTAAGAGCACTCTTTTTTCTGCTACGGCAAGTGAGGCAGCTAAGTTGACAGCGGTAGTAGTTTTACCAACGCCACCCTTTTGATTTGCAATTACAATCACTTCACTCATCGTCTGCTATATATCCTCTCGCCGTTGATTACAATAGAACCGTCACCCTGAAGTAAAGCATTCTCTAAAGAAATTATTAAATTTTTATCATGCGTATAAAAGTTTTGGTTCTTGTAAAATTCTATCTTATATTTACTAAAAACTTGCTTCCATAAACTCTTTTTTTCAATATTTATAAAATACATATTAATAAGTTCATCTCTGTTAACTTCGATATCTAGCTTGGCAAAATTTTCAGGCGCATTCACTATATTTAGCCCAACACCGCAAACAAGACTATCTTCTACCAAGTTAGTAATAATTCCACCGATTTTTTTATTATTTATATAAAAATCATTTGGCCACTTTAACCAAACACAAGAGTTTAATTCTGTCAATGTCTCTTTTAAAATATAAGAAAAATAAATAGATGCAGATTCTAATTTCAAATCTTTCGGCAAATCTTTTAATGGAATCGCAAAAGATAAAAATAGATTATTTTTAATTCCACTCCAAGAGTTTCCTCTGCTACCGACTCCATTTGTTTGAGAGTTAGCCACAACTGCGTAAGAAGAGGAGATTTTTTTCTCTTTAATTAACTTTTTCAGATATTTTTGCGTAGAATCTACGCTATCAAGATAGAGTATCTGCAATGTTTAATCTTTTACCGTTAATGTAGGATAAAGCATCCATCTCATTTTTTGACTCTGGCTGAACTTTATAAATTCTAACAGTTCCTTTTTTACACCCGACAACAATGGCATCTTTTTCTACCTGTAAAATTTTTCCGCTCTCGTTTTGGCTATTTTTTTCTACTAGCTCTATCTTTTTTAGTTTCAGTCCAGAACTTAAGTATATTCCAGGCCAAGGAGTGAATGCGCGGTATTTATTAAAAAAACTCTGCGCGTCTTCAAACGCTACTTCGCCCTCTTGTTTTGTTATTTTTGTGCAGTGTGAAGATGCAGAATCATCCTGCTTGATTGGAGTGTATGAGTTGAAGTTTTCAAGCACATCGATAGTCAATTCACAGGCAACATCGGTAAGTCTCTCAAATAGTGATTCTGCCATCTCTGTATCGTCTACACTAATCTCTTGAATTTTAATAATATCTCCGGTATCCAGTCCTTCATTCATGAGCATGGCAGTTACGCCGGTTTTACTATCGCCATTTAAAAGAGTTTGTTGAATTGGACTTGCTCCTCTATATTGTGGCAATATTGAAGCATGAAGATTTATACACGGAGCATGTTCCAAAACTTTTAGAGGTAGTATCTGACCATAAGCCGCCACTACAATATAATCACACTCTATTTTAATTAAGTCTTCAACAGTGGCAGCTTCTCTTAATTTGTTTGGTTGATAAAGTGCAATGTTATTTTGAAGTGCTATTGTTTTTACGATAGGAGGAGTTAAAACTTTTTTTCGCCCAATCGGCTTATCCGGTTGTGTATAAACAGCAACAACTTCAATATTTTTTGTGCTAATAATTTTTTCTAAAATATGGCCTGCATAATCAGGTGTTCCCATAAAAATTATTTTTACCACAAGCGTATTTGTTTCACTGCGCATATCTGTCTTTGGTAAAAATAGTTCCACCAATATGTTTATTTTGTAACATAAGGCTTTTTATATCACTTAAATCATATCCGCTTGTCAAGACCATATCAATGCCATGTGCTAAGAGATAGTTGGCTGCTTTTAATTTTGTTAAAATTCCACCGGTAGCAAAAGCACAATTTGGTGTTGCCTCTTTTTGAAGTTCATTTTCATCAATACTATTTACAATTTTTAATATTTTTGCATCTGTAAATTTTCTTGGGTCTTTGTCATAGTAAGCATCTATATCTGATAATATTATAAGCAAGTTTGAGTCTGTATGTTTCGCAACATAAGCTGATAGCTGATCATTGTCTCCAACGACAAGCTCTTTAGTAGTTGTTGCATCGTTTTCATTAATAATCGGAATAACCCCATTTGAGAGAAGAGTATCTACCGTATCTTTAATTTTTCTACTCTCATCTTCTATTTTAAAATTTGCAGCGGTTACTAAAACTTGCGCCGTTAAAATATTATGGGTTGCAAACTTCTTACCATATTTTCTCATCAATATTGGCTGACCGATAGAAGCAAGTGCCTGTTTGTTCTGAAGAATACCTCTATCTAGCTTAAGTGCAGTATATCCTGCCGCAACTGCACCTGAAGAGACTAAAATAACTTCATTGTTTTTTCTTAATTCCGCTAAAAAATCAACTAAATTTTTCATTCTCTCTAATGCAATCGCATCATTCTGGGTCAGTACAGCGCTTCCTACTTTTACGACTACTCTTCTCATCTTCTTATCTCTAATAATTTATTTACTATAAACTCTATTTGTTTGTACGAGATTAAATAGTGCATGCTTCAGTGCATCTATATTTTTATGTGTAGCTGAAGATATCGGTACAACAAAATATGGAAGAGTTCTATCATATCCAAGCGTCTCATCTGCACTGCTCTGAATAAAATATGGGATTGATTCATCAAAATCCAGATCACTGCCCTTAGTCGCTTCAACTCCAATCATCTTTAAAAAGCCATTAACCAAATCATTAACTTCATCCGGCGGAACGATATCTGTCCTTGTTAACGCAATAGCGTACTGGCTTTGTGATAATTTATCTGAAAAAAGTGCCACTTCTCTTTTTAATGTCTCTATCTGTTCTTTTAAATCTCTATATGATGCCAAATCAACCATAAAAAGAAGAATTTTTGTTCTCTCAATATGTCTTAAAAACTCTATTCCAAGACCTTTTCCCTCATGTGCTCCGCCGATAATCCCTGGAATATCTGCCATAATAAATGATTCAAAATCACCGATATTAACTTGACCGAGTTTTGGCGTAAGTGTCGTAAACTCATAGTTTGCAATTTCTGGCCTAGCATTTGAAACCGTCGATATCAGAGTAGATTTTCCGACATTTGGAAAACCTACCAAACCAACATCAGCTATAAGCTTAAGGTCTAGCTTTATTGTTCTAGTTTCACCCTTTTCACCCGGTTGTGCGTAAGTTGGTCGCTGATTTGTAGAAGATTTAAAGTGGGTATTTCCAAGTCCGCCTTTTCCTCCAGTAATAAACAACTCCTCTTGCCCGTCATGTAACATGTCAAACAAAACTTCACCACTCTGAGCATCAATTATTTGAGTACCCGGCGGTACGATAATAACTTTTTTGGAGCCTGATTTTCCGGCCATGTTTGAGCTTTCGCCCTGAGCACCGTTGTCTGCTTTTATGTGCATCTTTTTTTGAAAGTGAGACAGCGTGTGAGTGTTGTTATCACATTTAAACCAGATGTCTCCGCCTTTTCCGCCATCTCCGCCGTTTGGACCACCGTTAATAACGAATTTTTCACGACGAAATGAAACGCACCCTTGACCGCCTTTTCCTGAAGAGACTGTGAGTTCTACGCTATCTGTAAACAAGTGCTTTCCTTTTAATTTTTCTTTAGCTAATATCTAGCTGTATAAGATTTCTGGGTAAATTACAGAAATCGATAGTAAATTCGACATTTAAATACTCAAAAATCAACTATAAAAAAAAGTAAATTGTTGAATATTTTAACTGTTGTAGATACAAAACCTAATGGTTGAAGTAGAAATATTTGGGCAAATACCCAAATATTGTAGAATTATGCAGCAGGAACGATTGAAACTTGTTGACGCTTTTTATCTTTTCTATGAAATAAAACAGTACCTTCAACAAGAGCAAAAATTGTATGGTCTTTTCCCATACCAACATTTTTACCTGGGTGAACTTTAGTTCCTCTTTGGCGAATAATGATGTTACCAGCTATTACAGCCTCTCCACCATACTTTTTTACACCAAGTCTTCTACCAGCCGAGTCGCGATTATTCTGCGTACTACCTTGACCTTTTTTATGTGCCATCTTGAATCTCCTTAGTTAATTTACAGCTTATTACTAAGCTGCGATTTTTATAATACGAACGCGAGTAAAGTCTCTTCTAAAGCCTCTTTTAACTTTAGAGTCTTTACGACGACGCTTTTTGAATGTCATAACTTTTTTATCACGACCTTCATTAATAACTTCAGCAGTTACAACAGCACCTTCAACAAAAGGCGCTCCCATTTTAAGTTCTCCTGCGTTAACAGCTAAAACTTCTCTAATCTCGATTGAAGCTTTAGGCTCTAGAGACATCTTATCCAATAACAGGATATCGCCCTCTTGAACTTTATACTGCTTGCCACCGTTTTTGATAATTGCGTACATATACAATTCCTTAAATCTTTAAATACTTATAGCCTTTGGGCACATTTATTTTATCTGTCCAATGGTTTCGTTGCTACAAAAAGTTCGGAATTATACACTTACAAGCTTTAAGTTTTGTTTAATCATATGATTATATTTTTATATTTTTATTTTCATAGAATTTTTTCAGCCAAATATCAAATGGACTTATCATTTTATAAATAACAGGAACCACAAGCAGAGTGAGTACCATCGAGCTTAAAAGTCCACCGATAATAGATATTGCCATCGGTGCTTTTGTTTCACTTCCAAGCCCGCTTCCAAGTGCGAGTGGAAGCATTGCAAAGACCATGGCGATAGTTGTCATTAAAATTGGACGAAGTCTCTTCTCTCCGGCTTCTATAAGCGCCTCATCAACTCTCTTGCCGCCATCAACCGCATGATTTGCAAAATCAACAAGCAATACCGCATTTTTACCGACCATTCCCATAAGCAACATAAATCCAATCATTACAAAGAGGCTAAATTGCAATCCCGACATGTAAAGGGCTAGCATTACGCCGATTATACTTAGCGGAAGGGCTACCATGATGATAATGGGCTGAATGAGCGATTCATAAAGAATAGCCAAGATAATAAACATCAGAATTACGCTCAAACCTATTGCTGCACCAAAAGCCTGTCCTGTTTTTACCATCTCTTCGGCAAATCCTGTAAATCTATACTCTACGCCTTTTGGCAAAAGATTCTCAATTTCGGCTTTTGTGTAGCTTACCGCCCCGCCCAAATCAAGCCCGAAAAGGTCGGCAAATATCGTAACCTCGCGCTGTCTGTCAAAGTGATTTATTGCTCCGAGTGTTTGGCTGTTAGTAAAAGTGACTAAACCGTCAAGGTAAACCAGCCTGCCGTCTTTTGTTCTTACCTGCAACTTCTTGATATCTTCTAAACTGACTCTATTTTCATCGCTGAATCTAAGCGTTATGTTGTACTGTTTTCCGCTCTCTTCAAAATAAGAAACCTCTAAATCGCTTGAAAAAGCTATAGATATCGCCTGAGCAATCTCTGAAGCGGATACGCCGAACTGTGAGGCATTTTCTCTTAAAATATTTATATCTATCTGCGGTTTTGGATCATCTAAATCCGTATCAATATCAACAAATCCCTTTTTTTTAGCCAGATACTCAACTAGATTTTTCTTTGCAATATTCAAATCCTCAAACGAATCTGATTTTAAAACTATCTGGTACGGAACCGACGCTCCCGCACCCTTTATGTTTGGAATAGCAGAAGCGGTTATAAACATATCTTTTTTATACGGCTCAAAAGCTTGTCTAAAATCTTGAACTATCCGCTCCTGATTTAACTCTCTTTTCTTTTTATCTACAAGTTTTACATAGATAACTGCTTTATGTTTCTCCCGCATGGCGTTGTATCCGACACTGAGCGTCGTATATTCTACAAATGGACTTTTTCTTACTAAATCTTCAACTGTTTTAGATTTTCTAATCATCTCTTGGAGCGATACTCCGGCATCGGCTTTGATTTTTATCTCAAACTCAGCCTTATCCTCTTTTGGTATAAAATCCATACCGATTTTTGGAAAGAGGCTAAGCGAGGCAAAAAATATTATTAATACCAAGACAAAGGTTATGATTTTAAAATTTAGAACAAATTTAAGTGTTTTTTCATAAATACGCTCTAAAAACTTAAACATCGGCTCGGTTAAATTATAAAATCTGCTCTCGCCTTTATGCAGCACTCTTGCACTTAAACTGGGGATAAAACTTAGCGCTATCGTGTAAGAGATGATGATTGCAAACCCGACGGTCATAGCAAAACTCTCAAAAAACTTGCCAACTATTCCGCTCATAAACGAAACTGGGATAAAAACGGCCAGAAGCATTGCAGAGATAGCTAAAATAGTAAAAGCCATCTCTTTTGTGCCCTCATAAGCCGCCTCATACTTGTCCATCCCCTCTTCCATCTTTTTATAGATATTTTCAATAACGACTATGGCATCATCGATGATAATACCGATGGCAAGAGTAAGCCCGATAAGCGTCATCTTGTTTAACTCAAATCCCATATAGTCCATCAGTGCAAATGTGCCCATAATAGAAGCCGGAATAGAGAGCGCCGAGACAAAAGTGATGGTCAGGTTTCTTAAAAAAACAAAAACTATAATCGTGGCAAGAATGGCGCCGTAAATAAGGTCAAACTCCACATCTTTTAAAGAGTTGATTATAAAAGGAGAGGTGTCGTTTAAAACCTTTACCTCAAACCTCTCTCCCGCCATTGTTTCAAGCTTTGGAACAACTTTTTTAACGCGTTCTATAATGTCTATGGTGTTAGTTCCTGAAATTTTTTGTACCTCAAGCATAACACCCTCTACGCCGTTGTATGAGGCATAACTTTTGGCATCGCTTAGAGAGTCTTCAACTGTTGCAATATCTTTTAATCTTATGTTATCTTTTATCTTTATATTTTTTAGCTCTTCAATGCTTATTGCATCGGCTTTTGTCTTTAGTGTAAGCTCTTTGGTTTTGGTTATAAGTTTTCCGCCGCCGATTTTTACATTCTCTTGCGCAACTGCCGAATTTAGCTCTGCAATCGTAATCGCATACTTGTTTAACTCATTTGCATTTGGATATATCTTTATCTCTCTATCTTTGTAGCCCACGATGTTAATAGCCCCGACATCGTTTATCTTCTGGATTGTCGGCTTCACCTTCTCGTCTGCAAAAAGCATAAGGTTTTTTAAACTATCCCCTTTTGCCGTTAAAAATATATTTATAATTGGCGCGCCGCCAATGTCAAGCTTGCTTACAAGCGGAGCCTCTGCATCATTTGGAAGCCTTATCGCCGAAACCTTATCCCTTACATCGTTTGTTGCCTCATCAATGTCACGCTCTAAAAAAAACTTAACTGTTACTACGCTTACTCCGTCGCTACTGCTTGAAATAATGCTGTCAATTCCACCGATTCTCGATATCGCCTCTTCTACCTCATCGGTAATCTGCGACTCTATCGTACTTGCTTCCGCACCGGCATAATTTGTCTGTATTGTAACTATCGGAAAATCAACATTGGGAAATAGTGCCGATGGCATAGCTTTGTAACTCATATAGCCGAATATTACGAGCGTTAAAACATACATCAAAGTAGCGATTGGTCTTTTGATTGATAATTTATACATGTCGGTTACTTTTTAGAGCTTGTATCTATATAGCCGTCGCCAAAAAGCCCGACTACAAAATCTTTTACCTGCACCTCTGCATTTAATTTTCTACTCTCTAACTTGGCATGCGGATAAACTTTTGTGAGAGTACCCTTATGCTCTTTTTCATCACCGTCAATTTTATACTTAAATGTTTGTCCCGCTTTGACTTTTTGCCAATATTTTTGGTCAAACTCTAAAACAAGTTTTCTCTCGCTTGCACTTTGAAGCTTTAAGATTGTTTTTGGCGACATCTCTGTTACAACATCCCCTACCTCTACATTTTTTTCATATATCACTCCATCAAACGGAGCATAAAGTACGGTTTTGTCATAAAGAGTTTGTTTATAAGAGAGATTTGCTTTGGCATGATCAAGTGCTGTTTTTGCCTTCTCGTAAGCAAGAGCGTAAACATCAAACCGTGCCTCATCAACAAGATGCTTAACCTTCTCCTGCCTCTCATAATCTTTTTGTGCATATTTAAAAACAACTTCTGCATTTGCCACGTCAGATTTTGCAATATCAAGAGAAGCTTTTATCTCCTCATTTGCAAGCTCAACAAGCTTCTCACCTTTTTTTACACTACGAGAAACATCTACATGTACTTTTTTTACAATGCCGCCTGCATCAAAAGCCAAATTCGCACTCTTTGAAGCCTCTACGAAAAAATTGGCATAAACATCTTCTGCATTTAGAGTGATGATTGAAAAAATCAATCCTAAAAATATTTTTCTCATTTTATAAAATCCTCTAATTTTTTTCCGCCGTAGTAATAGAACATAGCATAAGCAACTTCCAAATCATTTAGCGACTTCTCATAAAGTGCAGACGCATCAGTTTTGGCACTTAGAGCATCCAGATAGATTACATAATCAACAATTCCGGCGTTGTACTTCTCATTTACAGTTTCAAATGCGCTTGAAGCCGAAGTCAGAGAACTCTTTGCACTTCTGATTTTCAGTTTTGAGCTCTTTACTCTTGCAACTGAAATCCCATGGTGCATCTTCTGCTCTTTTGACATGTACTTTATCTCTTCATTTAGCGCTTTTGAGTTTAAGATTAGCGCCTGTTTTGACTCGCTTGTGCTGCCGTAATCAAAAATTCTCATATTCATACTAAGCATCAATACATTTTGTCTGTCTATTTTTGCAGGATGATTCGGCGCGATGTCATCATATCCGTAAACAGTATAAGTATCTTCAAGTTTCACATTTGGATAGTATGCCCCCTCAAGCGCCTCGGCACTGTTTTTTATAGCGTGCTCTTTATAGATAAGCGATTTTATATCATCATTCTCTTCAAAATCAGAGAGTTCTGCATCTTTAAAACTAGATTCATCAAAGCTCTCTATCTCTTTGCCGACTTTTAGCTCCAGTGATTTTTTAGCGCTTAACATCTCAAAATTAAGAGACTCTACCTCATAACTGTTTCTGTCATAAGAGGCCTGAAGTCTATCTATATCATCCTGCGTGGCAAGTTTTGCATCATAAAACTGTTTTATTCTTTCAAGCTGCTCTTGTAGAGATTTTCTTGCGTCCTCTTTTGCTCTTAGGCTTGATTCTAAACTTTTGATGGTGTAAAAATCCTGAACTATCTGCAAAGAGAGGCTCTTTTTCATCTGAGCCTCATCATGTGAGCTTGCTCTAAACTCATCTTTTGCTCTCTCAAGCTGTGATGATTTAACGCCGCCGTCATAAACATCCAGCTCTACTCTGCCATATCCAGAGTAAATATCACTTATCTGAAACGGTGTGACATCGCTTGTATTTTTATATGATGCACCGATATCTATCGTCGGGAAATAGTCGCTCTTTTTTGACGCAATCTCTCTCTCTTTTGCCTCTTTTGAAAACTTGGAAGAGAGGACAAGATTGTTGTTTTGATGTGCAGAGTCCAAAATTGACTTTAAACTCTCTGCAAACATCAGCGCCGGAAGCAATAAAAGGAAAAAAAATCTCATTTTATTAAAGCTATGGCATCAATCTCCACTAATGCATTTTTAGGAAGAGTTTTTACCGCCACCGTTGAGCGGGCAGGCTTGTGATAACCAAAAGCCTCCGCATATATCTCATTTACCGCTGCAAAATCATCCATTGAAGCTAAAAATATAGTAGTTTTTATCACTCCGCCCATTGAACTTCCAGCTTCTTCTAATACGGCTTGAAGATTTTGTAAAACCTGTTTTGTCTGAATAACCACATTACCATCAAGCATAATGCCCTCAGGTGTAAGAGCAATCTGCCCCGATGTAAAAACCATACCGTTTGCTACTACTGCTTGTGAATATGGACCTATTGCCGATGGCGCTTTGTTTGTTTGAACGAATTTCATCATTTATTTCTCCTTAATTTTACTTCATAAAATGAAGGGAACCTCCACTTTATTTATAACGGTATCGGAAGTAATTCCGCTACCTACGCTAACCGCTGTGGCACTAAAGCTTGCCTCATAAAGAGGCAGATTTATTAATCTTTTTTCGCTTCTTTTACTTCATCCAAGAGTTCATAAAAACCTTTGACATTTCTGTAACCGATTGTCGTATATATTATTTCGCCGTTACTTGTTAAAAAATAGTGTCTTGGAACTGGTTTTGTCTCAAATTTCTGGGGAATATCATCTATATCTCTTGAAAGATAGATAAGTACATAATCCTTTTTCAATCTTTTCATAACATCTTCTTTTGAAAAAACTTCAGCTTCAAGCTTGTCACAATATTTGCAATACTCTGAACCTATAAAAAGATAAATATCCTTTTTCTCTTTTTTAGCCTGTGCCAATGCTTTTTCGTAGTCACTTGGCCAATCAGCTCCGGCACTAAGCAGCGATATAAAAGCCATTATCAGTATAAAATATCTCATCTCTCTCCTACTTCCACATCTGAATTAAATTTTTAAACACTTCATAAAGTTTTTCAACTTCTTCTATTGATGTTCTCTCATTTGTTGAGTGAATTGTATCGTTTTTCACTCCAAATTCGATAACCGGTATCCCAAGAGGCGCCACAAACCTTGCATCGGAAGTTCCGCCGGCAGTAGAGTGTTTTGGTCTGATTCCCGTCACCTTTTCAATCGAGGCGTCAATGTTTCTGACAAGCTTTGTATCGGTGTCTGTTCTAAAAGGGTATGAGCCCTGGACTAGGCGCAGTTCATACTCCAAACCATCAAGATTTTTAGCTACAAACGCTCTAATCTCCTTTTGAGAAGTCAAAGTCGTGTTTCTTACATTAAACATCATATTTAACTCATCTGGAGTTACATTTGTAACCTGCATTCCGGCTCTGATGTCTGTTATAACAAATTTGCTCGGAGAGAAAAACTCATCGCCCTCATCCAAATTTACTCCAGCCATATTTAAGAGTCTTGGAGCTATTAGATTTATAGGGTTTACAGATTTTTCTGGATAAGCTGCGTGACCCTGCTTTCCTTTTATGGTAATGTAACCGTTAATAGAACCTCGTCTGCCAACCTTTATGGCATCTCCAAAAACATCTTCACATGTAGGCTCTGCGACAACAACGGCATCTGGGAGCAGAGAGTTCTTTTGCAGATATTTTAAAACCTCGACTGTTCCGTATGTCGCATCGCCCTCTTCGTCTGATGTAAGCAAAATTGAGAGCGTTCCATCAAATGACTCAGTCTCTTTGAGTGCCTGCACAAATGCAGCAACACCGCTCTTCATATCTTGGGCTCCGCGGCCATAGATAAAACCGTCTTTTTCGTACGCCTTATATGGGTCGCTATCCCAGTTTTTTCCCGCAGGAACGACATCTACATGTCCTGCAAAACAGAGATGCTCTCCCTCGCCGAATTTCTTGTAAATAAAAAGATTTTTTACATTTTCTACGTCAACGCGCACGGCTTTAAAACCGCTCAAATAGCTCTCTATAAAGTCCAAAAGTCCGCCGTCATCCGGGGTTTCACTTTTAGCTTCTATCATATATTTAAAAAGTTCAATTATTTTCATTCAATACCTAAATCAATTCTTTATTTTTACTTGAAAATGAATTATACTATTTTTTAATTACATCTCAATTGTTATTAATTTTCACATTTTTTAATATTCATTGAAAAAAACAGCAGTTATTTATCTAAAATTAATGACAATTGTATAATAATGCGAAGATATAAAAAACAACTATGAGGTTTTAATGATTAGATTTGAAAAAGAGAACCGCCAAAAATATCTAAACGAAATAATCGACAATCTTGAGGAGTACTCTTATAGAAACAAGAGATACCATATAAACTATGCCGTTGCACTTTGCTTTTGTACTAAAGATATAAGTCTAAACGAGTTGGTAACACTTAAGAGAAAAACAGACAGATATATAACGATAGAGAGTAACCTCTGCTGTGTAGTATTTGACTGTATAGACGCAGAATCTTCAAAAAGAGCCGCACAAAATCTGAAAACAGAGGTAGCGGAGAGCTGTTTGGGTGAAGATTTCTTTATACATGTTGCAACATCTTTAGAGTATGAGAGCCCGCTAAAGCTGACCAACTCTCTTTTTGGCAAACTAGAAGAGTTTTTAGACGATTTAAAATCTGAGGGCAATTTAGTCGCAAACGGCTAAATCACTCCCAATCATCAAGGACAAATCCTTTTGATTCGTTTATCTCTGGCTCAACCGCTTTTTGCTCTTTTTGTTTACTAATCTGCTCTTCAAACTTCAACTCCAAACCGTTACTTGTCATTACAAACCCGTCTACTCTTATTTTTCCATCATGTATCTCTTTATGGTGCTCTTTGCAAAGAGGAACAAGGTTGTGTTTTGAATTTTTATGAAAATGCCCTATAAAACCGTTGCTGTCTGCTAATGATTTATGATTTATATGGTGAACATCTTCAGCCATCTCCCCGCATATCACGCACTTTGTGACATAAAGCTCTTTGTTGTACTTGCTTGTTTTTTTCTTCACAAGAAGCTCCAGCTCGTCAAAATCCTTTGCCAATCTTTTTCGAATTTTGTTTGCTATATCTAAAAAATCACTATCCATATGAAGAGATTTTGCAAACTCCAAACCGTAGATACTGCTTCCGCTCCCGCTTTGAAGAACTCTGTTAAAAAGTAGTTTATCTTGAAGTTCGTCATACTCAACACTCAAATGCAAATCAACCACATTTTTCAGAGCTATTATCTCTCTCATTGTAGAGAGCTGATGAAGATGTGTTGCAAAGAGAAAAATTGAGCGAAGACGGGCTAATTTTATTATGGCGCTTGAAACTATTGCTACACCTGAGAGTGTCTCTGTTCCGTGGCTAATCTCATCTCCGAGAATAAGAGAACGAAGCGAGGCACGGTTAAAAATATTTTTAAGTTCAAGCATCTCAACCGCAAATGTAGAGAGTCCTTTTGCAAGGTTGTCTCTTGAGACTATTCTTGTAAAAAGAGAGTCAAAAAGAGAAAATTTCATAGCAGAAGCAGTTACAAAAAAACCTGCTTGTGCCATAAGCACGCTAAGTCCTATACTCTTCATAAGAGAAGATTTACCGCTGGAGTTTATTCCATAGAGCAAAACTCCGTTTATCTCATGTCCGTCATGAACAGCCGCGTCAAGCATAACTGTTTTTGGATGAGGCAAGTCCACATAGGAGCGATTTCCCATAACAATATCGTTTGGAACATAGATTCCGCTTCTGTCTTGAATCTCAATAAGAGGGTGGCGCAACTGCATTATTTGAATAAAATTTTCATCATCTTTTACATCAACTATCATCGGTCTTGTATGTTTGTACATGTCGGCAACTTTTGATGAGCTGACACCGACATCCAAGTCAGCAACATATCCGATAATACGGTCAAAAAGAAGAGAATATCTCTTCTCATAAACCGCTTGGAGCTGTATATATCTCTCTTTTGCCAAAGAGACGATTTTACGCCGATTTTTCATTATTAGGTCAGAAAGATTATCTGTAAAAGCAGATGTTATTTTTACACTGTTTGTAAGTTTTTTAACCGTAAATTTTTTGAAATCTTCATCTTTATAAAACTCAGCTTCAATCATTGAAAATCTGTTTTTACTCAATGATATGTAGTAGCCCTCTTTTTCCAAAAGACCAAGAGCTACCAAAGAGTTGGCACTGCTTGCATTTGAAGCTTCCAGCAAAACTTCAATCTTTGCCATGATGTCCTCAAATGCAATAAGCATAGTGGAGTTCTCTTTAACCAAGGTATCAATTGCCTCATCAACACCGCTCATTAAAAAGTTTTCATCAACGCTAGCATTTGTAAAACGGCGAGAGACATCTAAATCTATACTTTTACTTATATCTCTTAAAAACTCATCTACTTCGCTCTCATGAAAAGAGATTTTTTGTATCTTATGCTTTTTTGTATACCCGATTAACTCTTTTACATTTAGCATAGATTCATATATATGATTCATCTCAAAAGGGTGAAGTCTGCCCAAATATAATCTGCGGGCAAGTCTCTCTAAATCGTAAATCCCGCGCATAACCTCGTCCAAATATCTAGTATGCGATGAAACTTTTTCTATAAGGTTATAGCGACGCTCTAACTCTTCTTTTTCCATAATCGGGTTTAAGAGCCTCTCTTTTAAAAGTCTGCGTCCGATTGCCGTTGCACTTTTATCTAAGAGTTTTAAAAGAGTAAGCTCGTTTCTGTCTTTTGATATTACGCCCATCTGTTCCAGTGCGCTATTTCCAAGGTACATAAAACGGCGATTGTCTATCATTTTTGGGTAATCTAATTTTTGGACTATGTGAATATCATGTTCAACGACAAAATGAATAAGAATAGCCAACGACTCCGTTATCATCGGGCTTCTCTCCAAGTCCAGATGTTCTATACAAGAGAGAAGTGACTGAATCTGATAAACCTCGCGAAAGAGTTCGTTTTGAAACTCAATGCGAGGTCTTTGATTGTTCACGCTGTAGTGGTAATGCTCAGGAATCTCGAGATACCCCATCACATGCCGCTGGTCATCAATGCCGTCTAAAAAGGTAATAACAACCTCTGAAGTACGATATACATTTAAGAGATTAAAGAGCTCATCAAGTGCATAGGATGGATCTTCGCTTGTTCCGTGGCTCTCATAAAGCCAAGTTTTGCCGGTTGTCACATCAATAGCGCTGTAACCGACTATATAAACATCTCTGTGCTTATCTACCAAGATGGAAACAATATAGTTGTCATCGTTATCGACTATATGGTCAAAATTTGTCCCTGGAGAGACGATCTGGGAGATATAACGGCTGATTTTTGGAGGGTTGCCCTTCTGTTTTATGACGATAACCGTATATTTTTGCTCAGAGATGAGGCGGCTTAGGTATCTGTCAAACGAAACGGCCGGAACACCAGCTAAGAGCGGATTTTTATCGCTGTTTTCTATAATATTTTTATTTTTTTTAGTGAGCTGGATGTTTAAAAGTTCGGCTATCTCTTTGGCTTTTCCGACTTGCTCCTCATCATTATTTACTTCATAAACCTCAAAAAATGTGCCTATCTCCATAAAGATAACGGTATCACGGCCATACTTGCTTTCAAAATATCTCTGCAAATCAAAATATATTTGAGTTAATAATTTATCTTTATTATTTAGAATAAAGTCTACATCTGATGCGAACATGAATCACTTTTATGTTATTTTTTAAGTCGAGATTATATCACTACAATAGTTAAGTTTTGACATAAAAACTAGATTATATAAATGGTCACTATATTGACATTAATAGCAAATCTTTACTATAATCACAAAATAACAAAATCTAATAAGTGGGATTCAATTTATGATACTTAAAATTACGCTTGCACTCTCAGTTGCTACCGCTCTTTTTGCCCAAGACATTAAAACTACTATAAGTGAAGTTTTATCAACAAATCCAATTATTTTAGAGAGGCTTAAAAACTACAATGCCACAAAAGAGGATATTACGACTGCCGAAGCTGGGTATTATCCAAAGTTAGATTTGTCAATCGGGGTCGGCAAAGAAGATGGCAAATCAGCATCTACCGGAGAAGATTTTGACTATAGCGTTTATCAAAACTCACTTTCGTTGACTCAAAACATATTTAAAGGTTTTCAGACAACACACAGGGTTGGACAACAAGAAAATAGAACTATTTCCGCAGCTTACAGCTACATAGAAAAAGTAAATGACACCTCTTTTAAAATGCTAAACGCATATTTGCAACTTATGAAAAATATGGAGCTTCTAAACATACAAAAAGAGAATGTAGAGATAAATACAGAAATATTCAAAAAAGTGCAAAAACTCTATGACGCTGGACTAACAACGCTCTCAGAAGTAAACAAAATAGAATCAGCTCTCTCACTTGCAAAATCTAACTTTGTTGTTCAAGAAAATACACTTCTAGATGTAACATACAATATGCAAAGGGTGCTAGGGCGTCACTTAGAACCTGAAAATATGAGCAGACCTACGCTGAATGTTGCTCTTCCTGCAAATATAGAAGAGGCGACACAGTTTGCAATACAAAACAACCCATCTCTGTTGGTTGGAAAATACAATGTTAAGCTGGCGCAAGAGACATACAAAGAGAAAAAATCGCCTTTTTACCCTTCACTTGATATTGAAATATCTCAAAATATGAATAAAAACTTAAGCGGTATTGAGGGTAACTATGACAACTTAAGAGCGATGGCATATCTTAGGTACAACTTCTTTAACGGCTTTGCAGACAAAGCTGAACTACAAAAAAGTATAAGTTCTATTCATAAAGAAGTTCAAACTAAAGATGAGTTAAGACGCGAAGTTATTGAGGGATTAAGCCTATCGTGGGCTGCAAACGAAAAGCTAAACAATCAGCTTGAACACTTAAATGAGTATAAAAAATTCTCACTCCAAACCCTTACACTCTATTCAAAAGAGTATGATTTAGGTCGCCGCTCACTTCTTGACCTTCTCTCTGCTCAAAATGATTTTATAGCTGCAAAAGCTCAGATTATAAACACAGAGTACAGTTTGCTTTTTGCAAAATATAGAATTTTAGATGCGATGGGGACGCTTGTTTCAACAATTCTTGGAGACACAAGTGTTATATACTCAAATGTTGGATTAAACGGAAAAGCTCCAAAAAATGAAGATGCTCTTCCAATCTCATATGACATAGACAGCTCAACAGAATTAAATAAATAATTTTTCTACAAAAGGTTCTAAATGCTTTTAACAAGCACTGAAAATTTAAAAATGGATGCGTTGCTTGATTGTTTGGTGCTTTTTACGAAACTTTACCACAAGCCGTTCTCAGCAGAGGCTCTAACTGCCGGATTACCGGTAGAACCGGGAGTTGATGCACCTGAACTTTTTTCAATAGATAACGCCAAAGGTCTCTTTTCTCGTGCAGCAGAAAAGGCCGGGCTTAAATCTTCACTTATCAAAAGACCTCTGTCTCAAATTTCACAACTGCAACTACCTATGATTATTCTGCTCTCCAACCAAGGCGCTTGCATCTTAGACAGTTTTAGCAAAGACGCTAAGATGGCAAAGATTGTTATGCCCGCAGAAGAGGCGATTGAGCAGTGGGTTGAAGTTGATGTTTTAAGAGATGAGTATATCGGTTTTGGATTTATGATAAAAAAAGCTTTTGAGTACAGCGACAAAAACTCAAGAACACTGCATTTAGACCAAAAACATTGGTTCTGGAGCACCATAAAACTCTCCCTACCTATATACAAAGATGTCTTATATGCTTCTTTACTTATAAATCTTTTTGTGCTTGCTTCTCCACTCTTTACTATGAATGTTTATGACAGAGTCGTTCCAAACAATGCTATTGAAACACTATGGGTATTTGCTATCGGGGTAAGTATAGTTTACTTAATCGATACATTTTTAAAAATTACCAGAACTTATCTGCTTGAGAGTGCTGCAAAAAAGAGTGATGTTATTATGTCATCTATTATTTTTGAAAAAGTACTCGATTTAAAAATGGCTCATCACCCTGCTTCAGTCGGCTCATTTGCAAGTAATATTAGAGATTTTGACAGCATTAGAAGCTTTTTAACAAACGCGACTATGGCTGCTGTGATAGACCTTCCTTTTACAATAATATTTCTGCTTGTGATATGGTATATCGGTGGCGCAATTGTTTTAATCCCGATTGTAACAATGTTTTTTATCATAACTTATGCTTTTTTAATAAAAAAACCGCTTCAAGAGAGCATAGAGAGCGCGCATGAAGCAAGTGCAAAAAAAAGTTCTATTCTTATTGAATCTCTAAATAATATTGAAACATTAAAAACACTTGGTGCAGTCAATCAGGTTCAGTGGAACTGGGAAGAGTCAACCGGAGAGATAGCAACAAGAAGTCTGAAATCTCGCCTTCTCTCAGCATCAATACCAACTATTACTCAACTTTTAATTCAGCTAAACACTGTAATGATAATTGTTGCAGGTGTTTATCTTATTCAAGAGTTTGAACTCTCTATGGGCGGACTTATCGCTATTGTTATTTTAACATCTAGAACACTCGCTCCAATGGGTCATGTTGCGGCACTTTTAACAAACTATGAAGACACAAAAACATCTTATGAAACACTAAATGAGATAATATCACAACCATGCGAACGACCAAACGGCAAAAAATTTCTTCAAAAACCCAACTTTAGCGGTAATATTGAGTTTGTAGATGTTTCATTTTCTTACCCAAACAGTGATGTTCCTGCACTTAAAAATGTATCTTTTACTATTAAACCTGGGGAGCATGTAGCAATTATCGGTCGAATAGGTTCAGGAAAAAGTACAATTCAAAAACTTATTTTAGGTCTTTATGAACCCGATTCGGGACAGATTCTTATAGATGGAATAGATATAAAACAGATAGACCCGTCTGATTTGAGAAAAAATATAGGATATGTTTCTCAAGATATAATGTTATTTCGCGGAACAGTAAAAGATAATATAACTTTTTGTGCATCACACGCAAGCGATGCCTCAATGATACAAGCGGCAAATATAAGTACAACTTCTGAGTTCATAAAAAAACATCCAAAAGGGTATGAAATGCCAATCGGAGAGCGTGGTCAAGGGCTCTCTGGTGGACAAAGACAAAGTATAGGAATAGCTCGTGCATTTTTACTGGAATCTCCTATTATGTTGATGGATGAGCCAAGTAATGCAATGGATCAGACAACTGAAGCCAAACTTTTGGACAATATGTCAAAAGTTTTAAAAGGAAAAACCTCCCTTATCGTAACTCAAAAAATGACTCTTTTAAAAATTGTTGAGAGAGTAATAGTAATGAATGAGGGCAGAATTTTTATTGATGCCCCAAAAGAAGAAGCACTGGCAAAACTACAAAGCAAACAAGACGCTCAAGGAAGCAACATTGAAAAAAAATAATAAGCCTGTAGAATATACAAAAAACGATTATAGCTTTATGAACAGCCTTAGTGCTGCTGTTTTGGAGCAAACACCATCTAAAATGAGCAGAGTTATAAAGATATGGCTTTTTACCATTTTAGCTTTTATAATCTGGGCATCCTTAGCAAATGTTGATGAGATAACAAGGGGTGACGGCGATGTTATTCCTTATGGACAAAATCAGATTATTCAAAATCTTGAGGGCGGTATAGTTGAATCAATATTAGTTGAAGAGGGGCAGATTGTTAAAGAGGGAGAGGTGATTTTAAAAATCAATAACGCAAAATCTACATCTACCTCCCGCACAAATGAGATGACATACTATGAGCTTGAAGCAACGAGATTAAGACTCTATGCTCAAGCAAATCAACTACCTTTTAAAGCACCTGAGGTAAAAGATGAAGAGCTTAGAAATCAGATAAAACTAGCAGAGAATTTATATAACTCCAATAAAATAGAGTTTAATGCAAAAGATAGCTCATTTGTAAATCAAATAGAACAAAAACAACAAGCTTACAAAGAAGCAAGTGCAAGGGTGCATTCTTTACAAAAATCTTTAGAATTTGTAACTCAAGAGATTTCAATGACTGCGCCTTTGGTTAAAGAAGGCGTTAAATCTAGGGTTGATTTTTTAAAGCTTCAAAGAGAAGCCAGCACAATTGAGAATGATATAGAAGCAGCGAAGCTCTCTCTGCCAAGATTAACATCTGCTATTGAAGAGTTTAAAAACAAAAGGGAAGAATCAAGACAACTTTTTATCAATACGGCTAAAAAAGAGTTAAATGAGGTAATTGCTGAGATCTCTAGACTTAAAACTCAACAAGTCGCATATAGTGATCAAGTTGACAGGACAATGGTAAAATCACCTGTTGAGGGAATTGTTCAAAAACTATTTGTAAATACCGTAGGAGGAGTTATCAAGCCGGGAGCCGACCTTGTTGAGATAGTTCCGACAAATAAAAAACTCTACTTAGAGGTTAAAATAAAACCAAGCGATATCGCTTTTATACATCCTGGTGCGGAAGCTAATGTAAAAGTTTCTGCCTATGATTTTGCTATTCATGGCGGATTGGTAGGCAAGGTTGTAAATATATCTCCAGACACTGTTACGGACAAGAAAGAAAACACTTTTTATATCATACATGTAGTAACCGATAAAAACTATTTGGGTCCTGAAACTCATCCTCTTAAAATCATTCCGGGGATGACTGTTAATGTAGATATTGTTACAGGAGAAAAAACTGTTATGCAATATATTTTAAAACCTATACTAAAATCTAAACAGTATGTTTTTTCAGAAAAATAGATGAAAACTATTTTTTTTAGCTCAAATATAAACATAATTGATGAATGGAAGAAAAAGCACACCGTTGAAAAAAATACTATTTGTCATGATTTAATTTTACTAAAGAGTGAGATAAAAAACAATAAGCACTCTATTGTAATAGCTGATTATGATAGTGTTTCTTCTGATGTAAATAGCCTTATATCTTCAGGTTCTATTCCAAGCAAGTTGATAGTTTTAGAGAAAGAGCCCTCTATTGTTACAGGTAAAATGTTGATTCTGCGTGGAGTAAAAGCTTATGGAAACTCAAGAATGCTTAATAACCACTTTGCTCAAATGATTCAAACTGTTGCTGATGAAAATATCTGGACATATCCGGAACTTACGGCATTTCTTGCTAAAACAGCTAAAAAAACATCCCTTAATGAAAATTCAAAAAAATTTATAGAAGATAGATTGTCAGATAAAGAGAAAGAAGTGCTTCATCTCATGCTTGAGGGATTTATAAACGATGCGATAGCTTCTTCGTTAAATATTACTACAAGAACAGTAAAAGCACATGTAAGTTCAATCTTTCAAAAACTGCATGTAAACGACAGAGTCTCTCTAATACTGCTTCTTAAATAACTTGCATAATTCAGGTTAACTCTCGTCAACCTGAATATTTGTGCTCACTTCCAATGTAACAGCGCTTCCACCAACTTCACCGACATATCTGCTGTACTCCTGATTGTTAATTAAAATTGATTCACCAAGTGTCCACTCTCCAGCAGGATTAGAACTCGTAATAGTATCCAAGCTCAGATGATCACTATTGTCTCCATCTATTCTGAGAACATTGTTTTCATCTGTCATATCTAAAACATCATTTAAGCCGAGAGCGATAGTCTGTGCACCACTGCCCAAGTTGATAGCCTCAATATTTGAAATATTATTAGATAATCCGCTAAAATCAATATTATCATCGCCGATTATCAGCAATGTATCATAGCCTGCCCCGCCATTAATATCGGTAGTTTCATTAAATGTGAATGTTTCACCGATTCCAATGCTAAGAGTTAAACTGCTGCTATAAACATCGCCATCATTATCAACCACAGTCATATTAAACTCTTCCACTAAATCATTTCCAGAATTTATTGTAGGTGTATATACATAATCTCCTGTTTCAAAATTTAACTCCATTGAGCCTTCACTAAGAGCAATTGTCTGAGTTGGGTTAGCAACATCATAAGTGTATGTAGTAGTACCATAAATCAATTCAGAAATATGACCGCCATCTGCACCGAAATTTATACCAGAAGAACCATCCAAGCTATATAAACTTCCTTCAACCAATGCTATTGTTGAAGTTATAACATCACTTAATTGCGTAGCATCACTCACTATAATAGCAGCTTCGCCAACTTGAACCTGAACAAGATCTAAATAATATGTAGATAAATTGGTACCTATTCCAATAACCGTTAAGTCTATATTATTTGAGCCAATAAAATTAGTCCAATCTGTTACATATATAGTATCTAACCAGCCGCTTTCACTATCAGTACCTACATTATTTTTGACATCTTTACCCTCATTATTCTCAACAGTTGGAGCGCCATCAGAGATAAAATATGCAACTGTTTTATCAGCAGTCGGTAAATTGGTACTATATGTTGTCGGTGTTTCTGATAAAGCTGCTTCATAGTTTGTGTACACATTAGTAAGCCCTACGATTGTTGCACCATTATACAAAATCGTATCGGTACTATGATTCATTGTCAATTTGCTTAAATAGTCCAAAATTTCTGTTTCATTTTTCCAACCTAAACTTACTGCACCGCCGTTAAAGAGTGTCAAGTTTACATTTACTTCACCCTGTTTAGAGTAAGCATCTATAGTATCTATAAACGCCTGTTTTGCAATATCAAAACGAGTTGTAGTTCCTGAAACAATATCATCCATTGAACCGGATACATCTAATGTAAAGATAATATTTGTATCTGTAGGCTCAGGCAACGATAATGAAATTGATGTTGCGTTATTTACAACAGGAGCATCGTCGAGTATTCTCACAGATAAATTAGCAGTAGAAGATAGACCGCTAGAGTTCGTAACAGTATATGCAAAAGTATCAATATCCTCTCCTGCAATAGAGTGATTTACAGCATTAATAAGAGTATAAGTATAATCTCCGGTGGCAGTATTAACAACAAGTTTATTGCCATCAGCAGTTGTAACAGTAATTATTTCAGCAACACTAGCGTCTGTGGAGCCACCAACAATTGAAACATTGCTTAATGTTGCTCCGCTTGGTAAAGTATCGTCGCTTAAAATATTTCCGGTAGCTATTTCTGCCGTACTTGCACTGTTTGTACCTATGCTTAATGCTGCTTCATCTACTTGTGCAACATTACCGTTTAGTATTATAAGATTTGGATTATTATTTACCGTTACTTCAATTTGTCGTATAGTTGAAGCAGTATCTCCATTCGAAGATTCGGTAGCAGTTGCAACAACATTCAATGTATATGTAGTCGTTGTACTAATATTTGGCGTTGTCAATGTTAAAGCACCAATATTCCAACCCGTTATATTTACGCTTGTAGTAGAAACATCCGCTGTAAATGTGTTTGTACCATCAGAAAGCACAAACCCAGCCGGAATATCTTTTAAGACAACCGTTAATGATTCAGAATTGTCAGCATCTACTAAAGCTGATGATATGTTAAGTGCCACAGAATCGAGTTCAGCTACAACTATTGCTCCGCTTGTACTTTCTACTTTGTCATATGTTATTGAGTTTATAAGATAATCATCACCTAGTCGAGGCGCGCTAAATATTATCGTATCAAAAAGCGCTCCGCTATCTGGCTGAAGCGTCACAGCAGGATCAATGCCATCACTTCCGCCAACACTTGTACCGGTTCCTACTACGACACCATCTTTATAGAATGTATAAGTAGCATTTTCTGTTGGATTTTTCCATGCAAAAGAGACATCAACTGATGCAATATCTTGATTAAATTCTACAACTATTTTTTCTGAACCAACACCACTAAGATAACCTAATTCGCTGTCTGCACCGGATGCTGCACCTGCAACACCAAAACCGCTTGGAGTGTTGTTAAAACTAATTGTAGAAACAGTGCCATCAGCCTTGTATGCTGATACGCTAAATCCATTTGATGTGCTAGTGACATTGCCTATATTAATTTCTTGAGTTAGCGTTGTACTGCCTATTACACTTAATGTTGGAGCATCAGCAACTGCTGTAATATTTATAGTGGTTGTATAGCTACTAGAACTCCAATTTATTCCATCACTTACACTAAATGTGAAGTTGCCATCAACATCACTATGGTCTATTGGATTAAATGTTAATTTTCCTGCATCTATATCAGTTGCTAAAATTTCAGCTCCAGCACTTATAGCCGTTCCATTAAGATATAAAACTCCGTTTGCAGGAAGTGTATCTATTCTAACCGCCGAGAGAGCA
Organism: Sulfurimonadaceae bacterium; assembly: GCA_942493175.1. Lineage (GTDB taxonomy): Bacteria > Campylobacterota > Campylobacteria > Campylobacterales > Sulfurimonadaceae > Sulfurimonas. Next base: position 1,488,299 of record OW818672.1, read on the forward strand.
TCACCATCTATGTCACTATATGTTCCAAAATCACTTGTAGCTAGAGTATACACATTTTGAGTATTGTTCATATCTTCCAAAATAGATATTGTGTCATTTACTGCCACCGGATTGTCGTTTGCAGGGTTGATTGTTAAACTTACCGTTGCAGTGTCTGTGCCGCCGTTGCCGTCACTGATTGTATAAGTGAAGCTGTCATTGCCGTTGTAGTTTGCGTTTGGAGTATATGATACTACTCCGCTAATAAGTGTAACTACGCCGTTTGCAGGCTGAGTTACTCCTGTTACGCTGAGCGTATTGCCATCTAAGTCCGTATCGTTTGCAAGTACATCAATAATTGTAGCTGTTGCATCTTCGGATAGTGATTTGGTGTCATTTACTGCCACCGGATTGTCGTTTGCAGGGTTGATTGTTAAACTTACCGTTGCAGTGTCTGTGCCGCCGTTGCCGTCACTGATTGTATAAGTGAAGCTGTCATTGCCGTTGTAGTTTGCGTTTGGAGTATATGATACTACTCCGCTAATAAGTGTAACTACGCCGTTTGCAGGCTGAGTTACTCCTGTTACGCTGAGCGTATTGCCATCTAAGTCCGTATCGTTTGCAAGTACATCAATAATTGTAGCTGTTGCATCTTCGGATAGTGATTTGGTGTCATTTACTGCCACCGGATTGTCGTTTGCAGGGTTGATTGTTAAACTTACCGTTGCAGTGTCTGTGCCGCCGTTGCCGTCACTGATTGTATAAGTGAAGCTGTCATTGCCGTTGTAGTTTGCGTTTGGAGTATATGATACTACTCCGCTAATAAGTGTAACTACGCCGTTTGCAGGCTGAGTTACTCCTGTTACGCTGAGCGTATTGCCATCTAAGTCCGTATCGATTGCAAGTACATCAATAAATGTAGCTGTTGCATCTTCGGATAGTGATTTGGTGTCATTTACTGCCACCGGATTGTCGTTTGCAGGGTTGATTGTTAAACTTACCGTTGCAGTGTCTGTGCCGCCGTTGCCGTCACTGATTGTATAAGTGAAGCTGTCATTGCCGTTGTAGTTTGCGTTTGGAGTATATGATACTACTCCGCTAATAAGTGTAACTACGCCGTTTGCAGGCTGAGTTACTCCTGTTACGCTGAGCGTATTGCCATCTAAGTCCGTATCGTTTGCATGTACTTCAATGATTGTTGCTGTTGCTTCTTCGGATAGTGATTTGGTGTCATTTACTGCCACCGGATTGTCGTTTGCAGGGTTGATTGTTAAACTTACCGTTGCAGTGTCTGTGCCGCCGTTGCCGTCACTGATTGTATAAGTGAAGCTGTCATTGCCGTTGTAGTTTGCGTTTGGAGTATATGATACTACTCCGCTAATAAGTGTAACTACGCCGTTTGCAGGCTGAGTTACTCCTGTTACGCTGAGCGTATTGCCATCTAAGTCCGTATCGTTTGCAAGTACATCAATAATTGTAGCTGTTGCATCTTCGGATAGTGATTTGGTGTCATTTACTGCCACCGGATTGTCGTTTGCAGGGTTGATTGTTAAACTTACCGTTGCAGTGTCTGTGCCGCCGTTGCCGTCACTGATTGTATAAGTGAAGCTGTCATTGCCGTTGTAGTTTGCGTTTGGAGTATATGATACTACTCCGCTAATAAGTGTAACTACGCCGTTTGCAGGCTGAGTTACTCCTGTTACGCTGAGCGTATTGCCATCTAAGTCCGTATCGTTTGCAAGTACATCAATAATTATAGCTGTTGCATCTTCGGATAGTGATTTGGTGTCATTTACTGCCACCGGATTGTCGTTTGCAGGGTTGATTGTTAAACTTACCGTTGCAGTGTCTGTGCCGCCGTTGCCGTCACTGATTGTATAAGTGAAGCTGTCATTGCCGTTGTAGTTTGCGTTTGGAGTATATGATACTACTCCGCTAATAAGTGTAACTACGCCGTTTGCAGGCTGAGTTACTCCTGTTACGCTGAGCGTATTGCCATCTAAGTCCGTATCGTTTGCAAGTACATCAATGATTGTAGCTGTTGCATCTTCGGATAGTGATTTGGTGTCATTTACTGCCACCGGATTGTCGTTTGCAGGGTTGATTGTTAAACTTACCGTTGCAGTGTCTGTGCCGCCGTTGCCGTCACTGATTGTATAAGTGAAGCTGTCATTGCCGTTGTAGTTTGCGTTTGGAGTATATGATACTACTCCGCTAATAAGTGTAACTACGCCGTTTGCAGGCTGAGTTACTCCTGTTACGCTGAGCGTATTGCCATCTAAGTCCGTATCGTTTGCAAGTACATCAATGATTGTAGCTGTTGCATCTTCGGATAGTGATTTGGTGTCATTTACTGCCACCGGATTGTCGTTTGCAGGGTTGATTGTTAAACTTACCGTTGCAGTGTCTGTGCCGCCGTTGCCGTCACTGATTGTATAAGTGAAGCTGTCATTGCCGTTGTAGTTTGCGTTTGGAGTATATGATACTACTCCGCTAATAAGTGTAACTACGCCGTTTGCAGGCTGAGTTACTCCTGTTACGCTGAGCGTATTGCCATCTAAGTCCGTATCGTTTGCAAGTACATCAATAATTATAGCTGTTGCATCTTCGGATAGTGATTTGGTGTCATTTACTGCCACCGGATTGTCGTTTGCAGGGTTGATTGTTAAACTTACCGTTGCAGTGTCTGTGCCGCCGTTGCCGTCACTGATTGTATAAGTGAAGCTGTCATTGCCGTTGTAGTTTGCGTTTGGAGTATATGATACTACTCCGCTAATAAGTGTAACTACGCCGTTTGCAGGCTGAGTTACTCCTGTTACGCTGAGCGTATTGCCATCTAAGTCCGTATCGTTTGCAAGTACATCAATAATTATAGCTGTTGCATCTTCGGATAGTGATTTGGTGTCATTTACTGCCACCGGATTGTCGTTTGCAGGGTTGATTGTTAAACTTACCGTTGCAGTGTCTGTGCCGCCGTTGCCGTCACTGATTGTATAAGTGAAGCTGTCATTGCCGTTGTAGTTTGCGTTTGGAGTATATGATACTACTCCGCTAATAAGTGTAACTACGCCGTTTGCAGGCTGAGTTACTCCTGTTACGCTGAGCGTATTGCCATCTAAGTCCGTATCGTTTGCAAGTACATCAATAATTATAGCTGTTGCATCTTCGGATAGTGATTTGGTGTCATTTACTGCCACCGGATTGTCGTTTGCAGGGTTGATTGTTAAACTTACCGTTGCAGTGTCTGTGCCGCCGTTGCCGTCACTGATTGTATAAGTGAAGCTGTCATTGCCGTTGTAGTTTGCGTTTGGAGTATATGATACTACTCCGCTAATAAGTGTAACTACGCCGTTTGCAGGCTGAGTTACTCCTGTTACGCTGAGCGTATTGCCATCTAAGTCCGTATCGTTTGCAAGTACATCAATAATTGTAGCTGTTGCATCTTCGGATAGTGATTTGGTGTCATTTACTGCCACCGGATTGTCGTTTGCAGGGTTGATTGTTAAACTTACCGTTGCAGTGTCTGTGCCGCCGTTGCCGTCACTGATTGTATAAGTGAAGCTGTCATTGCCGTTGTAGTTTGCGTTTGGAGTATATGATACTACTCCGCTAATAAGTGTAACTACGCCGTTTGCAGGCTGAGTTACTCCTGTTACGCTGAGCGTATTGCCATCTAAGTCCGTATCGTTTGCAAGTACATCAATAATTGTAGCTGTTGCATCTTCGGATAGTGATTTGGTGTCATTTACTGCCACCGGATTGTCGTTTGCAGGGTTGATTGTTAAACTTACCGTTGCAGTGTCTGTGCCGCCGTTGCCGTCACTGATTGTATAAGTGAAGCTGTCATTGCCGTTGTAGTTTGCGTTTGGAGTATATGATACTACTCCGCTAATAAGTGTAACTACGCCGTTTGCAGGCTGAGTTACTCCTGTTACGCTGAGCGTATTGCCATCTAAGTCCGTATCGTTTGCAAGTACATCAATAATTGTAGCTGTTGCATCTTCGGATAGTGATTTGGTGTCATTTACTGCCACCGGATTGTCGTTTGCAGGGTTGATTGTTAAACTTACCGTTGCAGTGTCTGTGCCGCCGTTGCCGTCACTGATTGTATAAGTGAAGCTGTCATTGCCGTTGTAGTTTGCGTTTGGAGTATATGATACTACTCCGCTAATAAGTGTAACTACGCCGTTTGCAGGCTGAGTTACTCCTGTTACGCTGAGCGTATTGCCATCTAAGTCCGTATCGTTTGCAAGTACATCAATAATTGTAGCTGTTGCATCTTCGGATAGTGATTTGGTGTCATTTACTGCCACCGGATTGTCGTTTGCAGGGTTGATTGTTAAACTTACCGTTGCAGTGTCTGTGCCGCCGTTGCCGTCACTGATTGTATAAGTGAAGCTGTCATTGCCGTTGTAGTTTGCGTTTGGAGTATATGATACTACTCCGCTAATAAGTGTAACTACGCCGTTTGCAGGCTGAGTTACTCCTGTTACGCTGAGCGTATTGCCATCTAAGTCCGTATCGTTTGCAAGTACATCAATAATTGTAGCTGTTGCATCTTCGGATAGTGATTTGGTGTCATTTACTGCCACCGGATTGTCGTTTGCAGGGTTGATTGTTAAACTTACCGTTGCAGTGTCTGTGCCGCCGTTGCCGTCACTGATTGTATAAGTGAAGCTGTCATTGCCGTTGTAGTTTGCGTTTGGAGTATATGATACTACTCCGCTAATAAGTGTAACTACGCCGTTTGCAGGCTGAGTTACTCCTGTTACGCTGAGCGTATTGCCATCTAAGTCCGTATCGTTTGCAAGTACATCAATAATTATAGCTGTTGCATCTTCGGATAGTGATTTGGTGTCATTTACTGCCACCGGATTGTCGTTTGCAGGGTTGATTGTTAAACTTACCGTTGCAGTGTCTGTGCCGCCGTTGCCGTCACTGATTGTATAAGTGAAGCTGTCATTGCCGTTGTAGTTTGCGTTTGGAGTATATGATACTACTCCGCTAATAAGTGTAACTACGCCGTTTGCAGGCTGAGTTACTCCTGTTACGCTGAGCGTATTGCCATCTAAGTCCGTATCGTTTGCAAGTACATCAATAATTGTAGCTGTTGCATCTTCGGATAGTGATTTGGTGTCATTTACTGCCACCGGATTGTCGTTTGCAGGGTTGATTGTTAAACTTACCGTTGCAGTGTCTGTGCCGCCGTTGCCGTCACTGATTGTATAAGTGAAGCTGTCATTGCCGTTGTAGTTTGCGTTTGGAGTATATGATACTACTCCGCTAATAAGTGTAACTACGCCGTTTGCAGGCTGAGTTACTCCTGTTACGCTGAGCGTATTGCCATCTAAGTCCGTATCGTTTGCAAGTACATCAATAATTGTAGCTGTTGCATCTTCGGATAGTGATTTGGTGTCATTTACTGCCACCGGATTGTCGTTTGCAGGGTTGATTGTTAAACTTACCGTTGCAGTGTCTGTGCCGCCGTTGCCGTCACTGATTGTATAAGTGAAGCTGTCATTGCCGTTGTAGTTTGCGTTTGGAGTATATGATACTACTCCGCTAATAAGTGTAACTACGCCGTTTGCAGGCTGAGTTACTCCTGTTACGCTGAGCGTATTGCCATCTAAGTCCGTATCGTTTGCAAGTACATCAATAATTGTAGCTGTTGCATCTTCGGATAGTGATTTGGTGTCATTTACTGCCACCGGATTGTCGTTTGCAGGGTTGATTGTTAAACTTACCGTTGCAGTGTCTGTGCCGCCGTTGCCGTCACTGATTGTATAAGTGAAGCTGTCATTGCCGTTGTAGTTTGCGTTTGGAGTATATGATACTACTCCGCTAATAAGTGTAACTACGCCGTTTGCAGGCTGAGTTACTCCTGTTACGCTGAGCGTATTGCCATCTAAGTCCGTATCGTTTGCAAGTACATCAATAATTGTAGCTGTTGCATCTTCGGATAGTGATTTGGTGTCATTTACTGCCACCGGATTGTCGTTTGCAGGGTTGATTGTTAAACTTACCGTTGCAGTGTCTGTGCCGCCGTTGCCGTCACTGATTGTATAAGTGAAGCTGTCATTGCCGTTGTAGTTTGCGTTTGGAGTATATGATACTACTCCGCTAATAAGTGTAACTACGCCGTTTGCAGGCTGAGTTACTCCTGTTACGCTGAGCGTATTGCCATCTAAGTCCGTATCGTTTGCAAGTACATCAATAATTGTAGCTGTTGCATCTTCGGATAGTGATTTGGTGTCATTTACTGCCACCGGATTGTCGTTTGCAGGGTTGATTGTTAAACTTACCGTTGCAGTGTCTGTGCCGCCGTTGCCGTCACTGATTGTATAAGTGAAGCTGTCATTGCCGTTGTAGTTTGCGTTTGGAGTATATGATACTACTCCGCTAATAAGTGTAACTACGCCGTTTGCAGGCTGAGTTACTCCTGTTACGCTGAGCGTATTGCCATCTAAGTCCGTATCGTTTGCAAGTACATCAATAATTGTAGCTGTTGCATCTTCGGATAGTGATTTGGTGTCATTTACTGCCACCGGATTGTCGTTTGCAGGGTTGATTGTTAAACTTACCGTTGCAGTGTCTGTGCCGCCGTTGCCGTCACTGATTGTATAAGTGAAGCTGTCATTGCCGTTGTAGTTTGCGTTTGGAGTATATGATACTACTCCGCTAATAAGTGTAACTACGCCGTTTGCAGGCTTAGTTACTCCTGTTACGCTGAGCGTATTGCCATCTAAGTCCGTATCGTTTGCAAGTACATCAATAATTGTAGCTGTTGCATCTTCGGATAGTGATTTGGTGTCATTTACTGCCACCGGATTGTCGTTTGCAGGGTTGATTGTTAAACTTACCGTTGCAGTGTCTGTGCCGCCGTTGCCGTCACTGATTGTATAAGTGAAGCTGTCATTGCCGTTGTAGTTTGCGTTTGGAGTATATGATACTACTCCGCTAATAAGTGTAACTACGCCGTTTGCAGGCTGAGTTACTCCTGTTACGCTGAGCGTATTGCCATCTAAGTCCGTATCGTTTGCAAGTACATCAATAATTGTAGCTGTTGCATCTTCGGATAGTGATTTGGTGTCATTTACTGCCACCGGATTGTCGTTTGCAGGGTTAGTATCTACAAGGTTTACATCCATATTTAATAAATAGTTGTCATCTCGTGATACCGTCAATTCATCTTCAAAAGCTCTATCACGAAGCTCTGCATTAATATCAGTAGATGCATTATTTGCACTTGCAAAATTTGCCTCTCCGCCTTCAGTAGACGCAGCAGTTTCTCCCTCTCCAGCCGCAGTTTCCAAATCCTCTATATTTTCTATATCACCATTAGCTTCCAACATAGCTTGAATTGAATCTTTTTGAGTAACAGTTTCCTCTTTTGCAAACTCCTGAGCAGAAAGAGAAGCATCGAAAAGTTGTTTTTCATGCCCTAAAACAACAATGTCTGACCCATCTTTCATTGAAACTACTATATTATTTGACGAGCTATTACCTTGATCACCGATAACCACTTCACCCTCATAAATAGTATCGCCATCAGAAATTTTACGAACCGAACCATCTACCCCTTTTACATGAAAAACACCTTCAATTCCAACGATTTTTCCAATACTTACTGACATGTAAGACTCCAACTTATAGTTTTATTGAGTAATGATATGATAAATTTAAAAAAAAGAGTATTGTACTTGAGGACAATGTGTAGTTGATAAGTTGGTTTTTGATTATTTAAAAATATGTTACCTATTTTAATTTATACACATCTGTTGCAAAAACACAAAAAATATCTGTAGTTGCTTTTGCCGGGTTACTACTTATTTTGTATTCAATATCAGCTTTTTTACAAAATTCTTCAATTTTTTGTATGGTATCTTGCTCGCTAGAACTAAATCTCAAGAGTGCATCGCCTTTATAGCCAACCTTACACTCCAGACCTGATATATCTAGCTCTATTCCATATTTAATAAGCAATTTCATCTCTTTAACAAACATGTTATTGCCTTATTTTTTTAAATTTTTATAACTATACCTTAATTTAATAAATTTTCTATATTAAATTAAGTGATTTTTAAGCAAATTATTAAATTATTTCTTTTCTAATTTGCTCTCTTTTTTTACCGTAAAAGGTTTAAAAAAGACCACCAAAAGCGGAGAAAACAGAAGATCTGAAAGAATCGCTACAAGTAAAACAACGACAGTCAAAAGACCAAAAATAAGTGTTGGAATAAAATTTGATGTTACCAACACCAAAAAGCCTACGATAGTTGCAAGAGAATAGTAAAACATACCAAAAGCAATGGTTGCATGGGCTCGGTGCATCGATGCAATATAATCCCCGTCCCTTGCAAGCTCCTCTCTAAAACGGTAGAAATAGTGAATGGTATTGTCAACCGTAATTCCAAGCGCGATTGAAGCTATTGTAATGCTCATAATGTCCAAAGGTATGCCGGTAACACCCATGATGCCAAAAATTACGCTGATTGGCACCATGTTAACAGTTAATGCCACAATTGCGATTTTTAAAGAACGAAACAAAAATAAGAACATTGCGCCAAGCGAAAGCAGTGCTAAACCAAGCGTCGATATTTGCGAATCAAAGAGAGATTGAAGCATATTATTATAGAGCACCATCATACCGACAAGTTCGAAATTTTGCGGCTCAAGACCTACCTTAGTCTCAAGCTCTTTTTTAATCTTTTGAAGCAGCTCGTCTCGTCTAAGCTCCTTGTTGGAGTCCACGATACGAACTACGAAACGCGCTTCGTTATACTCTGTATTGACATATGGCGAAAGGAGAATTTTTTTAAACTCAAGCGGAAGTTCGTTGTACATAAGTGCCAACTCAACGCCGTCAAAATCTTTACCGTCTTTTAAAATGCGTCCCACTTTCGAGAGTGTGCCGAGTGAAGAGACATTGCCAACTTCTGGCAACGACTCAAGATAGTCATGTACTCTAAGAATGGTCTCCATTTTTTGAGCAGTAAACCAATATTGTGCGTCATCGCTATCCTCGGCAAACTCATCAGCAAAACTATCTAGCTCATCAGAACTCTGAGTGTTTTTTACCGCTTCTTGAGGCTTTGCTTCAGGAAATTTTATCACAATCTCCAAAGGTGTTGTGCCACCTAAATCATTGTCAATTTTTTGCATGCCTTTGTAGATTTCCGTACTCTTTTTAAAATAGTTAATAAAACTGTTTTCAACTATCAACTGAGTAACGCCATAAAGGCTAAAACCAAGAATCAAAACAACCATTACAACTATTTTTTTGCCATGGTGTTCTACCATCTCTGCAAACAGCGTGTTTAGCGTAAAGGCTTTATCAAATGTAAGTACAGGCTCTTTTTTTGAATATAGCATCATCATTGCCGGAAAAAGAAGGTACGCCGTAATCAATGAAACAGTTACCCCGATATTCATCATCGTACCCAAATCGATAATCGGTAAGATATCGCATGTCATTAGAGAGCCAAAACCTGCAACAGATGTGAGAATAATAAAAACCGATGGAACAGACATACGCTTAAGGGTAATCTCAATGAGCTCTTTTTGTGAGTAATGCGAATAAAGCGCATACTCTTCACGGTAACTTACAATAAGATGGATAACCAAGGAGAGCGTGGTAATGAGCTGCATCGCAACATAATTTGATGAGACGACAGTTATCTCAATACCTAAAAGCGCGTTTATTCCAGTTGTAATTACTACCGCACAAAACGAAACAACGATAGGCAAAACTACAAAACGCACCTGTCTGAAAATAATCCAGAGCATTAGCACCATAATGAGTAAAATAGCTGTTCCATAAATTGCAATATCGCTCTTTACAAAACTTATCATGTCATCTGCAATCATAACAATTCCGCCTAGAACAACTTCTCCATTTTGGCGGTATGGGTTTAAAGCCAATCGTACATTTTCAATCAATTTATGTACATCATCTCTGGTGCTATCGGTATACTCTTTAAATGCTTTTTTTGAAGATTCAAACTGTTGCTTTTCTTCGTTTGTTAGAGTTCTTTTTTGCTGCAACTCTATAAAAACATTTCGTTGTGCAAGAAGTTTAATATATGTGGCGTCTTCTTTAAGATTGACTATAATGGCCGTTGTTTTAAAATCTTTGCTGACAAGGTTGTTTGCGTAGAGAGGGCTTGTTGTAAGCTCTTTTTGAACCATCGTTTTGTTGATGTCATCTGAAGAGAGAGTACGCACATTTTTCACAACTTCAGAAACTGCTCTTGGAGGACTCTCAAGCAACGGAACATCCAGCAGAGTCGTAACACTTTCAACACCATTTACATTTGACAATGACTTTTTAAGTGATTTTATCACGCTAATAGTTGTATCAGAGAGCATATACTCTTTTGGGCTAAAAGCAACCACTAAATAGTCAGGACTGATGTAACGACCGTGTACTTCACGCGTTAGCTTTAAATCAGCATCATTTTCAAGTAAAAGCGTTTCAGCTGAAGCGTCGATACTTAAATATTGTGAATAATAGCCAAAAATTCCCGTAGCAACTGCCACAAAAACCAAAACTGCCTTAAAATAGCGTGTAACAAAGTCAATATAGTGTTGTAAAAACATAGTGCAACTTTCATAAAAAATTTATTTAACTTTTGAAATTGAAATTATAGCTTTTCATTTATAAATTGTCTCATTTTTCAAATGTAAAGCCAAATTATAAGCTCAATGCAACACGCTCTGAAAAAAGATTTTTAATTTGTAGGAATTTTTTGATTTAAAAAAGGCTTGGTGGTGGACGAGGAGGGATTTGAACCCTCGGTACAGTTACCCGTACGCATCCTTAGCAGGGATGTGGTTTCAGCCGCTCACCCACTCGTCCGTTTGAAGATTGCAATTATAGTCATATATAAATAATTTATAGCTTAAAACTCTATCTTGTTGATTGTTTTGTTTTTATAGTCAATACCGCTAAAAGCAATAAAATCATCCATTGTTCTAACACTGCCAAGTCCATAAACACTATTTTTCATTCCATCGCCATATAAAAGCCTGTTTACTCTTTTAATTGTTCTATTTGTCAAGTGTGCCGAGCTTAAAACTCTCTTATCATTCGCATCTTTATTCCAATGTTGTGATAAATATTCAATTTTTTTATTTTTATATTGATGATAAAGAGGTATCCATATTGGATGATATATATCCCACCCTCTTGTATATGCCCTTATTGAAAGGCTTTGTTCCTCTCCAACAAAGTATAAAAATGGGTCATATGGTATCTCTTCTATAAAATCAGAGCTTGTAAAAATAAATCCTCCGGCAATATGACAGCCTAAAACAGGAGCATCTGTATATTTATGCTCAGCTCTAAATCTTATTCTTGCACTATCTTTTTCAAGAGGAGTATCTGGATGTGGTCTTAATACTAAAACACTCTTTCCTGAAGGTTTATTAAATGTTGGATTACTGTTTTCATCGAAAGAAAAATCATATGGATATGTTATGATTATTGGCTTTTGTGAAATCATTTTTAAATTATTATACTGATTAATCAATGTTAAATCCCAATCTTTTTCAAACAGCATATGAGAATCAATTTGAAGTAAAAAATCTTCGCCATCTAAGAGTGAAAAAGCGATATTTCTCGCCCATGAAACACCGAAAGTATCTATATTATTAATATATACATATTTGATTTGGTTTTTAAAATCAAGTCCATCTATTTCTGCTCTTTGTGTTGCTTCATTTTGATCAACAATACCAAAAAAAATATTTTCCGGTTTGTTTGCTTTGTCCATGCAATCTTTTATTGTAAAAAAAAGCAGCTCGTCACAGTAAGAAGCAATGCTCACAAAAATCTTCATAATAACCTTTTTAATTTTTTATAATTTTACACAAAAAATAAAATATAAATAATTAAATATTTTATAAATATTAAAAGAGTGGACTAAATTGTGCTACTACAATAATAAAATAACTTAGCATTAAGGCTATACTCTGAAAATATCTATATTTTTACTATCTTTTTCTATTGTTTATGCTTCAAAATATCCTAATTTCACAAATTATGAATTAGAGAATATAGAAAAAGGTTCCGGCTATATTGCAAAAAACAGGGTAGTTGATTATGCTAAAACATTAGAGTTGTTAAAAACACTGCCAAAACAAGATCAGCTTTTGAGGGCAAATTTTTATTTAAACCAGCTGCCTACCAAACTTGATATAGTAAATTACAATCAAAGTGACTATTGGAGTACTCCCAAAGAGTTTTTAACATGTGGTTACGGGGATTGCGAAGATTATGCAATTATAAAATATTTTACGCTTTTAAAGCTCGGTTTTTCAAAAGAGAAGCTTTTTATTACTACTTCGTACGAAAAATACACGGGACGACAGCATATGGTTTTAAGTTATTTTGAGCTAGAAAACAAACCGCCGCTGATTCTTGACAGCCTGAGCTACAAAATTTTAGATTTAGAAAAAAGAGTAGATTTAAAACTGCAAATATTTATAAACCAAACAGGATCTTACAAAATAAACGAAAACAACACCCTTGTTAAAGTAGGTGATGTTCCAGAAAAATTTAAAGAGTTAATGAAAAAAGTAGAAGAAGAGAGCTAGAGTTTTTTTAAAATCTTTTCAACTACCAGAGCAGGATTTTGCGACATATAAATCGGACGACCGACTACTATAAAGTCAACATGTGCACTCTTCGCATATGCAACATCGGCAACTCTCTGCTGGTCTCCTGCATCTTCGCCAAATGGTCGGATTCCAGGAGTCAGTGTCATAAACTTTTTGTTTGTAATCTTCTTGATTGATTCGCTCTCATAAGCGGAGCAGACAACGCCATCAAGTCCGCTCTCATAAGCATCTTTTGCAAACTGGTCGGCTTTTTGAGCGATTGAGCCCTCATATACCGCAGCAAACTCCTCTTCATTAAACGAGGTAAGTGCAGTAACAGCCAAAACTATCGGACGGTTTTCATACTTTTTTAGCCTCTGCATAACCTCTTGCATAGCTCGTTTTCCTGCACTTGCGTGGACATTGAACATATCAACACCCAGCCCCATAATAGATTCTGCGGCATCAGCCATAGTGTTTGGAATGTCATAAAGTTTTAGGTCTAAAAATATCTTAAAATCAGGGTTTATTTTTTTAATATCTTTTAAAAACTCTTCGCCGTCGCGGATATAGCTGCGAAGTCCGACTTTCAGCCAGACATCGTACTCTTTTATCTTATGAATAAGCTCTAAGTTCTCTTCTTTTGTGGGTAAATCGAGGGCTACACAAAGTTCCATAACTACTCTTTATTTTTTTATTAATGAAATTATATCATTAAATGATAGTATAATATAATGATTAATCGTTCGATGTGTGTTCACAATCAGCCCGCTTCTGTTCTACATGTTAATCAAGCTTTTTAAAGGAAAAAATATGGCACTTAAAGTCGTTCTATCACATAAGACTCACTACAAGTATGACAAATATATATCTTTGTCACCTCATATAATTAGACTAAGACCAGCTCCGCACAGTAGAACTCCGATTGAGAGTTACTCATTGAAGATAACACCCAAAAACCATTTTATTAACTGGCAGCAGGACCCTTTTGGAAACTATTTGGCTCGTATTGTTTTTCCTGATAAAGTTAAAGAGTTTGGTATTGATGTAGAGATTATCGCTGATTTGATTACAATAAATCCGTTTGATTTTTTTGTAGAGCAATCTGCTGAAAAATATCCGTTTAAATACAATGATGAATTGCAAAAAGAGCTTGTTCCTTATCTTGAAATCACTGAAGATGGCAAAAAAATAAAAAAGTTTATTCAATCATTAGACTTAACAGAGAAACCTATTAATGACTTTTTGGTTTATCTAAACACAGAGATTTACAAATATCTCAACTATACAATCAGATTAGAGAGCGGCGTACAAACTTGTGAGGTCACGCTTGGCAAGAAGCTTGGAAGCTGTAGAGACTATGCATGGCTTTTTGTTCAGGTTCTTAGACATTTAGGACTTGCGGCAAGGTTTGTATCAGGTTATTTAGTACAACTAAGGGCTGATGTTGAATCACTTGACGGACCAAGCGGTCCAGCAGAAGATTTCACAGACCTTCACGCATGGACAGAAGTTTATATTCCAGGGGCTGGCTGGCTTGGGCTTGATTCTACCAGTGGGCTTTTTGCAGGTGAGGGACATATTCCCCTCGCTTGTACTCCGTCGTTTGAAAGTGCGCATGCCATCGAAGGCTTGAGTGATAAATGTGAAACAGAGTTTGAATATTCAAACACCGTTACCAGAATTTTCGAATCTCCTCGTGTAACCAAACCTTATAGAGACGATCAGTGGGATGCTATTTATAAACTCGGATTTGATGTTGACAAAGAGCTTGAGGAGAGTGATGTCAGGCTCTCAATGGGCGGAGAACCTACTTTTGTATCCATTGACGACATGGAATCACCGGAGTGGAACACAGAAGCAGACGGTGCACACAAAAGAGAACTTGCGGACAAACTATCAAGAAGACTCGTTGGTTCGTTTACAAATGGCGGATTGCTTCATTATGCTCAAGGAAAATGGTACCCCGGCGAACCTATCCCTAGATGGCAGACTTCTATTGTATGGAGAAAAGACAAAAAAGCTATATGGAAAAATCCTGAGCTTTTTGCAGATATGAATGAAAAATATAATTACACAAATGAAGATGCCCAAAAATTTATAAGAACTTTGGCTCTTACTTTATCCATAAGTGACAAAAATGTCATCAGTGCATATGAAGACCCATTTCATTACATCATGAAAGAGGCGCAGTTACCTATTGATGTTGACCCGATGAAAGCTGATTTAAAAGATTCTCTAGAGAGACAAAATATAGCTAAAGTACTTTCACAAGGGCTAAATAATCCTGTAGGGTTTGTTCTTCCTCTAAATTTTGGAGAGACAAAATGGATTAGTTCCGGATGGTCATTTAGAAGAGAAAATCTTTTCCTTATTGCAGGAGATTCACCGCTTGGGCTTAGACTTCCAATGGATTCTTTAGTCCAAAAACCAACACATGAGTTACCACTACATTTTGAACCAGACCTTTTTGCAGAGGTTCCAAAACTTGGAAAATTTAGAAAAGATGCTAAAAAAAGAGTAAAAAACATAGAAACTCTTGAGATAAACACTATGAAAGATGATATGTTTGTAAGAACCGCTCTAAATGTAGAGATTAGGGACGGAAAACTATACATATTTTTACCGCCGCTAAATCACACAGAGGCATTTTTAGATCTTGCAGCTTCGATTGAGGCAGTTGCCAAAAAGCTGGATATTAAAGTTGTTTTAGAAGGGTATGAGCCTCCTCACGATTTACGAATAGATAGAATAAAAGTTACTCCAGACCCCGGTGTTATTGAAGTAAACATTCAACCTGCGACTTCGTGGAAAGATTTAAGTGATAATCTTTTTACTCTATATGATGATGCAAGGCAATCAAGACTTGGAACTGAAAAGTTTATGCTAGATGGAAAACATACCGGAACAGGTGGTGGAAACCATGTAACTATCGGCGCATTAAAACCCGAAGACAGTCCACTGCTTAGGCGTCCTGAGCTTTTAAGAAGTCTCATCACTTTTTGGCAGCACCACCCTGGTCTATCATACCTCTTTTCAGGTACTTTTATCGGTCCAACTTCTCAAGCACCCCGTGTGGATGAGGGAAGATTAGAAAACCTTTATGAACTTGAGATTGCTTTTTCTCAAATACCTCAAGATGAGAATGTTCCATTTTGGATTACAGACAGACTATTTCGCCATATGTTGACAGATATAACAGGAAATACTCACCGTTCAGAATTTTGTATAGATAAGCTTTATTCGCCTGATTCCAGTTCTGGAAGACTTGGTATTTTAGAGCTTCGTGCATTTGACATGCCGCCACATCCGAGAATGGCACTCCTGCAAATGCTTTTAGTCAGAACTCTTGTGTCACTGTTTTGGAACAAGCCCTACAAGCACAAACTTGTTAGATGGGGAACTCAACTGCATGATAAATTTCTACTTGAGCATTATGTAAAAGAGGATATTAGAGATATAGTTGAATTTTTAAACAATGAGGGCTACGCTTTTGAGCTTGACTGGTTTGACCCATTTTTTGAGTTTAGATTTCCACTTTATGGAATGGCAACAGTTGAGAATTTTCATCTTGAACTCCGTGGCGCCATTGAACCTTGGAATGTTTTGGGTGAAGAGAGCGGTTCTCAGGGAACATCAAGATATGTTGATTCTTCCCTTGAGAGAGTACAGGTAAAAGTGAACAACTTTATACCTGAACGATATGTGCTTACATGCAACTCTGTCGTAATCCCGCTTAGTCCGACAGGTATTGAAGGTGAGTTTGTTGCAGGTGTCAAATACAAGGCTTGGCAGCCATGGTCGGCGCTTCATCCAACAATTGGGGTGGACACTCCTCTGGTATTTGATGTAGTTGATAAATGGAACCAACGCTCTATCGGTGGAATGAGTTATTTTGTATCTCATCCCGGTGGACGAACTTATGATGCGTTTCCTGTAAATTCTAATGAAGCAGAATCAAGAAGAATAAATAGATTTTGGGATTTCAACCATACTCAGGGTGAAATAGAGTATATTTCAGCTGCACTTGTAAAACAGAGCTTAGTTGATGTGAATGGCGCTAAGAGGGCTGTTCTTACAAAAGAGAAACAAAAAGATAAAAAAATCTTTTATTTTCAGAATGTTTCACCAAGCATGGAGTATCCAAATACACTTGATTTAAGAAGAAAGTGGGCTAAGCAGTAGATGTCGATTTTTGATAGTTATGTTTTAAAATCATCTTGTGATGAGATGTTTGATGAAAATAAAAACATCAAAAAGTCGTGGAGTGAAATTGCCAATAAACTTGAATCTGCCGGATTTAATACTTTGGAAGAGAAGCAAGCCGAGATAGATTGGCTTCTTGAAGATAATGGTGTTACATTCAACATTTATGATAATATTGACGACAACGCAAACCGCACATGGAGCTTAGACCCCATCCCTTTTGTTATCTCTGAGCTTGAGTGGGAAAATATCAAAAAAGGGCTGCAACAAAGGGCAAAACTACTAAATTTAATTTTAAAAGATTTATACTCTGAACAAAAACTTATAAAAGAAAATATTATCCCGGCTGAAGTTATATTTTCACACAAAGGTTTTTTATCTGAAGTATATGATTTTGGACTAAAAGAGAACTTTAATTTATACTTTTATGCGACTGACATGGCAAGAGGTCCCGATGGAAAAATGTGGGTCATTAATGATAGAACTCAAGCTCCTTCAGGTCTTGGCTATGCTATAGAAAATCGTCTTACGATGAATGTGATTGCAAAAGAGCTTTATCCTGATATGGAGACAAAAAAATTATTTTATTTTCTTGAAGAGTTTAAAAATTTATTTAAAAAATTTAAGCATGATGAAGAGTCTGTTGCTGCACTTCTTACACCCGGACCATATAATGAAACATATTTTGAGCACTCATATTTAAGCTCATTTTTAAATATTGAATTAGTTCAAGGTGATGATTTACTTACTAAAAATGGCTCTCTCTGGCTAAAAAATTTGGGTGGTCTAAAAAAAGTGGATACTCTGCTAAGAAGAGTCGATGACAGATACTGTGACCCGTTGGAGTTGAAAAGCAGCTCAAAACTCGGTGTTGCAGGTCTCGTGGATGCTATGAGGCAAGACAATCTGAATATGTTAAATCCAATTGGCAGCTCTATTTTGGAAAATATCGGTTTGAACCCATTTATGGAAAAAGTATCACAATTTTTTTTAAATGAAACATTAATTCTTCCTCAAATCGCAACATGGTGGTGCGGTCAAAAAAAAGAGCTTGATTTTGTGCTTGAAAATTTAAACAAACTTATTATTAAAAAAATAGATAGAACCGAGAGTGTACAAGTCTTTTTTTGTAAAAAAATGTCTGAAGAGGAGATAAAAGATTTAAGAAATCTGCTCCTTCAAAGTCCAAATCAATATGTGGCACAAGAGGAGATCAGCTTTTCAACAGTACCATATTATGCAAATAAAACTATAGAACCAAGAAGTGCTACAATTAGAGCATTTTCACTTAAATCAGATAATGATTATTCTGTAATGAATGGCGGTCTTGTGAGAGTTTCATCTGTAGAAGATGCTTTGCTTATATCATCTCAAAGTGGCGGAACAAGTAAGGATTTATGGATATTGGGAAAAGAAAATTTAGATATTAATTTTGCTAATATTTTTGAAAATTCAAAATTTTCACACACTTCTATAAATAATTTATCAACACTAAAAGCAGAAAATTTATTTTGGCTGGGTCGCTATCTTGCACGCTTGATTACTACTACTAGATTTGTGATGCATATTGTAAAAAAATTAACCAATTTTTACAGATATGAAGGAATCAATTCAAAAGAGTCGCAAGATATTTTACACAAAGCGTTAACTCAACTAACAATGACATATCCAGGATTTTTCAATGAAGATAATAAAAAAAAGTTGAGCAAAAATCCTATGGTAGAGATAGCCTCTGTAGTAAAAGACTCATCAAGACAAGGAACTCTTGCTTTTACCTTCTTAATGCTCTCTAACACAAATATCAATCTCAAAGATATTTTAGCCATAGAATCAGCAAAACTCTATGATAAGATGAAAAAAGAGTGGAACAGTTTTTCAAAAAAAACAACTTATTCAAATATCTCAATGGCAAAAGAGCTTGATAAGATGCTCGTCTATATGATTGCGTATAAAGAGCTTGTAAAAGAGAGTATATATAAAGAGCAAGGACTTATTCTATATGATATCGGATACAGCATAGAGAGTGCTCTGCTTTTGATTTGCAAAGCCAGGTCAATTATGTGTATGCATGTAGAAAAATCTGTCGAATACGATATATTAGAAGGCTTATTAAACTCAGTAGAGAGTTTTAATGCGTACAGGGCTAAATACAAAAGCTCACTTTTACTTGAAAATGTTGTAGAATTTTTAATTCTTAATAGGCAGTTTCCAAAATCACTTGCTTATATAACCCAGAAGCTTTCACAAGAGTTGAAATTATTGCCAAAATCCAAAGATAAATTAACATCTTATGAAAAACCAATAGAGCAAGCTAATGAATTATTAAAATCATTAGATATAAAAAAAATAATGAAAATAAAAGAGAACGAGGTTATATATTTTGAATTTGACAATGTTTTATCACAACTATCCCAATTATACATTGAGTGTTCAGATGAGTTTTCAAAAACCTACTTTTCTCATTATGATGAGTAGCTATGATTTATAATATTTACCACAGAACAGAGTTTAATTACCAAAGCATAGTGACATTTAGCCATAACCTTGCAAGGCTAAAGCCTAAAGAGTCGCCGTATCAAAAATTACTTGATTTTTCCATGGAAATTGAGCCTTATGCATATGAATCACATGAGTTTATAGATATGTTTGGTAATACAAACAGCCATATTTTAGTAAGAGAACCTCATAAATCATTAGCTGTTACAGGCAAATCAAGAGTAGAAATTTTTCCAGATATAATAAATGAAAATATAAATAACCTAAAAGCAAATAGCATTACATACTCTAAAGCATTAGAGAGACTCTCTAAATTTCAAATAAGCGATTTACCCGCAAAGCAGTTTCTTTTTGAATCAGAACTTATACCTAATAACTCTAAATCAATACAGAAATATGCTCTTGAATCATTTCAAAAAGATAGAGATCTATTTGAAGCTACAAATGAGTTTATGGGACGCATATTTAATGATTTTGAATTTCTGCCCGGTTTTAGTGATGTAACAACACCGATTGATAAAATATTTGAAGCTAGAAAAGGCGTGTGTCAAGATTTTGCACAATTTGCTATCTCTGCCCTTAGGTCTATAGGCTTGCCGGCAAAATATATGAGTGGATATATAGAGACATTGCCTCTAGCTGGTGAGGAGAAATTTTTTGGTGCCGATGCTTCTCATGCTTGGTTTGCGGTATATATTCCTAATGCAGGATGGGTTGAATTTGACCCAACAAATAATATCATCCCAAACGGACAACATATACTTTTAGGTTCAGGCAGAGACTACAACGACATCTCACCGCTTAAAGGCGTAGTGTTTAGCAGTGGTCACAGTCATTTATCGGTTATGGTAGATGTTAAACGAGAAGAAAAAGAATTACTGAATCAATTTATTCAAGAACAAAAAAGTCAAAGTCAAGACCAAATGCAGATGCAGATGCAGATGCAAACACAGTCGTGAGTAGATTAACCACTCTTTACTATCCTAAAAGCCACTGCATTTTCAAAGATTAATCCATTTTTATATTGACATGCTATTACCCCATTATTCGGTGCTAAAATGCGATGAATTACCTCGCCTTCAATAGCATGGACAATTTTCCCAATAGTTTCATCTTTTACAACATGAGCACCAATCTGCTTTGTTGGTATAAAAATGCCGCTCTTTGGAGTTTTTACAACTTCTATGTCATCACTAGTTACAACAGTTGATTGGTATCCATTAAGAATTTTGTACTTTATAATTTTGTTTTTACTTAAAAAACTGATGATTCCCTCTAAAACTTTATTAGAGCTGTTCATATCTATTTGAGTCTCATTTGGACACATAACAGAATATGCTTTTGTACCCCAAAGCTGCCAGTTATATTGTAAAGATGCGGTATCGGTCGGTTTTAAATCTTTATGATGAACTATTCTATAACCAAATTTTTTGGCATTTTTAATATCTTCATAACCTGATTTAAATAGTTTTATATATGGAATACATGTTGCCAAATCTTCTCTTGTTTCTAAAATAACTCCATGTGTGTAACTGCTGATTGCATCAAATAATCTCTTTGCTATTCTTTGAGTTGTTTCGCCCTCTCCATATCCTGGAAACATCATATTTATATCAGTTTTATCAAGTGGCCAGAATCGTTCATTTATGTTTAGTGCATAGTGGTTAATAGATGGGATTATAAGAATATTCCCTAATATATTTTCAGAATCAATTAGTGTATTTTTTAAGAAATCTACTAACTTTGAAGCAGTATATAGAGGTAAAATAGTTTTACCCTCCATCGCTCCAATAACGGCAACGCTTGGCGCATCAGGGTTGGTTCCCTCAAACAGATACCCTTCTACAACCAAAGGTGCACGGTTGAGTGAAGTAATTCTTAATATTTCAATTTTTTTCATCGTTATTCCCAAAAATTCTAGCTAATAGTGATCCCTCATATACAACTGGGTATTCTCTAAGTGTAAATAAAATTCCAGCGTTTGGCGCATATATGGTGTCTAGAATCTTGCCGTCTATTGGATTTACGATTGTACCTATTTTCTCATTTTTACTTATAACCGCACAGTGGCTTAGCGCAGGAACAAATAGCCCGCTTGTCGGTGAATTTAGATAAAAAACCTCTCCGACTTCCGATAAAAACGGTTTTCTTGATTCAAACTCTTCATCTGTAACAATTATCCCCTCTTCTTTCATAAGATTCAAAATCCCGTTTAAAAGTTGCACCCCATACTCTTTTGTAAGACGCATACCAACACCCATCTCGACAACAAGGGTCTTAGTTCCCATCGAGTTCATTGCATGAGAAAATGTAGCTTCCAAAACAGTTACGGCATCATGAATCCATATAAAATCACAATTTAATTTCTTGGCAAGAGGCAGTGTGAAATTTGAAAACTCTTTATTGATTCTTATTTGCGGTATTTCACGCAAAAAGATGTTTGATGAGTGAATGTCAATTGCGATATCGCTCCCCTCTACATCCAAAGAGAGTGCATGGACAACCTGTCCAGGAAGAAATTCTTCTTTCCCACCTGGAAACACTCTGTTTAAATCAACCTCATATAGTGGAAATCCCCTAGTTATAGAGTCAATACCTAAGGCATTTACAGCTGGATAAAGGTCTATGATTCCATTAATTGCAGTTTGATTTTTATTCAACCACGATGCAAGCAAGTAGATAACATATTGACCCTCAAGTTCATCTCCATGTATTCCGCTAACTATACTAATTCTCTTTAAATTCTCTTTTTTTTCTGAGGGCTCAAACCTGCTTTTTTTTATACTTAGTGTTTCACCAACCGGTAGTTGTGAAGAAAAAATCTCTGTTATTTGCATATTAATTTACGATTATACTTTCTATTTTTTTATGTATACCATCCATGATCTCGTCTGTGTTGATACTCTGTTCTTGAGATTCATTCATTTTACTTTTATTATCAGCAGATGATAAGATATCAATTATTGTGTTAATTTCATTTACAATAATCATACCCGTCTCTATATCATTGTAAAATCTAAAATGAAAATCAGCCTCTTCCACCCGTTTTCCTAATCTTAAAAAATAGTCGCTATTTTTTCTAAGCTGTCTTTTTGAAGTCTGACCCCAAAATTCACTTATCAATGATTGTGCACTATCTATAAAATTATAATCAATTAATATGTGGCTTTTTGATACTTTTTTAAATAGAGCATGCAGTTCTATTATCTCTCCAAAAGCCTCTGTGTCTATGTAGTTACGGCTTATTATTGTATTTTCTCTAGCAAAGCCGCTTAAAACGATTAAGCTTGCTGAATGCTCGCCCAAAATAGCGTTGCATAAAAACTCCTGAGCATTTTTATACTCTAAATCCACACCAACTTTTTTATAAAGCTTTACCCCTGCTTCTTTATCAACATCTATAATACAATCATAAGCAGTCACAATCAGCAACAGTGTTGCTTCAATCCGTTCTATATATCTTCCCAACCAGTAAAGGTTAGTGGCTACATTAGCTGTTATTAGTTGTCCCATCTTATAACTCCATTACCCATGTATCTTTAAAACCGCCACCTTGCGATGAATTCACTAGATAGTTTCCAGCTTCAAGAGCATATCTTGTTAAGCCACATTGCCAAACTTTTACATCTTCGCCCATTACCACATAAGCTCTAAAGTCAGCTTTTCTGTCATGTAGCTCTTTATTAAGATAACACTTTTCATCATAAAACTCTATAAGCTCTTGGGCTATGAATCTTCTAGGATTTGCTTTTATGATAGCTCTTAAATCTTCTAACTGCAGTTTAGTCATAGTATGACCAAACAGTACTCCGTATCCGCCTGCTTCTGCTACATCTTTTATAACAAGCTTTTCTATATTGTTAAAGATATATTCCATATCTTCTTTAAAGTATGGCAGGTATGTTGGAGCATTTTTGAGTATTGGCTCTTCTTTTAAATAATACTCTATCATTTTAGGAACAAAATAATAAATCCCTTTATCATCGGCAACTCCATTTCCGACTGCATTCATTAGCGCTACATTTCCTGCTAGATATGCTTCGATAATGCCTGGGACACCGATAAGGCTCTCTGGATTAAAAAACAGAGGGTCAATAAACTCATCATCAAGTCTTTTATATACTGCTCCAACACGGATAAGTTTTCCATTATAGTTTTTAAAATAGAGTTTCTTGTCTACAACTTTCAGCTCATGTGCACGAACAAGCTCTGCACCGACTTTTTCTGCCAAATAACTATGTTCATAATAAGCTGCATTAAATCTACCTGGAGTAAGTACAACATTTATTCCGCCACAGTTTACATAGTTCATAGCATCTTTAATGTAACTTGGGTACGCTTTTATCGGCGCTATCTTTAGATTTTCAAAAAAATCAGGATATATTTTTCTATATGTGTCACGAATTGAGAGTGGATAACTTGAGCCGCTTGGAACCCTTAAGTTGTCTTCTAAAATAACCCACTCATCATTTACGGTATCTTTTACAAGGTCAATTCCATTGATATGAGTTCTAACTTTTTTGGATGGAGAAAAGCCGACAAACTCTTTGAGGTATCCCTTTGCCTCATAAATAAACTCTTGTGGAATTACTCCATCTTTTACTATTTTAGCATCAGTATATAAATCTTCTAAAAATAGGTTTAATGCAGTCACTCTCTGCTTAAGACCTTTTTCTATTTTACTAAATTCTTCTGTTGAAATGATGCGTGGAATAACATCAAACGGGAGCGATCTCTCTATAAAATTTCCATCTTTATAAAGGTTGAAATTTACAGCAAACTTATCCATATAAGATTGGAACTGATCAATCTTCTGCCTGTCTTGCTTGGAAAAAATTTCCCAAAAATTTCTATGTAGTTCAGTCTCTTTTTCTAACAAACAACACCTCCAACTTATAATTTAATATTTAGTATCTGGAATAGTATATCACTCTATTTAATCTATAAAGTTAAAAAATTATAAAATTTTCTATATTTTTTAAAATAAGGGTCTGTTTTTGACATCGTAGGTGACCCTACATGTCAATATTAATTATCTATTTTACTAGACTCTTAATAGTCGCAACTATACTTGGATCCTCAAGAGTTGAAATATCTTGTGTAATCTCTTCACCTTTTGCGATTGAGCGGAGAATTCTTCTCATAATTTTACCTGAGCGAGTTTTTGGAAGTCCCGGAACAAAAACAATATCATCACACAGAGCAATATTTCCTATCTCTTTTTTTATAATCTCATTCATCTCTTTCTCAATAGCCTCATAACTCTCAAAACGGCTATCTTGAAGCGAATGTTTCATTACCACATAGGCAAAAATCCCCTCGCCTTTGATTGGATGTGGTTTTCCGACAACGGCAACCTCAGCTACCTCATCCTCTTTTGCAAGTGCAGCTTCTATTTCAGCCGTTCCCATTCTATGACCTGAAACATTTATAACATCATCTGTTCTACCCGTAATTGTGATGTATCCGTCTTCATCATAAAGAGCACCGTCACCGGTAAAATAAACTCCTCTGCCGTTTTGTTTAACATCTCCGAAATAAGATTTTACAAATCTCTCTTTGTCTCCCCAGATTCCTCTTATCATTGACGGCCAAGGACGGATAATACATAAAAGTCCAGTCTCATCATGCTCTTTTTTATTGCCGTCTTTATCGACTATCTCTGCAATTATTCCTGGAAGCGGCAGTGTTGCACAACCCGGTTTTATAGGAGTTGCTCCCGGTAGAGGAGAGATGACATGTCCACCTGTTTCAGTCTGCCAATAAGTATCCACAATCGGACATCTGCCCCCTCCGACCTCTTCATAATACCATTTCCATGCAGACGGGTCAATCGGCTCCCCAACAGTTCCGAGAACTTTTAGGCTAGACAAATCATATTTTAATGGCTCATGCTCACCCATCTTATGAAGTACACGAATAGCCGTCGGAGCTGTATAGAACTGGTTTACTTTGTAATCCTGAACCATTTTCCATGCACGCCCTGCATCCGGATAAGTCGGAACGCCCTCAAACATAACGGTTGTTGCACCCATGCTAAGGGGTCCATAAACTATATAGGTATGTCCCGTAATCCAGCCAATGTCTGCCGTACACCAATAGGTATCATTCTCTTTTACATCAAACACCCACTCCATAGTCATTTGAGCCCAAAGAATATATCCTGCTTGATTGTGTTGAACACCTTTTGGTTTTCCGGTTGAGCCTGAAGTGTAGAGTAAAAACAGAGGGTCCTCAGCATCCATTGCCTCTGCTTCACACTCGTTTGATTGTTTTTTGATGAGTTCGTTATATGAAAAATCTCTTCCCTCGACCCATTCAATCTCTTCATTGTTTCTCTCAACAACCAAAACTCTCTCTACCGGAGTTTTACCATTTAATGCCTCGTCAACTACCGGTTTTAACATATAAGGCTTATCTTTTCTGTAAGCACCATCGGCTGTAATCACAACTTTTGCCTCAGCATCTTCTATTCTGTCTTTCAGGGCTTCGGCAGAGAAACCGCCAAATACGATAGAGTGAATCGCTCCGATTCTGGCACATGCAAGCATCGCATACGCGGCCTCGGGAATCATCGGCATATAGATAACAACACGATCACCTTTTTTTACGCCAAACTCATTTTTAAGCAGGTTTGCAAAACGGTTTACATTATAATACAAATCAAGATATGTAATAGTCTGTTTGTCGCCTCTGTCACCTTCAAATAAGATAGCTGCTTTGTTTTTTCGACTACCCAAATGGCGGTCAATACATTGAGTAGATACATTTAGTTTTCCGCCCTCAAACCACTTGACAAACGGAAAATTGCTCTCATCTAAAACAGTATGAAACGGTTCTATCCAATCCAGTTTCTCTTTTGCATAACTGCCCCAAAATCCTTCATAATCTCTTATAGCTGCATCTTGCAACGCTTGATATTCGCACATATTTTTTATTCTTGCATTTTTAGCAAACTCTGGATTTGGTTTATAAACTTCTTTTATCATCTATTTTTTTCCTTAATGGTAATTTCATATATATCATCAAAAATACAACTTTTTAGGATTGTATCAAACCATAAATCAATATTTCCTTGTGAAATTAATGAAATTATTTTATTGAACTATATTTCAGATACTTAAATAATTAACTAACAGGAGTTGCAGGCTGCTCTTCACTAATTTGTGATTCATTGCTCTCAATGGAAGAGTCAACAGCATCACTCTTTGCAGGTTCAATTGAATTATTTTTCTCTATCGGCTCTGCCATAACCGCTTCATCTTTTTTAGGAGTCATCACCTCTTTGTAAATCGACTCAATTACTCCTCTTCTTTGCATAGTTTTATAAATGGTGTTAGCACGATTGTTTACATATTTTTGACTACCGATCGGATTGTACTTAATAGGATTTGGAAGAACCGCTGCAAGTCTAGCTGCTTCAAAAGGGGTAAGATTTTTAGCACTTTTATTGTAGTAATGGAGTGCGGCAGCTTCAATACCGAAAATTCCGTCTCCCCACTCTGCAATGTTAAGATAAATCTCTAAAATACGGCGTTTAGAAATAGTTTTTTCAATTCGCCATGTAATAATCGCCTCTTTTATTTTTCGCACCGGATTTTTGCTTGGAGAGAGATAGAGATTTTTTGATAACTGTTGAGAGATTGTGCTTCCGCCCGCCAAAGTGCCCTTTTTAATGCTTCGCTCGATAGCATTTTCCATCCCTTCTATATCAAACCCGTCATGCTTGTAAAAACCGTCATCTTCTCCTATTAACACCGCTTTTATGACATTTGGAGAGATATTGCTAATAGTAACCCACTTTTGTTTCATTTTAATATCGCGATTTGCATCAGCCCACTGCTCTTTACGAATCTCCATAAAAGCTGTCGGTATCGGGTTTGTCTCTTTTAGTGTGGCAACATCTGGATAGACAAAATAACGACCGACATCGACTGCTCCCATTGCTAAAATAATGATTGAAAGTTTAAAAAAGTTGCTCATATGCGTTCCGTTTTATTATGTAAGTGCAACATTATACACGGATTTATTTTGTAATAAAAAATCTGTTTAAAATATTTCACTATAATTGCGAAAATTTTTAAAATAAAAAAGGTTACAAAATGTTTGGAAGAAAATTAAAAACATACGATTTAAGCGCAGAAGAGTTAAGTAAACTTCAATGGGCAAAAGTATCAACCAGCAAAGGTGATATCTGGATAAAACTATTTCCACAGGAGGCTCCAAACACTGTTGCAAACTTCGCACACCTAGCAACTTCTGGTTTTTACAATGATTTAAGTTTTCACCGCGTAATCCCAGGTTTTATGGCTCAAGGCGGTTGTCCGCATGGAACTGGAACGGGCGGACCTGATTGGGCTATTCCTTGTGAAACTAAACAAAACAAATCTAAGCACACAAGAGGAACTCTTTCAATGGCTCATGCAGGAAGAGATACGGGTGGAAGCCAATTTTTCATCACATTCGTTGCAACTCCTCACTTAGACGGTGTTCATACTGTTTTTGGTGCTATCCAAAAAGATGATGCAGAGAGCTTTGCAGTTCTTGACAGCATAAAAGGTCAAGACGCAATCAACTCTATCGAGATTTTTGAAAACCACTGATGATAGACACTAAAATGAGCAAAGCCCATTTTAGCGGCAGGGACAAATGTCCCTTGCAACCCCCTAAAGCTAGAAAAACTTGTTTTTCGAGAATTAAATAAATGCTAGTACACATCTGTTGCAGTGTAGATTCGCACTTTTTCTTAGAAAAACTACAACGCGACTATCCACAGGAGAAGCTTATCGGCTTCTTCTACGACCCAAACATTCATCCCTATTCAGAGTATCAGCTTCGCCTTCTTGATGTAAAACGCTCATGCAAAAAACTGGGCATTGAGTTGCTTGAGGGAGAGTATGATTTTGAAGCGTGGATGGAAGCCGTAAGAGGCTTAGAAAATGAGCCTGAAAAGGGCAAAAGGTGTGAAGTCTGTTTTGACAGACGATTTGAGGTAAGTGCAAAAAAAGCGCTCTCACTCGGCGAGACAAAAATAACGACAACCCTGCTTGTCAGCCCTTTAAAATCACAGGAACAACTTAAACGCAGCGGAGATGCTTTTTTTAAAAAGTACGGCGTTGAATTTATTGCTTACGATTATAGGAAAGACGGCGGGACTCAGGATCAGAGCCGTGTGACAAAGGAAGAACAGCTCTACCGTCAAGACTACTGCGGATGTATCTACGGACTTACCATGCAGCGCGAGCAGCAAGACCGCCTAATGGATGAGATGTTTTCTCCAATTTCAAACAAAATATTGCCCGCTTCCATCGAAGAGAGACTTGAGATGTACAATTATCGCAATGAACTTGAAGATCAAAATATTGCCTATAAAATAATAAGAGAGAAATTTTTAAACTATCGTCAATTAAATTTTAAAGTTGTTTCCGATAAAAGCAATGTCATTCCCGCTTACGCTCTATCTTACTCTACTTTACCAAGAAAAAAAGCACAAGGTGTGGTGGAATTTTCACATAACAACATCAGTTATTTTAATCGTGAAGAGATAAAATTTGTTACTTTGGAGTTTTTTAACTCTACATGTAATTTTAAATATAGAACCGTAAATGAGCTGATATTTAACCCGCCGAGTTTTGATGAAGAGCTAAAGTTTAGAACTATTTCAACATCTTCAAATTATGATTTAAGCCCGATTATTATTGTTGATAAAATCCCACAAACAAAGCTTACAGTAGAACTTGATGCAAAAATTTATGAAGATGTCAGAGAAAAACTAATCATTCTATAATCTTTTTTTTGGTAAAATAGCCAAAATTATTATAAAGGCTTTTGTATTATGATTATGGATGTTATGGAAATTCAAAAAATTATACCTCACCGTTACCCATTTTTACTTTTAGACAGAGTTACCGAAATTAAAGAAAACGAATCTCTAATCGGGTTTAAAAATGTAACAATCGGTGATAATGTATTTCAAGGTCACTTTCCAGGTCACCCAATCTATCCAGGAGTTATGATACTAGAAGGCATGGCTCAAGCCGGCGGAATATTGGCATTTAAGAGCATGGGCAATATGACAGAAGAGCAAGCTGCTAACAAAGTTGTCTATTTTATGAGTATTGATAAAGCAAAATTCCGTGCTCCCGTAAAACCGGGCGACAGACTTGAATACCGCATAAGTGTTATTAAAAACAAAGGTCAAATTTGGGTGCTTGACGGTAAAGCTTTCGTTGATAATGTTTTAGTTTCAGAGGCTGAATTAAAAGCAATGATTGTAGACAAATAATGAGCAAAATTTCTCCTTTAGCAATCATTGAAGATGGTGCAGTTATAGGCAAAAATGTTGAGATTGGCGCATACTGTTTCATCTCTGCGGAGGCTACTATCGGTGATGGAACCAAAATAGAACAAAACAGTTGTATTTACGGAAAAACAACAATAGGCAAAAAAAACCATATATTTTCACATGCCGTAATCGGTTCAGCTCCACAAGACTTGAAGTTTGCAGGCGAAGATGTAGAGTTGATAATAGGCGATAACAACAAGATTAGAGAGTTTACTCTTTTTAATCCCGGTACAAAAGGCGGCGGCGGAAAAACAATCATCGGCTCACATAACCTTTTTATGGGCTATGTACATATCGGACATGATGTAATAATTGGCAACCACTGTATTTTGGCAAATGCTGCCACTCTAGCGGGACATGTTGAAATGGGAGATTATGCAGTAATCGGCGGAATGACACCTATTCATCAATTTGTTCATATCGGCGAGTATGCGATGATTGCAGGTGCATCTGCTCTAGCGCAGGATATTCCGCCATTTTGTATGGCAGAGGGAAATCGCGCAACTCTTAGAGGATTAAACTTAACCGGACTTAGAAGAAACATAAAACGCGAAGAGATAGACGAGATAAAGTCAGCATACAAAGAGCTTTTTGAAGCTGGAAAACCGTTAAAAGATGTTGCAAACGAACTTTTAGAAAAAACTACAAGTTTGCGTGTTCAATCACTTTGTAATTTTGTTCTTAAAACCAAACGCGGAATCCCATATGAGAGGAAAAATTTATGATTTTTAGAACATGCAGTTTTTGTGATGCTCAGGAGAGTGACGCAAATCCGCTAATTGCCGGAAACGGTGTATATATATGTAAAAACTGTGTTATTTCTGCTTATAAAATAATGTTTGGAGATGATAAAGTTTCTGATATATCAAAAAACAGTGAGTTGGTTGATGCGGTAACAAAACTAATGACACCTAAGGAACTAAACAATTTTTTAGCTGATTATATCATTGGTCAAGAACGCGCTAGAAGACTGCTTAGCGTAGCTGTATATAACCATTATAAAAGAATTTTTAAAACTCACAATGTAAAAGATGATGAAACAGAGATTGCAAAATCAAATGTACTTCTAATAGGTCCAACCGGGAGCGGAAAAACTCTTATGGCTCAAACTATTGCCAGAGTGTTAAATGTTCCTATTGCTATTGCTGATGCTACAAGTCTTACTGAAGCCGGATATGTCGGAGAGGATGTTGAAAATATTTTAACAAAACTTCTTCAAGCAGCAGACGGTGATGTGCAAAAAGCCCAAAGAGGAATAGTTTTTATTGATGAAATAGATAAAATTTCTCGTATGAGTGAAAATCGCTCTATCACCCGTGATGTCTCAGGAGAGGGTGTCCAGCAAGCTCTTTTAAAGATTATCGAGGGAGCTGTTGTAAATATTCCGCCAAAAGGTGGACGAAAACATCCGAATCAGGAGTTTATTGCAATTGATACGACTGGAATTTTGTTTATCTGCGGCGGCGCATTTGATGGTCTTGATGAGATACTAAAGAAAAAACAGGGTGAAAATGTTTTGGGTTTCGGACATGAAAAGAAGAGCAAAAAAGAGCAAAAAATGAGCTACGACATGGTTGAACCGGATGATTTGGTCAGTTATGGTCTTATTCCTGAACTTGTCGGTCGTCTTCCGATAATTGCTTCGTTGAATGAGATTACCGAAGATGATATGGTTCGCATTTTGACAGAACCGAAAAATTCTATCATTAAACAGTATAAAAAACTATTTTCAATCGACAATGTTGAACTTAACTTTGAAGAGGACGCACTAAGAGCAATCGCGACCAAATCTATAAAAAGAAAAACGGGTGCTCGCGGACTTCGCGCAATTTTAGAAGAGAATATGATAGATATTATGTATGAACTTCCGGAATATAGCGGATATGAAGTTTTAATAACAAAAGCAGTAATAGATGACGGAGAAGCTCCGGTCTATATCAAAAAACACTCAAAACAAATAGCATAAGGCAGCATAATGATATTTAACAAACTAATTGGACTTTTTTCAAATGATTTATCTATAGATTTAGGAACAGCAAATACAATCGTAATAGCAAAAGGCAGAGGTATCATCATAAATGAACCCTCTGTTGTAGCCGTTAAAACAGGTAAATTCGGTCATCAAAGAGTTCTGGCAGTCGGACATGAGGCAAAAGAGATGGTTGGTAAAACTCCAGGCAACATTAAAGCGATTCGTCCAATGCGTGATGGCGTTATAGCTGACTTTGACATGACTGAAAAGATGATTAGAAAATTCATTGAAAAAGCTCACGGAAGAAGTTCTTTAATAAGCCCAAGAATTATTATCTGTGTTCCTTACGGGTTAACGCAGGTTGAGCGAAAAGCAGTTCGTGAATCAGCTCTTAGTGCCGGAGCACGCGAAGTTTTTCTTATTGAAGAACCAATGGCGGCAGCAATCGGAGCCGGAATTGACATTCGTGAACCTCAAGGTAATTTAGTTGTTGACATAGGCGGCGGTACAACTGAGATAGGTGTCGTTTCACTTGGCGGTCTAGTACTTTCAAAATCAATCCGTACTGCGGGGGATAAAATAGACCAAGCAATCGTAAACTATGTAAGAAGAAAATACAATCTTCTTATCGGCGAGAGAATTGCCGAAGAAATTAAAATCAATATCGGAACTGCCGTAACGCTTGATGAAGAGTTAAAGATGGTTATTACAGGTAGAGACCAAGTTGAAGGACTTTTAAGTTCAGTTGAACTAACAAGTGAAGATGCAAGAGAAGCGATGAGAGAGCCTCTTAAAGAGATTGCAGAAGCTCTTCGCGATGTATTAGAGCAGATGCCTCCAGATTTAGCCGGTGACATTGTAAATCACGGTATTATATTAACCGGTGGTGGAGCACTTATTCGTCAGCTAGACAAATATCTCTCCGACATTATTAGAATACCTGTCTATGTTGCCGATGAACCGCTTCTAGCAGTAGCTCGCGGAACAGGTCGTGCACTAGAAGAGATAGATTTACTACAAGAACTTTTTGAAAATGAGTAAGGGGCTACTTAGCTTTTTTTCAATATTTATTGCACTCTTGATGGGTGCATTATATTATACCGATGTTATTCAATCGCCGTTTATTTCTGTTTTAAATGGGATAAAATCCAACTATCACACTTCAACAGAATTTGTTGACAATCAAATAAACAAATATTTTTTTCAGGCTAGACATATTGAAGAACTGGAAAAAAAACTTCGACAATATGAAAATAATCACTTAATTATGCAGCAATTAGCCTCTGAAATAAATGATATTTTTGTGCAAAATCGCTCAAATTTTAAAACAGACCCTAATGTAGAGTTAGTAAGAACCATTTCTTATCAAAAATTTGGAGACCAAAATAGAATATGGCTTGAAATTGATGAATATAACTCTTCTAAAAACTATGGACTTACCTACAATGAACTTGTTGCCGGAATTGTTGTTTCACACAATGGCAGACCGCTTGGGCTGTTAAACAGTGACCCAAAAAGTTCATATGCCGTATATGTCGGCAATGACAATGCGCCGGGAATAGTTCATGGCAACAACGCAAAACATCTACTTGTAAAATTTATTCCTGCATGGTTTTTGATAAAAACAGGAGATGAAGTTGTAACCTCCGGTTTAGATGAAATCTTTTTCAAAGGATTGAAGGTTGGAACTGTGATATCTGTTACTAAATCACAAGGTTATCAAACTGCAGTCATTGAGCCATTCTACAAAGCCAATAATCCAAACTATTTTCATATGATAAAAAAAGTCAAATAACTCATCAAATATTAAGTGCTTTTTACCTATAATAAGCAAATTTTTTTATGCACTAAGCAACTCTCGAAAAACATAGTTTTTCGTAGCTTTAGGGGGTTGAAAGGGACCTTAGTCCCTCCAGCTAAAACGGACTTGTTCGTTTTAGTGCGTAACATCAAATAAAAAGGTAAAAAATGCCAAAACGCACCGACATTCATACTATATTACTTATTGGCTCGGGTCCAATCATCATTGGTCAAGCTTGTGAATTTGACTACTCAGGAACACAAGCCGTAAAAACACTAAAAGAGCTTGGATACCGCGTAGTTCTTATAAACTCTAATCCGGCAACTATTATGACTGACCCTGAATTTGCGGATAGAACATACATTGAACCTATTAGAGAAGATGTAATTGCTAAAATTATCAGAGATGAAAAGGTAGATGCAATTCTTCCGACAATGGGTGGACAAACAGCTCTTAATGTAGCTACTAAAATGTATGAAAAAGGTATGCTTGAGGGTATTGAGTTTTTAGGTGCATCACCGGAAGCCATACATAAAGGCGAAGACCGTTCGGCATTTAAAGAGGCTATGATTAAAATAGGCATGGATTTACCATTCTCAATGTACGCATATAACATGGATGACGCACTAAGGGCTGCTGAAACAATCGGTTTTCCGATAATTATCCGTGCATCATTTACTCTTGCGGGTGGGGGAAGCGGTGTCGCTTACAATATGGATGAATTCAAAAAGCTTGCTCAACGCGGACTTGACGAATCTCCCGTTAGTGAAATTTTAATAGAAGAGTCGCTTCTTGGTTGGAAAGAGTATGAGATGGAAGTTATTCGCGACAAAGCCGACAACTGCATTATCGTCTGTTCTATCGAAAACTTTGACCCGATGGGTGTTCACACTGGAGACTCTATAACAGTTGCTCCCGCTCTAACATTAACAGACAAAGAGTATCAAAGAATGCGTAATGCCTCTTTTGATATTTTAAGAGAAATAGGCGTTGATACGGGTGGAAGCAATGTTCAATTCTCAATAGACCCAAAAACCGGAAGAATGATAGTTATCGAGATGAATCCTCGTGTTTCTCGATCATCTGCTCTTGCTTCTAAGGCAACAGGATACCCTATTGCAAAAGTTGCAACTCTTCTTGCTGTCGGATTTACTCTCGATGAAATTACAAACGACATTACGGGAACTCCCGCATCTTTTGAGCCGGTAATCGACTATGTTGTTACGAAAATTCCACGATTTACATTTGAAAAATTTCCTGAAGCAGAAAATACTCTTAGTACAAGTATGAAATCAGTCGGTGAAGTTATGGCAATCGGGCGAACATTTAAAGAGTCCATCCAAAAAGCGCTCTGTTCACTTGAGACAGGTCTCTGCGGATTTGATGAAATAACTTCTGATTTTGAGTTTGTAAAACATGAGATTCGTCGTCCAAATGCAGACAGGGTTCTTTATGTGGCAGAAGGATTTCGTCGTGGCATGAGCATTGAAGAGATGTTTGAGACATGTCAAATTGACCCATGGTTTTTATACCAACTTGAAGAGATGATAAAAACAGAGAGCATTATAACAGATAAGATTTTATCTGATGAAGAGTTTATGAGAAGCGTAAAGGTTGACGGTTTTTCAGATAAAAGAATTGCTCAACTGATAACTAAAAACTCAAATAAAAAAGTAAGCGAAGATGATGTTTATAAGGCTAAAAAATCTCTACATGTAAATCTTGAATACAACGAGG
The DNA here is from genome assembly GCA_942493175.1 of Sulfurimonadaceae bacterium. Taxonomy (GTDB): domain Bacteria; phylum Campylobacterota; class Campylobacteria; order Campylobacterales; family Sulfurimonadaceae; genus Sulfurimonas. Next base: position 1,523,435 of record OW818672.1, read on the forward strand.
TTGACACCTGTGCTGCGGAGTTTGAAGCACTTACACCTTACCTCTACTCTACTACGAATATTACAAAACTTCCAAATGTTAAAAATAGAGTAAGCGATAAGAAAAAAGTTCTTATTTTAGGCGGCGGACCAAACAGAATCGGACAAGGTATCGAGTTTGACTACTGCTGTGTTCACGCTGCATTTGCACTTAAAGAGATGGGTATTGAAACTATCATGTACAACTGTAATCCAGAAACGGTTTCAACAGATTATGACACTTCTGATGTTTTATATTTTGAACCGATTGATTTTGAACATGTGAGAGAAGTTATAGAAAATGAAAAACCTGACGGGGTTATTGTCCACTTCGGCGGACAAACTCCTCTAAAACTTGCAAATGCTCTGACAAACATAGGAGCAAAAATCGCAGGTACACCGTCTCGTGTTATTGATTTAGCAGAAGACAGAGAGCAGTTTTCAAACTTCGTAAACAGCCATGGGTTGAAGCAGCCTGCAAACGGATTGGCAAGGACTAAAGAAGAGGCTCATGATATTGCAGAGAGATTAGGCTTTCCAGTTCTCGTTCGCCCCTCTTTTGTTCTTGGAGGACGAGGCATGAGAATCGTTTACTCACAAGATGAGCTTCGTCACTATATGGATTTAGCGGTGCTTGTGAGCAATGATGCACCCGTACTTGTAGATAAATTTTTGGATCAGGCAATTGAGCTTGATGTTGATGCAATTTGTGACGGCAAAGATGTTTACATCGGCTCAGTAATGCAGCATATTGAAGAGGCTGGAATCCACTCCGGAGACAGCGCATGCTCACTTCCTCCAGTTAACTTATCAAAAGAGATGATTGACAAAGTAGAGCAGCAGACAAAAACAATTGCGCTTGGTCTTGGCGTTGTCGGGCTTATGAATGTTCAGTATGCAATATATCAAGATGAAATTTACCTAATCGAAGTAAATCCACGAGCTAGTAGAACAGTTCCTTTTGTAAGCAAAGCTACCGGTATGCCGTTGGCTAAAGTTGCAACTCGCGTAATGGTCGGCGAAACTCTCAGAAGTGCGTTGGAATATTATGATAAATACAATATTGTTATGGAAGAAAATGGCTTATTAAAGCCTCGTTTAAAGGGTCATATTTCCGTTAAAGAAGCGGTTTTCCCATTCCATAAACTTTACGGTGCGGATTTGGTTCTAGGACCTGAGATGAAGTCAACAGGTGAGGTTATGGGGATTAGTTCTAACTTTGGTATCAGTTTTGCAAAAGCTCAAATAGCAGCCGGAAACAAAATAGTAACAAGCGGAACATGTTTTCTCTCTTTCGTTGACACAGACAAGAAACATGCTCCGGAGATAGCAAGCGGACTTCATAAACATGGCTTTAAACTTGTTGCAACAAAAGGAACTCAAGCTATCATAGAAGAGGCTGGAATTCCATGCGAAGTAGTTTTAAAAATCTCAGAAGGTCGTCCAAACATCGAAGATAGCATGAAAAATGATGCAATTCATATGGCAATCAATACATCTGATAACAATACTTCAAAAAAAGATGCAGTGCTTATTCGTCAGGAAGTGTTAAAGCGAAACATTCCTTATTTTACTACCTTAAGTGCCGCAAGAGCACTTATTCTTGCCCTTGATGAAATGAAAGATGAATCATGGTTGAACTCAAAAGCTCTGCAAGACTTTCTAGCTTAGAGATGAGCGCAATACTTGCTCAAACCGACACTACTGTCGGTTTTTTATCACAAGACGCTAAAAAGCTCTATGCAATCAAATCCCGTCCAACAACAAAACCCTTTATTAAAGTTTATAAAGATTTTAGAGGCTTTTTGCAAGACGGTAACAGGGTGATGAAAAATAGAAAAAACTTAATTCGCCGCTCTAAAAAAACTACATTTATTATAAATAACTTTTCATTTAGGGTTGCCCCATCTCCACTGAATTCACAAATATTAAGAGATACTCCATGGTTTTACTCAACATCCGCAAACCAAAGCAATGAAAAGTTTAACAGAGACTTTTGTGAATCTAAAGCTGATATAATAATAGAAAATTCAAATGGTTTAGTTGAAAAAAGCTCTTCAACTCTTATAAAAATAAACAAGAAAAAGATGAGAAAATTAAGATGAAAGAAAAAAATTATATTAAACATATCTATACAATAGCAAGCGGTGTTGCGCTTGGTAGTGCCGGTGTTATTATGATGAGTGTTCTTAGCGGGTGTGAATCGTCTCAGCAGGAGCAAAAAACTGGACAAAATAAATTTCTGGTAATTGAACAACAAGCTGATGGAAAATATATAGTAGTTGAAGAGATGCCGACGGAGGGTCCAAGCAGAGCAATTATCCGTGAAATTGATGCAAACGGAAATAAAACAGAGCGATTCATGAACGAAGATGAGATGAAAAAACTCGCCGAGCAAGAGTACCAAAAAGTTCAAGACGGCAGTTCTGAAACATTAAAGAGCGGTGAGAGCAATGCAGGAATGGGGCTTGCGGGAACTATTTTAGCAGTTGCAGCAGGTTCACTTTTGGGCAATATGATAGGCAACGCTTTGATGAATAACAAAAATTTTGCCTCCCGCTCATCTACCGTAAATAAAAGCGCATATAGCCGTTCAGCAGCTGGTGGTGCATCAAACAGCGGCACATCAGCTAAAAAAAGTTTTTTTGGCGGTTCAAAAACAGCTTCACCATCAACTAGTTCAACATATGGAAGTTAAAATTGGTTAAATTATTAAAAATAAATCCTCTAAATAATGAGCAACTTGAAAAATTAGGATTTACTTGGCACACAGATAACGATAACAGTAAATATATTAGCGATAGCTTAGTAAAAATAACACAAAATGAGGCAGAAGCTTACTATGAAGCTGTAAATGAACTCTACGACATGTATGCAGAAGCGGCAGAATATGTGATAGAAAATAACATCTTTTTTGAGCTTGGAATTCCTTTTAATCTTATAGATGCAATCAAAAAAAGTTGGGAGAGTGATGTTCACTGGCATATTTACGGCAGATTTGATTTGGCAGGCGGATTAGACTCTAAACCAATAAAACTAATAGAATTTAATGCCGATACTCCAACGGCGCTATTTGAAACTGCCCTGCTTCAATGGGCGCTCTTAAAAGAAAATAAGATGGATGAAGATAAACAGTTCAATAATATTTATGAATCTATAAAACAAAATTTCAAACGACTAATCACTTTATTTGATGACACAGAGTTCTTTGATGAGAGATATGACGGATGGAAAATACTCTTCTCTTCAATATATGGCAACGATGAAGAGGAAGCAACGACAAGATTGCTTCAACAGATTGCTACGGATGCCGGGTTCAACACAGGTTTTGAGTATCTTGGAGATGTAAGATTTGACGAAGATGGAATATATGACAGAGATGAGAACCAATATGAGTATTGGTTTAAGCTCTATCCTTGGGAAGATATAGCCGTTGATGAACCGGAACTTGCAACAACTTTAACAAATATTATGCAAAACCAAAATGCAATAATATTAAATCCTGCATACACTCTGCTTTTTCAATCAAAAGGAATGTTAAAGATTTTATATGATCTGTTTCCTGACTCGCCATATCTTCTAAAAACATCTTTTGAACCGCTAAAAGGGATAAAGCATGTAGAGAAGAGCGTTTTTGGCAGAGAGGGAGCAAATGTTAAAATAGTTGATGCCGATGGAACTGTTTTAAATGAGCAGGATGGACCTTACGGAAACTATAAAAAAGTATATCAAGAATATATAGATTTCAACAAAGATGAAAATGGCTCAAAATACCAAGCCGGTGTTTTTTTCGCCTATGAAGCGTGTGGAATGGGGTTTAGAAAAGGTGGAGAGATTATGAATAATATGAGTAAATTTGTCGGACATGTTTTAACTGGTGTTACGCACTAAAACGAACGCGTCCGTTTTAGTGGCAGGGACAGATTGTCCCTTGCAACCCCCTAAAGCTACGAAAAATGAATTTTTCGAGATTCATAGATTATTTGATAAACTTTTTTTGCAAAAGTGCAATCAGATACTAATTTGGCTGATGGTTAAATTCCGGAACAATTCTCTTTAACTTTGCCAACTTGTCTTCACATTTTAGAAGCTCCTCAATATCTCTGTTTAGCTTATTTATGTCATACTTTGTAGGTTTTGCAACCGTAATAGATTCATAATCCGTCTTTGCATCGCTCTCATCAATGAGCAACTCTTCGTAGAGTTTTTCACCACTGCGAAGTCCAGAAAATTCAACTATTATATCTAATCTTCCGCTTAGCTCTATCATTTTCTGTGCTAAATCAACAATCTTTATAGGCTCACCCATATCAAGAATAAATATCTCGCCGCCTCTACCGATAGCCCCCGCCTGTAAAACAAGCTCACACGCTTCTGGGATAAGCATAAAATATCTGGTTATATCTGGATGTGTTACGGTAAGATTTTGTCCATTTTCAATTTGAGATTTAAACTTCGGTATTACGCTTCCGCTGCTTCCAAGAACATTTCCAAATCTAACTGCAACTATATCCGTACCATTAGCGTTTTCTAAAGAAACTGCGTTTTCTAAAGAAACTGCGTTTTGGGCATAAAGTTCACAGATACGCTTTGTAGTTCCCATAACATTTGTAGGTCGAACAGCTTTGTCTGTAGATATCATTACAAACTTTTTAACACCATATTTTATTGACAAATCAATTACATTTTTAGTACCTATAATATTGTTTAAAATAGCTTCTTCTATATTTGCTTCAACAAGCGGAACATGTTTATAAGCGGCTGCATGTATAACAATTTCTGGCTTATATTTTTTAAATGTTTCATCTAAAAACTCTCTGTTAACCACGCTTTGCATCACAAGGGCAGTATCAATTTTTTGTATCTCTTCTGCAATAGCATAGAGATTATACTCACTATGGTCTAGAAGTATCAATTTTTTAGCACCGTACTTTTCACACTGTCTGCTTATCTCGCTCCCTATGCTTCCGCCTGCACCCGTTATTAAAATAGTTTTATTTTTTACAAAAGATGATATTTTGTTTTTGTCCAAATCTTTAGGATGTCGTGCAAGCAAATCCTCAACAGATATACTTTTTAGCTGTGCGGCAAAATCTCTGCCCTCTAAAATATCATCTAATGATGGTAATATTTGAATATGATTAAAGTATTCTGAGAGATTATCATATATCTCTCTTATTCTATCTTGCCCAGCTGAGGGCATTGCAATAACAAGTAAATCAAACTTGCCCTCACCTATTTTTTCTTTTAGTTTATGCTTTGAAATTACCTGTATTGAATCAATCGAGCGGTTTTGGATTATTTTGTCATCATCTATAAAATATTTAACTCTATACTCACTATTTGCAAACTCTGATTCCAGCTTAATACCAGCTCTACCAGCGCCATAAATAACGACTGATTTTGTTTTTCTAACACGACTTTTATTTATAATATAGTAGTAGAGATACATTGCAAAATTTATTGCAAACAGATATAAAAAGAGTTCTGAAACCAAAAATGCAAATCTAACTTTCCCGTAAAATAGAGGCAAGTAGACAAAAAAAGCCACAATATATACAAAACTTTTTATAAGAAATGTTTTTTGAGAGGCCTTGGACCAAGAGAGAGAGTAGTCACTAAAAACAACAAAGGAAGAGACCATTCGAACTAAAATAACGCTAAGAACTACATTAAGCTCAAATGGCATGTGAAATATAAAAAATGTCCACAAAAATGTGGCAAACGAGAGAGTAATTATTACTAAAAAGTTTAACACTCTTTTGTCTATATTCATAATACCTCTATAATATTTGTTAATTTTATTTATTTACTATTTTTAATTTTTGTTTTAAAATAGTTTTTCCGGCTTCAACACCCGGTTGATCATAAGCATCTATGTACATAAATTTAGCGCAAACTGAAGTTAATAGTTCATACTCATACATTAAACTTGCAATACTTCTCTCGCTTACGCTATCAATTGTCATAACATCACACGGAATATCATGTAAATTATTGATTGATTCTATCGTAGCGTCTGCTTGTTTATTTATCAGCGAAGAGAACTCTATGTTATCAAGATAATCCAACTCATCAAGACCTTCTAGCTTAACTTGTGGAATCTTTAAATCATTGTCAAAATCATTAACTTTTATAACCGTTACCGTCTTGTCTCTTCTTCCCTCAACGATGAGCTGTAAAAAAGAGTGCTGATCAATCGGTCCAATAATTCCAATAGGTGTCAAACCCTGTCTTGAACTATTTATGTCTACTTTACCTAAACTCTCACCCCAGAGCTGTATGTACCACTTGTTAAAGCCCTCTAACCTTGATGAGTAAGAGAAGACTACATTTATATTAAAACTGTTTTTATACTCTACAAAAAATCTTGCTTTTTTAACTACTCTTGCGTATGTTTCATTTTTGGCAAAAAATGAGTCATGCACCTCTTTAGCTCCATGCAAGAGCTCATCTATATCTATTCCGACTATTGCCAATGGAAGCAGACCGACCGCGCTAAAGACTGAAAATCTTCCACCGACATTTTTTGGTATCTCAAAATTTCTTATCTCATTTGCTTTTGCATACTCACTCAGTTTTGAATCGCTCTCAGTAACAACCAGAGTGTTATGCTTATCACATTTAACCAAAGAGTTTATATATTTAAAAATAGAGACTGTTTCAATAGTAGTACCGGATTTGGATATAACTATAAAAAGAGTGTCGTTTAAATCAATATTTTTTACTTTTGATTTTATATCTATTGGGTCGGTAGTTTCCAAAAAGTACAGTTTTTTTGTTAAATTTTTTGAGTATTTTAAGAATTTATATATAGCATATGTACCAAGTGTACTTCCGCCTATGCCGATAACTATGATATTTTTCTGCTTAACTGTTGAAGCATACTCTTTAAATAGAGAGGTGTCTTGATGCACAAGGTTGTAATAACCTATATACTCCTTTTCTCTTATTATCTCATTAAAAATATCCTCATCAGATATAGTCGGATTAAAATTATGCTGATATTTCATTATATTTTTTTACTTTTTTTATAAAAATAGTTTGTAGCTTCAACAAACCCATCAACGCTTCCGCAATCGAACCTTCTGCCTTTAAACTTATACGCGATAACTTTGCCTAGTTTTGCTTGAGCTAAAAGAGCATCGGTTATTTGAATCTCTCCGCCTTTTCCCGGTTTTGTCTCTCTAATAATGTCAAAAATATCCGGTGTCAAAATATATCTGCCGATTATTGCTAGGTTTGAAGGTGCATCTTTAGGTTCCGGTTTTTCCACCATATCAGTGACTCTAAATATGCCTTCCTCTTCTTCATTACCTGCGATTACACCGTACTTGTTACTATCTTCTGGTGGTATCTCTTCAACGGCAACTATGGAACACTGATATTTATCAAAAAGTTTTACCATTTGAGCCAAAACAGAGTCACCGTCATTGTCACATAAATCATCAGCTAAAATTACCGCAAACGGCTCATACCCTATAATAGGTTCACCACACAAAATTGCATGTCCCAAACCTTTCATCTCTATCTGTCTTGTATATGAAAAAGAACATTTTGTAATAACAGCTCTAATCTCTGTTAAATAGTGCTCTTTAGATGTACCTTTTATCTGATGCTCTAGCTCATATGAGATATCAAAATGATCCTCAATTGCGCGTTTTCCGCGACCTGTAACAATTGCCATATTCTCAACTCCGGCACCTAAAGCCTCTTCTACACCATATTGTAAAAGCGGTTTTGTAAGTATCGGCAACATCTCTTTTGGAATTGCTTTTGTAGCAGGAAGAAATCTTGTTCCATAACCTGCAGCCGGGAAAAGACATTTTTTAATTTTCGTTGTATTTTTTGGCATCCACTAATCCTAATAAATTGTAATATTCAAAATTCTATCTAATGCCACCATAAAAAATGTTAAATTTTTAGTTTATACACTTTTGCATGTGGGGTCATTATAACTTCTTCAAACAATGTTCTATCATACTCTTCTAAAACCATAAGCTGAATATAGAGAGAGTTGTATGTTTTCTCATCAACAACTAGAAAAGTTTTATAGTTTGACATATATACAACATTGATATTTGCCATAGGATTGGAAACTTTTATATCTTTTTGAAGTTTCATATCTTTATCATACATCGTTTGAACAAATCTTTTTATCGGCATTTTTTGATTATTTATAGTTATTGTTGCTGTTTTAAGGTCAAGCAAAACACCATTGCCTAAATTCACAATATTTTGTTCTTGTTTAAACATCTTTGTTGCATAATAAAGTTGGCGATTTTTCATCTCTCCATTCATTAAATTTATGTTTGAAAACATCTCAACCGTTTGATAAATATCTATCATTCTATATGGCAAATAAAAGTAGATATCCCTTGTTTTTTCTGGCAATTTTATATCAGTTTGAAGTGAGAGTAAAAAATCATTTGTATCACTAAAACCGTACTCTTTTGTTATCTGTTCTATATTCGAGAAAATAGTTAAATTTTTATCTTTAATTACCTCTTCATTCTCCTTAATAAACTTAAAAGTTTTCTCTGTATATTCAACATCAAGCCTTGCCATTTTTGCAGAAACATCCTGAGGATTTGTAAGCATAAAACTAATAGGGAAATTTACGCTTCCACTGTGCTTTCCGCCATCTATTAGTGTCTTAACATCACTATAATATCTAAGAGGATAGCCGTAATCCCACCAAGAGATTACATAATCTTCTCTTTGGGCTATATCTTTTAGCTTTTCTAAAATTTTAACCTCATCAGAATTAAATACCGTTGGAACTTTATAATCCTGTACATGGGTAATATTTGGATATAAAATAGCTAAAGATAGAGTTGCTATTGTTAAAAATTTTAACTTTTTTGTAGGCATTAAACGCGCTATTTCTGTGATTAAAAACGCAACTCCAAATGCCAAAACAGGAACTGCATAGATAGTAAATCTAAGTCCGCCGACGCTTGCCAAGAAGCCAAGCCCGATTAGAGGAAGAGCTAGTAGCATAATCTTATGTCTGTAAACTAAATATATAAATCCGACAATTGATAAAACAAATGTAATCACATGCCCGCTGATGCGATCTGCAAAAACATTAAATGGAATATGCCCAGCCTCTTTGACTGTCTGCACTACAGAGTAAAAATGAAGTTTTAGTCCTTCCTCACTGGCAGTTACCGCATCTTTAAAAACATAACCCTTTAACTGACCCCAGATTGGATCAAATCCGCCTGAAGCAAAAAATGCAATCACGGAAATTGCTAAAATATGATATATATATTTTTGAAATTTCTCTTCTTTAAAGATATACATAACAAGCAAAACAACCGGGAATCTTATAAAGCCGTCAAGATTTACCATAGCAAACATCATAATTGCTAAAAGTTTGTAGTTATAGAGATTTTTTCTATCCCAAATCAGAGTGTAAAAAAGTATAAGTCCGAAAAATGAGAACTCCAAAGAGTAACTCTGAGGGTACCACCATCTATAAACCAAAATATCAATAGCGGTTATAAGAAGATATTTGTTTTCATTTGTTTTTATAGCCCAGATTATCGACCAGAGAAGAAGCATAGGTAAAACTATGTTTAGCATATCGGTGTCATAGTAGCCAATCATAGTGCGGTTATAGTAACTGTGCCCTATACTAGCAAGCAGTGCCGCTACAAGTCCCAACTCTAAATTATCCAAGCTTTTGGCAATTAAAATTATAGGAACAACTATGAGTGAACTTAAAATTACAGGCATAAACAAAATCACGCTCTCAAAAGAAAACGGCAGGATGTACGCAAACAGTGCTGTTATTTGAGAAGCGGCTGTTGTTATCGGAGAAAGGTCATTTTCTTGGTTTACACCGCTTAATATGTCTCTAGCACCTTCTGCCCAGTAGTAGCCGTCATTTGTATTTATCATAAACTGACCGTTAAACATAAACTGTTCAAAACCGCTAAACTGATAATACCAAATCATTCTAACGGCAATCGAGAACGCAAATGCCAGCGCTATATAAAGGAGTGTTAACCTTGTCTCTTTTGTCAATGTGCTCATTTTTTTTATCCTCTTAGTTATATCTCATTATACAGACTATCTCTCTCAACTGGAATAAAACCGCTGTTTTTTATAAGTGCGGTAAAATCTTCCAGCTTTACGCCGTTTGCACTTTTAGCTCCAGCGGCTGAGTTTATAGACTCTTTTTCAATTGTTCCATCCAAGTCATTTGCTCCAAACTCTTGCGCGACTAAAGCCAAACTTACAGTAGAAGTTACCCAATATGCTTTTAGATTTGGCACATTATCCAAAACAATGCGGCTAACCGCCATAGTTTTTAAAATCTCATTTGCAGTTATCGGTTCTTTTATATTTAGGTAATTGTTCTCTGTCTGATAGACAAGAGGGATAAAGCAGTTAAAGCCGTGCGTTTTATCTTGAAGCTCTCTTATGCGCATCATATGGTCTATGCGGTTGGCTCTGCTCTCCACATGTCCAAAAAGCATAGTTACATTACTTTTCTTACCTCTCTCATGCCACTTTTGGTGAATCTCCAGCCACTGGTCGGATGTAACTTTACCTTTGCAGATATAGTCACGAACCTTCTCGTCAAATATCTCTGCACCGCCACCAGGCATAGAGTCAACACCGTTTTCTATCATCAAATCAAGTATCTCATCATAGCTTTTGCCATATTCACGAGATAAAAAATCCACTTCAGCGGCAGTCAAAGCTTTTACATGCAACTGAGGATATGCGGTTTTAATCTTTTTAAAAATATCAAGATACCACTCAAGCCCCGTATTTGGGTTGTGCGCCGAAACTATATGAACCTCTTTAATATCGCGGGAAACTGCATCTTTTACAATTTTCATTATCTGCTCATGAGTCATTGTATATTGGTTTGGATTTTTTCTTGTAGCAGAGTAAGCGCAAAACTTGCAAACATCCGCACAGACATTTGTAGGATTTATATGACGGTTAATATTGTAGTATGTTTTTTTACCGTGAAGCTTTTTTCTTATACCGTCCGCTAACTCGCCAAGCTCAAAGAAATCCATATCATAAAGAGATAGAGCCTCATCGAAGCTCACTCTATGACCTGATAAAATTTTTTCTCTTAAATTCATAAATTACTTTAAAGCCTCAAATTTTTCAACTTCGTCTAACTGTTCCCAAGGGTAGTCACTCTGTCCAACTTGACCTCTAGCGGCCACATCTGCATACAAAAATGTCTCTTTTGACGGATAATCCAAATTGAATTTTCGTGTAATCCAGTTTGGAGTTAGGGAGAAGTTATTTAGTACGAACTCTGAGAGTTTGTCATCATCTAAGCCGTTGATTACAGTTCCGTATGTATCAACTGCAACTGAAGTAGGGCGTGCAACGCCTATCGCGTAAGAGATCTGAACAAGTGCTTTTTTAGCAAGACCAGCTGCGACGATATGTTTTGCAATGTAGCGTGCCGCATAAAGTCCGCTTCTGTCAACTTTAGTATAATCTTTTGAGCTCTGTGCTCCGCCGCCAATCGGTGCATAACCGCCAAAGCTGTCAACTATAAGCTTTCTGCCCGTTAAACCTGAGTCGTGAAGTGATGAGTGAGATACATATTTGCCTGTCGGATTGATGTGAATAATACAATCGTTTTTGTTATAAAGCTCCACAGGAAGCCCTGCATCGTCGATAAGTTCGCCGATTAATTTTCTAACTGTATTGATATCCATCGTATTTACACATGGAGCAGATACTACGATAGTATGGATTTTTTGCGGTCTGCAGTTCTCGAAGTTCTCTTTTTTACCGTAATCCATAGTAACCTGAGTCTTGATGTCAACACCCAATTTTGAAGGATTTGCTTTAGCAAAGTTATAAACCTTCTCCATCAAAACTCTTGCGTAAGTGATAGCACTCGGCATATAGTTTTTTGTCTCGATGTCTGCGTAACCAAACATAATTCCCTGATCACCGGCACCGGTCTCGCCGTCTTCTTGGTCAACACCTTGGTTAATATCTGGAGATTGAGAGTTTAGGAGGACTTGGAGTTCTACCTCTTCTGGGTGAAGACACTCCTCTTTTGTGAAGTACGGATTTCCGTCATAACCTATGTTTACAAGTGCATCATGAACAATTTTTTTATAATCTTCGGTTGTTACTCTAGTTTTTGAGGTTACCTCTCCGCCGATTACTATATGTTTTCCTGCAACAAAAACCTCTGATGCAACTCTTGATTTTGGGTCTCCGATAATTAACTTATCAACTATACTGTCTGCAATAATATCCGCACACTTGTCAGGATGCCCTGGGCTAACTACTTCACTCGTAAATAAATACATAAATTTCCTTGAATTATTATCAGTTTATCAAGATGTCTCTTTAATAAACTAGTTTGCAAAACACCATTTAGTTTTGGCTTATATTACTAAGCCAGGCGCTTTCCACATTGAAGTTGTAATATTATCATCAACTAACTTTAATTGCACTTCGTAAGCTTTTTGAAACTTTATTTTTATCTCATCATATACTTTTTTGTTCTCTAAATCTGGCTCATAAACTCTATCCCAAACAACCAACTCTTTTGCCGCATCTGCTATATTTTTATATACTCCCACACCTACTCCGGCAGCCATTGCGGCCCCTAGTGCTGTTGCTTCTGTAACACGAGGAATTTTGACTCTGCATCCCGTAACATCTGCAACTATTTGAGGCCAAAGTCTGCCTTTGCTGGCACCGCCCGCAAAGACTATTGTCTCTATTTTTATATTTGTAAACTCTCTTATTTTATCAAGGTTTATACTTGAGACTATAGCAGCATTTTCTTGCAAACTTCTAAACATTGAAGCACGGTTGCAAATCTCTGGGTTTATACTAAGGTTTAAAAAACTTGGAGCTGCGTGATACCATTTGCCATACTTCATGCTGTCCGAAAATATTGGCAAAATGCCGTATGAGCCGACGGGAACTTTTGAAGCTTTTTCTTCCAAGAGTGCGTAAACATCAACACCCTGCTCTTTTGCCTCAAGCTTTTCCATATCGCAAAAGGCATCCCTAAACCATCTCATAACCAAACCGCTAAAAAATGTAATGCCCTCCGCTTGAGAGAGGTTTGGGATGACATGCGGATTTACTCTTATGTTCATGTCAAGTGGCGGAGGCGTGTTTTTATCTATATTTACAACCTGTTGCCAAAAAGAGCCGCCAAGAATTGCTACCTGACCAACCTCAACAACTCCAAGTCCCGCACTTCCAAGCTGAACATCTCCGCCGCCCATTACTACTTTTGTGTTTTGCGACAATCCAGTAACTGCACATGCCTCTTTTGTGACACAGCCCATAAGTGTTCCAACCTCTAGAGTTTTTGGAAATATGTCATCTTTAAGTCCGACTTTTTTAGCCATGTCAGGCATCCAGTCACGGTTTTTCAAAGAGAATATCCCCGTTGTTCCGCCGTTACTAGGATCAGTGGCGATAACTCCGCAAAGACGTGCCAATATCCAATCCCCTATCATAGAGATTTTCGCAACACGCTCATAAAGCTCAGGTCTGTTGTTCTTTAGCCACAAGATTCTAGGAATTGCCCCAAGTGCAAAAGTCTGCCCCGACTCTTTGTAAAACTCCTCTTCAATCCCCTTAAAATTCTCTTTTAAAAACCGCACCTCTTCGCTCGCTCTTGCATCGACATTTGCAACCGCCCAAAGCTCATTGCCGTCTTTGTCATAAAGAACTATTCCCTCACGCATGCTTGTTGCACTAAGAGCTGCTATATCCTCACCGCTTAAATTTGCCGCCTTAAGCGACTCTCTTATACACGCACACACAAGAAGCCAATTTTTTTCAAAATCAAAACTCATAGAGTTTGGCACACCCTCTTCTTCCAAGTGCGTCCACTCTTTTTGAGCAACACTTATCTGATTGCCTAAAGTGTCAAATATTACGGCTCTGACACTCCCTGTTCCTGCATCTATCGCCATTAAGTAACTCATGTTTACCCTTATTCTGTTTTATTGTCCAACGAGGAGTTGGACTATTTTATTTTTCTCACTTTGCATTTATCCACCTTCTTGGTGGATTAATTTTAATTATATACCTCTATAAATGAAGATTCATTCTCAGAGGCGTAATTGCCACGCAGAAGCAAAGATTTTATCATAAAAGTGAAAATTCAACACCTGATTCGTAGTTTGTAGTTTAACTACTTTGACATACTTGTCTTCAAATACTGTGGTGGTATTTTGCCAAAGTTTTCTTGCAGCTCTTTGAGTTCGTTTAGATTTTGCTCCGCTTTTTCTATCATATCATCAAAGGCTAAACCTTTCATCACTGTTTTGTAGAGGTTTGGTTTGTTTTTTTCCCAGTTGTAGAGAGTAGTTCTGTCTATTCCTAAATATCCTGCCATGTCTCTTTTGTTCATAAAAGTTACCTTTTTAATTAACAGATTACAAATGAGTTAATAAAAAGCTAACTGTTTAATATATCTACATATTTATTAGTTTATGTAGATATATTAAACTTTAATTTGCTAATATGTTGAAATATTAAACAAAATTACCAATTAGTGTTGAAAAAAAACATAGGAGAAACTGTGAAAAAAAGAATTTTATTAATTACTGCTATACTGCTCTCGGCATGGAGCTTTGGATTTTTAACCGCTCATTATAAGACATTCCCGTATCAGCAAATCCAAAAAATAAAAAATACTTTATCTGGCAAATCGGCTTTACCATTTAGCCCAAATTATTATCACAAAGTATCTTTTTTTGAGCAATTCAAAACTGATGCAGAAATAATAATGATAGGTGATTCAATTACAGATGGAGCTGATTGGCACATTATGTTTCCAGAAAAAAAGATACTTAATTTTGGCATTGGAGGAGACACTACGGTTGGTATATTAAATCGCTTGGATATTGTATGCAAATTGAAGCAAAAAAAAGTTTTTATAATGATTGGCATTAATGATTTTTCTGGCAGCAAAAATAATGTCAATGAAGTTTTCTCAAACTATTCTAAAATTATAGAGGAATTACAACTATGTAGTATAGAACCTTTCATACAGTCTACTATATTAGGTGGTAATCTAGTATCAAATCTGAACAATAAAATTAATCTACTTAATCAAAATCTGAAAGAACTAGCCAAAGATAAAAATCTAAAATTTATAAATCTTAATGAAAAACTTTCAACAGATGGAACTTTAGACTCTAAATATTCACTTGATGATGTTCATTTAAATGGAGAAGGCTATAGACAGTGGCAAAATATTATTAAACAATATATGAAATAATTTTAGTATTTTACCAACAAATCTAATCTTAAGTTACACCTTTTGTGAATGAATATCTCCACTTTACCTCATCTTCAGTTTGTAGTATGGGAGTTTCGAAAAGTGGAGGTTCAAATTTTGGGGTATAGTTTAAATCACTACTCCAAAAACTTCCCAATGCCCGCGGGTTCCACCAACTCTTTGCAGTATCCCTTTTTCTTTTAGTTTTGCTAAGTTCTCTTCTATTTTTCTTTTTGATATACCGACAACTTCAGATAATTTATCTGCGGAAATTTTACTGTTTTGCTTTATTTGTTCTACTATTTTTTGTTGATTTTCTGTAAGATTACCGACTTTATTACCGACTTTATTACCGACCTTTTCTATTGCTTCAAATATAGACTCAAGCATAAACTCTATAAAAACAGTGCTTTCTCCATCGCTTCCGCAAATTTCTAGTACTTTATAATACTCTTGTTGTTTGTCTCTAACAATACTCTCAATCGGGATAATACTAAAAGTGCTATTCCAACTTTGTAATATTAAACTTTGCCAAAATCTTCCCATGCGACCGTTTCCATCTGCAAAAGGATGAATAAACTCAAACTCATAATGAAATACGCTACTTACAATAAGAGGATGCTCATCCGTGGTCTGTAACCAAGCAAACAAATCACCAATGAGCTTCGGAACTTGAGCCTGTGGCGGTGCAATATGCACAACACCATCTCTACCGCCGACACCAACATCACTATTTCTATAACTTCCGGCTTTTTTGAGAAGTTCGTCCATCAAGATTTTATGGGACTTTAGCAAATCTTTTTCATCAAGAAAGTTTAAAGCATCCATCTGCTTATAAAGAGCTATCGCTCCTTTTGCTTCTGCAAGTTCATTAACAGTTCCGAGTACTCTCTTACCTTCAAGTAAAGCTGTAATTCTCTCTTCATCAAGCGTATTTCCTTCTATTTGAAGAGTTCCTGTGATAGTTTTGATTTGATTAATTTTTCTTAGCATCGGCAAATTTATATTTGCTTCCTTTGCTTCAAGTTTTCCGATATTTAAACTTATCTTGCTTATCAAATCTATTATTTTTGATGTAATAGCATATGGCGGTTTATAGCTCATTCCACTCCCCTTAAAATTCAACTTACCCCAAAACCTCTAACTCATCGCTATATTTATGCTCACAATACTGCTCATAGCTCGACTTATAGATTTTATAATGTTCTGAAGCTCTATGTCCATCAAGTGCCGCCTCGTCTCTCCAAGTCTCCACTGCAAAAAACTTCTCAGGTCTCTCTTTGCACTGAAAAATATCGTAAAAAATACATCCATCCTCTGCCTTAGAAGGTGCTACCATCGCACTTAGCAGCTCTTTCATTATCTCAATACCGTCTTTTTTCGCTATAAATGTCACTTTTTTTGTTATTGTCATTTTATCTTCTCCAAAATGTTTAAAGTTTAATATATTTGTTTAAATACCACTCAATAGTTTTAACTATTCCGCTATCAAAGTTCTCATCTGCTCTCCAAAGAAGTTCAGTCTCAAGCTTGGTGGCGTCTATTGCGTAGCGTCTATCATGCCCTGCTCTGTCTTCTACAAATGTGATAAGCTCTTTGTAGCTTTTAGTTGTTGGAACTTTTTCATCAAGAATTGCACAAATCCTATCAACTATTTGAAGATTTGTTCTCTCATTTCTTCCACCGATGTTATATGTCTCTCCGATTTTGCCCTTATGATAAACCAAATCTATACCTTTGCAGTGGTCAAGAACGAAGAGCCAATCTCTTATGTTTTTGCCATCACCGTAGATAGGTATAGAATTTCCTTTTAATGCGTTTCTTATGATAGTCGGAATAAGTTTCTCATCATGCTGTTTTGGTCCGTAATTGTTTGAGCAGTTTGTTATAACCGTGTTCATCCCGTATGTTTCTCTGTAAGCTCTTACTATCATATCGCTTGAGGCTTTGCTTGCACTATATGGGGAGTTTGGAGCATAAGGAGTGGTTTCAGTAAATAACCCTGTTCCACCCAATGTTCCATACACTTCGTCAGTTGAGATATGATGAAATCTACAATTATTATAATTTTCTTTATATGTAAAAGGTTTTTCCATCCAATGTTTATAAGCAACATCTATTAGAGTAAAAGTTCCGTTAACATTTGTCTCTATAAATACAGCCGGATTTTTAATTGAGTTATCCACATGCGATTCTGCCGCAAAATGGATGACACCTTGTATGTCGTACTCAGCAAATATAAACTCTATAAGTTCACGATTACAAATATCGCCTTTTATAAACTTATATCTTGAATTGTCTTCACACTCTTTTAAGTTTTCCAAACTTCCCGCATATGTTAAAAGGTCTAAGTTTATAAGCTTGTACTCTGGATATTTATCTAAAAAGTATGGTACAAAATTTGAGCCAATAAAACCTGCTGTACCTGTTAAGAGTATATTTTTCATTTTTCTTTTACCAAATCTTGTAAATATTTACCATAATTATTTTTTGATAGTGGCTTTGCTATCTCTAAAACCTGCTCTTTAGTTATCCACTTATTATTGTAAGCAATCTCTTCAAGACAGGCTATTTTATACCCTTGTCTATGCTCTATTGTCTGCACAAACTGTCCTGCTTCTATGAGGCTGTCGTGCGTTCCGGTGTCTAACCATGCAAACCCGCGACCTAGAACTTCCACTTTTAGTTTATCTCTCTTTAGATACTCTTCATTAACCGATGTAATCTCAAGCTCGCCACGATGAGATGGTTTTACATTTTTAGCAATACCAACTACACTGTTATCATAAAAGTAAAGTCCCGTTACTGCAAAGTTTGATTTTGGGTATTGCGGTTTTTCCTCTATGCTTATGGCTTTTTGATTTTCATCAAACTCCACTACGCCAAATCTCTCAGGGTCTTTTACCTGATATCCAAAAACAACAGCTCCCTCTTTTAACGAAGCTGCATTTTTAAGAAGCGGTGTAAATCCGTGACCGTAAAATATATTATCTCCAAGTATCAGACAGACATTATCACTGCCTATAAACTCTTCACCAAGTATAAAAGCTTGAGCCAACCCCTCTGGATTTGGTTGCACTTTGTACGCCAACTTTATACCCCAGTCACTTCCATCACCCAAAAGCTCTTCAAACTTTCCAATATCTTGTGGCGTTGAAATGATAAGTATCTCTTTTATGCCGGCAAGCATAAGAACTGAAAGCGGATAATAAATCATAGGTTTGTCATATATCGGGAGCAACTGTTTGCTTATGCTTCTTGTTACCGGATAGAGCCTTGTTCCGCTTCCCCCTGCTAATATTATGCCTTTCATCTATTGCTCCTTCTATAAAGCTGCTAAATATTTAATCATTCGGATTATATCTAATTTGAGTAATTACAATATAATATTAAAAAAATAGGATGTCGCCATTGGATTTAGTTCTGCATATTGAAGATATTATAGAAAAAAACGGCAGCAATTTCGAACTATCTAAACTCTTTAAAGCTTTTATAAACGAGTATAAAACCTCTCTTAGCGAGCTGTTTCAAAAAAGTCAAGGCAAAGATTTTTTAGTTCGCCACACAAAGCAGTTAGACTCCATCATCTCTTTAATGTACAAAACAGTTCTAAGACGCATTTTTGGAAACTATCTTCCAATGAGAAGCTCCATCCCCATAGCCATTGTAGCGCTTGGAAGTTACGGCAGAGAGCAGTTGTGCGTTCACAGCGATATAGATTTACTCATAGTTTATGAAAGAGTTGAGGGTTTTAACAGTGAGCTTATTATTGAAAAACTGTTTTACCTAGCTTTAGATGCGGGACTGAAATTAGGACATAGAGTACATGAAGTAAATGACCTTTTTCGTGCAAGCCAAGACGACATTACCATTAGAACTTCTCTTATGGAAGCTAGATTTGTAGCAGGCTCAACTCTTACTTGGCACGCAACAAGCAAAGAGCTTAACAAAATACGACTATACAATCAAAAAGAGTTTATTTTGGCAAAAATTGAAGAGGCTCAATATAGACGCAAAAAGTACCCAAACTCAATGCAGCCAAATATAAAAGAGAGTGTCGGCGGACTTCGCGACTCCAACCTTATATTTTGGATTGCGCAAACTATTTATGGAGTTACAACCCTAAAAGATTTAACCGGAGTTCTCTTTTCCGATGAAGAGTATAAAGAGTACAGAATGGCGCTGGAACTGCTTTTTCGTGTTAGAAGCGCTCTGCATTTAATTGCAAAAAAACAAGAAGATAGACTTCTTTTGGAATTTATCCCAGAAGTGAGCCGTCTTCTAGGATTTACCAATCAACAAAAAATGGTAACAAAAGTCCTTGAAGCACAGTGGCGAATAAGCAACTTTACTCAAATTTTTGTCAAAAAAATGACCAGAGCGTACATTATTGACATGTCAAATATTTCTAGGTTTAGAAAAAGCCGCCTCAGCCGTGGTATTTATGAGTTAGACGGCAGGGTTTACGCTTCCTATAATCTCGAGATTCAGCCACTAAACAGACTCTTGGAAATTTTGGTGTCACTGCCGGATAAACCATACCATTTTGACGCCGGATTTTTAAATCTGCTTACCTACACAAAAATATCATATCCACTGCAAGTAAAAACTTACACACTCATAAAAGAGCTCTTTAAAAAAAGACACATGTACTCATTTTTAAAGCTTTTTTATGATGCAGGGGTACTTCATCATCTCTTTCATAACTTCAAAAAAGTGCTTCATATGCCTCAGTTTGACGGCTATCATCACTATCCGGTAGATATTCACTCAATCAAATGCGTTGAAGCGTTAGAAAACATTAAAGAGCCTTTTATCAAAAAGCTTTATGATGAGTTTAGCGATGATGAGAAACTACTGCTAAAAATAGTAACCCTCTTTCATGACACCGGAAAAGGAAGAGTTCAAGACCACAGTGAAGTCGGTGCAAAGCTGATAGCTCCTTTTGTAAAAAAGATGAAGTTAAAAGATGAAGATATACAAAGATGTATCACTCTGGTAAAACAACATGTAACCATGAGCAATGTGGCTTTTAAAGAAAATATACATAATGAAAAAACACTCTATAAATTTATGTCAAATATAGAAGATGTTAAAAACCTAAAGCTTCTTTATGTTCTTACTTATGCTGATATAAATGGGGTCGGAGAAGGTGTATTTAACTCCTTTAGCTCAAATCTGCTTTATGAGCTCTATGTCAGCACACTGGAAGTTGCTGAAAATTTCGGAAGAATTAACGATGCGACAAAAAGAATAAATATAGAAAAACGCGTTGTAAAACTCCCTGAATTTATCGAGCTGCCAAAACTATTACAAAGTAAACTTCTGCGCGTTGAATCAAATCTCTTCTTTTTTAAACACACCCCAACAGACATTATAGAGATTGCAAAAAAAGCTAAAGAGACAAAAGAGTATATCTTCTCCATAAATGCAGACAAATCTCTAAGCATTGAAATATATAGAAAGATTCCGCTCAACATTGGCTACTTGCTTGCAATGCTTAGCCATCTTGATGTTGCTTCTATGGAGATCTTCACGCTATTTGATAGTGTAAAATATTTTAAGATAGAGTTCATAGAACATGTTGATGAAAATGAAGCACTTCGCATAGAAAATATTGTCAAGAATGCTTTTGATATGAATAAGCACATAAAACTAAAAGATGTAACAATACACAAAAGTGAAATAAGCATAGATTGTGAACACTCGCTCACACATGCTGAAGTAATAATTAGTACGCAAAATCAAAAAGGTTTGCTAGCTTATATTATGGAGTGTTTTGAAGAACTTCACATAAATATAGTAACTGCAAAGATTCACAGCACAAAACATAAAGTAAGAGACAGCTTCTTAATTGAAAAACAAAACGATATATGCAATAATGTCGGAAAAATTCATGAACTATTAACAAAAGGCAACTAATATGTGCGGAATCGTCGGATATTTGGGTCAAAAGAACACAAAACAAATTTTATTAGACGGGCTTAAAGAGTTAGAATACCGCGGTTATGACTCTGCCGGGATAGCTGTTTTAGAGGATGGGCACTTTTCAAACTTTAAAGCAGTCGGAAAACTTGTAAACCTTGAAGAAAAAACAAAAGATTTCATAACAGAGGGTTTTGCTGTAGGTATCGGACATACAAGATGGGCAACGCACGGAAAACCTACTGAGTTAAATGCTCATCCGCATTTAGGCGAAAACTCTTATGTCGTTCATAACGGAATCATTGAAAACTACGCAACTCTAAAAAAAGAGCTTCAAGCAAACGGTGTTACATTTTTAAGCCAGACAGATACCGAGGTTATAGTTCATCAGTTTGAAAAAAATCAAAAAAACGCAAAAAACAGTTTTGAAGCTTTTGCCAAAACAGTCTCAGAGCTTCACGGTGCCTACGCTATTTTACTAGTCACAAAGACAGAGCCTGAAACAATCTTCTTTGCAAAACACGGCTCACCTATGCTTGTTGGAATTAACGGCGAAAATGAAAAATATTTTGCATCTTCAGACACACCGCTAATAGGGCATTGCCAGAATGTAAACTATTTTGAAGACGGCGATTACGGATATGTAACGCCAAAAGAGATAGCTATCTTTGACAAAAACAAAACAAAAAAAGAGGCTAAATTTTCATCGCTCTCACAAAATAAGCTGCTGGCTCAAAAAGATGGCTTTAGATTTTTTATGGAAAAAGAGATTTATGAGCAGAGCGTTGTAATTTCCGATACCTTGATGGGAAGATTGAGTGATAATGAAATTTTATTTGACGAGCTTGACAAAACTCTCTTTGATGGCATAAACGAGATAAAACTTTGCGCATGCGGAACTTCATACCACTCTGCTATGAGCGCATCATACCTGCTTGAGCGCTACTCTAAAATAAAAACTTCACTAGAGATTGCAAGTGAGTTTAGATACAGAGAGCCTATTATGAGCAAAGATACTCTTTTTGTAGTGATCTCTCAAAGCGGTGAAACTGCCGACACGCTAGAAACTCTGAAGATGGCTAAAGCTGCGGGATTGAAAACTTTAGTTATCTGTAATGTTGACAACTCTTCAATGGTAAGATTAGCCGATGCGACAATACTAACAAGAGCCGGCATAGAAAAAGGCGTGGCTTCAACTAAAGCTTTTGCAACACAAGTAACAGTTTTTTGGATGCTTTCTCTCTTTATTGCAAAATTAAAAAATTCTCTTAGTCAAAGCCAAATAGCTTCGCATATCTCTCTTCTTCGTGAAGTTCCTTCTCATGTAAAAGTAACAGATGATATGCATGAACGAATAAAAAGATTATCAAAAAGATATCTTCACGGTCACGGCTTTTTCTTTATAGGCAGAGATATTTTTTATCCGTTAGCACTTGAGGGCGCTTTAAAACTCAAAGAAATTTCATACTTGCATGCTGAGGGTTATCCAGCCGGTGAAATGAAACATGGTCCTATTGCACTTGCTGACCCTGAACTATTTACCATCGCACTATTACCAAAACATCTCCACTATGAAAAATCAAAAAGTAATGTTGAAGAGCTGAGTGCCAGAGACTCCACAATCTGTGCCATAAGTCAAATTGAGTTTGACAAAGCAGATGATTTTATACAAATTTCTTCATGCAGCCACTACATGTTAGAATTTTTTGAGATGATGGTTGTTTTACAACTGCTCTCTTTAGAAATATCTATAAGACTAGGAAATGATGTTGATATGCCCAGAAATTTGGCAAAAAGCGTAACTGTTGAATAATTAATTGTTATTTCAAACTAAATTTATATTTTCTTAGATACTATTATCACAAAAAATTATTACAAAGCGATTTATATGACAACAAAATCCAGACTCTTACTTATAGTTACTTTTATGCTTCTAGGATTAACGGCGGCAACAATCGTCAACATATCTCTTAACTTTAGAGAATACAGCATAAACAGCGCAGTTGAAAAGTCGCAAATGGCGGCAAATATTGTAAAAGATGGATTGACCGCTCATATGGTTAACGGCATGATGGATAAAAGACAATACTTTTTGGACAAAATTGCAACAAATAACAACATAAAATCTCTATGGATTGCAAGAGGAGAAAAAGTTATTGCTCAATACGGCGAAGGTTTATATGCAGAAACAATTAGAGATGAGATAGACAAAGAGGTTTTAAGAACCGGAGAGAGTGTACAAAAAATCACTGAAAATGCAAAAAGCAGCACTCTGAGAGTTACTATCCCTTATAAAGCTTCAACCCCTATTGACAACACAAACTGTATATCATGCCACAATGTAAATAGAGGCGATACTCTTGGTATTATAAGTATGGAGTTTGATATAAGCGATATGAGAAGCAGTGGTATGATGACTATACTTAAAATCTTAGGAATAAATCTACTATTTATAATTGTTGTACTTGTTTTAATAAATTATTATGTATCCCCATACTTAAATCTTTTTTCAAATCTACAAAGTGGTATTAAAAAAGCATATAGTGGAGATTTTACACATAAATTTTCAACAAAAGTCGGCGGAGATGCTAAAAATGTTGTAGAACAGATGAACTCTCTATTTCACAAAATGCAAGAGACTTTTGGGGACATTAAGCATAATCTTGCGACTTTTATACCACAAAGAAATGCTTCTAGCGACCCATTGCATGAAGCAAAAACAATTATAAGTGAACTCTCTGATATCTATAAATTCAAAAAAACAATAGAGCTCGATGCCTCAAAAGATGAAGTATATACGAGAATTATAGACATACTTAAACTAAAATACCATGTTGGACATTTTGCTTTTTATGAAGTAAACAATGTAACTTCTGAGAGAAAACTAATTTACAGCACCGAAAATGATACTATCTGTTTTGAAAAAACAAATAAAAATGCCATGGAGTGCAGAGCCCATAGAACAAATAGCGTAACTATCTCAACTGAGTTTCCAAATCTATGCCGAGCTTGTGTTGCTTTAGATATAGACTATGTTTGTATCCCTTTTAATATCAATCATGATATTTCTTTGACTGTCTCTATGACATCAGAAGATAGAAATGAAGTTGAACTTATGAAGAAAAATATCTCAAGCATCAGGCACTACCTTGAAGCGGCTAAACCTGTTATAGAGAGCCAAATCTTAATGGAAAAACTAAAAGACACTTCACTTCGCGATGGAATGACCGGATTATACAACAGAAGATTTTTAGAAGAGATGATAGATAAAATAATGAGTCAAGCAGATAGAAAGAAAGACACATACAGCGTTATGATGCTGGATGTTGACTTCTTTAAAATGGTAAATGACACTTATGGACATGATATAGGAGACAAGGTTATTGTTGCGCTCTCTAAAATCCTAAAAGATAGCATTCGTGAATCTGATTTGGCAATTCGTTACGGTGGAGAAGAGTTCGTAATTATGCTATGCAATGCGACAGACGAAGGAGCAATGGCAGTTGCTAAAAAAATTCACTCTGCATTTGGCGCACTATCTTTTGATGTCGGCAACGCTGAGGCTTTGAAAAAAACCATAAGTATAGGTATGGCAAAATTCCCAACCGATGGCGATACTATCTGGAAATGTATTAAATATGCTGATACGGCTCTATATGTTGCAAAAGATACAGGAAGAAATAAGATAGTTGAATTTAAAGCTGATATGTTTAAAACAGGTGATGAGTTTTAATTATTAACTATGTTTTTCTTTGGTACTTTTTTAAAAAAAGTACCCAAAAATCGTAGCACAAGTTGTTTTTTTTAAGGACTTTTCTCATAAATTTCTAAAAACTAAAAACTCACTTCGTTCAGACAGTTTAGTTTTTTTAACGAAATTTACTCAAAAAATCTATCTCTTAAAAAAACAAAGTGCCACATAAAAGAGAAAAGCAATAAAAATTAAAAGAGTGATGTAGATTCAAGGAGTCTAGCAAGGAAGCGTTTATTACGCAACAGAAGTCTTCTGACACTTTATACGTCAAGCTTTAGTGCCACACAAGAGATAGAAAAATTAAAAGAGTGATGTAATTGCAAGGCGCAAACGAGGAAGCATACTTGAAGTATGTGACGAGTTGAGCAACGCAGCAAGTGCGTTACTACTTTAATTTTATAAACTAGTGCTTAGTGCTGCAGGCAGACACACCCGGAGGTGTTGTCGGTTGAACGCTCTCATTGCTAGCTCCGCCCTGCGCATTTACAGCTTCTATTGTAGCCCAGATTGACTCCGCTGCACGCATATAGCGTTTAGCACTCTCACTTGTAGGATTTACGAATGTGATAGGCTTACCCTCATCTCCGCCGGTTCTTATGCTTTGCTCAATTGGAATCTCAGCGATTATTTTAGTATTGAACTCATCAGCCATAGGTTGAGAGGTTCCTTTTCCAAAAATATCATACTCCACACCAGTGTCAGGCGCTATAAATCCACTCATATTCTCAACAATTCCGGCTATTGGAATGTTTAATTTTCTAAACATATCAAGTGAACGGCGAGAGTCATCAAGAGAAACAGCTTGAGGAGTTGTAACCGTTAGTCCCGCAGTTACGGGTACGCTTTGAGCTAATGTAAGCTGAGCGTCACCTGTTCCCGGAGGCATATCGATAACTAAAACATCTAAGTCACTCCATAAAATATCTCTTAAAAACTGCTCGATTGCTTTCATAATCATAGCACCGCGCCACATAAGCGACTGACCGTCTTCCATAAGCGAACCCATAGACATAACCTCTAATCCATAAGCTTTAATCGGAAGAACTTTGTTTCCTGTAACTTCAGGCTTAATGTTTGCTATGCCCAACATACGAGGGATATTCGGTCCGTAAATATCGGCATCAAGCAATCCTACTTTTTTACCCTGCGCAGCAAGTGCAATAGCAATGTTTACTGAAGTTGTTGATTTGCCAACCCCGCCCTTGCCAGAACTAACCATTAAAAAGTTTTTGATGTGAGGTGCTATGTTTTTGCTTTTTGGCTTTGGAGCTTCGGGCATTTTTGGAGCTTTTATATTTACACTGACATTACCGGCACCGACTGCTTTTAACTCTGCCGTTGCATCATCTATAATCTGCTGTGCAACTTCAGGTGCGCTTGATGTAATATCTACATTAAAACTTACATCACTTCCGCTTATCTCTATACTATTAACAAAACCAAAAGTTACAATATCCTTAGTAAAACCTGGATATAAAACTTTTGATAATGCTGAATTTACAATATCTTTAGTCATATTTTTTATTTTCCTTAATTTTTATTTTTTTAACACTATCTCTTTTTTTTAAGACGAAACTTTACCATAATTAAATAAGACAAAAATTATCCTATATCAATTAATTATCTTTTTTAAGCTCCAAGAGCTTCTAATGCCTCTTTAGCATCCCTATCTCTTACTTCCTGTGCTATTTTTTCAATCGCTTCTGGATTGTCCATGATGCTTTGAGTTATTTTATAAGAACAAAATTTAGGTCCGCACATTGAACAAAATTCTGCTTCTTTAAATACATCTTGAGGTAGCGTTTCATCATGGTATTCACGAGCTCTCTCGCTGTCGAGTGCCAGTTCAAACTGTCTCTCCCAGTTAAAGCTATATCTAGCATCACTCATCTCATCGTCAATATCTCTCGCACCTTTTCTTCCTCTTGCAATATCTGCCGCATGAGCCGCTATTTTATAAGCGATAATTCCCTCTCTTACATCATTCGCATTTGGAAGTCCAAGATGCTCTTTTGGCGTAACATAGCAGAGCATACTGGCCCCGTGCCATCCGCCGACTGCCGCGCCGATAGCCGAACTTATATGGTCATAACCCGCAGCGATATCCGTAACTAATGGTCCTAGTATATAAAAAGGAGCCTCATGACAAAGTTCGCGTTGAAGTTTCATATTGCGTTCAACCTGATTTAGCGGAACATGTCCGGGACCCTCTATCATAACCTGAACATTTTTTTCCCAAGCACGAAGCGTTAAATCGCCTAAAACTTTAAGCTCTCCGAGTTGAGCATCATCGCTGGCATCTGCCAAACATCCCGGACGAAGTGAATCACCCAAAGATAGCGCAACATCATACTTTGCACAAATATCTAAAATCTCATCATATGCCGTATAAAATGGATTTTCTCTGTGATAGTGCATCATCCATGCCGCCATAAGACTTCCGCCACGGCTTACTATTCCCATCTTTCTTTTAGCAATTTTTGGCATGGTCTCAAGCAAAAAACCGGCATGAATAGTGAAGTAACTAACACCTTGCTTTGCCTGACGCTCTAAAACTTCAAGCATAACTTCTATGCTTAAATCTTCTATTTTGTTTTTTACATCATGAAGTATCTGATATATAGGCACCGTTCCGATTGGGATTTTTGATGATGCAATTACCGCCTTGCGAATTTCATCTAAATCGCCGCCTGTTGATAAATCCATTGCCGTATCAGCTTTATAGTGTTGAGAGACTTGCATCTTTTCAACTTCACCTTGAACATCTGATGCTATTGCAGATGAGCCGATATTTGCATTTATTTTACATCTAGCTGCAATTCCTATTGCCATAGGCTCTAATGAAGTGTGATTTATATTTGCAGGAATAATCAATCTTCCTCTTGCAATTTCACTGCGAACTAGCTCAGCAGATAAATTTTCTATTTTCGCTACATACTCCATCTCTTCGGTAACAATACCATTTTTAGCGTAATACATCTGTGTTCTAACAGGATCATTTTGACGCTTTTTTACCCATGATGTCCTCATTACTCTCTCCTATAAAAATTATATATAATACATATTAAAGTATTGGAAATATAATCAAATAAAATTAATATAATATTAAGTTGATTATTTGAGTTAATAATTTACGCCAATTCAAGATAAAAAAAAGCTTTTGGTGTGTATAATTTCGTAACACTTAAAATTTCAGGAGTCCGATTGTCTAATTTGACGCTTATTTTACTTGCAGCTGGTAGTTCATCGCGTTTTGAGCTAGGTGTTAAAAAGCAGTGGCTTAGAGTTGGAAGTTACCCATTGTGGCAATTTGTAGCAGGTAAATGTGAAAAAACTAAATATTTTAGTAAAATTATTATAACTTCATCCGCCGATGATATTGAGTTTATGAAACATTATGCAGATTATACATTTGTTGAGGGCGGCGCAACAAGACAGGAGTCTCTAAAAAACTCTCTTAAAGAGGTAAATACGGAGTTCGTTCTTGTAAG
Organism: Sulfurimonadaceae bacterium; assembly: GCA_942493175.1. Taxonomy (GTDB): domain Bacteria; phylum Campylobacterota; class Campylobacteria; order Campylobacterales; family Sulfurimonadaceae; genus Sulfurimonas. The sequence goes on from OW818672.1 coordinate 1,551,887, forward strand.
CGACATTGCGCGTTCTTGCATAAGTGATGAATTTTTAAATAATATAATCTCTCATATCGGCAAGAGCGATTGCATCGTTCCATATCTCAAAGTAACCGATACCATTGTTTATGATGATAAAACCATTGACAGAGATAGAGTAAAAAGAGTTCAAACGCCACAACTCTCACTTACGGCTGCACTAAAAAGCGCACTTCTTCAAAAAGAGGAGTTTACAGATGAGAGCAGCGCAATAGTTGCAAACGGCGGAAAAAGAGAGTTTATTTTAGGCGAAGAGTCGGCTCATAAAATAACTCATATAGAAGATTTAAAAAAACTTACATGTCTTGCCCCGCCATCAAATGACACTCTTAGCGGAGTCGGCTTTGATGTTCATGCTTTTGATACAAAAGGCGACATGTATCTTGGTGGCGTGAAGATAGATTCAGATTATGGGTTTATTGCACACAGTGACGGGGATGTGGCGATACATGCTCTCATAGACGCTCTGCTCGGTGCTGCTGGGATGGGAGACATCGGTATGATGTTTCCTGATAACAGCGACTTATACAAAGATATAGATTCTAAAGAGTTGCTAAAAAGAGTTGTTATAAAACTTCGCAATTTTGGATTTGTAATTGTAAATGTAGATATAACCATAGCGGCAGAGAAGCCAAGAATAAGCAACTATAAACTGCTTATGAGAAAAACGCTTAGCACTATTTTAAATATAGAGAGCCAAAGGGTGAACATAAAGGCAACAACGACCGAAAAACTTGGTTTTATTGGCAGAGGTGAAGGCGTTGGAGTAATTGCAAACGCAAATTTAAAATATTTTGATTGGACAAAAATATGAAGATATTAATTATAGAGAATGAAGTTTATTTAGCCCAGAGTATAGCGACAAAATTAGGTGAACTGGGTCATATTTGCGAAATGTGTACATCAACAAAAGATGCCATAAAAAGTAATAATTACGATGTTGTTTTACTATCAACAAATATTAATGGTCAAGATTTCAACCCTGTAATTGAAACATTTAAAAAGTCAATTATTATCTTAATGGTTTCATACATCAGCAACGACACGGTTTCTAAGCCTCTCTCTGCAGGAGCAAAAGATTACATACTAAAGCCTTTTATGATTGAAGAGCTTATTAGAAAAATAAATCACTATCAAGATTATGAAAAATTAAAAAAAAGAAACGCCGCATACGACAAATACCTAACGCACACATTTTCGTCACTCTCGAACGAACACAATTTTGACAATATTGAACTTCCTCTTTTTATATCATCTGCTTATCAAAAACATGCAGACTCTTTTGCGTTTGAATATGCAAAAAAGAAGAATTTACCGCTTCATTTTATAACTCTTAGTGATTCAAAAGCAATGAGCGAGATAGAGTCGATTACGGGAAATTCACTAATCTATATTATAGATTTTCAGACCCTAAAAAAGAGCGATAGAAAAGCTCTCTATGCACTGATAGAAAGCAAAAAAACTATCATATCCAGCACTGATAAAATAGAAGACGATGAGTATGAGATAATAGAGATTAAAAGTGAAAACAATATCTTTGATCAGGGTGAAATTCTTCCGATTGAAGATTATGTAAAATTTATAGTTTTAAGTTATCAACATAAATTTCCAGATACTGAATTATCTAAAAAACTTGGAATTAGCCGTAAAAGTTTATGGGAAAAGCGGAAGAAATATGACATCGTCAAGAAAAAATAAAACTCTTTTAATAGATAAAGAAGCAGCAGGTGCGCTTGAGCTTCTAAAAGACGGGCTACTCTCTCCCGTTGAATCACTGATGAATGAGGAGCAGAGCAAAAGTGTTTTAAAGACAGGATTGATTAACGGCAAATCATTTCCTTTTCCTTTCATTTTGGCTCCATCTGGGAAAATGAATGCAGAAGTACTTGCCTCCCTAAAAAAAGGTGAAGAGGTTATAATTATTTTTGATGAAAAACCATTTGCCTCTTTGATAGTTGATGAAGTTTTTCATATTGACCCAAGCGACAGAATTAAACAGATATACGGCACAGACGACATTTCTCACCCCGGTGTTCTGGCAACGCTATATAGATTAGGCTCGCTTGCCGTTAGCGGTGAATACACCATTTTGGATAAATCTAGAAACAGCAATAAAAAAACAATAGCTGATGCAAAAAAACTCATAGATGCAAAGCACACAACAGCTCTTGTAATGGGAGCAAATCCTCTTCACAGAGCGCATGAGAGACTGATTCGTCAAACTCTTGAAAATACAGACTTGCTTGTTATATTTTTGTTAAAACCATATAATGAATCAAATTTAAGTTATGAGATAAGAAAAGAGGCGCTTGATTTTTTTATTAACAATTTTTTAACAAAAAATCATGTAGTTGTTGTTCCTCTTGAAAATAGCTATATTTTTGCCGGATACAACGAAATAATTCTTGATGCGATTGTTGCAAAAAATTATGGTTGCAATAAACTGACCATTGGCAGAAATCACGCCGGTCTTGGTATGTTTTATGACTGCAACTCAAACAAATCAATTATTGATAAAGTAATCGGAATAGATATAGAGATTATGGTGGCAAGCGAATATGTTTACTGCGACAAATGTACAACGCTTGTTAGTAAAAACACATGTCCGCACGGGCAACATCACCAAATATCTTATCATTCAAACTCTATTTTAGAACTCCTAGAACTTGGTATTTTACCTCCGACAATACTTATGAGAAAAGAGATTTCAGCAGTTATCTTATCAAAACTTCATCCAAACAGATTTAGAAATTTAGAAAAACTCTACTATGACATTCTTCCTACTGAAGGACTATTAGAAGAACACACAGAAAATGATTTTTACTTAGAGTTGATGAAATTGTACCAAACTACATCTCTTACTTAGGAAAAATATGAACTGGTTTTTTATAACACTAGGCTATAGTGGGCTCTCTCCAAAAGCCCCAGGGACTGTCGGAACTCTTGTTTCACTTCCTCTTGGGATGTTGATACTTATCTATTTTGATGCTCAAACTCTATTTTTAGCAACCATTTTAATCTCTATAATTGCTATTCGTGAGATTAACAAATATGAGGCAAAAAGTAACATTCACGACGACAAGCGAATCGTAATAGACGAGCTTGCAGGTATGTGGTTTGCGCTTAGCGTGGCACCTGCCATAAGCATAAGTATAGGCGAAGTAACTAATTTGCAAAACGGATTTTTAGTTCAAAGCTTGCTCTCTTTCATATTATTTAGATACTTTGATATAACAAAACCATCAATTATAGGCAGACTTGACCGTGAAGCTAAAGGCGGAGTCGGCGTCGTAGCTGACGACATTGTTGCCGGCTTTATAGCAGGAGTTTTAAGTGCAGTTATTTGGCAGGGATGGCTGCAGTTTCAAAATATTATTTAAGAGGCTTCTTTCATAACCCTCTTTTAGATTGCTTCACTTTGTTCGCAATGACAGTCACTAGAAAATAGTATTTAGAAAGCACTGTTAAAACTAAAAGAGTAATGTAGTTGCGAGGCGCATAATGAGGAAGCATACTTAAAGTATGTGACGAGCGCGCCCTGAACAAAGTGAAGAAGTACTCTTGGGGTATAGCAACGAAGCAAATGCTTCGCTATTTTTGTTTTAAATAAAAATGGGGTCGTCTGATGGCCCTATCTCTTCAAAATCCTCTATAATCTGCTCAAACATCTTCATAGTTTTCTTAGCTTTGCTTGCGTGTTCATCAAAAATCGGCTTAGATGCCGGAAATGCCTCACTAAGCTCTTGGTAGATTAAAACTCGCCCATTTATATGTTTGTTTATCTCATCAAAAGCACCTTTTAAATACACTTTGGAGTTCGTGTGCCTAAAAAGAGACCTAACCATCTTGATACGCTCTTTTATTGGAAGAGATTCATCAATAGCTTCTGCAATCCTTTTTATATCAAGTCTTGATAGATAAACTCCGCTAAGTGCCGGAGCCAAAAGTTTAGCGGTCAATGCATCTACAAACTGAGGAACAGGCTCCTCATCCTCTTTATCTCCAGCATCTGGGTCTCTCTGTTGCATTTCACCGCTTGGACAACTATCTTGTACAAATTTGTCAAAATCTGCTCTTAAACTACTTAAATCTTCTTTCTTCACATTACTTCCTTATTTTTAAAATTTCATATCACTTTTATCATGCTCTAGATGTCTCTTCTGTTTTAAAAACTCAAAAACACCGCTGCTTATCTCATCCAACATATCATCAAAACCAATGTAAGTTGCTCCCACCTCATTTGCTCTTACTTTAAGTGCTGAAAACTCTTTTTTTTGCTTCATATCAATATTTAGAGCAGTAAGCCCGCTTATCATATCCAGAGTGTCAAAATCAGAAAAATCGACTACTGCATCATAAGAGAAGAGGTTTATATCCATCCCCTCTGCTATACGGTTTATATCTGCATTTACGATACCCATCTCTTTTGTAAAATTCATAAGCTTCTCTAGGTCGTCATAAAAGTAGCTTATGTCAAAACTGTTTGCAAAAAAACTAAATGCTTTTGCTCTTGAACCTATCCCCACAAGAGCTATTTTTTTAACATTTTTATCTTTTAAAAACTTTACCAGCACTCGCATGCCGACAATTTCTCCGATAAGTTTTTGCTCGTCTCTTATTAAAATGTCACACATTCCGGAGCACTTAACAGCTTCGCTGGCTTCATCCAAAACCTCTACCACATTTTTTGCATATTCATTAGATATCATTGCCCCGTTTACATGTGATTTTCTCATGTTTGAAAGCGTGAAAAAAAAGTCATCTTCGCGTATATTCATAGGAATCATCATCGCATTTTTGTTTTCTAATTTAAACAGCTTATTCAGTGTTGCCGACATACTGCTCTGAGCGGCATATTCACCTATAAAGCCGTAAAGTTTTGTGTGATGAGATATCTCATTGCCATTGTTCATCATATTATATATCTCCTCTTATACCCCAAAGTTCTCTTGCTTCCTCATCTTCTGCCTTGCATCTGTAACAGAGTTTTTCGTTAGAGTTTGTACTAAAAATAACACTGCATTCGTTACATCTTTTTACACTAAAAGTAATCAAATTTTGAACTTCAGGCTCAAAAAACTCTTTTACTCTGTAAGATGGCGAAAGTGTAATTGCTTTTGGCTCACATACATCATGACAAATATGGCATTTTATACACAAAAATGGGTCAAAATCTATCTTAGAATTTTTAACATCTGAGCTAAGAGCCCCGCTTGGGCATACTCTGTAACACATCTGACATGCAGTACAAGTATCACTACTGAGCAACTTCATTGAAGTGAACGATAGTTCACTTGCCTCAATAATATGATAAACAGACGGCTTTTCAACTCTTTTTAGTGCTGTAAAAAAAAGCTTTCTTCTATCTGTAATGCGTTTTTGTTTTAAAAGCGCTATATCGCTTTTTTGCAGAGTATGTGCAACCAGCTCATCTGTTGCTTTTTGTATCTCTTTTTCAAACTCTATTTTTGTCTTAACCATATTTTTTAGATTTATTTTGCTAAAAAATTCTCTTCTATTACTAATATTTTTTTCGCCTATCTCTGCTTTTTCATACTTAACATTTTCAAGTTTTATGACAGCTTCGCTTTCCATAGCTTTCAGCACATAAGAAGCTTCTTCAAAATTTCTCTCAATCTCCGGCTTACATTTATGCGCTATTGAGCACTCATCACAATGTCCCATATCAAAAATCATCTCTTTTTTAAGCAGCGCCATTGAGATAATGTTTTCTATATTTAAAGACGCTATGCATGGGACATTTTTTCTGCAAGAAATCAGGTTATCTTCATCTTCCATAAAGCTAAAAAAGAAATTTATCGAACTAAAATCATCTAAAGAAAGTGCCTCATTTGGGCATACCGCATCACAGGCACCACACTCAACACATGCGGAGAAGTTAATGCTTGGAAGCGGATTGTTAGCCACTACGATAGCCTCTGTCGGGCAGATGACTTCACATTTATTACACTCACTCTCTTTTGAGAGCGAACGAACACAACGGCTAGCCTTAAGCTGTATCATTTAAATATTCAGCTCTTTGATTAGATACTCATTATCGCTAAGAATAAACTCCAACGCCATATCCGCAACATCATAATAGAGAGGTGTTCTAGCCTCATATTTTACATTTATCAGATAAAGCGGCGCCCACTGCAAAAGGTGTTTATTTAAAAACTCTTTCTCTATCTCTTGAAGCACCTTCACGGCATCTTTGTCACCCTCTTCTAAGGCTTTTAACTCAGCTGCAACCAAATGATGCATAAATTCCAACTCTATACCGATATGATCAGCAGCAACAGTGCGAGCAGCCTCATAATCAACCATAAAATTATATGCGCTGTACATATCAGTTACAGGGTTAGCTCCGCCTGTCTCAATCTTTTGGTCTTCTCTCGTGTAAAAGGTTTCATAAGGTATAAGGTGCAAGAGAGATAAATTTACAAAATCAGGATTTAAGTACTCTTCCAAAAGCTTCTTATTTTCAACATCTTGAAAAGGCTTCCACTCTTTTAGTGTTGGAAAAAAATCTAAAATATTTTCATCATTCTTGATTGTTTGAAGCATCTTCTCATCTAGCTCTTGTAGCAGTATACGAGATAGCAGTGCGTAAATATTAACTCTAGCTTTTGTATTTTGCATTATATTTATTCTTTGTATTGATTTTTTAGTTTGTGATTTTATCTAAAAAGTCTAAATGTATAGTTATGATATTGATATAAAACAAATCTGTTTATACCAACTTATGATAAAATCCACAAAAAAAGGATTGGCTATCACTTACACATTTATTCATACTATTCACATTTTTTCTGTCTTTATCTATGGAGGCTTTCTGTTCATTGATGTTCTTTTTTTGTCTAAAATGAGTCAAAGCCTTAATGATGATGAACATAAGAAAGCGAGAGAAGCGATTATGATTCATGTAAGAAAAGTTGTCCCTTATGCTTTAATGGTAGCCGTTGCCAGCGGGCTATATCTAATCTCTCAGATTTTTGGCAAAATTGAAAACGGTTCATTGTCACATTTTCAAACTCTTCTAGCAATAAAAGCATTTTTAGGCTCATGGCTTGGTCTTAGAGGAATTAATCAAAAACTTTTTAAAATAAATCCATGGGTATTTAAAAGCCACTTTTTCCCTTTTAGTTTGGTTGTCATAATTATTCTTTTATCTCAGTTTATGTATCTTTAAAAAAATGACAATTCAGACACATTTGTAAAAAAATTACAAAATAATCACAAATAATATGTTATCATTCAGTAAAAATAGTACTGAAGGATTGTAATGTTTAAAAATTTAAGTATTCACAAAAAAATGAACTACTTTGTCGCGATGGTGACAGTTTCTGTTTTCTCTGCCGCAATATCAATATTTTTGGCGATGGGCAATATTGATACAAAATATGAATATTTACATAACAACTCTATGATTGGTGGCTTAACTACGCTTAGGATAGAAAAGAATCTTAACTACACTAGCAGATTATCAAGAGACATTATGCTTGGCGGAAATTACGATAAAAATATAGAAAAACTTAGCGAGACTGTTACAAGCGTTGAAGATAGTTTCAATTCATTAGAGAAACTTATGACAGACGATTCTTCATCCGCTGTACTAAAAGAGGCTAAAAGCTCTACGATGCTTTTTTTAAATAGTACTTTAAAAATGATGAAATCATTAAACCCTCAAATAATCAAAGACAATAAAGATCAGATATACCATGACTATAGCAAGGAATTAACTCCGTTTGCAGATGCCTCAAGAGAGTCATTTAAAAAACTTGTAGATTTAAAATCAAACGAGCTTGAAGATAACTCTATTAAACTTGGAAAGCAAATAAACTTTTTTAAATATTTAGCTCTTATTGCCGGCATTATAGTCGGAGTCGTTGTACTTGTATTTGCTACAATCATAAGAAAATCTATCACTTCAGGAATTAATGAGTTTACATCTTTAATCAGCTTTGTTTCAAAAGGTGATTTTAGCCATAAGGCAACTACAACCGATACACGCACTGAACTTGGAATTATGGGGCATGAACTGACAGAACTCATTAAACATACGCAGAATCTCATAAATGAAATAAATACGACTATTACCAACGCATCAAAAGGTGTTTTTGTTCACCGTATTTCGTCAGAGGGAATGAGCGGTGAATTTGTTGACGCTATTGAGAGTGTCGGAAAAAGCATAGAGTTTATGAAAACTCAGCATATTAAGGCTCAAAGAGATATATTTAACTCTAAAATCAGCATACGAAGCGTAAAGGTTTCTGAATCACTCTCTATGATAATTTCAGATTTGGACGGAAATCTTCATGATTTAAAAGCAATCACATCCGCAACAAGAGATGCTTCAGAACTTGCCACAGACTCTCGCAATGATATTACAGATATTACCAATGAACTAAATGCTTTAAATGAACAGGTAAACATCAACAACGACAGCATAGGTGAAATAGCTAATCAAGCAAATGATATTACTTCAGTAATTCAACTAATTACTGATATTGCAGATCAGACCAATCTACTAGCTTTAAATGCTGCTATTGAAGCTGCACGCGCCGGTGAACATGGCAGAGGATTCGCTGTTGTTGCCGATGAAGTAAGAAAACTTGCTGAGAGAACACACAAAGCAACTGGGGAAATCTCAGTTTCAATCAAATCTCTACAACAAAATATGAGTGAAATTCAGACAAGCTCTGATAATATGAAAATTACAGTAGAGGGCTCTACTCAAAAAATCAGCGGATTTGAGAATACACTTATTGAATTAAGCGAAAACTCTTCAAAAATTGTTAACTACTCATACAGAATGGAAAATAGCATATTTATAGTGCTCGCTAAATTAGACCAGATACTGTTTAAATCTCGTGCTTATAACTCTATCATATCTCTAAAGAATGTCGTACCTTCAAAATCTGGAGAAAAATGCCGTCTTGGTGAGTGGTGCTCCGAAGAAGGCAGAATGAGATTCGCAAACACTGAATCTTTCCCTAAACTAGATGCTCCTCGTATAATGGTTAGCAAAAAAGTTCATGAAAATCTTAGCTATCTTGAAAAATATGCCGATGAAAGTACTCTGAAAAATGCAGATCAAATTATCAAAAACTTTGATGATATGGAAGATGTATCTTCTGAGGTGTTTGTATTGCTGGATAAAATGCTAAAAGAGTAGACTGTACTACTCTTTTTTACTCCCAATCATCATATTTCAACTGGGAGTGTTTATCTTTTTTATATCTTCTTGCATTTTTTGTTTTATCAAGCTGGTTTGAAGCGTAAAGAATCTCCTCTTTTATCTCCTCTATATCTTTATCGCTATCTTTGTAGTTAATTATTTTTTTAACCAACTTTTGCAACTCCTGCAAGTCGCCTTTATAGAGTGCTATTTCATCAACTTTTAGCAACACTTTCAAACTACTCTCTATCTTTTTATCATACCCTTCTTTAGAGAGATTTGCCGTGCTTGAGAGGTATGAAATAATACTTTTGTGAAATCTCTCTAATGCTCTTATATATCGAAGCCTAAGTGAGTTATCTACCGCTTTTTGAGATGCCATCTTTTACCTATTATTTATTTATTATCGGTACAATTATACCCTTAATTTAATACAGGGGGAATGTGTTGAAAAAAATAGCGTTATCACTTCTATTAGTATCTGCTTCACTTTTTGCAGCAATAACAAATGAAGAAGCATCAGAAAAATTAATCAACTCTAATGTACCGATAGTTGATATTAGAACACCGGGCGAATGGAAAGAAACAGGTCTGCTAAAAGGCTCTATACCAATTATGCTTTTTGATGAAAAAGGCAACTATGATCTTAAAGATTTTCTTGAAAAACTAAATAAAGTAGTAGATACAAAAAAACAGTTTGCTATCATATGTAGAACAGGGAGCAGAACAAGTGTTTTAGCACCATTTTTATCACAAAAGTTAAACTATGATGTAATCAACATCAAAAGCGGCATAGTGTATGCAAAACAGCTAAAATTACCTATCTTGCCATATCAAGTACATTAATCTTCTTTTTTTGGTTCAATTTTATTTACCATCGCATAGAGCGTTGGTAAATATATCAAATTTAAAATCGTTCCCCAAACCAAACCAAACCCTATAGATACCGCAATCGGTTGAAGTATCACAGCTTGTCCTGAAGCGTAAAAGATAAGAGTAAAAAATCCTAAAAATGTAGTTAAAGATGTAATAATAATCGGGCGAAGTCTAAGTTTTGCACGCTGTAAAAACTCTTCTAATTTATGAGTGCCGTGTAAAAAATCAAGCATAATAATTCCATCGTTTACAACAACTCCGGCAAGTCCTAAAATCCCTATGATGGAGGTCATAGATAAGTTTATGCCAAGTAGTTTATGTCCAAGAAGCGCCCCTAAAATAGAGAGCGGTATTACACTCATAACCATAAATGCATATTTTGCCTTTGAAAATATCAGCAAAAGCGATAAAAAAATCAAAAACAGTGCCAACAAAACAGCTTTTTGCATATCATCTTTAAGTTGCTCTTTCTTCTCTTTTTCACCCAAAAGCATAACCTCAACACCGCTCTCTCTTATCTCATTGAGTGTAGCTTCCAGCTTGTCCAACACCTCCCCGGAAGTTGTTTTTCGCTTATCGATGCTTGCAAAAACAGTTTTAATGATGCTTCCATTGAGTTTATTTATCTTCTCATAATCCCGTATTTGGATAATTTGCGCTACCTCTGTCAGTTTTACATATTTTCCATCGCCAAGCGGCATACTAAAATTTAAAAATGTATCTATACTATCTTTGGCGCTCTCCTCCGTTTTTATCTCCATAACACCCTGCTCGTTAAAAGTGGTTGCTTGTTTTTGCTCTAGAAAGTAAGCACTTAATGTTTTTGCAACAGATGCTTCGCTAAGTCCTAAACTCTCTCCATAGGAGTTTATCTTGACTTTATACTCCATTTTTCCAAGTTTTATATTGTCACTAAAATCTCTGATACCTTCGATTTTGGAAATCTCTTGTTCTAGTTTTTTTATACTATCTTGAAGCAGTTTATCATTGGCTCCGGAAAGATTTATCTGAATATCGCTCTTTATGAGTCCGGGCTTATCTTCTAAAACGCCTAAATCTTCCATATTATATTTTTTTTCAAAAACTGCAATAATCTCTTTTGCACGAGGGGCAAGCTCATAAGTTTGCTCTTTGCGCATCTTTTGCGGGTTATTAAAGTCAAAACTAAAATTTAAAACAGGGTTTATATACTTATCTACAAAGTTGCTGTCCACCCTATCGTAAAGCTCCATTGTTATCATAAAGACACCATTGTTTCTTTGAGTTTCGCCGGATATACTTCGTCTATACCCGACGACAGATGAGACAGCTTTGAGTGAAAACTCATCTTTATGTTTTACAAGCTCTGCTTCTATCTCTTTTGATACTCTGTATGTATCTTCAAGAGGCGTGTTTATGTCCAACTTTCCGGAAATATAGATAAAGTTTCCGTCAAAATTTGGAAAAAATTGAAACTTCATAGATTTCGCTACAAAAACAGTTGCTAATGGGATTAAAATCAAGAAAAAGAGAAGTGATATTTTTTTATAGTGCAAAAAGCGTAAAATCACCCTCTCATAAAAATTTTGCAAAGGCACCCAGCTTATAATATTGTTACTTTTTTTCAGAAAATCATTTGCATGAAGCGGCAAAAATAGAAAGCTCTCTAAAAGTGAGCCCAGCAAGATAATAATTACAGTAAGAGGGATAAGCATGATAAAAAGTGCCGTCTCCCCTTGCATCATAAAAATCGGTAAAAATGCTACTACGGTTGTAACGGTTGCCAAAGTGACAGGTAAAATCATCTCTTTTGCACCTCTTATGGTTGCACTGTAATTATCCATACCATCATCTATGTATCGCTGGATATTTTCACTGACGACTATGGCATCATCAACAACAATCCCTATAACTATAAGCGCACCGAGAAGCGAAACAACATTTATAGAGTACCCCATGTAGTAGAGGCAGATGATTCCGATGAGAAATGAAAATGGAATTCCGAGTGCAACAATAATGGCAATTCTAAGATTTATAAGAACATACATTGAGATAAAAACCAAAATCAAGCCAAACATAAGATTTGAGATAATTATATCTAGCCTCTCTCTAACCGGTTTTGAATTATCTTCATGAAAAGTAAACTCTGCTCCCTTGTAGCTTTTTTCTAGTTTTTTAACATCTTCTTGAAGTTTTTTAGCCAAAACTATAGCATCGCCGCTTGCTCCCTTTGAGATATTCAAAGAGATAGCTTTTTTGCCGTTGTAAGTAGCCAAAGTGTCAGTTTGCGGATACTCTATGCTCACTTGGGCAATATCGCCGAGTTTTATATATTTGTCATTGATATTTAAGATTGCATCTTTGTACTCGTCTGCATCTGCTTTACCGTTTGCAGTTGAGATAAATACAAAATTTCCTCTCTCCTCAATATCTCCGATGGGAAAAATATATGAAAGATTTGAGATAGCTTTTTGAACAGTTGCATGGTCCAAACCATATGCCAAAATTGCTTCAGAGTTGAGTTTGACAATCACCTCTTCTTCAGAACCGCCACGAATCAAAACTTCACTAATTCCGTCCATTTTTGATACTTTTGATTTCATATCTTGTGCGATTACCGTCAGTTCTCCAACGGATAGAGTTGAGGAGGAGATAGATAATTTTATAAGCGATTTTGTTTTTTCCAAAAGTGTAGCGACAGGTTCATTCATATCACTCGGCAGGTTTTGCTTACTAAGTGCGACGGAATCTTTTACACGGCTAAGCGTCAACTCTCTGCTAGCTCCATCGCTCAGAGTTAAAATTATGGCAAAAGCTCCCGGTGTAATGATGGTTTCTGTTTTATCTATGCCATTTATATTGCTTAACGAATCCTCTATATCGCGAACCGCCATTTTATCCATGGTCGTAGCACTTGCACCCCTATAAGAGCCAAGAACGCTTATCTGGTCAAGCTCCATATCAGGAAACATCTCTTTTGGAATCTTTATGTATGAGTAAATCCCCATAAAAACGACAAAAACTAGAAGTGCGTGGTTTAACCTGCTGTTTTTTATAAAATACTCTATCACTTTATCTGACTTCTTTCTTACAAAAGTGATTTGATGACATTACTCACACCTTGATGTAAGTTATAACTTGAAATTGGAAAGTCCAAAAATTCATCTTTAAGATTAACGGTATAACGCGCCAGATAATCACCCAATATTTTTAAATCTATGCTCTTGTAATTTCTACATGTTGCTTCGTCAAGCATTGTTCTGAGCAAAACACCGGCTTCGTTTGATTTTTGAATACTAAAAGCTAGAGTTTTTAAACTTACAAAATCACTCCACTCAAAAAAAAGCTCTGGAGTAAGCTCATATACGGCTTCTCCTTGCGGGTTAAATAGCATTTTAGCGTCTCTTAGAGGTATAAGAATACTAAGTATTGCCCCTGCAAAGGGTATAACTTTATCTCTCCAAAAAGGGGATTCATTTCTGCTTTTTAATTCAGTTTCTAAAACTTCTAAAATTGTTTGTATATCTGCACTCTTAAAAAGGTTATAACTTTGCGCTTTCATAAAACTTCCATTTAATATTATTTGTGCCATTATAAGTTCTTTTTAGTATAATTTTGCTTTTATTATTAATTAGGAATTTAAATTGAATTTATCTAAAACTTTTTTAACAAATGCTATCGCTGTGATACTTGTTCTCTTGTCATTTTTATTTGAAAACACTCTTAGCTCTTTAGTATTATACACAGGTCTTTTTGCACTCTCGGGTTCGGTTACAAATCAACTGGCTATTTACATGTTGTTTGAGAAAGTTCCATATCTTTACGGCTCTGGCATAATTCCAGCACAATTTGAAGCCTTTAAAGAGTCTATTAAAAATTTGATGATGAATCAGTTTTTTACACAGGAGCAGTTAGACAATTTCTTTAAAAATGAAGAAAAAAAGATAGATTTAGCGCCCATCATAGAGGAGACAGACTTCTCTCCTGCTTTTGATGCGCTCAGCAAAACAGTACTGGAGTCATCTTTTGGCGGAATGCTTGGTATGTTTGGCGGGGCAAGCATATTGGAAAATCTTCGTGAGCCATTCTCTTTAAAGATAAAAAATGCAGTAATAGCAATAGCAAACAGCGACTCTTTTAACAAAACTCTGCAAAAACATATGCAAAGTTCATCTCTAAGCGGTGATATGATTAGCTCAATTGAAAATGTTATTGATGCAAGGCTTGGCGAACTTACTCCGCTTATGGTTAAAGAGATGGTTCATAAGCTAATCAATGAACATCTCTCTTGGCTTGTTGTTTGGGGCGGTGTTTTTGGCGGATTAATCGGTCTTGTTAGCTCATTTTTATTATAATAACGCCAAAAGGAACAACTAAAAAACCTCTATAACAACCTCTGCAACTTCAACAATATCACCTCTTTTAATCTTGGCTCTTTTTCTCAGTTCAACTTCACCATTTCTTCTCACATGTCCATCTGCAACAATCATTTTAGCCTCAGCTCCGCTATCAACCAAATCTAAAACCTTAAGAAGTTTAAAAAGTTCTATATATTCATCTTTTAACTCATATTTCATGCTCTATTCCTTTTATAGCTGAAATAATATCAAATTTATTAACTACTTTTTTAAATCATCTTTTAATTCCAAAGAAGTAAAACAAAAATCATAGAAATAGGTATTAACACTCTCTACAACATCGGCACAAAAAGCTATAGCGTTGCTATTTAAAGCCAAACTATCTAAAGTTTTTATTTTTTTACGCAAAAACTTAAAACTTTGGTTATAATTTTTGTGATGAAAGATTTTTGTGTGCGAGCTCATCTATAGTATATTCTGCTAGACAAACGACTCTCCCTATATTTTGACTCCACTTCCAAAAGAAGTGAATTTTTACCAAGAGGTACTACACATGGCAGAATTGCTAGACGGATCAGTTAAATGGTTCAATGAAGAAAAAGGTTATGGTTTTATTCAACAAGAAAATGGCGGCAAGGATGTATTCGTACACTTTCGTCAAGTAAACAGAACAGGACCGGGTCGTGTTTCATTATCTGAAGGTCAAAAGGTAACTTTTGAACTAGGAGAAGGTCAAAAAGGCCCTCAAGCTGAGAATGTAACTCCTTTATAAGGTTTTACTTTGCGGGCTTTGTGCCTGCAAGCTTTTTTTGCTTCACTCTTTTTACATCTTCTAAACCAATTTAACTCAAACACTCTTTAAAAAAACAAAACTTTTTTTACTAAATCCATTTTTTTCATAAAATTTATGTGCATCTTCTCTTTGAAATCCTGAAGATAGAACTATA
This sequence comes from Sulfurimonadaceae bacterium, assembly GCA_942493175.1. Lineage (GTDB taxonomy): Bacteria > Campylobacterota > Campylobacteria > Campylobacterales > Sulfurimonadaceae > Sulfurimonas. The sequence goes on from OW818672.1 coordinate 1,567,249, forward strand.
TTTTCACACATTCCCATCTTTGCAAAATCATTTAAATATTCAAGCATCATCGTCCCATATTTCTTATCTCTATGCTTCTCATCTGTTACCAAATCAAAAATATATAAATGTCTCTTGTGGTAAAGATTCGTTTGAATTGCAACTCCTGCATATGTTATAAGTTTTTCACCATCCATAATTCCAAACATCTTATACTCTTTACTTCTCATCTCATATATTAAATCTTCAAATTCATCATATGTAAGCGTTGTGCGAAGTTGATAAACCACTTCATAGGCCGTTAAAAGTTCTCTTAAATCTAACTCTCTAATCTGCATATATACCCACCAAAAAAAATTATAAGATATTATAATAAATTTGCTACAATACAACTAAAAAAGAGTCTAAAATATGGGGATTTATAATGGCTGCTAAAAATTTTGAGGTTATAATCGTTGGAGCTGGGGTGTCCGGTACAGCGTTAGCATATGAGCTTGCAAGATATACAGATGTTAAATCTATTGGAATCATTGAAAAATATGAAGATGTTGCTACTCTAAATTCATGTGGAACAAGCAACTCTCAAACAGTGCATGTCGGAGATATTGAAACAAACTACACGCTTCAAAAAGCCGCCATAACAAAACGCACGGCAAAAATGGTTGAGAAATATTGTTTGAATCATCACTATCAAGATGAAATAATATTTTCACACCAAAAAATGGCTTTGGGAGTGGGAAAAAAAGAGGTTGAGTTTCTACTCCATCGCTATGAAGAGTTTTCCGAGCTATTTCCATATCTGGAAGTATGGAACAAAGAGAAGTTAAAAGAGTTAGAGCCTCGTGTTGTTTTTGATGAAAACGGCAATGAACGAAAAGAGGATATTGTTGCAATCGGTGCAACCGGTCAGTGGACGACCGTTGATTATGGAAAACTGGCAAAATCATTTTTAGAAAATGCCAAAAAAGAGCAAGATATTAAACTGGAACTTTTTTTAAATACAAAAGTAGAAGAGATTAAAAAAAGTAAAAAGCGCGGATATATGGTTAAAACTAAAAATGAGACATTTTATGCCGACTTTGTTGTTGTTGATGCAGGCGCTCACTCTCTATTTTTAGCACATAAAATGGGCTTTGGTCTAAACTTGGGCTGTCTGCCGGTTGCAGGAAGCTTTTACATGACAAATGAAAGAATGTTAAACGGCAAAGTTTACATGATTCAAAATCCAAAACTTCCATTTGCGGCCTTGCACGGCGATCCGGATGTTCTTGCAGATGGAAACACCCGCTTTGGTCCAACTGCACTAATGATGCCAAAACTTGAGCGCTACAAAAGCGGTACATATATGGATTTTTGGAAAACTCTTCGCTTTGATAAAAATATCGCTATTGCACTGTGGAAACTTTTAAAAGAGAGCGATATTCGCAACTATATATTTAGAAACTTTCTTTTTGAAATCCCATTTTTCAATAAATATCTATTTTTAAAAGATGCAAGAAAGATTGTTCCATCACTTCAAGCAAGCGAGTTCAGATACGCAAAAGGGTTTGGCGGAGTTCGTCCTCAAGTGCTAAATAAAGATGAGCAAAAACTTCTCCTTGGGGAAGCTTCTATCAACACCGGAGAAGGAGTGATTTTCAACATGACACCATCTCCGGGAGCAACTTCATGTTTGGGAAATGCGGAGAGAGATTTGAGATATATAGTTAAATATCTTGGGAAAAACTTCAATGAAGAGAAATTTAAAGATGAACTAACCGATGGCGAATATTGCGTTCTTCCAGAGCCTATAGCGTCACAAAAAGCCGTTGTAAACCTTATTAGAGCAGAGATACAAAGAACACAAGAAAAGTACCTTCAAGAGTTGCATGTAGGTAAACCGGATGCCGATTTTTGGGACAAACCACATAGTAAAATATAACATATAAAGAGGAAAAGATGAAATTTTTATTTTTAATAACTATTACGGCGCTAATGTTTATTGGGTGCAGTGCAAAAGAGTTTAATGATGGTGCAAACAGTATAAGCGGTGATATAGCCAATGCTTTTGAGAACTCAAAAGATAAATCAGCAGATTGACAATAATTCGTTTTTAAACAACAATTTGCTACAATCGCGAAAAATAATAGGCAGATTTAGTTTTGCCTAAACGAGAGTAAAAAACATGGTAACAGTACAAAAATTAGTTATGCGTTATGGCAACAGAGTTCTATTTCAAGACATAAATCTTAAACTTGACCGTCATAAAAGATATGGGCTTATCGGTGCAAACGGTGCCGGAAAAACAACTTTCTTAAAAATACTTTGCGGGCAAATAAAAGAGTATGAGGGTGAAATCATAATCCCAAAAGCAAACAAAGTCGGGGTTTTAGGGCAAAATCAATATGCCTATGAAGATTTTACAATTGCAGATGCTGTTCTTTATGGCAACAAAAAACTCTATGACGCAATCAAAGAAAAAGAGCTTATTTATGCAACCGGAGATTTTGAGGATGATGCGGTAAACAATCGTCTTGCAGAGCTTGAGACCATCTGTGTTGAAGAGGACCCAACTTACGAGTATGATGTAAATATTGCAAAAATTCTAGAGAATGTCGGCATTCCTGCAAGTAAGCATAACGACCTTATGAGCACTCTTGATAGCGCGGATAAGTTTAAAGTTTTACTAGCGCAAGTTTTATATCCAAAACCTGATGTACTGTTTCTTGATGAGCCTACAAACAACCTTGATATACAAACTATTAGTTGGTTGGAGGACGAACTTCAACGCCATGAGGGTACGATGGTAGTTATTTCACACGATAGACACTTTCTAAATTCTGTTGTAACTAACATACTTGATGTTGATTATCAAAAGATTCGTGAGTTTACCGGCACATATGATGATTGGTATATTGCTGCAAATGTTATAGCAAAACAAAATGAGCTTAGCAATGCAAAAAAAGAGAAAGAGAAGGATGAGCTTGAGGCTTTTGTTCGCAGATTTAGCGCAAATGCTTCAAAAGCAAAACAGGCAACTTCAAGACAGAAGAAACTTGACAAACTTGTTATTGATGACATAAAACCATCTTCACGCCGTGACCCAAGTATCGTATTTAAGCCAAAAAGAGTTATGGGAGATGAGGCATTAAATATTATTAACATAAACCACTCTTACGGCGATAATGAAGTTTTAAAAAATATAAGTTTAAAATTTGAACCTGATGAAAAAGTGGCTCTTATAGGTCCAAACGGTGCCGGTAAAACAACTCTTTTAAAAATAATAATGGAAGAGATGAAACCTACTTCAGGTGAAATACACTGGGGCGCTACAATCGAGAACAGCTACTTTCCGCAAGATACGGCGGATATAATCAGCGGTGATGGAACTCTTTATGACTGGCTAAGAGGATTTGACCCAAAACGCGATATTGCTGAGATTAGAAACTGTTTAGGAAGAATGCTTTTTTCGGGTGAACAGCAGGAAAAATCAGTTGTTAGCATCTCTGGTGGTGAAAAGCATAGAATGATGTTAAGCAAAATGATGCTTGAGGGCGGAAACTTTTTGGTTTTGGATGAGCCTTCAAATCACCTTGACCTTGAAGCAATTGTAGCTCTTGGTGAAGCTCTTTACAACTTTAAAGGCAATGTTATATGTGTATCACATGACCGTGAACTTTTAGATGCATTTGCAAATCGTGTTATAGAGCTTCGTGCGGACGGAAGTTATGTTGACTTCAAAGGAAGCTATGAAGAATTTGCAGAGGCGAAAGAAAAAGGGCTCATATAGTCATATTTTGCCTCCAATACTTTTAATAACTAAGTTTAAAGGGAAGTGACATGGAAAAATATAAAGATTTTTTAGGGCTTGGAATTGCAGGTAACTTTGCCCTCCACCTTGCCCAAGCCGGCGAGTTAGAAGATTTTAAAGAGATAATTACAGCCGATGAAGCAGCTCCAAAAGGAATGTTTCCTTTTTATCTTCCAAAGCATGTTGAGATTGCCAAAGAGATTTTAAATACCTACCCTCTCTCAAGCTCTAAGATTAAACTGCCGAGTGAAAATGTCAATGTTCAAGCTGAACCGGAAGTCGGACTTATCTGTACGCTTGAGTACACAGACAACAAACTCTCAAAAATCACTCCCACTCATTTTGGCGCATACAACGACTGCTCAATCAGGGTTGCCGGTGCTAGTAAAATCAGTGATAAAAAAAACTGGGGCGAAAACTCTAAAGGCTTAAGCGAAAATTTAATCCAAATAGACAAGTTTAGCGACGGCGGCATAATGGGCAACTACTCGATATGCTCTTTTTTAAAAAGAGATGATGAATTTCACGCTTACGGAGAGGATGTAGAGCTAAACGGTTACAGTTACTTCTATGAAAAGCTGTTAGATTGGATAGTTGAGCAAATAAATACCCAAAAAGATTTTGGTCCACTCGAACCTTTGAGCGAATACGTTTCTATATGTCAAAATCCAACAAAAGCCATCATCAGCATCGGCGCTACAAGATATACCCACTATGGAGAAACCACATTCTTAAAAGCCGGCGATGAGATAATTATAATAGTCTATAACAGAGCAAAAATAACTTCGCAAAGCGTTTTAGAAAGCATAAAAAACAACAATTGCGACCTCTCAAATATGAGCATATTGAGGCAAAAAGTTTTCTCATGAACAGAGGCAAAAAACTAGATATATTCATCGGTGCCGAGATAGAGGATGGATGGGCAGAAGTTCAATCTCCAAGAAAAACAACTATCTCGAATGAAGTTTTAGAACCATCTAAACACTTTTTGGTTTTTAAAAAAGAGAAAAGAAGAGGAAAAACCGTAACCCTTGTCGGTGAATTTCATCTAAGCCAAAATGATTCGGAAACACTGCTAAAGAGTTTGAAAAAAAAGCTTGGCTGCGGGGGCACTTTTAAAGACGGCTGGATGGAGTTTCAAGGTGAGCTCAAAGATAAACTAAGAATTTTGCTTGTTGAAAACGGATTTAGATTTAAAAATGGACATTGATAAAAAAAACATTTGTCAAGTTAAAATTGATTAAATTTTCATCAATTCTTCAAAATATCTTACTTTTTTTATGTAAATTATAGATTTTTTAATTTTTTATATAGTATTATCCATGCTTATTTAAAATTAAAGGAATTATATGCCGTTTGTTAAAGAAGTTTTTGAATATTTAAAGAGAAGTAGTCCTTCTCAAAAAGAGTTTTACCAAGCAGCCGAAGAGGTACTAGAGTCACTAAGACCGCTCATGGCTAAGTATCCTAAATATACTAAGCACAAAATTATAGAGAGAATAGTTGAGCCGGAGCGCCAAATATTTTTTCGAGTAAACTGGGTTGATGACAACGGTGAAATTCAAGTAAACAAAGGGTACAGAATAGAGTTTAACTCTGCTCTTGGACCATACAAGGGTGGTTTGAGATTTCACCCTAGCGTAAACGCGGGGGTTATCAAGTTTTTAGGGTTTGAGCAGATATTTAAAAATGCACTTACAGGTCTTCAAATCGGAGGCGGTAAAGGTGGAAGCGACTTTGATCCAAAAGGTAAATCAGACAATGAAATCATGAGATTTTGTCAAGCATTTATGAGTGAGCTTTTCCGTCATATCGGAGCAAATACTGATGTTCCTGCCGGAGATATCGGTGTCGGTGGCAGAGAAATCGGCTATATGTTTGGTATGTATAAAAAACTTGCAAACAAATATGAGGGCGTTTTAACAGGCAAATCTCTAAAGTGGGGCGGTTCTCTAGCGAGAACTGAAGCTACTGGTTATGGCGCGGTTTACTTTGCAAAATATATGTTAGAAGACAGAGGTGAAACTCTTGAAGGTAAAAAATGTGTAGTTTCAGGAAGCGGAAATGTTTCTATCTACACAATAGAAAAGCTTTATCATTTAGGTGCTATTCCTGTTACTTGTAGTGACTCAAATGGTATGATTTATGATGAGGCTGGAATCGATTTAGAACTTTTAAAAGATTTAAAAGAGGTAAAAAGATTAAGGCTCGGCGAGTATGTAAAATATAGACCAACGGCAAAATATACTCCTATTGAAGAGTATCCAGAAGGAATAAATGCGGTTTATAATATCCCGTGTTTTGCTGCATTCCCGAGTGCTACTCAAAATGAGTTAAACCTTGCAGATGCTAAAAATCTTCTTGCAAGCGGCTGTATCTGTGTAAGCGAAGGTGCTAATATGCCATCAACTCTTGAAGCTGTTCATGCATTCATCGATGCAAAAATATGTTATGGCCCAGGTAAAGCTGCAAATGCAGGCGGTGTTGCAACAAGTCAGCTTGAGATGCAACAAAATGCTTCTATGACTAGCTGGACTTTTGAAGAAGTAGATGCAAAACTGGCTCAAATTATGAAAAATATCTATGTGAATGCAAGCACAACTGCTGCAGAGTTCGGCGAACCTACAAACTTGGTTTTAGGCGCTAATATTGCAGGATTTAGAAAAGTAGCTGATGCTATGATAGAGCAAGGTTTAGTTTAATCTTTTTGATAGAAAAACTTTTTGGCTTCAATTAAATTTGAAGTCTAAAAGTTACATTTTATGCACTTACTTCATCTACCTTGCGTGAAGTTGCCACACTTATATTTGTAGTTATGCTATATCTGTCTCTTCCGCTCTCTTTTGCGTTATAAAGCATTTCATCGGCACGAGTTATCAAAAGCTCCTCGTTTAGCGCTTCATCAGCCACACAACAAGCAACTCCTATAGAAACAGTCAAAAATTGATTTACTTTTGAGCCCTCATGTTTAATCTCACTTGCCCTTACCGCATCGCAAATATTACCAGCCATTGTTGCACTACTTGATTCTGCTGTTTCAGTAAGAAGTATTCCAAACTCTTCTCCTCCAAGCCTAAAAACAAAATCACTTGGACGCTTTAGAATATCTTTAAAAATTTTTGCAACACTCTTAAGAGCAACATCTCCCTCTATGTGTCCATAAGTGTCATTATATTGCTTAAAATAGTCGATATCAAGCATCATAAAAGTTATATAACTATGATTTCTTTTTGCTCTTTTTATCTCTCGGTCATATATTAGATTAAAATATCTTCTGTTGTGAAGCCCTGTTAAAGTATCTGTGTATGAAGCATTCTCCAACTTTTTATTTGCTATTTTTAGTTTTTTGGTAGTTACTTCAAGCGTAGTTTGATCAATTTGTATACTTTTAAACACATAGTATGAAATTATCATAACACTAAAAATTACCATCACTAATATAGAACCAACTTTTAGTAAAATGGAGTCATATACATTTAAAAAAGTTTTTCGCTCATATTTGGCAACATCCACTTCATAATTAATTAATTTATTTATTACTTCATGGATGTGAGTTATTTTTTGCTCAACATTATCAATTACTAAATCTTTTGCATCATAACCATCTTCAAGAGCTTTTAATATCCCTAAAAAATATTGATTTGTCGCCTTTATCTCCGCTGCAGTATACTCCACATAAATCGACTCTCCATCTCTTTTAAAATGAGTTTCGTAATTTTTCCACTCTCTATCAATTATATTTATTGAAAGCTTGATTTGTGACTTTACTCCATATGGAGTGATTTGCATATTTTTTGCTTTATATATAGTACTCGCTAAATTTCCATGATATGTTTGAAGAATAGTATTTAATTCAATTACCGGAACAAGCGAGCCAAAATATAGTGAATCTAAATTTTTCTTCATAGAATTCAAGTTTATTGCACCCATGATTCCAATAAATAGAAGACCTACGGTAATAATTGTGAAAATAAAAATAAGCTTGCTTTTTAATTTTAAAGCCTCTATAAAGTTCATCAAACTCCCTACAAAACATCTTTTAACCAAAGCAAACACCATACCAAATAATGAATAAATTTTATAAAACAGTTATCTTTTATGATAAAATACAAAACAGAAGATTTTAAACAGAACGGTATTACTAAATATTATAAAGAAGCAAAATAACAGTTATGAATAAAAAATTAAATTTTATAAAAAAGCTATCTTTTTTCAGCTCTCTTGATAGTGAAAAATTAGACACTGTTGACAACATCTCAAAAATAACCACTTACCCAAAAAACTCAATACTATATTATGAAAATGACTCTAGCAATAAAATCTTTTTTTTAGTTTCAGGGCTTTTAAAAGTGTACAAAATAGATAAATTTGAAAACGAAATATTTCTATACCACATACATAAAAATTCTCTTATTTCCGAACTTACAACGCTAAATGACAATTTAATATATTGCTTTTCAAATGCCGAATTTATGGAGGAGAGTATTGTTTTAGAAGTTAGCTTTCAAGAGTTGAAAACAGAATTTTTAGATAAAAATATTCTAAACAATGAGTTTATAAATGAGATACTGCTAAAAACACAACAGCTCCACTGCGTTGTTAACAGAGAACTTGTTTTTGATGCAACAGCAAAAGTTGCTTTTACTCTATACAATGATTTAGAGATGTTCAACTCACTAAAGCGACATGAAATTTCTTTTATGTTGCATATTCAACCAGAAACACTCTCTAGGGTTCTAAAAAAGTTAAAAAGAAGTTCTATAATTGATATTGAAAATTCAGATATCATAATCCTAAACAAAGAGATGCTAAAAAGCACATATAGAGGTGAACTATCATGATAAAACCAAATAAAATTAGTACAAAAATAAAGCTTATAGGCGCATTGTTAATATTTCTTATGGCTAGTGTGATAGTTACAACAATATATTTAAATCAACAAAACATTAAAGATGCTCTTGTGATAAATATTGCCGGCAAACAGAGAATGTTAACTCAAAAAATAGCAAAAAATATCTTTTATACATACTACAACTCCACACAAGATTTTTATGAATTAAATTCAGCATGTGATGAATTTATTGATGGCTTAAATACTCTAAAACATGGAAATCATGATAAAGGAATATTGGTAGCACCTACAAATGAGATATCTAATCAACTTGTTGAAGTAAGTAAGTTGTGGGAAAAATTTTATGAAGATGTTCAAAATTTCAAACTGCTTTGCTCAGATGCTAAAAAAACGGAGGAACTGGAAAATATAGTTGCTTCAATATATAAGCACAACACTATACTGCTTGATAATGTTGATAAACTTGTAACAATGTATACAAACCATAGTGAAGATAAAACAAACTTTATTAAAAGCTTTCAATACTCTTCAGGAGCAATACTTTTTTTGCTATTTATATACTCGCTAATACAATTAAAATCCATTGAATCACATGTTGATTCATTTATGCACTACTCTAAGATGCTTGTAGATAACGAAGATATTTCAAATCTAACTCCAATAAAACTAGAAGCCGAAAGTGAAAGCGAAATTGTTGAAGTAAGCGATACGATAAACTGTTTTATAAACAAGATAAATTCTGCTGTGGAATACTCAAACGAAGCGTTGCTTCAGTCACAAAAAGCTTCATCAAAGCTAGAAGAGTTGACTGATGAGTTTGATACTATTTTAGTAGAATTAAAAGACAAATCACTTGCTTCAAAACACCTAAACAACAGCGAAGATATGGTTATAGAATCTACAGAAGAGCTTATAAACTCTACAAAAAAACTTACAAATTTAAAAAAAGAGCTGGATAAGCTTATTAAAAGTTGCCAAGAACTTAAGTCATAAAATAAAGAGTGATAATTTTAAAAGCTTATTCTTTTTTTAAGTGCTACTTATATATACATCTCTTTGATATTAAAATCATCTTAATAATAAAAACTACTTTTATGACTTAAGTCAAAGATTTTTATTCCTCTAAAGTGATAATATCAATCTCGTTAATGGACACCTTAACAAAAAAAATGAAAATATTATAGTTTTATACTATTTTATTTTAAAATTATCAAATAGGAGAAAATATGTCACTTTCAAGAAGAGAATTTCTTAAAAGTTCAGCGGCAGCATCTGCAGCAGCGGCGATTGGTATGAGCGTACCGGCGGAGCTAGAAGCAGCGGCAAATCAAGCTGAAGGCGACTGGAGATGGGACAAGGCGGCTTGTCGTTTCTGCGGTACTGGTTGTGGTATTATGATGGCAACTAAAAACGGTAAAATCGTTGCTGTTAAAGGAGACCCGGCTGCACCGGTTAATCGTGGTCTTAACTGTATTAAAGGTTACTTTAATGCTAAGATTATGTATGGTGCCGATAGACTTACTCAACCGCTACTTAGAGTTGGCGCTGATGGTAAGTTTGACAAAAAAGGTAAATTTGTTCCAGTATCATGGCAAAGAGCTTATGATGAGATGGAAGTTCACATCAAAAAAGCCCTTAAACATGGCGGACCTGAGTCTGTTGCTGTTTTTGCATCTGGTCAATATACGATTATGGAAGGTTATACTGCTTCAAAGATGATGAGAGGCGGTTTTAGAAGTAACGCTTTTGACCCAAATGCAAGACATTGTATGGCATCTGCAGTTGTTGGTTTTTACCAAACTTTCGGTGTAGATGAGCCATCTGGTTGTTATGATGATATCGAACTTACAGATACTATCGTAGCATGGGGCTCAAACATGGCAGAAATGCACCCTATTCTTTGGTCTCGTGTAACAGACAGAAAACTCTCAAATCCTGATCGTGTAAAAGTTATCTCAATCCAAACTTATACTCACAGAACATCAGATTTAGCTGATACTGAAATCATCTTCTCACCAAATACAGACGGTGCTCTATGGAACTATATCGCTAGAGAAATCGTAATGAGAGATGCTGCTGAGGGTATTATTGATTGGGATTTTGTTAAAAAACATATGATTTTTGCAGCTGGTCCGGTAAATATCGGTTACGGTATGAGAAGAAGCGACGAAAAATCAATAAAAGAGGGTAAATACACTGCTAAAGAGATGGAAATAGTCTCTAAAGAGATGAAAACTATTGTTTCCAAAAAAGAGGCTCCGGCACTTGAACCATACGGCTATAAAGCCGGTGATACTATGAATCATACTCCGGGAACTTTAGCTCACTGGGAAATTTCATACGAAGATTATAAAAAATCAGTAGCGCCATACACATTAGAGTACACGGCTGCTATCGTAAAAGGCGACCCTGATGAAAATGTTGAAACATTTAAAGAAAAACTTCAACAGTTAGCTAACCTATATATTGAAAAAGGTAGAAAAGTTGTATCTTTTTGGACAATGGGTATGAACCAACATACTCGCGGTACTTGGGTTAATACACTTGCATATAATGTTCACTTTTTACTAAATAAACAAGCTAATCCAGGTGATGGAGCATTTTCACTAACCGGTCAGCCTTCAGCGTGCGGTACTGCTCGTGAAGTTGGAACATTTACACACAGACTTCCTGCGGACATGATGATCGAAAATCCTGCTCACAGAAAGATTACTGAAAACAAATGGAATATCCCAGAAGGTGTGATTAATCCTGTTGGTGTTCAGCATATCATGAAAATACATAGAGATATCGAGGATGGTTTAGTTAAATTTGCATGGGTAAATGTTTGTAACCCTTACCAAGACACGGCTAGTGCAAGCCACTGGATTAAAGCAGCTCGTGAGATGGATAACTTTATTGTTACTTCTGATGGTTACCCTGGTATTTCAGCAAAAGTTTCAGACCTTATCCTACCTTCTGCTATGATTTATGAGAAGTGGGGAGCTTACGGTAACGCTGAGCGTCGTACACAACACTGGAGACAACAAGTTCTTCCTGTAGGTGACGCTATGAGTGATACTTGGCAATGGGTTGAACTCTCTAAGAGATTTACTGTAAAAGATTTATGGGGTGAATGGGCTCCAAGCGGTCCAAGAAAAGAGGCTCTTCCAAGCGTTATTGAAAAAGCAAAAGCAATGGGATATAGTGAGAACTCTACTATGTTTGATATACTTTTTGCAAATAAAACTGCTAAATCATACCAACTTGATCAAAAAGATACAATCCAAAAAGGGTATGATAACTCTGAGGGGTATGGAGATAGTAGAAATGTTGTCGGAAGTGACGGAAAAGTATTTAACGGATATGGTTTCTTTATTCAAAAATACCTATTTGAAGAGTACGCTGCATTTACTCGCGGGCATGGTCACGATTTGGCTCCATTTAACATGTACCATAAAGTTCGCGGTCTTAAATGGCCTGTTGTTGATGGAAAAGAGACATCATGGAGATTTAATGCTAAGTATGACCCGTATGCAGCAAAAGCGGCAAAAGATAGCGGCAATTCACATGCATTCTACGGAGCAATTGCAAAAGCACTTAAATTTGGTACATTAAGCGGAATGGACGCAAAAAGCGAACAAAAATCATTAGCTAACAAAGCCAAAATATTTGCTCGTCCGTACATGGATCCTCCAGAAATGCCGGATGCAGAATACGACATTTGGTTGTCAACAGGGCGTGTCTTAGAGCACTGGCACTCTGGTACTATGACTATGCGTGTTCCTGAACTTTATCGTGCTGTTCCAGAAGCACTATGCTATATGCACCCTACTGATGCAAAAAACAAAGACCTAAAACAAGGCGGTTTATGCTGGGTAGAATCTCGTCGTGGTAAAGTAAAAGCTAGAGTTGAGACTCGCGGTAGAAACAGACCTCCAAGAGGCTTGGTGTTTGTACCTTGGTTTGATGAAAAAGTATTTATCAATAAAGTATGTTTGGATGCAACATGTCCAATGTCAAAACAGACAGACTTTAAAAAATGTGCTGTAAAAATTTACAAAGCATAATTAAATATCTAAAGGATAAGGGAAGTTTTGCATTTGCAAACAACACCTAATAAAATGGAAAATAGAGCTGTAAGTGATAGAAGAAAATTTATTCTAAAAATGGCGAGAAGTGCTGGTATCGCAGCACTTGGCGGTTTTGTATGGAGTGCGTATGTTGATGAAGTTACGGCTTCACAACTGCTGCTTCGCCCACCCGGGGCCATAAAAGAGGAAGATTTTTTAAAAACATGTATTAAATGCGGGCTTTGTGTTGAAGCTTGCCCATATAACACACTGTTGCTTGCTAAACCTGGTGATAATAAACCTATGGGTACTCCATATTTTATTCCTAGAGATATACCTTGTTATATGTGTCCAGATATTCCTTGTGTACCCATTTGTCCATCGGGTGCACTTGATGAAGCTAGTGTTACAACGAATGGAGTTCTTGATATAAAAATAGCCGAAATGGGTCTTGCAGTTATAGATGATGAAAACTGTATAGCTTTTTGGGGAATCCAATGTGACGCATGCTACAGAGCTTGTCCTATTTTGGGTGAAGCGATAAGTGTTGAGTATAAGAAAAACGAGAGAACCGGTAAACACGCATTTTTGACACCTGTTGTTCATGCAAATGCTTGTACAGGCTGTGGACTATGCGAAAAGGCTTGTGTCACGGAAAAAGCAGCCATATTTGTACTTCCAAGAGAAGTTGCAATGGGCAGAGTTGGTGATCACTATATCAAAGGTTGGGATAAAAAGGATGAAAAGCGCCTAGAAAAAGCTTCGGAGATAAAATCTACGACAGAGATAAGCAAGGATAGTGCAGTTGACTCTTTAAATAGTAACTCGGGGGATTTATACTAATGACAACTCTTTGGAATAAATACCGATACCTAATATTAAGAAGAGCTACACAGTTAGGCTTGTTACTGTTATATTTTGGAGCAAACGCTTGGGGATGGACGATTCTTATGGGAAATCTGAGTTCATCACTTTTTATAAATATTGTTCCGCTAAGTGACCCATACGCCGCACTACAAATGGTTGCAGCCGGTGCTGTTTTAGCAACTGATATAATGGTCGGTGCTTTAATTATAACTATGTTTTATCTACTCATAGGCGGTCGTGCTTTTTGTAGTTGGGTATGTCCTGTAAACTTAGTAACCGATGCGGCAGCAATTTTAAGAAGAAAACTAGGTATTGACGGTATCTCCAAAAGACAACCGGCTTCGCGAAATATGAGATATTGGGTTTTAGTATTGAGCTTGATAATATCATTGATGATGGGTGTTACGGCATTTGAGTTTATATCGCCTATCTCTATGCTTCACAGAGGTATTGTATTTGGTTTGGGTTTTGGATGGGCGGCAATGCTCATTATTTTTCTTTTTGACCTATTTGTTTTAAAAAATGGGTGGTGTGGGTATGTATGTCCACTCGGTGGATTTTATTCACTTGTGGGTAAAGTCAGTCTAATAAGGGTGCATCATACTATGGAGAATTGTACTTCATGTATGAAATGTAAAACTGTTTGTCCTGAGCAACAAGTCTTGCATATGATTTCTAAAGAGAGCATAGATGTTCTCTCTGGCGAATGCACAAATTGTGCTAGATGTATTGAAGTGTGTGATGATGATGCTCTTAGTTTTTCAATTAGAAAACTAGTAAAAAATAAAAAATCGGGAGAAAAAAATGAAAACAATGAGTAAAATAACGATTGGTTTAGCTGCTGTTGCACTACTGATGGTTGGTTGTACTGAGCAGGCGCCTAAGCCTTCAGTAGGCAAAAAAGTGTCAACTATTGTCAATGAAGAGTCTTTAGGTTTAAGAAAAACTGATATATATACTGAAGATGCAACAATATCTGATAAAACAGAGTATAGAAGTGCACAAGCTACGACAAGTACTAAGATTCAAAGAGCATTTCAAGATGCTCCGCCAATGATTCCACATGATACGACCGGTATGCTTCCAATTAAAACAGATGACAACAGATGTATTACTTGTCATATGCCAGAAATTGCAGGTTCAATGGGTGCAACGCCAATTCCTGTGTCACACTTTACTGATTTTAGACCAAAAGGTAAAATGGTTAACGGCAAATTCGTATTGCCTACGGATGTATTAAAAAATGAAGTTGCAATCGTGCAAGAAGATAAGCTTCAAAATGCTAGATTCAACTGTTCAGCTTGCCATGCTCCACAATCTCAAGGTAATTTAGCAGTTGAAAATACTTTTGAGGCTGTTTATACAAGCAAAGACGGTGCTAACAAATCCAGCTGGTCAGGCGGTAAACTAACTGAATCACTAGATACGGTTGGAAATGAAAGTTTTATAACGCAGGATGATGTAGCAAATAAAAATTCACCTGCCGGCAGCTTAGGCGGCGCAGCTCATTAATGCAAAGAAGAGAGCTATTTGGCTCTCTCGCTTTGTCACTTAGTGGCACAAAAAAGCAAGAGAAACCAGTAAGACCACCTTACTTTGGCGATGAATCTCTTTTTCATAATGAGTGTAGTAGGTGCGATGCCAAATGTGCCACTGTTTGTGAAGAAGAAATAATTAAAATAGCTGATGATAAAACTCCATATTTAGATTTTTCATATAGCGGCTGTACATATTGCGATGAGTGTGCAATAGCTTGTGAACCGAATGTTTTAAAAATTGAAGATAAAAAAATGATTGCCTCAATTGTCACAATTGATAAAAAAAGTTGTTTAAGCTGGGATCACACTTTGTGTTTTTCATGCAAAGACCCATGTTTAGACAATGCAATAGATTTTAAAGCTATGTTTATGCCAGTCATAAACGACAAATGCACGGCTTGCGGATTTTGCATAAGCAGATGTCCAACCAATGCAATAAGCGTAAAGGCATTACAATGAAACAAATTATACTTTTGACTTTTCTTACATCCTTGCTCTTTTGTGCAAACATCAAAAAACCAGTGGCTCATTTTGTCTCAAGTGGCTCTGTTGTTGATATTATTTATGAAGATAAAAAAATTTATAGTGCTACGGATGCCGGCAGTGTAGATATTTTTGACTATAAAACAAAAAAGCTTATAAAAAAAATCCAAGTGCCTAAAATAAATGATTTTTTAGGTGAAAAGATAGATTCTAAAGTTTATTCAGTGGATAAAATCGGTAATAAGCTATTGATTTTATCTCAAGCAGAACAAGGTTTTAGAAGAGCTCATATCTATCAAAATGATAAAATTGAGCTTTTATTTGACTCCTCAAAGGAGCTTACAGTTGCAAAAGCCAAATTTTTAGATGAAAACACTATTCTTTTAGCGCTTCTAAGCGATGAAATCATCTCTTATGATATAAAGAATCGCCGCAATAATTGGATAGTTCAAGTCTCCGGTGCCAAATTTTCAGATTTTGTTTTAAATGAATCAAAAGATGAAGTTGTGATAGCAGATGAGAGCGGAAATCTAAAAATTCACAATACAAAAAATGGCAAACTTATAAAAACACTCTCTGATGAAAACTTAGATAATGTTTTTCAGGTAGATTATAAACAAGGTGTGATTGCAACTGCCGGACAAGATAGAAGAATGGTTATATATGTCCCAAAAGTAAACTTTTCTTACTATATAAAATCTGATTTTTTAGTTTATAGCGTCGGTTTGTCGCCAAGTGGCAAGATTGTAGGGTATTCATCTGATGAACAAAATAATGTTTCACTCATAGATAGCTCAACAAAATCTATTTTAGGAGAGTTTGGCGGAAACAAAATGACAATTACCAAAATAGTATTTATAAATGAAAATGATTTTTTAGTTTCAAGTGATGATAAAATTATTAATTTATATAGTGTAAAATAAACAAAAGGATTAAAAATGAATATATCAAGCATAGTAGTTAAAACAGTACCGAAATACTTAAACGAGGTTGTAGAAAGCCTAAAAAATTGTGGGGTTTGTGATTATCACATGCACGATGAGCAGGGTAGAATCATTATTACAATAGAGGGTGAAGGTGTTGCTGAAGAGCTTGAAAAACTTCGCATTATTGAGGCTATTCCTCATGTTATAACGGCTGATATGCAAATGGCATACAGTGAAGATGAATTAGATGCGCATATGGAAATTATTGCAAACGGTGATGCTGTGCCAAAAATATTAAATGATGAGAGTGTAGATTTTACAAATATGACATATAACGGCGATTTGAAAAAAAGAGATGATTTGGCAACATTTACAAAAAAATTTGACCAAACAAAGAGGTAGATTTTGTCTGTAGTATTTGAATCAACTATAAAAATGCTGCAAGGCAGCAACGAAGATTGGTATATAGAGCTAAGAGACACCTTGAATGGTAACATAGAAATATGCAAAGATTTGCCTGAGTATGCTAAAAAAGTAGAAGAACTCGGTGCTAAGTATGGTGGAAATATCGATGAAGTTAGATGGAGCAAAGCGAATGATGTCCGTCCTCATATCATGGATATTGTTAGGTTTGAGATGTCGAAACTTCAAATAGAGATTGAAGAGGAGATTGGAAAACCGTTGATAGAAGAGGATAAAAATTAATTGGAAGCAAAAGCTATAAAAACTCTGAAGTATTTAAACATTAGTGAAATACAAAATCATTTAAGTAGTGTTGAGTATGTTATTATGGCTACGCCTTCTCCGGAACACTTTAGTTCTGCTCCGATTCATTTTACTATTTTTTTAAATACTTCTGATGATTTGCCAAAAGATATTCAAAAAGCAATTTTTGATAAATTTTTAGATGAAAATGAGATAATAAATCCGATAGAGGTTATGAGTCAAATAATGCCTGTCGGCTTTTCAGAGGGCTCACAAGAGACTCCGATGCCTCTGCTTTTAGTAAAACAAGAGGATATGAGAACTATCCCGAATGTGCCTATGTTGGTTATGGATTTTTTAGCTGATTCTGAGAATTTTAGTGAAGCAAAAGATAAAAGCTTAACCGGTTGGACATATTCTTATAACTGAACCCTCTTATTAAGGGCGTATCTTTAGATTGCCGCGCCTCTTTTAGAGGTTCGCAATTACAGTCATCACGACTCCCTTCGTCATTGCGAAAAGCGAAGCGACGAAGCAATTTATAACTCTGCTAAAGCCTCTATCTCTTCTATGCTTTTTGCAATACTAGAAGATAAATTTTCACATCCATCTTTTGTAATTAAAATATCATCTTCTATTCTTATGCCTATTCCACGATAAATTTTCGGTACGCTTTTATCATCTTTGTCAATATAAATACCAGGTTCTATTGTCAAAACCATACCTTTTTGCAGTGGTATCTCTTGATGTTTATCATCTTTATAAGGTGCCGGATCGTGAACATCTATCCCCATCCAATGTCCAATACCGTGTGGATAATATTTTTTATGTTTTTGCAGTTTGATAATTTTCTTATAACTGCCACTTAAAATACCAAGCTCTACCATCCCCTTTGTCAAAAGTTTCTCTGCACACTCTTGAAGATGAGTTCTTTTTACAAACGGTTTTATCATACTTATGATTTTTAACTGCGTCTCTAAAACTAGGTTATATAGCTCTTTTTGCGGCTCGGTAAATTTTCCGTTTACGGGGATTGTTCTTGTTATATCACTTGCATAGTAGTTGTGTTCACAACCGGCATCTATTAGTATAAGTTCGCCATCTATAAGCGGTTTATCGTTTTTTATATAGTGAAGCGTATTTGCGCTGTTTCCGCATGCCACAATTGATGTATATGCATCGCTGTATGCGGCATTCATCTTAAATTCATGCTCTATTTCAGCCTGCAAGTGATACTCAAACTTGCCTTTTTTATTTATACTCATCGCTCTATGGTGAGCTTTT
The DNA here is from genome assembly GCA_942493175.1 of Sulfurimonadaceae bacterium. GTDB lineage: Bacteria > Campylobacterota > Campylobacteria > Campylobacterales > Sulfurimonadaceae > Sulfurimonas. The sequence continues at coordinate 1,585,725 of OW818672.1, forward strand.
GCCGTTACTGCGATTGACTCTTTTATTATTTCTATCTCAGATGCCGACTTAATAAGCCTCATTTTTTGTATAAGCGGAACAATATCATGCTTTGTTTTAAAATCTTTCGTTAGTTTTAAAACCTTTTTAACATCATTTTTTTTTGAGCCGAGTTCGCAATATATAGTTTTTTTATCTTTTATAAACTCTTTGAACCTGTTTTTAAAATCATCATTTAAATAAACTTCATCCACCAAAAATCTACTCTTTGCCTCTTTAGCGCCTAAACGCTCGCCATTCCAAAGCTCTATCGTTTTATCTTTTTTTTGAACAAACAGAACTGTTTGCAGTTCATGTTTAGTTTTTAAAAAAACCAAAACTGAGTTATCCTCTTTAAAACCTGTTAAATAGTAAAAATTGCTATCTTGTCTATATGGATGGTGCGTATCATTTGAGCGAGTTGAGGGCTCTGCGCTAAAAATAATTCCAATTGAACTATTTGGCAGTTTCCTAGCTAAAGCTTCTCTTCGCTTTTTATATTCACCCTCTTTTATCACTTACAAACCCCGTTAAGCCACTCTATATTTTGAGAAACTATCTCAGACAATGCACTTCCTAGTGCCTCTACTCCGCCATTAGCATCAGCTGTTTTGGCATCAAATTTTGAACTAAAAGTTTTATTCGCAATTACATTGTTTGTTTTGGCATCTATTAGCGTTAAACTGACTACGACATGTACAAATGAACTTTTCATATCTTTGCTATAAAATTGCATAAACTCTTCTATGTTTGTCTCTAAAATCAAATTGCTTTTGACTCTGGATTTTGAAGAGTGAACGCTGCTAAATAGCCCTGAATCTCTTATACTTTTTAGCAATTGCGAAGCAACAAAGCTATTTGGAGACTCTTGCCATTGCGACTGAGAGTACGAGAAAACTCTGTTGCCCTGTTCCGTATAATCCATATTTAGAGACATTAAAGAGCTAGAACTAAATGCCTGTGCAACCTTTAATGACTTCTCTTTGCAACCCGTTGCAGCGCTGCCAATCTTTAAATCTTTGGCAACAACTCTATACTCGGCAACAGGAGGCTTGATTGTTGTACAGCCGCTAAAGAGTATTGTTAAGATAATTAAAATTATTCTCATGTTAGTTTTCCCCCGGTCCTTTTTTTATCTTTTCTTGCATTAATATAATATCGCTTGGACTTCTTTCATGTTTGTTGAGCGTCTCTTCAATCTTTATAATCAGATTTTGCATATCTAAAAGTGTGTTATTCATACTTGGCAAAATATCGCTTGTCATCTCTTTTATATTAAAATCTCCGCTCTGCAATGCCTTTTTAAAGAGCTCCATAGAATCTTTTATGCCAACATAACTACTCATTATTGATTTAAATGCTGTCGAAATATCATCTTCCCATTTGCCGCTTTTTTCCATAAACTCTCCAACACGAGGTATCAATTTATCGAGTTTTTCCGAGGAACTGTTTAGATTTTTCATTGTTTGTTGGAAATTATTGATTGTATCTTCATCCAATATTTGATTCATTTTAGACATAAATAAAGCACTGTTTTTTAAAAGCAAAGAGAACTCCGCCTGATTCTCTTCTTTTAATAACTGACGCGTTCTGTAAAGAGTTTCAGACAGATTAAAAGATATATCTCCAAATGTGTTTTCAAGTTTTATAAGTAGTGAGGGTATTGTTTTTATTACCGGATACTCTTCGTTTTTTTTAGCTCTAAGCGGTTCTGCTTTTTCATCACCAAAGCTTAAGTTTATATAACTAAGTCCTGTAATGCCTTGTGAGGTAAGTTGTGCAACCGTTGATGATTTTATAGGTGTAGTTTTTAAAATATTAACTAAAATCTCAACCTGCTCAGAGTTATTAGGATTGATTTTAAGTGATACTACTTTGCCGACGCTTATTCCTCTATATTTGACAGGAGCATCTAGGTTTAAACCCAAAACTGACTCATCGAAATATATAGCATACATCTTCATCTCAGCCTCTTCAGAGGGCTTTAGAAGCCAATAAGCAAACCCTATCATCATTGCCAAAGAGAGGAGTACTAAAAAACCGACTAAACTATAATTAACTCTATTATTCATATTTATTTCATTCCCCTAAAAAAAGTTCTTATAAACTTATTTTCAACATTAAGTATATTTTTTAAATCACCCTCATACACAACTTTCCTGTTATCAAGTACAGTTACCTTGTCAAGTGTATCATAAACTGATTGTAAATCATGTGAAACCATTACAATGGTTAAGTTTAGTAAATCACGAAGTTTTAGTATTAAAGCATCAAATTCTCTTGCAGAAATAGGGTCCAGTCCACTTGTCGGCTCATCCAAAAAAAGAAGCTTTGGGTCCATAGCAAGTGAACGAGCAAGGGCTGCTTTTTTCTTCATACCGCCGCTTATTTGAGATGGATAAAGGTTGGCATCTTCTGATTTTAACCCGACTATGCTTATCTTAAATTCAACTATCTCTTTAATCATAGCCTGTGACAAATCTGTATATTCTACAAGCGGCAACGCTATATTTTCTCTTAGATTAAGCGATGAAAAGAGTGCTCCGGATTGAAACAAAACTCCCCATTCTCGTCGTAACAACATAGCCTCTTGATAATTGATATTGTTAAGATTGTGCCCAAGGATCTCTATCTCTCCACTATTAAATTTTTGAAGCATCACCATCTCTCTAAGCAGTGTAGTTTTCCCACATCCGCTTGGACCTAAAAGACCGTAAATACTCCCTTTTGGAATACTTAAACTGATGGAGTCGTGAATAACTCTATCTTCAAATTGTGTTATTAAAGCTCTTACTTCAATAATATTTTCCATCATATCCCCAAATTTGTAAACATTATTGAAAAAATTGCATCACACACAATAACGGCAAAAATTGACTCTACTACACTCTTTGTTGTGTTAAAACCTATGCTTTGAGTATCATCTTTAACCAACATGCCTCTATATATACCTATTGTAGCAATTAAAAAGGCAAAAAACGGTCCTTTTACAATCCCGACAAAAAAATGTTTCACCGCTATAACTTCACTAAATCTATTCAAAAATAGCTCAGTAGTTATATTTAGCTCTATATTTGAAACAACCATTCCGCCGATAACCGCCATAATATCTGACACAAATATAAGTATTGGCATAGTTATCATAAGAGCGGCAATTTTTGGAAGAACAAGAAATCTATATGGGTCAAACCCCATAGTCTGCATTGCATCTAACTCTTGAGTAATCTTCATTGCTCCTATTTGAGCCGTAATTGCAGAACCGCTTCTTCCTGCAATTACTATGGCAGTAATAAGCGGAGATAGTTCCCTAAGGACTGATATGCCAAGCATGTCAACAATAAATATATTTGCACCGTAGAGCTTGAGCTGATGTGCTGATTGATAGGCTATAACCAAGCCTATCAAAAAACTTGTCAATGCAACAATGCCAAATGCCTTTATTGCACTCTCGTTTATTTCAAATGCTATCTCTTTAAATCTAATATTTTTAGGGGATATAAGATAGTGCATCTTATGTGTAAAAAGTTCGCCCATAAAACTCATAAAAGATAAGAAAACTATATAATTTTGATATGTTTTCTCGCCTATCTTTTGTATAAAACCTCTTTTTTTCTTATCTGGAATTTTTTTTGATTTTAATTTTTGAACACTAATAAGTTCAAGCATATCTATGACTTCTCTGTTGTCACAAAGCAAATCTACATCTATTTTACTATTTGAGAGTAGCTGTTTTTGTAAATTGTATATGAATATTGATGCGGCACTATCTATAAATTTCAAATCTGAAAGGTCAATAACGACACTGCTCTCTTTGCTTATATCTATTTTGTCTATATTTTTTTTATATTTTGTGAGATTATAGAGGGTAAGCTCCCCTTTGAATTTCAAAGAGAGCCTGTTATCAATATGTATAATATCTAAAGATGAGTAATGCATGCCAAAAAGGTTAAAAATCTCTCTTTAAAAGCTTTTTAACCTTTAAAATAGTTATAATCTTGTCTGCTTGCTTACCAACACCGTCAATCGAAGTATCATCACCGCTTGCAGTATCGGGAGCAGGTCCAATATTTGATTTTTTAATTCTTATTGCCATTGTAAGCCTGTCTATAACAAACCCCGCAATATCATCTCCATCTCTCATTACAATAAATCTAGTATCTTCATTATGTTTTTTAGGGCTTAATCCAAATTTTGTACGCAAGTCTATTAAAGGTATAACTGCTCCACGCATATTAAAAACACCCACAACATACTTTGGAACTTGAGGCACTCTTGTCCAAGGAAACGGTTTGATAATCTCTTGAATAGACAATATAGGAACCGCGTACTCTTCATCCCCAATTATAAATCCGACAAGTTGAACTACATCCTCTCCATGATCTAAGTTTTCATCCTCTTTTTGAGTCTGTTTTTTAATAATTTGTTTTAATCTATCGCTCATTTTAAAAACTCCGATCTAAAATTAATGTTTCTCTGAACTACGCTCATTAGATAATCAGAAGAGTATGGCTTGGTGATATACTCAACCATTCCAGACTCAACGCCGCGCATACGGTCAGATTTTCCTGTGCGTGATGTAACTGCAATTAGAGGCAGATTTTTGTAACGGTTATATTTTTTAATCTCTGTTGCCAAAGAGTAGCCGTCCATTCTCGGCATCTCTATATCTACAAGCATTGCATCAAAATTGTGATCACCCTGCTTTAAAATATTAAGTGCTTCTTGCCCATCACCAGCTTCAACCAAAGTCACTCCAAGTGGCTCGAGGGCTTTTCTCATGATAGTTCTATCTGTTTTTGAATCATCAACTATCATAACAGTATAATCGCTTGCTTTTGTTTTTTCATGTGTCAACATTGCCGCATCGGAGGTAGTATCAACGAGTGCACTTGCTTTAACATGCTTTGCCATATCCATAATTGCCACAACATCGACAATCAGCGTAACACCGCCATCACCACGAATAGTAGCTCCCGCAATTCCTTCAAAACCTTTTAGAAACTCTCCAAGAGATTTAATAACTATCTCTTCTTGTCCTACAAGCGTATCAACTATAAGCCCAAGTTTGCTTGTTCCTAGACCTAAAACAACTACATAAGCATATTCGCTTGAATCTAAGATTCGCTCAACTTCAAAAATATCGCCAATATGAACAAGAGAGAGAACATCTTCGCGAAGTCTCATTACCGAACGACCTTCAACCGTATAAACTTCATCTTTTGATATTCTAACAGTCTCTAAAACTGAAGCAAGAGGAATTGCGTAATGCTCCTCTTGAACTCCAACCAATAACGCTTGAATAATTGCCAAAGTCAACGGAATTTTTAGCTTCATTGATGTTCCAATACCAACTTGGCTGTCAATGTCGATTATTCCATTTACTTTTTCAATATTTGTCTTTACAACATCCATACCGACACCGCGACCAGAAACATTTGTTACAACTGCCGCTGTTGAGAATCCCGGCTTAAATATAAGACCAAACGCCTCTTTATCACTCATATTATCAGCTTCTTTTTCGCTAATAAGACCTTTTTCTAAAGATTTTCTCTTTAGCATCTCAACATCAAGTCCCTTTCCATCATCATCGATTTGAATGACAATCTGGTTTCCTTCGTTGTACGCTTTAAGTTTAATCGTTCCTGTTTCGCTTTTACCCTGTTCAAGACGAATCGCCGGTATCTCGATTCCATGGTCACAAGAGTTTCTGATAATGTGAACAAGCGGGTCGCCAATCTCTTCGACGATTGATTTATCAAGCTCTGTATCTTCACCAAATATTTCAAGTTCTATTTTTTTGTTCAGTTCACGGCTTAAGTCGCGAATCATCCTTGGAAATTTATTAAATACTTTACCAATCGGAAGCATTCTAGTCTTCATAACTGCGATCTGAAGGTCTGTCGTAACGATAGAAACTATAGAAACAACTTGATTTAGCTCTTCTAAAAAGCTCTCACCCTCATATCGTTCTTCAACATCATCATTAATTTTGATAAGTCTGTTTTTAGCAAGAACAAGTTCTCCAATAAGATTCATTAAGTGGTCAAGTCTTTTAACATCAACACGAATAGTCTGCTCAACTGCAGACTGTTTTTTTGCAGGAGCAGCAGCTCTAGCATCGTCCATTGAGTCTGAATCATCTCTCATTGAAGCCGGTTTTCTTGCCGGAGTAACAGCAACGGGAACATTTGCAACTGGCTCATAATCATCATCTTCTTCTTCTTTTGATGAGCCACCGGATGCTAACTTAGCCTCTCTTTTAGCCTTATCCTCGTTCATTCTCTCTTGAAGAAGTCTCTCTATCTCTGCTTCAAGCTCATCAGCACCCATATTATCATAATCAATCTCATCGCCAGAAGATGGTTCATCTTGAACTATTTCTTCAACAACTTCTTCAATAACTTTTTCAACAACTTTAGTAGCAGAAACGGCAACTTTAGCGACAGGAGCTTCTACATCTCCATATCCCTTTGTACATAAATCAAGTCTAGTAACACAGCCTGAAACATCTATGCCACTATCGGAACTAGTATCGCGAATAGTATTTAAAAGAGCTTTCATCAAGTCAATTGATTCTAAAATAACATCCATTATATTTGGAGATATTACTAACTCACCATGTCTTGCTCTGTTTAAAACATCTTCCATATGGTGGGTTAAATGTGTCAATACATCAAAATTTAAAAACGATGAAGCACCCTTTACTGTATGTGCAACACGAAATATTCTATTTAAAAGCTCTAAATCATCCGGTCTAGTTTCTAACTCAACCAAATCTTGATCTAACTGCTCAATCAGCTCGAAAGACTCAACCAAAAAATCTTGCAATATCTCTTGAAATTCATCCATATTTACACTCCTACTTCATATGTGCACGAACAATTCGCGCTACTTCGTTATAAAATGAGCTTGCTTTGAATTTAACCAAATAAGCTTCACCGCCAGCCTCAACACCTCTGTTTTCACTAAAATGATCACTAATTGATGAGTTAAATACAATCGGTATTTTGTTAAATCTTCCATCTTCTTTAACATTCGCTGCGAAGTGAAAACCATCCATTCTCGGCATTTCAACGTCGGAGATAATTATCTTAAGATTTTTAGATAAATCCTCACCGTAAAGCTCATAAAGCTCATCTAGCTTCTCTAATCCTTCTTTTCCGTCCATCGCTTCAAGTACATCAAAGCCCATCTTTACAAGTGCCTCTTTTACTATTTTTCTAGCGGTTGAGCTATCATCTAGAACAAGCGCCAAGCCCGAAAAATGCTCGTTTTCGGAAGTGGTAAACTGCGTATCGGGCTCATAAAGACCTAAGTCTTGGATAACACTCTCCAAATCCAAAATAAGAAGAACATTGTCCCCCTCTATCTTAGTAACGCCTGTTATCTTGCTTCCCTCTACGGAACTGCTATTGCTCATAAAAGATGCCGGCTCTATATCTGCCCAGCTTATTCTTCTTATGCGTTTTGCCTCGTGAACTATAAATCCTATAAGCACATTATTAAACTCTGTAATTATCACTCTTGAGTTTTTTTCTGCACTCTCCGGCTCTTTGATTTTCATCCATTTTGCTAGATTTACAACCGGAATAACAACGCTTCTTAAATCGAAAATACCCTCTATAAACTCAGGAGTACCCGGAAGATCTGTTAATTTTGGCAGCTTTATAATTTCACGGACTTTTGATACATTTATCCCATAAATGCCCTCATAGACTTCATTCTCTTCTTGTTTGAAGATACGAAAATCTACAAGTTCCATCTCATTCGAGCCAACTTTTAGTGAACTCTCTATATTCATATGCTAAATCCCTTTTGAGAAAATATTCTCTTGCAATAACTCTATATCTTGCGCTGATTTTACTATAAAGTATCTTTGATTGCAAGCAAAAGCACCTAAGTTTATATATGTAAAATCTTTCAATTTTATGGTTCTATTTTGATGAAAATGTCCCTCAATAAAATAGTCGCATTTATACTTTTGGCTTAATCTATTTGAGATAAATTTTTCCAAACCTACAAACTCTCTGCAATCATCTTTTTTGCTCAAATACAAATCTAAACGCTTTAAAACATAGTGCCCAGTGAGCGAATCAGCAGCTCTTAAAAGAGATAAAACAGTAGAATTTCTAATCAACGATGTATAGACTCTGTATCCAAAAGGGCTCTCAATATCGCCGTGAGCGAGCAAAACTTTCTTGCCCTCAAATCTACATGTAACGGGCTGGGACGAGATTGGAAAAATTTTTACATGCGGAAATATATTTTTAAGATTAAAGTCGTGATTGCCTTCGAGATATATAACTTCAATATCAAGAGATATCTCGTTTATAAGTTGAATTGCTTCTTGATTTATGGTGTGAGTGTACGCAACTTCGCCAAAGAGCGCGTCAAATATGTCGCCCATAAGGATTAGTTGCGTTGGTTGAAGTTTCTTTGAGCGAATCTCTTTTATAAACTCTAGAAGCTCAGGTCGTTTATGCGAGTAGTGCGCATCTGCTACGACAAATGCACCCTCTAAAATCTGCAGCTCTTGAAGCATAACTTAAGGAACGTAAGCTATGTTCGGAATTCCCAAATCTTCATCAAGCCCCATCATCAGATTTGCATTAACGACAGCGGCGGATGATGCGCCTCTTAGGAGATTATCTATCGCACTTGAGATAAAAAGAATATTGCCTTTTCTTTTCACATAAATATCGCAAAAGTTCGTTCCCGCAACACTCTTCATATCAACTGGATTTTCACTCACTCTTACATGTTTTGCATCTTTGTAAAACTCCTCAAGAACTTCATAAGCGTCAAAATCGCCCTCTACCTGAATGTAGATTGAGCTTATCATTCCACGGGTAACAGGCACTAAATGTGGTACAAAATGAACCTCGTCAAAATCTACATGTAATTTTTGAGCAATCTCAGGCGCATGTCTGTGCATAAGAGGATTGTATGCGAAAAGGTTATCGTTTACATTTACAAAATGGGTAACATCGCTTAGTTTCTTACCCGCTCCGCTGACACCTGTTTTTGCATCTACTATTATCGGTGTATTTTTTATTCTTTTGTCCATAAAAGGCAAAAGTCCCAAAATCGCAGAGGTTGGAAAACATCCCGGATTTGCGACTAATGAAGCTGATTTTAACTCTTTGCGGAACAGTTCAGGAAGTCCGTAAACTGCATGTTCCAAGTTTTTAGCGTCAGTATGAGGGCAGTAAAATGCTTCATAAATATCTTGAGGAAGTCTATAGTCAGCCGAGAGGTCAACTACTTTTAAACCTTTTTCTATCAAAGGCTTTACATAAGCCATTGCCGTTTGATGCGGAAGTGCCAAAAAAACAAGCTCGCAACTTGCCGCACACTCGTCAATATCTGCTTTTTTAACATCGCACTCATAAACTTTGTTTAGAGACGGATGAAGTTTGGAGAGAGTAGTTCCCCCCTCCGTATTTGCAACATAAGAGAGGTTAAATTTTGGATGATGAATAAGGATTTTTAAAAGTTCAAGCCCAGTGTATCCGCTTGCACCTATAACACCTACATTAATGGCACTCAAAAACTATCTCCTGATATCTCACTTCCATTATTTCAAACTCTTTTGTTCCGTTTGGAAGCTGAACTTTTACCTCATCGCCTTCTTCTCTTCCTAAAAGCTGTTTTGCCAAAGGAGAGTTGAAAGAGATTAGCCCCATATCAGGGTTTGATTCACACCCGCCCACTATGGTGTATGTAAACTCTTCATCACTCTTAACATCGGTAACTACAACGGTTGAGCCAAAGCTTACTTTAGAGTGCTCAAGCTCAGTCGGATCGACAATCTTTGCACTCCCGATTATCTCTGCTAGCTCCGCCAAACGATGGTCGAGCTGCTTTTGCTGCTCTTTTGCCGCATGATACTCGGCATTCTCTTTTAAATCCCCATGCTCAAGCGCCTCTTCTATCGCCTTTACTACGGCCGGTCTTCTTACGGTTTTTAAATCTTTTACTTCTGCTTGGAGTTTGTTGTATCCAAAGAGTGTCATCGGTTCTATTTTTTCCATAAATTATTCTCTTTTGTTATTTTTTTTTCACAATTATAGCAAAACTTTTCAACCCGCACTCATCTTCGAGAGGTCAAACTCTATCTTCTCATCTTCACACTCTATGGTTACAACACACCCGCTTTTGCTAATCTTTTTCGCTTTTTTTATACCTTGAAGCAGCGTTCTGTTCTCTTTTGAGATTGGGTCGTGGGCGAAAAGCGTTTCATCTTCTATGAAAAATATTCTCCCGCCTCCGCATCCGTCACCGACTATTCCCTCGCAAACCAGTGGACTGTCTAAATCAAAACCATGAATCATCTGCACACTCCTCTTTAGTCTCTTTTATAAACTCTTTAAAATCTGTACCGTTTTTATCTACCGTTTTATACTCATCATAAGTGTACTCTTTAAAGATAGCCTCATCTACGCATTTGCATAGAGTTTCGTTGTTCTCTTTTTGATGTTCCAAGGAGACTTCTTTTTTGGTGCAAGTGGAAATCATCTCTGCTTTTTGCTTATCTTCCCATCCGACATAACTGTTATAGTACGGGTATAAAGTCCACACGGCAAAAACAAGTGTTAAAGCTATATTTACTATGTACTCTCTTTTTTTAGTCTCTATATACTTTTTAATATCGTAAGAGATAAGTATGATAAAAATCACTTCTAAGGTTATGTTAAACCAGTCACTATCTAAAAAATCAAACAAATTTTTTCCTTTATTTTGAAACTATTTTTTTAACGGCTTCTGCGCACATAACAAGCCCGAAAGCGCCTGTAACAGCGACAAAGCTGCCCTTCTCTTTTACTTTTGCATGTTCTGAGCTGAATATTACTTTGTACTTTTTATTAAAACCGCGTTTTTTTAGCTCATAACGGATTTTAGAGCCAAACTTATCGCCGTGGCTTTTCCAAATATCATCTACATGTACCTTTGTCGGGTCAAGCCTTTTTGCACTCCCAAGTGATGAGATTAGTTTTTTGTAGCACTTTTGGGCAAGGGCGAGTTTTGCTCTGATGTCGTCTATCGCATCAAGAACCAAGTCGTACCCGTCAAAGTCAAAATCCCACACCCACTGCTCGTCTATTTTTGCGTTTATAATCTCTACATGCGGGTAGTGTTTTTGCAGTGCTTCGACTTTTATCTCGCCCTCGTGAAGCTCCGACCACATCTGGCGGTTTTGGTTTGAGAGGTCATAAGTGTCAAAATCTACAATCGTTATATGCGCAACGCCGCTTCGACTTAGACAGTCAAGGCAGTGTCCGCCGACTCCGCCAACTCCTAAAAGTAAAATTTTTGCATTTTGAAGCTTGGAAAAGTCATCGTCTAAAAGGGATTTTATGCGTTCATATTTCACTACTGCTTTATCCACTCTTTTAGCCTGTTCATACTTTTATATGCACTCATATCGAGATGAATCGGCGTGATAGAAATGTTTCCATCTGCAATCGCTTCATAGTCGCTTATACCCTCGTTTCCTATGCGGGCTGAGAAGTTTAGAGGATGAAGTCCAAGCCAGTAGTACTCCTCGCCTCTTGGGTTTCTATGCAGATGCGAATCATTTGCATAAAGTCTGTATCCGGCGTAGGTTATGAGTATTTTTGCATCTTTATTGTCACTAGAATCAATGTCAGGAGGAATATTTACATTTAAGAACTCTCTCTCTGGAAGCGGAAACGAACCATCTTTTATCTTTAAAACCAGCTTTTTAATAGTCTCTTGCGCCAGAGTAAAATCGCCATCTGGGTCTGTGAAATCCATAACTTGAGATATAGCTATCGAGGGGATGTCATGCAGCACTCCCTCCATAGCTCCCGCCGCAGTTCCAGAGTATGTAATATCCTCTCCCATATTTGAGCCTCGGTTTATACCGCTGATGAGCAAATCAGGCTTTGTATCTACAAATATCGTGCTAAGTGCAAGATAGACGCAGTCGCTCGGCGTTCCGTCATCCAGCTTAAAAAAGTTGTCCTCTACGCCGATAAAACGAAGCGGTCGGATTATAGTAAGAGAGTGTCCGCACGCCGACTTCTCGTTTGCAGGAGCTACAACCGTTACTTCAACACCCTCAAGCTCTCTAAGTGCTTTTACTAAACTAAGCAGACCTTTTGCCTCATATCCGTCATCATTTGTTACTAAAATTCTATATTTATTTTTCATAGCGTTATTTTAACATTAAAGGTTGAATATTTACAAAAGTTAATTTTTTTCTCGCTCCCATGCTGTGCTTTTCTCGTTCCCAAGTTCCACTTGGGAATGCATACATGTGCTTATTTTTTTACTTACCAGAACCTACAAACATCAATCAACCCCTCAACACCTTCGTAATCTCTGGCACTCGAATATCGCCAAAACTTAGCTTCATCTATGTAACCTCTTTTTACAGGATTTTGATGTATATAGTTAATCCTCTCAATCATCATCTTGTCATTTTGAATAAGCTTAGGCTGTATCCCCTCTTGCCAAAGCTGATAGGTTGTCTCTTTTTTGTGAGCCTTTTTACATCTTTTTCTTGAAGCAGTTTTAAAATCTCTTTTGCGGTATGAGCTTTAAATTTTCTCATTGATTTACCTATGTCGTCACTGCTTACAACCAAATGCAGATGATTTTCAAGTATCACATAAGCATATAGTTTTAGGTTATCTGCCTGTTGAAGGTACTTTAAACTCTCAAATATGACATCTGTTGTCTCTACTCTTGTAAATATAGATATCCAGTGAAGAATGGTACATGTCACAAAGTGCGGATGAGTCGGTTCATATATTTCATATCTGCTTCTTCCCATAAAACTGCCTTTTTGTTTAATGGTAGCAGAGTGTTTTATGTTATGTAAATTTTATTGCAGATTGTCATTTTTTTGTAGCGTTCTATTTGTTTTTATACTTTGTCTGTGTCACATTCGCACTCTCGCTCCCATGCTGTGATTGGGAGTGTGTATCTTGATTTACTATTTTGTTTTATTTATATATGCATTCCCAAGTGGAACTTGGGAACGAGGAATTTTTCTCGCTCCCACGCTGCGCTTGGGAGTATGTACATCAGTTTATAGCTTTTGCTTCTGTTTTACATGTATGCATTCCCAAGCTATGGCTTGGGAACGAGGAAGTGGTGCGTGATAACGCGTCCTTGTTTGAGCGTATTGTTGTACGTTTTAGCCAGTTTATATGTGCTCTCATTACCCTCATTAATACAATTTTCTCCCAAATAATAAAAATTTGAAAAGCATAGATAGGTAAAACAAGAGGAAATAGCTTTCTTATTTTAATTGACTTGTCGGCTATTTCATTTGATAAAGAAAATAAAACAACTAACAAAACTAAAAACACAGAAAAAACAGTTAATAGAGACCAATATCTGGAGATAAGCCAGTTGACTTTTATTTGGTATTGTCTATGGTGTTTTACACGAATTAAGATTTTTCGTTCTTTCCATCTCTGAATTCTGCTGGTGATTTTTGGCACGAGCATAGTGACACATTCCCAGATGCTCGGTATCCATGTAGTGAGAACCTTGGCTAAAAGTATTCCAATTACCAAGAAAAAAATACCAGTAAACCACCAAGATGGATCTTTCAGATTTATTATTATTTGCTCCATTAATTCCCTTCTGTATAAGTTTTTATTCAACAAACATTATATATAAAACAGCTTGATTTTTGACTAAATAAACGAACACGGAGAATGTTTATTTTTCTTGCTCCCATGCTGTGTTTGGGAGCGTGTATCTTAGTTTATCATTTTGTTTTATTTATGTATGCATTCCCAAGTGGAACTTGGGAACGAGGAGCGTACTTATTTTTATGCCGATATTTTATCATTAAAATTAAAAACTTGACATTACAACTTCTATTAGTGTAAAATTGCAGCATCAAAAAATTGTATGAAATCATCTTACGCTTCCCTACGCACCATACAAGTAAAATCCACAGGGCAAATCTCAAAACATTAAGGCAGCTATCTTATGAGCGAAAACACTCCGCAACAACCTCGTAAAACTACTAACAACAAAAGTACCCCTAAAGCAAGAACACACAACCCGGTAAAAGGTGCCAGCGTCGAAGACCTCCGCATCAAGGGCATAGAAGAGCTGACGGCTATGGCTGCTGAGCTAAACATTGAACATCCGAATGAATTAAAAAGACAAGACCTTATCTTTGAAATCCTAAAAGCTCAAACGGAACAGGGCGGCTTTATACTCTTTAGCGGTATTTTAGAGATTATGCAGGACGGTTACGGTTTTATCCGCTCTATTGATAAAAGTTTTGATGAGAGTATCAACGATGCCTATGTGTCAAATACCCAGATTAAACGCTTTGCACTTCGTAACGGAGACGTTGTAACTGGACAAGTTCGCCCTCCAAAAGAGCAAGAGAGATACTATGCGCTCATAAAGATAGAAGCTGTTAACGGTCTGCCTCCCGAAGAGAGCAAGAAAAGACCTCTTTTTGAAAACCTTACTCCGCTTTATCCGACAGAACAGATTAAACTAGAGTACTACGAAAAAGGGTTAACGGGTCGTATGATGGACCTGTTTGCTCCTATCGGCAAGGGTCAGCGCGGTCTTATCGTTGCACCTCCAAGAAGCGGTAAAACAGAACTTTTAAAAGAGATAGCTCACGGTATAACTCACAATCACCCAGAGATAGATTTGATGGTTCTGCTTGTTGATGAGCGCCCTGAAGAGGTAACCGACATGGAGAGAAGCGTCAAGGGTGATGTTTACAGCTCAACTTTTGATATGCCTGCAAAAAACCATGTAAAAGTTGCGGAGATGGTAATAGAGAAGGCAAAAAGACGCGTTGAGCTTGGACGCAATGTCGTTATTTTACTAGACTCTATCACTCGTCTTGCCCGTGCTTACAATACCGTAACACCCTCAAGCGGAAAAGTTTTATCGGGTGGTGTCGATGCAAATGCGCTTCACAAGCCAAAAAGATTTTTCGGAGCTGCTAGAAACATAGAAAACGGCGGAAGCTTGACTATTATCGCAACTGCCCTTATAGATACCGGAAGCAGAATGGATGAAGTTATCTTTGAAGAGTTCAAGGGTACCGGCAACTCAGAGGTTGTTCTTGACCGCAAAATCGCAGAGAGAAGAATTTTCCCTGCTATTGATATTCTTAAATCAGGAACTAGAAAAGAAGAACTTCTTATCGGTCCTGAAATACTCCAAAAAGTATTTATCCTTCGCCAGATGATTCACAAACAAGATAATGAGATAGAAGCACTGAAATTTGTCTATACGACTATGGGCAAAAAAGCTACAAATGCAGAATTTTTAGAAAGTATGAACACGAATCAGTAATGAAAGTAGGTGTATTTGACAGCGGAATCGGCGGTTTAACAGTTGTTAAATCACTCTTGCAACATCAACTTTTTGAAGAGATTATCTACTTTGGAGACACTGCACGCGTTCCTTATGGCATAAAAGACAAAACTACCATTATCCGCTATGCGATTGAAGCCGTAGAATTTTTTAAAAACTTTGAACTTGACCTCATCATCGTCGCTTGTAACACCGTCAGCGCTCATGCGCTTAGTGAGATGAGAGAAGTTTCCTCTTGTCCTGTTATCGGCGTTGTTGAAGCTGGTATCCTAGCAACATCAAATGCACTTAAAGATAAAAACTCAAACATATTAATTCTCGGAACAAAAGCGACAATCAACTCAAAAGCTTACGAAATAGGTTTAAAAGCAAAAGGTTTTAACAATCTTCAGGCAAAGGCGACGGGACTTTTTGTTCCTATTGTTGAAGAAGAGATTTACAGCGGCGAGATTTTAGAAGCAACATTTAGACACTACTTTAGCGATATTGCAAAACCAGATGCCATAATACTTGGCTGTACCCACTTTCCTCTTATATCAGATGCACTGCAAAACTATTTTGGCAAAGAGACGATATTGATTCACTCTGGCGATGCGATTGTTCAGCAATTGGAGATTGATTTTAAATTCAACACAAAATATGAAAAAACAAAGTTGGAATTTTTTGCTTCAGAAAATCCAGAATCACTAAAAGCTATCGGCAAAAAGTGGTTAAATATATAAAACAATAGTAAGGAAATTTAATATGCGTTATATCTCTCTTGTTTTTATATTTCTACTCTCCCTGCAAGCTAATGAAGAGTATCAGTTAGGCAAAGGTGTGCAAATCGGCTCACTGCCATTTTATGTAGGCGGCTATTTTTCACTCGACTACAAACATACAGATGATATAGATAGATATAGAGTTGATGATGTGGCTGTTATGGGTTATGGAAATTATGATAAATTCTCATACTTGGTCGAGCTTGAGTTTAAAGAGGTATATGTCGAGACGCATGAAAACGGTGTTAAAAACACCACTCATAACGATAAATTGTACACAGAAAGAGTCTATTTAGACTATAATTTTGATGAAAACTACATGCTTAGAGTCGGTAAATACAACTCACCGATAGGTTTTTGGAACCTCTTGCCGGTAAATGTACTTAGAGAGACAACATCAAATCCAATGAGTACAAATATACTTTTTCCAAAGTTTACAACCGGTCTAAACAGCTCTTATGTGTCGTATGGCGAGGGTGAACTAAAAGTTGATGTTATGCTTCAACACAATAATGACATCAGCTATGAGTACAATAACTACAAGATGGATGAACATTATGGTTTTGGCATATCGTATGAAAAAGACGACTATACAGTTAAATTAAACGGCGGTTATTTTCACAATCTTAATGAGAATATAATTCAAGACAATCTTTACTATCTGCTTCTATCTGCCAAATATGAATCTAGCAAGTATCAAATTTTATCCGAAATAGGTTCTCAAAAATCCAAAAACCAATACACTACCGAGTACGCCGGATATATTCAGGGTCTATACCGCTTTAGTGAACAGCACTTGGGAATCATAAGAGTTGAATCGTATGATGACAGAGTAACTGCAATCGATGATGACATGTTGATATTCGGCTATACATACAGACCGCTTTATCCTATCGCAATCAAATCTGAATATCAGTTTCACTCACAGAGTGATCAAAATCAGTTTTTATTCTCTTTTTCAGTGCTCTTCTAATGAAAACAGCTATCATAATTTTTTTATCAACTATTATGTTATCTACCCTCTCTTTTGCTGATGAGTATGTTGTCATTTCAAACCCCAAAATGAAAGATTTATCAACCACGCAAATTAAGGCGGTATTTTTGAAAAAAATAACCGTTATTGATAGCATTAATGCCGTTCCTGTAAATTTAGGAGCAATGGACCCGATAAGAGAAAAGTTTGAAAATAAAATTGTAGAGATGAATTTTGAGAGGCTAAAATCATACTGGACAAAAGAGCACTATATTGGAAAAAGACCGCCCGTTTCTATGCAGTCCGAAGAGAGTGTCAAAACTTTTATAAAAAATGTTGAGGGCGCAATAGGATATATTAATGCAAAAAATCTTGATAGTAGCGTAAAGGTTTTATATAGATGGAGCGAATAATGAATACGGTACTCTTATGTGATGATGAGTTGATGAATAGAAAAGTAGCTTCCAAAATATTAAACAAAGAGGGTTTTAATGTCATCGAAGCTCAAAACGGCAAAGAAGCTATAGAAGTTTTAAATACACAAAGAGTTGATTTGATTTTGATGGATTTGATGATGCCTGTTATGGACGGGTATGAAGCCACAGCCATTATAAAGAGCGATGAGAGATTTTCTACGATTCCGCTAATTATAATCTCCGCTCTTTCAGATAAAGAAGCCATTAACAAAGGTTTAAAACTCGGTGCCAATGAGTATCTGACAAAACCTTATGACATCATAGAATTCGGACTTAGAGTAAAAAATGCCATTAAACTCGGAGCTTACCAAAATATGCTCAAAGAGCACAAGAAAGTCTTGGAGCAAGAAGTTGCTAAG
Source organism: Sulfurimonadaceae bacterium (assembly GCA_942493175.1). Classification (GTDB taxonomy): domain Bacteria; phylum Campylobacterota; class Campylobacteria; order Campylobacterales; family Sulfurimonadaceae; genus Sulfurimonas. The sequence continues at coordinate 1,603,654 of OW818672.1, forward strand.
AAGACTAAAGAGCTCCAAAGTGCTCTCATTGAAATCCAAAAAAGTGAACAAGACATCATCTCTATTTTGGCTAAAACTGCCGAATATAGAGACAATGAAACCTCAGCCCACACCCTTAGAGTCGGCGAAATGGCAGCGCTCATAGCCAAAAAAATCGGATGGAGCAGTGAAGACATCGAACTTATGAGGTTGGCGTCTCCTATGCATGATATTGGAAAAGTCGGTATTGCGGACAATATCCTTTTAAAAGCTGGAAAACTTGATGAGGAGGAGTTTGAGATAATGAAACAGCACTCCGCCATCGGATACTCAATACTCTCTCAAAAAGAGACACCACTTTTAAAACTTGCGGCTGAAATAGCTCATACTCATCATGAAAAATATAACGGCAAAGGCTATCCGAATGGCTTAATAGGCGATAATATCCCGCTTAGCGGTGCCATAGTTGCCGTTGTCGATGTTTTTGATGCACTTCTTAGCGAGAGACCTTACAAGAGAGCATTTACGCTTGAAAAAGCTCTTGAAATCATTCAAAATGACTCAGGGACACATTTTCATCCAATTGTTGTTGAGCTGTTTATGGATAGCTTGGATGAAATTTTAGCCATAAGAACAAAACTTCAAGATGTTTAATTTTATAAAAAAATCACTACGCAATAAACTTCTATCTACTTTTATAATTATCGGTTTTTTGCCGTTTCTGACACTCTTAATTTATACGCTTTTTTTAAGTGAATCAAAAATAGTAAACAAAACTATTGATGAACATCTTGAGAGAACCAAAGTTGTAATAGAGTTAATTGACAACCATCTAGGAAGCTTAACTAAAGAGGTCAGGTTTCTAAGCTCACTTGATTTGATGGATGACCTTTTAGCAGAAGATATAGATAAAAGAATCTCAAGACTTTTAACTCAAAAAAGAGACGATTTAAATTTAGATATAACTTTTATGGCAGTAGCTTTAGACTCCACAATAGTTGCTTCATCCGATAAAAATATATTGCTTAAAAAATATACTCAGCAAGAGTTAAATCTAAAAGAGCATGGAGCTTATGTAAAAGATGAGTATCTCTACATATACTCACAAATAAGTGCTTCATTTGATAAAACAAAAAAACTTGGATTTTTGGTTTTAAAGTACAATCTAAAAAACCTAGACTCATATCTGACACACAATGATACCGTTCACTCATACATAATAGATTCGAAAAATAGTTTTCTAATAGGTGAAAATATACCTCTGAAAATAAACTTTAACAACAAAACAAACAGCATTATAGATAGCAAATATGTTGTCGTATATGAAAAATTATCATCTATTTTAAATGATTGGCATATTGTTTACGCCGTAGATAAAGGTGTTGCACTTGAATTTTTATATGATTTTATCAGTTTTATGCTCTACATGTCATTTATAATTTTCATACTGATTATCTATATGTCCATCAAACAATCAAGAGAGATTGTAAAACCGATTGAAGAGTTGACTGCCACAACAAACTACATAACAAAAACACAAAACTACTCCGCACAACTGAATGTAAATTCGCAGGATGAGATAGCCACGCTCACACACTCTTTTAATAACATGTTAAAAACTACCTACTCCGCACTTCAGACGCTAGAAGAAGAGAATAAATTAAGATTAAAAAGGTTCACTCAGCTAATCGAAGTCTTCAATACCATCATTCAGACAAAAAGTGAAGATGAGTGTATGGATGTCTCTATGCAAGAGATAAAAAAGTTGACAAATAAAGAGAATCTGCATTTTCAAAAAGACCAAAATATAGTTTCAGACAAAGAGTGTACAAATCTTTATGTTACAGATTTTGAAAATGATGAGAAAATCTACTTTGGTTCAATTGAGTTAGGAATAGAGAGCTTTGAAGATAAAAATGAACAAGATTTTTACAACTCCATCGCTTCTATGATTACACTGCAGCTTGATAAAATCAGACTAATCCAGAGAACTACCTCAGCATCAAGGGCAAAATCGGCATTTATCTCAAATATGTCGCATGAGCTTAGAACTCCGCTAAATGCGATTATAGGTTTTGCACAGTTTATGATTGAGTACGAAGAGTTAAGCGAGGATCAAAAAGATACAGTTGGAAATATAGAATCTTCTGCACAGTATCTTCTTAGTATGATAAATGAGATTTTAGACATAGCTAAGATTGAAGCCGGCAAGATGGAAGCACGAATTGAGAGTGTAAATATCTTAGATATAGTTCAAAGCAGCTACAACATGCTCTCTCCTTTGGCTAAGGATAAAAATATCAAATTTGATTTGATTTATGATAACTTTGAAAATAAAAAATACCAAACCGACCCTCAGATGTTTAAACAAATTGTAGTAAATCTTATCTCAAATGCTATAAAATTTACTCCGAAGGGAAGCGTACTTCTTGAGCTGTATACTGATGAAAAAAATCTATATGTCAGCGTAAAAGACAGCGGCATAGGAATATCTGAAGATGATATGAATCGTCTATTCAATGACTTTACCCAGCTTGAAAATGTTATACAAAAGAGTCATAGAGGAACGGGGCTGGGCTTATCGTTAAGTAAAAAAATGGCAAATATTTTGGGCGGAGATGTCACGCTCAAGAGCGATGGCATAGGGCATGGAACTATCTCTACTTTTTCACTTCAAATAAAATAGTTGTAACCTTCATGAAATAAAATAGCACTAAACTTGTGCTATGAAAAACGATTTGCCAAAAAAGTGGATTAACAACTTAAAAATTCTAGATGTTGCATTCCAGCCGATTTTAAATATTCATACCGGAAAAATTTTCGGAGTTGAAGCACTTCTTAGAAATTATCAGGAGGTGGGATTTGGCTCTATTTTTGAACTGTTTGACGAAGTGTACAGAGACAACCTGCTCTACTCTTTTGATTTAAAGCTGCGAGAAAAAGCTTTAAAAAAATTCATAACAATTAACGGTTATAAAAATATTAAACTCTTTTACAACCTCGACAACAGGCTTCTTGAGATGCCGGACTTCTCAAACGGAAACACAAACAAACTCTTAAGTGATTACGGCGTTGATAAAAACGGTGTCTGTTTTGAAATTTCAGAGAGGCATGAAATCTCAAACAGCTCTAAAATGGAAGAGATTCTTAACCACTATAAAGAGGAAAAATTTTGCATCGCCATTGATGATTTTGGTGTCGGTCACTCCGGTTACAAACTTCTTTATGACTCCAAACCAAACATTATAAAAATAGATAGATTTTTTTTAACCGATATAGATACAAATATCAAAAAAAAGCTTATGACTAGAAGCATAACTCATTTGGCTATTCAGCTCGGCATAAAAGTAATAGCAGAGGGGGTTGAAACTAAAGAGGAACTGCTTGCATGCAGAGATATAGGGTGTCACTTGATTCAAGGCTATTTGGTTCAAAGACCAACTCTTAGGGCAACAGAAATTTTAAATGAATATACCCATATAATTGACATCTTAAATGATGAAAAAAGAGCAACAAACAGTAGTTGTAAAATAGAGACATATGTAGACAAAACAGCTCCGCTTTTTATAGAAACAAGCATGGGCTTAGTAATTGAGAAATTTCAAAAAAATCCAGATATAGAAGTCGCTGTCGTTGTTAACTCTCAAAATGAACCGGTTGGTATTTTGCAAGAAAACAAAATTAAAGAGTTTATATATTCGCCATATGGAAGATCATTAATGGTAAACAGCGGCTCAAAAAAACTCAAACTCAAAAACCTTGTCCAGCCTTGCGGAATTACTGAAATAAATTGCAACATGTCAACAGTAATTGAGCTTTTTTCAAACAACCCGGAATCAATCGGCATAATCTTAACAAATAACTCAAAATATTACGGATTTTTATCGGCTAGAGCAATTATTTCCATTATGAATGAGCAAAATTTAATATATGCTAGAGAACAAAATCCATTGACCAAGCTTCCCGGAAATTTGATGATAGAAAAATATCTATCAGATATAACTACAAATAAAAACAGCTACATTTTATGCTATTTTGATTTAGACAATTTTAAAGCATTTAATGATGTTTATGGATTTAGAAGCGGGGATAGAGCGATTATTCTCTTTGCAGATATTTTGAGAAAAAATCTACCTTCAGAGTTTTTCAAAGCCCATATCGGCGGTGATGACTTTTTTGTTGGAGTTGAATTCAATAAAGATACCGAGAAAAAATATATAAAAAAATTATTTAATATTCTCACAAAATTTAAAGATGATGCGAGAGAGTTTTACTCCAAAGAAGATAAAAAAAACGACTGCATCTCCTCAACAGACAGAGACGGAAATTTGAAAAAATTTGCTTTACTTAGCGCAAGTGCTTCTTTGGTTATTATGCACGATACAAAATGTAAAAAAAACATTAACAATATTAATGAAATTTTATCTATTCAAAAAAAAGTTGCAAAACAAGATTGCAATCATATCTCGATGAGTTCATTACTATAAAATAAAAAACCAAAATGGAGTATTGTCATATGGAAAAAAATAAAGTTTATGTACTGGATACAAATATTATTTTGCAAAACCTGCAAAATATAAAAAATTTAAGCGACAACGGCTCAAATATAATCGTAATACCCGAAACGGTACTGCTTGAACTTGAAGATAAGAAAAAACTTACAAATGAGCTTGGGTTTTACTCAAGAGAGTTTGCCAGGTTTTTAGCCTCCACAAAGATAAAAGAGATAGATCTTAAACAAAACTATAAAGTCGTCAAGCTTTATAAAGATGACATTATCGTCCACATTATTTCAAAGAACAGCTACGAAACACAGATTGAGCAACACCATATTTCAGAGAGCAACGACAAGAGAATCATAGAAGTTGCCGAAGTTGCAAAAGAGTACTACCGCGGTAAAAAAGTAATATTTTTATCTATCGACATATATGCAAGAACTTTCGCTTTGTTTAAAAATCTCAAGACCCAAACACTCAATGACGACAAAAGCGAAGTTCCTGATTTTGAATTTGTAAAAAGTGTAAACTTAGAGTCTATCTATTTTAACAACCTAAATCTTCAGCCCATTAAAGAGATAGACGCCAAACATAAGGCTGAAAATTTTTGCTATGTTTTTGAATCAAGTGACGGAAATAGCGCACACGGCATTGTAGTGGGCGATAAAGTTATGATTATGGACGAGAGCGATTTTAATCCTCTTTGTGTAAAACCTGCAAACTTAAAACAGAAATTTTTCACAAAAGCAATTATTGAGAATGTTTACAACCTTTTGGTGATTGACGCAAAAGCCGGAAGCGGTAAAACTCTTATGTCGTTTGTCGCCGCCATGAGGCTTGTTGACAAAGGATTGTATGACAAGATAGTCTATGTCAGAAACTCCATAGAGTCGATAGACAAAGGTGCAGAGGTTGGATTTTTATCCGGAAATGATGAAAAATTTAGAATCTACAATATGGCACTAAACGATACTATGGAGTTCATCGCAAAAAAACGGCTCAAAAAAGGGGTAAATGCCGATAGCGCAGAATCCATAAAATCAAAAGCCGAAGAGCTGATGTACAAATATGATATCCAAACGCTTTGGCCGGGAGAAGCAAGAGGCAGAACGCTAAGCGGTGCGATTGTAATTATGGACGAGTGGCAAAACAGCAGCGAAAAAACAACACAGCTTATACTCTCAAGGCTTGATGAAAACTGCATGGCAATCGTTATAGGTTCAAACAGACAAATCGACAATCTCTATCTAAACAAATACAACAACGGTCTTACAACCCTGCTCAAGCAGACAAGAAAAAAACATCGTGAACTGAGTATTTTTGCCATAGAGCTTGAAAAAGCCGTTCGCGGAAAATTTGCCGAGTTTAGTGAAAGAATTTTTGAGAAAAATGACAACAAATAGATTTATAAACGACACTATCTACAGCCATATAGAACATACGCAGCTTGAAGAGAGCGCACTTCAGAGCAAAATATTGAGCAGATTGCAGTTTATAACCCAAAATGCGCTGGCTTATTTTGCTTTTCCCTCAATCAACACAAAGCGCTATATCCACTCTCTTGGCACTATGCATGTCGCCTCTCATATGTACAAAAATGCCCTTTTAAATGCGAAGGGCGACCTCAGAAGCAAGGTTTTAAATGAGATTTTTCATGCCGTCAAAAAAATAGAAGTTGAACTGCACATTGAAAAAAAGATACAAAAAAGCAAACTTTTTGAAGACGATACACTCTACCAATTTTTGATACCGCTTAAAAATGAGAAAGAGAAGTACGCGTACCTGCTCTCACTTCAAGCCATACGATTTGCAGGACTGCTCCATGACGCCGGACATCTTCCATTTTCACATCAGGTAGAGTTTGCCATGCAAAATCTCTTTCATGAGAACTCAAATAGAGAAAACAGAAATAAAAAACAGAGCGAATTTGTAGAGTTTTACAAAACCATCACCGATAATAACAGGTTGGTTTTACATGAAGCGATGGGCTTAGAGTTTGTAAAAATGCTCTTTGAACATGAGATAGCACAAAACTATTCGTTTAGTGTTGATGAAGATTATATAAAAATAATCTACAAGTTAGTAACTCTCATCTTAGAAGAGGGAGTAGTTGAGGGTTTTGATTTTGGAGTGCTTCATACGCTCATAGATGCGACGGTAGATGCCGATAGGATTGACTACATAAATCGTGATATGCTTGCCAGCGGTTACATCGGTGGTGCAGTTGATTTGCTTAGAATTGCAAAACAGACGGTTTTAACCAAAACAAAAGACGACGACTACTATATCTCATTTTTTGATAGTGCTATTTTAGATATAGAACATATGCTTGAGATGCGTTTTAACCTCTATAAAAAAGTGATTTTTAACCACCAGATAGCAAAAAAAGATGCGATGCTTGAAAATCTTATTGTCTATCTTGCAAACGAATACTTTTTAACTCCAAAAGATAAAAAGTTAAACAATATCTCTATGCTTTGGAAATTTTTACAACCCAAAGGTTTTGAAAAAAAGCTAGACACTATCAATCTTCTTGATGAAAATTGGCTTATTTCACTCTTTAAAGAGGAGTATTTCAACCTTAAATACTCAAATAAAAAAGATACGAAAAAGAGTTTGATGATTTTTGAAGAGGTGCTTTTTGGCAAAAAATACTTTAACTCTCTATGGAAAAATCTCAATGATTTATATGTCATGTTGGATTTTACTACAACTCAAAAATACCAATTTCGTGAGAGTTTCGGATATATTACACCATCCAAACTGATTATGTTAAAAAAGGCTCTTGATGAGTTTATTGAATGTCACGAAACAAAAGAGAAGGAGCTGTTTTTCTCTTATCAGATAGTCTCTTTCAAACTTGGAGTGTCAAAAGATTTTTGCCTCTCTAGCAGCAAAGATTTAATTGCGATAGATGAGATTTCAACTCTGAGAAAAAGACTCAAAAAATCGATGCAAAATACTGTTCCTTTTTTTCTCTACTGCAACAAAGATGAATTAAGTTCAAAAATGAGATATGATTTAAAAGAGATTTTACTGAGTGTTTTTAAAAAATAAAAAGATTTCAAGGAAAGAACAGTGCAAGCCATAAAAAAACTCATAGCATATCAAACATGCGAAAAATTTGACACAAAACTATATACGGCTCTTCAAGAGCGATATAAAACCACACTGCAAAAAGATATTGCCATAGTTGAAATTAGTGATGATGAGCTCATAATTCTCTTTGAATATGGAGCTCTTGTCTGTTGGAATACTTCATTTGATAACATAAAATTCTTTAAAGATTTTATAAAAAAGTATGAGATAGAAAGATTTGAAGAGAGTATCGTAGAGACACTCGATTATGAGATTTCAAATGAGTTCAGTATAAAACTTGACAAACTGACACTTGAAGATGAGCAAAAAATAACAAAAATAGCAATTTCACATGCTATTGCCCAAAACATAAAACTTGAGCAGTTTGAAACAGAGGTTCAAAAAAGCATAGAAGAAAACAGTACTATCCCTAAACAGCTTGTAAAAAACGGTACCATGAATCTAAGCAAAAAACAGATATCCAAAAAAATAGGCGAACTCTATTTGGCAAAAAGTAAAATCAATCTTCACTACAATCTGCTTGATACACCGGAGTTTTTTTGGGAACACTCCAAATATGAACCACACTATGAAAAAATATCAAAATACCTTGATATTCGCTCTAGGATTGAGGTTTTAAACAAAAAACTAGAGGTTATTCAAGAGTTACTAAATATGCTTAGCAACGAACAAAACCACAAATATTCATCATTTTTAGAGTGGATAATTATTATACTCATCGCATTTGAGATTATTATGAATATAGCGGAGCATTTTCTTTAAAAAACATACACAATATTTTTGATGATTGCTTAACCCTTAAAATGCTAAAATTGCACTAATTTAAGATGGAGAGTACAAGTGAGAGAGAGTTCAGAAGTTTTAGCACGAAAATATAGACCAAAAAGCTTTGATGAGCTTATCGGTCAAGAGAGTGTCTCTCAAACTCTTTCACTCGCACTTGACTCAAACAGACTCTCTCACGCATATCTATTTTCAGGGCTTCGCGGAAGCGGAAAAACTTCTACTGCACGCATCTTCGCAAAAGCTCTTATCTGCGAAAAAGGTTTGACTCACAATCCATGCGGAGTTTGTTCAAACTGCATAAGCTCTCTTGAGAACCGTCACATAGACATAGTTGAGATGGACGCAGCGTCAAATCGCGGTATTGATGATATTCGCGAATTAGTTGAGCAAACAAAATACAAACCATCAACTGCAAGATTTAAAATTTTTATCATTGATGAAGTTCATATGCTGACTCCACAGGCGTTTAACGCACTATTAAAAACGCTTGAAGAGCCTCCGTCGTATGTAAAATTCATACTTGCGACCACCGACCCGCTAAAGCTTCCGGCAACTATTCTTAGCCGTACTCAGCACTTTAGATTTAAATCAATCGCTACAAATAAAATCGTGGATCATTTGGCACATATTTTAAATCTTGAGGGGATAAAGTATGAAGCAGATGCTCTAGCTATTCTTGCAAGAAGCGGAGGAGGAAGCTTAAGAGATACGCTTACACTCTTAGACCAAGCTATTATTTACTCTAAAAATTATGTGGATGTTCGCACGGTTACAGATATGCTGGGACTTGTTGACCCAAAATTTATAAGCGAACTGTTTAACGCTGTCTTTGCAAAAGATTATGCAAAAATAGTTGAGTATGTAAAAATTTTACAAGATTATGAAGCCGCTATGGTTGTAGATGAGCTTATAGAATTTTTAAAAGAGAGAATGTTTGCTTCAGACGCACTCTACTCCACACTTGTATTAGATAGATTCTTTAGAATTTTAAGCGACGCAAAGTATCTCTTTAGCATAAATGCTGACGGCTCTTTTGTGCTATCTCTTATATTTTTTAAAATGGTTGAGGCTCTGCGCATAAAAGAGGTTGACCAGATGATAGAATCTTTGCAAAAAGAGATATATAGACCTGCTATTTCATGCGCAACTCCAATAAATAAACATGAAACATCTGAGATAAAAGAAGAGCTGTATGCAGAAATAAATCCTTATGATAAAACTTTTGCGCAACTTGTTTTTAAAATCAAAGACAGAAACTTTGAGCTGGGTGATTGTTTTGAAAAGAGTATTGCATTTATCTCTTATGAAAACAGCGTCTTAACATGGGAGAGTTGTGCAAATGAAGAGTGTAAAAAAGTTTTAACACACGGTTACGGAGTTATAAAACAGCTTGTGCGGGAGGTGTTTGGATTTGAGACGAAAATCAAACACGAAGCTTGTACAAAAGTGGCAGAAGATATGGAAGAGGAGTATGAACCAGCTTCTATGATAGAAGACGCTGAAATAGGAGGAAGTGCCAGCTGTGTCACAAATTGCGACAGCAGCGACTCGTCAAGAGAGATAAACGGTGCAGATATTTTAGATGAACCGATGGTTCAAAAAGCGACCGAACTTTTTGAAGCAACAAAAAGAACAGTTCAATCAAAAATTTAACTCTTTAACATTTTCTCAATACTAAAACTAAATGTTGAACCTTTGCCAAGCTCTGAGCTTATATCAAGCGATGAGTCAAGCAGTTTCAAAACATAGGTAACCATAGCTAAACCGATTCCCATAGAGTTATCCCATTTGTTTTTATCTACTCTATAAAACTTGTCGGCTATTCTCTTTAGATGCTCCTCTTTTATCCCTATTCCGCTGTCTTTTACAGAAACTCTTTTATCTTTTAACTCTAAAATAACATCATCTTTTGAGTATTTTAAAGCATTGTCCACTAAGTTGATAAGTGCCAACTCCAACATCGTCTTATCAGTAAAAACACTCTGCTCATCTGCTCTTACTATAATCTCTCTATCTTTATATTTCAGAGCTAAATTTGATGCAACTTCACTGCATAACTGCTTTAAATCAAACTCATTTTTATGAATTGACAAATCGCCGTTTTCAAGCTTAACGGAGAGAATAAGTCTATCTAGCATTTTAGATATTTTATCGCCGTTTGAGCTTATTTTGCTCAAAAATTTATCTCGAATACTCTTTGGCATATCACTATCTTCTTGAATCGTTTGAGCATACCCCATTATTGATGCTACTGGATTTTTAAACTCATGTGAAATAGCGGATAAAATATCATTTTTTTGCTTATTTATGAGTCTAAGCTTTGCCATATTTTTTGCTTTTTTCTTCTCATTTTTGCTAAGCTTTTTAACAAGATTTTTAAGAAGCAGCGATATTTGCAAAAACTCATAAAAATATTTTGTTTTTATAACCGCTTTATAGTTTTTGTTTGAGACTTCGTCCAAGTAGTTTGTAATTTGAGAGATGTCATAAACTATCCTTTGGCTCATTTTTTTAGATATATAAGTAGCAAAAATTACAATACCAAGAAAAATAAAAAACAGTCTTATCCACAAAGAATAAAAATCATGCATAATCTGCGCCAAGCTCATCGAGAGCCTTACATATATAAATTCATTTTTGTAAGCTATTTTTTTTGCAACATATAAAAAATCAGCCTTAACAGTTTTTGAGTATCTTGTTATATCTCCGTAATTATTAGAATTTGATTGCATAATTTCAAATCTTGAAGAGTGATTGTCCATCTCTCTCTTATCTGCATTTGACTCAGCTAAAACAACTCCGCTCTCTGCTATTATGGTTACCCTAAGAGATGTTTTATTATTAATTTGCATTGCAAAATCATCTATATTATCTATATTTTCTAACTCAATCTCCATCAGCTCTATAGCATTTTTTAGGTGATTTTTCTTATGTTCAATAATTATATCTTTTAGCGCTATATAGCCAATAACGGAGGTAATTAAGAGCGTGCTTATAAACAGCAACAGAAATTTTAGTATAAATATTTGATGTATTTTTAACACAACTTATACCCTACCCCTCGAACTGTTTGTATATAATTTTTACTCTTTGTGGGATCTATCTTCTCTTTTAGGCGGTTTATTGCAACATTTACGGTTTTGTACTGATACTCTTCTGCACCATCCCATACATTTTCTAGCAAGTAATCGCGGTCTAACACGCTGTTTTTGTTTAAAATAAACTCGCTTAAGAGATTGAACTCAAGTTTTGTAACATCTACGATTTTACCATCAACACTTAGAGTTCTTGAGCTTTTATCCAGCAGTAAATCTCTATATGCCAAAACACCATCTTCTACTTTTTTACTAGTTCTACGAAGTAGTGCTTTAATGCGAAGCAACAACTCTTTCATATTAAAAGGTTTTGTTATATAGTCGTCAGCACCCCTTAAAAACCCCTCTTCTATCTCAAAATCTTGACTTTTTGCGCTTAAATAGATGACCGGAGTTACAAACCCTTCTTTTCTAAGAGATTGAACAAACTCGCTACCTTCCACACCGGGAAGATTTCTATCCATAATAAGCAAATCGACACTCTCTTCAATGAGCATTTGCGCTACACTTTTTGTGTTTAAAAATCCTATAACCTCATAGCCCTCTTTTGTTAAATTATATTCAATAAGTTCTAATATATCCTCTTCATCTTCTACTACTACAATTTTAACACTCATAAAACATCCCCAAATATATCTTTTTATTATTGTATCAAATGTATCAAAAAATTATGCTTCTTCTTTTATACTTTTTAAAGTTGATTTGCCTTATAATGTGTGCTATTAGCAAGGAGTATGCAGTGTTTGTATCATCATATAGTACATATATCAGCACAAACAATTCAAACAAAATTAATGGCTATAAAGCTGATAAGTATGGGGATGACTTAAACTCTTTTGGCGAAGAGCTCTCAAAATCTACGATAATAAAACCACATACTGATAAAAATCTGCCTATTGATTATATCTCTAACTACAAATCTTTTAATAACCAGCAGAAATTACAAGAACAGTTACAAACTCAGGATGAACTAAGACTGAAACAATTAACTACTATAAACAGCGCGAAAGTTGCATATGAGGGAAATAGTACAATGTTTTCACTCGTGAGAAAGCCAACTCTGACTTTGAGCCAAACACCTAAAATAGATGAAAAACTACCTAGTGATGTAAAAGAAGCAAAAGAGAAAAATTTACGACATACAATGGTAAATACCTACTCTGCAAACAACAAATACTTTGAGATAACGGCTGCTTAACTACTCTGCCTCGATCCATGCGTCAGTTTTTATCACTCTGCCTTCGTCAAATATTTTTAGCTTAAATGCACTCTTGCATTTTCCATCGTTAAAATCCATAATAGCGATTTGAAGAATTTTCTTACACTTTTTTGGAATATCAAAATGACCTTTTATGCCGGTTAAAAACTGTTTCAGAGGCACTTTTTCATCCATACCGATAACATTGTCTCTACAACCGGTCAAACCAATATCAGTTAGGTATGCAGTCCCATATGCAATCAAAAAATCATCAGTTCCTACATGTGTATGCGTCCCGATAATGGCACTCACGCTCCCTTGAAGTAGCATCATCATAGCGCGTTTTTCACTTGTTGCCTCGGCATGAAAATCTATAAAAATATTTTTTACGCCATCAGTATGCAGAGCCTCAACCGTACTCTTTGCCGCTCTAAAAGCATTATTTGTATATGGCATAGAGTAGTGACCCATAAGGTTTAAAATTGCCAACTTTTCTCCGCACACATCATAAACTTTACAGCCTGTCCCTTTTACCTCATCGGGGTAATTATGAGGTCTTAAAATCTCATGGGTATCAAAAAGTGCTTCAACATCTTTTTTATCCCAAGTATGATTTCCGCCGCTCATACAATCCACACCAAAACCTACAATTTCATTTGCATTTTTAAGAGTCAATCCAAAACCATGTGAAGCGTTCTCATAATTTGCAACTACAAAATCTATCTTATGTTCTTCTCTAATTTTCTTGAGGTACGCTTTTAACATATCTCTTCCGTGACTTCCTACTATATCGCCTATGAATGCTACTCTCATTTTAAAATTTCCTTATTTTGTAAATCTCGAAAAACTTGTTTTTCGTATCTTTAGGGGATTGCAAAGGACTAAAGTCCTTGCCACTTTACGGGCTTTGCTCGTAAAGTGCGTAACATCAGTTATATACACCATTTAATGGGGCTTATAGCTTTTGACACAAGATACTCGTTTGTTTTTGAAAAAGGTTTTGAGCCGAAAAATCCTCTGTATGATGAGAGCGGTGAGGGATGCGGTGACTTTAATATAAGATGTTTTTTTTCATCAATCAGCGAAGCTTTCGTACCGGCAGGATTTCCCCATAGTATGAAAACCAGATTCTCTTTTTGTTCACTAAGCAGTCTGATGACACTATCGGTAAATATCTCCCAACCCCTACTCTTATGTGAATTTGCTTCATTCGCTCTTACAGTTAAAACAGTGTTTAGCAAAAAAACTCCCTCTTTTGTCCAGCTTGTCAAATTTCCACTCTTTGGCATATCACAACCCATATCATCACGAAGTTCTTTAAAAATATTTTGAAGTGAGGGCGGAAATGGTACTCCCTCATTTACGGAAAATGCAAGTCCATGGGCTTGATTTACCCCATGATACGGGTCTTGTCCTAAAATCACAACTTTTACATTATCAAACGGTGTGTTGTCAAATGCGGCAAAAATATTTGAGCCATGCGGATACACGGTATGTCTTTGCTTCTCTTCAACCAAAAACCTCTTTAACTCTTCAAAATACGGTTTTTGGAACTCATCAAAAAGAACTTCTCTCCAACTCTCATCTATCTTTGGGTTTATCATCTTTTCTCCGTTACAAAATTAAACTGCTTGCAGCCATTTTATTTATTCGCTCTTAGATATACAAGCACCGCTTTTATGATGTCGTCATCATCTTTTGAGTCTGCTTTTATGCTCTCTTTTTTCTCATCAAAATAGGTAAGAGTGATGTTCTGTCCATAGTTAGAGACGCTCTTTATCTTTTTTTCTAAGCTTAAAAGTTTGATAACCATAAGTTCAAAAAACTGCTTACTCGGTGTATCAAGCTCCCCAAATCTGTCTATCACCTCTTCTTGTATCTCATATACTTCTACACCGTTTTGGCAAGCTGAAAGTCGTCTGTAAATATCCAGACGGAGCCTGTCCTCTTTTACAACCTCATCGGATATGTAAGCTGAAATAGTAAGTTTTATGTCCACTTTCATCTTCTCAACCTGCGCTTGGTTGCTAAGGAGTTTTATGGCATCTTCTAACATTCTAAGATAGAGCGAATAGCCGATATTTTTTATATGCCCGCTTTGAGCATCGCCAACCAAGTTTCCGCCGCCCCTTATCTCCAAGTCATGATAAGCCAGCACTGAGCCGCTTCCCAAAAATGAGTTTGACTCTAACGCTAGAAGTCTTTTTTTAGCGTCATCTGTTAAGTTCTCTTTGTCATTTACTATAAAGTATGCGAAGCCCTCGACATTGCTTCGTCCGACCCTGCCTCTAAGCTGATGTAAATCTGCCATACCAAATCTATCCGCACCATCAACGATAATAGTATTTACACGAGGCATGTGGATGCCTGACTCTATGATAGAGGTTGCAAGCATTAGGTCATATTCGCCGGCTTCAAACTTCAAAAGCTCTTTTTCCGTATCCGTTGCCGAGATTCTTGAGTGCAGCATCACCACTCTTAACTCCGGCAATATTGCTTTTAATTCACCAAGTTTTATAGGCATGTGGTCTATTGAGTTGTGAACATAAAATATCTGTCCGCCGCGGCGAATCTCTCGCAATATCACCTCTTTTATGAGCTTCTCTTCATACGCTTTTACAAAAGTTCTAACAGGCTGTCTTTGGCTCGGCGGAGTTAAGAGTTGGCTCATTGTTTTTATGGAACTTAGCGCTTGATTTAGCGAGCGAGGGATTGGTGTGGCACTCATCGATAAAAGATGAACATTGTGATAGAGCTCTTTTATCTTCTCTTTTTGTTTTACCCCAAACTTATGTTCTTCATCTATTATAACAACACCAAGATTCTTAAAATCCAAATCAAAGAGAGAGTGTGTTCCGACTACGGCATCTATTTCGCCGGAAGCCAATCCTTTTATTATATTGCTTCTATCTTTTGCACTTACAAATCTATCTAGTTTGGCTGTCTTGATTCCAAGATCATTAAACCTCTCTCTGAGCGAGCGGTAGTGCTGAGCCGAGAGAAGCGTTGTAGGGACGATTAGAGCCGACTGGAAACCTGATTTATATGCCGCAAATATCGTATTCATCGCAACCTCAGTCTTGCCAAAACCTACATCTCCGCTAAGAAGTCTGTCCATAATGTGACCTGAGTTCATCTGCGTAATTATCTCGTTTATTGATTGCGTCTGATCATCGGTATAAAGAAAACCGGATAATTTTTGAAACGCTATTAGCTCGCTCTCATCAACACTAATTTTCGGCGCTTTTATGAGTTCTCTTGCGGCAGCAGTATTTACAATCTGCCCCGCTATCTCCATAAGCCGTTTTTTCACGCTCTCTTTTAGTTTACCGAAACTCCCCTTACCAAGCTTGTCCAAAACGGGAACAGAGCCTCCTGAAGCGATATAGCGGTCAATGACATCAAGATTTTCAACGGGAAGCAGAATCTTATCATCGCCGACATACTTGATAACTATAAAATCTTTGATACCGCCGAGGATTTTAGTCTGTTCTATACTTTCAAATATGCCGACACCGTAATCCTCATGAACGACATAATCGCCTGATTTTAAATCATCGAGCAAAATTGAGCTTTTTCTTCTTCGTCTTATTTTATTTTGTCTATTTAGTGAAACTACAAGCTCATCTTTTGAGATTATGTTTAAGATATATGGAGCATAAACCACGCTGATATTTTTAAGCTCAAACAACCCGGCTTGCTTTACTACAGCCTCATTTGAAGCAATAACCGTTATTTTTTTATCTTTATGTACACTTAAAAGAGCATGTAGGTCGGTAACAAAAATCTCTTTAAAATCATCAGACTCGCTAAGAATTTCAAGGTTAAAGCACTCGCGTGAAAGCGTCGGTCTGTTTAGAGCATACGCATCCACCAAAGTGGCATCTAAATTTCTGACTAGTTTTGCATTTTTGCCCTCTAAAAAGCTTATAGCGTTCTCGCCCAAATGCCATAGACCCAAAGAGGCTATATCTTTTACAAGAGAGTCAAACTCGCTCTTTTTGACCCTCTCGTTTAGGCTCTCAAACCCCTCTTCATCCAAAGAGAAAAAAGCAGGAGTCAGCTCAAAGCTCTCGAGCTCCTCTTTTTGTGTTCTCTGGGATTCAAGTTCAAAATATTTTATCTGTTCAATCTCATCGTCAAAGAGCGAGATACGAAGCGGCAGAGCACTTGATGGCGGATATATATCTATAATGTCTCCGCGAAAGGATATTTCACCCTCCACTTGCACCATATCAACAAAGCTGTATCCCCAAAAAAGCATCTGCTCTTGAAATTTTTTAAACTCTATTTTTGTTCCAAACTCTATAACTACAGAGTCCAAAAGCTCTTTGCGCGGCAGATTGAAAAGGAGTGTTTTTAGCGGCGAAATAACAAGCGGTTTTTTCTTACATGTATAATATTTTCTCAGAGCACAAAAAAGCTCGTGAAGCTCCTCTTTGTAAACCCTTAAATCATCTCCGTAAGTGGCTCTAAAATCAGGAAAAACAAGAACATCTTGCTTGAAAAATTTGGCTACGCTCTCCAACTCATATGCTTCTTTAGAATCTTGACAAATCAATAGTTCTAAATCTTGCCCTTTTGCGGTTTTGTAGTACTGGAACAGTCTGTTTTGAGACATTATGCGTAACTCCTTAAAAATGCTTCAACAACGCTAAAAGAGCCAAAAACCAAATAGTTTTGCTCCCCTTTTATCTCTTTGAAAATTGTATGCTTTATGCCCAAATCATCCAACGCTTTTTCTATTTTTTGCAACTCTTCTACTCTTTGATTATCAACTTCTATTATCTCAACATCTAAAATTATGGGCTTTAAAATTGAGAGTATCTCTTTATAGTTTTTATCTCTGTAACTGTTATAAATCAGCGTAAATTTTTTACCGTTTAACGCTTCTGCTATGCCGGAAGCTGCGAGCGAATTGTGTCCGACATCAACAATTATATTGTCGCTTATTTTCGTAACTCTTCCAAAAAGAGGTGCCGATGAAAAATTTTCCACTTCATACTTAAACCCTAAAAAATTTAACGCAGATATGCTAAGTGATAAGTTATCTATCAAATATGGAACAAGCGATAATTTTTTGGCAATTTGTTCTATTTTCTCTCTATCTTTTTCATCTATAAGTTCACTGACTTTTTTAATATTCAAAGATTTTTCAACCTGAAGTTTATCGGCAATTTTATAAACCTCATCGTAGTTTTGAACAGCTAAAATTGCGCTATTTTGAATAGCATTTAACTTTGTAGTTGCAATCTGTTCTATTGTTGAGCCTAAAAAAGCTTCGTGATCGTAGGCAATAGGAGTTACAAGCGTCAAACATTTTGCAAATACAGCAGTTGCGTCAAACTCACCGCCAAGTCCTGCCTCCATAACCACATAGTCGCACTTTTTAAAAACAATCATACCAAGGAGCGTTGTGTATTCAAAATAGCTAAGAGAATCAGAGTCAAACGGAGTCAAAAGCTTATGAAGTTCTATATGAGCATCTTCCAACTCTGCATCTGTTGCATTTGCGCCATTTATCCAGATTCTCTCATTAAACTCTAATATATGCGGCGATGTGTAATGCCCAACTTTAACTCCCATTGAGCAGAGAGCATTAGCCAAAAAACGCCCAGTAGTCCCCTTGCCGTTTGTGCCAATAATGTGAACTGTTTTAGGAGTGGTTAAAGAAGATTTCAATTTTTCATATATGCGTGGCATACGAGCGTAGTCAATTTCATCGTAATAGAGCGGTTTAGAGTTTAGATAATCTTTTAATGTCACTTAGCCTCGACCCTGTCTCTACCGTCTTTTTTTGCTTTATACAGAGCTTCATCAGCCGATTTTATCAAATTTTGAAGAGAGAAGTGTGTTTTTCTCTCACTTACTCCACAACTGACAGTAAGCTTTATATGATTATCTTTATACATCATACGAGCACTTTTAAGCTTATTTCTAATTTTTTGTGCAAAAACTACTCCGCCATCAAGATCAGTTTCGCCAAGAATCGCCATAAACTCTTCACCGCCAAATCTTCCTATTATGTCAACGGTTCTAGCCTCATGTTTGAGTATTTTTGCAAAAGTAAACAGCACTGCATCTCCCGCATCATGTCCATATGTGTCATTTACCGATTTAAAGTGGTCAAGGTCAAAAAATACTACTGTAAAGTTATGTTCATATCTTTCAAACTCAGCCTCTTTAACATTCATCAACTCATCCAATGCGCGTTTATTGTAGAGTTTAGTTAAAAAATCTTCTCTTGATTGCTCTTTTGCACGCTCAAGCTCAAACTCTAGCTGCTCTATTTTTTTGCTAAGTACAGTTACTTCACCGCTATGTTTTTTAAGATCTTTTGTGAGTGCTTGAGTGTTCTCTTCGAGTGCTACTGCTATGGTATATAATTTTTTATGTGCGACATTGAAATTTGCGCTTGTACTCTCATTTGAGTAGCTCTCAAGGTCCTTTTTTATCTTTTGTATCTCTAGGGTTGAGCTGTCAGAACTCTCTATCATCTCTATAAGTTTAAGAGAGAGTCTATCTAAAACCCCGTCGATTGATTCAATCATATCTTTTACGCTCTGTTTATCAAGAGCTATTCTCAGAGATATTGCAGATTTTATCTCATCTGCAATAGTAGCACTCTCTAAAAGTGCAGGATTTTTTTGAATTTTTTGACTTATCTCCGCTATCTTCTCATTTATATCAGAAGCGATAGAGGGAACCAGTGATGAGACTAGAAGCGAAGCCACTTTAGAGAGTTCAAATGAGTTAAAAGGTTTTGCAGAAACATCAGCTAAATTTAAATTTTGAACACTTTTTTTTAAGTCACTGCTATCAATATCTCCAAATAATTTTAATATCTGTAAAAACGAATCATCGTAAGTTCCTACAAAATTAACCCATAACTGTACAAACTGCTCCATTTCAGCAATCGAAGGCTCTCTACCCAACAAGTCTAGGCTTTTTCTTGCCAACTCAGAGGCTTCCCTGTTATGAAGCACTTCGATAGCTTGGAGCACTCTTTTTGTGAATGCAGTTTGAGTCTCCAATAAATTTGAGCAGTGTGAGGGGTTTGTTCTATTTAATTTAGAGATTAAAAAGTGTGCTAACTCAGAGATTGTTTTTATATGATATTTTTTTAACTCATCTTGAAACTCTTTATTGAGCATAGATTTAAATTTATCTAACTTAGCGCAATCTTCAACTCTAAAACCTGCGCTGGCAGCCTCTTTACAAAAAGCTTCCGTGTAAAAATCAGGCGTTAGAAGTTTACCTTCAAGCTCCAATCTTTTAATAGCTTTTTTAATAATTGTTTGAATATTCATAACATCTCCCTATTTTTTAGCTCTAGCTCCCTCAGCAGAAACCTGCGCTATGAACGATTTTATAGCTCTTTGTGCGCCATTACCTATTGCGTCAAATCTATCCTGATCTGTCACAATAGCGTTTGGAGCTACTGAAAAGTCATAAAAACCTTTAGTATTATAACTTTTTGATGAACCGTTAGTGTGCTTAACAATATTTAAAACAACACTCATTCTATAACTAATAACAAAACCGTTCTCATCATAAACAATCGGTGAGTATGTTGGTTTGCCCATTTTTAAAACAAGGTGCGTATCTGAGAGCTCTTTGCTAACCAGTGACGCTTGAAATACTTCTATAACCGCTCTATCAACAGCATCTTTAATTACAACAGTATTTTGAGGATCTTCCGCTGAGATAATGACGCTTGTACTTATTTTCTCTCCGAGAGTATCACGAGAAAACTTAGCGCTAGGAGCATATCCGCATCCGCTTATAACAACAAGGAGCAAAAATAACAACAGCACTCTTTTTAGAAATGAGAATTGTTTCAAAACTAATCCTTAATAACCAAATTTACAAGCTTTTTAGGAACTACAATCTCTTTGATTATAGTCTTGCCCTCAAGCCATTTATGAGCAGTTTGCTTAGCAATTTCAAGAATATTATCTTGTGATGCGTCAATCGCAACCTCTATCTCACATCTTCTTTTTCCGTTGATTGATACTCCAAGCATTATAGACTCTTCTTCAAAAACTTCTTCTATAACTTTCTGCGGTACTAAATTTTTAAAAGAGAATTTTTGACTGCTTATTTCCCAGCAAACATGCGGGATTACAGGCTCCATAATTGAGGTTAATATCCAATAGCCCTCACTCCAAACATCACTGTTTGATTGCAGGTTTAGTGCATTCATAGCTTCCATAACACCGGCAATCATAGTGTTAAAGGTATATTTCTCTTTGTAAATATCCTCTGCACGAACTAATGCTTCATACACTTTTTTTCTGGCAAACTTCTCTTCTTTGGTAAGCTTAGAGTGCAAAATAGCAGGAATCGCATCTGTCTTGTAAACATTAGCACTTCTCTCAAAAAATCTTTTTATAAATTTGTAAGCGCCCTCAACCGCATTGTCATTCCACTCCAACTCTTGTGTCGGAGGTGCTGCAAAAAGTATAAAAAGTCTTGCCGTATCAGCGCCATACTTCTCTATAATGGCATCAGGGTCAACCGTATTGCCTTTAGACTTGCTCATTTTAGCGCCGTCTTTTAGTACCATTCCCTGAGTAAGGAGTTTATCAAATGGCTCGTCAAAATCCAAATATCCTAAATCACGAAATACTTTTGTAAAAAATCTTGCATAAAGCAGATGTAAAATCGCATGTTCTATCCCACCGATATAGTGGTCAACGCCTTCATGCCCTTTTCTGTGCATCCAGTACTTAATCTGCTCTTTTGAAAAAGCCTCTTTTTCCCAGTTTTTTGGTGATGCGCAGAAGCGTAAAAAATACCAGCTTGACTCTACAAATGTATCCATAGTGTCAGTTTCGCGAATAGCATCTTTGCCACACTCTGGACATTTACAATATTTCCATGTGGGATGATTTTCAAGCGGGTTTCCCTCTCCTGTTATTTGAATATCTTCTGGAAGAGCAACCGGCAGATTTTCTTTCTTCTCCATAACAATTCCGCAATCATGACAGTGAACAAAAGGAATTGGCGCACCCCAATATCTCTGTCTTGAAACACCCCAATCTTTTAATCTGAAGTTTGTTGTTTTTTTACCGATTTTTTGCGCCTCAAAATAGTCTATTATTTTTGACTGAGCCTCTTTTGAGCTCATTCCGTCAAAAGACCCAGAGTTAAAAAGTTCACCTACTTCGGTAAAGGCTTTATCTAAATGCAACTCATCATTAAAAGGTTTGATAACTGCATTTATGGGCAAATTATATTTTTTAGCAAAATCAAAATCTCTCTCATCGTGTGCCGGAACAGCCATAACAGCGCCGCTTCCGTAATCCATCAAAACAAAATTGGCAACCCAGATAGGAACCGATTTTTTAGTCAGCAGATGGAGTACATGTAAATTTAGTGAAACACCGCTTTTTTCTTTTTGTCTATCAATTGACGAAGCATTCTTCATCTCCTTGATTTTTTCAATTGTTTCACTATCGAGAAGTGAATTTTCAATCATATAGCTTACAATCTCGTGCTCAGGAGCTAACGCTGCGTAACTCACGCCGTATATCGTATCAGGGCGGGTTGTAAATACACTAAATCCGTCAAACTTAAGATTTAACTTCTCTTGGGATTTTTCATCAAAGTGGAGCTTAAACTCTAAACCGTTTGATTTGCCTATCCAGTTCTCCTGCATAGTAAGAACCTGCTTCGGCCAACCGCCCTCAAGCTTACTTAAATCAGAGAGAAGCTCATCGCCATACTGAGTGATTTTAAAGTAGTACTGATTCATATCTTTTTTAACTACGACAGTGTCACATCTCCAGCATGAGCCGTCTATTACCTGCTCATTTGCCAAAACCGTATGACAACTCGGGCACCAGTTTAAAAAACCTTTTTTTCTATACAAAAGACCTTTTTCATACATATCGATAATGAAGCCCTGCTCAAACTTAGTGTAAAGCTCATCGCTTGTTGCCATATCACGCTCTTTTGAGAATGAAAACCCGAGCGATTTAAACTCGCCCCTCATATAGTTTATATTGTCGTAAGTCCATTTTTTTGGATGTGAGCCGTTTTTAATTGCAGCATTTTCAGCGGGCATACCAAAACTGTCAAAACCGATTGGATGAAGAACATTAAAGCCCTGCTGACGGTAGTACCTTGCAAAAGTATCGCTTAAAGTATAGTTCCTGACATGTCCCATATGAAGGCGCCCGCTTGGAAACGGAAACATACTGAGTATATACTTCTTAGGTTTTGTAAAATCTTCATTAGGCTCAAAACTTCTATTTTTTTCCCAGTAGTTCTGCCACTGCTTTTCTAACTCTTTTGAACTATAATTCAACACTCTCTCCTAATACTCATCACGATTTTTTGAGCTCTCTATATAAACAAGTCCTATTGAGAATACATTCGCAATTAATGCACCGATTGCCAATGCAATAGCCCATGTTAAATTACCGACAACTTCCAGATAGATAAATGCCGGTATAAGGTGTAAATCAGCAACTAAAGATGAGGCTAAAAGCTCTGCTGAGAGAAGATTTCTAACACCGATTTTCAAAAATGTTGAAATTAAGTTTAAACTGCCTGCAACAAAGAGAGCAACAGCACTATGCTCATACAAAAAACCGGCAATTGATGTTAAACTCATCAATGAAAAAAATACATATATTACCTTGCCCCAATCCATATTGACACCTTAGCTCTAAAATAAATTAGGAAAATTATACAAAAAGTATCTTAAAATGTAGATTTTATGACATTTGATGTCCCATAAATATTCTTTATAATTGTGAATTTTTACCTCATTGTGATTTTTTTGTGATTATTTTTTACCGTTTAATGATAGATATATTTTAAATTTGGTACCTTATGCAAAATTAAAAAAGGATGACTTAATGAAAAAGTTACTGTTAAGTGTTTTGTTACTGCTCGCTAGTTCTTCATTTGCGAATGAAGTATATAAAAAAGAGGTTACAACTCCGCATGATGTTTACATGAAAGAGTTTAAAAGTGCTATTGAAAAAAATCATATGAATGTTTTGTATGAATTGGATTTGATTAAAAAGTTTAAAGATTCAGGTTATGCTAAAAAATTTGGTGCTGATTTTAATAAAAACAAATTAACGGCTGCAACGACAATTTTACTCTGTAACGGATATATTGGAAATCAAATTTCAAACATTGACGCAGAGATGATGTCACTATGCCCTATAAAAGTCAGTATCATAAGTGATGGAAAAAGCACAAAGATTATATACACAAAATATACAGGTGCTTCAACAAATAAAGAAATTATGGCTTTATTGAAAACTCTTGATGAAGTAGTTATAAATACGATTGATTTGACAACAAGTAAATATATGGAAAAAGCTTTTTCTAGCGACTCAATTGAAAATCGTCATACCGATCACTAAAAAACAAAATCATCTCTAGCAGAGATGATTTTTAAACAAATTTCCTAGAGCGTCCCAGACTCAAACTGAGCCCACTACTTTTTTCTCACATAACCTGAACAAAGTCCAGTTTATGCTCAATCACTAAAGCCTCAGCTACCGCTGAGAAATGAGAGCTTTTGAAATATCTTATATACTTCCAGACTCAAACTGAGCTCTCATTTTCTCTTTTTCTGCTTTGTTTTTTACCTTTTCTGCCATTTTTTGACGATAAGCTCCCACATCAAACCCTGTCCATACGACAAGTTGAGCAGCCACGAAAATTGAACTGTATGTTCCTATGATTACACCTACCAACATCGGGAAACTAAAGCCGAGCATGATATCGCCGCCAAAAACATATAGCGTTAATACAACGAAGAATACCGTAAGTGAAGTAAGAGTTGTACGAGATTGTGTACGAGAAACGGCCTCGTTGATAACATGAACAAAATCTGTCTCTTTTGACTCTTCTATATTCTCACGAACACGGTCATAAACAATGATGGTGTCATGGATGGAGTAGCCTAAAATCATAAGCAGTGCAGCAACGCTCTCAATATTAAAATCAACCTCAAAATAAGAGACAAATCCAAAAGTTATAATAATATCATGAACAATAGCAATAATAGCCGCTAGTGCAAAACGCCACTCATAACGAAATGTCACCGTTGCCATAATTGCCAACAGCGTCAATAAAAATGCAGTAAGACCTTTTACCCGCAGCTCATCTCCCACTTTTGGTCCAACCATATCAACACGGCGAATCTCAAACTCACCGGTATCTTTTAAAATCTCTTTAGTTGTATCGCCTATGTCATTACTTAAACCGACAGTTGATGCCGGAGTTTTAATAACTATCTCTTGCGATGAACCAAATTCACTTACTGTTGCATGTTCAAAAAGTTCACTTTTTTTAAGGCTCTCTCGAATTTTAGCAATCGGAGCATCCTGTGTGTATTTTACCTGAACAACTGTTCCGCCCGTAAAATCGATACCGAATGAAAACCCTTTTGTTGCAATAAGAGCAATTGAGATAAAAAATAGAACAAAAGATGCAATAAAAAAGATTTTTCCTTTTCCTAAAAAGTTATAAACTTTGTCTTCTTTAAAAAGTTCCATATTTACGCTACCTTTCTTTTTGACATACCAAACCACATCGTGTAGTTTTTATTCTTTTCAATGTTACTCATGAAAAACTGATATATGCCGTAAGTACCGACAATCGCCGTTAGCATTGATGCCAAAAGACCCATGCTGAGCGTTACTGCAAACCCTTTAATAGCTCCGGTTCCGTAAACATACAAAATTGTACATGCCAATATTTGTGTTATATTTGAGTCTAAAATTGCGCGCATTGCTTTTCTATACCCTTCGGAAATTGCTCTGCTTGGAGGAATTCCTGCACGCAGACCCTCTCGGATCCTCTCATTAATAATAATATTTGAGTCAACCGCAAGTCCAATATGCAACACTATACCAGCCATACCCGGTAGTGTAAGCGTTGCGCCAAGCAGTGAAATCAGTCCTAAGATAATAAAAAGATTTATTATAACTGCTACATTGGCGATAACCCCTGCAAGTCCGTAATAAAACATCATAAATATAATAACAAGCACAAAACCGCTTACTAATGCAAGCAGTGCCGCTCGAATACTATCTGCTCCTAAACTAGGACCCACAGAGCGTTTTTCCATTACATAAATAGGTGCCAAAAGCGAACCGGAACGAAGAGCAATTGCTAAATCTTTTGCTTCTAAAACAGTGTAACTTCCCGAAATCTGTCCGCTACCGCCACCGATGCGCTCATTTATAT
The DNA here is from genome assembly GCA_942493175.1 of Sulfurimonadaceae bacterium. Classification (GTDB taxonomy): domain Bacteria; phylum Campylobacterota; class Campylobacteria; order Campylobacterales; family Sulfurimonadaceae; genus Sulfurimonas. Next base: position 1,629,531 of record OW818672.1, read on the forward strand.
TTGGAGCAGAATATACCTTGCCATCAAGAACTACGGCTAGGCGCTTGCCGACATTTTTACCGGTAAAATCACCGAATATTTCAGCACCCTCTGCATTTAGGGTAAAGTTTATCAAAGGACGGTTGTTTTGATCAAAACCGACATGTGCGTCTGTCAGCATTGAGCCCTCTAAAATAGGAATTTCACGAACAAGATATTTCATCTGTTGATTTGCAGCATCTTCTAAAACAATATCGCCGTAAGTTGCAGCTTCATTACCGCTCATGCTGTAAACTCTAGCTGCTCTGTCTTCATCAACAGCCATAAGCTGGAGTTTAGCAGCACGAGAGATAAGCTCACGAGCTCTCTGCTCCTCTTCTACTGTTTTAATTCCAGCCAATTCAACCTGAATCTTATCTTTACCTTGTCGTGTAACGGACGGTTCTGATAGACCAAACTGATCAAGCCTGTTTCTAATCGTCTCAACTGCTTGTGAAACAGCTTGCTCGCTTGTTCTTAAAACTTCCTCAGGAGTAAGTGAAATAGAAATGTTTGTGCCATCTACATTAACAACACTTCCCTCCATCTCAGAGATAAAGTTTTTTACATTATTAACATCATCTTTATCCAACAGCGCAATAGTTACGCTATCTTCATTAAAATTAAAAGAGTCAATCATAATGTCTTTTTTTTCACTAAAATTTTTGACACTTGCAGCAATTGATTTAATGCGAGAGACCACAGCTTCATCTGTTTTTACACCCAAAAGCATATACAATCCGCCCTGCAAATCAAGCCCAAGTGTAACTTTTTTGCCGCTCTCTAGTTGTAAAAGAGACGGAGCGGAGAAAACAAGACCAAAAACAAATGCGAGCGTAATGACAATTAAACGAAAATTAAGCTTCATCCTCATACTTCCTAATAACAGAATCTTTAGTCACCTTTACAGTTACATCCTCATTTATCTTTACCGATAAATATTGCTCTTCAACTTTGTACACAGTTACTATAAGTCCGCCTGAGGTAATCACTTTGTCACCTTTTTTTAGAGCTTCAATCATTGCTTGACGGTTTTTTGCCTCTTTTTGTTGTGGGCGAATAATTACAAAATACATAATTGCAATTAAAAATACGAATGGTAATAGTTGGCTTATAATTTCCATGTGTCTGGGTTTCCTTTGAATAAATTGGGGGCATTGTACAAAAAGTATATTAATAAAAGACTGAATACTGATATAATTCGCACCAAAAACAGAGTAAAAAAATGATTAAAAAAATACAAAATATTAGAAATTCCTACAACCACTTACTATTTGACTTAACATTAGGAGTTGTAACAGCACTGCTTTTTAGCGCCTTTCTTTATCTGGAACACTTCGGCATCACTATAAAACTGCTAAATACTATTTTTGGGCTTTTTGCGCTGGCTCTTCTTTTATATATTCCAAAAAGAGCCGTTTTGGCAGCCGGCTTTTTTATAGGTCTTTTATGGTTTTACTGGATTGGATATAGCTTTAAATACAACGGCATAAACAATATGGAAACACTCATAACCATTACATTTATGTTTATCTATATGCTCTTTTTCGGTGTTTTGGCACTGACAAACAGTGTGGCAATCAGAGCTGTTTTTCTATTTGGTTTAACTTTTTTTGAGCCGGTAGATTTCAACTGGCTTCAGCCTGAAGTTCTGTTTGTGGATAGTTACATCGGCGTCTTTAAGTATCAGTTTGCAACTGTTTTACTTTCTCTCTCTTTGGTTAACTATATTAAAAATCCATACAGGTACGCTTCACTTTTAGTGCTTATTTTGGCATTTAACTTTAACCCTCCCATTCAAAAAGATGCGCCACTGAAAATTAAACTTGTTGCTACTGATATAACACAGGATATAAAATGGAAAAGAGATACGCTAGATGAAACTTTGCAAGCTGTCTATCAAGAGATTGAGAGTGCAACTGACAATGGCTATGACATAGTTGTTCTACCGGAATCCGTTTTTCCTTTTTTTATGAATGAAGCACCCCTTGTTATAGAGCATTTAAAAACTCTTTCATATGATATTGCTATCGTTGCCGGTTCACTATTGCGTGAAGAGAACCTGCATTACAATGTTACCTACAAATTTGAAAATGGCAATTTTGATGTGGCAAAGAAGATGATTCTTGTTCCTTTTGGAGAGTATATTCCTCTTCCAAAATTTGCAGAAAAATTTGTAAATGATATCTTTTTTGCAGGGGCATCTGACTTTAAAACGGCGACTGAGCCAACTGACTTTATTATCAAAGGTGTAAAATTTAGAAATGCCATCTGTTATGAAGCCACCCGCAAAGAGATATATGATGAAGATGTAGATTTCGTAATTGCAACTAGCAATAACGCTTGGTTTTATCCATCAATTGAGCCTACGCTTCAAAAGCTTCTTATAAGATTTTATGCACGAAAAAACGGCACGACAGTCTATCATTCGGCGAACTGGAGCGGCACTGGAATCATAAAGTAACCTTTATTTGATATAATTTCTACCCTATTACTAAAAATTATTTTTTATAAGGTTTTATAATGCTAAATCTCAAAAATCCAGACCTATACAATAATCGTGAAATATCATGGCTTCAATTTAACACAAGGGTTTTAAAACAAGCTCAAGATGAGTCGCTTCCACTGCTAGAGCGCCTGAAATTTTTAGCAATTTATGGAACAAACTTAGATGAATTTTACATGATTAGGGTAGCTGGACTGAAAAAACTCTTTGCTGCCGGCATCATTGTTTCAAGCGCCGACAAGCTGACACCTCTTCAGCAACTTCGTGAAATAAGAGTATATCTCCACCAAGAGCAGCAGGTGGTTGAGTACTGCATGAATGGGATTTTAAAAAAACTGGAAACTGAAGGCATTAGTGTAAAACTTTACAGCGAAGTAAATCAGAATCAAAAACAGTATCTAAACAGATATTTTCATGAAAATATCTATCCTGTAATTATTCCCATAGCCATTGACGCAACGCACCCGTTTCCGCATTTAAACAACCTTAGCTTTGGGCTAATTATAAAATTAAGAGATAGCGACAACACAACAATAGAGAGATTTGGAATCATTCGCGTTCCTAGGGTTTTAGAGAGGTTTGTCGAGCTTGAGAACGATATTTACATCCCAATTGAGAGTGTAGTAGCAGAGCATGTAGAGGAACTTTTCCCCGGATACACTCTAATAAAATATGCATCTTTTAGAGTTACAAGAAACGCTGATATTGAGATTGAAGAGGAAGAAGCTGATGATTTCTTGGAAATACTAGAAGAAGGACTGAAGCTTCGCAGAAAAGGTGCTATGGTTAGACTTGAAGTCGGAAGTGACGGAGATGACGAAATTGTTAATTTTTTCAACCGCCACACAAATGTTTACAAAGATGATATATATACATTTCACACCTTTTTAAACCTCTCCAGCCTTTGGCAGATAGTCTCAAACAAACATTTTGCGCATCTTTTATCAGAGCCGTTTAAAACAAAAACTCTTCCACCTTTAGATAATATTGAAAATATTTTCACTACATTAGAAAAACAGGATATTTTACTCTACCATCCATATGAAAGTTTTGATCCCGTTGTAAAACTGATTCAAGTAGCAGCAAAAGACCCGGATGTTGTTTCAATAAAAATGACACTTTATCGTTCAGGAACGGATTCTCCGATTGTTAAGGCTCTTATGAGTGCCAGTGAATCTGGAAAACAGGTAACTGTTATGGTTGAGTTAAAAGCAAGATTTGATGAAGAGAATAACCTTATTTGGGCAAAAGCACTCGAAAAAGCAGGTGCACATGTTATTTATGGGATAAAAGGTTTTAAAGTTCATGCAAAAGCAACCTTGATTACAAGAAGAAAGGGCGGCAAACTAAAACAATATGCTCATCTTGGAACAGGAAACTATAATCCTGCTACTTCAAAAATATACACGGACATGAGTTACCTTACAAGTAAAGATGAGATAACAACGGACATGACTCGATTTTTTCACTTTTTAACCGGCTTTAGTAAAAAAGGAAAGCTGAACGAGCTCTACATGTCACCATCACAAATTAAACCGAAAATTCTATCTCTTATTCAAAATGAGGCGAGAAAGAAAGCTGATGGGCGTATTATTGCAAAATTAAATTCACTAGTTGATGACGATGTAATTAAAGCTCTGTATAAAGCTAGTCAAGCAGGTGTTAAAGTTGACCTTATTGTTCGTGGAATCTGCTCTTTAAAACCGGGGATAGAGGGAGTTAGTGAAAATATTAGAGTTATCTCCATACTCGGAAAGTACCTAGAACATGCAAGAGCATTCTACTTCAAAAACGATGAAGCAAAAGTTTATATCTCTAGTGCTGATTGGATGCCTAGAAACTTAACCAGACGTATAGAACTTTTAACTGCAATTAAAGATGAAAAAGCTAGAGAAAAAATCATACAGATACTTAAACTTCAATGTGCAGACAACTCTTTAGCACATGAACTTCAAAGCGACGGCTCTTATATAAAAGTTAAAAACGACGGCCTAAAAATTATAAATAATCATAAACTTTTAGAAGATTATGTAAATAAAATCTCTAAAGCCGCAACAAAAGAGAGTGCAACTTCGATTGAACAGTTGGCTGCTCGTATATTCAGTGAGGATGATCAAAATGTTATATAACTTTAAAAATATGGAACCAAAAATAGGAAAAAACACATGGATAGCACCATCTGCGGATGTTATCGGGGATGTGACATGCGGAGAAGATTGCTCTATTTGGTTTGGAACGGTTGTAAGAGGTGATGTTCACTTCATTACAATCGGTGATAGAGTAAGCATTCAAGATTTAAGCATGGTGCATGTAACTCATCATAAAAAAGATGACAGAAGCGATGGGCATCCGACTATTATCGGTAACGATGTAACTATCGGTCATCGTGTAATGCTTCATGGATGTACAATCGAAGATGCTTGCCTTATCGGTATGAGCGCTACCATACTTGATGGTGCGGTTATAGGCAAAGAGTCCATTGTCGGAGCCGGTGCACTTGTAACAAAAAACAAAATTTTTCCTCCTCGTTCACTTATTATGGGAAGCCCAGCAAAACTAATAAGAGAGTTAAGCGATGAAGAAGTAAAAGAGTTGTATGCCTCAGCATCAAGATATGTAGAGTTTAAATCTCACTATCAAAAATAAAAAATAAATGCCAGAATACTTTATTTTTGCGGACATTATCGGTATTGTAGCTTTTTCTATAAGCGGTTTTTTAATTGCCATAAAAAATAATCTTGACATTTTAGGCATACTTATCGCATCTGCCCTCACGGCTCTTGGGGGCGGAATAATTAGAGATGTTATTTTAAGTTCTGCTCCTTTTGCGTTTACATCGCTATATCCGGCGTTAACACTTATAGCAACTATTTTTATCGCTTATGTTTTTAAACTCTATAAAGAAAGCTCTATTGAGAGAAAATGGATATTCGTAGTAAGTGACACTATCGGGCTTGTTGCTTTTAGCATAACAGGTGCTCTTTTGGCAATAAATGCGGAGTATAATTTTTTTGGCATAGTAATTCTTAGTTTTATCACAGCTGTTGGCGGCGGTGTAACAAGAGATATTATGATAAATGAAGTTCCGACTGTTCTAATCAGTGATTTTTACGGCTCAATAGCGGTAATTGTTGCTCTTGTTTTGGGAATTTTAGATCTGTTTAGTGCGGTTAATGAGTTTACAATTATCGCTACAGCACTCTTTAGCATAACGCTAAGACTTGTGGCATATCAAAAAAAATGGCATTTGCCGAAGCTGAATTAATCCAACTTTCTCTTCACGCCTGTTTTAACATGCGTAGCATATAGAGTCAAACCTGTAAATGCTAAACCGCCGACCAAATTTCCCAGCACTGTCGGTATCTCATTCCAGATAATATAATCTATTACGGTAAAATTTCCACCCATAATCATTGAAAAAGGGAATAAAAACATATTTACTACTGAGTGTTCAAAACCCATATAAAAGAAGAGCATAATCGGCATCCACATCGCTATAGCCTTACCGCTAACTGCAGTAGAAACCATAGCACCAACCACGCCCATAGAAACCATCCAATTACATAACATTCCGCGAATAAAAATACTAAACCATCCTGCTACTCCGTGCTCTCTATAACCCAAAGTCCTAGATTCACCGATATTTGCAATTTTATTTCCGATTATTCCAGAATCAATAGAGTATCCATAGGTAAGGACAAAAGAGATCATAAATGCAACAATCAATGCTCCGGCAAAATTACCGATAAACACCAACCCCCAGTTTCTGAGAACTTGAGAAACAGTTACGCCTTTTCTCTTATCCAATAAGGCAAGCGGTACCAAAACAAATACCCCCGTTAAGAGATCAAATTCCATAAGGTACAACATGATAAAACCTACCGGAAATAACATTGCGCCGATTAGCTGTGAGCCTGTCTGCAATGCAACCATAATAGCAAATACGGCAGCAAGCCCTAAAATAGCACCTGCCATAAAAGCTCTAATAAGAGTATCTTTAGTAGACATATAAACTTTTGATTCACCTGAATCCACCATTTTAACAACAAACTCAGCAGGAGCTAAATAAGACATACGGCACTCTCTTTATTTTTTAATGAGCAATTAATTATGTTCTGTAATCCGCATTTATCTTGACATATTCGTGACCTAAATCACATCCGTATGCTTTAAAATTGCCATCACCTATGCCTAAATCACACGAAATTGTAAACTTTTGGTGCTGCATAACAACAGCACACTTTTTCTCCATTTCAGCATCAAAAAGTATCTCTCCATTGTCATAAACGCATAAATTGTCAAATGAAATTTTCAACTTCTCTTCATAAGCTTCTACCCCGCTAGCTCCGATTGTTGAGGCAATTCTTCCCCAGTTTGGATCTTCGCCAAAAAGTGCAGTTTTTACAAGAAGTGAATCAGAGAGCGCTTTTGCGGCAATCTCTGCCTCTTTGTCATTTTTTGCTCCCGTTACTTTATATGTAACAAGTTTAGTAGCTCCCTCGCCATCTCTTACCATCTCCAGCGCCAAAAAGTGCATAACTTTAAAAAGAGCTTCTTTAAAAGCCTCTTTCTCATAAGCTCCGCTTCTGCCGTTTGCCAAAAGCAAAACGGTATCATTTGTTGAAGTGTCGCCATCTACGCTTATTGCATTAAATGTTGTTGTTTTGACTTCATCAAGAGCCTCTTGCATCTCTTTTTTTGTAACTTTTGCATCAGTTGTAATAAAACATAACATAGTCGCCATTGCCGGATTTATCATCCCCGCACCCTTTGCTATTGCTCCGATATTAAAACTGCTGCCATCATCAAGCTTAACTTTAAATGCTATCTCTTTTGCAAATGTATCCGTTGTCATTATAGCTTTTGAAGCACTTGCAGAGTCTCTTTTTGTCAAATCAAAAAGCTTCATACCATCTATAATTTTTGCTTTTGGAAGTCGCACACCGATTACGCCCGTTGAGCTCATAATTGGGTTTTTTACATTTAGGGGGCAGTTTGAGAGCACCTCTTTTATATCTTCAATCCCAGCTTCACCAGTCATCGCATTTGCATTTTTGGAGTTTATAACTATGAAATTTGTTTTAAAATCACCCATTTGGCGAAAATGTCTGATAGGTGCCGCGCACATCTTGTTTGTCGTAAAAACCGAAGCTACTTCACACTCATCTTCACTATATATAAACGCCATATCTTTTGCATTCTCTTTTTTAAGTCCGGCACTTACGCCATCAGCAAAAAACCCCTCACTAGCACAAACTCCGCCGCTTGAATAGATTATATTATACAAATTTTAGCTCCTTAGGCTTATCTCTTTTTCTCAGTAAATCTTTCGTTACATTTATATCTTTTTGCGTTCCAATAACAAGAAGCTTACACTCACTGGTAATAAGGACATCACCTTTTGGCATAGCTAAAAATTTACCATCTTTTTTTGTAATTCCCACAATAGATGTGTTTGTTATCTCTCTAATATGTGTTTCTCTTAATTTTTTAAGAACTGCCCAGCTATATTTTGGCACTTCTATCTCTTCCATATCAAGTGGGTTATCGCTTTTATATAAAAACTCTTCAAGCAAATTTTCCATATCAGGGCGTGCTGCCATTGCAGTTACCCTTTGAGCAGTTAATTTTGTAGGAGACACAACCGTATCAGCCCCAAGCTTTTTTAACTTTTCAACATCGCTCGCACTCTCGGCAGATGAGATAATATAATACGGTCTTGGCAAAAAATGCTCTTTTTCAAACAATCTCACCGATGCAATTAAAGCAATATTATCACTAATAGAACTAGAGAGTGTTATAAGACCTTTTGCAGATGCAAGATGAGATTTAAGCATAGTAATCTCGGAATGAGGCTCTGCTTTTAGATATGTTGTGTAGTTATGCTCTATTGCCCATTCATGTATCTCTTCTCTTGGATCAACAACTATAAAAGGTATATGATTTTCTCTCAACTGCTTAGTAACTTCAAGAGTGTAATCATTATGATAACAAACAACAAAATGTTTTTTGAGCCTTGCAATAGCGTATAACATTTTTCGCTCCTTTAATATTCTAGATAACCTGCCCTTGTTAACAACATCAACAACGATACCGATTGCAACAGTAAAGACAGTAAATCCTAAAATTATAAGTGTTACTGTAAAGATTTGCCCTGCTGCTGAAAATTCACCCTCTTTTAAAGAGCCAAATCCGACTGTTGTAAATGTATATCCAGATTGAAAAATTGCATTCATTATGGTGTAATCTTCTATATAGATATAGCCTAATGTTCCAATAAGCATACATATTTGAATAAGAATCAGTGGTGTTCTAAAAGGTAATAATTGAGCATATAGCTCATCATTTAGTGTAATGGCAGGTTTGGGAGAGGTCTCCCAATGTAGAAAATTTCGAATCTTTTCTAAGAGATTCAAGTTTGCGTCCTATTAACCTTAAGAATTTTTCTTAAGTGTACGCAGCTCTCTTGCAGATATTTTAATCTTTTGACTTGTACCATCATCTAGAGTGATACGCACTGTTCTAAGATTTAATAAAAAACGACGCTTTGTTCTATTTTTTGCATGTGAAACATTGTTTCCGCTCATTGGGCCTTTGCCACTTATAGCACATTTTCTTGCCATGGTTAGCTCCTTATATTAGGTTTTAAAGTTGCGAATTATATCAAGCCCAAACAAAACTTCTGCTTAAGGGCATATATAAATATTTTTTTCTTTTTTACTTTTACAGATGCCCTTAATATTTCTTTTATACTTATGCAGGTAGAATAAAACAAAATTAAGAATATGTAGCAGAGATGATAACAAAAGATAAAATAGATAGTTTTATAGAAAAAATACCTCCGGCACCAAAAGCTTTAAATGAAACAATCTCTCTGCTTAATATTGGGGAGTTGACAAAAGCGGCAAAGGTTGCCGAGAGTGATTTAGCGCTTAAATCATATCTTAAAAGCATAGTAAACAAACCTATCTATGGATTTAGAAATGAGGTCAGTGATATTTCTCAAATATTTGGCATACTAGGCGTTTCGCTCTCCCAACAAACAGTATATAACTACATGATAACTCTTTTGAGTCCAAAAAAATGGGTTTTATTTAAACTAAATGCTAAAACTTTTCATGAATTTCAAGCAAATTTATCAAAAAAATGGGAAATAATATTAAAACATTTAAACATTGATGATAAAAATATTTACGCAGCCATTAGCCTATTACCGGCAAGTATAATAGTTACAGAAGCTCTTTTTGCAGAGAAGATAGATGATGTAAATCTTTTAAGATCCGCGAAAGCGCTTGATTTTAACACTATTCTTATTCGTTTGTGCGAAGTTAGCCTTTTTGATATTTGTGAAAAAATTGCAAAAAAATGGGAAATGGATGAAAATATTGCTCAAATAGTTCAAGCCTCATCTGGCGTAAAACCATCAAATAGTGAAAAAATTAATAACCTTGGAAAATGGATGCATCTCTTACTTTTTTATGAACTTTCAAAGCCTGAGCTTATTGAAGCCGGATTGAATGATTTTCTTGATTTTCAAATTGAGTATATTGGCGATATATATGATGAGTTCGCATCTCTTATGGGGGTTGAATGAAAGCGGTAGTTAAAAACGGGATTGCCGTTTTTTCACCGCAGGGGTTTTTGGATGGAAATAGTCAAAATGCTTTTATGAGCGCCGAAGATATTGAGTCTGCAACAAATCTCAAAGCAGATATGATTTTAGTTTCACTTAAAAAAGTTGTTTTTTTTAACCGTAACGGGTTAGATATTTTTATAAAACTTTTTTTAAAAATTCGCAAAAAAAATCATATTACAGTCGGATTTTGTGATTATGACAGTAAAAAGTATGATGCCATAAAAAGATTTTTTCACGATGAGCTTAATTTTTCACTTTTTAAAACTTTGGATATTGCTTATCTATTTTCATCAAGTTTTAAAAATCAAAATAAAAATATATTAGTTTACAGCAGTGACAAATCCCAACGCTCTGCTATTGCAATAGAGCTTCACGATGGCGGACATAACCCGATTATTGCACAATCAGAACAAGAGTTTAATGAAAAAAAAGAGAAAAAAGAAGCTTATGATTTTATTGTTGACTCGACTTATTTAGGGCAAATGGGGCAAAAAGTCGCAACAAGAGTAACCGGAAATGCCATCATATACACAATCTCCTCATTTTTAGATGTGGAAATAAGCGATAAATTTAACATTGAGTATCACAACAACTCTCTAAATGTGGGCTTTAGGCTTTTTATTTTTGATGCATACAAAGTTATTAGCATGAATGTTCACGCTCTTAACTTTTTTTCCAAACTCGCGAGTTCAGCCGCAGAATACAATGCAAGCATCTGTTTTGTTGGAATGAAATTTGATAAAACTCCGGAAATTTTTAAAGAAACTATGGAAGATGCGGGGATACTTTTTTATGCCCAAATGGATGATATTCTTCAAAATAAAGAGCTTCTAAAAGAGCTAGGAGCGAGCAGTGCTTCAAATGTAAAAAACAAAAGAGCTTTAAATAAAGCAACAGTGTTAGAGCTGCCAAAATTTATTGATGCCACTGTTATAACGCTTGAGATGATGACAAATGCAAAAGCCATAAAAGAAGCAGTAAATGTTCATAATTTAATTATTGAAGATAAAAAGGGGAAAATAGCAAGTTCAATAGGCTACTATGGCGATATTGACGGTATGGTTATTTTGGTTTTTCCACAAGGTATTGCTAAAAAGGCTTGTGAGCTTCTTATTGGTGAAAACACAGATGATATGGAACTTATTTTAGACACACTTGCCGAACTTGTAAACATAGTAGGCGGTAAAATAAAAACTCTTCTCTCAGATGAGTTAATTAATGTAAATATAACACTCCCTAGAACATATCAAGATGTAGATAGTCTGCTTGAAGTTGTTGAAAACAGAAAAGGTGTTCAGGTGGATTTATCATTTAATGACGATAAATTTCTCTTTTTCTTAACTAGATAAAAGCTACAAAATTGTAGAATCTCGCTCACTTAATAAAGGAAAAATAATGTACATAGCTCCTAGTATTTTATCTGCCGATTTTGGCAATCTACAAAGGGATGTTGAAGCTATTTGTGACGCTGGTTGTGATTTTGTACATGTAGATGTTATGGATGGGCATTTTGTTCCTAACTTGACTATTGGACCCGTTGTAGTCTCTGCAATAGCCGCGTGTGCTACGAAACCGCTTGATATTCATCTTATGGTTGAGAACAACACTTTTTTTGTTGACCTTTTTGCTCCTTTAAAACCGGAATATATCTCTTTTCACATTGAAGAGGAAAAACATCCACATAGACTTATTCAAAAAATTCGCTCACTTGGTATAAAACCTGCAATCGTACTTAACCCACACACACCGCCGGAGTCAATCGAGTATCTGCTTGGTGATTTAGATATGGTTCTTTTAATGAGTGTAAATCCAGGATTTGGCGGCCAAAGTTTCATAGAGAGCGTTATACCAAAAGCAAAAAAATTAAGTGCATTAAGAGATAAAATAAATCCAAAATGCCTTATAGAAGTTGATGGCGGAGTTAGTGACAAAAATATTCATCTATTAAAAGATGCCGGTGTTGATATTGTCGTTGCCGGAAGCTATGTATTTAACCATGCAAATAAAAAAGAAGCGATTGAGTCCCTTAAAATATGAGAACTAAAATTTGTGGCATAACGACTTATGAAGATGCAATGGTGGCAATAGAAGCCGGGGCGGATGCCTTAGGCTTTGTTTTTTATGAAAATTCACCTAGATATATATCACCGAGTGATGCTAGAACTATTATAAAAAAACTACCTCCTTTTGTAGAAAAAGTAGCCCTCTTTGTAAATAGCGATGCACAAGTTATTAACTCCTACTGCCAAGAAGCAGGAACAACGCTTGCTCAGATTCATTTTGAAGCTCCAGATGAGCTTTATGAACAACTGTTCATTCCATATATAAAAGTTATTCGTGCTAAAGAAGCTGATGATATTTTAAAATATAGCGATGAGTACAGACTTGTGGATGCTTACTGCGAGGCTTATGGCGGAAGCGGTAAAAGACTGAATTTAGAGTGGTTTGATGGAATTGATTGCTCTAAAATAATTCTGGCAGGCGGACTTGATGCGCAAAATGTGGCATCTTTAAAAGAGTATGGTTTTTATGGAGTTGATGTAAGTAGCGGTGTTGAGCTATCTTATGGCAAAAAAGATGCATTTAAAGTTAGAGAATTTATAAAAAATGCAAAGCAATAATTTATGATTCATGACGAACCAAACTTTTCTCTAGATGCAAAAAGTATTCATAAATTATCTTCTAACGGTCTCTCTTCAAAAACACTAAAAGAGCAAATAAATGAAGATTTAGATTTTTTACTTCAGCTTTGGCACTCGCAGGGCTTGGAAATTGTAAAACATCAAGGGTCTTTTTATTTTGCAACAAAATTTATCAGCGTAAAAGACGCAATATTTTGCATAGTAGATATTGAGACAAATGGCTCAAAAATAGATAAGCACCAAATAATTGAAATCGCTGCCGTTAAAGTGAAAAATGGAGAAATCATTGACAGCTATGAATCGCTTGTCAACTGCAAGGAGATTAACCAGCATATTACTGAGATAACGGGAATAAGTGCCGATGACACGAAAGATGCGCCAAACCTAAAAAAAGTTATGTATGATTTTAAAACTTTTTTAGGAGATGCAGTTTTTGTTGCGCATGATGTAAAGTTTGACTATAAATTTATATCTTTAAGTATGCAAAAAATTGGTTTAGCACCACTTTTAAATAGAAGTTTGTGTTCGCTCTCTTTGGCAGAGAGAACTATTGAGTCATATAGATATGCTCTCTCATATCTGAATGTCTCATTTAATCTAAATCCAGAAGCAATTCATCATAGAGCTATGAGCGATGTAATGACAACTTATGAGCTTTTTAAATTATCACTTTCCAATCTAGATGAAGAGATAGTGAGTGTTGAGGATCTTATAAAATTTTCAAAAGAGGCTAAGAGATTGAAAAAACCAAAATTTGACCCTCTCTTGGAGAGTCAAGAGTAACTACTCGCTATAAGCTCCGACGCCTACAAGTTTTTTATATCTAGCATCCATTCTCTCTTCTTTAGACATTTCACGCAGTTTAGCAAGTTCAGTTAAGAAATAGTCGCCAATTGCAGCCGCAGCACCGTCTTTGTCCCTGTGTGCCCCGATTAACGGTTCATCAATAATATCATCTATAAGGTCTAGCTCTTTTAAATCACCGCTTGTTATCTTCATAGCGTTTGTTGCGGCTTCTGCTTTTGCGGGATCATTCCACAAAATAGCAGAACAACCCTCTGGAGATATAACGCTAAATACAGAGTATCTCATCATGGCGAACTTATCGGCAACTCCGATAGCAAGTGCTCCACCGCTTCCGCCTTCGCCGATAACAATCGAGATTGTTTGGGTACTCAGTTGAGATAATTCAAGCAAATTTCGAGCAATCGCTTCACTCTGATTTCTCTCTTCTGCTCCGATACCTGGGTATGCACCAGGAGTGTCAATAAGCATAAGAACAGGTATATCAAATTTTTCAGCTAATTTTGCAGCTCGAAGGGCTTTTCTGTACCCTTCAGGATGTGGCATACCAAAATTTCTTTTTATTTTATTTTTGGTTCCGCGACCTTTTTGCTCACCGATAACCATAACTTTTTCACCGCCGATATAGCCTAAATAACAAAGAATAGCCGCATCATCTCTAAAGTGTCTATCTCCGTGTATCTCATACTTGTCTCTCATTAAAAGATTAATATAATCAAGTGCATACGGTCTATCTACATGGCGTGCTAATTGAAGCTGTTGAAAAGGAGAGAGATTGTTAAATATCTTTGAAACTTCTTTATCCAAGTTTTCTTTAAGTAACTCAACTGCACCTTCGTCGTGACGAACTTGTGCAGATATGATATCCTCTTGAATAAATTTTATTTTATTTTCAAAATCTAAATATGTTGCCAAATTGGAATCCTTTACTTAGATTTTTCTAAAGATTAAAACGCCGTTTGTCCCGCCAAAACCAAATGAGTTACTCATTACGGTAGTTAGCTCAGCTTTTCTAGCATAATTAGGAACAATATCTAAATCACAATTTTCGTCTGGTGTTTCATGGTTAATTGTCGGAGGAATTATTCCATCTCGCATTGCCATTAAACACACAACGGCTTCTATACCGCCGGCTGCACCCAAGCAGTGACCAATTTGCCCTTTTATTGAACTCATTGGAGGACAATTTTCTTTACCGCCCAGAAGGTCTTTAACGGCAGCTGTCTCATTTTTATCATTTATCGGCGTACTTGTTCCATGCGCATTTACATAGTCAAGTTTAGGCTTGCCAGCCATATTGTATGCGGCTTTCATCGCACGAGTAGGACCGTCAAGGCTTGGCGTAGTTATGTGACTCGCATCACCGCTCTCACCAAATCCAATGATTTCACCATAAATATTTGCTCCACGAGCAATAGCATCTTCATATGTCTCTAAAACTAAAGCAGCAGCGCCCTCTCCCATAACAAAACCGTCACGGTCTGCATCAAATGGACGAGAAGCTTTTTTGGGCTCTTCATTTCTAGTTGAGAGCGCTTTCATGGCAGCAAAACCGCCAACACCGGCTCCGGTTATAGCACACTCTGCAGAAACAACTAGCATCTTATCTGCACCACCGCAGATAATTGTTTTAACAGCTTCGCTTACAGCGTGAGTTCCGGCAGCACAAGCTGTAACGCTTGATAGATTTGGACCTTTTGTTCCATGCTCAATAGATACAAAACCACCAAGCATATTTACGAGAGCACCCGGAATAAAAAATGGACTTATTCTCTTTGGACCCTTAGTTTCAATAATAATAGAATTTCTTTCAATTGACGGAAGTCCGCCAATGCCAGAACCGGCACTTATACCAAATCTGTCCATGTCAGTATCTTCAGGTATCTTAGCATCAAGCATAGCTTCTTGAGCCGCTTTTAAACCAAGATGAATAAATCTGTCAGCCTTTTTAACCTCTTTTGGAGACATAACAGTCTCAGGGTCGAAATTCTTAACTTCGCCTGCAATTTTTACGCTGTAATTCTCTGGATCAAAAAGAGTAATCGTATCTATTCCACATTCGCCGTTACATATAGCTTTAAAAGAACTCTCTTTATCATTTCCAACTGCATTTATCATGCCTAAACCAGTAACTACAACTCTTTTCATTAAAATCTCCGTATAAAATATAAAATACTTTTTAGAAACCAGAGAAACTGACCACTAAAAAACATTAACTACTGAGGAGTACTCAGTAGAATTTTTAGATAACTATTTGCTTTCGATATAATTAACTACATCTCTAACAGTTTGAATTTTTTCTGCTTCATCATCAGGAATTTCAATATCAAATTTCTCTTCAAGTGCCATTACTAATTCAACTACATCAAGGCTATCAGCACCTAAATCTTCAACAAACTTTGAGTCCTCTTTAACTTCATCAGCGCTCACGCTTAATTGTTCAACTACTACTGCTTTAATATCGTCTAAAAGTGCCATTCTAGCTCCTATGTTTTATGTGTAAAATCTCGTAATTGTAGCATATTTAACTTAAATAAACTAACAATTTGCAAAGAAAAAGGAGGGTATAACACCCATTTCACATAGCTACAGAGAACTTCTTTTATAGTAGTTTAATGCCATATTTTTTGCCTCGCTGTGCTTTAGAATAGGCTTTGGATAATCTTTTATTGTAGCATTTAGAAGAAATTGCTCATCATGTATATACTTTGGCTCAATATCACGCAGCTGCGGCAGCCATCTTTTCATATATAAAGCATCTTTATCAAACTTTTTTGACTGCAGATATGGATTGAAAACTCTAAAATATGGCTGTGGATCAACTCCAGTTCCTGCACTCCACTGCCACGATAGAACATTGCTCGCCTTGTCATAATCCAGCAAATGCGTAGCAAAAAATCGCTCTCCCCACTGCCACGGAAGAAGCAAATCTTTTGTAAAAAAGGATGCTGCTACCATACGAACACGATTATGCATTTCTCCTGTTTGTAAAAGCTCCCTAATACCTGCATCGACTATCGGAACGCCTGTTGTCGCACTGCAAAAACGCTCAAACTTTTCATCGTCTTCTACGCCGTTAAAGGCATATTTGTAATTTCTTGTCTCTAAGTGCGGAATGTAAAAAAGAAGATAGGCGTAAAAATCTCTAAATATAAGCTGTCTGATAAACGGCTCTGCAACACTCCCTATTGCCAACATCTTTCGTAAAACTGCTCTTGTAGAGATAGTTCCAAAACGCAAATCTACACTCAAATGCGAGGCTACATCTTCATCTAAAAAATCTCTCATCTCTTTATAGTTATTGATATTTTTTTTGAAATTTTCAAGTTTTTTTTGTGGAGTTATGATATTCAAATTTTGCTTCTCAAAACCGATGCTCTCTATTTTAAATGGCAATCTTAGAGCGCTTTTTTCGCCATCTATCTTTGTAATTCCCTCATAATCCTCATCCATCAAAACATTGAGACCGATTTTCAACTCATCAATATTTTTTTTATCCAAAATTGCTCTTGCTTTTTTGTAAAAAGGAGTAAATACTAGATATGGGGTAGAATCATCTTTTAAAACCTCGTTTGGTTTAAAGATGTATGTATCTTTGAGGTATCTAAAGTGGAGTTTGTGTGATATTTGCAAATCTCTCTCTTTTGCATAACTCTCATAATCTCCGGTTGCTACAACTTCATCATACTCTTTGAGATAGTCAAAAACGGTCTCAGGTTTGCCGTAAAATATCTTTAAATCAAGTCCGATTTTTTGTAAATCTGATTTGATTTTTGTGACATAGTAAAAGATAAAACTCACTCTTTTATCGTTTTTTTCCAGTTTATTTAAGATATTTTCATCAAAAATAAATATTGGCATAACTTCACCGCTAAGAGATAAAAGGGCATTGTCTTCAACCCTTAAGTCTCTTCTAAACCATAGAATTCTTCTCATTTTGGCTTATGCCATATTCATTCCGCCGTTTACTTTGAGCGTCTCACCTGTTATGTAACTTGAATGGTCTGAGAGTAAAAATGCCGTTGCCTCTGCTACTTCAGCAGGGTTTCCAAAACGACCCATCGGAATTTTAGAGGTAAAACTGTTTTTTACCTCATCGCTTAAAACATCCGTCATCTCTGTCGCTATAAAACCAGGAGTTATCGTATTGTAACGGATACCGCTAGAAGCTGACTCAAGCGCAAAACTCTTCGTCATGGCGATTACTCCGCCTTTGCTTGCAGAGTAGTTTGTCTGACCTGCATTTCCTGTTTCGCCTACAATTGAAGCGATATTTACGACTGAGCCGAATTTTTTCTTTCTCATCACTTTCATAGCTTCACGACATCCGACAAAACATGAGAGAAGGTTTGCATTGATAACAGACATAAAATCTTCACTCTTCATTCTTAGAGCGAGTTTGTCGTTTGTGATTCCTGCGTTATTTACAAGGTATGAAAGTTCGCCATCGCAATCAACGATAGTCTTTATAGCGTCCACAAACGCATCCTCGTTGCTTACGTCAAAACCGATTACCGCCGCACTTCCGCCTGAGGCCTCGATAGCATCTTTTATAGCATCAGCTTCCGCCGCACCGCTTCTGTAATTAATCCAAACTTTTAAACCATAAGATGCCAAAACCTTTGCAATCTCTGCGCCGATACCTCTGCTTGAACCCGTTACTAAAACATTTTTTCCGCTAAATTTCATTCTATTTTTTCCTTAATTTTTGATTTATATTTTTATACTAAACTATGATCCATCTCTTGCGGGATTTCAAGCCCCATAAGTTTTAAGACGGTCGGTGCAATGTTGTTAAGAGCTCCGTTTTCAACTTTAGTAACACCCTCTGCCTCAACAAAACACCAAACTTTTCCGACAGTGTGGTTTGTCAAAACATTTCCCTCATCATCTCTCATCTCTTCACAATTTCCATGATCAGATGTGATAACAACGGCATAACCCTTTTTTTTTGCTTTTTGCAAAATCCTGCCAAGCTCAGTATCCACTGCATTTACGGCTATTTTTGCCGCTTCAAAATCGCCCGTATGCCCGACCATATCGCCATTTGCAAAGTTTACTACAACAAAATCATACTCATCATCCATTGCTTTTAAAACTACATCGCCGACCTCTGCCGCACTCATCTGGGGCTTTTGGTCATAAGTTTTTACATTTGGAGAAGGTATTAAAATTCTGGTCTCATTCTCGTACGGCTCATCAATTCCACCATTGAAGAAAAATGTAACATGCGCATACTTCTCAGTCTCTGCGGTGTGAAGCTGTCTAAGTCCTGCTTTTGAAATCACTTCAGCCAAAGTGTTTATCGGCGAATCTTTTAAAAACAAAACAGGATAAGGAAAATTTTTATCGTACTCTGTAATTGTTGCTAAATTAATATCTACATGTACTTTTGAAAACTCTCTAAAATTTTTATCTCCGATTGCAGTTACAATCTCTCTCATTCTGTCGCTTCTAAAGTTAATCGTCAAAACGCTATCACCGTCTTTCATGCCCTTATATCCGGTAAATGCGATAGGCTCTATAAACTCATCTGTCTCATTTTTTGCATACGATGCGTCTATATACTCCAATGGTTTCATGTCGGTTTTTGGCGTTGCATTTACAATAGCTTCATACCCTTTTTGAACTCTATCCCAGCGGTTATCTCTGTCCATTGTAAAAAAACGACCTGAAATCGTAGCTATTTTTATATTATTATTTAGATGTAAAAAAACTTGCTCCAAATATTTTTTTGCAGAGGTAGGAGAGACATCCCTGCCATCTGTAATAAGGTGCAAAAAGACCTCTTTGCCCTCTTTTACAGCCAAATCAGCTATACCAAGAAAATGCTCTATGTGGGAATGTACACCGCCGTCACTCATAAGTCCTATAAGGTGCAGTCTATTTGATTTACCTAAAAGATTTTTAAACTCTTCATTATCTTTAAATCTGTTTTCATTAATAGCTAAAGATATTTTTACCAAATCCTGATACAAAACTCTTCCGCTTCCTATACTCATATGCCCAACTTCAGAGTTACCCATTTGACCCTCTGGAAGTCCTACACTTAGTCCAAAAGTGTCAATCAGAGAGTGAGGAGTGCTCTCAAAGAGTTTGTCATAAGTCGGCTTTGTTGCATTATAAAATGCGTTGTATTGTGTCTTTGAACAATAACCGATACCGTCCGTTATGACCAAAACAGCTTTTTTTGTCAATTTTTTTCCTTATAACAAAAGTTTTATGCAATTATACTATAATGTCATTTTTATTTAATTAAGGAACTGCTACTTGCTGTACTGGCTATCAGAAATACTACATGTAAACCTACTTGGATATATCACAATACGCGCTGGTATAGCCTTCTTTTTAGCTCTATTTTTCACACTCTTTTTAATGCCTCGTTTTATCAGATGGGCACAAAAAACTTCCAGTGTTCAACCGATTAACGAATGGGCACCAGAGAGGCACCAAAGTAAAGCAAAAACACCTACAATGGGTGGAATAGTTTTTATTTCTGCAACTATTTTAGCTTCTTTGATAACCATAAAATTCTCAAATGCTTATGCTCTGGGCGGAGTTATTACCCTGATTTTATTTGCTCTTATCGGTTTCAAAGATGATTTTGCCAAAATCAAAAAAAATCAAAATCTAGCAGGGTTGAAAGCTCGAACAAAATTGCTGTTGCAGATTATTTCGGCGCTTATGGTGGCAATTTTTTTATATCTCTTCTCCGATTTCAATACAAACCTTTATGTTCCATTCGTAAAAAATCCTATTTTAGACATGGGTCTTTTCGCTATTGCTTTTTGGGTCATCGTGATGATTGCGACTTCAAACGCGGTAAACTTAACGGACGGGCTTGACGGCTTGGCTACCGTTCCATCCATAACGGCTCTTACCTCTTTTAGCATTATCATCTACATTACCGGAAATGCTACTATAAGCTCTTACCTCTTGATGCCACACATAAACATCGGAGAGGTTGCAATTGTTTCGAGTGCACTGATTGGGGCTTTAACTGGCTTTTTATGGTACAACTGCCATCCTGCCGAAGTTTTTATGGGAGATAGCGGTTCACTTACAATAGGCGCATTTCTTGGCTATCTCGCAATTATCTCTAAGAGTGAGATTCTTCTTCTTCTAATAGGTTCTATTTTTGTCATAGAGACACTCTCTGTAATACTTCAAGTAGGAAGTTATAAGCTTAGAAAAAAAAGAGTCTTTTTAATGGCGCCTATTCATCATCACTTTGAGATGAAAAATTGGGCGGAAAACAAAATCATAGTTAGATTTTGGATTATTGCAACACTCTCAAATGTTATTGCGCTCATCACACTAAAGATTCGCTGATGCAAAGAGTCTCTCTTTTTGGCTACGGCAAAACAACAAAAGCTTTAACAAAGCTCTATCCAAATGCTATATTTTATGATGACAAGTGCACAAAACCATTCAAAGACGAAAACGGTTTTAAAGTAAAACCGTCGTCTGATTTTAATCCTGATTATTCAGATTTAGAGATTCCGTCTCCGGGAATTCCTCCGTTTAATCCGCTCATCGTAAGGGCAAAAAATCTAATGAGCGAGTATGACTGTTTTGCAAACAACTCTCCTCTAAGTATCTGGATAAGCGGAACTAACGGCAAGACTACTACAACACAGATGATGCAGTATCTCCTAAAAGATAGAGGTTCGTTAGAGGGCGGAAACATAGGAACACCGCTTGGCGAACTAGACCAAAATGCCGCCATGTGGATACTTGAAACCAGCTCTTTTACAATCCACTATACAAATAAAGCATCCCCAAACATATATGTTTTATTGCCAATAACACCCGACCATCTTACTTGGCATGGAGATATGCAAGAGTATATAAATGCAAAACTAAAACCTGTAACTAAAATGCGTGAAGGCGAAGTTGCGATAATCCCAGAGGCATATAAAGATGTAAAAACATCGGCACATCTTATCACATACAGAGATGAAGATGATTTGGCTTCACACTTTGGTATAGAGCCAAATAGAGTCAATTTTAAAGGTGCATTTTTAATGGACGCACTTTTGGCGATGGCGGTTGACAAGATACTTTTTGACAGGGTAGATTATGAAAAAATCAACTCTTTTGTCATCGACCCTCATAGACAAGAGGAGTTAAGAGATAGCAGAGGTCGCTTGTGGGTAAACGACACAAAGGCGACAAACCTAGATGCAACAATTGTTGCGCTAAAACGCTATAAAGATTCACATACTCATCTTATTTTAGGCGGAGATGACAAAGGCGTTGACCTAAATGAACTCTTTGTATTTCTTAAAAATTGCGATGTTAAAATCTATAATATCGGTTCCAACAAAGAGAAACTCTCAAATATGGCAAAAGAGTATGGCGTGAAGTTTGAACTTTGTAAAAACCTAGCAGACGCGATTGTTCAAATAGACAAAAATTTAAAAGAAAATGAAGTTGCCCTGCTCTCTCCGGCGGCGGCAAGTCTTGACGAGTTTAAATCGTATGCCGACAGAGGCGATCAGTTTAAAAGCGCTGTAAAAGGGTTGTAGTGGTAAGAGTTGCCATTCTTGCATCTCATAACGGAAGCGGCTTTAACGCACTCTATGAGGCTTCTAAAAAAGAAGAGATAAGTATCGAAATTGTTTTAGTTATGTCAAATAATCCTCATGCAGCCGTTTTACAAAATGCCGCTAATTATGGAATTGACACTTTTGCAATCAACTCAAAAACAGATGAAAACCCCGATGAAAAAATAGAGGAGCTTTTACGCAAATACGGCTGCGAATATATCTTTTTATCTGGCTATATGAAAAAAGTCGCCGACAACATAACAAAAAATTTCAAAGTCATAAACTCGCACCCCTCATTACTTCCAAAATACGGCGGGGCGGGAATGTATGGACGCCATGTTCATGAAGCGGTTATACAAAACAAAGAAAAAGAGAGCGGAGTAACAATTCACGAAGTAAATACCGAGTATGACAGCGGAAAAGTTATTCTTCAAAAAAAGCTAGAGCTTAGCATGGACGAAAATATAAACTCCTTAGAATTTAAAATAAAAGAGCTTGAGCGGAACGCTATCGTGGAAGCGTTTAAAAATTATTTAAAGTAAAGATAACTGTAAGTTTACTTTCAGTCCCTAAAAGATATAATTGCGCTCTTTAAAAGATGGCCAATTAGCTCAGTCGGTAGAGCAGTAGACTGAAAATCTGCGTGTCCTTGGTTCGATTCCGAGATTGGCCACCACCTCTTTTAAGACAATTACTTTTTATTATATGGCCAATTAGCTCAGTCGGTAGAGCAGTAGACTGAAAATCTGCGTGTCCTTGGTTCGATTCCGAGATTGGCCACCACCTTTATATCAAAATCATCTTATTTACATTTTATTTCTAAATGGTCGATATAATTCTGTTTATATGGGGCTGACCTGGTTTCGACGGGATCAAGTAGCTTCTAATTGCATGTCGGACTGAGCACTTCCGTTACGCGGCTCAACTTGCTTAAACGCAAACAATACAAATTACCGCCCAGCTTACGCAGTAGCATAAGTTTTACCCCTTCCACTAAGACTGGGAGGCGGGCTGCTTCACCTATGGACTCTAGATAAATAGGACTCGAAGTATAACCCTTATGTAGATATACTTTATGTTTGTCTCGGACATGAAATGAACTCAAGAGGCTCGTCTTGCGTAGCTTTGCAAGCTGTGCGAAGCAAGATTAAACTCAAACAACTTCACTAAACATGTAGACGTTAGGAGTAGCGTGGTTTCGGACTGGAGTTCGATCCTCCACAGCTCCACCATAAAAAACACCATCAAAAAATTTCTTCTATAAAATCATTATTTTCATTTTAACAACTCCTCAGCACTATTTTTGTATAATCGCTTTTAAATTTTCCAAGAAGGTATCCCAATGCGCGGTTATAAAATTTTTGCCGGTTCTGCCAGCATAGAATTTGCAAAAGAGGTTTGTCAAATTTTAGATGTTCCATTGGCTAAGGCTGATATTAAAAAGTTTAGTGATGGTGAAATCTCAGTTCAAATTGCTGAGAGTGTTCGCGGTCGTGATGTGTTTATCATCCAATCAACCGGCGCTCCATCAAACGACAACTTAATGGAACTTCTAATTATGACGGATGCTCTTCGCCGCTCATCTGCTTCAAGCATCACAGCTGTTGTTCCATACTACGGCTATGCAAGACAAGACCGTAAAGCTGCGCCTCGTGTTCCTATTACAGCAAGATTAGTCGCTGATATGTACGAAGCGGTCGGTATAGACAGAGTTGTTACGATAGACCTGCATGCAGGGCAGATTCAAGGCTTTTTTAACATTCCTGTTGACAACCTTTACGGTTCTGTAACTTTTGAAAACTATATAAGAAGCAAAAATCTTAAAAACCCAATCATAGCTTCTCCTGATATCGGCGGTGTTGCGCGTGCTCGTTACTTTGCAAGAAGAATGGGACTTGAGATGGTTATCGTTGACAAGCGTCGTGAAAAAGCGAATGAGAGCGAAGTCATGAACATTATCGGTGATGTAGAGGGCAAGGATGTTATTATGATTGATGACATGGTAGATACTGCCGGAACTATGATAAAAGCGGCTACTGCACTAAAAAATAAGGGTGCCGCTTCCGTTATGGCATGTGCAACTCACGCCGTTCTTAGCGGAAAAGCTTATGAAAATTTAGCTAACGGTGAACTAGACGAGCTAATTGTAACAAATACTCTAGAGTCTAAACCACATGATAAAATTATAGTTTTAACGGTAGCACCTCTTTTTGCTGAAGTTATTCGAAGAGTTTATCACAATGAAAGTGTAAATTCACTCTTTGCATAACCAAGGGAATTAATTGAAAAATATTAGAAACTTTTCTATCATCGCACACATCGACCATGGCAAAAGCACACTAGCCGACCGTATTATTCAAGAGTGCGGTTCAGTAAGTGAGCGAGAACTTGGCAAACAGATGATGGACACAATGGACATCGAAAAAGAGCGTGGGATTACCATAAAAGCTCAAAGTGTTAGGCTTGACTATGTAAAAGACGGCGAGCACTACATACTAAACCTTATCGATACTCCGGGTCATGTCGACTTCTCTTATGAAGTTAGCAAATCCTTAGCTTCAAGTGACGGCGCTTTGCTTATAGTAGACGCAGCTCAGGGTGTTGAAGCTCAAACAATTGCAAATGTCTACTTGGCTATGGAAAACAACTTAGAGCTTATCCCAGTTATAAACAAGATAGATTTACCCGCAGCCGACCCTATAAAAGTTGCCGAAGAGATTGAGACAAGCATCGGTATAGATGCGACTGATGCCTGTTTGGTGTCTGCAAAAACAGGTGTTGGAATACGCGCACTTATAGATGCAATCGTAGATAGAATTCCTGCTCCTGTGGGAGATCCTAATGCGACTACAAAAGCTATCATTTATGACTCTTGGTTTGACTCTTATCTTGGCGCATTGGCTTTAGTGCGTGTTTTTGACGGTAATATAAAAATAGGGCAACTTGTAAGACTTATGAGTAACGGGGAAGAGCATCAAGTGCTAGATTTGATGTACCCGCATCCGCTTAAACGCAAAAAGACCTCTGTTATAAAAACCGGAGAGATAGGTATAGTCGTACTTGGACTTAAAGAGGTTAGCGTTATTAATGTCGGCGATACAATTACAGATGCTAAAAATCCGGCAGCCGAACCTGTTGGAAGGTATGAGCCGGCTAAGCCATTTGTTTTTGCCGGTATATACCCGATAGATACAGATGATTTTGAAAATTTGCGTGATGCACTTGATAAGCTAAGACTAAATGATAGTTCTCTATCTTATGAGCCGGAAACATCTCTGGCTCTTGGTTTTGGCTTTCGTGTTGGATTTTTGGGTATGCTTCATATGGAAGTTGTAAAAGAGAGATTAGAACGGGAATTTAATCTTGACTTAATCGCTTCTGCGCCATCTGTTATCTATCAGGTTTATCTAAATAATGGCGAAAAAATCAATGTTCACAATCCTTCAGAGCTGCCGGAAGTTAATCGTATAGACAGAATCGAAGAGCCATACATAAGGGCTACTGTTATTACTCCAAGTGAATATCTTGGAAATATTATAACTCTTCTAATAAACAAGCGTGGTACTCAAACAAAAATGACTTATCTTAACCAAGATAGAGTTATGCTTGAGTATGAAGTGCCTATGAACGAAATAGTAATGGACTTTTACGACAAGCTAAAATCAATCTCCAAAGGTTACGCTTCATTTGATTATGAGCCGATTGAATTTAGAGTCGGCGACCTAGTGAAACTTGATATCAAAGTAGCAGGGGAAGCAGTGGATGCACTAAGTATCGTTGTTCCTCGCAATCAAGCACTATCGCGCGGTCGTGTTTTAGTTAAAAACATGAAAGAGATAATACCTCGTCAACTTTTTGAAGTAGCCGTTCAAGCTTCTTTAGGTTCTCAGGTTATCGCTAGAGAAACTGTAAAGAGTATGGGGAAAAATGTTACCGCTAAGTGTTACGGCGGTGATATTACCAGAAAGCGAAAACTATTAGAGAAACAAAAAGCGGGTAAAAAGAGAATGAAGTCCATCGGAAAGGTTCAGCTTCCGCAAGAGGCGTTTATGTCTGTTTTGAAGATGGACTGATGATTTATAGATTGCCGCGCTACGCTCGCAATGACTGTCACTGCGAGGAACGAAGTGACGCGGCAGTCTATGGAGAAAAAGAGAAGTAATTTATGAGATGCTTACTTTGTGAGGGTTTGTCTCTTTTACACATCTGCTCCTCGTGCCAAAAAACATTTTTAACCCCCTCAATCTACAAAAGAAAAATCCTAAACAACATTGAAGCTATCTCCTTTTACAAATACAGCGAAATCAAAGATTTACTTCACACCAAACACACCGATTTGGGTTACTACATCTACTCCATACTTGCAAAAAATTCTCTTGCAAAATTCGCCGCCGAGTTTGACTATCCAGAGCAAATTACTTCTATTGCAGTTGATGATTATGTTAGTGAGGGCTACTCCCATACAGCAGTTTTGAACAAGGCGCTAAAAAGCAGATGCATAAATCCGCAGTTCAACAAGTTAAGAGCAAAAAACAGAGTTTCGTATTCAGGCAAGAGCAAAGAGTTTAGAGTGTTAAATCCAAGAGAATTTAAAGTAAATGAGTTTAGCGGCAAAAATGTAATTTTGGTGGATGACATTATTACGACAAACTTGACACTTACTCAGGCTGTTCAAGCTATGCAAAAAAGAGACAAAGATGTTTTATTTTGTCTTACTTTGGCTGATGCAAGTTTAAACTAAGTAGATATTTATTATACTAGTTACATAATTATTTATAATATTGGTGGTTTATTGATGCGTTTTCTTGTGTCTTTATTGCTCTTAACAGCTCTTCTTTTTTCAGAAGAGTTATCACTTGACAATCTTCTAAAAGAGTACGAAAGCTCAGAAGAACTTTATCATAACACAAAAAAAGAGAGTGCCGGTCATGTCACTGTTTTCTCACGCTCTGACTTAGATAAAATGCAGGCTTATACGCTAAACGATGTCTTAAAAACTCTGCGATTTTTCACTCTCCAAACAAGAAGAAATGGAATGACTACGCTTGTGCGGAGCGGAGAGTCGCAAATGTCAAGCTCTCCTGTAAAAGTTTACATCAATTCACATGAACTAAACTCTGCAACTCTGGGAAATGTTTTAGTACAATATGGAAAAATGGGGCTCTATTTTATAGACCATATAGAGATTTATCAATCAGGAAATTCCGTTACTTTTGGCAATGAGCCCGGAACAATGGTGATAAAACTATACACCAAAGAGCCATCAAGAGAAAACTCAACATCAACACAAGCTTCGGTGGACTCATTGGGCAGCATAACATTGCAAGGAGTTGATGCAAAAAAATTTGATGACTACTCATATCTAGCAAATGTAGATTTGAGAAAAAACAACCATAAAAACTACACCACGACTAATTCAGAACTCTCCAGAGACGGAGCAAGAGGTCAATTTTATTTTAAATTTTCCAAGGATAGTGACTATGATATAGAAGTCGGTGCTGCACAAGAGAAGTATGATATATTTAGCGGTCTTGGAATGGCAACGATAGACGGATACACTTATACGCAAGATATATATGCACACATTACAAAATATTTTGAAAACAACTTAAAAGTTATGTTGACAACATCTCATGAAAATTTTGAGATATACGACAAAGACAACATAGTCATTCCAATCCCTACTATTCCTTTTCAAAAACAACTAAATACCGAAGTAAGCACCGAAGTTTATAGTGCCACTATAGAGAAAAAATTTATAGATGGAAATAATGAGCTCTCTTTAGGAGCGCAATTCAAATATCAAAAATTTAAAATTAATGAATACAAAACAGATGGTATTGACAGAGCAGTAGCTTGGGGACCAAAAGATTTAAACATATATATGATATATGCAGAAAATCTATACAATATAAACAAAAATCATCTTATATCGCTAAGCGCTAAAATGGATTACTATGAAAATGAGCTCTCAAAATCATCGACTGAACACATACTAAGAGCCGGATATATTGCACTTCTAGATGAAGAGTGGAAGTTTAAACTTTTTGCAATGGACAGTTACATCTACCCTACTTTTATACAAACAACATACTCGCCAAACTATAATGTTAACCCTGATTTAGAGAGTTCTGATATTTTACTGCTCACTGCTGAGATGATTTATACTAAAGATAGTACGACTTTTGGATTTGGTGTCGGTAAAAATGAATCCGATAATGCGATAGTTTTTAATATGTCGCAAAACAAATATATTAATAGCAGTAAAAAAAATAGTTTTGAGTTAATATTTGCAAATATTGAACATAATTTTGACATAGACAATAAAATAAAAATTGAATGTTTTAGGCAATACAGAGAAGCGTATTACAGTCCACGATTTGGCGCTTCTATCCAGCTTTTTAACACTGTTGGAAAATTTGATTTCTACAACGAACTAATATATAGATCTGAATATAGAAGTATTGACGGCATTGATATGTCTGAGGGATACGACTACTCGCTTGGAGCAATATACAAACTTAACAAACAAACCGAGCTAAAACTAAAAGCAGAAAACATCTTAGACAAAGCCTCCAAAACTCCTATAAACGGAATTGATATTTCAGCAACTGATAGACGGGTACTATTTACTATGGAGTACACTTTTTAAATGAAAACAGTTAGCATAATACTTTTTTTAACTATTGCACTGTTTGCTTCAGATAACAAAGATATTATGAGAGCGCAGATTTTAGAAAAAATAATCTTAAATATTTATATCAATGAGACAGTAACGATATGGTCGGACAACAAAGAACTCTTGGCTGAATTTAAAAAGAGCGCTCACATAGTTACTACGGACAGTTGTGCTAAAGCTACTATAATCATACTAGAAAATAAAGAAAAAATACATGATGACGCTTGTAAAAATAAACCGATTTTTGTGCTTGAGTATAATTTATTAAAAGAGGTGCCGGAGAGTTTTGGTGCATTCTTTTGGAAAAAAGGCAGACCGAATATTGTAATAATAGAGCCAAGAATAGCATCACAAAATATTTCAGTTTCAAAAGAGTTAAAGGTTTATGTGGAGGAGAAGGTATGGTAAAGAAAAAAGAGTTTATTATATTTTTTCTTCTCTTTTTGCTTGCCCTTTTTTTTGTCTACATTTATAATAATATTACAAAAGCAAAAGATGATATATTTGACCGCATAGAAAATCATCAAATAGAGCAAATTTCATCTATTTTAAATAATATTGAAAAAGATATACTGGACTCAGCTGAGATAAAAACTTCCAAAGATTTGTTCTCTCTATTTAACAATGAAACAATGAGAGAGGGTTATGAACGAATCATCTCTCTGATGCTAACCTCAAATGTAAAATATGCCTACATTTTATATAAAGACGAAAAAGATAGATTTAGATTTTTGCTAGATGCTTCAAAAACCGACAAGGCAGAGTTTTATCAAAAATTTGATGTAACTTTGAGCGAGTATGAAGCTATTTACAGAGAGAAAAAACCTCAAATTATAAAGCAACACGACATTGAAAATCTTTACTTAACATATCTCTACCCCATAATAAGCAACGGCAATGTTGTCGGATTGTTTAGCATTGACATTACAACAAATATTCAAAAGATAATTTTAGAATCAATAAAGCCGCTAGAGACTTTTTTTGCGGTTTTAATTATTTTTATTATTCTTTTAATGGCTATGACTATTATGCAAATTTTTCACTACTTCGTTACAAGAAAAAAGATATTTACAGACCCGCTTACAAAAACATTCAACAGAAATTATCTCGAAGAGATATCATCAATGCTAAACCTTGAAAACTACTCTTTGGCAATGCTTGATTTAGATAAATTTAAAGCCATAAATGACACCTACGGACATAAAGCAGGTGACTATGTACTAGCTCAAGCAAGTAAAATATTTAAAGACTCAATCAGAGACAGTGACATACTCATAAGGTACGGCGGTGAAGAGTTTTTACTTCTTATACATAACCGTAATAACAGTGAGTCAAATATAGATGTATGTGAAAGATTGAGAAACAATGTAAGCAAAGAGCATTTTTCTTATGATACAAATGAGATAAAAGTACATGTATCTATTGGTTTGCATAAGCATCCATCGTTAGAGAAAAATATACAAGAAGCCATAAAAATAGCTGATGGGATGTTATATGTTGCCAAAAAAAATGGTAGAAACAGAGTTATAGTATATGATGAAATGGAATACACAAAAACATCTTCATCAGCATCTTCTAAAGATATAAGCTATGTAAAAGAGGCTCTTGATGATGAGCGTGTGTTATGCTATTTTCAACCAATTTACAATCATAAAAGCGGTGAAATTTTTAAATACGAGGCATTAGTGAGGATTGTGTCAAAAAATAACACCATAATTTCGCCTATGCAATTCTTACCACAACTAAAACATACGAATATGCACTACAAATTAACACAAAGAATTTTGCTGATTGTATTTGATAAATTTAGAAACAACCAAGAGCTTGTAAGCATAAATATAAACTTCTCAGACCTTATGAATCCTGACATTGAAGAGATAATAATTAAAAATTTAAAAGAGAATCACCATCTTGCATCTCGCGTTACTTTTGAGATTTTGGAGAGTGATGAGATTGACGATGTAGAGCTTTTCAAACAAAAAATAAACCTTCTTCACTCACTCAAGGCAAAAGTTTCTATTGATGATTTTGGAAGCGGATACTCAAACTTTAAAACAATTATTGATGTTGAAGCCAATTTTCTTAAAATAGACGGCTCTCTTATTAAAAACATTGACAAAAACAACAAAGACTTTAGAGTTGTAAAAAGCATTATACACTTTGCTAGACAGAGCAATATGCAGACAATTGCAGAGTTTGTACACTCAAAAGAGGTTTACGAAAAGCTGTTGCTCCTAGATATAGATTATATGCAGGGGTTTTATATCTCTGCCCCAAAAGCCTCTCTCGTTGAAAAAGAGGAACTTTTTAAAAAAGCTTTTTAAATAATTTATCTACTTTTTCATTTATTTTTTCTATAACTTTTTTACCTGCTTCCGATTTTAAAAACTTCTCTAAATCTACTCTTACTTTTGGAGAATCTACATCTCCATTTAAATTTGCACTTATGCTGTCTTTTTTTGCTTGGATGGTTATATCAGAGTCTATCTGCTGAGTTTTTGTATTTAGTTTTGTATCTTTTGTTACAATGGAAGCCTCTTTTGAGCGTAAATCAAGTGAAATAAGAAGGTCATCTTTATCTATTTTTGCTCCAATATCACCGTTGAAGTTTTCTCTGTACATGTCAAACTTAACATATTGCTTTATCAAGTCAAATATTTGATTTTCTGCGAACACCGCATCTATGACATGTCCTCTAAACACCCCTTTGCTATTAGCCATATTGTAATCTAGTTTTGCTTTTAAAGTTGAAGAAAAAAGCTCTCTGTACATCAGCATATGAAGCAGTTGTGTAGTTTGTATGTTACTTAAGTCAGCATGAAAATCATCATTATGGAGTTTGGCATCAATTTTTCCGCCAGCAACTTTTGTATGAAAAGTTAAATCTAAATCATCTGTTTTTGAAAGCTCACCGTTGATAGTTGCTCCACCCCTCATATGCCGATTGCTCATAAAAAATAGTTTCTCCAAATCCGCAATATTAATCACATAATCACTCTTTAATGAGCTATCTTCTATGTTGTATTTTGCACTTTTTATATCAATATTTGCTATATTTGAATTAAAATCAACCTTTGTATCAACACTATTGCCATTTAATGTACTAATTGTAGTTGAGTTAAAAGTTGTTGCGGGCATAGTGGATTTAAACTCATACTTTTTAGTCAGATATTTTGAATCTAATACGCCCTTAGTTATAGATGTTGTGATTTTTCCATCCAGTTTATCACTTCGTGCATCTTTTATCTCTGCATCCATAAAAAGCACTCCATCCGTATAGTGCGGCTCTTTTAACATATATAAAAATTTTGCGATATTAAGATTGGCTACCTTAGCTTTTACTGATACAAGTGCAAAATCTTTTAAAATTGCTTCAAATATCGTATCTGATGAAGCCACATCACTACTGCCAATAGCTTCAAGGCTCTCTTTGGTTCCTTTTAGTGTTCCATTAACTTTAAATGCTCCTCTGACATCTGCGCTTGTTATTGGCTTTAGAACTTCTAACTCTTTAATATCAAGCGAGTATTTCAAATCTGCATAAAAAGGCTCAGGAACAACCCTTCCTGCACTGCTTATCTTAAAGAGGTTTGATGCAAAATCGTAATTATAATCTATATCATCACCTTTTAGCTTTGCGTCAAGATTCATAGAAAAAGATGTTTTTGAAATAGTTACATTAAAATCACTCTTCATAAATTCCGGATTTATATTTCCATTTTTAGTGTTTAAAACTATATCTCCATCCATCAAATGAGGAGTTATATTTTTAAAATTTATATCCAAATCTATGTCGGCGGTTGCATATGGATTTTGAGCACCCAAATATAGCAGTGAATCTAATTTTGCATCTTTCATCTGAGCAATGATAGAGGTTGGATTTAAATCAGTTAGTTCAATATGATAAGAAGTATCGCTCTCCCCGACATCGCTTTTACCGTCTACCTTCATAAAAGCCAAATCGCCATTTGCGCTTCCATCTGTATAAAATGCTCCCTTTAGCGCAGTTGTTGTAAACGGCTCCAAACTCTCTAAATTTTTAAGAGCAACTTCGTAAGAGAGCTCAAAAGCCTTTGAAAATAGAGAGTACTCCCCTTTTGCTTTTATAATATTTTCTTTATTAAGTTCTAAAACGATTTCAAAATCACTCATTGTTAATAAAAAAGTCTCAAGTTTACTCTCTAATTTTGTTTGTTCTTTTATTTTGTTCTCTACAATGAGTTTTAGCAAACTGTTACCAATTGGTGTAAAAGCAACTACATAAAGCGTCACTGCCAACGCTACCAATATGACGCCGAACCATGCTAAATATTTCATTATATCTCCAATAAATTTGTTTTATAATGATACTATATAAGAAGGGAATAGTAAAAGTTTTTTAATAAATCAATAGTTGACATCAATAGGCTCAACTTTATTAACAAAAAGAATTTAACTTTCACTTGACATTGTTACACTCAATATGTATAATTATGTCATCTTTTTAGATAAGGAGTAATTTAACAGCTATGTCAAAAGAAAACAAAGAAGAACTTCAAAGTGAGCCTCTTGTAAACAAAGAGGAGAGTGTGGAGACATACGAAGCTGCTGCGGAAGCTGAAGCTGTTGAGAATGAGTTCAACCTACTGCAGGAGGAACTGGCTTCTCTAAAAGATAAGTATGCTCGTGTTCATGCAGATTTTGATAATATCAAAAAAAGATTGGAAAAAGAGAAATACACGGCAGTCGAATATGCAAATGAGAAATTTGCCAAAGATATGATTCCGGTTATGGATGCGCTTCAAATGGCGCTCTCTTCCACATCAAATGTGATAGAGCCGACAGAACACCAACAAAAATTAAAAGAGGGTATAGAGCTTACGCTAAAGCAGCTCACGACCGCTTTAGAAAAACATGGGGTAACGATGGTTTCTCATGATGAGCCGTTTGACCCGAACATTCACAATGCTATACAAAGTGTAGATAGCGATACAGTGGAGAGCGGACAGATAGTTCAAACATTTCAAACAGGTTATAAATATAAAGAGAGACCGTTGCGTGAAGCGATGGTAGTTGTGGCGAATTAACATTCGTTCATATAGTTTTACAGAATTTCTATATGTTCTCTTAGGCTTCACCGCGGGTGCCCCAAAGCTAAAGCTTTGACCCTTCGGTTGCAGAATCGTTCACATAGAGAAATGCTGTAAAGCAAAAAATTCTGACACAAAAGTGTCAAGCTTTAGTGCCTTAGCGGCTAGCGAAAGTAAAAGGGACGCGTTCCTTTTACGACAAATAAGATGGAGGTTCCCTTCATTTTATTTTATGAAATAAAATCAAATTAAGGAATTAAAAAATGAGCAAAGTAATCGGTATAGATTTAGGAACAACAAATTCATGTGTTGCGGTTTATGAGGGCGGTGAGGCAAAAATCATCCCAAACAAAGAGGGTAAAAATACAACTCCTTCAATAGTTGCTTTTACGGATAAAGGTGAAGTTTTAGTAGGCGACCCTGCAAAACGACAAGCAATCACAAATCCGCATAAGACTATCTCTTCAATCAAGAGAATTATGGGTCTTATGATGAATGAAGAGAATGCAAAAGCTGCTCACGATAAAGTAACTTATAACATAGTTAACAAAGACGGTATGGCAGCAGTTGATGTTGCGGGTAAAATATATACTCCGCAAGAGATTTCGGCTAAGATTTTAAGCAAACTAAAAGAGGATGCTGAGGCATATTTAGGCTCAACCGTAACTGACGCAGTTATTACGGTTCCTGCATACTTCAACGATGCACAAAGAAAAGCAACAAAAGATGCGGGGACAATCGCAGGACTTAATGTTCTTCGTATCATCAACGAGCCGACTGCTTCAGCACTTGCTTATGGACTAGACAGCAAAAATGATGAAAATGTACTTGTTTACGACCTAGGCGGCGGAACATTTGATGTTACTGTTTTAGAGATTAGCGAGGGTACTTTTGAAGTTTTATCAACTGACGGAAATGCATTTTTAGGCGGAGATGACTTTGACAATAAGATTGTTGATTACCTAAACAGTGAGTTCAAAAATACACACGGTATTGATCTTAAAAATGACAAAATGGCTCTTCAAAGACTTAAAGATGCAGCTGAAAATGCTAAAAAAGAGCTTTCAAGCTCTACTGAAACAGAGATTAACTTGCCGTTTATCACTATGACGGAAGCTGGACCTCAACACCTTGTTATCAAGCTTACTCGTGCTAAGTTTGAGGGTATGATTGAGACTCTTATAAAAGAGACTATCGACCACATCAAAACTGCTATGAAAGAGTCTGGGCTTGACAACAACGCTATTAAAGAGATTATCATGGTCGGTGGTTCGATTCGTGTTCCTCTTGCTCAAAAAATGGTCTCCGACTACTTCGGCGGTAAAACTCTAAACAAAAGCGTAAACCCTGACGAAGTTGTTGCAGCGGGTGCAGCAATTCAAGGCGGTGTTTTAAGAGGAGATGTCAAAGATGTTCTTCTACTTGATGTTACTCCGCTTTCACTAGGAATTGAGACTTTAGGCGGTGTTGCTACTAAGATAATCGAAAAAGGGACAACAATCCCTGTTAAAAAATCTCAAATCTTCTCAACAGCAGAAGATAACCAGCCGGCTGTTAGCATCTCAGTTGTTCAAGGTGAGAGAGAGTTTGCAAAAGATAACAAATCTCTAGGTCTTTTTGAATTGGGAAATATCGCAGCAGCTCCAAGAGGCGTGCCACAAATTGAAGTTACATTTGACATAGACGCAAACGGTATTTTAACTGTTAGCTCAACTGACAAAGGTACAGGCAAATCTCAGTCAATCACAATCAGCGGTTCTTCGGGACTAAGCGAAGATGAGATTAACAAAATGGTTAAAGATGCAGAACTTCACAAAGCTGAAGACTCAAAAAGAAAAGAGCTTGTTGAGCTTAAAAATCAAGCTGATGCACTAATTGCACAAACTGAAAAATCTTTAGGTGAAATAGGTGATAAAATCAGCGCGGAAGAAAAAGCAAAAATTGAAGCTTCTATAACTGAGCTTAAAGAAGTTCTAAAAGACACAAATGCAACTAAAGAGCAGATTGAAGCAAAAGTAAAAACTTTAACGGAAGCTAGTCATAAAATGGCTGAGCAGATGTATAAAAAAGAGCAAGATGGCGAAGCAGGAAGTGCTGATGCTTCAAAGAAAAAAAGCGACGATGATGTAATCGACGCTGAAATAGAGTAAAAAAATCCACTCTCACACAAAAATGTGTGGGAGTTTTATTAAAATATCCAAAGGAATCTTGTGTTTTACAAATACGCCATTTATGCCATTACTCTATCTCTACTGTTTTTTGGATGCAGCTCATCAAAACAAGATTTATTAAGCACTACTCTAAAGAGCAACATAAAGCCTATATCTACGAGCAAATATGTCAGTAAAAGCGGTTACTACTTTGTATTGGTTGAAAAAAATAACAATATTTGGAAAATAGTTGATATAAAAGATACACCAATAGAAAATAGAGCAAAGAAAAATCAAGAGATTCTTAGAGTTAATGAAACATATAGTGAGATTCACCCATATTTTGAAAAAACAAATTTTAATTACAATCTCTCTAAATATACATGCAACAATCTTAACAGCATAGATAATTACACTCCATGTACAAGCGCTTTATCAACTATTTTGCCTGACAAAAACACTTTTAGCTTCCTAAATTTCAAGTCAGCTTCTCCTAAATATAAATTTATCGATGAAAAGTTAATCGATAAAGCCGTAAAAGAAACCAACCTTTTTAGCGCTATTGAGAGCAAAAAAAATGTTTTTGAATATGAAGAGAGTGAGCACTCATTTCGTCAAGCAAAGACAATCGAAGATTTTAATGCATTTATAGAAAAATACGCATACTTTAAAGATGCGCACCAGCTCATTACATTGGCTATACAAAACCGTGATTCCATGATAGAAAAGAAAAATATTGAAGAAGAGAAAAAGAGAAAAGAAGAGGAGCGATTAGCAAAAGCTAATGAGCAAAGAACTCAGATACGCGAGAAACAGCTAGAAAAAGAGACTTCAGAGTTAGAAAAGATGGAGCATAGAGCTATGCAAAATTTTACAAAAAATATTGAAAAATTCAGAAAAACTCTAAAAAGCGGGGTTGAGACTAATTGTGGACAAATAATTGAAACCAAAGGTTCATCAGTTAAAGTTCATTTTAGCGTAAAAAATCACGGAGACGAACACTGGATAGACTCTGATAAAATATTTCCAAAAGGTCACGGCTGTCGTTTTGTAAATGGCAACTATATCGCACCGGCTACTTTTTAAAAAATCTATTTAATTTGTTGTTTAACGCAATTTTTTCCAGATTTTTTTGCCAGATATAGCGCTTCATCCGCTCTATTTATGGCACTCTTCAAATCGTCTTCTTTATCAATCTGACAAACTCCAAAGCTGGCACTGATTTTTTCAACGCCATTTATCTCTAGCTCTTCTATTTGCTTTCTTAACTTTTCCGCCAATATAGTTGCGTTATTTACACATGCACTCGTAAGCAGTATAACAAACTCTTCACCGCCCCATCTACAAACAATATCTATATTTCTTAAATTTTTTATCAGAGTTTGAGAAATTTGAACTATTACATCATCTCCGACATTGTGTCCATATGTATCATTGATTTTTTTAAAATTATCTATATCCACCATTATCAGCGACATTTTATGCTCACCTTCAATCATAGCTTCAAATGATGATTGATAAAACTCGGTAAATTTATAGCGATTGTAAAGTTTTGTTAATGGGTCTCTGGATGCTATCTCTTTGTATTTTATATTTTTCTTTACCAAAGCTGTATTAATCTCACTAAGCTCATGTTGATACTCTTTTGTTAAAACAGCCCATCTGGAGTATGTTGTCGCAATTAACTCTTTTTGTGAAATCACTCCTGACATTTTTCCGTCATCATCAACAACTACAACCCTTTTATAATGTTTTTGTTTTAAAAAATCCAAAGCCTCTTTGACGGAGCAATTTTTATTTATAGTTTCAACAGGTGTTGACATATATGTGCTAATTGGCAAATTTAAATCTTCATTTTTTTCAATAACTTTTATGACATCTTTAGTAGTAAATATACCTATCGGTTTAAAATCATCAATAACTATTACACTCTCAAATGAATTATTAGCCATTTCACAAAGTAAATCTGTCGTTTTTACATCTTTTCCTATCCATTTTGTTCTTCTGCTAAGTTTTAAAAAATCAAGAAGGCAAAAATTGTCCATAAGAGTATCAGGGTCAATACTGCTTATAATGTCGGTATGAGAAATTAATCCATACATAGAGCCATCATCATTGGTAACACATATATACTCTACTTCACAGCTTAAATATTCCAATGTATGTAAAACATTTTTATCTCTGTTTAGCTTTGGTATTTCTAGGAGTTCTAAATTTTTCAGTGAGCTGTTTAACTCTATTTTTTTAGCTTTTATATTTAAAATATCTGAAACCCTTAAGATGCGAAAAACATCATCATCTATAATAACTATATTTCTATGCTCGTGTTCAAACATCTTTTTTATAGCGCTAGATATTGTGTTGTTTATCTCTATTGACACAACTGATGTTGTTGCAATACTTCCTAGTACTGGAAAAATCATACTTTAGTTCCTTTTAAACCGCGTCTAATACTTTTTGAATTTTTAAAGCTTGAACATGCTCTTTTACATCATGAGCTCTAATGATTGACGCTCCGTTTCTTATAGCTTCTAAATGAAGTGCTAAAGTTCCGCCAAGTCTCTCTTCTACCGTTGAAGGCGAGATTTTATCTATCATTGATTTTCTTGAAGCGCCAATTAACAAAGGCTTTCCAAGCGTTAAAAAGTGTTCCAAATGTTTTATCAGCATCAGATTATGCTCCAATGTTTTTCCAAACCCGATTCCAACATCCAAAACTATATCTTTTACACCCAATGACTCTGCTTTAATAATTCTCTGCTGGAAAAAAGAGTAAACATCGCTTAAAATATTTTCATACTCCGGTTTATCCTGCATCGTTTGAGGAGTTCCCTGCATATGCATAATAACAGCTCTGGCACCGTTACTCGCACAAAGCTTAGAAACCGCATCGTTTGCGAGTCCCGTAATGTCATTGACAATTCCAAATCCGCTCTTTAGGGCGCATGATATTACATCAGGTTCAGAGCTATCTATGCTAAATTTTACTTTGTTGTAAAACTTCTCTTTTTTAATTATTTCAAATATGGGTCTTACTCTTCTTAACTCTTCATCTTTATCTACATGAACAGAGGAAGGAGCAGATGAAACTCCTCCTATATCTATGATGCTTGCTCCATCTTCTATCATCTTTTGTATCGCTTCTATAACGCCGGCTTCTTTAAATCTTGAAGCTGCAAAAAAGCTGTCGTTATTGGCATTTATAACGCCCATTATCTCAACGGTTGATGGTTTTTTAGCCTTTAAAATATCTTGGAGTTTTTTAGCAAGCTCTTTTAAGCCAAAAGGCTGAACAAGCTCTTTTTTACTAAGTAGCTGAAGCTGTCTTGAAGTGGCAATCAATATGCAATCTACATATGGAGTTTTTGCGACGACTGTTCCGCGAGGCACTGCCAAATCTGCCCCAATGCTAAGCGCATCTTGTTTTAAAATATTTGCAGCACCGACATGCAACTCTCTTATGTAGATAGTATGATGCGTTGCTTTTGAAGCCAAAATACCCACTCCGCCACCGTCAACGCCCAACTCTTTTAAATATTTTTCTATATCTATATTGTTTGATAATAGTTCAATTTGCACTTTTTTCTCCTACAAAACTCATAACAATCATAGCCAAAACGCTTTGGGGTCTTGAGTTTAGCTCCAATAACCTATAGGCTTTGTCAAAATTTTCTAGTTGTGAGGTAGTCAATATAAGTTTATCTATAACAGTTGCCCTGTGATAAAGAGCTTCTATTAAATCTTTTGCCTCATTTTTTTTAGCTCTTGCATTTGTTTTTAAAAACTCAAAAAACTCTGCATAGTTTATTTTAGAAAGATTTAGATTAATCTTTTGAGTGGTATGCACTGTTTCACCTTGAAAAATCGGCAAACGAGAACGAACTGTGGGAAGAAGATTTGATTTTGTCGGCGATATGATTATAAACTCTATGTTTCTAGGAGGCTCTTCTAATGCCTTAAGGAGTGAATTTTGAGAAACTGAATTAAAGTTATTTGCACCCAAAATTATATATTTTATTTGTGATTCACTGATATAAGATTCTGCAACAACAGCTTTTGCATGCTCTATTTTAAACTCATCTTCTATAAAACCCACAACCCTGCTTGGTTTTAACTCTTCTTTTAATCTCTCAAACTCTGCTTCTATGTTTGTAGAGATTACAATATGGCTCTTTTTAGAATCATAGGCTAACATCAACTTCTCCAAACATCGCCGCATTAAGAGATGCGTCAAAAAGGCGGTAAAGTTGCAGTAATTTTATATCCAATGCTTTATCATAAGATTTTAGGTTAAATGCGTTTAAATAATCTTCATCAAAAATCCAAAAATAACTTGTGTCTTTTCTTTTGGCTATGTCGGCTCTCTTGTCATTGCCTCTGCCGATATACCAAAAAAAGTACTCATCTTTATGTGCCAAAGATATCATATCTTCAACCACATCAATCATCTCTCCGCCACTGACGCTGTTGTAGTGCTTATACATACTGTCTATGCTTATTATTGGAAGCAGTGGACGATCCATCTTTGAAGAGTTTAAAAAATCAAGAATATATGTCTCAAGCCACTTTCTTTTCTCATCGGTAATAAGAATAATAGTTTTACCATCTAGTATTTGTTCTAGCGCTTGAGATGTTGTAGTTGTCCAATCGAAGCGTTGCTCTTCCAGCCAACTAAAGCAACCGCCCTCTTCTCTGATGGCATCCAAGCTCCATTGAGCAAATTCTTGCATAAGATTACTTATCTAACTCGTAAGCACTATGAAGAGCTCTAACTGCCAACTCTGCATACTTTTCAGCTATTATCATAGAAATTTTTATCTCTGAAGTTGAAATCATATTTATATTTATATTTTCACCTGCCATTGTTGAGAATGCCTTTGCAGCAACGCCTGTATGAGATTTCATGCCGACACCGACAATTGAAACTTTACAGATGTTTTCATCATAAGATACTTCGTCAACCTCATACTCTTTTACAAAACTGTCCATTACGGCTTTAGCATCGTTTAAATCGCCGACAGGAACCGTAAAATCTATATTTGCTTTGCCGTCATGCCCTACATTTTGAATAATCATATCGATATTTACATTATTGTCTGAGAGTTTAGTAAATATATCCGACGCTATTCCTGGTCTATCTTTTACTCCCACCAATGATACGCGAGCCTGATTTTTATCCAACGCGATTCCACTTACTAACGGTTTTTCCATGATATTTTCTTCCTTAGTTATTAATGTTCCCTCTTCATCTGAAAAGCTTGTTCTTGTTACTAGATTTACATTTAATTTTTTTGCTAATTCTACTGAGCGATTTTGAAGCACTTTTGCCCCTAAGCTTGCCAACTCCAACATCTCATCATAAGAGATATGCTCTAATTTTTTTGCTTTTGGTTCGATTCTGGGGTCAGTTGTAAAAATTCCGCTGACATCAGTATATATCTCACACAAATCAGCTTTAATCGCTCCGGCAATTGCAACAGCACTTAAATCACTTCCTCCACGACCAAGAGTAGTTACATTTCCATCTTGAGACACACCCTGAAAACCTGCAACTACAACTATTTTGCCCTCTGCTATGGCTTCATTCATGGCAATAGGATTTATCACTTCTATGCGGGCTTTTGTATGGATATTGTCGGTGACTATGCCTGCTTTTCTTCCTGTCATTGATACCGCAGGAAACCCCATCTCACTCAAAGCAATCGCCAAAAGAGAAGCTGTTACCCTCTCTCCGGAGCTAAGAAGCATATCCACCTCTGCACGCGCCGGGTTTTTTGAGAAGTGTTCAGCGTAAGAGACAAGCTTATTTGTCTCTCCGCTCATAGCTGAAACTACAACTACAACATCATTTCCGGCTTTTTTTGTTTTAGCTACCCGATTTGCCACATTTTGTATGCGCTCTAAATCACCAACGCTTGTCCCGCCAAATTTTTGAACTATTAACATCTACAATAATCCCTCTTTTTTGAAATAATTTATCACACTCTCATAAACATCTTTTTTAAAACTGGCACTCAAATATAAAACTTCATCCGTAGTTACAAATTTATAATCACAAAACTCAGGTTTTTCGGTTTGAATATTTATTGTTGCATTTTCTTGCAACTTAACTAAAAAATATCTTTGTGTCTGCCCAATAAAAGGTCTCATAGTCTCTGCAATTCTTGGAGGAAAATCATAAGATATCCATTCAGGAAACTCAGCTATCACCTCAACTTCATCAGTACCTATCTCTTCTAAAAGTTCACGAAAAAGAGCCTCTTTGACCTCTTCTCCTTCATCTATCCCGCCTTGAGGAAATTGCCAAACATCAAGCAAATCATTTCTCTGAGCTAAAAAAATCTCTTTTTTACCCGGATAGTTGTTCGAAACTATTATCATGGCAACATTGGGACGATATAAATCTTTCTTACTCATAATTTCACTTCATATAATATTGATGGCATTGTACAAAAGATGCTATTAAAATAAACTAATA
The DNA here is from genome assembly GCA_942493175.1 of Sulfurimonadaceae bacterium. Taxonomy (GTDB): domain Bacteria; phylum Campylobacterota; class Campylobacteria; order Campylobacterales; family Sulfurimonadaceae; genus Sulfurimonas. The sequence continues at coordinate 1,672,065 of OW818672.1, forward strand.
TTGAGTTAAATATTATTTATAAAATGCTACAATTGTGACATAATTTAAATAAAGAGATTAAAAATGAAAGAGTATATTCTTAAGAGTGATGATTTTTTAGTGTCACAAACAGATGCAAAGGGTATTATACTTTTTGCAAACGATGATTTTTGTAAAATTGCCGGATACACTATTGAAGAGCTTGTTGGCAAGCCTCACAGCATTGTTCGCCACAGAGATATGCCAAAAGCTGCATTTAAAGATTTATGGGATACAGTAAAAAGCGGTAAAATCTGGAGCGGCTATGTAAAAAACAGCACTAAAGAGGGCGGTTTTTACTGGGTTTTTGCCACGGTGTATCCGATGTATGATGAAACTAGAAAAGAGCAGACATATATTTCATGCAGAAGAAAACCATCAACTCAAGAGATTCAAGAAGCTCAAGAGTTATATAAAACATTAAGATAGGATTTAATATGAATAATATACAAAGTAAAGCTTCTTTAGTAAGCAACATTATCTTGGCGGTTGTTTTTGCAATCTTAATAGCTTCATTTTTTTTAAGTGACTCAAACATACTCCATACGCTACTTGCTCTCGTTGCTCTTGGAACAGTTGTGGCTACACAAATAATCTCTTCAAAAAAATCTCCGCAAATCAGCAAAATTATTTCTGAATTTGAGGAGCTTGTTGAGTTTAAAAGAAATAAAATTATTATTAATGAATCGACAACGGATGAGCTTTTAAAAGATATTAACGGTGTTGTAGCCAAATATAACAAAACTATTTTAGATGATACAAAAGTTGCCGGAGAGATGGTTCTTCTTACAGATAAGGTTTCAAAAGGTCACTACTCATGCAGAGTGCAGGCAGATTCAAAAACTCCATATGTACATGTGCTGAGAAACTCTCTTAATAACATGCTTGGCTCTAGTGAAAAAAATATAGATAACGCAATCCATACACTTCAAAAATTTTCACAAGGCTCATTTTCTACAAGAAGTGAAATAAATGTAGAAGCTAAAATGGCTGAGCTATTAACAAATATAAACTCACTCGGTCAAGCACTTCAAGATATGGAAAAAGAGAGCAAAGAACATCAAGATACAATAGTTGAATCTTCAAACAAACTCAACGAAACAATCTCAAAAATTACTCACACTACGATAAAAGAGTTAAAAAATATGATTGGCGATGCGGTAGAGAGAATTCACAATGTTTCCCAAAAAGAGAATGAGATGGTTGGCAACCTTCAAACTCTTGTGATTAATGCAAATGAGACAAAAACGATTTTAGCAACAATAGGCGATATAGCTGAACAAACAAATCTTTTGGCACTAAATGCGGCAATAGAAGCGGCAAGAGCAGGAGAACACGGCAGAGGATTTGCAGTTGTTGCCGATGAAGTTCGTAAACTTGCCGAGAGAACTCAAAAAAGTTTGGCTGAGACTTCGGCAACCACAAATGTTCTGATTCAGTCTATCTCTGAGAGTTCTGATTCGCTAAACAAAAATGCCGATGAAGTTAATGATATTTCTGATGAAATCAGCTTGATTAGCAACAAAATGGATGAAATTATCAATACGCTAAATAATTTGTCAAAATAAGAAAACCTACGCTGATATTTTATACAAGATTATAAAATTCAGCGTCTCTCGGCTCACCATAATAGTAGCCTTGTATATAATCTACCCCTAGCTCTTTAACACAATCTGAGAGCTCTTTTGAACTCACAAACTCCGCAATAGTTTTTATATTTATATTTTTTGCAAAATGAATAAGTCCTTGAATCATCAATTTTGCTTTTTCATCACTAAGCAATTTTGTTATCAGTAAACCGTCAATCTTGATAAAATCAATATTTAACTTTATTATGTTTGTAAAATTTGAGTAGCCGGATCCAAAATCATCTATTGAGATTTTACATCCATACTCTTTTATCATTAAAATAAAATCTTCAACTACGCTATAATCGTCAATCTCTTCGGTTTCAACTATCTCAAAAGTGATTCTTTCTCCACCATATTTCTCAAGTCTGTTTATTATATAATCAAGCATTGTCTTTGACTTTATGTTTTCATAGGTAAGATTCATAGATATTTCTGCGGAAGTTTTATCATAAATATTAAAAACTTTTTGCATCATCTGTCTTGTAAAAAATTCAAAAGTTTTATCCTCTAACGCTACATTTAAAAAGTGATAAGGTGCTACTATTGTGCCATCTGGAAGCAGCAATCTGGCAAGTGCCTCATACTTCATTACCGAATCGTCTCTTGAGTCAATTATAGGCTGAAAATATGGAACAACATACCCCTCATGCAAAGCATCTTTATAGACTTTATGCTTATTTAGCGTCATCTTGTTTAGAATCGCACATTTTGGTGCGCTGTTATATATCTTATAGTTCTCTTTTGATAGCATCGCCTCTTGAAGGGCGACATTTGCCGTATGGTGAAGATGTTCAGCACCATAGGCAACTCCGGCTGTGAAATTGGTTACTATATCTTCTCCGTCATCACCGCAGTATGTGCAGCTCTCCATGTTGTTAAAAATAGAAAATTGTAAAATCGAGAGATATTTGTCAAAAAATATTCTCTCTCTTACGAGAATTGCAAATTTTTGAAGGTTTATACTATATAGAGATGCTTCTGTTTCTTTAACAAGATGACTTAACTTTTCGCTCTTGTCAACAATGACTTTTTTTGCGATTTCAAAGCCATAGAGCTGTTTTATTGCTTCTATCTGGTTCATATGAATTATAATCAACATGGCTTCGTTTTTAAGGAGAGAGATATCCTTCATGAGGGATTCTCGGTTTGGAAGATTTGTAACTTTTTCTATTTTTTTAATATTTAAACCGCTATGCTGCGTATCACTGCAATTTAAAATATTATCAAAAGCCGAAGCTATAAAACTCTTTTGCTCTTCATCACCTTCAGCGTATAACTCTTCCAACTCTGCCAAACACTCGCTGACTCTATCTAAATTATTCAAAAGCATACTACCCATAAATTAAATTGACATAACTTTATCACATATAACTTTAATTAATATTAACCAAGTTAATTAAAAAGAAAAATATAGCTATAATGCCAACTTTTAGTGCAGGAGAGCAGATTTGTTACTTTACATTCATATCCCTTTTTGTGATTCCAAGTGCTCCTACTGCGCCTTTAACTCTTATGTGGATAAGTTTCATTTAAAAGAGCAGTATATGGAGGCTTTGCAAATCCAGCTTGAGTTTGAACTAAAGAGGTTTAATGTTGCTCCAAAAATGATAGAGTCATTTTTTATCGGCGGCGGAACCCCATCTACCATAGCGCCAGAACTGTATAAAAAAATTTTTGAGATGTTAAAACCGTATCTGGGCGAAAATATCGAGATAACAAGTGAGGCAAACCCTAACAGTGCCACGAAAGAGTGGCTTGCTGGGATGTTCAATCTTGGAGTAAACCGCATAAGTTTTGGTGTTCAGAGCTTCAACAAAGATAAACTAAAACTTTTAAATCGTGCTCACACGGCTCTTCAAGCACAAGAGGCAATTTTAAATGCAAAAAAAATAGGGTTTAAAAATTTATCTCTTGATTTGATTTATGCAACATTGGGCGATACAAAAGAGCTTTTAGAAGAGGATTTGCAAATCGCTTTTTCTCTGCCTATAAACCACCTGAGCGCTTATGCTCTTACCATTGAAGAGGGTACGCCGTTTGAGTCAAAACCTCATATGTCAAAAGAAAAAATCACACTTACCTCGTGGCTCTTTAAAAAAATAACTAATTTTGGTTTTGAGCAGTACGAGATAAGCAACTTTGGCTCTTATAGAAGCAGACATAACCTTGGCTATTGGGAGTACAAAGATTACATAGGTTTGGGCAGCGGAGCTGTCGGCAAACTAAACTTAGAGAGATACTATCCGACAAACAGCGTTGAAGAGTACATAAACAACCCGCTCAATATAAAAATAGAATCATTAACCATTGAAGATAAAAAAATAGAACAGATTTTTTTAGGACTGCGTTCTTGTGTCGGAATATCTAAAAATATTTTAAATAAAGATGAGTTAAAAAAAGCAGAACTTTTGGTTAAAGAAAAAAAATTAATAATAAAAAATGATACTTTTTATAACAACAACTATCTTTTAGCAGATGAGATTGCCCTCTTTATATCATAAATTAATTATTTTTTAGTTAGAATTGCCGTTAATTATAATTTAAGGATTTTTTATGTTTGGTATGGGTTTTACTGAAATAGTTGTCATCGCTATTATTGCTATTTTATTTCTTGGTCCGGATAAACTCCCAAGCACAATGGTTCAAATAGCAAAGTTTTTTAAAAGTACTAAAGAAGTTATTGGCAATATGAAAGATAGCTTTGAAGAAGAGATGAATGTCAAAAGCATGAAAGAAGAAGCATTAGCATACAAAAAAGAGCTTACAGATGCTACAAACCAAGTAAAAAGTGCAACAGATATTAAAAAAATGGCGGCAAAACTTACTACGCTAGAAGATGACTCTTTCTCGTTTGAGGAGCTGTTTGATGGACCAAAACAGACAATAAAACCAGAAAACAAGCCAGAAGAGGTAACATTTAAAAAAAGCGATACCGTGCAGCCAACAAAAAAAATAGAAGAAGACTCTAAAAATGTTTGATGAGATAAGACCGCACTTAATTGAACTAAGAAAAAGATTAGCAATCTCGGTTGGTACTCTTATTGTAATGTTTTTTGTTATGTTCTATTTCCACGAACCGCTTTTAGCATGGATAGTTGCCCCTTTAAAAACAGCTCTTCTGGAAGTTGGTAAAATTTCTGTAAATGCCGCTGAGGGAATGGTTACGACAAATCAAGTCGGCGGAGCATTTTTTGTAGCCCTTAAAGTCTCATTTTTTGCAGCAATCCTAGCTTCTCTGCCTATTATTCTTGCTCAAATATGGGCATTTATAGCTCCGGCACTCTATGCAAACGAGAAAAAAATGGTTATCCCTTTTATTCTCGGCGGAACAATAATGTTTGCTGTTGGCGTCTTGTTTGCCTACTATTTTGTTACTCCTTTGGGATTTGCATTTCTCATAGAATTCGGTAGCTTTAAATTTACTCCGCTTATAAATATAGAAGAGTATGTCGGCTTTTTTACAAAGATTTTATTTGGTTTTGGAATTGCTTTTGAATTGCCTGTTTTTGCCTATACTTTGGCACTTCTTGGTATGATAAACGATAGAAATATGATAGATTTTTTTAGATATGCTATTGTAATTATTTTTATAGTTGCGGCAATTCTTACTCCTCCTGATGTTTTAACTCAGCTTCTTATGGCAATTCCGTTGATTTTCCTATATGCCGTCTCCATCTTAATCGTTAGAGCCGTAAATCCTGCCCCTCCGCTTGAAGAAAAAGATGAAGATGAAGAGATTGATGCCGATATCAAAAAAATAGAGAGTTAATGTGGGTGCCAATGTGCTGCTCACATCTAGCTATGATTTTACGCTTCCCCAAGAGCTCATAGCAACTTATCCCGCCTCTCCGAGAGACAGTGCGAAACTTCTTGTTTACAATAGAAACACGGGTGAAATTACGCACTCTCTTTTCTCTAATCTTGAAGAGTTTATCCCTCAAAATTGTGCGCTAATCTTTAATGATACTAAAGTTATAAAAGCAAGACTCTTTGGTAAAAAAGAGAGTGGCGGAAAGATAGAACTTTTAATCAACAAAGCCATTAATGCCTATGATGTTAATGTATATATCAGAGGCAAAGTGAAAATCGGCACAAAAATTTTCTTCAGTGAAGAAACAAAATGTTTTGATGAAAATTTAGAAGCTGTTGTAAAAGAGCTGCATGAAGACGGAAGCAGAATAGTAAACTTCTATCAAAACGGTAAAATTCTAAGATTTGAAGAGATACTCCCAATCATAGATAAAATCGGACATATACCGCTTCCTCCATACATTCAAAGAGAAGACAACAAAGAAGACGAAAGTGAGTACCAAAGCGTATTTGCACTTAAAGAGGGTGCCGTTGCTGCGCCAACCGCTTCACTCCATTTTACACAAGAACAGCACAAAAGAGTATGTTCTAAATTTCCTCATGCCTTTTTAACCCTGCATGTCGGAAGCGGAACTTTTAAGCCTGTCGAGTGTGAAATAATAACCCAGCATCCGATGCACTCTGAGTATTACGACATCTCTAACGAAGCAAAAGAGCTTCTAAATTCTAACATGCCGATTCTTAGCGTAGGAACAACCTCGACAAGAACGATAGAGTTTTATACAAGAAACAAAGCATTGCAAAAAGGGGAAGCAAATATTTTTTTGCATCCAAACAACAAGCCATTAAGAGTAAACCATCTTATTACAAATTTTCACCTGCCAAAATCAACACTTTTGATGCTAGTGGCCTCTTTTGTAGGCTTAGAAAAAGCTCAGGAGCTGTATAAAATAGCTATTGAAAACAGATATAGATTTTACTCTTACGGCGATGCGATGCTAATACTATAGTATCAAAACTCTGCCGTTAACTATTTTTATCTCTCCACCTAACTCAGCTTCAAAAAGCCTTTGCGGATATTTAACCAAAGCATCATCGTAAGTAGGATTTGTACTACAAAACTCTATAAAATCATCTTTTTTTAACGGTTGAATATTTTGAGATGTAGAAAATTTTGCAACAAACTCATCTATATCAAAAATAACTTTTGCTTTATACTCTTTAGCCAGCTGATTTGTAGCGTTACTTTCGCCTAAGCGCTGTGGAAGTACAAAAATCTCTTTGCCCATCTTTAGAGCAAACTCAACACTCCTCATAGTTCCGCTGTTTATATCTGCCTCACCTACTACTAAAACTTCTCCAAGAGCAACTACAAGCTCATTTCTTACAACAAAGCTCCACGGTGTTGCACTATATCCACACTCAAACTGACTGAGCAATAACCCGCTCTTTTGTATATCATTTAACAAATTTTTATTTACCAAGGGATAGCGCAAATCTATACCGCACGGCAAAACCGCTATTGTTTCTGAAGCTCCTGCTCCTGCATGCGCCGTTGCATCTATGCCCATTGCACCGCCGCTTACGACACAAATTCCGTTTTTTGCTAGTGATGATGAGAGCTTTTGAATCTGCTCACGAGAATACTTTGTCGGTTTTCTGCTTCCTACAATTGAAATCTTTACTCTATTTAGCAGTTCTAGATTTCCATCATAAAAGAGCTGCTTTGGGTAGCTTTTCATAGAGAGTAGTTCAGGTATTTCGTGCTGAACTAAATTCATTTTACTAAAGCTTGTCTATTAAAACTAATTCAACATCACAAAAGAGCCTTTTTGATTCACTTATTGCTGCAATTGTGTTTGCGTGCGGGTGTCCTATGGCTATTGCACTTCCATGCAATTTAGCCACTTCAATCGCTTTTTTTATTTGTGTCATTATGTAAGACTTATCCATATGATGGTCTAAAAATACATCTCTGCCAATATAATTTAGACCATATTTTTTAGCCATTTTCGGCGCTTGTGAATTAGCCGTAGTTCTGCTGTCTACAAAAGTTATATTTTGGCTCTTAAGCGTGGATATTAGCTTATTCATAGCAGATTCATTTGCTGTAAATTTACTGCCTGTATGATTATTTATGTAATCTACTCGTGGAAATAATTTTTTTAATTCAACAATTCTTTGCGATATTGTTTTCTCTGAATCATCTATTTTTAGCGTAAAAGGTTCTTCTCTTGTAAAATTCATAGCTTCCATAGGCAAGTGAACCATATAAAAACTCTCTTTAGCTGCCAAATTATGAGAATTGGGTCTTATTTTACTAGGTGGCAGAAAAGACATTGTAATAGGAAGGTTAAGCCCTTTTATTGCACTGACATGTGATTGAACACTCACATCATCAATGATAATTGCTAATTTTGGCTTAGTGGAACTTTTTACAATTTCTCGTTTTGGCGGTTTTGGCAATACAGCATCTTCGACCTCATGTGAAGCATCTTCATACTCTCCTGCTACTTCTTTGGTCTCTTCAACAGCTTTGGCTTTTTCAACGCTCTTAGGTTTTTCAGTGACTTTTAGTTTTTCAGTAACCTTAGGTTTTTCAGCCGGCTTTATCTCTTCAATTATCTTCTTTTCCTGAGCAGGTATACCCTCTTTTTTTAGTACCTCTTTGAGTCTATCATTTACATTTAATTCATCTTTTTTTACACTTGAATCTTCAAGCTTCTTTGTAACTGAAACTCTTTTTTCCTCTTTTGCTTGCTCTTTTTTAGCTAAATCTTTTTTTGCGGCATCATATCCTATAAAATATCCAACAGCGATTGAACCCATAACAAGAACAACACTAGCTAAACCCCAAGCTATATAAGTTAAAATGTTTGAGTGGCTTTTAGGAGTGGCTTTTCTTCTTTTTGACATCTATTCTCCATTAATTATTGATAAAACTATATCCTAAAAAAATAAAATAATTAATATCTATTGTATATATTGCCAATATTTATTATTAGTACTTAAGCATAGATTAGATAAAATCCCGCGTTCCTTTCTCTTTGTATCGATTATTTTTCGATATATATACATCCGAAAGGGAAACAAAAGCCTTACATCAATTTGATTGATGGGCAAAATACCAAAGGGAGATTATACTCTATGAGAAATTACGAAAACTTAGTAATCGTAAAACCAACATTAACGGCAGAAGAGATTCAAGCTAGCATTACAGCTATCGAAGAAGTTATCACTTCTAACGGTGGCGAGATAGCTGCTAGAGACACTATGGGTATGAGAAAATTAGCATACTCAATCAACAAAAATGAGCGTGGTTATTTCTATGTAATCTACTACTCAATTGCTCCTTCAGCAATTAGTGAGATTGAAAGACGCTTCCGTATCAATGAAAACCTTCTTCGTTTTGTAACAATCAAATATGATACAAATCGTGAAGTAGCAGCTTGGAAACAGTTAGTGTTAAAAGCTAATAAAAAAGCTTCATCACCTGCTGAAGAGACTAAAACTAGAGAGATTGAAATAGCTCCAGAAGTTGAAGAAGTAGCTGAGGAAACAGCAGAGTAATTGGCTAAAGCCTAAACAAATAAGGAAAATTCATGTATAACAAAGTTATTTTGGTTGGAAACTTAACTAGAGATATTGAACTTAAATACTCACAAGGCGGAATGGGCATAGCAACTAGTTCTATAGCTACAAGCCGTAAATTCACTAGCAATGGTGAAAAAAAAGAGGAAGTTTGCTTTATAGATATTACATTCTTTGCAAGAAGTGCGGAGATTGCCAACCAATACCTTAGAAAAGGGAGTAAAATCCTAGTCGAAGGTAGACTTAACTTTGATCAATGGGTAGATCAAAACGGACAGAAACGCTCTAAGCACTCTGTTGTTGTTGAAACTATGCAGATGTTAGATTCAAAGGGTGGTAACCAAGGCGGAGCGGATGAATATCCTGCTCAACAAGGTCAACCTGCTCAACAAGATTATCAACAGCCTAGCTATCAACCGCAGAAACCGCAAAGCTATCAAAAGCCAAGTGGGCAGCAGATGCCAAATAGCAGCTCTATTCCGGTAATCGACATTGATGAAGATGAAATTCCATTTTAGATATTAGATAAAAAAAAAGGAAACAACATGGCAGAAAGAAGAAAGTACAAAAAAAGATTTTGTAAATATTGTGAAGCAAAAGTAGATTTCATGGACTATAAAGATGTAGGAGCTCTTCGCTTCTCTCTTTCAGAAAGATACAAAATTATGCCTCGCCGTTTAACTGGTAACTGCAAGCGTCACCAAGACATGATTGCAACAGTTATCAAAAGAGCTCGTGCTGCGGCATTAGTTCCATACACAGTAACTAGAAAAACAGTTGTAACTGCTCCATTTGAGAATTTAAGATAACTTTCATTAAATGCCCCTAAGCGGGTGTTTAATAACCTATCTTAGGTTTTTTGGTGCTTTTGCACCGGCCCAACTCACCTCATCTTTTTTTCATATAAATTTAGGAATATTTTTTGCTACATCTATAATAAAAAAGTAGCAATATGCATTATCTCTTAACAATTATCTTACTAACGCTTTGCCTTCATGCAAAAACAACCGATTTCTCAATTGTCATAGATGAGCCATTCAACAATGCACTGCTTGGCGTAACAGAAGATTATGACCGTTCTATTAGTGCTGTCGGCTTTATTAAAACATATAAAAATAACTCATCAAAATCAGATACAACATATACAAATGCGTTTGATTATCTCTCATCTCTCTCAAGCGCTCACGGCTCTTTAATTCATTTAGTTAAAGTAGATAATCAAGCAGATATATCTCTTAGAAAATCAATAAATTTACCAAACTTCAGTGAAGCGGTGGGAGTGGCAAAAACTCCGGAAAATGGCTATTTTGTGGGCGGATATACTCTTGATGGTTCACTTGTGGTTTTAAAACTTGACTCAAATGCAAATATAATTTCTAAAGATATATTTGGAACCCAAAACCAAGATAAAATGAACAAAATAGTTTCGCTTCGTGATGGCGGAATTTTAACAGTAGGTTCATCTGTTACATCAAAACCTTACAGCGATAATATTTTTAACGGTGGGCTTGGCTTGAATGATGTCTATTTAACAAGGCACTCAAGCGATGGAACTAGACTATGGAGTAAAAAATACGGCACAAGCTATGACGATGTAGGAGTTGATGCGGCGGAAGCAGACGATGGCTCAATCATGGTGCTAAGTCAGACAAGCAGTGAAAAATCAAAAAATATATCAATTATGCGAATTACTCAAAATGGGGATAAAACATGGATCAAAGAGTTTAAAAATGGCAAAAATATAACTCCGTATAAAATTATTAAACTAATGGATAACAGTTTTGTATTATCACTCACTCAAGAAGATGACAGAAATAAAGAGCAGATAAAATTACTCAAAATAGATTTGCAAAAAAATATTTTACTTGAAAAAGTAATTTCTACGACCTATGCGAGCGCTCTAAAAGATATAAAAGAGTTTAACGACGGCAAAATTGTCGGTGTTGGATATGTTCAAGACAGCTACAACACAGATGGACTTGCAATGTTGCTTGACAGTAAATTTTCTATGCTTACTCAAGAGCATTATGGGTCTGAAGAGCATGATTCATTTAATGCTCTTAGTGTGCTTCATAACTCGCAGATAGGCGTTGTTGGAGTTTACACAAATAAAAATTCCCAAGAAACAAATATGTGGATAGTTAAGCTAAATAGAAATTTATCTATGGCACAAACATCAAAGTCCGAGGCGCCAAAGAGTAAAACATCAAATAAATCAACAAATTTTTATAACGAGCTGTTAAATATATTTAAAGATGAGATAGCAGCAAATAAAATCACTATAAAAGAAGATTTGTCTATAAACTTAATAGATAAAAATTTATATTTTAATGTTGCAGAGTATGAGCTTACAAGCAAACAAAAAGAGTTTTTACAAAAATTCGGTACTAAACTTTTACCATTTTTACATAAAAACAGAGTGAGCATAGGTACGCTTGAAGTTAACGGTCATACATCAAGCGAATGGGGAACGACTGATTTTTCACAGAGATACCTAAACAACGAAGAACTCTCAATGAAACGCTCATTTTCAACACTCAGTTATATATTTAACAACCAAAACAAAGAGAGTCAAAAGCTGTTAAGTGAAGTAATAAAGGGAAGCGGATTAAACTTTGCTAAAAAAGTAGTGGTTGATAAAAACGAAGATAAAGAAAAATCAAGAAGGGTCTCCTTCAAGATTATCTTGTCTAATTAACTATTGATATTTAGCTATCAAAGTCTTCTGCATTTGCTTCTCTAAAACTCAAACGAACTTTATCTTGCTTTAGTTTTTTATAAAGTTTAAATTTAGCCTTTTCCAACTCTTCATCATTGCATGAAAATTCAGATTTCATTTTCTCATCGCCCAAATTTGCACTATCCATTGCAAAAAGTTTCAACTCTTTTTTTGTCAATTTCATCTTAAGCGCATTGTATAAAGCTTTGTCCTCTTCTATCAAATCAATTTCATTTAATTTACAAAATTTAGCCAATAACCCTCTAAAACTATTTTCACTGTTATACTGTCTCCAGATACTGTTTTCTAACATTAAATTTTTCCTAATATTTGTGTTAAGTCTTTTGTTTCGACTATTATGTTTGCTTCTTTGCGTAAAATTTCTCTTGCGCAAAAAGCGACTCTTGTTCCGGCGTGTGCAAACATTGAGAGGTCATTTGCCCCATCTCCGCACACTAATGTTTCCTCTTCCTTAACACCAAGCAGACCTTGCAGACGAACCAACATGTCGCCTTTGGAGTAGTTAAACATCATATCTCCGCCGACAAGCCCTGTAAGTACCTGATTTTTGTGGTGTAGTACATTTGAGAAATCTGCATCATAACCTAAAATATTTTTTGCATATCCGGTTGCACTTCTAAATCCACCGCTAAAACAGACCACTTTCATACCTCTGCTTTTTAACTCGGCAATTGTCTCTTTTGCACCATTCATATATGGCAAATTATGGCTAATTCTCTCAACTACGCTGTAATGCAGCCCCTTTAACAGCCCTACTCTCTGCTGAAGGGATTCAAAAAAATCAAGTTCCCCGCTCATCGCAGCTTCGGTTATTTTGCTTACCTGCTCACCGAGACCTAGCTCCTCGGCGAAAAAATCTATCGTCTCGCCGTCCATTAGCGTAGAATCAAAATCAAAAACAGCCAATTTCAACATATATTCTTCTCTCTTAAGTTATAATTGCGCAATTATACCCATTTAGGATGCTTTTTGTTTGATGAACTAATAAATAAATTAAATAACGGTACATATATTACGCTTGAGACTACGCCCTCTCACTCTCCTGTTTTCTCTCCGATTGTTGAGACAATTGCAGAGCTGGGGCTTGATAAACTAGTAGACGGCTTTACGACAACAGACAATCCGCTTGCAAAACTAAAATATAACTCTCTCTTTGCTGCAAAAATGTTGCAAGATAGATTTAAAAAGCCTGTTATTGCGACAATGAGTATGAGAGATAGAAATAAAATTGCTTTGCAATCAGATTTACTTGGAGCAAACGAAGTAGATATAAGAGCAATTTTAGCACTAACGGGTGATCCTGCAACAATATCCGACCAACCCCGTACCAAAGGGGTTTTTGAGTCAGACAGCTCACTCCTGCTAGATATTATCTCCTGCTTTAACAGCGGTATCAACTACGCAGGCAAACCTTTTGCTCACAAGCCAAAAGAGATATACCCTTTTGCCGTTGTAAACTCTTATGCTAAAAATCCAAAAACGCTCCAAAAAAAGATGCTAAAAAAAATAAAACATGGAGCGCTTGGGATTATAACTCAGCCAGTTTATGACCTCCAAAGCGCAAAACTTCTTTTAGAGCTTAAAGAGGCGGCAAATAGTGAGTGCCAAAATGAGAACAAAAGCGCTGAGCTTATTCTTGGTATTTTCCCAATAACTAAGCTTAGAACTGCACAATTTTTATCTGCACATGTTCCGGGGATAAATGTACCAGAAGAGTGGATAGAAGCGCTAAGAGTTGCAAATGAAAAAGGAGCAGATGAAGAGTACAGAGTCGGTTTTGAACTTAGTAAAAAACTATTTTTAGAGTTAAAAGCACTTCACCCAAAACTTCATCTTATGACTGCAAACCAATTTCAACTAGCTAAAGATATATTGACTTAAAAATAGTGACATGTCAAAAATTTTGACATGTTATACCGATTTGCCCTCACCCTTAAAATTTTCAATAAACTCTTTAAACTTCCCTATTCTTAACGGTTTACTAAAATAGTACCCTTGTATTTGGTTGCAGTGTAAAAACCTTAACGCATCAACATGCTCTTTGGTTTCAGAACCCTCTGCTATCACATCTTTGCCTAGTGATCTTGCCATTGCGATAATTGCTGCTACAATTGAACGGTCATCCTCATCTTTGTCGATATCAAGCACAAAGCTACGGTCTATTTTTATAGTTTTAGCGGGTAATTTTTTAAGATAACTCAGTGATGAGTAACCGGTTCCAAAATCATCTATTGAGAGCTTAAAGCCTTTTGCATATAGTGCATTTAAAATAGAGAGTGCTTTATCAACATTTTTCATAATATGGCTCTCTGTAATCTCTAACTCGATATAGCTTTTATCTAGCCCAATATCATCTGCAATGGCACAAATATCATCTATAAAAGAGTCATTATCTAACTGTTTGCTAGATACATTAATTGATACTGTAAGTTTATGCCCCTGCATATGGAGCATTTTTGTATCACTAATTGCCTGTTTTGCGACCCATAAACCTATTTGCGATATTTGTCCGGTCTCTTCGGATATACCGATAAACTGATCAGGTCGTATAAGACCGACATCTGAATGATTCCAGCGAATTAACGCTTCCATACCATAAACGCTTTTTGTCTCCAGATTTATTTTTGGTTGATACTCTAAAAATAGCTCTTCTTTATCAATAGCACTTCGCAAATCATTTTCTATGAGTGCACGCTGGATTATCTTCTCATTCATTGATTGTGTAAAAAACTTATAAGCGTTCTTTCCTGACTCTTTTACCTGATACATTGCGGTATCGGCAGCTTTTACAAGCTCTTCATAACTCTCTCCATCATCAGGATAGATACTAATACCAATACTAGCTCCGGTAAAAAATTCTTTATTTTCTATAACAATCGGATTATTAAATCTGCTAATAATTTTATCAGCAACAAAGCCTATATCCAAAATAGATTCTACATCATCCAGTATTACAGTAAACTCATCACCGCCTAGTCGTGCCAAAGTATCCTGCTCACGAAGAAGAGATTTGATTGACTTTGCTACTTCAATCAAAAATTTATCTCCGGTAAAATGCCCAAATGCATCATTTATATTTTTAAAATTATCCATATCTATGAACAATATTGCCATTTTTTTAGAGTTTCGTTTTAATGCCGGTATCTTATCGATAATGCGCTCTTGAAACAGTACTCTATTTGGGAGATTTGTAAGTGCGTCAAAATAAGCAAGATTATGAATCAAGCTCTCTCTTTGCTTCTTCTCACTTATGTCATTAACTATAGATATATAGTTTGTTAATTTACCGTCTTTATTGTGCAAAGCAATAATATTTAATTCAGCCGTATATAACTCACCATTCTTTCTACGGTCAATAATCTCGCCATTCCATTGACCTTTTTTTCCGATATCATTCCATAAATCTTTATAAAAAACATTGTCGTGCCAACCTGAGCTAAGCATTTTTGGTGTTTTACCCTTAACATCTTCGGACGAATACCCAGATATTTTACTAAATGCACTATTTATTGTAACTATCTGCTGATTTGAGTCTGTAATCAGCACGCCATCGCTCATTTTTTCAAAAACAGCAGAAACCAAAATAAGTTCATTTTCTGCTACTTTTCTCCTTGTTATATCATGAACCGTACCGATTGATTTTACAGGGTTTCCATTACCGTCAAATTCATGTTCACATCTCTCTTCAACATATCCAACTTCGCCGTTTTTCCGTACAATACGGTGTTCAACATAGTAACCGTGCTTCTCTTTAATGGATGACATATAGATACTATTTACCATATCAACATCTTCTGGATGTATATGCCTTAAAAATGCTTCATAAGTTGCGTCAAACTCTTGCGGCTCAAGACCAAATATGCGGTAAACCTCATCAGACCAATATAAAGTGTTCTTAAGTAGGTCAAGCTCCCAGTGCCCAATATTTGCAAGTGCTTGAGCTTGTTTAAGACCAGATTGAAGCTTTTTATAATAAATTTTTTCTTCTTTTTCTTTTGTTATATCCCAGAAAATACCAAGTATTGCAACAACTTCACTACCTTTATAAAGTGGTTTTTTAATAGTTCTTATTATTTGTATTTGATTATTTATTACAATATTTTCTTCAGTATCTATTACTTTTTTATCATGAACAACGGTTGCATCATCATCACGATATTTCAGGGCAATCTCTCTTGGGAAAAAATCAAAATCATCTTTTCCAACAATTTCTGAAGCCTTTTTTCCTATTAATTCCGCACATGCCTTATTGACAAATAGAAAGACGGAGTTAACATCTTTTACAAAAATACTCTGTTCGAGCGAATCAAGAATTACATTATTATCAAATAGCACTTGCATAAATTTCCTGTTACTTTTTCTAAATTATTGTATTTTATCATATAGATGTCATAGTATGCTTAAATAGTTTATTTTGATATAATTTCACCACTTATTTTTTAGGATAACAATGATTGATTTAAAATTACTGCAAAAAGATTTTGGGAGCGTTAGTGCTAAACTTACACGCAAAGGCGTGAGTGTTGAACTTCTTGATGATTTAAAGAAAAAAAACGAAGAGTTAAAAATTGCAAAAGTTGATTATGAGACTTTACAAGCAGCACAAAATACGATGAGCAAAGAGTTTGGGATTTACAAAAAAGAGGGCAAAGATGTAACCGAACTAAAAGCAAAAGTTGATGCAAATAAAATCAATATAGCTGATGCCCTAGAAATTCAAAGAGTAAAGCAAGAGGAGTTGGAAAATCTTGCTATGTCAATTCCAAACATACCGGATGATGATGTCCCAGATGGCGTGGATGAAAACGACAATGTAGAAATTAAAAAAGTTTTATCTCCAAGAGAGTTTGCATTTACTCCAAAAGAGCATTGGGAGTTGGCTGAACAAAATGGATGGATAGATTTTGAGAGAGGTGTAAAACTGGCAACCAGCCGTTTTAGCGTCTCTTTTGGAATGGGCGCAAAGTTAGAGCGCGCACTTATTAACTTTATGCTAAATTTCAACTCAAAAAGAGGTTTTGAAGAGGTTAGTGTTCCATCTCTTGTAAACAGAGCAGCGTTAGAGGGAACCGGACAGCTTCCAAAATTTGAAGATGACCTCTACAAAATCCAAGACCAAGAACTTTTTTTAATCCCGACCGCGGAAGTTCCTGTTACAAATCTCTATCAAGATGAGATTTTAACTCCAAATATGTTGCCGATAAAAATGACGGCTTATACATCATGCTTTAGAAAAGAAGCAGGTGCGGCAGGACGAGACACGAGAGGTATGATAAGACAACATCAATTTCATAAAGTTGAACTTGTTTCTATTACAAAACCCGAAGATAGCGATAAGATTTTTGATGAGATGGTTTCATGCGCATCAAATTTACTTAGCGCACTTGAACTTCCACACCGTCTTGTAACTCTTTGCAGCGGTGATTTAGGGTTTGGAGCAGCAAAAACAGTTGATTTGGAAGTTTGGCTACCGGGGCAAAATAGTTACAGAGAGATAAGCTCAGTCTCCAACACTAGAGAATTTCAAGCAAGACGAGCAAAAATAAGATACAAAGACGGAGATAAAAACTCTTTTGTTCACACTCTTAACGGTTCATCATTAGCTGTTGGCAGAACGCTGGTGGCAATTATGGAAAATTTCCAAAACGAAGATGGAACTATCACGATTCCAAAGGCACTTGAGCCATATATCAACTAATTTTATGGTACTTTTTTTGCTTTAATGAAGAAACAAGGGCAAGGTAAATAATGGCTGATGGATTAGAAGAAGAGATTATAATCATTGAAGACAGTGATGCTGCAAATGACAATGGCTCTTCAAATAAATCGACAGTAGACGAAGACTCATCATCCAAAAATAAAAAAATGCTTCTGTTTATAGGCATTGGGGTTGTGGTTGTTTTAATAATAACAGTTATCTCAATAGTATTGCTTAAACACTCAAAAAAGCCTGTTGAACTTTCCGTGGAAAACGCAAATGAGAAGTTGGAAGAAGAGCCTTTAGAAACAGTAGAACCAAGTAAAATAGAAAATATGATAGCCAAAGCGGACTATCTATACTCAACAGGCTCTAAAAATGAGGCTCTCACTCTTTATGAAAAAATAGCACACTTCAGCGAAGCCGTATCCGCATATAATCTCGGTGTTGCACAGATTAAAGATGCGCAGTATGAAACAGCTCTAAACTCATTTCAAAAAGCAATACAAAATAATGAAAAAAGATGTGTAAGCGCCATCAACGCGGCTGTTTGTTCACTACATCTAGGAAATGAAAAAGGTTTTAGATACTACATTGATTTGGCTTATGCCTATTTACCACAAGAGAGACAATCACCTCTATACTCTTACTATTACACGCTTATCAACTACTATAACGGCAACTATTTGGAAGCTCTCAGCGCTCTTGAAAATCCCACTACAAATGAGTATGCGAAAGTACAAAACAATTTAAGCTCAAATATAAACGCTCTTCTTGACAATGACAATAAAGCAATAAAGAGTCTTGAAAAAGACCCATCACCGACAAACAGCTTTAGCTTGGGCTTGCTTTACGCAAGAACCGGGGATTTAAAGCAAGCAAAAAAATATTTTCAAGATGCTATTAAAAACGGCACCAAACCGATGGAATCTCAACTTGCCATCGGGTACATAAATCTAAAATCCGGTCAAATTCAAGAGGCGGCAAAAGAGATAGAAAATGTTACGGATATTTTTAAAGAAGAAGTTTATAAAGCATACCCAATCAAAGTCAATTTAAAAGATTCTCTCTTTGATGCAGAACTGGCACAAAAACGATATAGAAACTTTATTAGCAACTCTAAAGAGATGAATTACCAAAAGATATTCTATTTTTCACCATACAAAATTTTTAATGCAAATCAAACTATAAATTATATTCGAAAAGGAACTGCAAATATATTTATCGATAATACAGACTCTGCTAAAGAGTATTTAGAAAAAAGTTCTTCATCTTCTAATGTAAATATAGGGATTGTAAAGGCAATCAAAAATGCTCTCTCATTTAAACTAAGAGAAGCGAATGAACTACTTCAAAAGCTAGTTGAAATTCAGCCCAAACACTCTGTACTGCACTACAATTTAGCTCTTACATATGCACAAATGGGAAATATGGTTGATGCTCATAAACATTTCTTACGCTCTTATAATCTTGATGCAAAAAATTATACATCTGGAATATATGCGATTATGTGCTCTCAGCTTATCAATAAAGATAGCTCAAAATTGTCATCAATTGTTAAAGATGCCGTTTCTCAAGAAAAACCTTCAGAAGATGTAGAACTCTACAAAACTCTACTTTTTATTAGTGAGGATAACACAATATCTGCTACTGATTGGTTAGAGAAAAATTATCAGCAAAAGCCTTTATATTTAGCTTTAGATATCATAATAGCTCTAAAAGTAAACGATATAGAAGCAGCGCAAAAATCTGCAAACAAACTTACAATTCTACTTCCTAATGAGATACTGCCACATATTATGTATATTGATGCGCACTTTAGTAAACTCAACTCAGTTAAATACGCAAGTGAAGTTATGAACTATCTAAAAATCCAAAAATTTAATTTTAGTGATTTATATTTTGGTGCATATGTTACAAGGTATCTATATACGCAACAAAATCTAATAACCGGAAAACTATTTTACTTAAGAGAACAATTAAAGCAAGCACTTGAATCAACAACCAATCAAACTCATGAATTAACAAGCGCTTTAGCACTTGCTTCACTTTACGACAAAGCATATGAGGAGTCTTACACACTCTATAATAATCTCATTGACAATTTAAAAGTAAATGATTCTCAGACACTGTTTTTAGGTGCTGTTGCTTCTACAGCGGCGGATCATCACTCAAATGCGATAGCTCTTTTAGAATTATCTAAAATGAAAAATCCTGATTTTTTAGAGAGCAGATATGCGCTCGGTTTACTTTATCTTGAAGCAAGAAACAATAAAGGGGCAGCCGTTCAACTCTCAAAAGTAAATAAAAATAATTTTAACTCTGAATATTTCAACTTTAGCATCGATGTTGATAAACTAATGTTTGATAAGAGTCAAACTCAAAACTAAAGTTTACTTTTTATTCTCATTTGTAAAGTATCCGATAAGTGTTTCCGACGCTATAAGTTCACTGCCTAGACCGATATTTAATCTAAAATTAGTCGGTAAATAGATTGTAGTTACTCCATTTATCATTAAACCGTATCTTGTGCCTTGCAATAAATCTTGAGCTTTTATAATATCGATATCAATAGTTTCAAAACTTTGTTTTAACTTATGTATGATTTTTATCTTATTTGATGATCTCTTATCGCCAAAAACTAATTCTGCATTTTCATTAATGCTTTTTGAGAGCGGACTTGTTGCAGAGAGTTTTGCACCTCTTTGTATCTCGATATGCTCTAAAGATGATGTGAATGGGACTCTAAGAAGAGATACATTTAAATAAGTACCCTCTATCTCTACTTTATATCCACTGTTATCTTCACCATGCAACTCTTCAATTGAGACAACAGTTCCATCTACAGGACTTACTATGCTATTTTCTTGGTAAAGCATATTTTGTCTCTCTGGATTTCTAAATACAT
Organism: Sulfurimonadaceae bacterium; assembly: GCA_942493175.1. Lineage (GTDB taxonomy): Bacteria > Campylobacterota > Campylobacteria > Campylobacterales > Sulfurimonadaceae > Sulfurimonas. The sequence continues at coordinate 1,692,461 of OW818672.1, forward strand.
AAATAAAGAACATCATTGCTAAAAAAGCTAAAAATTGTAAAAATTCAAAGTTAAGAAATTTAAAAATTAAAAATAGAACAATAGACCCGATTAAATAATTCCAGCCCTCTTTTGCAATCGGTAAAAGATTACTTTTCATCTGCTTCCTCTTCTTTATCTTGCTTTATATTTTTACCATTCTCTACCATTTTAGCATCAGCTTTTAGCTCTTCTTCTATATCATCGACTACGATATTCACTTTTGATTCTAAGTTGTTTTCTTTTTCAAAATTAATAATAATATCCCTAACTTCTTCACCGGTTATATTTTCTTTTTTGTAAAGAAGCTTTACAATGCTCTCTATTGCAGGCTTGTACTCTTGAAGTCTTTTCACAACATCTTTATATCTATTTTGAAGCGACGATTTGATGAATTCATCCATGTTCTCCGCCATTTTGTCACTATACTCTCTAGTGGTTTGACCCATTCCGCCCAAAAATGAGTGTCTGCTTTTTTCCAAAACCATAAGTCCGGCTACATCGCTCATTCCATAAGTCTGAACCATTGATTTAATAATATCAGTAGCACGCTCTAAATCATTTCCTGCACCAGTTGAGATTTCGCCGATAAACACCTCTTCAGCAGCACGACCGCCAAGAAGAACATCTACCTCTGCCCAAAGTTCGTGTTGCTGCATCATAAACTTATTCTCTTCAGGGGTATTAAGAGTATAGCCCAAAGCTGCCAAACCGCGAGGAACAATGGAAACTTTTGAAACTTTTTTAGCTCCCTTGGTTGTTTCAGCTAAAAGCGCATGTCCGCTCTCATGATATGCCACAATTTTTTTCTCTTTAGGATTAATACGACGAGATTTTTTAGCAAGTCCGGCTAAAGCACGCTCTACTGACTCGTAAAGGTCTTTTTGGGTTACTGTTTTTTGACTTTTTCTACCTGCTAAAAGTGCTGCTTCGTTAATTATATTTGCTAAATCAGCACCGGCTAAACCGGCTGTTAGACGAGCAACCTCTTTAAGGTCAACATCCTGATCCATTTTTACACCCTTAACATGAACCGTTAAAATTTTAATACGACCTTCATAATCAGGTTTGTCAACGAGAACTTGTCTATCAAAGCGTCCGGGACGAAGAAGCGCTTGATCAAGTATCTCAGGTCTATTTGTTGCCGCTAAAATGATAACAGGCGTATCAGTTCCAAATCCGTCCATCTCTGCTAAGAGTTGATTTAGCGTCTGCTCTCTCTCATCATTTCCGCCCATATTTGCACCTGCTGCACGGCTTTTTCCTATTGCGTCTATCTCATCTATAAAAATTATACTCGGTGCATCTTTTTTAGCTTGCTCAAATAGATCGCGAACACGAGCTGCTCCAACCCCTACAAACATCTCAATAAAGCTTGAACCGGTTACAGAGAAAAATGGCACTTCGGCCTCACCTGCAACAGCTTTTGCCAAAAGAGTTTTTCCTGTTCCGGGACTTCCAACCAGCAAAACACCTTTTGGAATTTTCGCACCAATCTCTACATAACGACCAGGGTATTTTAAAAAGTCAACTATCTCTTGAACTTCCTCTTTTGCCTCTTCTACACCTGCAACATCATCAAACTTTGTTTTTGGCTTTTCTGAATTAACCATCTTTTTAGAAGTACCCATCCCTAGAATACCGCTGCCCATACTTTTTTGCATTCGTCCGGCAAAAAACATCCATATAGCTATTATAATTAAAAATGGAAAAAGCCATCCAAACATCTCTGTAAACCAGTTAGTTTCACTAAAACCGCTATACTCTATGCCCTGCTTGTCTAACTCTTCAGTTAACTTAGCATCGCTTGGCACAATCCTTGTTGTATAAAGCGTAGTGTTATCGGTTGAGTAAGCTTTAATGTAACTCTGTCCAATATCGACTTTGTTTACACCTTTGCTTTCTATTAAAGATTTTAATTCAGAATAACTTATCTGTTTTGCTCTCTTACTTCCAACAGCTTCCGCTCCGGAACTACTATTTTCACCCATTAAAGCTTTAAAAAGTAATATAATTATTACTGAAAATATTGCAAAAGTAATCAGTGGATTTTTATTAAAAAAATTATTATCTTTATTGTTGTTGTCTTTATTTTGCATATCTATTTTTTACCTTGCTTTAGTATTAATGTAACCCATTCATCTTGAGTTATCTTTTCTAGAATTTCAAAATCTTGATAAAACTTCAAAACTTTTGATTCATATTTGTCTAATATTCCCGATAGTATGAGAATTCCACTCTTCTTTAAAACTGTTTTTAAATCATTTGCTATAAATGTTAAAACATCTGCCACTATATTTGCTACAACTACATCATAACTATCTTTAGCAAGGCTACAAGAACCTTCCCATAAGTTTTCAAATTTTACACCGTTTAACTGTGCATTTAACTCACTATTTTCTACACACACAATATCCGTGTCACAAGCATCAACAACTCCGCCAAGCTTTATCGCTCCGACACCTAATATTCCGCTGCCGCAACCTACATCTAAAACTCTATCACCTTTTTTTACATACTTAGCAATTGCTCTTAGTGATGATGCCGTTGTAGGGTGATGTCCTGTACCAAAAGCTAAAGCTGGGTCGATAGCTATGTTTATTAACTCTTTGCTAGGCTCATCCCAAGTAGGATGGATATAAAATTTATCTATACAAAGCGGTTGAATACTATCTTGATAAATCTTAACCCAGTCACTGCTTTTGAGTTTTGTCTGCTTACACTCAAGCTCTATGCTTTGTCCCGTAGCCTTTTGTAAAGCTTCGGTAAATTGCTCTAATCCCCAGATTATAGTGTCAAGCTCATCATCGCTTCTAATAATAAAACCGGTATCTGTTTCTTCAAAACCTACCGGTAAAGTATCTGCTAAAAAATCTGAAAAAAGGGCGTGATGAGAAGATATATTGACAACTAATTCAAAGTAATGCTCTTGCATTACACCTCAATGCCCATAACAGCACCAAGTTTTTCTTTTAAAACTTGTGGAGTAAACGGTTTAACAATATAATTATTAACACCGGCCTTTAAAGCGGTTATAACCTCTGCTTTACCGCCTTCAGTAGTTACCATAATTATCGGTAAATCTTTAAAACGAGCATCTGCACGAACTTTTTTAACAAGTTCCAATCCGTTCATCTCCGGCATATTCCAATCTGTGATTAACATATCAACATTTGGATTTTTATCTAAGGCATTCCAGCCCTCAACACCGTCGCCACCCTCAAGTATATCTTCATGACCAAGTCTTGACAAAGTGTTTTTTATAATACGGCGCATTGTAGAGCTATCATCAACAACAAGTAATTTCAAATGAAATCCTTTTCTTTAAATATTTGCAAATTTAAGCAATAATGATACCTAAATTTTATTTATTTTACGATTAAGTAAAACTTAACTAAATTGTTTAAACATCTTCGGTAAGTCGAGGGTTCCCTCGTAGTAAGCTTTTCCTATAATTACGCCGTCTACTATATTTGTAGCCACTAAAGCTTCGATGTCACTCTCATCTTTTACTCCACCACTGGCAATTGTGCTTACTCCGCTTGCTTTTGCTATCTCAACTGTAAAATCAACATTTACTCCGCCAAGCGTTCCGTCTTTACTTACATCTGTGCATATAATAGCTTTAACACCGGCGTTTGCAAACTCTCTTGCCAAATCAGTCGCTCTCATAGAGCTAACTTCACCCCAACCCTCAACAGCAACAAATCCGTCAATAGCGTCTATTCCGACTGCGATAGGATATTTCGCCGCCATCTCTTTAACAAACTTTGAATCTTTAACTGCTATTGAACCTAAAATAATTCTATCTATCCCTATTTCAAGCATTTTTTTAATTGTTGCTTCATCTCTTATACCGCCGCCTAGTTCAAGTTTTACATTGCAATTTTGTCTAATTTTTATAATCTGCTCTAAATTTTTCGGCTCACCCGCAAACGCACCGTTTAAATCAACCAAATGAACCCACTGTGCACCCATCTCTTCAAATTTTTTTACAAGCATCCATGGTTCATCTGAGTAAATTTTAGCGCTATCCATAAGACCTTTCGTCAGTCTTACAGCTTTTCCGTCTTTTAAATCAATTGCCGGGTATAAAGTCATATGTTTTGTCCTTAATATTTACAGTTTTATATTGATAAAATTTTCCAAAATTTTAAGCCCATTGGTATGGCTTTTTTCTGGATGCGGTTGGATTCCCATAACATTTTTATGGGCTACTGCCGATGTAAACTCATATCCATATACGGTTTTGCCGATGGCGTCATCTTCGTTTTGGCACAAAACATGGTAAGAGTGCACAAAGTAGAGATAATGTTCCTCATCTAAACCCTTAAAAAGCGGGTGTTCTTTTGTAAACATTTTATTCCAACCCATATGCGGAACTTTGAGCGGTTCACTAAATTTAGTCGTATCAAAAGCCACAACCTTCCCTTTTATCAGTCCTAAACCTTCATGGCTTCCAAACTCTTCACTGCTCTCAAAGAGAAGCTGCATACCAAGACATATGCCAAGTATCGGTTTTGAACTTGCTGCATACTCTTTTATGGCCTCAACCATATTTCTCTCTCGCAAATGCTCCATAGCATCACCAAAAGCACCTACGCCTGGGAGTATCAGCTTATCATAATCTTTAAACTTTTTTGGATTACTCTCAACAACCGTATCAGCGCCAAGCTTTGCAAATGCATTTTGAACACTTGCCAAATTTCCCATGTTGTAGTCAACAATCCCTATCATTCTTCAATCTTTAGTTTAGTAAATTTTATATAAACCGCCAAAGATATAAGCAACATTGCCACACCTGCAACTATATACATCGCATAAAGCAATTTTTCCGGATCCGTTATTGCAAATTTAAACACTAGCATCAGTGCTTCAATAGACAAGGCTATGATAATAGAGCCTAAAAATCTAACCATTGTTTTATGCGGCCCGGAGATGCTATGTTCTTTGTTTCTACCCAAAATTTCCTCTTCTATAAGAGTTTTTGCTAAATCAAATATCGCCAATGAGAGCGTTAATAAAATTGTTGCTTCAAATACATCTTTTATCTCAAAATGATCAGGTGTTATTCTGTAAACAAAGAAGCTCTGTATACCTTTAAAAAACAGAAGTATTGCAACTGCAATAAGCGCAAATGCAAATATTGCATATGAGTACTTAAAGAGGTTTATAAAAAATTTATCTGAAGCCGTAGAGCGAGAAATTTTAATAACTTCGTCAAGCGGCATATCTAAACAAGCCACATATTTCAGCTCACCATGCTCATCATAAATAGGTTGTGACGCGGTTACGGTCAACTCTCCCGTTATGAGAGACGGGTATGGATCAGTTATCGTACATCTGCCTTCTCTTACAGCGCGATAATAATATGCTCTGTCTGCTCTGATTTTTCCGGCATCTTCATCTATCTGCTTGGTTGCTGCAAAAGTAGGTGATATTTGAACACCACGGCTGTCAAGAAGGTAAACTCCCTCACAATGTTCTAAATCAGCCTTTATTTTTAAAAGGCGTGGCATTATCATCTCTACCGACAGTGACGGTAATCTATTTTGGATGTTTTTTGAAAAAAGATAGCAAAAATACGCCCTTGCTTTAGTACGACCTTCAGAAAAATTTTGAATATCTGATAAATGCATTTTTTACTTGCCTTGTTGATTTTATTGGCGTGATTATACCAAAGGCTTGATAACAATTTTATTACTTATTTAGTTTTATATACTATCCTTTGATATAATCCATTTTTACAATACATCGGAGTTATTGAATAAATGAGCTTTAAACTATTTTTACTACTTGAAAAATTTTTAATGATACTGCCGAAAAAAATAAGAAAAAGTTTCTTTCTCTTACTGGCAACTATCGCCTACTATGCCTCATCAAGATACAGAAACATAGCGTACAAAAATCTTAATTTTGCATTTGATGAAAAACTAACTAAAAAAGAAAAAGATGAGATTGTAAGATACAGTTTTAAAAATTTACTACTTAATTTTATGCACTTAATGGAAATCAGACGCATTAGCAAAGAAGATTTGGCAAAACAAGTAACCGTAAGAAATATAGAGGCTGTGCAAAAAGTTCAAAAAGAGGGACGCTCTATTATTTATGTAACTCCCCACTACTGCGCTTGGGAGCTTGGCGCAGTAGCTGTTGGAGCTTTTGTGGAACCGATTACGGCAGTATTTAAAAAAATGAAAAACAAACAATTTCAAGAGTGGATGCTTGAATCACGCGCCAAATTTGGCAATAAATCTCTGGAAAAATCAAATGTAATAAAGCCGTTAATAAAAATCATAAAAGATGGTGAAGCATGCGGAATTGTTATCGATACGGGTATAAATTCCAGAGAGGGTTTAAAAGTGAATTTTATGGAAAAAAGCATTCGTCAAACATCGACTCCTGCCTACTTTGCCAGAAAATATGATGCGGCAATTATACCGGTTATAATGAAAACAGATGATGAAGAAAACTATACTTTAATATTTTTTGATGAAATAGATGTAGAAAAAACCGATGACGAACAAGAAGATATTCAAAAGGCCACTCAACTTCAAGCAGACTGGCTTACAAAGATAGTAACAGACGACCCAAAATTTTGGTTTTGGGTTCACAGAAGATACAAAAACGATTATCCACAAATCTACAAAAATTAACTTTGATTAGATTCGCACTCTTTTGTTCTTGCTTCAAAAAGCTTTAAAATAGTCAAGAAAAATGCGGTAATTGCCGGTCCTAAAATCATACCCCAAAAACCAAAAGTTGTAAGTCCTGCGATAATGGCAAAGAAGATAATAAGCTCATTCATCTTCGCATCATCCTCTTTCAAAAGCCTTAGATTTATCTCTTTTATAATTAAAGGTTTTATAAAAGTATCTGCGATGACAGAGATGACGAGAACTGAATATAGCGCTATAAATACCGCATTTGAACTATTTCCTATCGAAAACTCATAAAGCATAAACGGAAGCCACATAAGCGCTCCGCCTACAACTGGAATTAATGAAGCAAATCCGTACATTATTCCAAACAGAAGCCCGTTATATCCCATAAAAGAGATAGCTACTCCAAAAAGTACACCTTGAAACATTGCATTTACTATAATAGAGTAAAACACAACGCTCATAACAGATGAGAGCTCTTTTGCTAAGAGTGTTGTCTCATCAACAGACATCTGAACAATCCTTTTTAGCAAATCAACTACAAAACCGCCGTTGTATTGCGCAAAAAAATAAAAAACTATAACCAAGAATGAATTTTTAAGATAACCGGCACTAAGTGAGCCTATATCTCCGGTAAATGTCAATGCATAAGCTGCAATTGAATCCACACTTATATCTTTCATTAGATTGTCCATATAAGGCTTTAAAAACAGTAAATATTCTGGGGGGCTTACTAAAAAATCCTTGATTAACATCTCAATATTTGTAAAGACTATCGGGTCCACACCATTTAGTTTAACAGTTAGCATTACTAAAAAATATCCAAGCGGTACAAAAAACAGAACGGCCAATAAAAAACTGGAGCTAAGTGCCGCTAAAAATTTTGATTTTAAAACTTTTTCAAAAAAATTCTGAATATTCGCAGTAGAGATTGCCAGCAAGGCTGCTATTATCATACCCAACAAAAACGGTGTATACAAAAGGTACATCCAATAAAGCGATGTTGCAAAAAGTATGGCTACAAAATATTGTGGTTTCAAAACGAACCTCCATCATCTACTATCGGAATATTGACATTTAAAATCTCATAAGTACTTCTTGTAGCTTTTCTTCCTTTGGCTGTTCTCTCCAAATAACCGTTTGCTATCAAATACGGTTCTAGTACATCTTCAACTGTTCCCTCGTCTTCACTAAGTGCTGCTGCAATTGTACTAAGTCCCATAGCTCTTCCGTTAGCTCCAACCAAAAGATTTAAAAGCCTAATATCCATTTCGTCAAATCCGTATGAATTTATGCCAAGTTCATCAAGTGCATAGCTCGTTCTTGAGTGCAATATATCTTTTTCGTTTGCAACATCGGCAAAATCTCTTACACGACGCAAAAGCCTCAGCGCTATACGAGGAGTTCCGCGGCTTCTTTTTGCTATCTCTACACACGCCTCATGTGCTATCTGCTTGTTTAGTTTATTTGAAGCTTGAGAAATAATCTTTGAAAGTTCCTCAGGAGAGTAAAACTGCATTCTAAAGTTCATGCCAAATCTGTCTCTAAGAGGGTTGGAGAGCATTCCTGCCCTTGTCGTAGCACCGATAAGAGTAAAACGGGGCAAATCTATCTTTACGGTTTGGGCAGCAGGTCCGCTCCCGATAATTATATCTATACGAAAATCTTCCATCGATGAGTAGAGTATCTCTTCAACGGCGGGTGAGAGACGGTGAATCTCATCTATAAAAAGAATATCGCCCTCTTCCAGATTTGTAAGAATCGCTGCCAAATCTCCGCTTTTTTCTATCATCGGAGCGGCTGTTACTTTGATATTTGCGTTCATCTCGTTTGCAATTATCAGTGCCAATGTAGTTTTACCCAGCCCCGGAGGTCCAAAGAAGAGAACATGATCAAGGGCCTCTCCTCTTTTTTTACTAGCTTCTATAAAGACACCGAGATTTTTTTTAATCTGCTCCTGCCCTATATACTCACTCCAAGCACTCGGACGAAGAGTTATCTCACAACTCTCTTCAGAATCAAATCTCTCTATCTCAACCAATCTTTCCATATTCTCTCTTAGTAGGTGTGTATATCTTGAGGAAACTCTTTAGATTTAACCTCATCATAGTAACTCTTTAGAGCAGACTTAACCAAAGATGCACCGTCCATATACTTCTTAACAAACTTAGGCGTGAACTCTTCAAATAATCCTAACATGTCGGAAAAAACTAGAACCTGTCCGTCAACATCTCTGCCTGCACCTATGCCGATTACAGGGATTTCTACGCTTTTTGCAACATCGCATGCGACCTCTGCTTTAACACCCTCTATAACCATACAAAATGCCCCGGCCGCTTCAACGGCTTTTGCATCTTTTATAAGCTGTAATCTCTCTTGTTCGTTTTTGCCTTTTACTTTATATCCACCTTCTCCTCGAACCGCCTGAGGTAAAAGACCGATATGTCCGCAGACTGCTATTCCGTTAGCGCAAAGATGCTTTATTATATCAGCCTTCTCTTCCCCGCCCTCTATTTTTATGGCATCTGCCGGAGTTTCTTGAAAAACTTTAATAGCGTTTTTTAGGGCTTCATCTGGGTTTACATATGTTCCAAACGGCATATCACAAATCAAAAAAGAGTTTTTTGCTCCCATTGCAACAGCGTTTGTGTGGTATATCATCTGCTCCAATGTAGCACTTAGAGTATCACTTTTACCGGCAAAACTCATATTTAGACTGTCCCCTACCAAAATCATATCAGAACTAGGCTCTAGAAGTTTTGCAAATAGCGCGTCATACGCTGTTATTACAACTAACTGGGTAACCCCTTTGCTCTTTTTGATAGAAGTTATTGTCATTTTTTTAGTCATTTCAAACTCTTTTATTTAATAAAAAGTATTTTAACTAAATATTGCTATAATTTTGACTATATAGGAGAAATATTTTATGGGCATAAGAAGTGATTTAGATTCTAATTTTGATTATGAAATAGTCGATGAATTTTTAGATCACTACTCTATGATGGTTGATTACATGGAGGTCATGATTTTGGATTTGAAAAAACCAAATAAATATGAACAGAGTGTTAATGAGCTTTTTCGTGTTTTTCATAATATCAAATCTGCTTCAAGCTTTTTAAAAATTGCACAAATGTCGAGACTTTCAGCATTTGTGGAAGATGCACTTGAACAGATAAGAACTAACCATAGCAGCGTCAATGAAGAGACTATAACTTGGTTGCTTGCTATTAGTGATATGTTCGCCGTGTGGAAAGACGATTTAAAACTAGACAACGAACTTACTCATATAAAATATTCTCTGCTTAAATTACCAGACTTGGAAAAAAATTGAAAAAATTAGTAGCATTCATAACATCAGGATATCCTGAAAAATCTTTTAGTATTGACTTAGCTTTAGCCCTTGGTGAGAGCGGAGTTGACACACTTGAACTCGGAGTGCCTTTTTCTGACCCTGTGGCAGACGGTCCTCTGATAGAAGAGGCAAACCATAAAGCACTTGAGCTAGGATTCAAATTTAAACATCTTTTAGAAATATCTAAGGCAGTTGCTCCAAAAGTTGATACTTTGTGGATGGGATATTTCAACAGTTTTTATCAACAAAATATGGATAAATTGATTCCTTTGGCAAAAGAGATAGGGATAAATGGACTGATAATTCCCGACCTGCCTCATGAAGAAGCACTAGCATACAGAGAGCTTTTTAATTCTAACAATGTTTCAAACATAAGTTTTGTTGCACCGACTGATAGCGAAGCTAGAATTCAAGAGATAGTTAAAGATTCTAAAAAATTCATCTACATGGTAGCTTATACAGGAATTACCGGTTCAGGCAGTGCTGAGGATTTGCAGCCTTTTTTGTCTTCAATAAAAAAATATACCGCAACACCTGTTTATGTCGGTTTTGGGGTAAATAAAAAAACCGCTAAAGATAAGGTAAAGGGCGCTGACGGTGTAATAGTAGGGAGCGCTTTTGTTGATATATTGCTAAAAGATAATCTCAGCTACGCACAAAAAATCAGCGAGTGTAGCGAACTTGCAAAAATATTAAAGAGTGAGATAAACAGTTAAATTGAAAGATATGTGAAAGTTTTTTAAGGGATTTTTTAAACATAAGTGGTGCGCCCGAAGGAATTCGAATCCCTGACCGCTGGTACCGCAAACCAGTGCTCTATCCAGCTGAGCTACGAACGCACATGTACTCTATTAAAGAGACCGAAATTATATCACTCTTAACTTATATAATAATAAATTTTATCTTAAATTTCTAGTTTCTTAGTGATTTCTTCTATTCTTTGCTCTTGCACATACAAATCATGATTTTTACGAACATAAGCTTGAAGCAATACCTTTAAGTCATTATTGCCATCAACATTGAAATCTTTTTTCATTTGCTGTTCCAAATAAGAGGCGAAATTATCTTCTACATCAACATCAAAACGCCGACCGCCTATATTTAGTCCAAGCTTTTTACTCATAAATTTAAACCATAATGCTTTCTAGTTTTTCTACAATCGATTCTATTTCAGAATCTTTAATGGCATTTTGTTCTATTAATTTTTCCATCTCTTGACTTCTGACTTCATTCTCAACTTTTAGTTTAACTATCTCAATTCGCAGTGCTTCGCTCTCTTGTTTTAGTGAGTTGTACTGCCCAACGATGGCTGAAATTTTATCATTTAACTTAGCTAAATTTGTTTGATTTTGCATAAATAATCCCATACATTTTATATAAACATAATTCTACCATAATTAAATATTTATCTGTTAAGGAAACCTCTTAAAATAGCTTGTTTCATCTTTATAAATGTCATATATTATTAATCATAATCTTCATTAAATTTATTTCTATGTCGAAATTTTTCCACATGGTCATAATCATCTTCGTCATCATCTAAAGCATCATCAAGACCATTTTCAAAAATTCTCTCATAGCCTAATTTGCTAAGCTCATCATCAATTTGTTCTTTATCAATGCCATTTTTTTTACTAAAATCCAAGACTTGCTCAATATCTCTTTTCATTACACCATTTAACTCTAACACAAATTCTAAATCTTTAAATGTCATATTTGCCCTCTTAACAAATACACTCCACATATCGTGGATTGCTATGTTTTCACATAACCTTTTCTTAGCATAAAAGCAACTATTACCCAAATCTAAATTATTATTTTCAACAAAATTATACTCACAAATAAAAAAAAATTTGCTAAAAATAATCTTAATATTATTCGTATTCTTTTAAATTTCTTTACTGATTTTATATGTTATAATCTACCTAAAATATTGGATTTAATCAATGATAAAAAAGAAAATTATCGGTGCAATTGAGATTATTTCCATTCCTGATTTACAACTTTATGATTTAGAAGCAAAGGTTGATACAGGCGCCGATTCTAACGCGCTACATTGTGATGATATATTTGTAGATGAAAATGACATTGTTCATTTTAAACTTCTTGATGAAATCCACGCTGCTTATCATGGAAAAAAAATGGCAGTGCCTCTTTATCAAATGAAAAAAATCAAAAGCTCAAATGGAGAGATTCAACATAGACCGTCAATTAGAATAAAAGTAAATTTTTTTGGAAAAAACTATATGACCGTCATATCCTTAACTAATCGTTCAGATATGAAATATCCGATGTTAATAGGGAAAAAGTTCTTATCAAAAAAATTTTTAGTTGATGTTTCACAAAAATATCTTGCAAAACAATTATAAGAAGAGGAAACTATGAGAGTTTACATATTATCAAGAAATAAAGAGTTGTATTCTACTAAAAGATTAGTCGAGGCGGCTGAAAAAAGAGGCTGGGAAGTTAGAGTAATTGATTATTTAAAATGCAGTATTGAGATAATGAAAAACGAGCTTAAGGTAAACTACTTGGGCAAAGAGTTACCTGCTCCAGATGCAATTATCCCAAGGATAGGGGCAAGCAGAACATTTTACGGAACCGCAATGGTAAGACATTTTGAAATGATGTCTGCCTTTTCTACATCAGGTAATTTAGCAATTGCAAGAAGCAGAGACAAGCTCAGAAGCCTCCAGATATTGTCTAAAAACGGCGTTGATATGCCAAAAACTGTTTTTGCTTCAAATAAATCTACCGCAAAAGATGTCATAGAGTTAAGCGGCGGCGCACCTCTTGTTCTTAAAATACTTGAAGGAACTCAAGGTGTCGGCGTTGTTTTGGTTGACAGTGAAAAAGCTGCCAAATCTGTACTTGACGCTTTTTATGGAATGGATGTCAACTTGCTTGTTCAGGAGTATATTGAAGAAGCAGGCGGAGCCGATATTAGAGTTTTAATCGTTGGCGGAGAGATAGTAGGCGCCATGAAAAGACAGGGTGCTGAGGGAGATTTTAGATCAAACTTGCATCAAGGCGGAAGTGCGACTGCACATAAACTTACGAGAAAAGAAAAAGCAATAGCCCTTGCAGCGGCAAAAGCTATGGGTCTTGGAGTTTGCGGAGTTGATATGATTCAATCAGCCAGAGGGCCGCTGGTAATGGAAGTAAACTCTTCGCCCGGTTTAGAGGGAATTGAAAAATCAACAAAAATTGATATTGCCGGAAAAATAATGGACTACATTGCAAAAAATGTATCTCCAAAATCAGAAATAAACCAAAAGAAAAGAAAAATAAAAAAAGATAGTATTGGAGCATAAAAGCTCTTGGTAATTATGGAGAAAAATAAGAATGGAACTATTTTACGATATATTAAAACAACTTATCCGCATACCAAGCGTAGTTGGTGCTGAGCATCCGTTTTTTATGTTTATCAAAAGAGAGCTTGAAGAGCTTGGCGTAACTGTTGAATATTATGACGGAGTGCTTGTGGCAAAGGGAAACAACCCAGAGAGCGGCTATATCTCTGCTCACGCCGATAGACACGGGCTTATCTGCACAGGTCACAACGAGTTTCAATACGCAGCATTTATTGCAAAAAATAAAGCGGATTTAACGGGTGATTCAAGCTCGGAACAGTTGCTCCACAACTTTACAGCAAGATTTGTTGATGAAAAAGTTCAAGCATATCAGCCGTGGTCCGGAACTTATCTAGGGCTTGGTTCAATTAAAGATGCTTTTTTATGTGAAAGAAGAAATAATATTATTTTTAAAATAGATGGTTTTGACTATCTTTTTCCGGGAATGCCGATAGCGTTTACCGACAAACTTGAGATTAAAGACGATTTAATATCTGCACAACTGGATAATGTAATAAGCATAGCAATTATTATCTACATATACGCAATCGGGTATCAAGGAACGGCTTTTTTTACCGCTTCCGAAGAGGCAGGGAGAAGTTGGAGATTTTTACTAGAGTGGTTTAAACGCTTTAACATCAAAACGAATGAGCTGCTTGTTCTTGATACAAGCCCCTATCCAAGCCTTGAAGAGATTAGAAACATAGATATAGTGCTTAGACATAGGGACTCAAATGCCGTATTTAGGTCACCCTTAAAAGATAAAATAAAAAAAATAGCTACAAAAGAGAAGATAAAATACAATTTTAAAGACACTTATTTAAAAGATAAAATGCTTAAAAACGGTCATAGGGTGTCACTCGGCACAACTGAGCTTGGAAGACTTATCAATGCATCAAAAGGTGAAATTCAGGGAACAACTCTGCAAATACCGACAATTGGGTATCATACAGTACATGAAACAACTACGAAAAAATCGGTCGAGAGCATGATTACTATTTTAAAAAAAATATATATAAAGTGACCTTTAAGAAGTAGCTTTCATATCTAAAAAAGGAGAAAAGCGATGGTTAATATTCATAAACTAGTTGACAACCTTCACTTAGATGACTTAAGAGACGAAACTCATCCGTCAATATTTGATGAAAATGAGCAGTATGACATGTTGATTATTAGATTGCCAATAATTCGTAAAGAACTTGAAGTAATCTCTACTGGATTTATAATTACAGCTAACAACAGCTATCTATACGAAAGAGAAAAAGACAACTTTAAAGAGCTTGGCAACCGCTTTGAGGCTCCGTATCAAATTTTGAACGGCATGATAGACCAGTTGGTAAAATCATTTGAGCACTATCTCAATCTAGTTTTAAACTTAGAAGAGATGTTATATGTTAAAAAAACTACAAACTCTTTTATGAAACAATGGCTGAAGCTAAAACACAACATTACAAGAATCGAAAGAGAGTTGATGAACTCATCTTTTACAATGGATAGTGCGATTGAATATCACGAAAAAAGTGATGGTTTTCCCATTAATCACTACATGGACTTACATGAGCATATAGAGAGAACATTGCGTTCTGCTACGCTACAACTCTCTAAACTTGATTATCTTTATCATTTTTACAGTGCACAAACAAATGAAAAGTTGAATCATTCAATCTATATTCTTACTATTATTTCTGCGGTATTTTTACCGTTAAATCTGATTGTAGGTTTTTTTGGTATAAATACTAGTGGACTGCCGTTTGCAGACGGAACATCAGGAACAACAAATGTTGTAATATTAATGTTGTGTATATTGATTATGACCATCGTATTAATTAATTTTGTAAGAAAAAAAGTTTAAGGGGTTTGTGAATGTGTCACTAAAATAGGTTAAAAACCTATTTTAGAAGGAGAGATAAAATTTTTAGATATTAATAAATATCTGAAGTAGGGTGGTTAGGCTTACTTATTGGAGCTTGTGTTTCTTTAGTATCATAATGTACTATGTTGTCGGCTTGAAGAGCACCTAATGTCAATGCGATTAATAAAATGAACTTTTTCATTTTGGTTTCCTTTGGTAAGAACGCGTTACGCTCTAAATTTTTAAATCGGAGTAATTTTATCCGATTTAACTTTTATCTTTCTTATCACTTTTTAATTACATAATTGTTTTAAGTTTAGCTTTATTTTTTCTTTGTATATCAACTGTCGTAAAATATCTTTTAGCAAAATAAATGTATACTGTAACAATTAGGAGTTTGCTTCGTGAAAAAAATATTATTTATACTCATCTCTTTAGGATTGGCTTTTGGGGACAACTTACCACTTTACGAAAAAAAAATTGAGCTTCTAAAATTAAAAAGAGAAAAAATCACGAAAGATGCCGAAATTGGAGAAAAAAAATGGATTTCTCCGTTAACTATATTTACCTCAATTAATAAAAGCAGAGATATAACCAACAGTGATATTCAAACAAAAAGTGTCGGCGTGGACTGGAATCAGGATATTTTTAGAAGCGGCGGCATACTATACAGCATTGAAAAAGCAAAAGCATTGGGAAAAGTAAATATGCTCGGCGTTGATATTGAGGAAGCAAGCTATCTTAAGAAAATTTATACTTTGCTATCACAAATAAAGCGCGATACATTGAAGTATAAACAGAGCGAGCTTACATTAAAAAATCGTGATATAGACCTCTTAATTATTAAAGAAAAATACAAAGTTGAAATTGCAGATATTAGTGAATTAAACCGCGCTACAATAGATAGAGAAACCTCGCGTACAAATCTTATTGCCGTAAAAAACATTCTCAGCAATGAGGTGCATGAACTAAAAAAATTAATAGGAGATGAAAATTTTGAGACGATTTCGTTCCCAGACATAGAGCTTATCTCAAAATCGGATTATTTGAAGCAGCACCTTGAACTTTTAAAATATAGTGCTCAAGACGAAAATGACAATGCCATGTGGAAAGTAACACAATCCTCATATTTGCCAAAACTTACGCTAAACGCCTCTTACGGATATAGCGATAGCAGCAGTGATTTACGCGATTACAACGGAGATAATTACCGCTACGGTGCAATGTTAAGCATGCCTCTCGATATTAACGCTAAAGCGGAGGTGGAATCCAACCGCTTGCAGCTGTTACAAACCAGAGTCTCGCAGTTAAACCGCAGACATGAGCTAGAAGAGGAGTATGAGATGCGTTTTGCTACAATTACTGATTATGAAGAGAAGATTAATGTGGCTGATGAGATGCTAAAACTTTATAATGAGCTTTACGGTTTTACACAAAGCCAAGTTCAAGTTGGTCTGAAATCTTCTTATGAATTAGAATCGCTTAAAAACTCGGTTGACATTCAAGAGTTGGAAAAAGAGATGCAGTTTTATAATATTTTAATTGAGAAGATTTCACTCTATTTTGATGTGAAAAAAGAGGAGAGATAGATGCAGGAGATGCAAAAAATAAAAGCATACAAAAGCAGCACATGGAAATATAAAATCGCGGCTGTGCTCTTTATTATTCTTATGGGAGTTACGGCTTATCTCTTTTTTATACAGCAGGGCAGAAAAACCGACTATCACTATATTACCCAGCCGCTAAATAGAGGAAATCTTGTACTTACGGTTTTTGCAACCGGATATGTGGAACCGTTGGAGAGCGTTGCTGTCGGAACTGAAGTTTCTGGAACTATTAAAGAGGTCTATGTTGACTACAATGATTTGGTTAAAAAAGCTCAGCCCCTCGCCCGTTTGGATAAAACAAAATATCAGAGTGTAGTTGATAAAGCAAATGCATCTTTAGCCTCAGCGGAGGCATCTTTAGAAAATGCAAAAGCACAGTTAAATAGAGAAGAAGCGAATATTGCACGAGATAAAGCTTTAAAAGAGTCAACAAAAGGCATTCTTCCATCGCAAAGAGATTTGGATATCAACTTGGCAAACTACTTAGCCGCAAAAGCCCAACTATCAACTGCAACAGCACAAGTAAATCAGGCTAAACATACACTTACTTCGGCAAACTATGACCTTGAAAAAACAGTTGTCTATTCGCCGATTGACGGGGTTATACTGGTGCGTAATGTTGAGCCCGGTCAAACAGTTGCCGCTTCGTTTCAAACACCGGTTTTATTTACTATCGCTAAAGATTTAACAAAGATGGAGCTGCAAGTAAGTATTGATGAGGCAGATATTGCCAAAATAAAAGTAGGACAGAGTGCGGCTTTTAGCGTTGACGCATACCCTGAAACTGTTTTTGAAACCAAAATCAAAAAAATTCGTGTTAACTCTAAAATTCAAGACGGGGTCGTAACCTATACAGCCGTCATGGATGTTAACAATGAAAAGTTATTGCTAAAACCCGGAATGAGCATTGATGCTGACATCACTACTCAAACTATTGAAGATGGTTTTATAGTCCCAAGAGCTGCACTTATATATGTTCCTATTGAAATAAAAGAGAAAAAAGCATTTGCTTTGTTTGGCGGTGATAAAGAGGAAAGTATAATCGACCAAAAGCCGCATATTTGGATTTTAGAAAATAAAAAGGCAAAAAAAATCTATATCAAAGTACTTGGAAGCAGCGGCTCAACCGTTGCTATTTCATCCGAAGGACTTAAAGTCGGTGACACTATTATTCTCGCTCAGGAGAAAAAAGAGTGATTCAACTCAAAAATATTTCCAAAATATATGGTAGCGGAGAAGCTGCCACTAATGTTTTAAAAGATATTAATCTGGAAATAAAAGATGGCGAGTTTGTAGCCATAATGGGACCAAGCGGAAGCGGAAAATCTACTCTTTTAAATATCCTCGGAGCTCTAGATATGCCAAGTGAAGGAAGTTATGAATTTTTCGGCACTGATATGAGATTACTCTCAAAAGAGCAGCGTGCGCTATTTCGACGCAATATTTTAGGTTTTATTTTTCAAGGATTTAATTTATCAAAAAAAACCTCTGCCTTAGAAAATGTAGCAATGCCTCTTATTTATCAGGGAGTCAAGTCAAAAGAGCGCAAAGAGAGAGCTTATGAAGCACTTAAGAGTGTCGGGCTTGAATCACATGTAAACTATGAGCCGAACCAGCTCTCAGGCGGTCAGCAACAGCGTGTGGCAATTGCCAGAGCTATTGTAACAAAACCGAAAATTTTAATCGCAGATGAGCCCACTGGAAATCTTGACACCAGGCGCGGACATGAGATAATGGAACTTCTTAGAGATTTTAACCGCCAAGGAATTACTATCATAATGGTAACGCATGAGGAGGATATTGCAGCTTACGCTTCAAGAACCATAAATCTTCGCGACGGCATTATAGAGAAGGATTTTTCTCATGTTCTTTAGCGCTTTCTTTCAGGCTCTTCGCGAAATTCGCAGAAATATGATGCGCTCCATACTTACGGCAATTGGCATAGTTATAGGCATTGCTTCTGTTATTGCTATGGTAAATATCGGCAAGGGTGCAAGCCAGTCAATTACGCAAAGCATCAGCCGTTTGGGAAGCAACACGCTTCATATCATGCAAGGTCAAAGCCATGGACCAGGAGAAGCGCATATTTCCGTGCCTTTTACTCTTAGAGACATTGAAGTTCTTAAAAGCTCTATTTTTACTCTAGAAGCGGTTAGTCCAATTGCAAGTTCAACAATGACTGTGCTCTACAAAGACAAAAACTACCAAACAAGTATTACGGGAGTTAATAATGACTATTTTATCGTACAAAATTGGACTCTTAAAAAGGGAAGTTTTTTTGAAGAAGATGAGATTAGAACCGGTAAAAATGTCTGTATTTTAGGAAAAACGGCAGTTGAAAATCTTTTTGACAAAGAAACTTCCACTCTTGGCAAAAAAATACGAATAAAAAACTTTACATGCGAAGTCATAGGAGTCCTTGAAGAAAAAGGTGCCAACGCGTTTGGAAGGGATCAGGACGATGTTGTAGTTTTACCAATTAAAACATTTCAGCGGCGTATAACAGGCAATAATAATGTCTCCATGATTACAGCATCTGTAAAAGAGAATTTTCCGCTGGAGCAGGCAAAATCGCAAATTCGCCAAGTGCTAAGGGAACGCAGACATTTAAGCGCCGAAGAGGAGGATAACTTTAGAGTGCGAAGCATGACCTCTCTTCTTGATACGCTTAATGAGATAACAGCCATGCTAACCATGATGTTGGGAGCAGTAGCCGCTATCTCACTCATAGTCGGAGGAATAGGGATTATGAACATCATGCTTGTTTCAGTTACGGAACGAACGAGAGAGATTGGAATTAGAATGGCGATTGGAGCGATGCCAAAAGACATCTTGATACAATTTATAATTGAAGCGACGGTACTCTCAGGTATTGGCGGTATCATCGGAGTAATTGCAGGAATAGGAATAACTTTTGGAGTGGCAAAGGGACTTGATATAGTAATGGTTATAGACCCTGCCATAACCATAATCGCTCTAATATTTTCCATGCTGATTGGCATTGTTTTTGGAATTATTCCGGCACGAAAAGCGGCTAATATGAACCCCATAGATGCGCTGAGATACGAGTAAATGTTACAGTTTAACCGTGTTCATATTGAAGTTACCAACATCTGCGGTCTTGCCTGCAGCTTCTGCCCGCCAAAAATAAATCCATCAAAAACCATGTCGCTTCTTTTTTTTGAAAAAGTGCTCTTAGAGCTTCGTCCGTATACAAAAACTCTTACTTTTCATGTAATGGGCGACCCTATGACACTCTCAAATCTGGATGAGTATCTTGATATTGCAGATAAATATGGATTTGAAGTTGAGCTTACGACAAGCGGTTATTATCTTGGCAAAACAAAAGCTCAAACTCTCTTTCATAAAGCAGTTCGCCAGCTCAATATCTCCCTAAACAGCTTCAATAAAAATAGCCTGAATATGACATTTGATGAGTACATAAATGCTGTTTTAGATGTATGTTCGCAAAAAGTAGAGCATTATCCAAAACCTTTTATAAATCTCCGTCTTTGGAATCTTGACGATGTTTGCAGTGAAGCTGGGTATAATAGGCTACTGTTTGAAAGATTAGACTCTTTTTTCAATATCTCTATTGACGCTGATAAAATTTATAAAGATAAAATCAAATCATTCCGCCTGGCTCCAAAAGTGTTACTAAATTTTGATGACTATTTTGAGTGGCCGTCTCTTGCTTTTGCGCATGAGAGTGAGGGAACATGTTATGGTTTAAAATCACATATCGGAGTTCTTGCAAACGGAACTGTCGTGCCATGTTGTCTTGATGGCGACGGAGTTATAGCACTCGGAAACCTGAATGACACTCCGCTTGAAGAGATACTAAATTCTAAAAGAGCCAAAGATATGGTAGAGGGCTTTAAGAACTCAAAAGCAGTTGAAGAGCTTTGCAAAAAATGCAGTTATAAAGATAAATTTACAAAGGGTTAAAATGCAACAGATAAGCAACCATGTGTTTTGTGATGATTTCATCGCCTCTATGGCGCTTGAAACACGGCTTATGGCAAACCCATACTATGACTATCCCTATCTCATAATTAAAGATTTTTTTTCAAAATCCACCTGTGCTGATATCTCTAACTATGCCTATAATACATCAGAGGGCGAAAAAGCTAAAGTAAAAACGAGGCTTCTTAATAGCATTGTCGACCCTAGCGTTGATGAGAAGATTAGAAAGACTGTTATTCATAAACTCTCAAATCTACATGTAAAAATGTATGATGAGAATTTTAAAACTTTTCAAGCAGAGATTGAGCGGTTTTTCAGCCTTGCACTTACAACATCAACTACGCTTCAAGCTTTAGAGTACACAAAGGGCTCATTTTATATCAAACATGCCGATGACTCTAATGAGCTAGTAGATAAAAATGGTAAAACTGTCGGTTTCGTACAAGTTGCACCTCTGCGTAAGCTAACAACGGTGCTTTTTACAACTTCTCACAACAAGCATGGTAGTGAAGCTTACAGTTTTAGCGGAGGAGAACTTGTTTTTAACTATCTATTTGATGCAAAAGGCAACCAAGTTAAAATTTATCCGCATGCTGGGGATATGGTAGTTTTTTTAAGCAATCCGTTGTACAGCCATGAAGTTCTTCCTGTTAATGACGGATACAGACTAACACTTGTTCAATGGCATAATGCGATTGTTAACTGATTAAATTTTCTGGTAATAGCATTTTTAAAGAATAACCCCAAATCAGCTATAATTTCGCATGTCAAAATTTAAAATAAAATCAGATTATTCTCCAGCAGGAGACCAGCCAAAAGCTATTGAAACTCTAAGCGATTCCATTCTAAAAGGTAATCGCTACCAAGCCCTAGAGGGCGTTACTGGAAGCGGCAAAACCTACACGATGGCAAGCGTCATAGAAAAAGTGCAGATGCCCACAATCATCATGACGCACAACAAAACTCTTGCCGCTCAGCTTTACAGCGAGTTTCGCCAATTTTTCCCAAACAACCATGTTGAGTATTTCGTCTCCTACTACGACTACTATCAACCCGAAGCGTACATCCCAAGGCAAGACCTTTTTATAGAAAAAGATAGCGCCATAAATGATGAACTGGAGAGGATGAGGCTCTCTTCTACCGCAAATCTTCTCTCTTATGATGATGTCATAGTCATAGCTTCCGTATCCGCAAACTACGGTTTGGGAGACCCTGAGGAGTATGAAAACATGGTGCAATCGGTTGCAATCGGAGATACGATAGCGCAAAAAAAGCTTCTGCTTCGTCTTGTAGAGATGGGTTATAGTCGTAACGACACCTACTTCGACAGCGGGCAGATAAGAGTAAACGGCGAGAGTTTAGATGTCTATCCGCCCTACTTTGAACAAGAAGCCATCCGCATAGAGTTTTTCGGCGACGAGATAGAGGCTATCTATACATTTGATATTATTGACAACAAGAGACTTGAAGAGCATAAACAGTTTACCATCTACGCAACCTCGCAGTTTAGCGTAAGCCAAGAGAAGATGGCAGTTGCCATAAAACGCATAGAAGAGGAGCTTGACGAGAGACTTGCATATTTTCAAAAAGAGGGAAAACTTGTTGAGTATCAGCGACTTAAACAGAGGGTAGAGTTTGATTTGGAGATGCTGCAAACAACTGGCATGTGCAAAGGTGTAGAGAACTACTCAAGACTTTTGACAAACAAAAAACCCGGAGAGGCTCCATATACGCTTTTGGACTATTTTGAACTTCACCATAAAGAGTATCTGGTTATTGTAGATGAGTCGCATGTTTCGCTTCCGCAATACCGCGGAATGTACGCGGGAGACAGAGCTAGAAAAGAGGTTTTGGTAGAGTACGGCTTTCGTCTGCCGAGTGCTTTAGACAACAGACCTCTAAAAGCCGATGAGTATATAAACAAGGCTCCTCACTATCTTTTTGTCTCTGCAACACCCTCCATTTATGAACTTGAGATGTCAAGCGTTATAGCAAAGCAAATCATACGCCCTACTGGACTTCTTGACCCTGTTTTAGAGATAAAACCATCAACTAATCAGGTTGAAGATATACATGATGAGATTAAAAGAGTTATTGTAAAAAATGAGCGTGTTCTTATAACCGTTTTAACAAAAAAAATGGCAGAAGCGCTTACAAAATATTTGGCCGATTTAGGGATAAAAGTCGAGTACATGCACTCTGACATAGACACCATACAGAGAAATCAGATAATCCGTTCGCTCCGCCAGGGCGAATTTGATGTCTTAATCGGGATAAACCTTCTTCGCGAGGGGCTGGATTTGCCGGAGGTTAGTCTTGTAGCTATTTTAGATGCGGACAAAGAGGGATTTTTAAGAAGCGAGACAGCTCTTATTCAGACAATCGGCAGAGGTGCTAGAAACTCAAACGGAAGAGTAATTTTGTACGCAAACAAGATTACTAACTCTATGCAAAAAGCGATTGACATAACCAATGCCAGAAGAGAGACGCAGGATAAACACAATAAGGCTCATAATATTACGCCGACAACTACCATCCGTAAACTTGATGAAAATCTAAAAGTTGAAGATTACGGCGACCTTTACCAAAAACATAAAAAAATGGATAAAATTCCAGCTTCAGAGAAAAAAGCGATGATAAAAGTGCTATCTCTTAAGATGAAAGAGGCGGCAAGAGAGCTGAACTTTGAAGAAGCAGCCCGTCTTCGTGATGAAATAACAAAAATTAAAAAATTATAGGACAAAATATGGAAGACACATTTAGCAATTTAGCAACTTACGGGTACATAGGACTTTTTCTCTACTCGCTTGGCGGCGGATTTGTGGCAATAGTTGCTGCAGGCGTTCTATCTTACTTGGGCAAAATGGATTTAGGATTATCAATTTTCATAGCTTTTGTGGCAAATGCAATGGGCAGTTTTTTACTTTTTTATATGGCAAGATATCAAAAAAGCATGATGATGGAAGGACTACGTAAACATAGAAGAAAATTGGCACTTGCTCATATTTTACTCAAGAAAAATGACTCATGGATAATTGTAGTTCAAAAATTTATCTATGGCATCAAAACTATAATTCCCATTACGATTGGACTTACAAAGTATGATTTTAGAAAATTTGCTATTTTTAATGTTTTTGGAGCTGCGGTTTGGGCACTTGTTTTTGGACTTGGTAGCTACTACTCGGGCGGTTTTTTAGTAAAACTAGCAGAATCCATAAGTCAAAAACCTTGGATAGCACCTATTATTTTAGTACTGTTTGGTGGGATTTTATGGCTATATGCAACTCAAGCTACAAAGAAAAAAATTAAATAGAGAGAAATTAACTCTCTATTTTAGGGCCTGCTGCGGAATAGTCAAACTCGCTATCCTCATTTTGATATTTCTTAAAGTTAGCAATAAACATCTCTGCTAAAGTATCTCTAGTTTTGTCAAACGCATCTTTATCATTCCACGCATTGCGAGGATTTAATATCTCAGGATTGATATTTCCAAGAGTTTTTGGAACATGAAGCTTAAATGTTCTTGTAACATCAAATTCACTATTTTTAATGCTTCCGTCTAATATGGCATTTATGCAAGCGCGAGTATCTTTAATACTCATTCTTTTGCCTACTCCATAAGCTCCGCCTGTCCAGCCAGTGTTAACAAGATAAACATTTACGCCGTGTTTATCAATCTTTTCACCAAGAAGCTTTGCATATACAGTTGGATGAAGAGGTAAGAAAGCCTCCCCAAAACAAGCGCTAAATGTCGCAACAGGCTCCGTAATACCGCGCTCTGTTCCTGCAACTTTAGCAGTATAACCGCTTAAAAAGTAGTACATTGCTTGTTCGCGGGTAAGTTTTGAAACAGGAGGAAGAACACCAAAAGCATCCGCACTTAAAAATATTATATTTTCAGGATGACCGGCATTTAGAGAAACTTCATGATTTTTTATGTGCTCTATCGGGTAAGAAACACGGGTGTTTTCGGTTTTACTTCCATCATCATAATCAACTTCGCCGTCATCATTTAAGACAACATTTTCAAGCAAGGCTGCTGATTTGATTGCATTATAAATCTCAGGTTCATTATCGCCATTTAGGTTAATAACCTTGGCATAACATCCGCCCTCAAAGTTAAATATGCCCTTACTATCCCATCCATGCTCGTCATCACCGATAAGTTTTCTGTGCGGATCAGTTGAAAGTGTTGTTTTTCCAGTTCCGCTAAGTCCAAAGAAAAGTGCGGTATCACCTCTTTCTCCAACATTTGCAGAGCAGTGCATAGGAAGTTTGTTTTCTAACGGCAACCAGTAGTTCATCATTGAAAAAATTCCTTTTTTCAACTCGCCGCCATACCAAGTACCACCAATAATTGATAAGTTATTTTCTATATCAAACAGAACAAATACTTCTGAATTAAGTCCATGCTCTTTCCACTTCTGATTTACTGCCTTACAAGCATTTAAAACTGTGAATTGCGGTTTAAAACTTTCGAGTTCTGAAGGAGTAGGGCGAATAAACATATTTTTTACAAAGTGTGCCTGCCAAGCTATTTCAGTAATAAAACGGATTGAACGCTTTGAATCAACACTTGCACCGCTATAAACATCAGTTACATACAAATCTTTACCAGACAACTGCTCTCTTGAAACTTCTAAAAGTTCATTGAAAACTTCTTCACTGATTTTTTGATTTATATGACCCCACGCGATATGTTTGTTTGAAGGATCTCTATCTACGAAATATTTATCTTTTGGACTGCGCCCTGTAAATATACCTGTATCTACAGCGGTAGCTCCTTTTTTTGTAAGAGTACACTCTTTGTTTTCAATCTCATGTCGAATCAACTCATCATAATCAAGATTATGATAAATTTTACCAACACTCTTTAAACCTATTTTTTCTAACTCGGTTAAGTTCATAACTTGCCTTATGGTGCTTTTTAATTATGGATGAAATTATACACTTAATAAACATAAATTAAAAGTAAATATCTATTTGGTTTTATAATTTTAACAACTTTTTTATAACTGCAATAAAGAAAAATTAGTTTAAGTATTTTTTGCTAAAATTTCACCCTTGCTCGCATAACTCAGTTGGTAGAGTGTTACCTCGACAAGGTAAAAGTCACTGGTTCGAGTCCAGTTGTGAGCACCACTCGTTTATAGATTTCGCACATACAAATCCGCTGCTAAACGCCCACTGAAAATTGTATCCTCCGAGTTCACCCGTTACATCAACAACTTCGCCTATAAAATATAAATTTTCTACATCCAAAGCTTCCATTGTGTATGAATTTAGCTCATCGGTCATAACCCCGCCTCGACACACTTCGGCTTTGCTAAAACCAAAATTTCCTGCCGGTGCAAACTCGTAGTTATGTATTTTTTCTAACTTTTGCTTCATCTGCACCGTTATTTTTTTGCACTCAATATCTTCTACATTTAAAGCTTCTAAAATCGCCTTTGATAGTCTTTTTGGAAGAGGAATTACAGAGCTTAGTAGTTTTTTACTCTCTTTTATAAGTTCTAAAATGTTGCACTCTGGCAAAAAATCTATCACAATGTTTCCCTTTTGCCAGTAGAGCGATGCCGATAAAACAGCTGGTCCGCTTATGCCTTTATGGGCAAAAAGCAGCTCCTCTTCTAAAGTTTTGTCATTTACCTTTATTATAACAGGGCAACTAAGCCCACTTAACTCTTTCATCCAAAACTGCTCTTTTTGAACAGTCAGACCGACTAGTGCGGGAGTAAACTCTTTTACTTTTATACCAAAACTCTTTGCAATGGAGAGTCCAATGTCGCTCGCGCCCAACTCTTTGTAACTTTTTCCGCCCGTTGCGACTACAACATTTCTCGCCATCAAAACACCCTTTGAAGTTTTTACATCAAAGATATCATCACTTTTTTTAACCTCTAAAATATTTCTGCCCAGAAGTATCTCTGCATGAGCGATACTTCTTTTAAAAATATTTATAATCTCATCAGAGGAGTCTTTACAAAAGTAGTAGCGCTCTTTGCGAATAACCGGTTCAACACCGTTTACTCGGAGATAATTCAACAAATCATCTCTAGAGAAGTTATCTAGAACATTAGATATAAATTCACTGTCGCCGTCATAGTTATTTTGGCTTACTTCAACATTTGTGATATTGCACTTTGAGCCGCCTGAAATTTTTAGTTTCACGGCAATTTTGCTATTAATATCTACAATAACAACGCTCAACTTTTTATCCAAATTTGAAGCGCACATAAGGGAACTTGCACCTGCACCGAGTATTAAAACATCATATATTTTCATACACGCATTATACTTTACGCTCCCTTTAGCTATAATACAAAAAATATTTAAAAGTAGCAATTAATGGGCAATAAACTTCACATAGTATCTTTGGGATGCACAAAAAATCTAGTCGACACGGAAGTTATGATGGGTAAACTTCAAAACTTCACACTAACCGACAATCAAGAAGAGGCTGATGTAATCATAGTAAACACATGCGGTTTTATTGATGCGGCAAAACAGGAGTCAATTAATACCGTTTTAAATCTTCATGACACAAGAAAAGAGGACTCTGTTTTAGTGATGGCGGGGTGTTTGAGCGAAAGATACAAAGAGGAACTTGCCAAAGATATGCCAGAGGTTGATATCTTTACGGGTGTTGGCGATTATGACAAAATCGATGAGCTATTGATTGAGAAAAAGAGCAGATTTTCCGAAGCGGTATATCTAATCGACGGTGCAGAGCGTATTGTAACGGGTTCAACATATCACGCCTATATAAAACTCTCGGAGGGTTGTAACCAAACTTGCAGTTTTTGTGCGATTCCGTCTTTTAAAGGCAAGCTAAACTCAAGAACTCTAGAATCAATTGCAAAAGAGGTTGAGAGTCTTGTGGCAAAAGGTTATTGGGATTTTTCATTTGTTTCACAAGACAGCAGCTCGTTTTTACGAGACCAAAATGTAAAAGACGGACTTAGTCTTTTAATTCAAAGAATAGAGCTGATTGAGGGAGTAAAGAGTGCAAGGATTCTCTATCTCTATCCATCAACAACGACCATTGCACTTCTAAAAAACATAGCAAAAAGCAATATTTTTCACAACTATTTTGATATGCCGATTCAGCATATCAACGACGATATGTTAAAGCTTATGAAAAGAGGCTTTGGCAAAAGTCAAACTCTTGAACTGCTGGAATTTATGAGAGCGCTTCCTAACTCTTTTGTGCGAACAAGTTTTATTGTCGGACATCCACAAGAGACAGAAGTGATGTTTGATGAGATGTGCCTTTTTGCCGCAAATTTCGGCTTTGACCGCATAAATGTTTTTGCATATTCAGATGAAGAGACTACTTCTGCTCACGAAATGAAAGAAAAAATTCCGGCTAAAATCATAAACAAAAGAGCCGAGATTTTAGGCAAAATTGCCTCTAAATGTATGGAAAAATCCCTTAAAAATGAGATTGGCAAAGAGGTTCAAATAGTTATTGACGG
The DNA here is from genome assembly GCA_942493175.1 of Sulfurimonadaceae bacterium. Taxonomy (GTDB): domain Bacteria; phylum Campylobacterota; class Campylobacteria; order Campylobacterales; family Sulfurimonadaceae; genus Sulfurimonas. The sequence continues at coordinate 1,720,749 of OW818672.1, forward strand.
CGAAAGTGAGGAGCATGAGTATCTTTTAAGTGCAAAAGAGCTCCTTTGGGCGCCTGAGATTGACGGTGAAATTTATGTAAACGACAGAACAGGTGACGAAGAGCTTGAATTTGGTAAAATTTACAAAGCAAAAATCACGGGTATGGTTGGCAATATTTTAACTGCAACCGTAGAAAATGCTTGAAAATAAGACACTCCTAAAAATAAAAGATAAAAAAAATCTTTTAGCCTTCTCCGGCGGGGCAGACTCCACTGCTCTTTTTTTTCTACTTTTAAAACATAACATCCCCTTTGACATCGCAATCGTAAACTATGGCGTAAGAGAACAGAGCAAAGAAGAGGTGGCATATGCGCTAGAGTTAGCAAAAACGCATAACCTGAAGTGTCATATATTTAATGCTCCAAAAATTGAGCAAAACTTTGAGGCTGCGGCACGCGAAATTAGATACAACTTTTTTGAAGAGCTGATTTTAAAATATAAGTACGAAAATCTTTTAACGGCTCATCACCTTGGAGATAGATTTGAGTGGATGCTTATGCAGTTTTGCAAAGGTGCGGGATGTGCTGAGATTGCAGGGATGCAGAGTGTTCAAAACAGAGGCTTTTACACGCTCATCCGCCCTCTTCTTCATCTGGATAAAAAAGAGCTTTTGGCATATCTTCACGCAGATGAAAAAATATACTTTGAAGATGAGAGCAACCTTGACGAGGACATAAAGAGAAATGCATTTAGACATAACTACTCTCTTCCTCTTTTAGAGAAGTATCTAGGCGGAATCAAAAAAAGTTTTGAGTATCTTGATGAAGACAGAAGCCAATTAGTAGAAGAGATAGAGATAAAAACAGTAGAAGAGTTGGCATATTTTAAAAGTTCACAAAACAAAAGAGCCGATATCTTTGCAATCGATAAGTACTTAAAATCAAAACTCTATATGTTAAGCGCAAATGAGAGAGAACTTTTAAAAACAGAGATAACTATTGTTGCCGGAAGAAAGTTTTTAGTTGTTCAAGATAGAGGTTTTGTTTTTATTGCACCGTTTTTGCAAGAAAAAGTAGAGATGCTCCATAAGTTTAAAGAGGAGTGCAGAGTTTTAAAAATAGAGCCCAAGCTTCGCCCATATCTCTACAAAAACAAAGATGCTTTTTTAAAAATCAGAGAGTTACTTACTGCTATTTGACTCTTTGTTATTACTGTAAACTCTCATTGTAAAAGATGAGCTAATCATCTCACCATCTCTTTTAAAATTTATTGGGAAATTAACTCCTATAATCCAACTGCTCGTATTTATAGCATCTAAAAAGTTGTAAAAACTCTTTGGCGAGCTTATTTGAGAAGTTGTATTTACCTCATAAACGCTGAAACCATCTTCATCTTCGAGTTTAGAACTTTTAGAAACACTCAGTGAACTAAAAAAACCTCTATGCTGATTTATAAATTTATCTGCGCTAAAGTCGCTGCCAAATGCTTTAATGGCATGCGAATTATCACCTTGAAGCTTTTGAAGCACTACCTCTTTTTCAATTGATAAATCACTCAATTGTTTTAGCTCAAGGTTCTCTTTTTTTAACTCGGTTTTTTTAACTCTGTAACTTTTACCCTTTGGAATCATTATGGCAAATGAAAATATCAGAACAAATATAAGTAAAAAAATAGAAATTGCCAACAGATAAAGATTTTGTCTAGATAGATTAGTTTTCACTGCTCAGCTCCTCTTCTTCATCAATATAATTTGTAGAGACGAACCTTAACCAACCGTTTTTATCTGGATAAAAACTGCTGTATGTTCTGTGAAATATAGAGCGAAGCGGCGCTTGTAACATAAAATTGTATACATCTTTATTTGGAGTAATACCATATAAGACAAGCCCATTTTCCATTATTTTTGCCTCTGATAGAGTTATTCTGCTCGGTACCAAATCAAACAAATTGCTGATACTATCTTTTAATACGCTATTTTTTGTAAATACCTTCTCAGATAAAAGAATCTGCTTCTCTATGGTTGAAATCTCGTTACTCATCTTTAATATACTTGCACGAAGTTCACTCTTTTGCTCATTAATATCAAGCATATCTTGTGTAAATCTGTAATCACGAAAAACCAAAAATGCATATGTACCAAACAGCATAACCATCGTAACACTGAAAAAAGCAAGAAGCAACAACACATCTTTAGTAAAAATTGTTTTACTTCTAGGTTTTATATAACTATATTTCATTATATTTCTGCCTTTGCCATATCACACAATGCGACAGCAAGGTCTATTTTTCTTATATATACACTCAAAAACATCTCTTCTTCAAGATAGTTTTTAAGATCATTAGTTACACCGACGCCGTCTGCTATATATATACTTTCAATAAATTTACTGTTATATTTTGGGTCTTTATAAAAAGTGTTTAGCGCACCCTTTATCAATGAAAATCTTTGATAATCTTCATTAAATCCATCAGTAGGAGTATACTCCTCTTTAGCGATTATCTCTTTAATCTCTTGCTCTTGAGAAAATTCATCAATTGTTTCACCGCTGTCTAAATCTTCTATATTTGTAAAATCGTCAAATCCGCCAGAGTCATCATCTATGTCTATCTCTTCCAAATCGATACCGTCAATTTCATCATCCTCTAACGGTGATTCCATCAAAAGCTCGTCACTCTCTTTGTGATGCTCCATATTTAAATACTCTGCATACAAAAGTTTTGAATTATCAAAAACGCTAAAAGAGATATAGTTATCTTCCAATAAGACAAACATTGAAAGGGTATTATCTATTTTGTCTTTAAAAAAATTAGCCATTATCACAAAAGGAGAAAAAACAAAATCAACCCCTGCGCTTCTATACTCATGCTTAATGGCTTCTAAATCATATTCCGATGTGTAATATGCCCAATCTTTTGAAAAACATCTATATTCAGATGAGTTAATATCACAATATTTACTCATCTCTTTTGTATCACATGTAGGAATTGCTCCTTGAAGAGGAGATTTGTCCAATACAGATACATAACAAAAAGGGGATTCTTTATAATAAGCATGTATATATTCATACATCTTAGAATTCATTGTAGTTGTATCGAAATATTTATGCATATTTTGTAATACGCTTTTTTTTGAGCATACCTCAACATACACTACTGTTTGAGAACTTTCAATAACAATATTTATAAAAACTTTTGTGTACAAAGATTCTAAAAGTTTGCTAATCATTACTCTTTAACTCCGCAAAGAGGGTGAGCCATATTATAGTTTTGTTGTTTCAATGCACTACCCAGTTTTGTATATATTTGCGTTGTAGCCATAGACGAGTGCCCAAGTAACTCACTAACATCAGCAATAGGCGCACTTCCATTGAGCAACTGCGATGCAAAAGAGTGACGAAGCTGATGAGGAGAAACTTTTAATCCCACTCTTCCAAAGACTTTTATAACAATATATCTTAGACTGTTTTCGCTTAATTTTTCGCCATTTTTCTCAAAAACAAACTTTTTTTGCGATGATTTGCTCAAATATTCATCTAGAAGTTTTTTTGAATGTAACAAAAGCGGAACATCTCTTTGTTTGTTACCTTTTCCTATAACCCTAACCCACTCATCTGAAATATTATCTATCTCTAGCGAAGCCAATTCGGATATTCTAAGACCAAGAGTATATAGAAGTGTAACAACTAATCTCTCTTCTATTTCACCATGCGATAAAGCCTCAATTATATGCTCATGAGATATTGGTTTTGGCAATGTTTTTGCAACCTTGATGCTGTCATCAGCTTTCAATATAACCGCTATGCCATTATCATTGAGATACTCCGTAAAAGAGCGGATTGCACTAAGTTTTTTACTGATTGTTTTTGGATTGAGCAAAGAGATTTTTATACGATATGGCATTAGGTTGAAAAGTATATGCTTACTCTCCTGCGTAATTTCTACATCTAAAAAAGCTTCTTTTATGGATTCATCATAACTTTTTATGGTTAAATCAGAATAGCCCCTTATCTCTTCAAGATATTTTAAAAACGCTTTGCGTTTAGTTTCTATTAGCTTTTTCAAATAGTTTCTCAGATTTCATGTTTTTGCAACTCCATTTTTATTAAATCTTTAGCTTCTTGCAACTCTAGGGCACTAAGATCAATCGGAGATGTTGTATAGTAATTTAGTGTTCCAAACGGTTTTGGAATAGTAAACTTATCCCAACTGTTCAACTGCCAATATTTTGTCGGTATGATTCTAATCAAAACTACTTTTGAGTTGGTTTTTTGCGCCATTACAATCACACCGTCTGCCACTTCATGTCGTGGACCTTTTGGACCGTCCGGCGTTATTCCTATATCATAACCATCTTTTAAAGCTTTAATTCCTTGAATCAAAACCCTTGTTGAGCCTCTGTTGGTAGAGCCTGATATTGTATCTAACCCGAAATATTTTATAGTTTTAGAGATTAACATTCCGTCAAAATGACTTGAAATTAAAACTTTTGCATGTGGAATTTTTCTATAATAAAAATATAAGTAGGGAAGCATTAAAAGCTCTCCATGCCAGCAAGCAAAGATAGTAGGCTCATCTCCTACTGTTTTTGAAACATGGAACTTTTTTTTATTCGTTAAATAAATCAGCCTAATTAGTATTGATGCAATAAAAGGCACAAGAAGTAGTGCTAATGCACGAAACAGCTTCTTAGCCAACAACTTCTCCGGTTAAAATTGTTCGCCCTATTTCTGTGATTTTAACATCTCTAAATTTGCCTAAAAGCTCATCTGAGCCTTTAACCTTTATAACAATGTTGTTGTCACTTCTGCCGCTCACATGATAATCTTTGTTTAAATCTTCAAAATAGACGCTATATATTTTACCAAGATGAGTTTTATTATTTTCATCCAAAATATCAGTGTTTAAGTTTTGAACTGTTGTAAGTCTATTTGAGGCTGTCTCATCATCAATAACATTAGTAAAATGCTCTGCTTCCGTCTCAGGACGCGCGGAATACTTAAATGAGAAAATTTGATCAAATCTAACGCGTCTCATAACATCAAGAGTATGTTCAAAATCCTCATCGCTCTCACCCGGAAAGGCAACTATGATATCGGTTGAAATACTAACTTCAGGACAAAAACTTCTGAGTTTTTCTACACGATCTAAAAACCACTCTTTTGAGTAGCCTCGTTTCATATCTTTAAGCACTTTCGTTGAACCGCTTTGTAGCGGCATATGCATTGATTTACAGATTTTAGGATTTCTTGCAAACTCTTCAATGAACTCATCATCCATATGAAAAGGGTGTGGAGATGTAAAACGAATTCTATCTAAATCTTCAATACTACTAAGGCGGCGAAGCAGCTCTGCAAAATTAACTTTTTCATGTTCTCCAGAAAAACGGCGACCGTAATTATTTACATTTTGCCCAAGAAGAAAAACCTCTTTTGCCCCTGAGTTAACGGCTTTTTGTGCTTCGCGTAAAATCAGTTCGGCAGGAATAGATATCTCTTCTCCGCGTGTTTTTGGAACAATGCAGTAAGTGCATGATTTATCGCACCCGATTGAGATGTTTATGTAGGCTTTATACGGTGATGTTCTAAAATCATTAAAAGCAAACTCGCTCTCATCATAATTTATATCGACTTCAACAGCCCTCTCTTTGTGCAATACTTCTGTTATTTTAGAAACATTTCTAGCACCAAGAACAAAGCTGACATAAGGAGCGCGTTTAATGATCTCTTCACCTAAATGTGATGCCGTACAACCGCAAACACCAATTTTGGCACCATCTTTTTTCTTTTTATTAAAAACTCCAAGTTCAGAAAAGAGTTTAGCTACCGGTTTTTCTCTTACAGAACAGGTATTGATTATAATCAAATCAGCACTTTTTAAATCATCAGTAGTCTCATAACCCTCTTTTTCACGCAACTGTGCAATCATATGTTCACTGTCGCGAGAGTTCATGGCGCAACCTAAAGTCTCAATAAATAGTTTTTTTGACACTGTAAAATCTTAGTTTATGATATGAACTTGATACATGTACTCACTATCTGAAAGTCCGTATTTAACTTCATTCATATAAAAACTTTTACCTTTTGATTCAAAAAAATCTTGAAGTTCAAGCAAATCTTTGTGAGAATTTTCTCTATCAAAATAGAAAATTACGCTGTCTTCTTTCTCAAGACTAGCTTCCATTTTTGCTAATTCTGCTTTTTTTGGTTTTGCCGTAATATCTGTTCTTGCAAACTTTAAATCCATTACTAATCCTTCTATATTTTTTGTATTGTAGTAAAACTCTACTAAAAGTCCTATTAAAGATGATTTTATGCTATTTTGGTATAATGTCACTCTTCATAAGAAATCCCTTATATTTTTTAACACTGTTTTTTTATGAGACCACCCTAGTAAGGATATAATAATGGAAAAAATTCTAGATATAGTTGAAGCAATTGCACATGAAAAAGGTCTTAGGCCTGAAAAAGTAACAGAAGCTCTCAAGACTGCATTTATTCAAACCGCAAAAAGAGTAATTAACCCAAAATTTGCTTTTGAAACAGTTGTAAATAATCAAACAAAAACTCTTGATGTTATTCAAATAATTACCGTTGTATCAGATGATGATAAAAGATTGCAAGATGAAGAAGTTGCTCCGGCTTATATCTCAATAACAGAAGCTAGAGAGTACGATGATCAGGTAGAAATTGATGATCAGCTTCAAATTCCACACGACTTAGAAGAGTATGGCAGAACCGCCGCATCTTCACTTCACCGCGAGATAGAGTATCACATTCAAAGATTGGTAGAAGATGAAATTTTTAATAAATATAAATCCAAAATTGGCTCATTAGTTACAGGCAGAGTAACAAGAGTTGACAATCAAAATGCTACATATATAGAAATTGACGAAATTCGTGCTGTTTTGCCAATGAAAAGTCGTATAAAAGGTGAAATCTTTAAAGTTGGAGACCATCTAAAAGCTGTTGTTCGCCGTGTTGATATGAATAAAGAAAATGGTATTCAAATTGAACTCTCACGCACATCTCCAAAATTTTTGGAAGAGCTTTTGGCTCTTGAGGTTCCTGAAATTGCAGATGGAACCGTTATAGTAGAAAAAAGTGCTCGTATCCCCGGAGAAAGAGCTAAAATAGCACTTTTTAGTACACACCCTCAAGTTGATGCAGTCGGTGCTACAGTTGGAGTAAAAGGTGTTCGTATAAATGCGGTTAGCCAAGAGCTTATCGGAGAGAATATTGACTGTATAGAATATACGACCATTCCGGAACTTTTTATCTCAAGAATCATGAGTCCTGCAATTATATCTGCTGTTGAAATTGTAAGAGATGAGAGTGGTCAGGCGCAAAAAGCAATTATTACACTTCCGTCTGATCAAAAATCGAAAGCTATCGGCAAAAACGGTATAAATATTCGTTTAGCTTCAATGCTTAGCGGATTAAATATTGAACTTGTTGAAAATGACAGTAAAATCAGCCAAAACGGTGAAATTCAAGAGCCTAAAGAGCAAAAAGATGGCGTTGATGCGCTAGAGGCGTTGTTTAATTAGTCTGTAAAATGAACGAAGTCCCTTTTGCTTCGCTAAGACCGCTGTGGTCACTAAAGCTTGACGCATAAAGCGTCAGATTTTACACTCTACTCTATCTCGCTCCCAAGCTCCAGCTTGGGAGTGTATACAGCAAATCTGCATTCCCAACGAGGACGCTGGGAACGAGATATTTTGATTTTTACTCTCTTGTCATATACGGATTTAGCTTTAAAAGAAGCAAATCCGCAATCATATTTCCAAGCAGCGTCAAGAATGCCGTTATCATCAAAGTTCCCATAATAATCGGATAATCACGGCTCATTGCACTCATGTAAAAAAGCTGTCCCATCCCCTCAATGCCAAAAATTGCTTCTAAAATCACGCTACCACCTATTAATCCAGGTAATGAAAGTCCCAAAAGAGTAACTATTGGAGGAAAAAGATTTGGAAATATGTAGTAACGAAGCAACTCTTTTCTCTTCAACCCGCGCGAGAGTGCAAAATAGTAATAATCACTCTTTAATATCTCTAAAGTAAGCGAGCGAATATAAATTATCATACTTCCAAGCCCGACAAATATCATAACCCCAACCGGTAAAACCAGATGCCATGCCATATCAAGATAGTATGAAAATCCCTCTTTTGGCTCGATTGAGTGAAGCCCTGCTATTGGAAATAAGTTAAGAGTTAGGGAGAAAAAAATTATAAAAAGAAGTGCCAAATAAAAAGATGGCATAGAAAATGAGATAAGAGATATTTGACGGATGATATAATCACTCTTTTTCTCATAGTTAAGAGCAGCTTTAATCCCAAGATATAAAGATATAACAAACACCGCGACAAGTGCCGTAATATTCATAATCAGCGTTACCGGCAACCTTTTTAGTATCTCTGTGCTTACATCTTGACCCGTTACAAACGAGATACCGAAATTTAAACTAAATATATTTACAACCCAGTCGGTGTATTGCTCAAGCAGCGGTTTGTCAAGCCCGTAAACAGCCTTTAGCACAGCTATAGCTTCTTCTGTCATGTTCGGATTTAACTCACCTGCTCCGAAGAAACTATTTGGTGCTGCGTGAATCGCCAAAAATGAGATAATGGAGATTAAAATCAACATAAAAAGGATATAAAGTATTTTTTTTATTAGTTTATTCATTGTGAAAATTATATCTAAAATAAATAAAAGTGGGTCTTCATTATCTCCCCACAAAACAGGAAAGGGGGAGATAAGGAGGACTCATTTTCCCCTAGAAGAGGTCGGGGAAATGAGCTTATAAAAGGGTGTAGAGTGTGTGACTAGAAGTTATATGTTAACTATACTTGTAAGTTAGTTGTTTTTTCATCATTTGCAGGAGTATTTTTATCTTCATAATCATCAAAGATTAATGCAAGTGAAGTATCTAATGGACCAAATGATTTAGAAGCAACCAACGCTACCTCAGTTACTTTTTCGTCTGCGTTAGCATTAATTGTTGAACCACTTGCAACATCAATATCTGCCACATAGTAGCCAGCAAGTAAACTAATTCCAGCCAAAGTAGTCTCTGCAGTTAAAGAGTAAGAATCTGAACCAATTTGTGAAACATTACCGTATGACCACCACATTTCAGTATAAAGTTTAGATTGTGCACCCGAACCATTTTTATTTGTTGCTGCAGAAGCTCCTGTTGCAACATTCGCAACACCAAGTGTACCTTCATCATCAACAGAAGAGTACGCAGCTTTAAGCGTTACAATATCTTTAGCTGCATAACCCAACATTACCGCATAAGCTTTATCTTCATCAACTCCAGAAATAAACTTGTCTGCGTCAGCCTTAACATATTGAGCACCAGCTAAAATACCATCTAAGTTCAAGTCAGCCTGAAGCCAGTAAGCCTCTGCCATTTGTTGAAGAGAGTAGTACCATGCAGAAAGAGTAAGCGGCTTAATAGTGTTGTTGATAGCACCAACAACATAGACACCGTTTGTTCCAAATGTATTAAACTTACCACCTTGTGACAAATAACCAGCCTGTGCTCCGCCTATTGTGTTTAAACCAGCTTCTGCTTTGCCGCCAGTTGTATTTAAATCATCACCTGAACCGTTTGATTTACCAACATAAGCACCAACTAAAGTTGTATTAGGAATACTTTGGTTTATTACAACAGCTGCTTCAAAAGTATTTTGATCGATTCCCCATGTTTCAGTAAACGCAAGAGGAGTGTCAAGCGCTTGACGACCAACTTTTAGAGTCGTATCAAGTGCTGAACCCGCTATCCATAGCTCTCCAAGATAAAAAGCATCATCAAGCTGAGCACCACCGATTTCACTAGCAAAACTAGCAGCTTCATTTGCTGTAATTGTGTGAGAATTTGACCAAGTATTATCAACTAAGTTGTTCTCTAAACCCAATGTAGTTATATATGTACCTTTTGCGCCGGCAGATACACCCTTAGTTAAATCAGTAGTTAACTCTAGATTAACAGCAGCATTTCCATAAGCGCCATCTGCATCAAACAGTGATGTTTTTTGACCTTTATAAGTACCAGTATCACTATCCATTGTTCCGTAGAATAACTTCACATCACCAGACACTTTTGTGTTTTCAATTGCAAATGCAGTTGAACCTATTAGCATTGCTGCTACTAAACTTAATTTTGTTAATCTCATTCTAAATTCTCCCAAATCTAAATATCAATATTGTCAACAAACTGTCAATATATTGTTAACATAATGTCATATTTATCTTTAAATTAATATTAACTTATGATTAAATATTAATCAATTTATAAAACATTGAAATAATTTATGTATACTTTCACTATGAAAAAACTATTATTACTTATCCCCGTAGCTTTTATGCTAAATTCATGTTCTCAAGTTGATGGAGCAAATCCATCTCAAAACAAGGCGTTAAACGCTGTTGCAGGCAAACTAGAAAAAGAGCCTGCTTTGATGCAAAACTTACTCGATGAGTGGTTGAAAAATGAGTGGACTCCAATCGTCTCAGGCGCAACTGCCCCAACAGGACAAACAGAAGTAAAAATTGTTCCAAACAAAGACGGTTCAGCAAAACTTGTAGAAGTACAAACCGGCGTGGTCTTAAAAGAGTTGACTAAAGAGCAAACACTGCAACAAGAAGATGTACAATCTAAATATAAAGAAGAGGATAGAAACTTCACTCTACAAGAATATATAGACAAGATGGCGGTTTACAATAACACACATCCCTCAGATGAGAAAAATTCTCATGTAACAAAGATAAACTCTATGCCGGTAATCGGCAAAAATTAAATATCACTTACCTCGAAAAAAATCGAGGTGAGCAAAATTACTTCGCTGCATCCCACGACAGAATGGTCTTTCCATCTTCAGTAGTCTCAGCTGCAGCCATACCCATAATGTTATATCCGGCGTCAACATAGTGAACTTCGCCTGTTACACCTGAAGCTAAATCGCTCAAAAGATACATAGCAGAGTTACCGACTTGTTCAATTGTTACATTTTTCTTCAGCGGAGAATTAACCTCATTCCAATTAAGAATCTGTTTAAAATCTCCTATACCCGCAGCAGCTAAAGTTCTGATAGGTCCGGCAGAGATTGCGTTTACTCTTTGACCTTTGCTTCCAAGCTCAACTGCCATATATCTAACCGTTGATTCAAGTGCAGCTTTTGCAACACCCATAACATTATAGTTTACAATATATTTTGGTCCGCCAAGATATGATAGCGTGATAATAGAAGCGTCATCTGCCAAAACAGACTCTAAACGGTTTGTCAAATCTATCAAAGAGTATACAGATATATCCATGGCAATCTGAAATGCTTGTTTTGTAGTTTTCATAAACGGTTCGCTAAGTGCTTCTTTTGGCGCAAATGCAACAGAGTGAACTAAGAAGTCAATCTTGCCGAAATCTTTTTCTATAAGTGAAGCAATATTTGCCATATGCTCTTCATTTGATACATCAAGCTCGTAAACTTTATCGCTTCCAAATTCAGAAGCAATTGGCTCAACCCTTTTTTTAAGCGCATCGTTAAGATATGTAAATGCCATATCTGCACCCTGCTCTGCACATGCTTTTGCTATACCATAAGCAATCGATTTATTATTAGCAAGACCTACAATTAAGCCTTTTTTGCCCTTCATTAACATATAATTATCTCCATTATCAATTTAAATTTTATTTTCCCAATGCTTGTGCATATTCGCACATTGTACAAAAGTGTTCAGCATAAAGCGCTGCACTGCCAACCAAAACGCCATCAACGCCATTAAGTGCCAAAACTTCTTTTGCGTTTGTAACTTTTACACTGCCTCCGTAAAGAAGCGGTGCAGGTGATTTTTCTTTTAACTCTTTATGTATTGCTACAATATCATCTACCGTTGGAGTAAGACCTGTTCCGATTGCCCAAACCGGCTCATAAGCAATAATCAGATTTTCATAGTTACAATCTATACCCTCATACTGCTTTGAAATGTACTCCATCATTTTCTCAAATCCGGCTTCCCTTACATCTAAAGGTTCGCCGACACAATAAATAATTTTAAAACCAAGATTTTTATAAAAGTTAAATTTTTCAACTAACTCCTCTTGTGTTTCACCTATTATATGTCTTCTCTCGCTATGACCTATTAAAATAGTTTTTATACCAAACTCTTCTAACTGCTCATACCCTATCTCTCCTGTGAACGCTCCATTTATTGCTGGATATGCATTTTGAGCTCCAACAACAATTTTTCCCGCATGTAGATTTAAATTTGATATTGCAGGAAAAACAAAAACCTCTTGTGAGATACTATTTTTATTTAAAAAATTCTCTACTTCTTTTATGTATTTTGTAGTTTTTTCTCTTGTAAGATTTGTTTTTAGGTTTGCTGCAATAATCATAAATTAGTCCTCTTTAGTCATCAAAGATGCTACGCCCGGTAAAATTTTACCCTCAAGCAACTCCAAAGAAGCTCCTCCGCCGGTTGAGATAAATGTCATCTCATCATCAAGACCTATGCGTTGAACCAAGTCCGCAGTATCTCCACCGCCAACTATTGTTGTTGCATAACTATCTGCTACAAAATGAGCTATTTTGTTTGAGCCTCGTGAAAATTTATCCATCTCATAAACGCCCATCGGTCCATTCCAAAGAACCGTTTGAACATCATTTAAAACTTCTCCATAAAGTCTTACTGTTGCAGGTCCAATATCAAGTCCCATCCAACCATCAGGAATTTCTTGAGCTGAAACCAATCTGCTTATAGAATCCTCTGAAAATTTCTCAGCAACAACAAGGTCAACAGGCAGATAAAATTTAACTCCAAGTCTCTTAGCTTCATCCATTATGCGACCGGCTTCTTCAAGTAAATCATCTTCAACAAGTGAAGCACCTATGTCGTAGCCTAACTTTTTTAGAAATGTAAACGCCATTCCTCCGCCAATCAGCACTTTGTCAACTCGAGAAAGCAAGTTAATAAGTGCTTCAAGTTTACCGGAAACTTTTGAACCGCCGATAATAGCCGCAAATGGGCGAACAGGATTTTGTATAATTTTGCCTAAAAACTCTATCTCTTTTTGAAGCAAAAAGCCGGCAGCTTTATGTTTTTCATCAAAGAAGTGCGTAATTCCCTCTACTGAAGAGTGCGCACGGTGACTTACCCCAAAAGCATCATTAATATAAAAATCCGCCATTGAAGCTAATTTTTTTGATAACTCTTCATCATTTTCTGTCTCACCCTCTTCATAACGAAGATTTTCTAAAATCAAAACCTCGCCACTCTTTAGAACTGAAGCTTTTACAAGCGCATCTTCTCCAATAACATCTTTTGCAAGAACTACTTCTCTCTTTAGCAGATGCTGAATTCTTCTTGCAACTGGAATTAAAGAGTATTTAGCAACAACTTGACCATCAGGACGACCAAGATGAGAGGCTAGAATAACCGCACAATCCTGATCTAAACAGAAATTAATAGTTGAGAGTGCCGAGCGGATACGGCGATCATCTGATATGTTTCCAAACTCATCCATCGGTACATTAAAATCACATCTAATAAAAACTTTTTTACCGGCTAGATCTAAATTTTTTATATTTAAAAGTTCCAAATTTTGTCCTATTTGCTAATATGTAACGCCATATCTATAAGTCTAGTAGAATAACCCCACTCATTGTCATACCAAGCCATAATTTTAACCATATCGCCATCAATAACCTGAGTTAAATCCTCTGCAACAACAGAGCTGTACTCACACCCTACGAAATCCTGAGAAACTCTCATCTCTTTGTCCATCAAGATGATTCCCTTTAAACTTCCCTCTGCCGCCTTGTTAAATGCTGCAGTTACTTCCTCTTTTGTAGTTTTTCTTTTAACTATTACATTTAAGTCAACCATAGATACATTTGGCGTAGGAACACGAACACTTTGCCCATGAAGTTTTCCTTTAAGCTGAGGAAGAACCAAACCGATAGCCTTTGCGGCACCGGTTGTAGTCGGAATCATGTTTATTGCTCCGGCACGTGCACGGCGTTTGTCTTTTGAGTGTTTTACGTCAAGAATATTTTGATCATTAGTGTATGAGTGAATAGTCGTCATAAGACCTTTTTCAATCCCAAAAGCATCATCTAAAACTTTTGCGATAGGACCAAGGCAGTTTGTCGTGCAAGAAGCATTTGAAACTATTTTTTGCCCAGCGTAGAGATGTTCATTTACACCAATAACAAATGTCGGAGTATCATCTTTTGCAGGCGCTGAAAATAGAACTTTTTTTATACCATTATCGATATGAACATTAGCATCATCCTGGCTTAAAAATACGCCCGTGCACTCTAAAACTATCTCTGCACCACAATCAGCAAACTTTAAATTTTTCGGATCACGATCATTAAATACTCTGATTTTATTGCCGTCAATTGTGATATTGTGCTCATCAAGCTGTGCTACATTACTGCGAAATGTTCCATGAACAGAGTCATTTTTAAGAAGATAAAGCATCATATCCATGCTAGCCATGTCGTTTATTGCTACTATTTCTATATCATCTCTAGTTGCAGCTATACGAGCTACACAGCGACCGATTCTACCAAATCCGTTAATTGCTATTTTTAGTGCCATTATATTCCCTAATTAAAATAAAAATTGGGCAATTTTACCTAAAGTTAGTTATAATTCGCTTTAAATATGGACACAATCGCACTTTTTGGTGGTTCCTTTGACCCACCGCATATCGGTCATGAGGCTATTGTTAAGGCTTTGAGAGAATTCAAAGAAATTAACAAAGTTATAATAATGCCTACATTTTTAAATCCTTTTAAGTCTAAATTTTATGCCTCTTCATCTCTTAGAATGAAATGGCTGAAAGAGATTTTTAGCGAATATGAAAATGTTGAAATTTCTGATTATGAAGTTTTACAAGAGAAGCAAGTACCAACTATAGCAACTGTCAAACACCTTTTAAAGAGTTATAAAAAAATATATCTTGTAATCGGTGCGGACAACCTTGCTCTGCTTCACATGTGGAATAGCTATAATGAACTCAGAGAGTTGGTTACATTTATTATAGCCCCAAGAGATAATATTGAGATTCCAAAAGAGTTTTTGAGACTTAATGTCGATGAAAAAATATCATCGACAGAAGTTAGAGAAAATATTGAAATTTCAAAACTGCCAAAAAAATGTGCAAAAGAGATATATAATTTTTACAAGGAAAAACCGTTGCAAAACAGAATAGAAAAAATAACAAAAGTTTTAGATAAAAACAAAGCAGAAAATATCGAGGTTTTTGATCTTCGTGACAAAAATTATTTCGTTGATTACGCAATTATTGCATCATCACTCGGTCAAAGACACACTTCGGCTCTGCTAGATCATCTAAAAACTGAACTTAAACCGGCAGAAAAATTTAACGCTATTGATGAGAGTGGTGATTGGATTGTTATTGACTTAGGTGATATTCTCATCCATATAATGACACCGGAATATAGAGTTAAGTATGATATGGAGACTTTCTTAAGCTCTTTAGCTAACGGTAAAGAGGGCACGCCTCTCTAATTATTACTAATGTTTGGGTTTTAAAAAAAACTCAAGCACCTTCACTTTTTTGTAAAATATTCATATAATCATATATTGCATCAACATATCTAACCGCTTCACCACCTCTAGCATATCCATGTTTAAGTGTTATATAATGCTTTTTTTGAGAAAGAAGCGGTAAAACTGTTTTTAAATCCGTCCAACTATTTTGATTTAATCCTATCTGTTGTGCCAGTTTTTGAGCGTCAAAAATATGCCCTAGCCCGATATTATAAGCAGCAAGTGCAAATTTCAGACGATCTTCTCCGACAACTTCATTTGGAACACTTTTTATCATTAAATCTAAATGTTTTGCTCCGCCAAATATACTCTGCTTCGGGTCAACCCTATTTTTAACACCATGATGGTCTGCCGTTGATTGCGTCAGCATCATAAGACCTCTAACTCCAGTGTTGCTTATTGCATTTGAACTCCAATGGGACTCCTGATATGAGAGCGCTGCTAATACGGAAAATGGGATATCATATTTTAAAGAAGCCTCCTTAAAATATTTTTTATATTGTGGCAATACCGTATCTATTCTCTTATTAAACATTACGGTGTCATAATAGTCAAAGAAAACAACATAACTGTAGTAGTGATCCTTCAAACGAGCCATCTCTCCGCTTTGGTTAAATGAATTTAACCAAGAGTACATATCCTCTTTTAACATTTGAGAGTCCGGTGCCAAAACCCATGCCTGCTGTGCCCTGCTGCTTATATCAAACGCAAGTGCTATGTTTTGAAAATAGCGCTGATTTAACGCGTATATATTTGAATCCACAATGGTGCAGTCTATCTCATTAGAGTCCACTTGTGCAATAAGCTCCTCAGTTGAATATTCTGAGGCGTAAGTTGCATTTATATCAACTCCTTCTGCCTTTAACTGCTCTATGGTTTCGCTGTGGCTTGTGTCTTCTCCAACAACAATTTTAAGACCAGATAAATCATCAACATTGGTTGGAAATCTTCCATCCGACAACATTTTTCTATTACAAATTACCTGCTCTTGAGCTTCAAAATATGATGGTCCAAAGTTAAATGTTTTTTCTCTCTCTTTTGTTTTAGAGAGTGCGGCTGATGTAATATGAATATCTGGATTTTTACTAAGTTCGATTGCCTCTTTTATTGTATTGGCAGTAGTTATATTTAACTTAACTCCCAAATGTTTTGCATAAGCATCAAGAAGGTCATACTCAAAGCCTTTCGGTCCATCTGAACCTATATAATATGTTGATGCCGAGTTGAGTAACACAACATTTAAAACTCCGCCTTTTTTTATCTTATTTAGAGTTTTTTCTCTGAAAAATTCTTTTATATCATCATAGAGTATATGGCTAATCCAGCCAAAAGTAAAAAGAGACAGTGCCAATAAGATAAATGTTGTTTTTTTCAAATATTTTTCCATATCAATAGTTTACATATAAAAACTTACGCAAATATAAAGCGGTTTACACCGTTTTCATACTCATGCGCTAGAACTTGATGATGAACTTTTAAAATAGAATCAACAAGGTACAAACCAAGACCAAAACTATTTTTTGAGGGATTGTCTTTAGTAAAAGGCTCTATATAATACTTCAGAGGATGTGAGATACAAGCTCCCTTGCTCTCAAATGCCAATTCGCCGTTTTTTATTAAGATTGTTGCATGTGAATCTGTTGAATATTTTATGCCATTATCTATCATGTTTTTTATGGCGGTTGTATAGAGTCTATAATTTGCGTTAATTTTGTGACTGGCATCAACATTGATTGTTACACTGCTTCTCTCTATCATCGCCATATCTATAGCACCGTCAATTATATCAACAAGCCGATACTCTTTAAAATCTGTTTTATCTCCAAGGCTCGTAACCTCTTCAATAAGAGCAAACTCATTAATTAGTGACTCTAAGCGTCCAAAAATAGAGCTAAATCTATCTTTTTGTTTTTGAGACTCTAACATTTGAGTTGCGATTGTTCCTTTTGCAATAGGTGTCTTTAACTCATGCATAATATTTCGTAAAAATAGGGTTCTTGATTCTAAAATAATGTTAATTTTTCTTCTTGTCGCTTCAAGCTCATTTGAGATTAATGCTATTTCGTCATGACCTTTAGCTCTAAAAGATATATTCATATCCCCATCACCATAAAGTGCAATTTTTTTTCTAAGCCTAATTAGCGGTCTTAATTTTCGTAAAATCAAAACAAAAGAGAAAGAGATTATCAATATAATCACCAAGTATGAGTAGGCAACATTCCAATATTTATACGGTTTTAGCTCCTCATCAAGAATAAGAACCGAAGAGGACGGGGATTCTATATAAAAATATATTCTTTTGTTAAACTCTAACATATTGGCACTCAGATCTGTTACAACTTTTTTAGTGTAGAAACCCTCGACAGAAAACAACAAGGAAGCGTTGACGCTTTGAAACTCCTTTTTCATTAAAAGTTTTGCATTTTTAAGGATTGTTTGTATATCTCTCTCATCTTTTTCAAGCACAAAATTATATACAGCCAAATTTGCTTCAAGCATAATTTGTGAATCCATTTTTTGCTGATGCTGTTGATATATCTGGGTAATTGTCGCGTGTTTTGTAAAGATATGATTTATGTAGTGTTGTTTATCAAGCTGAAAAAATTCCCAAAAGACTACACTCACACTTACCAAAGTAACCACGAGTGCAAAGAGGACGGTTATTAAAACAGCATGTTGACGCATCGGTTTATCTCCAAACTGAAGAGTAGTTTACTTAAGAAGTTTATAACCAACGCCTCTTACTGATTCAATAAGAGATTTATCCCCTAATTTATTTCTGATTCTTCCAACCATAACATCAATACTTTTGTTTGAAGAGTCCTCGTTTATAGCATTTACATTATGAATCAAATCTTCTCTTGAAACAACAAGACCCTGTTTTGCAATCATATATGAAAGTATCCCGAATTCTGCGTTTGTAAGGTCTATATTTCTGCCTTTGTAAGTAATCATCATTGATGAAACATCACACTTGAAGTCGCTTTTTGACTCCTCTTTTTGTTGTGATTTTGCTTCATATCGTCTTAGCACCGAGTGTATTCTGGCTTCTAGTTCTCTTGGATCATACGGCTTTGGAATATAATCATCAGCTCCGAGTTCAAGCGCTTTTACTTTATCCGTAACATCGCTTCTAGCAGATGAGATAATGATTGGAATATCTTGTCTCTCACGAATTGCTTCGCAAACTTCCAACCCGTCCATGCCAGGTAGTGTCAAATCTAAGATAACCAAATCAAAAGGTTCCAACTTCAATATACTTACAGCTTTAAAAGGGTCATCTTCTGTGATAACCTCAAACTTAAATTGCTCAAGATATTCAGTGAGTATCTCCGCTAATTCTAAGTCATCTTCAATCATTAATATTTTTTTCATAGATGAATCTTAACAGATGTCAACTAATAAGTAGTTAATGACAATAAAATGATACATATTTTGTTAATTTAGTGATTTTTTCAAATCTGATATAAACTCTGTAATATCATCATGAAGGGTTTGTAAATCCTCTTCATGCCCGACCTCATCGGCAAGTATCTGAGAAACAATATCGTAAGTTACTATATCTTTATCTCTCGTCATATCAACTAGCTGTGAATATATAGATATGGCGCACTGCTCTCCTTTTATGGAGTCTTGCAAGATTTTTACGACATCAAACTCTTTTGGCTCCTCGTAACCGCAATTGGTATGAGAAAACCACTCTTTTGGATTAAGCAGTGGTACTCCGCCTAATTGTATAATTCTATCTGCAACCATATTTGCATGTCTAAGTTCATCAGCCGCATGTTGAGTGAGTTCAACTATCGCTGCATCTTTCATAATCCCTTTAACAACTTTTGCTTCAATAAAATATTGATAATATGCTAACCACTCATCCGCATAAGCTCTATTTAATGCGGTTATTATCTCTTTTATCTCCAAACCCTTGATGATTGAATTGCCAAATTTTGCCATGCCTTACTCCTAAAAAATTATCTTATGCCAATAGTATAATAACCTCGCTCTTAAAACAAAATAATAATTAAGCGGTAAAAAACAAAGCTGCGTTATAAGCTATAAATGCCAACGAATAAGCAACTATTGATGTAAATGCCAAAAGATAAAAAAAGTATTTTATACCGCCGGCTTCACGAGTAAAGACAACCGAAGCCGCCAAACAAGGCAGATATATCATAACTACTACTATAAATGCTACGGCTGAGGGAAACGGAATGTTTTTAGAGATTATCTCTTTTAGCGAACTATTTTCTTCATCTACATCATCTCCCAAAGAGTAAAGAACGCCAAGCGTTGAGACAACAATCTCTTTTGCTGCAAGTCCCGCTTGAAGAGCGACACTCATCTTCCAGTCAAAACCAAGCGGTGCAAAAACAGGCTCTGAAAATTTACCGATTTTACCCAGATAACTCTGCTCTAAATTAGCTTCAGAAAATCTGTTTGCAAGCTCTTTTTTCTCTTTTTCATCTATGGCATTTTCGATTTTCTTACCGTACTCTTCTTTTAGTTCTAAATTATGCGGATAGTTGCTTAAAAACCATATAATCATTGATGCGGCCGCAATAAATGTACCGGCTTTTTTTAGATACATTAAAGTTTTTGTAACAACAGTGTGCCAAATCAGCTTAGCTGATGGAAGCCTGTATTTTGGCATCTCCATAACAAAAGGCTCATCTATGCCTTTAAAAGCGGTTAATTTTAAAACTTTAGCTGCAAACAACCCAAGTACAGCACCGGTTATGTAAATAGCAAAAAGAATGTTTCCTGCCATACTCTCCGAGAAAAATGCACCAGCAAAAAGCACATACACAGGCAGCCTTGCTCCACAGCTCATAAATCCTATTATAAAGAGAGTTAAAAGTCTGTCACGGTCGTTTTTTAAAATTCTTGCCGACATATAAGCCGGAATAGAACAGCCAAAACCTGTTACAAGCGGTATAAACGACTGTCCATGAAGACCAAATTTATGAAAAAATCCATCAAGCAAAAATGCAACTCTTGACATATAACCAGTACTCTCCAAAAGAGCAATACCGACAAAAAGAATAGCTATGTTTGGAACAAAAAGGACAACCGCCCCGACACCGGATATTATTCCATCTACTACAAGCGAGCGAATATCATCATTGGCTATTGTTGCACCGACTGTATCGCCAAACCAAGAGAAAAAAGCATCAATCCACTCCATCGGAATTGAGCCGATTTCAAAAGTAAGCTGAAATAGCGCCCACATGAAAAATAGAAATATCGGTATACCGAATATTTGATGTATTAAAACGCTGTCAATTTTATCGGTAAGTGTTTTCTTTTCAACTTCTCTGTTTTGTTTAAGAACCTCAGCAACTACTCCTCTATTAAATGAAGCATACTCCGAAGCAAAAGCCTCTTTTATATCATCGCTGTCATGGTGAAGTTCAACATGCTTTGATGACTCTATAAGAATCGGTTGCAACTCTGTCCAAATAGGGTCGTCATGAAGCTTTGCATAAGTCTTTTTATCACTTTTAAGAAGATTTATCGCTATATTTCTATAAGAATTTTCATCCTCATATTTGTGCTTAGCAAAATAATCACAGATTATGCTTATCTCCTCTTCAACTGCCTCGCTGAAGATAAGCTTATACTCCAAAGTTTCGTTTTCATACTCTTTTAGTATGGCTTCTATCAGTTCGCCAATACCCTCTTTTGTAGCAGCAGATACTTTTACACAAGCAAACCCAAGAAGTTCTGACATATATCTGTTATCTATCTCAATGCCCTCTTTATCCGCTTCATCACTCATATTCAGCGCAAGTATCATCTTTTTGCCGACACTCATAAGTTCGGCGGTTAACTGAAGATTTTTTTCAAGATTTGTAGAGTCAACAACATTTATTATCAAATCATAATATGCATTTGAGAGGTACTCGCTTGTCACCCTCTCTTCGATTGAGTAGTCACTCAGCGCATAAGTTCCCGGTAAATCAACAACCGTAAAGTGATAATCTTTATAGTCAAAAAGAACTTCGCTTTTTTCTACCGTTACGCCCGTAAAATTTCCTACATGCAGATGTGCATTTGATATAGAATTTATCAGCATACTTTTGCCGACATTTGGTTGACCGACAAGTGCTACTTTTATATGTTTTGCTGTTATCGGGCAAGATTTTACATTTTTGTTCATATCGTTTGAACCTCTATTAAAGCAGCTTCCTGCGCGCGAAGAGCTATTCTCATTTTGCCGACTTTTACCTCTATGGTACTCTTTGCAGGGGCTAGTTCAAGTACTTCAAGAACTGCTTCTTTCATTATCCCAAAAGATATCAATCTCTGCTTTAGTTCGGTGTCGGCATTCAATTTAACAACTCTCACCACACATGATTTTTCACAATCAATTAATTTTTTTATGTCACTCTTGTGAGTTTTATTTGGCATATTCTCTTCTTGTTTTTCATAATGATAATAAATATCATATTAAATATCGGTTAAACTAAAAACTATACACCGCCATCAATTGAAATCTACTCCAGTCATTATCTGTTTTTACTGAACTCTCTCTATCTTCTTGTACTGCATAAACAGCGCTGACTGCAAATTTATCTTCTATAATATTATATTCAAGCCCGATATTTTGCTCTACAATATGAGCTTTATTACCTACGCCATCGGCATCGCCGTTAAAATTACCATAGGAATATGTAAGTGTCAACTTATCTACTTCATAAGCAATAGTTCCGACTAGTGCTTCTGCATCACGGTCGCTTGTTATTTCATTTAAAATCATAGTATCCATGCTTGTAAAAAGTGTTCCGCCTCCAAGCCCGCTAAAACTTTCTTTGTCTGCTTTTCTATCTGATTTATTATATGCGGTTCCAAGCGTTACTCCATAAGCTGATAACTTCGCTTTTGCTCCATAAATAGTAGCTTTTGTACCGCTATTACTAATTTCACTCTCATTTAAATATTGAGCAGAGGCAAGGGTAGAGATATTACTATTTATCTCATATTTAAGAGTTGCATCAAAATACGCAGCGTTGGTTAATTTTGTAATATTGTAATACCAAGCGTTAGCCTCTACCATATCGTCACTATAGGCAACCCCTCCAAACCATGTACCATCTTCTCCGGCTTCAACCCAGCCATCATCAAGTCCGGCATCATACCCCTGCCATTTTTGCAATTTACCTGCCATAAAACTAAAATTTGAAAATTCGTATGTAACAATGTATGCTTCAAATGTATTGGGAATCATTCTAATATCATCGCTGTCTGCCAAAGGCGTGTCAATAACTTGACGACCCGCACGAAAATTAAAGCTATCATATTTGTAGTTTAGATACGCTTCACTAAGAGCTGTGTATTTGCCCTCAGATGATGATAGTTCAGGATTTTGTTTACTACCCTCATCTCCCGTCGCGAAACCTATATCATGTGACATTGTAAAAGCAGCAGCAGCATTAAAACCGTTTAGCTCAGCCAACTCATACTTCAAACTGCCGCCAATTGCGCTAGAATATATATCATTTTGAGCTGATGTCTTATAATCATATCCAGCATACATTGTTCTTATATTCCCATAAACTTTGCCGTTTTCAAACATTTGATTTGGTGTCAATGCTTTATTTTCATCCGCCATAGACAACAGAGGCAATACTAAAACAGCAACAGCATCCAATCTAATAAAATTATTCATCTGAATCCATTTTTAAATTATTTAATTTTAAACTCTAAATTGTTCCATTTTACGATTTAGCATCTCTGTCATACTGTTTAAGTGATCCGCTGCCGCAGCTATCTCTTCAACACTTCTTGCATTTGAAGCTACTATTTCGCTGACACTATCTATTTCTGATGAAACATTATTTACCAGCTGTCCTGTATTTTGATAATCTCTAGCTGTTTTTTCATTTGTTAATGCCGCTTCATGCATAATCTGCAAGGTTGCACTTATTTTCAACTCCACTCCGGATGAAATATTTGCTAAGTTTTGAATATGCTCTGAATTTCTATTCATCTGAGAGCTTGCTTCCATGATTGACTGCACTATTATATTTATAGTAGATTGTATCTCAACAAGACTTTTTTGCGTTCTCTCAGCCAATTTTCTAACCTCATCAGCTACTACGGCAAAACCTCGTCCATGCTCACCGGCACGGGCAGCTTCTATAGCTGCATTTAACGCTAAAAGGTTTGTCTGATCCGCTATATCTCCAATTACGCCCAAAACACTTTTTACCTGTTCAGCTTCAGTCCTCAACTGATTTATCTGCTGTGCCATTTCAACTTCAATCGCTGCAGTTTTTTGAACATCCTCTGTAAGACGCATTATTTCATTCGCAGCTTCATCTAAATTTTCGTTAGCTTTAGCTGTATTTTTACGGCTGCCATTAGCATACTCTATAGATATTTCAATCTCTTGGCTTACTTTTTTAGCTTTTTCGTTTGCTTTTTTTACAATCTCCATTACATCTTCCACTTTTTTGCCAACAACATTAGAGGTAATTGAGAGCTCGTGCGATATAGATGCGTTTTCATTGGAAGAATTTTTTGCTTCAGCTATAAAATCTTTAATTGAAACAATAACTTTGGATAAATTTTTAGCGATTAAAGCTATCTCATTTTTGCCTGCAATCTCAAGCTTTGTCGTAAAATCAAGTTTTGAAAGTTTATCAAGATAGAGATCTATCTTGGCTATAGAGTTTAAGATAAGGTTTATAACAATAAATCCGGCAGCAACAATTACCATTAAGATGACTGAAAGGATTAAGCTCTGAACTCCAAAATTAGCAATATTATGGTTTATCTCCTCAGCCTCTTTTTTTGATTCCTCTTTATGTGTTGCCACCCATGTCTCAAGCTTAGCGATAAGTTTTTCGGCAAAAGGGTCAAGCTTTTTCATTAGCTTATTTCCTTCACTCGGTCCATCTTTCACATAAACATTTGCCATCTCGACTGCTATATTATAATACTCCTGCAACTCACGCTTAAAATTCTCTAACTCAATAACCGCCTTATCATTACCAAGCTCTTTATCAGATTTAATTAATCTATCTACAATCATATTTGCATTAATAAAATTCTTACCCGCTTCTGAAAAACCATCATCAAGCCCGTCCAAAGCTCTTGTCGCAGAGGCATCCGTAAGCCACTGCTGCACCTGAATAACACTCAGTTGCAACTCTAAAATATCAAAAAGATTTGGAAGAACCTCTTCCATCTGCTTATCAGATTTTTTTTGAATACTATTCATACTTTGTTGATTTAAAACTGTGGTAAGCACAAGCACACCAAATATCATCCCTGCTGCAACCACCAATATCTGTCTTATCTTAAAATTGTTTAAAAAATTCATAAATAATCCCCCCTCTATTTCATAAAACTTTCTAGTATTACTATAACATATTTTATTTCTTTTATTATTGTAGTATGATAGAAATTAGATTTTTAACTCTTTTGTTGGTTATAATTTCACAACTCATAAAGGAAATAAATGAAATTTTTATTCATAAGCACATCCCACTTTAATCTGGCTAATCTTTTTACTTTCGTAAATATCACAGCAGGGCTTATGGCTACATATTTCATAACTCAAAATAATTTTTTTATTGCTATTATCCTAGCTTGGATTGGCGGAGCTTTTGATATTTTTGATGGCAAAATTGCCAGAAAATTTAACCTATCGAATGAGTTTGGGGTACAGCTTGACAGTTTTGCAGACTTTTTGAGTTTTGTTCTTGTACCTGTGTTTTTAATATTTCAGGCCGTTTATGTCGTAAGTTTTTCCGGCATCTCAATTTTAGTCGCAGCGGTTGTTAGTATCTATTATGTTATTTCCGGTCTTAGAAGACTTATTCAGTTTAATATAAATGCAGATGCAGGAGAGGTTAAAAAGTTTTTTACAGGCGTTCCAACACCTCTTGGTGCAATTTTGCTCTGGCTAGTTTATCTGGCTTCTACTTATGAATTTATACCTGCTTTTGGAGTTGTTGTTTTAATGATAGTTATCGGATGGAGTTTAAACTCTAAAATTAAAGTTCCCCATCTATAATCAGCTAATCTGCCGCTTTATGCGGCAAGCTTTAGTGCCATAGCGGCTAGCGCAGCTAAGTGGGCTTGCTCATTTAGCGTGAAAGAGTTCTGAAAGAACTCTATTTAGTGTTGAGCGCGTATTTTCCGCTTCCAAAAACAAATATCAGAAGCGACATTATAAGATATAAAAACGGAAGCTCAAAAGATGGCACACCATGTTCGCCTAATTTAAAAAGTGAACTACCATATGCTAAAAAGATTGCAAAACACATATTTAGTGCCAAAATTAGAGATGCAACTCTTGCATAAACTCCAAGCAGAATTAAAATTGGAACTATAACCTCGCCTACAAATACACCATAAGCCAGAAACTCTGGAAGTCCTGCACTCACAGTTAAATGTTTTATCCCGACTATACCGTTAATTATTTTATCAAGCCCATGAAAAAGCATCATTACTCCAACACTAAGCCTTAAAATAAGTTTTGCTATATCGTTTATCATTTTTTTTCCTCAGCTATCTCTTTTTTCTCTTCCCTAAACCTACAATTACCGACTGTTATAACCTTAGCGTTTTTTATAGCCTCTTTAACATAAGCTAGCGTACCTTTTGGATCGGCATCACCAATCTCTTCTTCTATAATCTTTAAAAGATCATCCTCTTTCGTTGTTCTCCAAGTTTTTTCGTAGCTGTACTGTGTTTGTATCTGCATAATTTTATTTTCCTATTTTATCTATTTTATAATAATATCTAAAAACTAAAAAATTTACGATTTCTTGTAATTATAAAAATTATCACTACATCTATTTTCATTTTATCTTATTTATCTACACAATATAAACTTAAATAATCCACAATATAATTTATTTAAATCAAAAACACGATATATTTGGGTATAATTCGCCAAATATTTTAGGGGAAGGTGCCATGTCAAGTATGACATGCTTGTATCATCTCCTATTTAAAGGAAAATGATGCAAGAAAATGCACAAACACAAACAGAAGAAAAAGTAATCACATTTGATGATTTAGGATTGAAAAAAGAGATACTTAAAAGTATCAAAGAGGCTGGCTTTACAGTACCAAGCCCGATTCAAGCAGCGGCAATACCGTTTATATTAGCAGGTCGTGACATTGTTGGTCAAGCTCATACGGGTACTGGTAAAACAGCAGCTTTTGGTCTTCCTGCACTAAATAACATTAACCCAAATGACGGAGTAGGTATTTTGGTTATCACTCCGACTCGCGAACTTGCTACTCAGGTTAGTGATGAACTATTCAAGTATGGAAGAAACATAGGTGCTAGAACTGTAACGGTTTATGGCGGAAGCTCTTACAATAGACAAATCGACCTTATAGAAAGAGGCGCAAGCGTTGTTGTTGCAACTCCGGGCAGACTTTTAGATATTCTTAAAAAGAATCTTTTAAAGAATTTTGCTCCAAGTATTGTTGTACTTGATGAAGCTGATGAGATGCTTGACATGGGATTTTTGGATGATATTAATGAAATTTTTTCGTACCTTCCGTCAAATCGCCAAACTCTTCTTTTTTCAGCTACTATGCCAAAACCAATCAAGCTTCTTGCTGAGAGAATTTTAGATAATCCTGAATTTATTAGTATCACAAAAGGTGAAACTACAAATACAGACATTAATCAAGAGTACTATGTGATAGAAGAGTCTGAGCGTGATGATGCAATCATTCGTTTGATGGATTCAGAAGGGTGTGACAAGTCAATAGTATTTTGTAGAACAAAAAGCGAAGTAGACAGACTTTCAAATGTGCTTTCAAATGCTGGATACTTGGCAAATGGACTTCATGGAGATATGGAGCAACGCCAACGCGAAACAGTAATCAAAGGCTTTAAAAACAATGGTGTTAAAGTTTTAGTTGCTACAGATGTTGCTGCTCGCGGTATACATGTTGACAATATATCTCATGTTTTCAACTACCATATTCCTTTTGACCCAGAGTCTTATGTTCACCGTATAGGGCGAACAGGTCGTGCAGGAACTAAAGGTAAAGCTATTACACTTTTAACTCCGCTAGAGTTCAAAGAGCTTCAACGCATCAAAACAAAAGTTGGAACAACAATGACTCACGCATTTGTTCCAAGTAAGAATGATTTAAGAGCTACTAACTTAAAAACTATTGTTACGACAATAGAAAACCAAAAAATTTACGATGAAGCACATCAAATTCTTGATCTGTTAAAAGAAGATATAGATGAAGCAACTATTATGTTTAAGCTGGTTTCTATGATTTTAGACAAGCAGACAATTGCCGGTCCAAATTCTATCGGAATCCCTGCTGATAAATTAGCAGCAATACTTGATCGTGCTAGTAAAAGAGGCGATAACAGAAGTGGCGGTCGTGGCGGTTACAAGGGAACAAGAAGTCGTACAGGCGGAAGCGGCGACAGAAACCGTTCTGGAAGCGGCGATAGAAACCGCACTAGCGGTGACAAACCTCGTTCAAGCGAAAGCGGTGAAAGAAGTCGCCCAAGCGGCGGCGGTTACCGTGGCGCGAATGCTAGCGGTGGCTCTGCTGGCGGTGAGAGAAGTCGTCCAAGCGGCGATAGAAACCGTTCAAGAACTAGAGACTAAAAAACTACTATCTGATATTATACACTAAAATGAACAAGTCCATTTTAGTGGCAAGGACACTTGTGTCCTTTGCAAACCCCTAAAGCTTTTCGCATAAATACAAAAGATATACACTCCTTAACCTTCATAAAAACGATATAATTTAATCAAAAAAGAGACAATATGATTATTTATGAAGATAATGAACTATACATAGAAAAAGAATCTAGCGAGATTCCATGGCTTAAAATATTTACCAAAGAGCCATACAAAGAGTTAAGTGATATTCCAAAAGAGTTACGAATTAGACTTTGGGAAATTTATGACATAGTAGAACATGAGATAAAAAACTACTATAACCCGGCAAAAATAAATATGGCATCATTTGGCAATATGCTTCCAAGAGTTCATATTCATGTAATGGCAAGATTTAAAGATGACAGCTACTTTCCAAACCCGATGTGGGGAGAAAAATTAAGAGAGGCAAATTTAAATCTTCCAGATGAAGAGGAGTTTTATAAAAGAGTTAGAGAAGCCATTGTTGGATAATTTTTAACCCAAGCTCGCTCACTTAGGTTAAAAATTAAAATTCTCTATTTTCTTCTAGTTCAAGGCAGAGATTAATTTTGTTGAGGAGCTTACTTGGAGTAAGTGACGAAAGAAAATTCATTTCTAACGCCGAAATAGGAGAAAAGAGTTATTTTAAAGGGCTAAATGGGACTAAAGCCGAACCCCATGTAAGCCCCCCTCCAAAAGCATCAAGCAACATAAGCTCACCAGCTTGCAATCTTCCGCTTTCATAAATATCGTTTATCGCCATCGGGATAGAAGCGCCCGATGTGTTTCCATATTTTTCAACTGTTAAAACTACCTGCTCATCTTCTAATTTTAGAGCGTCACCGACAGCTTTTATAATTCTCAAATTTGCTTGATGCGGTACAAAATGTTTAATGTCAGAACTTTGAATATTGTTCTCTTTTAATATCTCTACAACATCTTTTGTCAAAGTTTTAACTGCAACTTTAAAAGTCTCGTTTCCTTTCATCTGCATAAAACAGCTTGTTGCTTCCTGTTCTAAAGTGTCATGAAAAGAGCCGCTTCCGCCGTTTGGCGACATAAGCAAATCTGCAAATTGTCCATCAGCTCCGGTATGAATATCTATGATTGCTTCATCTTTGTTATCAGTCGCACTAATAACCGCTGCCCCTGCACCATCGCCAAAAAGAATACATGTTGCTCTATCTGTGTAGTCAGTAATTGCAGATAATTTTTCAGCACCTATGATTAGAACATTTTTTTTCATTCCGGATTCTATAAATGCTTTTGCAATTGATAAAATATATACAAAGCCCGTACAAGCCGCCGAGATGTCAAATGCCGTAACATTTCCAAGTCCCAATTTTGTAGAGATGATAGTAGCAGTTGATGGCATACAAAAATAATCCGGTGAAATTGTTGCACAAATTACCATATCTATTTGATTTTTATCTAAACCGCTTCTCTCAATAGCTTTTTCGGCAGCTTTCATGCCCATATCGCTGGTAAACTCGTCATTTGCCGCAATACGACGCTCTTTTATGCCGGTTCTTTTTGTTATCCACTCATCCGATGTGTCAACCATCTCAGCGAGGTCATCATTAGATAGCACTTTACTAGGAGCATAAGCACCTATGGAACGAAATGCAGCATATGCCATTAATTTTCCTTGTTTTTTAACGCTTCAAGTCTTTGTATAATGTGTTCATTTACGCCTGTATCAACATAACTAATCGCTTGAAAAATTGCATTTTTTATTGCTTTTGGATTACTTTTGCCATGACTGACAATTGCGCAGCCTTGAATTCCGATGAGTGGCGCACCGCCTATCTCAGCATAATCCATCTGTTTTTTAAGCAACACAAATACTTTTCTCATTAAAAGTGCTCCAGTGATAGCTATTGGAGATTTTCTAATGTAATCTTTAATTAAGCCACTAATGGTGGAAGCCACACCCTCTGATGCTTTTAATACTAAATTACCGACAAAACCATCACAAACTATAACATCACAAGTTGCATTAAAAATATCACTACCCTCAACATTACCCTTAAAGCCTTTGTAGCCTTCAATAAGCTTGAATGCTGCTTTTGTAACTTCATTACCTTTGCTTTTCTCTTCGCCATTTGCCAAAAGACCGATTGATGGAGTAGATATTTTAAACATATCTTCAGCATAGCATCCGCCCATTACCGCAAACTGCGCTAAATGCTCAGGTTTAGAGTCAACATTTGCTCCGACATCTAATATAATTGATCTGCGAGAACTTTTTGTAGGCATAAGAGCAACAAGAGCTGGTCTTAAAACGCCTTTTAAACGCCCTAATCTAAGAGTAGCTAAAGTCATAGTTGCTCCACTGTGTCCAGCAGAAACTACACCATGTGCTTCACCATTTTTTACCAATTCGATGGCTTTATAGATTGAACTCTCACATCTTTTAAGGGCATCAGTAGCTGCGTCATCCATAGATATAACATCATCAGCTTCAACTATGGAAATCTTATCTCTATAACGCTTTGGTAACAGAGGTAAAATTTCTGATTTTTTACCTACAAGAATAGGAATAAAATGTTTTTGTTTGAGAGCTTGAATACAGCCTTCTACAATTGGCTTAGGACCGAAGTCCCCGCCCATTGCATCAATAGCAATCTTTACCATTGACTATTTGTACTCACCAGTTGTTGGGTTAATATGGTGTGGTAACTTGTATGTTCCGTCTTTGTCTTTAACCGGTTTAGCTAAAGTAATTTTATAGTGAGTTCTTCTTTTCGCTGAACGAGAATGAGATACTCTTCTTTTTGGTACTGCCATAATATATTCCTTTCTTTTTTGTTTATTTAAAACGCTTCTTCTTCTGAAGCACTAATTTTCTTACAATCTTCACAACTGTTGTAATCGCTTTTAATGAGTTCTATTTCAGAGTTCATCAACTCTTCTAGGTCAGCTATGGAATCCAAAGCTTCCACAACATCTAAAAGAGAATCTTCACTTTTTTCATAAATACCGTCAGAGATGAAAAATTCTATCTCTTCATCTATATCAAGTTTATACTCATTAGCACAAACATCACAATCTGCGTCAATTTTTCCATTTAATCGTGCTTTTAGCAAAATTAATTTGTCGGCATCATACTGTAAATAACCTTTAAAAGTTATTTCATTAGATTTAACTTCAAAATCTAACGGTGTTTTATTAACCTTCTTAAGAGATACTTTCAAAAAGATCTACTTATGAAATTTCTCTCTCAGAGAAAAAGAATGCAATTTCAACAGCCGCATTTTCCAATGAATCACTTCCGTGAACCGCGTTTGCATCTATATTTTCAGCGAAATCTGCACGAATTGTTCCAGCTTCTGCCTCTTTAGGATTAGTAGCACCCATAAGATTGCGATTCTTCATAAGTGCATTTTCACCTACAAGTACGGAAACAACTACTGGACCACTGATCATAAAATCAACTAAATCACCGAAAAAAGGTCTCTCAGAGTGAACTGCATAAAATGCTTCTGCATCTGCACGAGAAAGTTGCATTTTTCTAGTTGCTGCTATCTTTAAACCATTGCTCTCAAAACGGTCTAAAATCTTACCTATAACACCTTTAGCAACGGCATCCGGTTTTATTATTGATAGTGTTCGTTCCATCAAATCTCCTATTAAATATATAAAATTAGGGTGGAATTGTACCTAAAAAAGAATTGATTTTAAATTAAAAAGATAAATTTGCAGGTTTAATGGTTAAAAGAGAGTATCACAAAGCGTAAAACACTTTGTGATTTTGCAAAAATTAATCTACTACAGGTTTGCCGATTCCGCGCATACTAGCTGTAATATCTTCACGATGCGCTGGGCTTTCACCGATAGCATCCCAAGTAATACATCCCTCAGTCGGACATGCAGTAGCACATGCCGGCTCATCATGATGACCAACACACTCTACACATTTGTTTGCATATACATAATAAATTTCTTCACCCGTTGGGTTATCATCTTCATCTACGATTGCTTCTACCGGACACTCATCTATACAAGCACCACAGTTAATACATGTATCGCCAATAATTACTGCCATAGGATTCTCCTAGTTTTTAATTTCGTGGTAAGTTTAACAAAAGATTTTTAAAGATAGCTAAAATATCTTGGATAAAAGCATAATAATATAAATTTGTTACGCTTTTCATATAAAAATATCTCCTCGTTTAAAAAACTGATTATTATTAAAGTTTTAAGTATCTCTTAATATCATCTACTCTATCTATTTTTTCCCATGTAAAATCACTATCTTCTCTTCCAAAATGCCCATATGTCGCTGTTTTTCTGTAAATTGGGCGCAATAAATCGAGTGCTACTATAATTCCTTTTGGAGATAAATCAAACAGCTCTTTAACGCACTTTTCTATCTTCTCTTCGCTTACCTTGCCTGTTCCATGTGTGTTTACCATTATGGAGGTCGGCTGAACTATACCTATTGCGTAGGAAATTTGTATAGTTACCTTGTTACACGCACCGGCTGCGACTAAATTTTTTGCAATATGTCTTGCCGCATAAGCAGCACTTCTGTCAACTTTGGTCGGGTCCTTGCCGCTAAATGCACCGCCGCCGTGAGGACAGCTTCCGCCGTATGTATCGACTATTATTTTTCGCCCCGTCAACCCTGCATCGCCTTGAGGACCTCCGATTACAAATTTTCCGGTTGGATTTATATGAAAAATAGTGTTCTCATCCATCATATCAGCCGGAATTACATGTCTTATAACTTCTCTAATTACATCTTCATGAATTTTTTCTTGAGAAACATCCGGAGCGTGTTGAGTTGAAACAACTACTGTATCGACATAAACAGGTTTATCGCCAATATACTTAATACTGATTTGCGCCTTTCCATCCGGGCGAAGATATGGAATAATTCCATCTTTACGAACTTCAGCCAATCTTTGAGTTAAACGGTGAGCCAAATATATAGGAAGAGGCATAAAAACATCTGTTTCACGACAAGCGTAACCAAACATTAAACCTTGATCTCCGGCTCCGATTTCGCCATCAGCTTGGCTCACGCCCTGATTTATATCAGGAGACTGTTCTCCCACGGCATTCAAAACTGCGGCGGAGCGGTAGTCAAAGCCGTATGTAGCATCCGTATATCCTATCTCTTGGACAACCCTGCGGACAATCTCTTGCATCGGGGCATATGTCGTAGTTTTGAGCTCGCCTGCTATTATACAAAACCCATTTGATACCAAAGTTTCGCACGCAACATGCGCGGTAGTATCCCGCTCAATAATATAATCCAAAATTGCATCACTGATTTGATCTGCCATCTTATCAGGATGTCCTTCTGTTACAGACTCTGAAGTAAAAATATACTCTTTTTGAGCAGAAGCTTCTTTTGTCATCGATTTTCCTTGCTATTATTTTAAAACGCCAATCTGAACAAAGTCCAGACTGGCTACGCTAGCCGCTTAGGCACTAAAGCTTGCCTCTGAAGAGGCAGAAAGACTTTTCTAAAAAAAATAAAAGTTCTTACCCTATAAATCACCGAAAGTATATCAAAAAAGGTTATAACTTTAAATGCTCAGATTTTCATTAATATACTTTTGTTAAAATTTTGCAAACAAACCAAAAGGACATGTATATGTTAGTAACAAACCCAGCTCCAGATTTTACAGCTACAGCTGTTTTAGCCGATGGTACGATAGTTGATAATTTTAAATTATCTGAAAATTTTGGTAAAAAAGGTACAGTTCTGTTTTTCTATCCACTAGACTTTACTTTCGTATGTCCATCAGAAATAATCGCATTTTCACACAGAATTGAAGAGTTTAAAAGCCGCGGCGTAAATGTCATCGGTGTTTCCGTAGACAGCCAGTTTTCACACTTTGCATGGAGAGAAACACCTGTAAACAACGGTGGTATCGGTCGTGTCAAGTACCCACTTGTTGCTGACCTTACAAAGCAAATCTCTAGAGATTATGATGTGCTTTTTGGTGAAGCCGTAGCGCTTCGCGGTTCATTTTTAATAGACGGCAAAGGCGTTGTTCGCCATGCAGTAATCAATGATCTTCCACTTGGAAGAAACATCGACGAAATGATTCGTATGGTAGATGCAATGCAATTTACTGACGAGCACGGCGAAGTATGTGCTGCCGGATGGCAAAAAGGTGACGAGGGCATGAAAGCAAGCACAGAGGGTGTTGCTGAATACCTTACTAAACACGCTAACGAACTGTAATTAATTTTAAAAGTAGAGTTCAATAGTGCTTTTTTGCCGTTGAACTCTTCTGTGACTATGTAAAATTTATTAAAAGGGGATGGTGTGAAAGCTATATCATTAATATTTTTGATAGCAATTTCTCTAATTGCTTTGGAAAAAGAAGTTCAAAAAAAACAACATACAAAACAAGAGCTCAACTACATTATCGATGCTAAAAATTATGGTCTTATTGACGCAAAAAAAGCATTTTTTGTAATAAACAGCCACAAATATGGAACAATGCAGGAATACTTTGCCTTTGCGGAAGAAAAAGACGCTAAAGAGTATGTAGAGAAGTATGGTGGAAGTGTAGTTAATTATGAGACATATATAAAACTTGATGAGAATAGTACAAAATAGTTTCTAAATAGTGCTTATGTTAAAGGCTCTAATCTGCTAATTTTATTGTAAAATAGCTGCATGAAACTACTTTTTGCAATATTAATTTTTCTTACCACAATCATAGCCGATGAAGCAAAAGAGCTTAGAGTCGGCATGTATGACAATCCTCCAAAAATATTTTTAGACGAAAATTCCAAACCATCAGGCTTCTTTGTTGACATTTTAGATGATATAGCAAAAAAAGAGAACTGGCATTTAAACTACATAAAATGTGAGTGGGAAAAGTGTCTTTTGATGCTTGAAGAGGGCAAACTTGACATTATGCCCGATGTTGCCTACTCAAAAGAGAGAGAAGAACGCTTTTTATTTAATAAAGAGATTGCCCTCTCAAACTGGTCTGTAATATTTAAGAACAAGAGAAGCAAGATATCATCCATATTAGACCTTGACGGCAAAAAAATAGCTCTGCTTAAAAACAGCATTCAGCATGAGCAGATGAGAGAAATTTTCGAACTCTTTAACATAAAACCCACTTTTGTTTTGGTAGAGAGCTATGAAGAGGCTTTTTTGCTGACACAAAGCGGAGAGGCAGATGCGGTAGCAGTAAATAGACATTACGGAGAGCTAAATGAAGATAAATTTGATGTAAAACACACTCAGATACTCTTAAATCCGGCAGCTCTGAAGTTTGCTTTTTCCAAGCTAAATGAAAATAAATCAACAGTAGAAAAAATAGACACGCATCTCAGAGAGCTAAAAGAGGATAAAGAATCAATCTACTATAAATCAAGCGCAAAATGGCTAAGCGAAAAGGAGCATTTTCACATTCCCTTATGGGCATATATTGTCTTGGCAATTATTTTTGTTCTTCTGATATTATTGACTATTGTGGTAGCTTTTTTTAAATATCTACTAAATATAAGAACGAAAGAGGTTGTTGAAAATGCCAAACAGCTCCAAATGCTTGAAGAGGAGAAAGTAAAAGATTACCAAAAAATTCTCTATGCGCTAATCTCAATGATAGAGCAAAGAGACTCATACACCGCAGGACACTCGGGACGGGTCGCCAACTACTCTGAGATGATAGCAAGAGAGATGGGTTACAGCGAGGATGAGTGCAAACTTATTTATAAAGCGGGAATTCTTCATGATATAGGAAAAATAGCAACACCTGATTCGGTTCTGCTAAAACCGGATAAACTCTCGGAACTTGAGCATAATCTTATAAAAGAGCATGTCAATGTCGGATATAAAATACTCCGCGATATTCCAATGTTTAGAGATATTTCAAAAATCGTCAAGCACCATCATGAAAAATACGACGGAAGCGGCTATCCAGATGGCTTAATTGGTGATAATATTCCGCCTCTTTCAAGAATTATGATGGTGGCAGATGCGTTTGATGCAATGACTACAAACAGAATTTATAAACACAAAAAAAGCGTTGCCGATGCTCTAGAGGAGATAAAATCTCTAAGTAAAATCCACTATCACGATGATGTTGTTGAGGCAGCTGTAAAAGCCTTAGGAAAGATAATTATCTCTCAAGATTTCAATTAAAATCCAATAACACAAATAGAACAGCAGAGATTTGCATACTTCTACAAAGACGCTGTTACGGACCTCTATAATGTAAAATTTCTAGAGGCCACTCTATCAGGAAATTACAACCATTCACTATATGTTAAAGCTGTAATCATCTCTTTGCATAAATTTGACATATATAACAAAAAGCATGGCTGGGAGGCCGGAGATAAGGCTCTTAAAGAGTTTGCACTGCTTCTTAATAAACTTTTTAAAGATGCAGTTATTTTTAGGGCGAGGGCAAATGATTTTATAGTTTTGTTAAAAGATGATGTTTTGATTAAGCATGAAGAAGAGGAGCTTGAAGAGTTTATAAAAAGAGCGGAGCTTGAGTTCAGCTTCAATATTTACAACCTTAAAAAAGATGAAATTAACTCTTATAATGATATAAAAAAGTTTTTATAGCCCCTTAGTAAACTCCAAAGCTTTTTGATTTACAAAAACTATATCTCTCCACTGTTTTTTGGGCGCAATAAGGTTAAGACGCTTCGGATTTGAGCTTCTGGATATTGCTACATAAAACTGTGATGGCGCAAAAATCTCATTTGTCTCAATTATCAAATCCACAATGGACATTCCTTGTGATTTATGAATCGTAATAGCGTAAGCCAGTTTTATCGGGTATTGATAAACGCTAAAAAGGCTCTCTTGAAGCATTTCTTTTTTGCCGCCTACACTCTTCTCTTTCCAGACTTCTTTACTTTGAGCTACCGCTTCTAACTTCACAACTACGCCGTCACTCTTTTGAACATATATAAAACTGCTGTCTATATTTACTAAAATACCGCGCTCGCCGTTAAAATAGTTCCAAGAATTTCTTGTAAAGAGAACAGGAACGCCTATTTTTAACTCAAGCTCTTTTTCTATTCTTGCATCATCCATAAAGCGTTCTATTTCAATATCTTTAGCAGTTTTGACATGTTTAATTATTTGAGCCTCTTTTACAAACAGTTCACTCTCTATAAACTCTAGCTGATTTTTATTATGCAGCGCTGCAGAGTTGTTTTTTCCAAACAAAAAGGTAAACTCACTCAAATCCTCAGGCAGAGGTTTTATATATTCGTTGAGATTATTGTGTACCTCTTCATCTACAAAACCGTCTCTAATATATGCTAAAAGTTCTATAAAATATTTGTCGTCTGTTCTATAAATATGCGTTAATTCTACTGTTTCAAAATTAAATTCTTTCCATGAAGCGCCCTCGAATGCAAATCTAACCTCGCCATAACCACGCACAACAGGAGGAAGCTGTAAAAAATCTCCAACTACAAGAACGGCACCCTTAAAGCTAGCCTGTTTTAATCTAAGATTTATCATATCAAGCAGAGTATCGCTCACCATTGAAATCTCATCTATGACAACCAAATCCATGCTAGATATGAGTTTTTTTGTTTTTTTGCTAATCTCCAGTTTGCCGTTTCTTTGCAGCTCATCTAAATCACTTGCGATTCCCAGCTCTAAAAAACTATGCAGAGTTTGCCCGTTTATAAGTGTAGCAGCCATTCCGGTTGAGGCAAGTTTTGCGACTTTTTTTGCTTCAGCTTCATAGTACTGTATGACATCTTTTGTAATTGTTGTCTTTCCAACGCCGGCTCCGCCCGTTAAAAAAACATTCTCGTTAGCTCTTAATTTTTCAATAATATTTTTCAAATAATCCATAAAAAATTATACTATAATATAAAAAAATTTATGAGGATGTTTGTGCAATTATGGAGAGAATATTAGTAGTAGAAGATAACAAAACTTTAGCTAAATTAATAGCAAAAAAGTTAAGCGCTGAGCTTAATTTTGAGGTTGATGTAGCATATAAACTCTCTGAGGCGAAGCTCTTTTTTAAGAGATATAAATATTTTTTGGCTCTTGTTGATTTAAACCTTCCGGATGCCCCAAATGGCGAGATTGTTGATTATGCATTGGAGCATAAAAATCATGTAATCGTCTTAAGTGCAAATATTGATAAAGATTTTAGAAACGATATGCTCAAAAAAAATATCATAGATTATGTAAACAAAAGCGGCATAAACGATGTCAACTATATAATTCAGATGATAACAAGGCTTCATAAAAATCAAAATCATAAAATTTTAGTTGTTGACGACTCCATAATTTTTAGAAAACAGATGCAAAGCATGCTTGAAAATATGTTTTATAAGGTTATAACGGTCGCACATGGAGAGGAAGCACTTAATATTTTAAGCGTAACTTCGGATATAAGCCTTGTTTTAACCGACTATCATATGCCTGTCATTAATGGACTTGAGCTGACAAAAGAGATAAGAAAAATTTACAACAAAAATGATTTGTCCGTTATAGTTATTTCAGGCGACGATGATAGTGAAACAACTGCACTCTTTTTGAAAAATGGTGCAAATGACTACATCAAAAAACCATTTTCAAAAGAGGAGTTTTCATGCCGCGTAAACAACTCCATTGAAGCGTTAGAAAATATACATGCCATAACAAACCACGCAAATCGCGATTTTTTAACGGGTCTTTATAACAAAAATTACTTTTTAAATAATATGCAAACCTATTTTGAAAAAGCAACAAATGAAAATGAAAATTTTGCAATTGCTATGATTGATATCGACTATTTTAAAAAGATAAACGACACTTATGGGCATGAAACAGGCAATAAAGCTATAAACAGCGTAGCAGACACCCTAAGAGCAAACACAAACCAAAATGATGTGGTAGCAAGATTTAACGCTGAAGAGTTTTGCGTAGCTGTAAAAAATATTACAGCAGAGAATGCATTGAAAATTTTTGAAAGATTAAGAGAAAGGGTACAAAATTCAGTAACAATTTCAGATAAAGGCGAAGAGATAAGATTTACAATCTCCATCGGTGTTGCCATAAACCGTGAAGATACGCTTGATGAGAGTATAAATCAGGCAGATATGATGCTATACAGCGCAAAACAAAATGGCAGAAACCAAATTGTTCATAACTAATCTCTCAAAACAATAACTTCTCCAAAGGGCACATCTCTCTCTTTTGGAGCTATCCACTTCACTTCATAGTTTGGCTCATCTTTTGGAAATATTCCATCCAAATCTGTAAAATAGAGAAGCAGTTTTGTATCTTCTAGCTCTCGTTCAACAAACTCAAAAATAGGCCTAAAATCAGTAGCTCCGCCACCTTTTATATCGGCTTCAAGTATATCACCGCCGTAAAATGTTTTGTGTGACTGAATTTTATCATCGCACACAAGCAGCTCTATCTGAAAGTTTTGTATTGTATTCATAAGAAAATTTAGCTCACTCAAAAACTCATTTATAAGTTTTTCATCAACAGAACCAGAACTGTCAATCGCAACGACAAGATTAAATCTTTGGCTAATACAAGATGGCAGATATATTCCTACATGTAAAAATTTTTTGCTTGGAGGAAGAAGCGTATAATCATCTTTATGAAACCTCTCAAGTGCGGCTTTTAGCTCATCTCTCCAGTTTATTTTGCCACTACATGTAATTTTAAAAAATCTCTCCATAGAGCTTGGAACTTCACCGCTTCTCATCTCCTCTTCAAGAACCACTTTTGCAAACTCGTCAAAAAGCTGCTCATCTTGAAGCTCTTCTTGCGGAGAGTTTTGGTTTTTTGCATCATTAATATCATCAAAATTATCAGCCTCATACTCAAGCTCATCACGCAAAATATCATCTTTAAGCTGTGCGTAAATCTCCTCGGCATAAAGACCGCTGAAGCGTTTTGAGTAGTGGGCTTCATCGGGACGCTCAAGGTTATTTTCAACCAACATGTCATTTATTGCATAGTCGGTCGCTAACTGCCAGAGCCAGCCGCTTCTTCCGTTTTTTCTTGCTTCATGAGCGAGAGAAGCGTGCATTGCACCGTTTGCAAAAACAAACTCCATCTGGCTTGGCTTAAGTTTTTCTAAAAAATCGCTGTTGTACTCCAGCTTTATACCGTTGCTTTTAAAACTTCGTATATCATCATTTTGGATTAGTTCGAGCCTCGAAGCGATTGTTCCAAAGAGCGGATAGTCAACTAAAAGTTTGGCTTTTGCCTGAGAGATTTTATGCTCTAGCGACATCTGCTACCCAAGAAGATAGGCAAACTTCTTAACCCACTCCCTAAATACCTCCGAATGCTCCATTCTCACGCCGTTTCTTTGCAAATCTTGAACTATCATAACCGCAAATTCGCTCTTTAGCCCAAGAGTGTATTTTAGTAAATTTTCTAATTTTTCTTCGTTTTTATCCTTAAGATACGCACTCACAACTCCAGTACTTAGAGCATAAAGAACATCTACCTCATCGCTATATTCGCCATTTCCGGTTTTTAAGATATTTTCTATATCAGGAAGGCGGTTTATAACTTTGGCAAAGCTCAAAAAAGAGACACCGACCTCTCGCCCTACTGCTCCGCTAAGAGTATCTAAAAGCAGTTCTTTGGTAATTGTACTCTTTAGTATTTTGTCAACATACTCCCAGCTTCTAGGAGTTGCAAAGCTTTTTACATCACTCTTTGCATCAAAGGTGAACAAGTGCTCATTTCTATATGAGATGTATGAGATAACTCTCTCATCAAGCCCTTTTTTATATGCCCACAAGCGCCAATCTTCAACATCGACTTCCATCTCAAAGTGAACAAATCTGTTTGCCAAAGGGCTTGGCATACGGTAAGTCACGCCTCTGTCTCCCTCACGGTTTCCCGCAGCTACTATCGCCCAACCATCTGGGAGTTCATACTCGCCTACTTTTCTGTCAAGTATAAGCTGATACGCAGAGGCTTGTACGCTTGGCGGAGCGGAGTTTAGCTCATCCAAAAACAGAATCCCCTCTCCATCACGCGGCAAAAAAGCGGGAGGTGCCCAAAGAGCGGTGTGTGTCTCTTTGTCATAAAACGGAATCCCCTTTAGGTCGGTCGGGTCCATAAGAGCGAGCCTCAAATCAATAAACCCTACTCCCTTATCCTGCGCAATCTGCTTTACAATAGATGATTTTCCAATCCCCGGTGCGCCCCATAAAAATGTCGGAACTTTTTGCTCCACCAAAGAGGTTATTGTCACTATTAAATTTGTCGCTCTCACATTTGCCATCCTATATTTTCTTGTTGAATATATTTACCAAATGCCGAATTTTCCATAACAGAGCGTACGTATTTGGAGTCCAGTTGCAGTTGATACAAAATTTCTACCGGAGTGTTCTCATTTTTTGCTATCTCTTGAAGATACTCATTGTTTTTATACGCTTTTTCAAGTATAGCCACCGGTGTTGTTTTGTTTTCATATATAGCCGACCTAATCTCTTCATTTGTACTTTCTAAGAGTAGATTTAAAATCTTTTCATCAATACTGTTATTAAGCGCCAAAGCATACGAAATCTTTTCATCATCATAACTTAGCAGCTCCTCTTGCATCTCTAAGGTCAAACTTTCATTCAGTGCCAATCCTATTTTATTTGTTTTAAAAAGTTCAAAAAGCTCATCTGTTAACTTTATATTTTTGGCTACATTTCTTCCTAATTTCTCATCTTTTAAAAACTCTTCAATAAGCGTTCGTTTTAAATTTTTGTTTTGTGAGAGCGCTTCTAGCACATCAGGATTATTTGTTTTGAAAAACAACTCCTGCATCTCATCATCGCACCAAATACTCATAGCAATTGCATATTGAATCTTAGGATTCTGTTTTATCGGCTCAAGCAATGAGATGGCTTTTAAGAGTTGCGTACTTTTTGTCTGTGCTACAAGATGCATAAAGCCGGTTGTTGCGTATTGGACATTGTGGTTTCGCTCAATATTTTCGTAAAATCTCAAAATAAAAGCAGCACTAACATCGCGGTTAGAGTCATTTTCAAAAAAATCTTCTCCTCTGTACGAGTACATCTTCAAAAGCTTAAAGAAGAGTTCATCATTTATCATAGGGTTTTGTAAAAAACTTTTTAGTCTCTCTTTGTCATGACTGAGTTTTAGGCTCATCAAAAGCGTGTCCGCGTCTATGTGTGATGCCAACTCTTTTTCCAAAACATCTATGGAGACAAACTTCAGCCCCTGATATTTCTTTTCATACAACTCATTACTTGCTTTTTGCTCGTAAGGAGTCATCATTTTACCCTCAATAACCAAAGCAACGCTATCATCAAATTCATTCGCCAGATTGATTTTATGAAACCTCATCTGTGAAGCAAATTCATCACTGCTAAAAGCACGGCTCTTGCCAAAAAGCAATATAGTTTTATCTTCTAATTCTTTTAAATTCATAAGCTGATTATAGCACCCATTTTTTAATATCTTTGCTTCTCTGCTATAATACGCCACTCGATTAAAGGAATATTTATGAAAACAATCTCTCTTATTTTGCTTCTTAGCATCTCTATTTTTGCCAACGACTCAGCTCACGAATTTGCGCCGAGCAAGGAGTGCCAAAAATGCCACACTCAGATATATGATGAGTTTTACGGCTCAATGCACTCAAATGCAACCGTAGATAAAGATGTTATCCATAAAGCAGTTTGGAACAAACAGGTAGCCATGACGAAGACGGAACAGTACAGTTGCGGCAAATGTCATACTCCGACCGCAGATAACCTAGACAAGATGTTAAAACAAGGTGAAAAAGCACTGCCGGATGCCGCTAATGCTACTCATCAAGAAGCCATCAGTTGTGCATATTGCCACCGAATAGAAAAAATTGAGGAGCATAAGCAGAGCAACACAAATATTATAAGTAAAACTCAAAAAGAGTATTATGGCGCTGGAAGAAGTTCTCTTGACTCACCTTACCACAAGATTAAAACAGATGAAAATAAAAATTTCAAAAATGGAAATATTTGTGTCGGATGCCACTCGCACAATGTTAACAAAGCAGGTTTAAACCTCTGTTCGACAAATGTGAATAGTGAGATGAACGAAGCAAATTGCGTAAGCTGTCACATGCCAAAAGTAGAGGGTAGTTTTTCATCTATTATTGAAACAAAAACCCACGCTTTTCACGGTTTTGCGGGGGCACATAAAAACTCTGACATGTTAAAAAAATATGTTGATATTTCAATTATTAGAAATATAGACAATTTTATAGTAAATGTTGATAACAGAAGCTCTCATGCACTTCTGCTTCACCCCGCGCGTATGGCTGTTTTGAAGATAAGCGTAATCAGAGACGCCAAAACCACAGAGCTTGAAAAAGAAGTTTTTGTTAGAGTGATAGGAAAAGACGGCGAACCTGCAATGCCTTGGATGGCTGATAGCGTCATAAAAGACACTATGATACAAGCAAATGAAAAAAGGGCAGTAAAAAGGGAGTTTAAACTTCAAAAGGGCGATAAAGTCGATGTTGTTTTGGGATGGTTTTTAGTAAATCCAAAAGCTCTTGAGTCTCTTGGATTGGAAAATGAAAAAGTAGCAAAAGAGTTTAAAGTGTTTAAAAAAGAGAGTTTTTCATTTTAATATATACGCAATTGGAGCAAAGCCCCAATTTGCTACGCTTGCCGCTTAGGCACTGAAGCTTGCCTCTTTTGAGGCAGAGGTTTTAAGTGAAATTTCACATCCATTAAACTCAAAATCTAGCTCGTCAGATGGCTCTTTGTAAAGCAGAGGGCTGTCCAAATCTATATACTTTATAACATCCCTGTAAGCCATTGCCAGATGCAGCGCCATATTTATGGAGTATGGACCCTCCAGCATCGAACCGAGCATACATGTAACTTTTTTTTCTCGCGCATACTCTAAAATCTCTATCGCTTTTGTAACTCCGCCGCACTTCATAAATTTTATGTTTATCATGTTTGCACTTTGTGATTCAACAACCGCCTTAACATCTTTGAGTCCAAATGCCGCCTCATCCGCTAAAATGGGAATATGTGAAAGTTGTGTAATCTTTTTTAAACCCTCCAAATCAGAGGCAATAACAGGCTGCTCAATAAGCTCAATTTTCACATCTTTCATATTTTGGATAAAGAGCAGCGAATCTTCCAAACTCCAAGCCTGATTTGCATCGACTAAAATCTCAGATTGCAGCAGCTCTTTTGATATTTTCTTTACCACTTCAATAGCGTGTTCTATATCTTTGCCGACTTTTACTTTTAGGATTGTCATTGCATTGCTATATG
The DNA here is from genome assembly GCA_942493175.1 of Sulfurimonadaceae bacterium. Classification (GTDB taxonomy): domain Bacteria; phylum Campylobacterota; class Campylobacteria; order Campylobacterales; family Sulfurimonadaceae; genus Sulfurimonas. The sequence continues at coordinate 1,765,184 of OW818672.1, forward strand.
CTTTTTTTGCATCATTTAACATCACGCCAACCTCATTTAAACTAATGGTCACATCTGTTTTCAGCGGAGTCAAATCAGTTGCGCCAAAGTAGTCATAAAGCGGCTTTTTTGCTTCTTGAGAGAGCAGATGTATAAACGCCATATCAAGAGCCGCTTTTGCGCTTGAGCCGATTTTTGTAGTATGGAGTTTTACGAGTGCCTCTTTTGGTAAAAGACCTAAAAACAGTTTTTTTACAATACCGATAGAGTTTAAAATATCATCTATATCTTCGCCAGTAATCGCCTTTGTTGCAGGCGCTTCGCCTATTCCGACAAAGCCACTGTCACTAGTTACATGTACTCTTACAAACTCAACATGCGTGGCAGTTCTAAGAGCGGTTTTAAAGGAAGTTTTTAGCTCTATCTGTTTTACTTCTGTTTCTATTTTTGTTATTTTCATTTGATTAGCCAATGTCCGCCCTTTGCTCCACCTACTCTTTGAAGTAACCCTTGCTCTTTGAGTCTTGCTATCTGTTTTAATATTGCTCTTTTGGATATATTTAAAGCTTCAGCCATTTGCTCGGTTGTGATAGTGTTATCTTGACTAATCATATCCATTATTTTTTCTTCGGTTTTTGGTGAACTTTTTGGTGAACTTTTTGGTGAACTTTCTCCGACCTTTTCACCCAGCTTTTCATCTTTTTGTTTTGGGTATTTGCTCTTAAATTCCACATTCAAGCCGTTATCCCAAGTAAATATCGGAACAATCCCGTTGTATGCTTTTGAGGCTTTTATTACTTTTTCTACGCCCCTGCCCCATGACTCTATAAGACCCATTTTGAAAAAAGTATTGGCTATATCTGGATTATGCGGTTGTGAACGGTGCGATGAAGTAATGTTTTCTATAGTCCAAAGGTCTGGCAACTGCCCGCTGTTATAGATAAACAACTTATCTTTAAACACTCCTATCTGAATAGGCACACCGCTGCTATAATCTTTGTGAACAAGTGCATTGTAAATAACCTCTCTTAACGCACTCGGCTCATAATCAAACTCTTCAACCCTTTGCATCCCCTCATACGATATCAAGGCTTTTAGATATTTTGTAAAAAGCAGGTCAACCACTCTATTTGCTTGTTCTACTAAACTTCCCTCACAAACATCTTGGTACAAAATATCCGCACTGTCTTCAAAAAAAGCTATTTTTGTATAAGCCCCCGTAAAAAATCTTTGAGGGTCTTTGGCAAAAAGAAGCACACCCGCTCTTTTTAACTCACCCTTTTCGACAAGTCTCAGCTTATCAAGCAACTCTAGCGTATCTTGGGGAATGTCATCTGCATCCATTCTTTTGGCTTTTGTTGCCTTAGATATAAACAGCTCTATACTTCTTGTATCTATGTCTTTTAGAGTGACATTTGGCACAACGACGCTATCCCAGTGAACACCTTGTTTTTTGAGTAAAAACCGCTCTAATGCCAACCCTTTTAACTCTTGAGTGCTGCTTCCGCTTCTGTAATAATACGAGCCTTTATAGCTTATAGCCGACGGATAACTCTGCGTGACTATCTCAAGATACTCTCTATTTTTTTCTACATGTAGATTTACATCTACCAAAATACCGATGATGTCTCTCACTTTGTTTGGTATATCTTCAAGGAGTTTTTTGGCATTTTCTATTCCCACTATCTCGCCGTCATCATCAACACCGACATAGAGCTTTCCGCCATCACTGTTTGCAAATGCACTTATAGTTTTGATGTATTCGTCTTTCCAGATTTGTTTAAATTCGATGATTTGGGATTCCATATATTTATTTTTTAAACCTATTTACTCTAATCTTTTTATTTTCTATACTATGTGAAGAAATACAGTTTTTTTCATCTAAAATTTTTATCAAAATTTTATTATTTTGATTATTATCTATCTTCATATAAGCACCTATAGAGCATAATTCACCATATTGATTACCAATAAAACTCAATAATTCATTAATTTCGCTACATTCAAATTCTTCAACTTTATAAGCTAATTGGGAAACCAAAACTTCTAATTTATTATCTGTTGGAAGTTGAGTAATGATTTTGTATAATAAACTCTTGCTCATCGCTTTTTTATTTTTAAAATATAAATTCGACAAAATTAAAGCAAGTTTCTTATCAATACTTAAAGATTCTATTTCAAGGCATTCAATAAAATGTAATTTTTCTTCATCAATAATATTTGAAGATTCAAAAAGTTTGATAAAATCTGTCTCTCTTAGTAAAGGCAAACAATCATTCAAATTTTCAACAAAAATGTTAAATTGTTTTTCAATTAAAATAATATGTTTTGAATGTGAATGTTCAATCAAATTTGCAATATTACTTGTAGTTAATTGCAAATTCCCATTTTCAATTAATAAATCTATTTTATCTTCACTCAAATTACTAATATCTACAACTTTATAAGGATATCCATTAGCTTTAATTAGCACTTTATAAGAATTAATATCAAAGTCATTAGTAGTTAATATATCTTCTAAAATCTGAGTGTCAAAGCTTTTATGTTCATCACAATAGTTAGCATTAATTTTTATCTTTGAAAGTTCATATGCGTTCTTTTGTATATTTAGATAGCCAATCAAAACCTTATTAAGTGATTTTGTCAAATTATAATACCATCCAATGTTTTCCCACACTGGTTTTATTTTATTTTTTTCAAATAAAATATCTAAAACTTCTTGCTCTTCAATTTTTGATATATCTTCAATAATAGTATCTTGCTTATCTATTATTTTTATTTTTTCTTCAAGATTTAATTTATCATTATTTAATAGCCAAATTATAGTTTCTTCACTCTCATTCCTATTACTCTCAATCTGTAAGAAAATATCATTTATATATAAACTTATGTTGTTTTCAATATTTTGAATAAGCTTTTTGTGTTGGTCAAGTGCTTTGATTGTTGTTAAATGCTTTGTATGTAATTCTTCTTCAATATCACTTTTAACAACATACTTTGTATATATAATTTGTTCTATCATTAGTTGATTTAAAATATAATTATTATTGTCATAAATATAAGCGAACAATGGTTTATTTGAGATTGATTCTACTAAACTACAAAACTTAATATCTAATGCGCTAATTAACTGCTGAAATTTTTTATTATCCTCTGCTACTAAATCTTTTAAGCTTGTTAAATTACTTATAAATTTTGCTAATGTATTGTTTTCATTAATTTTTACAAGTTGCTCAGTATTTAAATTATATAAAAATAAATAAAAGTATTTTTCTAAATTTCTATGAGCTATTGGTGAATCATCATAAAAATATTGCCAAACGCCAGTCCAGTGATGGCTTATTTCACTTATAAACGAGTTTATTTCTGGTAAAAAGTCTATATACGCAAAAATGAACTTAATCGACTCTTCACTTTCATTAGACAACAATTCAAAAGCAGTTTTATATTGCTCTTTATAATCTAAATCTATTTTATTGTTAATCAAAAAATCTATCAAATCATAATTTAAAATAGAATGTTTTTCAAATTCATTGACTCTTAATTTATTCATTAACTCTTTTAAATTTGTCAATTTATAATCAAAATCAAGATTATTGTTATTGATGACACTTTTTAAAAACTCTGTATCTGATGAAGTAAGACTTTTATTGAAAGAATACGATAAATACAAATAGTAATTTTCTTCAATATGACCATTAAAAATCAAAAACTGCAATAACTCTCTCTTCTTTAAATATCTTGATAAAAGATTCTTTGTATGCGCAAGAGTACACAATTGCTTAATTGATTGTCTATGGAGTAGCTTTTGTTTATCTTTAATAGCTTCAATTTTTTGATACAGTTTTTTAATTGTTCCATCAAATTTCTCAAATATGAAAGTCTCTCTATCGCCATAACTTTGTTCATTAACCTCTTTTTCAATATCAGAAAATTTAAAACCTTGATAATGATTTATTCTGATATTTTGAGACACTTGAATTAATTTGAAGTTATCATCTAAAATCGCATGTGATATATTTATTGTTTTATTGTCTATAGAAATTTGACTTTGAGGGATAGAACCTAGTTTTTGAATTATTTTATAAATATACACCATTCTTAATTCCTGAATATCAGAATGTTGCTCATTTTCAATATCTTTTATTTGTGCAGTGAGATTCTCAACTTCTTGATTATAGCTATCATCCAGTTCTTTGATATATCTATTTTTATTTTTAAAAATATTAAAAACCATTCCTTCATCTTTATGAAGCATATTAAAATCTACAGGATAAAAATTTTTATACACTATCATGGACAAGAGCTTAGTTTTATCTAGCTTATCACCTATTTTCTCATCATAAATTTTATATTCATTATAAATATTCTTTAGTAGTCGCATATCTTTAATATACAATGCTATATATCTTAAAAAATCTTCAAATTTAGTTTTTTCATTTTCTTTTGTGGATTTGTTATTGCTTGCTAAATCCTCTTTAAAAAACTCTAATAATTTGTCATAAGATGTGGAAGAATTAATATAAGGAATTATAGGTATCATAAAATCAAAAAACTTAGTTCTGGCATCACCATCCTTGAACATGTCATCTTTAATGGCATACAAAAAAACTATCTTTTTATGTTTCTTTTTTACTTGTTCAGAATTATTTAAAAAATTGTTTAGTTCTCTTAGTTTTGTAAAAATTTCTATATTATCAAATCTATCCAAATCTTGAAAAACCACTGTGTTGTAAGATGTATTACTAAAAAAGTAGAGTATTTCGTCAAGATATTTGTTGAGCAAAGATGCTTCATCTTCTTTATTTGTTTTAATTTCTAAATTTTGTAAATTTAACTTTTCTAAAGTAACACCAGTAAAATTTTGTATGATAGATTTAAAAAAAACATATACACCTATTATCACTATAATAAGTGGTAAAAATTTTAAATCATTGGGATAATATAAAAAATCAACATATTTTGAATCAAAAAAGACTAAAAAAGACAGTATAAACAAAACAACAAAAAAAGATTTAGATTTCAACCAAGAGACTGCATTAATTCTTTTAAATCTAGAGCGAGGCACATCTCCTTGTTCTACCTTGTAAAATATTTGTTGCAAAATACTTTTTTCAACAAGGGATATATCTTTATCTTCTTTTTTAAATGCAGCCAATGAAATATCTAAAAACTTATATTTTGAATCTTTATTTTTATCTTCAAATGTTTTGATAAAACTACTTTTTCCCGCCCCATTAGAACCTGAAATAGCAATATTTTTAACATCTTCGTGTTCTAATGCTTCATTGAGAGCATTGCAGTAAACTTTAATTTTTTCAGCATTTTTAGAAGGTGTTAAAAATTGAAAATTACTCAAATACAGTTCCCTAAAATTTAATTATTTTTATTATGTGAAGTTAAATCTATATATTCTACCTTTTTTCTCGTCAAGATACTATATTAATAACATTAAATTTGTTTAAATGCTATCTATTCTATCCCCAACACAATCTTCACTTGCTTATCTACTTGTTCCATCTCATCATCACTTAATACGGTAAGTTTTTCGTTTATGATTCTTTGATTGTCTATCGTTCTTATCTGGTCGCAGAGTATTTCGCTAGAAGAGTCAAGTTTGTCTCTTTTTTCTACTCTGAATCTTAGAGGGTAGCTCTCATCTATAAGATGTGTAGATAGAGGTAAAACCGTTGTAGTAGGATGTGCTATATCGTTTAACATGTCTGTTTGGTAGATAAGAATCGCTCGGAGTTTACCGACTTCATTTCCTTTTTTGGGGTTGAGATTTGCTAAGTAAACTTCACCTCTTTTAAACATTGCCAAGCCCGTCATTTAGCGTATCTTCAAACTCGTTTGCTATTTTTAGAGATTCTTTGCACACTTTTAAAGATGCCTTTTTTATCTGTTGTTTCAGATTCTCTTTTTCCAAGGTTTCTTTGTAGTTTATAATCGCATTTCTGATTAGCTCGCTTCTTGAAGTGCCGAATGTCGTCGCCATTTCATTTAGCATCGTAAAAAAATTATCATCTGCTTTAAGTGTTATCGTATGCATAAATACTCCTTTTAAGTATTATATAAATATTACTTTTTGTATTACCTTTATATTAATTAGCCATCCAAATCAACATATTTCCTACTGCCAAACCAACAAAAGTGCCTATTATAAAGCCCATAACTGCCATCAAAACACCTACGCCTACAAGTGATTTGTTGTAAGTCGCCGCCAAAATGGATGCGGATGCAACTCCGCCGATGTTTGAGAGTGAAGCAACGGCTATACTAAAGAGGTCAAGTTTAAACACCTTTGCACCTGCTACCATTATAAGCGCATGAATAACCAAGATACAAAATCCGCCAAAGACATAAACCCCGACTCCCTCAAAGTTCTCAAACAATGCCTTTGAACCGATAAGAGCTATAAGCATATATAGCATTGCAGAGCCTGTTTGGCTAGAGCCGTTTATGGTTTTTAGCTTTGTAAAGGAGCCTAAAATGCCAAGCACGGTTGCAAGAATTACAGTCGTAGTCGTGTAGTTCAATATCTCAAATCCGTTATATGCCAAAAAATTAACACCAAAAGCAACAAGAGCGGAGAGAAGCAACAAAGAGAGATACCTCTTCTCTCCGAGGGCAGATATATAATTTATATTATTCAGCTTTTGCATCTGCTCATGCGAAGCCGTAAAAGCGTTAAAATAGTGCGCAAACGGGGTTAAAAAGAGTAAAAACATCATCCAGAGAGTGTAGTTTACGCTATCGACTATAAGTGCATATCCAAACGCCTCTTGTGAAACACCAAGCGCCGTGCCGACCGCCACCATATTTGCCATGCCGCCCGTCCAACTTCCGGAGAGTGCGCCAAATGCTCCCGCCATATCTGCATCAAAACTAAATGCCCAAGAGACCGCTATAAAGCCAAATACAATGGAAAAAACAGCTAAAGCATATGCGATAAGAAGGGATTTTCCAAGCTTGAAAAAATCTCTAATATCAACCTGCAAAAGCATCAAAAAAAGCATGGCGGGAAGCAGATATTTTTTTGTATTTTCATAAACGGTGTCGATAGCTTCGTTTTGCTCAAACATGCCCAAAGACGCAAAAAGCATACTAAAGATGTATATCATTACAACCGCAGGGACAAATTTAAAAATTTTCAGTCTGCTCTTTTGCTCGATTAAAGTAACTATTGCCACTAAAAGTACGAGCGATAAAAGATACAGAAGCGGAGAACTTATCATTTACAAGGAGCTTTTTTAAAACCGCTCAGATTTGTCCTTAGTTCGTTCATAAATCTTACAGAGGGGTCATCCTTAAATGTTCTATATTTTCTATCTGCCTCAAGCCAAAGCTCGTCTGCTTCAAAACATCTGTACTCATAATGCCCTATAAGATACTCTATTGTCGGAAACATTTTTTTAAGTTCCGCTACAAGCTCTATATTTGCCTTTAATTGTTCTTTTGTCAGGTTGTCTTTGGAATTTTGCCCGCCGACATTTTCTATCCCGATTGAACTGTAATTTAGCCCTATTACATGTCTTGCCATAAAATCAAGCGGCATAAGCTGATGAATAGTTCCATCACGCTCAACCATGAAGTGGGCAGAGACATTAACCGCTCCTCCATTAACAATTTCCGGTCTATCGCTTGGCAATGTTTGTGAGGTAAAACGGGAGAGCGAATCATTAAAATCATCAATCGCCGTATGATGAACAACAATGATTTTAGGAACAATTTTAATATCTTTTACATCTAGCTTATAGTGTGATTTTATGTACTCTTTCGTAAGTTCCACTCTCATCTCGCCAAACTCTATCGGAGTCTGTTCTATTTTTAACGCCGCCAAATAAACAGGAAGAAAAAGAGCTAGTAAAAAAAATCTGTTCATAAAAGATACCTCAAAAAAAGTTTAAGCGTAGTATATTACAATAAGTTTTATATACTTTTAATAGTTATAAATATAATATGGTAGTCATGAATTCAGATGTAATTATTAAACAAAACTTACTAGTAGAGCCACTAAGTTCCGGTGCACTCAAACTTGCTCGTGGCATATATAACACCTATATTGCGCAAGATGAAGAGCTCTCTTTAGAGATAAAAATCCCAATATTTTTTAAACTTTTAAATCTTCAGCCATGTCAGGACTCCATAAACGATATTCAAAATTTGCTAGAGGAGTTAAACGAGCCGCTGGCGATTAGAAATTTTGAGTTTAACGGAGAGAAGATTCAACTCAAATTTGTTCAGTTTTGCAGCTATAAAATCGGTGAAAATACAATAAAAATAGAGTTGAGCCCAGAGTATTTGCATGCTCAAAGCGAATATATGTTAGACTGCTTTCTCTTTTAAACCGCCAAAGGAAGTAATTCCTTTGGCTACGCTAGCCGCACAGGCACTAAAGCTAGCCTCTTTCGAGGCAGAAAAACAAAAGGCAAAAATTTGGCAAAAAGATATATTATTTTAGACACAGAAACAACAGGAACAGGCGAGGCAGACAGAGTTATTCAACTTGGGTTTATGGTACTAGGCGCAAAAGAGATTGAAGTTCAAAATGAGCTTTTTAGCTCGGAGGTTCCTATTGGTTTTGGCGCCATGGAAGTTCACGGAATTACACCAAGTATGCTTGATGGTAAACCTAAATGCAAAGAGAGCGGCGCGTACAAAAGACTTCAAGAGCTAAACACAAATGAAAATTATCTTATTATTCATAACGCCCCATTCGATATAACCATGCTTGAGAAAGAGGGCTTTAAAACCCAAATGAGAGTTATAGACACGCTTAGAGTTGCAAAACATCTTCTTCCTGATGAAGAGGCTCACAGACTTCAATATTTTCGCTACAAAATGGAGTTATACAAAGAGGAGCAGAGAGAGGCTGACGCTTTAAACATTGTAGTTAAAGCGCATGATGCCATCGGTGATGTATTGGTATTAAAACTATTTTTAAGCAAGCTAAAAGAGATTGTTTTAGCACAATTTCCAAGCGAAAATCCGGTCGATAAAATGGTTACTTTAACCGCAACGCCTATTCTAATAAAGTCATTTAACTTTGGAAAGTACAAAGGCAAAACATTAAAAGAAGTGGCTACAAGTGACGCTGCTTATTTACGATGGATGCTTAGCGGCATGGAAAATCTTGATGAAGATATGAAATACTCTATAAACAGTGTTTTAAAAGTCTAGATAATACTAAAAATTATAAAGAGTACAAACGCCGCTATTCCGCTAATCAATGCGTAAGGCAGCTGAGTATTTACATGCTCGATAAGCTCACAATCACTCGCCATGGCAGATATGATAGTCGTATCTGAAATCGGCGAGCAGTGGTCCCCAAATACACCGCCTGATATAACAGCCCCAATACAAAGAGCAATATTTGCATCCATTGCAACCGCCATCGGAACGGCAACCGGAATCATTATGCTAAAAGTTCCCCAGCTTGTGCCGGTGGAGAAAGATATAATAGCGCCTAGTAAAAATATGACCCCCGCCAAAAAGTAGATACTCATATTTTCATTTACTAAAGAGGCTAAATATTGCCCTGTTTTAAGAGTTGTAATAACTTCGCCTATTGCAAAAGCAAAAAGAAGTATCAACGCAATCGGAAAAAGTTTTAAAGCGCCATCAAAAGAGATTTTACTCCATACTTTGAAACTCATATTTTTTGTACCGACATAGTAAAAAAACATAAAAACAAGTGTCGAGAGCATTGTATAAAAAATAGAACTTGAACCGCTCCCTTTTAAAATATCGCCACCACCGGTAATATACATAAATAAAAAAACAAGAGCTATCATCAAGAGTATCGGCAATACCATATAGAACATATTTGCATGTTTTATGTCGCCGTGCGGTTTCTCAGCAATGGCAGGTTTTGCATTTTTCATTGCACCTATGTCAATGTTAAACCAGATTGCCACAAAAGTAACAACAAGAGCTATGATGGCATAAAAATTGTACAAAACCGCATTTAACAACAAGGATAATGGGTTTACATCTATACTGTTTAGCGTTACTTGAGTTGTAATAAGCCCAAGCAGAAGTGCGCCCCATCCGTTTAAAACAATAAGAGAGCTAACGGGTGCAGATGTTGAGTCACATACAAAAGCGAGTTTTGCACTTGGAATTTTATATTTTTTACAAAAAGGTCGCCCGACTGCGCCGGCTATCAAAGAAGTAATTGACGACTCCACAAATATGACAACGCCTATAATGTAGCTTAGCACCAGTGCTGAGCGAGGCGAAGATACAAGCCCTGCTCTGTTTTGCATAAAATCAACAAAGCCCTCAATCCCACCCGATTTTTCTATCAGCTCCATGATGCTTCCGACCAATATTGCAAAAGCCAAAGTTTTTAATATCCAAGATTCACTAAGCATAGAAAAAAATAGTTCAAAAATTGCTATAAAAGATGAAAATAAAGAGAAGTTGTTTAAAACCAAAACGCCAAGAACTATGCCGCTAAAAAGCGACAGAAGGACATTTCTCGTATATAGCGCTAAGGCAATTGCAAATATAGATGGAATAAGAGAGAGTGCTGAGAGTTCTATGTTAAACCAATCAAAATTCAATCGATAATAAAACTAAGCCCGCTCTGCCAAAAATCTCTTTATATGGCTCACACTCTTTTTGCTTAATCTCTTTAAAACCAAGCTTTTTATAATAAAGCAGTGTCTCAAGGGAGCCTATCTCAACTATTGTTTGCGCAATGCGATACCCTTTTAATCTTGCATTTAGAAGGCTTTTGTGCATAAGCGCTTTTAGGATTCCAACATCCATAAAACCTTCCAACTCTTCCATATAATCAAAAACAAGCGTTCTGCTATTTAACGCAAACCCGCAAATTTCCATAAGTCCAAAGTATTCACTCTCTTCACCGTTTACGCCAATCTCACTAAGAGAAGCTAAAAAAACCTCTTTTGTTACAATTCTAGGCTCATAACTAGCAAGCGAACCAACACTTTTACCATCAATCTCCGCAATTAAAAAATTACTAAAATGACAATTTGACTTTGCTGTTGTATTTGTTAGTTTTTCTAAATTTTTTAAAATTTCTTCATCACTGGTAGTTTTAAAAATCAAATCATAGATACCAATTTTTTTATCAGCCCTAGTGCTCTGTAAAATCATTTGTGCTAAAAACGGTGCGTCAGCACTAGTTGCTTTTCTTATATTAATACTCATAAACCTTTTCCATCTCTAATAAATTAATCTGTTTCATACTTTAGTAATAGTAACATACTTTATGGTAAAAAGTTTCTTAATTATTACAATTTGTCAAATATTTCTCTGGGCTAATGAACAGATAGTTTTGGTTGTTAGCAATGATTTCAGCTCCAAAAAAGCAATACTTAGTTGTTTTGAAGATAACAAAAGAGTTTTTGATTCATTTGAAGTAAATATTGGTAAAAATGGACTTGGTTTTGGTTTGGGTAAAATAGAGCTTGTCCGCAGTGGCACTGAACCTATAAAACAAGAAGGCGACAAAAAAGCACCGATAGGTATATTTACTCTTGATTCAATATTTGGCTATGAGAAAAATTTAAAATTTAAAATGCCATATATTCATGCCAATGAAAATCTTATCTGTGTAGATGATTCCGGCTCACCTTTTTACAATCAAATAATTGAGATGCCATCAGAAAAACCAAATAGTTTTGAAAATATGAGAAGAGATGACGCTCAATATGAGTTAGGCGTAGTTGTCGGGCACAACAAAGAGCAGTTTAAACAAAGAGGCTCTTGCATATTTTTACATGTGGAAAAATCAGAAAATACCCCTACCGCCGGATGTACAGCTATGAGTTTGGAAAATATTAGAAAAATAACATCTTGGTTAGATAAAAGTAAAAATCCGATTTTGATACAAGTTACAAAGTCGCAACTTGACGAAATCTCAAAGCTTTATCCGAAGCTTGAGCTACAAGAGTAGAAATTACTCCTGCTCTTTGCTCATATAATCTTTTGCAGTAATTCCCATCAAAGAAAGCCCTGTTCTAAGGGATAACGCAACCAACATCAAAAGTTTTAGAAGCTTTGCTTCATCCTCTGTTCCTATAATTCTGCAATCATAATAGAACTTATGCAAAGAGCCTGCAAGTGATTTCAGATACTCAGGCAGTTTTTGAACTTGTCTTGTACTAAAAGCATCATCAACAATTTCTGGTAACAAAAGCGCATCAAACATTAAAATATCTGCGTTTTCATCTAAGTTTTTCAGTGTAGCCGACATAATCTCATCTTCACTCAAATCACTCTTTGAAATGATTGTTTTTATTCTGGCATGTGCATACTGAATGTAAAAAATAGGGTTTGAACTATCCTGCTTTTTAAATTCAGCCAAGTCAAACTCCAGAGCCGTATCACTCTTTTTTGAAGCAAAAATAAATCTAAGGGCATCAGCACCAATCTCTTCAACAATGTCGCTCATAAGAATTACATTGCCCGCTCGTTTACTCATTTTATACGGTTCGCCATCTTTTAAAAGACTTACCATTTGAGAGAGTAAAACTTCAAGCTTAGAGCTGTTATAACCTAAAAACTCTACCGCAGCTTTTACCCTAGCGATATATCCGTGATGATCTGCACCCCATATATTTATATAGTGCTCGTATCCGCGCTCAAATTTTTGGTTGTGATAGACTATATCGCCGGCTAGATAAGTCGGGCGCCCATCTTCGCGAACAACAACTCTATCTGAATCATCGCCTTTTAGGGATGATGCTATAAACAGTTTTTCTTCCTTTTTATAGATTCCATCGCCCATTTTTGCCATCACTCTGTCCCAATCGTCATAGAGAGATGACTCATAAACAAAAGTATCAAAGAAAATATTTGTGTCTGCCAAATCTTTTTTGATAATCTCTATAACACCGTCTTTAGCCCAGAGTGCAAGCTCTTTTTGGCGGGATTCATCACTTAAAATTTCTATGCCAAACTTCTCTATGGCTTTTTGCGCCAAAGGTTCGAGATATTCGCCACGATAGTAACTCTCTGGATACTCAACACTCTCTTTGAGTATATTTTCACGCCCATAAAGCTGCAAAGAGAGACCAAGCAAATCTATCTGATTTCCTGCATCGTTTACATAGTACTCAGCGGTTATGTCATAGCCTAGATGCTTTGCCAGCCTATAAAGAGTATCTCCATAAACAGCGCCTCTGGCATGTCCGATATGAAGAGGGCCAGTAGGATTTGCACTAACAAATTCTAAAAGAATTTTTTCTTTTTTCTCTTGTTTTGCAAATTCATTTTGATTTTCCAATGCCCAAGTTGCATACTCATTTAAAAAATTTTCACTTAGCTTAAAATTTAGATAGCCTTTTACGGGATCTACACTGCTAAATATATCAGATTCATTAAATGAAGAGGCAAGTTCATCGGCAATTTTCATAGGAGACTCTTTGAGCTCTTTTGCCAAAGAAAAAGCAATTGGGGTTGCAAAGTGACCAAAAGAGCGGTCACGAGGCTTTTCTAAAACAACTTCACGACCAAACTTTTCGCGCAAAAGCGCCGATACTCGTTGTTTCAAATGTTATGCTTGTTGTGTAGTTTTTGGAGATTCTTTAGAAGCTATGTCTTTGTCTGCTTCTACTTTTTTAGGAGCATCTGTTTGAGCAGTTTTTACATCTGACACTTCTGCATCATCACTCTTCATCTCTTTTTTAAAGTTTTTGATACCTTGACCCAAACCCTTAGCTAAGTCAGGTATTTTTTTCGCACCAAACAATAAAATAATTATTCCAAAAATTAACATTAACTCCATTCCGCTAGGCATACTCATATTTTGTTCCTTTTTTTTTAAATTAAAGTCAGAAATTATAGCCAAATTAACTGTAACTTCTCTTATGATAACTATTTTATTATCTTATTGCTATATATCTTCCCAGCTTCTGACAAAATCATTTATTTCATTTCCAGGGATTTTAACTCTTGCTGCATTTGCAATAATTTTAAGCACCTTTGCAGCTTCATCGAGATTATCGTTTACAATAAGAAAATCGTATTCACTGATTCTTTGAATCTCTTTTTTTGCCATATCCACGCGGCGTTCAATCACCTCTTTCGTGTCTGTTAATCTGAGTTCCAATCTTTTTTTGAGCTCAGAGAGGGTGGGTGGAGAGATAAATACCGAAGTGGTTATATCCCCGAGTCTATTTACGATAGTAGCATTTCCTTGCACATCTATATCAAATATAACTAACTTACCTGCCTTTAGTGCCTCTTTTACCGGCTTTATGGATGTTCCATAGTAGTTGCCATGGACAACAGCATATTCTAAAAAAAATTCCTCTTCCATATCTTTTTTGAACTCATCTTCATCTACAAAATGATAATGTACGCCGTCTACCTCGCCATCCCTAATAGGACGAGTTGTGGTCGAAATAGAAAAGTAACACTCACCGATATCATTGATTACCTTATTTAGTAAAGAGCTCTTTCCGGCTCCGCTAGGACCTGAAAGAACTAAAATTGCTCCGCTTTTATGATTCACTACTTGTCACCGAGAGTTATATTTATACTTATTTTCATCCCTTTTAACGAAGCGACGACATCCTCACTTGATAAAGCTTTTAGCAATTTTTTAAGAGCTTCAACACCTTCATTGCCATCTTTTTCTATGCTATCTTCATCACTTAATAAATCTTCTTCAAACTCTTCAACTTTTTGAAAATCCTCATCAAGATTTTCATCAAATTCTTCATCATTCACTTCTTCTCCGATTGCGAGTTTTAAATCTCTGCTACTCAAAGAATCAATGTTAAATAAAAGGTCTTGGTCAACTTCTGTTTGTAAATCTTCATCGCTTAAAGCTTGTACTGCGCTATTAATTTGGGATTCAAGGTCTTCAAACTCATCTGTACTAGTTTCTGCTGATTCTAAATCCTCTTCAAGCTCTTTGTTTTCTTTGGATTCTTTATCTTCTTCAAGCTCTAAGTCGCTATCATCTAATCCTAAATCTTCAACTTCTTTATTTTTTTCAAGCTCTTCAAGCTCTAAGTCGCTATCATCTAATCCTAAATCTTCAACTTCTTTATTTTTTTCAAGCTCTTCAAGCTCTAAGTCGCTATCATCAAATCCTAAATCTTCAACTTCTTTATTTTTTTCAAGCTCTTCAAGCTCTAAGTCGCTATCATCTAATCCTAAATCTTCAACTTCTTTATTTTTTTCAAGCTCTTCAAGCTCTAAGTCGCTATCATCAAATCCTAAATCTTCAACTTCTTCTGCTTCTGCTTCTGCTTTTTGAGAACTTACTTCTTCATCTTCTTCAACTTCTTCTGCTTCTGCTTCTGCTTTTTGAGAACTTACTTCTTCATCTTCTTCAAGCTCTTCAAGCTCTAAGTCGCTATCATCAAATCCTAAATCTTCTTCCAATTCAGTCTCTTCTAAAAGGTTCTGTACTTCTTGAAGCTCATCTTTATCTAAAACACTATTCATTGCAGTATCGTGCTCTAAATTTTCGAATTCACCATCTTCTACATCTTCATTAAATTCGTCCAACTCTAGCTTTTCATCAAGATTTTCTTCAATAATACTCGACTTTGGTTTTTCATCCAAATCATCCAAATCATCAAGCTCGTCTAAATCTAAAGCTAGCTCATCATCAAACTCGTCTAAGTCATCAAAAGATTCAAATTTATCATTGGTCTCGCCAATATTATCAAGTTCAATCGTCTCTGTGATTTTTCCTAAAGATATCAACATATCAACTAAATCAGTAGGCAAAAACGGCTTTTTAAGAGTTTTAGTAAACTCTTCAGCAAAACTAGCCTCTTTAGCACATATATACAAAGATTTATTAAACTTTATCTTAGAATTTATCTCCTGCATAACACCCTCGCCGTAAAGCGCATCGTCAACAATCAATAAATCATAACTCCCAGACTCTATTGCCTCTACACTATCTGCTATGCTTAACTCATCTGAAGTCTTTTGCGCACTTAAAGTTACTAATTTATTAACTACCGGATTATTGTTTAAAAGTAATATTTTCATTACGCTTTCCCTTGGAGGCTCTTTTGACATTATTGTATCAAAAAAAACTAAAAAAACATCTCTAAAAAATTAAAAGCTTGTAGCATTTGGTCTTTTAAAATCAACATTATTGCGGTAAATGTCGCAATAAGTATGGCAAAAGAAACTATGATTTTTATAGGAAAACCAATGACCAAAAGATTGAACTGAGGCATTGTTTTCATAAGCATTCCAAATATAATATCTGCCAACCACGAGAGTGCCGTAATTGGAAATGCAATCATAAAACCAACCATAAACATGTTTGACATAGCTTTGATTATATAATTAAAAAGATTTTCACTCATTATAAAACCGCCAAGCGGAATATTTTTCAATGAGCCGTCAATAAATAGCAACATCCAATGATGCATATCAATCGTAAAAATAACCATTAGAGCCATAAGAGATAAAAACTGAGAGATAATCGGCATTGAAATACCGTTTTGCGGGTCTATTGCGCTTGCCATTGAAAAACCCATCATAAATGATATCTGTCCGCCGGCAAATGTTATAACATTAAATGAAATTTGCAATATTGTTCCTATTGCTAAACCAAAAAAGAGTTCACTCAAAATTGCTAAAACTATGCTTGGAACTGTAATCGGTATTGCTAAAGGAGGCATTGATGAGTAGAAAACAATAGTAAAAAAGAATGCCATTGAAGCTTTTGTGGTAGCCGGAATGCTATTATGAGAAAATATAGGTACAGCCATAAACAGTGCACCAAATCTAAAAAAAAGAAGAATAAAACCGACTATGTAAGTATCGCTAAAGACTTCTACCCAGCCCATTTTTAGATCTCACATAACCTAAATATCACTTTACTACCTTTAACTCTTTGTTTACAAGTTTATAAACTTTGTGACATTTGTAGGCAAGCTCTTCATCGTGAGTTACTAAAATCATACCTGCGCTGTGTTTAGCAATATATTCAAAAAAGATATCCATAACTTCATTGGCGGTTAATTTGTCTAAATTGCCTGTCGGTTCATCAACAAAAAGCAGACGAGGTTGCTTTGTCAACACTCTTGCAATTGAGACTCTTTGCTGTTGTCCGCCTGAAAGCTCTGTTACTTTTTGATTTACTGCTTCATCAATTTTCAATCTTTTTAAAAGATTTTCATCAATATCTTGGTTTGAAAGAATAGCGGCAACTTCAAGATTTTCAAGGCAGGTAAAACCTTTAAAAAGATAGTGTGATTGAAAGACAAGTCCAATCTCATCTCTTTTTATCTGCGATAATCTTTTTTTACTCATACTTGATACATCTTCGCCAAAAATAGAGACAAATCCCTTATCTGGCTTTAAGAGTGTTGATAAAATATTAAGCAAAGTTGATTTTCCACTTCCGCTTACTCCAATAATTGCAATGGACTCTCCCTCGTTTAAATCAAGAGATACATCGGAGAAAAGTTCATAATCAAAAGTATGTGCTAAATTGTTTGCAGATAATAAATTCATGAGAGGATTATAGCCAATTTAATTAGAAAATATCTTTTTACACCCTCTTCGCGAGCGAATCTCTAATTTTTTTTCATAAATTTTCTCAACGGTTTTTTTCATTATATATGCAAAATATCCGCTAAAGTATATGCCAAATATTTTGGATACGGCGTAGCGTCTACCCAGCGCAATTAAGATACCGCGTGATTTTATTTTATGCTCTATCAAAGGCTTTGAGCATATTGAGTTAGTTATATTTTTAGCACAAATATCAGCCATCTGTTCTGCTGTGTCAGCTGTTGGGGCTACAATTTTGTCATTATCGTATATGGTCGTACAATCGCCGATAGCAAAGACATTCTCATAATTTTTTGATTGTAAATAGCCGTTTGAAACTATATATCCCATCTTGTTTTTTTCAAGTGTTAGGTTGTGAACTAGCGCATTTGGCTCTATTCCTCCTGTAAAAATCATAAAATCCATTTGCATTACTTCACCACAATTAAGCGTGACACTATCTTCTGTTATCTCAACAACTTTTCTTTGATTTTTTATAACTATTTCCAGCTCTTTTAATCTTTTATCTGTTTTATTTACAAGCACTTTATCAAGCCCAAAAAGAACATGTTCACCTGCATTGATAAGCACTATATTTAATTTTCTGCATATAAAATTATTATTTTTATAAAACTCTTTTGAAAATGATGCCATTTGTGCTGCAATTTCAACACCGCTAAGTCCACCGCCGGCAACAATAATATTGATTGGTTTACAACTAGTTCCGCTCTCTTCAACTCTTTTAAAAAGTGACATTTCAAATTTTTGCTTAAAGTACATCGCACGGTGCAACGACTTTATGCCGTGAGCATGAGTGCGAAGTCCGACAACATCTTCAACAAATTTTGTGCGGGCTCCAACTGCAATTACAAGATAGTCGTAATTGTATCTTTGTACGGTTGTAATTATTTTTTTATTTTTAAAATCAACATTATTGACTTCTTGTTTTATAAATGTGACATTGCCCTCAAAGCCTGAACAAAAAGTAAAAAGGTCAACCGTTACTTGTGCGAAATCTTCTTCATTTGCTATCAAATCATAAACTTCTGTTTGTGTAAAATGGTATGAATTTTTATCAAAAAGTATTATCTCATTTTGATGATTTCTAGCTAATTTTTCAACTGTTCTAAGACCTGCATATCCACCGCCTATAACAACAATTTTATTTTTGCTCAATATTGACCCTTAGTTTGCCACCGTGTGGTTTATTTGGAAAAATTATATCATTTTTGAATCGGATTAGTGTAAAGAGGTGTTAAATGGAGTGGTTAAGGAAAAATCCTTAACCCATTTGAGCAGCGACTTCTGCAGCGAAATCGTCAACTTTTTTCTCAATTCCTTCACCAACTTCAAGGCGAACGAAATCAATAATTTCAGCTTTACCGCCAGCTTCTTTAGCAGCAGCTTCAACAGCTTGTGCAACTGTTAATTTGTCATTTAAAACATAAGTTTGATCTAGTAGAGCAAGTTCTTTATCTAAAGTCGTGTTATCATCAATAAAACGAGCTAAAGAGCCAGGAACAATTTTATCCCAAATAGCTTCAGGCTTATTTTGAGATTTTAAAACTTCTTTGATATCAGCTTCAGCTTTAGCTAAAACCTCATCTGTTAATTGACACATTGAGATAAACTGAGGAACATTTTTAAGAGGTTTTTTAAGACGAGATAGCTCTTCATTCTCTTTTTTTATCGCTTCAATTCTGCCAATAGTTTCTGATGTTACGAAATCCATATCAAAATCTCTATAAGAGAGAGTTTTTGGTTTCATAGCAGATGCGTGCATTGCAACATTTTTAAGCATCGGTCTAAGCGCATCAGCAGTTTTTTTACTGTCACATTTAGCAGCTACGATAACAGCAATACGGTTGTTTGAATGAATATAACCATTAATTGCAACTGTATCATCACTAGCTTCGATAGTTCTAAAACGGCGAAGTTCTATCTTTTCACCGATTTTTATAACAGCTTCGCTAAAGTATGTTCCGAATGCTGTTGATTTTACGCTCTCAACATCAGATGGAGAAGTTGCATAAATCTCTTCAGTCGTTTTTAAAACTAAGTTTTTAAAGCCTTCATTTTGAGCAACGAAATCTGTTTCAGAGTTAATCTCAACTACAGTAGCTTTAGAGAAATCATCTGCAATTTTAAAACCAACAAGACCTTCAGCAGCAACTCTATCAGCTTTTTTAGCTGATTGAGCGATACCTCTCTCTTTTAACCAAGCAGTTGCTTTTTCCATGTCTGCGTTACATTCAACTAGAGCTTTTTTACAATCCATCATCGGCGCATCAGTAGCTGTGCGCAAATCTTTTACCATTGCTGCTGTAACTTCCATGATTATACTTCCTCTGTTTCGAAATCTTCTGCCTCAAAAGCGTCAGCATCTTCAGGAGCAATCTCTTCTGCAGATTCTGGTTGAATCTCATCTCTTCCGCCACTTCTTAATGCTTTACCTTCGTTTATCGCTTCTGTCATTTCACGACAGAAAAGTTGAATAGAACGAATAGCATCATCATTACCAGGAATTGGGTAAGTGATTATGTCCGGATCACAGTTTGTGTCAAGTGGAGCAACAACCGGAATACCTAAACAACGAGCTTCTAAAACAGCGATGTGCTCTTTTACCGCATCCATAACAAAAAGCATATCAGGAAGTTTTTTCATATTACGGATACCACCGAAATATACTTCTAATTTCTCTTTTTGACGAGTAAGCATTAAAGCTTCTTTTTTAGTTAAAAGATCCATTTGACCATTTTCTTGCATTTCAGAAATAACATCAAGTTTACGAATAGATTTTTGGATAGTTGGGAAGTTTGTAAGCATACCACCTAACCATCTATTGTCTACATATGGCATTCCACAAGCGATTGCTGCATCTCTAACTGAAGCACGAGCTTGTTTTTTTGTTCCAACAAAAAGAACTGTTTTACCCTCAGCTGCAGCGTCTACAACGATTTGGTATGTGTTACGGAAATAACGAAGAGTTTTTTGTAAATCTATAATATAGATATTTTTACGAACACCAAAGATGTATTTTTTCATTTTTGGATTCCAACGACGAGTTTGGTGTCCGAAGTGTACACCACACTCTAATAGGTCTTTCATAGTTACCATTCAAGGTCCTTTAAGGGCATTTATAGCCAGAATTTTTGTCAGTTAGCTTTGGTAATATCGGGCAATTTTCACCTATAAAGGGAGTTGCACTGACTTTTGATACATACCTGTTGAATATTTCTTTAACTAAAAACTAAAGAAAATCCGCGAATTATACTAAAAAGATATTTAAATTTTGCTTTTTTACTTTTTATTGTCTTTACTTGGTAACACCATTAAGATGTATTACATTTATTTATATAAAATTATCACAATTTAAAAAAAAATTTATATAATCTTGGTATAGTACTAGTACAATATCATAAAAAAGTGCTATCTCAACAGTGGTGCTTTTTAAAAAAAAGGATTAAAATGAATAAGCCATTACTACTATCTTTAGCCGCTGTTGCGCTTCTTGGAACAAATCTTAATGCACAAACAATGTATGAGAGATTTGAGGCAATGGAAAAAGAGATGAATAAGCTAAAGCAAGAAATTGCGACACTTAAATCTGCAAAATCAGTAAAACCCGCAAAATCAACTAAAAAAGTTGAAGAAGATGCTGAAGATGATGAAACGGTTGCTTCAAAAGATAAAGAGAGCGAAGAAGAGGACGAAGCAACAGCCTCAGAAGACAAAGCAAAAACTACAACAATAGCTACTTCAAGCGATAAAGAAGAAGAGGATGAAGGCGGTGAAGAGATAGCTTCAACCGAAGATAGACTTTTTGACCTTGAAGAAGCGGTTTCTGAAATTAACAGAAACACATCTGGTTCACACCTTAAGTTCAATGTTGATTATAGATTTGCTATAGAAAACATGGATTACGAAATGGCCGATGGGAGCAAAGCTAAAAATGATGCTTTTATGACAAACAGACTATGGATAGATATGGGCTATAAGGCTACTAATAACCTAAGCTTCATAGGTCAACTTGCTTATAACAAAGCTCTTGGTCAGCGTTCGGGTGCAAGTGACCCTGCGTCTGCATCACTTGAAGGATTTGACTGGATAGCAAATGAGAATGCTTATGATGATGCTATTAGAGTTCGCCAAGCTTATTTTTTATGGCAAGATACTCAGTTTATGGGTCTTGATATGCCATGGACATTTAGTATCGGTCGCCGTCCATCAACAAATGGAGCACTTGTAAATCTTAGAGATGATGATCACGCCTCTTCTCCTTTAGGACATGCTATAAATGTTGAGTTTGACGGTTTAAGCTCTCAATTTACACTAAATAAAAAGTATGGAACATCTGTTAAACTTTGTCTTGGTCGCGGTATGAGCAATGCTGCTCCAAAATTTACAGCTACTCCTTATGCCGATGTAGCAACTACAAATTCAAATATTGATATTGCAGGACTAATCTTTACTCCTTATGATGATAAACAGTACAAATTTTCTACAATGTACTACTATGCAGACAATCTAATAGATGCAACAAATCCTATGGATTATACTGCAGGCTTTGATACGGTTGGCGGTATGCATAGCGCAACTGCGTATTTTTCAGCTAAAGGTATCGGCAAAGATTTAGGTGCTTTCTTGGACGATACAACTGTTTTTGCAAGCTTTGCTGTTTCAAAAACTGATCCAAAAGAGGGTTCTGCAATGTTAGGCTCTGCTATTGATGAGAGCAAAACCGGTACATCTTTTTGGGTTGGAACACAATTTCCTTCGCTCCTAACAGAAGATGGAAAATGGGGTGTAGAGTATAACCACGGAAGCAAATACTGGAGAAGTATGACTTATGGAGAAGATACAAATATCGGCTCAAAACTTGCGGCTCGCGGTGATGCTTATGAGGCTTACTTTACAGAGTATTTAGTTGATGATATACTCTCTATGCAACTTCGTTATACCTATATAGACTACAAATATAGTGGAAGTAACGGGTTCTTTGGAAACAACACAGGAACGCCTATGACTATGGATCAAGCTGTTGCGAACAGCATGGGTAGCATGGTTGTAGATAAAGCGCAAGATATTCGTCTATATATTCGCTATAGATACTAACAAATTTAATATTATCGTTTCCGTTCGCCCTGAGCTAGTCGAAGGGTGGGTTCATGGTTCGACTAGCTCACCACGAACGGAATTAACAAATCCAACGACTTACTCCTTCCCAAGTTTTACTTGGGAACGCATATATTAAGCCTGCAGAGCTTCTAACTTCTCTTTTACAATTCTTGCGTGCTCTTTTACTTTGACATTTTTCCAAATTGCTTTTATTACGCCTTCTGGATTTATAATCAAAGTTGAGCGAACAATACCCATATACTCTTTACCGTAGTTTTTCTTCAACTGCCAAATACCGTAATTTTGCAACATCGAAGTACCTTCATCGCTTAGAAGAGTAATGCTTAAATCTTTTTTATCTATAAAATCACGGTGTTTTGCCGTGCTGTCAGCGCTAACGCCGATAATAATTGCATTTAGAGCACCAAAATCAGGTGCGGCATCACTAAAGTCACACGCTTCAGTTGTACACCCTGGAGTGTTGTCTTTTGGATAGAAATAGAGAACAATCCACTTTCCTTTTAAATCTCTAAGACATATCTCAACATCATCTTGATTTGGCAGACAAAACTCCGGGGCTTTAGTATCTATTTCTATCATTTTAAAAATTCTCTTTTGTTTTGCCGTTAACCATGGTAGATATCAAGCCGTGTTCATCTTTTGCATCGGCTACGACTACACCTGCTATATGAAGCGGTACAAAAATCATAATAACATTAAACACTGCCTCATGCAGCTCTTTAACAGTACCAGCAAACTCCTTGCTCAATCCCAAAGCTTCATAAAAATGTATAACTAAACCGCTTATTGTCATAAAGAAAATTGCTGCATAAACCACACAATAAGATATTTTTACAGCTTTTTTATGAAGGGTCAAAGAAGCGAAATCCTCTTTTTTACTTTTATCTGCAAAAAATAGATAAATTCTGTATAGCACTAAAAATGCGAGGGCATAACCAAGGATAATGTGCCACTCCCACATAACATTTCTAATCGCTTTTGCCAATATTTTTGCATCATCAATCGTTATATCCGTGCCCATATCTGAAAGCTTCGTCATTAAAATTTCAGCATTTGCCTTATAGCTAAGAAATGTTTTTCTTAAAAACACCGTTCCAAGCAGACCAAGGATAACTATTGCATTTAACCAGTGCCAAACTCTAAAACCAAGTGTGTATTTCATAATAAACTCCTATTTCTTTTAATATACAAACATTAAGAAATATACCCAAATTCCGGTTAATGAAGTAAGTATAACTCCAGCAAATGTAACTAAGCCTGCTTTTCTATGTGTACCTGATTGCAACTGCTTTTTAGCTCTAAAAATAGTTAATCCCCATACAATTAATGCTATAACAGAAACTATTATATGAAAAATTAAAACTATAAAAGCGTAATCATGAGAAACTCCGCTACCTTGCATAAAAGTGTTGAAACCTCCGCTAACTCTTACTCCATACTCAAAATAGGTAAGCACAATAACCGAAAAAGCAAATATAAATATTTGAAGATATGAATGTGTTCTATAGTGCTTGTTTCTGGCAAAAGAGATTGCCATAGCCACAAGAAAAGGTAAAAGCGAAACAATTAGCGTTACTAAATCCATAAAAAACGGCGCACGAGTACCAAAAAAACCGGCGTCAAACATATATTCAAAATTGCTAACCATTTACGACCTTAACTACATCTAATATCATATTTTTTGCCGCATCTTTGCTTGAATACTCTAAAAGAGCTCTGCTTTTAGCCTCTAGATTTTGGGTTAAAATTGAAACTAAAATTGATTTTAAATCTTTATCTTCTCGCTCACACCACCCAAGATTATTATCGACTATAAATTTGGCATTATAATATTGGTGATCTGCCGCTGCATGCGGAAATGGAATAAACAGCGCAGGCAAACCGTTTGCGCAAAGTTCCCATAATGTACTTGCGCCTGCACGGCTCACCGCCAAATCTGCTTTTGGCATGAGAGTGCTCATCTCTTTTGTAAATGCGTAAAGTTCCACTTCTACATGTATCTCTTCATACTCTCTTTTCACTCTCTCAAAATCACTCTCACCTGCTTGATGAATTATCTTTATTCCAAGATTTTGAAGCTCTTTTGCAACACTCAGTGCCAAGTTATTTATAGCTTTTGCACCCTGTGAACCGCCTAAAAAAATGATTGTTTTTATATCGCTTCTCACTCTTGCGCTCTTAAAAAACTCATCTTTAACCGGATAACCTTTGATTGGTGAGTTTTTATCATAAGCAGATATAAACCTCTTGGCAAATGGTTTTAAAATAGAGTTTAATTTCCCATCAACAGCATTTTGCTCATGTATAAAAAGAGGCTTAAACAGACTCAGTGTTGCAAAAGATGCAGGAGCGGCGGAGAACCCGCCTACACTGTAAGTTGCCTGAATATTATGTTTTTTAACTATTTTTCTTGAAGCAAAAAAAGCTTTTAGAACAAGCCAGAGAGCTTTTAGTTTGCCTATGCCTTTTTTATTTACAACGCCCGTTGTCTCTAAAAAATAAACATGGCTAAATGTACTATGAGACTCAAAATATTTTTTATCTTGCCCGCTTGTTGAACCTATAAAAATAGCTTCATGTCCTTGCTGGGCAACTGCTTCAGCCAAAGCCTCAGCAATAACCAAATGACCACCGGTTCCGCCGCCTGTAATACAAATCTTCATCTATCTTCCAACATATGCATAATTAATCCATTCTCGCTTTTTTAGATGCCATAAGAACCATACCGATTCCGATGGAAGCGGCCAAAATCGTAGAGCCTCCATAACTTAAAAACGGAACAGAGATACCTTTAATCGGAGTAATTCCGCTGATTCCATAAGCATTTACCAAAAATGCAAAAGCCAGAAGAAGTCCGATTCCCAAACTAAAGAGATATGTTGTTGAATCTTTTGAGCGATTTGCAATTTTAAAAATTCTATGTAGCATCATTAAAAATAGAACTACTACTGTTAAAACACCGACAAATCCGAACTCTTCGGCAAGTCCCGCTAAAACAAAGTCGGTATGAACCTCACTTAAAAACCCCAGTTTAAAAGTTCCGTTTGATATTCCTGTACCAAAGAGACCCCCGTTATGAATTGCATTTAAAGAGTGCCCTATCTGGTACGGCTCAACTTCTGTCGGAACCCTCAACTGTGCAGCAATCGACTCTGGGAAAATCTCTAAAATATTGTTTTGCGCCAATGCCCACCAAGATTTTATACGCAAGATTCTATGCTCTGCCGTAAATATAAAAAATAGAAAAAACAGAACCGCTCCAACTAAAAGCGTCAAGAAGAATCTAAAACTGCTTCCCGCAAACATAAGCATAAAAAGAAGTGTCAGTCCAAGCACTACAACCTGACCCAAGTCATTTTGAACAAAAGCTATAACAAACATTGCTCCTATAAAAACTATGCCATAAGGTGCAAATCTAATATACTCCTCTTTTACTCCCATACCGCCGTGATGCCCTAATTTTCTTGAAAAACTCCATGCTAAAAAATATACAAAACCGATTTTAAAAAATTCAACAGGAGCGAGTGAAAATCCAAAAATCTTTATCCATCTTTTTGCTCCACCAACTGCTGAAACCAAAAATTCAGGTAAAAAGGGCATCGCTATCATCAATATAGTAGAACCTATAAAAAGTGTAAATCCAATAGGTTTTAGATGCTTGTCCGGGTCGCCTTGAGCTAAAAACCAGATAATAAATATGCTTAAAAATCCAAAAGCTGTTTGCCTAATAGCAAAATGAAACTGATTTACTTCAAAAAGCAGGGTTATATATGCCGAGAGTGAATATACTAAAACAATGCTTATTCCGATAAGTATTGAGACAAGTGCGAAAAGTTTTCTATCTGCCATGTATGATTACTTTATTTTGTTGATTTTAAGCACGAACTCAACTTCTGCTTTAGATATATGCAACTCTTTTGAGATAGTTTCCAAACTAATCCCCTGCTTATAGAGTGATATAACTTTTTCATCATCATTTCCGTGAATTGATGCGGGAATAGATATCTGCTTAACACCGCTCTCCAGAGAAGATATTCTAGAGTTAATATTCTCCTCTATATTTTGAATACTCTCTTCCAGTTTCCTTAAACCGAGAGAAATAGGTTTAACCATATCATAAACTGTCCTCTCAACCTCTTGATATATCTCCTCATCATTCATGCGAGAGCTGTTTTTTTTGATACTTGCTTGAGTGTCGCTAAGTTTTTTCTTTAGATAAAATATCTCTCTATTTAGCTCTTCTGCCGCCGATGCGACTGCACGAATATTTCTGTTATACTCTGAATCTTTTGTAAAAACATAGTAGATTAGGTACAAAATCATAGCCGCCATTGCAACCACAATATACTCTAAATTTATAGATTCAAAATTCATTCTCTGCTCTCTTTTGCTTCACGAATTAGAACTCTCTCTCTTGCAGTTAGGTACCCACTCCACTCTCTCTCATCTCGTTCATGTATTTTACTGATTTTTGCTAGTGACTTATTTATTGCTACAAAAAAAACAGGCACATCTCTCTTAGGGTAAAGGGGCATCGCAACTCTGCCATAATACTCTACACCCTCTTCTAGCAAATCTTTTTCTAATTTTAAATACTCAAATCCTATGAATTCTATCTCTGCTTCATCCGTAAGTGACAATCTTTTTGGCTCTTCATTTTTTAAAAACTTCTCAATAGCATCTACTTTTCTATGTAACTCAACCATAAGATTTAGCAGAACCGGATCCGTGTCTTGTGTTTCACCTTTTGCACGAGCGGTTTTTAACCACTGATTTATTGGGTCATCATTACTCTCATTTAATTGATGAAACTCTTTTAAACATGTCTCGGAATTTAAACCGACTTCGCTAAAAGTTATATTAATTGATACTTTAACTAAGTGAATATTCATAATATAACCTTGTCTAAAACAATTAAAATAAAAAATACAATCCCAAGGTAGCCATTTACCGTGAAAAAAGCTCTATCAATTTTAGTAAAATCTTTTCTCACCAAGTAGTGCTCATAACCAAGCATAAAAGCACTCAATATAACAGCGATATACGCAAATAAGTTAAGCCCTGCAACCCAAACAAAAAGCGCCCAAAAAACTACAGTCAGCATATGAAAAAAAGCTGAAATTTTAAGCGTTGCTTCTGAGCCGTATTTTGATGGAATTGAGTGAAGCCCTCTCTCTTTGTCAAAATCTATATCTTGCAAAGAGTACAATAAATCAAAACCTGCAACCCAAAATATAACGCCAAAACTAAGCATAACCGACCATGGCGTTATCTCTGCGCTTACTGCAACAACACCTGCAATAGGAGCAAGTCCAAGCGATATACCCAAAACAATATGCGCCAAAGATGAAAATCTTTTAAAATATGAGTAACTGCCTATAATGATAAGGATTGGAAAACTTAAATAAAATGCAAACGGGTTGATTATGTATGCGACAGCTATGAAAACAGAAGCATTCACAAGTGTAAAAATCAAAATTGAACTAGCACTTAATCTTCCGTCAACGCTTGGTCTTGATGCCGTTCTAGGGTTTTGAGCATCAATATCTCTATCTGCAAATCTGTTTAATCCCATTGCGAAATTTCTCGCACTTATTGCCGCAAACACCCCTAAAATCAGTAAAATAAAACCAAACCAGCCATCAGCTGCAACAACCATGGCGATAAAAATAAAGGGGAGCGAAAAAATAGAGTGTTCAAACATAACAAGTTCATTAAAATCTCTAAGTTTATTTATATATTTTTGCAAATTTGACCCTAAATTGTTTTTGTTTTATTTTACCCAAAGTTGATTTAAAAATTCTGTAATAGGCTTCATACTTCAATGTAATCCAAATCTTCATGAAATGTCTCACGGGTAAAATAAAGAGCTACCATTGCGATTGAAAATGTTACCGCTCCGACTATTGCCGCTGAACCTAAAACCCCCATGCTCTCTTTTAAAAACATAAAGCTTGAGGTGATTGGAACTACCGAACCGCGGACAAAATTTGGAACTGTCGTTGCCACTGTCGCGCGGATATTTGTTCCAAACTGTTCAGCCGCCATAGTGATAAACAGAGCCCAATAACCGCAAAACACTCCAAGAAAAAAGACACAAATGTAAAAAGAATCAGCAGTTGCCCCAGATAAAGTGAAATAGTAGATGACACTTGCAATGGAGAAAATCATAAAAAATGTATAGGCTCGTTTACGGCTTCTCATCTGCTGAGAGAGATAACCGCTAGCCAAATCACCGATGGAGAGACCTATGTAGCAGTACATCAGTGCTTGACCGGCGCTCACATTGCCATCAATCGACAGTGCAACAGCAAACTCCGGAGAAAACATCACTAAAACACCGACGACATACCACAGCGGCATACCAATAACAATCGCTTTTATATATTTGCTAAAGAGCTTTTTGTTGGTAAAGAGACTAAAGAAATGACCCCTTTTGACATCATCACTTACATGATGCTCAAACATCGCAGATTCTCTGACCCTAAATCTCAAAATTAGCAGTAAAAATCCAAGCACTCCGCCGATGATATAGGCGTTGCGCCATGCAAAATGTTCTGCAACGATATTTGCCGCAACAACTCCAAGCACCCCAAATGCCGCAATACTCATCACTCCGTATCCGCGAAGCTCTTTAGGCAAAATCTCTGCTACCAGCGTAACACCGGCTCCAAGCTCGCCTGCTAAACCGATACCCGCAATAAAGCGCAAAAGTGCATACTGCTCGACATTTACTACAAAGGCATTGAGAAGATTTGCAACCGAGTAGAGGATAATAGAAGCAAAAAGCACAGACAAGCGCCCTTTCTTATCACCCAAAATCCCCCAGAGAATTCCGCCGATTAACATCCCCGCCATTTGGGCATTAAGAATTATCGACCCCCATAGAGTTATCTCCTCTTTATTTAGCCCAAGTTCGGTTAAACTCTCAACCCGCACCACTCCAAAGAGAATCAAATCATAAATATCTACAAAATAACCCATCGCAATAACGATAACGGGCAGTGTCAACACCTGACGCCAAACTGATACCGCCATCACTCTGCCTCTTTTCGTCTAGTAGTGTAAAACGCATAAATCAGCATCCCGATTATCGACCATCCGATAAATCTTAACCATGTTTCAAATGGCAATCCAGCCATCATAAAAATTATCAAAATGAAATTAAGAGGCATAAGGATTTTAAATGCAGGAACTTTAAATGTGGGCTGAATACTGTTTTGACGACGCAACACTATAATCGCCACCGCCACCATCAAATAGGCAAACAGCGTTCCGATATTTACAAGCTCCGCAAGTGTTTTAAGAGGAACCATCCCCGCCATAACGCTCAAAAGCACGCCACCAATGAGAGTTGCTTTGTACGGAGTGTTAAATTTAGGATGAATTTCACTCAAAGTTTTTGGCAGAAGTCCATCACGGGCAAGGGCAAAAAGGATACGGGTAAATCCAAGTCCCATAACAAGCATTACCGTTGTAATGGTTATAACCGCTCCTAAAGCAATAATATTTGCGGCAAAAGGCTCATTTACTTTATAGAGCGCAAAAGCCAGCGCATCAGGAACATTAAGCTCCTGATATGGGACAATCGCCGTGAGTGTAAAACTCACAAGGATAAAAAAGACCACACTTAGGGCTAAAGAGAGTATCAGCCCCAACGGGATATTTTTTGTAGGATTTTTTGTCTCCTCCGCTACGGTGCTGATTGCATCAAAGCCTAAATAGGCGAAGATAATCAGTGCGGCACCGTGCCAAACGCCCTCCCATCCAAACGGCAGAAAGTTCGACAAATTGTTAAAATCGACATGCGGCAAACCGACAACAACAAATGTAACCAAAACCCCAAGCTTTATAAAAACAATCACAGTATTAACCCGTGCACTCTCCTTGATTCCGATTGCAAGAAGAACAAAAATAGCTAGAATAATTCCAAAAGCGCTGATGTCAATGTATGTTCCGGCACTTGGATTATACGCGCCGCTAAGGGCTAAGGGGATTTCAACTCCCATGCTGTTTTCTAAAAAACGGCGCAGGTACCCAGACCATCCAGTAGCCACCGCAGCAGTTGCAACACCGTACTCAAGCAGAAGATTCCACCCGACAAACCATGCAAAAACCTCGCCTAGCGAAGCAAATGTAAAACTGTAAGCACTTCCTGCCACCGGATAAGCGGAGCTGAGTTCCGCATAAATCAGAGCCGTTATACCAATCATAACCGCACCGAGCAGAAATGATAAAACGATAGCAGGACCAGCCATTGTTGCCGCCGCTTGACCGGTAATAACAAAAATACCCGCTCCGATGACCGCGCCTACTCCGATAAATGTCACATCCATCAGTCCCAGTTTGCGCTGAAACTCTCCATTAACACCGCTCATATCTTTTTTTTTAAAAATATCTCTCATCCAAACTGCTCTTTAATCTAATTTTGCTCTTTGCCAATTGCTTTTTTTTATAAGTATTTATAATTTTATCTTACTTACAATAAGCAGACTATTAAATAACAGAATTTTAAACGCAAAATGCTATAATCCAACTATGATTCAACTAGCTATCATCGGTCCCACAGCATCAGGAAAAAGTGATTTAGCCATAAAAATAGCTAAAAAAACAGATGCCTACATACTCTCAATCGACTCACTCAGTATCTACAAAGAGATTGACATAGTCTCTGCAAAACCTTCAAAAGAAGAGTTGCAAGAAGTTAAGCATTTTGGCATAAATCTTCTAAATCCGGATGAGTATTTCAGCGTTGACATTTTTATAAATCTCTACAAAGAGGTAGTGCAAAAGTGCCAAGATGAGAACAAAAACCTTGTCATTGTCGGCGGAACATCTTTTTATCTCAAAACTCTTGTTGATGGTCTCTCTGATATTCCAAAAATTGATGAAGCAGTAAAAAAAAGAGTTGAAAAAAAGCTTCTTAATTTGCAAGATTGCTATAACTTTTTGTATAAACTTGATGAAGAGTATATGAAAAACATCTCTGCAAACGACAGATACAGAATAGAAAAAGCACTGCTTATTTATGAGGCTTCAAAACTCAGTGTGAGCGAATGGTTTAGAGCCAATCCGCCAAAACCGGTTATAGTAAATTTAGATATTTATAACATTGAAGTTAGCAGGGAAGTTTTAAGGCAGAGAATAAAAAAACGCACCCTGAAAATGGTTGAGCTTGGATTGATTGACGAAGTTTGCCGCCTAGAACAAAAATACACAAGACTTCCGCACTCAATGAACTCCATAGGAATAGTGGAGGTTTTGGAGTATCTTGATGGCAAAGTCAGCCTTGAGAAGATGATAGAAAATATCTCCACCCACACC
Source organism: Sulfurimonadaceae bacterium (assembly GCA_942493175.1). Taxonomy (GTDB): domain Bacteria; phylum Campylobacterota; class Campylobacteria; order Campylobacterales; family Sulfurimonadaceae; genus Sulfurimonas. The sequence continues at coordinate 1,797,143 of OW818672.1, forward strand.
GCACAGCTTGCTAAAAAACAGCAGACTTTTAACCGTACTCAGTTTGAAAATACTATAAACGCACCGCTTGAGGAGCTAGAAGATATTATCTTAGCTCGGATTTAAAAAACTCTTCTATTTCAACCGCTATCTCATCAATCGCCTCTGTCGCTTTTTTGTAAAGCACTTTTGAAAAATACGCCTCATTTATAGCGTTGCTTGGCTCGTAGTTGTTTAAAATCGACCTTGTAGCAAACTGCGCCATTGTGTTTACCCCTATGACATTGCCGCTTGTGCCGATTACGACGAAAAGCTCACAATCCTGAATATGTCTGTTTAGCTCCTCATACATGGGCGCTGCTTCGCCAAAAAAGACGATGTTTGGTCTAAGTTTTGTCTGACACTTTGGGCAGACCCCGCCGTGAAACTCTTTTTGGCTTTTGTACCTTACATCAAATATAAGATTGCACTCATAGTTTTGACATCTAAGCTGCGGCAAAAATCCGTGCAGGTGGATAACCTCATCGGAATCTAGCCCCGCCTTTTCAAAAAGATTGTCCACATTTTGAGTTATGACGGCTATATCTTTAGCGTATCTCTTTTTTAGATTTGCTACAACTTTATGGGCATAGTTTGGCTCTTTAAACTCTAGCTCCGCCCTTCTTTTGTCGTAAAACTCAACCGTAAGCGCTTCGTGTTTTTGCATGCTGTCATAGTTGCATACTACGCCTACATCATGCTCTTCCCAAAGCCCGTCGCTGTCTCTAAATGTTTTTATGCCGGACTCCGCGCTTATACCTGCACCGCTTAAAATCAAAACTTTTGCCATCTGTTTTTCTCCGTTAGACTTTAATTTTTAACATCTTTGCCGCAGCGTCTAAATGCTCTATAAAATCTTCTTCTACTTTTGAGAGTTCATTTTTTGTTTTTTCTTTATATGAGAGGTACTCTTCATTTACCTTTTGTATCGCCTTTTCATGGCTGATTGTGCCAGCGTGAACCAATATATCTTTGCCCGTCATTTTCAAAAAGTCATCTAGTTTTGCTATCCACTCTTTCATGTACATCGGTGTTTTACTCATCGCTTGAATCTCTGCCATCTCTATATATGCCGTTACCATACGATTTAGAAGAGTTAGCTCATCAACATTCAAATAGTTTTTAGCAATTTCTGCTTCTTGTTTCGTTGGTTTGTTGCCTTTAAAGTTGGTAAGTCCCATATTGGGCTTTGTGCTGTCTGCCCTTTGGTAAACTATCTCCGCTGCCGTGTTGCCATGAACTGCCCAGTGCATTTTGTTCTGCACTGTTTGAAAAAAGAGCATAGAACTATCCGCCTTTGGGTCGTAGTCTATACTCGTGGCATAGATATCTAGCACCTTTCTCCAAAATACTTTTTCACTGCTTCGTATATCTCTGATGCGTTCTAAAAGTTCTTCAAAATAGTTTCCGCCGCCTGCTTGTTTTAAGAGTTCATCATTCATAGTAAAACCTTTGACGATGTACTCTTTTAGCCGTGCCGTCGCCCATTGACGGAACTTCGTACCTTGAAGCGATTTTACTCTGTAGCCTACAGAGATGATAATATCTAGGTTGTAGAAATTAGTAGGCTTTGTAGAAAAATCGGAATTTCCGATTTTTCTCATGCTCTCATCTTTGTCAAGCTCTTTTTCCTCATAAATATTTAAAATATGTTCATTGATTGTTGAGCGGCTTTTTTGAAAAGTTCTGCCATTTGCTCAATAGTAAGCCAAACTGTTTCATCTTCTAGTCGTGTTTGAATTTTAGTTTGCCCGTCTTCGGTTTGGTAGATAAGGATGTTTGATTGTTGGTTCATTTTTGTTTTTGCCTTTTTAGAAAGAATATTTTATATTAATTTTTATAACATGTACTTATTTTTTCTTTTTCCAAAAGCTGGTAGTGTTCCTTCTAAAACATCTATCAGACATTGGTTAATTTCTGGATTTTCTATTGAACCTGACAAATAACTAAACTCATTGTTATTTTGCTTATTAATCCTTACATGTATTATTTGTTCAGCATCAGCAACAACTGCCAAATTTGGATTATGTGTCACCATAAAAATTTGTCTTCTTTTTTTTGCTATTTTTATAAATTCAACAACAATTTTTGCAACACTTTGGTTATCTAAGTTATCTTCTGGTTGATCAATAATAAGCGGGATATCTTCCTTGTCTAACATTAAATAAAACACTAACAATAACGCTCCTTTTTCACCAGGAGATAATTCATTTAATGTTTTACCATCTAACATTAGTTCATAATAAGGTGCTAAATAATTAAGAGAAAATAAATATTTATAAAATTCATCATATTCTTTCACTTGATCTTCAATTGTCATTTTGGCTTCTTCTCTACGATAATCTTTTTCTAAATGCCCAATAATATTTGCCAAGACCTGTTTGAACTCTCCAAAATTATTAAAATCTTTATCTTCTAAAATCTCTTTCAATCTTTGTTTACCATCATCTTTTCCGTAGAAACTTCCCACTTTGTTTTGACTAATAAAACTCAAAAAATTATCTTCAAAATTATTTAATTTAAACGTTGCATTTATAGATATCGAATAATTTGCCAAAACATCTTTATATTCTTCAAGGGTTAAATCAATAGACTCTTTAAGCTTTTTATATGTGTTGACTATTTCTAATTTTTTGTTGTAAATAGCCTCTATTACTGTAAATCGTTGATTTCTTGCCTCTGCTAAATCAACATTTAACTTATTTTTTATATATTTAAGTTCTGCAATTAAACCTTTTATTGAATCTGGCGTTGTGGCATCAGATATTAGACTATTTTTTTGCTCTTCCCACTCTTTTATTTTTGATAAATATGTTTGGTATTCCTTTTGAACACTAGAAAGCTCACTTTCTCTTTGTTTAATTTCTTCTTGTAGTTTTTGGATATCAACACCAAGTCCAGTATTGGTTTCTTTGTCATAAATTAACTTCATTGATTGAACTGAGTCAGTATTAATTTCGCTTATTTTAGAATCAATAATTTCATAATTAACCGTATAGTTAAATATCTTTTTTACATCTAAATTGTATTTTTCCATCTCTGCTGATGTAACTTCTAATACAGACTTTATATTGTTTTCCAGCCTTTCAAAATCAGCTTTTAAAATTTTAATATGTCCATCTTGCCTCATCAGTTCAGTAACTTTATTTGATAAAGTTTTTTTACTTTCTTCTTTCTGTTGCAATTGTATTTTTAGTTCTTCTAGTGCTTTAAATTTTGTTTCATTATTACTACCCTCTTCAAAATTTGGTTTTTCTACTTTTTGAGGCTTATCTTTTTGATGTTGTTTGTACTCATTCCATTTAATCTCGAATTTTTCTTTGATTGTTTTTGAATACTTTTGATTGCTCATTTTTTCATAATGTATAATTTTTTTATTGAGTTCATTAATTTTTGGCAGTAATATTTGAATATCACTTTCAATGCTATTAGTTTTAAAATCAATTAATTCTTTAAAACTATTCTTACCTAACTTGTCCTGAATTGATAAATGAGTAAAAACTACTTTCTGTAAAGATTGTTCAAAACCTTCTCCTTCTAAATCATTGCAAAGTTTTTCAAAATAGTTTTGAGGAAGATATCGCACTCTTTCTACAGCATTTTCGTCTATCACTTCATTTAAAAACTTGGTTAGTTTATCGTTCGATTCAAATGTTAATTCAGCTTCAAAATTTTCTGCCAACTTATTTTTTAAAAATTTTTGTTTATGTAAAAAAGAAAAATGTAATTGATTGGAAGAGTTTGTTAATAAGCCAATAATATCTGAAATAGCACTTTTTCCATTACCTTTATTACCTATAATAGCAACTAACTCTTTGTTAAATTCCAAAGTTGTGAAATCACTAAACCATAAACCTTTATTTCCGGCATATCCACTAATTGGTTGTATATCTAGGCTCTTTATATATTTTGTTTTATTAGAGTGTACTCGTTTAAGTATTTCAGGTTCATTTCCAATAAAAACTCTTTCCTCAAAATCGTGCAATACTTGTTGCAATCCTTTAAATGTTGGGTCAGCTTTAATCCAAGTAAAACAATGTCCTAAAACTTTACTCGTGTATTCTGTTTGAAAATATTCATGTGCATCGCTACAATGAAGTAATTTATTATTAACTTCCTGATTTTTTAAGCTCTGTTTAGATTTTATTGCATTTTGAATTGTAGGAGAAGCAGAAAAAATAAAATCAACATTATTAATTAAAGATTTTTTATCTGCTGGGCTACCTTCCCATCTAAAATCATTCCATTCTGTTTGTCCAATAACTCTTAGAAACTTACCTTTAAATAATTTTTTTGATAAAAGCTCATTTACTTTATCTAAGGAAATAGTAAAATTATTGAATCCAATTTGCTTATCGGTATCATTTGTTTGCTTAGGCATAGGAGTATCTTGTTTAATTTTTTTACCAAAATTTTCTAAATTACCTATATTAAGGCTTCTATTTTCAAACTCGGTCATTTCAATTTTGTTTATAAATTCGCTTTCGATTTCATTGGTAGTAAGTTCATCTGAAAAAATCACATGATAATTAATTTTATTTAGCGAATTATTTCCGACATAATCTCTTAATCTCAATTCTATAACTGGCAAAATTAATTCAATATTCGGTAGTTTACCACTATCTTTAAATTCTTTAACTTTTTTAAATCCATCTAAGAACCAATAATCGTTGATGCCAATTACTTTAATATCTGTAGGTAATGATTGTAATTCTTCTAAGTATTTTTCCCAAATACTCTCTTTATCACCTTTTTTATAATCTTGCACTATTGAATCTGGGGTATGTATATGTAAATCCCATTTTCTCCACTCAGAACCTCTATTAAAATTACTCATAAATTACCCTTTGCATACAGTTTTATTTTTACTCATTTTCCTCAACCACTTCTTTCACTCTACCCATCAATCCAAAACTCTCCACTTCCAAAAGTGAAAACACAAACCATTTTTTGCCGAGGTCTTTTAGGCTTGCTCCTATGTGGTAAATCTCTTTTTCATCAAGTATCAAAAATCTGTCATGAGAACTGTTAAACTCTTTTGCCTCTAGGTTTTTGTACTGGGCGTTGTATTTTTCTATGTCAAGTTTGAGTTGTTTTGTGATGGTTTTGCTAAGTAGAATGATTTTTACTTTTGGGTCTGCTTTGCTTAGGTGCGTGAGCGTAGTATCATCACAGTAGTTGTCGATGAGGATGATGGATTTTTTTGCTTTTCTGATAAGCTCACTTATAAAAACATAAGCGTCAAATATCTGCCCGTCGTAAAATATCCCCTGCTTGAACTTGATAGATTTATCTTCTAGAGCATCAAAGAGCTTTTCAAACTTTTCCTCTGTTTTTATCTCATGTGAGATTTGTCTTTTTTCTACAAGCTCAAGCCGCTTGAACATATCTGCATTTTGCGAAAGAAATCGTCTCATTTTTACAAAACTATTGATGATTTGGATACTTGTTTTGATGGCTGTTTGGCTTTTTAAAACAGCAGAGAGCATAGATACCCCTTGTTCCGTAAAAGCAAAAGGTAGGGATGAAGAGTGCTTAAGAGATTGGAACCGGTCACAATTTGTGACCAGTTCTAGCATTTCAGCCTCATTAAGCTGAAACCTGAACTCACTTGGAAACCTCTCGATGTTTCTTTTAACGGCTTGATTAAGGACTTTTGTCTCTACCCCATACAACTCTGCCAAATCTCTATCTACCATCACCTGCATACCGCGAATGGTAAAGATTTTGTTTTCTATGGTCGTTTGTATCGCTAGTTCACTCATACATAGCACTCGCCTAAAACTAAAGTGTTATATTTTATCTAAAATTATTGTATTTTCTTGATTTATAGCATAAACAAGATTTTTACAAAGCTTTTGATTTGGCAAGTGCGGCTTCTATCTCCTCTTTTTGAACCTCTCCGCTAAGCTCAAGCATAACTTCTCCATCCTCTCCGCTTACCTGCATATCTTTTATCTTGCTCTTTGTCGCATCGCTCATACATTCGCATGCGCCTGTTTTACAGTTCTGAACCATTTTAACAATGTTCTCTTTTTGCACTGCACCGCTGAATTTAATTTTAACACCGCTTTTAAGTTGTGTAACTTCTTTTTTCATGCCAAATAACTCCTCTTTAATTTTTGGAAGCAGAACTTCTTCTATCTCTTTGTAAGTTGCAAGAAATGCCTCATACCCTTTGCCGTCTGGGTCGCTAAAACCTACATGTATTTTTTTTACGGGTCGTGGAAATATCGGGCAAGTCTCGTTTGCATGGTCGCATACGGTTACCACCAAATCAAACTCTTCGTCTATCACGGTATCAAGCGTTTTAGAGTGGTACTCGTCTCTCCAAATCCCATTCTCTTCAAGCAATTTTTTAGCGTTTGGATTTACCCTTCCGCTTGCCTTTACTCCGCTGCTTTTTGCCTCTACGCCCTCTAACTTAGCATTTATAAGAGCCTCTGCAATGATGCTTCTGCAACTGTTTCCCGTACATAAAACTAAAACTTTTTTCATAAAATTACTCCCAATGAGATTAAAACTACCAGTAAAATCGGTGGCGTAACAAGCAATCCGAACTTGCTATACTCCCAAAAACCGATTTTTACACCTTTTTGAGCCAAAACATGAAGCCATAAAAGAGTAGCCAGTGAGCCAAACGGCGTCATTTTTGGACCTAGATTACACCCTATGATATTTGCATACGCCAAAGCTTGATTTGGTATATCAACCAAAGCTATATCCATTATCATAACAGTAGGCATATTGTTCATAATAGCGCTCAAAATTGCACTTATGAAGCCTGTTCCCACAATCGCCACCATATCGCCATGCGTTGCCAAATCTTTTAAAACAGAAGCCAGATAGTCCGTAAGCCCCGCATTTTTAAGCCCGTAAACAACGATGTAGAGCCCGATGCTAAACCAGACAACCTGCCAGGGAGCAGTTTTTATAGTGAGCCATGCCCGTGCAGCCTTCATATATGATGCAAGAGCCAAAAACAGAAGTCCGCCGCCAAGAGCAAAAAGTGAGATAGGCAAATCATACGCATCGCCTATAAAATAAGCAAAGAGCAGAAGTGCCAAAAATGCCCATGAAGCATAAAAGAGCGGTTTGCTCTTGAGAACATCATCCGGATTTTTCAGCAGATTTACATCGATTGTTTTGGGTATATCTTTTCTTAAAACAAGCCATAAAACCACTATTGAGATAATGACACTTACTACAAACGGTACAATCATTACGCCTAAATACTCCACAAATCCTATGTTAAAGTAGTTGGCGGTTACTATGTTTGTAAGGTTTGAAAAGACAAACGGAAGTGATGCGGAGTCACTTATAAATCCGCCTGCAAGCAAGAAAGCTATAATGGTTTTTGCGTTTAGTTTTAAGAGTCGCATCTTTGCCAAAAGTATCGGCGTGAGTATGAGAGCTGCACCGTCGTTTGCAAAAAGAGCCGAAACAAAAGCACCCAAAAGCAGAGCATAAACAAACATTAGATGCCCGTTTCCATTACTAAGTTTTGCCATTTTTATGGCACACCACTCAAAAAACCCTATCTCATCCAAGACCATTGACATAATGATGATGCCGATAAACGCCAAAGTTGCGTCCCAAACTATGTCCGTTACTATCAAAACATCGTTGAAATTCACTGTCCCGACAATAAGAGAAACGACAGCACCCACCATAGCAGTTGTACCGATTTTCAAACCCTTTGGTTGCCAAATAACAAAAAGAAGTGTTGTTAAAAAAATCAAACTTGAAACTATCATATACTGCACCCTTTTTTTAGTTTTGGAATATCTATATCCAATGAATCAAGCTCCTTAAGTACGGAGAGCCTAAGCTCATCAAGAGGTGAACGGATGCTGTAATAAGCCCATGTTCCCCTTCTCTCAACTTTTAAAAACCCGCCCTCTTTCAGGATTTTCAGATGTCTTGAGATGCGGGACTGAATCATCTCAAACGAGTTCTCTATATCACAAACGCACACTTCGCCGTTTTGCTTTATAAACTTTAAAATCTTAACCCTTGTCTCATCGTAAATCGAACCGATGGTTTGTAAAAATATCTCCATATTTTGCTACCTTTTTAAAACTAAAAAATTATAGCAAAACATGAACTATATATCAAGATATATTGATATATAAAAGAGAAATTTATATTTTTCTCTACAACTAAGAGCGCTTAAAGCCCTTTAGCACTCTTTGCAAGTTTTGCCCAAGCAGAGGCAGGGTCTGCGTTAATCGCCTCTTGATAAGCTTTTGAAGCCTCTTCATCTTTCCAGAGCTTTTCTAAAACATTTCCTAAAAGATATTTTTGTCTTGCCCTCTGGTTCTTATTTAACTCAAAAGTGTTTAGTAATTTTATTGCTTCTAATGCTTTGTTATAGTTCTCTTTATCTATATATGCCTGATAAAGCGTAAATTCTACAAAAGGACTCTGCGGGCGTGAAGCAGATGTTTTTTGTATATTCATTACCTTTTCACCATACTCAATTACCAAATTGTTATCTTTTTTATTGCTTCCAACAGCCATAACAGCCACATATCTATCTATATCTAGATAATCATTTTGGTAAACTTTTATAATATTGTTCATAGATTCAATCATCTTAGGCGTATTCTCCAACCTATGATATGTGTCAAATATATATCTATAAACATCTTTGTACGCTGAATTTTTATCACTCTCTATTAAAGATATAAGCTCTTTTGATGCCTCTATTACATTGGAGTAATTTCCAGTGGCAAAATCAACTTTTATATATCTGTAAAGCCACTTCTTTCTCTGCTCTAAATCTTTTGATTTTAGGTTTCTATCTGCAATTTTCTTTGCCAGAGGAAAATTAGCACCTTTCATTGCGCACTCAAAAACTCCATCATCCCATTCGCTAGATAGCTCTATTTTATATTTTGATGAAACACTAAGCACCTTATTACACTCTTTTTCTTTCAAAGATTGTTTCACAACCCCTATGGCGGCATTAGTAATTAACTTAGGTACATCACTGTACTCCGCAGAGTCTAGTTTAAGAAGCTCCGGCTCCATATTTAACGCTTTGGCAAACATATTTTGTTCTATTAAAAGCTTAGCCTTCTCATATATGGCTCTACTGCCAATATTATCTTTAGAATACTCACTCATCAACTTATCGTAAGTAGCAAGTTTAGTAGATGTATTTTCATCATTAACATCAAAAAAGAGTGAATCTTTCGCAGCTTGCACATCTTCTATGTATGTTCCATTAGGAAATAGTTCTATATACCTGTTTAAAGCAACAAGAGCCTCTTTTTTCTTCTCAGATTTACTCAACCATATACCGATATTTTTTGAAAGCTCTTCATACTCTTCATAGCTTGGATCTATATGCTCAAAGAGTACCTTAGCAATAGCAGAAGCAGATTCATAGTCACTATTATCTAAAAACTCATACATCATATCTATTGATGGGTTATACATCTCTTGTGAAAAATATTTAGGCTTAGCTGTTATTATTTTTTGAATATACTCGGCTGCTTTTTTAGCTTTTGAGTTTCCTATGTGAATTTTTGCCAATTTAAAAGCAGCTTCAACCGCAACGGCAACATTGTCAGTCTCTTTAAATACTTTTTCATATATAGCTTGAGCTTTTTGTACGCTTCCAGATAACTCTAACGACTCAGCCATATAGATATATCCCCACTTTGCATAAACAGAGTCAGCATGTTCACTAAACAGCCTGTCAAAAAAATAATCCGCATCACTGCTTAAGCCGACTTTATTATATGATTTTGCAAGAAGCGATAAAACCTCGGCAACATTTTCATCGGAGGAGTACTCTTTTAGATAATGTTTTGCTATCTCAATCAGTTTTTCACTCTCTTCTATTTTGGAGTAAACCTTCATTTTATAAAAAAGCAGCTCAGCCATAAATAACGAATTTGGATACTCTTTTATAACATCATCGATTAACTCTAACGCATACTCATAATTTTTCTCTTCATAGAGTTTTTTTATTTTTATATATTCAGTTACATCCCCTACTCTTTTTATATGAACAGGATTTCCTTGAATATCTAAACTCCCGACATATGGGAATTTATCTTCAGTAGCCGTATATGGAAAGTTTATTGAGGCTTCTGATTTTTCATGTTTTTCAATATACGGGATTTTATCTTTATAGCCGACAATCATCCAGTGATTTGACAAATCAACATTTGCGCTAAAGAGTGTCTCGTCTTTGGTTAAATTAAAAACCATTGGAAAAAGCTTCATTTTTTCGAATGGTTTAATTATTACAAAGAAGGTATTTTTTTTTACTTCTGTCTCAATTTCAAAAAAACTGTTTTGTAATTTTTGTAATTTTTGAGACGGGGATTTAGGAAATGCACAAACAATTTTTACTATAGCACCAAAATCATCTTTAAACTCTTGACATAAAAATTTATCTTTATTGTTTAAGTGAAGTGTCGAGTAGGCCTGATGATTCTCTTTTGCACCTTGGATGGAAATCTCAAGAGCAAAAAGATTGAGTGACAAAAAAATAAGGAGTATAGCTTTTAACAAATTCTCTACCCCTTACTCAAAATATTAATATCCGCTGTTATATACAAACACCGTCACTAGCTCTAAGAGCTGATTTACCGCTAAAAAAGCAAATATAGTTCCTATTGCAGCAACGCCGATAATCGTCTTAAGCGGAAGCGTAGCATTTGCTACATATACATGACCGTTATTTTGAACAATCGGGTCTTTCATAAACATATATACTATCAGTTTTAAGTAGTAATAACCCGCTATTGCAGAGTTAAGTGCCATGATAAGTGCCAAAACAGTATATCCGCCTGTAACAGCCGAACTAATCATATACAACTTACCCCAAAACAGAGCAAAAGGAGGCAATCCGGCAAGGCTTAACATAAATAGACCCATAATCGATGCGGCCATTGGAGATGTCTTTACCATTCCTGAAAATTTATCATAACTATGGTCTGATTGTTGATGAGCAGGAAGATTTTTTTGTCTGCTTATCCATAGCATAGAGAATGAACCAAGATTTGTAAAACTAAATAAAATCCAGTATAAGAACAGTGCGCTGTTTGACTGCGTAGTACCTATTAAAATTGCCGCCATTACAAAACCGGCGTGCGAGATTGAACTGTACGCTAACATTCTCTTGACATCTGTTTGAACCAACGCCCATACATTCGCCATAGTCATAGTCATAACAACACCCATATAAAGAATAACTTCCAGCCAAACAACTCCGCTGTGAATTAAAAATTCAAACAATCTCATAGCTACAACGAATCCGGCAATTTTTGGAACGATTGACATATACCCAGCCAGTGCCGCTGATGAACCCTCGTAAACATCCGGTGTCCATGTATGAAAAGGAACCATTGAGAGTTTAAAGCCAAATGATGCAAGTAAAAATACTACGCCGACAAGTACAAAGCCTATATCCGCATAATTATTTGCCGATAAAATTGTAGCGATTTGGTTAATCTCTACCGAGCCCGTAAGAGCATAAAGCACCATTGAACCGAAGCTGTAAAAACCTGCAGCAAGTGCGCCCATAGTAAAATATTTTACAGCAGCTTCAAATGATTTATCGCGGTTATGCATAGCTATAAGCGTATATAACGCTAAAGAAGCCGTCTCAAGTCCAACAAAAATCAGTATGAGATTGTCAGTTGCTACCATAAACTGGAATCCTGCAATCATAAACAAAAAGAGTGCAAAGAATTCAGGGTATGAGAACTCATGGAATCTTTTATGCGTAAGCGCCAACGGGATAAACAGAAGCGATGCACCGACAATTATAAACTGAGATAAAATAGCCAAACCGTCTATAAGCATCACATCAAACACACCCATAACAGTGCCGTTTTGCTTAAATATACCGGCAGATTCCATTAAAGATACAAAATCAACTCCCAATACAAGAAGACTTAGCATTACAAACAAAGATTTATCTTGTCCGCTTTTAAATAGATCAATAACAATAATTAATAGCGCACCAACTATTGGGATTAGCATTGGTACTAGAGTCATTAAATTTAGCGACTCAATCGAAACATTTACCGGTGATAACATTAGTGTGCCTCCTCTTCTGAATTTTCTACCGTATTTTCTACCGTATTTTCCGCTGAATTTGTAATAACTTCCGCATCTTTAGTTAGATTAGGAATTCTTGATTTTGCCTCTTGTGTCAGAGATTTTTCATGCATCAATCCAACAACAGCTTCAACACTTGTGTTAATAGGACCTAAAAGAACTTTAGGATACACGCCTAACCAGATTGTAATAATCGTTAATGGAATAAGAGCCACAAGCTCTCTTTTGTTTACATCCGGCAAGTTTCTATTTTCATCTTTTGTAACAACTCCAAAAAACATCTTTTTGTAAGCTGATAACATATAAATTGCACCGACTATAATAGCCATTCCAGCCAGTAGAGTTAATATGTGAGACTGTTTGTAAAAACCAAGCAAGCTTAAAAATTCACCGACAAAGTTAATAGTCAACGGAAGTCCCACTGAAGCCATCAACATTATTCCGAAAATAGTTGCATATCTAGGCATAACCGAAGCCAGTCCGCCAAACTCACTCATATACTTAGTGTGTCTTCTATCGTAAATTACGCCTACAAGGAAGAATAGTGCGCCTGAAACCACACCGTGAGCTATCATCAAAAATATTGAACCAGTTATTCCCTCAACATTTAGAGCAAAGATTCCTAAAATAATTACACCCATATGCGATACTGAAGAGTAAGCAACAACCTGCTTAATATCTTTTTGCGCATAAGCAACCATTGCGGTGTATATAATCATAATAATTGCTAAAACTGCTATCGGATACATAAAGTAAACCGACGCATCCGGAAAGAGCGGCAATGAAAAACGGATAAATGCGTATGTTCCCATTTTTAACAAAATCGCCGCAAGTATTACAGAACCGATAGTCGGTGCTTGACCGTGCGCATATGGCAACCAAGTATGGAATGGAAACATTGGAACTTTGATAGCAAAACCAAAGAAAAATGCAACAAATAACCACTTTTGAAATGTTTCAGGCAAGATTAGACGATACCAGTCAAGAATTGCAAAGCTCCACTCTCCCGTTGCTTGATAGTAGAAGTAAGCCATAAAAAGCATACCGACAAGCATAACAAGCGAACCTGTAAATGTATATAAGAAGAATTTAACTGAAGCGTAAATTCTTAGCGGTCCGCCCCATGCTCCGATTATGTATAACATCGGAACAAGTGAAAGCTCCCAAAATAGATAAAATACAATAGCGTCAAGTGCAGCAAATACACCAACCATAGTCATCTGTAAAAACAGAAGCGTGACTATCATATTTTTTATATCTTTTGTCTCTCCAAGTGATGCTATACCAATCATTGTAAAAAATGCTGCTAAAATTATAATAAACAGAGAAATTCCATCAACACCGACTATGTAGTTAATACCAAATGTTTTAACAAGTGGGATATGCTCCATAAACTGCATTCCAGATACACTCGAGTCAAATGCAAACCAAAGCCATAAAGCGAGTACAAACTCAATTGTAGCAACCGCTACACCATAAGAGCGTATACTGTTTTTATTAACTGCAAATCCAAGCACACCTGCTAGTGCCGGAAAGAAAATTAAAATCGATAAGATATGATCCAACATCTGTTAAACTCCTAAACCTGAGAGAAATATTTTTATTTCTCCAGAATATCTAGCTGCAAGACCAAAAGCCACAGCTAACGATAATAAAGTAACAGTTCCTGCTACCATCCATTTTAGCATTGTTGATAGATTACCACTCTGCATAACTCTTGTTCTCTCGCCTGTTTGATAAAATATATTTGCAATGCCATCAACCGTAGCATCAACGATTTTTTGATCAATCTTTGTCCAAAATATTTCTGAAAGCTCTCTATACGATTTCACAATATAATCCTCATAAAAACGAGGGATGTAGTATTGGTTTATAAGCAGTTTATAGCCGAAGCTGTTCTCCATCTTAGATGTTCCGTCGGGTACTTTAATATCTCTGCTTGTATATTTTTTATATGCATAAACAATTGCAAAAGCAACAAAAAGTTGAGTTCCGATAGTCATAATCCAGTAAGTAAGGCTTGAGTGAACATGGTACTCCGTAGCCGGAAGAAGCTGTGTAACCATCTCAAAATAGGTCATCTTGAATGAACCCGCAATTATCGCTAAAAGAAGAAGCGGACTCATAGCAACAAGCATAAACTTATATGCCTCATGCGGATGAATACCAAACAGTTTATATCTCTCTTCTCCGTGGAAGATAAGCGCCACAAGTCTAAACGAGTAGAATGCCGTCAAACCTGCCGTAAATAGCAGCACTGAATAGATAATATAGTGATTTTCAACAAATGCCACTTCTAAAATTAAATCTTTTGAGAAGAATCCAGCCAAAGGAAAGATACCTGCAAGTGCAACTGAAGCAATCGTCATCATAACAAATGTGCCTTTCATTACCTTGTTAAGTCCACCCATTTTAAACGGATCAAGTTCATCGTGCATCGCATGCATAACATTTCCGGCACCCAAAAATAGAAGCGCTTTAAAAAATGCGTGAGCCATAAGGTGGAAAAGCGCAACCCAGTAAGCACCAAGACCCGCAGCGGCAAACATATAACCAAGCTGAGAGAGTGTAGAGTAAGCAATTACTCTCTTCATATCACGGTTTACAAGAGCCATAGATGCGGCAAAAAGTGCAACAAATGCTCCTAAAGATGCGATAAACAAGCCTACACTTGGAATCAAATCATAGAGTGGATTTGCACGAACCACAAGGTAAACACCTGCTGTTACCATTGTTGCGGCGTGAATCAGAGCCGAAACCGGAGTTGGACCCTCCATCGCATCTGCAAGCCAAGTATGTAGAGGAAACTGAGCCGATTTACCCATTGCACCGATAAATAGGAATATGCCTATCCATGTTAAAACATCAATCTCTAAAGAGGGCATTACAGCAAAAGCTTGCTCGTATTGAAGAGTGCCTGTGTTCCAGTAAACCAAAAAGATACCGATAAGCATACCAAGGTCGGCTATACGGTTCATTATAAACGCTTCATTAGCTGCCCAAGTTGCGCTCTCTTTGTGATACCAAAAACCGATTAAGAGCCATGAACAAAGACCAACACCTTCCCAGCCGATGAAAAGACCTGCAAAGTTATCACTCATAACAAGAACCATCATCGAGAAAACGAAAGCTGAGAGATAAGAGAAAAATCTATTAAACCCTTTGTCATGATCCATATATCCGATAGCATACACATGCACAACAGTTGAAACCAAAGTTACAACCATCATCATTGTAACACTTACCTGATCAACAACAA
The DNA here is from genome assembly GCA_942493175.1 of Sulfurimonadaceae bacterium. Lineage (GTDB taxonomy): Bacteria > Campylobacterota > Campylobacteria > Campylobacterales > Sulfurimonadaceae > Sulfurimonas. Next base: position 1,812,507 of record OW818672.1, read on the forward strand.
ACCCAAAAGGAATATATAAATCTCCTGTTGCCATCCATGTCATCATCTCTACATGCACTATTTCTCCGGTACTCAAAACAGATACAAGAAGTACAAAACTGCTTATAAGCGAGAGTCCAAGTAACGCACTAGGGATAATACCGGCTATTTTAGTCTTCTTAGATGCGCCAAAAAATGCAGCAAACAGAGAACCGACTAACGGCGAGAAAAGTGCGGTATATAAAAACAGTTCCATCTCTTATCCTCTCATCGTTGACATATTGTCAAGGTCAATATTGTTATGTTTTTTATGCCAAACAATCAAAAGACCAAGTCCAACAGCTACTTCTGATGCAGCAATCGCTATTACAAAAAATGCAAACATCTGTCCTGTTAAGTCACCGTAATAGTGAGAAATCGCAGCAAAAGAAATATTAACTGCATTTAGAAGTATCTCTGTTGCAAAAAATAGCATAAGCAGATTTTTTCTTCTCATTACACCAACCAAACCAATAGCAAAAAGGATTGTTGTGAGTACGAGGTAGTGATTTAATCCAATTTCCATCATAGGTGCACCTTTTTATCTTCTTCTTTCATCATCATAATCTCTGCTTCACTCATAAGAGTAAGAGATAAATCCATTTTCTTTCCTGCAAGAACGATTCCTGCAATCATTGCTACAAGAAGCATAACGGCAGCAACTTCAAAAGGAACAAGATACTTAGTAAAAAGAACCATACCGACCTCTTGAACATTGCCTGCGCCCTCTGTAACGGGATAAGCGGCTGTAATATTATTGCCGATTATTGGAGCTCCGACTATAAGAACAACTAAAATTGCAGCAATAATGCTTAGCCCTAAAATTATTGCTTTATTACCCTGTTTCTCTTTTATTTCTCTTGTAGTATCGAAGAACATCATACCAAAAGCATAAAGAGCCATTACGGCACCGGAGTAAACAACGATTTGAACCGCACCTAAAAAATCAGCACCCAAAATAAAAAAGAATGCCGATATAAAAATCATTCCCGCTGCGAGTGCCGAGAGGGCATACAACGCTTGTGTCGTTGTTACCGCTATATAAAACATTGAAATTGTCAAAAAAGCGAACAGATAAAATGCAATTGCTTCAAACATAACCAAACTCCTTAATATGCTAGAGGTGTTTTTTTAACACGCTCATCTTCATGTGGTGTAACAGCACCAAAACCTTCAAACTCCAACTGTGTTCCGGCTTTCATCTTATCAAGCGGTGTTAACATATCTTCAAACATTATAAAATGTTCTCTTTGATCACTGGCATTTTCATACTCGCCGCCATGTGTAATTGCAAGTTCGGGACAAACTTCGGCACAGTAGCCACAAAAGATACAACGACCAAGATTGATGCTGTACTCTGAGACCTCTTTACGAGAGTTTTCATCTATTTTTGTATCAATTCTAATACAGTTAGAGATACAAATCTTTTCACAAAGACCGCACCCGATACATCTCTCAGCATCGGATTCCCAGAGTCTTTTCATCTCATGAACAGCTCTATATCTTGGACCTATCGGCATCTTCTCAGCCGGATACTGCACGGTGTGAACATCAAATTTTATCATCTCACGAAGCACTACCCAAAGACCGACAAACAGCTCGCCTCTGAAGCTTCTCTTAACTACTCTTTTAAATTTACCCCAGCCATCAGTAGGATAGGGAGCAATATCTACCATATAGTAGTTGCTGTCTAATTCCGTAACATTTCTATTGTTAAAATGTTCTTCAATATGTTCGTTATGCATAACTACCCCTTACATCATTACAATACCAGTGATAACTATGTTTATCACTGCTATTGGCATTAAAACTTTCCAACACAACCACATTAACTGGTCAGGTCTAACATCAGGCCAAGCCGCTCTTGTCCACAAAAAGAAGAAGAAGAAAAATGCAACTTTAAGCAATAGTCCAATTGCTCCGAGGAAACTTCCATCTCCATATCCGCCTAAGAAAATGATAGAGATTACAAAAGAGATAAAGAACATATTTGCATACTCGCCGATGAAGAAAAGTCCCCATCTCATACCCGAATACTCAGTTCCAAATCCGTCAATAATCTCATGATCATTTGCTATTAAGTGAAAAGGCGTACGACCCGTTTCAGCAAATGCAGCTATCCAAAAGAGAAGAAATGCTACCGGTTGAGACCAAACTATCCAAGATGTAAATCCACCGGCTTGATACTCATTGAAATCAATAAGTGAGAGTGAGCCGACCATCATAATCGGAGCTAAAATAGAGAGGCCTGTAACAACCTCATACGAGATAAATACGGCAGCACCCCTTGCAGCAGATAGAAGTGAAAACTTATTAGCTGAAGCCATACCCCCAAGAAGCGGACCATAAAGACCGACACCCATAATCCCGAGTATATACAAAATACCTATGTTTATATCCGCAACAATCGGATGAACTTCATATCCAAAAAGCGTAAATGACGGTAAGAACGGAATAGCAGCCGCTGCCATAAATGCAGTTGCGGCTGTAATAACAGGTGCTATTTTAAATATTCGCCCAACTACATTTGTCGGAACAATATCCTCTTTAGTAAAAAGTTTAATACCGTCAGCTGCAACTTGCAATAGTCCAAAAGGACCAACATTTACAGGTCCAAGACGGCGTTGCATAAATGCTAAAACCTTTCTCTCAAAATAGGTTCCGATTCCCGCTAATGCAGAAAATATAAGTAAAATTACAACGATTTTTATAACCGTTTCAATTAAATATGCTGTTTCCATATATTACACCTTTTGTATCGAAGCTGTTGCAAAGCGGTAAGAGCTAAACAGTGCCTCTGAATTTATTTTAGAATCAAATGTCGGCAGAAGCGCAATGTCACCGCTAATCTTATTATCACTTACTATATTAACAACAATCTCACCGCTCTTACTTTTAACTCTCACGCTGTCTCCTTCGTTGAAATCAGATTTACTTAAGAACTCTTCACTCATATAGATACCGCCCACCTCATCAAGGTTGGTAGCTTTAGAAGTAAAAGGAGTAAACTGTCTTACAGGATTTGCAAGATAGATTAGCGTTCCATCAATTTTTTCATCACTAAACTTTTCGACGCTTTCGTTACCGCTTGTTGCAACCGCAACATTATCAAGAAGATAACCGCGGTGTTCTGTGCCGTCATTGTCGTAATGATTTGGCAAATCATCGAAGTTTTTACTCTTAAACCCTTTGCTTGTCGGCAACATTGAAGTATAGTCAACTACTAATTCAGTTTTTAAACCAAGCTCGTTTGCAATATCGTTAAGTTCATACCCTTTATAGCCAATCGCAGCATTTGTAGGGTTTACTCTTTTGTTTATGCTTGTAAGCGTTCCCTCTTGCTGGTTGATTGCAGGCATATCCAAATCGCCATTACCTAAAGCAGAGAGAGTAAAATCTCCGCTCGTGTTGTAACCAACACTATATTCTCCGCACACTTCATCAAGTTCGCAAATAAGCGCAACGCCGAGCGAGTTTGTAAGTGTCGGTATCATCGTGATTTCAAATGCGCTGTATTTTTCAATCAACGCTAAAAGTCGTGCAAGATTTTTGGCGTTTGGATGAGTATATAAGTCAGGTCCTGCTATAAGTGCGAAACTATCTTTTTTAGCTAAGTTCTTCTCTAACTCTTCCATAAACTTATCATCAGCTCCAAGAATCTCTAAAAGACGGTTCTCATCTACTTCAACCTCTTTAGAGATTTTTTTAGGAACCATTTTCTTTTTCTCTTCTTCTACCTCTTCCTCTTCGCCCGTCTCTTCATTTTTCTTCATAACTTTAACTATCTCAGTAATCTCTTCTTTGATTATCTCTTCAACAGTTACAGTTTTTTTAGAGTGAAAAGATGCCAAATAATCAACTACGGCGGATGGAAGTTTCTCTTTATCCGCAAATAAATCAAGGATCAAATAAAGCACAACTTCTTCTTGAAGCGGTGCATGATACATTGTCATTATGCTTTTACCCAATCCCTCTATTACAGGGTCTTTTACAGGGTGAAAGTATAAACCCGCACCTTTATTTACCGTCATAGAGTTGTTCAGCGCATATCTTGCATTTGGATTGTCGCTCTTTAGAGCCGTTCCGACAGAGATAACAAAGTTTACATTATGTGTAGCTTCAAGGTCGTAGCCGTAAAGTTTAGTCCCGCTTATCTCGCTGTAATAATTTAAAAATGTTTGAAATGCTTTTGCTTCGCTGTTTACAAGTTTATAACCGAATTTCTCTTTTAAAGATTGTAGAAGATAAGCCTCTTCATTTGTGATAGTTGAAGTAAACTTAATCGTGTCGGCTTTTTTAAATGCTTCTATCGCTTTAGCAAATGCAACCGTGTCTTTTGACTTGACCTCATTTTGATAATCAAACCCGTATCTTCCGGCACCACAAAGTGCAACATAGTTCCACTCATTCATAACGCGGTAAATCTTCTCATCACTATTTTCAATACTTGTGTGTTTAACATCATAACTTATTTGACATCCCGCAGAACAGTGTCCACAGGTCGCAGGAATCTGTTTTAACTCCCACGAATTTGAAGTGTAGATAAAATGAGTATCAACAAGTGCGCCAACCGGACAAACTGAAGCACACTCGCCACAACTTGTACAATCAAGCATCTCTTCTCCGCTAGTAAGCCCGATAAGAGATTTGTTTAGTTTGTTCCACATCGCATAAGCATCTTTTGGCATACTCTCTTTGTATTCAGCCTCAAGTGCATCGGCACCTCTTGGAACAGTTTTTAGAGCGTTATCGCCAATCATATCTTTACAAGTGGTTACACATCTCTCACAAACTATACAAAGCCCCGGATTGTAGTGGATGTGCCCCCAATCTATATCTTTTCTGCTTACATCTTTAACTGCATAGTGTTGTGCATCAACACCCATCTCTAGCGTATAGTTTTGAAGTTCGCATTCGCCAGACTGGTCGCAAACACCGCACTGAAGAGGATGATTTACATCATAAACTTCCATAATCGCACGGCGCTCTTTTATTATATTTTCACTTGAAGTTACTATGCTCATACCGTCTTTTGATTTCGCATTACAAGCATAAACCTGCTTGCCATCCGCTTCAACAAGACACAATCTACAAGCAAGCGTAGGACTACATCTCGTTAAATAACAAATCGCCGGTATAAAGATATCATTTGCACGAGCAGCATTTAGTATATACTCGCCCTCTTGCGTCTGTATCTCTTTTCCATCAATGTTTATAGTAATTTTACTCATTACGATACTCTCACTATTTTGGATTTTTCAAATCTATATCTGCTTGCATCTACACTTATATCAAATGTCGGATTTAGCGCAATAGTACCCTTAAGCTCACTATCTAATTTAAACTTTCTTTGGATTTTAGTTTGCCCAAAGCTAATCTCAACCATATCTCCATCTGAAATTCTAGCCGCAACGCCAAACTGTGCAGAGCCCAATAAAAAGTTCTCTTTAGGCAGCTGAGTTGTTTTAGATGTATAGTTGTTAAACTGAAGAACTGGGTCGCAGTGGTAAACAATAGTCCCGTTAAACTCTGGCATATCATCAAGCTCTTCAAGCTCGCCATCTGCTTTGCATATTACTTCATCAAGAATATAACCGCGGTTGTCTTCGCCAAGAGGTGATAAGAAATTTTCTAAATCATCAAAAGCTATTGTCTTAAATCCGGCTTTTTTATTTAATTCATTTGTATAGTCTATTGTCTCTTTTTTATCTATTTTAAATGCTTTTGCAATATCATTTAGCGTATATCCGTCAAACTCTAACGCAACATTTGTAGGCAGCACTCTGTTGTCTATACTTACAAAAGTTCCCTCTTGCTGGTTTAACGCAGGAATTGCCAAATCAGCACCTTCAAGTGAAGAGATAATAAAATCGCCCTTTGCGTTATATCCCACTACATTAGATATATTTTTTTCGTCACAGTCAAGTGAATTAATCAGCGAAACGCCAAGAGTGTTTATCTCTCTTGGAACTACAACCAATGAGAAATCACTATACTTTTCTATTAATGCAGCGAGTTTTGCTATGTTGCTTGAGCGCTCATGTGCAATAAGGTCATTGCCTATGATAAGAACGCGTTTTTTTGCTCTTGAGAATGAGTTCATCATATGAGAAAACTCTTCTTCGCCGATGTTTGTTTCTGCATACAAGTAACCAAAATCCAGCTCTTCAAAAAATGCTCTCTCTCGTTCATCCAAATCAGCATCTTGAAGTATAGTTTGAGCTAAAAGCGCCATAACTCCCTCTTCTGTTCCTACTTCATACTTCATAAACTGCGTAGTGACACTCTGCATTAGAGTATCTTCCATAGGGTGAGCATAAAGAATTTTTGCACCGTTATGTTTTGAAGCAGTCGTTAGTGCATATCTAACACCAGGATTATCCGTTGCTATTCTGCTTCCTATCATTATTACTGCATCTGATTGCTTGATTGCATCAAGTGAACCGCTGTGGTGAAGTTTTCCGCTCACTGAGCTATACGACTTCATAAACTCCCAAAACACTCTTGCATCTTCGTTAAAGAGTTTTATGCCAAGCTTCTCTTTTAAGAGTTGTAAAATATGCGCCTCTTCATTTGTAATCATAGAAGAAAATCTAATGGCTTTTGCATTCTCAATCGCCTTGAGAGCTGACTCAAATGAGTTCATATCTTTTGAAGCTCTGTTGTCAAAATCGAAACCAAATCGCCCTGCACCGCAAAGCGATGTGAATTCAAAGTTATTTTTAACTCTGTATATCTCATCCTCCCCGTTGATAGAACTGTGTCTTGTTTCATACTCCAAAGGACAGCCAGCCGAGCAGTGAGCGCAGGTTGCAGGAACACGAGAGAGTTCCCACGCATTTGCTCTATATTTAAAACCACTGCTTACAAGTGCGCCGACAGGACAAACCGCGATACACTCTCCACAAAATGTACAATCAAGAGTATCTGCATTTTTTGGAACAATTACTGAACTGTATCCGCCGAATTTTACCTCAATAGCATCATCGCCGATTACTTCATTACATACATGTACACACTTCTCGCACATAATGCAGAGTGAAGGCTCATAATTTATAAGTCCCCAATGCTGTGTAGGACGGAGCTGGTCACGAGCAGAGAAATTTTGACGAGCAACATCAAACTCTAAAGTTTTATTTTGCAGGTCGCACTCTCCTGATTTATCACAAACACCGCACTCCAGAGGATGGTTGACATCATAAAGCTTCATTATGTTTGTTCGCTCATGGTTGAGAGCTTCACTATCTGTTGTTATCTCGACGCCTTCAACAGGAGGAGTGTTACAGCTTAATACAAAACCGTCCATTCCGCTAGCTTCAACGACACACATACGACAAGATGCGCACGGCGAAGTTTTAGAGATGTAGCACATAGTCGGAATATAAATTCCGTTTTTGCGAGCCACTGTTAAAATAGTCTCGCCCTTTTGAGCCTCTACAGAGATACCGTTAATTTTAAAATTAATCAATTTATTCATCTCTTTCATCCTCTACGCCTGCACCATTGCTATATAGTAACAACGCATACATCTTTCTGCTTCACTCATAGCCTCTTCTTGGGTAAAGCCTAAGTTTACCTCTCTATTGTTGTACTTTCGTTCATCAACCTCAAGAACCTCGGCATGTTGTCTAGAAACTCCCTTTAACCAACCGCTAATCTTTTCTTTTTTGTCATAAACGCGAAGTTTTCTTAGGTGGTCTTCCATAATCTCATCATCAGTGAGGGTAATTTCACCTGTTTGAACATATCTTGCCATAACAGAAGAGGCGCGTTTTGCTTGTCCGACTGCATTTACGATTGTCATAGGACCGTACTCACAATCTCCCGAAGCAAAAATGCCTTTCTTAGAAGTCATATAATCTTTGCCGTTTGTTTTAATGGTAGCCCAAGAGGTCTTCTCAATCTCCCACTCTTCAGGAAGAAGTTTCAAATCAGCCGATTGTGAAACAGCCGGAATCAAGAAATCTGTCTCAATAGTATAAGACTCACCCTCAATTTTAACAAGCTCTGCACGACCGCCATTTGGGTCTGGAACCAGTTCAAATTTATCAACCAACAAAGATTTCAAAACATCATCTTCATCGTTCATTCTTGCAACTGCCGAGTGAAATAGAAACTCTACACCCTCTTCAACTGCTTCGTGATACTCTTCATAAGTAGTATTTTTTATAATTGTTTTTTCATCTCGACGATAAATCATATAAACTTTTTTAGCATTTGCACGAATGGCACATCTCACGACATCCATAGAGGTAAATCCGCCGCCTACGCAAACAATTGTTTTGCCCGTTAAATCTACTCTCTCGCCAATGCCGTACTTATCCCAAAGGTTAATCTGATCAAGCATCTCGATTGCCGACCAGTAACCCTTAATTTCAAATCTTTCATTGTCACAGTAAACTTTTTTAGAAATTCTAGTTCCTGTTGCAACCATAACTGCATCATAATCTTGCTCAAATTTTCTCATATCATCAGCATTAACTTTTCTATTTACTATAAAATTAACACCCATATCTTTAACACACTCAATATCTTTATTATATTTACCTATCGGCATTCTGTACTCCGGTACACCGACGGCAACTTCACCACCAAGAACAGGAAGCTCTTCATAAACATCAGTTGCAATACCCTCGGCAGCCAAATAGTAAGCCGTTGTAAGCCCTGCTGGACCTGCTCCGATAATTGCCACTTTTTTGCCATTGCTTGGTTTTTTCTCCATAGGATGAAAAAAGTCATACCCGTGATCAGTCTCCCAATCGGCACCAAGGCGTTTGAGCGCCATAATAGAGATAGGCTCATCCAGATTTGTTCTTCTGCATGCATCTTCACAAGGATGTGGACAAACACGACCGCAAACATGCGCTAATGGCATAGTTTGACGAGTTGCCATAAGCGAGTCGTCCATTCTAAGGTCTCGCACACCCTCGATGTAGGCAGGAATATCTACATGTGACGGACAAGCGTCAGAACATGGTGATGTTATTTTAGCAATGTAACTAACGCTCTCATGGTAGTGCTTAGAAGGTTTTTGCTCATTTATGCACTCTAAAAACACATCTTCAAAGTGTGTCATCAAATCAATAATAGGGTTTGGAACAGTCTTTCCAATCTCACATTTTGAAGTGATTTGCATACTTTTGCCAATCTCCCTTAAATGGTCTAAATCAGCTCTGCTTCCTTCGCCACGGGCAATCTTATCCAGTTGGTCATACAGAATTCTTCCGCCCCATCTCCCCGGTGCACATCTTCCGCATGCTTCTGAATACTCTTGATACTGTGCCGCATACTCCATTGCCAAACGGATTACATCAACATCTTTATCAAAAAGCGCGACACCGTCCCAGCCTATAAAAGCTTTTGATTCACGGTGGCTGTCATATTGTGCCGGAAGGTTATAGGCTGACTCTTTCCACTCCTCTTGCGGCATGCCTATGTTGTTGATAAACTCGCCGTTCCAAGTAGAAAAATATACTTTACTCAAAATTCATATCCTGATTATTTTTTTGCTACGATAGTCCAGTCGACTTCGTTAAACTTTAAAGAGTTTAATAACTCATATCCGCACTCTTTTACTAAATCTGCTGATTTTTGAATCGGAGAAAAATCTCCTATTTCAAACAAAAATATTGCTACTTCTCCAGCTTTGTGAGATGACAAAATCTCTCTCATTCTAGGCTCAAAACCATCTTTTAAATGTCTTAAATCATATCTTTTCATTATCTATCAACCTCACCAAATACGATATTTGTTGTACCGATAATCGATACAACATCGGGAATATAATGTCCAGGTAAAAGGTCTGTTAAAATTCCTGTATGCCAGAATGACGGTGCACGAAGTTTTAGTCTATATGGGTACGGTCCGCCTTGAGAGTTGATGTAAAAACCAAGCTCGCCTTTTGGTGATTCGGTTGCTACATAAACCTCTCCAACAGGTGGTCTCATACCTTGCGTTACAAGAACAAAGTGCTGCATCAAAGAGTAATTTTGAGTCATAATGTCGAGTTTTGGAGCTGAAACATACTTAGGCGCATGAGCCATCAACTCTGTTTGACCATCTTTTACACATTTCTCATACATGTCGATTGTTTGATAAAGAATCTTTGCAGACTCTCTCATCTCTTCCATATAGATGCGGTATCTTGCGAAGTTGTCGCCCTTGTCAGAGAATGGAACTCTAAACTCTACTTCATCATAAAGTTCATACGGCTCTTCTTTGCGGATATCCCAAGCAACACCGCTTGCTCTAAGCATAGGACCTGTACATCCCCATGAAAGCGCCATCTCTTTTGAGATAGTTCCAACCTCTTCCATTCTCATAAGCCAGATACGGTTAGTGTCTAGAAGGTCTTCATAATCTTTGATATTTGCAGGAAGTTTGTCTAAAAATGTCTTAAGCTGAGTTATAAAACTGTCTTGAATATCTAAGGGAACGCCGCCTATACGAATAGCCGCATGCGTAAGTCTAGCTCCGCAGTAGCCCTCGATGATGTCCATTAGGTACTCTCTTTCGCGGAAAGCAAAAAGGAAAACAGTCATAGCACCGATATCAAGTGCAGTTGTAGCCAACCAAAAAAGGTGACTCATAAGACGGTTAATCTCTAAAAGCATCATACGGATAACTTTTGCGCGGCGAGGAACTTCTAAACCTATAAGTCTCTCAACTGCTAGTGCGAATCCGTAGTTGTTTGAAGATGATGCAATGTAGTCCATACGGTCGGTTGTAGGCATAAACTCATTGTAAATCATATTTTCAGCCATCTTCTCCATGCCGCGGTGAAGGTATCCGATGTCCGGATGAGCTTTTACAATCATCTCCTGCTGAAGATGAAGCATCAGACGAAGCTGTCCGTGAGCCGAAGGGTGCTGAGGACCAAAGTTTAAGATCATCTCATTGTCTTCTCTATCAAAAGTGATATTTTCAAAAAACGGGTTTAATCTATTTTTTATTTGCATAATTACTACCTATCTTTGAGGATCGTCAATAACGACCGAATCTTTTTTATCGAATTTTTTAATCATGAAAACACCACCCTCTTCTTGATAGTTCTGCTCATTTTTAGGCTCATTGCCTGTGATGGTTGTTCCCTTTGGCACTTCATATCCAAGACGGGCAAATCTCTCAGAGTCATATCTGTCAACTTTTGCAGGATCTCTAAGTTCGGGTCCGATTATATCTCTTGCTTCTTTTCCAAAAATTTTATCAACTTCATACCAAGCGGCAAACTCATCGCCCTGCAATGGATAAGTTTTTAGAAGCGGATGTCCCTGCCAATCATAAGGCATAAGAATTCTCTTCATAAACGGATGATTGTTTGCTTCTATGCCAAACATGTCAAACATCTCTCTCTCAGACCAGTCGGCAGAGCGGAAGAGTTTTTCAACAGAGTTTACTGTTTCACCTTTTTTAATAAACATTTTTATACGAACTCTTTTTCTTTTGTTCATACTTAACATCTGATAAAAAATCTCAAAACCGCCTCTTGCAGCGAGCCAGTCAATTGCACTTAACTCTGAAAGCTGTGTGTACTCAAGCTCATCTCTTAGGAGTTCTAAAACTTTAAAATTATCCTCAGGGTTGATAAAAACAACCATCTGACCCACTTGAATATATGCATCAAGCACTTCAAATTTTGCTTGAATCGATTTTAAATCGTGAGCAAAAACTTCATCGCTCTCTACCGCACTCTTTGGCACTTGAGGAGATACATAAAATCTATCCGTATAGTACGGCTTTGCCTGTACATTGTCTTTAGGTTTATAAGCTCTCATTACATTAACCTTTTAGCTTTTTGTGCTCTTGAAGCCTGATTTGCACGAATTTTTTTCTGCAATAACATTACACCGTACTGAAGCGTTTCAGGTCTTGGCGCACAACCAGGAAGATACAAATCAACAGGGATAATTCTGTCCACACCCTGAACAGTTGCATATGTGTTAAACATACCGCCGGTATTTGCGCATGAGCCCATAGAGATAACCCACTTTGGCTCTGCCATCTGGTCATAAAGTCTTTTAATAAACTCGGCATGTTTTTTTGTAAGCGTTCCGGCAACTATCATAACATCCGCTTGTCTTGGAGATGCTCTAAAAATTGTTCCAAATCTATCAAAGTCATATCTTGAAGCACCCGATGCCATCATCTCAATACCGCAACAAGCAAGACCGTAAGTAAGCGCCCAAATAGAGTTTGAACGACCCCAGTTTACGATTTTATCTACACTTGTAAGTGCAATAGGCAAACCGCCATTTTGCGTATAATTTACTTTATGTTGTGCCATTCTAGCGCTCCTTTTTTCCATGCATAAACAAAACCGATAGTTAAAAGCAGTATAAACATTAACATCTCGGCAAAACCAAACCATCCAAGTAACTTAAAGTCAACTGCCCATGGAAACATAAAAACTATCTCTACATCAAAGAGTAAAAAAAGCAGTGCAAACAGATAAAACTGCGGAGAGATTCTGTTTGGCTGTTTTGTAACCTCAGGTCCACACTCATAAACTGATAATTTGATTTTTTCACTATCTTTAGCTGCTAATGCACGACTTGCCAGACGAGCAACAATCGTTGTTATAGTAAATGCACCAAATGTTACAAGAAAAAGTACAAATACCCCAAAATACGGATTTGAAGTCACTATATGCTCCATATAACCTACCTTTGTTATTGTTATTGTTTTAAAACGCATAAAAACATAAGCCGTTTGACTTAAATATTTTCACATATTTTTAGAAAAAACAGTTGTGTGGATTGTAGCAAAAAGAGTATTAAATAAAAGATTAAGGCGATATTTGAGGTGGTTGCTGTTACCAAATACTACATATTTTTTCAGGTAATTATGGTGAGTGTGTATGATAGAAACACTTTTTAAGATAAAAAAACTACAAAATGCAGATTTGTAACACTATTTTCCCAAATAGCGTTTTCTTTTTTGTGGCTTTAATTTTTCTATATCAATCAATATAAAGCCGTCTACACAATTTTCAAATGTTTTATCCCTGCCAAAATCAATAAACTCTACTCCACCCTCATCACAAAGTTCACTGTAAAGCTTGTAGAGTGTTGGGATTGCATAACCCATAAAATTAAGCTCTCGTTTTAAAATAGCTATATCTTTTTCATAATTATTTTTTAAAAAAAGTTCATCAAATTTCTGTTTTTTTGATTCACTTAAAATATAACTATCACGATGTTTTACACTTTTTACTTCTGAAGCAAAATAGTTTGTATAGAAAGATATAAGCAACTCAATAGCTTCATCACTATACGAATTGGATATGCTGACACACCCAAACATATATCTAATATTTGGATTTGTTTTTAAATATGCGCCTATTCCCTGCCACAGATAATCAAGTGCTCTTGAGTTCCAATATTTTGGCTGAATGAAACTGCGTCCAAGCTCGATAGAGTTTGCTAAATATTTGTCGAAATCATCCTGAAATTCAAAAAGAGTTGAAGAGTAAAGTCCATCAACACCGCAAGCCTCTACCATTTCGCTTGTTTTTATTATACGATATGAGCCTGCTATTTCTAAATCTTTATCATCCCAAAGAATAATATGCTCATAGCAGTAGTCAAAATCATCTATGTCTCTTTGCTTTCCGCTTCCCTCTTTGACTTGACGAAAACTAATCTCTCTGAGCCTGCCTATCTCTTTAATTAGAACATTTTCATCTGCATTTGCATATAGATAAATCTGCTTGCCGTCAGTTGTTGTACCTATAGCTTTTGCATTTTCAAGCTCTTTTTTCAGCTCTCCTCTATTTTGGGCAAGTGCAATACCGTTATCCGTTTTAAATATGCCTTTTTGCTTTTTTGCAATTTGGTAGAAGTGCTTACGAAGAAGTTTAACTCTATTTGAAATTTCGATATTGGGTGCATAATAACTCTCAAAAGGGATGGTTTTACCTATATTAAACGCTATATTTTTGTTGTAGTGCTTAAACATCTCATGCGGTATTGTTGCCGTGGCGATTGACTTGCTTATCATAGATAAAAGATAAAAAGTTTTTGAGTTTTTTGCATCTATAAATATCGGTAAAATCGGAGACTTTGTATTTTGTGCTATTTTTAGAAATCCTTTTTTCCATTTTGTGTCTTTTATGCCATTTGGTCTTGCACGGCTAACTTCACCCGATGGAAATATAATCACGACTTGCTCTTTTTCTAGTGCCTCATATATAGATTCAACGGACTTTCTCTGCATCTTGCCTTTAACATTTTCAATAGGTATGAGTATCTTGTCCAAGTTTTTAAACTCACTCAAAAAATTTGATGCAACAATCTTTACATCTTTTCTCACATCTTTTATAACATTCAAAAGGGCTAGAGAATCGAGTGCTCCAAGGGGATGATTTGCGATTATAACAACCCTTCCGTATGATGGAATTCTTAAAAGCTGATTTTTACTTATGGTTATATCTATGCTGAAATAATCAAGCACAAATTCAATAAAATCAAACGCATCAAGATGTCTGTTTTTAATCAAAACATCATTAATTTCATCTTCATGAAAAATTTTTCTAAAAAAAGAGATTATTGAGCTACGGATAAGATGCGGTAATTTTACAAAAGATGGATAGTTATGATTAAAGTAGTTTTCTACGCTTACCGACATGACTTAAGCCACCATATATAGAGAGACAATCTCTTTAGCTATCTCTTGGGCACTTCTCTCTTGAGCTATGTACACTTGTTCTATATAGTCCCACTCATCCTCAACGATTGCCCTTACATCATCTCTGTTTATAGTGTAATATTTACTTATATAGTCGATGATTTGGGCTGAAAAAACTAACATAAAAACGCCTTTGTAACAAATTTTATGCTGCAATTGTGCATAAGAAACATTACAAATGTGTTACAGTAGGGTTACGATTTTATTACATGTTCAATAAATTGTTTTATCTTCTTTTTTCTGCCACTCTTCAAACGGCTTCAAACACTCTACTCTATCGATATTTATCAGATTTAAATCTTCTTTCTCATAAAACTCTTTATCTCTAAAACCAATATTTTGTGAATCTTGGCTTGAAGCGCCGTAGTAGATAGTTTTTATATTTGCCCACTTTATTGCCCCGCTGCACATGGGACAAGGCATACAAGTTGTATAGATTTCACATCCGCTTAAGTCAAAAGTTTGGAGTTTTTTAGAGGCTTTTTTTATTGCATTTATCTCGGCATGAGCCGTTGGATCGTTTGATTTTATAACCTGATTGTGGGCTTTTGCGATGATTTCACCATCTTTTACTATCACGGCGCCAAAAGGTCCCCCGTGGCTTTTTACAACCCCGCGGAGTGCCTCTTTTACAGCTTCTTGCATATATCTGTTCATCTTACTTATTTAAAAAACCCATAGATTTTTCGCCGTCAAAACTTGCATCTTTCTCTTTTTTAATCTCTTGTTCAAAGTCAGCCAAAGAAAATAACGGTTTTTCTCTTGCGGCTACTCTGTATGCCGTATTTTTTATGATTAGATTTATCTGTCCGCCGGTTAGAGAGTAACCTGCCAACACATTTACATCAAACTTCTCTTCATAAGGAGCATCCACCGGAAGCATCTTCTTCCAAAGAGAGAGTCTCTGCTCTTGGTTTGGTTTTTTAAACTCTATCTTGTAGTTAAATCGTCGTGAAAATGCTTTGTCTATGTTCTCCAGCAAATTTGTCGTAGCTATCAAAACACCCCTAAACTTCTCAATCTGCTCTAAAAATATGTTTTGCATCTGGTTGTGCATCTGATCAGCTCCGCTATTTGCTCCGCTTGAACGAGCTCCCAAAAACTGGTCTGCCTCATTTAGCAAAAGTATCGGTTCTGTTTTTGTTTTTTCACATAAATCATAAAAAGTATCAAAAATCTTACGGACATTTTTCTCGCTCTCTCCGACATACATTGAGAGAATCTTTGAACAGTCAAATGCCAAAACCTGTCGTTTAAGAGATTTTGCCAGCGAGTATGCCGTCATAGTTTTACCTGTTCCAGCCGCACCGTAAAATATTATTCTTGCGTCAATCCCGCTCTTTTTATCTTTAATTCCCCACTCAACAAGTCTGTTGATTACCTCTTTATCTAGTTGTCTCATAAGATTTTGAAGTGTCTCCCCAGTCTCTTTTGCCAAAACTACATCACTAAGCGATGTGTCAGGCTCAACAAGTTCAAAAATATCCTGTTCGTCTATCAACGTGTTAAGTTTTATACGACGAACTTTTTTATGTTTTTGCGGATGAATTATGCTGTGAAGCACCTCATCAACAATGTAAAACGCCCTAGAAATTCCGCCAAAAGGGTTCAACATCTCTTCATAATCGATTATTCCGTCATTTATAAGGTGTGAGCCATCCTCTAAAAGTGAGCGGTTTTTAATGCGCTCATACTCATCAAGCGAGATAAGTTCAATAAGAGTGTTCATCTCACGCAAAGAGGCATCGGTAGCACTATACTCCTCTCTAAGAAGTGCAAGAAAAATTACCTGCTCTTTTGAGTCCATCTTTTTTTGTTTAAAGAATTTATCCAGCACAAGCTTTCCAGATGTCTGTTCAACCCTATCTTCTATACGCTTTTCCAATAGTTTCAATTTAGCTTGAGTTCTATCAATTCCGAGCGAGTGCTCATGTACATTTTGGCGAATCGCACTCATTTTTTGATAAAGGTCAATGCGTAAAAACTGGTCTTGTAGATATTCAAGATGGTCGGTGTATGGCTTAATATCCGGCAAATCGCTCTCAAGGGCACCGTCTTGGAGTATTTTTAAAAGTGAAGGCGACAAACCTACCGCACTGTTTAAAAGCTCTAAGGGTGTCACTTCAGAAATTTTCATCGGAGTAAAGCTCTGTTGATGCAGCCAGCCCAGTTCCAAAAGAAGTTTTACTTCATTTAAATGTTTAATTCCCTCATATTTCTTATCGCCATAAATCTCTTGCAACAGATCAAGGATTAAAACATCCTCTTCCCCGCGCATATATCTTCTTGCGAGAGCTTGCAGTAGTTGTGCCTCTGTTTTAGTACATTTTAGTTGTGCAAAAATGATAGATTTCTCTATATTTTTTGCCTCTAAAAAATCTATTAATGTTTCCAAAAAAATCCTTAAAATTTATATTCTATCGCCGTTGAAATTATCAGTACATTTGAGTTTGAAAATTCACCATTCAGTGAGCTGTTTGAAACAACTCTATCTTCTCTAATCGAGTAGAGAGCGGCTAAACCAATATTTAAACTCTCATTTATCTGATATCTTGTACCAAAAGATACCGACACGGAGTCAGAGTCAGGCAGTTCAAACCCTATCGTAGCATTTGGAACAGGTGTTTTATCTATCACTGCACCGCCCATAAGAGTAAGCTTCTCTAACTTTTGCGTAACACCAAAACGAAAAGCATCTGTATCTTTCCAGCTTTTTGCTATCGGCGTACCAAAGACAATATTTGTAACCGCATTTACGCCTGAACCGTAGTTAAAATTAAGCTCGCTGTATGAGTGCCAAAAATTTCTCTCATAGACAAACTCCAGCGTTGTTTGGCTTGGCAGGGTATATGCTATGGCAAAATTTAAAAGAGCCGGAACCGGGACACTGACTGATGCACTGCTTGTAGAACTGTATGCAGTACCAGCACCGCCGCCAAAAGCATTTGTCATATCTCTGTAAAAAAGCGTAGCGTCACCCTCTATGCTCAAATCTATTTTTGAGCGGTATGTCAAAGCCAAATCAAGCTCCGATGTCGGCTTATATGAGAGCGCCAAGTTGTATCCGAAATCTACAGAATCGCCGTCCATATCGCGTGAAGCTACGGCAGAAATGCTTTTAACCACACCATCTGAGTAGATTGCTCTAATACCAACTGCAACCGCTACCTTATCGCCGATTGGAAGTGCAACACTCGGGTTTATCTCAACTGTTTTAAGTGAGAACTCCTCCGCAGAGTAAATTGCGGGAGCCTCATTCCACCTTTTTGAAAGACCTGCTGGAGAGACAATGCTTAGTCCATAACGGGCACCGTTTACATCTCTTGAGACATAATGGAGTGATGGAACAAAAAAATTCTCTTTTTTAGAATCTATGTCGTATCCTGTTGTTGTTCCAAAACTGTTGGTATATGAGCCTTTATAGTTTACATCGCTAAGTCCGATGTAAATCAAGTTTGCTTCTACAACACTCTCGTTTTTCATAAAAACCATATTGGCAGGGTTGTAATAAGCCGCGTCTGCGCTAGAAGAGTGTGCAACATTTGCGGCGCTTAAGGCAACAGAGTTTAGCGATGTTTCAGGGATTTTATAACCACCGGCAAATAAACTGCTACCAAATATTAAAAATAAGATAATATTTTTCACTATCGGCTCCCCTTAATTAAACAGTCGTTGATTTTATACAAACTTTGCTTAATTTTCAAAAGAGTAAAGCAGCTCTATTTCATCTTTCCAGATACTATCATCAATCGTCTCAAGTATAAGCGGAATGTCATTCATACGCTCATCATTCATAATAAATCTAAACGCATCAAGTCCGATTTCGCCCTTGCCTAGCGAGTGATGTCTATCTACATGCGAGCCGAATTTTGCTTTTGAGTCGTTTATGTGCATCCCCATAAGATACTTAAATCCTACTATTTTATCAAACTCGCTCCAACTTTTGTCATAAGTCTCTTTTGTTCTTATGTCGTAACCGGCACTAAACATATGGCATGTATCTATGCAGACACCGACACGACTTTTATCTTCCACTTTATCGATAATCTGTGCCAGATGCTCAAACTTAAAGCCAAGATTGCTTCCCTGCCCTGCGGTATTTTCGATAACCAGACTTACACCTTTTGTTTTATCAAGCGTGATGTTCATAGCTTCAGAAATTTTACCCAGACACTCATCTTCGCTTATCTTTTTCAAATGGCTTCCGGGGTGAAAATTCAACCTATCAAGACCTAAAAGAGAGCATCTTTGAACCTCATCCAAAAATGCGTCCAATGACTTCTCTCTGGCATCAATCTCAGGATGACCGAGATTTATAAGGTATGAGTCATGCGGGAGTATATATTTTGCTAAGATACCGCTTGTCTGAAGTGCTCTTTTAAACTTGTCTATCGTCTCACCATCAAGCTCTTTGCCGCTCCACTGTCTTTGGTTTTTAGTAAAAAGCGCAAACGCTTTTGCTCCGATTGCCACTGCATTTGCAACCGCATTAAAAACACCGCCGCTCGCACTTACATGCGCTCCTACATATTTACTCATCCGTATCCTTTATCTTGAAAATTATGTTGTTCTTTGTATCTCTAAACTGCACGGAGTGTGAATCCACTTTGTAAACTATATCTACGGTTTCATCTTTGATATGCTGTTCAAATCCATCTGCTGTTTTTGTCAAATTTTTTCCGCCGTAAATGGCATGGGAGAGAAGCATATTTTCCATCGTATCATCAGGATACGCAGAGTTCAAATAATCTTTGTTAAACCCGCTCTTGCTCATACACCCGTCACTCACGCAGATAAGATGGTTTACAGTGATTTTTTCTATGCATTTGCCTGCCATAAAAAGTTCTAGCTCCATTATGTTAGCGCTGTTTCTTAGATATCCGGCATCGGAGAACTTAATCTTGGGTGATTTTATAGTTATAATTTTTGTCTGTGTATGCTCATAATTTTTAACACTGCATGCACTAAAAAAGAGAGCAAAAATAAGTAATATATATTTCATAAAGCAAATTGTACCGACATAAGATTACAAATAGTAAAACATATTTATATATAGAAGAATTTTGATATGATTTTAAAAATAGGCTTTTCGAGAACTACAAAGGTGTCTTTATGACTTTAGAAAAATTTGATATCTCCATTACTAACGCAAGCAAAGGCATGGCACTGATGCTTATTCTCTGGCATCATCTTTTTTATGAAAAACCTGAAATGGGATGGATTGTTTTTCAAACGGCACTTTTGGCAAAAGTTTGCGTTGGTATCTATGTGCTGCTCAGCGGCTATGGCTTAGCGGAATCATCTAAGAAAAAAAAGTTAGAAATATTGGCTTTTTATAAAAAAAGAGTGATAAAGCTTTATATGAATTATTGGCTAATTGCGCTTATATTTATTCCAATCGGGACGCTTTTTATGGGGCGTTCTTTGGAGAGTGTTTTTGGAGAGAATGCATATTTTGATCTTTTTATTCAGATGATAGGCATCCATATGTTTACCGATGTGGGTTATGGGTACAATGCCACTTGGTGGTTTATGAGCCTTATTATCGTTCTTTATGCTATTTTTCCTTTTGTTTTTTCTCTTACTCAAAAATTCAAGTTGTGGTTTTTAGCCTTTTGTGCCGTGTTGCTTTTTGTTCCGATTCCGCTTGTAAATGACTGGATTTTCCCTTTTGCCGTCGGTATCTATCTTTCACAAATAGACGGTTTTGTAAGACTGTTTGGATGGTTGCAAAAACAAGGCAATCTAAGATTTTTAATATTGCTTGTTTTGACACTCTTTGCAGCGTGGTACAGACAAAACGGCTATCTTTTTGACAGTGTTCGTGCAGATACTTTTTTTGGGATCTTGCTTATTCTTTGGACGACAGAGCTGATTTTAATCTCAAGCAGTGCAAAAAAAGCGCTGGAGTTCATAGGCGTACACTCGTTTAATATCTTTTTGTTTCACACTTTTATCTATTACTACTATTTTCCTGATTTTATATACAGCTTTAAAAATCCTCTGCTTATTTTTACGGTCTTGCTCGGGATTTGTTTGATTATTTCAGTCGGTATTGAAGCATTAAAAAAAAGAGTTGAAAAACTTGGCATTTTAGCTTAGGAATTTTTATAGCAAGTTCACTCGCTCCCATGCTGTGCTTGGGAGTGTGTATTTCAGTTTATTATTTCGTTTTATTTATGTATGCATTCCCAAGTGGAATTGGGAACGAGAAAGTTTTTCTTCACTTTCAACTATTTTATCTGATGACAATATTACATAAATATCATCAGTCTCTTTATCATACTTGATTTTCATTTTTACATCCTTTCTTTCTCATATTTCTATCAAAATATGCAGTCACTATTTTTAAATTTGTTGGATTAACGACAACTTTCAAACATCTATTTGAAAATTCATCTATTGTTTTAAAAAAATGCTCCTCAGTATCAGAGATTATTTCATGATAAGATGGAAGCTCTAAAGCTGATTCAATCCACTCTTTCTGAATGCCTCTTGATAACATTACATCCACAGCATGTTGCGTCAATTCATATTTATACAGCTATTGTAGCAAAATATAAACAAGTAACTAATATCTTGTCATTTTGCCATATTTTTAACCTCTACTCTCAAATTCACCTACAATTGCACTTATGAAAATACACATTGATATAGACTGCTTTTTTGTCAGTGCCACTCGCATAAAAGAGCCATCACTTAAGGGCAAACCAGTCGCAATAGGCGGGCGGAGCGATACAAAAATATTTAACAAAGACGCTAAAAAACAGACGGTTAATTTTGAAAACTCCGGCTCTTTTGTGCCAACTTTTTACAAAGCGTATGAAGAAAAAGACGATGATATAGATGCTTTTAAAGATGAGGATGGGCGTGTGCGAGGCATACTTACCACTTCAAGCTACGAGGCTAGAGCTTACGGTGTAAAGACTGCTATGAGCATCAGAGAGGCTCTCTCGTTGTGTCCGCAGCTTATCATAAAAGCTCCCGACATGTCGCTCTACCAAAAACTCTCACACGAACTTCATGAATTTTTGCAAACTAAAATTCCGCTAGTCGAGCAAGCAAGTATTGATGAATTTTACGGAGATTTAAGCGGCTGGATTGAAGATGAAGATGTTGCACGCTTTATAGACGATTTACGCCATGAGATAAAAAAAGTTACAAAACTTCCCGTCTCAATAGGCGCTGCCCCAACCCGCTACATCGCAAAACTTGCCACAACTAACGCCAAACCCTTTGGCTCTAAAGTGGTATATCCGCATGAAGTGCAAAGTTTTATCGAGAAAATTCCGGTTGGAGAGTTTGCGGGCATCGGCAAAAGCATGAAAGAGAAGCTCCAGAGTGTGCAGATTCATACACTTGGAGAGCTTCAAAGAAGAAGAGGAACACTTGAGTCGTGGGGACCTTACGCAAAAGAGTTATATGCCAGAGTGTGCGGGATAAGCGATGGCGACATTCAAACAACACATATACGAAAATCCATAGGAATATCGCGAACCTTTGACCCGCTGTATGATAGAAATGAGTTAAGAAGAAGAGTTCATGTTTTAGCCCGTCATCTAAGTTTTGCCATTTTAAAACTTGATGTTATCCCTACGGTTTTTCATCTAGGAATTGTTTATGAGATGAATCAAAAATCGCATAAAAATATAAGCCTGTGCGAGATTTTTACGGAAAAAAAGTTTGATTCTTTATGTTTGAGCCTTTTCAGGGAAGCAGATACTTATAAAAGATTGCAGGTGAGGGGCATAAGCATAAACTGCTCAAGTTTTACAAGAGAGAGCAGAAAAGAGTTATCGCTTATAAATTTTGCAGATGAGCAAAAAATGAGAAAATTAACAGAACACTCTCAAGAGATAAGAGAGAAGTACGGTATTGACATGTTGAAATGGGGAAGCGAATTATGATAGAATAAGTACATGTTAAAAAACAGACTCTTGGAACAGTTCCGTTCATTTTATTTAAGAAATTATCCAGATGATATGGAGATGCAGATTGAGTATTTTGCACTCTTTGGCGGACTTGGCTGGGAGATAGATACAAGCAAACCCATAACCTTTTTAATACAAGAGCTAATACTAGAAAATTATGAAGAGATAAATAAAAAAATAGAAAAACTGACGCTTGAAAACAGTGACCATTTAAGGCTTCTTCATGCTTTGGCGGTAGGAGACAGAAAGATTTTTTCAGCATTTAACAGAGCAGGTTTAAACAATGCAAACGGCGGAAGTGCGCTTAATTTTCTGCAGGAAAAGGGTTTAATCCAGATAGAATTCTCAAGAGAAGAGCCAGCCAGAAGTTTAAACCCAAACGGCAAACTAAAAAGGGAAGTTGCAAGACACAGAATATCTCATAAAGTTCTCTTTACACACCCTTTTGTAAGGTTTTGGTTCTACTTTATCGTTCCTCACGCTAGAGAGATAAAAGAGTTTAAGTATGACAACTTTTTTAAAGATTTTGAGATTAGACGACACAGCTACACAAGTTTGGTTTTTGAAGAGCTATCTGAGGTATTGCTAAACTACAACCTCAGAGATTCGCAGATTTTAAGCTCAGGCAGCTACTGGGACGCAAACATTGAGATAGATATACTCACAATTACAGAAGATGAAAAGGTATATGCAGCGGAGTGTAAATGGTCAAATCATAAAGTAAATAAAAAAGAGTGGCACAAACTTTTAGATAAATGTGAAAAACTCGGCATCGAACCGACTCAAGTAGTTCTCTTTTCAAAAAGAGGATTTTCTAAAGAGCTGTTGCAATGTCAAGGAAAAAAGTTGGCGCTCTACTCTTCACAAGACTTTGAGGCACTTTTAAAAAATGTAAAACAAGAAGAACTCATAGAAAGCTTTTTCAACTAGCGCGAAGTGCCGAGTATGCCTCTTGTAGAAGTTGAAATTTTTGAGTGTAGTGTTTTATCATATATGGGGATTCATGTTCAACCTTATCCGGATGATAAGCTTTTGCAAGTTTCTTATAACTCTTTTTCAAAGCATCTTGACTTGCTCCGATTGGGCACTCCAAAATAGTGTAAAAGTAGCCCATCTCTCTATCTTCATCTTCTTCAAAAAGATTGCCAAAACTATAACTTGCAAAATCGCTGTAAAGTTTGCTTATAAAGTGATTGTCATATGTGTAGTTGATTTGATAGTGTAGAATATGGCGCTTGTTTAGAGCTCTCTCAAGCCTAGCTTTTGCCCTATAATCGGAAACATCGACCACCAGAGAGACATCCGTGCCTCTCTCTACATAAACTTCAAGTTGCGAGCGGAGATAGTTTATAACCCAAGAGTTCGGGCGCTCAAGAGTAATGAGTACAGTGTCTCTATTGTATGCATAGAGATTTACCTTTATATTTTCCGGCTCTTGAAGTTCATTCAATTCGATTTTTATAGGCTGGTTTCCATATTTGAGCATTGAACGCAAGAAAAATTCGTGGGAAAAATCATACTTTGCTGCATGATACTGGCTCAATTTACTCAAAAATTCTTCTCTTACCTCAGTCAGCGTTTCGTTTCTAAAAACGAGTACTGATTTTGGCAAAAAAAGCATCCCTCTTGTATGATGGTGTAAAAACTCTCTCATCCAAGGGGTATTTAATGTATCGAACTCCGTAGTGATAAGAATAAGATTATTGCGAAGTACAATCTCCATTTTTCCACCCTTTATAGGAATATTTTACTATTTAAAGCAATAATAGTTCCAAACTAGCAGATATTTTTGTACATCTCTGGTCGTCTATCTCTTATAAGTCCCCAGTAGTGCCTCTGTTTTTGATTATCTTCTATGTCAAACTCGGCATAAATAATCTCCTCTTTGTCTCTTGAAGCTTCGGCTATTTTTGCACCCGTATAGTCTGTTATAAATGATGAGCCGTAAAAATTCAGAGTGCAGGTTTCACCCTTCTCTTTGCCGATACGGTTTGCAACAACGACAGGCACGGTATTTGTAGCGGCATGTCCCATTTGAACTCTCTGCCAGTGCTCTTTTGAATCAAGATGAATCTCAGGTTCGCTTCCGATTGCCGTCGGATAGAAGATAATTTCCGCACCCATTAGAGTTAAGGCTCTTGCCGTTTCACAGAACCATTGATCCCAGCAGATACCGACACCTATTTTTGCATATGCAGTATCATAAACCTTAAAACCTGTATTTCCCGGTTTAAAGTAAAACTTCTCTTCATATCCGGGACCATCTGGTATATGCGTTTTGCGGTAGTTATCCATAATAGTGCCATCTGCGTCTGCAACAACAAGAGAGTTATAATAACCCTCACTGCTCTTCTCAAAATAGCTAATCAAGATAACGATATGCAGCTCTTTAGCAAGAGCGCTAAATCGCTCTATTAGCTTGTTGCCTTCTCTCTCATTTGCCCATGAAAAATATTTTTCATCCATATCTTTGCAAAAGTAAAAACCATCAAATAGTTCCGGTAAAAGTATGATTTGAGCACCGTTTTTTGCGGCTTCTCTTGCTAATTTTTCAGCTTTATCGACATTTGAGACTCTGTCTTCGCTCATGCTCATCTGAACTGCGCTTACTTTAACCATAATTTACCTCTTTTAAAAAAGTTATACGATTTTCGCTTTTTCAAGTTTTTTTCTCTCAACTTTCATGCGGTCTTGAAACTTTTTACTTCTATCTTTTGCAAAAACCTGCATATCTTCAATCTCGTCCATCTCATCCACAATCTCAACTCCTAAAAGAGTCTCAATCGCATCTTCAAGAGTAACAACGCCGACTGTCTGCCCATAGTTGTCATAAACTATAAAAAGATGTGTTTTTCGTTTTACAAACTGGTCAATAAGATTTGGAACAGGAAGATTTTCAGAAACCATATGCACTTCATGTGAGATACTTTCCAGAGTAATACTGTCATTATCTTCATTACTTTCTTCAAGAATTTTTTGGTTAAAAACAATACCTACAACATCGTCAAGCGTCTCTCTGAAAATAGGGATTCGTGAGTGAATGTACATGCGGTCGTCTTCAATGGCTTCTTCAATCGTCATATCCGCAGAAAGAGCGAAAACAACACTTCTTGGAGTCATAATATCTTTTGCTTTTATGTTTTTGAGCTTTAGCAGATTTTCAATCAAATCACTCTCTTTAGTAAGAATGGTTCCCTCTTTTTCGCCCATTGCTACAACTGCCATAATCTCATCACGCGAAAAATTGCTTTGATGTTTTTTATTTTTTGAGATGTAGTTTGTCAAAAACGACGAAATCCATGTAAAAGGAGTAGTGACTATCACTAAAAAAGAAATTATATGTGCTGAGGGAATCAGCAATTTTTTCCAATACAAAACACCGTATGTTTTAGGAATAATCTCTGAAAAATATAAAATTAATAGCGTTACTATAAAAGCAATAAGTGTTTGCAACTCATCTCCAAAAACAATCTGAGCTTGAGCGCCTACACCTGCTGCGCCCATGGTATGGGCAAAAGTGTTTACAGTCAAAATAGAAGAAATTGGTTTATCAATATCTGCTTTTAATTTTCTGATTTTATTGACTAAATTTTCATTATGATCTTTAGATAAACTTTCAACATAAGAATTGGTACTTGAGAGTAAAACTGCTTCAAGCATCGAACAGACAAACGATATAAAAAGTGCTATTGAGAGATAAATTATCAGTAGAGTCATATGGTTGTACCTACGGTAACAGGGGAAAAACTACGCGAGGCGGGGTCGCTTTGGATCATTATAAAATTCCTTTAAATTTTTTAGGACGCAAGTATATCATATTTATGCTACTACTTGAACTCTTGTTAAAAAAACAGCGCCCTTATGAAGAGAGCCTATTTTTTTTAACAGAAGAGTAAAGTGATAGCACTATGAAAGCTATACCGATAAGCCCTGTAAATATTTCAGGTATGTGAAACTTCATACCAAAAAGCATAATCAGAGCTAAAATACCGATGGCATAATGTGCGCCGTGCTCCAAGTACACATACGAATCAAGAGTCTCTTTTTCAACTAAATAGATAGTCAGAGATCTCACAAACATAGCTCCGATACCAAGTCCAATCATGATAATTACTATATCTTTTGTTATGGCAAAAGCGCCTATTACACCGTCAAAAGAGAAAGACGCATCAAGAACTTCCAGATATAAAAAGCCGCCGATACTTCCTTTTTTGATTACATCAGTTACCAGCGGGTCACTCTCTTCTTTTTCTAAAATAACCCCGATAATATCAACACCTACATAGATGACAATTCCCCATAGTCCTGCCATAAGCACAACTAACTTATTATCTTGTTCTACAAAAGAGAGAAAAAGCATTAAGGTCACAATAGCAATAAAAATAGAGATAGCTTCAATCTTGCCTAACAGTCCCAATTTCTCCTCTAAATATTCAAACCAGTGAATTTCTTTGCTCTCATCAAGCATAAAATTAAGGAAAACAAGCAGTAAAAATATTCCTCCAAATGCAGATATTTCCGCATGATGAGCGATTAGATGACTTGAATATTCAGTTGGATTATTTAACGCTAAGTCCCAAACTTCTATTAATCCCAAATCAGCAGTTTGAGCTACAATTACAAGAGGAAAAAGAAGTCTCATTCCAAATACTGCAACTAAAATACCGACAGTTAGGAAAAGTTTTTTCCAATACTCATCCCATGTTTTGAGAATTGAAGCATTTACGACAGCATTATCAAACGAGAGAGATACTTCCATAAGCGCAAGAATCAGTGCTACAAGCATCAAATTAACGGCGTTTATCCAACCGCCTAAACTATATCCCCACCATCCGGCTATAAGCAGACATATAAATGTAAAAATAAAAGAGAACCTGAAATGTTGCAAAATTTTAATCCTTTTAAAATAAGTTTGGAATTCTACCTAATTTTTATACATTTTTAATAATGCACAGCCAACCAAACAGTGTCTTCATCTTGCTTTGTCCAAGAGACTTTATGTTTTTTATGAGCTGGTATATTTATATAATCTCCAGCTTTTAATCTAACATCATCCTCATTTAAAAAAGAGAGCACTGCCTCACCTTGAAGTAAAATAACCCACTCGTTGCTTCTTTGGTCATACCACTCATGTTCCGGCGTAGTATGCCCGTGCGAGACTATTCTCTCTATCTTTAAACCATCTTTTGAAATTAGCTCCTCAAACAACTCATCTTTTAATGTTGCAGGGATTAGGTCAAATATATTTGATTTATTCATGAAAAATAAGCACTTGTGTAGCCAACTACCCTGCTTGTGTCACCGCTGGCATCGGCACTTGTTCTATAATCAAGTATATTGGCACTAAGTCCAAGCTTTTTTGCACTAAGCATCATTGCTTCAACACCGATGTTTCCGCATGCCTCGCATCCGTTATGAAGCATTCCGACATCAAGCTTCCCGATGGCTACAAGACAGATATTGTCAAGTCTATGCGCTTCACCCAGATTATAAAAATGGCTCAAATCGGTACTGATAATAACTCCCATATCATCCTGCTCCAAAATAAAATCTATAATTTCAGATATATAATGTGCATTTGCATAACTATATACAAGTTCGAGGATACTTACATCCTCAATGTAATGCTTTAAAAAAGGAAACTGAACCTCTGTACTGTGTTCAGCATGAGCATCGCTGATACACGAGATAGAAAATTTATCTTTTAATATTGAAACCAAATCTGATATGGCGTTAATTTTACCAAACGGGGTGTCGTAGCTGCTAAATTCACAAAGACTGACCCCATTAAAAGCAACTTTGTGTGATGGTCCAATGACAACAAATTTTTTAACTCCGCTTTTTTGCAGAACTCTATATGCAATATTTGCCGTATATCCAGAGTAGATATATCCGGCATGAGGAACTATAACAGCTCTGCTTTTGACATCCGGCAGGGTAAAATTCTCATTATATATATTACTAAAGTGCTCAAAATACCTCTCCAGTTCAACTGCTCTTCTTGGATAAAAGGTACCAGCTACGCTCATATTTCGTTTCATAATCACACTCCTACAACTTCTCTATCTTTTTAAAACTCTTTTTTTGTTATAGCTCTGATATCTCATCAAATTTACCCTCAATTGCTTCAACTCTATATCTGTATATAGTAGGGTGCTCTGCGTAAACCGATGGATTTAAACCCGCCTTCATGCTGAGATGTCCTAAAAACTCTTTTGGAGAATGGAGCTGTTCCCAGACTTGCGGTAAAAAGGTTCCCTGATGCCCGTTATGTTTTAAAATAAGTCCGTCAATATCAGGCTCTACCTTTTTAAGCAGATCATCAAAATCTTCATACTCCAAAAGCTTCGGTTCGCTAAGAACGGATACCTCCACCAAAATATGAGGAAACTCATTTTCGTTCAGCTGATGAAATCTTGGGTCATGAAATGCGGCAGATACGGCATTTGAAGATACATCATCAAGAAGTGAACGATGCGCAACTATGGAGCCTATACAACCCCGCAAATGGCCATCATATTTTAATGTCACAAATGATGCACCATCTTTTTTTAAAAAAGGGTACTCATCAATCAACTTATTTTTATCAAAAGTGTACGAACCGTTAAACTCATGAAGTATAGAGTTTTTCGCAATTCTGAGCAAAATAGAATCCAACATAGCAACTCCTTTTTAAGCAAACAAATTATTGTACAACTTTGAGCTTTATAAAAAACTTATTTAAATCTTAAAAAATTATTTTATTATCTCTTTTATTGCATTTTCAAATTTTTCATAATTAAAAGTAAATCCATTTTCCAACAGCTTTGTAGGATAAACCTCTTTTGAATCAAGTATTACCCTAGCACCCTCTCCAAAAACCAACTTTACCATAAATGTAGGAACACTGAAAAAAGTTGGACGGTTTAAAACCTCACCCAAAATATATGTCTGCTCAATATTTGTGAGAGGATATGGCGCCGTAAAATTCACTGAACCAGTTATGGCAGGTGTTTTAATAATAAATAAAATAGCTCTTAGTAAATCTTCTATATGTATCCACGACACCATCTGGTCTCCTCGCCCCAGTTTTCCGCCGACACCCATCTTAAATGGCGGCAATATTTTACTCATTGCACCGCCATCTTTTGAATATATAACACCAAAACGCATTGCAACCGTTCTAACTCCAAACTCTTCAGCTTTTTTTGCCTCAGCTTCCCAATCTCTACAAAGAGCGGATAAAAAATCATTCTCGTAACTCTCAGAATCATCTCCATGCGAATGATTTGATTCATATATTCCGACCGCAGAAGAGCTCAAAAAAAGTTTAGGCTTCTCTTTACAAACAGCAATGGCATCAACCAATTTTTTCGTAGTATCTATACGACTGCTATATAGCTTTTTTTTGTACTCATCGCTCCAAGGAGCCAAAATAGTCGTGCCGCTTAAGTTGATTAAAATATCGCACTTATCTATCTGCGCAGCTACATCATCTACGGATGTGTTGTCACGAATTTTAACGCCGATAACGCTGTTATGCTGTGAAGCAAACAGCTCATCTAGCTTTGAACCGACCAAACCGCTCTTGCCGCAAATAGCTATTTTAAGTTTATTTCCTATTGACAATTAAAACTCCTCAAAACTCATCTGTGTAGATTATAGATTGATGTTAATAAAAAAACCCTTACAAAAATCTACAACTCCAAAAGCACGGTATCTCTTGCAGTAATTTCAAATTTCTTGCATGCACTTTCAAACGCTCCGCTCTCGCCTATCAAAATGCATTTATGCTTTGCTCTTGTAATAGCAGTGTACATCAGTTTTGTATTGTGCATAATGTAGTGAGAAAATGTCATAGGAATTACAACTATGTCATACTCCATACCTTGAACCTTGTGAATGGTTAACGCATAAGAGAGCATAAGATGCGACTTTAACTCCTCATACTCGTAAAGCACAACAACATCTTCGTTTGGATAAAAAACGAACACCTGTTCATCTTCCTCTTCTATCTTGAAAAGAAGTCCGCTCATCCCGTTAAATATACGCCTCTGTGCCGAATCTTCAGAGTTTTTAAAACCCTCGCTGCTCCATGAAGTCATATTTTCATTCTTGGTGTGAACAACTTTATCCATAAGCCTAAACTCTACGCCACCCTTTTTTACGCACCTTTTAGGATTTGGATTGAAGTACTCCTGCAAAACTATGTTTAAGTTGTTTGAGCCGAGAGTTCCGCCTTTCATGGGCGTTATTACTTGAAAATAGTTTAGATACTCTTTTATCTTCTTGTTGTTTAGTCTGTATCTTGCTTTTGGAATTGACTCTATGACCTTATGGGCAATCTCGGCAACAATTTGTGATGAGTTTTCCTCTCTAAAATCTTGTAACTCTTTTTGAGATAGTTGGTTTTTTAGAGCATAATAATTTTGCATGGAAATATCGATGAACTCAAAATCTTCATAACTTTTTTTATACTCCGGCACAACACCAATTCGTATATCATTTGCGATAACAGTTATGGCTTTATCTTCGCTCTGTCTGTAAATTTTTGTAAGTTTTACGATGGGTGCCAACTCAAGCTTTAAAACATCACTTAAAACATTTCCCGCACCGATGGGAGGAAGCTGCGCATCATCCCCGACAATAATTAAAATAGCGTTTTTGCTTATTTTTGAAACGAGCCTTGCAAAAAGAGATGAGTTTATCATCGAGGCTTCATCAATCAAAACAACAGAGTATGGAAAGTCGTCTCTATCTTCAAACTTAACTAACAGCGATTGGATAGTCGCACTCTCGTAGCCAGTCGTGTCGGCGATGCGCTGAGATGCAATACCGCTTAGAGCACAGGTGATAATCTCTTTTTTATCATATTTTGTATTTAGCAAATCAAGTATAGTTTTTGAAGTCGTGCTCTTTCCTGTTCCCGCATATCCGACTAAAAATAGCATAGACGCACCCTCGTTTATCTTTTTCACTGCCTCTTTTTGCTGCTCTCCCAACTGAAGCTCTTTATCTTTTAAAAACTCATCAAGATTTTTTACAAAGCCGCCGTTGTCCAACTTTGCTCTTCTCTTAAATTCGTCATAAAGAAACTTCTCAGAATCGTAAAGACGGGCAGGAGAGACACGGTTGTTCTTCATCAAAACAATGCTTTGCTCACTCACTCTCTCAATAAGCGTTGCTTCATAAAGATAGTTTTTATCGCTAAAAGTGAGCAATTCATCAAGTTCTCTAAAGAGTATATCTTTTGCTACACAAGAGTTACCTTGCTGTTCGCAGTAGTTTAAAAGTACATAGTCCATCGCCGAACTTATACGGTTTTCATCATCTTTTTTTACGCCCATCTTTAGTGCCAATTCATCGGCTCGTTTGAAGCCTACCGAGTTTATGGAGGTTAAAATATATGGATTGTTTTTTATCTTTACACACGGCTCATCAACATCTCTCATAGCAGTTGCAATTGTTGTTAAAAAAGCTGGCGAGACATCATAAGGGCTTAAAAATTCCCCAATCTCTCTCATGGAGCGAAATTTTTTCCAACTAGCTTGTATCTTTTTTAAGCGCTTCTCTTTTATACCGCTAAACTCTAATAGTTTTTCTATGTCGTTGTCTAAAATATCAATAAGTTTTTCATTTCCAAAATGCTCTATTAGCTCAGCCGTAAGCTTTTTTGTAAACCCTTTTATGATTTTATTTAGAAAGAAAAATAGCTCATTTTGGTTTACTTTAATATGTTCAAATTTAAAGGTTTTACCATGTTTTTTATGCTCTTCCCAGTGCCCCCTTAGCGTGATGGCACTATCTTTTAAGTGTGAGACCGCACTCTCATAGTATGAGCCGCTTATCTTCTCACCGCTCTTTAGCACGGCTATAAAAAAAGCCTCTTCTTCAAAGAGAATCTTGTCAATTTGACCTATTAGGGTTTCGTTCAATATTAAACCTGCAAATTTAATTTATTTAACTATTTTTTATTTATATATAAACTAATTACAGTCCATTTAGTATTTTTATAATTTAAAATTCAATATTTTTTCTTTAAAATTTTCTATATCTTGAAGTGAACTTTTTCTTTTTGTTAATTTATATGAAGCATTTGCATTTTTTTCCATAGAAACTAAATTACCAGCTTTTCCTGTTACAACATCAGCCTTAGACCATAAATCAAATTGTAATGAATTAGGTGAAACACCTAAACATAAAACAGCTTCGTATTTTCTATGATATCTTATATGATTAAATTGAAAACTCCCATGTATGTCTTCTGTAGCAGTTTTTAATTCAAATGTTATGCCATTTATTTTTACATCCCAAGGGCTAGTATTTGATCTTTCTCCCTTTTCATTAATTGGAAATTCACATAAAAAACCCAAATCATTACATATTTCTTCTATAAAGTCTTGTCCAACTTTGCCTACTTTTGTATTAGAAATGGTTTTAATTTCTTTAAAATCACCATGATCCCATTTTGAGTGATCTTTATTTACTGCTAAAACTTTTTTAAAAATCTTTTTATAGTCACACATCAATAAAACCTTTATCTGTTAATGCTTTCTCAATATGATACATACTAATATGTTTGCAATTATGAGCAGCAAGATTACAGTATTCTTCCCAATCTATATTATTAAGAATATTTATTATATCTTTTTTCTTTTTTTTTATTATAATTCCATAACCACAAGTATATTTAACATCTGAAAATGATTTTACGAGGGAAGGTGGTTCTTTGTAATACGTCCTTTGTAAGAAAAAATCTGCTTTACCCATCTTTTCTTGTCCACAGAGCCTTTCCTTTCTTAAATCAACTGTAAAGACATCAACCCATTGACTACAAGTTTTTTTCGGAGCGATTACATTTTCACCTTTTTTCCATATTTGCCATAGAGCATTTACTTTTCTGATTTTTCCATTTGGTTCATAAAAGCTATCAGAATCTATTATTTCTGAATGAATAAGCTTCATACCACTTACCCTATGTTTAGCACTACCTTTTCCATCACTTTGAAAGGCCATTGGTAAAATAAAAGCAATATATTCTCCATATTTTGAAGCGTGATTCATAAAAGAAAGTGCCGTCCAAGCTCTATACCCAAATGGCGGATTACCAATAAATAAATATTTTCTACCCTTATCTTTTGGTTCCCATGATAAAAAATCCTGCTTTTCTACTTCAGTATGTAACGGCATAATGTCTAGGCCTATCTTATTATTTGGCAATAAGTTATAAAAAGATCCACTTCCTGCAGATGGCTCTACAAATGTATATCCATTAATATCAACATTATCTAGTTTTAGAATATTAATAAAAGAGTTATAGCAATATTTAGCTACCTTTGGTTTAGTAAAAAATTGATCTAAACCAACATCATCTATATTAACCCATGATGGAATATAACTATTTTCTTTCCAAAAAGTATTCCTGAATTTTATAGTTTCATCTTCTGCACAAGTAAAATTACCGATAGGAGCTGTCATATTAAACCTTTATTTTCTATTATTTTATCAAAATTTAAGTTGCTATATATAATATATGACAATTTGCCATATATTTACGCCTTAACCCTCTTGTTTCTTTCAACTTCCTGTGATTTATATAGCTCTGCACACCCTTTTGATAGTTCGCGGATTTTTAAAATGTAGTTTTGTCTCTCTGTTTGAGAGATTGCTTTTCTGGCATCTAGTACATTAAAAGTGCTTGCGGCAGACATACACAAGTCATAAGCAGGAAGAGGAAGTCCAGCCTCTAAAGTTCTTAGACACTCTTTGCTTTTTGCTTCAAATTCCCCAAACAACATGGCAGTATCTGCTATTTCAAAATTGTACTTGCTAAACTCTATCTCAGCCTCTTTGTGAACATCGCGGTAGAGTGTTTTTCCATGCTCGTTTTCACCCCAAACTATGTCAAAAACTGTATCCACGCCTTGCAAGTACATCGCAAGTCGCTCTGTTCCGTAAGTTATCTCAACTGCGACCGGATTACACTCTATGCCGCCTACTTGTTGAAAATATGTAAACTGCGTAACTTCCATACCATTGAGCCAAACTTCCCAGCCAAGTCCCCATGCACCGAGTGTCGGCGACTCCCAGTTATCTTCCACAAAGCGGATATCATGGTTTTTGACATCAAGTCCGAGATACTCTAACGACTTTAGGTAAAGTTCTTGAATGTTGTCGGGAGAAGGTTTTATAAGTGCCTGAAACTGGTAGTAGCTTCCTAGACGGTTTGGATTCTCTCCGTATCTTCCGTCTGTCGGACGGCGTGAAGGTGCCACATAAGCAACCGACCATGGAGTAGAATCAAGTGAACGAAGAAATGTAGCCGGATGAAATGTTCCCGCACCCGCCGGAATATCGTAGGGCTGAACGATGTTACACCCCTGTTTCATCCAAAATTCTTGTAGTTTTAATAGCATCTCGCTAAAAGTTATCATTGTATATGCCTTGATTATTATTGTTTTGTAATTATACCAAGCTGAGTTAAAAGTTAGATTTATTGAAAGTTTATACCATTTTGCAGATTATATCACCGACCTCTTTTTTAAGTGAAGCGGCAACGACACCGCACTTTATTTTTAGCAAAAAGCAGATATTTTTTCTGTGTGATGGGCTCATGCACTCGTAATTTCCCATCCCTTTGCTTATAACCAAATCAGCACTGTCAAAAAGTTCTTTTGAGTAGGAATTTGCTCTGTAATGAGTAAACCCCGGTGTATTGACTCCGCTATCTACAAGCTCGCAAAGCTTATCAAACCCTGCTTCTATCGCCTCTTTCATGGTTACATCGTTTATGATTGGGTTGCCTCTGACCATATATGAATATTTAACATTCGGGTAGAGCTCTTTTAGCGTCTCTATAAACATAAAGTCAAATATGTGCTCTCCGACATTGTCGCCAATAACTAAAACACTTTTTGCGCTCTTTAATTTCTCTTCAAACAGAGCAAAATCATCGTGAGCGAACTCTGTATAAAATATTTTAGAGAGCTCCTCTTCTAAATCAAACTCTACCTCGGCTGCCAAATCAATAACATTTCCGGCTACTGCTATTTTTGTGGCAGTTAAAAGTTTATCTTTGGAATTTAAAAGTTCTTTTTTTAAAAGCGGTACAAATGAGAGTGCTTTTTTTGTGGATAGCTCTTTAACCTCATCAAAAAGGTCATACTTATTTGCAATTTGTGCCATTTTTTCATAAACATAAGAGGCAATTTCAGGAGGAGCGTCATTGTAAGAGAAAGTTTCACTCATTTTAGTAACGGCTGATTTCAACTCATTTGAGAGCGACTCATCCGCATCTATGGCGTTTGCCACCTTGACGCTTTGATTTATTATACAGCTGACACAAGCCTCATCGATAAACATTAATTAGTATGTTCATCAATAGCTTTATTCCACATAAGTTTATATTTTCTTCTCATAAATTCAACTTCTTGCTGTGAAAGTTTTAGCTGTTCTTGAAGTGTGTGTATTGTTTTTCTATCTTCATCATAAAGTTCTTGCAAAGAGCCAAGAGCCTCTCTCAAAAACTCATTTTCAACTCTTACAGCGGCAAGAACTTCCTCTTTTGCATCAAGAACTTTTTCATGAAGGTTGATGATAGTGCCTATTGTCTTTTCGACAAACTGCGGCTGAACCAACATCTCTTTGGTGTTATGAGCAGAGAGCTCTCTAAGCTGGGCAGGAACTACTGCTTGTGAGCCTTTTGAGGGGTCTATATATCTGACACCGTCTTCTACTTTTAAAGTCAGTTTGCCCCTCTGTGCCAAATCATCAATAGCAGAGATATCCAACCCTGTCAGCTCCATATACTCTTCATCGCTCATCCACTTCATATTAAACCCTTTTTATAAAACTACTATTTAGATAATAGTCTCTATCTCCATCGAATCCATCTCAACTTTTTTAGCCTTAGAGATTCGATCTTCTTTTAGTTTGATAGCCAACTCTTCATTGTCAAGTGCTAAAATTTGCATAGCCAAATAAGCCGAGTTAATCGCTCCTGCTTTTCCTATTGCAACGGTAGCAACAGGCATTCCAGCAGGCATCTGAACGGTTGAGAGAAGCGCGTCGATTCCACTAAGAGCAGATGCGCTCATAGGAACACCTATAATAGGTTTAACAGTTTGAGATGATAAAACACCCGCTAGATGTGCAGCCATACCGGCAGCTGCTATGAAAACTTGAGCACCTTTTTTTTCAGCATTTTTAATATACTCTTTAGTTCTCTCAGGTGAACGGTGAGCTGAAGATATAATCATCTCGTACTTAACACCAAACGCTTCTAGCGTGTCCGAGCAAGACTTCATTATCTCATAATCACTTTTTGAGCCTATTACAATTGAAACAAATTTCATCTATTTATCTTCCTTAATTTTTTAGAATTATATTATATTTTTGGATAAGTTCCCATGTCCGGTGACGATGGAATTCTTAAAAATGTGTATGGCGGAAGTTTTATCGGAAGCGTAATAGGGTTTACATTTCCGCTATGCACCTCATCCCAAACTTTTTTATTTTCAGCCAACAACTTCTTTAGCTTCATATAAACTCTTCCATCACGCTCATAGGTTGTGCCTATTTCATTATCCACAATTTCAATTACGGAGTTTAGCGGAGCGACTATTTCTAGTTCATCATTAGGCAGAGTTTTATACTTACATAAAAAGTGTGTACCCTCTTCATTTACAACTCCGCTTACCTGATGGGTACCCAACTGCATAGTAAAATCCAAGCTCTGCGTATCATGTTTCTCAAACGGTCTTGAGATAAGATAAGCATCTGTGTAACCGCGGTTTTGAAGAGATTGCAGCTCGTACTGATATTTCTCTATATCATTTATGCCATTGTAATAATCATCAATCGCCATTCTGTAGGCTTTTGCCGTAACTGCGGCATAGTAGGCTGTTTTTGTGCGTCCCTCTACTTTTATAGAATCAACAGCACCGCTATCTAAAATCTCTTTAAGATGTGAAGCTAAATTCAAATCTTTTGAGTTCATAATGTAAGTTCCAACGCCCTCTTCTTCTTCAAGTCTAAAAAGTGTTCCTGTTTCGGGATTTGCCGCGTACATCTCATAAGGAAATCTGCAATCATTTGCGCAACTTCCGCGATTTGGTACGCGTCCGCTTTGAAGAGTTGAGATAAGACATCTTCCGCTGTACGCAAAACACATAGAGCCGTGAACAAATACTTCAAGCTCCAAGTCAGGAAGTTCTTTTTTTATCTCTACCAAATCCCTTAATGATATCTCTCTAGCCGTTATTATGCGGGTTGCACCCATATCGTAATATACTTTTGCATCAAGAACATTCATAACATTTGCTTGTGTTGAGAGGTGAAGCGGCATATGTGGCACCAAATCATGACAGAGTTTAAGCACACCTGGAGTTGCAACTATAAAAGCGTCCGGTCCTAAATCTGCCATCGCCAAAATATGTTTTTTTAGAAGATTTAACTGAGAGTTAAAAGGAAACCCGTTTAGCGTTGCATATACTTTTTTGCCGCGAGAGTGCGCATACTCAATCCCTTCTGCAAATTCATCCATGCTAAACTCTTTGCCTGAACGGATACGAAGAGAGAAGTGGCTGACACCGCCGTAAACTGCATCAGCTCCAAAGTCGATAGCGATTTTTAATTTTTCCAACGTTCCTGCCGGAGATAGTAACTCAACTTTTTGCATTATTTTCCAAATTGTGCCAAAAGAGCTTCTATATCTTCGTTTGAAGCGACATCGTTGTGTGTATCACCGACGATATGTTGTGCTGAAGATACTCTTTTTTCATCATCAATTCTACCTTCAAAAAGACTATTCATATAGTTAGAAAGTGCGCGCATAACATTTATAACTCGTTCAATTTTTTGACGGTGAATATCTTGATACTGCATAATATCCATAACACTCATTATCGCATCACCGCTTGCTTGAAGCGTTTCTAGTGCCTGTTCTGTTTCATCTAATGCAGTTGCATTTTTTTCAAGATGTACTTTAAAAGCTTCAACATCTGAAAATTTTTCACTTAGCGTTTTAAAAAGTTTAATATTGCTTTTTAGCACTTCGATAATATTTTTTGCCGTCTCCTCTTTTGCCATCAGCTCATTGCTGATATTTTCAATAATATCAAAGATTTCACTTGCTTTTTCTTCACTCTCTTTTGTAACATCATCAAGCTGATGAACCATCTTATTTTCGTTTGTTGCAGGAAGCGGCCAGTGATGAGCTGTCTCTTTGCTGTAACCTAATGGCTCGTCATTTTTTGGCGGCTTAACCTCTTCTTCAAAATCTTCTAAATCATCATCACTTTTATCTGATTCACTACTTATTTCATCATCCGCAAATGTTTCTAAATCTTCAATATCACCGCTCATTAAAGCGTCAAGTTCTTCTTGAGTCATAAAAGCTTCTCCATCCCTCTAAAATTCTCTAAATTTATTTTTTTGTCACTATAATATCATAAAATTATACAAATACGAGAATTAATTTAATGATAGTTGATCTACATAATCATACAAAACTTTGCAATCATGCTGAGGGTGAAATATCACAATATATTGAAAAAGCGATAGAGTGCGGCATAAAATATTTCGGCTTTTCCGAGCATGCACCGATGAATTTTGATGAAAAATATCGCATAAATTTTGAGCAGATGAGAGAGTATGAAGAGGCTGTTTTAGCTGCAAAAGAGAGATATAAAAACAAAATAGAGATATTGCTGGGCTATGAGGTTGACTACCTTATAGGCTATATGGATGAGAGAGTTTTAAATGCCGATGTTGATTACCTGATAGGCTCTGTACACTTCATCGAAGAGTGGGGGTTTGACAACCCTGAGTTCATTGGAAACTATAAAGACCAAAACATAGATGAAATTTGGCAAAAATATTTTAATGCAATAGAAGAGATGGCACAAAGCAGACTTTTTGACATTGTCGCTCACATGGACCTTATAAAAATTTTTAAATTTTTGCCAAGCAAAGAGGCAGTTGATATTGCACAAAATGCTCTTATTGCTATTAAAAAAGCCGACATGTCAATTGAGATAAATGTTGCAGGATTTAGAAAACCGATAGGCGAAGCGTATCCTTCTCTCTCTCTTTTAAAAGAGGCCAACAAACTAAATATTCCGATAACTTTTGCCTCAGATGCCCATAAACCGGAACAGGTTGGATTATACAGTGATGAAGCTATAAAAATTGCAAAAAGTGCCGGTTACAGCGAGTGTGTTTTCTACCGCAAGAGGAAAAGAAAATTTATAAAATTTTAGTAGATTTCTCATAAAGCAATTTTAAAGAGTTAGGCTTGTATAATGTCCAAACTTAAAATTAAGAAGGAATAATGATGGGAAAATATATAGAATTAACTAGCTCAGATTTTGAAGCAACACTAAGCGAAGGCGTTTCTTTAGTTGATTTCTGGGCACCATGGTGTGGACCTTGTCGTATGATTGCTCCTGTAATCGAAGAGTTGGCTAATGATTACGATGGTAAAGCTAAAATCTGTAAAGTAAACACTGATGAAGAGCAAGATATTGCTGTTAA
The DNA here is from genome assembly GCA_942493175.1 of Sulfurimonadaceae bacterium. Classification (GTDB taxonomy): domain Bacteria; phylum Campylobacterota; class Campylobacteria; order Campylobacterales; family Sulfurimonadaceae; genus Sulfurimonas. The sequence goes on from OW818672.1 coordinate 1,852,655, forward strand.
GTTCGGTATCCGTTCTATCCCTACTATTATGTTTTTCAAAGATGGAAAAATGGTAGATCAAGTTGTTGGAGCACAATCAAAAGCTGCTCTAGCAGAAAAAATAAACGCTCTTTTAGCGTAACACGCCGAAAAGTAATTTAATGTCAACAGAGGCAAGAGCCTCTTTTGTCTATCTATAATTACTAACTTCTTTCTTTAGCGCAGCTATAACGGCTGTCGCTTTTCATCACTTCATCACCTAATTATCCAATCTGTTTATTTTATAAAAAAAATCAAAGAGTCTATTTATAAACAAGATAGTATCATACCAAAACTAGATAATTTACTAGAGTTATCAAACAAATAAAAGGTGTTATTATGATTTTAGATTGCGCTATTATCGGTGGCGGTCCGGCAGGACTCACTGCTGGACTTTACACAACACGCGGCGGCTTAGAGAATGTGGCTATGTTTGAAAAAGGTATGCCGGGCGGTCAAATTACCTCAAGCAGTGAAATAGAAAACTATCCCGGTGTCACAGGCGAAATCAGCGGTATGGACTTAATGATGCCATGGCCTGCTCAGTGTCAAAAATTTGGTCTTAAGCATGATATGAGTGAAGTAAAACGCGTCAGCAAAGATGGCAATATTTTTAAAATTTACAAAACAGACGGCTCATATGCAGAGGCATATAGCGTTATTGTTTGTACCGGCTCATCGCCAAGACGCGCAGGTTTTAAAGGCGAAGCAGAATTAATAGGAAAAGGCGTTAGCACATGTGCGACATGTGACGGTTTTTTCTACAAAGGAAAAGAAGTAGCAGTTGTAGGCGGTGGCGATACTGCACTTGAAGAGGCTCTTTACCTTGCTAAAATATGTTCTAAAGTTTATCTGATTCACAGAAGAGATAGTTTTCGCTCAGCACCAAATACAGTGGCTAGAGTAAAAAAAGCTGCAAATATTGAACTAATATTAAACTCAACACCGACTGAAGTATATGGCGACAACATGGGCGTTACAGGGTTACTTGTAAAAAATAGCAGTGGAGAAATTCGTGATATTAAAGTCCCCGGTGTTTTTACCTTTGTCGGAAATGATGTAAACAACCAAACTCTAATTCAAGAAGATGGAAGTTTTTTATGTGATGTAAACAAAGCCGGTGAGGTTATAGTTGATATAAGTATGAAAACATCTACCAAAGGGCTTTTTGCGGCAGGTGATATGCGAATCGCTGCTCCAAAACAGGTAATCAGCGCTGCCGGAGATGGTGCTGTTGCAGCACTACAAGCAATCTCATATGTTGATGAGTTATTAAATCATTAAATAATAAAAGCGAAAAAGGAATAAAAATGGTTAGAGTTGGGGTATTTGGGGCAAATGGAAGAGTTGGTAAATTACTTATTGATGATTTAAAAATAACAAATGACATGAGTCTAAGTTCAGTTTTTGTAAGAAATTCACTAAATTTTTCGATAGACCCTTCGGTGCTAGTAACCACGGACATAAAAACATTCCTTGATGCGTGTGATATTGTCGTAGATTTTTCACTTCCTGAGGCATGTGAAGCCCTTCTTGAGGGTGCAATGCAAACTCCGAAACCTTTAGTTATAGGGACAACCGGATTAAATACTCATCAGTTAAATCTTTTAAAGCAAGCAAGCGAAAATATGCCTATTCTTTATGCTACAAACATGTCTTTGGGAGTAGCTCTTTTAAACAAACTTGTATACCAAGCCGCAGCCGCTCTTGACGGCTTTGATATAGAGATAGTAGAGATGCACCATAGACATAAAAAAGATGCTCCAAGCGGAACAGCTCTTACTCTAGGAGAATCTTGCGCACGAGGACGCGGACTAAATTTGGACAAAGTTCGCGTAAGCGGCAGAGATGGCAACATTGGCGAAAGAAGCCAAGATGAAATCGCTGTTATGGCACTTCGTGGCGGAGATATTGTCGGGCGTCATACTGTCGGTTTTTACAATGACGGCGAATTTATAGAGTTAAATCACACGGCAACTTCTAGAAATACATTCAGCAAAGGTGCTTTGAGGGCAGCTTCGTGGTTAGTTGAAAAAGAGGCTGGACTTTACTCTATAAGTGACTGTCTTGAAGTTTAAATCAACTTTATTTTAATTTGATTTTAGTATAATTCCATTAAATATTCTCGAGGAGAAAAATGTGCTAGAAGATGTTAATGAAAAATGTGCAGTTGTAGGAATCTATGGTAATAAAGAGGCTTCTAGGCTAGCTTATTTTTCACTACATGCACTTCAGCATCGCGGACAAGAAGCGGCTGGAATAAGCTCTTCTGACGGAACAAAACTTCAAACAATCAAAAAACGCGGTTTAGTTATGCGCGTATTTGATGAGAAAAAACTTGAAACCCTAAAAGGTTCAAGTGCTATCGGTCATACCCGCTACTCAACTGCGGGAGATGACTCCATCTTAGATGCTCAGCCGGTATTTGCTAGATATGATTTAGGCGAGATGGCAATTGTTCATAATGGAAATCTTACAAACGCTGAAGAAGTTCGCAACAAATTAATCCAAAAAGGTGCAATTTTCCAAACTTTTATGGATACTGAAAATCTTATACACCTTATAGCAAAGAGTGAAAAAGAGAAGCTGCTTGACAGAATTATAGATGCTGTTCATAGAATAGAGGGTGCTTTTTCACTTGTATTTTTAAGCAGAACAAAAATGTTTGCTATGCGTGACCGTCATGGATTTCGTCCGCTTAGTCTTGGAAAACTTCCGGGTGGAGGCTATATTGTTGCAAGTGAAACATGTGCATTTGACCTTGTTGGAGCAGAGTTTATAAGAGATGTTGAGCCGGGTGAGCTTTTAGTATTTGATGAAGACAAAGAGCCCGAGAGCATAAAAGTTTTTGAACCGACTCCAAAACACTGTATTTTTGAATATGTATATTTTGCAAGACCGGATTCAAAAGTTTTTGGTCAATCAGTTTATCAAACTAGAAAAAATATGGGCAAAGAGCTTGCACGCATTAAGCCGGTTGAAGCGGATATGGTTATTCCCGTTCCTGATGGCGGTGTTCCGGCTGCTATCGGATATGCTCAAGAGAGCGGTATCCCGTACGAAATGGGGATAATGAGAAATCATTACATCGGAAGAACTTTTATAGAGCCGACACAAGAGATGAGAGATTTAAAAGTTAAAATGAAGCTCTCTCCAATGACCGATATTATTAAGGGCAAAAGAGTAATTGTTGTTGATGACTCGATAGTTCGCGGAACAACATCAAAAAGAATTGTAAGAATGTTAAAAGAGGCTGGAGCTAGCGAAGTTCACATGAGAGTTTCATCTCCTCCGACAACAGACCCATGCTACTATGGTGTTGATACACCAGACAAAGATAAACTAATCGCTGCAAATATGAGCCTAGATGATATATGCAAGTTTATTGAAGCAGATTCATTAGCATACCTAGACGAAGCATCACTTCTTAGAAGTGTTAATTCAAAGGAAGACAACTACTGCACTGCTTGTTTTACAGGAAAATATATAGTTTAATGGAACAAATTTATACCTTTGGCAGCTACTTAAAAGATAAGTTTGGTTGCAAAGTTTACAAAGTCGGCATAAACATATCCGGTTTTACATGTCCAAACATAGATGGAACAGTAGCCAAAGGTGGATGTACTTTTTGTGAAAATGACTCTTTTAGCGCAAGTACCGGTCAGACGCAGGAACTAAAAGGGTTTTATCTTAACCTAAAATCCAAAACAAATCCAAATTTAGACAAACAACTGCAACAACTAGAATTTCAGTTTAATGCTATAAGCAAAAGGCAACGCCAAGAGTATGGTGCTAAGAAGTTTTTAGTATATTTTCAATCATTTACAAATACATACGCACCGTTTGAAACGCTAAAAGCACTCTATGAAAAAGCTTTATCATTTGATGATGTTGTTGGGCTTAGTATAGGTACGCGTTCGGACAGCATAACCGAAGAGACATTAGAATATTTAGCAGAACTAAATCTCACTAAAGAGATATGGATTGAGTTTGGCATTCAATCAGTTTATGACGAAACCCTAAAGAAAATAAACCGCGGGCATGACAGCGCAAATGTCAAAGAGTGGATTTTAAAAGCAAAAGCAAAAGGCTTAAATGTATGTGGACATCTTATTTTCGGTCTGCCTGATGAGACGCAAGAGATGATGCTAGAAACTGCAAGAGAGGCGTATGAGTGGGGCATAGACTCTGTAAAGTATCATCCGCTCTATGTAGTTAAAAAAACGGCTCTTGCAAATGATTTTACAAAAGGAGCTTTTACTCCGATTACCGAAGATACTTATCTAGATGTACTAATTAAATCTATAGTAATGAAGCCTCATAATGTATCTATTCAAAGAGTTACGGCAGGGATAGACGACAGCTCTCTTTTAGCGCCTGATTGGTGCAGAGATAAAAATAACCAGATCAAAAAGATAAATATGGCTCTAAAACCTTTTGGACTTAAATATTAATGCGCATAAAGTTTTGAAAAATGAGAAACGCTTCTAAAGTATGGCGGATAGTCCAAATAAACTATGAAGTCTTGGCTTTGTTTAGGTTTTAAATTTTTAGCTACTACAAATTCCTCTGTTATCTGTTGAGGCTTTACACCGCTTGAAAAAAGACCCTCAAAACCACTCGGCTTAAAAAACATACCGGATTTTACACTGCCTGTATCACTGCCTCCATTAACTATTTTTATCTCTAAAATTACCTCGCCAATTTCATGATTTCCTTCGTTTCTAACTACACCGCTGTACATAATCTTTTCAGTACTAAAATTTCTTTTATTCTCTAATCTGTGAAGTGTTACTATCTTTGTATATTTATCTACAATAACCATGCCAATACCTGAAATAATAATAAATAGTAAAAAAAGCAGAAGAATTATCTGGTTTTTTTGTTTTGAATCCCCTTGTTTGATAACTAGCACAGTAGCACCTATAAAAAACAGCAACAAAACAAACAGAACCAAATAGTGCCAATAATTAAATAGCGTAATCATTTACAGTTAGCTCCTATGGAAACATTGTAGTCATTCATATAAGTAAAAGGCTCGATTATAAACTTAACTTCACGCTCTTGCCCTTTTAAAATGTCATTCTCTACTATCGACATTTTAATAATCGGCTTGAGCTTCAGTAAATAATTTTTTATTTCATTATTGCTTACTTTATAAGCCGATGCAGTTATTTTACAACTTTTAAAATCTCTCTCTGAACTATTTTTCAGAGTTCCATAAACAACAACAGCTTTTGTAAATGATAATTTTTTTTGACTGATAATGGTAGTTTCATTTTTAAATAGATATTGATGCATTGCTATATAGCCAAAAATTGAACCTGCAAAAAGAGTAATAAATGCAAACAGTATAATGAAGATGGCTAAGAGAGTTTTACGGCGAAAAATTACTCCTACTAAAACAAAAATGATAAATAGAATTAATAAACTACCGAATAAAATATAGTCATAAATGATTAATTCATTTATAAATCTATTAAGAATCCCCATTATTATCTAGTCATCTCTTGAGTTTTTTTCAATAATTCCGCTCATATTAAATCTACGAGCCAACTCTTGTTTAATTCTATCAGGAGAGATATTTTTTGCTGCAAGTGCTACGAGAACATGATATGTCAAGTCCGCTGCTTCATAAATTATCTCATGTTCATTACTATCTTTATATGCAAAACTAAACTCTCCCGCCTCTTCTACAACTTTTTTTAAAATTGTATTTTCGCCTTTGCTTAAAAGTTTTGCCGTCCACGATGTTGATGGGTCTGCATTTTTTCGCTCTTGAATTGTGTGATAGAGGGTGTCTATGACCCCATAAAGTGCTTCGCTGCTAACTTCAACTTCACTATTTATTTCACCTGATTCCAGCTCTGTAAAAAAACAAGAGCGGCGTCCGGTATGACATGCAACTCCTGTTTGTGTGACTTTTATTAGAAGTGTATCGTTGTCACAATCTATGTTGAAAGAGTGGATTTGTTGAATATGCCCGCTGCTCTCGCCTTTTTTCCAGATTCTCTGTTTAGAGCGAGAAAAGTAGTGTGCAATTTTTGTAGTGAGTGAGAGGGAGAGCGCTTCTTTGTTCATGTAAGCCATCATCAAGACTTCTTGATTTGTGCTGTCTTGAACAATTACCGGCAAAAGGGAAATCTTTTGCCAGTCAATTCTATCTATTATCTCTTGCATTTTTTATTTACTCGGCAGTAGTTGTTGAAGTTCTTTGTTTCGCATCTTTCATATCAACCCAAATATTTGGAGTTGAGCCGCCGGGTGTTAAGAAAATCTTAGCATCTTTATTCTCTTTAAGAGCATCATTAAATTTACCCTGAACATGAATTTGTTCAAGTTTTAAAAGGTCTGAAGTTAATGATTTTGAGATTAAATGATTTGCTTTTGATTTTGCATCTGCTTCAATAGTAACTGCATCTGCTAAACCTTGAGCTTCAATTCTAGCCTTTTCCGCTATACCTCTTGATTCTGCTGCGCGTCTAAGAGCTTCTTGTTCAGCTCGTTGTACATCCTGCTCAGCTTTTTGAACTTGTTGTTTTGCTATTTGAACATTTTCTATCTGCTCTTTTACTTTTGGAGGAAGCAAAATTTCACGAAGTTGAACTGACTGCAAATCAGCAGGAGCATTTTCTAAACCCGATACATTTTTTCTTATTCCAACCTCTATATCAGCGGCTATATTATCTCTCATCTGCGGAAGAACTTCTGCATCATATTTACCGACAACATTGCGAACAACATCTCTTACAACCGGATTAATAATTTTATCTTCCCAGCTAAATCCCCAATTAGAGATAGTTTGAGCTGCGTATTGAGCGTTTAATCTGTACTGTACAGTTAGCTCAATAGAAACAGGAAGTCCTCGTTTATCAAGAACCGTAATAGCGGGTTTTGCATTTATTCCTGATGCAACACTTCCACCACCGGCTTCAACGCTAGATGCATAGTTAATTATACGAACTTTTGTATCCACTATGTAAACTTTTTGAATAACAGGAAGAATAAAATGTAATCCCGGAAGAAGTGCTTGGTCTTGATATTTACCGTTAGTGCTTAAAATACCGCGCTCTCCCTCTTCAATAATTGTTAATGGCTTTGCTAAAATTAAAATAATTACCATTGCAATTAAAAAGTAGACAAGTCCGGCTTTTGAGCCGCCAAAATTAAAATCTATTTTTGGCATTTGAGGACCGCTTCCGCTTCCGCCGCTATCCCCACCAGTTGATTTTTTTCCGAAATTGCTGTCTTCACTCTTTTTTTTGTTGAAATAGTCATTCATATCTGATGCCATTTTTATTCCTTGATTTCGTATTATATTAATTAACATAGGTCAAATAGTGCTCATATTTTTTATCTCTGCCAAATACCACATCAAAATATTTACTTTGCAATATTTGAGTCATATCTCCGCGAGCGCCACACCCGATATCTCTGCCGTCGACATGACGAACAGGAGTTATTTCAGCAGCTGTTCCTGTTAAAAATGCTTCATCTGCAGTATAAACATCTTCTCTTGAAATACGGCGGCGTTCAACTTTTATACCCATATCCGTAGCTAATTCAATTGTAGTTTTTTGAGTAATTGATTCAAGAGAATTATCATTTGGAGGAGTAATTAGCACACCGTTTTTTACCATGAAAAAACTTGCACCGCTAGCCTCTGCAACATAACCTTGATCATCTAATAGAAGTGCTTCTTCATATCCGCAGTCAATAGCTTCATATTTTGCCATTTGAGAGTTTAAGTAGTTTGCAACTGCTTTTGCTTTACCCATATTTGAAGTGTTAGCCGGTCTAGTCATAGATACAATCTTAAGTTTTATACCTTTTTTCATGCCCTCTTCGCCAAGATAAGCACCCCACTCCCATGCAGCCACGGCAGTCTCAACTGGAGCGTGTTTATGGTAAACACCCATAACGCCGTAACCCAAAAATGCAAAAGGACGAAGATATACATTCTCACCCTTAAAATCATTTCTTCTTACTAATTCTATTTGGGCTTTGTTTAACTCTTCAACAGAATAAGGAATATCCATAAGAGTCATTTTTGCGGACTCTTTTAATCTTTTAGTATGCTCATTCAGACGAAAAATTGCGTAACCTTTAGCAGTTTTATACGCTTTAGTTCCCTCAATAACACCATTTCCATAGTGCAGTGTATGAGATAAAACATGCACTTTTGCATCATCCCATGCTTTAAACTCTCCATTCATCCAAATAAACTTGGCTGCGTCCATCTTCTTCTCCAATAATTATTGCTTTAAAATTGTTGGTATTCTATCTAAAATGATGTTTATATTATATTAACTCTCAGTTAGTGCACATCAATCTATTGGTTTTGTTTTAAGAAATAGAGCTTCAAAATCATCAGCTTTTATAGGTTTGGAAAAATAGTATCCTTGATAAAGGTCACAGCCGATAGCTTTTAAATATTTGCATTGCTCTTCTAACTCTACTCCCTCTGCAATAACTTTCATATTTAATGTTTGCCCCATTTTTACAATTGTTTCAATAAATATTGCACCTCTATGACTATCATAATCATCTATAAATGCTTTGTCAATTTTTAGATAGTCTATTGGAAAACTTTTAAGATATGAGAGAGAAGAGTATCCGGTTCCAAAATCATCAAGTGAAATTGTAACACCGCTGTTATGAAGTTCATTAAGTATTTGAAAATTTTTTTCACTATTTTGTAAAAACAGATACTCAGTAATTTCAATATCTATTTTACTTGGCTCAACCTTATTCTTTTTCAATAAATTTTTAAAAAATTCAATAAAATCATCTTTTAAAAGCTGTTTTGCAGATATATTTATAGAAATTGCAATGTCTATATTTTTTTCTCTCCAAACTTTATGCTGATTTATAGCCTCTTTTACTATCCACTCTCCAAGTTCTACAATAAAACCATTCTCTTCTGCTAGCGGAATAAAAACATCTGGGGCAATCAATCCGTTTGTCGGACTAATCCATCTAACAAGCGCTTCAACTCCTACTACTGCACCACTTTGAAAATCAACTTTTGGTTGATAGTAAAGCTGATACTCATTATTTAAAAATGCTTGTCTCATATCTTTGTCAAGATTGATTGTGTCTTGAACTCTTTTGTTTAGCTCTTCGGTAAAGAAGTGATATCTTGCCCGCCCGTTATTTTTTGCCTCATACATGGCGATGTCTGAGTTTTTCATAAGCGAAACCAAATTATCGCCGTCTTTTGGATAAAAAGCAATACCTACACTGCTTCCTATGTTTACAGGATATGTTTGAATAACCCATGTTTGGGCTAAATATTTTTGTATTCTCTCAATTATCGTTGTTAACTCCATAACAGAGTGGTACTTTTCAACTATAATTACAAATTCATCGCCTCCAACGCGGGCTACAAAATCATTTGAACGCACGGCTTCTTCAATCATAGAAGATATTTTTTTCAAAAGTTCATCTCCTACATTATGACCGAGAGAGTCGTTTATATCTTTAAAGTTATCCAAGTCTAAAAAAAGAAACGCAAACTCTTTGTTATCGCGTGCTGAATTTGCAATCAAACGCTCCGCATACTCTTTTAATGCATTGCGGTTAGCAAGTCCGCTGAGAATATCCGTTCTTGCCATATCGTAAAGCTCTTTTTTCTCATGTTCCAATCTTTGGAATGTTTGAACCATTGAGTAGCGGATAACCTCAAGTTCTCTTAGACCAAATGCTTTTGGAACTTCATTTTGATAATATGCAAATTGACGAAGTATCTCTAAAGGTTTTACAACAAAGTGACGCAGAAGAAGCCAAATAAAAATTAAAATAAAAATAGGTAAAAAACCAAAATACAATAAAAATTTTGATTTTCTCTCGCTAAAATATAAAAATATTTCATCCTTTTCCAGTACAAAAGTCAGTTTTAATGCATTGGCTTTTTTTCCATCATAAAATCTTATATTTTCTTCAATTGCTTCTATTTTTTCTAGTTTATCGTACGCTGAGAGACCATTGCTAAAAAGTAGATTTGTTGATATAGTTTTGCGGCGAAAAGGATCAGTTGAGAGCAGTATCTCATTCTCATCATGTATAAAAATAGATTCAATAAAATCACTATTTGAAGCGATTCTATCAAGCATTGCGCGAACAGATGAGACATCTTCTATACTTTTGATATCTTGAGAGAGATGGTAACTTGTTTCAAGTATTTGAGTGTTTATTGATCTAAGTATTGCTGATGCCGTTTTTTCTTGCTGGCTAAAATGGTAATATGCAAATATTGAATAAAGTACACCAAAAAGTACAGCAATAATTAAAAATATAAACTTCTGAATATTTAGCGACATATTAAATTAAATCTTTTATAGGAAAATTTGTCTCTTTTATTCGCTCTTTTAACTCAGGAGAAATCTCTTCATTTATCCAGATAATATTATCGAGAGACTCTTTAAACTCATCGTAATTCATATTAAGCATATACGGTTTTATTTTCTCATAATACTGTTTTGGATTTTTTTGAAGTTCAACTACTGCTCTATCAACTGCTTTTTTTAATTCAATAAACTGTTTTTTATGCTCTTTAAAATCCTTTGTTGTCGTAAACATAGCATCTACTATCAAGAGATTAAACCCGTCCTTTGTTGATGCCACTTCCATAAATCCTTTCTTCTGTAAACCAGCGTTATATGGTGAATAAGTAACAATTAAGGTCGGCTTGCTTATAGAGCTTAATTTTATAGTTGATATTTGAGCTTGGTCTTGATTTATGTAGTTTAGAGTTTTATTCTCAAGCTTATAATTTTTTATAAAATCTTTAAAAAGAACATAATTTATGGAATCCATCTCTAAATAAACATTTATCGGCTCACTGCTGTTTTGCAACTTCTCAATTGAGATGTTACTCATTACCACATCACCGCCAAACGACCTATCGAAAACCATTACGGGTATAAGAGAAGAGTTTTCCTTACTCAAAACAGAGTACTCATACTGAGTTCCAACATAAGCATCTGAGTTTCCGGCTTTGTAAAGATACATATTTTCACTAAGAGAAGAGACATTTAATAGTTTAATATTTAAAGGTTCAAGCCATCCCATCTCTTTTGCATAAAAAAGCGGTGTGTACCCTACCCATGTAGTTGCGGATATTTTTAATTTTTTTTCATAAGGAGATGAGCAAGATATAAGTAAAAAAGCAGTTGTAATTATTAGTGCTAATTTTTTAAACATGTTAAAACCCCAACTAACAAAATGTCTCTGATTTTATCCATCATAACTTTAATGTTTTATTAAAAATAGTTATTTTAATCTATAAAGCCCAAAAGGGCTCTATATTTAAGGGGCTGGGAGAAAAAAGGGGAGAAAAAATTAACTTAAATTTAGAAGCTTACCATTTAACTTCAGTAGTAAACATGTAAACATCTTTTGATTCGCCGGTGTCACCGCCGTTTGCTTTTTCTTCATTAATTAATTTTGCTGAACCGATAAAGCTTACATTTTTATTATATTTATATGCCAAAGCAGCAATTATTTTAGTACCGTCTGCTGAAACTGTTTTAACACCTGTTGTCATGGCAACTTTATCAATTTTATAGTCATCATATCTTCCGATTACTGTCCAGTCTTTAATTGGTCTTATTTCGGCATTTATTGAGAAAGCATCATACTCTTTGCCGTCAGTTATTATGCTATTTTTTGCTTCATCTTCAGCAGTAACATATTGTGCCGCAATCAAAAATAACGGTTGGTTATAAACTGCATGCAGACCATAAAACGAACGGTCATATTCGCCTGCGCCATTAACAGCCACCGTGTCATCTTTATGATTTTGTGAAATCAAACCAAAAGTTGAGATATTAAAGTAGCTATCTTTCGTACGGTCATTTTTACCGAGTTTTTTACCGCTTCCGATTAAGTGTCCAGTTAAACGCCACTCTACTGATAAATCTGAACTATTTTCTTGATTGGCTGCCGCTTTATCAGCATGGTAACCTTCGCCGTTAAATATACCGATTTCAGAACTAAAACTTTCCATTTTAGTTTTAAAGCTTGCCCCAAGGTCTGCTGAATTTACAAGGTCTACACCAGATTCGGTAGCAGTGCCTTTCTCTTCAACCATAACTTTATTGAATGAGCGGTAATGCCATGAGTTATGCTCTTCATAATCAATCCATGGGCGGTGAGCTATACCAAACTCAACTCCAGTGTATGGAAGTACGCCGTCTATGTAAAGATAAGCATACTTAACAAACGCATTAGCATAACTAGTTGATGAAGCTAGCTCTTTTGTTGTATCTAATGTTACACGCCAGTAATCTTTATCGTTAAAAAAGCCTTTTACTTGAAGGTAGTTACGGCGAAGCTCAAAGCCTGTAGATCTGTCTAAATATTTAGCTGTATCATTTCCAGAAGAAATTGTAGTATCAGGATTAGCAGAAGTTAAACCGAAATAGTGAGTACCGCTAAATTCAAGACTTTTTGCTTTAGAAAACACAGAACTCTCTTTATTTTCAATAGCAATACGGTCGGGTGCCGATGTAGTAAAAACTTGACCTTTATCATCTACATAAAACTGTTGTGAAGCAATTAAGCTTGTTGCGCTAACCGCTAAAGCAGCGATAGTCGATAAAACGATTTTTTTCATTTCTTATTCCCTTGTTTTTTTGTTTGAGAATTATAAAATTATTAGGTTACGAAAAGATTACGATATTGTTCGCTATATATCCGTTCGCCTGAGCTTGTTGAGGGGTTGGTTCATGATGCTGATATAAACGGAGAAAAGCCCTTGCAATGGGAGATTGCAAGGGCTTGATAGGAGATTTTCTTAGGAGAGAAAATATAAGAATTAACGAGAATAGATGATTATTTTAAGTTGGCTGCCCAATACTCTCTAATCATCTTTTTAGTTTCCTCAGGAAGAGGAATGTAGCCTAACTTTTTAGCCGCTTCGTCTCCGCTTTTAAATGCATAATCAAAAAAAGCTGTTACTTTTTTGTTCATATCGCCACCCTCTCTAGGAAGAAGAATAAATGTTGCCGCAACTATCGGGTAAGATGTATCACCTTGTTGTAGTGCTAAAACAGAGTGAAAATGCTTATCTTTTGTCCAAGTAGCATACTTTGCAGCTGCTTTGAAGTTCTCTTCTGTTGCTTTTACCCATTTACCGCTTGCAGTCTTAAGAATTGCAGCACTTAAGTTGTTTTTCTCTTTATACGCATTTTCGATATACCCGATTGAGTACGGAGTTTGTTTAACTAAACTTGCAACACCCTCGTTACCTTTACCGCCGATTCCAGTAGCCCAGTCAATAGCTTTACCAGTTCCAAAACTCTCTTTCCAGCTCTTAGAACTTTGAGTCAGATAGTAAGTAAAGTTAAAAGTAGTTCCTGAACCGTCTGAACGGTGAACAACAATAATTTTTTGATTTGGAAGAGCAAGACCTTGATTATCTGCCGCGATAGCCTTATCATTCCACATTGTAATTTTTCCTGCAAAAATATCTGCAACTACTTCATTACTAAGTTTTAGAGTTTCATCAGCAATTTTGTCAACATTGAATGCAACAACGATTGAACCGATAACTGCAGGAAATTGAAACAAATTATCTTTTGCAAGTTCTAAAGTGTTTAACGCCTCATCAGAAGCACCAAAATTTACAGTTCTTTTAGCAATTTGCTTAATCCCCCCGCCAGAGCCTATCGACTGATAATTAACAAGATTTTTTGTATCTTTTTTATAGTTAAATGCCCAATCATAATATAATGGAGCTGGGAAAGATGCACCGGCACCGTTGATTTTGTCAGATGCGAATGACGAACTTACTGATGCTGCTGCAACAAGTGCAGCTAAAGTTAATTTCTTTAACATTTATTTTCCTTTTGAATGTTTTGCAGAATTATAGTTACTGCATATTACAAGATGATTACAAAAAGTTTTTCTTCATTGCCTGCATCTCATCTTTAGCGTTTATAATGATATTTTTATCTACAGCTATCTCATCAGAGCTGATTTTATTTGGATAATCTACATGATTTAAAATATGTTTTATAATATTGATTCTGGCTTTTTTCTTGTTGTCGCTTTTAACAACCGTCCACGGTGCGTATTTTGTATTTGTAGCTTTTAGCATCTTCTGTTTTGCCAAAGTGTATTCATCCCAAAGCTTCTGCGCCAACTGATCAATCGGTGAGAGTTTATACTGTTTTAATGGGTCATTTTCTCTTTCACGAAGCCTCAAAGCCTGCTCCTCTTTAGATATTGAAAAATAAAATTTAAAAATTTTTGTATCTTTATCTATTATCATCTTCTCAAACACGGGCGCGTCGTTTAAAAATTTTTGATACTCCTCATCACTGCAAAACCCCATAACAGGCTCAACCATTGCTCTATTATACCAGCTTCTATCAAAAAGTACTATCTCCCCCGCACTTGGCAAATGCTCTGCATATCGTTGAAAATACCACTGCGTTCTCTCTTGCTCATTTGGCTTGGCAAGTGCGACTATTTTGGCACCCCTTGGATTTAAATGCTCTGTTATCCTTTTAATCGTTCCGCCTTTACCGGCTGCATCACGACCCTCAAAAATCATAATAACTTTTAGCCCTTTTTCTTTTACATGATTTTGATATTTTAGAAGTTCAACTTGCAGTTTTTCCAACTCTTTTTCATAAATAACGCTCTCTTCTTTGACCCATACCTGAATTTTACCGTCTCTGTTTTCTTTTCTTCTGTCTCTATTTTCTGCTCTTTTTTCTTCCATAAAAAATCCTTTGTATAAGTATATTGATAATCCTCTTGAGGTAAACTTACACTTTTGTAACCATTGTGTAATCTTTTTGTAATCAAAACAACTATATAATTGCAAAATTTTTTAAAGGGATAGTCTGTGAGCAATATCATTGATAAAATTTTTGCCAACTCGACAAGATTTATAGCATTTGGCATACTGTTGCTTGTTGCTTGGATATTTACTGTACTTTTTGAACACTCTTTAGAGTCCATAGAAGCGTTTGGATTCAATTTTATAACTGAAGATAAATGGGCACCCAATTTAGAAAAATTTGGCGCGCTTCCCGCAATTTACGGCTCTGTAATATCAACATTTTTAGCAATGATTTTAGCTGTTCCGCTTGCTATCGGCGTTGCTATATTTTTAAGTGAAATAGCCCATGCAAAATTAAAAGCTCCGGTTGGCGTATCAATAGAACTATTAGCCGCTATTCCATCTGTTATATATGGAATGTGGGGACTTTTTTACTTTGTTCCGATTGTTCGTGATATATTTGGCGGTATCGGTATCAGCATGCTGACAGCGGGTATCGTTCTCTCGATTATGATACTTCCGTTTATGGCGGCAGTTACCCGTGATGCCATGAATACAACTCCGGATATACTAAAAGAGTCGGCTTATGCACTTGGCGGAACTAAATGGGATGTTGTTAAAGACATCATAATTCCTTACGCTAAGGCCGGAATTATCGGTTCATTCATTTTGGCACTCGGTCGTGCAATCGGTGAGACAATGGCTGTTACATTTGTTATGGGCAATGTACATAAAATCTCAACTGATTTAACACAGCCTGCAACATCAATTCCTGTAACACTTGCAAATGAGTTTGCAGAGGCCGACAGCGGACTTTACTACTCATCTCTTTTTGAGCTATCACTTTTACTTCTGGTTATAAGCTTCACGATTATCTCAATAGCTAAATTTTACTTTTTACGCAGAAAAAGGATTGGGCAATGACACACACTCAAAAAAGAATTATAATCAACAATATAGTAATGGCTCTTTCTACACTCTCTGCAGTCATCGGGATAAGTTTTTTAATTTGGATTTTAAGCGTGCTTGTCATAAACGGCATAGATGCTCTAAGCATGACTATATTTGCAAACGAAGGAGCTCCTCCTGGTAATGAGGACGGAGGACTGAAACATGCGCTTATCGGTCAGTTGATTTTAGTTACTTATGCAACACTTTTTGGTGTTCCGCTTGGCGTTTTGGCTGGAACATACCTAAGTGAATATGGCCAAAAAGCAAAATTGGCTGAAATAATCCGTGATGTTTCAGACATCATGATGAGCGCGCCCAGCATTGTAATCGGTGCTTTTGTTTATGCTATTGTTGTTGCACCGACAGGACACTTTAGCGGCTGGGCTGGTTCTATCGCACTTACAATCATTATGCTGCCTATTGTTTTAAGAACTACAGACGACATGTTGCAGCTGGTTCCATCAACACTGCGTGAGGCAGCTTTTGCTCTTGGTGCGCCAAAATATAAAGTTATAACACAAGTTGTTTACCGCGGTGCAAAAGCAGGTATTTTAACCGGCATACTTCTTGCCGTAGCACGAGTTGCGGGAGAGACTGCTCCTCTTCTCTTCACATCGTTTAATGACAACTTTTTAAATACCGACATGAGCCAACCGATGGCTTCACTAACCGTTACAATGTATAACTACGCGACAAGCCCGTATGAGGATTGGCAAAAACTTGGTTGGGCGGCGGCATTTATTTTAAGTATGTTTATTCTGACTTTAAATATAATCGGACGACTATTTTTATTAAAAAGAAAAGGTAAATAATGGCAACTATTATTGATATAACTGAAGAAAAAGCACTTAAAGTTAAAGACTTTGAATTTATGTATGCCGGAGCTGATGCACCAAGCGTAAAAAAACTCAATATGCCAATAGCAAAACACAGCATAACTGCTCTTATCGGACCATCAGGATGCGGTAAGACAACTCTTCTTAGAAGCTTTAACCGTATGCATGACCTCTATCCGGGAAACAAATACAGTGGTGAGATACTGTTTAAAGATAAAAATATTTTAGACCCCAAAGAGGATTTAATCAAACTTAGAATTCAAATAGGGATGATTTTTCAAAAACCGACAGCTTTTCCTATGAGTATTTTTGATAATGTTGCATATGGACTTAGACTTCAAGGATTAAAAAACAAAACAGAACTCCAAGGCAGGGTTGAAAAAGCACTCCAAGATGCAGCGATTTGGAACGAAGTAAAAGATAGACTAAAACATGACGCAAACGGCTTATCAGGCGGGCAACAACAAAGGCTTTGTATTGCAAGAGCCGTTGCGGTTGAGCCGGAGATTTTACTTTTTGATGAGCCAACATCTGCGCTGGACCCAATTTCTACTGCCGGAATTGAAGAGTTAATTGTTGAACTCAGAGAAAGAGTTTCTATAATTATTGTTACGCACAATATGCAACAAGCTGCTCGTGTGAGCGATTACACAGGGTTTATGTACTTAGGCGAATTGGTCGAACTAGGACGCACAGAAGAGATTTTCGTAACACCAAGAGAGAGACTCACTGAAGAGTACATTACAGGCAAATTTGGTTGATAATGTCTGCGGATGAAATAAATTAAAGGAAAAAGAATATGGGATCAAAATATCATGAAAAAATTAACAAAATAAGAGAGAAGTTATCACTTCTTTTAAGCGATATCATAGTAGCCGATGAACTCTCTTTAGAAGCATTTAAACTCTCAGATGTAGCTAAATTTAAAGAGGTTGAGACTATTCTTAGCAAAATCGGTATGAAAGGCGATGATATTGACAATGAAATTATCAAAACTTTTGCACTTTTTGGACCGGAAGCAAAAGAACTTCGTTTTTTAATAGCCTATTTAAAAATGACAAATGAGCTTGTAAGCATTGGAGAAGGGGTAAAAAAATATGCCCGAAGAATGAGCGAACACACAAGAAGCGGTTGTTGTTTAGAACCTTTTAAACCAAGTATTTTACTACTACACAAAAGCAGCATAAATGCCTTAAAACATATTTTAGAGTGTTTCAATATAAGTGATGAGTGTAACTATGAAGACACTTACAGAAAAGTACTTGTCGAAGAGAGCATGAATGATGACCTTTTCTCAGTTCTCGAAAAAGAGATACTGAACAAAATCATAGATGAAAAAGAGTTATCAATAGAGTATGTAAAAGTGTTGGGCAGCTTAAGAAAATTAGAGAGATCATGTGATAGATCTGTAAATATAGCTAACTTGATGATGTACGCCGAGCGAGGCGGAGATATTAAACTTTTTAAATAATTGATTAAAATTTAATCAATTATTTTTATTTTTTTTATCTAATTGAGATATACTATGCGCTATTAAATTTCAGGAGAAAATGAATGGGAAAGTTTGTAAACAACATAGAAGAATTTTTTGCTTTTTGCCAAGAAAATGATGTTCAATTCGTAGATTTAAGATTTACGGATTTAAAAGGTACATGGCACCATGTTACATACAGAGCAAGTGCTGTAAATAAGGATAATTTAGCAAACGGATTCCCATTTGACGGCTCTTCTATTGATAAATGGCAGCCGATTAACAAGTCGGATATGCTTTTAAAAGCTGATGTTCCTACTGCATTTTTAGACCCTTTTACTGCTGATCCAACCATAATTATTTTTTGTGATGTTTACGACATTTACAAAGGTCAAATGTATGAGAAGTGTCCTCGTTCAATCGCAAAAGCAACTCTAAAACATGCTGAATCTTTAGGTATTGCAGATGCTGCATATTTTGGACCGGAAAATGAGTTTTTTGTTTTTGATGATGTAAGATTTATCGACAACATGAATGAATCAGGATACAAAATTGATACTGAAGAGGGCGAGTGGAACTCAAACACTAAGTATAAAGATGGCTACAATACAGGTCACCGCGGTGGCGTTAAGGGCGGTTACTTTCCGGTAGCTCCACTAGACACTATGGTAGACTTAAGAGCTGAAATGATGCAAGTTTTAGAGCAAGTTGGACTTGAAGTTATTTTAGGTCACCACGAAGTTGCTCAAGGTCAAGGCGAAATCGGTATCGTTTTCTCTGACATCATCGGCGCAGCTGACAATGTTCAAAAACTAAAATATGTAATAAAAATGGTTGCTCACCTAAACGGTAAAACTGCGACATTTATGCCAAAACCACTTTTTGGTGATAATGGAAACGGTATGCATGTTCACCAATCACTATGGAAAAACGGTAAAAACCTTTTCTACAAAGAGGGCAATTACGCTAATATCTCAGATATGGCTCTTCACTATATCGGCGGTATTTTTCAGCATGCAAAAGCTGTTGCAGCACTTACTAACCCATCTACTAACTCATACAAAAGACTTATTCCAGGGTTTGAAGCTCCTTCAATTTTGACTTACTCTATGCAAAATCGTTCAGCATCTTGCCGTATCCCTTACGGTGCCGGTGAAAAAGCTACTCGTATCGAGATGAGATTTCCAGACTCAACTTCTTGCCCATATCTTGCATTTGCTGTAATGATGATGGCTGGACTTGACGGAATTAAAAACAAAACTGTTCCGGTTGGTCCAATGGATGAGGATTTATTTGAATTAAGCCTAGATGAGATTCGTGAAAAAGGTATTCCTCAAATGCCTCATACTTTACGCGAAGCAACTGAAGCGCTTATCGCTGATAATGCTTTCTTAAAACCTGTATTTACTGATACCTTTATAGAAGACTATCAACACTATATGTTTGAGAGACAAATTTGGCCGGATGAGAGACGCCCGACAGCTTATGAGTTTAAAACAACATACAGTTGTTAAAGACGCAAAAAGGAACAAAGTCCCTTTTGCTACGCTAGCCGCTAAGGCACAAAACGAAGTTTCTTTAGAAAAGCTTGCCTCTAGCGAGGCAGATTTATAGCTACTAAAAATTCTCGCTTTGGCGGGATTTATTCAAAAATATTTCTTAAAAATCCTACATCAAAAATAATCAACTAACCACAAATTTGCTATAATTCGCGCCACAATAATTGTATATAAGAGTGCATTGTTGAAATTCAAGTTTAAAGGTATATCATGAAAAATATTCCAGAGGGGAAATATCGCCCCTACCCAAAAATAGATTTGCCAAATAGAAAATGGCCAACTAAAACTATAACAAAAGCTCCCGTGTGGTGCAGTGTAGATTTGCGTGACGGAAATCAAGCACTTATCAACCCTATGGACATGAACAAAAAACTTGAACTTTTTGCACTCTTACTCAAAATCGGTTTTAAAGAGATAGAGGTTGGATTTCCCTCTGCATCAAAAGTAGAATTTGACTTTTTACGCCGTTTGGTTAAAGACAACCTAATTCCCGATGATGTGACAATCCAAGTTTTGGTTCAGGCACGAGAGCATCTAATCGCTAAAACATTTGAGGCTCTTGATGGGGTCAAAAAAGCGACCGTGCATCTTTACAACTCAACTTCTACCGCTCAAAGAGAGATGGTATTTAAAAAATCAAGAGAAGAGATTATCACTCTTGCATTACAGGGCGTGGATCTTGTAAAAAAATATGAGGCAAAACATAACGGGCAGATATTTTTAGAGTACTCACCTGAGAGTTTTACCGGAACTGAGCTTGAATATGCCGCAGAGATTGCAAATGCAGTAACGCACAGATGGGGCATTAGCGATAAAAGAAAAGTAATCATTAACTTGCCTGCAACCGTAGAGATGTCAACGCCTAACATATATGCGGATCAGATAGAGTGGATGAGCGAACATTTAAACAATCGCGAAAATGTAATCATCTCAACTCACACACATAATGACAGAGGAACAAGTGTCGCGGCAACCGAGCTTGCGCTTTTAGCGGGGGCAGACAGAGTTGAGGGAACGCTTTTAAGCAACGGTGAGAGAACAGGAAATGTCGATATCATCACGCTTGCTCTTAACATGACAACGCAAGGTGTGGATTCTCATCTTGACTTTAGTAATGTAAATGAAGTTTTAGATGTCGTTGAGAGATGCACGGAGATGAAAACTCATGCTCGCCATCCGTATGTGGGTGAGTTGGTTTATACGGCGTTTTCAGGGTCGCATCAAGATGCGATTAACAAAGGTTTGGCTCATAGAAAATCAAATAAGGCTGCTTTTTGGGAAGTTCCTTATCTTCCAATTGACCCCGAAGATGTTGGAAGAAGTTATGAGAGCATTATCCGTATCAACTCCCAGTCGGGTAAAGGCGGGGTTGCGTATATACTGGAGAAAAACTTCGGCTATCAGCTTCCAAAAGCTATGCACCCTGAAGTCGGCAAGCTTGTTCAAGATGTTAGTGACAAAAAAGGTCAAGAGCTTAGCGCGGAGGAGCTCTTTGAGATTTTTAACGAGAACTATTTTAGAGTAAAAGAGCATATCTCTTTGGTTGATTTCACTCTTGCTTCCGTAAAAGGAGTATCGAAATGTACTTTAACCTATTTTTACGACGGTATTGAGATTGTAGCAAGCGGAGAGGGCAACGGACCTGTTGATGCTTGTAAAAATGCTTTGATGAAAAATTATAAAAACAGTTTTACAATCAACTCATACTATGAGCACTCGTACGGGCATCTAAGCTCTGCAAAAGCGATTGCATACATTGAGATTCAGACAGATACGACTCTCTCATGTTTTGGTATAGGAGCGGACAACGATATAGCTACGGCTTCCGTTAAAGCTCTGTTTTGCGCATTAAATAGAGCGTTTCATTAGATTACTAAAAAATCTAGCAACACTTCGCTAACACTTTTATAATATAATTGCGTATGAAAAAAAGAATACTACTTTTAGAAGATGATCTGATTTTAGGTCAAACGCTTGTTGAGCTCTTGGTGTCTGAGGGCTACTCTGTTACGCTTGCAAGAGGCGGAGATGAAGCGGTTGACGCAACATATGAAAATAGATTTGATTTATATATTTTTGATATAAATGTTCCTGACATTAACGGTCTTGAACTTCTAAAATCACTAAGAGATGCAGACGACAAAACTCCAACCATATTTATAAGCGCTTTAGTTGATTTAGACTCAATCTCAAAAGCTTTTGAAGTTGGAGCAGAGGATTACATCAAAAAACCGTTTTTCCCGCAAGAGCTTCTCATAAGAGTAAATGCGAAACTTGCACAAAAGAACTCAACAATCAAATATAACGATTTGGAGTACAATCCTAAAACAAAAACTTTAAAAAAGGGTTTGCAGACGATAGCTCTTGGAGAAGTTCAAGAACAGCTCTTTAGCCTTTTTATAAGAAATATCGGAAAGGTTATCACCCAAGATATGCTGCTGGAGTGTTTAGAAAAACCATCTCCTTCTGCACTAAGAGTCGCACTTACAAAGCTAAAACAGACAACGGGACTAAATATAAAAAATCTTCGTGCAGTAGGATATATAGTTGAGTAGAGCAGAACTAGAGTCATTTTTAAAAAGCTTTATACTCTTTTTTAGCTCTTTGAGCATTTTAATTGCTACACTCTTTTATATCAACTATACAAAAGAGATTCAAACGCTGGATGAAAAGCTCTTTTCGCAGATGAGAGTTTGTAGTTTTGACCTAAAATGTGAACAATTCAAGATAGATTTTATAGAGCCAAAAGATGAAAAACTCTACACCCTTTATAAAGATGATAACGCACTAAGCAGCTACTACCCGATTCCAAACTCTCAAAAATATATTATGCATCTTAACTTTAGTTCTATCGACTACACCCTAGAACTCCAAAAACTCCAAAAAAGTGCATTTTATAACTTTTTGGCGATACTGGGCATAATCTTTATTCTCTCGATTCTCTTTTCCATATATTCACTTTATCCTCTTAGAAACGCTCTGCTCCTTACACAGGAGTTTATAAAAGATATACTGCATGATTTTAACACTCCGCTATCGTCACTGCGGCTAAACAGCGCTATGTTAAAAAAAGAGATTGGAGAGAGCCAAAAATTAGATAGAATTGAGCAGAGTGTACAAAACATACTAAATTTACAACTACATCTTCGCTCATACCTGCAAAACCACTCTCAAGAAAAAGAGAAGATTGAGCTGAAAAATATTATTCAAAAAAATATCTACATGTTAGAAAAAAATTATCCAAACATTGAGTTTAAAATAGATTTCCAAAACAGATACATTCTCACAAACAGAGATGCCTTTTCACGCATAATAGATAACCTTTTAACAAACGCTGCCAAGTACAATAAGCCAGACGGCAGAGTTGAAGTAAGCTATGATTCCAAAACAGATACCCTTCATATTGTTGATACAGGCAAAGGGATAAAAAATCCAAAACGAATTTTTGATAGATTTTACAAAGAACAAGAAAGAGGGCTTGGAATCGGTCTTCATATAGTTAAAAAGCTATGCGAGGAACTGGGCATTAAAATCAGCGTTAAAAGTGAGCTTGGAGTTGGAAGCAACTTCTCTTTAAACCTCTCCAAACTAACACTTCACTAACTTCTTGCTTATAAAGCGCTAACACTTTTATGCGATACTTTTACCATCAAAACAGAAGGAATTAGAATGAAAACTCTAAAATTAAGTGCAACTTTGATGTTGCTTGGCAGTTTAACACTTTGTATGGCGGAAGCTAATGTAGATGCGCAGATATCGGCTATTAAATCGGCGACTGCTCAAGAGAGGGTAAAACTTATGAATGAGTTTAAAACAACTCTATCAACCCTAAGCGAGGAAGAGAGAGAAGCAGCGATTCAAAAGCTACGCGCTAGCACTGGAGCCGATGGTGAACAAACAAAAGATAGAGAGAGAGCTCGTGTAAATCAGATGAATGAGATTCAAGAGAGACAAGAAAATCAAAGAATGAATCAAAATCAGGTCGGATCTCAATTTATGCAACAAAACCCTGGCGTTACACCTGATGCCGGTACAACGCCTAATAGATTTATGAACAGATAACACCATATAAAAATTATAAAAGCGTAGCGTCGAAGGGCGCTACAAAAGGACATATATGCTCAAGAAAACACTGATATTTTTAATGGTGACATCACTCAGCCTATCGGCGTACAGTGATTATGATATGGATGGCGTTGAAGACGATAGTGACCAATGCCCAAACACTCCCTTTAACGAACTGGTTGACATAAAAGGCTGTACAACTAAAACGCTGGAGAGCGAACACCATTTTGATATAATTTATGGTCTTAACTTTTTTGAAGCTGATTATTCTACAACTTCAAAGTCAGATACTATTACGCAAAGTCTTCAAATAGATTACTACTATCAAAACTTCTCTCTTCAAGCAAGCAGTTCTCATTATACCTCAGATGATGAGAGCGGAATAAATGACTCATTTATCGGTGCATATTATAAACTCTCTCCAACTAACAAACTAACTCTGCGATTTGGTGCTGGAGCAATTATTCCGACTTACAAAACAGAGCTGAATAACAACAATACGGATGCTGTGGCATCTGCTAATTTTAGCTACATGTTAGAGAGTATAAATATATTTGGCGGGTACAGCTATACAATGATTAATGATGATGATATTTTGGGGATAGTATCATATCAGGATACCAACTCATACAGCGGCGGTATAGGTTTTTATCCGCTAAAAAATTTATATCTAAGCGGTTCTTACGGAAGCAGTGACAGTGTTTATAAAGGTACGGAGGCGATTGAAACAGCATCTGTATATGGATTTTACAGCATAAACGCAAACTGGTTTACAAGTTTTAGCTACGCGTATGGGCTAAGCGACAGTGCAAGCGACAACTCTATTGCACTTCGTCTGGGATATTACTTTTAAAAAAGTAACATCTCATCCGTTTTAACTTCAGAATCTTTACGAGGCGGTTTTGAAACATCGCTGAAATACTCTTTCTCACCGTTAATATTTACCTCTATTACTCCCTCAGGTCTTTCAAATTTTCTTTGAATCTGAGGGTATATCTTTAGTATATTTTCATAATACATGGCAAAAGCAGGTCCGGCAATTCTACCACCGGTTTCCACCCTGTCCATCGGAGAGTTGTCATCATTTCCAAACCAAACTATCGTCTCTATTGTCGGCGAATATCCGGCGAACCATCCATCCATATTCTTATTTGTGGTTCCTGTTTTTCCGGCAAGCTCTATTCCTTGAACTTTAGCCGATTTTCCGGTTCCTCTCTCTACAACATCTTTTAATATTGTTGTCATTAGATATGCTTGCGTCGGTGTTGTGATAGGCACAGTTATATCTTTTTTCTCATAAATTATTTTTGAACCTTTATCTATATGGCGAATAAGCTGCGGCTCAACTTGAGTGCCTGAGTTTGCAAAAGAGGTGTAGTATTTTGCAAGCTGCATAGGTGAAAGCGTGATACTTCCAAGCGCAATTGACAAATCCGGAGGAAGATTAGTCATACCAAATTTTTTAAGCTCTTTATGAAGCTGTGCTAACCCAATATCATTTACAAGATTAATCGTAGCAAGGTTTCTTGAGTGAACAAGCGCTTCTCTAAAGCTTAAAATACCTTTATAATTATCTTCATAATTTTTTGGCTGCCATGTCTGCTCTTCACCATCTTTTTCATATGTGTATGTTCTAGAAATATCAACAAGTTCGGTTGCTCCAGAGTAACCTAAATCAAGGGCAATTTGATATATAAACGGTTTAAATGCTGAACCGGGTTGTCTGCGACCTTGCGTAACCCTGTTGTATGGACTCTTCTTATAGTCAACGCTGCCCACAAGAGCTAAAATATCCCCCGTTTTTGAATCCAAAGAGATAAG
This sequence comes from Sulfurimonadaceae bacterium, assembly GCA_942493175.1. GTDB lineage: Bacteria > Campylobacterota > Campylobacteria > Campylobacterales > Sulfurimonadaceae > Sulfurimonas. Next base: position 1,878,173 of record OW818672.1, read on the forward strand.
AGCGCCGTTTAAAAGTTTTGCATTAATTCCGGCACTCGCATCTTCTGGTTTACGAGCTTTCATTCTTGAGAGTGACATCTCGTAAGAGTGTTTAAGTGATTTTTCTGCCGCCTCTTGAAGTCTAGTATCTATTGTTGTATATATCTCATATCCGCCTGTTCGTATATCATCTATACCCAATTCAGCCGCTTTTCTTGTTATCTCATCCACTACAAACGGAGCGCTGTTTTGCGTTAGCGTATCATCAAAAACTTTCGGTTTTTCAAGTAAAGCGGAGTTGTGTGTCTCATCATCTATCCAGCCCAGAGCGTGCATTCTTGATACGACACGATTTGCTCTTCCCATAGATATCTCATAATTTTTTGTAGGGGCATAAGTGCTCGGTGCTTTTGGCAGACCTACAAGCAGAGCCATCTCTTTGAGCGTCAACTCACCCAGATTTTTATGAAAATAACCATCTGCCGCCGTTTTTATTCCGTAATATCCATGACCAAAATATATCTCATTAAGATAGCACTCAAGTATCTGCTCTTTGGTTAAACTGCTCTCTACCTTCATCGAATAGATAAGCTCTTTTACCTTTCTTGAAATCTTTTTTTCTCTTGTTAGGAGTCTGTTTTTTACCAGCTGTTGTGTAATTGTACTGGCACCCTCAACTAACTTTCCGGCTTGTATATCTTTTACAATCGCTCTAAAGATAGCATCTATATTTACACCCTGATGTTCAAAAAAAGTTGTATCTTCTATTGCTAAAAGTGCTTCAATAATTCTCGGCGGAATCTCTTCAAATGAGGCATAGTACCTATGCTCACCTTCAAAAATATTTGCAATCTTTTCACCGTTCTTATCATAAACTCTTGTTGTAACAGGCGGCTTATAATCAACAAGTGTTTCTATATCGTAAATTTCTCCGACTAGGAAATAACCAACCACCGCAAAAGGAGCAATAGCTCCAAGCACAAGAAGAAGAAAAACTGAATTTCTAATTTTTTTCATATTCTAAAATCCCTATTTGCAAAATTTGCATCCATTAAAATTTTCGTATAATCCGCGGTTGGATTATCCAACACCTCTTGCATTTTTCCACTCTCCACTACTTTGCCATTTTTTATCACACAAATATCTTCACATAAAATTTTAGCAGAGCTCATATCGTGTGTAACAAAAAGTATTTTAAAACCAAACTCGCCTTGAAGAGTTTTTAAAAGATTTAAAATCATAACTCTAGTCGCAGGATCAAGGGCAGTTGTCGGCTCATCAAGCAAAATTAGCTCCGGATTGCAGCTCAAAGCCATCGCAATCACAACTCTTTGCAGTTGACCGCCTGAGAGTTCCGGCGGAAACCTATCTAAAAGCTCAATATCCAACCCGACTTGAGCAAAAAGTTTCTCAACTTTGGACAATGGAATAAAAAACTGCTTTTTTATCTTTGTTAACGGAGAAAGCGCTGTAAATGGGTTTTGAGGAACAAAAGAAAGACTCTCTCCTGCAACTAACTCAAAACTGTTTTCATACTCTAACTCCAACTTCATACTGCTGGGCAACATCCCAAGCAAAGCTTTGATGGTTAAGCTTTTACCGCTCCCGCTCTGTCCGACAAGCGCCAGTGATGAGTGGATACTAAATCCTATATCAACCAAACTCTTTTCATCAATCGTTATACGCAACTTTGAGATATTCATTTTTTTATTTTAGCCAAATTTATACACAACTCTCTTAAGCTATCGCAACTCTCGCCAACTCTTGCTATCAATCGTATGATGGCTCTATCCACCGTCGGCTGCCTAATACCGCCAACAGCGTAGCCTAAATTTTTAAGCTCATCGCGAATCTCTATGACTTTTTTATTGTCGTTTATAAGAATAGGTGCAATGAGACCCTCTATTTTTATGCCAAGCTCCTCATAAACTATCTCTTGACGCTTTTTAATCTCGCTCTTTAAAAGCTCACGGTTATTTAACATGTAGTTCAGTGCGTTGTGTGCCAAAAGAGTGTCATAAAGCGAAAGAGAGGTGGCGTAGATAATGGGCTTTGCGCGGTTTATCAGATACTCTATAATATGCTCAGAAGCCAATATAAAAGCGCCGAAACTCCCGTAAGCTTTACCGAGCGTTCCCATCTTTATGTAATTTGGTTTTATGGGTATGTTATAGTGGTCAAAAACACCCATAAGGTTACTCCCTATAACCCCGCTGCTGTGGGCTTCATCCACTATCAAAATCGCGTCATGCTCATCTGCAATCTCAAATATATTTTTGTGAACTAAATCGCCATCCATTGAGTAGATTCCCTCAACGGCGACTATTTTTCTCTTTGCCTCTGTTTTTTTAAGTAATTTTTTCAACTCATCCATATCGTTGTGAGCAAAAAATTTTACTTCTATTTTTTTAAAGCTAGATGCCAAAACTCCTGAAGCGTGATACTTCTCATCCATAAAAAGCACATCACCGCGTCTTACAAGCGCTTCAACGAGGGCTATATTTGCGTTAAAACCGCTACCGACTATAACACCATCCGCAAAGTTGTTTGCCTTACATAAAGCCAACTCAAAATCTTTGTGGATTTGATGATACCCATTTACCAAAAGTGAAGCTTTTGAGCTATGAAGAGGCATCTTTGAGAGTGTTTTGCATGTTGCGCTGTGGAGCTCTTTATTGTGAGAGAGTCCAAGATAATCGTTTGATGCAAAATCTAAAATAGTATAATCAACAACTTCTCTTGTTCTATATCTTTTAGATTTTTTTATACTTAATAACTCTTTTGTATAGTACATCTATCTAACCACTACCCTGTTTCTACCGCTGTTTTTAGCTTCATAAAGTGCTTGGTCTGCTCTTTTAAATGTCAGTTCCAGATCTTCTCCCTTAATGTACTCAACAACACCAAAGCTCATAGTAATAGGAACTATTTTTTTGTGCTCTTCTATTAGCACTCTTAATTTATCGGCTATTTTGTAAGCGCCTGATTTTTCTGTATGAGGAAGTATAAGGGTAAACTCCTCTCCGCCTATTCTGCAAAAAATATCGCCATTTCTAAGATGGGAGCTTATCAATTTGGTATATTCTACAAGAACACTATCCCCAACATCATGACCGAACTCATCGTTTATTTTTTTAAAATAATCTATATCAAAAACAATAAGCGAGAGCGGATAAAAATAACGATTTGAGTTAGCACTCTCTTTTTTTATCTGCTCATTGTAGTAGTATCTGTTTCTAATTTTTGTCAACGGGTCGGTTATAGTTGTGTACTCTAACTCTTTTTGATAGAGCTTCTCTTTTGTTATATCAGAAAAAATAGCGCTGTAATGCTCATCTTCTATGGATATCAAAGATACCCCGATTGTAAAGTAGTACTCTTTTTCATCATAAACTATTTTCACTTGATTGTTTTTTGGATTTTCTATCAAATAATCAAGCCAATTTAATCCATCAATATTTTCATAAACATACCCCTCTTTTTCTACAAAAAAGTCAGATATTGATTTATGCTCTTTTTTAAACTCTTCAAGAGTATTGTATTTGTTAAAATATTTAAAAAATGTTTTATTTACCTCAACTATGTTGTTTTTATCTACAACAACGACAACATTTGATGATGAATCGATTATATTTTTATAGTATATTTTTCGTTTTTCGTTTTTATTATGAATCAAATCACCCAAAATTGCCACTGAAACCATAATTATTATTAAAGCAATACTAAACCATTTGTGCATTGAAAAATCTACATTGTACCAAGTAACCAACAGAAGTGTTGCAACAACAATAATTCCGACTAAATACAATTTGTTTGTTTTTAAGATATTAATCCTTCTGTGTTTATGAGATATCTTTTAAGTAACTCTGTATTAAGCCCCATAGCCGTACTCTCATACCCTTTCACGCTTTTTATATATGCTTTGCAAAAACCTTCAACCATGCAAGCTCCGGCTTTTCCCTGCCAATCTCCGCTTTTAAGATAACTCTCTATATCATTCAAATCAAATTCTTTAAAAATATAGTCGGTTTTGGAAATATCGATAATCTTCATACTTTTTGATTGAAAAATCATACATGTAATTATAGTTGCAACACTTCCACTTTGGGTTAACAAAATATCTCTTGCATCATCAACACTCTTTGCTTTTCTAAGTATTTTACCGCCTGCGGTTACAACTGTATCTGCAACTAAAAGCGGATACTCTTCATATCCAAAAGCTCTTAAATTAGCTTCAAACTTTCCAAGTGTTGCAAGATAGACAAAGTTTTTTGGAGATGTGGCAACTATGCTCTCTTCATCAAAATCAACGCTCTCTTGAATAAAATCAATGCCTGTATTTTTCAGAAGCTCAGCGCGAGTCACTGATGATGAAGCAAGTCTTATCATTTAAAGAGTGCTTGAGAGATAAGTTCCAAGAAAAATTGCTACAATTCCTAAAATAATGTTTATAGGAACCATGATTTTCCCGATAAGTTCAAGTTGATTTTTTGCACCAACCATATTGCCCTCATTTAAAAATCTCTCGCCTCTGTTTCTTCTAAAAATCATAACCGTTAAGTTAAGAAACATAAGCGTCCAAATCCCCTCTTTGGCATGAGATAGCGGATTAAAATCGCTCTGGCTTAACCCATACCCTTTTATCATAAAAACCGCTGTAACTATTAAAATAATTACAAACGGGAGCACGATTGCAAACAATCTTTTAAGAGCATGAGCTATGCGTTCTAATCTCTTTTGCGGAGATTCAATCTCTAAAAATGAGTGGTGAGCGGCATAACGCATGGCAATCATTCCGCCAACCCAGACAACCGCACTTACTACATGTAAAAAAACTATGAAAACTTTATACTCTAAAAATATATCTTGCATTAAGAGAGAACCTCTGTTATATATTTTAGTGCTTCGGCTTTTGCATCTCCTAATTTAGTAACATCTTTTCCGCCGGCTTGAGCAAAATCAGGTCGTCCGCCACCGCCTCCGCCAAGGATTGGAGCAATATGTTTAATCCACTCTCCTGCTTTAGCTTCCGCATTTTTAACACCTGCTGCCATCATGATTTTGTCATCTTTTATTTGAAAAAGTATCGCACAAAGTTTCTCATTTTGGTTTTTAAGCTCATCAATTTTTTCTTTAATATCGCCGTTTACCAACTCATCTACCACAACGCTAACGCCGTTTATCAGCTGGACTTTTATATCTGTTTTTATGCTGTTTTGAGCATCATGAAGCTCTTTTTTAAGCTCAGTAATATTTGATTTAAGTCTTGCAATACCAGCCATTACATCCAAGTTTTTAACCTCTGACTCAATCTCTTTGATTAGCACTCTCTGCTCTGTAAAATGTTCATATGCCGCATGACCGCAAACTGCTTCAATGCGTCGCACGCCTGCACTAACACCGCTCTCTTTCGTGATGATAAATGAGCCGATAACCGCTGTATTGTCAACATGTACGCCACCGCAAAACTCGATACTCGCATTGCCAAAACTTACAACCCGAACCTCATCGCCATACTTCTCGCCAAACTGAGCTTTTGCACCTGATTTTTTTGCATTTTCTATACTCATAACCTCTGTATTTGCTGAGATTCCACGCATTATTTCATAGTTTACTTTTGTCTCTATTTCTACTAACTCTGCATGAGTAAGTGCTTTTGGATGAGAAAAGTCAAATCTAAGTCTAGATGATTCCACTAAAGAACCGGCTTGGGAGATATGGTCTCCCAAAACTTCATATAGCACTGCATGAAGCAAGTGTGTTGCCGAGTGGTGTTTAGTTATTTCATTTCTTGAGATATCTACAACGGCTTGGACTTCATCGCCAGATTTTAGCTCTTTAGTAACTGAGATTTGTGATAAGTTTAGTCCAAAAAATTTCTTTGTATCGCTTATTTTTGCATAACTTTCAAGCTCTCCGCTATCTCCACACTGTCCGCCGCTTTGCGCATAAAAAGGAGTAACATCCAAAAATACCCATCCGTTTGTACCGGATGACAGTTTTTGTGTATGATGATAGTTCTCATCCAAAAGTGCCAAAACTTTACTTTTTTGTTTTGTGCTTTCGTACCCAACAAAACTATTTTCGCCAAACTTCTCTAAAAGCTCTTTGAAGTCGCCATGAACCGCATCATCTCCACTGCCTTTCCAAGCAGCTTTTGCACGAGTGCGTTGCTCCAGCATTAACTCTTCAAATTTATCAGAGTCAAGTTTTAGATTTTTTTCTCTTAACATATCTTCTGTTAAATCAAGCGGGAAACCAAAAGTGTCATAGAGTTTAAAAGCAACAGTACCGCTAAAAACCTCTTTTGTATTTTTCAGCTCTTCATTAAAAAGCTCAATTCCAGAAGCAATAGTTTTGAAAAATCTAGCCTCTTCAAGCTCTATCTGCTCTTTTACGGCATTTGATTTTTGTGCCAAATAGTCATACTCTTTGCCCATAATCGCCACTACTGTATCTACTAGTTTATACATAAATGCTTCACTAAACCCAAGCAGATACCCATGTCTTACACCACGGCGAAGAATTCTGCGAAGAACATAACCGCGTCCCTCATTTGAGAAATTTACGCCTTGAACCAAAAGAAAAAGAACGGTTCTTATGTGGTCGGCTATAACGCGGTAAGATGCTCCACTCGCATAAACATACTCTTTGCCTATAAGCTCCTCAACTTTTTTGATAATCGGCACAAAAAGAGAAGAAGAGTAGTTACTTGTAACGCCTTCGCTAATCGCCACAACGCGCTCAAGTCCCATGCCGGTGTCGATTGAAGGTTTTGGAAGAGGCGTTAGTTTGCCATCCGCACTTCTTTCGTATTGCATAAATACTAAATTCCAAATCTCTAAAAATCTATCGCCGTCTCCGCCCATATAATCTTCAGGACCGCTAAAATTCTCAGCACCTTGGTCAAAAAAGATTTCGCTACATGGTCCGCATGGTCCAGTGTCTCCCATCTGCCAGAAGTTATCTTTATCGCCAAGACGCATAATTCTATCAATGCTTATATGTTTTTGCCAAAGCTTCTCCGCTTCATCATCACTCTCATGAACTGTTACCCAAAGCTTCTCTTTTGGAAGTTTTAAAACCTCTGTTATAAACTCCCAAGCATAGTCAATCGCATCTTCTTTAAAGTAGTTACCAAAGCTGAAATTGCCGAGCATCTCAAAAAAAGTGTGGTGTCTTGCAGTGTAGCCGACATTTTCCAAGTCATTATGTTTTCCGCCTGCACGAATACATGTTTGGCAAGAAGTAGCTCGCGGATTATGAGGAGCCGGCACTTCGCCCGTAAAAATAGATTTAAAAGGTACCATTCCGGCATTATTAAACAACAGTGAGGCATCATCTGGAACAAGCGGCGCACTTGCCACTCTATCATGTTTTTTTGATTCAAAAAATCTTAAAAATTCTTCTCTAATATCCATAGGCATTTCTCTTAGTATAAAATTGCGCGATTATACATTAAAATAGCCGTATATGTGTTTAAAGCAGTGTGGTTTTACTTTTTATGACAGCGACTGCATAATCCAAAAACAGTGTTACTCTGCAAAAGAGATGGAGCGTTTGAGACATGTGGATTGTGACAGCTTATACAACTAAGCTCCTTGCCTGGTCTTGATGGGTCTTTTACACCATATATAGGATGTGGCTTTTGCCCAAATGTTTTTACTACATGCATCCCCTCAATCTTATCTTTGTGACAGCCAGTACAAAGCTCCCATGCGCTCTTTCTCAAATAAAATTCACTTTGCGATGAGTGCGAGTTGTGACATTTATTGCATCTTCCTGAATCTGCCGGTTCATGATGAAATTGTTTTTTACTCCACTCATCTTTATTCTTTTTATGGCATGAGAAGCAAATCTCCCCAATAGGGTCTGGAACACTGTATTTTGTCTTCTCTTTGTCAGTTTGATTATAGATGCCGACCTTGCCGTTGTGGCAGGAAGTACAGAGCCAATTGAGTGCAGGAGCGTGACCATGCTTCTCTTTTGTAACATTTTTATGACACCCATAGCAGTTTGATTTTGTAATATCTTCAAATGCTATCCCTTTAACTTCATTCACTTTCATATCGTGGCATGATGCGCAAATTTTCTCATTTTCTTCATTGTGAAAATATACTTTGTTATACTTTTGAGGCGGATATCTGTACTCTTTATCAACTTTAGATGTTAAAAAAACTTCCCTGCTCTCCTCTTTTACAACTGCATTTTTTTTATACCCGACTACCTTAATACTATTTTCTCCAAAATGCAAATTTATACTTTTACAGTAGTGGCTGCGCTTTGGATTTATCTCAATATTGAATGTCTCATCTCTATCGTTTGAGATTGCTATAAAATCAACAAAAGCAGCATCTGCTTCAACTACAAACGAGACGATATTCTCTTCGCTTATAGTCGTTTGAGAAGGATTTACGACTTTTAACGCTGCCGTTTGCCCTGCAAAAAGCGAGAGTGAAAAGAGTGTTATAAAAAGTATAATTTTTTTATATGTGCAACTTTTCATTTTATAACCTTATTGATTATTTTTTTAAGAAAAAAAGGCTGGTTTGAAGCATGCGGAGTATGACAGCTTGTGCATTTTTGACTCTCATCAACTCCCATGCATCCCGAACGCTCTTTCTCTCTTGCTCTACTATTTTGCTCTTTATGACACCCCAGACATATCTCATTAACCTCTTTGCGAATAAACATAGCATACGGACTTGCGTGCGGATTATGACATCTGTTACAATTTCCTGAATCAAGCGGTTCATGATGATACTTTGCAGCGCTCCACAACTCTTGATTCTCTTCATGACACTCAAAGCACGAACCGTTTACAGGCTCTTGCGTGAGATATTTGGAGACATTTTTTTTGTCATGACAGCTTGTACAGAGCCAATTTGCCGCCGGAGCATGAGCATACTTCTCTTTAGTAATATTTTTATGACAAGAGTAGCAGTTTGATTTTGTAACATCAACAAAGGCAACACCTTTTACCTCATTAACACTCATATTATGACATGAAGCACAACTTTTTTCATTTGTATCATTGTGAAAATAACTCTTGCTATACTTTTGCGGCGGGTATTTAAACTGATGATAAAGCTGTGAAGCTACATAAATATCTCTTGTTTTTTCATCAACCAAAATCTTATTTTTATATGCACGGATAACAACTCTATTTTCACCAAGTCTGAGTGAAATATTTTTACACTGCATCTCTCTTGAATTATCCAAATTTATATCAATCACTCCAAGAGGCGAAGCAATTTTTATATCATCAAAACTCTTTTTCTCTACTTTAACAACAACATTTAGCGTTAATTCGGTTTGCAACCTATTTTCTTGCGGAGTGATTACTTCTATAAATTTATCTTCTGATACTAAATTAACAGAGCTAATAAATAAAAATATGATAGCTCTCAAATATAAGTGAGAGAGTCTCACTTACTAATTCCTTTTGGATTTACGCGGTCATACTCAAATTTTTTATGACAAGCCGGAGCACAAGAGCCTCCCTCGGCTGTTTCAATAAATCTAAGCGGAAATTTAACACCGTTAAAATCAGTATAATCACGGATTAGGTGGTTATATTTAGAAGCGTGTTCATCATGACAAGCTCTGCAAGAACGCCCTTTTCTATCATTTACATGCAGATAGTGCAGATTTACATTCCCATCTCTAAATGCGGTAACATTATTCTCCTGCGGTGTTATGAACTGTTTAGTTATTTTCTTCTCTGTATGACACTTAAAGCAGAAAAAATCTTTGTTTGCTAAATCGGCGTAAAAGTTTTTAGTAAATGATTTTTTCAAGATACTAAAGTTGTCCGAACCGTGAGGGTCATGACATGCTGAACAGCCACCATTTTTTTTAACATCTTTGATTGGCTTGTGCCAGTTTGGATTCTCATCCAGATGTTTTTTCATATTCATCAACATTCCGCCATCTTCATCTGACTTAACTTCTTTGTCATGACAGCTCAAGCATGTAGCAACTGGGTCTTTTTTTAGCAGTTTTTTATGTTTAGTTGCATGCGGGTCATGGCACTCCAAGCATCTTTTTTGACTTGTGTTTACCCCGCCGTGCTTAAACTTGGAGTGAGTTATCTTCTCTTTAACCTCATCATGGCAATCCAAACATAAATCCATTTTTGCATCAAGTTTAAGAAGTGATTTATAATTTGCCGTATGTGCTTCATGGCACTCCAAACAGTTTTTTTCTACGATAGGTTTATGTTTTGTTTCTAAACTCATATCTACAAAAAGTTTTTTTGCTTTTGCGCCAAATGTGCTTTTTCTATCATGACATTTCATACATAACTCATTTATAGAATCAGCCCTTAACAACTTTTTTGTATTTGACTGATGCGGATCATGGCAATCCGTACATTTTCCGTCTTTTACAGGAGCATGGTCAAACTCTTTGCTGTAGCGTGTTTTATGGCACTCATAGCATATATCTTGAATCTCTTTTTTAATCAACGCTCCGGGGTTTTTACTATTTGAATCATGACAAATCTGACAAGCACCCATTTTAAACGGTTCATGCAGATACTTCTTTAACGGTTTAAATTTTTCCGGCAAATCTTCAAGTTTAACTATTTTTGCCTCTTTAGCTTCAAGCTTGTTATGATGAGGAATCTCTTCAGCTCTTATCTCATCTGCTTTGATTTCAATTGGAGCTCTTGGAGCAATTGACTCTTTTTTCTTATCAATGGAACTCTTCATCTCTTTTGAAATTTTTGAAATATTAATATCTCTAAGCTCATCATCACTAATGCTAATATCCACATCTTCGTAAACATGTTTGGCATTTTGAAGACTATGTGCAATATTGCCCATAATAACAACTAAACGACCAAGCTTTTCGCCAATGCTATATGCTTGAAACATATATATCGCACCGCCAAAGATTAGCAATGAAATCAACAACTTTGAGATATTTTTCTTCAACTTACTACCTTATTTACTCTTATATGTTTAGATAAATTTGCCAACAGGACAACTCTCTTCGGTAACGGTATCACGAAGAAGTTTTTTTCTATCGGCATGATGCGGACTGTGACATTTATTACAATCAAGTGCTTCTAACTTTGCATCTATTTTTGACTCAGGCTCATGGCACTTATAACAAAGTTCTGCTACTGTATGAGTGACTATTGCTGCAGGTTTTGAGCGTTTTGGAGAGTGACAAACGGCACAAGCTCCCATTGTAAAAGGCGGGTGTCCATACTTTTTAAATGGCTTTAAAGCTTTAGGTAGCTCTTTTTCATCTATTACATCCGTACAGCCTGTGTTAGCTTCTATAAACTCTACACTCATCTCCTGTGATGAACGCGGATCTCCATGAGTTGCATTTGCCATACTCTTTGCGATGTTGACCGATATCACTCCAAGACGACCAAGCTTCTCTCCAACACCCGTTACTATTGACAAAACTACAAGAAGAATGATGACACCGGCTATTATTGCTAGTTTAATATATTTTTTTTCCATCATCTATCCCTAATGTTCTTCATTTTCATTGCTTTGCATCTCTTCATCCGGAGCCGGAGGAAGATGCTTTTCTAGCTGATAGTGTCCGACATGTTTATGACAATCAACGCACTTTGCATTCTCTTTTTTACCATCATCACCGCTAACTAAAAGTTTTTTAGCAAAGTATGCTTTATGAGCGGTAAAGGCTTTTTTATTTGGTTTTGTTCCAAGCAGAAGATTTTCATGACAGTGCAAACAAGCAGAGTCATACACCCAATTGCGTCTCTCTTCACGACGCTCATGCCAATCAATCTTTGAAGTGTCATGCGTAGTTTCAACCCAGACATCCCACATTCCTGTTTTTACTTTTTGTATCAAATATCCGGCAGTTGAGTCATGTGGAAGATGACAATCAGCACATGTTGCCATAACACCGCTATCTCCATATCCGCCGTGTACATCATTCCTATATGCAGCAGCCATCGGCTTCATCGAGTGACAAGCACCGCAAAAATTAACATCAGATGTATGTTTAACCGCTATAACCGTAAAAAATGAAGTTGCCATCCCAACAACAATGCCAACCATAACAATTCCCACAATAACCCATATTCCAAAAGAATACTTCTTCTCTATCTTTTTATTAAACACTTTTTTCTCTTCCATTTTACTTTCCTTATTCCGTATTATTAAACTTTTTTTATTAATATAAACTAAATTTTCAACAAAAGTTTTCTTTTTGTTTGAATGTGATTTTTTTGTGATTTTTTTATGGTAATTTTAATATTTAATATAATTTTCTTATATAATAGTCTATTTTTTCATAATAACAATTAATTATAAAAAATTAAAAAATCTGAACTTTTTTTAAGAAATAAATTTGATAACTGCTGATATAATAACTCGCTATTGTGAGATATTTATTAAAGGGTTGGTTATGAAAAAGGTATTACTTGTAGTTTTTATACACTGTTTGTTTATTGCAGGATTTGCTAATGCTGCAGAAAAAATTGATATGAATAAACAGGCTTTTATGTCGGTTAAAGTAAAAGCTGAAAAAGGTGACGCAAATAGTCAATTTGCTCTTGGCGGTATGTACTATCAAGGAATGGTTACAACTAAAGACCTTGTTATGGCTGCAAATATGTATAAAAAAGCAGCAGATCAGGGACATGTAAAAGCCATGTACAATCTTGGTGTTATGTATCATAAAGGTGAAGGAGTAGCCCAAAACAATAAAGAAGCAATTTCTCTCTTTTCTCAATCGGCTAAAAGTGGCGACCAAAAATCGGCACTTCACTTAGCAGATTTATACTTTGCAGGTGATGGCGTAGAAAAAGATTATAAAAAAGCTTTTCCTCTTTACAAGCAGGTTGCAGATGCAGGTTATCCATTAGCACAACATAAAGTAGGTTCTATGTATAAAAATGGACTGGGTGTTGAAAAAAACATGGAAAAAGCAAAAGAGTATTTAGCAAAATCGGCGATGCAAAGCTGTGGTGAAGCTCAGTATATACTTGGCAAGATGTACCTTGAGGGTGATGGCGTAGGCAAAGATAAAAAAGAGGCTGAAGACCTTCTAAAAGATGCTTATCTTAATGGAAAAGCAGAAGCAAAAATCATTTTAGATCAAGAGCACTGGGATGCAGAAACGCCCATTGTGACACTTCCGGAGCAATAAAAAATGAAAAAAATCATATTACTTATAATCTCTATTGCCTCTATTGCCTCTGCGACTCAACTGTTTGAAAAGTGTGCTTCGTGTCACGGTAAAAAAGGTGAGAGACACTCTCAAGGTTTAACTAAAAGCATTGCCGGAATGAAAGCGGAAGAAGTTAAAAAAATACTTCAAGAGTACAGAGCCGGAACAAGAAATACATACGGTCTTGGAACTATGATGAACGGGCAAGCAGGAAAACTTTCGGACGGAGATATCGGTGTATTGGCTTCATACATTGCATCTATGCCTCCGGCAGTTGAAACTCCGGTAAAACCAAAGCTAACAAAAGATATGACCACTGAAGAGATTTTTAACAGATGTGGCGTATGTCATGGCGAAAAAGGCGAAAAGAAGTCATTGGGAGTGAGCAAAAGAATTGCAGGAATGAGTGCTAAAGAAATTGTAAAAGATTTAAAAGAGTATAAAGCCGGCACAAGAAGTACTTACGGTTACGGGGTAATGATGCAGGGACAAGCTACAAAACTCTCAGACAATCAGATGAACGCAGTAGCTATTCTTATCGAATCTCTGCCGCCGGTTCAATCTGAAGAGGAAAAAAATGCTCAACAAGAAAAAGCAAATGCAATAACGCAGGAGCAAATTGATTACAACAAGTTTATGGAGGAGTATTTCAGAACAAGTACAAACCCTAATGAAACTTTTGAAGCGGCAAAAAAAAGATATGAAGAACATCAAAAAATACTAAAGGAAAACAAATGAATAAAATCTCGTTATCTATCGGCGTTGCCGCACTACTGATTATGTGCGGTTGTAGTGACAAACCAAAAGAGCAAGAGCAAAACGCTACTTCTCAAAAATCGCAGAGCGTTGAAGCTCCTCAAAGTATGTATGGCGTACCTGCTACTCAAGAACAAGCATCTGCACCGGCTGCAGGTGATGCACAACTAAATACTCAACATATTGCAAAAGTATTAGAAACAATGAATGGCGGTGGATATACATACGCAAAAGTGGATGAGGGCGGTAATGTTTACTGGATAGCAGGTCCGCAAACAACTATTGCTACAGGAAACTCTATCTCTTTTCTTGAGCAGATGGTTATGACTGATTTTACAAGTAAAGCATTAAACAAAACATTTGATCAAATCTTATTTGTAAGCGCGATTGTACCAAGTGGCGGCAAGCCTGCACAAAGTTCAACTGCTCAAACTGCTCAAAGCCAAAGCCAAGCAGGGGCAGATGCTCATGCAAATTGCAATCACGATAAAGAACTTAAGCTTGAACCGGTTGCAAGCAGTATAAAAATAGCTAAAAATACAAATGGATACACCATAGAGGAGCTATATGCAAAAAAAGCCACTCTTAAAGACAAAAGCGTAAAAGTTAATGCTAAAGTGGTAAAAGTATCTAAAAATATTATGGGTAAAGATTGGATTCATTTACAAGACGGTTCAGGTTCTGCCGGAACAGATGATATTATAGCAACATCAGCTAACTCGACTGTTCAAGTTGGTGACTCAATTACAACCAATGGAGTTGTTAAAACGGATGTTGACCTTGGATACGGTTACAAATTTCCCGTACTTATCGAAGAGGCTAAATTTACTAAATTATAAACTATTGAGCATCGTTAAGATGCTCAATTTTACTACTTACTTCTTCGCTGGAAAATCTTTAAAAAGCTCAGAAATAACTTTATTCATATACTCGCTCTTCTCTTCTTGTGAATATCCTGTTGAGAGTCTGTCTTTAGCTGAGCCTTGCCAAACTACTCTATTTTCTTTAACATCAAAAATCTCTACAACAAGACTTCCGTCTTCATACTCATGAGTTCTAGTTGTTACTCTAACATCAGGCTCCATAGCTATCATACCTGTTGTGCGAAGAGGAGGATAAACACCTACCGGCGGTCTTGTCGCTCCCAGATATATATATGGAGCAGGTCTAATCCCGATAGTCTCATAGTTTGTCTCTATTTGAGATTTCTTCTGAACATCAAGATGCATTATTATGTAAAAGTCTGCCTTACTCTTTTCTACACTCTTATAACACTTATCTTGCATATATGTATTTAGCAGCTTACTTATACGGTCTCTGCTAAAATCTTTCCCGTCATTTTGATTTGTATATACTACTGAAAATGAGTTTACTGACGAGAATTTATACTCAGGGTCATAATCAACCTGAATCTCCGCCGTAGAACATCCCCCTATAAAAATAGCTACTGCTACCGCTAAAAACCAATTTTTCATATCTAAACTCCTTTATTACATGTTTAATTATACCATTCACTCGCTACTATTCATAAAACTTTTTAAAAATCCAAATGTATCAAAGCTATTTCCCTCTATCTGTTCATATCTTGACTTAAATGTCTCTGTGAGTAAATTTTTATCAGTTGCCGCCTCTGCTGCAGCGGCAATCTCCACCAACTGCTCTCTTGAGAGTGCAAAACTGTTCATTAAATCTTGAGGGCTTTGTATATTATGATGCTCAAGAACCATACTTACATCTGGGCGCAACATCTGTTTTTGCATTATCTCGTAATTAAAAACTATGGGTTCCTTAGAACCAAACATTAAAAATTCTCTTGTTGATAGATTAACAAAACTAACCACATACTCAAAAGTGTCTGTGTATGCTTTTATAATACTCTTTAGTGTAGCTGTGTCAATTTTATATAAAGGCACCCACTGACCATTAATTCCATTTTGTGAAAGCCGTGATTTTACAATCTTAAAAAAATCTCTGTTCATAATATTTGACGCTCCGCTAAGCCACGGATGTGATGGTTGAGATACGATTATGTCATATCTCTCTTTGGACATTAACAGAGTATTTCGCGCATCATTTATAGTGACACTGACCCTTTTATCGTTATCTGTTGGAAGTCTGTTATCATAAAGCGTTCGCATTGCATCTAATACTGCAGGCTCCAGTTCCACCGCATCAACACTCTCCATTTCACTCATACTCAATGCCCTAACCGTAATTCCGCCGCCATAACCGATTACAAACGCTTTTTTTGCCAACGGGTTTAAGAGTAGCGGTATCTCTCCTAGTAAAAATTCACTCAGCAGCAAATTATTACCGTTACACACATCGACCCATGATTCATTCATTCCATTATTAAAAAGTCTCATAATACAAGGATTTTCATCATAACTATACAGACCTATAATTCCTGTTTGTCCCTCTTTAAGATAGTGGATTGTTGATTTTGGACTATATGAGTGTGTTTTAAAATCGCGCTGTTGAACTATATTAACCATTGCGCGATAATCAATATGTGCCAAATAGTTGCTTAGCCCTATAAATATTATTAAAAAGCTAGCCAAAACAGAAGTGACTTTTTTAGTTTTTATATTTTTTACAAATACAAAAGATGACAACAAAACAAATATCGCCATAGCAGTTAATAATATATCAGTTGAAAAGTATGGAATAATCCAAAAGCCCGCTATTATAGAACCGACAATTCCGGCAATAATATTAACAGCATAAGCTCTGCCGACATAAGAAGAGAGGGTAGGAATGTTTGAAGAGTAATATTTCAGAGCAATTGGAAAAAGTATGCCAAAAAGAAGAGTTGAAGGCAAAAGAATTAAGAACATAACTAAATACTTGCTCCATCTATAAACAAAGGCATCAACCTGCCAACTGTTTAACTGCTCATAAATTTCCGGAAAAACTCCTAAACCTACGCGGGCGCCAAGCAGTGCAACTCCAAGCAGTATTAAACCAAAAAAGAGAAATTTTTCAGGATTAATATTTGAGAGCTTGCTGGATTTAGCCACAAATGAGCCTATGGTTACTCCTGCAATAAACATAGAGAGAATCAGAGAAAAACCATAGATTGTATTTCCGGTATAGACAATAAGAAACTTCATCCAGCCAATCTCAGTTGCCATAGCACTCAAACCGGTTACAAAAAGTACGACAAGTGCCTTATTGTTTACATCTTTACTCTCTTGCATATTTGGAGAAGATTCTAATACAGTGTTCTTAGAATGGTTAATAGCCTTGTATAGAACAAAACCTAACAAAACAATGAAAATATTAAGTGAAACAGCTATATAGAGAGCACCGTCCAGTCCGAAATATGGAATGAACAAAATACCAGAGCAAAGCGCTCCGATAACAGCTCCGGCACTATTAAATGCATAAAAGTGTGCAAGCTTAGAGCTTATCTCATTTTTATCATTTATTGCAACGCCAACGAGCAGAGGAAATGTAGTACCAATTAAAAATGTCGGTACAAACAGCAGCAATGTCACTACAAAAAACTTTAAACCTAAACCGGCTTCAACAATAGGAAGAAGTGAGAGATAGTAATCAAGATTTAAAAGAATAGGCAGCAGTACTATGGCACTTATAGCGATTCCTGCCTCAGCAAAAAGATAAATTTTAAGAGTATTTTTAAATCTTTTTATGATGTCTCCGGCAAAATAGCTTCCCGCTCCAAGCCCAAGGAAAAAAACCGCCAAAACTATGCTTATTGAGATTGTTGTAGAGCCGATGCTTAGTCCAAGCAGGCGAACCCAAAGAACTTGATAGATAAGAGCAGAAGCTCCGGAGAGAAGCAAAAAAAGTGAAACTACCCATTTCACTAATGTTGCATTATCTCCTTCTTCGGATTTACTCTTCACTATTATTTACTTACTTGATACCGGTTTTATATTAATAAGTTTATCACGGTTAAACGATGCCCAGATTACAAGTACAACAATTACCGAAATAACATAATATATCCACTCAGGAACAGGAACAGGGTCTCCTGCCGCGTAAGAGTGCATACCGGAGAGATAGTAGTTAACTCCAAAATAGGTCATGATAACCGAAGAGTACGCTATAACAGAGACTACATTGTACAAAAAGTTTGACTTAAGAGCCGGAACAAAGCGCATATGCGTTACAAAAACATAAACCGCTATCGTAACTATCGTCCATGTTTCTTTTGGGTCCCATCCCCAGTAGCGTCCCCATGATTCGTTTGCCCAGACACCGCCTATAAAGTTTCCAAGTGTGAGCAGCGACAATCCCACTATCATAGACATCTGGCTTATACGAGCCGACTCTAAAATATTTACACTTATCTGCTCACGCTTGCTCTCATTGCCAAGCATGATGTAAAAGATAAGCGATATAAAACCAAGCAGCGTACTAAGCCCAAGGAAACCGTAACTAGCCGTAATAACGGAAACATGCACAGTCAGCCAGTTTGATTTGAGAACCGGAACCATTGTGGTAATCTGCGGGTCAAGCCAGCTTAAGTGTGCAACAAAAAGCGTAATACCCGCAAAAAGACCGGTTGTTGCCACGGCAAGCTCAGATGATTTTGCAAACAAAATACCGGCTAAAATAATACTCCAAGAGATGTAGAGCATTGCTTCATATCCGTTACTCCACGGTGCATGTCCTGAGATATACCATCTGAGTCCTAAACTAAATGTATGAATGACAAATGCAACAACAAAAATCGCAAGTATTACACGCATAACCATTTTTAGGTTTAGTGCAGGTTTTGCCAAGCGAATAAAGATAAGCATCAGCAGAACAAAGCCCGATAGTAGATAAACAGGATACAACTTCTCAAATAGATTTAACTCATTATATAAAAGCTCTGCTTTTACAAGCATATTATCAGGAATAAGTGCAGGACTCATTTTAGCTTGATACGCTTTAATATCATCAATTGCCTTGTTTGCCTCACTCCAATTACCGCTTTGTATGGCTTTTGAGAGTCCCATAGCATTATTTCTAAGAAGTGCTAAAACTTCACGCGCAGACCCTTCAGGGAAAGTTTGAAGTGCCTCTTCAGGGTAGTACCATTTATTGTTTGGGTCTCCCTGCAATGGAAATGCATTCAAGAAACGACCGGAGTAGACCATATATGCAACATTTACTCTCTCATCAAGTTTGATAAGCTCTTTTTCATAAGTGCCTCTCTCTGCCGGACGCTTTCTCATAGCCTCTTCTGCTAATGGACCCAATATATAGTTGCCGTTTCTGTCAAACGCACTATTAAATGAAATGGCTTTTTGAGACTCTTGCATCCCAAACATCTCTTTTAGCTTTGGATGAGAAACCTTAATCATCTCAATCTGTTTCCACGGATCAGGGTTTGAAGCCATTCCCAAAATTATCTGATTGTGATTTAATCCAAACATACTATCTTTTGCAGAAATTTTATTTAGATATTCTGTTGCAAGCGTATCAAGAGGCTTGATTCTGCCGTCAGATGTTTGAACAAGCAGAGTTCCAAAATGGTTTGCGTGTCCAATATCAATATTTTTAACCTGCTCTTCAAGCTGAGTTGATGCAACAAGCGGTTGAGTTCCAAACAGTGTTGCGAACATAACGACTGCCGCTATAACACTTGCTTTGTACTCATACTTCATTCGAGCAAGTTTTCCAAAGTAACTGTTTGGGTTCAGTAGGTTTAATATCATTCCGATTGCAAGCATTATATATCCTATGTAAGTCGGCCATTTTCCAGGGTCGTGATTTACAGAGAGAACAGTTCCTCCCTCATCTTTGTCATATGATGATTGGAAAAACAAAAATCCGCCGTAATCAAGAACATTGTTCATAAAGATTTTATAATCCTCTTTAACACCGTTTTTTTCATCCAGCAGAGTAACATAGCTCTCATAAGATGATGGGCTCATAGAACCCGGATATTTTAGCATTACGAAATCGTTAAGCTTAAGAGCAAACGGAAGTTCTAAAATCTTAGCACCCCACTCTAGCGTAATTTCCGTATCACCCATATTGACCATCTCTGTAAAGCCTTGATATCGTTTACCTTTTCCCATAAGAGTAACTTCTCGCTTCTCTCCATTATACTCAACATCTACTATGAGCGCAGAGAGCGGGTCTTTATCCATATTTAGTTCTTGTTTTGCAGTTTTTGCATACTCTTCTTGGCTAACAATTTTGATTGAGCCTTTGCTATAAACCTCTTTGGCAACAACTTGCACACCATTGATATTTAGCATCTGTCCGGCTTCAAACTTATGCTCTACTCCCGGCTCATAAATACCCTCTGACCTGTCTGCCATCTTTGTCCATCCAACTGCAACATTGGAAACAAAAGATATATCATTACCGTTACTCATAAGACGAACAGCCGGCTTGTTTACAGACACCTCTTTATCAAAAAACATAGCCAGAGGACCGACATCAAACGCTTCTCCACTGCTTATAAAGTATCTCTCCGGTCCCTGAGGTGTCATTATAATTAAACCGGCTACCGGTTTTCCTTTTGGGTCTTCAACTACTGTTTTTATGGCTTTGCCTATAAAATCTTTATAAGTAACGACTAGCTTCTTTCCATCAACATCAAGAGACTCTTTAAAATCCCGTCCGCCAAGCTCTGAGACAAAAACAATCTCATCTTTAGTAAACTCTTTTTCGCCCTTTTTAGCTTTTATTTGTAAAAATGCGTCGGAAGATAGCATACGGTGTTCAGTAGCACCCTCACGAATTACCATAACACCCTCATAGCCGTAGTAGCGAGTTATGCCTGCACCAAGCAAGATAACTAAAAAACCGACATGAAAGATAAGAACGGGTATCTTCTTTTTGCTCATCATGTTATAGCGAAAAATATTTCCCACTATACTTATAGCAAGCATAACTTGAACTACTTCAAACCATCTGCTGGCATATACCACCGCCCATGATGTATTTACACCATAGTCATTTTCAATAAATGTCCCAACTGCGCTTGCAGCTCCAAATATAAGAATCAAAACGACCATCAATTTCATTGAAATCAAAAATGACCATACCTTTTTAACAAATGTCATACTTTTCCTTAGAGTGTGTTATATATAAAAACTTAGTCTATCAAATAGTTACTAAGCAACGGTTAACGCTTAACAATTTCTTTTGGTTTCTCTTTTTTTTGTTCAACTTTAGGTTTATGGGTGTCAGGTTTCTCAAACACCTCTTCTTGTAAATTCTCCACGGCAACTATTATCCACTGCCCATGATGTTTTTTCAGTGTATATTTCATCTTATAAAATATAGTGGTAGGTTTAAGCGCATAATCTCTCTTTACTAAGTCAGCATAAGCATATGTCCAATTCTCCATAGTTCTTATGGTTGCATTGTTCTCATTATAAGCAATCGGAGAAAATCTCAAATCGTTTATTTGAGCAACCATGGCAAGGTTGCTGAACTTCCAAGAATCCGCCCAAATCATCAACTTAAAGTAAACATCCTGCGTAAGCATTTTTTCTAACAGATGTGTGTCTCCACTTTTAGTCATCTTGATAATTCCATAGTTGTACTTTAGCAAGGTATCCATTATTCGCTTATCATCATCTACATTTGGCATTGCCATACTAACTTGCGTCATCAACAGCAGTATAAATAAAATCTTCTTCACACAAACCCCTATGGCATCAAGTTGGCATCATATCCGCCGCCACTCGTACCGTGACACGCAGCTCCCATACCATTGACACAAGTAGTCGGAGTCGATGTCCATGCATTACTTTTGGTGCCTGCATCAAGCGGATTATATATACCATTTTTTTTCCATCCTAGCATCTTCAGGCTGTTGCCATTGTAGTTATATGGTGCCGGCCAAGTTTTATATCCAATAAGTCTAGATACCGGTGAGCCGTGCGGGACAGCGACATGGCACTCTACACACTTATAACCTCCTCCAGACATTTGCGTTCGCCAATTATTATGCGGAACAAGTATATCATGACAGTTTTTACACATAACACCAGCATCAGTTCCCAATTGAATATCATCTAGCGAGTATAAAACACCAGTAGATTTTGCAGGCCAGTACTGGTTTATTCCCTTAAGAATATATTTTAAGTTTGAACCGTGCGGTCCTTTTGGGTCACCATTTAACTCTTGATCGCTTCCGTGACAATCAGAGCAGTACATAGCTTGATTACCGCGATTTGCAATCCATGGAACTGTGAGCTGTTCCGGACCAAGCTCTTTTGGAGCAAGAGAGCCTGTTCTACCTGATTGAGCTATGACTACTGGATGTCCTGACTTGTTGTTTATGTTCATCTCCCATGCTACATCGGTAAGCGGTGTGCCACCTGCCGATGTATAGACCGAAAGACCTTTAGTGGCAGTGCCTACTCCCCAATATGAGTGGCATTTAAAACATATTTGGTACTCCTTCTCAGCAACAGCCTTAGTAGTAAAAGTAGCAGGCTGCGTCCAAGCTGCCGGCCATGTAGGCTCAACTCCCGGAACACCTTTAAGTACATTTGAGACAAGATTGCCTGTCGCACTTGGCGTTCCATACCAAGTTCCATCAGTAACATGCGTTCCAGCTTTTGCACGGTGAGGATTGTGACAATCCATACATACTGCATGTTTATTCTCAGACCAAGCCATCCCTTTTATAGCAAGCGGGTCAAGGTTGCCTGTTCCATAAAGCGAATCAAGATTTGTATGCTGTGTTCCGGGAAGATTGTCCTCTGCAAGCACGGGATGAGTATAAGTTCTGCTTAAAACAGATTTTATATCTTTTGCTCCACCTACTCCATGACATTTTGCTCCACCCTCAGTTGAAGCAGCTCCTTGAAAACATGTCTGCTCTAACACCTGTCTGTTTAAGTAACCAACACCCTGTCCGTTATGAGGCACATGACAGTTTGCGCACCCCAAATCACCTACTGCACCAGTTCCGTATCTGGCTATCAACGCTGCATCCGTATATGTCGGTGTGCCAGGAGGTGCTTGATGGACACTTCCCGTCCAGTCAGTTTTTTCATGACACGCCGTACAAGTATTTACAAAATTTTGTGCATGATTTGCTCCACTTGTCACATGTAAGAATTTTCCATTATCTTTATGCGGGTCATGACAAGATGAGCACTCAACATATTTTCCGCTATATCCCCCGTACTCATAAAGTTTTATGGGCGCATCTGGAGTAGCTTTTAGTTCTGATGATCTAACTCCGGCATCGCCAAATGTTTTACTAATTCCAGGGTCATATTTAGCCCCGACAGGGTGATGATGTGAAAGGTCTGTTCCTATAAAACCGACTGCTGTATCTATTATGGTTCCATCCGGATCTACGCCAGCCATAGCTATGGTTGTACCGTCATAGTCGTATCTTAACTTAGATACGGCACCAACCGCAATTGTTCCATCATGACAACTTAGGCATTGGCGAGAGAGCGCTCCGGGAGTGTCATTTGCCGTGCCAAGGTCTGAGGCGATAGACGGATAGCCCATTCTTCTTAAGTAGTCGCTGTCATACATAACATAATCAGTTGTCGGCATACTTCTGTTCCAAAGAGGCTTTCCGACAGCTTGTGCAAAGTGCGGTACATGGCAAAAAACACACACTTCAGCTTCAGTAGTTGATTTTACGGTTCCTGCCGTGTTGCTGATAGAGAGATTATGCTTTGTATTTACTATCGAAGCCGATAGCTGAATAACTACAAATAGTAAAATTCCAAACAATCCAAAAAGTATATATCTCATTTTGAACTCCTTGCTAGCGTTGATTTGATAAGTCTAAAAGATTGAATGCGCTTATTGTTTGTATCTGCAACATATATTGTGTCATCTGCCGTAATGGATATATCCTCAGGAAGAGAAAACTCTCCTTTTTTATCGCCATAACTACCCAGCACCATCAAAAGTTCTCCATTTTGGTTAAAAATCTGTATATTGTTAAACATCGTGTCACTTACATAGATATTATTTTTAGTGTCT
Organism: Sulfurimonadaceae bacterium; assembly: GCA_942493175.1. Classification (GTDB taxonomy): domain Bacteria; phylum Campylobacterota; class Campylobacteria; order Campylobacterales; family Sulfurimonadaceae; genus Sulfurimonas. The sequence goes on from OW818672.1 coordinate 1,902,017, forward strand.
AACGAAATACCTCGTGGACTGCCAAAACAGCCAATTTCATCACCTAGTTGACCAAACTTTCGTATAAACTTTCCGTCTTTGTCCAAAATCTGAATTCGATGGTTCATAGAGTCTGCAACATAAAGCTTTCCATCACTTCCAACATCTATAAAAGTAGGTCTGTTAAACTCTCCATCCCCTAACCCTTTTTTACCGATAACACCTATAAACTCTCCCTTTAGCGTGGTAACATGTATTTGACTTGATACAGAATCGACTATGTAGAGTTTTTTATCATCCGGGCTTATTGCAATTCCGACAGGTCTTTGTAGCGCTTTTGGTGCAATAGTATGGCTATAATCACCATCTTTTTCAAAAACATATACTTTAGCTCTAACAGAATCAGAAACGAAAATATTTCCTTTGCTATCGGACACCACATCTATCGGGTATAAAAATTTTTCTTTCTTAGCGCCTTCGATGGTAAGCATCTCATTCTCTTTTTTATCAAAAATATAAACTGATTTTGCTAATATATCTGTTACAAAAACCCTCTCTTTATCGGCATGCATGCCAAATGGAGCAGAGATAGGAAGCTCATCTTCTCCAAATAAAAAATCTATGGCTTTAGAAAAAAAACTTTTTTTAATTCCTAAATCTTTTGAATTCTTAACAGAAGAAACATACTCTATTCTTGCTTCATCCGGTGGCGATGGCCACACTAGCTTTGATGTATTTGCTCCATAGAGAGCACCAACTGTAAAAATAAATATGTATATAAAATTTTTCATACTAAACTTCCCCTAAAATGTTCGCGTCAACTGTACTCTAAAAATAGAGCGTTCATTTTGTATTTTATTAAATACACTCTCAATTTCACTCTTATTATACTGATATCCCACCAAAAAACTAGTTTTTCCTGCATTAAAAGTTAAATTTGCATTACCGGAATATTCAAGAGTATTGTAAATTTCGCTTACTCTTGCAGATGAGTCAAACATCCAACTTTTTAAGAAGCGATAGTTTAAATTCATCTCTCCCCTAGGGCTTACGCGACTAAGGCTTTGTGCATCATTTTTAATATTTTCATATTCAACTCCAACTTTAAATCCAACTCGTCCTTTGACTCCTAAATTGAAATAAAAATCTAACATTTCCATTAAAGTAGTTGTTGAATAGCTATTTTTTATCTCTTGAGCTGTTTCTTCTGATTTTATAGATCTATCCGTTTGCATATATCTTGCTGTAATATTATTATTTACAACACTATAAAGCTTTGATAAAAAATATATACTAAAATTGTATCTCTGTTCTTGTTGTTCGGTAGAGTATATTGAAAGGTAGTAACCGCTATCTAAATTTAGAGTTGATTTTATTGATGGAAATGATTTTGTAACTCTTGCATTAGCATCAAAATTGTATCTCTCAACGCTATTTGAAGCTGTCGTGCTATTATTATCAAGATTAGTTGTATAAGTTGTGTCATTTTTCTGTACACCGATTCTGCTTTGCAAAATAAATGGAATATCTTCCAAGATAGTTGTTTTGTAGTTATGCATTGCATCTAAATTAACATACGAGTTGCTGCCTTTTACTGAAGGGCCATCATATATGTATGTCATCGCGTTCTCTGAGAGATTAATATTTTCAGTAAGTTTATAATTAAATGTTTGGTTGAGATTTATTGAATTAAATACATATGCTTCTAAACCTACGGAATCTGTATACTCCATTTTAGAGCCGTATGCAGAAAATGAACCCTCATAGTCTTTTCCTTCTGGTTTCCAGTATAAATTAACATCTGCATCCATGTTTTCGCTTTGGTAAAATTCATCATTTTCATAAGAAGCACTGGAGCTAACTCTTAAATCTTTAGAAGCAACCCATGAATGTGATATATTAAATAAATCTTTTACTTGATTAACACTTGTAATTTCATCGTTGATATAGTGTTGTTCATTTTCTAGTATAGCGTGTGAGTAGTTTGCTTGCACATTATGAGCATTTTCACTATAACGAAATGAGGTATTGTATGTAGTGGTTTGTGAATTTTGCAGTCTATCACTAAATTCTGCTATGGTTTTTGTGTTGATTGCACCATATGTAAACATATATGGCTCAAAATTGATAGAACCTGTTGCTCCCTCACCGCTAGTTTCATAAACATAATTTGTTGAGTACGCACTATACACGGTATTAATTGGTTTCTCTGATTTGTTAGCATAAAGAGTAAATGGAAACTTTGTCTCTTTAATAAAATCTAGATTAACTCTATAATCCTCACCTTTACTCTTTTGCTTTGATGTATATTCATCTCTTGTAATTTTTTCATTGTCAAATCTAAGCAGACCTTCTATTGTATAATCAAGAAGACGAGGACTATAAACATTTCCTTTATATCCAAGCTTAAGTTCTTGCATAAAATTTTCTTTTGAATTATCCATTGATGCACTAGTGTACTCATCCTCTATATATAAGAAATTAAGACTTCCATAAGCTCCTCTATCTGGATGTTCTTGTGCTCCTAGTGCTGTGCTTAAGAGCAAAAACAATAACAAAAAGAGAGAGTTTTTTTGCATACATTATTACTTTACAATCACCGAATTTAGCTTTAACTTTTCTAGCAATTCTACTTTTCTTCTGTTTTCTTCTTTTTCTTTTAACTCTTTTTTAAGCCCATCTTTTACGGCATTAAACGAGAGTTGATTTGGAGCTGTTTTATCATCTACCTTTACTATAAAAAATCCAATGTCTTGCTCAATAATTTCACTTGTTTTATTTATATCCATAGCAAATGCAACATCTTCAACAGCTTTTTCTAATCTTCCTTTATGAAGAAATCCCATATCACCACCATTTATACGGCTCATTGCAGTAGAGTATTTTGCAGCCACATCAGGAAAAGCAACTCCTTTTTTTAATTCAGCCATTGCCTCATCAATTCTCTTCTTCGCTTTTTGCTTTCCATCACTCTCTTCAGGATTATTTCTTACATGAATTAAACGAACCCTAATCTTCTCCGGCTCTTTAAACTTATACATATTTTTATCATAGTAGGTCTTTAGCTCTTTGTCGCTAAAATCTACTTCTATCTCTTTTTTATAAAGCTTTTTAATAACTTCATCTTTTTTAACTGCATCCCTAAAAGTTGCTTTTGTAAATCCAAGTTGCTTAATTCCATCTTCCAATGCTTTTTTGGAGCCAAAAGTAGCCGTTAGATTAGTCATAACATTATCTATTTCACTATTGCTAACATTAATTTTCTTTGAAATAGCATAGCTATAAAGAAGAGTTTTGTCTATAAGTGATTCTAGTGCTTTTTCTTGCAAAACTTTAAGTTTATCATCATCTATAGCAGCATGAAAATATGCTTTTGGAAGTAACTTTCCGACCTCTTTGTCTCTCTCATCTACTGAAATCGCTGTACCATTTACCACTGCAACGGTAGATTCCGGTAACAATGTTTTTTGTGCAAAAAGCACTGTTACTAATATGTTTATTAAAAAAAATTTATTCAAAATTTTACCTTATTTTTTTTCTTTTTCTGTAATTGGTTCTGTCTTAAGAGTTTTAAGTTCATTATATTTTTGTGGATTATTTTTTTTCCACCTCTCACTTATATATTGAAAAGTCTGTACCCTTCCGCTAAAACCATCTGCAATTACTATTTTGTCATCTTCATCTATATATATTCCGGTTATTAAACGAAACTGTGTCGGTCCATAGCCACCGCCTCCAAAAAACAGAAGTATGTTGCTTCCATTTTCGTCAAAAACTTGAACATTATTAAACGCACTGTCTGCAACATATATGTTGCCATCACTATCAATACCCACACCCTTAGGTCTGGCAAATGTTCCCGGTTTGTTACCGACATTTCCAAATTTACTCAAAAATTTACCATCTTTGTCAAATATTTGTACACGAAAATTTTGAGTATCTACCACTACTATATTTCCATTTCTCTGATCTACTGCAATATTTGTAGGAAAGTTAAACTCAGCGTCTTCTAGACCTCTTTTTCCAACTGAATAGAGATGCTTTTTAGTAGCAATATCATAAGCTTTAAACTGGTGCGATTTTGTATCTATCACATATAGTCTGTGCTGATTTTTATCAATAGCAATTCCTGTTGGATTGACAAATTCAAGTCTATCTCCAAGTGCAAATATCTGGTTCCCTTTTGTATCGTACCCGTACACTTTTTTTTCGCGAGAGTCACTAACATATATGTTTTTATCTCTATCAAATGCAATACCAATCGGCGCAGCAAGTCTTCCTGATACACCGTTACCAATATACCCTAACTCTCTGCTCTTTTCATCAATAACAAATATTACATCTGAACCGGTATCAGCAACATATACTTTGCCATTTTGCAAACCTACACCGTATGGTTTAACAATATTTGATACTTTTTTTGTACTCTTTGTTTCACCTAAAAAAGCATCAAGCGCACTAGCTTTATCTTCAGTAGCACCGCCTCTATAAGTAGTAAGGTACAGTATTTTTGGTTCCTCTGGGTATGAAGGAAATGTGATAGTTTGCTCAACTTCAACCTCTTTTGTGGCACAAGCCTGAAAAAAAAGCATAACTGTGATTTGGACGGAAAGAAAGATGATTTTCATGAAAGACTCCGACTTTGATATTAATAATTATACATTATATCAAAGAAAGTATAATGAGAAAAAGAGACAGGAGAGAATTTCTCTCTGTCTGCCAATAGTAAATACTATTTGTCGTGGCAACCTAAGCAAAGGTTACTATCTGTATTTGTATGACGAAGGAAGTTAACTTCAGTATCTGTACCTTGAGTTTTTCCACCATTATGTGGATCATGACAGCTTCCACACTCAACTTGGTCGGAACCAGCGCCTCTGAGTAAATCTCCAACAGTTGTAGCACCAATCCAAGCGGCATTGTCGCCTAAGCTTGTTAACACAGTATTCATTGCTCTTAGTCCAGCCGTACCTGGAGTATAAACGATAGACACCGGATGATCATTTGAAAGGTTAGGATTACCAACAGTTGCAGCTCCTGGAGCTCCACCGATGTTACCGCCATAAGGAGTTGCCAAAGCTGTAACTATGTTTTTAGTTCCTGCTATCGCATTTAAACCAGATCCTGGAGCATTCACAATAGAATCGACCGCACTTGCACCATCATGACAGCTCAGACATGCCAAAGATGGGCTTGCTGGTGTTGCTTCTGTAGCTGTTCCAGCTATCGTAGACCCGTACATAGTAAATGTACCAGATGGTGTTGCTTTATTCCAAAGTGGAGCACCTGTAAAAGCAGTATTTGCAGCGTGAGGCGTGTGACAATATACACATATCTCACCGTTATCTGCAGTAGAACTACTTAACCCAGCTAAAGCCGACAAATCGTGCGGACTACCACTAATCGACCCACTAAAAACATACGACGAACAGATGACTGAAGCCACTATCATGACTTTAATTTTGTTACTAATCATTTTGTCCCCTTTCACAATAGTATATAAATTTTTCTAATACTATTTCTAATCTCAGTATAACAAATTATTAACAAAGTATTATTTAAGGACATCATATTGCAGTATATATTTGTTTAATGTTACAAAATGTAACATTAAGGTTACGAAATGGTTACGCTGTGATACTTTTGTGATACAATTACTCTATATTTACTTTTTGTGGCATCTTTGACAAACACCATAAGTCATGGTGCCTTTCATTCTCAGCAGAAATATACCGGTAGAACCGTGCGGGTCGTGGCATCCGCTGCAAGTTAGCTCTCTTCCTGGACGAACAGGGTCTTTTCTATCTCTTGTCGGATGACCGCCATCTTTTGTCGGTGCTCCAAAACCTATTGCAGGTATTACATGTTTTCCGTTAGCTTTTTCGGCATGGCAAGTTGTACACAGCTCCCAAATATTTTTACGAAGAAAGAACTCATTATTTGAGCCATGCGGGTTGTGGCATCTCTCGCACCTTCCATCATTTACAGGTCCATGCCCAAACTTGCTGTTTTGCCACCCATCAACAGTATCATGACAACTTCCGCAGGTTTTTGCTACTGGGTCAGCTACTAGATACTTTGAAGCGCCTTTATCCGCCATATTGTACTCGCCGAATTTACCGTCATGACAATCAATACATAGCCAGTTGGCAGCCGGTGCATGCGTATTTTTAGTATTTATCATACCGCCATGGCAGGCATAACATGTTGTTTTAGTTACATCTTGAAGTACTTCGTTGTTTGTAGGAATGTTTGATTTCATATTGTGACAAGAGGTGCATTTTTTTTCTTTTTCATCATTATGAAAAAATCTTAGTTTATAATTTTCTGCATCTTCCTCATTAACACCCTCGAAAAGTTCTGAGAGAAAATAAAGCTCTCTATCACTTTTGCTTACTAGTTTGGCATCTTTGTATAAACTTACAGATACTATATTTACTCCGGGTTTAAGCTCAACTGTTTTGCAGTATGTATTTTTTTCCGGTTTTACTTTAAGTGAGGTAGTTATATTGTTATCTCGTCTTATAACAATTGTGTCGGCTTCTTTAAATGTAGTATCAATTACGAAAGTACTGCCCTCGCCTACATAACGGCTTTTATCTTGCGGCTGAACAATTGCAACTGATGGAGATACCTCTTTTGCCAAGCCACAAACTGAGACAAATAGCAAAAGAAGTATATATATTCGTTTCAAATCAACTACTTAAGGTTGACTTTTGGTGTTACTTTGTCATAGTGACGACGAGCATGACACGCCGGAGCACACGAACCGCCATTCTCTGCCTCTATGAAACGGATTGGGAAGTTAATCTTACCAAACTGCGTCTTTGCTCTTAAGTGGTGCGGGTACTCTTTCGTACCGTGGAAATCGTGACATGCACGGCAAGAACGACCTTTTTCTTTATTAACATGTATAAAGTGCATATTCACATCACCGTTTCTAAAGTTAGTTGCGGTTGTCGTTTTTTCATCCATAATTTTCTCTTTTTCATGACACTGAAAACAGATATAGTTATCTTGATCAAAAGCTTCATAGAAAGTTCTTGGGAACGGTTTATTTAACATTCTTAAGTTATTTGAACCGTGCGGATTGTGACAAGCTGCACAATCACCCCAAAGAATCGGACCATGCCAATCCGGATTATTCTCAAGATGCTTCCCTATATCTGCAAGTTTCTCGCCTGTTTCATCTGTTGTTACAGGCTGGCTATGACATGTTAAACATAACTCTTTTGAAGTATCTTTAATTAAGAACTTCGGATTTGAAGAACCATGCGGATCATGGCACTCAAGACATTTTCTAGGTCTGTTCAGCGCACCGTGCTTATCTGTTACTGTTTTTGTCCAAATCTCTTTATCAACATGACACATAACACACAAATCTTTTTTTCCGTCAGCTTTTAGTTGAAACAGATGATCTTCTGTATGTGGATCATGACAGTTGGTACACTGGTCTTTTACCGGAGGGTGAATATTTGCAGTTTTGCGTAAAAATTCATCCTTGTCCTGATGACATGATACACAAAGCTCATTTATGCTTGATGCTACCAAAAGTTTTGCATTATCCGACTCATGAGGGTTGTGACATGATGTACATGCGCCAGCCGCAACCGGTCCATGGATAAACTTTTTGCCATCTTTAGCTTCATGGCACATAGCACATAACTCAGGAGGGTCCATAACTAAACCTTTCTCTCCCTTTGCATCTTTATGACAAACTGTACAGTCACCCCATGCATACGGTGGATGCACAACTTTTTTTGATGATTTAAGCTCAGTTCCATAAAACTTTTGAGCATCAGTTAGCGGCGTATCTTTTGTGCTTTTAGCAACCTCTGGTGTCGCTACCGGAGTAGCAGCTTTGGCAGCTGCAAAAACAGTTGTCAGCGTAAGAACTAAGGCAACTATTACTTTTGATATAAAAAAATGGTTGTATTTCATTTTTCCCTTTCCCTTTTTTTTAACTATTTAAAACGGTCTATCATTTACTGAAATCATATATGTCGCAACGGCTTGCATCTCTGGATCAAAAAGCATTCTAATCTTTACTAGCTGCGGGTTCATGACAGACGCACGGGCTGGATCTACAATCGCCGGACCTTGACCTCTTAGATATGATATGAGCTCTATCTCTCTTCCAAGATAAGCTCTGGCAATGGTAGCAAGTGATGGTCCGATTGTGTCCATATCTTTCTTATGACAAACTGCGCAACCCTTTGCTTCAAAAATTCCTTTGCCTTTTTCGGCACTGATATCCTGAGCCAAAACAGTAGAGACAAACAGCGCTGAAACAGCTAAACCTAATATTAGTTTTTTCATCTTTAGACCCTTTATTTTAAACTATCGTCGATTATATCATAACTTTTTCTAATTTTTATACGGATTTTTCATCTTTTATATTTGCTTTTTTATACTTTTTCTTAAATATTTTTACGGCAATTCCATCTCCGTAAAAAAGCACTTCTTTGCCCTGATTTAGGACAGGAGTTGTCCCCAGCCCGCAACTTGGCGATTTTGATTTTAGTACTATTTCATCAACTTTTGGATTTAAATTTATAAAATAATTTATTTCGTTTTCTAGTAGTTTTGTAACATCTCTATTTGTCTCATCTGTTATTATTTTATTTTTACCATCAACCTCAATGACACTTATTCTCTCTCTTGGAGTGCCAAAAATAGGTGCTTCAGGACAAAATGGAATAATTTCATAATCACTATATGCTTCTATAATCTCATCAACAATTTTTGTTTTGCCGTCATAACGACAATTTTCACCTAACAAACAGGCACTTATTATTACTTTTTTCTTACCCATTTAACATATTACTACGCTTTTGATTTCGGTCATCTCTTCGATGGCAAAACGAGGTCCTTCACGCCCTACTCCGCTAAGTTTTACACCGCCATAAGGCTGAATATCAAACCTTAGCGTAGGCATATCGTTTATTACAATACCGCCGGCATCTAGCTCTTCTATCGCTCTTTTCGTTAGTTTTAAATCATTTGTAAAAATTGAAAACTGCAATCCATAAGGCGAGTTATTCATCAAAGCCAGAGCTTCATCAAAATTATTTACTTTTATCAGTGAAACAATTGGGGCAAAAACCTCTTCGCACACAATTTTCATATCTTGCGTTACATCGGTCATTACGCATGGATAAAATATTCTTCCATCAATTTTAGGAGCAAGAAGAGGAGTAGCACCCTCTTTTATGGCACTCTCTACCCAGTTCATAGCTCTCTCGCACGCTTCATCATCAATAAGCGGACCCATAAAAGTGTCATCATTGTAAGGCGAACCGACAACTAATTTTTTACTCTCAATCGCCATTTTAGAGGCAAATTCGTCATAAATTTCTGCATTTACATAGATGCGTTGAAGAGAGATACATACCTGACCGGAGTTTACAAAAGCACCAATTGCACATCTTGCAGCCGCCAAATCTAAATCAGCACTCTTATCTATAAATGTCGCTGCATTACCGCCAAGCTCTAACGAGACTTTTTTAATACCTGCATTTTTTGTGATGATGTTACCAACCGTAACGCTTCCGGTAAAACTAATCACTCTAGGAATATCACTTGTTACAAGAGCATTTCCAACCTCTGCATCACCGTAAACAACACTCAACGCATCTTTTATGGCAAACTCGCTCTCAATGAAAAGTTTAGCAAATTTATAAGCGGTTAGCGGGGCTTCTGGAGTCGGTTTTAAAACAACAGCATTTCCTGCTACTAGAGCCGGAGCTAGTTTATGTGCCGCGAGATTTAGCGGAAAATTAAAAGGAGTGATTGCAACAACGACACCAGACGGTACTCTACTAAAAAAAGCCATAGTTTTTTTACCGCTGTTCATGGCATCTGTATTTATAGTTTCGCCATGCATTGTTCGTATAACTTCCGCTGAGAGCGTAACTGTCTCAATACATCTATCTACTTCAATCCTCGAAAACATAATAGGTTTTCCGACCTCGTCAGTTATAGTTTTAGCCAAATCTTCTCTATTTTCTTTTAACTTTTTTGCAACATCCAACAGCCAATTACATCTTTGAGCAATGGTAGTTTTTTTAGCCTCTTTTGCCGCCTCTTGTGCAATAAGAAGCGCTTTTTTTGCATCATTTGCATCACAAACAGCCACTTTTGAAACTATCTCACCACTGTAAGGGCTTACTCTCGATAAGTACTCCTCTTTTGTCGCCTCTTGCGAGCCAAAAAATATTTTAGCTATCATAAAATTCTCCAACCTATATAATTTTTTTATTTTCTGTTTTTTATTTTTATGATATTATAGTACAAAAGGAAGAAGGAGTGGATTATGGAAGTAACTCGCTATATATTTCAATCGCCTTATTCAAGTCAAGTTCAAATTGGCAGACCTGACGGTGGTGGCGGTGGGCAAAAAAATACTCAAGATGACTCAGCACTAATCAAGTCAACAAATAAAGTGTTAAGTGATGCTACAAATTTTAAAGCAGCACAAACACAAGAAGTTGAAGCTACGGTACAACCTGCTCCCGTATTGGACACTTACGCTTAAATAAATAGTTTATTCGTTCGTGGTGAGCCTGTCGAACCATGTGCTTTAATCACCCTTCGACAGGCTCATGGCGAACGAAAGTTATATCGTTATATTCTCCAAATACCAAATCTTTTGGGGCGTTACTATGAGAGCATCGTACATATAGTCCACATTCAGAGCATTTTTTTTGAGATAAACATAGCCGGTCTTTATAAGGCGGGATAGTTTTGTTTTTGTTATATTTTGAACAGCACTCTCATAGTCGAGCCCGCTTTTCACCTCTATAAAATGAATAACTTTATCTTTTATGGCAATGATATCTATCTCTCCAAAGTGGGAGTAGAAGTTTCGCTCTATTATGAGAAAGCCGTTTTCTAAGAGAAACGCACAAGCTCTGTCTTCTGCTACATTTCCCTTAGCTCTGCTCATTTAGCAGTTAATCACTTCAACTTTTATTGATTTAAAGGCCGCAGTTAAAATCAACTCATCGCTCTTATCTCCAAAAAGTGCATTAATCTTAGAACTTGCATGATGAAATGTTACAAATAGAGTTTTTGGCTCTACCTTATCTGTAAATTTAACACTAAGCGGTGTTGTCTGTCCAAACTCTGTTTTTAAAATAACTCTTTGGCTTCTAAAATCGTGCGCATCATTTTCATGAACTAAAAGTATATCCTCGCTATATCTTTCCATCAAGCTTGGTGTCTGCTTCGTCTGAGCAGCATTGTTGTACATCGCGATTGTTCTGCCCGTCGTCAGATAGTAACCTGTTAATTTTTTCTCAACAATCTCTTTTATCATATTGCGAAGCTTGTACTGGTGGTAATGAAATTCGCCTAAACCATCTTCAGTTCTAAAATCAAGTTGATGTAAAATCGGAGTATCTTCTGTATGGACAGGCCACTGAAGCCCTCTTTTTCTGTGACGCTCTAAACGGATATAGCTAGCTCCGCTAAAACGACGGTATGCAACCTCACGAACTTCATCCCAGATTTGATTTGAGTTTTCATAAGCACTACTTCCGCCCATTTTGTTATCAAGAAGCTGAAGAACTTCCCAGTCATCCGGTAAGTTTGATTTTACAAGCGGTTGTGAGAGATGCAATCTTCTCATCGCATTTACATAAACACCTGTTTTCTCATAAGCCGATTTTACACCTATGATAATATCCGCTTTTGCCGTAATATCAGTTACAAAAAGCTCTTGAACCATAATCAGTTCCAGATTTTCAAGCGCTCTGTCTATCTTGTTTAGGTTTGGATGAATGTGCGTTAAATCCTCGCCTATATTTAAAATCGCTTTTACTCTGCCTTCTAACATCTCATCAACGAGTTGCGGTGTCATCAAACCAATCTCTTTTGGAACTTGGTAATCAGGAGCAAAATATGGAAGCATTCCCATATCACATGCGCCCTGAACATTATTTTGTCCTCTAAGAGGCATAAGACCCGCACCCTCTTTGCCAATATTTCCGGTCATAAGAGCTAGATGCGTTATTGCCATAACTGCATAAGAGCCGTCTATATGTTCAGTGATCCCAAGCCCCCAAAAAATCATAGACTTTTTAAGTGCATACTCTCTTGCCACTTTTGGAATCATCTTGGAAAGTTGCTCATAACCCTCTATTTGTTCAAAATATTTTGGATTTGCAAATGGGTCATTTAAAATCTTCTCTTTAAACTCTGCAAAACCTTTTGTACGCTCCGCTATAAAGCTATCAGCATAAAGCTCCTCGCTAATAATTACATACGCCAGCATATTTAGAACAAGAAGATTTGCTTCATGCGGAATTATTGCTTTATATTTTGCAAATTTATTTAGTTTTATATCCCTAACATCAAAAACAGCCAAATTGTCATGTTTTTGAGCCACATCAACTATTCTGTTTGCAATAATCGGGTGAGCCTCTGTTGTGTTTGAGCCGATTACTATCATAAACTCGCAGTTATATATGTCGTTATATGGATTTGTGGCAGCTCCCTCGCCGATTGTAGTGCGCATCCCTTTTAAGCTTGGTGAGTGGCAAACTCTAGCGCAATTATCTACATGCGGAGAGTTTAGAGTGTGGCGAGTGAATTTTTGAAAGAGGTAAACACTTTCGCATGATGTTCTAGCTCCTCCGATTGAACAAATGCTTTTTCTGCCGTACTTTGCTTGAACTTCTTTAAGCTTCATTGCAGCTGCTGTTGTTGCACTATCCAAATCACTCTCATACCAAACATCATCAAAATCTTTTAGCGAAGAAGCTATCGCATCTTTTATAGTAGGATTTTTCTCTAAAAAGCTCTTCTTGATTCTTGGGATTCGAAGTCGCTCTTTTGAGTCAACAAAGTCAAATCCATATTTACCTTTTATACAAAGTTTCCCTTGTGAAACAACTCCATCTTTATGAGCAAAAATCTTTTGGATTTTGTTATCTTTTACATGCGCTGCAATATCACAACCGACACCGCAATATGTACAAACACTATCTATTGTTTGAGTATTTTCCATAAAAGTCCTAAAAATTATATTTACTTCTGACGCTTAATGCGTCAAGCTTCAGTGCAAAAGCTTTTAAAGCAGTGAGTTTACAATCTTATCTCTTAAAAATTGCGGAAGCATGTTTAAAAGCGAAATGATTAAATAAAATCTAAGAGGAAATGGATAGAATCTTCTCTCTGAAGCAATTGCATTATAAATTCTTTTTGCACCTGTATCCGTATCAAGCAAAAATGGCATTTTAAAACTGTTCTTATCAGTCATCTCGCTTTTTATAAATCCAGGCAATATATTTATAACTTTTATTCCATGCTTTTTATACTTATATCTAATACCCTCTGCATAAGCATTCATAGCTCTTTTTGAGGAGCTGTAAGCAACTGAAGTCGGCATACTTATAAGTGAGGCCAGAGATGAGATAAAGACTATTTTTCCACTTTTTTTGGCTTTAAATTGTGGCAGTAAAACTTCTAATATTGCGTGATTTGCTAATAAATTTACATTATATAAATTTTTAAAATCATCAAACGGGGTAATTTCTAGCGAGTGCCCAAGTGAGATACCGGCATTCAATATAACCATATCAACACTCTCAAGGAGTCTTATTTTTTCTTGTAGTTCATCAAACTTACCAACATCTGCGATGATTATTTCAACGCTTTGGGCATTTGCAAGTTGTGATTTTAACAATTGCAGTCTATCTTCTCTACGAGCCAATAGAACAAGCTCGTTTTCTTTTGTGGCATAAAGTTTTGAGAGTTCTTGCCCTATTCCGCTGCTAGCACCGGTGATTAAAATTTTCACCGCTTCTTACACTATCCTAATCATTACGGGTCTGAAATTTACAAACTCTAACTTCTCAAGTGAGGAGATAAGGTTTTGTATATCATATTCGTAAGCTTTATGAGTGGAAATTAGAAGATTTGCACTGTCGTGAGAGGATTGTCTTTGAAGAATCGACTCTATTGATATGCTATTTTCTTCAAATATTTTGGTAATTTTAGCCAAGACACCTATCTTGTCCGATACATTTATACGAAGATAATATTTTGACTCAATGTCAGCGGGAGCTTTTAGGGTAAGCTTGCCCTCCATCGGTTTATCAAAACCAAGCATAGGCCTGCTTTTTCCGCTTCTTGCTATATCAATTATATTTGCGACAACAGCACTTGCAGTAGCATTTCCGCCGGCACCTGCTCCATAATAGAGCGTTTCGCCTACTTTATCGCCTACTACACTGATGCCGTTCATAACACCGTCAATTTTTGCTATCATCTCTTCTTTTTTTATCAAACAAGCGTGAACTCTAAGTTCAACTTTATTGCCGTCTTTTTTAGCAATTCCAAGAAGTTTTATAGCATAACCAAACTCTTTTGCAAAAGAGATATCCTCTTGTGAAATATTTTGTATTCCCTCTATAAGAATATCTTCGGGCTTTGCATCAATTCCATAAGCGATACTTGCAAGTATTAGAAGTTTGTGTGCCGTGTCAAATCCGCCGACATCAAATGTTGGGTCAGCTTCTGCGTAGCCGAGCTTTTGAGCCTCTTTTAAAATCTCACTATACGCAACACCCTCGTTTGTCATCTTTGTAAGCATATAGTTACATGTGCCATTCATAATGCCTCTGATAGATTCAATATGATTTGCAGATAGTCCATCACGAAGAGCATTTATAATAGGAATACCACCGGCAACACTAGCCTCATACTCAAAAGCTATATCTTTTGCTATCTCTTGAAGTTCATAACGATGATACGCCAAAAGTGCTTTGTTTGCGGTGACGACAGCCTTGCCGCTTTTAAGTGCTCGTTTAACAACTTCAAATGCCTCTTCAACACCGCCCATAAGCTCAACAACAATATCGATTTCACTATCGTTTAAAATATCATCAACATTATCCGTGATATTAATACCTAAAGAGCTTCTATCTTTGTTTAGATTTTTAACCACACCGCTTTTTGCTACTATATCAACACCGGCACGAGCGGAAATAACATCCGCATTCTCTTTTAAGATATTTATAACACTCGTTCCAACAGTGCCAACACCAATGATTCCAACTTTTATCATGCTATTTTTTTTCGTCTTGAAATTGTTTTAAAAACTCTTTAATATTTCTAGCCGCTTGGCGGATACGGTTATCATTTTCAATAAGTGCTATACGAACATAATCATCCCCGTACACACCAAAGCCAATCCCAGGGGCAACTGCAACATCGGCCTCTCTTAAAAGTCTTTTTGAGAACTCTAATGAACCTAAATGCGCACAGCTCTCTGGAATTTTTGCCCAAACAAACATACTTGCCTGATTTTTTCTTATGTGCCAGCCAGCTCTGTCAAATGCATCAAGCAGAACTTCTTGACGGTGGTTATATTTTTCTACTATATCTTTTACACACTGCTGATCCCCGTTAAGCGCTATTGTAGCAGCAACTTGAATTGGGGTAAACATACCGTAATCTAACCATGATTTAATTTTTTGAAGTGCACCGATTAGTTTTTTGTTTCCTACAAAGAAACCTACACGCCAACCTGCCATATTGTAGCTTTTTGAAAGCGTAAAACTCTCGACCGCAACATCTTTTGCCCCCGGTACACTCATAATCGAAGGAGTTACATATCCGTCAAAAGTTATGTCACCGTATGCAATATCACTGATAACATAAAATCTTTTCTCTTTTGCCATCGCAACAAGACGAACATAAAAATCTTGTGTTACCGTTGCAGTTGTAGGGTTGTGAGGAAAGTTTACTAAAACATACTTTGGTTTTGGAGAACTCTCTTTAAAAACTCTATCTAAATCTTCAAAAAATTTATCTTCATTAAGCTTATAATCTTCATCAAACTCAATTGCAAATTTTGCAACATTTCCGCCTGCCAAGATGAAAGAGTACTCATGAATCGGATAGGTTGGATCAGGAACGATAGCAACATCACCGGGGTTTGTAATAGCATAAGCCAAGTGAGCATAACCCTCTTTAGAACCCATAACGGCAACGCACTCAGTTGATGGGTCTAAATCACAGTCATATCTTCTTTTGTACCAATCAGCAATGGCAGATAAAAGCTTTGGAATACCTTTTGATACTGAATACCCATGAGTTTTGGTTTTTTGCGCTGACTCAATAAGCTTCTCTCTAATGTGCTCCGGAGTGTCTCCATCCGGATTTCCCATAGAAAAATCTATAACATCGGCACCGGCTCTGCGTTGCGCCATTTTAAGCTCATTTACCTCAGCAAAAACATACTTAGGCAACCTCTTCATTCTATCAAATTGTATCTCGTCAAACATCAATATTCCTGATTAAATAATTAGTGACATTCTATCGAAAAAAATTTACAATTAGTTTATTTTTTTAGCTGTTGGGCTTAAAACCAAATCGTCTTTAATATTTTTTAAAGTATATATGTCTGAAATTTTTATATAGTAGGTGTCTTCTTTAATTTCAAGAGTTATATTTGTTTTTTTTGTATCTATTTTATTGACTCTTAATAATTTTAAAGATTTGTCATAATATGTAATATGAGGATACCAATCATTTCTAGAAGAGCTCGATACTTCTATTTTTTCCATATTTGAAACATTAAGCCAATATGCGTAGAGTGATCTCTTTAGCTTAAGCTCAACCCCATCTTCAACGTTTGGAACATCGAGTTTAGCATTTTTCATATCGACGACATATGTCCAATCAGTATCGTTCTCTTTTATAACATCAATAATTTTGCAGTTGCTTTTTTTCAGTTCTTGACTGATTATAATTGGGTCTGCGGCATACTCTGAAATTAAATTTATTTTCCATGTAAACTCTGAATCATTAAAACCGGACTCTTTTGTCATATATTTGTAATAACCGATATTTTGCAAAGAATCACTCATTATTTTTATAAAAAGTAGAGGTGCACCTTTTGTTTTAAAACTTATGTTTATATCGCGCGGTTTTTTAAAAAAGAGATTTAAAATGCCATTATCTTTAAGCGTTTTAATAACTTTAATAGAATCTACTCTTCCATCTTCTTCATAAAAATCTTTTTTTGGAGAGAAAATAGTATCTATATAAGCTTTGTCTTTAGCAAATGCAGCCGGACTAATCAAACTTTGAATTTTTTTAATCAATAAATCTTCTGCGCTTGAAAAAGAGACAAGAAGAGTAAGGATTAAAAATATTTTTACCATGCTTTGCCACTATTTATATTTTTAAACTCTTTTGAATCTATCTCTTTTAGCTCTGAGTTTTTATATAAAAATCTCATGCTATTTTTATTATTAAAGCTTGTGGTTACTCCATTTATCTCTATGTTCATTTGCCCATGTCCAATGAAAAGCAGCCACTCTTTTGCAGGGTCCAACAAAAGTTCATCAGAAAATGTTTTTTGACTTCTTGCGCCGGTAGCTAAATCGATATAGCCCATCCATACTTTAGAATTTGGCATAATTTTAAAAGAGGGTGCTTGAATAGTTACTTTTGGATTCGCTACTTTTGGACTTGTTGCCTCTGGGCTAACTGCTTTTGGAGTTACTGCCTCCGGATTTACTACCTCTATCGGCGCCGATAATGATGATGGCTCTTCTAGTTTTTCTTCATCTAAAGTACTATTTTTATCATCAATAGTGCTGTTTTGTTCACTCTCTGCCACCGATATATTACTCTGAGCACTTTCAATAACACTATTGTCAACTTTAACAATGTCATCAGATGATGAGCTTATAATAAAAATCGCAATTAACCCGACAAGAGCCACTCCAGAAATTATATAAGTCAGCGTCAATCGCTTTTTTTTCTTGTGTGCAAGAAAAACATTAACTGCTTTTGCTTTTTTAACAGAATGTGAGCTATTTTTAAAATGCTCTTTAGCTTTATTTTTCAATTCACTCAAATCAACAGAGTACTCTCTCTCAAAAATGGAGATAAAACCTGCCAATTGAACACTGTTCATATCTTCAAAATTCTCTTGCAATATCGCTTGAATATGTGCTCTTGATATATGAGTATCCTCATGAATTTTTTGAACACCAACACTTTTTAATTTTTCAAAACCACTGCTCATACTCTCATCCTGTCCATTAAAATAGCTCCAGCCACACCAACATTTAAAGAATCAAACTCATGTGACATCTTTATACCAACAATCTCATCTAACTTTGAAATGACCCTTGCACTAAGTCCTTCACCTTCGCTCCCTAAAAATAGAGCTCTTTTCTTTGAAACTTTAACATCTCTTATATCTTTACCGCTCATATCGGCACCATAAGTTGTAAAACCTGACATTTTAAAATCATTCATTACATCGTGAATATTTGTCTCTATAGCAAACGGCATATCAAAAAGTGCACCGGTGCTTGTTCTGGTAATTGCTTCAAGAGGCAGTGATTTCACTCCGCATGCGATGACCCCCTCAACTCCAAGCGCATAAGCACTTCTGATGATTGCGCCAATATTTCCGACATCAGTCAAACCTGAGAGAACAAGAACAAACTCATAATTTAAAAATGTTTTATAATCACGAAGTTCATACTCATCAACTTCTGCCAATATTCCCTGATGAGAAGCATTTTTACACATTATCCCTGCTGCATCTGAGGGAATTCTTTTTATCTCAAAATTCATTTTCATAAGTTTTGAGTACTCTTTTTTATCCATCTCTTTTGCAAGATACAAAATCTTGATTTTATTAGGATGGTTCTTTATAATATAGTTGATTGGTTGTTTTGCATAAATTAACATGTGGGCATTTTATCCAAAAAAATTAAAATATAGTACATTTATAGATTTAATAATCTCTCATAACATGCTTTTGTATTTTCGCCTGTTATTTTACTGATAAGTTTTGCTTGAACTTTTTTTGGCAAATCAAGCTCTAAAATATCGTTTTGGCTTATTGCGCTGCTGTTTTGAGCCTCTGAAGCTTCAATTACTACAACCCACTCGCCCCTAAGATTAACATCCACTTTTTGTTTAACCTCATCAGCAGTTCCAAAATAGTAGTTTTGATACCTTTTAGTAAGCTCTTTTGCTAAAAATATTTTGCGTGAAGGCTCTTCGTGAGACAACTCACTCAAAAGCTTCTCAAGTCTATGTGGAGATTCATACATAATTGTTGTAAATCCGCTATTTAAAGCTCCCAAGAGCGAAGCTGTTCTATCTTTACCTTTATGTGGCAAAAATCCCCAAAAAAGCATTTTGGTTTCAACAAATCCACTTGCTACAAAAGCCGTCAAAAGCGCATTTGCTCCCGGTAAGACATCATATTTCAAATTATTATTTTGGCAGTATTTAACTAACATCTGCCCCGGGTCACTAATACCCGGCATACCAGCATCACTGACATAAATAACATCTTGTTCAAAAAAAGATGGCTCTAACTTTTCTATAAACTCTTTTTCATTATGAGAATGAAGTGAAATAAAATTTTGTTCGGATTTAAAGAGGGTATTATAACGCTCTTTGAGGATATGAATAAGTTTTTTAGTAACGCGAGTATCTTCGCATAGAAGCACATCGGCGCCACTTAAAGCTTCAATTGCTCTAAGTGAAATATCGCCTATGTTTCCAATGGGAGTAGGAACTAAAGTCAGCAAGAAAATCTTGCCTAGTTTTTAGCGTAACGTTTGTTGAATTTATCAATTCTTCCTGCAGTATCTATCATTCTCTCAGAACCTGTGAAGAATGGGTGACACTCATTACAGATGTCAATTCTCATCTCATCTTTTTGACTCTCTGTTACGAAAGTGTTTCCACATGAACATGTTACTGTACAAGCTACTAATTTTGGGTGAAGATCTTTTTTCATTTTTTTGCCTTTTGATACTCGGTAGTGTGCGAATATCTATATATTTTTTAAATCCGTATGGGGGCGGATTTTTTACGAAACGGATTTTATCTAAAATTATCTTAAAGGACTATTTTACTTGCAATTGCCAAGACCGCACTCTCAGAGCGTAAAACCATCGGCGTATCCAGTCTAAATCTATCCAATGAAGAGAGAAACTCTTTCTCTTTGAATGAGAAACCGCCCTCGCATCCGACCAAAATAGTTTTTATATCACTGTAATTCTGCAAAGTCTGCTCACAAAAATCAAATACTTTTGTATCTGGGTACTTATCTATAAACTCTTTTATGTTTTTACATGTATTAAACTCAATATATGTACTTCTGCCGCACTGCTGCATCGAAGCTTCTACTATTCTCTCAAACCTTTTAAAATCAAGTTTAAAGTTTTTTTGGCTTCTCTCACAAGATATGAAAGATATTTTTTCAACACCTATCTCACAAAGTGAAGGAAGGGCTTTTTCTATTGAGTTTGAGTCTATTATGCACCAACCTATATGTAGTGATTTTTTACTCTTTACCTCATATACGCCTGAGGAGATTAACGACAACTCTGCACTTCTAGCCTCAACGCTCTCAACTCTGTATTTGTGCAGTACTTCAATGTTTTTTCTTGCTCTAAAACAGAGCTCATCACCCACACAATGGCGACGAACTTTAATTAGGTATTTGTGCAAATCGCCTCTTATATGCAGAGTTTCTAATCCCGCTTCATCATCAAGTATATATATCAAAGCCACATCCATAAAGAGATACTAAGAATTACCAAAATCTCTAAAATAAAAATTTTTAGCGCATATGATTTGTAGTTTTTAAATGCGTTTTCTTCTTTTTTATTGAGGCGTTTTAATCCCAAAGAGCGTTTAACCTCTAGGTAAATTAGAGCTATGGCAAAAATTATCATAATGATATTTTGCACCGTAAAATCCAGATGCTTAGCCGCCATCATTACCACGCCTGTAAAAATAACTATACCGATAGTCGTTCCAACAATTGGCGTAAACAAAGAGATCGCTCTTGTGTATTTTGCTAAATTTTTTATACCAAAAAGCATAAAAATATTTATAAAAACCACACCCAAAACCGACATAACACCCCAGTTGTGTGTTACAATACTCATATCATACATTTCATTCATAGTGAAATTTTACTATAATTATCATAATTTTTTAACAAAAGGCGTTATATGGCTGTTACCATAGAAGAAGCACTTAAATATATTTACCAAAACGCTACACTAAAATCACTCAAAATATTACCGCTAGAACAAGCTTTAGGATATATCTTGGCAGAGGGGATTAGAGCATCGCACAACCTCCCCCCCTACGATAACTCTGCCATGGACGGATATGCCGTAAAAGTTGAAGATGCCGGTAAAGAAGTTACGGTAAATCACACAATTTTTGCAGGTGACAACTCAAATGAGGAGTTGAAAAGCGGATTTGCGATTAAAATAATGACGGGGGCAAAAATTCCTTTGGGGTGCGAAGCTATCGTTCCGATAGAGGAAGTTACAGCTCTTGATAATGGGGTTAAACTTCCGGATAACATAAAAAGAGATAAACATATTCGTTTATGCGGCGAAGATATTAAAAGTGGAGCTGCACTGTTAAATAGAGGTCAAAAGATTTATGCGCACCATATTACGCTTTTAGCCTCGCAGGGAAGAAGCCACATAAAAGTTTATAAAAAACCAAAAGTGGCGATTTTTGCCTCTGGAAATGAGCTTAAAATGCACTTTGAGAGTGTTGCTGCGCATCAGCTCTACAACACTAACTCTCCGACCTTTTTTGCCAGAGCACAGGAGCTTGGCTGCGATGTTGATTTTATCGGAACTGCTGGTGATTCGTTAGAGGATATACACGAGCATATCAAAAGTGCACTTAATAGCGATTTGATTATAACATCCGGCGGAGTAAGCGTAGGTGATGCGGACTTTACAAAAGAAGCGTTTGGAGTATTTGGCTGTGAAATATTTTTTGATAAAGTAGAAATTAAACCCGGAAAACCAACAACTTTTGGTCGAATAAAAGATACTTTAGTTTTAAATCTTCCAGGAAACCCGCTTGCCGCGGCACTAAACTTTGAACTATTTGCTCAAAGTATTATCCTAGCTCTTAGCGGAGATGAAGCCAAATATATAGCGCCGATAGAGACAAAAATGGCAAATGATTTTATTATAAAAGGTGGAAGAAGAGCGCTTGTTCCCGGATTTTTTGACGGTGCCTCATTTACACCCTATGAAAATTTCTCCCCTGGTATGATATCGCCATTAGCCGTCTCAAACTCATATATTATAGTTGATGAAAATTGTGAACTATTAAAAAAAGATAGTAGCGTTAAGATAATTTCTACAAGATTTAGTTTTAATTCTAAAGAAAAGAGTGACTTAATTACCAGATAAAAGTTTAAACACTCTTTGGGTTTACAAAGTTTTTGCTATTTTTTATCTTCTCAAATAGTTTTATATCTTTCCAACTATTTTGAATCTCATCGCTAAAAATAATCTCATCTAAATTTATAATACCCATATTTTCTGAGTAGGCATCCTCTTCAAATGCTTGCGCATAGCCCGTATCTGTTTCGTGAACTATTACACTATGAAGCTTTACCTCTTTTTCTCCGTTTATGGTTGTAGTAAGTGATAAAAGTTTATCTATTAAGACAAAAATAAGGCGGGAAAACTGTTCAGCTGATGGAGAGAGAGGCAAAAGCACCCATCTTGCAGAGTGTTTTTTCATATCACTTATATACTCTGTCTCATCACCGCTCCAGATAGCTATTGCGTGATCAAAGCTCTCAATTATATCTTTCATATTCTGCTTCATAAGTCCAAAATCATAAACCATCTGTCCATTATCTAAAAAATTTGAAGAGAAGAGGAGTTCTACTTTGTATGAGTGCCCGTGAATAGAACTTCTGCACTTTATTGTTGAGCATCCTCTTACAACATGTGCATTTTCAAATTTAAAAAGTTTTCTTATTATCATCAGACACCTCTGTTTTGATTCCATATGCGTATATGAAGTCTATCACTAAAATTGTACCCTTTTGCCTTGCAAAACTCTATAAGCGGCTCTGTGTTTGCTTCAACTTCCTCTTTGTTTCCGCCAAGAGGCATACAATAAACAAGAGTATTTGGTGCATATGAGATTATCTCTAAAATCTCATCTTCCAGCCCTAGGTTTATAGAATCCGCATCGATTGAAAATTTAAAAAAAGCCTCTTTTGAATTTAGAGCTATTGAGTTTATGATTTCGCCTCTGACTCTTTTACTAAAAGGCTCATTTGAGTTTAAAAGCTTAACAGAGAGAGCAAAAACAGACTCTTTGTAGATAGGGTATTGCTCAAAATCAACCCCTAAAGAGCCATTTGTCTCAAAAGTAATCCTATGTCCATTTGCATGCAAAGCTTTTAAAAATTCAATAAAAATTGGCTCATTTGCGTATATTAACGGCTCTCCGCCGGTTAATACAATATCTACACTGTTTGGCAATTCATAAAGATTTAAGACATTCAAAAGTTCTGGCGCACTTTTTATCGGTATCCAATTTTGCGAAAAGTGTTCTCTGTTTACCGCATACACGGTATCGCATCCCAAAACTTTTGTGCCATCATCTGCTGTCTCTTGACAACCAAATCCTTCACACTTCATATTGCAGCCGCCAAAACGGAAAAAGAGTGATGGAGTGCCGGTGTAGCGACCTTCACCTTGAATACTGTAAAAATGTTCAACTAAATATATCATCAACCGCCCGTTTCATAAAAAGCTCTTGTTGAAACTTCGCCATCCTCACCACCCCAGCGATTTTTTTCCGGTTTGCTTCTGACAACCTCTCTTAAAACCTCGGCCGCACCCTCAATATCGCCCTTTTTTATGGCCTTGCCTATACTTAGTGCTTCATCAAAATAGAGACACGGTATAAGCTGACCTTCCGCCGTTAAACGGATACGGTTGCACTGTTTACAAAAGTCATCCCCGTAAGGCTCGATAATACCAAATCTATAACCGTCTTTCATTTTATAGTAGTGAGATGGTGATGAGCCGTCAAACCCCTCATCAATAAACTCATAGCGCTCTCTTAATATCTCTAGAAGCTCATCAGATTTAAGTCCGCTTATCTCTTTTGCAGCAAATCGGTTCTCCATATACTCTATAAATCTTATTGACATGTCACGATCTTTGCAGTACTCTAAAACATCAATTATCTCATCTGCGTTCATATTTTTCATAGGAACCATATTTACTTTTACTTTTAAACCAACTGCTCTAGCCTCATCAACACCCTCTAAAACATTTTTTAAAACATCTTTGCCCGCAATTGAGAGTGCTACTTCCGGTTTTAGTGTATCGATGCTTACATTCAGGCGTTTTAATCCTGCATCTTTTAACTTTTGTGCGGTTGATTTTAGCAAATACGCATTTGTCGTCATTGCCAAATCTATATCCGGCGCATAATCATAAATCATTTTTATAAATTTATCTAAATCTTCTCTCAAAAGCGGCTCTCCGCCGGTAATTCGAATCTTTTTTATCCCCTCATCTATTGCCAC
Source organism: Sulfurimonadaceae bacterium (assembly GCA_942493175.1). Taxonomy (GTDB): domain Bacteria; phylum Campylobacterota; class Campylobacteria; order Campylobacterales; family Sulfurimonadaceae; genus Sulfurimonas. The sequence continues at coordinate 1,926,381 of OW818672.1, forward strand.
TTTTACAAAGAGAAAAAGCTCTTCAAAAGTAAGCAGGTTCTCTTTTGGCACCCATGAAAAAGGCTTTTCCGGCATACAGTATTGACATCTGAAGTTGCATCGCTCCGTTACAGAGATGCGAAGATAGTCAACTACTCTATGGTAGCTATCTATTAGCATAATAATTCCTAAACTATTTTATATGTTTGTATTATATCTATTGGAGGTAAAAAGGAGTTTAAATAACAAAGAGGTTTCAAGCCACAAGGAGTGACTTGAAAATTTTAACTATTTTGTAGCGAATTTATAATCTAACATTGCCCAGAATTTTGATGTGTCAACATTCGCAACTGTAGCCGTCAACATTGCGACATCTGAATCTGCACTATAATCAGCATATTTTAACATACCAGTAAGGCCGTTAACACCTGGAATAGCTCTTGTGTAGATAATATCAAGCTCTGTTCCGTAATCATTGCTTGCAACATCACTTGAGTAGTCATGATAAACTGCTTTTAAAAGACCTAAATCTTTTGATGTATATCCAAGAGTAAAGCTCATATCTTCAAGACCACCAGCCGGAGTTGCTAAAAACATATCTGCCCAACCGTTATGTGCATGCAGTGTAGCTAAAGGAGTTTGGAAAGTTGTATCCGATCCTTCTGCTCCGCTTAGTACTTCATATTGAGCACCAACTAAAATACCTGACATATTTGCACTAAGTTCAAAGTTCATATAATCAGCATCTAAGTTACTAAGCGAATTGTTATATCCAGAATTTTCCATAGTAGCGTCTGTCTGTTTAGCATACTCTGCACGGTAGTTTAATTTAAGTGCATCAGAAACTGCTACATCACCAGTAAGCGCTAAGCCGTAAGTGTCACTTCCGCCAAGAGCATTAGTTGTAGTAAATGCACCAGTGCCATACCCAATCATATAGTCATAAGCAGTAACTTTAAGCTCCGGCATAACTTTATATGAAGCATTTAAAAGTAGAGTTCTTGTACCTCTACCTCCATCTGTCGCACCAGTAAGAACATCTTGATTAAATACTCTATTGATTTTAGTAACATAAGAAGCAAATAGATTTAAGTTCTCAACAGTGTTGTCTGTAAGAGTGTATGCATCAAAAGTTTGAGGCATTTGTCTCCAATCAACAGTACCAACAAATCTCATGTTGTCAACATTTAAGCCTTGACGACCAATACGAAGCTTTGTTTTGCCTTTTTTCATATCAATATATGCTTGAGTTACACGAGTCTGTTCTGAATCTGCAACATTATCATGTAATTCAGCACCATTATTTGCATTCATATCATTATAGTTATCATTTAATGCACGAACATCAGTCATTTCAGCATAAGCAGATAACCAATCAGTCCCAAGTAAATCAGCACCAACGCCTATCGTTAAACGGTTTGTAAATGCATTTGCATTATTTAAATTAGCTGCATCATTTGCATCTACCATCTCATAACGAGCTCTTACTTGAGCGTTTGCTTTAATATTAGTTAAGATGTCTGTTCCCTCAGCTTGAGCAGAAACTGCACCAACACCCATCATCATAACCGCAGCCATTGACATTTTAATCATTTTTCTCATTTAATTCTCCTGTTTTGTCTCTTAAATCACCTACAATGAAGTGATGTATAAGTGATTTTATTATCACTTATACATCACTTCTAGTTATGCGATATATTAGGACTTCGCATATTCTACACCGCCAATTTTTAAATTTAGTTTAAATTTTGGCTTTTATTGTCAATTTGTTTACTTATTGTTGTTAATTGTACAAATTAAGCAATATTTTATATGGAGGAGCGTTTAAAATGCTTTTTTTATCTGTTATAATGACACCATGAGATTTAGAAATATTAAAAAAAATGCTAAAACCGCAGAGACAAAAAAAAGTCCTAAATATATCTATGCACCTTACTCCAAAAGAGTAAAAGCCTTTATAACAGATATGTTTATGATATATGCCCCGATACTTTATATCATAGCTTATGTTGTTATGAGCGGCAAAGATGATTTTCAGTCGTCACAATTAGCACCTCTTGCCGGTGTAACTCTTTATGCTCTTATTTACGCAATACTTTTGAGTAAATTTGGACAAACCCCTGGTAAAAAAGCTTATGAGATTAAAGTTGTAGATGATAAGAGCGGTAAGTATATTGGTTTTTTTAGAGCTCTTCTTAGATTTTTTGCATTTTTATTCAGTGCAACAATACTTTTTGGGCTTTTTCTTCCTTTTTACAGAAAAGATAAAAAAGCTCTGCATGATTTAGTTTGTAAAACTATTGTGGTTGAGCAGAAATTATAAGCGGATTAAATGCTTTGCTTGAAAGAACTACTCTTGAGCCTATCTTTAGATTTTGCACCTCTTTTCTGCCTGCTACCGCCTTTACTACCTCATTATCAACCAAAACGCTCACAACATACAAAATATCGCTTTTTGTAATGGCTACGACTTCACCGTTAAATTTGAACTTTCCACTTATTCCCACTCCGCCAAAAATTTCGTTTGGTGTGCCTCTGTTTAAAACTTTGCCATCTTGTAGCTCATAAACAAAATCTCCCAATTTATAAACCTCGGATATATCGTGAGTGACTAACAGAGTAGTAGTTTTTAGCTTGTGTTGAATATTTAAAAATTCATCTTGAAGTTTCGCTCTCATAGAAAAATCAAGTGCGGAGAGAGGCTCATCAAGAAGCAGTATCTTAGGTCTTCGCACAAGTGCCCTTGCGACTGCAACTCGCTGTTGTTGTCCGCCAGAGAGAAGTTGCGGTTTCAGATCTTTTAATGAGGTTAGCTCGGTTAGCTCTAAAATCTCATAAACTAGTTTTTTGTCGTTTTTGTCACTTAGTGCATATAAGAGATTTTCTAAAACACTCATATTTGGAAAAAGTGCATAGTCTTGAAAAACAAATCCTATGCTTCTTTTTTGCGGAGGCAAATCTATTTTTTTGCTGCTGCTAAACCACACTTCATCATCAACTACTATCTCTCCACTATTTGGCTTTATGAGTCCAGCTAAAATCCCTAAAATAGTACTTTTTCCGGCTCCGCTTTTTCCAAAAAGGATTGATAACTTCTCTTTTTGTATCTCTTCGTTTATGGTTAAATCAAAAGAGCCCTCTGAGCCTAATAGTTTTTTACTGAAATTTAATTTTATCATTTAATCTCTGCTCGCATAAAGTGTCTATTTATGGCATAAACGAAAAGCAAGATAGCAAACGAAATGATAAAAAGCGTCATCGCATATTGATTTGCAGTTCCATAGTTAAGAGCTTCAACCTCGTCATAGATGGCTATACTTGCCACTCTTGTCTCGCCTGCAATATTGCCGCCCATCATCAAAACTACGCCAAACTCGCCGATAGTGTGGGCAAAAGAGATTACAATTCCAGTTAAGAGTGAAGAGCGGATATTTGGAAGTAAAACAAAAAAAAGAGTATTTAATCTGCTTTTACCAAGCGTATAAGCCGCAAGAGAGAGGTTTTTTGGTAGTGAACTTAAGCCGCTTTGAATTGGGTGAACCATAAAAGGGAGGCTGAAAATAACAGAAGCCACAACAAGCCCCTCAAAGCTAAAGACAAGCCTCAAATCAAAATTTGTTTCAAGCCATGAGCCAAAACTATTTTTCGGACTAAACGCAAGCAGAAGGTAAAAACCTAAAACAGAGGGCGGAAGAACCAACGGCAAAGAGACTACCGCCTCGACTGCAGGCTTAAGAGCAGACTTTGTTTGGGATAAAAAGTAGGCGATAGGGATAGCTATAAAAAGAAGTATCAAAGTTGTAAATCCAGCCAACTCAAATGTCAGCTTCATTGTTTGAAAAAAACTATCTTCCACTTTTAGCTCCCTTTTGAATGGTTACTTCATTTGATTTAACAAACCAGATAAACTCGCTGCCCTCTCTGCACCCAAGCTCTTTGCATGAGTGTTTTGTAATAACTGAACTTATCTCTTTGCCCTCAAAATCAAAAATCACATTTGCAAAAAGCTCTCCCATTTCAATCTCTTTTATCTTTGAGACGAAAGCATTTCTAGCACTTATTTTTGATGAGAGTGTAGCTATCATAACCTCCATCTCTTTAAAAATCAGATTTGCTCTTTGTCCTGTTTGCATCCAAGACAGCGTGTCACTATAAAGTACTACGGCAAAAAAGTTTTTATCTCCAACTAAAATATTTAAAGATAAAAATTCATCAACTTTTTCTATCGATACTATTTTGCCTTCTAATATATTCATTTAATTTCAAATCCATATTTTGTTATTGAATAGCTTTGCAGTAACTACTTCCTCTGTTTTTCGTTATATATAAATTAATATAACGAAATATTTGAAAGTTTATCGTCATATATCTTAAGAGATAATTATAATTGATTTTTGAAGGTAAATCCTTGGAAAATTCCAAGGATTTATAAAGAGAGTTGAGCTTTAAAGCAGTTCAGAGGATCTTAGTGTAAATCTCTCCACACCTGCTTTTTCCATAACAGAGCAAAAATAGCAAAGATTATAATGAAAATCATTACATTTTTACCAACCGATGCTCTCTCATCTCTTTTTGTATCTCCAGCGTCTGCTAAATGCTCAATAACTTTTTCAGCTGCATGAGCAGTAACACCAACTCTAGGCATTGCCGTACCAGCCAATTGGCTTTGCGGATTTTCAACAAGAGTACTTATGTAATGCTCACCGCGTGAACGGATATACATTGAAAGGTCTGGAGGTAATTTACCCATATATTTAGTAAGAGATTCTTGATACTCTAACACTTTTATATCAAATGCCAAAGACTCTTTTTCAAACTTAAACTCAGGTTTTGTGCCGATTTGAGTCCACTTCTCATATGAAAGAGCATGACATCTACCACAAGCCTCTTCATAAGCAATCTTAGGAGTTAACTCCTCTGCTTTAATAGCAATTGATTGTAAATATGCAACCATATCCGCAACTTCTTGGTCGATATCTCCACCAGCTCCTGCAAAAGCAATCATTGGATGCATTTGACCTTTAGAAGCATCAAATTTATGCGCAACATTTAGAGCATGAGCAGGATTTTTAATTAAATCTGCTAAGAATTTAGCATCATACATAACACCTGCATTACTTAAATCCGGTGGATTTACACCGTAGCTCCCAGCAGCAGTTACAGCGTCCATTCCAGCAGGAATACCATCTTTAGAGATAGCATGACATCCTATACAAGCAGCAGCACCCGTAACTAATGCTTTACCGTTTACAGCATCTCCACTTTTTGTAAGAGCCGGTAAATCTGCATAAGCAAAGTTTTCGCTCTCTACATGTTTGTGCATTACAGAGTGTGCGTATGGCTCAACTAACCAATATGTTAGGAGAGTAAAAGCAACAACAACAACCAATATTAAAGGTTCTTTATTTTTCATCCAATTCCCCTTACGCTTTTTTTTCGTTCATAGTTATAAATGGAAGTGCAACCCATAAAACTATAAATGCTAATGCAGCAACTAAACCGATAGTACTGAACATACCCTCTGGAGGCAGTTTACCCATAGCTGTTAAAACAATCATATCAATAAGCAGTAACCAGAACCAAACAGCAAATGCTCCACGACGAGATGCAGGAACTGCATTTGGACTTCTATCTAACCATGGTAACAACATAAATATAACTTGTGCAAAACCAAATGCCATCAAACCGATATTTACAGAGAATGGACGAAGAATCTCGTACGACCATAAGAAATACCACTCAGGGTAGATATGCGCTGGAGTTTTAAGTCCATCAGCAGGGTCAAAGTTCACAGGGTCAAGTGCAAATCCATATTGGAAAAATACAAGGTAGAAGAAGAAGATTAAGTAGATACCTACAACCATCATATCTTTACTCATAAAGTCATTAGCAAAACGCATAACTTTTGAACCGGCTTTGTCACCAGCTAAATATTTTTTGCTCTCTGCATCAAAATCAATCTCTTCACCATCTTGATTGTTAACATGCGGAAGACGAAGAGCTGCAAAATGAAGCCCGATAAGTCCCATTATAGCTAATGGTAAAAGAAGTACATGAAGCATAAAGAAACGAGTTAAGAATGCTTGTGCAGGAACATAATCCCCACGAATCCACTCAACTAAACCGTCCATATGTAATCCGCCAAGACTAAAAATGTTTGTAATAACCATACCAGCCCAGTAACTCATCTGTCCCCAAGGAAGCATATAACCGCTAAACGCTTCAGCAGAGAAAGTAACAAAAAGAAGCATACCTGAGATCCAAATCATCTCACGACCCTTTTTGTAAGAACCGTAGTAGATGCCCGTAAACATGTGAATATAGATAATTAAGAAAACAACAGACGCAGCTACACCGTGTACATGTCTCCATAACCAACCAAAGTCAACATCTCTCATAATAGTGTAGTTTACACTGTAAAATGCATCTTTAACATCCGGTTGATAATACATCAACAAGAATATACCTGAAACTAAAAGTAGTGCGAATGTGATTGCTAAAACCATACCCATTGCCCACAAGAAGTTAATGTTTTTTGGAATCCAATACTCGGATGCCATAACTTTTTCAACTTTTTCAATTGCTAAACGTTGGTTTAACCAATCTTTAACACTTGTTGCTTTTGTAAAATGTGCCATATTTTTCCCTCCTTTACAGCGTTATGCCGCTATCTTTCATAGCTTGATATTCAGGTCCTGCTTCACCAAGAATCATTTTATTACCCTCAATTTTAAATGGAGGAATATCAAAAGCACGCGGTGGCGGAACTTTAGTTACTTCACCGGCCCAGTTGAACATACCACCGTGACACGCGCACAGAAATGATTTCTCTGCAGCGTTGTATCCAGGAATACATCCCAAGTGTGTACATAAACCGATAGCTATCATAAAATGAGAATCACCGACAACGACATCTCTAGCCTTTTGACTCTCTGTTTGGCTAGCAATCATCTCAGCAGTTTTTTTCAAAACAAAGATTGGCTTACCTCTCCATTTTTCTGTTATTAGTTCACCCTCTGGATATATTGTCATATCAAGCGTTGTAAAACCGGCAGCTTTAACACTTGGAAGCGGATCCCAAGTCTTTTTCATTGCAACCAATGAACCAACAACACCGACACCTGCAACGGCGCCAAATGCTTTACCCATAAAACCTCTACGGCTACTGTTATGCATGTTTGCTCTCTTTCTTATAAATTAAACGCTGATTATATACTAAAATATATTTAAGCAATTATAAATTTAAGTTTTCTTTTAGAAAATTTACAATTTTGCTACTAGAGTGTTCCATTTTGAAATAGTTATTGTTATTTATTGAACTTATAATATCGATAAGGTACGCTTTATCATAATTTTTAACAATCGGTACATTTAGAGTCTCAAACAGCTCTAAAAAATCTGTTGTATAGTCATCTCTTTGCACATATATGGGCTTTGCTCCGGATGCAAGATTTTCCAACACTGCTTGCGGAGATGCAGTTATTAAAATTTGTGATTTTTTAATTACCTCATCATACTCTTCAAACTCATGATGATTTTTAAACTTATTTCTTAAAAAATTTTCATAATCTAAAAAGTAGTAAAAACCTAGCAGTAAATCTGGGTTAAAATCATCAATAAATGATAAATTTTTCTCTAAATCTTTCTCGTAATCATCATCTCCAAAAAAGTATGAGAGCTTGATTGTTTTCTCTTCATTTTGAAAATATTTTTCATCCACTACGATAGCGTTACAGATGCCCTCTCCGCTTAAATATGGTGAGATTAAAAATTCGCCATCCGCTTTGCACTCATTTTTATTATCACTTATACGAATGAAAGTGGAGAAATATTTTCGCATATCCTCAAGCATAATCGGATTTGCCTCATCTGAATCAAAGATGATTTTATCGCCGTAATTTGCAATTTTTGGAATATTTCTAACAACATCTATGCCGACACTTTTACTAATTCCAAAGTGCTTTGCCTCGGAAGCAATACGAAAATCAGAACAAAGAAGAGTGATGTCAACATCTCCCAAAGCTCTAATAATAGTACATGCTCTTCTAAATCTATCAAGCCCTGTGCGATGCCCTGTATGTACATAGTAGTAGATTTTCAAATTATCTCTTTCTTTGTTCAATTTTTATATATATATGCAAAATCTCGATTGCCGCCGGAGTTATACCGCTGATTTGAGATGCGGCTTGAAGTGTCGGAGGATTGAAAGTCTCTAGTTTTTCAACTATCTCTTTGCTTAAACCGCTGATTGAGCGGAAGTCAAAACTTTGAGGGATTTCAACTTTTAGATATTTTTTCATCTTTTGTATCTCTTCGCTCTGTTTTAGAACATAACGAGCATATTTTCCCTCTACTAAAATCTCTTCTAATATATATGGCTCATATTTAGCTAATTTCGGAACAAGTTTTACCATCTTCTCTACATCAAAACTTTTTCTTGCAACTATCTGTTGAGCAGTGATTGTATCTCTTATTTTTTCTTCACCGATAGACTCTAAAAATGCTATAAACTCTTTATTTGGCGTAAAAATTGTCTCATTTAGCAGTTTTGCCCCCTCTTGAATCTGCTCATCTTTTAGCACAACTCTCTCGTAAACATCATCACTTATCAGACCTATTTCATGACCGTAACCACTAAGTCTCGTGTCTGCCGACTCTTCACGAAGAAGAAGTCTGTACTCTGCGCGAGATGTGAACATACGATAAGGCTCTTTTGTCCCTTTTGTAACCAAATCATCTATCAAAACACCGATGTATGCCTCATCACGACGCAAAACCAACGGCTCTTTGTCTTGAATGTTTAGAGCTGCATTTATCCCCGCCATAAGTCCTTGTGCGGCAGCCTCTTCATAACCGGTTGTGCCGTTAATCTGCCCTGCAAGATATAGACCTTTTATCTTTTTTGTCTCAAGTGAGTGTTTCAACTCTCTAGGATCTACAAAATCATACTCGATAGCATATCCGTAGCGAACAATTTTCGCATTTTCCATCCCCTTTACAGAGTGAATCATATCTTGCTGAACATCAGGCGGCAGCGATGTACTCATACCGTTTATGTAGTACTCTGTTGCTTCCATCGTTTGCGGCTCTAAAAAAAGATGATGTCTCTCTTTGTCACGAAATCTGTTGATTTTATCTTCTATGCTCGGGCAATATCTCGGTCCTGTTCCCTCAATCTGACCCGTAAAAAGCGGTGCACGGTAGAAGTTGCTCTCTATAATATCGTGAGTATTTTGGTTTGTATATGCTATAAAACATGGAATCTGCTTTTTAGTTTCTCTAAACTCTTCGCGCGGGGTTCTAAAGCTAAACGGGCTTGGAGCCTCATCGCCGTCTTGTATCTCCATAACAGAAAAGTCAACAGAAGAAGCGTCTATTCTTGCGCATGTGCCGGTTTTTAGTCTGCCCATCTCAAGTCCGCACTCTCTTAGCGATTCGCTTAGCCCAACACTGCTCTGCTCACCAAACCTTCCGCCGACTTGTTTTATCTCACCGACATGTATAACGCCGCGTAAGAATGTCCCGCTAGTGATGATTACTTTTTTTGCACCGTACTCATTTAAAAGATTTGTTTTTACACCTTTTATCTCGCCATCTTCTATGATGAGCGACTCTACCATCTCTTGAACTAAATCAAGATTTGGAGTGGTCAGAACTCTGTTTCTGGCAATAACACGGTATTTGTCCATGTCTATTTGAGCACGGCTACCTCGCACTGCCGGACCTTTTGTATGGTTTAGTATGCGAAACTGAATCCCCGCTTCATCGGTAATAAGAGCCATCTCTCCGCCGAGAGCGTCTATTTCTCGAACCAAATGCCCTTTTGCCAAACCGCCTATCGCAGGATTACAGCTTGTTGCTCCGACATTTTCCGCCAGCATAGATATCATAAGGGTTTTGACTCCCATTCTAGCACATGAGAGTGCGGCTTCAACTCCGGCATGTCCACCGCCGACTACTATTACATCATAATTCATATATATTCCATATTTTTTTCTTTAGCCGAATTTTATCATTTTTGAGTATCATTTGAACAATAATTTCAATATGGTTTAAATAGATGATAAAAAAAGCACACGAAGCATACAACAACCAAGATTTCAAAACCGCCCTTGCACTCTATACACAACTTGCTCAAAATGGCGATGCCGATGCCATGACATCTTTGGGTTTTATGTATCAAAATGCGCAGGGGTGCCAAAAAGACGAAGCAAAAGCTCTAGAGTTTTACGAGAGAGCCGCGGAGCTTAAACAGCCTTATGCACTTTTTAATCTGGCAATTTTATATATGAACGGACTTAACGGTGTGGCGCACAACCAATTTAAAGCTCATGAGCTTTTTATGGAAGCGGCTGTTAGAGAGGTTCCACCCGCTATGTATGAAGTAGCACTTATGCTTGAGCGCGGTTTGGGTTGCCTGCAAAACTACTCGGAGGCTGCTTTTTGGTATGAAGAGGGAGCAAAACGCTCTCATCTGGAGTCATTTAACAACTTGGGCGTTCTCTACAAAGAGGGTCATGGCGTTAGTATGGACGAAGCCAGATGTTTTATCTGTTTTTCTAAGGCAGCTGAGGGCGGATTGGCTGAAGGACTTTATAATCTTGGTCAACTTTACGATCAAGGCTTTGGGTGCAAACAAGACCATGACAAAGCACTTGACTTATGCAGAAAAGCTGCCTACAAGGGACATGCTAAAGCAAAAGAGATTATAAAAGGTCTTCAAGAAGAGGGTAAGATTGTTTTTTGATTCAAAAGAATTCTCTATCGATTCCCAAGATTTACTTGGAAATCTTACACAGCAAGTAACTTGCTAAAGAATAAACTAGAAGGAAAACAGTTGTTCACAGGATTAATCAGAGAGATAGCACATGTTAAAAGTTTAGCCGGAAGTACGCTTAGTATTCGTGCCAAACATAAAGCAAAACTCGGCGACTCTATCGCAATAAACGGGGCATGTCTTACGGTAATTAAAGTAGAAAAAGATGGCTTTAGTGTTGAGTTATCCCCAGAGAGCCAAAAAGTTTTAGCGATGGAAAACTTTAAAAACGAGGTTCACATCGAGCCTGCTATGATGATGGGAGATAGATTTGAGGGGCATATCGTTCAAGGTCACATTGACTGTATTGGCGAGATAAAAGAGATAAAAAACAGCGGCAACTCTTTTGATATTTTTATACATGTAGATAAAAAATTTATTCCTTTTATCATACCAAAAGGCTCCATAACCGTTGATGGCGTGAGCTTGACCGTAAATGATGTTATGGATGATAGTTTCAGGCTTACAATTATCCCGCATACAATGAAAGAGACTATTTTTAAAAATTATCGCAAAGGCTCGCATGTCAATATCGAAACCGATATGTTTGCCAGATATGTTGCACACATAATCTCACACAAAAAAAATGCCCTATCATGGGACGATATTGACTCTATTTCAGCAAGATATTAAAAATTGCTAAAGAGTAATATAAAAATTATAGTAATAAAATTACTTTTTGATATACTATAAAATATAAATAAATTTCTTAGGGGTTTGTCCTATGCGCTTTTTAAAAATCTTCCTGCTCCTTTCAATGATTCTTTCTCTTCATGCTTTTGCAAAGCCGGATACGCCAGACGCTTCAACTGCCTCTAAATACGGTGTAACGCTTGTAGATACAAAAACAGCGCTATCTCTTCAAAAAGAGGGAGCTGTTTTTGTAGATACCAGAAAAGTTCCTGAGTATTCCACAGAGAGAATAGATGGCGCAATATCTGCCTACTATGATGAAAAAGGCGCTGATGAAAATAAAATAGCAGAGTTTGACAGCTCCAAAGACACCTACATCAACGCAAGACTCCCGCAAGACAAAGAAGCAAAACTTATCTTCTATTGTAACGGCATAAAGTGCTGGAAATCATACAAAGCAGCAGTTCTTAGTGCCAAAGATGGATATAAAAATGTTTTTTGGCTTCAAGATGGAATTGCTAAATGGAAAACTGATGGACTAAAAATAGATGGGGTAAATGTTGTAACGGAAGAAAAAGTTGAGGATATTAAAGATGATTTATCTACTTATATTCCGCTAATGTCGGCTATTGCCATCGCCATTGTTCTAGCACTCTTTTTTATATTTAAAGCACTTATACATAAAGACAATCTACTAATATCAAAAAAACTTTTAAGCAATATATTTGTAGTTATAATCAGCATGGGCACTCTTGGCTACTTTTCACTAAACGCTTCACATGATGGGGAACACGCACTTGAAACAATCTATGAAGAGAACTTTAAACCGCAAAACGAACTTCTAGTCGCTATTAATGACTTTAACTCCATTCAAAACAATATCTCAAATGCCTTGACTGGAATTGTGGCTTTTGAAGGTGCCAGAATAGGACTGGTAGAGACTAGAAAAAACTTAGAGCTAGTTATTCAAAATGTCACAAAAAGCTCTTTTTACCAAGATGAGAACATAAAAAACTCGTTTGATATCATAATAAACGAATACAAAAATTCGACCGCGATTTTAGACAATATAGAAAAAGCATACACAAAAGAGGATAAAGCGACTTTAGAAAAAATAGCATCGAACGAATGGGCGCTCTCAAGTGCAATTATCAACAAAGAGTTTAATACTATTAAGCAAAAAGTTAATGCTAAAATCAAAAACATCTACAATCAAACATCATCATCACTAAACAAAACTTTTTATAATATTTTGATTTTAATTATATTTTTTATTTTAGTATCTGCAACTCTTAACTTTAGGCTTTACACATTTATAACAAATAGTATATTGACCATTAAAGAGACTATTGTATCTACCTTAAAAACATTAGATTTGTCTGCTGAAGGTTCAAGTTATAAAAAAAATGATGAGCTTGGAGAGGTCGCAACTGCATTCTCAAAACTGCTTTATGAAGTTCGCGAAGCTCTAAATGAAGCAAAAAATTCATCAGATTCAAACACTACATATGCACAAAATATGAAAGAGAGTGCATCATCAATCAGCGACGGTTCAACTCATGAATTTGAGCTTGTTCATGCTACTAAAAATATGAGCGATGATATGAAAGAAAAACTGCAAACTACTACCAGCAATGTTCAAAAAACACAAGAGGTTACGACAAAAGCCCAAAATAATCTACAAGAGCTACAAACTAATGTTTTAGACATAGTTGATAAGATTCAAAAAAATGCGCAGGTTGAAGAGAATATTGCATCTCAGCTTAACCAGCTAACGAATGATGCAAAGAAAATCAGCGAAGTTCTTGGAATTATAGAAGATATTGCCGATAGAACAAACCTTCTTGCCTTAAATGCCGCTATTGAAGCAGCGCGTGCGGGAGAGCATGGAAGAGGATTTGCGGTTGTTGCCGATGAAGTGCGTAAACTAGCAGAGAGCACCCAAAAAGGTGTTAGCGAAATTCATACAAATATAGGCGTTATTACTCAATCCATATCAGATGCCAGCAGTCAAATGAACCAAAATGTTGAGAAGACAAGAGCGCTTAGTGATGACTCTGAGATTATGCGAGAAAAGCTTCAACAGACAAAAGATATTATAACCACAACAGCCGATTTGGCGTCATCTTCGCTTCAAAGCACACAAGATGTTCAGCAAAAAGCGGAACAGGTTTTAAACAATATTTCATCAATTGATAAAATCGTTAATCAAAACAGGGATAATGCCTTAAATATATCAACGAGCTCAAATGAGCTTTACACAATTAGTCAAACTCTAAAAACTCAGCTTAATAAGTTTAAAACCTAATCTCTAAGAGATTTAGCATCAGGGTTACATGAAATTTTATGTTTCATATCTACCTCTAAAAACTCATTTAACTCATACAGAGATGCCACAGTTGCGTCTCTAAACCCCTCTCCGCTGTTTATGTAGATGTTAAAACCATTTTCATAAAGAGCTAATCTTGTAGCAAGTGCAATTGAGTAAGTTGTCAAAACTCCATCATTTTTTATACACTCTTTTATATCACCGAAATACTCTTTTGTCCATAGCTTTGGGTTTGAAGCAGGAGAGAATGCGTCTTGATAGACTATGTCAAACTTTTGTGGCGCAAAACTTCTGACATACTCTCTTGCATCTCCCAAAAAAATCTCTACATGCAGGTTTTCATCGCTGTAAATTCCACTATTTGCGAGTTCAAAAATAACATCTTTCAACTCATCAAACTCTTTTGGATAAGTGAAATTTTTCAGCGATTTAACTAAAGATGAATCAAGTTCCGGAGAGAAGATATTCAGCTTTGAAGTAAGAGAATTTTTTTTATGGTAGTAAACAGTCGCCAAAGTGTTAAAACCCAAGCCAAAGCAGATATCTAAAATGTTTATCTCATCTTGATTCTGTTTTATTTTAAAGGCTGGATAGACATGCTTAACAAGCGACTCATAGAGCGCTCCGTCTTTTGTAGAGTGGTAATGTTCTCCATACTCTTTTGAGTAGGCGGTGTAACTTCCATCTTCGCTTAGTACCATTGAGTGAAGTTCGTCGTTAAATTTTTTCACTAAAGCCCATTTCCCCACATATGCATCTTTTTTGCAATGACCAAATCATACCCCTCAACAATCTCTATCTCGTTTGGAGCACGAAACTCATACTCTTCCAACATGGCTTTTACAGCTTCAATATCCATTAGACCCTTTTTTTCCATAATAATTATGTTTGCCGTATTGGCAAGTGTCAGATATGCAAGTTTTAAAATCATTTTCTGGTTTTCGTGAGCGTGAAAAATATCTTGTAAAATAACCATATCATGATCTCTTGGAGGTGCGCGAAACGGCTCTTTGAAATTTTTGATATATTGTATATTTGCGTTGGGGAGTCTCAAAGCAAAATCTAAACTGTTTTGACCGTAAACAGCTAGATTAAACCTGCCGCCCACGCTTTGCATCATCTCTTGAAGCAAAAAGGAGACATCATCCACAACGCTTGTTACATGCAGATAATGATTCCCCGGAAGCGGATTAAAAAGTTTTTTAAATTGTTCTGACATAAACTCTGTTTATCAATATGCCAAATCGTGAAGCTCTTTAAATATATACGCTTCAACAATATCATCAATGCTTCTTTGTGTGTGAGCAACCAAAACCATCATATTTTGCTCCATGAACGGCCATACATACTCATTGTCGTTTATAACAACTGCAACTTCGCTCATATTTTCAAACCCGTCTCTCTCAACGCTATGATTTACCTCTACAAGCTCGCCCTCTTCCATAAGTAGCTGTGCCCAAACTTTTGTATCTTCTATTTTAACAAGCGACGCTTCTTCTATATCGTCGCTATCCATCGGAATTAATATATACATCTTCTACTTCTCCAACATTGTTTCATCAAGTGCGAGTACATCGTTGTCCATCACGCCAATACCTCGTTTAAGAACAGTTGATGCTATATCTTTTGCATCGGAAAGTGAGTGCATTTTGTAGGTTCCGCACTGATAAACATTAAGTTCAGGAATATCTTTTTGCTCTTTCACACCAAGTATATCTTCCATTGAAGCTCTCCACGCATCTGCCACAACTCTCTCATCAGGCGTACCAATAAGGCTCATATAAAAACCGGTTCGACATCCCATCGGAGAGATATCTATAATCTCAACATCTTTAGAGTTTAAATGGTCTCTCATAAATCCGGCAAAAAGATGCTCTAATGTATGAATCCCCTCAGAAGACAAAACCTCTTTGTTAGGACGCACAAATCTTAAATCGAACACTGTTATGTCATCGCCCTTTGGCGTTTTCATACCTTTTGCACGGCGAACTGCCGGTGCTGGCATAATTGTATGGTCAACTTTAAAACTGTCTAATAGCGGCATATAAAATTCCTATTTTAAAAATTATTGTCATTCTAGCATTTTTTGTTTTACTAAAGGTAACAGATTGATGCTTTTTTGCAACCAATTATCATAAATTGTTATATATCAATACAAATGCGAACTAAGTGCGTTAACATCCGCTTAATAATAAGCAAAGAGGATAAAAGCGATGAACAAAATGAGCATAAAGGCGAGGTTGCTGTTTTTAACAATAATTCCATTAGTGGCAATTTTCGCACTCTCTGCATTTATAATAGTTGAACACCTTGAAGAAAAAAACAATCTTGAAACAACAAAAAATCGTATTCTGGAAGTGGAGTCCTTAGCAAAAGCTATTCACTTTATGCAGATAGAGAGAGGACTTAGCGTTGGCTTTGTCGCAAGTAGTGGAGAGAAGAACAAAGAGAAACTCCCAGAAATGAGACAAAAAGTTGATGGTGCCATTGGAGAGGCTAAAGAAGTATATGCAAAAACAGGTGGCGACAGCTCTATTTTTAACAACTTAAGTGAGTTAAGCCAAAAAAGAATTTCCGTGGATTCACTCTCTATGAGCGCTCCAGAGGTTGGAGCCTACTTTTCAAAAACTATTGTTGCAATTATAGACACCACTACGATTATACCCTCTATCATGGATATTAAAGCTGAGAGAAACGCTATTCAAGCATATACTCACCTAGCTTCAACAAAAGAGCAGCTTGGGCAGATAAGAGCAAATCTAAACGGGGCTTTTACTAAAAATACATTTGCCGAAAATACCTACTTCTCTTTTGGTGGCAATCTAGGTGCTTACAAGGTAAATTTACGAAAGTTTACTACTCTTGCACCTGATGAGATAAGAAAATTTTATGAAAGCACATTTAAGGGCGAGGCAGTAGATAAAACTTTAGCAATGGTAGATATAGCGGCGCAAAAAGGAATGACTGGTGATTTTGGCATTGAGCCTTCAGTTTGGTTTTCAAATGTAACTACCTCAATTGAACTGCTCAGAGAGGTTGAGCTTGAACTCTTTAAATATGTTATTGCTCTAAATGCACATGAGACAGAGTCGGCAGAAAACACTATATTGTTAATCTCCGCTTCTCTTATTTTTCTTATCATCTTTATTCTTGCTTTTACTCTTTATTTTATAAAAAATTCTATTTCTAAACCAATAGAAAAATTCAAAGAAACACTTTTAAACATAGGAAACAATAAAAACCTGACAATAAAAGTAGATGAGAATGCACCGTTGGAAATTTCTCAAATGGCTGTTAGTTTTAACTCTCTTATAAGCACACTTAAAGATTTGATAGAGACATCCAAACAGAGTTCAAGCGAAAATGCTTCAATCTCACATGAGCTCTCAACGACAGCCATGGGTGTTGGAGAGAATGTTGAGAGAAGTGTTGTTGTAATTGATGAGGCTACTAAAAAAGCAAATGAGATAAAAAATGAGATTCAAAAAGCTATCAGCGATGCGCAAGAGAGCAAAAAAGATATCATTAAAGCAAATGACAATCTTAATTTGGCAAGAGATGAGATAGTAACTTTAACAAACAAAGTTCAAAGCTCGGCACAGCTTGAGATTGAACTCTCAAATAGAATGCAGACTCTCTCTCATGAGGCAAATGAGGTTAAAAATGTTTTAGAAATTATCTCAGACATTGCAGACCAGACAAACCTTCTTGCACTAAATGCTGCTATTGAAGCAGCTCGTGCAGGTGAACATGGAAGAGGGTTTGCAGTTGTTGCCGATGAAGTAAGAAAACTTGCAGAGCGCACTCAAAGAAGTCTTACCGAGATAAATGCAACAATCAATGTTATAGTTCAATCCATCATAGAGGTAAGCTCTCAGATGAACTCTAACTCAGAAGAGATTCAAGAATTATCAAACAGCGCAACCGATGTTGAGAGAAAAATAAATGAGAGTGTCTCTATTGTAAAAGAGGCTGTAAAAGCAAGTGACAAAACTGTTAATGACTTTGAAAAGACTGGAAGAGATGTAGAGTTCATTGTCTCTCAAGTTTCACAAATCAATGAGATATCTTCTAAAAATGCAAGAAATGTTGAAGAGATTGCGGCGGCGGCTGACCATCTAAACTCTATGACTGACGACTTGCATGCTAAACTTGAAACATTCCGCACTTAATAAAATTGTCCTAATAGGCGCCTCCAATCAAGTGGGGGTGGAACATTACTTAAACTTTTTAACAAAAAAAAATTATTATTAATTTTGAAATTTTTTATGGTAGACTTCTAGCTATTTAATAAAAAGCTAGAAAGGTTCGCATGAAAAAAATGTCAATTAAAATACAGACTATACTCCTAATTATAGTATCATTGGTGCTGTTAGCACTAATATCAACATATGTCTCAAGCACAAAAAGTAGCGAAGTACTAATAAACAATAACCAAGCTCTTCTCTCAACAGTTAAAGATATGAAGAAAAACCAAATTCAAAGTTTTTTCAATGAACGAATCGGGGACATCAAGGTTTTGGCAGAAGTTCAAAATCTTGAAACACTTGTAAAAGACATGAATGGTCTTGACAATCAAATGGTTGTTGACGGAACAAAGCCATTTCCGGTAGATCACCCATTGGTAAAAGGCTCAACGGCTCCGCATGAAAAGTTTTTTCAAAATTATGTTAAAGAGTATGGTTATTATGATCTTTTTGTAATTGACAAAAAAGATGGACATGTTATCTATTCGGCTGCAAAAGAGTCCGATTACGGCGCAAACCTAGATTATGGCGATCTTAAAAACAGCGGACTTGGAAGAGTGTACCAAAAGGTTAAAGAGCTAAAAAGACCGGTATTTGTAGATATGGAGCCTTATGCCCCAAGCAAGGGTGAACCTGCAATGTTTTTGGGTGCTCCTATTATAATAGATGGTGATTTTGAGGCGATTTTAGTTTTTCAAATTTCTGATACTTCAATCAGCAAAATTATGAACCACCGCGAAGGATATGGAAAAACCCAAGAGGACTATCTAGTCGGCCAAGATAAGCTTATGAGAAGCGACAGTATTCTTAGAAAAGAGACGCACTCTTTAAGAGCCTCTTTTGCTAACCCATCAGCAGGGTCTGCTGATACTGAAGCTGCCCGTGAGGCACTAGCTGGAAAATCAGGTGATATTACAGCTGCCGGTTTTGATGGAACTCGTGTTATTTTTTCTTACTCTTTTATAAATATTGGAGAAGATTTTAAATGGGCTATTATCTCAAGAATAGGCGAGGATGAAGTTCTTTCTGCTGCAAACAGCATTAGAAATACTTTAATTATAGATTCTTTGATTCTGCTTGTTATTATTATTGCCATAGCAATATTTTTAGTAAACATAAGCCTAGTCAAACCAATAGAAAAATTCAAAGAAACACTTTTAAACATAGGAAACAATAAAAACCTGACAATAAAAGTAGATGAGAATGCTCCGCTTGAACTTTCTCAAATGGCTGTTAGTTTTAACTCTCTTATAAGCACACTTAAAGATTTGATAGAGACATCCAAACAGAGTTCAAGCGAAAATGCTTCAATCTCACATGAGCTCTCAACGACAGCCATGGGTGTTGGAGAGAATGTTGAGAGAAGTGTTGTTGTAATTGATGAGGCTACTAAAAAAGCAAATGAGATAAAAAATGAGATTCAAAAAGCTATCAGCGATGCGCAAGAGAGCAAAAAAGATATCATTAAAGCAAATGACAATCTTAATTTGGCAAGAGATGAGATAGTAACTTTAACAAACAAAGTTCAAAGCTCGGCACAGCTTGAGATTGAACTCTCAAATAGAATGCAGACTCTCTCTCATGAGGCAAATGAGGTTAAAAATGTTTTAGAAATTATCTCAGACATTGCAGACCAGACAAACCTTCTTGCACTAAATGCTGCTATTGAAGCAGCTCGTGCAGGTGAACATGGAAGAGGGTTTGCAGTTGTTGCCGATGAAGTAAGAAAACTTGCAGAGCGCACTCAAAGAAGTCTTACCGAGATAAATGCAACAATCAATGTTATAGTTCAATCCATCATAGAGGTAAGCTCTCAGATGAACTCTAACTCAGAAGAGATTCAAGAATTATCAAACAGCGCAACCGATGTTGAGAGAAAAATAAATGAGAGTGTCTCTATTGTAAAAGAGGCTGTAAAAGCAAGTGACAAAACTGTTAATGACTTTGAAAAAACTGGAAGAGATGTAGAGTTCATTGTCTCTCAAGTTTCACAAATCAATGAGATATCTTCTAAAAATGCAAGAAATGTTGAAGAGATTGCGGCGGCGGCTGACCATCTAAACTCTATGACTGACGACTTGCATGCTAAACTTGAAACATTCCGCACTTAATAAAATTGTCCTAATAGGCGCCTCCACCGGAGGCCCTGGACAAATAGAAAAAATCATCAAATCACTTGAGCTGCTAGAGAATACAACTATTATTGTTGCGCAACATATGGCTGCTGATTTTATACCCAGCTTTGTGAAGAGGCTACAAGAGCATAGCATAAACCCAATAGAAATGGCTATGGATAAAAGTGTAATTAAACCAGAAAATATATATTTTTGCCATGGAATCACAACTATTAAAAAAGATGGTTATGGGTTAAGTATTAGTGTTGAATCTTCTCAAGAGTATAAATATAATCCTGACATAAACAGTGTCTTCAACTCATTTGTTCCTTTTGTAAAAGATATAAATATATTTGCTGTTATACTTACGGGAATTGGTGATGATGGCGTTGATGGGTGCAAACAGCTCGCCATGGCAGGAGCAAGAACTATTACGCAAACCGAAGAGAGCTCAATTGTTGACGGAATGCCTAGCAGAGCTAGAAAAGAGGTTCCAAATATTGAAATCTCCGATATAGACACAATAAGAGAAAAAATAAAAGGGTTTTGTAGTTAATGTTTAGTTTTTTTAAAAAGAGAGTATCTGAGAGTAGTAGTGAGCAAAAGAGAGTTGTTATCGAAGATTATACAGATGTATCGCCGATTGCACAATATTTTAAAAATGAGACCGGTGTTACCTTTGACAAACAGACAACCATACTAAAAAGTAAGGTTACTACATTTTGCCGCCAGATGGCTATTAGTTCATTCAAAGAGCTTTTAAATAGCATTAAAGATGATAAAAAATTAAAACAACAACTTGTTGATTCTCTAACAACAAATGAAACATTTTTTTATAGAGAATTTAAACAGGTAGAAGAGCTTGTCGGACTTGTTAAAAATGCAAACAGCAAAGTAGATATTTTATGTGCACCATCTGCAACGGGAGAAGAGCCTTATGGAATTGTAATTGCACTGCTTGAAGCTGGAGTATCACAAAACAATTTTCATGTAATTGGTATTGATATAAACTCAGATGCTATAGAAAAGGCAAATAAGGCTGTATACAGGGAAAGAAATGTAAGAAATCTATCCCCGCAGATTATTGATATATATTTTACAAAAGATAACGGCTCTTATGTTTTAAAAGAGATAATAAAGCAACATGTAACTTTTAAACTTATGAATCTTTTTGACCCATCATTCAAAAGCATTGGAAAATTTGATTTTATATTTTCAAGAAATATGTTGATTTATTTTGACCAAGAAACAAAATTAAAAGCTAAAGAGATTTTGGAGAGTATGCGTAAAAATCAAAATCAAGAGATATTTTTTGGACATGCGGATCTGTTTTAATAAACTTTTTACAAAACTTAAAAACTAGATTCCAAATCAAGTTTGGAATGACAAAAGAAAAGTTTTAGATTTGGTGTAGATTGTGTTTAACTCAAGCCGAAGGCGCACATTTAGTGCGTTGAAGCTTGAGTTGGACGCAAAGATGCACCGAAGCTAGAAGTTTAATTAAACGCGAGCCTCTTCACGGCGTTGTAAGTATGCCCAATTAGAATCTACACGCTCTTGCCACTCTTTGATTAAGTACTTATACTCATCTTTGAAAAGATGCTTAAAACGCCCTTGAGCAGCTAAATACTCCTCAACCGGAACGACATTTTTAGGTCTATAAGTAATATTTAACTCTTGCCCATTAATTATCTCATATAGTGGAAACACCAGGGAGTCAGTCGCAAGGTCTGCTATATGCATAGTGTCTTTAGGATCAAATTTCCACTCTGTTGTACAAGGTGAAACAGCATTTATGAAAACAGGTCCATCAACTGCAAAACCATGCTGAATCTTCTTAACCATATCTTTCCATTTATTTGGAGAAACTTGAGCGGCATACGGAATGCCATGAGCAGCCATAATTGACATCATGTCTTTTTTATTTATTTTTTCTCCATAACTCTTTTTACCTTCCGGCGATGTAGTTGCAGATGAGCCAATCGGAGTAGATGATGATCTCTGCCCTCCGGTATTTGCATACACTTCGTTATCTAGTACGATATGCATAATATTATGACCGCGCTCCATACATCCGGAAATCCACTGAAAGCCGATATCATAAGACGCGCCATCGCCTGCAAAAGAGACAAATTTAGGAGTTCTCTCCGGTTGTTTTAAACGCCCTTTTTTCTTCAATGCTTTGTACATAGTCTCAGCACCAGCCACTGCTGTTGAGCCGTTCTCAAAACCGATATGAATCCAAGAAGCATCCCATGAAGTATATGGATAAACTGCAGTACAAACCTCTAAACATCCAGTTGAAGCTGAAAGAATTAAATCATCATTTGTTGCATTTAATACTTCACGAACAATAATCGAGTGTGCACAACCAGGACATAAAAGGTTAGCTCCCTCAAAACGATCGGCTGATGTTGAAAACTCTTTTAAGTTTTTTATATTTTTCATTTCACTCACGGTTTTCTCCTTATAAAAATGCTAGTTTCGGTCCACGAACACCGATAAACTGTTGTAATTTTGTAGTTACTTTACCGGCATCAGCATTTGCTTGTAGCTCGTTAAAAAGTGCAACCAAGTGAGCTTTTGTTAAGTCACGGCCACCTAGTCCATAGATATAGCCGGAGAGAAGCGCTTTTGTACCTGTATTAAACAGTGCGCCTGCAATCTCATTAAAAAGCATTCCGGCAGCGCCATTTGGAGATGAACGATCAAGTGCAGCAATCGCTTTTACATTTTTTAAAGCTTCTGCTATCTCAAAGAATGGGAATGGACGGATTACACGAAGTCCAACAACACCAGCTTTAATACCTTTTGCTCTCATCTCAGTTGCTACTTCGCGAGCTGTTTCAACTGAAGTACCCAAACAAACAACGCATACATCTGCGTCGTCCATATCATACTTCTCCACCGGAGTGTATTTACGACCGGTTAATTTTTCAAAATCTTTAAATACTGTCTGAATTTTTGGCATAACTTTAGTCATTAAATCATTGTGTTGACGAGCTTTATGCTCAAAATGCCAATCTTCTTCAGTTTGCACACCATGAGTTACCGGATGTTCAAAGTCAAGCATATCGTTCATTGGTTTGTATTCACCAACAAAGCCATAAGCAGCATCATCACTCAAAGTTTTTACACCTTGTGCAGTATGAGAAGTCATAAATCCATCTTGATTTACAATTGCCGGAAGTCTAATATCATGGTCTTCACTGACTTTAAACGCTATTAAATTTAAATCATAAGCTTCTTGAGGGCAAAATGCATCAAACTGAATCCAACCGCTGTCACGAATCATATACATGTCAGAATGGTCTCCATTAACATTTAATGGAGAAGCTAAAGCACGGTTTACAAGGTTTAAAACGATAGGAAGTCTCATACCTGAAGCTTGATAAAGCGTTTCAGACATAAGAGCAAGTCCCTGAGATGATGTGGCAGTTGCAACACGCCCTCCCGCGGCAGCGGCTCCAATACATGCGCTCATAGCGGCATGTTCAGATTCAACCATTACAAACTCGCCTTCAATGTACCCGTCTGCTAAAAATTTTGCATAACCCTCAACTATAGGAGTTGAAGGTGTAATAGGATACGCCGCAACAACATCAACTTGAGCTTGTCTCATTGCCTGAGCAGCAGCAAAATTGCCATCCCATACTTCAATATCTTTTAATTCCATTTTATCAAATGCCATTATGCTTCCTCCTCATCTTTTTTAGGCCAGTTTGCGATTACCGACTCTTCATCTGTCTGTTCTGAGAACATTAACAGTGATTTAGGGTTTGTAGGACAAACCTCAACGCAGATACCACAACCTTTGCAGTGATCCATATCTACACCAACAAGCTTTTTATCTCTTGATATAATCGAAACATCCGGACAATAAATCCAGCAAAATTGACAATCAATACAGTAGTCTTTATTGAATACCGGCTTGATTAGTCTCCAGTCAGCAACACTTGCCGTATAAGAACTACTTTGTGAGTACGCACGATCTTCTTGTTGAGTTGCTGCAATATTGTCTATTTTTCCATCAAAAGTACGAAGCATAGCACCGATTTCGAACTCATCCCATCCTTTTTTTGCCATCATCAATCCCTTACTTTACTTCATCATATGCGCGCTGAATTGCAAACATATTCGCATCGATAATCTTTTGTGGTAACTTACCAAGAACTCTTTTCATACTATCTTTAAAAAATTCTATCTCATACATGCCGGAAATTTTCATAAATGCGCCAAGCATTGGCGTATTTGGAATTGGACGACCGATAGTCTCATTTGCAATAGTAATGCAATCAACCGTATAAACTTCTTTGCCTGCTAATTTAGGCTGAGCCTTAACCAGCTCATCTGTACTCATATGTGTTGTTATAATATATTTAGTGCTATCTTTGTGATTTATCGTAACATCGCTTGTAAAAACTAGCGCTGGATCAATTACAAAAACATAATCAGGTTCCATATATTTTTCATGATTCATAATAACTTTATCATCTACACGGTTGTACGCTGTCATTGCAGCTCCTCGTTTTGCAGACCCATAAAATGCAAATGCCTGTACTTCCTTACCGGTAGTAGAAATAACATCTGCCAAACCTTTAGCGCCAGTAACAGCTCCCTGTCCAGCACGGCTATGCCATCTAATCTCTAGCATAAACTCTCCCTTTTAATTAATATATTAAGAACCATCAATTCTATTTTGCCCCTTATTTTAGACAAGTTGCTCTTAAATACAGCTTGATAGTTTGCTCTTTTTTAAGAAGTAAGAGAAGTGTGTTGTTTTTTCCTATTTTGCAAATATATGGTTGCTTCAAGTGCATCATTTAATATAACATTTGTAAACTTTTTTAATGTGCTTATATCATCATAACCGCTCAAAACACCGATGGAATTTACATTGGCATTTTTTGCAGAAATCAAATCCAGCTTAGTATCTCCAATCATCCATATTTCTCTATTTTGTGTATCCATTTTTTCCAGAGCTTTTAGTATTGGCTCCTCGTGCGGCTTTGGGTTCTGAACATCTTCTCTGCCTATTAGAACTTCAAAATGCTCCATTAAACCAAAATGCTCCATTAGCACTCTAGAATAGCGTCCTGTTTTTGTCGTAACTATCCCTAAAGTTGCAAACTCTTTAGCCAACAAAACTGCCTCTTTTGCATTTTTTAAAAGCTCTGTTTTTTGAGTTGAGATTTCACGATAATGCTCTTTGTAAGTTGCTACAAAATCCCAAATTAACTCTTTATCAACTCCTAGATTTTCATACATGATGTCAAGAGGATAACCGATTAAAGATTTTATCTCTTCATCGCTTTGCTTAGGATATTTATGAACGGCAAAAGAGTAATGAAATGATTCTAAAATTGCCTCGGTAGAGTCTATAAGTGTTCCGTCCAAATCAAACAAAATTATCAAACTATTTCTCCCATTTTATGTAGTTGTGCCATATTCCAATAGGAGCAGACTCAATATTTTTTATATCTCTGTTTACAGTTGTGATTGAGTTCGGAATGTATAAAAAAAGATATGGATTTTCATCTGTTATTATTTTAAACATCTCTCTCCAAGAAGCGTTTAACTTCTCACTATCTATCATATTTTGGGACTCTTCAATCATCTTGTTTATTTTAGGATTGTGATAACCTACCAAATTAAATCCACCCTGCTTATCACTATCGCTATGCCAAAACATATATGGGTCTGGCGTAGGAGAAAGCCCCCAGCCAAGCAATACGCTGTCAAATTTACGGGGGAAAACAACCATATTTAAAAATGCCTGCCACTCCATAACCCGCAATGTTACAACTACACCAGCTTTTTTAAGCTGATGCTGCAGTATCTGGGCGGCATAAGGTCTTAATTCACTAGAGTTTGATGTTGCAATCTCAAAAGTAAAAGGATTATTTTCATCATATCCGGCCTCTTTTAAAAGTCTCTTTGCCTTTTTTATATCTAAAAGAGGCGCTTTTACATCTTCATTAAATGCCTTTGTTCCCGGAAGAAAAGGTCCGCTGCAAACTTTAGCATGGTTAAAAAAGAGTATATCAACCAGCTCTTGCCTATTAATTGCCAAAGAGAGTGCTTCCCTTACTTTTGGGTTTTTAAACTTCTCAAGTCTTAAATTAAATCCCAGATAGCTGTATGATTGCGAAATATTTTCATATATATTAAATTTTTTAAAAAAGTCCTCATTTAATTGTCTCTCATACTGCATGGGTTCAATACTGCCGACATCCAGAGCACCGGATTTTAACATCAAAAAGCGTGTCATCTGGTCTGCAATAACATGAAAAGATATTTTATCTATCTTTGCTCTACCTTCAAAGTAATCATCAAAAGCAGCAAGCATAATATTTTTTGAATATTCCAATTGTTCTAGTTTATACGCACCCGTTCCTATCGGGTTTGTATTGAATTTTGAATTCATCAAATTTTGTTCATACCTTAAAATATGCTCAGGCAATATGCCCATCATCCAAGTTTCCAGCGCCTTAAAATATGGCTCTTTATATCTGACTTTCAGCGTAAACTCATCAACGATTTCTACACTTTGTACAAATCTAAAATTTGCACTGTACGGCGAGCTTATTTTTGGTGAGATAAGCACATTATAGGTAAAAAGCACATCTTTAGCGCTAAATTTTTTACCATCATGCCACTTAACATTTTTATGAAGTTTAAATACTAATGTTTTCTCATCTTCAAAATAAAATTTCTCTGCCAAATCACCGATAATTGTAGATAAATCTTTGTCATACTTGAGCAGTCCATTAAATAAAAAACCGGTAATCTCTGATGAACTTGAGTCTGTGGCTAAAATAGGGTTTAGTCTTGATGGATTGGCAGAAGTTGCCAAATGAAGTGTTGATGCAAAAAGGTTTATTGATAAGAAGAAAAATATTAGATAGCGCAAAATTACTCTTTTTTTTGAGTGATTATACCAAAGTTAAGTGCAGTGAATTGTTAATGAGAAGTTTAGAGAAGTTTTAACAGTGCAAGAAGCACTGAAAAAAAGTTTTTGCAGCGATTAACGCTTAGAAAACTGACGAGAACGACGAGCTTTGCGCTTGCCTGGCTTTTTACGCTCAACAATTCTTGAATCGCGAGTCATCATGCCCTCAGGTTTTAGTATAGCTTTTAACGCTGGGTTAAAAGCAACTAAAGCACGAGAAATACCATGACGAAGTGCGTCTGCTTGACCACCGAAACCACCACCTAATGTAGTAGCTACGATGTCAACAGATGTATCTTGTTTTGTTAAAGCAAGTGGTTGTTTAACACGAAGCTTTTTAGCTTCTAGTCCACCTAACCATGCGTCCAATGAAAGACCGTTGATAGTCATATTACCTGTTCCTGGAGTTAACCATACTTTTGCTATTGATGCTTTACGACGACCTGTTGCGTATATTTTTGCCATATGTCAATCCTTACTTAGCAAGTTGTGCAGAGTGTGGATGTTCAGCACCTGCATATATTTTTAATTTTTTAATCATTTTAGCACCAAGCTTAGTTTTAGGAAGCATACCGCGAGTAGCTAACTTATAAAGCTTTTCAGGATTTTTAGCTAAAAGCTCAGTCATTTTAGTGCTTTTAACACTTCCGAAGTAACCAGAGTATGAAAAATACTCTTTGTTAGCAATTTTACCAAGACCGTTAAATTTTGCTTTAGAAGCATTAACGATAACAACAAAGTCACCACAGTCAATATTTGGAGTAAAACATGGCTTATTTTTACCGCGAAGTATAGTTGCTACTTCAGTAATAATACGACCAAAAGTTTTACCTTCAGCATCAATCAAAACCCATTTTTGATCGATTTGTTCAGGAGTTGCAATTTTCGTAAATTTCATTCTTGAACCTTTCAAGTAATTTTCTTAACATCACATATAAAATGCTTGTTTAATTGGCGAAAGTATATCTTCTTTTGCTTATAAATAGCTTAATTTATGGTTTTCTTAAGGTTAATCTGCGGCTCTACTTATATTATTGATTTATGTTAATAAAATTAAAATAATTTGTATGTTACAATCAAGGCTTTAATAAGTTTTAACAATATAACAGTAGAAGTGGATTAATGAACGACAAGAAAAGAAGTGCTGTTTCTATTTTAAAAATTTTCACAATTGTATCGCTTTTTGTGTTTACAATGTTTGCAGCTGAAAATCAGAGAGTCGTTGACGAGCTAGCGTCTCCGATGCCCGAAATTCCCCTAAAAAAAGCCATGGGGGAGAAGTTGTATAATGATGCGATTAACTCTGGCGAGTACAGCTATGTCGGAAACTCAAAGTGTCGCTTATGTCATAGAAACTTTTTTGTTGGAAGAAAAAATGATCCTCATGACCATGCGATGGAGAGCTTGATTCCTTCTAAAAATGAAAACAACTCCCACTGTTTAACATGCCACTCAACGGGACACCGTATGCCGAGCGGTTTTGTTGATATGGAAAAAACTCCGCGTCTCTCAAATGTTCAATGCGAAGGGTGCCACGGTCCCGGAAATGTTCATATAGCGTTGGCGCAGGATAAAGTAAAAAATGAAACAAAAAAGTTTATCGGCGGAGGTTTTCTTGCGGGGGCAGGCAGTTTGCAGGTGCTAAAAGATATTTGTGCAAGTTGCCATACCAAACGATGGAATAAATCATACCACGACTTTAACAAAGCGTATAACAGCTACAAAAAAGCCGATCCAAATGCTGCAGGTAATTAACTTTGTTTTTAATTAAAAAATATGCCGTACCAATCATACTTTTCTTTTTGGTACTAGTAATAGCATACTTATCTTACTATAATTATAAAACACAAAAAAATCTTCTCTTAACGCAGATGCAAAGCAATTCGTTAAATATAGCAAGCTCAGTCTCTTCAGCAATAGAGCGATTTGATGACATTAAATCAACTATGAATCTCCAAAAACTTGTAAATGATGTCTCCTTTGGGCTAGAAATTTTTGAATTTAGATATTTAGAACCGGATGGCACCATCAGAAACTCAATGTTCAAAGAAGAGATAGGAAAAACCTTATCTTCTAAAAGTTTTATTGAAACCATGCAAGGAGACCGTCAATTAAGTACTTTCTTTTTTGAAGTACGCGACTTTGTAGATGTAATGTCAATCTACTACCCTATATATCTGAAAGATCAGCTTGTCGGAATTATTGATTTATCTGTAGATGTCTCTGAATACACTTTAAAAAAAGGGTCAAAAGATAATTTTTCCATTCTTAGAAGACAGGTTGATATACAAAATTTACTAAAATCAATCAATGGTTCTGTAACAAACAGTCTTGCGATACTAACTAAAACCAATATAAATGATTTTTTGCATGCGTATGTCAAATCTACAAAAAATATTAAACAAATTTCTATTATAGATGAAAAGCAAAATGTATATATAAGCAGCGATAAAAATTTAATTGGAACAGTTTTGGATAATAACAATCTCCAAACATCAGGTATGACAATGCTTAATGGTCAATTGACATACCTTGCTATTACTGATTCTCATATAAACCAAGGCAACTCAAAAATGAAGCTGATGCTTCTAATTGATGCTTCAACTTATTTAAGCCATGAAAATAAATTATTTAGCACGGCAATGATTACAAGCATAATAGCCCTTCTTTTTGCACTGCTTACTTCTAGATTGCTTTACTACTCTGCAATTGAACAATCAAGAACGGAAAAAGAGCGTTTGGAACATCTGGTTGGAGAACGAACAAAAGAGATAGAGCTGCTAAGTCAAACCGATTCTCTAACCGGATTATGGAATAGACGACACCTAGAAGAAACTCTTGACATAGAGTTTAAGCGGGCAAAACGCTACAACAAAGAGCTTTCGGTTATGATTATTGATTTAGATTACTTCAAAAGCGTTAATGATACTTATGGGCATTTGGCCGGAGATGAAGTATTGCGACAAATTAGTAACAAAATTGCAGAGTGTCAACGAGAAACAGACTTTGTAGGGCGTTATGGCGGGGAAGAGATAGTTGTTATCTTGCCAGAAACTGATTTGCAAACATCAATACAAATTGCAGAAGATATACGAAAAACTATTGAGCAAGAACCGGTAGAGTTCGAAGATAAAATGATAAAGGTAACTGCAAGTATAGGTGTTAGTGACTTAAAAAATGAGCATAACAACTACCCATCTATATTTGCAGAGGCGGATGAAGCACTTTATAGTGCTAAAGAAGTTGGTAGAAACAGGGTTCAATTTTTTAAACAATAATCAATTGATAAATTTTGATCATCCATTGTAAGTCGTTTTGCGTATATAAAACGCTTTTTATAGTAAGCTTTATCGATTGCATCGTATTGAACTTGTTTATTTCTATATGAAGCGTGGATAATCTGTCCATCTCCGGCATAAATAGCAACATGAGACGGCTCTTTTTTGTAGGTTCTATAAAAAAGCAAATCTCCAACTTCTAAATTATTAATATCTACCTTTAAACCATATTTAGACTGCTCTGCCGCAGATCTTGGAAGCGACACGCCAAACTCTTTGAAAACCTGCTGAGTAAACCCCGAACAATCCGTTTGAATCCCACTGCTATTTCCAAATCCGTATGATGTTCCTAAATACTCTTGAGCCTTAGCTAAAACTCTATTTTTTTCAGATTTTGCAGCTGGTTTTTCAACAACCAAATAAGGGAGTTCAACATAATCAGCAGTCGGAGCATCGGCAACCAGATGGCTTCCAAAAATTAAAAAAGCGACAATTAAAGACTTACCAACCATCCACTCTCCTAAAACATTAAATTATTATAAACATAAAAAACTTTATGTTTGGTTAGACATATGTATTAATCACATGAAACTCCCCTACCGATACAAAAACCTCTTTTACATGTTAATAATTTTTATTTCATCTTTTAACAAGTAGCATATATAGCCATTTACCTCATCGCTAGTTATCTCTCTTATCGCTTTTACATAATACTCTACTTGTTTTATGTGATGCTCTGAGTAAGAGATTGCGCTTTTATAATCTATTACACTCCAAGTTGAACCGCTCTTTACCAAAAGATCAATATATCGAAGATTATTTTTATATCTAATAGCTTTTTCTCTGTAACATTCCCCCTTAACAAGAGCTATGAACTCTCTGTTTTGCAAAAGCATTTTTACTCTATTTTCTATATCTTGTATCTCTTCATTTTCTATGGCATGACCATATTTGTTTATCATCATATCTTTTGCTCTTGCTATATGATGCTCTTTTAACTCCACCAGCATCTCTAGCATATAGTGCATTGCAACTCCAAAGTTTATGGATTTCAAATCCTCTTCTTTGGCTTTTTCAACCGCTAAAATATCGCTCTGCGTTCCGTAATAAAGCTCTTTATACTCCAAAGCATGAAAATCAGTTTTATCGCTGATTTTATTAGAGTTTTTCTTACATGTTAATTTTCCGTATCTATTTGGTAATAAATCCAAAATATCAAACATTGAGTCTTTTGACTTTAGAACAATTATAAGATTTTCTCTTGCTCTTGTAAATGCAACATAAAGTGCATTTAAACTGTCTTCTTTTATTAAATATTTCTCTTTTAACAGAGCTCTTGCGTACTCTGCATCTACCGCATCACGCCCTTTTATACGAAGATAGATATTTTTTAAAGCTATATCATCGTACTCATAGATAATAACATCTTTTGAAGGCGGTGCTTTTTTAAGCCTGTCCATAACAATTACATGCTCATACTCTAAACCTTTTGATTTATGAACAGTGAGCACTCTCACGCCGTTTAGCTCGGAGGCGGAGGCACTTGCATCCAACCTCTCATACTCAAATAAGAGTGCCTCTATATCACTGTATCTGGATATAGCACTTAAAAATTTAATGAGATTAAAATCATTGCTAAAGAGCTTAAACTCCTCTATTGCGCCTTTTACCACATCTAATATTTGAACATTATTAAAATCAACTCTTTTAATGGGGCGAACTTCTTGCGAAATAATGGCAAAAAAATTGTACGAGTAAATATCTTCACCAAAATATTGATATTTCAAATACTCTAAAATTGCTTTTACCATTTTTTGGTTAATAAGCTTTGTTGTTGTTTCTGTTACTACTTCTATATTTTGAGACTCTAATGCCTCTTTTACCTGCTCTCCGTCGCCGTTTGTCGCACATAAAATCGCAATCTCATTTATATCCGCTCCTAACTCCAAAAGCCTCTTTACTTGATTTACAACCTCTTGAAGCGGCTCATCATTTTGTATAACCTCGACATATCCACCATCTGCCTCTGCTCTGGCTAGTTGAGGCGTATAGTTTTTTATTTTTTGCTCAAAAACACTATTTATAAACCCGACAATCTCTTTTTGTGAGCGATAGTTTGTCAATAGTTTCTCTACATGAGTGCCGTTTTCCTCTCTAACTGCATCAAAAAGTGCACTTACACCACCGCGAAATCTGTAGATAGACTGCTTCACATCTCCGACAAAAAAGAAACTTCCATTGTCAAAGATGCCCTTGCCAGATGTTATCTCATTTATGAGCGGTTTTAATATCTCATACTGCAAAATGCTCGTATCTTGAAACTCATCAAGCAGCATATGCTCTATCTGCGAATCAAGTCTAAAGTATAAAAACTCACTATCGTCGATGAGCTTTAAAATCTCATAAACTAGATATGTAACATCGTTAAAACTAAGCTCGCTATCGTCCATGTATAGCGCTTTTTTACTCTTAGCATATATGTTTACCAGCTCTTTTATGGCAAAAAAGAAGTTCTGCTCTTTTGCCCTGTTCTGCTCTTTTATAGCCTCTTTTATTTTAAATAGCAAATCATCCATCGCAGGGGTAAAACACTTCGAAAATGTACTGTAATTTAAGCTCTCCCTCTCTATCCAAGCTTTCTCGCAAAGCTCTTCAAAACTCTCCGCACTTACGCCCTTAATAGCTGTACTCGAAGCCGCTTTGCAGGAAATTACAATTTTTTTCAGCTCCGACATGAAAGAAAGTGCCTCTTGTTCAAACTGCAAAGTATCCTGCTTTTTAAACCCGATATGCTTTAACTCTTGGAACTTGATATAAAACTCATCCAACAGCTCAAATATGTCGGTAATCCTTTTGTTTGAAGCAAGCGAGAGCGTAATGAGCGTCTCTTTTTTGCCCGCCACGCTTACCTCTTTTAAAAATCGTGAGAGAAGTTTTAGCTCATGCTGTGAGCTGAATGTTGAGAAGTCGGGCATCAAAGAGGCATAGAGTGAGAACTTTCTAAGAATCTTTGTAAAAAAGCTGTCAATCGTCATTATCTTTGTATGTGCATTTAAAAATTCGTTTAAAACTCTTTGGCGCTCTGAAAGCAGATACTCTCGTGAAAGCTCTGTAACCTTTACTATCTCATCCAACTCTCCTCTGCTATCAAGCTCTTCAAGCGTAGCAACTATCCTCTCCTGCATCTCATTTGCGGCTTTGTTTGTAAATGTAAGAGCGAGTATTTTTGATGGCTGGGCACCTTTAAAAAGCAAACTAAGGTAACGAACAACTAGCATAAAAGTTTTTCCGCTTCCTGCACTTGCCTCGTAGGCTAGGTTATTTATGAACACAATATCTCCATTGATTATTTTTACCTACTTGTTTTTGCACTCTCTGATATATAACTCTTCGACTTTTGTTCTCGCCCACGGAGTTTTTCTAAGAAACCTCAAGCATGAGCTTATAGTCGGATTTATCAAAAAGCATCTGATGTCAATCCTATTGCCCAGCTCTTTAAACCCATAACGCTCAACTAGAGTCTCCAAAATATGTTGCAGGTTGACACCGTGCAACGGATTGTTTTTGTTTTTTTCTTCTTCGCTCATTTTTCAGCCTTTAGTTCTATTTTTAATTGTGTCATTTATAAACATCACCCTCGTCCGCACATGATTTTATATTCACAATACAAACAGCTCTTCAAATCTTCACACTTGCTAAAGTTCACATCTTCAATGTTA
Organism: Sulfurimonadaceae bacterium; assembly: GCA_942493175.1. Taxonomy (GTDB): domain Bacteria; phylum Campylobacterota; class Campylobacteria; order Campylobacterales; family Sulfurimonadaceae; genus Sulfurimonas. Next base: position 1,960,448 of record OW818672.1, read on the forward strand.
AGCAAATCTTTTACATGCGACTCCAAAAGTGAGAGTTTTTCTCTTAAAAAAGGTTCATCCACTATCTTTGATTCTTTTAAGTCATAATATCCGCAGCCGACAACATTGCCAAATTTTTGAGCCAACAGATAGTAAAACTCAAGCTGAAAGTCCGTCGCCTCCGTAAAATTTTTCTCTGTATAAAGCGGATAGGAGCCTGTCTTATAGTCAAGAACGAAAACTTCATTGCCTCTTTTATCTACTCTGTCTATCTGCCCGACTAATATCATTCCAGCAAATTCACTCTCTAAACTCGCCTCACACTGCTCTACCATCCAGCCATCCGCAAATCTTTTAACCTCGTTTTGACAAAAAATATCCATTCTTCTTTTTTGCATAGCTATCAGATACTCCTCAAGCTCGCTCTCTCCGCAGGCATTTTTAAGCTCTGCATCCAAATCACGCTTTAACTCCTCAGCGCTCTCGTAAAAGCTTCTGTTTGCATATAACTCTTTGAGCGCACTGTGCACGGCAGAGCCAATCTCATGCTCTTTTGGCATATCTTTTGGAATCTCGTGATTTTCGATATATTTGACATATTTATAGTAATATTTTCTCTTGCATGTAAGAAATGTTTTTAATTTTGTTGCGGAGAGTTTTTTATCTCTGAAGCTATACTCCAAAACTATGCTCTCCTCCTCTTTTGAATTTGGTGCCGCCATTTCAAAAAGAACGCCCGCATACTCTTGTTCGTTATGTCTGTTTTTCTCTTTTATTCCAAGCTGTTTTAAAAACCTTGATGCACTGCTGTCGCTTGATTTTACAAACGAAATTGCCACCTCTTTAGTTCTGTTAATAAGCATCTCATAGTAATGTTTTTGAAGATTTTCTCTGTCACTCATCGTTGGAAGATTTGCAATTTCTCTGATTTGAGTGTTTATAAACATATCTTTATCGCTCTTCTTTGGAACATTTGAGTCGCTGAAATCTACGATTACAACTGCATCAAAATGAACTGAACGAGTTTCAAGAACTCCCATTACAGTTACTTTTCCGCCTCTAACATCATCAAGTGTTCTAGCGCATAACCTCTGCAAAAAAACGCTTAAGATGGATTTCATACTCATATCTCTCATAAAAGGGAGAATATTTTTAAAGTTATAAACCTCTTCTTCAAATATTTTTTGCGCTTTTTTATCACTAAAACTCTCTTTATACCTATTTAAAAACTCTAAAATATCTATATCTTGACTTTTTTTGCCATAGATTGAACGAATTTCCATATAGAACTCGTCTCCGACTCTCTGCAACCTTGCTTCATTCTCTTTTGAATCTTGCTCAATAAACTTGCATGTAGCATTTAGTTTTTCATATATTTTAGTTGAGCCAAACGACTCACCCATTGCAAAGTTGAAGTTTGATTTTTCATCAAATATTTTTAAAATATTTGCAAAATTTTCATCAGGCAAAATAACTGCAATTTTTTCAGGTTTATAACCCATATTTACAAAGTCGAATATCTTCTTTTTAACGAACGCTGCTTGTAAAATTGGCTCGCTAAAAGATTCACATGTTACTTTTTTATTTTGTATGATTCTGTTTTTTTGAAGTACGCTGTTTGTGTTTAGTGAAATTTTATACTCATAACCTATCTCAAGCTCTATGCCTAAGTTTAAGAATTTTTTCTGCATTTTAGAGTTAAATCCGGTAGCGCTAAATACTATATCTACATTGCAAAATTCACAACACCTCTCCAAAAGTTCTAACTCAAAATTAGTTAAATGCCCATCGATATGCAACTCTATATTTTTATAACTTTTCACATACTCTTCATTAAAGCTGTAAAGTTTTGGCAAAAATATTTTATCCAAAAGCTTTTTTTGGCTGCACAGAAGCTCATATCTAGCGTAGAGCTCTTGAAGTATGGCTATATGCTCTTCATACTCGCCATAGATATCTGAAGTGCTCAGTGCTCTTATATCGTACATCTCTGCGCTTAACTCTTCGTAAAATTTAAATATATATGATGAATTTTTTGTGAAGGTAAAAAAGTTTCGCTCTATTTGGAGATTTTTAAAGTTTTTAAAATCGCTTGCTTCTAAAAGGAGCAAAACCCTGCTATCGGCGTCCAATGTTTTAAAATCTTTTACTATGCAGAGCTTTGAGATAAAATCGCTCATAGTTATGAAGTTTGGTAAAAATAGAGTCAGACCCTCTATACTAAGTTGCTCATGACGCACTGCACGGGCTGATGGCAAGACTATAATAGAATTATTCATAGCTCTATTATAACCTAATATTCTACTACTTCCATGCCTCTTGTGTCTGTCTTAATGTTATAAAATCTTTGGACATCATCTACACTAACTTTTGCCATAATATCCCATCTACCCTCCCCAGCAAGGGTAAAAGAGTCAAAAGTATAAATGCCGTTCTCAATCTTTGGATTGCTTAGCTCTTGGTCATGCTCGTGATTATTCGGTCTTGTAACTACTATGTTTATTTTAGCGTTGTTTACGGGATTTGAATTAATATCACTCACTCTATATTTGATAATACCGTTTTGCTGTTTAAGACTATTTGCAACATACTCTATTTTATACTTTTTATTAAAAGCTATTTGAGCCTCTATTATCTCGTTGGCTTTATCGTCTGCTTCATGATAACCCATCATATAGGTATCACTCTTCTCAACCGGCATCTTGTTTGTAATAACTATTGTTGCAACGCAAGCACCAAACACAAGAGTTATAGATATACCTATTGCATAAGGCCAAATTCTGCCACTACTTAGATTCATTCTTCTGCCTTCTTGTGTATAGTTTTCTTTTAATGTAAAGAAATATACCATAAACAATAAAACCGTAGAACAATACTTTTACCGCAAATATACTGTTTTGATTTGCATTGCCGACAGCATTTTCTAGCACAACTCCTTTACTAGAAGCAATCTGCTCTGCAATATCTGCATAGCCGTTAAACATTGAACCGGAGTATTTGCCTAAAACTTCACCCGCCTTAGCTTTTTGAGCCAAAAGTGGAATAATAGTTCCGCCGTAGCTACTTGCTATCTCTTTAAAAGAAGCAAAACCATCGCTGTAAAATAGTGCCATTGTAAATGCTTGAACAGGCGAAGCTACCGGACTCAGTACCTGTTTTTTATCAAAATACTCATATAAAGATGGTGGATTTGCCAGAATATCTACTTTAGAATCCATCTCTGAAAAAGTAAGCAAAATCGTAGATGAGTTAAAATCTTTTATTAACTCATTTTCATACTCTACTATATTCATCTTGTTTGGCAACTCTTTAAGCATTACCAGCCTAAGAGATATGCCAGTTTTTTCATATAGCTCTAAGCCCAATTTCTCAACTTCTGCATTAAATGCCGGATTGAAAATCAGTTCATCTTTATATAAATATTGTGCCGACAGGGAAACATTAAAAAAAAGTGTGAGGATGAGGGCACTAAGCCCTCTTGAAAACTTCAATGAAATTTCCTAACCGATGTAGAGATGATTTGGTGTTAAAACCGCGTAAGCAGTATAAAGAGCCATTATTACTAGACCCCATGAAATAATTTTTTCCATTCTATACCCCTCTACTTTACATCAACAACATGATCAGCTGCAATTGAGCCTTTCATTTTGATAGATGCTTCATCTTTGATATCGTAAAAGTTTGATGCATTTGTATTTTGCACATTCATGTTCCAAACAGTAAGAGCAACCAAAATAACCAAAAGTAAAACAGTTGCAACTAACATGCCAGTTATACCATCAAGAGAAAATACGCTTCTATTTTCATTCATACCTGACTCCTTATTTACTTATGCTAGTGATGTATGCACCAACAGCTTCTTTTTGTTTATCGTTAAGTCTCTCAAACTTAGGCATAACACCAATAACACCTTTTTTACCGTGAGCGAGAATAGTGCTAACTAGTGCAGGCGAGAATGATGCAATATTTGGCGCAACAAACTCCATACCTTTGCCGTCTGCTCCGTGACACATTGCACATGCACCGGCAAATACATCAGCACCATCTCCGCTCATACCGTTTGCTACATAAGCAGAAACGATATCGATTTCAGCATCAGTAATCAGAGCACCTGTATTTGAATTTAAAAGACCGTTACGATCTGGCATCGGCATTTCCATGCCTAAAAGCTTATTGTTTGAACCTTTTTCAAGTACATGCTTAACAGAAGCTACACTAATTCTTTTATTTAAATTAGCCGCTTTGCCATCAATACCATCAGCATTTATACCGTGACAAACTTTACACTCAGCCAAGAAAACAGACTCACCCATTTCTACTAGTTTATCGCCTGTAATATCTTTATACTGTGCTTCAAATTTAGCATTATGCGCTAAAGTATCTTCATTATACTCGCCTATTTGTGAATATGAGTTTAACGGATAACCGATTGTAAAGTACCACATACCCCAAACCATTGTAAGCAAAAACATAACAGCCCAACCAGTTGGAACACTGTTTTTATATTCGCCTATGCCATCCCAATTTTCATCTGCAAGTTCACCGCTTGCGCTATCTACTTGCATTTGACGAACATATTTAATTACAACAAAAACTGTAATTAAAACTAATGCAACTGCCCCAGTAATCGCAAGCATGTTGACGATATCATTATTTAAACCACCCTTTGAACCGCCTACAGACAAGTAAGTAGCACCAAGCATTACGGCAATTATAATAATTCCCCAAAGATAAAGCTTATTCATATATCTCTCCTATTTCTCTTTATCAGATTTAGGCGATACCGGAGTATCATCTATATCATCTTTAAGTGCCATATCACTATAACTCTCATAGTCAACCCCGTCAACATCTTTTTTTGTACTGTAGAGATGGTATATATAGCCATACAATGCTAGTACAAGAAGTATAGTTAATGTAAAGTATCCATAAGCTTGCAGTTCTGCGATATTCACCATAAACCTCTACTTAAGACTATTCAAATATGCAATTAGTGCAACTATCTCAGGGATTTCGCCACGATCTACAGCATCTTTAACATCTTGATCTTTCATGTCTGTTGCGATTGCCTTTGCTTCTTCTAAAGCTATAGCATTTGCTTCAACAACACTACCCCCCATCTTTACAACTGCGGTTGACCCATCTTTCATAGGTACCGGCTGGTTATAAGGAACTGAAAAGTATTGTGCCACCGTTAATTGCTCTGCAAATGCAGTATCAATATCAGCATTTTTTGTAAACATCCATCTGTAAGCAGGCATAATCGAACCTGGAACAACAGAAGCCGGGTCTTTCATATGATTTTCATGCCAGTCAGTCGTACGATAGTTACCGACACGCATCAAATCAGGTCCGGTTCTTTTTGAACCCCAAAGGAATGGTCTATCATAAGCATACTCACCGCTTAAGCTGTAGTGACCATAACGGTCAGTTTCTGACTTAAACGGACGAACAAGTTGTGAATGACATGCATTACAGCTATTTTTAATATAAACATGGCGACCTGCTAACTCTAAAGTAGAGTATGGAGCCGTACCTATAACTGGACGAGAAGCCTGAGCAAAGCTTGGAAGAATCTCAACTAAACCTGCAAACGAAATTACCAAAAACACACCTACCGCAAAAAAGAACGGATGTTTTTCTAACCAATGAAACATATTAAATCCTTTCTATTAAGCGCCCATAGGCGATGCATTTTGTAGCTCATGTTCCTCAACAGGACGAGCAGACATAGTTTTATAAATGTTATATGCGAACATTAAGAAACCAACTAGATATAAAAGACCGCCAACACCGCGAATAGCGTAATAAGGATGTAAAACTGTTACGGTATCGATAAATGAGTAAGCTAAATTACCAAACTCATCGTGAGCACGCCACATCATACCCTGCGTAATACCTGCTATCCACATAGAAGTGAAGTATAAAACAACACCTAATGTTTGAATCCAGAATTGTGTTGCCATTAAAGATTTAGAGTAAATCTCTCTTTTAAACACACGAGGAGCCATATGATAAAGTGAAGCCATAATCATAAAGCCAACCCAACCAAGAACACCGTCATGTACATGCCCGACAATCCAGTCGGTAAAGTGTGCTATCGCATTAACTGATTTAATTGCTTGAATCGGACCTTCTAGTGTCGAGAACATGTAGAATGTCGAACCCAAAACCATAAACTTAATCAATGGAGAAGCCGCGACTTGTTGCCATTCACCCTTCATTGTAAGAAGCATATTAATAGCAGAACCCCAAGATGGTAAAATCAATATTACTGAAAATATTGAACCCATAGTCTGCATCCAATCTGGAACAGTTGAGTATAAAAGGTGGTGTCCGCCAGCCCATAAATATACAAACATTAATCCCCAGAAAGAGAGTAGAGATAGCTTATATGAATAAATTGCTTGTCCGGACTCTTTTGGTAAAAAGTAGTAAATCATCGCAACAATAGGAACAGTAAAACCAAATGCAACTGCATTATGACCATACCACCACTGAACTAGCGCATCATTAGTACCTGCATACATTGAAACAGAGTGATACCATGAACCTATACCAGATTCACCAGAAGCAGATGTTCCTAAAATTGTTGGGATTTCCATATTGTTGAAAAGGTAAAGCATAGCTATACCTAAGAAAGTTGCAATATAGTACCAAATAGATATGTATAGTGATTTCTCACGGCGAATACCGATAAGACCAAATATACTCATACCAAAGATAACCCAAACTAGCACAACAGCAATATCTATCGGCCATTCAAATTCAGCATACTCTTTTGAGGTAGTAACACCGGCAAAAAGTGAAACAACAACCGCTACAACAACAACCAAATAGAGCCAAAAATGTGCTTTACCCAAAGCCATTAACAGCTTTGATTCTGCCATAGATACTTTTAACACTCTTTGACCGACATAATACCAAGTAGCAAAAACACCACTTAGTGTAAACCCAAATATTACTGCATCAGTATGCAGTGGACGAAGACGACTAAAATTAGTATATTCAGCCAAACCCTCTCCAAGAATTAAATTAACTCCCGGAAAAGCAAGTTGAAATGCTAAAATTACACCGATGAGCATACCAACAATTCCCAAAAGAATTGTTGTAAACATAAACATCTTTGCAATTGTATAGTCGTACTCTAATGGACGATTTTCCATATATAGCCTCCTTAAAGATTCAAAGCAATTAAGTTCAATTAAATTAAGCTAAATTTATTAAACTAATTAACATTGATATATTAACAGTATAAATGTTTAAGAATTCTTAAATATTGACAATATTTTGACAAATTTAACTATTTTGTTAATTTTTGATTTACTTTTAACACTATATTAACAAAAAGGAGTTAGAGGAGAGAGGAAGATGATTCTTATCTTTTTATTAAAGATAAGAATTCACCGAATATATATCTGCTCTCTTTTGGACCGGGACTAGATTCAGGATGGTGTTGAACAGAAAAAATTGGAGAGTTATTGTATTTTAAACCCTCGATTGTATTGTCAAAAAGATTAACATGTGTAACCTCCGCAATCTCTACAATATTATCCGGAACATTGTAGTTATGGTTTTGAGCAGTAATCTCAACCAAACCTGTTTTCATATTTTTTACAGGCTGGTTTCCGCCGTGGTGACCGAATTTTAGTTTATATGTGTCATAACCGTGAGCGATTGAGAGAAGTTGATGCCCCAAACAGATTCCAAACATCGGAATTTTTGCAGCTATAAGTTTTTTAATCTCCTCTTGCTCATTCTTTAGCACAAGCGGGTCACCAGGTCCATTTGATAAGAAAACACCGTCTATCTCTTTAGAGTTGTATCTTTTTATAAGAGCATCGGCACTAAAGTTATTAGGAATAACCTCAACGCCTATTTTTGCATTAACCAGCTCATTTAAAATGTTTGTTTTTACGCCAAAATCTAAAACTACAACTTTTGCTTCTTGAGCCGGTGCAGCGTCATACTCGAAAACTCTCTCATTATATGTAGATTGAGTATGCTTATATGCTGTTTTCGTACTAACCTGCTCTATATAGTTAACATCTTCTATTCTAGGGCTATTTTCTAAAATCTTTTTTAACTCAGCTTTATCACTAATTTCAGTAGATGCTATCATCATCATAGCACCCTCATTTCTTAGCATCTTTGTTATAAATCTTGTATCGATGTCACAGATTCCCATAACTTTTTGCTCTTTTAAAAACGAAGCAAGGGAATTTTCAGCTCTAAAGTTAGAGTATCTCTCTTGATATTTTCTAACTATCATACCTTTTGCATGAGCGCGTTTGCTCTCCATATCTTGAGAGTTTACACCGACATTTCCAATTTCAGGCATTGTAAATGTTACAAACTGCCCTGCGTATGACGGGTCAGACATTATTTCTTGATACCCGCTCATAGAGACATTAAAAACTATTTCACCCACTACGGTATCTTGTGCACCAAAGCTATTCGCTTCTAAAAAAGTTCCATTTTCAAGATAAATCCAGACTTTTTTCATACTCATCTACTCCATACCTCTTTTTGTCAACTCTTCTCTGTAAAGTTTTTCATATAAAATATCAAAATCATCCGTTCCAGGGATATATCTCTTTTTATATGTTCTGATTTTGTCCATAATTGCGTTGTCAAGCTCTGAAGCTTCCGCTATAAAAGATGTAATCGCATTATAAATAATATTTTTTATGCGGTTTTCCGTAACATCGAAGTGTATCAAATCCTCTTCATACAGTTCATCTAAAATTTTATGAGAAATATCTGAATAGCGCTCTTCATAGTTTAAGATAACACCAAATTCCGGAGCCAGTTTTTTCTTAATCATAAAAAATAGCTGTCTCTCATCAACTAGATTAAACTCTATCTGCTCTTCATTCTCTTCACATATTTCATGAGTTTTTTCTTCAAGTGCCATCTCTTGCTTGGCATCATGCATCAATATCTTCTCGGCTTCTTGCATAATCGGCTCAAGACCTTTTGTCATCGTAACAACACCACTCTTATTTAAATCAATTGCGATCTTATTAGCTATATGAGGTATAGTTTTAAGTGATATTTTCATCGATGAACCTTACTTGTATTAAAATAAATTTGGATATTTTACAATAAGTAAGGTTAGTTTACGATTAGAAAAGAGTTATTTTACGCAAATTGGCTGTTTTATTTTTTTAATCTACCGGCAACATACTCTTCAAATTTCTCTCTATTTAGAGGTTTTGAGAAGTAGTAACCTTGCAAAATAGTACAATTTTCTTTGATTAAAAAATCTTTTTGCATCTCTGTTTCTACACCCTCCGCAACTACACTCAAACCCAAATTTTTGGCAATATTCAGTATCGTTTTAACCATATTTGTGTCTTTTTTAATATCATCTAATTCAATAATAAATGATTTGTCAATTTTTAGTTCATTTATCGGTATTTGACGCAGATAACTTAGTGATGAATAACCGGTACCAAAATCATCCATTGAAAATCGAATGCCAAATCGTTTGATTTTATTCATTATATCTATCAGCTTGCTTATATCTTCAGCAACACTAGTCTCTGTCATCTCAAAAACTATCCTTGAGCTTAGCTCTTGATTTAAATATTGAGTGCATAGCTTTGATACATCTTCAATAAATGTTGTATGAAATATCTGTCTCATACTTATATTTATAGATAATTGCTCTAAATTTATTCCGTTTTTATCCCACTCGCTAAATGTTTTAAACGACTCTTCCAATATATAATACCCGAGCTCAACAATAAATCCAGTCTGCTCTGAGATTGGAATAAATTCATCAGGTCCTACATTTCCCAGCTGTTCATTGTTCCATCTAACAAGAACTTCACAACCTATAATTTCACTTTTTAAATTCATCTGTGGTTGATAATGAAGTGTTATTTCGCCTTTTTCCAAAGCAAAATGAAGCAATCTCTCTATCTCCAGCTTTCTTTCTATTCTTACCGACAATTCATCGTTAAATAAAATAACTCCGTCTCGCCCTTTAGATTTGGCTTCATACATAGCAATATCAGCTTCTTTTATCAGGGTATTAGCCGTCACTTTTGGATTGTCTATGATGCTTACCCCGATACTTGCACTTATGTAAAGGTGATGCTCTTCTATAATATATGTTCGTTTGATTACATGCAGTAACTCCTCTGCAAACTCTTGAGCTATTTCCAAACACCTGTTTTTATCTTTATGTACTGCACTTAATATACAAAATTCGTCTCCGCCTAATCTTGAAACAGTGCTATTGTTTATTCTAACAAGCATCTTCATTCTGTCTGCGACTTCTACCAGAAGCTTATCTCCAATATCATGCCCGAGCGTATCATTGATAGTTTTAAAGTGATCTAAATCTATCAAAAATAGATACATATACTTATTATCGTTCTTTTGAATTTTTATAGCATCTTCTAATAGCTCCACAAAATAACGCCTATTTCCAAGCTTGGTCAGATAGTCATGGTACGCTTGAAACTGATTTCTAAGCAGATAATTATATGTGTTTCTTGAGCCATATAAAAGCACCCAAGCCAACACAACTGTTAAAATTGCTATAACATAAGAGTAAAATTCCCCGATAAGCAGAAGATAGATTGTTATAGGAAGCATAGAAGATGTCAAAATGAAAAGTGCCAATTTTTTTTCTGTTACAAGAATAGTTGTTGCAACAACTGCAACGCCAAGCTGTGTGAAAATTGCAAGATAGTGAAGTTCAATATTGTCGCGAGACACATACACAATAAACATTATTGTCCATGTAGAAAAATAGAAAAATATAAAATATCGTAATTTACTTAGCCATTTTTCTTTATCTTTAATTGTGTAATTATTTTTAGAATATGATCTATGTAAACTATATCCCCAATATGAGGCTGCTAAAACCAACAGATACCATAAAGGCTCAATAATATAAGATGAGTAAACAATACCAAAAAAAACATAGGAGGTAGCAGTTGAAGCAAAAAGCGCAATCAAAACTAAAATCTGTTTGTGCATAAAATTGTAAAAGCTCATATTGTTTAGCATGCAAAAACTCTCTGGTTTATTATTGAGTGTGATTTTAACTGATAATTCTTAAATAAAATTACTTTGCCAATATTAGTGTAAGTTCGGAAGCCTTTTGTGCATCCATTTTGCTCAAAATTGTTCCTACTGTTTTAGGCTTTAGCGAGGAGAGTATTGTCGCTGCATCTTGAGACTCCATTTTAGAGAGAACATCTGCTGCATTTCCTGCTTTCATCTTTGCGAAAGTTTCAGCCGTTTTGCTCATTTTTATAGCTTTTATCTCTTTTAAAATTTCTTCATTTTTTTGAAGCATTTTTTTTATGGACTCTTCTTTGGAAGAAATTTCACCCAATTTTGCCTTAACTGCAGCTTCGTCTTGAGATGCCTTCGCCTCTCGTTTTACTAACAACTCTTCCGTCGCTGTTTTAAGAGCGCTAAGTGATTGTTTTTGCTCATCTATGCGCTCAAGTTCTACAAGAAGCTCACTCTTTCTTGCTTTAAAAATTTCTGTACACTCAAATAGTTTATTGCTAGTCTCTAATGCACTTAGCGATGTCAAAGTAAAAAGGATTGCCAAAAATAATTTTATCATCTGTTTTTTCCATTATGTGTCATTAATGCAATTTCGTCTAACTCTTTTGCATCTTTAATTTTTATCTTTTGAAGCTCTTGTTTTATCTCTTGAAGTTCTAAATATTGAAATTTTTCATGTTCAATCGTATCAAGTTTTAGTTGTTTTTTTGCTTGATTAACTTGGTTAGCTGCGAAATTGACCCACTCTCTATTGTGCTTTATCAATTCTCTTTGGGAGTTTAGCAGTGTTCTTGAAGCCAACATTTCACTCATTGTGCCGCTCCTTGGAGGTTCAACATCTTTTAAAGAGCTATATGAGAGTTCAAGTGCCGTACTGGCACTGTTTAGATTGCTGTTTGCTTTTTGTAAAAATTGCTCACTTTTTTGCATAACATTTTTTTTAATTTTTACTAATGGGCTAAAGCGAGTTTTCATAAACTTTTCTCCATACTATAAAGCAAATTTCTTACAACTTTGCAAAAAATCTTCTGCCTCGAATGAGGCTAGCTTCAGTGCCTAAGCGGTTTATAATATAATTGTATCATCTCTTTCTGGCGATGTAGAAATTATACCTACTTTTGTTTTTGTAATCTCTTCAATCACTCTGATGTAGTCTTGCGCCTCTTTTGGAAGCTCTTCAAATTTTCTGGCACCTTTTGATTTATCCCACCCTTTAAATGATTTGTAAATCGGTTTTACATCATTTAAGTTTGCAGGCAGATAGTCAATCTCCACACCGTTTAAATCGTAAGCTACACAAACTTTTACCTCTTTAAATCCATCAAGAACATCAAGTTTCATCAATGCCAACTCATCGCATCCGTTTAGGCGGCTTGCATATCTACATGCTACTGCGTCAAACCAGCCACATCTTCTTGCGCGTCCTGTCGTTGTACCAAACTCATGCCCTTTTTCACCGATTAGCTTGCCATCTTCTCCCAAATCTTCACTAGGGAATGGTCCGTTACCAACACGAGTGCAGTACGCTTTTACAATACCGATAACTTTGCCTATATCTTTAGGATTTATACCAAGACCTGTACATGCTCCTGCACTTACTGTTGAGCTTGAAGTTACATACGGATAAGTTCCATGGTCGATGTCTAGCATGGTTCCCTGAGCGCCCTCTAGCAGAACTCTTTTATTCTCTTTGTCTAACGCTCTCCAAATCATCTGAGTAGTATCCGTAATAAACGGGGAAAGCTTAACGCTATATTCTTGAAGCTCTACCAAAAGTTCACTTTCGTTTGGTGTTTGGATATTTAAAATATTAAAAATTTCTCTATTTTGTTCAAAATAACTCATTACAGATTTACAAAGTTTAGCAGGGTCTAAAAGTTCGCCTACTCTAACACCGACACGATTTATTTTATCAGAATAAGCAGGTCCAATGCCCTTGCCCGTCGTTCCGATAGCACTGTCGCCTTTTAGTTTTTCACGAGCTTGGTCGACTAATGAGTGGTAAGGTAGATTTAAATGAGCTTTATCAGATATAAAAAGTCTTCCCTCTAGTGCATCAAACTGCTGCATCTCTTTAATTATTGAAGAGGGAGATAGAACAACCCCGTTTCCGATAACATTAATAGCTTTTGGATTTAATATACCTGATGGAATCAGATGAAGTGCATATCTTGTACCATCAACCCAGATTGTATGCCCCGCATTGTGCCCGCCTTGGCTTCTGCAAACCATATCGTACTCTTTTGCCAACCTATCGACAATCTTGCCTTTTCCTTCGTCGCCCCACTGTATGCCTACTATTAAATCTGCTTTCATTATATTCCTCTTTTACTTCGCTTTTGTTTCTATCAACACATCTGTATAAATCGCAAAACCAACAGAACTCAGTTCTGAATTTTTGTATCTTCCGCCACGGGCGAAAACTTCGTTACCAAGTATACTTCTAAAAAAGAGCTCATCATAATAGAGCATTTTCGCATAATACATCGGTGCCAAAACACTATTTTGACAAGTTATGTCACCGCATAAATTTTTCATTTTTTCTAATTCTATCTTTATCTCAGCCGGAACTATTTCAAGTAGTTCATCAATCTGCTCAGCATGCTGAAGATATACAAGTTTCTCTAACCACTCAACTTTTAAGTTTATAAATTTTTCTATATTTACATGTCTAAAATCATCCAAAGTCAACTCATCAAACATCTCAACCAGCAGTTTTGGTATCATCATATTTGAGATTTGAATTAGAGGTTTTACTTCTAATTTATCAAAAATATCTATCGCTATATTTAAAACAGACGACAGTTTGCTCTCACCCATAAACTCAACACCTATCTGGTACTGCTCATCTGTCGGGTAACGAAAAACACTCTGGATGTAGAACCACTTCTTGTGTTCAGTATTACGCCCAAGTCTCTTCTCAATTATTCTAACAACATCGATTGTTGAATCAGCTCTTAGAGATATAGAGTTGTTTTTTTCATCGTTTACTTTTATCAACTCTTTTTCATTTGCAATACTTTTATGCTGATGATAAGAGAATATCGGGGTAACTATCTCTTCAAAGCCTTTAGCATACAAAATATCACTAGCAACTTTTTCTATCTCTCTTTTTATCTTAGCACTATTGCCAAAGTAGAGTCTTGAACCGCTAGGTATTTCATGCTCTAGAATCATTTATATACCCACTTTCATAAACTGGTCTGAAAACATTTGCTCTAAAATCATTTACTCGCCAACTTGAAATATTTTTCATTAAAGACTCTGTTTGCAGTTCCATCATAAGCTCTGCGTCCAAGTTTAGCAAGAGCGAGTTCAACAGAATTGACAACCCATGCAATTTCATACGGAGCAATCAATCCCATCTGATTTATACGAAAAATCTTACCCTCTAAATGGTCCTGTCCGCCTGCAACATTTACACCAAAATCAGTTTTTAAAATTTTTCTGATTTGTGATGCATTTTCGTCATCGATTGTTGTCATAGATAGTGCCGGAGTTTTTGGATATATATGCAAGCCAATCTCTTGAAGTGCCGATAAAACAGCATTTGCTCTATTTGTAGTCTCTTCATAGAGCTTTTTAATTCCGCCGTTTTTTTCTATCGTCTCCAGTATCTCTAAAAGCCCGATAGTAAGAGTTGTAGCTGCCGTCCAGGCAGTAGTATTTTTTCTTTGAGATTTTATCTCGGTAGCAAGATTGAAGTAATAACCTCTGCCTTTTCCTATCTTCTCAATTGCGGCGTTACTAAGTCCCAAAATTGCAAGTCCGGGAGGAAGCATAAGAGCTTTTTGGCTTCCTGCAATCAAACAATCAATATTTGTAACATCAATCTCTTCAACACCGACAGCGGTTATGCCATCTGCTATAATCATAATATTTGGATTTATCTCTTTTACGGCCTTTGCAATCTCTTCAACAGGGTGACGAAGTCCACCTGCTGATTCGCTTATCTGAACTGCGATAGCATCAATATTAGAGTTATTTTTAACCGCTTCTACAACTTCTTTAACAGTTACCGGCGTATCCCACTCATTTTTTATCTCAACATTGCCAAGTCCATGAGCCAGAGCAATCTTGCCAAATCTCTCACCGAATTTTCCGGAATTTACATTTAAAAGAGTGTTATGGCACAGATTTATAACAGCTGCTTCCATAGCGCCTGTTCCACTAGATGCAAGCATTACAACCTCATCACTCCCAAAAAGATTAAAAAGATGTTTTCTGGTTTTTTCAAAAATTGCTTCAAATTCAGGCGTGCGGTGATGCATAGTCTCGTCTGACATTGCATTGCGAACATTTTGAGGTACTGGAGTAGGTCCCGGTGTGAAAAGTAACATGTAAAAGTTCCTAATAAATTATAATTTAAAACCTCGCATTATATCCAAATAAGATAAAGTGACTCTTTATTTTTATGCTAGAATTTCAACAAAAATTGCAAATTGCAAATATATTAAGGGCTTTTATGACCATACTTGATTCGATAATTTTAGGCACAATAGAGGGCTTGACGGAATTTTTGCCAATCTCTTCTACGGGGCATCTAATACTTGTTTCACATCTGTTAGGACTTGAGCAGACAATAGCACACAAAACATTTGAGATATCTATTCAACTGGGAAGTATTTTGGCAGTTTTGTTTCTATTTTCACAAAGGCTTCTGGCAAACAAAAATTTGTGGCTTAAAATCGCAGTAGCATTTTTACCGACAGCTGTTTTTGGATTTTTATTTTATAAAACAATAAAAGGGCTTTTTGGGATAGAAACCGTTGCAATAATGCTCATACTCGGAGGTATTGCATTTTTGATTATAGAATATTTTAGAAGAGACCATGATGAGAGCAGCGACAAAACCGTAGATGAACTGACTATAAAAGAGTCTCTGATGATAGGACTCTTTCAAACTTTTTCAATGATACCTGGAACCAGCCGCTCGGGAGCCACTATGATTGGAGGACTTTTTAGTGGATTATCACGCAAAAGTGCCGCCGAATTCTCTTTTTTACTAGCAATCCCAACTATGTTTGCAGCAACAGCTTACGATTTGTTTAAAAACCGCCACGAGCTCGTTGTGGATGACTACTCACTTTTGGCAATCGGGTTTACAACAGCATTTGTTGTTGCATTTATAACCGTCAAAGCGATGATGAAATTTCTTACAACCCATACATTTGTGGGCTTTGGAATTTATAGAATAGTTGTCGGGGTTGTTTTTTGGTTTTTTGCCTAATTTATAATGATTTTATAATCACTCTGGCTAACTCAAGTGCTTTTGAACGATGAGACAACTTTTTTTTAACCTCATCATCCAACTGACCTAAAGTTTTATCATGCCCCAGAGGGATAAACATAGGATCATACCCAAAACCGCCATCGCCGATAGCTTCGCTTATAGCCGTTCCATACATCCAGCCATGAACAACATACTCGCTATTTTTTGTAACTATGGCTATTGCTGCGGTGTAGTGTGCAGGTGAAGATATAACATTTTTATCTTTTATATCTTGAATAAGTTTGTTCAAGTTATCCTTATCATTTGCGTTTTTTCCGGCATGTCTTGCACTATAAATGCCTGGTTTGCCATCAAGAATATCAACACTGATTCCGCTGTCATCCGCTATAACTACAATATCATCTTTATTTAAAGCCTTAAAAACCGTTCTAGCTTTTATAAGAGCATTCTCTTTAAAACTGCTTCCATCTTCGATTATTTCAAACTCATCTATAAGTTCACTATATGGAATCACTTCAAAATCTTCACAGAGTGCTTTGATTTCTCTTACTTTTCCTTTATTTGATGTAGCCAATATTAATTTCACATACAATCCTTACAATTTACTTTGAACATAAGTTTTCTTGATTTAAAAAGTTTGTGTAAACAATCTTTTCAATATAATTGCGCATTATATAATATTTAAGGTGCACAATGTTTAAAAAAGTCTTTCCTCTCTCGGCAATTCTATCACTTAGATTTTTGGGTCTATTTTTAGTTTTACCTGTTATTTCTGTTTATGCCCTTGAGCTTGAGGGTTCTACTCCCTTGCTTGTAGGTATAGTTGTTGGTGGTTATGCGCTGACTCAAGCAATTTTTCAAGTTCCTTTTGGTGCCATGAGTGACAAAATAGGCAGAAAACCTACTCTTCTTGTCGGTCTTCTTATATTTTTAGTCGGTTCAATTATTTGTGCTTTTACAACTGATATTTACACTCTTATGATTGGTCGTTTTCTTCAAGGTGCAGGTGCCATAGGTTCTGTTATTGCAGCTATGATTTCTGATTTGGTAGAAGAGGAGATTCGCGGTAAAGCAATGGCAATCATGGGAGCTTCAATTGCAATGAGTTTTGCTCTTGCTATGGGTCTTGGTCCTGTTTTAGGCGCAAAATTTGGTGTTGAATTTCTTTTTATATTAACAGCTATTTTTGCAGTATTAGCGATAGTTCTTCTTTTTACTAAAGTGCCGACACCTCCAAAAATCAAACATACTTACCATGCAGCCGCAAAAACTTCAGATATTTTAAAAGATCCGAATCTCTTAAATATGATTATTATAAATGCTATGCAAAAAGGTCTTATGACTATTGCTTTTGTTCTTATTCCAATTATTTTAACAAGCAGTGATTTTGCTTGGCAAAAGTCTGATTTATATATGGCTTATATGCCTGCTATGATTTTTGGTTTGGTAGCAATGGGTCCTGCTGCTGTATTTGGTGAAAAATACAATAAACCAAAGCAAATATTTTTACTCTCGATTGCTCTGTTTATAGGCTCTTTTTTAATTATGGGATTAACAACTTCAAGCACAATTTTTATAGTTGGCGTTGTGATGTTTTTTATTGCTTTCAATATGATGGAACCTCTTGTTCAGTCAATGATAACTAAGTTTGCAAAAGTACACCAAAAAGGCGCTGCTCTTGGAATTGCCAACTCTGTCGCTTACTTTGCTACATTTATCGGCGGTACATCGGCTGGATTACTATTAGGATATAGCGATAGAGAGACAATAGGAATATCTGTGGCAGTTGTTGCAACCATATGGCTACTGTGGACATTGAAGCTTCAAAATCCTACTAAACACTCTCATCTCTATCTTCCATTGGCGGATGTAGATCTTTCAAAACTTAAAGGCTTTGAAAGCGCACATGTTGCAGAGTGGTATATAAATGACACCGAAGGTCTTGTTATTGTAAAATATGTAACTGACGCGATTCAAAAAGAAGATTTGATAGCTAAAATAGCTAAGTAGAAAAGAGGGGTAAAATTTACCCCTTAAATATAAGTCGTTCGCTATTTTTGAGGTAAGACATACATGTTATAATAACGACCTTCAAACTTAGGCTCTTTATCCATAACAGCAACATCCTCTATCATTGACCAAACTTTTAAAAGAACATCTTTTGCTGATTCTGGATTAGCCATTTCACGACCTTTTAAAAATACACGAAATCTTACATGTTTACCTTCAGAGAGAAATTCTCTCGCATGTTTTACTTTGTAGTTAATATCATTTTCAGCAATTTTTACAGAAAGCTTAATCTCTTTAATATCAATTTTAACTTGATTTTTTCTCTGCTCTTTTTGTTTTTTTTCTTCTTGATATCTGTACTTGCCGTAATCCATAATTTTTGCAACGGGCGGTTTTGCGTCAGGAGCAATAAGAACTAAATCTAAACCTAACTCATTTGCTTTTTCCATAGCTGCATCAGTAGAAATTATTCCTAAAGATTCTGCTCCATCCACATTACAACGCACCTCAGGTACACGAATATCATCATTCATTATTACACGGTCTTTTTTATTCAAAAATTTACCTCATTTATTTTAGTTTGTATAAGAGAAAGAAATTCACTTTCACTTAAATTATATTGTTCTCTCGTTCTTCTGTCACGAATTGCAACACTGCGAGACTCTACTTCTTCATCACCTATAACTACAAGCATAGGCACCCTTGTTTTTTCCGCTGTTCTAATTCTTTTATTTAAAGAATCATTTTTAGAGTAGATTTCACTATCTGCCCCTAAATCTATCAATTTATCTGCCAACTCTTTAGCGTAATCATTGTGCGTAGACGCGATAGGTACGATTGCAACCTGAGTTGGAGCGATAAACATTGGAAACTCTCCAGCGTAATGCTCCGTTAATATACCAATAAAACGCTCAAACGAACCTAAAATTGCTCTATGAATCATAACCGGCTGTATTTTATCATTACTTTCGTCATTATATTCGAGTTTAAATCTATCTGGTAAATTAAAGTCTAGCTGTATTGTACCACATTGCCACTCACGCCCAATTGCGTCAGTTATTTTGATATCGATTTTAGGACCGTAAAAAGCCCCTCCGCCCTCATCTATCTCATAAACAAGACTATTTTTATCCATTGCGTTTTTTAGCGCCTGTGTAGAAACTTCCCACACTTCATCACTTCCAACAGCTTTTTGCGGTCTTGTTGAGAGCATCATTTTATAGTTAAACTCAAATGTGGACATGATTTTATCTACAAAATCGACAACCTCTATTATCTGCTCTTCTATCTGGTCAGCTCTACAAAATATATGCGCATCATCTTGAGTAAACTCACGAACACGGAAAAGTCCGTGAAGCGCACCTGTCATCTCATGACGGTGAACTACACCGTACTCAAAATATTTAATCGGCAAATCTCTATAAGAGTGCAGTTCATCTTCATATATTTTAATATGTCCGACGCAGTTCATCGGTTTTACGCCAAACTCTATCTCATCTATGTTTGTAAAGTACATGTTTTCGCCATAGTTTTGGTAATGGCCAGATGTTTTCCAAAGATCGCTTCTAAGCATTTCAGGACCGCGAACTGGCTCATATCCGCGTTTACGGTGAGCTTTAAACAGAAGTGACTCTAACCTTGCACGAAGTCGCCCCCCTGCCGGAAGCCAGATAGGAAAACCAGCACCTACCTCTTCACGGAATGTAAACATTTTCATCTCTGCGCCAAGCTTGCGGTGATCTCTCTTCTCAGCTTCTGCCATCATGTCGAGATAAGCTTTTAGAGCCTCTTTATCTGCAAATGCTATACCGTAAATACGAGTCAGCATCTCGTTGTTAGAATCCCCGCCAAGGTAGGCACCAGCTATTTTAGTAAGTTTAAAATATCTGATAAGCCCAACATTTGGCAGATGCGGTCCGCGACACAAATCTTCAAATTCACCCTGTTTATAGATAGTAACAGAGTCGCCTGGAATTCTCTGCATAACAGTCAATTTCAGATGGTCGTTTTTAAACTTCTCTTTTGCCTCATCCATTGAGATTTCATACTTCTCTATCGGATATTTCTTTTTAGCAATTGAGAGCATCTCTTTTTCAATTTCTTTAAGGTCACCCTCGCCAATCTCTTGGCTTGTTTTAAAGTCGTAGTAAAAACCTTCTTTAACATTTGGACCAACAAAAAACTTTGCATCAGGATATAGTGATTTTATAGCTTGAGCCATAAGGTGAGCTGTTGAGTGACGAAGAACCTCTAGAGAGTCCGGTGAGTTATCTAGAAGTATCTGTTCTCCCTCAAAAC
The DNA here is from genome assembly GCA_942493175.1 of Sulfurimonadaceae bacterium. Taxonomy (GTDB): domain Bacteria; phylum Campylobacterota; class Campylobacteria; order Campylobacterales; family Sulfurimonadaceae; genus Sulfurimonas. The sequence continues at coordinate 1,981,008 of OW818672.1, forward strand.
CAAGCTCTGAAGCAGTTTGTAAATCTATTATTTCGCCGTTATGTTTTATTGCAATTGCGTTCAAATTAAATTCCTGTCTTTCATTTATTCTATTAAAGTTCAGTTTTTAAAACTGCACCATTTGAAGCATTTGAAACTAAAAGTTGGTAACGCTTAAGCCACTTTGATTTAACCTCATTTTTATATGGTTTGTAGTTAGCTTTTCTTTTTGCTATCTCTTCATCACTAACATTTAATCTTAATAAATGCTTGTCAGTATCCAGCTCTATCTCATCGCCATCTTCTACAAATGCTATCAAACCGCCCTCGGCAGCCTCGGGAGAAACATGCCCTATGCTGGCACCTTTTGTTGCTCCTGAAAATCTACCATCGGTAATAAGAGCCACGCTATCCCCAAGTCCCATACCTTGAATAAGTGCAGTAGGAGCAAGCATTTCTTGCATTCCCGGACCGCCTTTTGGACCTTCATAACGGATAACTACAACACTGCCAGGTTTAACTTTACGGCTCATTATCCCAGTTATCGCCTCTGCTTGAGAGTTAAAACAGATTGCTCTGCCTTTGAACTGACGCATATTTGCTTCAATTCCGGCAGTTTTTACAACAGCTCCCTCTAAAGCTAGATTTCCAAAAAGAATTGAGAGTCCGCCAACTTGAGAGTAAGCATTTTCATTTCTATGAATTATATTTTCATCTAAAATCTTAGCATCTGCTATACGCTCGCCAAGTGTTTCGCCGGTTACGGTCGGATTGTCTAGATAAAGAAGTCCACCTCTGCGGCTTACCTCTTTCATAACCGCATTAACACCGCCGGCTTTATCAATGTCATCCATATGAACAGTTGTTAATGACGGAGATATTTTAGCTATGTGCGCTACATTGTCAGCGATGATGTTTATTTTTTCAATTGGAAAATCAACTCCAGCCTCTCTTGCAATAGCCAACATGTGAAGAACTGTGTTTGAGCTTCCGCCCATTGCCATATCAACTACAAAGGCATTGTGAACTGCTTTTTCATTTAAAACATTGCGAAGATTATATTTGCTGTCATCAGCTTTTGCCATCTCAACGATTCTCTTAGCAGCTTTTTTAACCATTTCAATACGCGCAGGAGTCATAGCTAAAACAGTTCCGTTTCCAGGAAGCGCGATACCCATAGCTTCACAAAGCGTGTTCATGGAGTTTGCCGTAAACATTCCTGAACAGCTTCCGCCACTCGGACATGCGTTGCACTCTATCTCATAAAGCTCTTCATCCGTCATTTTTCCCTCAGCGTGGACACCAACTGCTTCAAACGCGGTAGATAAATCTATCGGAGTACCATCTTTTTTATGACCTGCGGGCATCGGACCGCCTGAAACAAAAATAGTCGGAACATTTACGCGAAGCGCTCCCATAATCATACCGGGAACAATTTTGTCACAGTTTGGGATACATATCATCGCATCTAACTTATGAGCATTCATAACAGTTTCAATAGAGTCTGCAATAATCTCGCGTGAAGGAAGAGAGTAAAGCATACCATCATGACCCATTGCAATTCCATCATCAACGCCAATCGTGTTAAACACAAACGGAACACCGCCGGCTTCGCGAATAGCTTGTTTAACAATTTCTCCATATTCATGCAGGAAAAAGTGTCCAGGAATAATGTCTATATAACTGTTGGCTATCCCAATAAACGGTTTATCAAAATCCTCATCTTTTAGACCTGTTGCACGAAGCAGTGAACGGTGAGGAGCCTTATCAAAGCCCTTTTTTATGGTATCACTTCTCATTGAAATCCTTAAATTTATAGTTGCTATCTTTGTATTATTGGTGCGATTATAACATTTTTTTTAGATTTTATAATAAAAACTCTTTACAAACAAAAATAAAGTGGCTATAATTCCGCTCACTTAAAATTTAAGTGTACAAATTGCGGGAATAGCTCAGTGGTAGAGCACAACCTTGCCAAGGTTGGGGTCGCGAGTTCGAACCTCGTTTCCCGCTCCATAAATATAAAATAGACAAGATATCCGATATCTTAAAAAAAACCCAAAGCCCGGGTGGTGAAATCGGTAGACACAAGGGATTTAAAATCCCTCGCTCGTAAGGGTGTGCCGGTTCAAGTCCGGCTTCGGGCACCATTATTATAAATTATTGTTGAAACTGGTGCCATCGCCAAGTGGTAAGGCCGCAGCCTGCAAAGCTGCTATCCCCAGTTCAAATCTGGGTGGCACCTCCAGTTTTTATAATAACTTCTTTACAAATGTGGATCTTTGGCTGAGTTGGTCGATAGCACCGGTCTTGAAAACCGGCGAGGGTTATACCTCCCAGAGTTCGAATCTCTGAGGGTCCACCACATTTTTACACAATCCCCTTAAACATGACACTTTCAGAAATTTTTATAACTAATTCTTATATCAATAACTTTATTCTATCTATTCACTTTTTCAATATTTTTTTACTTTTGAAACAATTTTAGTCGCAGTTTAGTCTCTATAAAAATGTAATTATTCGATGGGAACGCTGTTTGAGATTTTGGGCAACTCGCCGGTCTAGTTTGTCGGATTATGATGATTTTGGTTGCAGATTTGAATTGGACTTTTTATATATTGAGTATGAACTCATCTCTCTTTTTTTGTTCCAAAACCTACAGGTTATTGAACTCTTATTCAGATTTAAAAACCCTATCTTGCTGTGTCCTAATATGTGTAGCCACATCAATTAGAGAGTTTAGAAACATTCAGAAAACTTGGTGAGAAGCTACTCTCTAATCGAATTGAAAATCCAAAACTAAAGCATAATGGATAAATAAAATTAGAACGCTACCTAACAACATCTAGCAGTGAATGCTAAAGTGTCACTAGAGTCAAATATTAATATAGAATATAAATTTAATTAAAGTGTGAAGTAACACTTGACACTTTGCAAGATTTGTAATATACTTTCATTACATATCTAATATAGTAGATTTATAAAGGAGATATTTTGTCTATTAAAATGAAAGAACTCGTTGAATTAACACAAACTAGTAAATCAACAATACTTTATTATATAAAAGAAGGGCTTTTAGCTCAACCAGAAAAACCAAAAGCAAATCTTCATCTTTATGATGAAAATAGTGTTGAGACAATCAAATTTATAAAATATTTACAAAACAATTTTGATTGTTCTATAAATGAGCTTAAAGAGTTAGTTAATGATGGTGCCTTTAATTTGGATGGTGGTTTTGAAAGTGTGCTTAATACATTAGATGCAATTATGGGTTCTAAATATCAAAAAACATTTACATCAGAAGATCTTTGTAAGAAGTATAATATTAATTCTAATAAACTAGAGAATTATGTATCTGATGGACTTTTATTTAAAAGAGATACTCTTTTTACAGCCAGAGAAGATGAAATATTAGCATTAATTTTAAATCTCGAAATTGTCGGGGTACAAAGAGAAGTGCTTCTTAAGTATGTAGAACATGCTAAGCAGATGGCAGAATTTGAAGTTTCATTTGCTAAAGCATTTCTAAAAAATAAAAAAAATAAAAATGATGCAGTTAAGGCGTTGTTTGATACAACTTTAATTTTAAAACCATATCTTTTTAATATGCAAACTCTTAAATTGTATCAAACAAACAAGGACTAATTATGCAGAATATATACTTGATCAACCATAAGGTATTATTCAATACAGCTATAAAGCTTTTTACTACAGGTTATTCTGTATAAGAATGGAGGATACAATGATAAGCCCTATAAATATTATTGGAATAGGAAAAGCTTTACCTAATAATGAAGTAAGCTCTTTGAGTATAGATAAAAAACTCGGTTTAGATAATGGTACAGTTTATAAATTAACAGGATTGGAGAAACGTTATTTTTTAGATGATACAAGTAGCTCTTCAGAGTTAGTTTCTAATGCTGTTGCAGAGGCACTTGCTCAAGCAAAACTAAAAATTGATGATATTGACTGTATTATTAATTCAAGTGCTACAATGGAGCAGGCGATACCTTATAATGGAGCAAGTACTCATAAACTGTTACAGCCATCAAGACCCATTCCAAGCTTTGATATTAATATGACTTGTTTAAGTACATTAAGAGCCTTTGATATTGCATCTAAATTATTTGAGAGCTATAAGAATATTCTTATTGTATCTTGTGATATAGCATCCATAGGACTTGATTGGAAGAATATACGTACTGCCGGTATATTTGGAGATGGTGCTTGTGCAATGGTACTCACTTCTAGTAGTTCAGGTGGCATATTGGTTTCTAATTTTGAAACTCATTCTAATGGTTATGAGTACTGTATGATCAGAGGTGGAGGTTCTAAGTGTAATCCAAACAACTACAATGGGGATTATAAAAATATGAGCTACTTTGAGATGAATGGTAAAAATCTTTATAAGTTAAGCTCAAAGATTTTACCAGCATTTATAGAAGATACCTTAAAATCTAAAGGGCTAAAATTAGATGATATAGATTGGATTGTTCCACATCAAGCAAGTCAATATGCACTTAACCATATAGTTAAAATGTTAGATATAGATAAAGAGAAGTTTATAGATATATTCAGTACACATGGAAACCAAGTTTCTTCTTCAATACCTAGTGCGATGCATACCCTTATGCATACTAAAGAGCTTAAGAGTGGACAAAAAGTGATGCTTGTTGGTACATCTGCAGGAATTGGTTTAGGTCTTGTAGTTTGGGAGGTTCCTTAATGAGGGCAATAGTAACTGGAGCCACTGGCGGGCTTGGAAGAAACCTTGTAGAGTTTTTATTACTTAAAGGATGGGAAGTAATAGCCTTTGGAAGAAATAAGGAGATTGGCGATGTTTTAGGATTGGAGTTCCATGCTTTTGATTTAAGCAATAAAGAACTAACATTAAAATATTTTAAAAATGTAGATATAGTATTTCATTGTGCGGCCTTATCTTCTCCTTGGGGGAACTATAATGCTTTCTATAGTGCTAATGTAATGGCTACTCAGAATGTTATTGATGCAATGTCACTATACGATATAAAAAAACTTGTACATGTCTCTACCCCTAGTATCTATTTTAATTTCACTAATCAGTATGATGTTAAAGAAGATTATCTTCCAAAGAAATTTGTAAATAATTATGCTAAAACAAAGTATGAAGCAGAACAAGTTGTCTTAAATAATGATATTAAATCTGTAATAATTCGACCTCGTGGTATTTTTGGCGAGTATGATCAAGTTTTAGTTCCAAGATTAGAAAAAATTGCTAGAAAAGGTTCATTGCCTTTGATAAAAAACAGAAAAGTAATTGTAGATGTTACATATGTAGGTAATGTTGTATATGCTTTATATTTAGCAGCAACCAAAGATATACCTAGTAAATCCATTTTTAACATAACAAATGATGAACCGATGAATATAGAAGATATTTTTACACTTGTCATGAATACTATAAATATTGATGTAAAATTTAAACATATATCTTACACTTTATTGATTGGAATAGCTAAACTTTTAGAGAGTATATCAAAGTTGGGGCTTACAGGTGAGCCACTCGTAACAAAATATGGGGTAGGAGTCATTAGTAATAGTCAAACACTAAATATTTCATCAGCAAAAGATATACTTGGTTACACACCAATATACACTATAAAAGAGGGATTGAAAAATTATGCAAAATATAGAAATTTATGAAATAGGATACTGTAAGCATCCAGAGTTTATGGTGCTTAAGGGTGGTAGTTTTAAAAGTGTAAAGTTTCCTGCCATGGTCGCTTCTATAGAGCATAAAGAAGGTAACTTACTCTTTGATACTGGATATTCTACACATTTTTTTGATGCTACAAAAAGATTTCCCGAGAAGTTTTATGCACTTACCACCCCTGTTACATTAGATAAACCATTGTGTGAAATAATGAATAAAAAGATAGATTATATATTTATATCTCATTTTCATGCGGATCATATTGGAGGATTGAAAGATTTTCCTAATGCTCATATGTTTTGTTCAAAAGAAGCTTATGAGTTATCTCAAAGTAAAAAGCTATCTCGTTTTTCTAAAACTAAGCAAGGTGTATTACCTGCTTTGTTACCAGAAGACTTTGAGCAAAGAGTCACATATATAGAAGATTTAAAAGAAATTGACTTACCTTCATCCTTGTATCCATTTAGAAAAGGTTATACTATTTTAGGTGATATCTATATTATAGAATTACCAGGTCATGCTCATGGCCAATATGGGATGCTAGTCGATAACTATTTTTTTATTTCAGACGCTATTTGGGATATGAGAGCTATTACTGAGAATGCTAAGCCAAATATCTTAACAAGTTTAATTATGAAAGATATGAAAGAATACTATTCAACTACAACAAAATTACAACAATTACATAAAAATAATCCAAAAATAGAAATAATTCCTACACACTGTACACGAACTTTAGAGAAATACATAATAAAGAATAGTGATGTTTAAAAAATTAAAAATCATAAAGTATTATTTAGATACAAAACTATTTTTTAATAGGCAAGATGTAGAGCAATATCAAAATAAAAAACTTTTAAAACTACTAAGAAATTTAAAAAGTGATTTTTATCCAAAATCACAAAGTTTAGAAGATTTTCCTATTATTAATAAGAAAATATTTATGAAAAATTTTGATACTATTAATACTTTAGGCATAAGTCAAAAAGATGCTTTGTCTGTGGCTTTACAGGCAGAAGAAAGTAGAGATTTTTCTTCTAAAATTGGAGATATTACTGTTGGCTTGTCATCGGGAACTAGCGGAAGTAGAGGAGTATTTCTAGTGTCTGAGGAAGAGAGTGCTAGATGGGCGGGATATATATTAAAAAGGATGTTACCAGAACCCTTACTTCAAAAACATAAAATAGCCTTTTTTCTAAGAGCAAATAGTAATCTTTACGAAAGTGTAAACAGTTCTTTAATTTCATTTAAATTTTATGATTTACTGACACCATTAAAAGAGCATATAGATATCTTAAATAATACACAACCATCTATTTTAATAGCACCAGCACAAGTGTTACGACTTCTTGCTCAAAGTGATACATTAGATATAAAACCAAAAAAAATTATTTCAGTGGCTGAAGTATTAGAAGAAGATGATAGAGAGATAATTGAGATGCGGTTTTCTCAACCTGTTCATCAAGTGTATCAATGTACAGAAGGCTTTTTAGCACACACATGTAAAAAGGGGAACCTACATTTAAATGAAGATATAGTGCTAATAGAAAAAGAATGGATTGATAAAAAAAGTTTCCGATTCGTACCAATAGTAACAGATTTAAATCGTACAACTCAACCTGTTCTTCGCTATAGACTTGATGACGTTCTGATTCTTGATGAAGAAGCTTGTTCTTGTGGTAGTGCATTTACTCGCATAAAAAGAATAGAGGGTAGATGTGATGATATACTTAAAATGCGTACGTTTAAAGATGAAGAGTACCTTCTTTATCCTGACTTTATAAGACGAGCTATTATTTCTATTGATGCTGATATAAATGAGTATAAGGTCTTAAAAGAGGATGATACTTTACATATATATCTAGACCCATTAAATGTAAAAAGTAAAGTTGAGGAAGCACTAAGTAAGTTATATGAAATTCATAATATTAAACCATTGATTCATCAATTTTATATACATAAAGTAGAAGAATTAAATCAAAAAAGAAGAAGGGTTCAACAGCTATGAAAATTCTGATAACCTGTCCACGAGCACCAGTAAGTATAGAGTGGATTAAAATAGCTAATCGCGGATCACATCAGGTTATATTGGTTGATTCTCTTGACTATCCTATTTCTAAGTTTTATATAAATACAACATATGTAAAAATTCCTTCACCTAGAGTTGATTTTAGTGGTTATCAACAAGAAATGGAAAAGCTTTTCTTAGTTGTTGATATGGTAATACCAAACTGTGAAGATATTTTTTTTCTCAGTAAATTAAAAGACTCCACTTCTGCTGATGTTCTATTCTTTATGCCAGACACAAAATTATTATTTACGTTACATCATAAGTTCGAGTTTTTTTCATTACTTAATTCACACGTGAAAATACCAGAAAGTATGTTAATTAGATCAAAAGAAGATATAAAATTAGTCCAAGAAACAGTTTTGAAACCTGTATATTCACGTTTTGGCAGAGATGTAATTCGTGATGTTAATGTAAATAGTATAAAGAATATAGAGATAACATCAGAGAATCCATGGGTACAGCAAAAGTTCATACATGGAACTGCTATTTGTAATTATGCAGTTTGCGAATATGGTGAAGTTATTTCACATGTAGTTTATAAACCTATGTACTTATTAAATCATGCTGCATCAACATATTTTGAATATTATGAGGATTCTCGTTGTGAAGCTTTTATAATAGAATTTGCTAAAGTAAATAAGTTTCATGGACAAGTTGCTTTTGATTTTATTGATGATGGAAGCAACCTATACGTCTTAGAGTGTAATCCACGAGCTACAAGTGGCTTACATCTTTTATCGAGTAGTATTACTATAAAGCCTGATGGAAAATTAAGTAAAGAATCTGAAATACTCAAAAGGTCATATAGAGTTGGTGTAAGTTTATATGTACTTTTTGGCTTTAAAGCACTATTGAATGGTGAGTTTTTAAAACTTCATAATAACCATAAAAAGGCAAAAAATGCACTTATTGGACTCCCTTTTTATAGTCAGTTTATATCACTATATGAAATGATTAAACGAGCGATTGTTTATAATAAACCTATAACATCAGCTAGTACATTTGATATTGAATATGATGGGAAGAAAGATGAATAATTTTTCTCAAAGATTATATAACATATTTGAAAAGTATTCATCTATTGAACTTATGGGTAATGTAGATGCTAAAATAGTTAAATATAAATTAAAAAATAAAGATGTATTAGTATCCATTGTTGATGAAATAAAATCAAATTGTTATATAGTTTCTCCTTTTAATATGATGGTATCCTATTCAAAAGACGAACTTATAAAAGTAGATTCAAAAATACAAAGGTACTTTGCATCAGCTTTAATATATGGATTTGAGTATATTTTAAAAATGTTTGAAATAGACACTGTACAGACTTTAAATAACTATATGTTTTCTACTAATTTTTTTGATAAAGATTTTGAAAACATTGATATATTAGAGCTTGAAAAAGTAGCGTATGAAAACAATCCAAAGCATACTATGCTGATTCGTTCAGTTAATAAAATACAAAATTCAATATTATATGAAAAGCTTCAAAATAATGGTTGGATACCCATTGTTTCTCGTCAAGTATATATATTTAAAAATATAAACATATGCAAAAAGCACCAAAACTATCTTCGAGATAAGAAGCTTTTAAATAGTGATAGATATATATTTAAAGAGTTAGATATAAATGACCTTGAACTATTTGAAAAAGCGGAAGAGCTATATAATAAATTGTATTTAACTAAGTACTCTCAGCATAATATTCATTTTAAAGCTTTGTATCTTAAAGAATTACAAAAACATAAACTAATACATTTAAGATTACTCTATGATTGTGTAGAAGATAAGTACGTTGGGGTAGTAGGACTAGTTGGAGAAGAAGGAGTTATTACAGCACCTATTGTAGGGTATGATGATAGCTATGATATAAAAGAAGCACTATATCGCAGAGTAATAGCCTACGCAATTGAGTATACAATGAAAAAAAAATACTTATTAAATCTTAGCTCTGGTGCTTCTCATTTTAAGACTATGAGAGGAGCAGAAGCACATTTAGAGTATATGTTTGTTAATGTAAAGCACCTATCTTCTTTTAAAAAAATAATTTGGAGAATATTGAATTTAATAGCAAATTATTTTTATGCTCCACTTTTAAAAAGGTTAAAGTTATGAATATAGAAAAATTAAAAAAAGAGTGGTTTCCATTATTTGATTCAAAAGAATTAAAGAGTAAACCATTAGCTAAAACGCTACTTGGATTTAAGTTGGTATTTGCGAGAATAGATAGTGAAGTAACATGCTTTGAAGATAGATGTCCACATCGCAATGTACCATTATCAAAAGGTTCTATCGTAAATAATCAACTTAGGTGTAATTATCATGGATGGAGTTTTAATAATGCAGGAGAATTAAAAAATATTCCTGGATGTAAAAATTGTAATAAAGATATAAAGTTACAAGCTATATCTACTAAAGAGATAGATGGCATCGTATGGGTAAGACTTGAAGGGGATAAAGAATTTAACAACTGTTTTTCATCCTCCGAAGTTTATAGTAGTACTACAAGTTTTAAGCACCTAAAAGCTGACTTTGTACATAGTATAGAAAATTTTTTAGATCCAACACATACACCTTTCATACATAAAGGATTACTGCGAAGCGAGAATGGACAAAGTATGAGTGTAACTCAAGAGAGTAATGAAGATGGATTTATAACTTTTTACAAATTAAACAATATACAAAATGGACTTATAAATAAACTTTTTGACAGTGGAATAGATGAGAATATTGCTTCATGTAATTTTCCAGGATTTGCTACAATAAAATATTTAAAAAATAAAAAACTTCTCTTTAAGGTTTCTGTTTTCTTTATACCTATAAATAAAGGTGAAGTACAGATGGTTGTAAATGTTAGTTTAATAAAAACTCTAATACCATCATCATTAAAGTTTTTTCTTTTACGACCCTTTTTAGAGTTAGCTTTTTATCAGGATAAAAAGATTTTAGAATTCCAGTATAAAGAAAATACTTTTTGTAATAAATCATATGAAATAATTGATAGTGATTTAGTTATAAATCATTTACTTCATATGTTTTATGATAAACCAACAGGGATTAATAAAACAATAGATATAGAACTTTAAGGGAATGGACTGTCCCCTATAAACTAGACAGTTTATTTAGTCAAAAAACTCTTATATTTGGAACAACATCAGCTTTTACAAGTTTATCGTGTTCCACAAAGTGTTCAAAAAGTCCAAATGCTAAATTCCCACAAATCCTAAGGAATTTTGGAACGATATAACAAGCAATCACTCAAACCATCTTGCCAATTATCTAATCCGGCGAGGACATCCTCACAAACACCCTACCCGTCTATGTTTCAAGTACTTCGCCTAAAATAGCCTGACTCATTTCATGTCTTTTTTTGATGATTTTTGACGTAAAATTGAATAATTGGGGTTTTTTAGTAAAAAAATGGGTTGGAATTGATTATCACGCAGAAGTAATTTGTTCTAGGTTTCCAAAGCGTAAGTAGAAGCATTGGGTTGTACTTATATCTTTATGACTTACTCACTTCTTGATTTTAAAAAGTTCTCTGTCTGAAGAGTGTCAATATATGCACATTTTGTTCAATGATTTTGAAAACGATGGTATATTTTTTATATATCAAGTCTCTTGTATCTTCATCTTCAATATAGTAACTTTTCCTACAGCGATGAGGCATTTCGCTTAAAGAGTGAATCTTTTTTTGTAGTTCATTTAAGACTGAAGCACTTTGTCTATAGCTTGGTTTAAAGGAATGCCCTTATTTTCTGAAATGCTATTTACAGCCTTTTGAACTTTTTGTTTTGCTTCTTCAAAAGAGATGGATGGATACTCCCTCCCACTTGTAACTTCTACTTTGTCTTTTGGCAATATTTCAAGCAGCCCCATAAATTTGTCAAAAATAGAATCATCGATATTAAGTTGTATTGTATGCATATAAACTCCTAGTCTCATTATTGTAACTAATTTTTAGTAAAAATGTCTCAGGCTTCACGACCGCTTCTACGCCAACCTACACTTTAAAAAAATATTTATTTTAACAGCGCAATACATACAATAACCGTTTATAAAAAGAATAATGTTACAATACAGAAAGTGAAAATAGGGGTTTTAACATGCAAACCATTCAAATTAATAATCCGGAAATAGAGAGTTTTATAGCTTCAAGGTATGGTAGTGACACACAAAGTTTGGTTAATGATTTTATAAAATTTGTGAAGCTTTCTTTGGATGATGGCTATCCTGCGATTACCAAAGAAGAAGCAAAAAAAAGAGTTGCAAAATCACTCCAAGATATAAAAAGCGGCGAAGCTGTACTACTTAGCCAAAAAGAGTATGATAAAGAGATAGATGAGTTTATGAAGACTCTGTAGATGACAATTGTACGAAAAAGAGAATACTTAGATTCACTCAAAAACATACTCTCTTACATCTCAAAAGATAGTAAAAACAGAGCTTTAAACTTCAAAAGTGAAGTAGATAACAAAATCAATAGCTTAGCAAACTTTCCACATAAATTTCGGCCGTCTATTCATAATGAAGATGAGAATGTTAGAGATATGATTTTCAAAGGTTATACAATAATTTATCTAGTAGAACTAGATGAAAATAGAATTTCTATACTAGACATTTTTAAATGGATTGATAAATAAAGCACTTAATAATGTCTCAGGCTTAGTGACCGCTTTTACACCCACCTACCACATAAAAAGTCATAAAAAAAGACCTGTTTTAGACTTGGCAATACTGCCGAAAACACCGTCATGCTCGGCTTTCTATGCCATAGGCGGGCTCCTAGAGAGAGCCTTGAAAACCGGCGAGGGTTATACCTCCCAGAGTTCGAATCTCTGAGGGTCCACCACATTTTTACACAATCCCCTTAAACATGACACTTTCAGAAATTTTTATAACTAATTCTTATATAAATCTACTCAACACGATTTCTACCTCTCTCTTTGGCAAGATAAAGTTTTTCATCTACCTTAGTAACATATTTGCCGATAGTCTCTTGGGTTGCTTCTGCCTTCCTATCGGCCAGAACAACAATTGTTCCTATGCTTACAGTATAGCGAATGGTTTTGTTCTCAACAACCACCTCTGTTGAAGCGGTTGTATTACAAATTTTCTGAGCAAGCATGAGAGTTTCCTCTTTGTCTGTCATAGGAAGTAAAACTATAAACTCTTCACCACCATAGCGAAAAATATAATCTGATTTTCTAAGAACCTGCTCTAATATTCTTGAAAAATGCTGCAACACAATATCACCTACATCATGACCATAAGTATCATTAATAGATTTAAAATGATCCAAATCACACATCATAAGAGCAAATTCTCTGCCTGTTGCCTTGGAAATCTCTATTTTACCAAGCATAATTTTGTTAAATAGGCGTCTGGTAAGAAGATGGGTCAGAGGATCTTTGGCGCTCTCTTCAATCTCATTTAAAAAAGCTATCTCATTTCCAATTTCAAGCGAGTAGTAGTCTATTCTATTCATCAAATGAATTAAAGTCGCAGGATGAAACTTTCCGCTCTTGCAATAGTTGACAACATTTGCAGCCAAATCATGTAGATTCATATGAAGCTTTTCGATTAGTTTAAAATGAGATGTAGATAGCAGATACGAAGTTGCCGAACTCTTCATCCATTTACCGAAATTACATAGATTTGGATTTAATTCTGGATAATTATCGTTATACTCTTTTTTTTGAACATAGAGAATAAGTTTGATTATCCACTTTATATGATTTTCATAATGCACCATAAATTTTTTATCAGACATTAATTCAATGTGAGAAAGTCTAAGCTCATTTTTTAGCTTAAACTGATTTAAAAATTTTACTAAATATAAATTTGTAATTTGATTTTCGTGTTCTGTAAAAAAAAGATTGACGGCATCTATATCTTCAAAATCATGTTTTTCTATAAGATTCCCAAGAAGCTTGCGAACAATAGTTACAAGCTCGCTATAAAGAAATAGATAAGATATGTCTTGTTCAATCGTAAAATTTACAACTATTTTAGTATTTTGCTCAATTTCTTCTTTAGATTTAGATAAAAGAAGCTTTAAGAAGAGCTTTTTATACTCAGTAATTGCATGTGTATATAAAAAATCACTCGAATACTTAGACTGTAAACTCTCAACATTTACACTAAAATCAAGAACGCACTTTTGAATATCTGGAAAATATTTTTCAATCACTAACATTTAGATCTCCTTTACGAATCACTATGCCAACAATTATAACTAATAAAACGCTCTTTTGAGCTACACCCTAACCTTAACAACAGCCTTGAGTACTTTTGCCCCGCTACCTGCTTTTATGCAAGGCATATGTGCATCTTGCGGATAAAAAATAGCAACATCGCCCGCTTTTAAAACGATAGAGGAAGCCCCTTTTGTCTCTTCATATTTTATAAAGTCCAGCTCCTCATTGTAAGCTAAAGCTACTGCCAAAAGATTTCTGTTTGAGACCTCTATAATCTCTTCTCCGCCAAGTATGAACTGCACATCTATATATTTTCTGTGAGACTCAAAAAAACACTCTTTTCTATCTTTGGAGTTATATGCCTGCTCAAGCGCAAAGTTCTCTTCATCCAGCTCTATTTTTTCACAAACTCCTAACGGGCATTCAATAAGTCGCTTATACTCAACACTATTTTTATCAAGTAATCTCTCAAGATAAAGAAATGCTGTTGAGAACTTCTCTCTGTCTGCCTGAGCCTTTACAATTTTCAATGTTCCAAACAGTGCCATTAAACCGTCTCCACTTTTATTTCCATCTCTCTTCTTTTACTACCACGCTGTTATCATTGTCGATTATTGTAAGTTCGAAGTCGCTGATATTGCACTGCAAGGTCATTGCTCTCTTCGCCAAAAGCTCTATATCGCCTTCAATATTCAGATAAATTACAGAGAGATTTTTAAAACGCCCAAGTGAGTTTTGCATCTGCTTCCACCATGCCAAAGCGCTCCCTTCTTGGTACATGTAGATAATAACCTTTTCAGAGCGTCCGCACGCTTTTCTAATCCGCTTTTCATCCGGCTGACCCAAATCTATCCAGAGTTTTATATCGCCGTCTAGTGCTTTTTGCCACAAATCAGGTTCATCATCTTGCGTAATACCTTTGGTAAAGAGCAATGTTTCATCCGCATTTAACATAAATGCAACCAGCTTTATCATTAGGCGTAAATCTGTCTCGGATGGATGTTTGGCAAGAGTAAAGTTATGTTCCTCATAATAGTTACGGTCCATATCTGCGATGTTTAGCGAAGCTTTGTAAATAGTCGCATTTGCAGCCATGTTTTTCCTTGTATCGGTTCTTTTTATAACCGAGAGTATACAACAATAGGTCTCTTAATTCTATTTTTTTAGTAAAATTATGTGACAATGTCAAGATAAAAAATTGAAGGTCTATTATGAAATCAGCTCGCAAAAATAAAATAAAAACAGCTCCTAAAAATAAAATTTTGGATTTGGCTCCTAAAAAAGAGGTTAAAGAGATGTTTATGAAATGGTTCAAAAAAAACAACAGTGTTGGTCAAATTATGACAAAGCGCGATGTTGTAGAAAATGTCATAACCAAACTCGACGCTAAGCAAAACGATGCTTTGGAAAAAGCTATGAATGAACTTAGACGAGATGGTTTGATTGAGGTAAAAGAGGATGGGGTAACGCTGGTATTAACTCAAAAAGGTGCAGAGTTTACAGGTAACTAAGTTATGTTATACTTTTATTTTTGAAAGGATTCACATGTTAGCTTATTTTAAAAATATACAACCCGACATACTTGCATACAGAGAAAAATTGGACAAGAACAACATTACTATCGACAAAACAAACCTAATGTTTTTGAATTTAATTTTAGATATTTTAGACTATTTGGGCACAGAAGATGGCGACAAACTTGATGAGAAGTGTGAATACAACATCTTAACTATGAGAAAAGAGTTTGAGGGCGTTATTTACGGCAACGCCGTTGATGAAAAAGCTCAATCTATACTGCTTACATTTTTTCTTCGCATTGCCAAAGAGATGAAAGTTAAATATACAACGATAGAGAACGAGCACTTAAATAGGCTGTTTGCCCTTATGACCTCAAAAGATTTCAAATATCCAAGCTATATAAAAGATCAAAAAAACTTTGCTCTTGAAAGTATGCCTGAGAATATAAAAAGAATGTTATACCTAAAATAAATTAGATTATTCTATCGCTTCCGCCGTCTATTGCCACTTGGGAGCCGGTTGTTTTTGCAAACGGAGCTCCTGCCATCGCACACACAAGCTCTGCAACATCGTTTGATTTTATCTCCGTTTTAAGAATATTGTTTGTTTTGTACTCTTGCACGCTCATATTGTAAGCTTTTGCACGACTAGCCAAAACTTCATCACTCCAGATAGCCGTATCAAAAACCGCATGCGGATGAAGCGTATTTACTCGCACTCCAAACTCTCCCAGTTCAAGCGCGGCAATTCTTCCCAGTTGAGTCTGTCCTGCTTTTGCTACGGAGTAAGCCGCTGCACCTTTTCCCGGGGCTGGAAAGTTCTTTGAAGCAACCATAATTATAGTAGCATCAACACCAAGTTTTAAAAACGGTGCCGTATATTTGATAAGTTTTTGGTGTGAGGTAAGGTTTATATTCATACTTCTTTGCCAATTTTCATCGCTCAAACTATCAAGATTTTCACTCGGAGTAAAAATGCCTGCATTGCTTACGACTATATCTATTCCACCAAAACTCTTAACTACTTTTTCTACCGCTTTTTGAATATCTTCGCTAGATGTTAAGTCGCATTTAACGCCTGTAAAATCAGCTTTGTTAAACATACCCTCGACATCTGGGTTGATGTCAAGAGCCACAACCGCCGCACCTCTAGAGTTTAACATCTTGGCGATTGCCAAACCTATTCCGCTTGCCGCTCCGGTTACAACTGCTACTTTTCCGCTAAATTCAGGCAACTTTCCGCCACCCTTTAGTTTAGCTTGCTCAAGCGACCAATACTCAACTTCAAAGATATTTTGTGCGCTTAGAGCTTTGTATCCACCGAGCATCTCTGCCTTTAAAATAGCCTCGTAAGTATGCTCGTTTATATCTTTGATGATATTTGCCTCTTTGGCATTTGCTCCAAAAGAAAGAGTTCCGTTGCCTTTGAGTATTGCAAAATTCGGTGCAGGATTTAGAAGAGTTTCGTCTGTTTTATTTGCTTCAAAGTACTCTTTATACTCTTTTACAAAGCCTTCCAAATCTGCTTTAAAATCATCTCCCAAAATAGCCGGAACTCTTTTTGTTCTGATAACATGGTCAGGAGTCAAAGGTCCTTGAACTGCAATCTTCTCAATATTTTTCTTTGAAAAATGCACCGCCAAATCGCTCTCGTTTAAAATAGAGATTGTCGCCGCACCTTTAAGATTTGATACCTCTTTACGGATTTTTGCCAATGTAATAAGCTCGCAAGAGGCATCAGATTTTTCTACATGTAGATTTGCGCCCTTTGCTTTGAGATATTGCTCTGCCGCATCTACAAGCTCTATCGTCTTCTCGTAAGATTTCTTTGCATCGTCGCTGAATGTAAAAAGACCATGATTCATAAGAACCATTCCTTCAAGTTCACTCCAGTTCACATCCCTCGTCATATCGTAGATGAGTTTTGCAAGAACAAACCCAGGCATGATGTATGGAATTATTAGGACTTTATCGCCGTAAAGCTCTTTGATTTTATCTTCGCCGCCATGAGTATTTGTAATGGTTACAACAGCGTCGGTATGTGTGTGGTCAACAAATTTAAAAGGGATAATCGCATGCAAAATAGCTTCAACTGAGGGGTTTGGAGCAGACGGATTTATCATCGCCAATCTTTGGTACTTTACCATGTCGGTGTCACTCAGCTCTTTTAAATTCGCCATCTTTAAAAGCATATCCATCTTTACGGGAGCAAATCCCTCTGCCTCGATAGTTGCCAAATCCCAACCGCTCCCTTTGACATAAAGAATCTCTTCAACCTCTCCAAAAAGATTAGTAGCAGTCGATTTTACGGATGTATTTCCGCCGCCATGAAGAACCAAAGAGGCATCTCGTCCCAGCAGTCTTGAAGTGTAAACCCTCAAATCCAAATCTGTTTTGTAATTCTTTGCTTCTTTATCGTCGTATAAACTTTTCATTGGCTACTCTTTTTAAATTTTTCTGCAATTTTATCGAAATCTGCCTCGCAAACTCCTCTATTTGTAATAAGCCCTGTTATAAGTCTTGCGGGAGTTACATCAAAGCCGTAGTTGATGGCAGGCGAATCTTCTGGTGTGATGCGCACCTCGCGAACCAAGCCATCACTATCAACCCCTTTTATAAATCTAACCTCATCGGGACTTCTCTCCTCTATGGGAATCTCTTTTACGCCGTCCCTTATCTCAAAGTCAAATGTTGAAGTGGGGATTGCCACATAAAAAGGAACACCGTTATCATACGCTGCTAGCGCTTTTAGGTATGTTCCTATCTTGTTTGCCGCGTCGCCGTTTGCACTTACCCTATCCGCTCCGACAATCACCATATCTACCATGCCGTGCTGCATAAGATGTCCGCCTGTATTGTCAGCTATGATTGTATGCTTTATGCCGCTTTGAGAAAGTTCCCATGCGGTCAGTGACGCACCTTGATTTCTCGGTCTTGTCTCATCAACCCAAACATGCACATCAATACCTCTTCTTTTTGCCTCATAGATGGGTGCGAGCGCCGTTCCCTCGTCTATAACTGCCAGCCAACCCGCGTTGCAGTGAGTTAAAATATTTATCTCTGTTTTGCCGCTTTTTTTCAATATATCCTCAATGATGTCACAACCATACTCTGCAATCTTTTGGCTCTCTAACGCCTCTTCATCATTTAGTTTTATAGCCTCTTCTCTTGCATCATTTACTAAATCATCAGAGTTTTTTAAAAGCTCCATCATCCTGTCAACCGCCCACATAAGGTTCACGGCAGTCGGACGCGACTCTCTTATAAGCAAAGCCTTCTCTTTTAATGCTTCATAGTCACCTTCAACCTCAATTGCGGCTATATATATTCCAAAAGCCGCAACGCTTCCGATAACTCCGGCACCGCGAACAGTCATATTTTTTATTGCATTTACAACTTCCTCGGTATTTGTGAGATGCCTTGTGTCATAGACAAAAGGCAACTGCCTTTGGTCAATTACCTCCAAACACTCATCAAAAAGGTCATCATTTAACCATAACGCTTTGTAGTTACCCTGCATTTTTTATAATCTCCAATATCTCATCTACACTCTCTATCTTGTCGTGCTTTATTACAAACTCTCTGGCGATTTTTAGAGCCATCTTTTCAGCCTCGGCTCTAAGTGCTTTATCTTCTACTCCTCTTATCTCCGCAACTCCTGCAACGCCGTAAACCCTTCTTGCCATCTTGCAGCCCGCAAATCCCACACTATCTCTTAAAATATTTTTTACAAATCTCTCTTTATAGTTTTTAAGTGTTACATCATCGAGATAGCCATCAACCAAAAGTGCAGAATTTCGATACTCTTTCCAAAAATTTAAAAACTTCTCACCAAATTTCTCTAACACCTCTTTAATAGTCACCAAAAGCCACTCTTGAAAATCTTTATCTTTTGTAACAACGCTATGGTGTATGTAGTTGTTTGCCAGATTTGCCAGAAGTGCCCCGACATCAAAACCAAACGGACCGACAAAAGCAAACTCAGGGTCTATAACATAAGTCTCTTTATCATTTATCATAATAGAGCCAGTATGCAAATCACCGTGAAGAAGTGCATCGCTCTGAGTCATAAACTTATATTTTAGCTCCAAAACTCTCTCTTTAAACTCCATATCCGCGAAGAGTTTTTCTGCTTCTGGATTATCTCTTACATTCTCATTGTCATTGGTTTCATTCTCCATAAAAGCAAAACTAAAAACCAAATCCTCACTTAGCTTACATAACTCAGTATTGCCATTAAACTTATCTATGAGCTCTCGTTTTTCACTGCTGCTAAGATATAAAGATGATGTGTAAAAAAGCGTAGCCGCCATATATGTTGAGATATGCTCACTAAAATTCTTATACTTTACGCTATTTATAAGCCCTTTTCTCATAATAATATGATTACCAAGATACTCCATAACAACCAGACTCATCTCTTGACTTGCATAGTAGAGCTTAGGCACAGAACTTGGACATATAGTGTAAAATTTTTGCAAAGCCCTTATCTCATAACTCATTCTCTCTCTTGAGAGCGGAAACTCTTCGCCTACACATCTAAGATACGGCACTGCTTGTTTAACGATAAGAGCTTTTTGCGGATTTAGCACAGAACTTACCCTATAAACATAGTTTAAATTTCCATCGCCTATCTCCTCAGCTCTTATATCATCAGAGCCAAAATAATCCATAACACTTTTAATGTTTAATATATATTCAACTACGCTTGAAACATTTAATGCTTTGTACTTCATAACTTCCCTAGCTGTTTGTTTAAAAAATTGTATCATAATTCATTATTAATTTCTAAGATGAGAGGCTTATTATGGGTTGGACTTGCCAACATGATTATAAAGGGTACTGCAAGCTTGTTAAAAAAGAGTGTGTTCCGGGAATGAGGGGGTGCATACTAAAGGGCAGCGAATATATTTTTAGCACCGGCAGTTTTGAAGAGGATAAAAAAGCTGTTGATGGAGAAAAAGAGGAGATTGATTTTGCGGCTTTGGCAAAAAGCAATTAATCCCAAAATTCAAGAGGATTAGGGTGTAAAAAAGTATAATTTAACTCTTCAATCAACTTATCTGATGAAACGATGCGATTAGAGAATCCCTTAAAATTCCCAATATCATAACCAAATTTTTGACTGTTTTTTCTATGAACTTCTTCTCTTGTCGGATGCTGTGGCGCTACTGCGTTGTATATGCCGATATGTACAATATTTTCAATTATGTTTTTTACAATATTTATAACATCGTCTTTGTGAATATAGTTTACATAACCATCGCTAAAATCAGTAGCACTCTTCCATTTTCCGGCAATTCTATCATCCCCCATAAGCCCAGCAAGTCTTAAAATGATGACATTATCCCTTAAACTAAGAACCAAATCTTCAGCCTCTTTTATAAGCGATGGTTTGGTGATTTCAAAACTCTCATCTACCTCTTCATCAAACTCTCTATAAATAGATATTGAACTCATTAAAATGATATTACATGTAGGTTTTGTAAGCGTAGCTATTTTTCGAAGTGTTTCTAAGTAGTTGTCTTTTGTATTTATTGCGATTATAACGATATCGCTCTGCCAAAAAGGGGAGTTGTCACTGGTTGTTTGTCTAGAAAAACACTCTACATGTAGATTTTTAGAAAGCTCGTCAGAAAGCGGTTTGCCTAGCCAACCGCATCCGATAATACCGACACTCTTTGTTTCGTTCATTTCTTAGGTTTGTTTGTTTGATAGCTTTTTTTAATTGTTATCATCTCATAAAGTGAGATTTCCTCGCCTGCTTCTTCTATGAGTTTATCGGTGTCGCTAAACTGACCCTTCATCTTCTCAATATCTTTGTATCCGGCAGGTTTAATCTCATTCATCGCAGTGCCTACAACAATCGCCCATACAAAAACAAGCATAACCCAAACAGTTTTTTTCGCACCGGCATAAACACCGACAAAATGAAAAGCAAGACTTAAAGCTATGGCAATTGCCAGTATAACAGTTAGACTCATTTTGTTAAAGGTTCCTCTCTTGGTTCTACTACAATTCCGGCATCTTTGACCATTTTATCGCTAAAAGATTTAACACCTATAGTCGCAAGCACCATCAATCCGCAAATCAACAGTAAAAAAAACATCGCCAACGAATAGCGCTTAAATATTGCCATCATCTACTTTGTCTCTTTTTTTTGCTTTTCTTCTTCTTCTAACTTAATGTTACTATCGGTCCACTCAATACATCTTGAAGTATGAAAATCCCTCTCATAATCACTATTTTTAAATAGATGATTCTCAACGCTCCAGCCTAACTCTTTAGACAAAATTACAGATCTTGCGACAGTTCTTTTCATCTTGTTTTCACAAATTATCTCTTTACCGGAGTTGAACATCTCTTCAACCCCTTCCATTCTTGATGTTGTTACATTGTAGTGAAGAGCTATCATAATCACGACAAATGCACCAACGCCTATCATCCCTTTTTTAAATGCACCCTTTGGCACAAAATCTCTTGTTGTTACAATTGCGGTTATGCTCAGTATAAAAATACCTATAACTATATATACAATCTCTAATTCTAAAAAAAGTTCCATATTTATTCCTTATATACTATATTTTTCTTCCCAAGCTTCAAACTCAGGTGTAAAGTACTCAATCCGCACTTTTTTAAACTCTCTTGAGCTATAAAGAGGCATATGTTTTTTCGACTCTATCTCTGAAGCCATCTCTGCGATAATGCCATTTGTCTCTTCAGTACTCTTGCCATGAACCATTGTAAAAAGATTATATGGCCAATTCGCATATTTTGGGCGAAGATAGCAGTGGCTTACTGCACTAAATGTAGCAGCTTTTTCTCCTATTGCTTCTCCTTTTTCTTCATCAACATCCCAAACAACCATCGCATTAGCACCAAAACCTGCTTTTCTATGATTAAGAATTGAAGCAAATCTTCTCATTACACCCGCTTCTTGGAGTTCATTTAAAATGCCAAAAAATGTATCGTAATCAATATTTAACTCATCAACAATTTTTTTAAATGGCTCACCTACCATCTCTATATCGTATTGGGCGCGTCTCACAATTGCATGATGAAGAGGAGTCATCTCTATTTCAGTGTGTTTAACTCTTTTTACTTCCTCTTTTTTCTCATCTTTTCCGGTTGTATTTAGCTTTACATTTATTTTAAATAGTTTGAGTGTCGGAAGCATAATATAATCCTCTGCTCCGGTAGCTTCTGCCAATATCTCTAATGTTTTTTCAAGCCCCAGCTTGGAGTTTGGAGCAACAGCAAGGGTAAACCAGATGTTAAAATCATGATTTCTCTCATAGTTGTGTGAGATACCTGGGTGCGAATTTATAATTTTTACGGCATCACTTATTTTATCTGATGGAATTTTAAATGCTACCAAAGAAGATACATAACCCAATCTTTTTGTGTCAAATATTGCCGATGTTTGGCGTATAATATTGCTTTTTTTCTGCTCTTGCAAAATGCTAAGAACCTCATCTTCACTCATGTCTAATTCATCTGCTATCACTTTAAACGGTCTTGCAACCAAAGGAAATTTCTTCTGAATTCGTGATAAAATTTCGTCTTTCATCTATTATTATTCCATTCATTTTTTTATTTTTATTTTGTCGATTGTAATCTAATTTCAATTAATCCAAGTTGATTTTTATCAATAAGAGTTTTCAAAAAACTATGATATTATGTCGTAGAAAAATAGACGAAAAGAGACAGATGAGTTATTTTCCAGCTTTCTTAAAACTTGACAATAAAAAAATCCTAATCGTCGGCGGTGGTTATATTGCTTATGAGAAGTTAGAGCATCTTTTAGATTTTACTTCAAACATCTACATAATAGCACTTGAACTCTCAGATGATATGAAGAGAGTTATAGAAGAAAAGAGTCTTAATTTTGAACAAAGAGGCTACCAAAAAGGTGATATTAAAGATTTTGCAATTGTTATAGTTGCAGTTGATGATATCCCTCTTCAGGCTGAAGTATTTGCGGAATCAAAAAATTACAACTGTCTTTGTAACTCTGTCGATTCTGTAGATTATTGCGACTTTATTTTTCCATCATATGTGAAAAAAGGGGACTTAACAATTGCAGTTTCTACATCCGGGGCATCTCCTGCAGTTGCAAAACACTTAAGAAAATATCTTCAAGAGTTAATTCCCTCCAGCATTGGTGAATTTTTGCAAGAGATGAAAGAGTTAAGAAAAATTTTGCCAAAAGGCAAAGAGCGAATGAAAATGCTTGATAAAAAAGCAGAAGATTATATAAATACATGGAGTAGTAAATGAATATGAAGAAAGCTTTAATATTTGGGTTTTTTACAGCCTTTTTGATTTTGGGGATGCTCTCCATGAAACGAGCAATGCCGGAGGCAAAAGAGGATCGCATATATACGGCTATAAAAGTTTACAGTCCATATATAGTAGAGAAAAAAGTTGGCGGATTAACAATCATAGATAAACGAAATGGGGAAAAAGAGAGTCCGAGCTCTCAGGAGTTTTTTCACAGAGTAGATGAGCTAGACAAAAAGTGGGGAAAAGAGCATCTAAGTGTAGAAAATAATGAGGTTCTTATACTTGGCGAAAACAATCAAACGGTTGCTAGAATCTTTATTGAAACCGAAAAAGAGCGAGATTTTGTTAAGAGATTTTATGGACTTTAATCTTTTAACTTAAAAGACAAGTAAAGCGCTGCAAGAAGCATAACAATCGCACTACTATAAAGAACTGTATAATTTAAGTAGTGCAAAATAACACCCCCTATAATCGAAAAAAACATTCCTAAAGAGACGATATTCATCTGAAGGGCAATGTAAACCGGTCTTTTTTCAACAGAAGCAATTTTCAGTATAAGATTGCTTGATGCAATGCGGCTGCCGTCCATTGAAGCACCGACTAAAAAGAAGATAATCATATATTCATAAAGAGAAGAGCCGTTAAAAGCTAAAATAATGGCAACTATCTGAAAAAATATAGAGAGTTTTGCAGTTAATCTATTTCGCCCATTTCCGCTAAGATTGCCCCATAAAAAGTTACTAAGCATTGCTCCTACCATCTGAATCGTAATCAAAGAACCGATTGCAACACCGTCAAGCTCTATTTTTTGTTGGGCATCGAGTATTATAAACGGCAGTGCGATTAAGTATCCATACGCCAAAAGAAAAGTCGTAACTTGAATTTGCAGGTTTTTA
The DNA here is from genome assembly GCA_942493175.1 of Sulfurimonadaceae bacterium. Lineage (GTDB taxonomy): Bacteria > Campylobacterota > Campylobacteria > Campylobacterales > Sulfurimonadaceae > Sulfurimonas. The sequence goes on from OW818672.1 coordinate 2,005,649, forward strand.
TCTGCCCTTAAAATTGCGTATGAATTTTTCAAAAACTCTTTAAATGAGCGCTCTTTTTTGGAAACTTCCTCTTTTATCGGCTCATCAACTAATGCAAACGCTACATATCCTAGAGCCATAATAAACGAGCTTATTATAAAGAGGTATCCATAACTCTGAGGTGCTTCATATGATTCTAAAATCCAAGCAGCAAGCGCACCGCTGAGAAGCCCGCCGGCACCGCTGAAAAACTGACGATACGCCATAGTTTTACCGCGAAATTTATGACTAAAAATCTTTGCCATAATCTCCCTAAAATATATCGCGGCAAAACCCGCGCTAAATGAGAAGATAAATAGCCCAAAACCGATGGAAGCAAGCGTTATGTTTGGATAATCTTTGCCAAAAAGAAGAATTGCGGCACCGATAAAAAACCATGATAAAAATCGAATGAAAAATATTCTGCGAAGATACGGCATCATAAGCTTGTAGCTCTGTGCGTGAAAAGCTGCAAAAAGCTGTACTATCACGGCTCCGCCTCGAAGAAGTGCAGCAAATAATCCTACAAGCATAGAACTGCCGCCGAAGTAGTTTACAATAAGCGGTAAAATAGTTGATGGCTCGGCAATGGTTGTACCTATTGCCAAAAAGAAACCATGTAAGATATTTTTTACATGGCTGGAGAATTTATCCATTTAGTTTTTCGTAAGCTTCGTCTATGCTAGAGGCTTTTTGCGCCACAAAAAGATAAACGGCTGCATTTAGTCGTGCTAATTTTAAAAATTCATCTGATGGATTATTTAATTGTTCTATTGACTCTTCTATAGTAATTTTTTCCCAAGATTTTGTGTAATTTATACCATAGTGAGTAGGGTCAACTATAAACTCTTCAACATCACTGCCGTTTGCAATCCATAAACGACCTTTGCTAAAAAGCTCTGGAGTGCCTTCGTTTCCTTGAATAAGTGCAAATCTTTTATATCTGTCTGCAAAAACTTCTACATATTTTTTCACATACGGTTTATGAAAAACACCGGTTATTGCAAATTCGCTATTTGCCACGCGTGTTAATTTCTCAATCGTATTAAGACCCGTTCTAAGCCCAAGCTTCATGCGAAGCGGTGTTAAATCATGCATCTCTTTAAAAAAATCTGCTCTGTCAAAATAGTGAATATTTTTATTTAGCTCTATATTTGTTGCTACTTCTTTTAAAGTTATCCCTGCTTTTGCCGGTGCTAAATCATCACCGACAACAACAAGTTCTAACCCAGAATCTACAAGCACTTTTGCAACTAAAGGAAAAATAAAAGGGTTATTTGCTTTACCGTCAAACGGATAACCAAGCTCAATTGAGTTTGGCACAGTTGTTCTTTTAATAAACAAATCACTCGCCTCAACTACTCCTCTAAACTCATCGGTTGTCTCAGGCTTAAGTCTCCATCCAAGCAAAAAAGCAGCCGTCTGTTCGCTATAAACTTCTTGCTTTAAAATCTGTTCCATCATATCTTTTGACTCCTCTAGAGTCAAATCTCTGTTTCCTTTAACGCCCGTTCCAACCGCATGTATATACTTAAAAAAATCCATCTTTTCTCTACTTTTACAATTTTATTTATTTATTCGTATGATATAATCATTTCATTAATACTAAGATAAAAAAGGAGATTAACATGTCAAAAGTAGTTCTAATAACAGGCGCAACATCTGGAATGGGTGAGCTTAGTGCAAAATTTTTATCAGATAACGGATATATCGTTTATGCGGGCTCAAGAGATGAAAATGTAAAAATCGGCAACGGCAATCTTAACCACATCTATATAGATGTTACAAAAACAGATACCATAAAAAACGCAGTAAAAACAATCATAAAAAACGAGGGCAAAATAGATGTGCTTGTAAACAATGCAGGTTACGGACTTTTAGCAACTCTTGAAGAGGGAACTGATGAGGAGATTTTCAACCAATTTGATGTAAATGTTTTTGGACTTATCAAAACAACAAGAGAGGTGCTTCCTTATATGAGAGAAGCAAAGAGCGGAGTTATAATTAACATTAGTTCATTTTTGGGCAAAATGGGGCTTCCTCTTTTATCTCACTATAACGCTTCAAAGTATGCGGTTGAGGGAATTGTTGATTCACTTAGATTTGAAACGCTCCCTTTTGGTATAAGAGTTCACTCTATTCAATCAGGACTATTCGGTACAAACTTTGTAAAAAAAGGTTTAGTTGCCAATGCGCAAACCACAAGCGAGAATTCACCGTACAAAGATTTAGTATCACACTTTGTTCCAATTGTTGCAAAAGCTATCAACGAGGGACCTTCACCGCAACCGATTGCAGATGCTATTAAAATGATTATAGAAAATGAAGATGCCCCGATTTCTGTGCCTGTCGGCGGTGAAGCAACAACATTTGTTCCATTAAGAAAAGAGTTAGGCGATAAAGAGTTTGAACAGAAGATTAAAGAGACTTTTGGGATTTAAATGTTTTACTCTCCAGCTTTCTTAAAAAAAGTTGGAGAGTAAATAGTTGCAGAGACTAGTGTTTTTCTTCTTTTTTTAACTCTTCTACAATTGCATGTCTAAGTTTTAACAACTCATCCATCGGAGCATTCTCACTATCACCGGAGATATGTTGATTGTGATAGATTATTGTTGAAGAGATAGTCTTATCAGCAAGAGTTTTTTCCACTATAACAGCTTCACTCTTATACTCCGTTACATCCCATCCCTCTTCATGTGCCGCTTTTTTTATAGCTTTTAAAACATCCGCACTTTTGTGATGACCAACAAAAATTGCTGTTTTAGGTGTTGACTCATCACCTTTTTCGATATGAGCACCCATTTCTAATTTACTTGGCCCAACAGAACCACCTGAAGTTGAACTACAACCTACTGATAATCCAAGTATTGCAACTAATATGGCAACATTTGATAGCATTTTCCCCACTTTGAATCCTTTTGTTTTATCTAAATTACATGTAAAATTAATTCTATTTAAAAAAAATTAATTAATCAATGATATAATAATTGAGATAAAATAAAATTTAAATTTAACAAAAGAGTTTTAAATGATACTTCAAGATGTTCTAATTATTTGTGTTATGAGTGTTCCTATGTTAATATTTTCTGTATTTCCGGGAATAAAAATAGGGGAGTATCTTGAAGAAAAATATAACATTACAGAAAAGCAGAAGCGAGTCGCTACAATAGCGTCAACGCTTATATTTGCTTTTACCCTCTCATCTCTTCTGCACTTCATTTAGTCAAGCTAAAAAATAAGCGTGCTGTATTACTAAAATTGATATTAAAAGGCACAATATGTTTCAGATTGTTACAGAAATAATAAAACAAACCTTAAATTTTAAATTAAGTAAAAAAATTGATTTATATCAACTGATTTTAAACTAAATAGGACTAAACTTCTCTTGATTCTGAAAAATTTGATGATTGAAGGAGAAGCAAAATGGTTGGTGAAGTCTTAATGACAAAAGATATTCTTGTTGATGAGTTCTTAACAATATTTGTATCTTCTACTCTTGTTTTAGTATTTGGAGGATTCTATGTTGGTATATATACAGCTGTAAAAGTTAAACTGCTTAAAAATTGGGCTATGCCTTTTAGCTACTTATTTTGGATATTGACAGCTTACTGTTTATATCTGATGGGAAGCTACATGCATGTAAATGATTTTACAGCCAAAGCTTTAGTTGTTGCTGCTATTGGAATATTATTACTTCCACATGCAGTCTATTACATGCAAGATCGTGTTCACGAAGAGAATGAACACTAACTTATATATATTGACCCATAATTTATAGGAGGGTACAGTGGCTAAAAAATCCGTATGGAGTGACAATCGTTTCTGGCAACGGTCAGCGGCGTGGGTTACAGGTTTCGCATCAATGCTTCTTATTTGGTTAACGTTTGATACGATACCACAAATAACAATGGGTACGAATGCAGATTTACAAAATGGTGTAACAAAAAGGGTTCCAGGACCTACAGTTATTAATTATAAAATTACTTATGAAATGGACAAAAAGCGTGGCCATGAAATTCCAGTAATTGGTGAAAAAGAGATGTTTTTCGGAAGAGATGACTGGAGCGAAGAAGAAGCTGCAGAATTACTTCACTTAGGAAAATTGGGTTCACAAGTTAAAAACTGTATGAACTGTCATACACTTCTTGGAAATGGTGCATACTATGCTCCAGACTTAACAAAAGCTTGGATAGATCCGGCATGGGGTCCTGAGGGTTCAATGCAAGCTATGACAGGTAAAAGTACAAAAGAAGAGGCGATGTCTGAGTTTTTACAAAACCCATCTCAATATCCTACTCATGCTCGTATGATGCCAGATCTTGGTATTACTGCTGAAGAGGCTAAAGGCTTAGTTGCTTTCTTAAAACATATGTCATCAATAGATACAAATGGTTTCCCAAGAAACTTTGGAAAAATTCAAGGAGCAGTACATGGCAAATAGTTATTTAACGACAGAATCAAAAAAATTAGCAACATGGTATTTTACTTTTGCTGCAATTATTTTTGGTGCACAACTACTTTTTGGTTTAGTAGCTGCGACACAATATGTAATACCGGGATTCCTATTTGAAATCGTGGACTTCTCTGTTGCAAGAATGATACACATCAATGCTCTTGTTGTATGGATGGTATTTGCGATGATTGGTTCAGTTTATTGGTTATTACCGGATGAAACTGGTATCGAAACAGTAGGTATTGGCTTAGGAAAACTTCTTTTCTGGGTTTTTGCTGCTGCTATCGTTGTTGTTGTTCTTGTTTACTTACTAGTTCAAGTTGGACCGGCAGATGAAACATCTCTTTGGTTGATACATGAAGGTCGTGAGTATATTGAAGCACCTCGTTGGGCTGATATCGGTATCGTTGTTGTTGTTCTTGGTTTTATTTATAACCTTTATGCGACAGGAATGAAAGGTAACCGTTCAGGTATCGTTACTGTACTTATGGCTGACATGCTAGCGTTTGCTGGTATCTACTTAGCAGGTATGGGTTATACTGATAACATCTCTATTGATCAATTCTGGTGGTGGTGGGTTATTCACCTTTGGGTTGAAGCTACTTGGGAAGTTTTCGTTGGTTCAATTGCAGCTTATGGTCTAATCACTATGATTGGTGCACACCGTAAAGTTGTTGAAATGTGGTTATGGATTGAAGTAGCTATGCTATTTGGTTCGGGTATCCTTGGTATGGGTCACCACTACTTCTGGATTGGTACACCTGAATACTGGTGGGAAATTGGAGCACTTTTCTCTGCACTAGAGCCATTACCACTTGTTGCTATGTTTATCCATGTTCTTTATGACTGGGGAAAAATGCAAGGTGAAGAGAGTGCAAAAGGTCAAGAAGCTTCTGTTATTGCAAACAAGCCTGCGTTTACTTGGTTTGTTCTTAATGCAATCGGTAACTTCTTAGGTGCTGGTGTTTGGGGTTTCTTCCATACATTCCCACAAGTTAACCTTTATACACACGGTACACAGTTTACATCGGCACACGGACACTTAGCGTTCTTTGGGGCTTATGGAACTCTTCTTATCGGTATGTTCTACCTTGCAGTTCAAGGTAAAAACGGTATTAAAGTAATGAATGCAACAAAGAAATCAATCTGGGGAACTAGTATGATATTTGGTGGTGTTCTTGGTATGACAGCGGCGCTAACACTTTCTGGATATGTAGATGTTCTTGTATCTCGTGCACAAATGGGTGCTACTTGGTCAGGTTACTTCGAAGGTCAAGCTAGTATATGGTTTATGCAAGGTATGGATTGGAGACTTATTATGGGTGTTGTTACATTCTTAGGTTTCTTTGTTCTAGTTGCAGATTTGTTGAGTATCGGTAAAGCTACTCACCATAAACGTTAAGGAGAAAGTTATGTTTGAACCATTTGTAGATGTAGTTCCAAGTTTCTTTGGTTGGTTAAACCAAGGTCCTTTGACTCTAACAATTTTTTTACATACTGTTATCGTACTTCCAATGTTTTGGATTTACAAACAAGAAAAAGCTCGTCTAGAGCAAGAGAGTTAATCAGTCACTAAGTTGTGCAGGGCCTTCGGGCCTGCGCGTTTATCTATTTTAGAAGGAGAAATAAAATGAGATTAAATAAATTAGTTATGTCAGTTGCTGCAATGGCAGTTGTTGGTTCAGGTATGCTTGTTCAAGCGGCTAGCACGATGGATGCAGAGAAAGTTTTCGAAAAAGAGTGTCAAGGTTGTCACGGTCCTAACCTAGAGGGTGGTGTTGGTTCTGATTTACGTCCTGCGGTTACTGCTAAGAAAAATGCTTATGCACTTGCAGAAACAATTTTAAATGGCCGTGCAGGTACTGCTATGCCATCATTTAAAGATAAGTTTTCTAAAGACGATGCTGATAAAATGGCTGATTATATTCAACACTTTAAGGGCAGAGTTATTAAACAACTTACAATTGAGACAGTTAAAGCAGGGTGGAAGCCTCTTAATGACAGAATGGCATTTTTCACAAAATACCCAAATCCTGCTGATGTTAAGAAAAACACAGACATCTGTTTCGTAACTGAGCGTGATGCTGAGCGCGTTGCATTCGTTGATGGAACAAACGGTAAAATTTTATCTAAGCACCCAGCTGGTTTTGCTGTTCACGTAACTGTAACAAACAAGCGTCAACCTCGTTATGCTTACTCAATCTCTCGTTCAGGTTTAGTAACAATGTTCGACTTAAATACACCTGGTCAACAAAAAATTGCTGAAGTACAAGTTGGTTCAGAATCTCGTGGTCTTGCGGTATCTCCAGATGGTAAATACCTAATGGCAGGTAACTATGTACCAGGTGGAGCTATTCTTCTTGATGCTATGACACTAGAGCCTTTAAAAGTTTACCCGACTTCAAGCGTTATCAAGCCTAACGGTGACATCGATTCATCTCGTGTAGCTGGTATTTTTGATACTCCGTACGGTCCTTACATTGCGTTTGCACTTAAGGATGGCGGACATGTATATATTGTAGATTATTCTAAACCAGGTTTCCCAATAGTTGGAGACATTCCAAACATTGGAGATATTCTTCATGATGGTTTCTTAAATGAAGGTAAAGAGATTGGTCGTTACTTATTCATAGCTTCTCAAGGAAGTGATGTTGTTGGTGTTGTTGACTTTAAAACTAAATCTTTAGTTACTAAAATCTATACAGGTCCAGCATCTAAACCACACCCAGGTCAAGGTTCTTCTTGGTACAATGAGGGCTTAGGTCAACAACTTGGTGCTACTGTAAACATGAACTTAGGTCAAGTAACAATTTGGGATAATAACTTCGATGTTATTCGTCAAATTCCAATCGGTGGTGGCGGTCTATTTATCGGTACATCTGAGCACACTCCTTTCCTATGGGCAGACAATGTACTTGGTGGTGAAGAGAACTGGAATAAAGTTCACCTAATCAACAAGCAAACTCTTGAAGTTGATAGAATTTTAACTGTTGGTACAACTGAAGGTACAGTAATAGACCCTGTAACTCACAAAGTACTATACAAATGGGATGTTCCAACTGTAAAAGATGACAAAGGTAATGCACTTGTTCCTAGAATTCTTCACGCTGAGCCGTCTAACCACGGTTACTGGACTATGATTTCTGAGTGGAATGCAGGTCGTATCGGTGTATATGAGTCTAAAACAGGTAAATTTGTTAAATACATTACTGGTTTAACAACTCCTACATTTACTTATTCAATCGAGCACAGACAAACTATTCCAGGTGCATAATTAGCACTTGTTTTCTCTCCCTTTGCGGAGAGAATGCTTTTTAAAAACATTCAATCATTTAATTAAAATTACCTATACATTATAATAAAAATCTATAATACAACAACTATTCACATCTTAACAATTAATATAAAAATTTTAATTTATGACATTTATAAGCCATTATTCAAGCTTATTTAGGCTAGAATAATAAATTAAACAAAAGAAAAAGTATGAAAAAAAGTATATTGATAGCGTTAGCACTCACCTCATTTATATCAGCAAATGATACGGATGGTAAGAAAGTTTTTGAAACATACTGCTGGGGTTGCCACCATCAGACGGCTGTTGCATTCGGTCCGCCATTTAATGAAATTGCATCAAAGCGCTCATATGAAGAGATTCAAGCATATATAATAGACCCAGAATCTATGTATAAAGCTTTTGGATATAAACGAACAGTTATGACAAAATTAAAATTAACCGACAAAGAGAGAGAAGATGTTGCTAAATATATTCTCTCGTACAAAGGCAAATAAATGTTTAGGCTATCAAATCTAATTTCATCTGTAGTCGAAGGAAAGCCTGAGAGAGTGCTTGATGGTTCAATTGCTATATGGAATTTTACAAATCGTTGTAATCTTTCGTGTTTGCACTGTTACTCGAAATCTACGCTAGATGAAGTTGACACATTAACAACCGAGCAGATTAAAAAAACTATTTTGGAAATGAAAGCCAATGGAGTAAAATTTATTATTTTCTCCGGCGGAGAACCGCTCACAAGAAAAGATTTATTTGAGATTGCTGATTTTTGTAAAGCCAACGGCATTATTACATACCTCTCTAGCAACGGTTTGTACTTTACTACAAGCAATGTAAAAAGAATTGTCGACACTTTTAACTATGTTGGCATAAGCATAGATGGGGATGAGCCTACACACGACCACTTCCGCGGTTTAAAAGGCGCATTTAGGGAGACACTTAAAGCTGTGCGTCTTGCAAATGAGACTGGAGCTAAAGTTGGGATTCGTTTTACAATCACAAAAGAGACGATAAACTCATTAGAGTATATTTTTGATTTAGCTGAAAAAGAGAATATCTCAAAAATCTACATCTCTCATCTTGTATACTCCGGTCGTGGACTGGACAATTTAAAAATGGATTTAACAAAAGAGCAAAGAAGAGAATCTGTAGAGTATATTCTTGATAAAGCATTTGAGTACTATGAAACAGGCAGAGATATTGAGATTGTAACGGGCAATATGGAACAAGATGCAATTCTTTTTTTAAATAGATTTGCTCTAAAGTATCCAGAATTAAAAGAGACGATGAGAAATCGTTTAGTTGCTTGGGGCGGTAACAGTGCAGGACGCAAACTTTTAAATATTAACAGTGAGGGAGATGTACGTCCAGACCCATTCTTTCCTCTAACTGTCGGAAATATAATAAATCAAAATTTTGGTGATATTTGGCAAAGCGGCGAGCTGCTAAACCAATTACGAATTCATCCGAGAAAACAAATTGGCGGCATCTGTACAAATTGTGAACAGATAGATATCTGCAACGGCGGCTCAAGAGCAAGAGCTTATGCAATAACCGGTGATTTATGGAGCGAAGATCCATCATGCTACTTAAGCGAGCAAGAAAGAAGGAGAAATTAATGAAAATAAACAAACTATTACTGGGTGCTTCTTTAGTAGCAACACTTTTTATAAATGCACATGCAAAAGGTGTAAATCCTATATTTGCAGAACTAAGAGGAAATGAAAAACTATTTGTAGTTGAGAGAGAAAACAGTTCTTTAGCGGTTATCGAACAAGGAATGACAAAAGGACACCTAGAAGGTATGCGTGATATGAGCCATGGTGTCGTTAAATTTTATGGCAAAGACGGTTATGCAATTTCTCGTGATGGCTATATTATAAAATTTGACCCTGAGAATGAAAAAATAATCAAAGAGTACAAAACAAGCGACAGCGCTATCGGTTTTACGGTAGAGGAAAACTATATAGCCGTTGCAAATTATGCTAAAAAGAGCGTTGATATCCTAGACAGAAACCTAAACCCAATCAAATCTTTTGAAACAAACTCTAAAAATGTTGGTATTAAAAAATATAAAGATTATCTTATTTTTTCTCAAATGGATAATGATAAAATCACTGTTTTAAAAGATAAAAATGAGGGCAAAGGTCTTCCGAATTTTGAAATATACAAAGAGTTTGAAGATGTTGGAGTAATGCCTTTTGATGCGATGATAAAAAACAACAATTTTATTACAGGATTTTTCAAAAGCGATTTTTTTGGCGTAGTTGACCTCGATACAATGACATACTCAAAAATTAAAATTTTACTTGAAGATAGAAAGCCGGTGTTAAAAGTTCCACACTTTGGGTTTTGGAGCATCAGTGACGGTAATGTCTTTATACCTGCGGTTGGAAACAACAAAGTTTTAGTTTATACTTCTGATTTTAAATTTGTTAAAAATATAGAGGTTGAAGGTTTACCTGTTTTTACGGCACTTAGCCCTGATCAGAAATATTTGGCTGTAACATTTAGCGGCGATAAATTTCCGGTTCTGCAAATTATAGATACGCAAACTTTAGAGGTCGTCAAAAGATTTGAATTTGACGGAAAAGTTCTACATGCAAGATGGTCAAATCTTAGACCAAACCTTTATGTATCAGTTAATGACACAAACAAAGTTGCCGTCATAAATACAAAAGAGTGGTATTTAGCTCGTGAAATGTTTAATATCAAAAAACCATCCGGTATATTTGTTTACGAAGAGGCTAAATAATGGGTAAAGTTTATTTAACAGGCGCAGGTCCAGGTGATATGGAGTTATTAACTCTAAAAGCGCTTCGTGTGATTAAAGAAGCGGATGTAATTATTTACGACCGTTTAGCAAATCCGGATATTTTAAATGAAGCAAAAAATGGGTGTGAGTTTGTTTATGTAGGCAAAGAGGATGGACGCCATATCGTCCCTCAAGATGATATTAATGAGGTTATCTATCAAAATGCTTTAAAATATGACAATGTAGTTCGTCTAAAAGGCGGTGACCCTTTTGTTTTTGGACGCGGCGGCGAAGAGGCTCAGTATCTTTATGAAAGAGGCATTAAATTTGAAATTATTCCCGGTATCACATCCGCTATTAGTGCTCCGGCATATGCCGGCATACCTGTAACCCATCGTGGTGTTGCCGTTAGCTTTAGAGTTGTAACAGGGCATGAATCTCCGCATAAAAAAGAGTCTCAGATTCCGTGGGATACATTTAAAACTGATGATACAATCGTATTTTTGATGGGGTTGCACAATCTTCCAAAAATAAGTAAAAAGCTTATGGAAATTGGCAAGGCAAAAGATTATCCATGTGCGGTAATCTCCAAAGGAACAACTAAAGAGCAGAGCGTAGTTGTTGGAACACTGGAAAATATTGTTGAAAAAACTAAAGATGTTCCGACTCCTGCTCTTATAGTTGTAGGAAAAGTTGTTGAACTTAGAGAACAGTTACAGTGGTTTGAGGAAAATGCCTAAAGAGCTTAATACTTCGGAAGCAGTGCTAATAGCGCCAAACATCTATTGGGTTGGCATGCACTTAAAAAATGACCCATTTCAGTGCCATCCATACTTGATAAAAAATGGTGACGAGTCGATTCTTATAGACCCCGGCTCGATGATTGAGTTTAGCGAAACTGTAAGAAAAGTAAAAACTATTATTGATATCAAATCAATAAAATACATCATACTTCATCACCAAGATCCAGATTTAGCAGCAGCAGTACCTGAGATAGAAAAACTGATAAACAGAGATGATCTCCAAATTGTAACTCACTCCAGAATGTCTGTTTTAATCAAGCACTATTTAGTAACTTCAAGTTATTACGAGATAGATAAACATGATAATAAATTAGTAACATCCAGCGGATTTAAACTTGATTTCTTAACAACTCCGTACTGCCACTCTCCCGGGGCATTTGTAAGCTATGAACCTAGCTCAAAAACTCTTTTTTCAGGTGACATTTTTGGAGGAATTGACGAATCTTGGGATTTTTATGCAGATGAAACATATTTCCAAAAAGCAAAGCAGTTTCATCAAGAGTATATGCCAAGCAAAGATATTTTTAATTATGCCCTTGGCAAAATTGAAAAACTTGATATAAATTTAATAGCCCCTCAACATGGCTCTATAATAGAAAAAAAATATATTAGTAAACTAATTGAAGATATGAAAAATCTTGACTGTGGGCTATATATAGAGGAAAAGTACAATCGTGAACTCATGGACACCATAGATGAGTTACAAAAAAAAGAGCTTGTTCTAAAAGAGCGCAACCTATTGTTGTCTGAACAGTCAAAAAGAGCAGAAATCGGGGAGATGATTGGAAATATTGCACATCAATGGCGTCAACCTTTAGCAATCATTAACACCTCTCTTGCAATACTCAAAGAAAAAAATAGAGCAAATATATTGAGCAAAGATGAAATTGACGATAAACTTGAAAAAATGGAAAAACGAGTAACATATATGTCTGAAACTATAGAAGATTTTATGAACTACTACAGCCCAGAGAAGCAAAAATTTTGGTTTAGCATCCATACAGCCGTAGAAAAAGCATTAGATATTGTCAATTTGAAACAAAATAACAAAGGCGTTAAAATAACTCTTCTACTTAATAGCGAATATAATATTTATGGATTGATAAATGAGTTTATTCAGGTGCTTGTTTCAATTTTATCCAATATTGATGATTTAATAACAACCAAAAATCTGGCAGATGCAAATATTACAATTGCGCTATTTAGAAATAACGAATACACAACTCTTACAATAGCAGATAATTGTGGAGGAATAAATGACGAGAATTTAAGTAAAATATTTGACCCATACTTCACGACAAAACACAAATCAATGGGAACAGGTCTTGGTTTGCATATAGCAAGAATGATTATAGAGGAGAATATGAATGGGGTTTTGAGTGCAAAAAACATCTACAATAGTAATAATGTAAAGCTTGGAGCCGAATTCATCATAAAGATAAAAAATGAAAACTGAAAAAATTAGAGATATATCGATTTTACTGGCTGAAGATGAGGCAGAACTGCGCGAAATGTTATGCGAATATTTACAACTCTTTTTTACTAGAGTTTACTCTGCTGCATGCGGAAATGAAGCATATGATATATATCAACAAAAGAGACCAAATATTATTTTAACAGATATTAGCATGCCTAATCTTGACGGCTTAGATATGATTGCTAAAATAAGAGAACATGATAAAAACACAAAAATAATAGTTATGAGCGCTCACTCGGAACAAGAAAAACTTCTTCAAGCAATAAAACTGCATCTTGAGAGTTATCTAATAAAACCGATAAAAAACGACGCTCTAAAAAATGTTTTGCTTCAAACAGTAGAGCTTATAAGAAAAACTACAAACCGAACTTATGTTACTGATACCATTTACTGGGATAATGACACAAATACGCTTTGGGAAAACTCAAAAGAGATTGAATTAAGAAAAATGGAAAATTTACTGCTTAAATTGCTATTTTCCAAGCCAAATCACTGCTTTGGAGCAAAAGAGATTTTTGATTATCTTCACGAGAATAAAGATGAAAAAGAGTTTTCTATTCACGCCATAACATCTCTTATGAAACGAATACGCGTGAAGTTACCAAGTGATATAGTTTACAATATCTATGGCTCAGGATATAAAATAGTCCCTATTTAATTATCAATACTTCTGCAACTCATGCTTTTCATAAAGCAACTTCGCCTCTTTGTTTCCCATATCGATAGCTTTTTGCGCCCACTCTTTTGCTTTTTTAAACTCTTCTAACTGACAATAAACTTCTGCTAAAAAATAGTAAGCGCTATCATCTCCGTTTGCGGCATTTTTTTCAAGCCATTTAGATGCTTCTTCAAACTTTAAAAGCTGCATATATACGCGTCCTATATTTTGTTCGGCAACTTTATGACCTTGCATTGCCGCCCTCTCCAACAACTGTGCGGCTTTTGTAACATTTAAATCCACTGTATCACCGTTGTAGTACATAAGAGAGAGATTATACTGAGCATTAGGGTTATTTTGTTCTGCTGATTTGCTTAGAAGTTCAAAAGCTTTTTTACTGTCTTTCTCTACCTTATATCCGCTTAAATACATCATACCCAAATCATATTGAGCCGTAGGGTTAGCACCTTTTGCTGCTTTTTCAAGCCAAAACATCGCCTTCGTTGAATCTTGTTCGGTACCTAATCCATTTGAAAATAGATAACTAAGTGCGCTTTGAGCCTTTGCGTCACCCTCTATTGCACTTTTTTCATATAACTTAAAAGCTGTTGCATACTCTTTATTTTTAAAAGCTTTAAGCGCCTCATCAGTGTTAGCCTCCAAGTTAAGCAGCATTAAAAATCCGATTATTATCAATTTAAACATCATCATCCTTACATAATTAGTAATATTATTATACATTAACCAGGTAAAGAAATATTGATACAAATTAAGATGTTGTAAAATTCTAGATTATAAAGATATTTAACAATATTTTAACATCATCTGTAGTAATATTACTTATCATATAAGATTATGCGAGGAGATGCTGTGAGAAGTGTTCTTATACTGGGCGGTGGATTTGCCGGATTAGAAGCAGCTATATTTTTAAGAAAAGCTGCTTACGATGTAACACTTGTAAGTGACAGAAGCTACCTCTATGTTTACCCAACTTCAATATGGATACCAACATGTGAGATTGATTTTTCCGATGCCTGTATTGATTTAAATAAGTTAAAAGATATTCACGGATTTAACCTTATAATAGATAGTGTTGAAAAAATAGATGTAAATAACGATAGTTATACACTAAAAAGCAAAAAGATTTTAACTGATTTTTCACATGTGATTTTAGCGATGGGCAGTTCCAAAATCAAGTATGAGGGTATTGAAAACACACTATCCATCTGTGGCGCTCCAGAACAGTCACTTCTAATACGGGATAAAATAGATACCCTTATAAAAAAAGGCTTCGGAAAAATATCTTTTGGTTTTGGAAACAACCCTAATGACACATCTGCTGTTCGCGGCGGTCCTACATTTGAACTGCTTTTTAATATTCATAACATGTTAAAGAAAAAAGGCATCAGGGATAATTTTGAACTGACTTTTTTTGCACCAATGCCCGACCCAGGGAAGAAAATGGGTTCAAAAGCTCTTAAAACTTTAAATATTTTTTTAAATAACCTAAATATAAAACAGCATATCGGTAAAAGTATAAAACGCTTTGAAGAAGGCGGTATTTTATTTGAAGACGATTCCAAATTAGAATCTGATTTTACAATATTTACTCCCGCAGGAGACGGTCACGATTTCGTAAGAAACTCAGATTTGCCAACAAATGAAGCTGGATTTATTACAATTGATGATTTTTGTCAAGTTAAACTTCAAGACTCAAATAAACCAAGTAATATATATGCAATTGGCGATATAGCGGCTCTTGATGGAGCTTCATGGAGAGCAAAGCAGGGGCATGTTGCCGAAGTTATGGCAAGAAATGTAGCTTTTAATATTGTGCAAAAAGATAACAATAAAAATGAGTTCAAAGGCTACATGAAGCATATAAATATTCTTTGTGTAATGGATACCGGAAATGGTGCTTCTTTAATTTATAGAGATGATTCAAAAGATTTTATAATTCCACTGCCTATTATAGGGCACTGGCTTAAAAAGGGATGGGGTATATATTATAAACTATCAAAATTAAATAAAATACCGCGCATTCCTAAAATGTAATTAGAATTTGGCATCTATTAAAAGATCAACTTTATCACGAACACACATAAAAACCATACATGGCATTTTAATACCAAAATCACTCATTAATATCATTGAAGTGGCATTGATGCTCAAACTTCCATCTATTGTTGTTATTTTGGCTTTTGCACTAAGCTGCTTCTCTTTTCCATGAAAACTTAGCACACCGTCAATAATATAGCTATCTTGACCCTCTGCTTTCTTTACACTTGAGACAGTATATGTAGCCAATTTAAATTTATCCGCTTCGACATCCTTATACATACTCTTATCTCTATCGCTTTTATCACTTTTAAAGAGACCCATCTCAACCCAAAATTTTCCTTTTATGGTTGTTATATCATTGTTATTTATGCTTATGTCAGCTTTCAACGCGTCATTTTTCGGATCAATCGTACTATCCATCATCATCTCTGTATGTGCTGCAACAGAACCACTTTTTAGCTCTAAATTAATTGCAAAAAGAGGAAGAGCCAGAAGAAGTGTTATCACTATTTTTTTCATTGTAAATCCTTATTATATAAACTAGCACTATTTTAACATATATTTTATTTTAATGTAGAAGTTTTGAGAGTGCAATTGCTAATCCAAGCCCAGAAGCAACCCAGCCGACAAAAATCATCATAAATGAAAGCTTTGATACACTCATCTCTTGACTAAGCGTTGTAAATACTACAACATTGTAGTATGAGATTACAAAAGGGTATACCATGGCTAAAGCAATTGGATACTCAAGATAAGAGAGAGTATAACTTCCTATGAAGAGAAATGCTATAAAGATGTGCTGTTTTATCTTTGATACACGCGTAAAGTAAGCCGCAATCAGCCCAAGTAGATGAAATGTAATTATAACAAATGTATATTTTGACCAGATATCCAAACTCGCATGACGAGCGAGCGTTTCAAAAAGATTTGAATCCAAAAGTATCCATAGCATTAGAGGAGTGTATGATAAAAACGAGTGTGAAATTACCTTAGCATCCGTCTCAACCCTATACTTTAAAAGCACCAAAGCACTAGAGAGTGCAATTATGGTAAAGAAAACAGCCATCGGCAATCTCTCATCAACAATGGAGGTAAAGAGATATGTCCCTGTCGTGTAAGCTATTGAGAGAGCAAAAAATAGCTCTTTTTGCTGTTTTGCTTTAAAGAGATAGACCCCAAGCGGAGCCATAACACCGACTGCCAAACCTAAAAGCGACAGAGTAAAAATATTGTAATTTGGATAAGAAAAAGATAGCAATAGTTGCAAAGTCAAAGCTATAATTATCTTATGAATAGGATTATCAATCTTGCCCCAAGAAAAACCGCCTAAAACTGTTCCAAGAACTCCTCCTATAAACATTGGGAAAAGTGTTATCAAATCAGAATTGTAGTGTTCTGCTATTCCTGTTTGAACTATTAAAAGATAGTAGCTTAACTCAAATCCAAGAAGTAAAACCAGAGATAAAGAGTAAATCACAGGCGGCTTCTAAAAACAAGGTACAAGAGAGCGTACGAGATGTCATAAAGCCCGACAAGCAGACCAAGAGCGTCAATAGTTCCCAAATAAAAGAGAGAAAGAAAAACACTCCCCGTAATAAGGCGTGCGATTGATGTCAAATATGCCAAAAAGTGTGCCTCTTTGACTACTCCAATCAGATGTAAAATACCGACAAATCCCATAAAACCAAAAACCAGATAGTAGTACGGAGTAAACGAAAATCCTAAAAACTCAAACAGCAACGGTGCTGACAAAAAGAGTATAAGTGCTCCCAAGCCATCAGATAAAAAACCGCTTAGATGGTAGAGCTGAAGCCTAGACAATTTGGCAATTTTTATCTTTTTCGCAATATAGTAGCTCAAACCAATAACAGCAACAATTCCAGCGATAAGACGAATCTGCCACATCAAAATTACATCGACTGCAAAAACAGCTGCTTCATCAAAACCGGCAAGAGAAAGAGAAACAAAAATAAGTCCAATAACTAAGAGCCAAAAATGTATAAATTTTTCCGGAAGTTTATAAAAATATTTTAAAATACTTAGCGACATAAAAAATATTCCAAGTCCGATAGCGACATGTGCGTGAGCGACAATCAAATCATTTCTATGGAATGGCCAACGGATTTCAGGGATAAAAAGTATATTTCCTTGAATCATCACAAACAAAAATGCCCAGATTGAGATGAGAAGATATGGGTTTTGTCTGTATGTTATTTTTGCATCTTTGTACCATTTTATTAGAAGCGGAGCATAAGTAAAAGTCAGCCATTGATAAACCCACTCTTCATTATATGAAAGCTCCCCTATAAATATGCGTGTTGCGACGGAGAGGGCATACCCAAAGAGCGGAAGAATCCAAAAAATATGCCACTTAGGAATAAAATTCTCTTTTGTGTGCAGTTTAATCATAAGATAAAAGAGAGGGATAAGAGTAAAACTCATCCCAAGGGTATTGTCTCCATGAGGTCCAATAAGTGTTTTTTCAACCTGCCCATAAGTCGGATTCATCAAAACCAAAAGAGCCAAAGGTGCCACAAAAAGGAGTATTTTTGAAACTTTTACCCAAAGCGGTGTGATTTCATAATGCTTAATACTCTTAAAAATTGCAATAATATAAAATATACCCGAAGCCGCAAGTATAAAGTTTAGTTCATATGCAAAATCATAAAAAGGCAAACCTCTTTGGGCTCCCAAAGAGATAGAGACAACAGCCATAAAAAGAAACAGATGCCATAGCAAAAAGTAGTTTTTTAACGGCTCTACTGCTTCGCTTAAATCTAATTTATCTTTTGCAAAAAGAGCAAACGGAAGCAGAGACAAGGCAAGCATAATCGGTCCATAGAGCATTAGCGTTATGTGGAGCGACCTAGCAGTAGGAGCATTTAGAAGCGTGTTGTCCAAAGACGAAAATCCCAACATCTGAGCCCCATAAATTGCACCCGCCAAAATAGAGCCAAGAAATATAAAAGCCCAAATAGGCATAACCTGCTCTATTAATTTATAAAATTTGTCCATCTTTAAGCCTTATAATTTGTGTTGCATAACTTTCTATCTGAATATCATGAGAAGCGACCACGACGGTTGTTCCATTTTTTACCGCCTCACGCAGCAGTTCATACACTATTGTGCTGTTTTTAGAATCCAAACTGCCGGTCGGCTCATCCGCAAAGATGATTTTTGGCTCGTTTACAAGTGCTCTGGCTACGGCAACACGCTGTCTTTGACCGCCTGAAATCTCATTTGGGTAACGAGATGAGAGTTCCAAAATTCCAAGCTCTTCAAGTATTTTGTTTATATTTTGTTTTTTCTCTTCCAGCGCCGACAAAGCTATGTTTTCATAAACACTTAAATAGTTTATAAGATAGTGAAACTGAAAAACAAAACCTATCTTGTTTTGACGAAAGCTGTCTATATTTTTAATTTTATCAATTGATACCTCATCTATCAAAAGCTCTCCGCTTGAAGGTTTTAACAGCGTTGAGAGAATTGAAAGAAGTGTTGATTTACCGCTTCCGCTCTCTCCGCTTAAAAAAACAAATCCACCCTCTTTAATCTCAAATGAGAGATTGTATAACACCTGCTCTGCCCCGTAAAAATGTGAAATATTAGACGCTTTTATCATGCACATCCTTGATTTATTAAAAGTATCGGGTCTGTTTTTGAAGCTATCCATGCAGGTATTAGCGAGCCTAAAAGCGCCATAAAAAGTGTTGAAGCTAAAACATACAGGGCAGTTGAGAGCGATAGCGTACCGTTTACATAACCCTGTAACATCTCTATATGCGGGAGCATAGCTAAAATTCCAAGGCTAAGAATAAGAGCAAATAGATAAGCCGAAACACTCATTATAAGTGTCTCAAAAAAGAGATTCTTTATGATAAAAAATCGGCTTTTGCCAAGTGCTCGCATAATGCCAAACTCCTCTTTACGAGAATTTACAATCATACTCATAACAGAAGCAATCCCCATCAGACCCATTGCAAAAGCAAGGGTAGAGATAACAAATGATGAATTTTCAATGATTTTAAACTGGTTGTACTCTTTTACAAAGTTTTTTGTAGTTTTTACCTCTATTGCGTTATCCATACCGGAGATTTTTTTTACAATATTGTCTATTTCATTAGGTGTATTAGAAGAGACCAAAATAAAAGAGGCAGAGCGGTTAAAAAGCACTCCGGCATCTTCTATGTTCATAACAACTCCGCCCTCTTCAAAGCCAATATCGCTGCTGTAAACTCCAGAGATTCTAAAACGCTTATTTCCTATATTTACACCTACTGTTGCAAACTGTTTAGCTAGATTTGCTCCCAAAATCACCTCTCCCTCTTTAGGGTACTTTCCGCTTGAGAGCTTATAGTGAGAAAAATGGTTGGCTGTTGTTCCGTAAATACCGGCTATTGGAATATGCCCGATAGGAGAAGCTCCGACAATCATCGCATAACTTGAGGTTACATGCTCTAGTTTATCTATTTTTTCCAGCAAAGAGATGTTAACATTTGAGAAAAAAGTATCTGAAATACCCTTTTGTGTGATGATAATATCCCCATCTGTTTTAATCATCTTTGAATACATCCCGATTACGCCCTGAGAGACCGAGCTTATGAGAAAAATAGCCATTACAGCAATGGTAATAGACGAAAATATCAGCAGACTTTTAAAAGGGTTTTTGCTGAGTGCTTTTAGCGCTATCACTTCTCAATCGCTGTTTTAAGTTCTAGTACGGTTGAGACATAAGATATCTCTTTAATTTTTGAATTCTCAAAACGCAAAAGCGTAATCTTCTGCTCTTTGTTAGGCACTGCATCTTGTAGTTTATCACTGTAATGCAGGTATATAAGATGTTTATATTTTTGAAGTTTTGGCAACGCGAACATGCTGGTAACAATTGAGGGCATCTTGTTTATATCTGCAATAAAAATTGAGTTATTTTTTAGGAGATAAAAGGGGCTTTGAGTATTTAAGTACTCGTTAACCAACGCTCCTGTGTCTTTCTCAAAAGCAACTATGACTAACTTTGTTTTGTTTGGTATCTTCATCTGGCGCCCTTGCGGCGTCTCATATTTAAAACTCTCCAAGACACTAAGAGGAGAGTCTATCTTGAGTGGAGCTGCGCTTAATATCGCAACGCTAAGAGTTAAAGCTAGTAAAAATTTATTCATTTTTTTTCCTAAGATAAGTAATTAAAAATTATACTATGATTGTGTTAATTGATGGTAAAAACCGGTATTTCGCTTGGCGCCTTATATCTAACTCTTACGCCCCAATATCCCAATCCTCTTGTTACATACAAAAGAGTATTTTTATACCTGTATAGCCCAGATATATATGGCTGAAAATATTTAACGATAATAGTTAGAGGGTAGATTTGCCCGCCATGGGTGTGCCCGCTCAATTGAATATCAACGCGAAAATTATCTACATGTAGAATATCTTTTGGCTGGTGCGTAAGAAGTATCGTTGATATATCCGGATTTAGTTTGCAAAAAAGCTCTTTGATAGGTCTCTTGATTCCACGTATAAAGCCATATCTATCGCTTAAGCCGACCAACTGCAAAAGAGAGCCTTTTATCTCAATCTCTGCGATTTTATTATCTAAACATATAACTCCGCTCTCATGCATCATCTCTTGAAGATGTTTTGGTCCATAAACGATATCGTGATTGCCTGTAACATAGTAGGACGGAGCTTCTAAATCTTTAAAACATTTTATATGTTCCCTTAAGTTAATAGCAGAAGTTTGAAGAATATCTCCGCTAAAGAGAACAAGGTCAGGTTTTATATTATTGATTTTTTTTACAAGCTTTTTAAGATAGTCAATTTTGACATCTTTTGTAAGATGTAAATCTGAGAGCTGGACAATGCGAAGCCCATTTAAAGAGCTGCAAAAAGTGTCGCTCTCTATTGCTATCTCCTCAAACGGAAAGTAGTTCCAACCTATTTGAAGAGACATCGCTGTTTTGGCTTATTTGGCAAAATAATTTTTTATATGCTCTAGCCATTTATCAAGAGCAGGTTTAATGTTTTGAAACTCTAGAGTGTCGCCATTTAAACTGATTTTTTCATCTTTGATTATATCCATACTCTCAAACAGCACCTCTTGCGTCACTGAATCAGAAATACGCTTTTCACCCAAAATTCGAACATTTTCATCCGCATAAGAGTTGTAAGAAGTTACCGTAATATCCATAGCTATTGGCGAAAATTGATTCCATTTATCATCATCAAAATGCACTTCTACTGTTGAAATTGCAGATTCTAGTTTTAATGTATTTAAGCTTTTTGTTTCAACTAACACATACTTTGCACTTTTTTGAATCTCTTTTTTATATCCGTCCGTTAAATAGTCAGAAATCTCTTTATAAAGTTTTTTTTGCAAAGGAGTCTGCTGCTCTTGCGGAATTGCCGATATAACCTCAACAGGAGACACAAAAACAGTTTTATATTTTGACATGTCAATTTGTTTTGAAGTTTTTGTCACACTAAAATCTGCAGAGTTGCTAAATTGCTCATAATCTTTAAAAAATCCCGTGTTTTTTGCTTCCACACTCTTACCTGCACAACCGTTCATTAAAAACATCACACCAAAAATAGCAACGCTTAATATTGTTTGTAATTTCAATTTAATCCTTTTAGCGGGTAAATTGTCCGCTATTATTTTTCATAATAATAACATTTTAGATTAAAATCTATCTATGTTAAGCAGTTTATCTATTTTAATAAATTATGATATTATTATTGCCATAAATAAAGGTTGCCATAATGAAACATTTAAAATTAATTTTCGGTTTGCTTCTTGTTGTTATTATATTCTCCGGTTTCTGGTCAGGAAAAACTAAGAAAGAGATAAGAGAAGAGAATAGACTAGAGAGAGTAAATCGCATCATGACAAATAACGAAACTCTGCAACTGCTCTATAAATATGCACCTGAAGCAAAAAATATGATACTTAGCTCTTACGGATACGCGACTTTTAGTAATGTCGGAGTTAATTTTATTTTGCTTTCAGCTGAGGGTGGAAAAGGGATGGCGCACAACAATAGAACCGGCATAAATACCTACATGAATATGGCTTCCGGCGGCTTAGGTCTAGGTCTTGGCGTTAAAGATTTCAGGGCTGTATTTTTATTTGAAGACAAAAAAACATATGATACTTTTGTAAGGTCTGGCTGGGAAGCAAACGCACAAGCTGACGCTGCTGCAAAATATGATGAGACAGGCGGAGCTATAAATGCTGCTGAGACTGTTGCGCCGGGAATACGACTATATAAAATGACGCAAAACGGACTTGCTCTGCAAGCTACCGTTCAGGGTACAAAATATTGGAAAGATGAAGATTTAAATAAAAACTAATTTTTCATTAAGCTAATTAATCTTAAAATGGTTTGATCTTAACTTAAAGGAATGTTCGATGAAAAAAATTTTAGTAAGTATCGCAGCAGTTGTTGCACTAAGTTCTTCTGCAATGGCGGGTGTTAATTCTCAGACTGGTTGTGGTCTTGGTTCTTTAATAATAAAAGATGACTCAACGGCAATAATGTTGGCGCTTCAAGCTACTACAAACGGCATATTCGGTAATCAGACTTTTGGTATTACTTCAGGAACTTTGGGTTGTAAAAAAACTCAATTCGTTATGAATGAACAAGCTCAGGAGTTTGTTGCTTCAAATATGGATCAACTTGCGAAAGAGATTGCAATTGGTCATGGTGAGTCTGTTGATACTTTAGCAGAACTGCTAAAAATATCTGACAAAGCGACTTTCTCAGCATCACTTCAAGCAAACTACAACAGCATCTATGCAAGTCAAAACGCTACAATGGCTGATGTTTTAGACAATATTTCTACAACTTCTCTATAAGTAGCTATAAACAGGCGGTCTTAGCCGTCTGTTTTAGTAAAATCTCTCTATCTTAGGAAACTTTCATTTTAAAAAAATCTCTTTTTATACTCATTTTTTTCATTACTTTTTTAGATGCCTCTGCCAATATATATAAACAAAAAGCGGAAGAGTTAAATTTATCAGAGTCAAAATATTGGAATCTTCTTCTTCATATGGAAGATGGAGTCAGCCAAATTGACGATAAAAGATTCTTTTTAGCAAGTGACGGCAAAACTAATGCAAAAAATGAGCTTAATGCCACGATTGAAGCGCTCTTCAATGAAACAACTTTTGACGATAACTCCACCGCATGCAGATTTCCAGCCAGAAAAGCTTGGCTACAAGAACAGTTAAATATTACAAAATTTGCAGATGTAAATTGTACTGAGTATGATAAAGTGCTCAAAAGATTAAATCCAAAATCAGCAACCTTAGTTTTTCCATCCGCACACATCAACTCCCCGGCCTCCATGTTTGGACACACATTTTTACGCATCAACTCAGCGTATGATTCCAAGCTTCTCTCTTATGCCGTAAACTATGCCGCGGACGCAGACCCAAACAAAGAGAACGGTGCTCTTTTTGCGATTAAAGGGTTATTTGGCGGTTACTATGGAAAATATTCGCTCCTTCCATATTATGACAAGCTAAAAGAGTATAGAGACAGTGAGCAGAGGGATATTTGGGAGTATGATTTAGATCTAAATGAAGAAGAAGTTCTTCGGATGGTTAGACATATTTGGGAACTCAACGAAACACACTCTAGTTACTATTTTTTTACCGAAAACTGCTCTTATAATATGCTCTGGTTTTTAGAAGCTGCTAGACCGGGGTTGAATTTGAGAAAATATTTTAACTTTCAGGTTATTCCGTTGGAAACTGTACATGCCACAAAGTCAGAGAAAATAATCAGCAACACATTTTTCAGACCCTCAAAGAGAACAATTCTCTTAAAATATGAAGAGCTAATTAATGAAGAGTATATTATGTTAGCGATTATGCTGACTAATTCGGATATTAATGTAACCGATGTTATAAACAGAGAAAAGATTGATATTCAACAAAAAATGTATATTTTAGAAGCTTCCATAGAGTTGCTGGAATATAACTTCAGCAAAAGTAAAATCAAAAAAGAGGAGTATTTAAAACTCTTTTATGCTATCTCAAAAGCAAGGGCGGCTTTGGGTAAAGGCAATGCATTAGATATTAAAACTCCACCAAATCCAATAGATAGCCATCAAGCAATAAGAGCTTCTATCGGTGGCGGTTTTAGAGAGGGCAACTCGATAGGATTTTTAGGACTGCGCCCTGCATACCATGACCTTGAAGATAGCAATTATGGCTTTTTAAGAGGTACACAGATTGAGTTTTTAAATCTTGAACTCTCTTACTCACAACATAAACTAGATGTTGAAAATGCAACTATCCTCTCCATCGTTTCACTTGCTCAAAGATCTGAATTCTTTGAAAATCTATCTTGGAGAACAAAATTTGGGTGGGACAGAAACTCTTTGGATTCGACACCAAATTTTATAGGCACAGTTGGCGCAGGTTATAGCTGGGGAAATGAACTAGGCTATGTTTACATTATGGCTGACCCGCTATTTTACCTTGATGGTGGGTTTAAATCTGCAATAGGAAGCTCTCTAGGTTTTATTTTTGATAATTTTAGCCACATGAGCACAAATTTGGAGTTGACTAGAAGATTGTATGATACAGGCGAAGCTCAAAATCTCATTGGAATTTCACAAAATTTTAGACTCTCACAAAATGCACAACTAAAATTTAATTATGATTATAAAGAGAGAAGTGTATTAAACTCTCAGAGCGAGGAAAATAGTTTTAAAATTTATCTAAACTACTATTTTTAAATATTATTATTTTAACTCTATAAGATACCCGTCAGAGATTTTTTTAAAATCATATCTATAAAGTCCATCAAGTTCAATGGCTACTCTATAATATCCATCATGATTTCCAATTCCAATCTCTTTAAAGATATTTTTTGGTATTTTAAATATATAACTTTTTATATCTGTCTCTTTTTTAAAATCAATAACAATTTTATGCGGATTTACAATCAAAAAATTTCTTATCATTTCATCGCTAGTTACTAACTTTAAGCTTTTATCGGATGAATATAGTTTCAAAAAAGATATTGATGCAATATTTTCATATTTTGTCTCTTTTTGTACACTTTTTTCTTCTACTATCGGTTCTATTTTTTTCTTTTTAGGCACTGGAGCGGCGGTTGCTTCTACCTGAATAGCGTTATTTGGCACTTCTTGGTAGCTTTGTGATATAAAGATTGGTAGATGCCAATCCACAGAATTTTCAACTTCTATACTTTTGCTCTCAACGGAACCATCTAAATTTTTGTACTCTATTGTAACTTTTTGAAGAACTCTGGCTTGTGTAGGAAGAGCGATTGCTGCTCTTTTAAGTGGTGTTTGTGAGCCATTATTGTTTGTCGTTATAAGAATATCTTTTTCACCAGTAGAAGGGAAAAAAGGGTTCTCTCTAGCATTTAGTGTAAGAAGCAATAAAGCAGATATAAATATAACTTTAATCAAAATTACCCCTAAATATATTTGTATGTATTATATCAAGTTTAATTACTATTTTGCAGAAATTTCTTTTAGCTCAAAATATTCTCTTTGAAGTTCTGCATTTTCATCTTTTAGTCTGCCTATCTCTTTTTGTAACTGCCCTTCATAATCTTGAAGTCCCAAATATACTTCCAAAGAGTTTGTTCCATACAAAAGAAGTCCTATATATACACCTGCTATAAGAACCAAAAAAACGAGAATAAAGAACTTTGAAAAAGATAATCCAAGATACTTTTGAGTAAAACTCTGAGTATCATCTATCCCGCCAAAAAGTTCTTCATTATTCATATATAATTCTTATTTAAAAAGTTTTGAGCCTAAATACTCACCGTAAACCACTTCGTTTTCTATCTCTAATAGTCGATTATATTTAGCAGTTCTCTCTCCGCGAGCAGTAGAACCTGTTTTTATTTCACCGCAATTGAGCGCAACAGCAAAATCTGCAATAAAAGCGTCTTCACTCTCTCCAGAACGATGACTCATTACACATTTATAGCCATTTCTTTGCGCAAGACGAACTGTTTGCATAGTTTCACTTACTGAACCAATTTGATTTGGCTTGATTAGAATAGAATTAGCGATTCCTTTTTGAATACCCTCATTTAATATACTGGCATTTGTAACAAACAAATCATCTCCGACAAGCTGAACTCTATCTCCAAGTTTTTCAGTAAGAAGTTTCCAGCCGTCCCAATCATCTTCACTAAGCCCATCTTCAATAGAAACAATCGGATATTTATTGCACAAATCTACATAGTAATCAACAAGCTGTGCAGAGGTTACTGTTCTGTTTTCACTATCAAGTTTATAACCGCCCTCTATTACCAGCTCACTCGCAGCGACATCAAGAGCTATTGCCATCTGCTCTCCGGCTTTGTATCCGGCTGCCTCGATTGCCTGCATAATGATTTGAATAGGCTCTTCATTTGAACTTAAATCAGGTGCAAAACCACCCTCATCTCCAAGAGCGGTATTGTGTTTTTTAGCTTTTAAAATCGCTTTTAAGCTGTGGTAAACCTCTGCACTTGCTTGAAGTGAAGTTGCAAAATCATCAAAACCAATCGGCATAATCATATACTCTTGAAAATCAACAGAGTTATCAGCATGACTTCCGCCATTGATAATATTTAACATAGGCGTTGGGACAACCATAGCGTTAGCACCGCCTAAATAACGGTAAAGCGGGATTCCTAAACTTTTTGCAGCAGCGCGTGCAACAGCCATAGAGACACCTAGAACTGCATTAGCACCTAAATTTCCATAGTTATCGGTTCCATCAAGCTCTTTCATAGTAGCATCAATTACAGCTTGATTAAACGGAGAAAGTCCAATAAGAGCATCTGAGATTTGACTATTTACATTCTCAACTGCTTTAAGTACGCCTTTGCCCATATATCTGCTATCACCGTCACGAAGCTCTAATGCCTCACGCTTGCCGGTACTGGCACCTGATGGCACGATTGCACTCTCTCTTGTTCCATCACTCAACTCTACCGTTGCCTTTACTGTCGGATTTCCGCGAGAATCCATTACTTCAATTGCACTTATATTATCAATAAACATTTTTTACTCACCTCTTTTTATCTGTTAAATCTCATAAAATTTATATTTATAATAGCAAAAACAAGATTATAAATCTGCTTCTGCTATCTCTACCGTGTCCATAGCCATAAGATCATTCATGCCCATAGCCATCTTAATTTTCTCTTCTACTTCTTTTGCTAATATCGGGTCTTCTTTAAACTTCGCCTTAACATTTTCGCGTCCTTGACCAAGCTTATTTTCCCCATAAGAGAACCAAGCACCGCTCTTATCAATGATGTCAAGCTTAACACCATAATCAACAAGTTCACCCTCTTTGGAGATTCCTTCGCCGAACATTATATCAAACTCAGCCTGACGAAACGGAGGAGCAACTTTATTTTTTATAACTTTTGCTTTTACACGGTTGCCTATGCTGTTTTCGCCCTGTTTGAGCGATGCTATTCGTCTAACATCTATGCGAACTGAAGCATAAAACTTAAGCGCATTTCCGCCTGTCGTTGTCTCCGGAGAACCATAACCCATCATCCCGATTTTCATACGGATTTGATTAATAAATATAACCGTACAGTTCATCTTATGCAAAATACCCGTCAGTTTACGAAGTGCTTTTGACATTAAACGAGCTTGTACACCAACATTTTGATCAGACATTTCGCCTTCAATTTCAGACTTTGGAGTAAGAGCTGCAACTGAATCAATAACTATTAAATCAATAGCACCGCTGCGAGCAATAGTTTCAACAATATCCAAAGCTTGTTCGCCGTAATCAGGCTGAGAAACAAGAAGATTTGCTACATCTACTCCCAAATTTTTTGCATATCCGACATCAAGAGCATGTTCAGCATCAATAAATGCACAGACTCCGCCTGCTTTTTGACACTCTGCCGTTATTTGCAGTGCTAAAGTTGTTTTACCGGAACTCTCCGGTCCATATATCTCAACGACTCTGCCTTGTGGAACACCACCAATGCCCAGAGCTAAGTCAAGTCCGATAGAACCGGTGCTAATTGATGCTATTGGAACAATCTCTTTATCTCCAAGACGCATTAAAGCGCCTTTGCCAAATGCTTTATCAATCTGTTTCATCGCTAAGTCTAATGATTTTTGTTTGTTTGCGTCCATCTTTGGCTCACTTATATTAAATTTAGACTTATTATATGTCAATTTTATATTTTCGTTAAATAATATGGCAAATTGTCATATTATTTTTATATAGAAATTTCTATATAAATTAGTGGGATTTTATCCTTATTTGGTTAAAATCTCTCTTATGAAAAAAACACTTATTGCACACTCTCCCGATGCTGATGACATATTTATGTATTATGCCATTAAATTTGGCTGGGTAGATATGAGCGGTGTTAAGTTTGACAACATCGCAGAGGATATTCAAACTCTAAATGAAAAAGCGTTAAATGGAGTTTATGAGATAGTTGCTATAAGCTTTGCTCTTTACCCGCACATCAGAGAAGATTATGCGCCTCTTCGCACTGCTGTAAGCTTTGGCAATGGCTATGGACCTAAAGTTATCAAAAAAAAAGGTGTTAAATTAAAACGCAATTTCAAAGTCGCACTCAGCGGAGAGCACACCACAAATGCGATGCTTTTTCGCATAGCTTACCCTGACGCAAGGGTAACTTATATGAATTTTTTAGAGATTGAAGATGCGGTTCTTGATGGCAAAGTAGATGCTGGTGTACTTATTCATGAGAGTATTTTAACTTACAACAATGAGCTTGAGGTTGAACGAGAGATGTGGGATATCTGGAAAGAGTTAGCAGGAGAAAATCTTCCTCTTCCTCTTGGCGGAATGGCAATTAGCCGCTCGATTCCGCTAAACAAAGCCATAGAGTATGAAGAGACTCTGACAAAAGCAGTACATGTTGCAAGAGAACATAAGCACAAACTCTCAGAGATGCTTCTGGAGAGAAATTTAGTTCGTATTGATGCGCCGACATTGGATAAATATCTTGAACTTTATGCAAATGACGACTCCATTACACTAAGTGATATTCAGTATATGGCGATAAATAAACTTTTTGAAATTGGATATAAACACGGTTTTTACGATTCACCCCTAAAGGTTGAAGATTTTATGATACCTGCTGAGTATAAAAGCTTAAGAAACTCATAATGGAAGCAAAACTTATAGCCCTAGGAATTGAAACATTTAAAATAGCTCTGATGCTTGCCCTTCCTGGGCTTTTAACCGGTATGTTTATAGGTCTAGCCGTTAGTATATTTCAAGCTACTACTCAGATTAACGAGATGACACTAAGCTTTATTCCTAAAATCATAGGGGTTGTTATTGTTATTATTTTAACCATGCCTTGGATGCTCAATGTTATGATAGATTATTCAACAAATATATTTAATATGATGCCAACATTTGTAGAGTAATGAAAAAACAGCGTATTAACTTCTCTAAATTTTCTTCAATCAAAATTGGAGATTGTCTTGATGTTTCAATATTGGAAAATTGCAATGAAAATTATAAAGATTGCTACATTATTGGCTCATGCAATAACATTTTAATGGGCACAGAGCCTCCGCCTCTTCTTAAACTTAGTAAAAAATACAACTTCATTATTATAGAAAACAACACCCTTAAAATCGGAGCCGCTACGCCATCTGGAAAAATTGCCTCCTTTTGTAAAAAAAATGACATTGCCAACTTTGAATTTGTCTCCCATCTTCCTGGAACACTGGGCGGACTTGTTTTTATGAATGCCGGATTAAAAGAGTTTGAGATTTTCAACACTCTTATATCCATTAATACATGCAGTGGGAATTTACAAAAAAAAGATATCAACTATGGATATAGGTTTACAGATATTAAAACTCCTATTTTAGAAGCCACTTTTGAACTTACATATGGATTTGATAAAAATAAATTAGTGATGTTTAAAGCAATGCGTTCAAACCAGCCATCCACCCCAAGTGCCGGAAGCTGTTTTAAAAATCCGGTTGGCGATTATGCCGGCAGGCTCATTGAAGCCGTTGGATTAAAAGGATTTAGAATTGGCGGAATGGAGTTTAGCTCACAGCATGCAAACTTTTTGGTAAATGTAGAAAACGGTACTTTTGATGAGGCTCTGTATCTAATACAAGAGGCTCAAAGAAGAGTTTATAACGAGTTTAAAATTTGGCTTGAGTGCGAAATTGCCGTTTTAGATGTGAGATATATGGGTGATAGTTCACCACTTCAAAATCCCTACATAAAGTAGGAATTTATATTGGCAATACTCTTATTTTTTTAGATAGTTTTTCTTTTAAAGTTGATTCAATCGCATAAAGCGTTCCGGTTGCAGAACTCGCGCATCCGTTACATGCACCCAAATATCTGATATAAACATCAATATAATCATCACTTGATTTTACATCGATTACTTCCATATCTCCGCCATCCATAATTAAAAACTGGCGAATACTCTCATCTATCTGAGCATCAATTGCTTTAATTTGTTGAACCAAAGTCATAGATTCAAAATTTCCTTTTGAACCGGCATCAGCTGCTGCTTTCATCTTCTCTTCATCCATTTCACGACGCGTATCTCTTAAAATATCCACTAGATAGTACTCCCTTTTTTCATGTCCGCCAGGTTTAATACAGCTTTTACAAAAACCGCCGGCTTTTGTATAATCAGTAATCTGCTCAATCGTTGTTAAGTCGTTTAGTTTAATAACCTCTTGAAGGGTTTTCAAGCTAACTCTCGCACACTCACAAACTATAATTTCATCTTCAAAACTCTCAGAATCAACTCCTAAGTAAAGTCCGGCTGCTTTTTTGATAACATCGTAAGCCATAACCGAACAGTGCATTTTTTGAGGCGGAACTGCCGGAATTTCAGGGCTGTCACGAAGAGCAAATTCAACATCGATATTTGTTATCTTTACAGCCTCTTTAACTGTCTTACCGATGCAAAGTTCAGTCATAATATCAGAACTTGCTATCGCCGTTCCGCACCCAAAACTCTTAAACTTAGAGTTTACTATAATGTCTGTTTTTGGGTTAACTTCCCAATAAAGACGAACAGCGTCTCCACAACTCTCTGCACCAAAATCGGCAACAATAAGTCTATTTCCATGCTCTGCTGCCTCTTGTTCCGTAATCTCACCTTGGTGATTTGGGTTATTCATCAGAGTTGTTACTTTATTTGAGTAGGCATCCCATAAAGAAGCGCCTAGTAAATCATTCTTTGCCATAATATTTTTCCTTTAATTTATTTCATAAATTTATAATTTTTATCTACTCCGCAAGGAGTTAGCTTTAGTAGCCATAGCGGCTAGCGAAGCAAAAGGAATTACTTCCTTTTGCGGACTATATAAAATAGGTGCCATTAATTGCAGAGCAATTAATGGTGAAGTTCACAAGCTTTTGATTCCCCACCCGGAGTTGGACCAACTTTTGCAAATGAGCTTGAAATTGCTCTTAATCTTGCTACCGCTTTTTTAAAATGTGCAATAGTATAGTCAATTTCGCTATCGGTTGTAAAGCGGCTAAGACTTAATCTAATGCCGGTATGAGCAAGTTCACTATCAGCTCCGATTGCCAGCATTACGGTGTTTGCCTGCAAATCTTCACTTGCACACGCCGAACCGGTAGATGCTCCGATTTGTCCGTTGTTCAAGTCCCAAAGCATACCCTCACCCTCAACACCTCTAATAGAGATTAAGATAGTATTTGGTGTGCGATTATTGCGATTTCCTACTACAAATGTATCACTTAGCTCCAAAAGCGCATCTTCCAAACGGTCTCTTTTTGCTCTGATTGATGCCATCTTCTCTTCTATGTTTGTAGTAGCAAGTTCAATTGCTTTACCCATAGCCACAATATATGGAACATTTAGCGTACCGGAACGACGCCCGCCCATATGTGCACCGCCATGTAAAAGAGGAGAAAGCGGTTGAGAATTTTTGATATAAAGAGCGCCAACGCCTTTTGGACCGTGGAATTTATGCGCAGACATTGAAACAAAATCTACATGTACGGCTTGTAAATCAACAGGAATTTTACCTATTGCCTGAACACCGTCTGAGTGGAACAAAACACCCTTCTCTTTGCATATTTCGCCAATCTCTTTTATAGGAAAAATCATTCCCGTCTCATTTGAAGCCCACATAACAGAAACCAAAGCCGTTTTATCTGTTATAAAACTTTTAACCACATGCGGCTCGACAACACCCTCAGAGTTTACAGGCAAATATGTAACCTTAACACCCTCTTTTTCTAACGCTCTGCATGTTGCAAGAATAGATGGATGTTCCACTTCTGTTGTAATAATGTGATTTTTATCTCCACTTACTATATAATCAGCAAAGATTGATTTTAAAACCCAATTATTTGACTCTGTTGCGCATGATGTAAAAACAATATCGTCATTATCACTTGCATTCAGCGCTTTATAAACTTGGTCTATCGCCTTGCTCAACGCAGGGTGCGACTCTGTACCAAATTTATGAAGTGAGTTTGGGTTACCGTAAATCTCACTAAAAAATGGCTGCATAACCTCTACAACCAATGGATCAACCATTGTCGTAGCGTTATTATCTAAGTAAACTTTCATGTTTTACCTCATTAATTTGAGTTGTTTTTTAATTAAGACAATTTTTGTCTTCTTTTAGTTTTGATATGATAATAGGTTTGTTATTACGATATGCTTAAGCCAAACTGTATTTATGGAATATTTAAGCTATAATTATATTTATATAACAAATTAGGAACAATTTATGTGTAATTTTAGCAAACAAAATGAAGATACAAAAGCATTTATTCATCTATTAATGAAAAAATGTGCCGATTCAGTCGGCGGCACCAACTTTCTTTTGGGGCTTATTGAGGCAATGAAAGAAAAAAAACCAAATGCTTTGATAGTAAATACATGTAAAGTGGATTCTAAAGAGCTTAAAATATCGTGGAACAAGATAGTTTTTAAAGATAAATTTGATGTTTTAGAAGATGTAATCCGCTCTCACAAAAGCTCAGAAGGAAAAGATTTCAACATACTTCAAAACGACAGTCTAAAGAAAAAAAAGAAAATTTTAAATATGGTAAAAACTTTAGCACCCGTGGAGTTTACTGTAATCGCGAAGAACTCCGAAAATCACTCAGGATTTAACTTTAAAATTTTTGAAACAATCGAGGATGATTCTGTAACAATAAATCCTGTTTTTGCAGCAATGTTTTTTTGTTCGGCAGAATATATGAAAAAAGCTCTTAGATATGAAATTTATGATTTAACCATTACGGAAAATTTATAACTTTATACTCTGAGGGTTTTAAATCCTCTACACTAAAATTTCCAAAACTTACCCTGTGCAGTGAGACTACTTTATTTCCCACTGCGCCAAACATTCGCTTGACTTGATGATATCTTCCCTCACAAATCTCTAACCTTACAAGCGTTGGACTTATTATCTCCATTTTAGCCGGCAATAGTGGCTTTTTTTCACCATGAAGCATAAGCTCTCCACTTGCAAATATTTCCACCTCATCACCACGAAGTGGCTGCACAAGAGTAGCTTCATAGATTTTGAGTACATCGCTTTTTGGACTTGTCAACCTATGATTCAGCTCTCCGTCATCACTCAGCAAAATCGCTCCGGTAGTATCGGCATCCAACCTGCCAACGGTTGATATTTTTGGATTTCTGTTTTGATATCTTTGTGGCAAAAGAGAGTAGATAAGCACTCCCGCATCATTGTGGGAGCAGATTATTCCGCTTGACTTGTTCATCAAAATCAGCAAATTTTCAGCATCAAGAGGTTCATTATCTACCGTAATATCGTTGTGATAAGCTTTTTCTCTTACATCAAAAACTCTCACACCATTGACACATACCAGATTTTTTTTTAAATATATCTTTGCTTCGCTTCTTGAACAATATCCAAGGCTTGAGAGGTGTGCATCGACTCTTTTATAACTATTTTGCATTTTTAATCTTTTTTTTGTTTAAATATACCATTTTTTGGATTAAAACATAAAATGGTATAATCGCAAAAATAAAGAAGTAAAATCTAAGGAACTCTAATATTATGGCTCAAACTATAACTGAAAAAATATTTTCTGAACATGTCGGCAAACCTGTTTATGCGGGTGAAATTATCCGCTGCAACATTGACATGGTTATCGGAAAT
Organism: Sulfurimonadaceae bacterium; assembly: GCA_942493175.1. Taxonomy (GTDB): domain Bacteria; phylum Campylobacterota; class Campylobacteria; order Campylobacterales; family Sulfurimonadaceae; genus Sulfurimonas. The sequence continues at coordinate 2,040,336 of OW818672.1, forward strand.
GATATAACTACTCCTATCTCAATCAGCGCTTTTAATCTAAGTGGCGCTACTTCACTGGCAAATCCGGACGGTTTTTCAATCGTTCTTGACCACTTTATTCCTGCAAAAGATATAGCAAGTGCAAACCAAGCTAGAATCAGCCGTGATTTTGCAAAAAAACACAACTTAAAAAACTTTTTTGACGAAAAAGATATGGGAATTGAGCATGCGCTTCTGCCTGAAAAAGGTCTTGTAGTTCCGGGAGATGTTATTATCGGGGCAGATTCTCACACATGTACGCACGGCGCACTGGGAGCATTCTCAACCGGCATGGGTTCAACTGACTTGGCGTTTGCTATGGTAACGGGCGGAAACTGGTTTAAAGTTCCTGAGTCTATCAAAGTAGTTCTTAGCGGAAAACCCGGTAAATATACTACGGGAAAAGATATTATCTTAGAGATTATTCGCATGATTGGCGTTGACGGTGCGCTTTACAGAACTTTAGAGTTTACCGGAAGTACTATAAAACACCTCACTATGGATGATAGATTTTCTATGTGTAACATGGCTATTGAGGCTGGAGCAAAGAGCGGAATCGTTGCGTATGATGAGACTACAAAAGAGTTCTTAAGCGATAAAAATTTAGCAAGAGAGCCTAGAATTCACTACTCAGATGCGGATGCTTCTTATGTAGAGATTTTAGAAATAGATGTCGCTTCTCTTGATCCTGTTATTGCCTATCCATTCCTGCCTTCTAACGGGCACAGCGTTGTTCAGGCACAAAAAGATAGAATTAAAATAGACCAAGCATTTATCGGAAGTTGCACAAACGGAAGACTTAGCGACCTTAAAGTTGCGGCGGAGATACTTAAAGGCAAAAAAGTTCATCAAGATGTTCGCTTGATTGTTACTCCCGGAACACAGATGATACTCAGAGAGGCAAATAAACTCGGCTATATCGACATAATTGTGGATGCGGGTGGGGTTGTGAGCAATCCTACTTGCGGAGCTTGTCTTGGCGGCTATATGGGTATTTTAGGCGATAACGAGGTAGCAGTCTCTACAACAAACCGTAACTTTGTCGGAAGAATGGGCTCAAGAAGCTCAAAAGTATATTTGGCGAACTCTGCGGTTGCGGCAATTTCCGCTGTTGAGGGCTATATTACAGATCCTAGATAAATATAAAAAGATATTAATATTTGAAAATGAATTCTTTTTAAGAAAAAATAGGTAACATTCCAAAAAAATTTAAAGGAAAAAAATGAAAAAACTACTACTTATTCCAGCTCTTTTAGCTGGAAGTATGGCAATTGCGCAAGATTATAAATACGAGGTTACACCTGTTGTCGGCTATAACATTGCCGAGGGAAATCTAGATTTAGAGAATCAAACTTTATTTGGAGCAGAGTTCCAATATAACGGATGCGATGCTCTTTTAAAACCGGAACTTAGTGTTTTATACACAGATGCTGATTATAAAAATTCTGCGATAAGTACAGACATATACCGTATAGCTATCAATGGCGTTCATGAGTATGATGCTATCGGTATGTTTACTCCATTGTCAAAAATAGGTGTTGGTTACGAAACAATAGATAAGCATTTAGCACAAAACAAAGACAGTGTTTTTGTTGATGCAGGTGTTGGAGCGAAGATTCCATTTACAGATGCTATCGCTTTAAAACTTGAAGCTGTTTACATGTTAAAAAACAACGACAACAGATGGGACAGTAACTTAGCTCTTTTAGCCGGTATAAACTTTGCATTTGGTCCTAAAGCTCAAGCAGTAGCTCCGGCAATTGTTCCTGTTCCTACACCGGCACCTGAGCCAAAACCTGAACCAAAGCCAGAACCTGCACCTACTCCAAAACCGGCACCTGTAGTAGATGGAGATAATGACAAAGACGGTGTTTTAAACTCTGTTGACAAATGCCCGACTACTCCTGCCGGACACAAAGTTGACAGTGACGGATGTTCAAAATTGGTAAATTTACATGTAAATTTTGACACTGCGTCTTACAAAGTTGGTGATGCATACAAGTCAAAAATAAAAGAGTTTGCAGACTTCTTAAAAGATATGCCAAACTACGATGCAAAAATCGTAGGTCATACAGATAGCGTTGGAAGTGATAAGAGCAACCAAACTCTCTCTGAAAACAGAGCAAATGCAGTTAAAAACCTCATCATTAAAGAGGGTGTTGATGCAAATAGAGTAACTTCTAAAGGTATGGGTGAAAAAGCTCCGACTACTACAAATGCTACAAAAGAAGGCAAAGCAGAAAATAGAAGAATTGAAGCTGAGCTTATCAAAAAGTAATGTTTGATATACCTTGTGTCATCTTTGCGGGTGGCAAATCAAGCCGAATGGGGGAGGATAAATCTCTTCTCCCTTTTGGCACCTTCAATACACTTACTGAGTTCCAACTCTCCCGCCTTAGTAAAATATTTAAAACAGTATATATCTCATGCAAAGAAAAATCAAAATTCAACTTTCAAGCAGACTTTATAGAAGATATAAAAACCTCTTCAACTTACGCACCGACTGCAGGTTTTATTGCAATTTTTGAACATTTGACATGCGATAGCTTTTTTGCAATCAGCGTAGACTCTCCTTTTATCAGCGAAGAAGAGATAGAAAAAATAATCCGCGCAGACACTCAACATGCAGATGCGACAATAGCCAAAACTGCAAGCGGCATACAGCCGATGTGCGGAATTTACCACCGCTCCACCAACGAAAAATTTTCTTACATGTTAAAAGAAGATAACCACAAACTTGGGCATTTGCTTAAATCCTCAAACACCATTTTTGTAGAGTTTGAAGATGAAAAGCCTTTTCTAAACCTCAACCACCCTCACGAATATAAAGAAGCATTAACTCTCCTTTAAAATTATTTTACTTTTGATATAATATAAAATTGTACAAGCAAGTTTTTTAGGAAAAAATATGAATTTAACACAAATGTACTCAATAAATCCAACAAGAGATAAGAAAATATGAACTTGACGCATCTTGACGAAAAAGACAGACCAAAAATGGTAGATGTCAGCGAGAAAAACTCCACGACAAGAGTTGCTGTTGCAAGCGGCATAATAGAGATGAGCCAGGATGCGTACGACGCCATAGTAACCCAGAAAACAAAAAAGGGACCAGTACTTCAAACCGCTGTAATCGCCGCTATTATGGGGACAAAAAAGACAAGCGAGCTTATTCCTATGTGTCATCCGCTAAATTTGAGCGGAATTAACTGCGATGTCGAAGAACTATCAGAACTTCCAGGATTTAAACTGACAGTCACGGCAAAACTGACCGGTCAAACAGGCGTTGAGATGGAAGCACTCACGGGTGCGAGCATCGGGCTATTGACGATTTACGATATGGTAAAGGCGATAGACAAGGGGATGATTATCCGCAATGTACAGCTGGAGAAAAAATCAGGAGGCAAAAGTGGAGATTATCAACGCTAGAGAAGAGAAACTTGAGCTTACCTACCCATGCTCTTGGTCTTATAAGCTGATTGCTTCTGAGGTAGAGGCACTCAAACAGGCTATAAGGGATGTGATTGATGAGAGAGAACATAAACTCACTCACTCAAAAAATTCCAAGGGCGGTAAATATGTGAGTATGAATCTTGATATGCTTGTACATAATGAAGATGACAGAAATTTCATCTATGAGGCGCTTAAGGCTCATCAACACATAAAAATGGTACTTTAAAAGGAGTTTACAATGAGTTTACAAGAGCTGCAAAAAATTGAATTTACTAAACTGAATCTTCATGAAATTAAAGATATAACAGCAGAAATAATAGGCAACAAAACAAAAAAATTGCGAGATGAACTTGAAGAGATTCTTCTACAAAAAGAGCTTCTAGAGAAGAGTTTGGAGAAAAAATCACATGAGCTTCAAGAGATAAAATATGCGATTTTTAATGACATAGAGTCTCTAATAGACAAGGATGATGCTCAAACGCTATCAAAACTTCATCAAGTAAAACTTCAGTCAATAGACCTTTTTGACCTGCTTGGGGAAACTGTTGAGGGTGCAATTATCACAGCTTTGGAAAAATCAAAAGACAGCGAAGCAAAAGAGACTATTCAAGAGGTTATAAAAGAGCTGACTTATCAAACCATAAAAGAGGGAACGCTAAACACCATAAGAGTTAGAAAAATCCTCTCGACAATCCTGCACTCATCCATTGACATTGCAGAAGCTACGCCAAATATATCCGAAGAGATTTTAGAAGCTACTCTCAAAGGAATGAGAGCCGGACTTCTTCAATCGATTGATAGATTTAAAAAGAGATTGGCTTATATGCCGCTAGAGGCAAAGCATATTCTTATTGAGGATTATGACACTATAATGGAAGATTTGAACCAGACGGACACTCTGTTTTTACAAGTTGTTCAAACTCAAGCAAATGAGAGCACTCCGGCTATAAGAAAAATTTTGGTAGAACTTAACAAAAAGATGCACTATGACCTTGAAGAGTTAATCTACATCTCAAAAGAGACTGCACAGGTTATGAAAGAGAGATTCTCCGCACTGGCAAAAACAGCGGTCAAAAAAGCAGATACAGCTCTTAAGTCTGAAACAGCAAAAGAGGCAAAAAGAATGGGAATTCAAGCTTGGGGAGTTGCTAAAACGGCACTCAACGGTGCTATAAAATCTGCTAAAAACGCTCTTGAACAAAAAGATAAATAGTAGTTTTACAACTACTATTTATAATATTTAACTATTTTATCCATTTGTGAGCCCATATTTAAAAGTAACATGTCAGCAATAACCAAAGCCGCCATTGCCTCGCAAACTACAGTTCCTCTTACGGCAACACAAGGGTCATGTCGCCCTTTTAATGAGAAATTAACTTCCTCATTTTCGGTTGTAACAGTTTTTTGCTCTTTAAAAATAGACGGGGTTGGTTTAAAGTAGACATTCATAACTATATCTTCGCCGTTGCTTATTCCGCCTAGAATTCCTCCAGAGTGATTTGTAACAAATCCGTCCGCTCTTATCTCATCGTTATTTTGTGAACCCTTTAGCGACGCACTTAAAACTCCATCACCAATCTCAACAGCTTTAACGGCATTTATGCCCATCATCGCATCTGCTAAAATCGCATCCATTTTATAGTAAAGCGGCTGTCCTAAGCCTTTTGGAGCACCTTTAATAAGAACTCTGGATACTCCGCCAACGGAATCATGCTCATTTTTAGCTCTTAATATTGCCTCTTTTTGTTTCTCTTCTTTAGAAGCATCAAGCGCATAGATTATGCTTTTTTTTGCCGCTTCATAATCATAGCTGAGAGCCTTAATGCCATCAACCTCGCAGATACCGCTCAACACCTCAATATCGAGCTCTTTTAACATCAATTTTGCGATTGCACCCGCCGCAACTCTTGCCGCAGTCTCTCTTGCAGAGCTTCTACCGCCGCCGCGATAATCCCTGATGCCGTATTTGTAAAAGTAGGTAAAATCAGCATGTCCGGGGCGAAATACATCTTTCATATTTGAGTAATCATTTGATTTTTGGTCTGTGTTGTAGATAACCATCGCAATCGGTGTTCCCGTGCTCTTTCCCTCAAACACGCCGCTTAATATCTCAACTTTATCATCTTCTTTTCTTTGAGTTTCAAACTCACTTTTACCAGGTTTTCTGCGGTCAAGCTCTCTTTGAATAAACTCCTCGTCTATATCAAGTCCCGCAGGAACTCCATCAAGTAAGCATCCAATCGCCTTGCCGTGAGACTCTCCAAATGTACTAAATTTTAATTTTTGACCAAAACTATTCACACTATTTCCTTCTTTAACAACATAAGCGCCATCTCCGCCGCCTCTTGTTGAGCAATTTTTTTACTTTTTCCTACAGCTCTCGCATACTCTTTGTTCTCTATAATAACCGCCACTTCAAACTCTTTTTGATGGTCAGGTCCACGGCTTGCGACTACTCTATACTCAGGAGTTTCTCCGAATCTTGCTTGTGTCAGCTCCTGAAGAGAAGTTTTAAAATCCCTAAATAACGAATCAAGCGAAATCTCTTTATGATTTTTCTCTATTAAATCAATAGCTATCTTTTTTACAACATCTAGTCCTGATTCAAGATAAATCGCTCCGATTATCGCTTCAAAAGCATTTGAAAGAAGGGATGCTTTCTCTCTTCCTCCATTATTTTCTTCAGCATTTGATAGTTGAATATAGCGTCCAAGATTTATGGAACGAGCCAATTTTTCAAACCCATCCTCATTTACCAGCGATGCTCTTATTTTCGATAATTTTCCCTCGTCTGAATCTGGAAATTTGAAAAACAGATACTCTCCGACAATCAAATCCAAAACAGCATCACCTAAAAATTCAAGTCGCTCATTATCGTAGGGCTGCTTATGACTTTTGTGCGTCAGCGCTTCGATAATGAGCTTCTCATTTTTAAACTTATAACCTAAGGTTTTCTCTAATACTTCTATATTTTTATTCATCACAATGCCTCTTTCATTTTTTGGGCTTCTTCTTTTGCCAAAACATCACATCTCTCATTTTCAGTGTGTCCATTATGCCCTCTAACCCATATAGCATTTATCTTATGCCCTTTTGAAACTTCTAAATAGTCCATCCACAAATCAGGATTTTTCACTTTTTTAAAATCTCTTTTTATCCAACCGATAAGCCACTCATTTATCCCTTTAACCACATATGAAGAGTCTGAAATAATCTCAACACTGCACGGCTCCTTTAAAGCTCTCAAACCCTCTATAACAGCCAGAAGCTCCATTCTGTTGTTTGTAGTATGCAACTCCCCGCCGCAAACTTCTCTCTCTTTATCTCCAAACCTAAGGATTGCCGCATATCCCCCCGGTCCGGGATTTCCCAAAGCACTACCATCACAAAAAAGAGCTATTTTCTTCACTAAAATCCTTGTGATAATCTTTAACAAGAGACAATTCCGCTCTGGATGTATCTATGGCATGGCAACTGCTGCAACGATGAAAAGCAAACGGAAAAACTACCTTACAGTTATTACATATATACTCAAAACCAAGCGTCGCATTAACATTTGAATCAAGATTTATAAGCACATCAAGCTCAAAAACAGAACTTCTTACAGCCTCTTTGATGTAACCTTTAGCTGTGTAAAGTTCCCTTAAATAGCCATTTTGTATTATTATATCAAAATTCAAATCCTTTTTATCGCAATTCCACAATAGATCAATCAGCAACTCCGCCTTAGATGTATCAAAATTTTCCCACGCAACTTTTGGATTGACTCGAAATATATACTCAAAAATAAGATAAGTCAACTGTTTTGAGCTCTTATGTATCTTTAGCAGTTCATAAACCTTAGCCTCTGGAGGCATCTCTGGATTATTTAAAATAAGAAGTGCGTTTAAATAAGCGCCCTCAAGCGTAACATCTTTTTTAAGCTCGCCAAGAGGCTCTAATACTTCAATAGCCTGTTTATAGTCTTTCATCTGCTCATATACTAAAAGCAGGTAGTTCAGCGCTTGAGGCGTTCGTGGATTACCATTTAGTATCTCTAAAAAAATCTGTCTTGCTCGTTCAAGAAAACCAGCCTTAAAGTAAGTTTTTCCAAGCAAAAAAAGAGTGTCTCTGTAGTTTGCTTTATCCCCTACTTTTAAAAGTTCTCTATATATCTCGATGCCTTTTTCATAATTGCCGTTTTTTGTATATGCGTTAGCAAGCAGAAGCCAAGATTTTTCAGAGAGCTCTCCCTTTGTAATCAACACCTTCAACTCATTTTGAGACGGCAGAGAGTGAAACTGTTTTAGAAATTTATCGAGGTGTTTATAATCCTCTTTTTTTTTAAATCTAGCAAACCAGTATGAAAAAAATGTTATTACAAATATGAGAACAAAAAATATAATAATCCCAAAAAGCGGGTCATCAAACTCTAAAAAAAATGTATTCATTATTCGTACACCACCACACCATAATCATTTTTTAGATTATAAAATGTACAATCCGGACTTATCTCCAAATCTTTAATCTTTCCAAGTTGAATAATTGAATTTTTGTTTACTTTTATGCCAAACTCTGTAAAGAATTTTTTGATATTTACAAATTTTACATCCTCTACAAATTTATACTCAAACTCTTTATATAGTTTCATCTTATCGTATGAGAATATATGCTCGTTTACATGCAGTTTGTCAGAAGCGAACTTTATAGGCAGATGCCCAGAGAGATCTGTAAGTATCTTTTCAACATGCTCATGCTTTTGCGGAAGGGTGTTTTTTTGTATAAAAAGATATTTGTTATTTAGCTTTAAACTAGGAGTATCCATCCAGTACTTATAAGTAGGATTTGATACGCCCAGTTTTGAGGAAACTTCTCTCCAGAGCCAATAAGAGTTAAGCGTATTTGGCAAATATGACATCTTATGGGCTCCGTTTCTATAATTTCTCTATTATATAATTTTTTAGTTAAAAGTTTCAAGGTATCAAAACAGTGCTACGACCCATTTTGTTATAAAATAACCGCCGACCATTAGCCATGCAAACATCAAGCCCGCAGTATAAACCGGAGCCAGTCCAAGACCTTTAAACTTCGAAAATACAGTACCCATTCCAAGTGCCGTCATTGCCATTGTCAGTAAAAAAGTATCTATTTGGTTTATAACATCTACAATATTTTGAGGAACAATTCCCATTGAATTAAACCCAGCCATACCTATGAAATAAACTGCAAACCAAGGAATAACAAGCTTAACACCGCCGGCTTCACTCCCGCTTTTTTTTGCACTGAATGATAGATATATGCCTAAAATAATAAGCATCGGCGCAATCATAATAACTCTCGTCATCTTTACGATGACAGCCGAGTTAGCCATCTCTGCACTTGCATTTGGCACAGAAGCAGGAACCGCAACTACTTGAGCCACTTCATGGATAGTTCCGCCTACATAGATACCAAACTCTTTTGCACTCATATCAAAAACACCCATGTTGTAGAGTGCCGGATATAAAAACATCGCTATCGTTCCAAAGAGAACAACCATAGAAACCGCGATTGCAGTTTTATGCTCCTCTGCTTTTAAAACAGGCTCGGTTGCCAAAACCGCTGCCGCACCACAAACAGAAGCTCCCGCGGCACTAAGCATTGAAGTGTCTCTATCCATCTTAAAGAGCTTTTGCCCAGCCCAAGTTCCCAAAACAAAAGTAGTTGAGAGCATGATAAGTGATACCATAAAACCCTCTACTCCTACCTCGGCAATCTGCTGAAAAGTTATACGAAACCCGTAAAAAACAATGGCAAATCGCAAAATCTTTTTACCGCTGAATGTTATTCCGCTGCTCCACTCTTTTGGAGTTTTGTTGTGAAGCGTATTTGCGTAAAAAATACCGATGACTATACCGATAACAAGAGGTGAAATTCCAAGAGAGCGTATAAACTCTATATCTGAAATCATAGTCGCTGCTGCTGCAAAAATAGCTACAAAAAGAACTCCGTTAATTGTGCCTTTTCTATTTTTTGGTGAAAACGCCATTTAATTCCTTTATATTTAAAAAACAAATTATATCAAAAAAGTATCACAATATTTATTTTACCTCTATCTCAAGCGCCGTTTTGACCCACTTCTCATCTGCTTCATCCATCTCTTTTACTTCATGCAAAGTGACCCTTGAACTATCTATATTTTTTGTTTGAACAAGATAATCTTGAATAACTTTAGCCCTTTTATTTGCCAACTCTTTTAGTTCATCAGGTGAAACACTCTGGGCATCTGTACAAATTGACAATAACCCCTTTTGGTATTCTGCTTTAAACACCTCTTTTTCATACTTTTTCTCAAGCTCCTTTTTAATGGCTTTTGGTCTATCTTTGCCGACAAATTCGCTGCAAATATTTTCAAGTATTCTGATTGTTACAATATTTTTGTTATCACTTTTTTTCAATATCTCTTGAGTCACTTTTTTTGCTTGAATCGCTTTTTTATCTTTTTGGCTATCAAAACCGCCGATAACTCCAAGAGAGAGTTTAGGTTTTTTAAGCAGCATCTGCGCAACATTGTCAAGCTTTTCTCTCTCTGGCGGCAGAAGTAAAAACTCAGAAGGCTCAAACTCCACAAACTTTAAATCTTCACCGCTAATTCCCAAAGCTTCGCCCAAAAATCTAAACGGTGATGTTACGGCTTTTACAATAAGATTGACAAATGTCTTAAGCACCATCGCACCATACTTAAAATCCGGCTTGTTAAGATTTCCCTCAACAGGCATATTTATATCTATAACACCCTCGCTATCTTCAAGAAGCGCTATGGCAAAACCAAGCGGTAATTTTGTTATATTTTCATCCTCTATTTCATCGCCAAGTTCAATATTTTTTATAATAAGACTGTTTTTGCCTAACATCTGGGAGTTGTGGATTTTATACCCTAAATCAAGAAAAAGCTTCCCTTTGTCAATCTTATATCCGGCAAATTGAGCACTATATCCGCTAAAAGAGTCAAGGCTTAGATTTCTAAAGTTAAAATTTATATCCGTAAATGATTTAAAATCAGATGTCTCAATACTTCCTTGCAATTTTGTAGAGCCATACTCATCAACCGCTCCATCAACATCAACATAACTTACTTCACCTTTGTTGTTAGAAATTGCATAAACATTCCCGTTTAAATCATGTATATGTGTCTTAAAATCTATCGGCAGGGAGTAATCGGCAAAATTTGCACTGCCGTTTGAGACTTTGAGATTTAGAAGTTTAAATGTGAATTTCTCCTCATCTGTTTTTTTGGTTTTGTCACTCTTTATAACTGCTTTTTTATCTTCGGGCTTTTTTTCTCTCATAAGTTTTGCAAGATTCATACTTTTATCTTTGTCTATTTGTGCGTCCAGATAAAATGAGTCAAGAAGAATTTCATTAATGTATAAAGAGTTAGGAGTGGTTTTATAATTAAATGATTTTAAATTAGCTTTTAGAAATGAGGCTATCGTGCTATTGTCTCTATTATCATGCAAGAAAAAATTATTAACCACTAAACTTCCATTAACTGTTGCATAAGGTTTTTCATCTTTTTGCTTATAGGTAGTTTTACCCTTTAAGCCAAGGTATCCATCACTTACTTTTAAAAATGCCACTTCCTCAATGTACGGAGTAAGCTCCTTTAGTGAAATTTTATCTAACTCTATTGCTCCTTTTTGCTCAAGCGGAGTATGTTTTATATCTCCGCTTGATTTAATGGTTCCTTTAGAGTTTACCACTAGCGAAAGCGTGTAGTTAAGCCAGCTGTTCTCTCTTGAGTCTATATTTTTAAGCGCTAAATTTATCTTATCTATAACTGTTTTTGTACCTTTTTCTACGCTTTTATCATCAAAATTTACCTTTGCAGAATTTAAATCAAAAGAGTTTAATTTTACAAAGTAAGGTTTCTTCCGTGTCTCATTTACATCGTTTGAACTGCTTTTTTTGGTAACATTATTCTCTTTTGCCTCTACCAAACCATTAAAATTAAAGGCGTTGTTTTTCTCTTTTGTAATATCAAAAGCTAAATCGTTAAGAGCTACTTTACCTACCGTTATCTCTTTTGTTTTAGTGCTTAGATTTATACCTCTTACATCAAAACTTCTAAAACCTACCAACTTCTCATTGTTATCTTTTCTCTCTAAAATAAAATTATCAATAGTTAAATTTGCACCGCTAACCAATGTATTTATCGCTGAATTTTCATCTTTAAGAGTAAGATTTGCGTCAAAGCCACCAATAGCATTTTTAAGTGAGATGTTATATGTTTTTAGCTCTTTTGCAGCGATTTGATCTATGTAGGGCTGATAGTGGACAATGTCGAAATCACTGCATTTTAGATATGAATTTACATCTAAATTTTTATGTTTAACGCTTCCTTGTGAACTGCATGACGCTTTGTCATTTAGGAGCAAATCCATCTTGTAAGTAAGCGGTTTTTCACCTAAAAGGGTTAAATTTTTAAAATACACATTTAACTCGTTTAGTTTAGTTTTTACAGCAGGCGAAACACTGTTGTCTTCTACATCAAGAGCAAATTTTTTAAAGGCAGCATTATCTACGGTAACACTCCAAGGAGCGGATTTGGTATCTGCTTTTTTTACTGCTTTTTCATCCTCCAAAGCATTTTGCTCATTTTTTAGATAACCGACCCAATCTATCTCCCCGTTAATATCTCTTTTTATTTTGGCATTTAAAGAGTTGAATGAAATATTTTTTACATGTACATTTTGCGCCGTCGGTTTTATGGTTATATCGGTTGCGCTAAAAGATTTAAGATTTAAAATATCGTTATGCCCATTTTTTGGTTTCACTCTTAAATTATCTAAGGTTAGATACATATTTTCTATAATTGTTGAGTTTAAATCATCTACATTAAGATGATAATCTGCACCGAAAGAGAGTTTGCCATCCGCAACCTCTACACCCAACTTATCTTGCATATATTTCCACTGCGTATAGAGCTTGCTTGCTTCAAACTTAAGGCTTCCCTCCACGACAAGCGGTTTAAAACCTACAACCCTGCTTCTAAAATCAACAAAACCCCCATCTCCTAGAGCAGAGTTAAATCTAAAAGTTGCATCGCTGGAATTAAAATCATTTGTATCAATATTAGTTAGTTTAAAATTTATCTCATCTATTTCAAATTCAAATTTTGTCGGATTTGTAAAGTCCTGATAATCAATCCATCCACCATCTACGCTTATGGCATCAACAACGATTCTAGGCAGTTTGAAATCTTCCTGTGCATCATCTTTTTCATTATCACCGCTCTCTTTAAGAAGCTTGCTAAAGTTAAATGTTCTATCTTTAAAGTAAACTACAAAAAATTTAGGCTTATCGATTGATATACTTCTTACATGCAAGGCTGATTTTATAAGCGAATGTGGTTCAAAATCTATCTTTAAAGAGCCAAATGACGCCAACTCTTTATTGTCCAAATCCCTAAGTTCTACTCCGCTAATTTCAAGATTGAAGAAGAATGGATTAAAGTAGATATTCTCTACCGAAATATTTGAATCTGTTTTATTTGCGACTATGTTTACAATTTGTGATTTTAATATAATCGGCAGAATTATAAAGCCAAGAAATGCATAAAGAGCTACTATTGAGAGTAATATTTTTTTAAACATCGATAGACCTTTAAACGGAACTATTAAAGTCTATCGAATTATATTTTAAATAGAGATTATTTTATATTTTTGATTACATCGGCTCTTGGATATGTAAAAGTAGACTCTCTAAAAACTACTACTTTATCCTCATGTCCAATAGCATAAGCACGAATTGTTATCGGGATGATAGTATCATGTCTGCCATCCTCTACCAACGCATCATATGTTCTTAAAACCACTATCTTTTTCTTTTTAACACCCGGTGTGATATCAAACGCCTCTTTTGGTTTAAATATCTCCACCTTGCCTTTTGTATCTTTTGGCAAAATCACTTCAAAGTAGAAACTCATCTTATCATTTTGTGTATTTTGCATCAAAAATTCATACGCATTATCAACCGCTATTCTGCCATCACCAGTTTTTTGAACCGAGTACAATCTGTTTTCTTTGTTGATGTTAAGAAGCATATGCTCCTTGTTTCCACCCATAAAAACCATACCTACGGCAAGACCGACAAGCAGAACAATATACGCAATAATTTTTGGACGCAAATATTGTGTTTTGCCTTTTTTATCTATTGTTTCATACTCGCTAGACCATGTAACAAGCGAAGGTTTACCCAGCTTGCCCATAACAATTGTACAAGCATCAACACACTCTAGGCAGTTAATACACTCAAGCTGAAGACCTTTTCGGATGTCGATGTGCGTCGGACAGACGGTTACACAACTCTCGCATGCGGTACACTCGGCATGCGGCTCTTTTACTTGAATATCTTTTTGTTTAGTAAACTGTTTAACTTTATGCTCATCATAGATATGCCCGCCTCTGTTTGTATTGTAGAGTGCCATAACGGTATTTTCATCATATAAAACTGACTGAACTCTGGAGTAAGGGCATACATAAATACAGTAATCCTCTTTCAAAAAAACAATGTCATATATAAGAAATATTGCCGATGCCACAAGCGTTCCAAGTAGAATCATATGATCAAGCGGATTTGCCAAATGGTTAAAAAAATCTTCAGGCGGAACAAAATACCAAATCAAATCAGCACTTGCAAGAAAAGCCAGAGCAGTCCAAATCAAAACTGCAACAGCTTTTTTAACTTTGTTTTGGAATATGCTCATATCCGGTTCTTGCTGCTTGTTTTTGATACGCTTTCTGAGTCCTAATATTTTTGTCTCTATAAGGTCGCGGTAAATTACCCTAAAAATCGTCTGCGGACAAATCCATCCGCAAAAAACACGACCGCCCATCACCGTCATACCAAATATGCCTAAAAAAAGTATCATAAGCAGGAACGGTAAAAGATAGAGCTCCTGCATGTCAAACTTGACAAAAGCAAGATGAAGCTCCAACTTGTCAAAATTTAGTAAAAAAAAGTAGCTCTCGTTTATTTTTATCCATGGCAATATCAAAGCTACAACTGTTAAAAAAATAAATAGATAGTACCTTTTGATTCTCCACGAAGTCGGTATTTTTATACCAACATTTTTTTCACTCATACACCATCCTTTATCTCTATTCTGACAATATTATACCAAAATATGATTTTTAATTACATATTATAATAATAGTTATAACAAATTAACACTAATTACAAAGTCTCTTTTATGCTCAATTTTGATAAAATAAGCGAAAAACGAGACTTTATGACAACAAAAGAATATATATTAAAAACTATCAAAAGTAGACCGCTTATTATCGATGGTGCGATGGGTACACAGCTCCAACAAAGAGATGAAAAAATTCCTAAAGAGGCTTGGGAGGGCAACGAAGGGTGTAATGAACTTTTAAATGTTACCGCTCCACAAATCCTAAGCGAAATATATCACGCCTATTTAACCGCAGGTGCAGACCTCATCACGACCAATACTTTTGGCTCTTTTGCTTGGGTTTTAGATGAGTACAACATAGGGCATCGTGCGTATGAACTAACTCGTGCGGGAACAAGACTTGCAAAAGAGGAGTGTGAAAAATTTTCCACGCCAGAGCATCCGCGCCTCTGCCTAGGCTCCATCGGACCCGGAACAAAACTCCCTTCTTTGGGGCATATAGCTTACGATGAGATGTTTGATGGTTACACGGAGTTTTGTCTAGCCCTCATAGATGGTGGGGTTGATGTTTTCTTGCTTGAAACTTGTCAAGATCCGCTCCAGATAAAAGCCGCACTTCACGCATGCTCCGAGGCCAGCAAGCAAAAAGGCATTGAGATTCCCATCATGGTTTCGGTTACTATCGAGCTAAGCGGAACTATGCTCATAGGTACTGACGCTTCAACTATTGCGACTATTTTAGAGCCTTTTGACATCATATCGCTTGGATTTAACTGCGGAACGGGACCTGATCAAATTTTAAAACATATTAAAACACTAAGCGAGCTTTGGCATAAGCCAATCAGCATACATGCAAATGCGGGGCTTCCTCAAAACCGCGGCGGTTATACCTACTATCCGATGGGACCGGATGAGTTTGCAAGCAAACAGGAGGAGTTCTTAAAGTACGACGGTGTAAGCTTTTTAGGCGGATGTTGCGGAACAACACCTCAACACATCCGCGCCCTTGTAAACCTTGTCAGCGCAACCGCTCCAAAAGAGCCAAAAGGTTCACAGCCAAACTCTCTTGCTTCACTTTTCAATACAGTTTCACTCACTCAAGAGTCATCAGTTTTGCTTGTCGGAGAAAGAAGCAATGCAACCGGTTCAAAAGCATTTCGCGAACTACTTTTGGCGGAGGATTACGAGGGCACGCTAAGTGTTGCGCAACAGCAAGTTAGAGTTGGTGCTCATGTCATAGACTTAAGTGTCGGCTTTGCAGGACGAAATGAGACAAAAGATATGAATAGGGTTGCGAGTTTATATGCTCAAAAGATAGCCCTTCCGCTTATGCCCGACTCCACACAAACACCCGCGCTTGAGGAAGCACTTAAACTCATCGGCGGCAAACCCATCATAAACTCCGTAAATCTTGAAGACGGCATAGAGAAGTTTGACACGGTGTGTCAATTAGCAAAAAAATACGGTGCCGCACTTGTTTGTCTGACGATAGATGAGATAGGTATGGCAAAAACGGTTGAGAGAAAACTTGAAGTTGCAGAGCGCATCTATGAACTTGCTACCAAAAAACACGGCATTAAACCAGAAGATTTGGTTTTTGACCTGCTTACTTTTACACTCGGAAGCGGGGATGAAGAGTACCTTGATGCCGGCATAAACACCATAGAAGCCATCAGAGAGTTACGCAAAAGACACCCTGAAGTGGGAGCCATCTTAGGACTTTCTAACATCTCTTTTGGGCTTGACAAAGATGCAAGACCCTACCTGAACTCTATGTTTTTGCACCACTGCACACAGGCTGGGCTTACAAGCGTTATCATAAATGTTCAGCACATTATACCGATAAACAAAATCAGCCAGCATGACCAAGAGATATGTGATAATCTCATCTTTAACCGCAAACAAAACGCAGAGGCGCTTTTTGAGTTTATCGACCATTTCAGTACAAGAGACAAAGTTGACAATGCCGCGGTTGATGAAGCCTATCTTGCCATGAACAGTGAAGAGAAGATTGCAAAACTCCTTATGGACGGCGACAAAGATAGAATGATTCCTCTGGTTGAAGAAGCTCGTCATAAAATCGCACCAGAGAGAATCGTCAATGAAATTCTCATAGATGCGATGAAAGTTGTAGGAGAACTTTTTGGCTCAGGTCAGATGCAGCTTCCTTTTGTACTCCAAAGTGCGGAAACTATGAAAAAAACAGTGGATTATCTAAATCCGTTCCTGCCTAAGATTGATAAAGCGGTAGATACAACCTTGGCGCTTGGAACAGTAAAAGGCGATGTGCATGATGTCGGTAAAAATCTGGTAGATATCATACTCTCAAACAACGGTTTTAAAGTTGTGAATCTAGGGATAAAAGTTGATATAAATGATTTCATAAAATCCATAAAAGAGTCAAATGCAACTGCCATCGGTATGAGCGGGCTTTTGGTAAAATCAACTCAAGTTATGAAAGAAAATTTAGAAACTCTCCAAAAGGAGGGGATAAAAATTCCAGTACTCTTAGGCGGAGCAGCTCTTACACGCTCTTTTATCGATGATTTTTGCCGCCCTTTTTATGACGGACCGATTTTTTACTGCAAAGATGCTTTTGACGGTGTAACTGCTATGAGCCGCATCGAAGCTGGAAACTTTGACACCGATTTGCATGGCAAAGAGGGCGAAGAGAAGATTATAAAAGTAAAAGAAGAGATTGTTATCCCGCCATTTAGCCAGTTAAAAATGCCATCTCGTGATGTCAAAGTTCCAACACCTCCATTTTGGGGAAGAAGAGAGCTAAAACTCACTCCATCACAAATCGAGATGGCGTTTGAGTGGATAAATCATAAACTTCTCTTTAAAGCTCGTTGGGGTTACAGTTCAAAAGGCATGAGCAAAGAGGCGTATGAAAAACAGTTAAACGAAGTCGTTTGGCCTGCTTACGAGAAGCTAAAAGCACAATTTATTAAAGAGAAGCTATTTGAACCTACCATTCTTTATGGTTATTGGCCATGCAGAAGCGACGACGACACACTTTTGATTTTTGATGAGAGCGAAGGCTACAACAGCGAGAGTGAAATAAACCATGAACCGCTGGATAAAGTTATAGGTAGAGCGAAAGAGAAGTTCACATTTCCAAGGCAGTCAAAACAGCCGCACCGAGCACTTAGCGACTTTTTTCACAGAGACAGACATGATGTTATAGCTTTTACATGCGTAAGTGCCGGAGCAAAACTTAGCGATGCCGAGAGAGAGATTTACGATAGAGGAGACTATACGGAGTATTACCAATTTCACGGTCTTGGAGTCGAACTTGCAGAAGCTTTAGCCGAGATTGCTCACAAACAGATAAGACTTGATTTAAACATTGCCAAAAATGAAGGAAATAGATTAAACGATGTCAAAATGGCGGCGTACGAGGGGTGTCGCTACTCTTTTGGTTACGCCGCATGTCCAGACCTTGAGTTAAATCGTCCATTGTTTAACCTCCTTCGCCCAGAAGAGTTTGGGATTGAGTTAAGTGAAACATTTCAGATTCATCCGGAACAGTCAACATCCGCTCTAGTTGTTTACCATCCTAGTGCGAGTTATTACAATGTGTAGGGCTACCTTTTTCTATAACTCAAAGCCTCAAGAATATGCGATTTTTGGATAACTTCACTCTCATCCAAATCTGCAATAGTTCTGGAGACTTTTTGAATTTTTTTTATAGCTCTAAAAGAGAGGGCAAACCGCTCAACCGCCATATCTAATATACCTTTTGCTTCACTGTCTAAAACACAATACTTCTCTATCTCGGCATCGCTTAGCTTTGCCGTAAACTTGTTTTGTCCTCTAAGTTTTACTCTTTTGTGAACCTCTATAACCCGTTTATGCATATCGCTTGAACTCAAAGTTGCTTTGTCATTTGGATTAACATGTTGCATAACTACGCATAAATCAATTCTCTCTAAAAATGGGTCCGAGAGTCTGTTTTTATATCTTTGAACATCCAGTTCGCTGCATCTGCACTCTTTTTGTGCATTTAAAAGATTTCCGCATGGACAAGGATTCATGGCACTTACAAATAAAAAATCACTAGGATATTCAACCTTTGCATTTACCCTTGATATTCTTATTTTGTTGTCTTGGAGAGGTTCTCTGAGAGCTTCCAAAACACCCTTGGAAAAGTGTGGCAACTCATCAAAAAAAAGTATGCCTCTATGCGCCAAACCTACCTCTCCTATCTTTGCTTTATGGCTTCCCCCGCCAAATACGCTTGCCGTTGTAGAAGAGTGGTGCGGAGCACGAAAGCTTCTCAGCGGTTTGAACTGTGGCTCTTTTGCTTCAAGAGCGTCAAGCTTTGCAATATCTAAGATTTCATCACTGCAAAGTGGCGGCAAAATATATCTAAGTCTCTGCGCAATCATACTTTTTCCACACCCGGGACTTCCCTCTAAAAGAAGATTGTGAAATCCGGCAGCGCTGATGAGTGCGGCTCTTTTTGCGACCTCTTGTCCTTTTACATCTAAAAAATCTTCAATATAGTTATCATCAAAATAGTACTCTTCATCATCAATGCTGTATTTTGGATATTCAATTTTTTTATGAGCACTGTTTGGCACTGCTTCAGAGGAGTTTTTTAACAACTCTATCGCCTCATTTAGTGTTTTAACTCCATAAAATTCTATATTTGGTATGTTTGACAACTTCTCTAAACTCTCGTATGGAACTATGGCTTTTTTAATAATTTTTTGATTTGCAAGAGAGAGCAGAAGCGGATAGAGTTGAATATTCTCTTTGATAGCTCCATCAAGACCCAGCTCTCCGAAGACGAACCACTCGCTTAAATCATCGCTAAGATAATCAAGTGCAATCAACAACGCTATACTCAAATCAAATTGACTGCCCTCTTTTTTTACATCGCTTGGGGCAAGATTGATTGTTATGCGTTTTGGAGGAAATGTAAACTCATTGCTTAGAAGTGCAGATTTAACTCTTTCTTTAGCTTCATTTATGGAGGCACTTGCCATTCCTACAACGCTAAAAGAGGGCAGACCTTTTGTTAGAGTAGATTCTACATGTACAACTTTTGCTTCTATGCCTTCATATGTAGCGCAAGAGACCATCTTCATAATACCAACCTTTGTTGAGCTGATACGATTTTACTCTTTAAATTTTTAAATGTGGAAGAATATGACAAAATGTCATATGAAATATTATGATTTAGAGAGTTTTTTCTCTTTTTGAACTCTTTTATACTCTTTTTCAAACTTTTTTCTGCGAGAGTATGAAAGTTTATCAATAAATAAGATACCGTTTAGATGGTCTATTTCATGTTGTATGGCAATACTAAGTAACCCGTCTGCTTCTACTCTCTTTGTATTTCCGTCTCTGTCTTGATAGTTTACGGTAATGTTTTCATATCTATTTATATCTTCATAAAAACTAGGCACACTTAGGCACCCCTCTTGATAAACCGTCTCTCCGTTTTTTTGAGTAATTACTGGATTAATCATCTCAATTAAAGTATCTATCGATTGCTTATCTTCCTCATCAGGAATATTTAGAAGAAGAGCCTGTTTGGCATGTCCAACTTGAATCGCAGCAAGACCTATACCGTTTGACTTTAGCATTGTTTCATACATTGCATCTAACAATTCGTGAAGTTCTTTGTCAAACTTCTCTATTGCTTTAGATTTTTCTTTTAATTTTTTATCCGGATATTCTACTATAGTTAACTTCATTGTCTCTATATGTTTGCTCTTAAGGATTTCTTAGTAAAACTGCATAGTCTGCATTAGGGTTTTCATACGCTTTTTCAATTCCATCCATAGAACTGACAATAATCTCTTCTACTGAATGATTTTCTGTTATATCAGTAATACCGATAGAAATTTTAAGCTGTATTTCACGATCGCCTAAGAAGAAGTTGCTGTTTGAAACCAGTTCGCAAAGTCTTTCACTAGCTTTTTTTGCACTCTCTATATCTGTATGTTTTAGAAGCATTACAAACACTCCGTTGCCATAGTGCGCGACCGTGTCGCTTCTTCTAGATGTTTTAAGAAGAAGCCTTGCTACTGTTTTTGTCATTAGCATAAGAGCTTTTTCATTATTCACGCTTTTTTTGAGCTCACGAGAGAGTTCAATCATAATAAGAGAACTTTTATGTTTAAACTTGTGTATCAATCCTATCTCTTGTTCAACTTTTGTCATCAGATAACGCTTGTTATAAACACCGTATTGATTATCAAATATTGTCTCGTTTTCAACATTTTTTATAATTTTTGCAGTATCTTCATACATAGTTTTTATGCTCAAACTCTGCTGTTTTAATATTTCGTTTAGTTTAGTTATGTCAGACCCTAGCGATGCTGCAACACTTATCGATTCATTCGTAGCTGAACTTGCTTCGAGTTCTTGCTTTCTCTTCTCAAGTATCTTTGTCATAAGCGACATATTTTTATATAGATTTGCGGTAACGCCAAGAATATTTTTTATTGATGAAAAGCCTTGCTTCAAGCTCTGCTCAAGAATAATACTATTCTCATCATCATTACTCTCTTCTAATTCAAGAACAGAAACGATATGGTTGCGTGTATTTTGACTTTTATCTTCTAAAAGTCTATCGAAATATAAAGAAAAGTTATTTGGAGTCGGCGGTAATCCATCTTTCATCAATGAATTTAAAACTTCTTTTGAGTACGCTTCTAAATCACCCTCAGGTTCAATAACTCCAACTCTATCTGTCACTGCACTAGATGGCTTTGCATCACCAATACTATGACGCACTCTACTTTTTAAAGCTCCAGACATGCCGACTCCTTTATTACCTATTCTTTACTTTTTTTAACCAGAACTTCATCAATCATTCCGTACTCTTTAGACTCTTTTGCACTCATGAAGTTATCTCTGTCTGTATCTTTTTCTACTTTTTTAATACTTTGATTACAGTTTTTTGCCAAAATTTCATTTAGCTCTTCTTTCATTCTAAGAATCTCTTTTGCTTGGATTGCTATATCCGTAGCTTGACCCTGAGCGCCACCAAGAGGCTGATGAATCATAATTCTCGCGTGCGGAAGCGCATATCTTTTCCCATTCGCTCCACTTGAAAGTAAAAATGCACCCATTGATGCAGCTTGACCCACACATATGGTCGCTACATCCGGACGAATGTAGTTCATAGTGTCATATATTGCCATTCCTGCTGTAACCACACCGCCGGGAGAATTTATGTAGAAATAGATATCTTTTTCCGGATCTTCAGCTTCTAAAAAAAGCATCTGCGCTACTATCGATGAAGCAACAGCGTCGTTAACTTCACCGCTTAGCATGATAATTCTATCTTTTAAAAGACGAGAATAGATATCATAAGAGCGCTCACCGCGCGCTGTTTTTTCAACTACATAAGGAATATAACTCATCTAATTATGCCTCTTTTATCTTCGAATTAAGAATCTGCGTAAGCACTTTATCCTCAACCATAGACATTTGAATTGCAGGTAAATAGCCGGCATTTTTATACTTATCGTAAGCCAATCTTGGGTCTTGACCCATCTGCATAGCTTCGTAATATATTGTTTGCATTACTTCATTCTCATCAACTCTAACATTTTCAGCCGTTGCAAGTGCATCTATTATAAAAGTAGCTCTTACGCTTTTTTCTGCATCCTCACGGAAAGTCTCACGAAGTGCTTCTAATTTATCTGCACTTTCGCGAAGTTCTTTTATCTCATCTTCACTCATCATGCTAGCTTTTTTATTTAGTGAAACATCTATCTCTTGCTCAACTACAAATTCCGGCAAATCAAAAACTAATTTAGTTACAAATTTTTCTAGAAGTGTAGGTTTTAACTCTTCATTATAAAGTTTTGCAAGTTCTTCATTTTCTAATTGAATTTTGATTTGGGCTTTTAAGTTTTCTAAGCTTTTATCGTCTTGTCCGGCAAGTAGTTTTGCTGCAAAAGCATCATCAATTTCAACTTTTACTTTTTCTTGAATATTGTGTAGAGTTACTTTAAATTCAGCATCTTTACCGGCCAATTTGTCAGAACCGTAACTCTCGGGGAATGTTACTTTTATAACTTTCTCCTCATCAATTTTCATTCCAACCACCTGATCTTCAAAACCGGGGATAAACTGATTTGAGCCAAGAACTAAAGCAAACTCTTTAGCTGCACCGCCTTCAAATAATTTTCCATCGATAGAGCCTTCAAAATCAATTATTGCACTGTCACCCTCTTTTGCTGCTCTTTTTTTCTTTAAATCAACAAATTTACCTTGCCCATCAGCCAGTTTTTCTAATCTTTTATTAATATCTTCATCACTTATAACGGGCTTAGCAACTGCATCAACCATATCTTTATAATTCTCAAGATTAATCTCCGGTCTCATAGCAATTTTAACAGTTACATCAATACTATCTGCATTTTTTACAAAGTTTGAAATATTTGGTTCACCGATTAATGAACTCATAGCAATTTTCAACTCATCAAGCCCTTTGTTTAAAACTTCACGCAGTGCTTCTGCTTCTGCATCTTGAACTAAACGCTCTCCGTACTGTTTTTTAACCACATTTACAGGAACTTTACCTTTACGAAATCCTTGAACAGAAGCAGTTTTTGTTAACTTTTTAGCTATTTTTTCTACATTTGCATCTATTATTTCTTTTGGGATTTTAGCTTCTATTTGAGCATTCGCACTATTAATTTTATTCGTTTTGATTTTCATCAATTTCCTTTATCTGAGTTTTTAACTACAATTTTTGGCAATATTACCTTAAATCTGCTTTTATCTATCTTTAGACTTAATTTTTACAAAATTTCGGCTTAAAATTCAGTATCAAAATCCAAACAACAGCAACATCTATCATCACATCAGCAAAATTAAATACGGCAAAATCAAACCCGCAGTGCCAATAGACCATATCCACAACTCCACCATGAATAAATCTATCATATATGTTCGAAAATGCTCCACCGAGCATTAAGCCTGCCGGAAGGGCATAACAAATCTGTTTTAGATAAACTATATAACCAAATACACCGAGAATAAGGACTAATTGAATGTATTTCAGTGATTCATCCAAAAAAGCCAACATTGAAAATGCCACGCCTTTGTTATAAACCAAAATCAAATCAATACAATCAGTATAATATCTCCAGCCATCCACAAAAAGCGACTTGATATTTTGATCTATTATAAAGATGCCCGCTGTTGTAAAAAACAGTATTATTAAAATACGAATAGTTTTATTATGCATTTAAAGCTTTTTGAAAAAACTCTACCATATCATCCATATGTAAGTTCATTTTTTTTGCATCTTTACACTCTAGCAAAATTCTAAGTTTATTTTCTGTTCCGGAGTAACGAACTAGATGATGAACACCGTTTTTGTCAAGCTCTTTGAGTTTGCTCTCAAGTCCCTCTATTTCACTCAGAGGCTTTTTAATTTTGACATTTATGTTTACCAATTTTTGAGGGTAAAGAGCAAATGGACGAAGTGCTTTTGAAGCTTTTTGTCCTGTTTTTATTAAAAGTGAGAGTACTTGAAGTGCAGAAACTAAACCATCGCCTGTTTTTGCAAAATCGCTTATAATTACATGTCCGCTCTGCTCACCGCCAAAATTTATCTTCTCTCTCTTCATCATCTCTAAAACATTTTTATCGCCTACATCTGAACGAAACAGTTTCAACCCTTTTTCGTTCATAAAATCATCCAACCCCTTATTGCTCATAACTGTTGAGACGATGCCCCCACCCCTCAAAGCACCTCTCTCATTCATATATGCCCCAAGAGCGCCGAGGAGTTGGTCTCCATCTACCACCACACCCTTTTCATCAACTACTACAAGTCTATCAGCATCTCCATCAAGTGCAATTCCTAAATCTGCTCTATATTTTATTACACCCTCACAAAGATCCTTTGTATGAAGTGCACCGCAGTTATCGTTAATATTGAACCCATCTGGCTTGTTGTGTAAAACTATAACTTCCGCACCAAGCTCTTCTAAAACCGTTGGTCCAACTATATATCCCGCTCCATTTGCCGTATCTAGAACTATGCGCATATTTTTAAGAGAGATATCTCTGGGAAATGAATTTTTCAGCTGAACTATATAACGACCTATAACATCATCAATTCTTTTTGCTTTTCCTATATTTTTTCCAGTTGTTTGCGCCTCTAGAAGCTTCTCTTCATTATAATAGATTTTTTCTATCTCTTCTTCGACATCATGAGGCAGTTTATCCCCGCAACCATCAAAAAACTTTATTCCATTATCTTCGTAAGAGTTGTGTGAAGCACTTATCATTATTCCTGCATCACAACGCATATTTTCAGTAATATAAGCGATTGCAGGAGTTGGCATTGGACCGATTTGAACAACATCATATCCAATGGCAGTAAGTCCGCTTACTATTGCATTTTCTATCATATAACCGCTTCGGCGCGTATCTTTTCCAATTAAAATTTTATTTGTTTTAGAGTGAGCTTTAAAATAAATTCCGGCAGCCATTGCCAATTTCATAGCAAGCCCTGCTGTTAAAAAAGTACCGGCTTCACCTCTAACTCCATCAGTTCCAAATAATTTCATGTTTTTTTCCAAAATTTAAAGTCCTGTATTTTAACATATTTAATCAATAATATTGAAATTATTATGATTTACCTTGGCTTTAACTTAATTTTAATTATTTTTAAGCTAATATTCTGGACTAAATTTTTATGAGAAGGACTCATGCATGGCAAATCACAAGTCATCAGTTAAGAGAATTCGCCAAACAATCGTTCGTAGCGAACGAAATCGTTTTTACAGAACTCGTCTTAAAAACATTGTAAAGGGCGTTCGTTCTGCGGTAGACGCAGGGAACAAAGAAGAGGCTGCATCAGCAATGACAGTAGCAAACAAACAAATTCAAAAATTTGTTAGCAAAGGTATCTTAAAAAAAGAGACTGCTGCAAGAAAAATTAGCCGTCTGCACAGAGCTGTAAACGCTATATAAGGTTAACAGTATAAATGTTAGCCGATAAACTCACCCCGTTTATCAATCGTTATAATGAACTTGGCGAAATGCTAAGTTCACCCGACATAACCTCCGACATTAAAAGAATGACAGCTCTCTCAAAAGAGAGATCCTCCCTTGAAGATATTGTAGAAAAAGCGCAAGAGTATAAATCAATAATTGCCCAAATCAACGATACAAAAGAGATGCTTTATGATCCAGAAATGGCTGAAATGGCAAAAGAGGAACTCAAAGAGCTTGAATCAAGAATTCCGATTATTAAAGATGATATAAAACTTCTACTTCTCCCAAAAGACCCGAATGACGATAGAAATATCATTGTTGAGCTTCGTGCCGGAGCAGGTGGAGATGAAGCAGCTATATTTGTTGGAAATCTTTTTGAAGCTTATACCCGTTATGCAGATCTCAAAGGATGGAATGTTGAGCTTTTAAGCACATCACCTTCTGATGCAGGCGGATATAAAGAGGTTATTGCACTTATAAAAGGTGATCAGGTTTATAGCAGATTGAAGTATGAAGGCGGTATTCACCGTGTTCAGCGTGTTCCAGCAACAGAATCTCAAGGTCGTGTGCACACTTCAGCAATTACTGTTGCAGTTATGCCAGAAGTTGATGATGTTGAGATTCAGATAAATGAAAATGACCTTAAAATCGATGTTATGCGTTCATCAGGTTGTGGCGGGCAGAGCGTAAATACAACAGACTCTGCTGTTAGAATTACCCACTTGCCTACCGGTTTGGTGGTGACTAATCAAGATCAAAAATCTCAGCACAAAAACAAAGAAAAAGCCATGAAAGTTCTAAAAGCTAGACTTTATGACCTAGAGATGCAAGAAGCACTTGCTAAAGATAGTGCAAACCGTTCTGCACAAGTTGGGAGTGGAGATAGAAGTGGAAGAATTAGAACATATAATTACCCACAAAATCGTATCTCCGACCATAGAATCAGCTTAACGCTTTATAGATTGGCAGAAATTATGCACGGCGGGCTTATGGATGAAATCATAGAACCGCTTATCGCTGATCATCAATCCAGAATAGTTGAAGCCGCAGGTCTTTAAATTTTATCGTAATCCTGAACTTGTACCGCGAAGGTATTTCCTTTGGTTATTCAGGATCTCGCCCGATAACTTTTGAAAATTTTAATTTTCAAATTCAGCTACAAAAACTCTCTTAACTTCACCCTTAAAAGTTATAGTTCTATCATTCATTCCGAGATATAGCGTTTCGCCGCTTTTTGGATAAACCTCTATACTCTTTCCTACAAGATTTTCTTGCAAAGCTCTGTAAAAAGATGCTGCCATTCCCGTTCCGCATGCCAAAGTTTCTCCTTCAACACCACGCTCATAAGTTCTAACTCTTAGATTTTTTCCATCAACAAAAGCTATATTTACATTTGCATTATATTTATATCTTAGTTCTCTGGCTTCGTCTATATCAAACTCTTCAATATTATCTGTTAAATAAACCAGATGAGGAACGCCGGTATCCACTTTCCACCACTTTTTACCGTTATGCTCTATCTCCCTATTCAAAATTTTTGGAGGAGTTAGCTCACTTTGTACCATATTGCCATCCACCTCAGCATTTATAACTCCTGCCAAAGTCAAAAAACTCATTTTATTAGAAGCCAACTCATTTACAAAAGCATAGTGAGCACATGCACGACTTCCATTTCCGCACATCTCAGCTTCGCTTCCATCAGAGTTATAAAACTGCCATTCGAAGTCATATTTTTCATGTGGTATTAAAACAACCAAACCATCGGCTCCGACTCCATCTTGTCTGTGGCAAAGTTTTCTTGAGAGAACACTTCTATCTTTTTTAACAAAAGTATGAAAAATTACAAAATCATTTCCATTTGCACTATATTTTGAAATCGTCATTTTGCCTCCAAATATTTGGCTTTAATCTTCTCAACAAACTCTTCACATTCTCGTTGAAGATGTTTTAAATCTTTACTATTGTCTATTACCCAAGTTGCTCTTTTTCTCTTCTCTTCTATGTCCATCTGAGACTCCATGCGTCTAAGTGACTCCTCTTTTGAGTAGCCGTTTCTTTTCATAAACCTCTCTAATTGAATATTTTTTGGAGTGTAAACAACAATACTCTCTTTTATATCATATGCTCCGTTTTCAAAAAAAAGTGGAATATCTATTAAGTACGGAAACTTAAAAGCATCCTGTTTTACGCTTCTTTGCTCTATTTCAGCTCTTATCTTTGGGTGTAAAAACGCTTCTAGCTTTTTTTTCGCCTCGCTATTTGAAAAAACAATTTGCCCTAATTTTGCACGATTTACTTTTGCGCCCTCAACAAATTCATCACCAAAATTCTCTCTAACCCACTCACACGAAGCGTCCAAAATCTTATGAGAAATTGCATCGGCATCTATAACCCTCATGCCATTAAGTGCCAAAAGAGAGGCTACGGTACTCTTACCAGTAGCTATTCCTCCGGTTAACGCAATAGCATAAGCAAAAGCCATTAGTTTTTTATAATCCCCAAATACTCTTTGCGAATATAGTTACCCATAGCAAATGCAGCAGGATGGACATCACAATTGTAATAACGAAGTCCATCAAGCATATCGGCTCTTTGAAGGTTAATATCCGCAGTCGGATGATACTCTTTTGAAGCCAGAAGTGCTGTGGCACCATTACCTATGTTGTATGGCATAATAATTTTAAAATAATTTGCCAAAATTGTCATTAAATTTTTATTCGCTCCCACATCGTCCAAAGACGAATGAGTTGTTACAAACTGTCCATCACTTTTTAAAACACGGTTTATTTGCGAGAAAAATGCTCTATCGTTTGGCATCTCGGAGATTATTACATCAAATCCAGCGTCATCTAAAGCACTAATTTCATTTAAAGAACACCCGATAATTTTTAAATTTGCTTGAGTATGTTTTGCGACCTCTGCACCCAGCAGCTCTGCATTATCACTTACTATTAAAACATTTTCCGCTTCTTTAGATGTACACATTGGTACATGCACCATCATTTCTGTATAGATAAAATCTCTCATTTTTATAATTCCTAACTTATTTTACTGCGATTTTAGCATATTTGAATTAAAAAGCTTTAAAAAGCCAATATGTTATATAAATTTAAGTTCTAATTGATACTAGTTAATCTATGCAAAATAAGCTATTGGTAAGTCATAAGATGATAATATAATCACAAAATTTTAGTATTAGGAATTTTTATATGGCTATTACAAGAAGAGATGTTCTGGCATTGTCAGGTTTGAGTGTTGCGGCTTCTGCATTAAACGGATACGCTGGCTCTAACACTATATCAGCTAGCAACTATAAAGCACCATTGCCCGACACAAAAAATCCTAGAGTTGTTGTTGTAGGCGGGGGATGGTCTGGGCTGTCAATCGCAAAATACACAAAGGCATTCGCTCCGACTGCAGATGTGATTTTAGTTGAACAAAGACATGAATTTACTTCATGCCCTCTTAGCAACTTATGGATAGTGGATAAAATAAAACTTGAATATTTAACACATGATTATCTTCAAGCTGCTAGAAAAAACAACTACACCTACTTTCACGCTACCGCTGTTGATTTAGATAAAAAAAATCAAATCTTAAAAACAAGTGATGGTGATATTAAATATGATTATTTAGTTTTTGCACCGGGAATAGACTATGACTACTCTCGCTGGACAAAAGATATAGCCTTTGAAAATAGACTTAGACAAGAGTATCCCGCAGGATTTATTCCAGGATCTGAACACATAACCTTAAGAAATAAAGTTTTAAACTTTAAAGGCGGCAACTTTATACTTACCGTGCCGTCCGGAAACTACAGATGCCTTCCGGCTCCTTATGAAAGAGCTTGTGTAATAGCAGACTACTTCAAACAAAAAAAGTTAAACGCCAAAGTGATTTTGCTTGATGAAAATAATACCATCACAATTAAAGAAAAAGGCTTTCAATCTGCTTTTAGCGAATTATACGCCGATTATATAGAGTATGTTCCAAGCTCACCAATAACAAAAATTGATTTAGACAACAAAGTTGTTCACACAGAATTTGACCAATATGAGTTTGAAGATGCATCTTTTTATCCTCATGTAAGAGGTGCTAAAATTTTGGAAAGAGTCGGATTGGCAAAAGATGCCAAAAATAAGTTAGAGGCAAACATAAACCCTTTAACATATGAGGCTATCGGCGCAAAAAATATTTTCATTACCGGTGATTCAAGACCGATGGGGTTTTCAAAATCTGGAAATACTTCAAATTCTGAAGGACGCTTTGTTGCATCTTTGATTGCTCAAAAAATAAATAAAACACAGAAAATAAAATGGGAACCGCCAACCACAACTTGTTTTTCTGCTGTATCCATTGCACCTGAGAAAGCTATCTATATCTATACGCAATATTCATACGATGCAAAAAGTGAAACATTTGATTTTTCAAACACAACTAGCAGTGAAGATTGGGAGAAAGACGGTATAGTAAATGCAAGCTCTATTTACGATTGGGCAACTGCTTTGTATGCGGATATGTTTAATTAATAAATTTTATTAAAAAATGGAATAGTAATGAATTACAATAAAATAAGAAGTGTGTGTCGAGTTGTTCGTATTATTTTAGGGTTATTCCTAATAGCAATAGCTTTTATAACAGGAAATGCTTGGTTTTATTTAGGTGTAATTCTTCTTATCGCCGGCATAATGAACTTTTGTCCGCTATGCATTATTAGTAAAAAATGCACTATAAAATAGATTAACTAAAATCTCAACTCCCATTAGATATAATTCAATAATTTTTTATTGGAGCCTCCCAAATGAGCCAAATTAGCTACAAAGATGCCGGTGTCGACATAGACGCCGGTAATAGTTTCGTTGAAAACATTAAACCATTAGTAAAATCAACAAAGATTTCTGGTGTGATTGGCGGCATTGGCTCATTTGCAGGAGCATTTGAATTGCCAAAAGGTTTTAATGAACCTGTAATGCTTGCAGCGACTGATGGTGTTGGTACAAAACTAAAACTTGCTATTGACTCAGGCATACATAACACGGTTGGCATAGACCTTGTTGCCATGTGTGTAAACGACTTAATCTGCAACTTTGGCACTCCGTCATTCTTTCTTGACTACTATGCAACCGGTAAACTTGATGTTAAAACTGCAACAAGCGTTATCGCAGGTATCGCAGAAGGATGTATACAAGCTGAATGTGCACTTATTGGCGGAGAAACTGCCGAGATGCCGGGAATGTACTCACACGATGATTATGACCTTGCAGGTTTTGCCGTTGGCGTTGCTGAAAAGAGTGAAATGGACAGAGTTGCATTGGTAAGAGCCGGTCACAAGCTTATAGCACTTCCAAGTTCTGGACTTCACTCAAACGGTTTTTCACTTGCGAGAAAAGTACTGTTTGAAAAAATGGGTATGAAATTTAGCGATGAGTTTAACGGTAAACCTCTAATAGAAACTCTGCTTGAGCCGACAAAAATTTATGTAAAAACTTTCAAAGAGTTAAAAAATCAAATAGTAGCTCTTGCCCACATAACCGGCGGCGGAATTGTTGAAAACCTGCCTCGTGTTCTTCCTGAGAATCTAAGAGCAGAGATAAAAAAAGATGCCATAAAAGTTCTGCCGATTTTTGAACTAATTTCTAAACATGTTCAAGAGAGTGAAATGCATAGAGCATTTAACATGGGCGTTGGTATGATTTTAGTTGTAAAAGATGAAGATGTTAACACCGTTCTTTCTAAAACTGATGGTTATTTGATTGGTGAAATTAAAGAGGGAAAAAGAGAAGCTGTTATGGTATAAAAGCTCTGTTTAATACAGAGCTTTTATAAAAATTGTTTACTTAAAAGGTTTGTTTAAATCTTTAATAATGTCTCCGGGAACAGACGCTATACCGCCAAATTCCATCATCGTAAGAAGTGGATAACTTAATGCTATATAATATTCAGCTTTAAGTATTGTAGCTTTACCGCCGCTAATAACAACTGGATAAGGCATTAAAGCTGCATTTTGGCGACCTATTTTACTTACAAATCTTTTTGTACCGCCACCAAGAGCATATCCAAGTAAAGTTGTATTATCAGAAAGTTTCAGCTCAAATGCTACATCCGCACCTTTTTTGTAATTTTTTGCTTTTGCAATCAATTCAGCCGTAGTGCCTTCTCCAAGAACTTCAACATCTTCATAATATGGCATACCTATCATAAAATGAAAACCTGCTAAGTTACTAAATGACATCTTATCTTCAGAATCTTTAAGAGATGGGAATGCACTCTCTATCTTTGCTTTTACTTTTGCAAAAAGAGCATGGTTATACTCTTTTTGCATATATGCTTTTCCAAAATAAACCGGATTTGTTATAGCGATTGCTTTATCTTGTTCATCTACAAACAATCTCATTACAGCAACATTCGCACGATTTGGTTTTGCTCCCTCAGCTTTTAATGTTGGACAAGTAAAAGCTATTGTTTTACCATCTTTAACACTCTCAAAAGTTGATAAAACTTCAAATCCGTTAGCCTTAAGCTTTGCTTCTGCATCACTTACGCTTACATATGCACCACGAAGATATGTGCTTACTTCTCCTGTTGGTTCAGCGACACCGCCAGCCGCTTGAACCTGAGTACTCTTATCAGCGCAACCACAAAAACTAAGTACAGCTACACTAAAAACTAATGTTAATAATTTTTTCATATCTCTTTTGCTCCTAAACTAATCATAATCGCTTTAATCTTCTCATCCATCTCTCTGATAAACTCAATCTGTTTTGGATCTGTAATTTTTCCAAAAGCAATCCAGTTCTCAACACTCGGCATACCTACCTTCAACACATTGCTATTCTTGTCTAGGTACATATACATAGAACATGGAGCAGATACTCCTAACTCAGGATGTTGCCAAACATTAAATACCGTATATGAAAATGTAAAGTGACAAAGTGAGTAAACCCAGTAAGCATCATATCTATCATTCTCTAACCCATTATCAGCCCAATACTCAGCAAAATCTCTTTTACCTGCTATGATATACTCTTTAGCTTCAAATGCTTTTTCAAATTTATCCATGAAGTTAAATTTTGCATCCAATACATCACTACCTCTATTAAAAGGAATCTCAAACTCTACCATCGTTTTTTTAGGAAGCTTGTCTATTTCAATATACTCAACTTCTCCGCCCATACCTTTATCAGTTGCTTCTGACAAAGCATTGATATATCCGGTAAATGTTTTTCTTACTTCTGGGTCTTTGATTTTTGTAATATCAAGCATAGCTTCAGGAGTTAAAGTACCAACGAAAGTTTTGTCTTCACTTTTTTTCTTATAAATAAGATAGTTAAGTGGAGCAAAACCACCAAGTGACGGCTCTTTTAAAAGCAGTGGCAACATCCATTCTTCATTAGAAATAGTTATAAATCCCAAATTATCAAGATTGCCGACATAATCCTTTTTAAACTGAGGATTCGGCTTGCCGTCTTTAAGCAGCTCCGTACCATAAAAAAGTTTATAGTAGTACTCTATTCCGGCATGGATATCCTTTGGAGTAAATCCTGCATCTTCCAAATCAACTTCTAAGATTGTATTGAAAGCTTTATTTCTCTCCGCATACTCTCCTTTTGACACATTCATTCTAATAGCTTGATAACCAAATGCCATGGTTGATGTCAATGCCAATAAAACCACTGCTTTTACTAATCTGCTTAACATGTTGTTCCTTTTTTGCTTAAGTTAAATTTGTGATAATAGTATCACAAAAAATCTAAAAATATTATATCATACAATTCTGTAAGTTATCTGAAATTTTAAGTTTGATTTTTTTTTTGAAAAGATAGTGCCGCCAAAATGGCAACACTATAAAAGTAGAAAGAAATTTCTAGAACGCGAAGTTAACTTGGAAACTGTAACCGTCTTCAGAGTGCTTTGTTGTAATATCTTGCCCTACGAAGTTTGTATATGTCTCTTCTGTTTCAAGAGCATGTACATATGCTAAGTCTAGTGATATTTTTTCATTAAACGCATAAGTTCCTCCAAGAGTTATATGAGACTCTGCAGTACCTGGAAAACCTAATAAGTTAAATGTATTACCTAAATTAGCAGGACCAGTAGCAATACCAGGCGCATTTACATTATCTTGAACAGCAGCCTTTGCATACTGATAACCAGCACGCGCTGCCCATTTATCAGTTTTATACTCATAACCAACAGCAATTACATCTTGATCTTCCCAGCTAAAATCTTTATAACCTTCAGCATCTGACCAAGCAATATTTTTATAATCAATCGCTAAAGTATGTCCAGCAGTTGCATAACTCACACCTACACCATACTCAGCCGGAGTTGATAATTCAGTATTTGTATAGCCACCTGTCATAGGAGTGATTGCATTTGGCAATACATCTTTATAATCCATCTTTATTTCAGATTTATAAACAGCACCAAGAGTCAATCCATTTGTTTTATAAGATAAACCAATGTCATAACCAAATTGAAGGTCAGCGGCAACGCCTGCACCAACTTGAGCATCGCCAGCCATTGGGTTTACATAATTAATATCTAGTGAACCATACTGTAAAACTGGAGTTACACCGATAGCAAAGCTGTTTGCTGTATAAACTAAAGGCACACCAAACTGCATTACTTGTAAAGCAGTTACCATTTGCATATGATTTCCGCCAGCTGCTGATACAGGAGTCTCTCTATAATCAACACCTAATCCGCCAGTGCCCCACATACCGATACCCCAGTAGAAGTTATCATTTACTTTAGTAGCCAATGAAACCGAAGGAATCATAAACATATCAGAATCACTTGTTGCAGTAGTTGCAGGGCCACCTAAACTATTTGTAGTTTCAACATCCGGCATAAAAAGTGTTCCGCCAAAAGATACTTCGCTTCCAGCAACAGTTGTAATCATTGCAGGGTTAGCAAGAGCTGACTCAGCGCCATGACTAACACCAATACCAGTTCCACCCATACCAAATGATTTAGCACCGTAACCAATCATTGTTGCACCATTTGTTGCGAATGCAGATGTTGCACCTAAAGCTAATGCAGCTACTACTGCTAATTTAATTGTTCTTTTCATTTTCTCTCCTACGAGTAATTTAGAATAGAAGCATTATAGGCGAGTAATTTTTAACTCAATCTTAAACGAAAAGTAAATAAGCCTAAATTAAACTTAATAAAAATATTTAAATTACTATAAATATAAGCTGTATATATAAATAAAATTATAACTCTCTATAAAAAAGAGTTATTTAGCACTTTTTATAACTTTTATCTATACTTCATTACTGCTGCTGTTATATATGTTATACATTTGCTCAAAAATGAAAATTGTGATAAAAATATTATATCGTGTAGTTATGTAACATAATTATTACGCGGCTATCGATATTTGTATGTAAATTGCGTAGTTAGATTCAAAGTAGTCATCCTGAACTTGTACCGCGAGGGTATTTCCTTTGGTCATTCAGGATCTAGGTTATGCAAGGAGTTTATTAGTTAAATAGTATTGTAGAGGTTTGCAGAGGTTTTATTTCATCATTTTTATATAGTTTTACATCTTTGGTGTCATAAAGCATATATCCAGAGCCGTCATCCAAAAGTTTACATGTAGGATGTTTGTAACTCTCCTGCACTGCATCTTTAACTTTATCTTTTACAACCTCTTTTTGTGCCCTCAAATCAACATTGCCTTGACTAAGCCCGCCAAAAAGATGCCCATCTTTATCATCTAAAAATGCTTTAGCTACTTTTGCTTCTACTGTATCGCTGATTTTTTGTTTTTGAATCTCTTTTTTTATTGTTTGAACATCTTTTGCTTCAAAAACTTCCTGCGTAACACTAAGATAACCGCTTTGTAACTCTTGTCCTACAATATTAACTTTATTCTGACTAAGTCCACCAAAGTGTCTTACAAGCAAACACTCACTTGGAATTATATAGGCACGGCTATCGATTATTACTATATCTTTTTTATATTTATCTTGAAGCTCTTTTAAACTATCTATTTCAACAGAATTTGACACATGTATAAGTTCAAAAGCGCTAAGCGAAGCTATTAATGCTGTTAAAGAAAAAATTATCTTCACTTAAATATATCCTCATCGCTTAACCATAATATCCACGAATACTTTTTAATATTGCTATTGTCAAACAGCGCATCATTTTTTATATTGTAGTACTCATAAACAACGGAAATTTTTCCATCTTTAGCAGCTGTTGTATATGGCTCTGGAATAATAATTTTATACGATAGAGTTCCAGGTCCATAACCTCGCTCATCTACATCATCTAAAGCAAGAACTCCATAGAGATCTTTTTGTTGCGATGGAACTTTAACAAGAACATGTTTTGCACCAAAATCTAAAGCACGCTGATAGCCTTTAATAAGCTTCTCACCACTAATGTTTAGCGAGTGATAATGTGTAGTGCTCTTAAACGGGGGAGTAAACTCGCCTTTGAGTTTAAAACTTCCGTCTCTTGCATTGATAACTATTTCATTATCGTCTATTAAACCATTAAAAATCTGTTTTGTGTAAGTTGTTGTGGAACATCCGCTAAAAAAAAGTAAAGCCGTAAGCAGAACAAATATATATTTCATAAAATACCTTTTATTATTGTTGTAAAAATTATATCTATTGTAAGCTAAATTAACAGATATAGCTGATTTAATAAAGTAATTATTTTAATTTTAGTTGTATTGAGTTTTGATTGATTGATTATAAATTGTTTTATGATTGATTTTGGATTATTGCTAGAGTAAATGATCAACTAGGCAGCGACCTACATTTCCACACCTGACAGATGCAGTATTATCAGCGATGAGAGGCTTAGCTTCTGGGTTCGGAATGGAGCCAGGCGTTTCCCTCTCTCTATAGCCACCTAGACAATCACATTTAAATACACTTTATTGTGTGTACTTAAAAATGATTGTTTTTAAGTTAGAGAAGATTCTCATTGTTAAAGTCAACGGTCTAAATAACTACTACAGACACTTATACACTAAGTAAGGTAGTGAACGAATTGTGTTTTATTTAAAAAACTGTAAAAAAAGACAAACGTACTATTAGTACTGGTCAGCTAAACAGATTACTCTGCGTACACACCCAGCCTATCAAGCTTGTAGTCTTCAAGCGTACTTCAGGAGAGTTCATCTTGGAGTTGGCTTCCCGCTTAGATGCTTTCAGCGGTTATCTCATCCATGCGTAGCTACCCAGCGATGCTCTTGGCAGAACAACTGGTGCACCAGTGGCATGTCCAACCCGGTCCTCTCGTACTAGGGTCAGCTCTCCTCAACTCTCCTACGCCCACGGAAGATAGGGACCGAACTGTCTCACGACGTTCTGAACCCAGCTCGCGTACCGCTTTAAATGGCGAACAGCCATACCCTTGGGACCTGCTTCAGCCCCAGGATGCGATGAGCCGACATCGAGGTGCCAAACCTCCCCGTCGATGTGAGCTCTTGGGGGAGATCAGCCTGTTATCCCCGGCGTACCTTTTATCCTTTGAGCGATGGCCCTTCCACACAGAACCACCGGATCACTATGACCGTCTTTCGACTCTGCTCGACTTGTATGTCTTACAGTCAGTCCGGCTTGTGCCATTATACTCTACGAAGGATTTCCAACCCTTCTGAGCCGAACTTTGTAAGCCTCCGTTACTTTTTAGGAGGCGACCGCCCCAGTCAAACTACCCACCAGACATTGTCCTCGCACGAGATAATCGTACCGAGTTAGCTATCAGAATATTCAGGGGTGGTATCTCAAGGATGCCTCATCTACAACTGGCGTCATAGAATCAATGGCTCCCACCTATCCTGCACATGAATATCCCAATAGCAATGTCAAGCTATAGTAAAGGTGCACGGGGTCTTTCCGTCTTTCCGCGGGTAGGAGGAATTTTCACCTCCACTACAATTTCACTGGATCCCTGGTTGAGACAGCTCCCATCTCGTTACGCCATTCATGCAGGTCGGTATTTAACCGACAAGGAATTTCGCTACCTTAGGACCGTTATAGTTACGGCCGCCGTTTACTTGTGCTTCAATTCAAACCTTCGCCGAAGCTAAGTAATCCTTTTAACATTCAAGCACCGGGCAGGCGTCACACCCTATACATCCTCTTACGAGTTAGCAGAGTGCTGTGTTTTTGGTAAACAGTCGGGAGGGACACTTTGCTGCGACCCGTCGGCGCTTCATGGAGCAAGTCCATTAACGCTTAGGGCACACCTTATACCGAAGATACGGTGCTAGTTTGCAGAGTTCCTTAACCAGGGTTCTTCCACGCGCCTTAGAATACTCATCTCACCCACCTGTGTCGGTTTACGGTACGGGCAACGGCTGTTCTCGTTTAGAGGCTTTTCTCGGCACGACAGTATCATTGATTCAAAGCGCTCTCCGAAGAGATTGCTCTGCCTGTAAGATCTCGGTCTAATGTATCACGGATTTGCCTATGATACAACCTACGTCCTTCGACCCACTATTCCATCAGTGAGCTCAATTAACTCTATGCGTCCCCCCATCACTCAAGCGAACATCCGTCGGTATTGGAATATTAACCAATTTGCCATCGTCTACCCCTCTCGGACTCGACTTAGGTCCCGACTAACCCTACGATGACGAGCATCGCGTAGGAAACCTTGGGTTTACGGCGAAGGGAATTCTCATCCCTTTTCTCGCTACTCATGCCTGCATGCTCACTTCCAGCCGCTCCACCACTCCTTGCCGGTATGGCTTCTACGCTGACTGGAACGCTCTCCTACCGCGCACCTAAAAGGTGCACCTAGAGCTTCGGTGCTTGTCTTAGCCCCGTTATATTTTCGGCGCAGAATCGCTAGACCAGTGAGCTGTTACGCTTTCTTTAAAAGATGGCTGCTTCTAAGCCAACCTCCTGGTTGTCACAGCAACTCCACATCCTTTTCCACTTAGACAAGACTTTGGGACCTTAGCTGCTAGTCTGGGTTGTTCCCCTTTTGACGACGGATTTTATCACCCACCGCCTGACTCCCGAGGTTGCACATGAAGTATTCGGAGTTTGATAGGGTTTGGTACCGCGGTAAGCAGCCCTAGCCCTGTCAGTGCTCTACCCCTTCATGCTAATGCTCGAGGCTATACCTAAATATATTTCGGAGAGAACCAGCTATCACTGAGTTTGATTGGCCTTTCACCCCTATCCACAAGTCATCCCGAGACTTTTCAACGTCAATGGGTTCGGTCCTCCACTGGCTCTTACACCAGCTTCAACCTGCTCATGGATAGATCACTCAGTTTCGGGTCTGCAGCATCTGACTAATTCGCCCTATTAAGACTCGCTTTCGCTACGGCTTCGCGTTCGCTTAACCTTGCCAGATACCACAACTCGCAGGCTCATTATGCAAAAGGCAGTCCGTCACACTTATATATAATAGTGCTCCGAATGATTGTAAGCCATAGGTTTCAGGTTCTATTTCACTCTGCTCACCGCAGTTCTTTTCACCTTTCCCTCACGGTACTTGTTCGCTATCGGTCTAGTAGTAGTATTTAGGGTTGGAGGGTGGTCCCCCCATATTCAGTCAAGATAACACGTGTCCCGACCTACTCGTTCCTTAGTCTAGTACCATATAAATGTTTTCGCCTACAGGAATATCACCCTCTATGTTCACTCTTTCCAAAGTGTTCGGCTAACAAATATATTATCACTAAGTGCCCTAATCCCATTTCGCTCGCCGCTACTCCGGGAATCTCGTTTGATTTCTCTTCCTTCAGGTACTGAGATGTTTCACTTCCCTGAGTTCGCTCCCCGTAGGGTAACATGATTCGCACCATGCTGGGTTGCCCCATTCAGAAATCCCCGGATCAAAGCTTCTTGGCAGCTCCCCGAGGCTTATCGCAGCCTAGTACGTCTTTCATCGCCTCTACTAGCCAAGGCATCCACCTATGGCCCTTAATATCTTTTTTTATTCTAATTTGCGTTCACTACCTTACTTAATGTAAAGCAGTGTCTGTTTAATTGTAGTTATTTAGTTGATATAATTAATAATCGACTTCTAATATATTTACATATATCAATAGTCTCTTCTAACTATATATGTTGACTTTAACAATAATAATTTAATGAACTTTTTGGTGTAAAACCAAATGTAAATTCTCTTATTTGAGAACTTATATTTAGTTTTAGTTTTTTAAAAAACTTAGTTTTCTAAAGAAACTTTGTTTTGAGATTAGTTGTGCTTAAAAAAGTTGCGAAGCATACTCTAAAGTATGTGAGTAACTTTTTTAAGTGCAAATAACTCAAAAATGGTGGGTCTAAGAGGATTTGAACCTCTGACCTCACCCTTATCAGGGGTGCACTCTAACCAACTGAGCTATAGACCCATTTTCAATTTCAAATGAACATAGATCACTGAAAACTAAGCAAGTAAAAGACTAAAATAACTATTTCTCTTTGTGAGATTTTCTTTGTATGAGATAAACAAATGAATGTTTTCTCTTTACTCTAGAAAGGAGGTGATCCAACCGCAGGTTCTCCTACGGTTACCTTGTTACGACTTCACCCCAGTCGCTAATTCCACCGTAAGTGGTAGCCCCCCGAAGGTTAGCTTCCCAATTTCGGGTGAAATCAACTCCCATGGTGTGACGGGCGGTGAGTACAAGACCCGGGAACGTATTCACCGTAGCAATGCTGATCTACGATTACTAGTGATTCCAGCTTCATGAAGTCGAGTTGCAGACTTCAATCCGAACTGAGAGACGCTTTAAGTGATTGGCTCCACCTCGCGGTATTGCAACACTCTGTACGCCCCATTGTAGCACGTGTGTAGCCCTGGCCGTAAGGGCCATGATGACTTGACGCCGTCCTCACCTTCCTCCTCCTTACGAAGGCAGTCTCCCTAGAGTGCCCAGCTTAACCTGCTGGCAACTAAGGACGAGGGTTGCGCTCGTTGCGGGACTTAACCCAACATCTCACGACACGAGCTGACGACAGCCGTGCAGCACCTGTTTTCAAGCTCCCCGAAGGGCACTCCTGCATCTCTGCTGGATTCTATCAATGTCAAGGCCAGGTAAGGTTTTTCGCGTATCTTCGAATTAAACCACATGCTCCACCACTTGTGCGGGTCCCCGTCTATTCCTTTGAGTTTTAATCTTGCGACCGTACTCCCCAGGCGGAACACTTAATCTGTTAAGTGCATCACCGAAAAGACAAGCTTTCCGACGACTAGTGTTCATCGTTTAGGGCGTGGACTACCAGGGTATCTAATCCTGTTTGCTCCCCACGCTTTCACGCCTTAGCGTCAGTAATGTTCCAGGAGATCGCCTTCGCTTTAGGTATTCCTAGTGATATCTACGGATTTTACCCCTACACCACTAATTCCATCTCCCCCTCCCATACTCTAGACTAACAGTTTCAAATGCAGTTCTATGGTTAAGCCATAGGATTTCACATCTGACTTGTCAGCCAGCCTACGCGTCCTTTACGCCCAGTGATTCCGAGTAACGCTTGCACCCTCCGTATTACCGCGGCTGCTGGCACGGAGTTAGCCGGTGCTTATTCATATGCTACCGTCATTTTCTTGACATATAAAAGGAGTTTACACACCGAAATGCGTCATCCTCCACGCGGCGTTGCTGCATCAGGGTTCCCCCCATTGTGCAATATTCCTCACTGCTGCCTCCCGTAGGAGTCTGGTCCGTGTCTCAGTACCAGTGTGGCGGATCATCCTCTCAAACCCGCTACCCGTCATTGCCTTGGTGAGCTCTTACCTCACCAACTAACTGATAGGATATAGTCTGATCTCGAAGCGAAAAAACATTTCCCTATTTAACTTATGTCAAATAGGTATATCTAGTATTAATCACCGTTTCCAGTGGCTATCCCAGTCTTCGAGGCACATTAACTATATATTACTCACCCGTGCGCCACTCGTCAGCAAAGTAGCAAGCTACTTCCTGTTACCGTTCGACTTGCATGTGTTAAGCACGCCGCCAGCGTTCACTCTGAGCCAGGATCAAACTCTCCATAATTGAATTGTTTAATCTTTGCCCAAGATTTAAAAATCATTGGCTTTGTTGCCACTATCTATAAATAGTTAGTGGACTTTTTTGTATAGTATCTATACTCTTCTTTGGTTATAAAGAGAATAGACGGTTGTTGTTATTTTAGTTATTTCTAAGTAAACTTATTAATGACCAATTTAACTATTTCTAGTTATTAAAGTCTATTTACTTGCTTAGTTTTCAATGATCTCAAACTTCGATTTTTAAACCTAAACTTTAGGTCTCTCTGTTTGTGGAGGGGAATTATAGGCAAAAGAAACTTTGATGTCAATAGTTTTGCTTGTGAATTTTAAAAGTTTTCACTAACTGTTAACTTATTGAGCTTTTTTGATTTTTTTTGTTACTAGGTAGATAGATATAGTGCGGTGTTGCTATTTATTAACTCTTTATATATAAAATTCCTAAATATACAAATATGTAACTTATTTTGTATTACATATATAAAAGGAAAAAATATGGGACTTTATGATCGTGATTATGCGAGAGGAAATGCATCTACTTACACTACTCACGCTAAAAGTGATGCACAAATTGTATCTTTTGTAAAAGAGACATACAAGCTTTTTGCTGCTTCAATGATGGCTGGTGCTGTTGGTGCATATGTTGGCGTGCCTATGGCTGGAACAATTGCATCTA
Organism: Sulfurimonadaceae bacterium; assembly: GCA_942493175.1. Lineage (GTDB taxonomy): Bacteria > Campylobacterota > Campylobacteria > Campylobacterales > Sulfurimonadaceae > Sulfurimonas. Next base: position 2,082,614 of record OW818672.1, read on the forward strand.
ATTTTTTCCCTCTGCTAATTTTAGAGATTGGACTTTTAATTGGACTGCATTTTGTAAAACATAAGCCGGGTATTAATCTTTTAGTAATGTTTGGCTTTGTGTTTATGACAGGTTTAATGTTGGCACCGTTGCTTTCACATACACTTGGAATGAGTGGTGGCGGAACAATAGTAGGAAATGCTTTTGCAATGACATCAGTTATATTTGGCGCAATGAGTTTTTATGCAATCAAGACAACTAAAGATTTTTCAGGATATGGAAAACCATTAATGATTGCGATGATTGTTATTTTAGTTTTTTCTGTAATTAATATTTTTATGGGAAGCCCTTTAATGGCAGTTGCGATTTCTGGCGCTGTTGTTGTACTTTTTAGTATTATGGTTACATACGATACTCAAAATATAATAAAAGGTGCATATGAAACTCCTATTGATGGAGCAATTGCACTTTATTTAGACTTTTTAAATATTTTCACATCTCTTCTACACCTATTTGGTATATTTGGAAAAGATGAGTAATCAGCTTTCACCCGAACTTTATCGGGTGATTGATGCAAACCTAAACCGCCTCAAAGAAGGCATTAGAGTTGTTGAAGACATCATGAGATACAAAAACAACAACAAAGAACTCTCCCACAGACTAAAACTACTAAGACACAAAGCAAATATAGAAAACAGTATAGAACTGCTAAAACATCGTGACAGCATCAATGATGTACTCCGTGAATCAATTAAAAGCGAAATGAACCGTAGTGATTTATCATCTATTATTATTGCCAATTTTAAAAGAGCGCAAGAATCTGCGAGAGTATTGGAAGAGTTATATAAACTTTATAGTGCGGAGTATAGTGAGAATTTTAAATACATTAGATATGAGCTTTACACGCTCGAAAAAGATGTTTTATCTTAATTGCTAAACTCTTTCTCGTTAATAAATAATTCTAAATCCATTCTTTCATATGATTTTGTACTAACATACTCAATTATTGTTGAGAACACTTCTTTATCTCTGTATCCCACTAGGTGATATTTAACTTCATTATCGAGTCCAATAAATATTGTTGATGGATAGAGATGGATATCAAAACTTCTTGCAAAATTATGAATAGTACCTTTGAAATTTCTATACACAACGCTATCGTCATTGTTAATATTCATATCTATATAGATAAAATCTTTACTAATCTGTTTTTTTATTTCTAAGTTTTCTATGGAATTTTTTATCATTTTCTTACATGAACCGCAGCGAGTCATATGAAAAAATATCAATAACTGCTTGTTTTGTTTTTTTGCTTCGTTAGCAATGTTATCTATATTAATTAACTCGGCATAACTTATGAGATGCAAACTGACTGTTAAGATAAATATTTTGATGAGATTCATGTTGTGGATTTCAGATAAATGAGTAGTGGTTTGGCACGGATGCCAAACCAGAAATTATATAATGTCTGTTATAGACCCATATCAAATTCTTGATATGCTCTAGAGATATTGATTCCGTGAAGCGCCTCGTACAAGCCTTTGTCTTTAAACTCTTCAAGAGGCACAGCTTCAACGATTCCAGTGCTATCAATACCATTTTCCATTGCAGCTTGAACTCTCTCTTTTGTTAAAGTAAAGTACTGTACTGACTCATCGGTAGCTGTTTTATCTATAATAAATCCGTGACCAGGAACAAGCGTAGTCCAATCTTTTGAATTGATTCTCTCCAACGCAGCAAGTTGCCCGATAACTGAACCATCTCTGTTTGATGTGATTCTTCCATTCATAACTAAGTCACCAGCAAGGATAGTTTTATTATCCGGCATATATAGAAAGTAGTCTTCCTCAGAGTGTCCATTGCCAACCGGTACATATTCAAAGTTAACACCATCTACTGCAAACTTTATCGGCTCTTTCTCTTCATACCATTTATCAACAGCAATAATTTCTGTCCCTCTGATAGCATTTTCAGACAATGTTACGAACATTCTGCTTGTTTTCTCACCTGGTTTATAGTTTCTATTTACAGATTCCGGTCCTATAATCTTAGCACCGTGAACATTTTTGTAGTAGTTATTGCCTAACCAGTGGTCATCATGCTCATGACTCATAATAACGGTTGTAACAGGAAGCTTTCCTGCAACCTTACTCATAGCTTCATATGCCTGCTTTGCGTAGATGTATGTTGGACCTGTATCCCAAAGAGCATAACCTGTATTTGTTTTAATATAGCAAGTATTTACCATATTTCCACCATTTTCTTTTGTAGGCATCTCAAGTGCACCGAAGAAACACCATACATTTTTAGCAACCTGTTTTGGTTTTAATTTATAATTATAATCAGCTGTTTTTGCCGAAGCAACAGCTTTAGGCTTAGTAGCAGTTTTAGATTTACTTGAAGTCTCTGAAGAGTGTGCAACCGTCATTGGCAACATTGCAACTACTGCTACCATTAATGGATTAATCATTTTTTTAAACATAGAATTTCCTTTTTTTTGGTTTATTCTTGGAAGAGTATAGCTTGTGTGTAAGATAACACACCAACTATACTCTTTAAAAGAATTTTATAAAAATAGTGTCCCCAAAAATGGGGAAAACACTATTTAATTACTTCTTTATCAGTTTCAGTTTTACCTTTGTCATCGATAGTATCGACAACAATTTCATCTCCAGCTTTAGCACCTTTAAAGTTAAACATAAAATAAGGGTCTTTTGATAGGAAAGGACCTGTTGAAGCCTCCCATACAATTTTTCCACCTACTTTTGCAGTAACGTGAGTGATGTAACTAACATCAATTTTTTTCAATGCAGCTTCTTCTTTACCAACCATCGGGTTAGAAAGTAAAAGCTTAACTTCTGTAACATTGTCTTTTATTTTTGCTTTAATTTTCATATTAATCCTTTTGTTTATTTATTTTTTGTTTACACTTATAAATTGTGGGGTTAAATCAACCTCCACAACCACCGATAGAAACTTCTACTTTTTGTACAGCCGAGTATAACTTACCGTCTTTGCCTTTTGCAACAATTGTTACATTAGCAGTTTTTCTCATTTTTATTTTAGTTTGAAGATCTACAACACCGTTTTCTGGCATTTCAAATACTACAACAGCACTTCTTGGATTTGCATCTTGGAAAAGTGCGATAGTTGTAAGTTCCAACTTAGATTTGATACCGATTGGCACTGCGCCACCATTTTCAGCTAATTTTGGAGCTTTAATTTCGATTTGACCATCAATCATTGCGGCTGAGCCAAATAGAGCTTCAATAGCCTCTTTACTACTTGCAGCTTCCCAAGCTTTTGGAGCAGTTGCTACAAAATCCGTAGCACTTAAGCTAGCTGGCAGTACTGATGCAGCAGCAGCTACTGCACCTAAACTTAAAAATTTTCTTCTTTTCATTTTATTTCCTTTATATTAGTGTTTAGTAAATCTAGCAAGTCTTACTTACTAGATTCTACCATAAATTTAACAATATCTTTGACCTGAGCATCACTCAAATCCATAGCACCACCCTTTGGAGGCATGCCACCAAGTCCGTTTATAGCATTGTGATTAACTTTATCCATGCCTTTTTCCATCACAGTTGTCCAAGCACTTTTACTTCCAACTGCAGGTGCACCCATTGCATCTGTTTTATGACAAACAGCACAAGATTTTTCATACAATTTCTCTGCTTCTGAAACAGCTCCACCTTTAGATGGGTCTACTTTTGGAAGATCTTTTACTGTAGAGTATGCAGGTACAACAGCTGTAATCTCATTACCGATTTTAGCAACAGGCTCTTTACCACAGTTAGTCATACAACGAGTACCGACTGCACCAAAATTTTTAGGGTTTTTAAAGAAAGCTCTTACATTTTCAACACCTTTTGGTCCATCAATATTCGGATAGAAACCGTTACGATTTGGCATAACGATTTTTTTGAAGTTATCTTGATTTAACTCTTCAATATCTTTGCCGTCTATTGTAACACCACTCTCTTTTAATAAATAAGCCGTCATAGCATACATTTGATCCGGTGAATAACTTTTTGGATGTGCATATGGCATAGCATCACGAATATACCAAAGTAATGTACTTGCTTGTGGCCAGTAAGAACCGATTGTTCTGTTTGGAGCATCTTTGCCCGGGCAAGTTCTTTGGTTTTTAAGTGAGTCAATAGTACCGCCCGTTAAGGTTGGATAACCTTTACCGCCTGCACCGAACTCACCGTGACAAACTGCACAATCTTTATCGTAAAGTGCCTCACCATCATCTACAGTACCTGAACCTTTAGGCAAACCTGTACCATCCGGCATAATATCCGCATCCCAAGCTTTTAGTTCATTTGCAGTTGGAGTTCTACCAAAGTTAACACCTTTGGTTGATTGCTCATTTATACGATATGCAGTATATGAACCATTGGCTCTTTTATAAGTAACACCGCCATCTAAGGCATTTTTAGTTGGATTATAAACACCTGCAGCAGCAGAATCAACTTTGCTTGGTGCAGCAGCAAATGCATTTGTAACTAAAAGCGTACTAGCAATTACTGAAGCTCCTAAAGCAATTAATTTATTATTTAATTTAATCATTATCTATACTCCCCCCTACTTTGGACAATTGTCTGTTCTAACTTGAACATTGTGAACTGATCCATCTTGTCTTACTTCCCAAGTACAAATTGAGTTTCTATGATAAACACCCTCAACACCAATAATCTCTTTTTCTTGCGTTACTGATGGTTGAACGAATCCAGCATCATCAATTGCACGAGATTGAAGCAATAAAGGTTTACCTTCATATTTATACATGTAAGAGAATCTTGTCCATGATTTAGGAAGAATTAATCCTTTTAGGCTTGCCTTAACATAGTTATCTCCGCCATCAAATGATATATCTACGGCAGTAATAGTTCCGTGACCACTCCAAGCAATACCTTCAATTTCCACTAAATCACCTTTTTTAAGGTCATTCCACGGCTTTTCAGGACAAGGAGTTGTGATAATTGAATTAACTTCTAAAGGATAGAAGTGTTGAATCGCTTTACCATCTTTTGTTAGAACAGTATATTTAGAAGTCTCTTCTTTACAGTACCAAGGTTCCGCACCGAATTCTAAACGCTTCAACCATTTAACACATAAGTTTGCTTCCCATCCCGGTAACATTAAACGAACAGGGTAACCTTGTTCCGGTCTAATTGCTTCACCATTTTGAGCCCAAACAATCATTGCATCATCTAAAACTTTCTCAACAGGAATAGTTCTGCTCATCTCTGAACCGTCTGAACCTTCTGCTAACATCCATTTTGCAGTCGGTTTTAAACCGATTTCATCAAGGATAGTTTTTAAACGAACGCCTGTCCATTCAGCATTACTCATCATACCTTTTACAAATTGTAAAGAGTTGAATTGTGGACCTTTCCACTCAGCAGCACCATTTGCAGGGCACTCCATAAATAGAATTCTACTCTCAGCAGGATATTTTTTTAACTGCTCAAGAGTTAAAACAATAGGTTTTTCAACAAGGCCGTGAATCATAAGTCTAAACTTATTAGGATCTACATGCGCAACACCATTATGTGTTCTTGTGAAGTGTAAACCATTTGGTGTGATTATACCCTCTAGCTCATGCAATGGTGTCATTGAAACAGCAGCATGCATATCTCCCGCAGAAGAAAGAAGACTTGAAGTTCTTCTTACAACATTATGCTCATACGCCGATGGTATACCATATGGGTACTTGTTGAGCTCATCACCTAGAGTTGTTCCCCACTCTGTATGGTGAATTATGTTTTCATCGTCAGCCAATAGCTTAGCAGGTGCTAAAATACTAGCAGCCGTGATTGCGCTCACAGAATAAACAGCAGTTTTTTTGAAGAAATCTCTTCTACTTGATTGCTCTATTGTAGTAGTTTCTAAATTATTTTCAGAAATTTTACTCATTTATTATCTACCTCCTTCTCTTTGATGTAATAGATTTCATAGTATGCACAGCATACACAGTACAACTTTATATGCATAGTATAAAATGCAAGACGGAGATTATATATGAAATTAAATTAAATTGTCAAGCAATAATATCAAAAATGTAATAATTTTCTCACATTTTTATAATAATGCACACTTATGTTCTTTATTTATAAATTTATTATTATAGATGTAGCGACTATTTTATCTAACTAAAAAATATGCTAATATTTCACACAAAAACAAAACAAGGCACCTTTATGTCAAACAAAAGAGTTGGACAAGTTTTAAAACTTTTTATCTCCAAGTCGGGAGTATCAGAGAGAGTTGAGAAAAGTGCTGTTGTTTTAGATGAGCTTGGTGTTATTGAAGATAAGTTTTACAACAAAAATATTCAAAGATCCGTTTTGATTGCTTCAATGGATAGTTATAATCTAATTAAAAATTATGCTCTTGAGATGCCGCTTGGCTACTTGGGCGAAAATATTTTACTAGACTACAACCCTTATGCTCTAAAAGTTGGAACAAAATTAAAAATTGGCAACGCTATCTTAGAGATAAGTCAACACTGTACCATATGCAACCATCTTGCCGTTATCGATGTAAAGATACCTACGCTTTTGAAAAATGATAGAGGCATTTTTGCTAAAGTTATCAAAGGTGGAGATATAACAACTAATGATGAAATTTACATCTTAGAAGAGTAGATAAAAGCCACTTCAAACTCCAGATAGCTTAGAGGGTACTCGTTTAGCAATCTTTTACTCTCTTTATAATTCAATATTTTTCTTGACCCGCTTACACCGCTTCTTTTTATATATTTAAACATATCTCTTGTTGATTCAAACTCAAGTTTGTAGTTTAAAACTTCAAACTCTGCGTTGAAATATTTTTTTTGAATCTCATTAACCTCATCGGCACTTTTTAGTATAGAGTTTATTGATGCCGTTTTATTTATGGTTTTAAAAGTGTTGGATGTAAAAATTGCCAAAGCAACAGGAGCATTTAGTTCTTTTATTTTACCAAATACTCTGTCTAAATCATCTGCCCACTGCAGAGCCGATGCAGAAAAAACAAAATCATATATATATGTAAGCATATTTTCAAAGAGTTTGTCGTCATTAAAGTCGCCATAAATAAGTTCTATCTTTTGGGATTTTGGATGCAGTTCTAACATGCCTAAGGCAAAATCTACTCCGCAAAAGTGCTCATACTCCCAATTTATAGCTCGGCAAAGAGCACCGCTTCCACATCCGATATCTAAAATATTTTTAGGTTTTTGCGTTACACGCTCAAGAAGTTTTTGTATAACCATATTTTGTATGACATTGAAATTTTCATACTCCAGAGCGCGCTTAGAAAATTCAGAACTAATTTTCATCTTCTATTTGCAATTAATGATATTATAAAAATGAAGAGCACACAAAGTACTATTGTCGCACCGGAGGGAAGTGAAAAATAGAAGGAGAGCGTCATGCCTGAAACTACACTAAGAAGTGCAAAAATAAGAGAGATCATGACTGTTTTGAAAAATCCAACCCTAAACTGTAGTGCGGCAATTGTCGGAATAATCATAAGCGCACCTATCAGCAGGCTTCCTACCACCCTGATAGAAAGCGCAATAATAACGGCTACCACGCTAACAAGTAAAAAGTTTAAAAGATTTACTTTTATACCGCTTGTTTTAGCTACCTCTTCATCATAAGCAATAAAATAGAACTCTTTTGAAAAAAGCAATAATGCCCCCAAAGAGATAGTTCCAAAAACAGCAATAGTCACAACATCTTCACTGCTTACTGAGAGTATCGAGCCAAAGAGATATGAAAAAAGAGAGTTGTTAAATGCTCCGCCAAGAGAGACGATAATCACGGCGAGGGCAAGTGAACCTGAAAGTAAAATAGCGAGAACCGCATCGCTGTAAAGCGTAAAGGCACTTCTTAGATACTCAATCAACCAAGCGGAGATAATGGCAAAAACAACAGCTATCCAAAGTGGATTAAATCCTGCTACAAGACCGACTGCAACACCGACCAAAGCTGAATGGGCAAGTGTTTCACTTATCATTGAGTAGCGTCTTAAAACTATAAAAGTTCCGCTAACGGATGCCAATATTGCGATAATTATACCTGCTAAAAAAGCTCTTTGCATAAAGTCGTATTCAAACATTTCAAACATATCAGTGCTCGTGCTTATGAACATGCAACAAGTGAGCATCAATGCCGTAAAGCTCACTCATCTCTTGACAACTTAAAGTCTGTTTTGGATTATTGCAGATTATAGCTTTTTGATTTATTGTAAATAGTCTTGCTATGTCATCTGCAATCACGCCTATATCATGTGTTATAAAAACGATAGTAATCCCCTCTTGCTGATTTAGCTCTCTAAGCAGGGCATAGAATTTTTTTTGTGATGCTACATCTACGCCCGTATTTGGCTCATCTAAAATCAATATCTCCGGATTTGAAGCAAGTGCGCGGGCAATCATAACCCTTTGTCTCTGCCCGCCCGAGAGTGTTCCTATCATCTTATCTTTTAAATCGATAATATCCATTTTTACCATTGCATCATGAACAAACTGCTTGTCCAACTCACTAAAAGCACTAAAAATAGACCTTTGTGATGTTCTGCCCATCTTTACAATATCTAAAACTGTGGCAGGGAATGAAGCATCTACATGAGAAGCTCGCTGAGGAACATAGCCGATTTTATGCCACTCTTTAAAATTTGAGAGCTTTTTACCATATATTTTCACCTCACCGCTTGTCGGCTTTTCAAGTCCCAACAACATTCTAATAAGAGTAGTTTTTCCGCCTCCGTTTGGACCAATGATAGCGATGTACTCGGAGCGAAAAATCTCCAAAGAGATATTTGATAAAATTGTTTGACCTTTGACAACAAAGCTCAAATTTTTAATATCAAAAATTGGAACGCTAAATTTCATTGGCACTTCAAAGCTTTAGATATCTTTTCCAGATTACTTCTCATAATCTTCTCGTAGCTAGGCTTTAGTTTTGCCTCATCTGCGGTAATATTTCCCAAAGGCTGAAGTACATCAACTTCTACTTTTGCTTCTTTTGCTATACTTTTTATAGCCTTGTCGCTTGCGAAGCTCTCAAAAAAGATAGTACCTATTTTATGTTCTCGCACATGCTCAATCAACTTTATCATATTTTTTGCATTTGGTTCAGCCTCTGGAGACAATCCGCTAAGAGCCTCAACATGAAAACCGTATCTATCTGAAAGATAAGAGAATGCGTTATGATTTACAATAATTGTATCAAGCTTACATGTAGATAATTTTTCTCTGTAACTTTTGTCAAGATTTTTTAACATATTTATATAATTATCTCTGTTTTTTATATACAAATCTCTATTTTTTGGAAACATTGCGATTAACTCTTTAGCAATATACTCCGTCGCCATTATCATATTTTGCGGATCTTGCCAGTAGTGAGGATCGGTGCTATTATGGCTGTGATGAGCATCTTTGCTATCACACTGATGTTCATCTTTACCCAACACTCTTAGTTTTACATGCAGACTTATATTTATCGCTCTATTTTTAAACTCAAACCCTTTTATCCACGGCTCTAACGAAGCCCCATTATAAAAAACTAAATCACTTTTTGATATTTTTATCATCTCTTTTGGCGATGGCTCATAACTATGCACATCAACACCAAACGGAAGAATCATAAAAACTTCTAGTGTATCTGCTGCAATATTTTTTGAGATGTCATATAGCGAGAATGTGCTGGCTGCTATGGTTGGTTTTTGATTTAACTCTTTTGCATCTGCCGATGATATTAAAGATATAAAAATAGTTATTATTATAAAAAATTTATTTCTAAAATTCATTATCGTCCCCGATATTTTTTTGAAATTATAGCTTATTTTGCAACAATTAGTTTTTTTGGGTATAATTCGCCACTTTTTAAAATAGGGCAATCCCCTACAAGGATATATAAATGACAACAAGTTTTTTACTTATTGTACAAATAGTTTTAGTCGTAATGTTAGTGATAGCAGTTTTGCTACAAAAGAGCTCAAGCATAGGTCTTGGTGCGTACAGTGGCTCAAATGAATCAGTTTTTGGCGCAAAAGGTCCGGCTAGTTTTTTAGCAAAAACAACTTTTATTATAGGTTTTTTATTTGTTGTTAATACAATAACTTTAGGTTACATGTACTCATCTGCTTCAGCTGAATCAGTAGTGGACAATGCAGTTGAAACAACTAATGTTGTTGCTCCATCTTCAGTTGCACCTGTTATGCCTGCTGAACCTGCAATGGCTGTTACAACTGAAAATAACTCTACTACTATCGAGAGTAATTCTACAACACAAAAATAGTTGCATCTTTTGCAACTATGACCATCTGGCTTCTTTTTTTTAAACATTTCTCGCTACAATTACGCAATTATTTTTCATATTACAAAGGAACAACATGCTAAACGAATTATTCAACGAGTGTGAATCAAAAATGAAAGCAAGTGTAAACCATATGCTAAGAGATTTCAAAACACTTAGAACGGGTAAAGTTACGACATCTGTTTTGGATAATGTTAAAATTGACTATTATGGAACTTTGACGGGGCTTGACCAAGTCGGCTCTATTTTAGTAGCAGATGCAACAACAATTATTATAAATCCATGGGAAAAAAATCTTCTTCAAATGATTGAGAGCGCAATATCAAAAGCAAATATCGGCGCAAACCCAAATAACGACGGTAATCAAATTAAACTATTTTTTCCGGCGATGACGGTTGAGCAGAGACAAGAGTCCGCAAAACAGATGAGAATCATGGGCGAGCATGCAAAAGTTGCTATTAGAAATGATAGAAAAAATGCAAATGACAAAGTTAAAAAACTTGAAAAAGATAAAGAGATAACTGTTGATGAGTCAAAATCCGCTCAAGACAATATACAAAAAATAACTGATAAATACATTGTTGAAGTTGACGGTATATTAAAAACAAAAGAAGCAGAAATACTAAAGGTATAACTAAAATGGATGTAAAAAAAATATATATGGATTCAAATGCTCTTTTAGAGGGGCATTTTAAACTTAGTAGCGGAAATCACTCACAGTTTTATCTCCAATCTGCAAAAGTTTTAGAAGATCCAAAAACAGCAAAACTGCTTGCAGATGCTCTAGCCATTCAAATTAGAGAGAGCGGTATTAAGATAGATACGGTTTGTGCTCCTGCTCTTGGCGGACTTATTGCCGGTTTTGCTCTTGCTCAAGCTCTTGATTGCCGTTATATTTTTGCTGAGAGAGTGAATGGCGAGATGAGTATCCGCCGTGGGTTTGAAGTGAAAAAAGGCGAGAGAGTTTTGATGTGCGAAGACATTATTACAACAGGCGGCTCCGCTATGGAAGCAGCTGCGGTAGTGAAAAGTCTTGGTGGAGAGATAGTCGGTGTTGCCGCTTTGGCAAATCGTGGTTTTTGCAAACGCCAAAATAGCAGTGTTGCGACAAAAGCAAACTGTAAGCTTCCGCAAAATATCCCATTCTTTGCTCTTGAAGACTTTACATTTGAGATGTATGCACCCGATGAGTGTCCGCTCTGCAAAAATGGCAGCGAAGCCATTAAGCCCGGCTCTAGAGGAAACTAGCTGATGCTACGCACTATAATGAGCAAAGCCCATTATAGTGGCATGGACACTAATGCCCCTACAACCCCCTAAAGCTACTTCATTAAAATGAAGAGATTTTTTGCACTACTTATTAGCACTATAGTAACTCTTAGTGCGGCAACCATAACAGACGATGATGAAAAACTAAAAAAGATGATTGGCAGAATGCTTCTTGTCGGATTTCCTGATGAAGTGATTGACGAAAATAGCCCCATTGCAAGACAGATAAAAAGCTATGAACTCGGCGGAGTAATTTTATTTGACCGCTTCTACAACGACAGAAACAGAACAAAAAATATAAGCTCTCCAGAGCAGCTGCAACTCTTAACTTCAAAACTAAAATCTTTCTCAAGCAAACCTCTTCTGATATCAGTTGACCAAGAGGGCGGAAAAGTGGCAAGGTTAAAGCCAAAGTACGGATTTGAAGCGACACCATCGGCAAAAGTAGTCTCTGAACTAGATGAGTATATGACAAAACACATCTACAACTATCTAGCAAAAACACTAAAAAACAGCGGAATTAATTGTGATTTTGCACCCGTCGTTGATTTGGCAATAAATCAAGAAAACAGAGTGATTGTCGGTCTTAATCGCTCTTATGGAAGTGACGCTAAAGAGGTTGTAAAGTATGCAAAAATCTTTATGGATTCACTTAGAAATGAGCAGATTATTAGTGTATTAAAACATTTTCCGGGGCATGGTTCATCGCTAAATGACTCTCATGAAGGATTTGTTGACATCAGCAAAACTTGGAGCAGCGTTGAGCTGGAGCCATACGAAAAGCTTATAAAATCGGGTAATGTTTCTATGATTATGACTGCTCATGTCTTTAACTCAAAACTTGATGAGATATATCCGGCAACTCTTTCATACAAAGTAAACACTGAACTATTGCGTGGGAAATTGGGCTACGATGGAGTAGTTGTCAGTGATGATTTACAAATGAAAGCCATCTCAAGCCACTACACTCTGAAGCAAATCGTTACCTTAGCTATAAACTCCGGAGTTGACATGTTGCTTTTTGGAAATCAGCTCTCAACTCAAAATATCGATGAGCTTGTAGAGGTTATTTTTGCTCAGGTTAAAAGCGGTGCAATCCCGCTTGAGAGAATTTTGGAGTCAAATAAAAGAGTAGAGCTGTTACATAGAAAAAATGAGTTACGATAATGCAGAGCAGTTTTTCAACTCTTGACTGGCTTGTTTTTGCTCTCTATTTCTTGGTAATTACCGTTACTTCCGTAATACTCAGCCGTACAAAAATAGAGTCATCACGCGATTTTTTCATCTCCAAAAATCATATGTCGACATTTGCGGTTGCTATTTCCGTGATTGCCACTTCCCAATCCGCTGCTACATTTTTAGGCGCTCCTGAGTACTCATATAGCCATAACTTCACTTTCATCGGCTTCTACATCTCTGCGGTTATCGGAGCTTTTTTTGTAGCTTTCGTACTTGTTCCTAAATTTTATGCAATGAAGGCAGTTACCGTCTATGAGCTTTTAGAATTAAGATATGGCGAGAGTGCAAAAAAACAGGCGGGAGTGATGTTTTTAGTCGGAAGAGTTTTGGCAAGCGGTGCAAGACTTTACATCGGCGCACTTGCAATCTCTATGATTCTGTTTAACGACATTATATTTTTTCATGTCGGCATCTCCATTTTTGTTTTAATGGCAGGCTCAGTTGCCTACTCATATTTTGGCGGCATCCGTTCCATTATCTTAAGCGATATCATTCAAGCCATTACCTATGTAACCGCGGCTCTTGCGGTACTTATCTTCCTCTACTACTCTCTTGATGGGGTTGAGATTATAAAAACATTAGAAGAGCACAACAAGCTCGTTTTTATAGATACGACATTTAACGGAGATTTCAATATTTTTGGACTTCTTAGCGGATGGCTTTTGCTAAATATTGCAGCATATGGACTTGATCAAGATTTAACCCAAAGAATTCTCTGCTGTAAAAACAAGCGAGAAGCCGCTAAATCGCTCTTTATCTCAACGCTTTTAACAGTTCCGATTGTTATGATTTTTTTGACAATCGGCGCACTTTTATATGTTTTTTACTTAGAAAGCAGTGTTGTGCAAAACTTTCAAGGCGAAAAAATTACCATCTTTATGTACTACATTTTAAATGAGATGCCGGAGGGTTTGCGAGGGTTGGTTACGGTAGGAGCAGTTGCAACAGCACTCTCAAGCACAACCTCTGTTTTAGGTGCTATGGCATCCGTTGGAGTTGAAGATCTATATAGACCGTGGAAGATGAAAAGAGGTAAAGTCGATGAAAAACACTTTATAAAAGCATCAAGGTTTGCAGTGCTTTTCTTTGCGCTTGCCCTCTCTTTGATGGCTCTTCTTAGCTACTTCTGGCAGCAATACAGCGACCTCTCCCTAATCAGTTTTGCACTCGGTGTTATGGCATTTGCCTACACTGGGCTTTTAGGTGTTTACTTCGCGGCAATATTTACATCCAGAGGAAATAAAACTACTGTTTTTTGGGCTTTATTTGGCGGATTTGCTACTGTTTTGGCTCTTCAGCCATATACATTTGGTTTTAGCATAGGTTTCTCTTGGCAAATGGTCATCGGAACCGTTGTTGCATTTTTGATTATGCTTCTTGGAGCTAAAAAATGAGTGAATTTAGATAAAATAATCTTAAATAATAAGGATTTAATAATGAGCGATTTGATTACTACACAATATTTTAGAGATTATAGAAAAGAACTTGGGTTTACAAATCAAGGGGATGTGAAAAATTTCTTTGCTGCTAAAGATATAACTCCAACAGTGGACTTTAATTATATTGAATTATTGAATACTAGACTTGTTGATATAATAAATAAAATAAATTTACTCGTATCTGAAAATATAAATAACACTGAAATTGAAGAATTTTGTACTCAAAATATTGAAAATATTTTTAATAAATTAAAAGATAATAAGATTATTGAAAGATTAAACAATCAAGGAAGAAGACCGGAACAAGTATATTTTTCTTGGATGAGAGGATACATAATTTCAAACTATTTTTTAAAAGCATTAAGTGAAATTTTTGATGTTACTCTTGATAATATTGCATTAATTGGGGATGATGATTTAGTAAATATAGAATTATTTAAGAGAACACCAACTGCTGACTTGGAAATAACATTAAAAAATGGCAGTAAATTAAGAATAGAGGTTCAATCTGGATTTCAAGGTATTAATGATATTAAACAGCATAAGGTTTTAGAAGCAAAAAAAATTGCCAAGACAGATGGCATCTCTTCTTTGGCTATTCATTTTGATTTGTTTAACGGGCAAGTTGCATTTATACAGCTTGATACCATTGAAGATGATAGTGTAAATTGGATTACGAGACAACAAATGGAAGGACAAACTGTTTTTAATATAGAACAAAACTATTTTACATGGAAACTGACACAAACTCCTCCAAAATTTGATGAAATATTTGCAGATCTATGATAAAAACAAAATTTAAAGTATTGGACTTGTTTGCTGGAGTAGGTGGGCTCAGCTATGGGTTTGCCCATGATGATAATTTTGAGATAATTGCAGCAAATGAAATCCTCCCTGATATGGCTAAAGCATACTCTTTAAATCATCCAACTGTTAAAGTTTACAATTATGATATAAAAGATTTTGGAGCAAAAAATCTTGAAGATGATTTACAAATAAAAAAAGGCGATATTGATTTAATTGTAGGTGGACCGCCTTGTCAAGCATTTTCAACTGTTGGAAAAAGATTGATTGACGACCCTAGAGGTAAATTATTTCAAGAATACTATCGAGTTCTTGAAGAATTAAATCCAAAACTATTTTTATTTGAAAATGTAAAAGGTCTTTTGTCTATGCAAAATGGGGAGTTATTTAAAACTATTTTATCTCTTTTTGAATCGTTAGGCTATAAAGTAAAATATGAAGTTTTAAACTCAGCAGATTATGGAGTTCCTCAAATTAGAGAGAGAGTTATTATAATTGGTACAAAACTGGAGAGTGATTTTGAATATCCAAGTAAAACACATTCAAGTTTAGAGGATAATAATATTTTTAATCAAGGCTTGAAGCCATATTTAACACTCTCTGAAGCAATCAGCGACTTACCATTTATAAAAAGTAATGAAGAGAGTTTTGAATATAGTTGTGAAGCAAAAAATGAATTTCAAAAGCTTATGAGAATTAATGCACCAAAAAAACTAATGGATCATAATGCACCAAAAAATAATGAAAAATTAGTAAAACTTATGGAGTGTTTGCCCGATGGTGGAACGCCACAAGATGTACCTGAAGAGTTAAGACCAACAAGTGGATTTGCAAATACATATTGCAGACTTTGGTGGAAGAGACCAGCTCCAACAGTTACAAGAAATCTTAGTACACCATCATCTTCAAGATGTATTCATCCAAAAGCACCAAGACCTCTGACGACAAGAGAAGGGGCTAGAATACAGTGCTTTCCAGATGATTATATATTTTATGGTTCAAGAAGTTCTAAAAACTTGCAAATTGGTAATGCTGTGCCACCATTTTTATCAATTGCTTTAAAAAATTCAATCAAACAACATTTAGAAATAAATAAATTATAGGTACTAAAAAATGAGTGAATTTTACATTGGCATAATGTCAGGAACTAGCCTTGATGGGGTAGATATAGCTTTTTGTGAGATTAATGATGAGAGCCTTAAGCTTCTTTGCTCTGCTTCATACCCTTTTGATAAAAGGTTAAAAAATGAGATTTTAAGTGCTATAAACAAGCCGGTAACGCTAAAAATCGTAGGCGAACTTGACACTCGTTTAGGCAAAATGTACGCCGACTGCATAGAGAGTTTTATAGCAAAGAGTGAGATAGATAAAAACACCGTTACGGCGATTGGCTTGCATGGTCAAACACTTTGGCACGAACCAGACAGCAAACACCCGTTTTCAATGCAGCTAGGTAACGCAAATATTATAACAGCGAAAACAAGCATTTGTGTTGTTAGTGATTTCAGACAAAAAGATATTGCGCTCGGAGGTCAAGGTGCTCCTTTTACTCCCGCTTTTCATCAATTTTTATTCTCAAAATTAGATGCTAATGTTGCAGTACTAAACATAGGCGGAATGGCAAACCTGAGCATACTCGGCGACACAGTTACGGGTTATGACACAGGATGCGGAAATGTTCTTATGGATTATTGGATTTCACAAAAAAATGGTCTCTCCTACGATAAAGATGGAGAGTGGGCAAAATCCGGGCTTGTTAATGAGGACCTTTTAAAACAGATGTTACAAGAGCCATACTTTTTAAAGAAGGCTCCAAAGAGCACGGGTCGTGAACTTTTCAATGGAAAATGGCTTAAAAAACAGCTTGAGAATTTTGCTAAAAGAAGTGCAAATACCGTCTATATGAAAAGCAGAGATACCCAAGCAACGCTATTAGAATTAACTATAAGAAGCATTGCCAATGAGGTCAAAAAAAGTATGGCTAATTTGCTGATTGTATGTGGTGGAGGCGGTAGAAACAGCTATCTTTTAAAACGGCTTAAAGATGAACTAGCAGGTGTTGAAGTTGTTTTGAGTGATGAGGTTGGGGTTAGCAGTGAATTTATGGAGGCTATGGCTTTTGCATGGCTTGCACATGAGAGAATACACAAAAAATGTGTTAAAATTTCGTCCGTTACAGGGGCTTCAAAAGATTCTATTTTAGGTGCTATTTATGAATAAAACAAACGAGTGGTTGAAAACAACCCTTTTTAAAAATTATACGATTGAAACTGCTTTGGCAGATGCTAGTTTTAGAAAATATTACAGGTTGAGAAACGGTGACAAAACGGCTCTTTTAATGGATTCTTCGCTTGAAAAAAATTCTCTGAAATCATTTCTTGATGTTACAACAAGGCTTAAGGGTGCAGATGTATGTGCTCCTAAAATTTTCGAGCAGAATGTAGAAGAGGGTTATCTTATTTTAGAAGATTTTGGAACTACTCACTATTTGGATATTTTAAATCAAAATAATTTCAAGGCATTTTATACAAAAGCTATCAACTCAATCTTAAAAATGCAAAAAGCAGATGTAAGTGGCTTACCACTTTATGATAAAAAGTTTTTACATACAGAGATGGATTTGATGCAAGAGTGGTACTTAGAAAAATTTCTGCATTTAACGCTAAACAACTCCCAAAAAGAGCTTATTGCGACTACTTTAAACGCCATATCCGATGTTGTGCTGGAGCAGCCTCAAGATGTCTTTGTGCATCGTGATTTTCACTCAAGAAATATTTTGTTAAAAGATGACAAAAAAATTGGCATAATTGATTATCAAGATGCTATGAACGGCGCAATTACATACGATTTGGTTTCACTGTTAAAAGATTGCTATGTTGCGTATGAGCGAAAAGAGATTAAAAAACTGGCTTTAGAATTTCGTGATAAAAAAGCTCTAAAAGTTAGTGATGAAACATTTTTAAAATGGTTTGATTTTATGGGAATGCAGAGGCATATTAAAGTGCTTGGGGTATTCTCGCGTCTTCATATCCGTGATAAAAAAGATGGTTACCTAAAAGATATGCCGCTCACACTAAAATATGTTATAGACACAGCGGAGAGATACAATGAAACTAAAGAGTTTGCTAAGTTTTTAAGTACTATAAAATGAAAGCGATGATTTTAGCAGCCGGTCGAGGGGAGCGAATGCGTCCCCTTACGGACAAAACTCCAAAACCACTACTAAAAGTTAACTCCAAAGCCCTCATAGTCTGGCACATAGAAAAACTGGCTTCTCTTGGTTTTAGCGAAATAGTTATAAATATTGCCCATCTAGGTTATCAAATACCTGAGGCTTTGGGTAATGGCTCAAAATGGGGAGTCAGCATAACATATTCCGATGAGCAGGAGTGTGGCGCACTAGAGAGTGCAGGAGGAATCATAAAAGCTCTTCCCCTATTAGAAGATGAGATATTTCTAGTCGTAAATAGCGATATTTGGTGTGATTATGAGTTTGAGAGCAACTTTGATTTGGGTGATGATTTAGCTCACTTGATTTTAGTTCCAAATCCGGAGCATAATCCAGAGGGAGACTTCGCACTCCATAAAGAGAGAATAATTAACGATGCGAAACAAAAATTTACCTTCTCCGGCATAGGGTATTATTCTGCAAAATTTTTTGAGGGCTTAGAGTGTAAAAAAACTCCTCTTGCACCGCTTCTTCGTGAAGCTGTTCAAAATAATCGTGTAAGTGGTTCTCTTTATGATGGTAAATGGCATGACATCGGCACACCGCAGAGACTGACCGAAGTTCAAAACTAAGAGATTACGCAAACTTTAGTTATGTTTTAGTATTGCTAACTCAAGCTCATGCAGATTGGTTATGCTATTTTGGCGCAAATCTACATGTTTATAGCTAAGCGTTATATTGCTCTCTTTAAATATCTCTTGCTGCATCAAATCGTCCAGCACTATATCCGTATGACTTTTTCCGATTATGACAAAATCGTCGCCGTGAATTCTAAAGATAAAAGAGGATGGAAACCTTTCAATAAGCTCTCCGGCAAATTTTTTCAAAAACAAGTCGCCCTTTGCCCATCCATGTTTCTCATTATATGTGCTGAAGTTATGCATATATATTGTATTTACGCAGATAAACTCTTTTTTTATAACATTTTGATTCAGTATATTGTTGAGATATTTTGAGTTATATGCATCCGTTATCTGATCTCTGTAAAAATATGCGAAACGCTCTTTTTCAAGCTCTGTTACCGGAAGCTGATTTATATTATTTGCCAGCTCAACATGCTGTAATACTTTTATGGCACTCTCTACAACTTCAGGATGAAACTGTTTTGAAGATTGTTCTCTAAGCTCTTGCAACGCTTCATGAATATTCTTACCTATTTTGTAGATACGGTTAGTAGTCATAGCATCAAATGCATCAGCAACCATCATAATTTGGGATAAAAGAGGAATTTCATCTTTACCCAACCCTCGTGGATAGCCCTTTGCATCATATCGCTCATGATGGCACAGCACAATATCTGCTATCTCTTTATACATAGGAATCGTATTTAATATGGTGTAGCTCACTTCTACATGTCTTTTTATAAGTTTGTACTCAAGCTCACTCAGCTTATCCGGCTTCAGTAAAATATTATCAGGAGTAGAAATTTTTCCGATGTCGTGGAGTATTCCGGCTCTATAAATAAGCTCACACTCATCAGATGAGCAACCCATCTCTTGGGCTATCATTTTTGAATAAGTTGCCACCCTTTGTGAATGTCCGCCCGTATATGCATCTCTGTCTTCAACAATGGCAACAAAAGATTCAAGAGTTTTTTCAAAGTTTTGAGCTCTCTCTTCCTCTTTTTGCTGAAGTTGCGCTTTTAGATATACATGTTCAGTAATCTCCTGCTTTATACCGATAAAATTGGTAATTTTTCCATTTCTATCTTTAACGGGTGCGATAATCGCCGACTCCCAATACTCTTCACCGCTTTTTTTAATATTTCTAAATGTACCATTCCAAACCTCACCGCTTGATATAGTTTCCCACAACTCTTTATAATCTTCATCAGGATGAAAATCACTCTTTAAAATTTTTGGATTTTTTCCGATTGTCTCTTTAAAGCTGTAGCCTGTAGTCTGGATGAAACAGGGATTTACATACTCTATATTTCCGTCAATATCTGTTGTAACGATTGAAACAGGACTGTTATTTAATATCTGTTGCAGTTTTAAAATCTCTTGGATATTCTCTTGTTGCTTTGTAATATCTACATATATAGTTCCGATTTGAACATTTTGCTCTTTATCCTTAATGGTAAAAGCAAGAGCCTTAAAAACATGGCGTTTGTTATTTTTTAAATCTTCTGCTTCAATAATCATTTTTGCATGACCGTGCTGCTTCGCTTCTTTTAGCAACTGCGTGGCTTTATCGGCTGTTTCTTTAGGAAGCAAATCACAAAGAAGAGATCCTACTATACTTTGATTTTTAAAAAATGAGTTGGCACTGCTATTTATGTAAACAATACGCTCTTTATCATCATGAATACCGATAACAGCTGGAATCTCTTCCATAAATTGCTCAAATAAATCGCTTTTTTCTTCGTTCATTTTTTATTCAACTCTTTTTATTTATTTTTGTATAAACTGTCCGCACCCTTTTACTTCAGTGCCTTTAAATGTTTTATAATCTTTGTTGCCGTCTAAAAATGACTGGAATCTAGCACACTCTTTGCTATTTATACATACTTTGTTATCACACGCTTTGTCTACCATTTGTCGTCCTATCTCTATTAATAATATTTTTTATAATTATATCAAAATAGGTACTCCAAATGCTATTTAGTTCAAAGAGTTAATATAATATAAAAAATATTTTGTTATCATTGTGCTATGTGATAGCAAAAAAAAGAGGTTTTGATGATAAAATTATTATTTATACTACTATCAAGCACTATGCTTTTTGCAGAATATAGTGGCTGTGAATTTCAAAACCAAGATTATGTTGATGTTTGCAACAAAGCCGTAAGCAACGGTGTTACTTATGAATATGCAAACAATTTTTTACTATCTGAAGAAAAAACAGAAAAATTTGATGAAATAAGTTTTGAATATATGCAGCCAAAGCATCTTAAAACTCATAAAAAAAATGAGAAAAAAGCAAATAATGTACTAGTTGAGTATGTACCTGACATGGTTAAGCATCTTAAAGAGTATAGTGAAGTTTATGATTATGCCGAGAAAAAATATGGCGTAAATCGTGAGATAATAGCCGCAATTTTAATCAAAGAGACAAAGCTCGGCAAAATTGTGCCAAAGCATGATGCCTTTAGCGTTTTTAACACTCTTGTTGTACGGACAAAACCTGACTCGCCAAGAGAAAAATGGCTTATAAACATGGGTAAAGGAAATATGGTCTCTATAATTACTCACTGCTATAAAAAAGGCGTAACCCCGCAAGAGTGTAATCTTCCAAGTTCATACGCCGGAGCAATCGGGATACCGCAGTTTATGCCAAACAGTTTCGTCTATTCGGAGGGGTACAAAACAGAATTTGCTGATTTGTCAAAGATGGAAGATGCCATCGTCTCCGCAAGTAAATTTTTTAAATAAAAAATCTGGCTTTTTTGAACTTATCGACTGGAATAAAATACCGGACATTGTAGATATTGAGTCGAAATGGTATGAGTTTGAGTTTGAAAATGAGAATGCTTCCTTTGTTCATGAGAAAAATGAGAAGATGGGAATAACTTATGAGTGCTTTACATGTGCAAAAAGCGAACTTGACTATTTAAGAGAGTATACAAAAAAAATTATGCGCTATAACAACTCGTCCAACTATGCCGTCGGCGTAATGCGCTTGGCTTATGAAGCAAAAAAAGGACTTACAGATTTGCCTCCGGAGAGACAAGCTTCAATACCTTAGTATATAGCAGCCCTCAAAGTATGTGACTCATTTGGTTTTATAACTTTAAAATCATCAAATGCGTTGGCGGACTCTATGCAGAGCATGCTCTCATAAGCATTAGGCTTCATGGCGCTCATTCTTAAAGTTTTTTCTATCCACGGGTTCCAGACAACTACCGAAGAAGAGCCCCCATTTTTTATATAAATTGTTCTATTTTTATCGCTCAAAACTATCTCGCCATCAACATCTTGATAGACTCTGTCGACCTCTTGATTGAACGATATATCACCTTTTTGAATCTCACGCTTCCAAGTAAGCGCATCTAGATATGGCTTTTTATCCAACCCTTTGATGGCTACATCTGAGATATGTGAAACGGCAAAATAGGTGTGAAGAGCCTGTGTTATCGTAAAACTCTCTTCATCCAAATTCGTTGTTTTCAACTCCATACCCAATCTATCTGAAATGGTAATTTTTAACTCCAGCTCAAACTTATAGTGCCACATCTTAAGCGTTTCATCACTCTGCGTCAGCCTTAAAGTTATAGATGTTGTTTTTTCATCAACCTCATCACCACCGACAAACTTCCACAAAGCTGTTCTTGCAAAACCGTGTTGAGGCAGAGTTTTATTTTCGTTAAATCCAAACCACGGCCAACAGACGGGAACACCGCCGCGTATCGCCTTGCCTACCTCAAAATCACTCACTTCGCTAAGCCATAAAATCGGCTCTTTTCCCTCTCTTTTATAGTGAAAAATATGCGCACCTTGAAGTGCAATTTTTGCCTCGGCAGAGTTGTTATTTATCTCAATGTAGGCAAAGCCGTTAGCTAGTTTCTTATGAACAATCATTCACCTCTCCAAGATGAAATTTTATGCCCTTTTAGAGCATAAAAAAGTATAAAAGCATAACAAACTATGCCTAGGAGATATGATGTTTGCATATCTGAGCTGATTTGAGAAATTTTACCAAAAACAAGAGGAAGTATTGCCCCGCCGGCTATTGCCATGATGAGAAGAGCACTGCCTTGTGCCGTATATTTTCCTAAGCCCTCAAGTGCAAGAGGCCAGATAGTAGGCCAAACAAGGGCGTTTGCAAAACCTAAAAGTGCTACAAATGTTATAGTATTTGGAAGTGTTCTAATCCCACTCCAACCCCATAAAATCTCAGATATGCCGTGGCTTTGCGATGAAAACACAACTCCAAACAAAAACAGAGCCCCAAAAAGAGCAGAGCCGACAAGCGCTCTCTCCTGCGAAAGATATTTTGGTATAAAAATAACACCCACAAGGTAGCCCAGAACCATAAAAATCATAGTAAAAGAGGTTAGAGAAGTATAGTTCTCAATTCCCAAATGTTGCCCGTAAAGTCCGATAGTATCTCCTGCGATTACCTCTATTCCGACATAGAAGAAGAGTGCTGCCGCACCTAAAACAACACGAGGGAACTCAAAAATACTCTTTTTCTCTTCAGATGAATTCTCTTTTAGAAACTCAAGCTCAGGAAGCGAAGAGAATTTAACAAGTGCAATCAAACCGCCCAAAACAACTGCCATAACGATGTATGGAGTTATAAGTTTTGAAGCCAAAACTTCTTTTGACTCTGGTGTTAAATTTTCCAATGAGCCGATGTCTGAAAGTATAAAAGCAGTAAAAAGAAGAGGAGCAATAACTCCGGCACCCTTGTTTACAAGCCCCATAATACTTATACGCATAGCCGCACTCTTTATATCTCCTATGCAAACTATGTACGGGTTTGATGCTGTTTGCAAGATTGTAAGTCCTGTTCCAAGCGTAAAAAGCGCAACCAAAAAAAGTATAAAACTTGCACTCTGAGCCGCGGGAATAAAAACAAGAGCGCCAACTGCCATAATTGCCAAACCTAAAGCCATACCGTTTTTATAACCGATTCTCTCAAGTAAATAAGCCATCGGCAATGCCATAACAGTATATGCGATGTAAAAAGCAAAGGTTACAAAAAGTGCCTCAAACTCATTAAGGTCACAGATGACTTTTAAAAATGGGATGAGTGAACCGTTTAGCCATGTAACAAATCCGAATATAAAAAACAGAACCCCTATAATCGCCATAGGCAAAAGAGTAGATTTACTTTGCACTTTTCAAACCTTTTAGATATTTTGCAACCGCATCTTCATCGTTTGTATGAGGCAAAACTATATCTGCGAGTTTTTTTACGCCCTCTTGGGCATTTGCAACAGCAACGGAGATTCCTGCGAGTTCAAACATACCGATGTCATTGAAGTTGTCTCCAAAAACGGTAAGTTTTTTCAGATCAAAACCTACATATTCGCTTACACTTCTGATGCCGTGTGATTTGTCAGCATCTCTGTGAAGAAGAGTTAAAAAGTAGCACCCCACATAAGCCTCGGGAGCAAGAATATATTTAAGAGTATCCCCAAAAATAGCTTGTAAATGTGATGACAATGCCCGAAGTTGCGTCTCTTCTCCAAAATAGACAATCTTAAAATTATCACTCATCGCTCTGATATTTTTTAGCTCTTGAAGATTATCATCTTTGCTATATTTTTTTAAAACCTTTTTTTGATGCTCATTTAAAATATCAGAGTATAAAAACGCTTCATTTAGATTTTTATCCGCCAGAGCCAAAACAAAAGGATAGATGCCAAACTTACCGCCTTCTTCTATGATTGCATCCCCAACTTCTTTGTTTATAAATTTAGTATCTATTATCTTTTTATCCATAGTTGCAATGAGTGCGCCATCAAGAAGAATCATCGGGGCATTTACATCTATATTTTGCAAAAATTGTGCCGTTTTTTTGTATGTTCTAGCTGTTGCGATGCTCATTATGGAGCTTGAAGCTTGAGCGTTCCAAACCTCTCTTGTAAAAGGGCTCAGAGACAAATCTGTTCGCAAAAATGTGTGGTCTAGGTCTGTAATATATATCTTTTTCATCTTATCAATACCCTATTTTACATGTAGTCATTTTTTCAACCAAAACTCGCCCAACCTCTAATTTACTATCAACTACCGATGTAATATTCAAATCCGCTAAACCCTCTTTATCTTCTAGTGTGGAAATTTTTACAATCAGGTTAATATTTTTAGTATGTTTGAGTACGGCTTCGCAAACCGCTCTTTTTTTATCGAAATTATCCAAAGTTACTATCACGGCAGCTGAACTCTCGGCATGCAAAGCTTCCAATAAAGGAAGTTTCGACATATCCCCAAGATATGCCTCTTTTCCTGCAGACAAAGCCTCTTGAACATGTTTTGGATTGTTGTCTATTATCACATAAGGAGCATCCATCTCATCTAAATATTTAGCAACAAATTTACCGACAATGCTGTAACCGCAAACTATTACATGGTTTGTTCTTGAAGTAAATGCAGAGTTATCCAATCCCAAATATTGGTGATGGCTCACAAAACTTACAAATCTGTTTATCTTTGAGATGAAAAACGGCGTAACAATCATGGAAAAAATAACCACCAGCACAAAAAGTGATTCTAACTTTTCATCCAATAACCCACCCATACTGGCAACGGCAAATATTACAAAAGAGAACTCACCGACCTGTGAAAGAGCCAAAGCTGTCTTAAGAGAGAGCACATGCGAGGATGAGATACGAACTACAAGATATGTAACAATAGTTTTTAAAACTAAAACCAGCAAGAAAATACCGACTATTAAACCAATATTATTCATAAAAAAGGCAACATCTATCTTCATACCCACAACAATAAAGAATGTACCCAAAAGTATGTCTTTAAACGGCGCTATATCAGATTCTACTTTATGATAATACTTTGTCTCGGCTATAATCATTCCGGCTACAAACGCGCCAAGAGAGTAGGTAAAGCCCATGTATGAGGCTAAAAGTGCGGCACTCACTACTATAAAAAGAACCGAACCCATAAAAAGCTCATCAACTTCGCTTGATGCGGAGAAGTGCAGAAGCCAAGTCATAACTCTTTTACCGATAACAAACATAAATCCTATAATTACTACAGCACTTATTACGGTATCTTTTATAATTTCAGCGATTGATTGATCAGCAGAATTGGTCAAAAAACTTAAAAAAATTAGTATCGGGATAACTGCTATATCTTGAAAAATCAGTATTCCTGTTGCACGCTGACCATAAGGATTGTTTATCTCTTTTGAACTTTTTAGATAACTTAGCACTACCGCGGTTGAAGAGAGAGCAAATGCCAATGAGAGGATAAGTGCCGAGCTTGATTTAAGTGAAAAAAGATAGTGACTGACTACATATACGATTAATGCTGTAAAACCAACCTGCATAAATCCATTTACAAATATCTCTTTTTTCATGCTATTCATTTTTGCCAAAGAGATTTCAAGCCCGATTGTAAACATCAAAAAAACTATACCAAATTCAGCAATATGCGCAAGAGTAGATGAGTTATTCATATGTCTTAAATCAAATGCGTAAACAATTATAGTGCCGGTTAGTATGTATCCGATTATTTGTGAAATACCGAATCGTTTTAAGATCAGGTTTAATACAGTTGAAGTACCAAGTGCCATGACTATATATAAAAGTGCAAAATCCATTAAAATCTTTCAATATTTTATTTATGTTTTTTTTTAAAACTCATAAGAGACATAATTATAGCAAAAGAACCTTTTGGCTCAATATTTTTTAAAGCAATCATATACTTAATTTTAAGAGACTCTATATTATAATCGCGTTAATGTTTGACATTTTGGAGCTATTTTATGACTAAATATATCTTTGTAACGGGTGGTGTTTTAAGTTCTCTTGGAAAAGGGATAACAGCGGCTAGTATCGGTACTCTGCTAAAACACTCCGGCATACAAGTAGGAATGTTAAAAATAGACCCATACATAAATGTTGACCCCGGAACCATGAGCCCTCTGGAGCATGGTGAGGTTTTTGTGACAAAAGATGGAGCAGAGACCGACCTTGACATCGGAAACTATGAGAGATTTTTAGATACATCTTATCTCAAATCAAGCAACTTCACTACCGGTCAGATATACTCAGCCGTAATTGAGAGAGAACGAGCAGGCGGGTATTTAGGGCAGACTATTCAAGTTATCCCGCACATTGTCGGAGAGATTGTCAAACGCATAAAAGAGGCAGGAGAAGGTCACGATATTCTAATAGTCGAGCTTGGCGGAACAGTCGGAGATATTGAAGGTCTTCCGTTTATGGAGGCAATTCGTCAAATGAAACATGATGACGAAGTAGAGGGAACATTTTTTGTTCATGTAACTCTTATCCCATTTATAAAAGCTGCCGGTGAACTAAAATCTAAACCGACTCAGCACTCTGTTCAAGAACTTCGCCGCATCGGTATCACTCCTCAGATGATAATTGCCAGAAGTGAAAATGCACTGCCAAAAACTTTCAAAAAGAAACTGGCAATGAGCTGTGATGTCTCCGCAGATAGCGTTATAGAGGCGCTTGATGCTGCAACTATTTATGATATTCCTATTACATTTTTGAGACAAAACATCCTAAAGCCTATCTCAAAAGAGTTGGGTTTAGGTGAGCTTAATCCAAATATGGAAAAATGGGACTCTCTGGTTAAAAAAATAGTTCAACCGAAAAATCGCATTGTTCTTGGTTTTGTCGGAAAATACCTCGAACTAAAAGAGGCTTATAAATCTTTAACAGAATCCCTAATCCATGCAGGCGCACATCTTGACACCCGTGTTGATATTCACTGGGTTGACAGTGAAAAGATAGAAGAGAGAGGAGCAGAAGCACTTCTTGGCGACTGTGACTCTGTTTTAGTTGCAGGAGGTTTTGGAAATCGCGGCGTTGAGGGTAAAATAGAAGCCATTAAATATGCTCGTGAGAACAAAATCCCATATCTTGGCATCTGTCTTGGAATGCAGCTTACACTTGTAGAGTATGCAAGAAATGTATTAGGGCTAAAGGGTGCAAACTCCGTAGAATTTGATGAAAATACGCCTTATCCGATGATTTACCTAATAGATAATTTCTTAGACCAAAGCGGCAATACACAACTCCGCACTCACAAATCACCGATGGGCGGAACTCTAAGACTTGGAGAGTACCCTTGTGACACAAAAGAGGGCTCTCATTTACGCAAAGCCTACGGCGGAGCAAAAACTATTTTCGAAAGACACCGCCATAGATATGAAGCAAATCCAACATACCGCAAACAGCTTGAAGATGCCGGCATGATAGTAACGGGTGAATCAAACGGACTTATTGAAGCTGTTGAGATAAAAGATCATCCATGGTTTTTGGGCGTTCAATTTCATCCGGAGTTCACATCAAGACTTCAGAGTCCAAACCCTTCAATATTGGCGTTTGTTGAAGCAACTCTAAATATTTCACAAAAAGAGTAGTTTTTTAGCAACTATGCAAAATTTTAATGATGTGCCAATCATAGATAAAGCTTCTCTTTATGAGTTGCTAAATCAAAGGTTTGCCGGCGAAGAAAAAAAACTCTCACAAATTCCAAATCCCTCCCTGCTTCACGATGCCCCTAAAGCCGCTAAAAAGATAGCTGATGCCATAAGAGAAGGCAAAAAAATAACCCTTGTCGGCGATTATGATGTTGACGGAATCAGCTCGACTGCGATTATGGTTGATTTTTTTAGACAGATTCCATATCCTCTTGAAGCGATAATTCCAAACCGTTTCAGTGACGGCTACGGTGTCAGCCCAAATCTCTTAAAAAGGGTAAATGCAGATTTAATCATTACCGTAGATAACGGCATAACCGCCATTGAAGCGGCACAAGTTTGCAAAGAAAGAGGCATAGAGTTAATTATAACAGACCATCATACACCCCTGGATACGCTCCCTGAAGCTTACGCGATTGTCAACCCAAAACTCTCTGCATGTAGTTATCCGTTTCAGGAGATATGTGGCGCACAGGTTGCATGGCTGCTTCTTGGACTTCTTAAAAAAGAGTTAAACCTAAATATTGATATGAGAGAGTTTTTAGATATTTTATGCATAGCGATTATCGCTGACATAATGCCTCTTGTGGATATAAATAGAACTCTGGTAAAAGAGGGTTTAAAAGTTTTAATGAGCTCTCGTAGACCATCTTCTCTCATAATAAAAGATTTTCTAAACAAAAGCTCTATAACCTCCGAGGATATAGCTTTTCAGATTGCGCCTCGCATAAACTCCGCCGGAAGGTTAGAAGACGCAAGCATATCGTTAGAATTTTTAACTGCCACATCAACAAACCAAGCTTATAAGCAGTTTGAAAAACTAAACTCTCTTAATGAGCTAAGACGCGAGTGGGAAGCTGAAACTACAAATGAGGCAATCAAACTTGTAAACAACGACGATACTCTCATTGTAGTAGCAAAAGAGGGTTGGCATGAGGGCGTTGTTGGGATTGTTGCCGCAAGACTGGTTGAGCACTTTTCAAAACCTGCAATTGTTCTGAGCATAAACAACGGTATTGCAAAAGGGAGTGCCAGAAGCATAGGAAATGTAAATATATATGAACTCATAAAACAAAACAGTCACTTTTTAACTAAATTTGGCGGGCATAAAATGGCAGCCGGTCTTGGAGTAGATGAGCAAAATATAGACGCTTTTAGAATTAGTATAAATGAGAGCGCATCAAAACTAAATTCAGATGATTTTAAATCATTAGACGAAGTTATTGGGATACTCCCTAGCAGTGAGATAGATATTGAGCTCTTAAATCTGCTTGAGAGCTTTGAACCTTATGGTGAGGCGAACTCTCGTCCGCTATTTTTAATAAAAGATGCACAGATACTGGAGACAAAAACTTTTGGAAAAGATAGCTCTCACTCCAAGGTTACGCTTAGACAGTTTGCACATGAAAAAAAGAGTGTAGAACTAATACAATTTAAAAGAGTTCTCGATATTCCCAGCGAAAAAAAATTAACATGCAGTTATAGAGTTGTTAAAAATGAGTTCAATTCTAGAGTATCAGCCCAACTTATTATAAATAAAACATATAATTATTAAACAAAAAAATTTCTATAAATTGATACATAAAGACCTAAAATAGCATTAAACTTCTAAAAATATTAATATTTAAAACTATCTTAAGCCTCAAAGATGTAAAATTGATAACTTTATCACAAAAAAAGGAAAGTCATGAAAAAGAATCAGATTTTAGAAGAGATTTTAAAAGAAGTTGACAAGCATCCAGAGGTTATGTCTCGTCGTGAGGCTTTAAAATATTTAACAATGTCTCCATTGGCAGCGTCTGTAATAGCAAGTGCTTCTGTTGGTACTTCGACTGCAGTTGCATCTTCTGATGTAAAAGGTAAAATAGTTATTATTGGTGGTGGTTTAGCTGGTATGAGTACGGCAGCTCGCCTTAACAATACTATTTCAAATGCAGATATTACTGTAATTGAGCCAGATCCTATGTCTGTTTCTTACCAACCAGGGCAAACTCTAGTTGCCGGCGGTATTTGGAAACTAGATGACATCCAGTACAAAAGAGATGATTTTGTTCCAAGCGGCGTTAAGCTAATCAAAGGTAGTGTTACTTCAGTTGATCCTGACAACAATAAAGTTATTGTTGACGGTAAAGAAGAGGTAACTTATGATCAACTAATCGTTGCTGCTGGTGCAAACCTTAACTACAAAGCTATTAAAGGTATCGAAGGCGAGATAACATCAGCTGGAGCAGATAATGCTGCTACTAAGCAAACTATCACTAAAAATGGTCTTCACTCTCTATATTTCCAAGATGGTGCAAAAGCAACATGGGAAGGAATTCAGGAGTTAATTGCTAAAGCTAAGGCTCATACGGGTGCAGAAAAATTACAAGCGATTTTCACTCATCCAAACACGCCTCTTAAATGTGGTGGCGCTCCTATGAAAATTATATACCTAACTCATGCTCGTCTTGTTGAGGCTGGTGTTCGTGATAAAGTAGAGCTTACTTTCAATACTGACGGTGGAGTATTATTTGGAATTCCTGAATATAATGATGCAGTTGTTAAACAGTTTGAAGCAAGAGGCTTTAAATGGAACTTCAAACATAACCTTACAGAAGTTGATGCTGCAAACAAAGTAGCAACATTTGACAAATGGAAAATGGAAAAACAAGAATCTGAAGATGAGATGGGTGAAAAAATCATTACAGAAGTAAAAGTTGGTGAGCCAGTTCAATTTAAATACGACTTCTTACACATTGCTCCTCCGATGAAGGCACCTGATGCTGTCGGTACTTCTAAACTTGGTTCTGCTGCTGGCGGATGGATTACTGTTAATAAAGAGACTCTACAAAGCAGTTTCTATCCAAATGTTTGGGCAGTTGGTGATAACGCAGGTGTTCCAATGGGTAAAACTGGTGGTTCAGCTCGTAAACAATACAAAATTGTTGTTGATAACATGATTTCTGTTATGGGTGGCAAAGAGCCAACAGCTAAATATGACGGATATACTGTTTGTCCACTTATCACAGGCATAGGTACTGTTATGATGGCTGAGTTCAACTGGACTAAAAAACCGACTCCTTCATTCCCATTAGATCCAACTAAAGAGAGATGGATTATGTGGTTGTTAAAAGTTTATCTTCTTAAACCAATGACAATGTACGGTATGCTTTCTGGTAGAGCATAATCAAACTTTCTAATCCTCCTCTGGGGGATTAGCTCTACACATGTATAAACACCCGCAACAACTAAAATTCAAAACAATCTAGGAGACAATATGAAAAAAATAATTTTTTTAATATCCGTTGCAATTACATTTTCATCATCACTAACTGCATTAACATTGGGAAATCTAGGCAACTTCAAATTTGAAAAAATGAATAGCAATGTTTACATAATGCATGGACCGGAGAGAGAGCCAAGCAAAGAGAATGAAGGATTTATGAACAATCCAGCGATTATAGAGAGTAAAAACGGACTTATCGTTATAGATCCGGGAGGAAACTATAATGTTGGTAAAAAAATCATGGCAGAAATAGAAAAGGTAAGCAAGAAACCGATTATTGCCGTTTTTAATACTCATAAACACGGAGACCACTGGTTCGCTAACAAAAATATCAAAGAAAAATATCCAAATGTGCCAATTTATGCCTTAACTTATATGATAGAACAGGTAAAAGATAACTCGGCGGAGACTTGGTATGGGATACTTGATAGACTTACGGGAAATTTAGAAGGAACTAAGCCGTTTACATTTCCGACTAAAGGTGTAGAAAACAAACAGACTGTTGTTGTTGATGGGCAAACTTTTATAATGCGTCACTATGCAAAAGGGCATACTGATACAGATATACTGATTGAACATACAAACTCAAACACTCTGTTTATTGGAGATAACCTTATAACAAATCGTTTTGGAGCGTTTGATGAATCATCTAGCATAATTGAAAATATTGCTCTCTTGGAGAAGATCAAAAATCAAAAAGACGGTTTGAAAAAATACAAACTTTATGTTCCGGGACATGGACCTTCAAATAGTAAAATAAGCGAAACTGTTGATCCATTTTTAAATTATCTAAAAATCATTCTTGCAGCCGCTAAAAAAGGGTATGCGGACGGTATTGAGAGCTATGACATGAAGCCGATAGTTAACGAACAGCTAAAAGATTACCACTCATGGGATGCATATGAGGGTCAAATGGGCAAACATCTAATGAAAGCTTACTCTGAAGTAGAAGCTTTAGATTTCTAATATTTTTGAGCCATTTCTTATGGCTCAAACTCCGCATAATAAAATAACTTTCAGTTCAAATACTACATTTTTAATCTATAATAGCTCATGCTTAAGATATATGAATGCCAAACAGCCAAGTCTGATATTACCGAACTAAAAGTCCTAAACGGCTCGTTGGTTGCCTACAATACCAAGTTTCACGGAATTAAGATATTCGATTTTGATGAGTGTGATGTTAAAAAAAGTATTGCAAATGTGTATCTTAATTCTGATGTGAGCGTCTGTTCATTTAGCCCAAACTTTGAGCTTTTTGCTTTTGTAAATAATCAAACCATCTACATCCTCGACATACAAACAAAAGAGATAATTCACACAATTGAAGTAAACGATGAAGAGATAGATATTATAAATTTTGACCCATCTTCCACATATATTATTGCAGGAAGCAAAAATGGCAGGGTGCTTCAGTACAAAACAAACCAATCATCTCTGCTATCAAGACTCTGCTCTTTTCCTTACAATAGAGAAAATATAGATGCACAAACCATAGATAGTAAAAATTTTGTAAGCTCTTTTGCTTTTTATAAAAACAGATTTGCATGCAGCGGTTATGGTTGCGCTGTTTTTATAATCGACCTGCAGACTCAAGCAAATAAAAATATCATCACTCACAACAAAATTCGTATTGACGCCATGTGCTTTTTGGACGAAAACACTCTTATATGCGGCAACACGGACGGAGTGATAGATATTGTATTTTTAAATGAAAAAAACAGTTACAAAAGCGTAAAAACTCCTATTTTAGGAATTAAACAAATTCTTATAATGTCAAATCCAAACTATATTATGGTTGTAGGCAAATCAAATATAGTTACCATAGTTGATATAAAAAATTATAAAATTGCGCATGGCAAATATATAGAATTTGATACACAAATAAAGATGGTTGATATGGTTAATGGTGACTCTTTGGTTGTTGCGCTTATGAATAATAAAATTTTACATGTAGAACTTCCGGGAATTGCAAAATTAAGGTCGTTGATTGTCCATAACTCACTTGAAAAAGCATTTGAGCTAATCACAAAAGAGCCTATGCTTCAAGGTTCACATGAACATAAAATAGTTGAAGAGAGGTTTGAAAAAAACTATGAGAATGCCACCAAGGCTCTTATTAACCAAAATATAGCTCAAGCCACTCAAATTTTAGATATTTACAAAAATGTAAAATCAAAACAGCTTAAAATAAAAGAGCTCTTTATAGCTTTTAAAAATTATCTTAGATTTCAAGCGCTTTTTTTAGAAAAGAAATATGCTTTGGCATATGGAATGTGTTCCAAATATGAGCCACTTAAACAAACAGTACAGTATAAAAAAATGGAGCAGGTTTTTAAACTTGCTTTTGCAAATGCGCAAAGACATATTTTGCAAAACAATCCTGCCGGAGCAAGAGCGCTCTTGGCGGAGTACAACACTGTAATCTCAAAAAAACCGCTTATAAAACTTCTGCTTACCCAAAACAGAGAGTTTGTAGAACTGCTAAAAGCGATTCAAAAGAGAGATTTTAAAACCATCAATAAACTCATAAGCACAAATGAGCTCTTCAAGCAAATTCCAAACTACATCGCTCTAAACAATCAAATAGAAGAGACTCTTCAAGAGATAGAAGCAGATATAAAAAGCGGTGACATAGAGAGCGCAAAAAAACTCTTGCTCAGTGTTAATGAAATTCCGGATGTTTCACAAAGAGTAGAGCAGCTTAATGCAAAATGCAAGTATGTTCTAACTCTGCAAAAAGCCTACGAAGAGAGTGATTTTAAAAGCTGTTATGAGATTTTAGATTTGCATAAATATCTAAGAGGTGTAGAACTTGGGATACTCTTGGAAAATCACTGGTCAAAACTTATGCAAAAGTGTGAAGAGTATGCACTTGGAGGAAACATAAAAGATATTAAAAAAACACTCGGCATACTTATCGGTTTATATAGCAGACGCAACAAAATCGGTGATTTACTAAGGGTTAGTTTTCATGTAAGAATTAACACTTTGACAGATAAAAAAGATTTTAAGGGTGCAGAAGCAATTATCTACTCATACATAGATATTTTTGGTATGGACAGCGAAATAGCTCAGATTATGAAAAAATTTGAAAAAATTTCAGCACATAAATTAGCTATTACGGAAGCAAAATCTCAAAGACCAAGAAGAGACAGCTGGAGAGATTTTGATATTATTATGAAGAGCTCATAAGCTTTAAAAGCGTACTTACAGTTTCGTCAAATTCGCTCTTGTGCATTGAATTTTGAATTAAAAAATTCTCCATATCTTTCTTTTTGCTTATTGCTTCATCCAACTCAGGGTCGCTCCCTTTTAAATAAGCACCGATACGGATAAGTACTTCGTTCTCTTTTAAAAGCGTATATAGCTTTCTAAATTTTAACACGGCCTTTAAATGCTCTGGCGAGATTATGTCGTTCATAACCCTTGAAGCAGAGTTTAAAATATGAACAGGCGGATATATACCGAAGTCTGTAAGCTCACGAGAGAGTACGATGTGTCCATCCAAAATAGAGCGGGACTGGTCGGCAATAGGATCACTCATATCATCGCCCTCGACTAAAATTGTAAAAAAGGCAGTTATAGAGCCTTTGCCCTCCTCTTTTCCTGCGCGCTCCATTAACTGCGGAAGAAGCGTCAAAGAAGACGGCGGATAACCTTTTGATGTCGGCGGTTCGCCAAGAGCAAGCCCTATCTCTCTTTGAGCCATTGCAAATCTAGTAACGGAGTCCATTATAAAAAGAACATCTAAACCCTCATCTTTAAAATACTCTGCCACGCTCATAGCCGCAAATGCACCATATTTTCTCATTAAAGGAGAGTCATCAGAAGTTGCAACGATTATAACCGTGTTTTCTAAATTTCCTCCAAGATTTTTCTCTATAAACTCAGGAACCTCTCTGCCACGCTCACCGATGAGTGCAACTACTTTTATTGGAGCATTTGCTCCTCTTACAATCATCCCCATCAGAGTTGATTTCCCAACCCCGCTTCCTGCAAAAATTCCCAGTTTTTGACCTTTTCCGCATGTTAAAAGTCCGTCAATACTCTTAACCCCGACACTAAATACTTCATTTATCATACCCCGTTTCATAGCGGCTATCGGAGCTTTTATGATTGGAGAAAATTTTGTGTTGTTTACACTTCCTTTTCCATCAATTGGTCTCATAAAAGGGTCTACCACACGCCCCAAGAGAGATGAACCAACTGGGATATTTAAACCGGTTTGATCCAAAAATACTCTATCTCCGGAACAAAATCCCTCAACAAAACTAAACGGCGTAATAAAAAAAGTGCTGCCGTCAATCTCGGTAACCATTCCGATGGTTTCCTGATTTGTGTCATTTGAGATAATTTTCACTATATCGCTGATACTGACTTTTAACCCACAAGCAGTAATGACGGTTGCGTTTATTTTAACAACCTCGCCAAATGCAACCGAATATTTTTTATCTGAAATTTTTTCTTTGAGTGAAGCAAGAGGCATTAAAAATCTCCTTGACTTGCCAAAGCTCTAATAACGCGAACCATTAGGAGAGTTTATTAAAGAGAAAAATTCACTTCTGGTTTTTTCATCTTTTTTAAACAACCCGCGAAGAGCCGATGATGTAGTTGTAGAGTTAATCTTCTCAACGCCTCTCATCTCCATACACATATGTCGCGCTTGAATCACAACGGCTACACCTTTTGGCTCAATTGTACTCATAATAGCGTCTGCAATCTGTTCAGTCAACTGCTCTTGAATCTGCATACGGCGTGCAAAAACATTTACCACACGAGGAATTTTTGAGAGTCCAACAACTTTTCCATTTGGAATATATGCAACATGAACACGCCCTATAATAGGAAGAAGATGATGTTCGCATGTAGAGTAAAACTCTATATCTTTTAAAAGTACCATCTCATCATTTGAGCTTGTAAATAGAGCAGATTTTAGTATCTCTTGCGGGTCTTCTTTGTAACCGCCAAAGATAAACTCATAAGCTTTTTTGACTCTTTGCGGAGTCTTTAAAAGCCCCTCTCTCTCAGGATTTTCACCGATGTGAAGCATCATGCTCTTTACTGCATCTTCAAACTCTATGTCTTGTTTTTCTGACAATGTTACACCTTTGAAAGTTTTAATAACGATAGAGTAGCAATAATTTGCTGAGAAAATGATGTAATTAAGCACTTTGAGAGTTTTACATAAAAGTTTCTTTTTTACTTACATGTTATTTCTCCATATGGCATTTAACACACACTATATACTTAAGAATAGTATGTATTTTTTTTCTCGTAAAATGAAAAAATAGTGTAATTTGTCGTATTTTTTAATAATTAACACACATTTGAAATGTTAGTTATTTTCGTTTTTTTAGGTTAATAGATATATAATGCATTTGAATGAATAGTTGTATACCAAATCGCAAAAAGGAAAATTATGGCAGAACCAATTAGTATAGGAATAGGATTAGCATTATGGGAATATGCTATTAAGCCTGTGGTTGATAGTGCAAAAAAAGAATATGGAGAAAGTTTAAAAGAAAAACTTAAAGGCAGTGTTAAAACGGCCCTTTCTAAATTACCATTTAAGAAAAAAGAACTTGAAGTTATTGAAGCAGAAATTATCGACAATGAGGATAGCTTATTATCTGATAAAGATAATTTTTTAGAGTTTATAAAAAATAATCAAAATATTAATCAAATAATAGAAAGTATTAATCAAAGAGAAGCAAATGTAAATATTGAAAAAGCTTTCAACGATATTAAAATTGATGGTGATAACAATTCAATAAGTTTTTAGGATTAGAAATGTCAAGTATAACGTCTTCATTTAATGAAATAAAAATTGATGGTAGTAACAATCGAATTACTATAGGCTCGAATGAGAAATTTGAACCAGCCGTTAGCTGGTTAATACGTAAAGTTGATTTAAAAATTAAAAATGTAGGAAAAAGATACTTACCTAATAATCTTAAGAATTCAAATATTATAAATAAAGAATTTGACGAGTTGTTTTCTTTTTTATCTTTATCTAAAATACCTAAACAAGAATTTTCATATTATATAAATGAAATTTTTACATCTCAGATGGCTTATTCATTAAATGACTTTACAGAAATTAGTGATGATTTAATTAGTAATTTAAAGCAAAACATACAAAATATTTCAATTAGTAATATAAATGATTTAAAAATTACTATAGCTGAGATTATATCAATTCTTGAATTAGAAGAAAAAAAATTTGATAAAGAAGATAGTCATAATCGACAAAGACATAATGACATGATTATAAGGATGATTAGTCTTGAATCATTTTTAAACTCTAAAAAATTTAAAATACTTGAAAAAAAAGCTTTACTTATTGTAGGTGAAGCACTCATTGGAAAAACACACCTTTTTTGTGATACTTCATTAAATGGTTTAAATAAGAGTAATCCTTATTTTTTATTTTTTGGAAATGAATTTAATAGTGCTGAAACAATCATCACTAACATGATTCATATATTAGGAATAATTAATATCAGTGAAGAAGATTTTCTAAGTACTTTAAATAACTTAGGTCTGGAACATAATACCAAAACATTCATTATGATAGATGCCATAAATGAAACAAAAGAAATGTCTTTATGGCGAAATGGGATAATAGAATTTTCTGAAAAAATAAAAAGCTATTCTAATCTGATTTTAGTACTGAGTATTAGAGATGTGGAAAAAAACAAACTGATTTCAGATGAAAATGAAGATTATATTTTAAATGAAATAGTAGAAGTTGAACATAAAGGATTTGAAGGTATTGAAATTGAAGCAATACAAGTTTTTTGTAAAGCATTGGGTGTTGATTTTCCAAAAGTTCCAATACATACACATAGATTATTTGTAAATCCTGGTATTTTATTTTTGTATATCGAAATAATAAAAGATAATATAAAAAAAGTTAACACTGATATTATAAATCCTACAGTAATATTTAAAACATATTTAGAAAATTTAAATAGAAAGTTTTATCAAAAATATACTGATGAAGTAGATGAAGATGATGAAGTAATACAAGAAGCCATTAAAGCTTTTATATCTATAGGTTCAAAAGATGACTATACTCATTTTTACTTGAACTACAAAGTCGTATCAAAAGAGTTGAAAAGTTTACATAACAAGGTTTTAGAATTTTTAATTTCAGAAGGTGTCTTTAATAAAATTAAAACAGATGATAAAACAAATTTATATTTTACCTATCAAAAGTTTGAAAACTATTTTATAGCAGACTATTTACTCAATGACTTTGAAAAAAATAAAGAAACTATTCTTAATCTTATAAAAAATTATAATGGTGCAATTAGTGAAGCACTACTTACTCAAATACCAGAAAATCTCAATAAAGAAGTTTTTGATTTAAATGTGTGGCTAATTAGAGATAGTTATATTAGTCAACAATATATAAATAGTTTGATTTGGAGAAAAGTAAATACAATAAATGATGATACTTTTAAGTATATTAATTTCATTTTGCCTTTGCATGATTTGTATAATGATTATTTAGATGTAATATTACAATTAAGCACAATTCCAAATCATCCTTTAAATATATTGAGGTTACATAGAAGATTATTAAAATTTAAATTAAGTGAAAGAGATTATCATTGGACTATCTATATTCACAATTCATTTATTGACGATGGTATTGTAAAAAAAATAATTCATTGGGCTTGGTCAAAAGATGAAGAATTTGGAATTAATAATGAATCTTTATATTTATATGGACTAACATTATCATGGTTCTTAACTTCATCAAATAGAGAACTCCGAGATAGTGCTACTAAATCATTAGTAAATCTTTTTACAGATAAGATTAATATATTTTTACAAGTATTAAAAGAGTTTGAAAATATTAATGATTTGTATATATTAGAAAGGCTTTATTCTGTTGGATATGGCATTGTTTTAAGAAGTTTCAACCACAATGGATTTCGAGAACTATCAGAATACACATATGATACTATTTTTAATAAAGATAAAGTTATTGAGCATATATTATTAAGAGACTATGCTAGGTTTACAATTGAATATACTGATAAGTTGATAAACCTAAATATAGATTTAGAAAAAATACATCCTCCATATAATCAAAATATTCAATGGGAATTACCAAAAATAGATAAAAGTGAAGTTGAAAAATATAAAGATGATTATAGTTCAATTTATTATTCATCTTTAAGTGGTGATTTTAAAATATATCAAGTATATTCATATGCAAATCATTTTTTGAATTTAAAGATTTGTGATAGACCACATGCAAAACTTCCAAAAGAAAGATACGATAATTTTTTTGATAATTTGAATGAAGAACAGACCAAAGCATATGAAAAAACTAGACTTGCTTCATATGAAATATTGAAAATTTTGAATACAGAAGTAAAAGATGTTAGTGACTTAGATGAGTTAGATAATACAGATATTGGGATTGAAACTATAAGAGAGTTAAAGAAAACAAAAATAGAACAATCTGATTTTAAAAGTCTTTTATCACCTGAACAAATGAAAGAATATGATGAAATAATTGTAAACTATTATGACATTGATAAAAATCAACACAACATAGATATTAAATCAATAAAAAGATTGATATTTTTAGAAGCGATACAATTAGGATGGGATAAAGAATTATTTAATGAATTTGATAGAAATACAAATAGTGGAAATAGACACGAACACAAAACAGAACGCATTGGTAAAAAATATCAATGGATTGCACTGCATACAGTTTTAGCAAAACTTTTAGATAATTATGAATACCAAGATGGTCGTTCAAGTCACAAAATTTCTAACTACGAAGGCACTTATCAAATATCTATTAGAGATATAGACCCAACAACTATTTTAAATAATAAAGTAAAAAAAGAAAATAAATATTGGTTTAGTATAAATAAAGATTTTGAAAACAGTCAATTATCTGACATTGAATGGATGAACAGTAATGACAAATTACCAAATATATTGGATATCATTAATATTAAACATAATAGTATAGAATATTTTTTACTGAATATGAATTTCTCATTAGATGGGAATAAGAATAGTGATAAATATAGAAATTTATATTATGCACTTGATTCTTTCATTGTCAAAAAAGATGATATGAACTCAATAATTGGATGGATGAAAAATCAAAATTTTTATGCAAAAAAAATGCCTCACTCAAGTCATTTTCATGATACTTATTTAAGAGAGTATCCCAATAGTAGTTCATATAATTATATAGATGACTATTATTATGGACAAATGACATGGGATGATTCATTTGGTGATGTAAGTTCTATTATTCCAGCAAAAGTCCTATTGACTTCTACAGGATATTTTAATGAGGGTAAAAGTTATGACTTATCTGTTGAAGAAGGAATTGAAGTTAAACTGCCAAACAAGTGGTTTATAGATAAAATGGACTTAAGAAAATCATTAAATGATGGAGAATGGATTAATAAAAACGATGAAATAGTCTTTTTTGATCCTACAGTAGAAAGTTGTTGTGTATCAGAATATAATGAAAATGGTGTTTTGGTTGCAAATAAAAAATTATTATTAGATTTTTTAGATAAGAATGGATACTCAATTTTTTGGATTTTATGGGGTGAAAAGCAAGTTAGAGACACTGAAAGTAGCTTTGGAAAGAATGATGATTTTTTAGGTATTTCAGAAATAAGTGGTTATGGTTATTTTGATGGCAGTAATTTTATTGAATCTAAAGATGTAAAGTTTGAGCATTAAAGCTATAACATATACAACAAAACCTTGGAACTAATAAATTTTCTACCGAAAATTTACAGTTCAAGTTAAACGTTAAATTAATAAAGTGGAATATAAATGATACATGAATTTCAGCTATTAGGACTTGAATCATCATTGATTGATAATATTAGTGTTCTTGAAAATGTAATTGATAAATATGGTGTACTTAAGTCTGGTAAAGATGATGAAAATGATGATAATTTAATATCAAATTATTTATTTTATTGTTTAACAAAAGGTCATCGCAGTTTAAGAGCAGCACATTTTTTAGCAGAACAAGGTTTCTTTGAAGACATATTTGTTTTGTTAAGATCGACATATGAAGCATACTTACATATGAGTTTTATTAAAAAAAATCCAACCCAAATACACAGATTTACTACAATAAAAATGGGAATTCAAAGTGGACAATTTGAGCATCCTAAGAACAAGAAAACAGGAGAAGATATAAAACGTAAGATTATTGACCCTTTATCAAAAAAAGAATTTATTATTGATTTATCATTATCAAAAATTTCTAAATATACCTTATATAAAATTGATGGAAAAATTCATGAAGGGTTATATTCATATTTATCACAATTTTCACATGTCAACATAACAGCTATGGGGCATTATGTATCTTTTAATTTTAAAAAATTTATTATCGAATCAGAATATGAAGATAAAATATTTCAAACTGTTATTTTATCATTATTTGTAAGCTGGTTATTACTAGACGTTGTATCATCTTTTAGTAACATTAGTAAAAATGATTATAAAGTAATAAATAAACAAATTAAAACATCTGGTCTATTGGTAAATAATTATATACAAACATTTGAGCCTACTGATGACATGATGACAAATTTAATAGAAAACATACTACTACGTCTAAATGAAGTATTAAATTTAACAAATCATAGGAGCGAATAAGTGACTGCTAGGTAACTTATTCGCTCTATTCAAACGTTAGCATACAAAAAGGAATTGTTTTGAAGTACAAAGTAAATGAAAAATCTATAACAATTACATTTTTATTAATCAGTATTATTGTCGCAATAGTTCTTTCACCACTAAATATTTATTTCATAGGTAATTTTTTATACTATTGGCTGCCTCAAGCTATTATTTTTATTTTGCTATTTGTATTTAAATTGCGTTTAGCTGTAATTGCGGGAACTGCGCTTGCATTAATTGGATATTCGATGTTTAATGATTCAATGGCTTGGATAGGCTATGTGTTTATACTTCCCGCTGGTTTCTTTGGTGCAATGACCTATGGGTTAATCACAAAATCAAAAAGATCAACTCCATATAATGAAGTTATTATATATTCAACAGTTTCCACAATAGTTGGGATGGGAATAGTTCAATTTATCTTATGCTCCACAGTGATGTATTGTGGCTGGTAGCTATATGCCAACAAAACCTTGGAGAGAAGTAGTTAACCCTGCGGGCACAACTATTTCTCAAGTCAAACGTTATATTTAAAAAAGAAACAAATAAGGAACATTAGCTATGTCTATCAATATACGCACTATATTATTATTAATTTTGGTATTATTTTTTTCCGCTTGTGTTGGTAACACAACCCCTGAATATATGTATAGAGAATGGAAAG
This sequence comes from Sulfurimonadaceae bacterium, assembly GCA_942493175.1. Lineage (GTDB taxonomy): Bacteria > Campylobacterota > Campylobacteria > Campylobacterales > Sulfurimonadaceae > Sulfurimonas. Next base: position 2,125,611 of record OW818672.1, read on the forward strand.
ATTGGCCTAAAAGTCTAAATGATATAGAAAAATGCACCGAAATAACAGGTACGTATCTTGATGGCGAACCTAATCATTCAGGAGCCTATCCTCCAAGTGTTTGGGCATTTAGATTACCACATGAAAATATCAGACATAAGGATAAAACTGTTATATCACGAGAGATAGAAATTCATTTTGATACTAAGAAAACTTTATATATTGAATACAATATTGATGGTAAACGTGTTGCAATGAAACAATTTGAACCATCTCAGTACTCATGTACAGAAAAAGGGCTTGAACTTATACTTCAAAAACACAGTGGACAACTAGATCGTAAAATCCCGAATCCTGGGTTTAATACACTTAAAGGAACAATCTATCAAGTTGATGATTATTTATATGTACACAATAGGCTGGACACTACTTCATTAATTTTTTATATCATTCCAAATATTAGTTATACTGAATATTGGAATCGTTTTTTAGTGAAAAAAGTCAAAAAGATATAACAAAACGCGGGAGCCAATAGTTGACCCAAGAGCTGGTCAACTATTGCTCTCCTTAAACGTTATGTGACAAAAGGAAGCAAATTTGATAGTGGAATTAAATAACTTACGAGATACTTATAATGAACTGCTCGCAGATGTTCAAACAGCTAAAAAGTTAGATACTGCTTTTCATCATTAAGACTTTATTAAAAGAAAAATCTGGCTCTTTAGAGAGTAATGGCATTCCAAAACAAAAGTCTGCAAAATTAAGTCTCCTGCACAATATTATATTTTCATTAAACTATTGGGTGATGCTAATGCATGGTTTAGAGATGAAGTGGTTAGACTTATGAATGCAATTCATATCAATCACCATGTTGTATAACTTTTGCAGTGCAGTCATATAACAAATCATAGTAGTTAATAAATTACTACATGTAATTAACTTCTCATCTTAAGCATTTTTTCACATCATAGTTGTCATACTTTTTGAAGTGGCTTTTTATAAGGAGACAAAGATGGACAGAAGATATTTTTTATACTCTTTCTCTTTTTCGGCAGCGGCGGCAATACTTGGCAGTTGCGAAAAAGGGTCTGACAAAGGTGCTAAACTCGATAAAAAGAGTGATGAAACTCAAAAAGCAGTGCAAGAGGCTCCAAAAAATGTTATAAATGATAAGTTTGAACCATTTACACAAGAGCTTAAGATTCCCAAAGAGATTGATTTTGAACATGTTTCAAAAGCAAAATTTAACGCTCAAAAAAGCTCGGTTGCTCTCTATAAAGAGAAAAAAACGGATGTTTTAACATTTCAAGGTGACTTGCCTAATCCTACGATTCGCATAAAAAACGGAGATGACTTTGAGCTTGATTTTACCAACAGCCTCGAAAAACCGACCATCATTCATTGGCACGGTCTGCTGGTTCCCGAGACTATGGATGGGCATCCAAAAGACGCTATTGGCACACAGATGCTAAAAGAGTACAGATACAAAGTCAATCAAAGAGCGGGAACATTCTGGTACCATACCCATCCGCACGGAAGAACAGGGGAAGAGATTTACTATGGACTTGCAGGTCTTTACATTATAGATGACGAAAATGAGAAGAGATTAAATCTTCCATCAGGTGAGTTTGAACTGCCGCTAATCATACAAGATAGAAGGTTTAACAAAGACGGAGATTTAATCTATAAAGAGACTCCTCAAGACAATATCGGCGTTTTAGGCAATATCGTTATGGTAAACTCTACTCCCCATCCATATAAAAATGTTAAAAACACGAAATACCGCCTTAGAATACTAAACGGCTCAAGCGCAAGAACATATAAGCTCGCATTTGATGGTATCGAAGATTTTATGTTGATTGGGACTGACGGTGGACTTCTCGAAGAGCCCATAGTCGTAAAAAATATTTTAGTTGCAGTAGCAGAGCGCATAGATATTATCGTAGATTTTAAAGATAAAAAAGTAGGTGAGAGCATAACGCTAAAAACTCTGGGATTCAAAGAAGCCAGCGTTTTTACACCAAATACTGCATATCCAAGCTTTAATGCTGAAATGGATATTATGAAATTTAAAGTTACCGAACTTTCTGCTCAAAACCCGCTGCAAATCCCAAAAAAACTCTCAACTATTGAAAAAATGAAAGCCTCTGATGCTTTAAAAAGCAGGGTTATAACTATGGAAATTATTGAGGGTGGTGTCTGGACTTTAAACAAAAAGCCATATGACATGCATGGAGTAGATGAGAGAGTAAAACTAGGCTCAACAGAGATTTGGGAGATTAAAAACAGTGTACATATGGCACACCCTTTTCACATGCATGGGGTTCATTTTCAAGTGCTTGATAGGACAAGCAAAGTAAATTTTCCAACTGACAAGGGGTGGAAAGATACCGTTCTTGTTATGCCTAACGAGACTGTTCGTATTATAGTAAAGTTTACGATACCGGGATTATTTCTTCATCACTGCCATATTTTAGAGCATGAGGACCACTCCATGATGGCAAATTTTTTAGTAGAATAAAACCTTCTAAAGGACTTTTTGAACTTTTTCTAAAAACAGCGGCATTGATGTAATATCTTTGTATATGCCTAAAAAGTAGCTAAGTTTCTCTTTTTGTTTATCAAAAATCGGACTAATTGTAATATCTTCATAAACCATATCTCCGTCTTTGGTATAGTTGCGGATATTTGTCTCTATCGGTTTTTGTGTGCCGATGGCTTCTCTTATTTCTTTAAGGGCATCTTGTTTTGTATCGTCGCCATGTAAAAATCGGCAGTTTTGACCGACTGCTTCTTCATACTCATACCCAAACAACTCACAAAATGCGTTGTTTACATAAATTATGGGATTGTCATATTCATTTGGGCTAGTAACCACTATAGGATTTTTTGATTGTTCTATTATCTCAAAAAACTGCTCTTGAAGCTTTAAAGATTTGCTTATATGCTCACTTTTGAGCATATAATATCCGCCGTATATATTTACAAGATTTAGACATGGAACTAATTTTCTAAGCCCAGTTATAAAATTACGTACGCTTTTTTCATTGAACTCCCTATCTAATGAGTCATGCAGTTCATACAATATATCTAAATTTAGAACAGGTTTATTTATATGCTCAACCAAAAATTTAAACAACTTTTTTTGAGAAATTGACAATTTAACATCCGCTCCATCTACAAGGAGAGACTCTGTCTCCAGACTCCAGTAGCAGCTATTTGTTAGTCGTATTAAATTATTGCTCTTCATTTTTCAATCTTATTTAAATTTTTTATTTGTTTTTATACTATCAAGTTTTATTAAAATAGTGTATAAAATCATCAATAGGCAAGGCTCTTGAGTGATAAAAACCTTGCGAAAGGTCACATCCGATATTTTTTAATTTCAGATACTGCTCTTTGGTCTCTATTCCTTCTGCCTGTACTTTGATATTAAAAAGTTTTGCCATATTTACTATAGATTTTACAATATTTAAATCATTTTCATCTTGAGCCATGTTTTTTATGAACAATCTATCTATCTTCAACTTGTCTACTTTGAAATTTTTTAGATGATTCAGGCTCGAGTGCTCAATTCCAAAATCGTCCAAAGCTATTTTAAATCCCATTGAATGGAGGCTTTCTATATTCTCTTTTGCTAGGGAAGCATTTTTAATTATCTGATTTTCTACAATTTTAAACTCTATCTGTGATTTGTCTATTGCATAGTTTTTTGACGCATCAGATACATTTGAAGAAAAAGTCGGACTAAAAAATTGATCTTTTGATATATTTATAGACATGGTTAGCTTTTTATTTAAAAAAGTTTTATTCATTGTTGCCAAATCTTCTAAAACTTTTGAAACAACCATACAGTTAAACTCTTTATCTAAATCTCCAGATAAAACAAGTTCCAAAAACTCATTTGGTTCCAGCATACCCCTTTTGCTATGATGCCACCTCACAAATGCTTCGGCGCCGATAATTGAGTCGGTATGAAAATCTACAACTGGCTGATAATGCATAACAAATTCGTTTTGTTCAAGCGCTCTTCTTATCTCTTTTTTCATTGATAATTTTGTAGCAGCCTCACTTGACATCGACTCTTCATAAATTCTAAAATCATCCCTTTTGGTTTTTTTGACTTCATACATGGCGATATCAGCATTTTTTAGAAGCTCTTGCCTTGTTGTTCCATGTTGCGGATATATCGCTATACCTATAGAGAGCGTGACATTGAAAATATGAGTATCAATCCCTAGAGGCTGCCTGATTTTCTTTTGTATCTTAAACGCTAACTGTCCTACAATCTCTAGGCTTTTTATATCTTTGGCTATTAAAACAAACTCATCGCCACCTATCCTTGCCACTATATCATCATCCCTAACACTGTTTAAAAGTCTCTTTGCTACGGTGACGAGCATTTTATCGCCTACATCATGACCATATGTATCATTTACTTCTTTAAACTTATCTATATCTATAAAAAACAGAGCTATTCTAGAGTCGTTTTGTGAGGATTCTTGAAGTATGTTTTTTAGTTGTTTTTTAAAATAAGATCTATTTGGAAGTGTAGTCAGAGAGTCATAATTCGCATGATAGTAGATTTTTTTGTCTATCTCTTTTAATGTTGTAGCCTGTGAAGAGGTATGGACAAGATATTTTGAAGTTGTATAAAAAAACAGAGACTCAAACCAAGCAGAATCTTCGAGTTTTTGAATACTAAAACTCTTTGATAAAGATAGTTGAAATTTTATATAATCAAATGTTATCTCATACGGTTTAATCTTATCAAAATCTAAATTTTCTTTCTCTAATATATCAATACCATAAGCTTTTATGTAGTTACCGTTTGCATAGAAAAAATCCCCGTTTTCTTTATAAACAGCTATCCTTGAAGGATGTAGGTCTACAATATCTGCATAAACATTATTTATACTCAAAACTACCCCATTGTCTTAAAATTTAAAGAAATTAAACCATTTTGTCAAATCTGGGTAATAGTATCAAAAAAGTGTCTAGCAACTTACTACAATAGCGCAAAGAAGCCGGAAATTATTAATATATTTGGATGAGGCGCTCAGATAAAAGGGGTATGCCGATATGTGGAAAAGTATTCCACATATCAAAATATTTATCTACATAACAAAAATATGTGGAACAATTAGTGGATATTTTTTCATTTTTCTATAAATATGCTTTCTAACAACTTGACGAAGGTCATTTTCCAATGCTCTTGCATTTTCTATAAGTCCCTCTTTTATGTTAGCAAGAAAGTGTTCTAGCACTTCTTCAATCTCTTTAGCAAAGAATTTATCCTGCTTATCAGAAACTAAACCAAACGAAGTAACTAACGGTTTAGCTAACATTGTAGAGTGCTGTCCATCTATCTGAGCAACAATCATTACAATACCGTCAGATGCAAGTTTTTGACGGTCGATTACAATGTCGTCATCTATTTTATGATTATTTTGGTTATCAATATATGTTTTGCCGGTTCTTACTGTTTTTACTTTTCTCATATATTTTGGAGCTATCTCTACCGTATCTCCGTCATTCATAATATATATATTACGCTCTGGAACACCACACATAATTGCAGTCTCTTTATGTCTCATAACATGATTGTACTCACCGTGAATTGGCAAAAAGAATTTAGGATTGACAAGACGAAGCATAAGCTTTTGCTCTTCTATCGAAGCATGTCCAGATACATGTAGTTCTTTGTCTAAAGCTATCTTTGCTCCGGCACGCTGAAGATGGTTTAACATTCCAGAGATTGAGCCTTCATTTCCGGGAATAGGGCGAGATGAAAGAACAATTAAATCATTTGGTTTAATTTTTACATGTCTATGTTCACCAATCGACATTCTAAATAGTGCAGAACTTGGCTCACCTTGTGAACCGGTTGTAACAATAAGAATATCTTTATCATTCATTGAGGCAATCTGTTCAGGCTCTACAAATATATTTTTTGGCAGTTTAATATAGTCATACTGCATAGCTATTTCAATATTTCTCTCCATTGAACGACCTATGACACAAACTTTACGCCCATACTTCACGCCATACTGGATAGCCTGAAAAACACGGTGAATGTTTGAACTGAAAGTCGAGAGCAATACTCTGCCTTCAGCTTTTGAAAATACTCTATCAAGTGCCGGTGCGACACTAAGCTCTGATGGTGTCGGAGCAGTATTGTATGAGTTTGTAGAGTCACTTAACAGACAAAGGACGCCTTTGTCACCGTAGTGAGCTAATCTATGTAAATCCGCAGTATAGCCATCTACCGGAGTATGGTCTATTTTAAAGTCACCTGTGTGAATAATAGTTCCGGCAGGTGTAGTAATTGCCAGTGATGATGAGTCTATAATAGAGTGAGTCATATGCATCCACTCTATCTCAAAATCTTCACCAATTTTATAAATTTTTCTTTTTTCAATTGGGTGTAGATGCTGTTTGAACTCTTTTATATGGTGTTCATCAAATTTGCTTCCTATCATTGCTAAAGGAAGAGGTGAGCCATATATCGGAAACTGCATCTCTTTGTACAAATATGGCATTGCACCAATGTGGTCTTCGTGTGCGTGCGTTATAATTATGGCTTTAATTTTATCCTTGATTTCACGAATATATGTAAAATCCGGCACCAAAATATCAACACCGTGCATATCTTCATCTGGAAAACTCATACCGACATCTACAAGTATAGCTTCATTTTGAGTTTCAAATACTGTGATATTTCCGCCAATCTCACCAAGTCCGCCAAGCGGGGTAATGCGAATTTTCTCTTTTGAGTTTAAATCTAATTTGTAGTGCGGATTAAGTCTCTGTTTATGAGCTTCTTGATTTATTTCAACAAATGCTCTTAAGTTTTCATCTACGGGTGTACTTTGGCGACGACGCCCTCTTGATGCACTCTTATTTTTGTTGCTGTTAGCTGGATTACTGCTTGCTGGATTGCTACCCGCTGGTTTGTTGCCATTTTGATTATTTGGCCTACTACTGTTGCTGTTGGGTCTTCTGTTGTTGTAATTATTTGGTTTACGATTTTCTTGAGAAATATTACTATTAATTTCCTGATTCTCTTGTTCCATCCAAACTCCTTGTTAGTTTATAGAGTTGGTGATAGTCTAGGGTAGAAACCTGATGAGGACGAATCGTTTGTGCAAGACTAAGCTTAAAGAAAGCATCTTGGAGTATAGTTTTTTGATAAACAACTGATAGATTTTTCATAAGAGTTTTCCGAGGTTGCGTAAATGCAACTCTAAGCATATCCTCAAAATCTTTATCACTTCTATCACTATTTTTTTGTATCAAAAAAACTGCAGAATCTATTTTTGGCTGTGGTTCAAATGCTGTTGGCGGAACTCTCACAACTATATGTGCGTCTCCTACACTTTGAGTTATAATACCCAAAGACCCAAATACTTTATCACCTTCATGCGCGCAAAATTTTTCTGCTACTTCAAGCTGTACCATTACAAGTATATTTTTGCATTTTGAATCTGCGAGGGCTTTTAGAATTATGTTAGTCGCTATATAGTATGGCAAATTCGCCACCAAATCATACGACTCATCTATAAGTTCACTCTTCCAAACATTAAGAACATCTCCACAATGTATACGGAGCTGTTTGGTTGCGATCTCTTTTTCAAATTTATTTTGTAACAGTTTACACAAATCGGTATCGACCTCAAAAGCTTCTACACTTTTGACATCTACTAAAAATTTAGTTAAATCACCTAAGCCAGGCCCAATCTCTACGATTTTATTATCGTTATTGGGCATCGCTTCGACGATTTTTTGTAAAATAGTTTTATCTTTTAAGAAATTTTGTCCAAACTTCTTTTTTGCTACAATTTTTTCCATAAGCGGCTATTTTATACTATTTTTACTTATGTTTAGTTAATGAAAGCAAAAGCAGGGAAAAACCCTGCTTTAAAAACTTACTTTGCGTTATCAGCCATAGCTTGAAGTTTAGCTTTATAAGCCTCAAGATTAAAATCTTTAACTCCAGCTACACCATCTTCAACCGCTGCTTGTGCAACCGCCGATGAAACCCATACAAGAAGTCTTTTGTCAAACGGCGAAGGAATGATATACTCTGGACCAAATGCCATATCATCTCTCTTATGAGCTTTTGCCACATAATCAGGCACTGACTCTTTTGCAAGAGCAGCCAATGCTTTTGAAGCTGCCATTTTCATATTTTCTGTGATTTTTGTAGCTCTAACATCAAGTGCACCACGGAAAATAAATGGAAAACCAAGAACATTATTTACTTGATTTGCAAAATCGCTTCTACCTGTTCCAATAATTAAATCATCTCTAACTGATTTTGCCAATGCAGGCATAATCTCAGGAGTTGGATTTGCACAAGCAAAGATAATTGGATTAGCCGCCATAGAAGCTACCATATCTGTAGA